>NZ_HG764815.1:4264016-4264973 GCF_001050535.1 Nostocoides australiense Ben110 | reverse complement strand
CAGCCGCGCCGCGTTGCGGTATGCCGCGGCCACGGCCGAGCGCCTGCGGGTGCCGGTTCGCGTGGTCAGCGGTTGGTTCTTGGAAGTCGTCGACGGAGTAGTGGCCACCACCCCGGGTTCGCCGCAATACGAGAAGGTCAAGCGGCGGCTGCACGGGAGCATCGACGCGGCCCTCGAGCCGGTCATCGCGGCCCACCCCGATGTGGCATTCACCGCGGTCGTGAAGCAGGGAAAGATCGTGGATATCGTTCTTGCAGAAGCGCAAGACGCACGCCTGCTGGTGCTCGGCACCCGCGGCCGCGGTGGCATCGCCGGGATGCTTTTCGGCTCGGTCAGTCGCAAGGTCCTGCAATCGGCCCGGGTCCCGGTCGCCGTCCTGAGCCACGGCGCGTAACTCACTGCCGGCGTCAGCGGGTATCGGCCGGTCCGAGCGTGCGCGCCACCGCTCGGCCAGCGGCCGCCTGCGCGAGGAAATACTCCTCGTCGGCGTCCAGGCCCCGGCCCATGCTCGACAGGGGGATCGGGCAGGCGCCCAGCGCCTCGAGCAGCCCGTCGACCGGCTCGCTGATCAAGGTCACCTGACCGCGCGCCCCGGCAGCAAGATCGCCCGCCTGCTGCGCCACCAGAGCCCCGAATTCGCCGGGCAGGTGCGGCACGATCAGGCTCGCCTCACCGAGGACGACCCGGCCGTATGCGGTCCGGCTGTGGTGGGAGATGCCGTGGTGGCGTTCGCGGGCGTCGGCCGCGCTGATGCGCAGGGCGCCGAAGCCGCGTCCGCCGAGGACGTGCACCGCGTTGAGAGCCTCGCCGGCCGCCAGACCCGTGAAGCCGTATGGCGTTCCCGTGCCGACATTTCCGGGCCCCTGGACAACCACCACCAGGTCAGCGCCGAAGACGTACTTGGCCGCCAGCAGCCCCGAATGCAACATCACCGCCTCGAAGTCGCCGCCGAAGGCC
>NZ_HG764815.1:4262309-4263916 GCF_001050535.1 Nostocoides australiense Ben110 | reverse complement strand
TTCGAGCGGATCTGGTATGCCGAGCACCACAACATGCCCGCCATCGCCTCCTCGGCCACGGCGGTTCTCATCGCCCATGTCGCGGCCCGCACCGAACGGATCCGCCTCGGCGCGGGCGGGGTCATGCTGCCCAACCACGCCCCGCTCATCATCGCCGAGCAGTTCGGCACCCTGGCCGAGTTGCATCCGGGACGGATCGACCTGGGCCTCGGGCGCGCCCCGGGCACCGACCAGGTCACCCTCCGCGCCCTGCGTCGCGACCCGCGCGCCTCCGACGAATTCCCTTCCGACATCAGGGAATTGCAGGGTTATCTCGCCGGGGAGTCCCTGATCCCGACCGTGTCGGCGCACCCAGGCGCGGGCACGCGGGTGCCGCTCTACATCCTCGGGTCTTCGCTGTACGGCGCGCAGCTGGCCGCCGCGTTCGGGTTGCCGTATGCCTTCGCGAGCCACTTCGCGCCCGACGCGTTGCACGCGGCGATGCGGGTCTATCGGGAGCGCTTCCAGCCCTCCGAGCAGCTCGCCGAGCCGTATGCCGTCGCCGCGCTCAACGTCATCGCCGCGGCTGAGGGCGGGGCGGCCCGCGAGCTGGCGGATCGGGTGCTCCGCTCCCGGGTGCGCAATCTCGCCGAGCGGGTCCCGGCATACGCCGGACGACTGGACGACGCGGCGGTCGACGCGCTGATGACCTCCCCCGTCGCGGACCAGGCCCGGCACATGCTCACCTACACGGCGGTGGGGGATCGCGACGAGGTGGCCGATTATCTGCGCACCTTCCGCGAGCAATGCGGGGCCGACGAGCTGATGATCACCAACCCCGCCCCCGACCTCGCCGCGCGGCATACGGTCCTCGACGTCCTCGCGGCCATCGACTGACGGTCCGCCTCGCCGGGGGTGTGGATAAGGCCCGGGCGGTGTCGGCCCGCGGACATAGGCTGGCCGGTATGCCGAATCTCCCCGAGCTCCTGCACGCCGCGGTCAGCGACCTCGGCGGCACGCAGCGGCCGGGTCAGACCCAGATGGCGCAGGCGGTGCTCGACGCCGTCGACAAGGAGGAGCACCTGCTCGTCCAGGCCGGCACCGGCACGGGCAAGTCCCTCGGCTACCTCGTCCCGGCGATCCTGCACGCGCAGCGCAGCGGCAAGCCCGCCATCGTCGCCACGGCCACCTTGGCCCTCCAGGGGCAGATCATCGATCGCGACCTGCCGCGGCTGGCCACCGCCCTGGCCCCGATCCTCGGGCGGCGCCCGACCTATGCCCTGGTCAAGGGCCGCCGCAACTATGTCTGCCTGCACAAGCTCGAGGGCGGCTTCCCCGACGAGGACGAGGGCCTCTTCGACGTGGGGGAGGCCGATGCCTCCGCAGGCCGGCTCGGCAAGGAGGTCGTTCGCCTGCGCGAATGGGCCCAGGAGACCGAGTCCGGTGACCGCGACGAGCTCGTCCCGGGTGTGTCCGAGCGGGCCTGGCGCCAGGTCAGCGTCGCCGCCGAGGAGTGTCTCGGCTCGCGCTGCCCGCTGGCCGGCGAGTGCTTCGTCGAACGCTCCCGGGCCGCCGCCAAGGATGTCGACATCGTCGTCACCAACCACTCCTTCCTCGCGATCGACGCC
>NZ_HG764815.1:4257419-4262209 GCF_001050535.1 Nostocoides australiense Ben110 | reverse complement strand
CCGCCGCAGGGTCTTCGCGTGGGTCTTCACCGCCGGTTCGCTGGGCATGGCGATCGGCGCTTTCGTCGCCGGCTACCTCGTCGACCTCGACCGCCCTGACGGTATGACGGGTGCTTTCCTGACTGCGGCAGCCGGATTCGCGCTATCGGGGCTGCTGATCGCCGTGGCGGGTCACCGGGCGCCGGCGCCCACGGCATACGACCTGGGGGACGACCCGGCCCGCCCCCTCGGCGGCCTCCACGCCCTGCGGGCCATCTGGGCCGTGCCCGCCCTGCGCTGGACCGCAGTGGTGACCGTGACCCTCGCGCTCGGCTTCTATGCGCAGTTCGAGAGCGGCCTGCCGGCCTACGCCCTGACCAGCCTCGACGTGGCCGAGCGCACCGTCGGCCTCGCGGCCGCCGTCAACTGCGTCGTCATCATCGCCCTGCAAATGGTCGTCGTCCGGCTCACCGCCGGCCACAGCGGTGCCGGCCTGCTGATGATCGTCGGGGGCATCTGGACCCTGAGCTGGGTGCTGCTGTCCGCCGCGCTCTTCACTCCGGCGGTGGCCGGCGCCGTCTTCGTGACCAGCTTCGCCGTCTTCGCCGTGGGGGAGACGATGTATGCCCCCATCCTCAACCCGCTCACCGCCTCCCTGGCACCGGAAGGAATGGTCGGCACGACGCTCGGCGTCTTCACGGCCGTCCAAACGGGTGCCTCCGCGCTGGGGCCGCTGGTCGCCGGTGTGCTGCTGGGGGCGGGTATGACGGGTGGGTTCCTCGGTCTGCACCTGCTGATCTCGCTCGGGGCGATCGTGGCCGCGGCGCGCTTGCGTGCCGTCATCCGGCGCCCCGCCGAGACGGGCGCCGTGCCGGAGCCGGAAGTGCTCACGCTCGCGGCCTGACGGGCCTGGACGCCGGACCACGGCCGGCTCCGATCCGCACTAGGGTTGGACCCATGTCTGACTTCGATGTTGTCGTCCTCGGTGCCGGTCCTGGTGGATATGTCGCGGCGATTCGCGCCTCACAGCTGGGCCTGAAGGCCGCCGTCGTCGAGAAGAAGTACTGGGGCGGTGTCTGCCTCAACGTCGGGTGCATCCCGAGCAAGGCGCTGATCAAGAACGCCGAACTCGCGCACACCCTCACCCACGACAAGGCGAAATACGGCATCGAAGGGGAGGTGACGATGTCCTTCGGCCCGACCCACGCCCGCTCGCGACAGGTCTCGGCCGGCATCGTCAAGGGCGTCCACTTCCTGATGAAGAAGAACAAGATCGAGGAGATCGACGGGTGGGGCACCCTCACCTCGCCGACGTCCATGTCGGTCGCGCTCAACTCCGGCGAGACCCGCGAGATCACCTTCGACAACCTGATCATCGCCGCCGGCGCCGTCACCCGGATGCTGCCCGGGGTCCAGGTCTCGCAGAACGTCGTCACCTATGAGGAGCAGATCCTCTCCGACCAGCTGCCCGGCTCGATCATCATCGCCGGCTCCGGTGCCATCGGGGTCGAGTTCGCCTATGTCATGAAGAACTTCGGCGTCGACGTGACGATCGTCGAGTTCCTCGACCGCATGGTGCCGACCGAGGATGCCGACATCTCCAAGGAGCTGCTCAAGCACTACAAGAAGCTCGGCGTCAAGGTCCTGCTGGGCACCAAGGTCGAATCGGTCGAGGACACCGGATCCGGTGTGCGCGTGACGGTTTCGCCCGCGGCCGGGGGGGAGCAGCAGATCCTCGAGGCCGACAAGCTCCTCTCGGCCATCGGCTTCGCCCCCCGCACCGAAGGCTACGGCCTCGAAGCCATCGGCGTCCAGCTCACCGACCGCGGCGCCATCGAGATCGACGACGTCATGCGCACCAACGTCCCGGGCGTCTACGCCATCGGCGACTGCACCGCCAAGCTTATGCTGGCCCACGTCGCCGAGGCCCAGGGTGTCGTCGCCGCCGAGACCATCGCCGGCGCCGAGACGATGCCGGTCGACTACTCGATGATCCCGCGAGCGACCTACTGCCACCCGCAGATCGGCTCCTTCGGCCTCTCCGAGCAGCAGGCCAAGGACGCCGGCCACGAGGTCAAGACCGCCGCATTCCCCTTCTCCGCCAACGGCAAAGCCATGGGTCTGGGCGACGCGGTCGGCTTCGTCAAGGTTGTCGCCGACGCCAAGCACAACGAGATCCTCGGCGCCCACATGATCGGCCCCGACGTCACCGAACTCCTCCCGGTGCTGACGCTGGCCCAGAAGTGGGACCTGACCGCCGACGAGGTCGCCCGCAACGTCTTCGCCCACCCCACCCTCTCCGAGGCCGTCAAGGAGGCCGTCGAGGGCATCGCCGGACACATGATCAATTTGTGATCTGACGGCCCCTGGCAGCGCTTGCCCTGGCGCGCGGCCACCCGGTCAGCACCGAGCAACACGTGGCGCCCCCTGCAGGTCGGCAGCTGCGTCTTGGCTAGGGTGACGGCATGCCGATGCCCAAGCCGGACAGCGAGATCGAGCGCATCCTCATCGTCGCCGCGCACCCCGATGACGCCGACTTCGGCCTTGCCGGGACCGCGGCGCAGTGGACCGACGCGGGCATCGAGGTCACCCTGCTCTGTCTCACGCACGGCGAGCAGGGCGCCCGTCCGGACGCCGACATCGCGGCGATTCCCGCGCTGCGCGAGCAGGAGCAGCGCGCGGCCAGCGCCGAGGTCGGCATCACGGACGTGCGCTTCCTCGACGGCTATCGCGACGGCTGGCTCGAGCCCACTTTCGATCTGCAACGCGACATCGTGGCGGTGATCCGGGATGTGCGGCCGGGGCGGCTGGTGTGTCAGTCCCCGGAGCGCAACTATGCGCGGCTGCAGGCCTCGCACCCGGATCATCTCGCCGCCGGCGACGCGGCCGTCCGGGCGGCCTACCCGGCCTCGGAGAATCCGTTCGCCTGGCCCGAGATCGGCGTGCCGTTCCACCATGTCGGCGAGATCTGGTTGATGGCGCATCCGACCCCGGATCACGCGGTCGATATCACCGAGACCTTCCACCGCAAGGTGGCGGCCCTGCACGCCCATGCCTCCCAGACCGCCCACCGCGGGGAGGAGTTGGAAGGCTTCTTGCGGCAGATGTCGAGCCGGATGGCCGCGAACTTCGGTCTGCCGGAAGGGCGTTTGGCCGAGGCATTCGCCATCGTCCCGCTCAACTAACCGAGTGCGGCGAGCACGGCCCGGATGGCCGGGGAGGCCGCGGCGCATCGCCCGGGAGACGCATCCCCTCGCGCTGTCCATGACCGCGGACGGTCAGGGGGCCGTGCGCGCCAAGGCCGCCCTCGCCGGTGCCGAGGTCATCGCCTCACCACAGGTGCGGCTCCCCCTGGTCCTGGACGACTGACAGGCAAGAATGGGGGAGTGCCAGCCACACAGCGCCCCCTCACCGTGATCCGCCGGGCCCGCCTCGTCGAGATCGGCGGCGTTGCGGGGCCGCCGGAACCGGTCGACGTGATGCTCAGCGACGGACACGTCACCGAGATCGCCCCCCGGGTGTCGCGACCCGAGGGTGCCGAGGAGCTCGACGCCGACGGCCTGTCGGTATCTGCCGAAGGCGAACCGGGAGACGGCGAACCCGGTCCCGGTGAGCCGGGGGACGGCGGTATACCCGCCCCGGACGCGCCTGAGAGCCCGGAGGCGCCCGACGGTTCTGACGCCCCCGAGGGTGCAGGAGCGTTCGAGGGTGCAGGGGCGTCCGAGGGTGCAGGGGCCCCGAGTGAGCCCGCTCCGGTCTCGGGTGAAGCCGAGGAGGCGGGTGCTGGGGAGCAGCCGCCGGTGCTCGGCGGGGTGGACCCGAACGTGCCGCCGCGGATCCCCTTCCAGTGGGTCGCCGAGGTGTGGATCGACCCGGACTGGTATGCCGATCAGCAGGCCGAGGAGCCGCTGCCGTCGGCGGGCCTGCCCGTTGTCGTCCCGCTGCGGATCGCGAGCGCGCTGATCGGGCGGGCGTCGGCGAGCCGGAATATCGTGCCCGACATCGACTGCTCTGCCGACCCGGGTGTCTCCCGGCGGCACGCGCAGCTGACGACGGACGGGTCGCGGTGGTTCGTCGAGGACCTGCAGTCCTCCAATGGCACGTTCGTCGGGCCGGCGTCGGGGCCGCTCCCCGATGACCCGATCGCCGTCGGCCCCAAGACCGAGGTCGGCGACAACCGCATCTATGTGGGGGCGTGGACTCGGATCGTCGTGCGACGCGCGACCGATGAGGAGATCGCAATCGGATGAGGCCGCTGACCTTCCTCACCGTCGAGCACGAGGATCAGTGCCCACCCTCGTGGCTCGGTGAGTGGTGGGAGGAGCGCGGCGTGACACTGCGCCGGGTGCGAGCGCACGTGCACCCGGACGGCGTTGCGGCAGAGATGATTCCGGCTGATGTAGGCGACGCTGACGCCCTCGTGGTCCTCGGCGGCGAGGCGGGGGCGAACGACGACGCGGACTACCCGTGGCTCCCCGCGACCCGCGAGCTGATCGCGCGGAGTGTGGAGGGCGGCATACCTTTCCTCGGGGTCTGCCTCGGCCACCAACTGGCGACCGTGGCCCTCGGCGGCGAGGTGCGGCGCAATCCGGCCGGGATGGCCACCGGGCTCACTGCGGTGGCGCTCACCCCGGCCGGAGCCACCGATCCGTTGCTCGGCGGATGCGACGGTTTGCGTGTCGTGCAATGGAACAGCGACATCGCCACCCGACTCCCTGAGCGGGCCGTGCAGCTGGCCACGGCACCCGACGGCACTCCGCAGGCGGTGCGGTTCGCGCCATGGGCGTATGGCGTGCAATTCCATCCCGAGG
>NZ_HG764815.1:4255716-4257319 GCF_001050535.1 Nostocoides australiense Ben110 | reverse complement strand
GGCGTCGATCGCGAGGAAGGAGTGGTTGGTGACGACGATGTCGACATCCTTGGCGGCGGCCCGGGAGCGTTCGACGAAGCACTCGCCGGCCAGCGGGCAGCGCGAGCCGAGACACTCCTCGGCGGCGACGCTGACCTGGCGCCAGGCCCGCTCGGACACACCCGGGACGAGCTCGTCGCGGTCACCGGACTCGGTCTCCTGGGCCCATTCGCGCAGGCGAACGACCTCCTTGCCGAGCCGGCCTGCGGAGGCATCGGCCTCCCCCACGTCGAAGAGGCCCTCGTCCTCGTCGGGGAAGCCGCCCTCGAGCTTGTGCAGGCAGACATAGTTGCGGCGGCCCTTGACCAGGGCATAGGTCGGGCGCCGCCCGAGGATCGGGGCCAGGGCGGTGGCCAGCCGCGGCAGGTCGCGATCGATGATCTGCCCCTGGAGGGCCAAGGTGGCCGTGGCGACGATGGCGGGCTTGCCGCTGCGCTGCGCGTGCAGGATCGCCGGGACGAGGTAGCCGAGGGACTTGCCCGTGCCGGTGCCGGCCTGGACGAGCAGGTGCTCCTCCTTGTCGACGGCGTCGAGCACCGCCTGCGCCATCTGGGTCTGACCCGGCCGCTGCGTGCCGCCGAGGTCGCTGACCGCGGCGCGCATGAGCTCGGGGAGGGTCGGCAAACGGGTCACCCTATGCCGCCCCTCCGACAGCCCGGCACGTTTTCCACAGCCCCGCGGGGCGGGCTCAGCCGATCCCGGCGAGGACGTCGAGGACGGTGTGCCGCTGCGCCAGACCGGGCGCCGGGTTGGTGATCATCAGCTCGTCGGCGCCGCACCGCTCGCGGAAGGCGCGCAGGTAGGCGGCCACCTGCTCCCCGTCGCCGACGGCGGTGTATGTCAGCATGTGCCGCGCCTGCTCCCCCACCGGGGAGGCGAGGAGGTCGTCGTCGGTGAACTCGTCGATCCGTCCCGCCAGGCCCGGGACACGCTCGGCGAGATTGCGCGCCCGCGCCGCGAGCACCTGCCGCGCCAGGTCCTGCGCGCTCTGGGCGTCCTGCGCCGCGACGACGTTGAGCGCGGCGATCGCATAGGGCTCGGCGAGCTGGGCGGAGGGGGCGAAGCGCTCGCGATAGACCTGCATGGCCTGCAGCAGCGCGTCGGGGGCGAAGTGGCTCGCGAAGGCGTATGGCAGCCCGAGCGCGGCGGCGAGCTGCGCACCATACAGCGAGGAACCGAGGATGTAGAGCGGCACGTGGGTGCCCGCACCCGGGTGCGCCTCGACCGTCGGGATGACCGACTCGCCGGCGAGATAGCCCTGCAACTCCTTGATGTCGGAGGGGAACTCGTCGCTCGCGCCCGGGTCGCGCCGCAGGGCGCGCATCGTGACCTGGTCGGTGCCCGGGGCGCGCCCGAGGCCCAGGTCGATCCGTCCCGGATGCAACTCGGCCAGGGTGCCGAACTGCTCGGCGATGATGAGCGGGGCGTGGTTGGGCAGCATGACCCCGCCCGCGCCGAGGCGGATCCGTTCGGTGCGGGCCGCGACATGGGCGATGAGAACCGCCGTGGCCGAGGAGGCGATGGCGGGCATGTTGTGGTGCTCGGCATACCAGATCCGCTCGAA
>NZ_HG764815.1:4255182-4255616 GCF_001050535.1 Nostocoides australiense Ben110 | reverse complement strand
TGCTGCTCCGACCAGCCGCTGGCGAGATGCCGGCGCGCCTTAGGCTGACCCGGTGTTCGTCCGCCACCTGAGCCTGATCGACTTCCGCAGCTACCCGGCTGCCGAGGTCCCCCTCGGGCCGGGCGTGACGACCCTGGTCGGCCTCAACGGCCAGGGCAAGACGAATATCGCTGAGGCACTTGGCTATCTGGCGACGCTCTCCTCCCACCGGGTCTCCACCGACCAACCGCTGGTGCGCTTCGGCGCAAGCCAAGCCATCGTGCGCGGCGCGGTGGTCCGCGACGGCCGCGAGACGCTGGTCGAGCTGGAGATCAACCCCGGCAAGGCCAACCGGGCGCGTCTGAACCGCTCGCCGGTCCCGCGGCCGCGCGAGGTGCTCGGTCAGGTCCGATCGGTGCTGTTCGCGCCCGAGGACCTCGCGCTCGTCAAGGGCG
>NZ_HG764815.1:4254153-4255082 GCF_001050535.1 Nostocoides australiense Ben110 | reverse complement strand
CGGATCGTCAAGCAGCGCAGCGCCCTGCTCAAACAGTCCGCGCCGATGCTGCGCCGCGGCGGCCGAGGCCGGAGGCCGGCCGAGGGAGCCAGCGCGGAGGAGGCACGCGAGAGCGTGCTGCATACCCTCCACGTCTGGGACGGCCACCTCGCGGGGCTCGGCGCCCAACTGCTATATGCCCGCCTGCGGCTGCTGCGCGATCTGCGCACGCACCTCGACCACGCCTATCGCGAGGTCAGCGGCGGGGCCGGGGAGGCGCTAGCGACCTACCGGGCCTCGCTGACCCAAGGGTTGAACGCCCGCATCGCCGCCGGCGAGGTGCCCGAGATCGACGAATTGTCCGCAGGCATCGTCGCCGCCCTCGCCGAGGTGCAGGCCAACGAGTTCGAGCGCGGACAGTGCCTCGTCGGCCCGCACCGCGACGACCTCGTCCTGGCGCTCGGGGAGATGCCGGCCAAGGGGTATGCCAGCCACGGCGAGTCCTGGTCGTTCGCGCTGGGGCTCAAGCTCGCGGCATACCAACTGCTGCGCACCGACCTGGGCACCGATCCGGTGCTCATCCTCGACGACGTTTTCGCCGAACTCGACAGCGGCCGGCGTGAGCGGCTGGCGGCGCTCATCGGGGACTGCGAACAGGTGCTGATCACGGCGGCGGTGGCGGACGACATACCAAAATCCCTTGCGGGACAATGGTTCTCGGTGACGAAGGGTGAGATCACGGCATACCCGGTAGCTCCCGATGAGTGACGAGAACCTGGCCCCGTCGGACCCCGACGCCCCCGCCGAAGCACTGGCGCGAGCGCGTGCCCTCGCCCGCGCCAAGGGGCTGCGCCCCGGCAGTATGCCGAAACGCGCCCCCCGCGGCGCACCGGAGAGTGGGCGCACCGACCGTGACCCGGCGCTGCTCGGCGACGTCGTCGACCGGCTGG
>NZ_HG764815.1:4252297-4254053 GCF_001050535.1 Nostocoides australiense Ben110 | reverse complement strand
CAGTTCATGGTCACGAAGGTGAGGTCACGGGCTTGGTTCAGCGTACGCATACAGGGATGGTTCGACGGCAGCGGTCGGCGACGTTGCTGTTGGGGATCGAGGGACTTGCGGTGGCGTTGGTCACCCTCGATGGTGACGGCGGCCGGGTCGTGGACGTCGTCACCGATGAACGGTCCGCGGCAGCGTGCCCGGAGTGCGGGGTGCTGTCAACCTCGGTCAAGGAACGCACGACCACGCATCCGCGGGACCTGCCGTACGGGGCCTCGTCGGTCCGGTTGGTGTGGCACAAGACGCGGTGGCGGTGCCGCGAACGGGCCTGCCCGAGAGGAACATTCACCGAGTCACTGGCCACGGTGCCGGCCCGCTCGAGGCTGACGTCCCGGCTGCGGGCCGAGTGTGGTGAGCGGGTCGCGACCGACGCCGCGTGTGTTCAGGCGGCCGTGGACCGGTACCGGGTGTCCTGGCCGATCGTGCACGCCGCGTTCGTCGCGCACGTCGATGCCGAGCTGGCCGCGCCGGTGCCGGCGGTGCGTGTGCTCGGGATCGATGAGACCCGCCGCGGCAAGCCGGTCTGGGCCCGCGACGAGGAGACCGGCCGGTGGCGGATCATCGCCGACCGGTGGCTGACCGGCATCGTCGACGCCGACGGCACCGCCGGCCTGCTCGCGCATGTCGATGGACGGACCGCGCACGTCGTCTCGGACTGGCTGACCGACCAGCCAAAAGCCTGGCGGGACAACGTCACCCACGTGTGTATCGACCTGTCCGCGTCCTACGCCAAGGCCGTCGCCGACGCCCTCCCGGGCGCGGTCCTGGTCGCCGACCGGTTCCACCTGGTCCGGCTCGGCAACGACATGGTCACCGCCGTGCGGCAACGCGCCACCCGTGAGGAGCGGGGCCGTCGAGGCCGCAAGCGTGACCCCGAGTGGGTCTCACGGCGGCGGCTGCTCACCGCCCACGAACGCCTGTCCCCGGCCTCGTTCGCGCGCATGTGGAACGGGCTGATCGACCAAGGCGATCTCGGTATCGAGGTCCTGCACGCCTACGCCGTGAAGGAGAACCTCCGGGCTCTGCTCGCCCTCGCGCCCACACCGGGAACCTCGGTCCCTGACCGGTCCGCGATCTCCCACCGCCTGTGGCGCTTCCTGTCCCTCGCCGCCGCCAGCGACAGCCCAGAGGTCCACCGCCTCGCCGCGACCGTCGAGAACTGGTGGCCCGCGATCGAGGCCGGCCTGCTCACCGGCTACTCCAACGCCCGCTCCGAGGGCTACAACCGGCTCGCCAAGCACCAAGGACGCAACGCCTTCGGCTTCCGCAACACCGAGAACCAACGCCGCCGCATACGCTGGGCCTGCACTCGTCAACACCGACGAGCTACAGCTGGGACCAACGAGTTGCCCGCTCAAGTTCGATGAGCCCGTTAGCATCGGGAGTCCCTGTGGGGGACTGGTGGGGGAAAGAATGTCATCTGATGGGTTAGTCTGTCTATACCTGTCCCTCGAATCCCTTTGGTACACAACAAGTTTCGCATGTTTCGGGGCAGTTTTGCAAGCAGGGGGTTACGGGTTCGAGTCCCCTTGGCTCCACCACGTTTGTGCAGTTCTCAGCCGCTGTTCCCAGCATGACTTCTTGCCCGGTTGACGTCGGGTGCAAGGTCTGCGGAGGAAGCGTGGGGGAAGGATCTGGGTGCTCGCGGCCTGGATTCTTCTGGAAATCCCTATTCTCCGCTTTCAGCGGAGAACTACAGCGATGCCGT
>NZ_HG764815.1:4252024-4252197 GCF_001050535.1 Nostocoides australiense Ben110 | reverse complement strand
GGCCGCCCCGAACCCGAGGATCATTCGCTCCCCCGGGCGCACGAGCGCCTGCGGGACGCCGCCCAGGACGGCATACGCCTCGGGACCGGCGCCAGGCACCTCGATCCGGGCGATCTGTTCGATCATCACCGCTCCCCTCCTCCCATACCCGCCGAAGGGTATGCCGTGAACGC
>NZ_HG764815.1:4251084-4251924 GCF_001050535.1 Nostocoides australiense Ben110 | reverse complement strand
CCGCCGCCGGGGATGGTGCCGGTGGCGCCGCCGTTCGACGACGCGCGCCGGCGGGAGATCCGCGGAGTGCTGCGCCACCCCCTCGAGAACCTCACCCTGATCGTCGCGGTGCTGGTCTCACTGATCGTCATGAGCGTCTCGATCGGATCGGTCGTCGACGCTCTGCGCAACGGGCGGGAGCCGGGGATCTATTCGCTGCTCTTCGCGCTGGCGCCGCTCGTGCTGTGGCTGATGCGCGGGCAGCTGATGGCCCGGCTGCGGGTCGGTGGGGTCAAGATCACTCCCACGCAATACCCCGAGGCCTACGCCATGCTCCAGGAGGCCGCCGCGGCCTTCGGCATGAAGAAGGCGCCCGACGCCTATGTCGTGCTCGGCAACGGCATGATCAACGCGGCGGCTTCCGGGCACGGCTTCCGGCGGTTCATCTTCGTCTACAGCGACCTGTTCGAGGTCGGCGGACGCCTGAAGAACCCCGACGTGCTGCGGTTCATCATCGGCCACGAGGTGGGCCATATCGCCGCGGGGCACGCGTCCTACTGGCGCTGGCTGGGCATCTTCGGGTCGCAGATCGTGCCCTTCGTCGGGCCGGTCCTCTCCCGCGCACAGGAGTACACAGCGGACAACTTCGGTTATGCGTATTGCGCGCGCGGCAGCGCCCCGGCGATGCAGACCCTCGCCGTCGGCAAGTACCTCAACCCGACCGTCGACATCAATGCCATCGCCGACCGGGCCGAACAGGAGAAGGGCTTCTTCATCTGGCTCGTCAACGCCCTCGCCTCGCACCCGGTGCTCGCCTGGCGCGCGCACGCACTGCGGGACCGGTCGGCGCCGGGCCGGCTG
>NZ_HG764815.1:4249979-4250984 GCF_001050535.1 Nostocoides australiense Ben110 | reverse complement strand
TGGCGGTGCCTGCCGCGCTTGCACGGATCGTCGGGCTGATCTGCTGCGAGGCCACGAACGCGCCGGTCGCCGACGCGGGAGCCCCATCCGGCGACGCTGCATCCGCCGAACCAGGACCCGGCGAACCAGGACCCGGCGAACCATGGTCCGGCCAGACCGGGTCGGGCCAGACCGGGTCGGGCAGGGTGTGCTCGACGTCGGATGCTCCGGCGCCGCCGGGGGTTGCCGGGACGCGGTGCACCGGCGGCCACAGGGGCGTCGGGTGCGTTTCCGGTGCCCCGCCGGGTGATCCAGCCCCGCCGCTCGATCCAGCCGCAACAGATGATCCAGCTGCACCAGTTAACCCAGTCGCACCGGACGATCCAGTCGCGCCGGATGATCCAGCCACGCCAGGTGATCCAGCCGCGCCGGGCGGGGCCTGCTGGGCCGGGGGCGGCGGAGCGGTGCCCGGCCCGGGGCGGGAGCGCAGCGCGGCATACCCGACCCCGCCGATGACCAGCAGGAGCAGCAGCTGACTGAGCCCCCACCCCTGCGGGTCGTACAGGCCCGAGCCGCTGAAGACGATCACGACCAGGGCGAGGCCGGCCAGGGCCAGGAGCGCGACCGTGTGCCCGGCGGACGCGGAGATCCGGCTCAGCAGGCTCGGGCCGTCCGGCGCGGGCAGGAGGAGCCAGCCCGCGGCATACACGGCGATCCCGAAACCGCCGAAGAGCGCCAGCACGATGCACGCCACCCGGACCACGACCGGGTCGATGCTCCAGCGCAACGCGATGCCGTCGCACACGCCGCCCACCCAGCCCTCCGTGGTGCGCCGGATGCCGAGCCGGGCGACTGCCGACGTGAACTCGTCGACGATCGGCTCGCGCCCCGGCGCGGAGGACGACGACGGTCCCGGCGCGGGGGCAGGGGGCGGCGGTGTGGTCATGGTCCCAGCCTGCCCGCGCGCGCGCGGGGGCGCGATGCGGGTCGGCCCTGGGGTGTCCCTGAGGCGGGCCCCATTCGGGG
>NZ_HG764815.1:4248861-4249879 GCF_001050535.1 Nostocoides australiense Ben110 | reverse complement strand
GCGGTCAGCCGGCGATCGGCCATCAGCCCTGACCTTCGACGTAGTAACGCGGCACCCGCGCCCCGACGCGCGTGATGATCTCGTAGCTGATGGTCCCGGTCGCCGCCGCCCAGTCCTCAGCCGTCGGCTCCCCGAGCGCCCCGGCCCCGAAGAGCACCACCTCGTCGCCGGGCTCGGCCGTGGCGTCGGGTCCGAGATCGAGGAGGAACTGATCCATGCAGACGCGACCGGCGATGGTCAGCCGCCGGCCGTCGAGCAGCGCCGGTCCGGCGTTCGAGGCATTGCGCGGGATGCCGTCGGAGTAGCCGAGCGGGACCAGCCCGAGCCGGGTGTCCCGGTCGGTGAGGTAGGAGTGGCCGTAGCTGACGCCCTGACCCTGCGGGATGTCCTTGACCAGGCTGAGCCGGGCAACCAGGCGCATCGCCTCGCGCAAGCCGTAGTCGGCGCTGCTGGCCAGGTCCGGCGTCGGCGAGAGCCCGTAGACCGCCAGGCCCGGCCTGACGAGGTCGTAGTGCGCCGATGGGTTCGTCAGTGTCGCAGCGGAATTCGCCAGATGGCGCAGCTGCGGGTGAACGCCCTCGCGCTCCAGTTCCGCGACCGCCTCGACGAAGCGTTCCTGCTGCTGGCGCACCGTCGGGTGGTCGGGCGCATCGGCATACGCGAAGTGCGACCAGACCCCCACGACCTCGATCGCCTGCTCGGCCGCCGCCGCGGCCGCGCCGCGCACGAGATCGCTCCACGCGGCGCCGAAGGCGCCGTTGCGGGCCAGCCCCGTGTCGACCTTGAGGTGGACGCGTGCGGGTGAGCCGATGCTGCGGGCCGCGTCGAGCACCTGCCGCAGCTGCCAGTCGGCGGAGATCGTCACGTCGATATCGGCTCGCAGTGCCGCCTCGACCTCCGCGCCCGGCACGTAGAGCCAGGTGAGCATCGGGGCCTCGACGCCCGCGCCGCGCAGGGTGAGGGCCTCGGCGAGTTGGGCGACTCCGAGCCAGGTGGCGCCCCCGGCGAGCGCGGCGCG
>NZ_HG764815.1:4247741-4248761 GCF_001050535.1 Nostocoides australiense Ben110 | reverse complement strand
CCTCCGATGGCGCTCATGGGGCGGTCGGGCTGGTGGAAGTCCGGTCGTCCGATGCCGTGGCCACGGGCCTTGCGCCACATCTCGCCGCGGATGATGGCCTCCAGGTCGGCGTCGTCCGCGCCGTCGCGCAACGGCCCGCGCAGGTCGGATTCGCTGTTGGCGAAGAGGCAGTTGCGCAACTGGCCGTCGGCCGTCAGGCGCACCCGATCGCAGGCGGCGCAGAAGGGCGCGCTGACGCTCGCGATGATGCCGACGGTATGCGGTCCGTCGTCGATCAGGTAGCGCTCGGCGGGTGCGCTGCCACGACCGTCGAGGGGGGTGAGCCGGTAGGTCTTCTCCAGTTCGCTGCGGATCTCGCCGGCGGTGACCATGGTGCCGCGCTGCCATTCGTGGCCCGCGTCGAGGGGCATCTGCTCGATGAAGCGCAACTCGTAGCCGCGATCGAGACACCACGCGAGCAGGTCGGCGACGTCCTCGTCGTTGATTCCGCGCATGGCGACGGCGTTGACCTTGACCGGCGTCAGGCCGTCGTCCTGAGCGGCCTTGAGCCCGGCCTCGACATCGCCGAGCCGGTCCCGCCGCGTCAGCGCGACGAACTCCTGCGGGTCGATCGTGTCGAGGGAGACGTTGACCCGGTCCAGCCCGGCCGCCCTGAGTGGAGCGGCCAGCCGGTCCAACCCGATTCCGTTGGTGGTCATGGCGATCGTCGGCCGCGGGTCGAGGTCGGCGATGCGCTCGACCACGCTCACCAGTGACTTGCGCAGCATCGGCTCGCCGCCGGTGAGACGGATCTGGCGGACCCCGAGGCGCACGAAGAGCCCGATAAGCCGGACCAGCTCGTCGTCCGTGAGCATCTCAGGCTTGGGCAGCCAGGGAAGTCCCTCGGCCGGCATGCAATAGGTGCACCGCAGGTTGCACCGGTCGGTCACGGAGACGCGCAGGTCACGGCCGATCCGGCCGAAGCTGTCGACCAGCGGGCCCGAGCCAGGCGCGTCGGAGCGCACCGTGGGCATCGGCAGG
>NZ_HG764815.1:4246522-4247641 GCF_001050535.1 Nostocoides australiense Ben110 | reverse complement strand
GCCCGGTTCGGGCCGATGAGCACCGACATCACGGGCACCCGCGTGGCCCCGGTCGAGATCTACGCCGTCACGGGCCGCGCCGCGCCGCGCGCGAGCCTATGGCCGGTGACGTCCGTGCCGGTCGTGTCCGGGGCGAGCGAGGTGCTGCCGGCGTTGGCCGAGAGCGGGCTCGCGCAGGGGCCGGTGCGCTTCGACGGCGACGCCGATCCCGGCGAGACCAACCCGCGGATCGAGACCGACAGCTTCCGCGCCCGGGACCGCTACTTCGGCGCGACCCGGGGCCAGGACGTCACCCGCACCCTGACCGCGGGCGAGTCGGACGCGAGCACCGACTACTTCCCGTGGCCGCACGGGCGCCTGCGCTCCACCATCACCTACGGCGGCGGGATCGCCGGCGTGTCGGCCTCCACCGCACTCGGCGACCAGCTCACCCTCGCCGGACTCGCGCCCGCGCGCCGGCCGTATGCCGCCCTCGACGGCGACCCGGCGACCGCCTGGCTGACGTTCGGCGACTCCGCGCCGACCCTGGCCGTGACCTTCCCCGCCGAGCGCACCGTCCATACCGTCCGCGTCCGGCCCGCGGCGGACCCGGACCTCTTCGGCGCCGGGATCAGCTCGCCGACGTCGGTGCGGATCTCGTTGGGCGGCAAGAGCATCGACACCGAGATCGGCGCGTCCGCCCCGGTGTCCCTGCCGGCGGGGATGAGCGGCCGCGAACTCGAGGTGCGGATCCTCGACACCGTGGACGGGGCGCCCGGCGCCGTCCTGACCGGCCTGGCGGAGGTCGGCATCGACGACCTCGCGCCGACCGAGACCGTCCGGCTGCCGCAGCCGGTCACCCGCGGCGTGACGCAGGGCTTCGTCCTGAGCCGCGACAGCGATGCCGCCGACGGCTGCATTCGCACGGCGGCGGGTTTCCAGTGTCTCGGCGGCGGCTATCGCCCGGCGGAGGAGAGCGGGACCCTGCGGCGGGAGGTGACGACGACGGCTGACGGGTCGTATGCCGTCAGCGGCCGCCTCGTCGCGGACCCGGCCCACCCGTCGAGCGCGCTGGCGATCCCCGGCGTCCGCGAGATCACGGCGTCCTCGACCCGCACGCTCGGGCTGCCCGGCGCCCCC
>NZ_HG764815.1:4245293-4246422 GCF_001050535.1 Nostocoides australiense Ben110 | reverse complement strand
GCTCGTCGGCGACTTCGAGGCCGCCGAGGCCGAGGCCGACGTGGCCGCCGGCCGCACCCCCCATGTCTGGGAAGAGACCCACCCCGACCGCGGCTCGGAGGCGGCGCTGACGAGTGCGCAGGCTGACGTCGAGGCGTCGGATGCCGATGCCGACCCCGAGCCGGGCAGCGCGCCGGAGCTCGTGGCGGACCCGGACCTCGAGACGGACCCGGACTTCGTGGTGGGCGAGGACGGGGTCATCCCCGGTTCCCGTCTCGCGGGGGATGCCGAGGTGGACGGCCTCGCGGCTGCCGAGGCCGAGGCCCGCGCCGCGACGGCGGACACCGAGATGCCGAGCCTGGACCTGCCCGACCTGAGCGCCGACGCCGACGACTTCGACCTGCCCGAGGACGGCACGCTTCCCGGCATGACCCCCGATGGCGCCGCAGCGGATGCCGCGGTCGCAGCCGGAGCAGCTGCGCCGTTCGACGCACCTGACGTCGACGCGTCCGAATCGGCTGCCGGTCACGTCGATGCCGCCGGCATGGACAGCGAGTCCACCGCGGCGGCCCACGCCGAGATCGACGCCGCCGGCCTCGACGAGGCCGGCTCGTTGCCCGAGGTGGACGCCACCGGCTTCGACGTGGCCGGCGACGGCGCCGACGGTCCCTATGTCGACGCCGCCGGCCTCGACGACGAGGCGGCCGAACCGCAGAACGCCGCGCCCGTCCCGGCGCAGGACACCACGGATGCCGAGGACATTGCCGACGCCTGGGCGGCGGACGACGCCGGCACCTCGAGCAGCGACATCGGCATGCAGGCCGAGTCCGCCGAGGCGCCGATGCCGGTCATCCCCGCACCGGAGGAGGCCGAGGCCGAGGAGATCGCCGCCGCGTGGTCGGGCGATGACGCCGACGCCGCCGCCGATGCCCCGGGCGATGCCTCCGTCTCCGAGCCCTCGGCGTCGCACCGCTTCGGCCTCGGCGAATCCGCCGGGTTCGACGCGCAGGGCGGCGACCTGCAGGCGGACCTGAGCCTCGAAGGCGAGCGGGCCAGCGCAGTCGATGCTGCCAACGCCGCAGCCGAGGAGCACCTGGCGACGGGCGCCGAGGTCTACGGCGAGGAGCCCGAGGCCGACCGGCCCGACTGG
>NZ_HG764815.1:4244021-4245193 GCF_001050535.1 Nostocoides australiense Ben110 | reverse complement strand
GAGGGTGCCGGTCGCGGGTCAGCGCGCGGCGAAGGGTGCCACGCCGGCCGCGGCCCGGGGGCCGTAGCCGCCGCCGAAGAGCACCGCGTGCACCAGCAGCGGGAAGAGCTGATGGATGGGTATGCGGTCCCGGCAGCCGGTCGCCAGCGGCGCCTCCTCCTGGTATGCCGTGACGATCGCGTCGAGGTGCGGCGCACCGAAGAGGGCGAGCATCGCCAGGTCGCTCTCGCGGTGCCCGCCGTGGGCGGCGGGGTCGATGAGCCACACCCGAGAGCCCTTGCCCCAGTGCACATTTCCGCTCCACAGGTCCCCGTGCAGGCGGGCCGGAGGTTCGGCGGGCACCAGGTCCGCGAGCCGGGGCAGGAGCGACTCGATGACATGGGCATCGGTGGCGGACAAGGACCCGCGGTCCCGGGCGGCCCGCACATAGGGCGCCACCCGGCACCGCGCGAAGAAGTCCGCCCAGGACTCACCGTCCGGGCTTGCGTTGTCCATCGGAATGCTGCCGATGAACCCCGGCCACGGTGCACCGAAACCGCCGGGCGAGGCGGCATGCATCCGGGCGAGCCGCCGGCCGAAGTCCGCCGCGGCATCGGGCGTGGGGGCACCGGGCGCGGCATACTCCATGACGATCCCCGCCGGTCCGGCGGCCAGCACTCGCGGGACGGGCGGCCCCTGCGGCGTACGCAGCCACTCCAGACCCCGCGCCTCCGCGGCGAAGAAGTCCGCATCCGCTCCGCTCATGGTTTTCAGCACGGCGCGCTCGCCACCCTCGAGGGTGAGCAGCCACGCATCTGCGATATCGCCGCCGCCGAGACGGGTCGCCGCGACCAGGGGGCGGCCGAGGAGTTCGGCGACCAGCGTGCTGGGGTCGAGCGGCGGCATACGACTCACTATGCCCCCGATCCACTCGTAGGCCCGCCGACGGCGCGCGTGAGGGGTGGCGACGCCCCGTCGAACTAGAATCGGAGACCACATGGACACCACAGCCGCGCCGACCACCCCGCCCGCCCACCGACCCACCGCAACGGTGCCGGCGGGGGTTTCGGGCTATGTCGAGATCGACCTGAGCGCCATCTCCGACAATGTGCGCGAACTGCGCCGTCGCGCGGGAGACGCCGAGGTCATGGCCGTGGTCAAGGCCGACGGCTACGGGCACGGCGCCCTGCCGG
>NZ_HG764815.1:4242740-4243921 GCF_001050535.1 Nostocoides australiense Ben110 | reverse complement strand
CATCCGGTGCAGCGTCAGTCCCAGTGCGGGGGGCGGTTCTCCTGCAACCAACGGTCGTGCGCCGGGTCGCCTCCGGAGGCGGGGCGTTCGCCCCAGCCGGCGTCGGTGTCGTCGCGCGTCTGCTCGGGGCGTCCGGTTGCGGCGGGTTGGTCTGCGGCACCGTCAGCGGCCCTTCCCGTCGCCGGGCGGCTGGCGCGCCGGGCCCCTTTGCCGGTGATCGGTCCGGTGCGCATGTCACCGGCCGCCATCCGCTCCATCGCCGCCACGATGCGGGCCTCCTCGCGCGCCGGGTCTCGGAACAGGTCGACGGTCAGGATGCGTAGCGGGCGCCAGCCGAGGCGCCGAAGCTGTTCTTGCACAAGGCGATCGCGCATCCGGTTGCCCCCGAGAGCGGCATACGCGGGTCCGTCGATTTGGATGGCCAGCGCGACCGGGCCACGGGTGAAGGGGTCGCGCACGGCGAGGTCGACCATCCCGGGGGCGACGCCCTCGCGCACGCGCAGACCACGGCTCTTCAGTCGGCGGGCAAGGTCGCGGGTCAGTGTGGACTCCGAGGTCGTGGTCACCTTCGGCCGGTCGTTCGCCAAGAGATCGGCAAGGATCCGCGCGCCGAGGCGAGCCGGACCGTCGCCGGCCGCGTCCGCCAGCTTCGCCGCGTCGAGGGTATGCAGCACGGTCTGGCGAGCCCGGGCCCGCGTCAGTGCCGCGGTGAGCAGTCGGGCGCCGGCGGCGCCGGCGACCAGGTCGGGGGTCTGCTGTCCGAGGACCACGATCGCCGCGTCCCGCACGACACCGGTGGCGTGGGCGGCGTCGAGGACGACCAGGGCTTCTCCGCCTTGCCCGCCGAGGAAGTCGGCGACACTCGGGTCGGTCGTTGCGCGGATCCCGTCCCGAATGCGTTGCGCGAGTTCGGGATCGACGGTCAGGACGGCCAGCGACTCCTTCGCCTGCAGACGCGCGTGCGTCACGACGGCGCGCACCGCCTGCGCGACGAGGCCGTGGTCGTGCTCGGTGACCGGAGCGGCCTCGACCCGGACCACCCCGGTGTCGGAGGGCGAGGGAAAGGTCCGCAGTTCGGGGTATGCCGCGGCGACCGGCGACTCGGTCAGGCGCTGGTCCCGGCTGCGGTAGTGCCACGCAAAGCGGTGCACCGGCCACACCGCCGCCGCCTCGGTCAGCAA
>NZ_HG764815.1:4241354-4242640 GCF_001050535.1 Nostocoides australiense Ben110 | reverse complement strand
CCAGCCGGCGGAGGCGCGGTCCAGGACGGCCCAGACCAGGCTGATGCAGGAGGTCTCGCCGGGGAAGCGGCCGATGACTTTGGCGCGGCGGCGGGTTTCGCCGAAGGTGCGTTCGATGAAGTTGGAGTGCCGGATCCGTTGGTGGTGCTCGGCCGGGAAGCGCAGGTAGGCGCTCAGTCCGGCGGCGTCGGTGAGCAGGATCTTCATCGCTGCCGGGTAGATGGCGGCGTACTTCTCGGCGAACGCGCGGACGCGGGTGTCGATCAGGTCGACCAGCGCGGGGCCGGGTTCGATATCGAGGTCGGTGGTGTCGAAGATGGCCCAGTAGCCGTCGCGGATCTCGTCCTGCATCCCGGTCGGGGTCTTCGCCAGAACGTTCCGCAGCCGGTGGATGAGGCACCTCTGCCGCAACGCTTTCGGGTAGATCTGCTCGATCGCGGCGATCAATCCTTGAGCGCCGTCGGAGATGACCAGCAGCGGACTGCCCAGGCCCCGATGGCGCAGGTCGGCCAGGAAGTCGACCCACGCGTCGGTGGATTCCCCGGCCCCGGGCGCGAGGCCGATGAAGATGGGTTTGCCGTCGGTGCTGATCCCCCAGGCGGCCAGCACCGGCTCGGCCGGGCTGCCGGGGTGCATCCGGAAGAACGAGGCGTCCAGGAACAGGTAATCCACGCTCACCCCCTCCAGGCGGCGGGCAGCCCACTGCTCGTACTCGGCGGTGATCGCCTGGCAGATGGTGGAGACGGTGGACTTGGAGATCGCGGCCTGGTCCCCGAGGGCTTCAGCCAAGGTGGCCTCCACATCGCGCACCGACAGGCCCCGCACGAACGCGGCGATCACCAACGACTCCAACGCGTTGGTCTTGGTCACATGCTTACCGAACAGGCGGGAGGCGAACGCGGCGGTGGTGCCGCGCAGCTTCGGCCGCTCCAGCTGGACCGCTCCGGCGGTGGTCTTGACCGTCACCGGCCGGTACCCATTACGCGACCCCAGCCCGGGCGTCGGTGATGGTCGCGGCGCGCTGGTAGCGCTCCCGGCCCAGGAACTCGGTGACCTCGGCCTCCAGGGCGGCCTGCATCAACAGCTGCGCGCCGAGGCGGGCCACCTCCTCCAAGACCTCCGGCAGCGGCCGGTCCTGCGCGAACAGGGCGTCGATCCTGGCGTGGATCCGATCGGTGGGTGATACTCGTGCAGACACGGGCGTAGGGTCCTTTCTTCGATGACTTTGAGCGGTCTCGAAACCGAACCTACGCCCGTCTCATTTACACCGGCCGCTGGACACGACC
>NZ_HG764815.1:4239932-4241254 GCF_001050535.1 Nostocoides australiense Ben110 | reverse complement strand
GGCGCCAGCCCCGCAGCCCGGTGACGAGCAGCGCGGCGCCCGCGAGCGCGGCGAGGGGCGGAGCGGCATACGACCCGACCCGATCGACCCACCCCGGGATCTGCACCTCCGGCAGTCCGAGCCCGTTCTCGGCCGACGTGGCACCGGACGGCTTGGGCCGCTGCACCGGCGGCACACCGTCGATCAGCGAGTCGACCGACCCCGGCGGACGCCGCCCGCTCGGTCCCGGCACGATCGCCTGATCGGCCGGCCGGGCATCCTCGAAGTCGGTGCGCTTGGGCAGTTTCGAGCGTCCCGGCATGAACAACGCGTTCGGCACGGCGAACCACTCGCCCGTCGCGGCACGTACCTCGATCCACGCGTGCACGTCCCGTCCGCGCACCCGCCTCGGGTCCTCCACCACGGCGCCCATGACCACCCGCGCCGGTATGCCGTTCTGTTGCGCCAGCAGGGCGAACGCGGCGGCATACTGCTCGTCGCTGCCGACCGGCTGCGCCTCGCTGAGCAGCCGCAGCAGGCGGCCCTGGCCGTGGCCGGGCCAGTACTGTTCCTCGCCCTTCCTCGTGCCGTCGCTGAATGCGCCGGTCTTCACGAGTTGCTTGCCGATCGCCGCGAGCCGGTTCCACGGGCGCGTGGCCTCGCCGGCCCACTCCGCCGCCCACGGCGCCAGGAAGGCGCCAGCCGCCTGGTCGATGGTCGCCGCCGGGTCGGGTTCGATGCCCCCCTTCGGCACCTCCCGCACCGGGTATGCCGTCAGGTCGATCCGCGTGCCCGCCGCCAGCCGCGTCGGCACGATGAGCTGCCCCGTGGCGGGGTTGAGGCGCACGTTCGCCGCGGCGGTCTCGCCCTGCGGGCCGGTGAAGCGGACGCGGGTCGGCAGGCCCGTCCCGGGGACCCAGGGCGACAGTTCGGGGACGGCGGCATACGCAGCCTCGATGGTGACCGAAACAGACTGGGGCGCACCGGAAACGGCCTCCGGCTCGGCGACCGAGCTGCCGATCCGGTGAAAGACGCCGCCGCTCATGGTGTCGGTGCCCGCGCTCCACACGGACCCGGTGTAGGTGTCGAGCACGGCGAATCGCAGCCGTTGGCCCGGCTCAGCCCCGCTGACGGAGAGCAGGTCCTGATCCCACAGCTGCCGCAGGCCGGACCCGTAGCGGCGGAAGCCGGCGAGCGGGGACACCAGCTCGCTGACATCGAACGGGGGGTCGACGATGGTGCGGGCCAGGACCCGCGGGCGGGACTCGACACCGGGCAGGTGCGGCACGGCAAGCGCGGCACCGGCGGTGGCGGCCGTGAGCAGCGCCGCGGCGACGGCAGCC
>NZ_HG764815.1:4238414-4239832 GCF_001050535.1 Nostocoides australiense Ben110 | reverse complement strand
CAGTTCATGGTCACGAAGGTGAGGTCACGGGCTTGGTTCAGCGTACGCATACAGGGATGGTTCGACGGCAGCGGTCGGCGACGTTGCTGTTGGGGATCGAGGGACTTGCGGTGGCGTTGGTCACCCTCGATGGTGACGGCGGCCGGGTCGTGGACGTCGTCACCGATGAACGGTCCGCGGCAGCGTGCCCGGAGTGCGGGGTGCTGTCAACCTCGGTCAAGGAACGCACGACCACGCATCCGCGGGACCTGCCGTACGGGGCCTCGTCGGTCCGGTTGGTGTGGCACAAGACGCGGTGGCGGTGCCGCGAACGGGCCTGCCCGAGAGGAACATTCACCGAGTCACTGGCCACGGTGCCGGCCCGCTCGAGGCTGACGTCCCGGCTGCGGGCCGAGTGTGGTGAGCGGGTCGCGACCGACGCCGCGTGTGTTCAGGCGGCCGTGGACCGGTACCGGGTGTCCTGGCCGATCGTGCACGCCGCGTTCGTCGCGCACGTCGATGCCGAGCTGGCCGCGCCGGTGCCGGCGGTGCGTGTGCTCGGGATCGATGAGACCCGCCGCGGCAAGCCGGTCTGGGCCCGCGACGAGGAGACCGGCCGGTGGCGGATCATCGCCGACCGGTGGCTGACCGGCATCGTCGACGCCGACGGCACCGCCGGCCTGCTCGCGCATGTCGATGGACGGACCGCGCACGTCGTCTCGGACTGGCTGACCGACCAGCCAAAAGCCTGGCGGGACAACGTCACCCACGTGTGTATCGACCTGTCCGCGTCCTACGCCAAGGCCGTCGCCGACGCCCTCCCGGGCGCGGTCCTGGTCGCCGACCGGTTCCACCTGGTCCGGCTCGGCAACGACATGGTCACCGCCGTGCGGCAACGCGCCACCCGTGAGGAGCGGGGCCGTCGAGGCCGCAAGCGTGACCCCGAGTGGGTCTCACGGCGGCGGCTGCTCACCGCCCACGAACGCCTGTCCCCGGCCTCGTTCGCGCGCATGTGGAACGGGCTGATCGACCAAGGCGATCTCGGTATCGAGGTCCTGCACGCCTACGCCGTGAAGGAGAACCTCCGGGCTCTGCTCGCCCTCGCGCCCACACCGGGAACCTCGGTCCCTGACCGGTCCGCGATCTCCCACCGCCTGTGGCGCTTCCTGTCCCTCGCCGCCGCCAGCGACAGCCCAGAGGTCCACCGCCTCGCCGCGACCGTCGAGAACTGGTGGCCCGCGATCGAGGCCGGCCTGCTCACCGGCTACTCCAACGCCCGCTCCGAGGGCTACAACCGGCTCGCCAAGCACCAAGGACGCAACGCCTTCGGCTTCCGCAACACCGAGAACCAACGCCGCCGCATACGCTGGGCCTGCACTCGTCAACACCGACGAGCTACAGCTGGGACCAACGAGTTGCCCGCTCAAGTTCGATGAGCC
>NZ_HG764815.1:4236868-4238314 GCF_001050535.1 Nostocoides australiense Ben110 | reverse complement strand
GGGCTCGCCCCCGCGCTGCTCGCAGCCCAGGAGAGCGACCCCCGCGAGGACCACGTCGCCGGGCTGGCATCCACCGCCTGCCCCGCGCCGGCGGCCGAGTCCTGGCTGACCGGCGGCAGCGCCGAACCCGGACGTCAAGAACGCCTGCTCCTGCTCAACCCCGGCGCCAACCCCGTCACGGTCGACATCGCCGTCGCCGGGCGCCGCGGACCCATCGTCACCGGTGCCGCGACCGGGATCGTGGTGCCCGCCCGCAGCCGGCACAGCGTGCTGCTCGATGCGCTCGCGCCGGATGAGGCCGCGCCCTTCTTCCACGTCACGACCCGCGGCGGCTTCGTCGGCGCCGTCCTGGCCGACCACTGGCTGGACGGGGTCACGCCGCGAGGTTTCGCCGATGTGCCCGGCCTTGCCGCCCCGGCGACCGAACAGGTCATCCCGGCCGTGACCGGGCCAGGCAGCGTCCGACTGCACGCGCCCGGTGAGCAGGACGCCGTCGTCGAGGTCCGGCTGCTCACCCCCGACGGACCGCGCGCCCTGCCGGACGGCGCGGGCGTGTTGCGAGTGCCTGCCGGGGCCACGGCCGAGGTGCCGCTGACGAAACTGCCCTCCGGGGTGAGCGCGCTGCAGATCCGCTCGGACGAGCCGGTCGTCGCCGCGGCCCAGCTGACGCCGGTCAAGGCTCGCGACTTCGCCTGGGCTCCGGCGAGCGCGCCGATCCGGGGGCTGGCCGGGGCGGTCTATCCCGCGCTCGACTCCGCCGCTGACCGCACCCGCACTCTGGCGCTGGCATCCACCGGCGGCCGCGCCCGGGTCGGCGTGACCACCGTCGCCGACGGCCGGGCACAGACGCGCGAACTGTCGATCGCCGACGACGCCACTCTCAGCCTCGACCTGAGCCTGAGCGATGCGGTCTGGGTCCGGCGTGTTGCCGGCAACGGCGACGTCCGCGCCGCCCTGCTCACCACGGGTAGCAGCGGCGCCAAGGCCGTCATCGACGCCCGGCCGTTGACGGCCGCGCGCATCTCCGTCACCACCGAACCCGTCGAGCCGGTCGGCCCGCTCGGCTGAGGCCGGCGACGCCTGAGGTCGGCGCCGTCTCAGGTCGGCGGCAACAGATCCTCCGGCGCCACGCCGAGCAGGGCGGCGATGTGCTCGGCGAGCACCTCACGCACCAGTTCGGCCCGCTCGGACCCGTCGCTGGTGCGGGCCTCGATGGGCCGGCGATAGAGGACGATCCGGGCCGGCAGCCGACCGCTGGCCGGGAAGAGCCGGCCGAGCAGGACCCGGCGCTCCTCCCACGGGGCCGGGTCGCTCGGGGGCACGTCCTCGACGGCGAACTCGGTGTCGGCATACCGCTCGCCGAGCACCGCGTCGAAGCCACTCGCCACCTCGATCACCAGGTCGTCGAAACGCTCGCGCCGCGGCCCCATCGCCGGCACCGGCGGC
>NZ_HG764815.1:4235096-4236768 GCF_001050535.1 Nostocoides australiense Ben110 | reverse complement strand
CGAAGCGGGCGGCAAACGGGCGCCAGGCGGTGCGCAGTTCGTCGCGGGCCGCGTGGATCGCCGCGGATGCCGCTGCGGCGCGCTCCCGGGCTTCGGCGGCCGACGGCTTGTCGACCCACCAGGAGTCCACCTGCTCGGGTGTGGCCTCGGGATGGAATTGCACGCCATACGCCCATGGCGCGAACCGCACCGCCTGCGGAGTGCCGTCGGGTGCCGTGGCCAGCTGCACGGCCCGCTCAGGGAGTCGGGTGGCGATGTCGCTGTTCCATTGCACGACACGCAAACCGTCGCATCCGCCGAGCAACGGATCGGTGGCTCCGGCCGGGGTGAGCGCCACCGCAGTGAGCCCGGTGGCCATCCCGGCCGGATTGCGCCGCACCTCGCCGCCGAGGGCCACGGTCGCCAGTTGGTGGCCGAGGCAGACCCCGAGGAAAGGTATGCCGCCCTCCACACTCCGCGCGATCAGCTCGCGGGTCGCGGGGAGCCACGGGTAGTCCGCGTCGTCGTTCGCCCCCGCCTCGCCGCCGAGGACCACGAGGGCGTCAGCGTCGCCTACATCAGCCGGAATCATCTCTGCCGCAACGCCGTCCGGGTGCACGTGCGCTCGCACCCGGCGCAGTGTCACGCCGCGCTCCTCCCACCACTCACCGAGCCACGAGGGTGGGCACTGATCCTCGTGCTCGACGGTGAGGAAGGTCAGCGGCCTCATCCGATTGCGATCTCCTCATCGGTCGCGCGTCGCACGACGATCCGAGTCCACGCCCCCACATAGATGCGGTTGTCGCCGACCTCGGTCTTGGGGCCGACGGCGATCGGGTCATCGGGGAGCGGCCCCGACGCCGGCCCGACGAACGTGCCATTGGAGGACTGCAGGTCCTCGACGAACCACCGCGACCCGTCCGTCGTCAGCTGCGCGTGCCGCCGGGAGACACCCGGGTCGGCAGAGCAGTCGATGTCGGGCACGATATTCCGGCTCGCCGACGCCCGCCCGATCAGCGCGCTCGCGATCCGCAGCGGGACGACAACGGGCAGGCCCGCCGACGGCAGCGGCTCCTCGGCCTGCTGATCGGCATACCAGTCCGGGTCGATCCACACCTCGGCGACCCACTGGAAGGGGATCCGCGGCGGCACGTTCGGGTCCACCCCGCCGAGCACCGGCGGCTGCTCCCCAGCACCCGCCTCCTCGGCTTCACCCGAGACCGGAGCGGGCTCACTCGGGGCCCCTGCACCCTCGGACGCCCCTGCACCCTCGAACGCTCCTGCACCCTCGGGGGCGTCAGAACCGTCGGGCGCCTCCGGGCTCTCAGGCGCGTCCGGGGCGGGTATACCGCCGTCCCCCGGCTCACCGGGACCGGGTTCGCCGTCTCCCGGTTCGCCTTCGGCAGATACCGACAGGCCGTCGGCGTCGAGCTCCTCGGCAGCGTTCAGCCCGGCGAGCTCGCCGCTGCCATCAGGCGTGCCCTCGGCTTCCGACTCGGTCTCGGCCGCAGCGACGTCGGGCGCGAACGCCGGCGGCTGCTCGGACTCGGGAGCCAGACCGGCACCGGCCGGCTCGCGCACCGGAGGGGCGGGGCTTTCGAGGCCGGCCGCGCTGACGCCCTCGAGGCTCGCCGGCGCCGCCGCCGGCAACGCTCCGGTGGTGAAGTCGTAGCCACAGGCTTCGCAGAACAAG
>NZ_HG764815.1:4233082-4234996 GCF_001050535.1 Nostocoides australiense Ben110 | reverse complement strand
GTGCCGCCGGAGGTCATGGCGGAGGTGCGCCCGCACCTGGTGGACATGCTGCGCGCCCAGGGCCTGGGCACGGCACCCGTTTTCCCGATTCCGGAGACCACCCTCGACGGCAACGGGCTGTTGCCCGAGACCGACGTGGCGCGGCTGCGGTCGTGGCTGACCGACCTGGCCAATGACGCGACCGCCCGGGAGGTCGTCGTCCGCCAGACCCTGACCGGGGCCCTCGCCTCCCTCGACTCCCGGTCCGAGGAACTCGTCACCGCCAGCCGCACCCAGCAACGCGTCACCGCCGACCTGACCGATATCGTCAACCGCGCCTTCGACGACTCCCGCCGAGGTGTCGAGAACGGGATGAGCGACGGGCAACTGCTGCGCGGCGAGGTGCTCGCGCGGTGGCAGGACTTCGTCGGGACCGGCGAGTTCTTCCGCAAGGTCGAGTCCGGGGTCTCGAAGCTGCGCGACAGGATCACCGGCGCGTTCCGTGGGCACGCCAACGCGCCGGCGGATGTCGAGGAGGCGCTGCACGTCGGGGTCGCCCAGCTGATGGAGGCCAACGCCGCGACGGCGGCCGCTCAAGTGGCCCGCGAATGGCGGGCCCTGCCGGCCGGTGCCGAGATCCTGCACGCCCACCCGGAACTGGCCAAGCCGAGCAGCGACCTCGGCCCCCGGGTGGACGCCGCGGTGCGGACCTGGCAAGACGAGGTCCTCGACCTCGTGCGCAGCGAAGGCCAGGACCGGCGCACCAACGCGCGGGTCGCGGCATACGGCATCAACGGCATCGGCCTGTTCCTGATGCTCGTCACCTTCGCCCACACCGGCGGGCTGACCGGCGCGGAGGCCGGCATCGCCGGCGGCACCTCGGTCCTTGCCCAGCGGGTGTTGGAGGCCATCTTCGGAGACCAGGCCGTGCGGACCATGGCGGCCAAGGCCCGCGCCGCCCTCCTGCGACGGGCCGACGAGGTCATCGAGGCCGAGCGCACCCGCTTCCTCGACGCCGTGGGCGCCCGGACCGTCGCCGCCGATCAGACCGAACGCCTCTCCAGGGCCCTGGACGCCGTGCAGGCCGCTCGATGAGCCCCCTGTTCGGCCGCGGCGACAAGGGCGTGAGCGCCGAGGATCTCACCAAGCACGCCGACGCGCTGCGCTCCGCCGTCGACGCCGGCGGCGCCGAACTGGACCCGGACCAGGTCGCCCGCGCACGGGCCATCGCCACGAAGGTGAGCGAGCGGATGGGGCGCAGCGGCAGCCATACGGTCGTCGCCTTCGCCGGGGCCACGGGCAGCGGCAAAT
This sequence comes from Nostocoides australiense Ben110, assembly GCF_001050535.1. Classification (GTDB taxonomy): domain Bacteria; phylum Actinomycetota; class Actinomycetes; order Actinomycetales; family Dermatophilaceae; genus Nostocoides_A; species Nostocoides_A australiense. Next base: position 4,233,706 of record NZ_HG764815.1, on the reverse strand, counting down.
CCAGCCTCTTCAACGCCGTCATCGGTGCCGAGGTCGCCAAGCCCGGCGCCCGCCGCCCCACGACCTCGACCCCGACCGCCGCGATCTGGGGCGACGACCCGGCAGGACCGCTGCTGGACTGGCTCGTCGTGCCCCACCGCCACCAGGTGCCGGACTCCGAGGGCAGCGCCCTGGACGGACTCGTGCTACTCGACCTGCCGGACTTCGACTCCCGCGAGGCCGCGCACCGGGCCGAGGCCGAACGCGTGATCGGGCTCGCCGATGTCTTCGTCTGGGTGACCGACCCGCAGAAGTACGCCGACGCCCGCCTGCACGACGACTACGTCGCGGCGATGAAGAACTACGGCGCGGTGACGATCGTCGTCCTCAACCAAGCCGACCGGCTCACCCCCGACCAGCAGCGCCAGTGCCTCGCGGACCTGGAGCGCCTGCTGCATCGCGACGGCCTGTCCGAGGTCACGGTGCTCGCCACCTCGGCCCGCACCGGACTGGGCGTGCCCGAACTGCGCGACAAGCTCTCCGACGCGGTCTCTGGTGCCCGGGCCGCTCGCACCCGCCTGGACGCCGACGTCCGCTCCGCCGCCACCGATCTGCGGGCCGGCGTCGCCGCGACCGAGGCCGACG
>NZ_HG764815.1:4230788-4232982 GCF_001050535.1 Nostocoides australiense Ben110 | reverse complement strand
TATCCTGCGAGCCGACCGGTGGTTCTGGCTGGTCTGGCTCGTCATGTTGTGGGTCACGATCCCGGCGACCGCCAGCGCCTATCGCGAGACGATCACCGACGACGCGGCCGGTCGCGAGGTCGCCGCGGGCCTGGCCGCCAATCCGACGATGCGGGCGATGCTCGGCCCGCCCTACGACCTGTTGCACGTCGGCGGGTTCACGTCCTGGCGTGTCGGCGGCTTCGTCGCGATGATGGCCGCGGTCATGGCGGGGCTCGGCGTCATCCGCGCCACTCGCGCGGACGAGGAGGCGGGCCGCACCGAACTGTTGCGCGCCGGGTCGATCGGGCGGCACGCGCCCCTGCTCGCCGCCCTGCTCGTCGCCTCCGGGGTATGCGGTCTGCTCGCCCTCCTCGTCATCGTCTCGATGATCGGCCTGGGCACCCCGGCATCCGGCGCCGTCGCGCTGGGGCTGGGCATCGGTGTGACCGGTGTCGCCTTCGCCGGCGTGGGCGCCGTCGCCGCCCAACTCACCGCGTCGGCCCGGACCGCCCGGGGCATCGCGATGGGGTCGGTCGGCGCGGCATACCTCCTGCGCGCCGTCGCCGACGGGACCTCGGAGGACGCCGGTATGCGGTGGCTCGGCTGGCTCTCGCCGCTCGAGTGGTCACCGTACGTGCGGCCGTATGCCGGGGAGCGCTGGTGGGTGCTCGCCCTCCCGATCGCATTGGCGGCCGGGCTGATTGGGTTCGCCTTCGCACTGGAGGCCCGCCGTGATCACGGCGCGGGCCTGCGCCCCGCCCGCCCCGGCCCGGAGCACGCCGCACCGGCCCTGGGATCGGTGAGCGCTCTCGCGCGGCGGCTCGATCGGGGCACGGCGATCTGGACACTCGTCGGGATGGGCCTTTTCGCGCTCGTCATGGGCTCGATGTCGAATGTCTTCGACTCGATCGCCGAAGATCCCACGCTGGCCGATCGCTTCCGCCGGATGGGTGCCGGCGCGACCGACCTGACCGACGCCTTCTATGTGGCGATGATCGGCATCCTCGTCGTTCTCTTCGCCCTGATCGGCATCTCCCTCGTGGAGCGACTCCGGCGCGAGGAGGAGTCCGGGCGCGGTGAGCTGCTGCTCGCCGGCGCGACGTCTCGATCCCGGGTGTTGAGTGCCTTCGTCCTGCCGGCGCTGATCGTGCCGATCGGGGTGCTGATCCTCAGTGGTCTCTTGATGGCGCTGCCGGCGGCGCTGCGTGGCGACCCGCAGCAACTCGCACGGATCGGCGGCGGCGCCGCGGCCCAGGCACCCGGGATCGCACTCATCGTCGGCCTCGCGGTTGCCGTGCACGGGTTGGCGCCACGGCTGCGGCTGCTGCCCTGGCTCGTCACCGGCTGGTCGCTCGTCGTCAACTGGATCGGCGCGGTGCTGGGCTTCCCCCAGCGAGTCCTCGACGCCACCCCCTTCGCCTATCTGCCACGACCTCCGGCCGAGCCAATGGACTGGGTCCCCGTGGTCGTCGAATCGCTCCTGGCTCTGGGATTGCTCGCGGCCGGCTGGTGGGGTTACGCCCGCCGCGACGTCACCTGAGCGGGCCGGGCCGTTCCGTAGGATCGGCCGCGTGCCTCAGAACGAGTTCGGCCAACCCGTCGGCGAGCCGCTGCCCGGCTGGCAGGCCCGGCCACCCGTCATACCCGTGACCCTGACCGGAAGGCACGTGCGGTTGGAACCGCTCACGGCGGCACACGCCGGAATTCTCTACGCGCCGATGGTTCTCGAATCCGACCCGCGGATCTGGACCTACTACCCCTACTCGCCGACGATGACCCGTGCCGAGTTCGACGCCTGCATCGCCGTCCAGCTGCGCAACCCGGCGGGCGCGGCGCACGCCATCATGGCGCCGGACGGTGCCGGTCTGGGGTTCGCGAGTTTCTTGCGGATCGACCCGCCGAACGGCAGCGTCGAGGTCGGCGGGATCGTCTATTCCTCTGCGCTGCAACGCACCACGGCCGCCACGGAAGCGATGATCCTGATGGCCCGGCATGTCTTCGACGACCTCGGCTACCGCCGATACGAGTGGAAGTGCGACTCGTGCAACGAACCGTCCAAGGCGGCCGCGACCCGGCTGGGGTTCACCTACGAAGGGCGGCATCGCAACGCGATGGTCTACAAGGGCCGCAACCGCGACACCGACTGGTTCTCGATCACCGGGGCGGAATGGCC
>NZ_HG764815.1:4228015-4230688 GCF_001050535.1 Nostocoides australiense Ben110 | reverse complement strand
GGCCTCGGGCGCGCCCCGGGCACCGACCAGGTCACCCTCCGCGCCCTGCGTCGCGACCCGCGCGCCTCCGACGAATTCCCTTCCGACATCAGGGAATTGCAGGGTTATCTCGCCGGGGAGTCCCTGATCCCGACCGTGTCGGCGCACCCAGGCGCGGGCACGCGGGTGCCGCTCTACATCCTCGGGTCTTCGCTGTACGGCGCGCAGCTGGCCGCCGCGTTCGGGTTGCCGTATGCCTTCGCGAGCCACTTCGCGCCCGACGCGTTGCACGCGGCGATGCGGGTCTATCGGGAGCGCTTCCAGCCCTCCGAGCAGCTCGCCGAGCCGTATGCCGTCGCCGCGCTCAACGTCATCGCCGCGGCTGAGGGCGGGGCGGCCCGCGAGCTGGCGGATCGGGTGCTCCGCTCCCGGGTGCGCAATCTCGCCGAGCGGGTCCCGGCATACGCCGGACGACTGGACGACGCGGCGGTCGACGCGCTGATGACCTCCCCCGTCGCGGACCAGGCCCGGCACATGCTCACCTACACGGCGGTGGGGGATCGCGACGAGGTGGCCGATTATCTGCGCACCTTCCGCGAGCAATGCGGGGCCGACGAGCTGATGATCACCAACCCCGCCCCCGACCTCGCCGCGCGGCATACGGTCCTCGACGTCCTCGCGGCCATCGACTGACGGTCCGCCTCGCCGGGGGTGTGGATAAGGCCCGGGCGGTGTCGGCCCGCGGACATAGGCTGGCCGGTATGCCGAATCTCCCCGAGCTCCTGCACGCCGCGGTCAGCGACCTCGGCGGCACGCAGCGGCCGGGTCAGACCCAGATGGCGCAGGCGGTGCTCGACGCCGTCGACAAGGAGGAGCACCTGCTCGTCCAGGCCGGCACCGGCACGGGCAAGTCCCTCGGCTACCTCGTCCCGGCGATCCTGCACGCGCAGCGCAGCGGCAAGCCCGCCATCGTCGCCACGGCCACCTTGGCCCTCCAGGGGCAGATCATCGATCGCGACCTGCCGCGGCTGGCCACCGCCCTGGCCCCGATCCTCGGGCGGCGCCCGACCTATGCCCTGGTCAAGGGCCGCCGCAACTATGTCTGCCTGCACAAGCTCGAGGGCGGCTTCCCCGACGAGGACGAGGGCCTCTTCGACGTGGGGGAGGCCGATGCCTCCGCAGGCCGGCTCGGCAAGGAGGTCGTTCGCCTGCGCGAATGGGCCCAGGAGACCGAGTCCGGTGACCGCGACGAGCTCGTCCCGGGTGTGTCCGAGCGGGCCTGGCGCCAGGTCAGCGTCGCCGCCGAGGAGTGTCTCGGCTCGCGCTGCCCGCTGGCCGGCGAGTGCTTCGTCGAACGCTCCCGGGCCGCCGCCAAGGATGTCGACATCGTCGTCACCAACCACTCCTTCCTCGCGATCGACGCCTTCGAGGGCCGCTTCATGCTGCCCGAGCACGAACTGCTCGTCATCGACGAGGGGCACGAGCTCGTCGACCGGATCACCTCCACCATCACCGACGAGCTGACCCCCGGCATGGTCAAACGGGCCGCCAAGCGCGCCCGCTCCGCCGACTCCAGCGACGTCCTCGACGACACCGCCCTCGTGCTCGAAAGGGCGCTGGAGCAACTGCCCGAGGCGCGGATCGACGCCGTTCCCGAGCAACTCGCGCTCGCCCTGGCGACGGTCCGCGACGCCGCCCGCACCGTCCAGTCCGAGCTGAAACCGCAACCGGGCGAGCAGATCGACGGCGCCAAACAGGTGGCCATCGCCGCCGTCGACGAGATCTTCGACAACAGCGCCCGCATGCTCGAGGAGCGCGAACTCGACGTCCTGTGGAATCGCGTCGATCAGCGCCGGGGCGCCGTCCTCAACGTCGCACCGATGAGCGTGGCGATGCTGGTGCGCGACAAGATCTTTCAAGACCGCACCGTCATCCTCACCTCGGCCACACTCGAGCTCGGCGGCACCTTTGATGCCCTCGCCGGCACGATGGGGCTACGGGGCGAGGGCGCACCGGCCTACACCGGGCTCGATGTCGGCAGCCCCTTCAACTACCCCGAGCAGGCGATCGCCTATGTCGCGGCGAAGCTGCCGGCGCCCGGTCGCGGGGGGCTCAGCGACCAGATGCTCGACGAGATCGAGGCGCTTGTCCGGGCCGCCGGCGGGCGCACCCTCGGCCTCTTCTCCTCCATGCGCGCCGCTCGCGAGGCCGCCGAGGCGATGCGAGATCGCCTGGGAGAGAGCGAGATCAGCATCCTGTGCCAGGGGGAGGACCAGATCTCCACGTTGGTGCGTGACTTCGCTCGCGACCCAACAACCTGCCTGTTCGGCACCCTCAGCCTGTGGCAGGGCGTCGACGTGCCCGGCTCGTCCTGCCAGCTCGTCCTCATCGACCGCATCCCCTTCCCGCGCCCCGACGACCCGCTCGCGTCGGCCCGCACCGAGGCCATCGGACGGATGGGCGGCAACGGCTTCATGGCCGTCTCCGCCACCCACGCCGCCCTACGCCTGGCCCAGGGCGCCGGCCGGCTGATCCGGTCCGCGAGCGATCGCGGTGTGGTCGCCTTCCTCGACTCGCGCATGATGACCGCGCGGTATGCCGGGTTCCTCCAACGCTCGCTGCCGCCGTTCTGGCCGACGACCGACCGGCAACTGGTGCTCTCTGCGCTGCAGCGCCTCGACCAGACCGCCCCGC
>NZ_HG764815.1:4214591-4227915 GCF_001050535.1 Nostocoides australiense Ben110 | reverse complement strand
GGCCTCGGGCGCGCCCCGGGCACCGACCAGGTCACGATGCGCGCCCTGCGGCGCGACCCGGGCGCGAGCGACGAGTTCCCCTCCGACATCAAGGAGTTGCAGGGCTATCTCGCCGGCGAGTCGGTCATCCCGACGGTCGAGGCGCACCCGGGTGCGGGCACCCACGTGCCGCTCTACATCCTCGGTTCCTCGCTGTATGGTGCGCAGCTCGCCGCCGCGCTCGGGCTGCCATACGCCTTCGCGAGCCACTTCGCCCCCGACGCGCTGCTGCAGGCCATGCAGGTCTATCGCGAGCGCTTCGCCCCCTCCGCCCAGCTCGCCGAGCCCTATGCGATCGCCGCGCTCAACGTCGTCGCGGCGCAGGACGCCCAGAGCGCGCAGGACCTGGCGCGGCAGGTGCTCGCGGCGCGGGCGCGCAATCTCGCCGAGCGTGTCCCGGGCCTGGCGGGACGGATCGACGAGTTCACCGACGACGACCTCCTCGCCTCCCCGGTGGGGGAGCAGGCGCGGCACATGCTGACATACACCGCCGTCGGCGACGGGGAGCAGGTGGCCGCCTACCTGCGCGCCTTCCGCGAGCGGTGCGGCGCCGACGAGCTGATGATCACCAACCCGGCGCCCGGTCTGGCGCAGCGGCACACCGTCCTCGACGTCCTCGCCGGGATCGGCTGAGCCCGCCCCGCGGGGCTGTGGAAAACGTGCCGGGCTGTCGGAGGGGCGGCATAGGGTGACCCGTTTGCCGACCCTCCCCGAGCTCATGCGCGCCGCGGTCAGCGACCTCGGCGGCACCGCGCGGCCGGGGCAGGAGCAGATGGCCCAGGCGGTCCTCGACGCCGTCGACACCGGGGAGCACCTGCTCGTCCAGGCCGGCACCGGCACCGGCAAGTCGCTCGGATATCTCGTGCCGGCGATCCTGCACGCCCACCGCGCCGGCACCCCCGTCGTCGTCGCGACGGCGACGCTCGCCCTCCAGGGCCAGGTCGTCGACCGCGACCTGCGGCTCGCCGGCGCGCTCGCCCCGCTGCTCGGGCGGCGGCCGACATACGCCCTCGTGAAGGGGCGGCGCAACTATGTCTGCCTCCACAAGCTCGAGGGCGGCTTCCCCGACGAGGAGGAGGCGCTCTTCGACACCGGCGACGTGGACGCCGCGGCCGGCCGGCTCGGCCAGGAGGTCGTGCGGGTGCGGGAGTGGGCGCAGGAGACCGAGTCCGGCGACCGCGACGAGCTCGTCCCGGGCGTCTCCGAGCGGGCCTGGCGGCAGGTCAGTGTGTCGGCCGAGGAGTGTCTCGGGTCGCGCTGCCCGATGGCGGCCGAGTGCTTCGTCGAGCGGGCGCGGGCGGCGGCCCACGACGTCGACATCATCGTCACCAACCACTCCTTCCTCGCGATCGACGCCCTCGAGGGGCGCTTCATGCTCCCCGAGCACGACCTCCTCGTCATCGACGAGGGCCACGAGCTCGTCAAGCGCATCACCTCGACGATCACCGACGAGCTGACACCCGGCATGATCCGGCGCGCGGCCCGCCGGGCCCGGTCGGCCGACTCCGCGGAGGTGCTCGAGGACTCCGCCCTCGTCCTCGAGCGCACCCTCGAGGCGCTTCCCGAGGAGCGGCTGACCGCCATCCCCGAGCAGCTCGCCCTGGCCCTCGCGACGGTGCGCGACAGCGCGCGCGGGGTCCAGAGCGAGCTCAAGCCGAAGCCGGGGGAGACGGCCGACGGCGCGAGGCAGGTCGCCATCGCCGCCGTCGACGAGGTCTTCGACACCAGTGCCCGCATGCTCGAGGAGCGCGAGCTCGACGTGCTGTGGAATCGCGTCGACCCCCGGCGCGGTGCGGTGCTCTGCGTCGCCCCGATGAGCGTGGCCATGCTCGCGCGCGAGAAGATCTTCCAGGAGCGCACCGTCGTGCTCACCTCCGCCACCCTGGCGCTCGGGGGCACCTTCGACGCGCTCGCCGGCACGATGGGGCTGCGGGGCCAGGGCGCCCCGCCCTATCGCGGCCTCGACGCCGGCAGCCCCTTCAGCTATGCCGAGCAGGGCATCGTCTATGTCGCCGCGCACCTGCCGGCGCGCGGCCAGGGCGGCCTCACCGAGCCGATGCTCGACGAGATCGAGGCGCTCGTGCGCGCAGCCGGCGGGCGCACGCTGGGCCTCTTCTCCTCCATGCGCGCCGCCCGCGACGCCGCCGAGGCGATGCGGGACCGGTTGGGGGAGAGCGAGATCCAGATCCTCTGCCAGTCTCGGCGTCGGGAATCAGGTAGAGACCCTCCTCGATGACCACCGGGTCGACGGCTTCGCGGGTGAGGCGTTCGACCACCTGGGCAGTGGCGGTGGTGATGGTTTCGGTCATGGTTCAGCCTTTCGGGGTGTCGACGATTTCGCCGGTGGCGGGGTCGACGCCGGCGGGTGGGGGGACTTCTCGGAGTTGGGTGTCCCACGACAGTTGCCGCGGGTCGTTGCGGTGGAGGCCGCCGTCTTTGTCGGAGAAGTAGACGGAGGCGGTGCGGTCGAACTCTGGCAGTTTGAGGTTGATGGAGTCCTTGACGATCATCGTGTGTTCGTCGGCGCCTTTCATGGGTTCGACGGAGATGGTCAGGCTGATGCTTCCTTTCTTTCCGGTGTCTTTGACGCGGCGGACGAGTTCGGCGAGTCCGTCGCTGAGTTCGGAGGCGGTGCGGCCTTCGGATTGGGTGGCGAGCCAGACGAGGAAGTCTTGCGGCTGTTCCGCGGGCGTTGCGGTCATGGTGTGTTCCTTTCGGTGGTGGGTTGTGTTGCGGGGGTTCGGGACGGTCATTGTTCGGCCCGCCAGTGGCCGATTCGTGAGCTGATGGTGGTGTGGTGCAGCCCTTGGGTGCGGGCGATGTCGGCCCACGGCATGCCCTGCTGGTGGAGCCGGATGGTTTCTTGGGTGGAGGCGCACACTGGGGAGCTAGTGCGGCCCGTTGGATGGGGCCTCCCCCCAGGGTGCGGGCGGCGCCGCGAGCTCGGTTGCACGGGCCACAGACGACGTCCACGTCGCTAAGGCGGATCGCGAGGCCTTCGGCGTGCCGCTGCCAGGCTTGGGGGCTGTGGTCGGCCTGCAGGTCGTCGGTGGACCCGCAGTCGCTGCAGAACGGTTGTAGCCGGCGGGCGCGTTTGCTTAGGGCTCGCCAGTGGTGGTCGTATCCCTCGTCCTGGGCGGTGGGCTTGGGGAGTGCGTGCAGGGTGCAGCGTGGGCCGTCGCTCGGCTCGCCGCAGATGAGGCAGGGGCGCAGGGTCATGACGCCTCCCGCTGCAGGTTCATCAGGACCGAGTCGAGGACGACACTCGCATACGGTTTGTGCTCCATGCCCATGTTCCTGGCCTCGGCTCGGACGGCCCGATATGCCTCGGGCACGGGGCAGTCGAGCGCCTTGGCAATCTCGGCGATCTTCTGGTCTGTTTGTTCCCAGGAGCGCCGCATAGTCTCGGCGCTCTCTCGGTCTCGCACGTTCTGCGCGTTGCGTTCCTGGCAGTAGGTCGTGAAGTTCCGGCCGAGGTCGCCGGCCTCGTCGCACGCGCGTAGCCACGGGATCGCGGCTTTGACGTTATTTTCAGCGAGGAAGTCGGCCAGGTATTTGTCGACCATGAAGAAGAAGTCCTCGTCGTCTTCGAGCCCGGCCTCGACGGCCACGGCTCGTTCGACGATGGCGCGCGCGGACGAAGAGGAAGAGGGATTAGTTCTGGGATAAGTACTGAGGTTGGGTCTTTCTCCCGTACCCCTGGCGTCGGGAGAAAGACCCCTGGCGTCGGGAGAAAGACCCCTGGCGCCCGCCAGGGGTCTGTCTGGCGTACTGCTGGAATCCGTCAGGGGTCCGTCTGGCGTACTGCTGGCGCCTTCGGGAATTACAAGCTCGTAGACGTCGGCGCGGTGCTGTCGAGCCTTCTCGCGCACGACAAGCCAGCCGGCTTCGACTAGGCCCTACGTGCCCGGATCGCAGCGTCACGAGACAGCCGGGTGCGCTCGATCAAGCGATCGAGCGTGACCCACGCGGTGCGGCCGTCGCGCGCGTGGTCGGCGTAGACGGCGGCGACGAGGGTGGGGAGCGGCTTCAGGTCCGAGGACCAGACAGCTTCCATCCAGGTTGTGCGCCACCAGAGGTCGGTCAAGGGGTCAGGCCTTGACCTGCTCGGCGTTGTACTGCTCTTCGAGCCAGGCCAGAACGTCGGAGCGGCGGTACATGACCCGGCGCGCGCCCAGGCGGAATCCCTTGGGGCCGGTGCCCTGGTGGCGCCAGTAGCGCAGGGTGCCGACCGGAGTGTGCAGCAGCTCGGCGGCCTCGGCCGTGGTCGGGAGCGGGTCGGGGTTCATCCGTCCCATCCTTTCTGTGGTTGACGGTCTAACACGAGTGAGTATAACACTAGAATTGTTGGTATGCCTAGCGGAGTTACAACACGTCGTGTTAACGTGAGCCGTGGCCGATAGCGACGAGGATCTCTACCCACCCGAGACGACCGACGACATGGAGGTCTTGGCCTTCAACGTCGCGCGCCTGAGGAAGCGATTGGGCATGTCCCAGACGGCGCTAGCACAAGCCATGCAGGAGCAAGGACTTTCGCACTGGCGGCAGAACACGGTGTCGCGCGTGGAGACCGGTAAGCAGGAGCTCAGTGTGCGCGAACTGCGGGCGCTGGGGGAGATCCTCGGTCCGGTCCTGGGCGGCACGGACTTCGCGGGGACGCTTGCCCAGGCCGCGCGCGGGACTCTGAATGCGATGCTGGTGCTACACCTGCGTCGACTGCATCTTGCCCTCGACAAGTCGATGACGGAGTTGGCGCAAGCCGATGCTGAGATTCGTTGGCTAAGAACAGCCTTCGACGATGACTACGAGCCCACCGAGCAAGAGCTGGAGGGGAGGGGCGAGGGCCTTGGCGAGCATCACGAAGAGGCCTGACGGCGTCTGGCGGGCTCGCTACCGGGACGCGGCCGGCAAGGAGCACGCGAGGCATTTCCGGCGCAAGGTGGAGGCGCAGGCCTGGCTCGACGGCGTGACGGCCTCGCTGGTCCGGGGCGACTACGTCGACCCGCGGGATGCCCGCAAGACGGTGGGGGAGTGGTGCGACGAGTGGCTGGCCGGCTACGCAAGCCGCCGCGCGTCGACCGTGCGCCAGGCCAAGGTTCAGATCCGGCTGATCCGGGCCGAGTTCGGCGACGTGCCGCTCGTGGCGGTGAAGCCGTCAGCCGTCAAGGCGTGAACGGCTCGCTTGAAGGCCGAGGGCCTGTCCGACTCCTACGTCTACGCGGTCTACCGCCGGCTCGCGCAGATCATGGGCGACGCGGTCCACGATGGGCTGATACCTCGGTCGCCGTGCTCGCGCAAGACCTCGCCGGGCCAGGTCGACCAACGGCCCTACGTCGCCACGACGGCCCAGGTCTAGGGGTTGTTCGATGCGATGCCCGATCACCTTCGGCCGGCGATTCTGCTGGGCGCATTCGCCGGGCTGCGGGTGTCGGAGGCGGCGGCGCTGCGGGTCAGTGACGTCGACTTCATGCGGGGCCTGATTCAGCCGGCCATGCAGTATCCGGCCGAGCCGCTGAAGACCGAGGAGAGCCGGCGTGCGATTCCTATTCCTCGGGAGTTGTCGCTCGAGCTCGCGGGATTCGTGGAGCGGTTCGGCGGTGAGTTCGTCGTGACGAACGAGATCGGCCGGCAGGTGTCGCCGTGGACGATTGAGCGGGCCGTCCGCGCGCGCCGCGCCGGCGTCGATGGCCTCCCAGACGGGTTCCGCTTCCACGATCTGCGGCACTTCTACGCCTCGCTGCTGATCGGCTCGGGGCTCGACGTCAAGGTCGTGCAGGCGCGGTTGAGGCACAAGAACGCGACCACGACTCTGCGGACCTACGCGCATCTGTGGCCGGATACGGACGAGTCCGCACGAGCGGCCGTCGCTGTGGTTCTGGCTGCTCGTGCGGACTCGCTGCGGACTGAGGGGGTGTTCTAGTCCTCTGACCTGCGGTTTTGCTCAGAGGTCGAAGTACATCTCGAACTCGTGGGGGTGGGGGCGGAAGCGGATCGGGTCCACCTCGTTCTTGCGCTTGTACTCGATCCACGTCTGGATCAGGTCCTCGGTGAAGACGTCGCCCTCGAGCAGGAACTCGTGGTCGGCCTCGAGAGCGTCGAGCACCTCGGGCAGGGAGCCGGGGACCTGCTTGATCTCCGCGTGCTCCTCCGGGGGCAGCTCGTAAAGGTCCTTGTCCACCGGCTCCGGCGGCTCGATGCGGTTCTTGATCCCGTCGAGGCCGGCCATCAGCTGCGCGGCGAACGCGAGGTAGGGGTTGCACGAGGGGTCCGGGATGCGGAACTCGATGCGCTTGGCCTTGGGGGAGGCGCCGGCGATCGGGATGCGGATGCAGGCCGAGCGGTTGCGCGCGGAGTAGACCAGGTTGACGGGCGCCTCATACCCCGGCACCAGGCGGTGGTAGGAGTTGACGGTCGGGTTGGTGAAGGCGAGCAGCGCGGGAGCGTGCTTGAGCAGCCCGCCGATGTACCAGCGGGCGAGGTCGGAGAGGCCGCCGTAGCCCTTCTCGTCGTAGAAGAGCGGCTCGCCGTCCTTCCACAGGGACTGGTGGGTGTGCATGCCCGAGCCGTTGTCGCCGAAGATCGGCTTCGGCATGAAGGTGGCCGTCTTGCCGGCGTCCCATACGGTGTTCTTGACGACGTACTTGAACTTCATCATGTCGTCGCCGGAATGCAGCAGCGTGTTGAACTTGTAGTTGATCTCCTGCTGGCCCGCCGAGCCGACCTCGTGGTGGCTGCGCTCGACGGTCAGGCCGACCTCCTTCATGTTGAGGCAGATCTTGTCGCGCAGGTCGGCGAAGTGGTCGACCGGCGGGACGGGGAAGTAGCCGCCCTTGACCCGGGTCTTGTAGCCGCGGTTGCCGCCCTCCTCCTCGCGGCCGGTGTTCCACGCGGCCTCGACGGAGTCGATGAAGTAGTAGCCCGCCTGCGGCTTGGTCTCGAAGCGCACGTCGTCGAAGACGAAGAACTCGGCTTCCGCGCCGAAGTATGCGGTGTCGGCGATCCCCGTGGACTTCAGGTAGGCCTCGGCCTTGATCGCGATATTGCGCGGGTCGCGGCTGTAGGGCTGGTCGGTGAAGGGGTCGACGATCGAGAAGTTCATGATGAGGGTCTTCTCGGCCCGGAACGGGTCGAGGTATGCCGTCGCCACGTCCGGCACGAGCTTCATGTCGGACTCGTGGATCGCCTGGAAGCCACGGATCGAGGAGCCGTCGAAGGCCTGGCCCTCGGTGAAGAAGTCTTCGGTGAGCGACTCGGCGGGCACATTGAAGTGCTGCATCACGCCGGGCAGGTCGCAGAAGCGAATGTCGACGAACTTGACGTCCTGGTCCTTGAGGAACGCGAGGACTTCGTCAGCGGAGCTGAACAAGAGGGACCTCCTGTGAGGGTGGATGGGCGCGTCTCGCCGGCCCGTGCGTTGCTCGCCACCCTACGAGGGCCGCATTAATGGAATTTCACCCAGTTGTTTCCGGCGTGTTACGCGGACCGCCCCATCCCGAAGAGTGAGATGAGGCGGTCGTATGCCGGGCAGCAGGGCTCGCAGAGTGCCGTGGGGCCTACCGCCCGCGCAGTTGGCGTCGGTCCATGCGGGCCTTGGTGGGGTCGACACCGGCAGGGATGCCCTGGCGGATGCCCGGGATCGACTTCAGGCGTTTGTTGACCGCGGACATCTCCTCCTTGGTCAGCGTGCCCTTGAGCTTGGTCATGGTGCGCGTGAGCTTGCGGGCGCTGACCTGGCCGTCGTCGTCACCGACATACAGCTGGTGGATCGGGACGCCGGGGGCGACCCGGGCGACCTTCTTGACCTCTTTCTCCATCAGCTTCTTCGCCCGCGGCAGCGGGCCCTCGCCGATGAGCACGACACCCGGGGCGCCGAGGGCGCGGAAGATCATCGCGGCGTTGGCGATCTCCTGCGGGCGGGCGACGTCGGCGGCGACGGGTTCCTGGTCGTAGTACCAGCCGCGCCGCAGCATCGACAGCGCTCCGACGCTCTGCCCGGCCTTGCCCTGCATCGCCCCGAAGGCGGCCTTCTCGCCGCGCCGGGAGAGGGTGATCATCGCGGCAAGTGCGGCGATCGGCAGGCCGATGAAGACGAAATAGATCGGGTGGTCGACGAGGAAGCCGATGATCACGAAGAGCGCCAGCACCCCGATGAAGACGCCGAGCAACCACCAGGTGATGGACGGATCCATCGACTTGACCGCCTTGTAGACGGAGGCGATCTGCTTGAAGGGGTTGCTGCGCTGCTTCTTCGGCGCCGCCGGATCCTTGGCCATAGCTCCCAAGGATACGGTCCTAGGCGCCGGCCTTCGCACCTCCGGCGAGCAGCGTCGCCGCCTCCTGGCGCGCCGGCTCGCCCGCCTCGCCCAGGTGCGCCAAGTGCGGCGGTATGCCGCGGCCGGACTTGGTCATCGCGCTCGCCCACAGCCGCCCGGCCCGGTAGGAGGAACGGACCAGCGGGCCGGCCATGACGCCCTTGAAACCCAGCCCCTCGGCATATCCGCTCCAGTGCACGAACTCCTCCGGCTTGACCCACCGGTCGATCGGGTGGTGGCGGGGGGAGGGGCGCAGGTATTGGGTGATGGTCAGGATGTCGCAGCCCGCGGCATACAGATCCTCGATGGCCTGGGCGATCTCCGCCTCCTGCTCACCCATGCCGAGGATGAGGTTGGACTTGGTGACCAGCTCGGCCTCGCGGGCCATCGTCAGCACGCGCAGGGATTTCTCGTACGTGAAGGCCGGGCGGATCCGCTTGAAGATCCGCGGCACGGTCTCGAGGTTGTGGGCGAAGACCTCGGGGCGGGCGTCGAAGACCTGCCCGACGAGCTCGGGTTGGGCGCCGAAGTCGGGCGGCAGGATCTCGACGCCGGTGTTGGGATTGAGCGCGTGAATCTGGCGCACGGTCTCGGCATACAGCCACGCCGCGCCGTCGGGCTGGTCGTCGCGGGCCACCCCGGTGACCGTCGAATAGCGCAGCTCCATGGTGGCCACCGATTCCGCCACCCGGCGCGGCTCGTCGCGATCGAGCGGCTGCGGCTTGCCGGTGGCGATATCGCAGAAGTCGCACCGGCGGGTGCAGGTGTCGCCGCCGATGAGGAAGGTCGCCTCGCGGTCCTCCCAGCACTCGAAGATGTTGGGGCAGCCGGCTTCCTGGCAGACCGTGTGCGTGCCGGCGCCCTTGACGAGGGCGTTGATCTCGGTGAACTGCGGGCCCATCTTCGCGGTCGTGCGGATCCAGCTCGGTTTGCGCTCGATGGGCGTCTCGGCGTTGCGGGCCTCGACCCGCAGCAGCTTGCGTCCTTCGGGGGCGATCGTCACTCGCTTAGCCTACGTCGCCCGGGGTCGACCTGGGCGCGGCGAAATTGGGGTGGGCTGGTTCCGCCGCGTGGCGTTGGGCCCAAAGGATGTTCACAGGGCCGGACCCGAATCCACAGCCCGCCGAAGGCTCGTGGTCAGGCCACCCCTAGGTCCGGCGCCCAGTCTCTTGGGCCAGAGGTCGGCACCGGGCCGGCCGAACACGACAGGAGTTGCCTCCATGGCACGCAAGAGCACGATCATCACCAGCGCCGTCGGCGCCGCCGCCGGGCTGGTCCTCGCGGGTGGCGTCGTCCTGGCCGCCAACGCCGACGACACCACGACCACCGCTCCCAGCACGAGCACCTCGCAGGGCGCGAACACCGACTCCGGGCTCCCGGGGCTGAACCAGCAGGGCACGACCGACCTGGGGGCAGCCGGCCAGCAGGGGCAGATGGGCCCGGGCGGTCACGGCGGCCAGCCGGGCGATGGTCAGATGGGCGGTTCGCAGGACACCGCGATCACCGGCGACGAGGCCGACAAGGTCGTCGCCGCCGTCCAGGCCAAGGATTCCGCCGCCTCGATCACCGAGGTGCGCAAGGACCCCGACGGGTCGTATGACGCGCTCGGCACCAAGGACGGGTCGCCCGTCTTCTTCGAGGTGAGCGCCGACCTGGCCACGATCACCGAGAACACCGGCGGCGGCATGGGCGGTCACGGCGGCCAGCTGGGCGGTCAGCCGGGTCAGGCTCCCGACGGCACCTCGCAACAGGGCAGCAGCCTCGACCCGAACACTTCCGGATCGGCGACCAGCGACTCCACCGCCGCCAACGGCACGACCTGACCGCGCCCCTCCCCCCACCACCCTTCCGACACGACAACCGTTTCCGACACGCCAACCGTTTCCGACGCGACAACCCTTCCGACACGACACAACCCTCCCGGCACGACCATCCCGTCACGACATGGGCGATCGACATCGAGCGATCGCCCATGTCGCGTCAGCAGCGACTCTCTCGCGTCAGAACCTGGGCGTTCCGGGCCCCGAGACACCCCAACTTGTGACCGGGGCGGCCGTGCGCGCGGCATACCGCAGCGCGTGCGGCGTGCGCGAGCTCGCGGCCTCCACGCCGAGCCGCATCCCGCCGCCGCCGGGAGTCAGGAGAGGGTGAGGACCTCGGCGAGGTGTTTCTCGGTATACGGCAGCACGTCCGCAACCGTGATCTCGCGGCCGGCCTCGATGGACAGCGAGGAGACGCCCGCGTCAGCGATGCCGCACGGGACGATCACGCTGGCCCAGCCCAGGTCGGGGTTGGCGTTGAGGGCGAAGCCATGCATGGTGACGTTCTGGCTGACCCGCACGCCGATGGCCCCGAGCTTGCGGTCTGGGTCGCCGATGCCGGTGCCGACGATCCACACGCCGCTGCGCCCGTCGACCCGGGTGACCTCGACGCCGAAGTCGGCGCACGTGCGGATCATGACCTCCTCCAGCCGTCGGACGTGGGCCACCACGTCGACCGGGTTCGGCAGCCGGACGATCGGGTAGCCGACCAGCTGCCCCGGGCCATGCCACGTGATCTTGCCGCCCCGGTCGACATCGATCACCGGAGTGCCGTCGAAGGGCCGTTCCAGCGGCAGCGTGCGCTTGCCGGCGGTGAACACGGCCGCGTGTTCGAGCAGCAACACCGTGTCGGGCAGCGACCCGTCGACGACCTGCGCGTGGACCTCCCGCTGGTGATCCCAGGCGGCCAGGTAGTCCACGAAGTCGGGGTCGAAGCCCAGGTGCTCGAAGCGCATGACAGCCACCGTATGCCGTCGTGGCCCGGGTTGTCTGCCCGCTCGATTAGGGTGACTCACCTGCTGACACGTGAACTCACCGAGGACAAGGAGCCGGCCCGTGGCCGTCGCGACGATCAACTGCTTCTCCGATGTCCTCGAGGTGGGAGTCACCTTCACCGTCGTCCTGCCCCAGGTCACGCAGGCCCAGGTCGGAGTCGAGTCCGTCGAGCGGGTGGGCGACCCGCCGGTTCTCTATCTGCTGCACGGGCTTTCGGACGACCACTCGGCGTGGACGCGCTACACGAGCGTCGAGCGGTATGCCGACGCCCGCGGGCTCGCCGTCGTGATGCCGGCGGTCTCGCGCAGCTTCTATGCCGACGAGGCCGGGGGACACCGCTACTGGACCTTCGTCAGCGAGGAGCTGCCGCAGCTGGTGCGGACCTTCTTCCGGGTCAGCACCGATCCGGCGCAGACGTTCGTCGCCGGGCTGTCGATGGGTGGCTACGGTGCGCTGCGGCTGGCGTTGACCTACCCCGAGCGGTATGCCGCGGTCGCCTCCCTCTCGGGGGCTGTGGACGTGCGGGCCCTCATGCGCGAGCCCGGCCGAGCTCGCCTCAACGAGGTGATCTTCGCCGGAGAGGTGCCGCCGGAGGCGGATCTCTTTTCTCTCGTCCGCAGCGGACGATCGTTGCCGCCCATGTGGATCGGTTGCGGCACCGAGGACATCCTCTATCCCATGGTGCGCGACTTCGAGGCCGCGGCGCAGGGCGTGGGCGCCGACGTCACGACCCTCTACGAACCGGGTGATCACGTCTGGGAGTTATGGGACGCTCAGCTGCCGGTCGTTCTCGACTTCCTGCTCTCCCATGGGGATTCGGCGCGTTCCTCGGTCGCTGCGCGATGAGCCGGCGGGTCGGGAGCGGGGGAGCGCACGCCATACCGCAGCAACGACGCACCCGGCGGCCGCGGCTCGTCGCGGCCCTCGTCGTCCTGCTGTGGCTGGCCGTCTCCGCCGTCGGCGGGCCGCTGGTCGGCCGCTTGGCCGAGGTCCAGAAGAACGACAACGCCTCGTTCGTGCCGGCCACGGCCGAGTCGACCGAGGTGGCCGACTTCGTCCAGAGGGCGAGCGCGAACAACGACCTGCCCTACCTCCTCGTCCTCGAGTCACCCACGGCCATCACACCCGCCCAGCAGGCGGCCGCCGCCGCCCTAGTGCAGAAGCTGCCTGCGGCACCCCTTGACAAGCTCGGGCCAGGGCGCACGATCGGCGAGTTCATCGGCTCCCCCACCAGCGCGCCCATCCCGAGCCAGGACGGCAAGGCACTCCTCGTCGTGCTCAACCTCGACAACGCCAAGGCCGACGACACGATCAACAAGACCACGCCGCTCTATGAGACCGCACTCGAACTGCGCACGCTCCTGGACACGGACCTCAAGGGGACCGGCCTGACCGGTCACGTCGCCGGTCCGGGTGGGCTGCTGAGCGATTTCGTCACGGCCTTCGAGGGTATCGACGGCGTGCTGCTCCTCGTGGCCCTGGTCGTGGTGCTGCTCATCCTGCTCGTCGTCTATCGCAGCCCGATCCTGCCCTTCGCGGTGCTGATCTCCGCCGTCTTCGGGCTGGCGCTTGCCGCGCTGGCGGTCTTCCCGCTCGCCAAGGCCGGCCGGATCGACCTGTCCGGTCAGTCCCAGGGCATCATGTTCATCCTCGTCGTCGGCGCCGCGACCGACTACGCATTGCTGCTCGTGTCCCGGTTCCGGGAGGCCCTGCACGACACCGACGACACCTGGGACGCACTGCGCTCGGCCTGGCGCGGTGCGGTCGAGCCGATCCTCGCCAGTGGCGCGACGGTCATCCTCGGCCTGCTCTGCCTCATGCTCTCCGACCTGGGCAGCACGGCAGGGCTGGGTCCGGTCGGCGCCCTGGGCATCGCCGGGGCCATGGCCGCGTCCTTGACCTTCCTCCCGGCGGTCCTGTTGCTCGTCGGCCGCCGCATCTTCTGGCCGGTGGCGCCCAAGCTGGATCACCGCCACCTCGAAGACGCGCTCGAGACCCGCGGCGTGTGGGGCCGGGTGGCCAAACTGGTCGGCACCCACCCGCGCCGCACGTGGGTGATCACCCTGGCCGGCCTGCTTGCCTTCGCCGCCTTCATCCCGACCTTCAAGGCCGACGGCCTGTCCGCCGACGAACTCTTCCTGACCGATGTGCCGTCGG
>NZ_HG764815.1:4210841-4214491 GCF_001050535.1 Nostocoides australiense Ben110 | reverse complement strand
TGCATCCGTGCCCGCGCGACCTCGAGCAGGGCGACCAGCTCAGCCGGCGTGCGTGCCGATCCCACGTGCTCAATCACGTTGTCGCGGTCCCCGACACGCTCAGCGATCTGCACCGCCGTGGCCCCCGAAGCGGTCGGGACCTTCCGCACAAACACCACGAGCACCGACCCTACCGGCCCGATTAGTGTGTCAACCTCGAAGCCTTCAAGCCGCTGACCAGCACAAACATCCGGCCCGACCCGGAATCACGCCAACGTGGCACGAGTCAGGTGAGGCTAGGTGGGGCTTGCGGGCGAGGAGATCGTCGAGCGCGGCCGTGAGGGCGTTCTCATCCTCGATGTGGGCCTCGTCGAAGGCGAGGTCGGAGGGGTCCGCAAGGCGTCCTGTCGCGGCCACCAGGGCGGCGTGGAGGCGTGCGGCGAGGTCGTCGGCCTGTCCTGCCCGCTCCCGGTATCGCGCGTTCTCACGGCGGAGCCGCTCGACGTAGTCCCGCGGGAAGGTGTCGCCGTCCTCGTCGGTGGTCTCTTCGGTCCCTTCGGTCCCTTCGGGTTCTTCGGT
The DNA here is from genome assembly GCF_001050535.1 of Nostocoides australiense Ben110. Classification (GTDB taxonomy): domain Bacteria; phylum Actinomycetota; class Actinomycetes; order Actinomycetales; family Dermatophilaceae; genus Nostocoides_A; species Nostocoides_A australiense. Next base: position 4,213,933 of record NZ_HG764815.1, on the reverse strand, counting down.
GGGGTCCTCGACGTCGAGGTCCTCGTCGACCTCGGTCTCGGTGAGGGTGTCGGTCACTTGCCGGTCTCCTTCCTGGGGTCCTCGAAGAGCTCGCCGAAGGTGCGAACTCCACGCGCGCACATGGCGTCGATGATCTGTGCGGCGAGGACGCCGAACTCGACGGCCTCGCGCTCGTCGGGGTTGCAGTCGGCGTAGGGCTTGCCGAGCTTGTCGATGGCCTCGCGGTCGAGGTCGGCGGCGTTGGTGCTCATGGTGCTGTCCTTCCTTGGGGTGACCGTCGTCAGGCGACGACGGGGTCTTGGGTGCAGCTGCATCCGGGGTGTCTGGGCATGGTGTGGTCGGCCGGCCAGACCTTGCCGCCACGCGCCCACCAGGAGCAGAGCTGACAGGCTTCGCCGTTGGTGTTGCGGGTCCAGCCGGTGACGTGGCGGGATCCGGCGATGACGTCGGCGGAGCCGTCCGCGGCGGCGGCCTTCGGCTCGTTGTCGGCGAGGCGGGCGAGCTGCATCCTGGTGTCGAGGTCGGAGGCGAGGATGGTGCCGAGCGCGGTCGAGATCCGCTCCGAGTCCAGGTGCCGGGCGGAGGGGACAGGGAGGACGATCTCGGGGAGCCGGGTTGCCTTCTCGACGACCGCGCGGACGACGGCCGCGCCGATCAGGTAGCCGGCGACGTTGCCGACCAGGACGGCGTTGGCGGCGAGGATGGCGAACTCCTCCTCGGTGATGGTGCCGGCCTCGACCCGGTCCCAGAGCTCGAGGACGCGGCGTTGCTGGGCGAGGGAGAGCTGCTCGAGGAGCTCCTCGACGGCGTTCACGCGCTCACGCTCCCGAGGTTGAGGCCGGCGACGTCGAGGGCATCCCCTCGTCGCGCCGCGCGGATCTGCTCGATCTCGGTGGCGTCGTAGCCGAGCCGGGCGAGGGCGTAGGACGTCGGGAGGATGCCGGCCGCATGCAGCTTGACGATGGCGTCGGCCTCCTGCGCCGCGGAGCGGGTCGAGGGGTCGGCCCACTGGACGGAGACCTCGACGGCGGCCGGGTCGACCCCGGTCCGGATCGCGGTCATGAGCTGGGCGACCCGCTGCCACGCGCGGCCGAAGGTGCCTTGCCGGGCCTCGGCGCGGGCGGTGAGCGCGGCCTCGGATGCGCGGATCGAGTCGGCCGACGTGGGGTTGTCGCCGCCGATCCCGAGTAGGTGCTCCGGCAGGCCCGAGACCGCGGAGATCTGTCGCATGACGACGTTGACGGCGTTCTCGTAGCCGGTGAGATCGGCTCCGGCGAGCTGACCGAACTTGGTCTCGACCGCTTCGGAGATCATCATCCGGTCGGTCTCGGGGAACGGGTTGATGACGTTGCCTTCGGCGTCCTCGACGAGCTCGACCCCGATTTCGGATACAATGACACGGTTATGCGAATGTATATCACGTCAACGGATCCTGAGCCGGACGTCGTCGCCTCCGATTTCTTTTACCCTGAGTTCGACGACACGGTGGGATGGGTCAGGTGTTCATCGGACAATACGGGCACAGGAGGTTCTCATCCCAGCCGATGGTGTCGAGGTCAACAACTGCGCATTAACACATACTTCTTCTTGTACCAATCCGGATACCTGGATACGACAACGCAAAGACGCAGGGTTGCATGTCACGAGCTCGGCCACACTGTCGGATTGCGGCACCGCCCAACGGATCCGAGCCAGCCGTTGCCATACCCAGTTCCTGACGAAATAAATACTTGCATGTTCACCATGGTGCATGATTCATGGGGCACTAACCCGTATATCAGGGGGCACGACAAGAACCACATTGATGAGGTGTATGGGTGATGGGTCGTTCAGTACGCCGTCAAGGGGTAATTCTGCTTGGGGTTCTTGCAACCGGGGTAGTGACAGCCTGTGGCCGGGCGTGTCGGAAGAGTCCCCGACAACTCCGCCTGGTGCTGCATCGAAGGGGTCTATAGTAGCGGATAGAGAGGTGGACCGGGAGAGTTTTGTCAGTCCCAGTGAATCCAACACTGCGTCTGGCGACATCGGGATCGGAATAGAGCGCTTCAACCTAGGTGAGGCAGTCGAATGGGCTCAGCCACCCGATTCTCTTGCCCGGCTACGAGAACTCACGACGGTCGTGGTGAAGGCGCGGATCGGCGCCGTGGTCTTTTGGAAGGAGGTCGGCGAGAAGGGCGCGCGGGACCAGGTCTTCGCCTGGAAACTGTCGGATGTCGAGGTCGTGTCCGGCGAACTTGTCGACCCGCACAGCGACGTCATCGTTCCGATGCTCATGTTCCCGCCGGAGGGGGAACTGCCAGATCAACTCGCTGAACTCAACAGGGGTTTGCCGAGCCAGGAGGGTCTGTTCTTCCTGCAGACCATGACGATCCCGGATCTGGGGGCGAACCCGAAGCCCGGGGCGCCACCCCTGAAAACCTATGACGATGTGCGGCTCTACGACTCGGTTCACCCGTTTGCCGTCCTCGTCGCCGACGCGGAGAAGGGCCGCATCAGCAGCCCCCTGGCCGAAGGCTCCGTCTATGGTGCCTCCGGGTTCCTGGCAGAGGTCGCCAAGTTCGATTCGCTGGAAGCGCTGGTCCAGACCCTCTAGACGACTGATTCCAAGGGGTGTCAGTGGTCATAGGCGGTTAGGGATCGTAGGACGGGTTGGCTGGTGTGGTCGTTGTGCCAGATGGCGGTGGTCAGGGCCAGGAGTCGTTGGAGGACGCGGACGATGACGCCGGCTTGGGTTCGTCCGCCGTGGCGTTCGAGGCTGAGCTGGCCCTTGAGGGTGTCGAACACCGATTCGATGGTTTGCCGTAGGGGTTTGAAGAACTGGGCGCCTGGTCGGGGGTTCTCCCCGGTCCGGGCTTTGCGCAACAACGTGAATCCGGTTGCGGCCAGGGTGGATTCGAACTCGCGACCGTAGTAGTTCTTGTCCGCGATGAGGGTCCGGCCGCCGCCGGCCAGAGCTGGGGTGGTGGCGATCAGGTCGGTCAGAACGGTTCGTTCGTCGGCCTTGGCTCCGGTCAACGCGAACGCGACGGGCAGCCCGTGCAGGGTGGTCACCAGGTGCAGCCGGAGCCCCCAGAAGTAGCGCGAGTGGCTGG
>NZ_HG764815.1:4204740-4210741 GCF_001050535.1 Nostocoides australiense Ben110 | reverse complement strand
ATCCACAGGTCTTGACTATTCCTCGCACGGCCTGGCCTGAGCGGACCTGGGCGGTTGAGGGCAGCAATGGCGCCGGCCGTCCGCTGGCGCAACGGCTGCTCGCCGACGGCGAACACGTCGTCGACGTCCCGGCGAAACTCTCGGCCCGGGCGCGGCTGTTCGACACCGGCCACAACCGCAAGACCGACGCCCACGACGCTCACGCGGTGGCGGTGGTCGCGGTGCGGACCAAGGCGTTGCGGGTGCTCGCCTACGACGCCGAGCTCGAGGCGCTGCGGATGCTCTCCGACCGACGCGCCGAGCTCTCCAGCACGAGGGTCCAAACCGACAACCGGCTCCACCGTCTCCTCGGCGAGTTGACACCTGGCATGGCGAAGAAGGACATCACCACAGGTCAGGCCAAGCGGCTCCTGGCCTCGGTACGGCCGCGGGACCTGGTCGGCAAGACCCGCCGCCGCCTGGCCGTCGAGTTGTTGGCCGAGCTGGTCGTGGTGGAGAAGAAGATCAAGGAGATCACCAAGGAACTCAAGACCATGGTCCTAGCCCGGGGCTCGACGCTGATGGAGCTGCCCGGCGTGGGACCCGTCGTGGCCGCCCGCGTCCTGGCCGACACCGGCGACGTCGCCCGCTTCGCCGACCGGAACCGGTTCGCCTCGTGGACCGGGACCGCGCCGATCGAGGCCTCCTCCGGAGAGATCGTGCGGCATCGGCTCTCCCGCGCGGGGAACCGGCGGATGAACCACATGATCCATGTCGCCGCCGCTACCCAGGTCCGTCTCGAGACCGAGGGGCGGGCGTACTACCTGCGCAAGATCGCCGCCGGCAAGACCCGACGCGAGGCAATGCGCTGCTTGAAGCGTCGCATCTCCGACGCGATCTATCGGCAGCTGCGCGCCGACGCTCACGCCACCCTCGCGGTCACTGAAGAGGCGGGCCCGGGAGGGCACTGCGGGGCGTCTCAGATATCCAGCGCGGCCGGCTCGCATCCGCACACCGGCACTTCGGATCAGCCACTTCCCGGACCCGCACCCACGACGCTACCCCCAGCCACCCGGACCAGGAAGAGCCCCACGGCCAGAGCCCTCCAAACCACCTCTTGACGTCAGAGGGGTGCCGAAAGGACTCACCTTTCCCCGCTACGAGACCAGGCCTGGTCTGATGCTGCCTTTGCGATGATGTCTGCGAGTTCGGCTGGTTTGCTCCACATGGGCCAGTGGCCGGTCGGTAGGTCGAACAGCGTCAACTTCCGGTGGTGCAGGAGGCCAGCGAGGAAGGACATGCCCTGTTCGGCGTAGGAGTGGTAGTCGGCGGCCGAGGAGGCGGTACACACTACGGTTCCCGGCACGTCCAGACGCCTTTCGTCGACCACGGTCACGGCATCGCGCATCGCGCCCGTGGGTTGCGGCACGGACCGATCCCGAAATGTGGCCAGCTGCTGCTGGCTCAGTCCGGCCATCGAGCCTTGCTCGAACTCCTCGTCGCAGGCAGCCGAGAGCGGGTCGAGCCGAGGAGTGACCCGACGAAGCCCGGCACTGCGGTGAGTCCGCAGATAAGGGGTGCGACAGAGACCAGGTCACTCAGCAAGACTGTCGCGTCGAAGCCGTCTGCGAAGGCGCCGTCCATGACAGCGATCCAAATGACCATGGACACGCCGGCGACGGCGCCGGCGACCAGCCAGGTCAACCCATGAGCGACCACGCCGTCCGGCCTGCGACGCCCGTCGAGCACACCCCATAGCCCAGCGATGAGCAGCAGGGTGGCGAAGGCGATGAGCCCGGCCCCGAGCACGGCAGCGCTGTCACCGTCGATGGCCCGGTAGACCGTGGCAACACCCCAGCCGACACCCTGGGCCAGCACTGCGCAGATCAGGCCGCGAAGCAACCCGGAACCGATGAACGATAAGGGATTCACCATGCTCACCTCTTCCTACGTGGCGGCGGGACCCGCGGAACCGGAGCCCAGAGCGCGGAGCCGACCGCATCGGACAGGAGACCCACGGGGTGGCTGACGTGCCCAGGTGGTTGACCAGGCGGCGGCCGTCGATGCCTCCGCGCCCGAGTGCTCCGAGGATCAAGCGTTCGTTCATGGGTCCCTCCCTCTCTGCCAGGCCGGGTGGCTGATGTCGATAGTGACAGCGTGCCGCTGGTTCAACCGCCCAGTCTGTAGGTCGGGGTACTCATCCGCGTCGCGTGGGTGTGGTGCCGTCGTCGCGCCGGCGCTGGGAGTTGCAGTTACCCGCCCGGCTGGTCGTCGCGGATCTCGAGCGCGGGCAGGCCGTCGACGATCCGCATGGTCTCGAGGCTCACGGTGACGGTCCGAGCCAGCAGGTCGATGACGTAGCGCGGGTCGCCGACCTGGCGGCTCCAGTCGTTGGGGTCGTTGACGATTCCGGAGGCCTTGTCGGTCTTGACCTGGTACGTTCCAGGATCCACTCCACGGCCGACCGAGACCCGAGCTGGTAGCGGTATGCCCACGCCGGGATCCCGCTCAGCGTGATCGCCCTGTTGTAGACCAGTTCGGTTGTGGCGGCGATGATGTCGGGATGGACGGTGCAGGGTGTTGGCTCTGACCGGCCGGGATCGGTGACGTCGATATGCCCCTGCAGAAGCTGTCGTCGACTCAAAGGCCGAGGTGGGCGCGGATGATCCGCGCTGCATCTGCCCGGTCTGTGGCGGCGAGTTTGAGCAGGATCGCGCTGACGTAGTTGGCGACGGTCTTGGTCGACAGGCCGAGCCGTGCGGAGATCGCGGGGTTGGCCAGGCCCCGTGCGAGCAGGTCGGCGACGACGAGCTCGCGGGCTGTGAGCCCGCCCGGCAGCGGCGCCTGATCGCGGCCCGGGCGCGCCGCGAACGAGGGTCGCTCGACGCCGCTACCGATCCACAACGCACCGGCACTGGCGGCCTCCACAGCAGCGATGAGGTGCTCGGGTTCTGCGTGCTTGCCGAGGTAGCCGGCTGCCCCGGCGTGCAGGGCCCGGGCGACTGAGGCCTCATCCGAGAACAGGGTCACGACGAGGACGGCGACGTCCGGGTGCTCGGCGGTGATCCTGGCCGTGGCCTCGAAGCCGTCCCCGTCGGGCATCGACAGGTCCATGAGCACGACCTGCGGCCTGACCTGCGCGACGACCTCGAGGGCTTCGAGGCCACCTCGGGCCTGCCCGACGACCTCGTGACCCGACGCGGCCAGCAGAGCGACCAGTCCACGTCGGAAGACGGGGTGGTCGTCGACGACGACCACGGTGGTCATGACACCTCCAGAGGGAGGTCGACGAGGAGGTGGCACCCGCTCGCGGCCCGGTCGTAGCGGGCGGTGCCGCCGACCTCGTCGGTGCGCTCGGTGATGGACAACATCCCGATGCCGGGGCGCACGTCCGCGGGCAGCCCCGGGCCGGCGTCGCTCACCGTCAGTCTGAGGTGCCCGTCGTCGAGTCGCAGCCGGATGAGCACTGGCGGGGCCCCGTGCTTGCGCGCGTTGGTGACGGCCTCCTGGATGATACGCAGCGCCGCGAGGTCGACCGAGGCCGGCAGGTCGAGGTGGTCGGGTGCGTCGATGCGGACGTCTGGTCCGCCGATCCGGTCGTGGAGGGCCGCGACGAGCCCGTGGTCGTCGAGCACCGGCGGTCGCAGGCCGTAGGCCAGCTCGCGGGACTGCTCGACGGCCATCCGTAGCTCGCGGTGCAGCTGTCGGGCCTCGGGATCGCCGGTCCGGGTGGCCAGGGCTGCGGCGCTCAACGCGAGGCCGGACAGGGTGGGTCCGAGGTCGTCGTGCAGCTCTCGGCGGATCCGGCGTCGTTCCTCCTCTCGGGCGGCGACTGTGCGGGCTCGGGACTCGCGCAGGGCCACGACCGTGCGCGCCGCATCCAGTGCAGGTGCGGCCTGGGCGAGCAGCCCGTCGACGACTCGCCTGTCGCGGCGCGTCATTGTGCTCTCGCCGCGCCGCGGCGGCAGCTCGAGAACGGCCAGCACCTCACCGCGATAGTGAACGGGGAAGCTCTCGGAGTCGGATGCCGTCGGCGCCTGCGGTCCTAGCTCGGCGGGCTCGAACCACGAGCCGCTGATGCGCCCGCGGTCCAGGAAGAGCGCGCCGGTGAACGCGTGCAGGACGGTGCTCGGCGTGTCGTGTTGGCCGTTGGGGGTGTTGAGCGCCGACAACATCCGCGTGACGGCTCGGTCGGGGTCCGGACGCCCGCGGTAGAGGAGCCAGTCGGCGACGTGGAGCATGCCGAGGGCGACGGGTGCTGCGACGACGGCGACGGTGACGAGACGCACCCACGCGGGCGCATTGAGGGAGAGCATGACGGCGGCCAGTGCAGCGACGGTGCCCAGCGAGACCACCGTGGCCCGCAGGAACTCGTCGACGTCGAGCGCTCGCGGGGCGAGCACTCCCACGGCGACCGCGACGAACAGGGGAAGTACGGCAAGTTGGGCAGCGACGACCGAGCCGGTCGATCCCTCCCCGATGGACCCGTAGGCGGCTTGGGTGGCCTCGAACGACGCCATCGTCAGCAGGGTCCCAAGGATGACCCAGCGCACCGCTGCCCGCTCCGCGGTCGAGGACCGGCGCCGGTAGCGGTAGACCTGGGCGAGGAGCAGCACCAGCTGGCCGTTGACCACCAGCGCCCACCACGGGCTCTCGCTCCACATTCCCCCCGTGGCGAGGTCACCGACCGCCGCGAGGGCGAGGGCGCCCACCGGCAGCCACAACCACCGCGGGGTCATCACCCCGTCGGGATAGACGCCGGCGAGGAGCGGGAAGGCGGCGAACCACAGGACGGCTGCACCCGGCACGACGATGACGGCATACAGGAGCAGGCACGCGAGCACGACGAGCCACCGACGGTTGCGCGGCATTCGTCGCAGTGACCCGAGTAGGAGCACTGCCAGGACGAGCACGACCGCGGTGACCGCGATCTCGCTCGTCCTGACCAACGCGTCGTGGGTCATGGGTCGATGATGACATCGGCGGGCGCGATCAACGCCGCTTCCGCGACGTCACGAGCAGCGCGATGCCGAGGATCAGCGATCCGAGGACGGCGACGAGGATCGGCCACGGGGTCGCGAAGGGGACGGCTGCCTGGTAGAGCGGGATGGCGGCGAACACGCCGAACACCACGCTCAACGGGCGGCCGATCAGGCCCGAGCGCCGACCTGACGTGGCGAGCAGGAGGTTCCAGCCGATGGAGCCGATTCCCACGACGAGCAGACCCGCCGTGACGGCCAGGTAAGACGCCTGGAGTGAAGCTGCCTGGATTTCACTGTCCCCGGTGACATCACCGAGCCCTGCGCCCACCGAGGTGTACATACTCAGCCCGTGCCCGGCGACCCAGAACCACGCGGTGGCGCCGACCAGAGCCATGGCGAACCCCACAGTGCTGAAGATGCCGTCTGCGGCTCCGGTGAGGCGCATGGCGCGCCACACGGCGAGGACCATGACGAGGGAGGCCACGCCGATGCCCGAGAACAGGGCGGCATCGAAGCCGCCAACCCATGAGTTGGCCTCTAGACGACTGATTCCAAGGGGTGTCAGTGGTCATAGGCGGTTAGGGATCGTAGGACGGGTTGGCTGGTGTGGTCGTTGTGCCAGATGGCGGTGGTCAGGGCCAGGAGTCGTTGGAGGACGCGGACGATGACGCCGGCTTGGGTTCGTCCGCCGTGGCGTTCGAGGCTGAGCTGGCCCTTGAGGGTGTCGAACACCGATTCGATGGTTTGCCGTAGGGGTTTGAAGAACTGGGCGCCTGGTCGGGGGTTCTCCCCGGTCCGGGCTTTGCGCAACAACGTGAATCCGGTTGCGGCCAGGGTGGATTCGAACTCGCGACCGTAGTAGTTCTTGTCCGCGATGAGGGTCCGGCCGCCGCCGGCCAGAGCTGGGGTGGTGGCGATCAGGTCGGTCAGAACGGTTCGTTCGTCGGCCTTGGCTCCGGTCAACGCGAACGCGACGGGCAGCCCGTGCAGGGTGGTCACCAGGTGCAGCCGGAGCCCCCAGAAGTAGCGCGAGTGGCTGG
>NZ_HG764815.1:4197380-4204640 GCF_001050535.1 Nostocoides australiense Ben110 | reverse complement strand
GGGCGCCGATGATGACGACGGCATCGCTGTAGTTCTCCGCTGACAGCGGAAAATAGGGATTCCAAGAAGAATCCAGGACGTGAGCACCCAGATCCTTCCCCCGCACACCTTGCACCCGACGTCAACCGGGCAAGTCATGCTGGGAACAGCGGCTGTGACCTGCACAAACGTGGTGGAGCCAAGGGGACTCGAACCCGTAACCCCCTGCTTGCAAAGCGCCAGCGAAGGTTTCGGGCAGCGGGTTCGTGGGCAGGCGGATCGCGTGCCCCGTTCAACCAGAGGCTGTTTCGTCTCGGGATCCCACCAAGTGGACACCTTGTTCGCCGCCCCTTGCTACCCCAGCATGGGGGAATCCGGTACGTCTCAATCGATGGCGAGTGCGCGGCGTAGCGCCCCAACGACCTCGGGAAGATCGCGTTCCACGGTCTCCCTGACCGTTCCTTGGTCGACGAGGAGGTATCCGTGAGCGATTCGGTTGCGCATGCCCCACATGAGGGTCCAGTCCTGACCGAACAGGCTCTCCCGAACAGATGGTTCGAGTCGTGCGAGAACCTCGATCCCTGAGGCCAACCGCAGCCAGACCGCATCAATGGCCAACTGGTCGAGCGCCCCCGCGTGGGCGTACCCGATCGCCGGGTCGAAGTGGGTGAGCGCGTCGCGGAGCAGTTCCTCAGTCGAACGACTCACAGCGGCACGGCCTCGGCAAGCACGCGCTCTCGCAGGTCCGGGCGGAGCGCGGTGTCAGGGATCAAGTCGACCGACACTCCCAACACCTCTGCCACGGCTGACTCGACCCGCCCGAGTTCCAGCAGGCTCAGCGGCCGAGTCGGGGTGAACAGGAGGTCGATGTCGGAGTCAGGCCGTTCGCGCCCGGTCGCGACCGAGCCGAACACCCGGACCTGACGTCCCCCCGCAACCGCAATGATCCGACGGACCTCGGCGGCATGGGCACGCAGCACGCGCGCCACAGGGGACGTCCCGTGGAAGTGCAGCAGGCGCGACACCTCCGGTTGGCTGCGCCCGATGAGCTCACCGATCTGGGCCTGGGTCAATCCCTCACGGGCAGCCTGTCGGACCGCCCTGACCAGTTCGGCGCGAGCTCGCATCGTCACCTCATCGGTGCGTCGAGCAACCTCTGCAAGTCTGCTCATGATCAAATCATAGCAAGTGCTATGAACAGCGGCCCTACATGGCTGCTTGGTCCCAGGGGCGACCTACGGGGGGGTGTCCCCGGACCCGCACCCGCTGGCAGGCGCGGCGAGGCTCGCTTGAGGTCCAAGCTGCGGCGTGGGTACACAGTGGCCGAACGCACCGCGATGGCCGTCTCTGCTTCCCCCACGGAGATCCGACGCAGGCGACAAGCCTCTTCAGCAGTCCTTGGTCGCAGGCCTGTGACCTGACGAAACGTGACGGAGCCTACGAGACTCGAACTCGCAAACCCCTGCTTGCACGAATCCCTTCACGCAATCAGCGCAGGGGAGAACGCCGAATGATCAGCCACGAGCAGCCGGCGCACAAAAGTGTCAAGCAGAGGGGATAGCCGATCCACACCTGCAGTGGGCCTTGGCGGTCGAGAACAGTGACGACGTCCCCCAGGTTCCCCCGCCACGCGAGGGCCAGCAGGACGGCGCTGACGAGGGTTGCCGTCCCGATGGAGAGCACCCATATGCCGACACTGCCCCAGCGCGCCAGCGCCGCGCCGGCGAGGCCGCCGACGGCGCACACAGCGAGAAAGACTCCGGCGAGCACGGCGAGTCTCCCGAGCGGTCCGAGTGGGTCGAGGGTGGCAGTGCGGAAGAAGCGCATCCCGTGCCCCCAGCCGCCGGACCTCTCCTCCAGGAGGCCCATGGCTGTCAGGGCAACTCCTGCGATCAGGCTCTGGCCCCCCACGAACCAGGCCATCCCTCCGAGGAAGCCTCGGCGGGTGCCGCTCAGGCCCAGGGTGAAGGGCAGGATCCGGGTCCACGCCTGCAGGTTGGCGACCAGTGCGGTCGCGAAGAGCGAGAGCAGCCCGCCGCTCTGGCGCGATATGGCGGGGTCATCCAACAGCGCGTAGAACGCGAGGTTCACCCCGAAGGAGATCGCGAGGATGAGCCAGGGCCACAAGGTCGCCCAGCCGCCCCGCACGAGGGTGACGAAGACCGCACGGGGCTCGGTCATGACGTCACCCCCACGCTCGGCAGGTCGTGGCGCGTCTGGGAGCCCCCTGTGGTGCTGGCCATCGCGATGACCGCTTCCTGCAAGGAGAGCGGCCGCGCCGTCAGCCCTTGGGCACGAGCCGCTGATGGGTCTGCTCCCCTGACGGTGATACGTGAGACACCACCGAGGTCGCGGCGCCGGAGGACCTCGAGCCCGTCGACGAAGGCCATAGCGCTGACCGTTGGACCGACGATCTCGGCGAACGCGCCGCGCATACCTTCGGCCGAGCCTTCGAGCACGATCCGTCCGCGGTCGATGACGACGACGTCGTCGAAGAGGTCTGCGACCTCATCGATGAGGTGGGAGGACATGACGACTGCTCGAGGGTGGACGCAGACGTCGGAGACCAAGCGCTCATAGAACAGGTCCCGGGCCACCGCATCGAGTCCGACGTAGGGCTCGTCGAAGATGGTCACCGGCGCCCGTGACGCGATGCCGATGACGACACCCACCGCGCTCCGTTGGCCGCGGGAGAGCTTGCCGACCTTCTGGCGGCGACGGAGCGTAAAGGCGTCGACGAGGTCATCGGCGACAGCGTCGTCCCAGTTGGGGTAGAACCTGCGGGCGGCCGTGAGGACGGTGTCGACGCGGAAGGCCGGTGGGTAGGGCTGCGCCTCGCTGACGGCGCACACCAAGCGCCGCACCGATCTCTGCTCATAGGGCTGCGACCCGAGGACGCGGACGGTTCCCCTAACGGTCGGTGCGCGCCCGGACATGAGGTCGATGAGGGTCGACTTGCCAGCGCCGTTGCGGCCCAGCAGACCGGTGATCCGGCCCATCGCGAAGCCGACCGTCACGTCGTCGAGGGCCATGACATCACCGAACCAGCGGCTCACACCCGAGACCGCGATGGCGTCCATGCCGGGCCCTTCCCCTCGGTCTCGATCGCTGCGGGGCCACCTTCGATGAGGCGGACCACAGCCTGCACGGACAGCCCCAGCAGGTCGGCTTCACGGAGCATCGGGTCGATGAACCTCGTCGCGAACTCGGCCCGGCGCCGCGTGAGCAGGAGCGCGCGGGCACCGTCGTTGACGAACATCCCCACGCCACGGCGCTTGTGGAGCATGCCGTCGGTGACGAGATGCGCGACACCCTTGGCGGCGGTGGCCGGGTTGATCCGATAGAAGAGGGCGAGGTCATTGGTCGAGGGGACCTGAGCACCCTCGGGCAGGGACCCGTCAACGATCGACGCCTCCAGGCTCTGGGCGACCACCAAGTAGAGAGGGAGCCCTTCCGCCTGGTCCATTGGTTCATTAGTCATGTAACTAACCGTGACACCCAGGCACACGTTTGGTCAAGCCCACGAGCGACACCCACGCACGCTGGCCCTTTATCTCGACGCGCCGGGTAGGGGGTCAGCCGATGACCACCCGGTCGCGTGCAGCCGATCAACAGCTCCAAGGATGAGCTCGAACGCGAAGGAGAACTCGAAGTCCTCGTCACAGCCGGTAGCGTCGGGTCGGCGCGCCTTGGCGTCGGCGGCGATCGCCAGGATCGAGGGGTAGTCCGAGGGTTGTGGGGCCGCGCCCGTGTGGCGAGTCGGCGTCGGCCCCGAGCGCGACTCATCGAAGAGTTCGGGACTGAAGCCCCAGATCCGAGTGCCGAGCGCATGCATCGCGTGATGCGTCAGATCGGGGGACAGTCCACCACTGAGGAACGCGGCGCTCACGGCCTCCATGTGGGCCAGCACCGTGGCCGTGCGCCGGGTCCTCGTCTCGAGGGTCCGTCGGAGCCAGGGGTGTGAGACCAGGGCCGATCGCGCCCCGGCCACGCGAAGACGGACCGCCTGCTGCCAACTCGGCCCCACGGCATACGCCACCTCTGGGGGAGGGGCGGGAAAGGAGGAGACGACGGCGTCGACCATGCCGTCGACGAGATCCTCCTTGTCGCTGACGTGCTTGTAGAGCGCCATGGGGACCACCCCGAGCGCCTGCGATACCCGCCGCATACTCACCGCCTCGAGCCCCTCGGCGTCGGCGAGGTCGATGGCCGCGCGAATGACGGTGTCACGGTCGAGCGAGGGTCGTCGGCGATGTGGCGTTGTGCTCATGGAACTCCCCTGAGTTGACGTGGTGTACATCGTACACCTAGCCTCGCGTCATCCGGTGTACGCCGTACACCACCCACGTTCGGAGATCACATGACCAGCTCGCGCACCGTCGCTCGATGGGCGGCGGCCTCTACTTCCTCACCCACGTCACGTCCGTGGGGGCAGTCCTTCTTTACGGCGGTGCGTCGTATGCCGCCGACGCACCTCTCGCTGGCCGAGGGGGTGTCCTCTCGGGCGCTGTTCTCGAGATCCTTCTCGCCTTGGGGATCGTGGGAACGGGCGTGGTCATCCACCGACTGGTGCGAGAGCGTTCGGCGGTCACAGCGTCGGGCTACCTCGCATTGCGGACGCTCGAGGCATCCGTCATCCTCGCGGGAGTCGTCACCCTGCTGCCACTGGTGGCCCGGCCCGCCACGACGACCGCCCCTGGTCTGGAACCGGGAGTGGAGGCCGCGTTGCGCCTAGTCCACGACTGGACCTTCCTCATCGGTCCAGGGCTGATCGTGCCCTTCCACACCGTCCTCCTGGCATGTCACCTGTGGCGGTCCCGGCGCACGCCACGGTTCATCCCCGTCCTCGGCCTGGTGGGAGGACCCGTGGTGGGCGCCATGAACCTCGCGGTCATGCTCGGGTTCAGCGACGTGCTGCCTCTGGCCGCCGTCCCGGTCTTCCTCTGGGAGATCGCGCTCGCGGTCTGGTTGATCGCGCGCGGGAGCGATGGGGGCGGATCATGAGTGACGCGTCACCGACCGCCGTGTCGGCCGGGGATCGGAAGCCACGCCCTCTGCGCTGGCCTGGGAACGTGCTGTTGCTGACGGTCGGTTTCGTCGTCCTTCCCCCGTTGCTCCCGCACGCTCCCGGGGGTACCTGGTTCGCCACCGAGTCCGGCATCGCGCGCGCTGCCGCCGCAGGGTTCGTCGCAGCCTGGATTTCGCCGGAATCACAGCCAGCGTCTCTGAGCGAGGTCGTCGAGTACTGGGCCGGCTTCCACGTGACCAAGGCGCTCCTGGCGGCCTTCCTCCTCGGCGCGGGAGTGGGTGCCCTCCAACACACCCGGAGCCGATCCGCCCGCACACTCCACGGGACCGTGGTCGGCTTCTCCGTCGTGGCCCTCATGGCCAACGTCCAAGGCGCCTCTGCACCGCTGGCATCGTTGGCGTCGATGCTGCCCTCTCGCGAGGCGGGCGGGAAGAACACCCAGGTTCTGGCCAGCATGCACGCAGCCCTCACCTCGCCCGCCCCCGCGTGGCCACGTCCTCTCCGGGCGCTCGTCGAGGACTTCGCGACTTACCACTGGGTCCTCGCTGGCGTCGGCGCGGCCGTCGCGACAGGGCTGCTGTACACCGCGGTCCGCGCCATCCGCCAACGCCAGCACTTCGCCCTGCTCCTGCACACCGGTTGCGTTGTCGCCCTGCTCCTCATCGTCGCGGCGAATGTCGCGACAGCCCTCGAGCCCGTCCCCGCCCTGACCGCCTTCCTCGGAGGATGGAGCTGAGGGGGGTCGCAGTGCATCAGCCCACGAACGGCCACCGAACCATGCCGAAGCCCGGGGGACGACTTCCACAAACCAGGCCGCAAGGGGATGGCGCACTCCCACGGGCGATCTCGAGCAATCGGTCCAGATCCCGATGCGGGACGCGAGCTCACCCCATGGCCGTAAACGGGGCGCTGACCGCGGGGCTCTGGTTCGGTCACCCTCGTCGTGCAAGCGGACACCGGGAGCCTTGGCAGACCGGTCTGGCTGGCCGTCGCGTCGACGTCCCTCCAGGTCCTGCCGCTCGTCCTACGGCGGCGGCAGCCGATCATCACCTTCGCCCTTGTCTGCCTGGCTGCGTCGCGGGGCCGTTCGTCGTCGACCACTTCCGGTTCCCCGACGTCGGCTTCCCCATTGCCCTGCAGGCCATGTCGGCCCATTCCCGCAACGACATCATGCGCCGGTGGGCCCTCGTTGTCGGGGCCCTCGCGGGCTATGTCGCCGGCTTCTCGTGGAGAGCATGAACGCCGACCCCTCGGTTGCCTCAGGGCTGCTCGTCGGTACATTCCTCGCGATGACGAGCGTCGTCGCGTGGACGTGGGGCCATCGCGTGTACGACCGGGCGCTCCTGCTCGAGGGCCTCGAGACCCAGAACGCCGCGCTGCGGCGGGAACACGACCAGCGGGCCCTCGTAGCCGCCAAGGATGAGCGCACCCGGATCGCCCGCGAGATGCACGATGTGGTCGCGCACTCGCTCGCCGTCATCGTCGTCCAGTCCGACGGCGCGGCGTATGCCGCGCGCCACAGCTCCGCATGGCACAGCGAGCAGGCCGTGACCGCCCTTGAGACCGTGGCCGCGACGGCCCGGCAGGCGCTCGGCGAGACAAGGGCGCTCGTTGGGGTGCTGCGCGACCCCGGGGCCACGGTCGGCCCCGGTGAGCACCCGGCCTACGCGCCGACGGCGGGGATCGGCGAGGTCGTTGGTGTCACTGACGGGGTGGGGACAGACGGCGCGGCAGACATGGGTTGCTTCTCTAGACGACTGATTCCAAGGGGTGTCAGTGGTCATAGGCGGTTAGGGATCGTAGGACGGGTTGGCTGGTGTGGTCGTTGTGCCAGATGGCGGTGGTCAGGGCCAGGAGTCGTTGGAGGACGCGGACGATGACGCCGGCTTGGGTTCGTCCGCCGTGGCGTTCGAGGCTGAGCTGGCCCTTGAGGGTGTCGAACACCGATTCGATGGTTTGCCGTAGGGGTTTGAAGAACTGGGCGCCTGGTCGGGGGTTCTCCCCGGTCCGGGCTTTGCGCAACAACGTGAATCCGGTTGCGGCCAGGGTGGATTCGAACTCGCGACCGTAGTAGTTCTTGTCCGCGATGAGGGTCCGGCCGCCGCCGGCCAGAGCTGGGGTGGTGGCGATCAGGTCGGTCAGAACGGTTCGTTCGTCGGCCTTGGCTCCGGTCAACGCGAACGCGACGGGCAGCCCGTGCAGGGTGGTCACCAGGTGCAGCCGGAGCCCCCAGAAGTAGCGCGAGTGGCTGG
>NZ_HG764815.1:4189553-4197280 GCF_001050535.1 Nostocoides australiense Ben110 | reverse complement strand
CCGCCACTGCGGGATCGGGCTGCACACCCCCGCCTCGGTCCACTACGGCACCGCGACCGAGGTCCGCGCTCAGCGGCAGGCCACCCTCGACGCTGCCTACGCCGCGCACCCCGACCGCTTCGGCCACCGCCGGCCGGCACCGCCGAAACTGCCCACCGCCGCGTGGATCAACCAACCCTCACGGGAGGCCCTCATACAAAGCGCCTGACCGCAGATGTCTCAAACGGCTTGACACCTTCCGACGCCCCACGGAGGGCCCCATGAGCCCCAACTGCCGTGAGGGGCCGTGCCGTTGTTCCCGCTCTCGGTGCCGTCGTTCCCCAGCCTGCAAGGACGCTTCAGGCCGCAGCGCGGGTCCGTACCGTTCGATGTCCTCGAGGGCGGCCTCCCGGGCCCGGGCGGGGCCGAGGTCGGACCGGTTGCGCGCGAACGCGTCGACCCACTGCTGCTTGGCGTCCTCGAGGGTCTCGGCGACCAGGTGCGCCGTGTTGCCGGCTCGGCCGCGGGTCATGGAGACGTACGCCGCGGCGGCGCCGGTGGAGCCGGTCAGGGCGACGTGGGCGCGGCTGACGGTCTCGCCCTGGGCTCCGTGGACGGTCGTGGCGTAGGCAAGCTCGACGTGCTTGCGCGCGTACTCGGCGGGGACGATCTGGTCTCGTCCCCGATCGTGGAGGGTCACCGAGCCGTCGCTGCCCACGCCGGTCACGGTCCAGGTCTGTCGGTTCGCGACGCGAAGGTCGGGGTCGTTACGGCGCGTCGCGACCCGGTCGCCGACCGTGAGTGTCTCGCCGCGGCTGGTGGTCACCGCCGAGCGGCCTCCGGAGAGGGGATCGACGTCCGTGCGTTGCGCGCGGATGGCCGCGTTGAGGTCGGCGACCTGTTCGCGGGTGTCGGCCATGACGAGGTCGCCGGCCGCACCGAGGCGCGCGAGCGCCGCTGTGCGCTCGACGTCGGAGGGGTGCACGACGATCTGACCGCGTGCGAGGAGGGCGTCGAACACCTCGTCGCTTCGGTAGCCCTCGCGCATCCGGAGGCTGTGGATGGCGTAGGCCTCGTCGGTGAATCGGCGCACGGTCTCGAGGGTCACGACCGCCGCCGGGTCCGCGTAGGCGACAGCGTGGTCGAGGACGCCGCCCCGGCCGACGGCCGGGAGCTGGTGGCGGTCCCCGATGAACGCGACCCGGGCGCCGGCTTCGTCGGCGAGGGTGAGGAGCGCCCGGGCGGTGTCCTGGTCGAGCATCCCGGCCTCGTCGACCACGAGCAGGTCCCCAGGTCGAAGGGCTGCCGACTCGCAGGGTCCGGGGTCGGACTGCCGGGACCAGTGCCCGTCGTCGTCCCAGCGCCAGCCGTGCTGGTGGATCAGCCACGCGGCGGAGTGTCCCTCGGCTCCGGTCTCACGCGCGGCCACGTCGGCGGCCTTCATCGTCGGGGTCACCACGACCAGTCGCCGACGGTGGTACGCCAACTGCTGTCGGACCGAGCGCAGCACCGTGGTCTTGCCCGGTCCGGCGGCTCCCTCGACGACCACGAGGGGCGCGGTGCTCGTCAGTGCGCGGACGGCGTCGTCGTGGGCGGGCTCTCCCTGACGCGAGTCGAGGCTGTCGGCACGTCTCAGGGAAGCGGACTGGTCGGCGCGTCGGGCGATCCGGGCGATGAGGTCACCCTCGACGGCCAGGACCCCGGGCGAGGTGAGAGATCGGACGTGTTCGGGGACGTCGCGTCGGGTCAGCAGCGGGGTGCAGCGCACGACGGCCCGGGCAGTGACGTCCTCCGCCAGCTCGATCCGGGCGGCGGCGTCCGCGACGAGCGCCGTCTGGGCGAGCAGGACCTCGGTCTTCCCGCGAATGTCAGGCGCGTTCCAGGCCGACCGCCTGGCGCCGAGCATCGAGACGACCAGGTCAGCGGCAGCGTCGCGGTCGATCCACCCCGGCAGCGTCCGCCGGAGGGGGACGGCGTGGGCCGGGTCTCGGTAGCCGAGCTCGCGGAGCTCGCCGTTCCATCGGTCGACGAGCTCGCGACCGTCCCTGGCCACGACCTTGTCGGGTCGTGCCTGTGCCCAGGCCCGCCGGTCCCACACCTCACGCATCCGAGGACCCGGTTCTTGGTCGGGATGCCCCTCTCGCCAGTCGGCCTCCAGCCGGTCGACGTTGCGGCGGATCTGCGCGGCCCTGGCACTGAAGGCGCCGACGTACGGCGCGAGCTCGCGGATCTCGCTCGTCTCGGGGTCGACGGTCAGCCCGTGCGCAGCCAGCACCGCCCGGAACTCCGGGTCGGTCGCGACGGCGGCGTGGCCGATGCCGTTGATCGCCTCGATGCTGTCCCGGACGCCGACGGAGTGGATACCCCGCCACGCGCCGGCCGCCCAGACGCGGGCGTTGATCTGCAGGTGGAGGTGGCGGTGCGGGTCGCCCGCGCGAGACGTGTAGTGGCGGATGACCGCGGCCTCGATGGACTCGACAGGAACCTGGACCTGGCGCCCGCGAGGGCCGACGCGGGTGGTCGCGTGCGCCGCGACCCAGCCGACGATCTCGGTGGCCGCCTTGTCCTGGGCTCGGTCCAGGGCGGCCGAGACCTCAGGATGCAGAGCGGCCGCCAGCGACCAGGTCTTGGGACCGTTGACGACCGCCTCGACGAAGCGCAACGCGTTGTCGTCGGTTCGGATGCGGCCCTTGGGCGTCATCGTCTCCAGGTCGAAGCCGGCGACCCACTGCTCGTACACCTCGCCGGTCATGCAGCCCATGCTTCGCACGCCGCTGGGGGTGGCGACCAAGCGCGTCGCGACGCCGTTGCCTTCCGCGAGGTAGTAGTCGTCCGCGCGCGATCGGTCGCGCTCGACGTAGGCCCGGGCAGCCCTCGGTGCTCCGCGGTAGAACTTCACCCCTCCGTGCACCCGGACCACCACCTTCACGATGTCCGTCGACAACCAACGGACCCCTAGAAATGCCGCGTGGGCCGCCCGATTGCGGGCGGCCCATCTACGTCCTTCGTAGCATGCGTGCCGCTGTGAATGAAGGTGGTGGAGAGGGAATCTGAGGGATGCCGGTGAGGGATTCCTGGGGCCGTGACGAGCCAACGGTTGTCGACGAGGCGACGGTAGGAAGGGTCGCGAAGAGCCGGAAAACCATGAGCCGGTAGGGGAGTCGTCGAGTTCGGCATCCAAGGCCTCCGAACTCGGCGAGGGCGGCTCTCTTCTAGGTCGGAGAGCCGCTCGCTGACTATCGATATCATGGAGGATAACCTCAGCTATATGAGAAACTGAGGCGCCTCTCCTGGCTCCGATCTTCCGGTCGGATGGTCAGGCACGTCTCCTGTCCACCGTGTTGCTCACCGGGGACGAGCTGAGTCTCACTGACCTGGCCGAGCGGGCCGGCCTGGCCTACTCGACCGCGCACCGTGAAGTCGCTCGCCTGATCGATGCCGGCATCCTGAGCGAGCGACACGTGGGCCGCACCAGGCTGATCCGCGCCAACGCTGAAAGCCCACTGGTGGAGCCGTTGCGCGAGATCCTCACGGTCGTGACCGGCCCGGTGGTGATCTTGGCCGAGGAGCTTGCTCGCATCGACGGGATCGTGGCTGCGTTCCTCTACGGCTCCTTCGCGGCGCGGCTGCTCGGTGATGCCGGTCCGGCCCCGCACGACATCGACCTCATGGTGCTCGGTGAGCCCGATGTGGATGCGGTCTACGAGGCGTGCACGCGCGTCGAGGCCGCGGTGCACCGTCCCGTGACCCCGACGATCCTCACTCCTGAGGAGTTCGCAGCGTCCTCCGGCTTCTTGGACACCGTGCGCAGCGGCCCGGCAGTCGCCGTCATCGGAGGGCTGCCGCGGCACTGACCCCGCTCACCCGCGTCCAACAGACAAGGGTCCTCGCCCTGGTCGAGGCGCGACGTCTCGACGCCGTGCCCGCAGACCTCGCGCGGGGGACCTCGTGCCTGCGGCAGGCCAAGAGCGCTTGGACCAGCTGCCGCTGCTCACGAGCTCACCGTCGGGTACGGCGTCGCCTACGACGCCTGTCACGACACCGGCGAGGCGCTGCTGGCGGCGTACGGCTTCCGGACGACCAACGGGCCAGGCCAGCACGAGGCGCTCGGCCGCTACCTGCGCACGG
The DNA here is from genome assembly GCF_001050535.1 of Nostocoides australiense Ben110. GTDB lineage: Bacteria > Actinomycetota > Actinomycetes > Actinomycetales > Dermatophilaceae > Nostocoides_A > Nostocoides_A australiense. The sequence continues at coordinate 4,193,173 of NZ_HG764815.1, read as the reverse complement.
TGTTCGACAAGCCTCCGGCAGAGAAGGCAGCGCGAGAGTTCGACCGCCTGCGACGCGCCCGCAACCAGGACCGCTATGAGGCGAAGCCGGTGGGGGCAGCGGCGACCGAGAAGGCCGAACAGGTCGCGCGGACGTTGTTCGACGCCGCCCTCACCAGTGGCCTCTCGACCTGACCGGCGGTCCGTAAACAGTCCGCAAGGAGTTCCGCCGACATCGTCGAGGTGCGGCCACCTTGGGACGGCTTTGGTGAGCACACCCGGTTCCCGATCGCCCGCCTGCGCCATACGCAGTCGACGGGACCTTGGGCGATCTAGTGGCGCGACCGCAACCTGAAGTTCCTCGAGGACAATCACAAACCCCCGACCAAGAACGTCCGGGCGCTTCTCGATCACATCGAGACGAGTGGCGGCCCCAACTTCTGGGGATAGTCACTTGGCGACTGGCGCAACCGTACCGATATTGGTACGGTTGCGCCATGGCTGTCGGATCGAATTACCGGGATCGAGTGCGTGAGATCGCGCTCGGGGAGTACGGCTTCGTCACCACCCGGCAGGCAGCCTCGGCCGGTGTTCCGGCGGTCGAGCTCCGCAAACTGGCTGCCCGAGGGGCTCTCATCCACGTCGCATATGGGATCTACCGAGTTCCTGACGCGCCCGGCACTGCCTTCGACCAGTTCGCCGAGGCACTCCTGCGGGTGGGGGAAGGCGCATATCTGCGTGGCGACTCCGTGTTGGCGCTGTTCGGTCTCGCTGACGTGAACCCCCGGAAGGTCCGTGTCATCGCCCCCAAGCGAACGCGAGCCAGGTTTCCGGCGTTCATGGAGGTGGCCGCCCCGCCTCCTGGTGAGGCTCGCGGCCTCACTCGCTACGAGGGCCTGCTGGCGATGCGGGTAGCTGACGCGATCTTGGACTGTCTCGGCAGGATCGAGCCGACGCGACTGCGCGAGGCGGCCCGGGATGCTCGCAAGCAGGGCCTGGTGACCCGTGTCGAATACGCGAAGGTCCAGCGCGAGCTCGGCAAGGCCCTTGGCCGGACGGCTGCCTCTTGAAGTACTCGACTCCACCACCCAACCTGAGGTCGCTCGAGCAACGGATCCGCAACCTCGAGCCCCACGACACCGGGTCGCTGCGCCGGCAGACAACCATGGCCATGGTCGTCGTCGGGCAGATGCTCCCCGAGGGTGCGGTGAAGGGTGGTACCGCGATGGCGCTCCGCTACGGGCGGGCCGATGCGCGGTTCACGCAGGACCTGGACGCTGCGCGGATCCATCCACTGACGCACTTCATCGATGACTTCGAAGCAGCGCTCGGTCACGGCTGGGGTGGCTTCACGGGTCGCGTGGTCGATCGGAAGCCGCCGCGACCCCAGGGCATTCCTGTCGCCTACGTCATGCAGCCCTTCGACGTGAAGCTCGAGTACCTCGGCCGCTCGTGGCGGACGGTCAAGTTCGAACTCGGTCACAACGAGATCGACGACGCTGTCGAGCCCGAGGTCCGGCTCACCGCCGACCTGGTGGAGCTCTTCACCGATCTGGGCTTCCCTGCTCCCGACCCGATCCCTGTGCTGCGGGCCGATCACCAGGTCGCGCAGAAGCTCCACGCCGTCTCGGAGCCCGGAAGCGATCGCGTCCGCGACCTCGTCGACCTCCAACTCCTCGACAAGCACGAAGAGCTGGATCTCGGCCAACTCAGAGCGACGTGTCTGCGATTCTTCGACTACCGCCGGCTCCACTCGTGGCCGCCGAGCGTCGAGCTCGGTGTCGGCTGGGATGGCCTCTACGAAGCCGCGACCGAGGGCGTCGACGTGCTTCCCGAAGTCGGTGACGCGGTCGCGTGGGCCAACGGCCTCATCACGAGGATCGCCGAAGGGTGAGTGCGATGCGTGGCCGGCGAGACGGCTGAAGGTTCGGCGAGATGGCGAGGCGCTGGCACCCGGCGGTCCGCAAACAGTCCGCAAGAAGTCCCGCGAAGACCGTTCGCCGCCAACGACGCCCGGCTGCTGGATCAGCGCATAACCGCAGGTCAGACCATGTTTGTCGGCCCTCACCGACGACGACCGACGACGGTCGAGTACACCGGTTTTCGTTCCGCTTCAACGTCTGACTCTGCGGATCAGGTGCGTGGGTGTCTGCCCCGGTTTGACTGAGAATGCCTGGGTCGTGTCACAGATCCAGCAACAGTCCCAGCACTTCGCGCACCTCGGCGAGCGTCACGGGTCCCACGTTGCCTTGCTTTGTCGTGAGCCGCGTGATGGAAACTGAGCGCACGTGCTGGCACTGTGCTGCCGACGGGGCGCTGAGTTGATTGTCGTCATCCGGCTCGATGTAGACCTCCGCCCCGCTGGACCGGATGGTCCGGGTTAGGGGGACGACCTGCACCACGTTGGGGTCGCCTCGCAGCACGCCGACGGCGGTCACGACAACGGCTGGTCGCCGCAGGCCCGCTTCGCTGCCGATCGGGGTGCCGAGATCGACCTCGACGATGTCACCCGAGTTCAGCACCGAGCCAGGTCTCTTCCTCGTCGGTGAGCTTGTCGCTCAACTCGCGTCCCATCGACAGCTGTCTCAACGCACGCAGGGCCCGATCGACCGTCTGGTCGATGGTCTCATTGCGCTGCTGGGCCAATCGTGTGATGCGGCCGTGCGTCTGGCGGCTGACCCGGATCGTGGTGGTGTCGCCCATGGGCCAATTCTACGCGCTGTAGATAGGTTGGTCTACAGCGGGGAGAGCGTGACGAAGAGCTTGGGCGGGTTCGACTCCGGGTGTTTGGCGCCGCCGCGTGCGGATATGATCGCACTCACGGGCTGGGCCAATGACGACGCTGTCATTTGTGGCTGCCACCGAGCTTGCGGCAACGCTCGGCGATGACCCGAATCACACCGTCGCCGCCGCGGCGTTGGGTCTGAACGGCAACATCTACGCCGGCGTGAACAACCATCACTTCAACGGTGGTCCGTGCGCCGAACTCGTGGTGCTCGGCGTGGCGGCCAGAGCGCACGCGGGTAATTTGGCAACCATGGTCGCGGTCGGTGACGGTGGACGCGGGGTGATCTCTCCGTGCGGTCGCTGTCGTCAGGTGATGCTGGACCAGCACCCCGACATCTGCGTCTTGGTGCCCCTAGACGACTGATTCCAAGGGGTGTCAGTGGTCATAGGCGGTTAGGGATCGTAGGACGGGTTGGCTGGTGTGGTCGTTGTGCCAGATGGCGGTGGTCAGGGCCAGGAGTCGTTGGAGGACGCGGACGATGACGCCGGCTTGGGTTCGTCCGCCGTGGCGTTCGAGGCTGAGCTGGCCCTTGAGGGTGTCGAACACCGATTCGATGGTTTGCCGTAGGGGTTTGAAGAACTGGGCGCCTGGTCGGGGGTTCTCCCCGGTCCGGGCTTTGCGCAACAACGTGAATCCGGTTGCGGCCAGGGTGGATTCGAACTCGCGACCGTAGTAGTTCTTGTCCGCGATGAGGGTCCGGCCGCCGCCGGCCAGAGCTGGGGTGGTGGCGATCAGGTCGGTCAGAACGGTTCGTTCGTCGGCCTTGGCTCCGGTCAACGCGAACGCGACGGGCAGCCCGTGCAGGGTGGTCACCAGGTGCAGCCGGAGCCCCCAGAAGTAGCGCGAGTGGCTGG
>NZ_HG764815.1:4153195-4189453 GCF_001050535.1 Nostocoides australiense Ben110 | reverse complement strand
ACCGCCTGCTGCGCCCTGCCGCTCCCCGGCGGCAGCACCCTGCTTGCCACCACCGGTGATGATCGGACCGCGCGCCTGTGGGACCCCTCCACCGGCACCCAGATCGGGGAGCCCCTGACCGGCCACACCGGTGCGGTCACCGCCTGCTGCGCCCTGCCGCTCCCGGACGGCAGCACCCTGCTTGCCACCACCAGCCATGACTGGACCGCGCGCCTGTGGGACCCCACCACCGCAACCCAGATCGGGGACCCCCTCGGGCACGCCGGCTGGCTGATCGCTTGTTGCGCCCTCCCGCTCTCGGACGGATCCACACTGCTGGTCACCACCGGACTTGACGGGACGGTGTGGTCATGGGATCCCGCCACCGGCACCCAAGTAGGTGAGCCGCTGAGAGGGCACACGAGTGCGGTGAGCGCGTGTTGCGCGCTCCCTCGTCCCGATGGCACCACCCTGCTGGTCACCGCAAGCTGGGATCGGACGGTGCGGCTGTGGAACCCCGCCACTGGCACTCACTCACGTCTCGCCCGGTCCGTGGCCCAGCTGTTGTCGGCCTCCCGAGGAGACGCGCGCATGGCGGCCACGATGACACCCGTCGGGCCCCCGATGAGGGGCCACACCGATGGTGTGACCGGTTGTTGCGCGATCCCGGTCGAGAACGGCACTTTCCTGCTGGCCACCACCGGCCGCGATGAGACGGTGCGGGTCTGGGATCCCGCCACCGGCATCCAGGTCGGTCACCGCTGACCGGCCCGACTCGGAGTGCGAGTGCCCGTTGCGCGATCCCCAGCGCAGACAGCCCCTCCCCGGTGGACAGCATCGACGTGCTGCCGCAGATGATCGACGGCGAGTATCCCGGGCGGAGCCGACGGGGTCGGGGAGCGTACCGGTCCCGGCGTTCTCGCCCGTCCCGGTAGTGACGACGGGTGCGCCGTTGACGACGCACCGGGCGCTACGTGTCGACGCCACCGCGAACCGGGCACGGCGCGGAGCCCCGGCGAGGGCGGCACGGCATACCGTGGTCGGGTGCGGATCGCAGGAGACGACCTCGGTGTCCCGGTAAACCTCCCCGCTGAGTTCGGGCGCATCGTGTCGCTCGTGCCGTCGCTGACGGAGGCGCTGGCTTGCACCTGTCCGGAACGGCTTGTGGGCGCGACGGATTGGTGCACCCACCCGGCTGGGCTGAGCGTGGCCCGGGTGCGCGGCACGAAGAACCCGGACCTGACTGCCATCGTCGGACTCGGCCCGGATCTCGTCATCGCGAACATGGAGGAGAACCGCGAGCTCGATGTCCGGCGGCTGCGCCAGCGTGGGGTGCCGGTGTGGGTCACCCGCATCGAGACGGTGCCGGAGGCTTTCGCATCGATGCGCCGGCTGTTCACCGAAGTCATTGGGCTGCAACAAGATCCGCCATGGCTCCCCGAGGCCGAGGCGCGCTGGCCGGTGACGGTGCCGGCACCGCATACCCGGGTCGTCGTACCGATCTGGCGGGACCCGTGGATGGTCGTCGGCACGCCGACCTTCACCGCCGACCTGTTGGCCAGAGCAGGGTATGCCGTGTGCTCGCCCTCCCCCGGCCGCTATCCGCACACGGACCTCGCCAAGATGGACGACCCCGGGCTGGCCGATCTCGCGCTGCTGCCCGACGAGCCCTATGTCTTCAGCCAGGACGACGGCCCCGAGGCGTTCTCCCGCATTCCGACCCGGCTGATCTCCGGGCGGCTCATCACGTGGTACGGCCCGGCCCTCCTCGAAGCTGCCGACGAACTCCTCGGCAACGCCGGATAACCCTTGGCGCACAAGCGAACCCGCTCGCTAGGGTCACTGGTATGCAGCTGCGCCACGCCACGTCGGCAGATCGCGATCAGATCGCGTCCGTGACCCGCTCGGCCTTCGAGGAAGGCGAGGACGGCCCGGTGGCGCGGGTGTTGGAGATGCTCGAACGCACTGATGCCGTCCGTGCCTCGCTCGTCGCCACCGAGGACGATCGCATCGTCGGTCACGTCCAGCTCAATCGGTCGTGGATCGACGCCCGCGAGCGCCTGGTCGATGTGGTGGTGCTGAGCCCGCTGTCCGTTGCCCCCGACCGGCAGGGACAGGGCATCGGCACCGCCCTGGTCGCGGCCGCCCTTGCCGAAGCGGAGCGGTTGGGAGATCCGGCCGTCTTCCTCGAAGGTGGCTGGGACTACTACGGCGAGCGCGGGTTTCGGCGCGCGTCCGAGTTCGGATTCTCGCGGCCGTCGCCGCGGATTCCCGACCGCGCCTTCCAGGTCGCCCTGCTGCCCTCGTGGCAGGCGTGGATGGTCGGGTCTCTCGTCTATTGCGAGGCCTTCTGGGCGACCGACACGGTCGGATTGCGCGACCCGCTGTTGATGGAGATGGAGGCTCGCTCGGCTGCCTCGCCCACCGAGGAGCCGCGCCAGGCTGGAGCTTCCGCCTGACGGAAAGACCTCCTGACGGCGAACCGGCCTGGCTGCCACCCTGAGGCGGTGATCATCGACGCCCACGGCCACTACACCACCGCCCCGCCGCAGCTGGAGGAGTGGCGCAATCGCCAGATCGCCGCGATCGGTGATCGGGCCAACGCTCCCCGGCCGGAGGACCTCGTCATCTCCGACGACAAAATCCGCGAGAGCATCGCGACCAACCAGCTGCGGCTGATGGACGAACGCGGCAGCGACCTGACAGTCTTCAGCCCACGCGCCAGCTTCATGGCCCACCACATCGGCGACTACGCCGTCTCGGAGACGTGGAGCCGGATCTGCAACGACCTGTGCCATCGCGTCGCGACGCTCTTCCCCGACCGCTTCGCCATGGGCGCGATGCTGCCGCAGTCGCCCGGCGTCGACCCCGCCACGGTGATCCCCGAGCTGCGACGCGCGGTCGAGGAGCTCGGCGCCGTCGTCGTCAATCTCAACCCCGATCCCTCCGGGGGCCACTGGGACAGCCCGCCCATCACCGACACGCAGTGGTACCCGATCTACGAGGTGCTCAGCGAGCTCGATGTCCCCGCGATGGTCCACGTCTCGACGTCCTGCAACGCCGCCTTCCACACCACCGGCGCGCACTATCTCAACGCCGACACGACGGCCTTCATGCAACTGGTCCAGGGCGACCTCTTCACCGACTTCCCCGACCTGAAGCTGATCATCCCGCATGGCGGCGGCGCCGCGCCCTACCACTGGGGCCGCTTCCGCGGCCTTGCCGACATGATGAAGAAGCCCGACCACGCTGAAGCATTGCTGCGCAACGTCTTCTTCGACACCTGCGTCTATCACCAGCCCGGCATCGACCTGCTGACGAGCGTCATCCCGAGCGAGTCGATCCTCTTCGCCAGCGAGATGATCGGCGCCGTCCGCGGCATCGACTCGCGCACCGGGCACTACTTCGACGACACCAAGCGCTACGTCGACGCGACGCCGAATCTCACCGATGAGCAGCGCACCGCCGTGTATGAGGCGAACGCGCGTCGTGCCTATCCCCGCCTCGACGCCACCTTGACGGTGCGAGGGCGCTGAAAGCCGGGTGGGTCATCCGTCGCGGCGGAGGACCTCCAACTCCATGATCCAGCCTTGGGGTTCTCGCGGGGTGTGTCGTGCGGGCGGCGTCGGTGGATCGTCACCGGCCCACGTCGCGTCGAAAGGCACCATCGTCGTGATCGGCACGAGCCGGCCGCTGTCGCGCGCCGCTGCGTAGTAGCCGTCGTCCCCGGCGCGGAAGTCGAGGTCGGAATGGGCCTCCCACAGCGCGAGCACGCGGACTAGATCCTCAGCAGCCCCTTCCTCTTCAGAGGTGACGTGGTGCCCGACATACCAATCGAGGGGTTGCACCCGGCGGTAAGCGTCGTTGCCGGGAAGGCCCTCATCCCAGGCGACGTGCCAAAGGGTGAGTTCGTCACCGACGCTGACGGGAGTACCACAGCACTGGTATTCCCAGGCGGCCGTGAAGGCGTGGACGACGGTGGCGGAGTGGAATTCACACATCGTGGGGCGCCTTTCAGCGGCGGCGCCGGGCCATCGACAGGTCCGAGAGTTCGGACCCGGACATGGTAGGCCATCGCGCACACAGTGCCCCCGCCCTTCGCCTCTATCGCGCCGCCGTCTGGCAGCGCTTCCGCCTGGCGGAATCCTCGTTACGCCACGTGCCGTGGGACCGAGAAGGTGGTCAAGCAACGGCCAGAAAGGAATCAACGGTGAATCCAAACGAACTCGGTGTGGTCTACACCGGCACGCCCCGTCCCGATGCGGCCGCCGTCGAGGCGTTGTCCGCCTTCGGCGTGGCCACGATCCACGAGGCAATGGGCCGCACCGGCCTGATGCGCCCCTATATCCGCCCCGCCTTCCCCGGCGCGCGGATCTGTGGGCCTGCGGTGACCGTGCTGCTGCAGCCGGGCGACAACTGGATGTTCCACGTCGCGACCGAGCAGGTCGGCCCTGGCGACGTCCTGGTCGCCGCGTGCACGACGGAATCGGAGGACGGGTTCTTCGGCGAACTGCTCGCCTCAAGCCTGCGGGCCCGCGAGTGCGGCGGCCTGATCATCGACGGCGGCGTGCGCGATGTCGCTGACCTGGAGAAGATGAACTTCCCCGTCTTCTCACGCGCGATCAATTCCAAGGGCACGGTCAAGGCGACGCTGGGATCGGTCAATATCCCGATCGTCTGCGCCAACGCGATCGTCAACCCCGGCGACGTCGTCGTCGCCGACGTCGACGGCGTCGTCGTGGTTCCCCGCGACCGGGCGGCGGAGATCGCCGCGGCCGCCAAGACGCGCGAGGACAAGGAGGCGAGCAAGCGGGCGAAGTTCCGTGAGGGCGTGCTCGGGTTGGACCTCTACAACATGCGCGAACCGCTGGAAAAAGCCGGACTGATTTACAAGGAATGGCCCGCGTGAGCACGCCCCAGAAGACCGAGTTCGAGAAGACCCCGGGCTGGCTTGATTGGTATGCCGGCCCGTCCATTCCCCGCTTCCGGCTGCCGGCGGGCGCCGTCGACGCGCACTGTCACGTGTTCGGCCCAGGGGAGGAGTTTCCCTTTGCGCCGGAACGCAAATACACCCCGTGCGATGCCTCCAAGGAGCAGCTGTATGCGCTGCGCGACCACCTCGGCTTCGCCCGTAACGTCATCGTGCAGGCCACCTGCCACGGCGCCGACAACAGCGCGATGGTCGACGCGGTCCAGTCGTCGGGGGGCAAGGCCCGCGGGGTCGCGACGGTGCGCCCCGGGGTGTCGGAGGACGAACTGCAACGCCTGCACGACGCCGGCGTCCGCGGTGTCCGCTTCAACTTCGTCAAGCGACTGGTCGACGTCCTGCCGATGGACGGGCTGCGGCAGGTCGCCGATCAGATCGGCCCGCTCGGCTGGCACATCGTCATCTATTTCGAGTCCCAGGAGTTGCCCGGACTCGCCGACTTCTTCCTCGGCCTGCCCGTGCCGCTCGTCGTCGACCACATGGGCCGTCCCGACGTCACCAAGGACGTCGACGGTCCGGAGTTCACCGGCTTCCTCGACCTGATGCGCGCCCGCGACGACATCTGGTGCAAGGTCACCTGCCCCGAGCGGCTCACCACGACCGGCCCGCGGGCACTCGGGGGCGAGCAGGCGGCATACCGTGACGTCGTGCCCTTCGCCAAGCGGGTCGTCGAGGAATTCCCCGACCGCGTGTTGTGGGGCACCGACTGGCCGCACCCTAATCTGAAAGACCACATGCCCGACGACGGGCTGCTCGTCGATTGGATCCCCTCGATCGCCACCGCCGAGGAGTCCCAGCGCAAGCTCCTCGTCGACAACCCGATGCGCCTCTACTGGCCCGAGGAAGGCTGAACCATGGCTCTGGACAAGGAGTATCGCAAGGTCCCAGGCACGACGATCTTCGACTCGGAGCAGTCGGCCAAGGGCTACCACCTCAACCAGTTCTGTATGTCGCTGATGAAGGCGGAGAACCGGGAGCGGTTCCTCGCCGACGAGGACGCCTACATGGACGAGTGGCCGCTGACGGACGCGCAGAAGCAGGCGCTGCGCGACCGCGACCTGAACGCAGCGATGCGCGAGGGCGGCAATATCTACTTCCTGGCGAAGTTCGGCGCCACCTTGGGCCTGTCGTTCCAGCAGATGGCCGGCTCCATGACCGGCATGACCGAACAGGAATACCGCGACATGATGGTCGGCGGTGGGCGCTCCATCGCGGGCAACCGGATCGCCGACGTCGCCGTCCCGGAGGTCGAGCGCACCGAGGCAGAGATTGCGGCTGCCCAGGAGCAGGACCCGATGCTCGACGCCGTGCGCGCCAACGCCGCGGCCGACGACAGCGTGGGCAATGCGACGATCACCGGCGCCGTGTTCACCTCGCACGTGCCGGCGATCGGCGCCGCACTCGACCTCGGCAAGACCGAAGAGCCTTACTGGAAGGCCGTTTTCGACGGCTATGAGTTCTCCAAGGCCTGGGAGCAGGACAACCTCCCGGACGTCGTCTTCCTCGTCTACAACGACCACGCAACCGCGTTCGACCTGTCGCTGATCCCGACCTTCGTCCTCGGCACCGGCGCTGCCTACCCCGCGGCCGACGAGGGCTACGGCCCGCGCCCGGTGCCGGGCATCGAGGGTGACCCGGACTTCGCCGCGCACGTGGCCCACTCGCTGATCCGTGACGACTTCGACCTCACGCTCGTCAACGAGATGGAGGTCGACCACGGCCTGACCGTGCCGATGTCGCTGATGTTCGGCCAGGTCGACACGTGGCCGGTGAAGGTGATTCCTTTCCACGTCAACGTGGTTCAGTATCCGGTGCCGTCCGGTGAGCGTTGTTTCAAGCTCGGCAAGGCGCTGCGCAAGGCCATCGAGTCCTACGAGAAGCCGATCAAGGTGCAGATCTGGGGCACCGGCGGCATGAGTCACCAACTGCAGGGCCCGCGCGCCGGTCTCATCAACCGCGAGTGGGACAACGCCTTCCTCGACCGGCTCATCGAGGACCCCGAGGGTCTCTCGCACGTGCCGCACCTGGAGTATGTCGAGGAGGCCGGCTCCGAGGGCATCGAGCTCGTGATGTGGTTCATCGCCCGCGGCGCCATGTCCGACGTCGAGGGCGACGGCGAGATCGAGGTCGTCCACCGCTTCTACCATGTGCCTGCGTCCAATACTGCTGTGGGACACCTGATCCTCAACAACAAGCCGTCGGCTGCCGCTGCGGCGAAGGAGTGAGATGACCGACCAACCCTTGCGGATCGCCCTCGCCGGTGGCGGCGCCTTCGGCGCCAAGCACGTCAACGGCCTGAAGAAGATCGACGGCGTCGAGGTGGCTGCCATCATCAGCGGCTCGGTGGAGTCGGCCCAGGAGTTCGCCGCCGAGCACGGTGTCGGTCGCGCTGTCGAGAGCCTCGACGACGTGCTCGCGATGGACGACATCGACGCGGTCATCCTGGCGACTCCCACACCCATGCACGCCTCGCAGACCCTGGCCTGTCTGCGGGCCGGCAAGCACGTGCAGGTCGAGATCCCGCTGGCCGACTCCCTCCCCGACGCCGAGGAGTGCCTACGCGTCCAGCAGGAGAGCGGACTCGTGGGGATGGTCGGCCACACGCGCCGGTTCAATCCCAGCCACCAGTGGGTGCACAACAAGATCGCGGCCGGCGAGTTCCACATCCAGCAGATGGACGTGCAGACCTACTTCTTCCGGCGCAAGAACCTCAACGCCCTCGGCCAGCCGCGGTCCTGGACCGATCACCTGCTCTGGCACCACGCGGCTCATACGGTCGATCTGTTTGCCTACCAGGCGGGTTCGCCTATCGTGCAAGCCAACGCCATCGCCGGGCCCAGCCATCCGGACTTGGGGATCGCCATGGACATGTCCATCCAGCTCAAGGCCGAGAACGGCGCGATCTGCACGCTGTCGTTGTCATTCAACAACGACGGCCCGCTCGGCACCTTCTTCCGCTACATCGGCGACACGGGCACCTACATCGCCCGCTACGACGACCTCACCGACGGCAAGGACGAGGCGATCGACGTCAGCAAGGTCGACGTGTCGATGGACGGTATCGAGTTGCAGGACCGGGAGTTCGTGGCCGCGATTCGCGAGGGCCGCGAGCCGAATTCCTCGATCGCCCAGGTCATCGACTGCTACCGGGTGCTCGGCGATCTCGAGCAACAGGTCGACCCGCAGCAGGAGGCCCACGGCTGATGGCGCTCGCCGACGCACCCCGCCGCCGGCTGGGGCCATTCGAGGTTGCCCCGATCGGCCTGGGGTGCATGAACCTCAGCCACGTCTATCACCCGATCCCCTCGCCGGAACAGGGTGCTGCCGTGATCGAGGCCGCCCTCGACGCGGGCGTCGACCACTTCGACACCGCCGCGCTCTACGGCTTCGGCGCCAACGAGGACCTGCTCGGCGCCACCCTCGGCTCTCGCCGCGCCGTCATCACATTGGCGAGCAAATGCGGCATGTACGGCCGCGACGGAAAACGCGTCATCGACGGTGCGCCGGAGTCGATTCGGCGCCTGTGCGACGAAGCCCTGACGCGGCTGCGCACCGACGTCATCGACCTCTACTACCTGCACCGGCTCGATCCCAAGGTGCCGATCGAAGAGAGCGTCGGCGCGCTGGCGGAGCTCGTGAGCGCCGGGAAGATCCGGGCTATCGGGCTTTCCGAGGTGTCTGCTGCCACCGTCCGGCGGGCGCACGAGGTGCATCCGATCGCGGCCGTTCAGAACGAATACAGCCTGTGGACCCGCAACCCGGAGCTGGGCACGCTGGACGTATGCCGCGAACTCGGCATCACCCTCGTGTCTTTCTCCCCGCTCGCCCGGGGCGTCCTCACGGCGACTCCGCCCGTCCTCGCCGATCTGCCGAAAGCCGATCTGCGGCATACGATGCCGCGTTTCCACGGCGAGGCGTATGCCGCGAACCTCGCCATCCGCGCGCAGCTCGCCGACCTCGCCGACGCGGCCGGCTGCACCCTGGCCCAACTCGCCCTGGCGTGGTTGCTCGCGCAGGATCAGTGCGTCATACCCATCCCCGGCACGCGCTCGGTCGAGCATCTGCACGAGAACCTCGCCGCCGCGGAGGTCGAGGTCTCCGACGCAACCCTTGCGCGCGCAGGAAAATTGCTCAACGACCGCACGGTCGTGGGCAACCGTTACGCGCCTGCGGCCGCAGGCGACATCGACACGGAGGCCTTCCTCGAGGCCGGCTGAGTACCCACCGGTAGGTAAGACGGTTGGGCGGGTATGACCGCCGAGGTGTCTTACCTAATCGCGGGGGCCGCCGTGCATGAGACCGTCCAGGCCACCGATGGACTCGGCGAGAACGGGATCGAACTGACCGTCGACGAGGATGAAGGCGACCTTGGTGATGCCGTCCGATCGGTTGGCCCAGGCGTGGTCCGTGCCGCGCTGGACGACGATATCGCCGGCGCTCAGCGTCACTTCCGAGTCGTCGAGGATCAGGGTGATCTCGCCTTCGAGAACGATGCCGTAGTCGATCGACTGGGTCCGGTGCACCGGAGACTGCAGGCCTCGCTCGTCGAGGTGGCCGGGGAGGAACTCGTTGATCCGGATCTTCGTGCCGCGCGGCGGCGGCGGGACGGTGAGGTCGGCCTCGGTCGGTTCGACCGGCTCGACGGCCCGCACCGGCGCCGGCGCGTCCTGAGTGTTCCAGATCTCGTGGAAGAAGACGCCGTCGTCGGGCAGCGCGCGGCTGACCGGCACCGGGCCGTCGGACACGACGACCGACACGCCGTCGGGGGTATGCCCGGTGACGACCCGGCGGGGGCGATCTCCAGCAGCCATGGTGGTTCCTTCGCTTCCTTGGTCGTATGCGGATTGGTTCCGTATGCCGGCGCGGCTCAGTCGTCTTCGGAGTTGCGTTGGGTGGTGCCCGCAGTGCCGTCGGATCGGGTCCAGGCGACGGCGAGTTCGTCGCGCGCGCCGAAACGCACGAGGTGGCGGCCGATGACATCCTCGAGCCGGGCCACGCTGGCCGGCCGCGCGACGAGCTCGAAGCGCAAGCCGCCGTCGACCGCGGCCAGGTCGGCCCGGCCACCGTGGCCGAAGACGAGCGAACCCGTTCCGGTCTCGTCATCCCATTGCGACGCAACGCGTTTGCTCAAGTGGGACGCGAGTTGCTTGCCGTAGCGACCGGGTCGATCGGTCGCGACGAGGGCCTCGGAGGTGACGGGATCGGGGACGCCGCGACCGGTCGCGATCGCGGCAAGCGCGGCCGCGCTCGGCTTGGGCGTCCGCGCGAACGTCTCCCGGTCAACGGCGACCAGCCCGAGCGTCTTCTCGTACCCGAAGATCCACTCGAAGTTGTCGAGGAGGGTCCAGTGCAAGTAGCCGAGAACCGCAACGCCCGAGTCGATCACGTCGAGCAGATGCAGAAGGGAGTCCTCGTTGAACGCGACCCGCTTGGCGTCATCCTGGCCTTCCATTCCGTGCTCGGTGACCAGGATAGGCACTCCCGCAACGGAGTTCGCGTACTTCACGCACTCCGCGAGAGACCGGGGCTCGCTGCCGCCGTACAACGCACCGGACGCAGCTCCCTCAGGCAGGACCAGCCCATTGCCGTCATACGTCAGTCGCTCGTAGTTCTGGACTCCGAGGAAGTCGTCCTCGCGAGCCAGCTTGAGCCAGCGGCCATAGACTTCGGCGCGTTTCCGATCGCGCACGCTCGGGTCGTCGCCGACGACGACGTCGTCCACCATCGCGAGCGAAAACCCTACGGGCAGTTCGGGGTAGCGGTCTTTGACGATCGCCTTCGCGGCGCGGTGACCGGCCGTCATACCGTCCGCGATCGCGTCCATGTCCTCGGGGAGAACGACATTCGCCGCGCGATAGCGTTGGACGCCGGCGGACGCCGACGCCGCGTCCAGGGTGGCTCGTTCCAACTCGGCGACGACCGGCGGCAGGTTGGCCCACTGCAGCATCGCCGGCAGGTCGGGCTCGTTGAAGGTGATGACGAAGGCGAGCCGGTCACCAAAGCGGTCGATCACCTTGGCGACGTAGCGGGCGAACAGCTCGGGCGCCTCGGGATCGAGCCAGCCGGCTCGGCAGGCGAACCAGTGCGGTGAGGTGAAGTGGTTGAGCGTGACGACGGGCTTCAACCCGCGGGCTAGGCACCCGTCGACGATCGCTTCGTAGTGGTCGATTGCCGCGTCGTCGAAACGCCCCTCCTCCGGCTCGACACGGGCCCACTCGACGGAGAATCGATAGGCGTTCAGGCCGAACGAGGCAACCAGGTCCAGATCGCTCTCCCACAGCTCGAAGCTGTTGCAGGCCGGCCCGCTCGGCTTGGTGAAGACGCTCGGCTGTTGCTGCTCGAGGAACCACGTGTCGCTCGTGGTGTTGTTGCCCTCGATCTGATGGCCTGCCGTTGAGACACCGAAGAGGAAGCCGTCAGGGAAAGTCCGCATGCCGACAATTCAGCCGAATGAACGATCGCGGGTCAACGGAAACGGTTATCGCCGTTCGCGATCAGAGGCATGCATGTATTCGGGAGATTGGCTAGCCAAGCGAGATGACCATGCCCTCCTCGGCGAGCGCAATGGGTCCGGCGAAGAGCGCGGCGGCGGCGGCGCGTGTTGCCTCGCGGTCGCTCGCCTCGGCCAGCAGGAGGTCGACCCCTGCTGCCAACTCCGCCAGTGCCTCCGACGGGCCGGCATCGCCGGTGTAGGCGATGGTGAGATCGCGGAAGGCGATGCGCACACCTGAATTCGGCACCTGGTCCGGCAAATCGAGCGCAGAGAGGGTCAAGGGGCCGACCGTGTAGTTGCCCGGCAGTGGGTTGAACGCGAAGATGCGGTCCACATCGGCGCCGTCGTCAGGCTCGTCCATCGACACCAGCCGCTCGCGCACCCCGACGGCTGCATAGACCGGCAACGGCGGGGAGTTCCGAGAAGCGAACCACCGGGCACGAAACAAGGCATGCAGATCCACCATGTGGTCGGGATGTCTGTGCGTGATGACGACAGCATCCAACCCGTCGCCGGACGTCGAGCCCAGCGCGTGAAAGAGCCGACAGGCAGTGCCATAGCCGAGGTCGATGACAACGCGGAATCCGTCGGCATCGAGCAGGAAGCCGCTGCAGGCCCTGCCCGCCTCCGGCCACGCACCACACGACCCAGGCAGGGTCTACGTCGTTGCCACACCATGAGTTTAGATACGACCGCGCCGCGCCGTCTCTCGCGTACGACACAGCCATACCGGCCTCGGCCAAAACCGCACCTATCCTGTCCCCGTGCCCGCCCGGACTGCCATCGCCACTGCGCTCCTGGTGCGCGACGGGCTGGTCCTCATGGCGCACCGGCACCCCGCGCGGCGCTGGTATCCCGACTGCTGGGACCTCGTCGGCGGGCACGTCGAGCCGGGAGAAACACCTCGACAGGCCGTCATTCGCGAGTGCCGTGAGGAACTCGCCATCGAGGTCCACGACCCCGTGCCCATCCCGATGACCTTCGACGACCCCACCCTCGACATGCATGCCTTTCTGGTCACGCGATGGGACGGCGAGCCTCTCAACGTCGAACCCGAGGAGCACGATGACCTGCGGTGGTTCCATCCCGACGAGCTTGCCGGACTCACGCTTGCCGACCCGGCTAGTCTGCCGAGCATCCTGCGTGCAGTGAGTTTCGCTGCGCCACAGTGAGTCAGACGTCGCAGACGACAACTGTCAACCGACGGAGCGCGACACGGTTCCGGAACTCCTTGTCGCAAAGTTCCCTCGAGCGAAGCGTGGCTACGTGCCGGCGAGGGTGTCGTCGATCCAATCCGAGATGTAGTTGCCGACGTGGGAGAGGTGATCGAGGCCGATGTGCTCTGTCGCGCCCTCTTCGGCCGTGAAGAGGCGCAGGGTGCGCTTGGGTGAGTTGACGGCCTGGTCGTATGACTGGTGGGCGTACTTGACGTTGATCTGCCGGTCACCCTCGCCGTGGGCGATCAGGAAGGGGCAGGTGATCTTCTCGACGATGCCATTGAGGTGGACGTCGTCGGCGAACTCGACGAACTCCTGCGGCGTCTTGCCCTCGAAGCCCCACACCCACAGCACGTGCTCCCAGTAGTGGGGCACCGGGTTCTCGCCCTCGCGCTCGAGACGGCCGCGCTGCACCTCGCCCCAGTTGTGGTTGGCGCCCCAGGCGACGGCATACGCCAGGCGCTTCTCGAAGGCCGCGGCACGCGGGACGTAGTAGCCGCCGAGTGACCAGCCGACCAAGCCGATCCGGCCGGTGTCGACATCGTCGCGGCCCTCGAGATAGTCCACGCAGGCCTTGGCCCAGTCCTCGGTGCTGATGCGGGCCTTCAGGCCCCGGAAGCGCAGCGCCTCGCCGGAGCCGGGACAGTCGACCTGCAGCACGTTGTAACCACGCTGCGACATCTCTGACGGCCACCCGGAGGTGTACATGTGCTCCTTCGTGGAGTCCAAGCCGTTCCACATGACCACCGTCGGCGCCAGGCCGTCGGTCCCGACGGCCTTCGTGAAATACGCTGGCAGAGAGTCGCCTTCGAAGGGCACCTCGACTCGGCTCGTATTGGGATCGATCAGGTCGAAAGTCTTCTGCATCGCATCGAGCGCCTGCTGATAGAAGGCGCGCCGTTCGGGCATGGACTCGCTGAGCATCCGCTCGGCCTGGCACACATAGACGCCCGAGCGGAACCACTTCTGCCCGGCGGTGCGCAGGTGCCCGGCCGCTTCGGCCTCCTTGGCCTGCTCGGCCAGATCGTCCGCCACGGCTTTCCAGCCCTGGAGGAACAGCGGGGCGCCCGAATCGACGTCCGCCGCCTCCCTCGCCGGCCGCGACGCCTTGTCGACCTCGAAGATCTGACCACCGGAGTTCAGGGTCGCGCTGACGCCCATGTTCCAGATGTACTTGGGGCCGGTGAAGTATTCGAACAACGCTGCTCTCCTGCACTCGCGGACGATTCACTTCACACTGTGCCCCGGTGCCTCGCCGGGCGGAAGCAGGCACCAGTGATGCGAGGTATCGCGCAACACCGGGGAGCCTCAGCCGGTATGCAGCACCCGCCGCGCCCGTGACCCGCCCGCAGGCCAGGTCGCTCAGGGCCGCGTCCGCGCGCGCCAGCGGGTATGCCGTGGTCGTGGGCCGCACGCCGAGCCGGGCTGCGAGCGTGAGGAGTTCCTCGCCGTCGCGCCGGGTGTTGCTGGTCACGCTCGTGAGTGTGCGCTCGCGGAAGAGATGCTGCTGGTAGTTCAGGGCGGGCACGTCGGAGAGATGAATGCCCGCCACCGCCAGGGTGCCCCCGTCGGCTAGCCCCGCCAGGGCGACCGGCACAAGATCCCCTACGGGCGCGAAGAGGATCGCCGAGTCGAGCGGCACCGGCGGTGCGTCGTATGCCGCTCCCGCCGACGCCGCTCCCAGCTTGAGGGCCAGCTGCCGGGCCGACTCGCCGCGGGTGAGCACGTGGACCTCGACTCCCTGGGCGATCGCGATCTGTGCGGTGATGTGGGCGCTCCCCCCGAACCCATAGATGCCGAGCCGGCCGCCGGGCGGCACCGCCGCCCGCCGTAAGGCGCGATACCCGATGATGCCGGCGCACAGGAGCGGTGCGGCCGCCTCGTCGTCATACCCCTCGGGGATGCGATAGGCGAACGATTGCGGTACAACGGTGTACTCGGCATACCCGCCGTCGGCGTCCCAGCCGGTGTACTGCGAATGCGGACACAGATTCTCCCGCCCGGCTCGGCACGCCTGACAACTGCCGCATGTGGACCGCAGCCAGGCGATCCCGATCCGCTCACCCTCGGCGAATCGACTCGCTCCGGCGCCCCGAGCGACCACCTGGCCGACGACTTCGTGCCCAGGCACGACGCTGGCCCGATGCACCGCCAGATCTCCTTCTGCAACATGCAGATCCGTCCGGCACACCCCACAGACGGATACGGCTACCAGGACCTCTCCGGGCCCCGGCTGGGGAACGGGCAGCGTCGTCTCGACCAGCGGACGCTCGGCGATCGGGCCGGGCGCTCCGACCGACCACGCCCGCATCTGTTTCGTCATTGCTGCCCGCTCTCGTCCAGCGTCAGATGGTGTTCGATCCAGGCGGCGATCTCGGGGACCTCGAGTTCGCCTCTGGCCACCGCGAGCACGAAGCCCTCGACCTCGTCCACGGATGCGTAGCCGACGTCGCACGAATTCAACAAGAGGAAGACCCGAGCGCCTGCCCACGCGAGACGCGTGTTGCCTTCAGTCAACGGGTGATTCGGGGCGAGGGAATGCAGGAGGGCAGCTGCTTTCTCGCAGAGGGTTGGATAGGCGTCGGCTCCGAAAGCGGTCGCGCGGGGACGATGACACGCGGATTCGAGTAGCCCGATGTCGCGCACGGCGACCTCGCCGACGACACCCTCGGCAATCTCGAGCACATCCTCGAGGGTGAGATTGTCCGTCACTTCGATAACCGATCCAGGAGTTCGGCGTCTTCCTGGACGACCCGTCCGATCGCCGCCGTCAGTCGGCTTCGTCGGTCGCTGACATACTCCGCGATCGCTTGTCGAGCGACGTCATTCATCGACCGGCCCTCGGTCTCGGCGCGTCGGCGGAGCGCGTCGGTCTCGTCGGCGGTGAGCCGTAGATTCATGGCCACGCCTGATGGTACCGCCCTGGTACCACGCGCCGCCGAGACGGAGACCACACCTTTCCTCCGCTTGCTCGCTTGCTCTATGTGCTTACCGTAGAAAGCACGTGGACGCTGAAATGCGCCTAACCGAGGGGAATCGAGCTCAATCCATGACTACTGCGGACGAGGACCGCTACGCCGAGCGGGTCCATCGCCTGTGCGTCCCGATTGCGCTGCGCCCCGGCGGGCGTGTGTGGATCGGGCCGCTGTTACCGGACGATCGCGACCTGTTGTCGCGCGAGTACGCGACCTTGTCTCCAGAATCGAAGTGGAACCGATTCCTCGCCGCGGTGCCCGAGTTGACTCCGTCGATGCTGGACCAGCTTGTCGACGAGGTCGACGGCGTGGACCACGTCGCGCTCGTCGCCTTCCTCGAGACCCAGGCTGGCCTGGTCCCGGCGGGCGTCGGCCGGCTGGTGCGTTATCCGGACCATCCCGGCGCGGCGGACATGGCTTTCACCGTCAAGGACGAGTACCAGGGCCGCGGCATCGCCACGGCGCTTGCCCGGTCCCTTGTGGCGCGCGCGCCCAAGGGCGTGACCCGCATCCTGACCGAGGTCGCCCACGGAAACCTGGCCCCGCTGGCCATCCTCGGCAAGCTCGGCAGTATGCAGGTGTTCCAAAGCTCCGAAGGCGTGGTCGACGTCGAGGTGAAACTCGCTGGCCACGAGGAGGACTCGGCGGCCGAGAGCACCTGCCTGCACCGGCGTCCCGGCATACCCTCCCCGGCACATCCGCGACTGGACGCACAGCACCACGGGCTGCCCCCGACGGCGTGATCAAGCCCCGCTGGGCGTCAGGAACGCCGGCGGAAGGGTGTCAGTTCGGGAGTGGGAGTGCCCGCGACGATCGGGGTGGACAGCGTGCCCAGCCCGTCGACGGTGATGGTCACAAGGTCGCCGGGTTGCAGCGATGGCGGGTGCTGCGAGCCGCCCCGGCCCCAGAGTTCCGCTAGGCAGCCGCCGCCACCGGTGGTGCCAGAGGCGAGGATGTCGAGCGGTTTGACGATCGAGTCGCGCGAGGCGTAGGCGACCATCGTCTCGAAGGTCCACCCCATGCTGGCGAGTGAATCGTGGCCCACCTCAACACCATTGACGCTGACACTGCAGTCGAGTTCGAGGAATCCGTCGGCGTCGCGGTGGTTCTCGAGTTCGTCGGCGGTCACCAGCCAGGGGCCGAGAGAGCTCGCGAAATCCTTGCCCTTGGCGGGGCCGAGTCCGACCTTCATCTCGGCGGATTGGAGGTCGCGCGCCGACCAGTCGTTGAAGATCGTGTAGCCGATGATCGCGTCGCGCGCCTGTGCCTCATCGACCGAACGGCACTGCCGTCCGATGACGGCCGCGACCTCCAACTCGAAGTCGAGGGCCCGGCACAGATCCGGCCGGGCGATGGGCTCGTCCGGGCCATAGATGGCGTGCGGGTTGGTGAAGTAGAACGTGGGTGCGGCATACCACTGCTCGGGGACTCCGCTGCTGCCGTCGACGCTCTTGCGGACGCCCACCACGTGTTCTTCGAAGGCAACGAAGTCGCGAATCGCCGCAGGGGTGAACGGTTTTCGCACCGTCACGTCGGACAGTGGAGTGGCCGGGCGCTCGCTCGCGGCCGCGCCGACGCGCAGCACGGCCTCGAGCGTATCCGCTGCGAGGATGACTGACTCCAGATCGCGACCCAGCGGGTGAACGGATTGTCCGTCGGCACCGACGACGACGCCACCCTGCACGCCATCGGCGAACCGAACGGTTCCGAACTTCACGATGCCGCCTCGGGCGGGGCAGCGGGCGCGATGGCGTCGGCGACCCCCTTGTGCGAGACGTGTGCGGACATACCGCCGTCGACGACGATCTCGGCGCCTGTGGTGTAGCGCGATTCGTCGGAGACGAGATGCACGATGAGCGGGGCAATGTCGCCGACCTCACCGGTGCGTCCGAGCGGAATCTCCCGTAGGGCCGCGCCACGGAATTCCGGCGAGGCGCTTTCCATCAGTGGCGTCTCGATGAGACCGGGCATGACTGCGTTGACGCGGATTCCCTTGGGGCCTAACTCTAACGACGCGGTGCGCGTGAGCCCGCGCAGGGCCCATTTCGAGGCCGTGTAGGGCGCGGCCACATGTCCGGAGATCGCGGCGACCGAGCAGATGTTGACGATCGACCCGCCCTGCGTCATCAACGACACGAGTGCCTGGATCCCGAGCAACGGCCCGGTGACATTGATCTCGAAGGTGCGGTGCCACACGTCCAGATCGACATACGGCAAGCGTCCACGCGAAGCCACGCCGGCGTTGTTGATCAACGCATCGACTCGCCCATGACGCGCCGACAGCTCGGCCGCCAACGCCTCCCAATCGGCTGGATCGGTGACGTCCAGGTGGCCGTAGGCGACGTCATACCCCTCTTCGGTCAGCCGATCCGCGAGCGCGCGACCCTCCTCGTCGAGGAGGTCGACGGCATACACCGAAGCACCTTCTCGGGCAAGGTCTTCCACTTCGGCGGCACCCTGCCCGCGCGCGCCGCCGGTGACGACGACGATCTTGCCGGCGCAGCGCCCGCCGGTCGTCATCAGACCGGCGGCGCGACGAAGAGGCCGCGGTCGGGGTCGTTGAAGGATTCCTTGGCGATGATCTCGCTCATCGGGTCGGCCGTGCCCCACTGGTCCTGGGTCATCGGGTCGGCGATGTCATAGACACTCGGATGCCACTGGTCCTCGTCGATCTTTTCGAGCTCTGTGGTGTATTCCATGGTGTTGCCGCTGGGGTCGATGAAGTAGGAGAAGGTGTTGTTGCCGGCGAGGTGACGACCGGGGCCCCAGACCTTCTTGATGCCGGCGCGCATCACCCGTCCGGTGCCGCGCATGTATTCGTCGAGGCCGCGCATCTCGAAGGAGACGTGGTGCACCGACGGATGCGGGCCGGTGGCGATCGCCAGGCTGTGGTGCCAGTCGTTGACGCGAAGGAAATGCATCATGTCGCCCATGTGCGCGCTCCACAGGCTGTCGGAGAGCTTGAATCCGAGGACGTCGGTGTAGAACTCCTTGGTGGCCGCGAGGTTATTGGAGTTCATGACGGCGTGCGAGATGCGAACCGGAATTGCTTCTCCCTCTTCGATTTTCCGGTGCTCGCGGGTCGCCACATCGGCGGAGACCTCGATCGTGCGGCCATCGATGTCGAAGAAGCGAATGCCGTAGCCGCCGCCCATCGTCTGCAGGTCGCCGGGCTCCCCGATCAGCTGCACCCCCTGGCTCCCGAGATGCGCCGCCAGCGCGTCGACCGCCGCACGGCTCTCGGCGCCGAAGGAGATCAGGTCGAGGCGCTTCTCGGCGTCCCGGCGGAGGCGCACCACATACTGCTCGGGCGAACCCTCGGCGGCGAGGTAGGAGAGGTTGCCATCGGTGCCGACCTCCGTCAGCCCCCAGGTGTCCTTGTAGAAGGTGCGCTGGGTCTCGTAGTCCGGCACCGCCAGGTCCACGTGCCGCAGATGGGTGATTCCGTGCTCGTTCAAGTGGCTGGACATGGTCGCTTCCTCGCTCCGCGTGCCTGCTTCAGGGATGGTCTCGACGGTATGGCTGCCCGGCTCGCGGCGGAACTCGTCTCCAGTGATGGCAGATATCGCCCGTTGAGCCAGCGCTCCGGACGAGTGTCAGAGAAGGAAGGCGCGCGCCAGCGCGCAGAGGTGCTCCAGGTGTTGGCCGTCGGTGTGGGCAGGGCCGAAGAAGGTGGGACCGTATGCCGTGCGCAGGGTGAGCGCCGCGAAGAGATCGCCGAAGATCCAGCGGATCGCAGCGTCCGGATCGGAATGCCGCATCGCCGGGCGAGCGGGATGGAGAGCCGCGGCGAACCGCGCGGAGAGCCGCGCGACATACTGCACTCCGCGGCGCTCGATCTCGGGATCCTGACTCGACACGAGGACGACGGCGCGCAGGAATCGTTCGTTATCGACGAAGGCCTGAGCAAGTGCCTGCACGGTGGCATGGATGCGAGCGGCGGGTGGAACGTCTTGGTGCGCAATAGCTTCCAGGTGACCTTCGGTGTGTTGCACCCGCTGCATACCGTGCTCGTAGACGGCGTAGAAGAGGGCTTCCTTGGTGTCGACCCGGTCATAGACGGCCCGCGGGACGACGCTCGCCCGGGCGCAGATCGCATCGATGGTGAACCCGCCGGCACCCTCGTCTTCGAGCACGGCGACCCCCGCGTCCAGGATGCGCTGCCACGCGACGCGGGTGCGCTCCTGACGGGGTTCGCGCACGGCATACCTTGCGGTCAACTCTCCACCTCACCAACTCTCCACCTCACCAATGGCTGACATCAGCCGGCGCCCTCTTGCCATGCACGCATCCATTCGGGCAGTCTAACCGTAGTGCCAACTACGGTTCGCGGACGATGTAGATCACTCGCAAGGGAGCGCCCATGCCCACCACACCACGCGGTCGCGTCGCCGTCATCGGTTGCGGGCCGGCCGGCATGGCAGCGACGCTGTCGATCGCCCAAGGCGGGCACGACGTCATGCTGCTGGAGCGCTATCCGCAGGCCAGGCCGGCCGGGAACATCCTCAACCTGTGGCCACCGCCCATCAAGGCACTCGGCCTCATGGGCGTCGACACCGCTGACCTCGGCGCGCCCTGCGAATCGCAGTTCCGGCGCGCTGACGGCCGGGTCCGAGCTCGAGTTCGGCTGCCGCAGAATGTCATCGACGATTTCGGCGGCGGTTTCATCGGTATGCTGCGTCCGCAGCTCTACCGACGGTTGCAGTCAGCGCTTCCCGACGGCGCCTTGCGCGTCAATGCTCGGGTCGAGTCGGTCGAGCAGGACGAATCAGCGGTTCGCATCACGATGGCCGACGGCGAGGTTCACGAAGTCGATGTGCTCGTCGGCGCCGACGGCATCGACTCCCTCGTGCGGCGCACCCTGTGGGGCGACTCCCCTAAGCGCGAGCACGACCTGCACATCTTCGGCGGGTTCACCTTCGACGCGCCGGTGAGCGCACAGGAGGGCCTGTGCGTCGTCAGCCACAACCGGACCATCCAGGGCAGTTGGACCTCGATCCTGCACGAAGGTCGGCGGGGTTATCAGTGGTGGGTGCTCGGCGCCCATGACGGCACGGCCGAGATCACCGGCGACTGGAAGACCGAGGCCGTCCGGATGGGCGCGGGCTTTGCCGCCCCGCTGCCCGAACTCATCGCTGCGACAGCGCCATCCGATGTCCAGCGCTGGGTCATTCGCGACCGGCTGCCGCTGACGCAGTGGTCGTCCGGTCGCGTGACCCTCGTCGGCGATGCCGCCCACCCCACCTCTCCGTATGCCGCCTACGGCGCGGGCATGGCGATCGAGGACGGCTACTTCCTCGGACGCCGGCTGGCCGGGGTCGATCTGCGCGACTATCAGGCGGTGCGGATGGCCCTGCAGGACTTCGAGGAGCCCCGACGCGGACATACCGCCTTCCAGTCGACACTGGCCTATCGTCTGGGACAGGCTTTCCACCACGCGCCGGCGGCGCTGCGCCCTGTCCGCGACCTCGTCTTCGACCGGACACCGTTGCTGCAGAAAGTCATCGGCGAGAAGGCCCCATCCGAGATTCTCGAACAACTGGCTGCGATCGACATCGCCGAGGCTCGCTTCCGGCATGAGTTAGGCGCCTGATCGTCACTTGCGTCGGTCGGTCACCCAAGTCGAGGACGATGTCGTCACGATTTCCGCACACTGGCGGCCGCACGTTCCCCCGGCCCGTGGTCAGGCTGTGACCAGCGGATTGACGACGCGGAGAGCGGGGAACCAGGAGAAGTCGCGATCAGCCGACCACAACGCGTCGACACCATGCGCGAGGCAGATCGCCGCCACCCGCGCATCATGGATCTTCGGACCCGTCACGCGCCCGCTGCTCAGCAGGTCAGACAGCACGGTGAGGTGATCTGTCCCCTCACCGATGACGTGGACACCGGGCTGCGCGGCCAGCGCCACCACGGCCGCGATCGCCTCCGCGGGCGGCGTCGGCGGGGAGTAGATCCGCGGATGCGTGACCACAGCGAGGAACTCGTGCAGACAGGGCCACGGCACGGCGCAGCCCCCGCGATGCAGCACGGCCGCCGAGATCGCGGCAGCCGCAGCCGCATGATGAGCCGAGTCGCGGCGGTGGGCATAGACGAGGAGGTTCGTGTCGAGCGCGATCATTCCGGCAAACCATACGAGCGAGCGATCATCCCCTCCGGCGCCACATCCAGCAGCAGCCCGTCACCCCCGAAACTGGGAAAGACGAAGTCCACCACGCCCCGCCGGCGGCGACGATCGACCTCGGCGCGCAAACCCGTCACGACGAGGTCGCGCAGCGTCGAGCCTTCGTCGCGCGCCACCTGTTTGGCCTCCGCCGCCAGGGCGTCCGGGATCTCGATCGTCGTCTTCATACGGTCTACCGTATCAATGTACCCGTACTCCCGTATGCCGAGTGCAGTCTCAGCAACCGCACCCTCTCGTCCTCGGTCAGCTCGCGTATGGCCTCACCCGAGGACCGAACCGCCGCCGTCGATGACGAGGTTGGCGCCGTTGATATAGGTTGCGTCGTCCGATGCGAGGAAGATCGCGGCGTTGACGATGTCCGCCGGCTGCCCGACTCGCCCGACCGGAATCCGGTCCAGCACAATGCGCTTGACGTTCTCCGGCGGGTCGGCAAGGAAGGTCCGGGTGTTCGGCGTCTCGATGAGCCCGGGGCTGATGGTGTTGGCGCGGATGCCGTGCGGTGCACCCTCGACGACCAGTTGCCGGGTCAGCGACATCACGCCTGCCTTGGCTGTGCCGTGCGCGTTCTGCGGCATGAACTCCACACCCCGCAGACCGGCGATCGAGCCGACGTTGAGGATCACGCCGCCGCCCCGCTTCTTCAGATGCGGCCAGGCCGCCTTGCACGCGTAGAACACGAGGTTGAGTTCGTTGCGCATCGTGTAGTCCCAGTCCTCGACGGACAACTCCTCGATGCCGGCGAAGCGCTGAGTGGAGGCGTTGTTGTAGAGGATGTCGAAGCCGCCGTAGACCTCGGCGGCCTGGTCGATCCACGCCTTCGCGGCCTGCGCGTCACCGAGGTCGACCCCGCCCATAACCGTGATCTCGCCGCCCTCGGCACGGACCGCCTCCTCGGTCTGGCGCGCCCCTTCCTCGAAGAAGTCACACCCGACCACCTTGGCGCCTGCGGCGCAGAACAGGCGCGCCGCCTCGACGCCCATCCCGCCACCGACGCCCGTGATGAGCGCGACCTTTCCGTCGAGCCGCCCCGTCATGCTGCCTCCCTCATCCGGACCGCTGTGCGATCGAGCAGCTCGATCAGGTTGCCCTCGGGGTCGGCGACGAAGGCCATCCGCACGCCCGGTTCCGGGGAGGGCCGCGGCGACATCCGGTCGCTCGCGCCGGCGGCGATGAGGGCGCCGTAGACAGGATCGACCTCGGGCACGTCGAGCGCAAAGTGGCTGTAGCCCAACGTCAATGCCGCCTCGACGGGGTTCGTGGCCTGGATGCCGGTGGTCGCACCGGGACGGTGCAGCAACTCGATGTGATAGCCGTCCGGGTGCCGCAGCATGACTCCGTGGAAGTCCACGTGGTCCAGCGCGAACTCGAAGAAGATCTCCATGCCCAGCGTGTCGCAATACCACCGGGTCATGCCCGGCAGGTCGGTGACATTGAGGCCGACATGGTCGAATCGTCCGCTGATCATTGGCTCCTCCAGGTCATGGCTACTCCGCGATGGTGGGCAGGTGGGAGCCGTCGCCGATCCAGACGGTCCGCACATTGGTGAACTCACGGACGCCGGCGGCTCCGAGCTCTCGGCCGTGTCCCGAGCGCCCCAAACCGCCGAACGGCATCCGGGCGTCCGAGGCGACGACCGCGTTGACGAACAGTGCGCCGGAGCGGATGCGGGTGCCGACCGCGAGGCCGCGTTCGGATCGCGACCAGACGCTGGCACCGAGCCCGTATGCCGTGTCATTCGCCACGCGCACCGCCTCGTCGTCGTCGGCCACCCGGATCACACAGGCCACCGGCCCGAACGTCTCTTCGCGGGCGACCGTCATCGACGTCGACACATTGTCGAGAAGTGTTGCGGGGTAGTGATATCCGGGACCCACGGGGATCACGCCGCCGGCCACGAGGGTCGCGCCTTCGGTGACGGAGTCCTGCACCTGCTCGTGCACGACGCGGCGCAGGTCGCCGCGGGCCATCGGCCCGATGTTCGTGGCCGGGTCGGCGGGATCGCCCGCCACCAGGCGCGCCATCCGGTCTTGGATCCGGGACACGAAGTCGTCGGCGACGGACTGCTGGACGATCCAGCGCTTCGCGGCGATGCAGCTCTGTCCGGCGTTGCCGAAGCGTGACCGGATGGCCGCATCGGCCGCGGCATCGAGGTCGGCGTCATCGAGGACGACGAAGGGGTCGGAGCCTCCGAGCTCGAGCACGACCTTCTTCAATGCCGCGCCGGCCGCCGATCCCACGGCGACCCCGGCGCGTTCACTGCCCGTAAGCGTGGCGGCAGCGACCCGGTCATCGGCAATCAGAGCCGGGATGATCTGCGGGACAAGGGATTCATCGATGACCAGCGTCTGCAGCAGCTGGGCCGGGGCGCCCGCGCGAGAGGCGGCCGCGTCCAGGAGTTCTTCGAGCGCCACGGCGCAGCCGGTGACATTCGGCGAGTGCTTCAGGATGCCGGAGTTGCCGGCGACCAGGGCCGCACACGCGAACCGGATCACCTGCCAGAAGGGGAAATTCCACGGCATGACCGCGACGACGACCCCGAGCGGAACGTAGGAGACCCACGATTGCTGCGCCGAGGTCGCGACCGGCTCGTCGGCAAGCCAGGCGGGTGCCAGGTCGGCCACGACGTGGCACGACAACGCGCACTTGTCGATTTCGCCGAGCGCCTCGGCGATGGGCTTGCCCATCTCGGCCGTGATCAGCGCGGCATACTCCTCCCGCCGCTCGGTGAGCAGGTCACCCAGCGCGCGCAACAGGTGCGTCCGGTCGCCGACGGCGACCTCGCCCCAGGCACCCGCGGCCGCGGCGGCCTGCGACCGGACCTCCTCGATCCGTTCCCCTTCAGCGCACTCGTAGGTCGCGAGTTCGGCGCCGGTGTGCGGGTTGCGGGTCGTGATCGTCGCCACGCGTCAGACTCCTTCCGGCACTCGGCGGCGCGCCGGAACTGTCTGCGGGACAACCTCATTAGAGGCGACGATGCGATTGCTGATCGTGCCGAGGTGCTCGATGGTCATCGACACGACGTCGCCGACCTGCAATGGCGGCGGGGTCAGCCGGCCGGTGCGACCCCAGGACTCGGCGAGCGAACCCGAGGCACAGGTGCCGGACGCCAACACCTCGCCGGCCTTGACCCAGGACGCCCGCGAGGCATGCGAGACGAGCTGCTCGAAGGACCAGCCCATGTTGGCGGACCGGTCGGAGCCGACCACCTCGTCGTTGACGCTGACGCTCATGCCGAGGTCGAGGAAGCCATCGGCGTCCCGGTGGCTTTCGAGCTCGTCCGCCGTGACAACCCACGGCCCGATCGTCGTCGCGAAGTCCTTGCCCTTCGAGGGCCCGAGCTTGAGCTTCATCTCCTTGCCCTGTACGTCGCGCGCGGACCAGTCGTTCATCACGCAGTAGCCGCCGATGACGCCCTTGGCCTCCTCCGGCGTGACATTGCGGGCGTCCTTGCAGACGATCGCCGCGATCTCCAGCTCGAAGTCGAGCCGCTCGGTGTCCGGCGGATACGCGATCTCGTCGAACGCGCCGCACACAGCGTGCGGAGCCATGAAGAGGAAGACTGGGGCGTCATACCACTCATCGGGGGCCCCGGGGTTGCCGTGGCCCTTCTCCATCCCGTCGACGTGCGCCTCGAAGGTGAGGAAGTCGCGCATCGCCACGGGATAGACCGGCGGCAGCAGGACGACGTCGGCGGCGGCATACCCCTCCCCGGCGGCAGCCGCATCGGCCAGCTCCTCCCGCGCCTCGAATTCCAACGCCAGCAACGAGATCAGGTCACTGCCGTCGGCGAACGGATGCACGGTCCACGACCCGTTGCCGCCGATCACCAGCCCGACGGAGGAAGCGTCCGGTGCATCGGAGCGCAGCCGATAACGAGCCAGGCGCATCTCAGTCGATCGTCTCGTAGAAGGCGCGCTCACGGTTCTCCAGGACCGGGATCGCCTGGCCGAAACCGTAGGTCTGGAAGTGCTCGGAGTCACCGTGCGCCTTGTAGGCATCCTCGTCGTCGTAGATCTCAAAGAAGTGGAACTTGTTCGCGACCTCGGGGTCGCGGTAGGGGTGGTAGCACTGGTTGCCCGGCTCTTGACGCGAGAGCGGGATGAGCTTCTCGATGGCATCGGCAACCGTTGCCTCGTGGCCGGGCTGGACGGTCCAGGTCGCGGTGACGACATACGCCATGGGGTGCTCCTTAGCAGAGATGGTCGAGTGCAGCACGCAGGTCGCGCCGCGTCCTTGACGGTATGAGGGGTGGGCGGGTCGGCGGAAGTCGGCGCGGGCGATGGCTGGCATAGGCAGTTCTGGGTTCCGGTGGGCGCCGACGGACCCTAGCGTCCTGTCCCAGATGGGATGAGTAGGTCCCGCCAAGTCAATGCCGACGGAAGGAACGTCATGAGCGCCGCAGTGTCGAAGGTTCTCGTCATCGGAGGTGGCGTCACCGGGACGATGGTCTCGCTTGCGTTGACGCAGAAGGGCATCGATGTAGTCCTCGTCGAGCGCCAGGACGATCTGACGGCCATCGGGCACGGGCTGACGATCCAGGGCAACGCCCTCAAGGCCTTCAAGGAGGTCGGTGTCATAGACCAGGTCTTGGCGAAGGGTTTCCCGTTCGGTGGCCTGCGGATGCGGGCCGCCAATGGCGACCTGATCATGGAGATCCCCACCCCGCCCATGGGTGGCCCCGACCTGCCGGGCACGGCCGGCGCGATGCGCTCCGACCTCGCGACGATCCTGCGCAACGCCGTCGTTGACGCCGGCGTCGACGTGCGACTCGGCACGTCGGTCACCGCGATCGAGGACCACGCCGACGCGGCGACGGTCACCTTGTCGGACGGCTCCACCGAGACCGTCGACCTCGTGATCGGTGCCGACGGCATTCGCAGCAAGACCCGGGAGATGATCGGCATCGACGCCGAGGTCCGCCCGGTCGGAATGGGAATCTGGCGGGTCGTCGCGCCGCGACCGCCGGAGATGGAC
The DNA here is from genome assembly GCF_001050535.1 of Nostocoides australiense Ben110. Classification (GTDB taxonomy): domain Bacteria; phylum Actinomycetota; class Actinomycetes; order Actinomycetales; family Dermatophilaceae; genus Nostocoides_A; species Nostocoides_A australiense. Next base: position 4,162,644 of record NZ_HG764815.1, on the reverse strand, counting down.
TGCTCGGAGCTCTACTACGGCGGGCCGAAGTTCAAGGCCGGCTACACCCCGATCTCCGAGGACTACTGCTACGCCTTCCTCCTCGAGGAGAATCTCGACCGCGAGTTCGTCGGCGAGAAGCCCAACGGGCACGTGATGAAGGAGCACGGGCAGGGGTATGGCGGCACGTGGGGCAAGATCCGCGACGCCCTGCCCGACGATGCGGTCGTGAATTATCAGTGGATCGAGACGATCTGCGTCGAGGACCCCTGGCACCGCGGGCGCACCATCGTCATCGGCGACGCTGCCCACGCCTGCCCTCCACTGATCGCGCAAGGTGCCGCCATGTGTGCCGAGGATGCCGTCGTCCTCGCGGATGAACTGACCAAGACCGATGACCTGCAGGGTGCCCTCGACTCCTTCATGGCGCGACGATTCCCGCGCGTGAAGATGGTGCTCGACAACTCTCTGCAGCTCGCCGAGTGGGAGATGCACCCCGACACGCCCGGCGCCGACCCCGGCCGAGTCATGGGGCAGACGCTGCACGCCCTCTGCGAGCCGGCCTGATCGCGCATGGACCGGGCGACCTTCGACGAGTACATCGCCGGCTTCAACGCCGAGGACACCACCGCCTTTGATCGCTTCATTGCCGAAGACCTCTGGATGATCAACGGGCTGTTGGAGATCCATGGACGGCAGGGCATGAAGGACCACTACGCGAAGATCTGGCCGGACTTCGTCGAGACCCTCGATGTCGTGGACTTCGTCAGCGACGACACCCGGCTGGCCATCGAGATGAAGACCAACTTCCGGGCCCGGCACGACGCGCCGGAGGCGCTCTTCGGCCCGGTGGTGGAAGGCGATCAGTTCGACTTCCACGGCGTGATCCTCTATCGCATCAACGACGCGGGGCAGTTCAGCCACATCCGCGTCGCCTACAACTCTTTCCGCAAGACCGGGGTCGACGGCACCAGGACCGAACTCGGCCTGCCGCACTGATCACCAAGCACACGATCGTCTGATCTACACGAGAGGCCCCACCGTGAGCAACCTGCCAGCCTTCGACGGCACCTTCCTGCTGCGTGACGATCCCGGCTTCGCCGACGCCGTCGTCGACCGGGTCTTCAATCGCCTTCTGCCGCAGCGCCTTCCGGCCGCTGTGCTCAAGGTGGCTAACGAGCAGGACGTGGTGCGCGGCATACGGCTCGCCAAAGACCGCGGCTGGAAGGTAGCAATTCGCTCCGGCGGCCACAGCTGGGCCCAATGGTCGGTCCGCGACGACGCGCTGGTGCTCGATCTCGGCGCGCTCAACGATGCGTCGTATGACGAGGCGACCGGCATCGCGAGCGCCGGCCCGGCGATCAAAGGCGGATCGACCCTGGGTCCCTATCTCGCGCAGCGGGGGCGCTTCTTCCCCGGCGGGCACTGTCCCACCGTGGGCATCGGCGGCTTCCTCCTCCAGGGTGGGCAAGGCTACAACGCGCGCGGCTGGGGCTGGGGCGCCGAGTGGATCGACTCCATCGACGTCGTCACCGCCGACGGTGAGTTGGTCAAGGCCAGCGAGACCGAGAACGCCGACCTCTTCTGGGCGGCTCGCGGCGCAGGGCCGGGCTTCTTCGGCGTCGTCACACGCTTCCACCTGCGCACGATGCCGCACTACGGCTACAGCGCGACGACGGTTCAAGCCTTCGACCTCGCCGACTTCGACGAGGTCATGACCTGGCTGCACAACACGCACCACACCGTGACCGACACGGTCGAGATCGTCGCGCTGACCAAGACGGACACGAACATCGCCGAGGGACCAGTCCTCATCGTCACCGGCCTCGCTCTCGTCGACACCCCGGAGCAGGCCGAGGTCGCGTTGGCGCCCTTCCGCACCAACCCCGCTCTGGATCGCGCTCTGCTGGTTCACGATTGCGTCCCCGCCGATATCGAGGACCACCGCAGGGAACAACTCATGGCGAACCCTGAGGGGCACCGCTGGGCGGTCGACAATGCCTGGATCACCGGCCCGACCGAACAGGTCGTGGACGCCATGAAGAACGCCTATGTCACTCTCCCCAACGACAAGGCATTTACGATCTGGTTCTCCATGGCCCCCCTGCGCGACCTGCCGGACATGGCGTTCTCGATGCAGAGCGAGATCTACCTCGCGGCCTACAACCTGTGGGAGGACCCGGCGGACGATGAGCGCAATATCTCGTGGCTGCAGTCGGTGATGGCGGACCTGCAGCCGGTGACCGTCGGGCAGTACCTCGGCGACAGCGACCTCTCGCGCCGCCAGGTGCAGTTCATGTCGGACGCGAACTGGGCTCGGCTGCAAGAGATTCGGGCTGAGAGAGACCCGGGCGGTATGTTCGTCAGCTATCTCGCCGGCCCCGAGGGCGCCACCAACCGCAACCACTGGGTCTGAGCCCCGAATCGATGCCGCCGCTCGCGCCACGTGGGCGCATCGCCACGTCGGCGCGCCGGCATCGTTCGCGATCGACAGGAACAGCGCTCGGCTTGGCATTATCGGTCGCGTGGACAATGCGCGCCGTATGAAGGTGGTCGCGGGAGGACTCGCCGCGGCGGTTGCCGTCGGCGCCGCGACACGGGCCACCGCGCCCCTGGTCGAGCGGCGGCTCAACCAGATATCGCCGCGCGCCACCCTGGCGGCCTCCCCAGAGGCCCGGGCGCTGCACGCCCGGCTGCGGGTGGTGGACCTGCACGCGGACACTCTCCTGTGGGAGCGCGAGCTGCTCCGCCGCGGCGACCGTGGGCACGTCGACCTGCCCCGGCTGCGCGACGGTCACGTGGCACGTCAGGTGTTCTCGTCGGTGACCAAGACGCCGCGTGGCCTGAACCTCGAACGCAATGACGACAGCAGCGACCTGATCACTGCACTGTCGATCGCTCAGCGGCAACCGCGGGTTACGTGGAAATCCTTGCTGCAGAGATCACTTCACCATGCGGCCAAATTGGAGAGAACGGTGGAGCGCTCCGGCGGCCAGTTGGCTTTCGTCCGCTCCCGCTCCGACCTGCTCCGGATCCTGGCGACCCGGGACGCTGGCAGCGAACCGATCGGCGCGCTGTTCTCCGTCGAGGGTCTGCACAACCTCGAAGGCCGGTTGGAGAACGTTGCAGCCCTCCACGACGCCGGGATGCGGATGGCCGGGCTGACCCACGTCTTCGACAACGATGTCGCGGGGTCGATGCACGGGGTCGACAAGGGGGGCCTGACCGGGTTCGGACGTGACGTGATGGCGGCGTTGGACGACCTGCGTGTCGTCGTCGACCTCGCTCACGCCAGCCACCGCACCGTCGCAGAGGTACTCGCAGTGGCCGATCGGCCGGTCGTGATCAGTCATGGCGGGGTGCAAGCCACGAGCCCGGTCAACCGCAATATGACCGACGACGAGATCCGGGGCATCGCCGCGACCGGCGGCGTCACCGGCATCGGCCTGCGCGTCCTCGCCGGGGCACTGCCCGCCTGACTGGCCGCCGGGACGTCAGGACGCGTCGTCAGGACGCGTCCTCCTCGGGAGCCAACTCGGCAGCGACCTCGTCCAAACGCTCGAACAGCCAGTGGTTCGCCGGGTCGCCGAGGCGATTCGCGGCATACCAATAGCCTTCCACAAGAAGGATTTCCCCGAACGGCGTTTCCTTCTGGACCAGGGGACCGCCGGGGCGCACGTGCATGCGCGCCAGGCGTTCGGGGACGATCCCGATCATGTCGGAGTCGATGAGCACGAAGGGCAACGGAAGCCACCCGCGCACCTGCACATCCACACGCCGCTGGACGTCCAACTCACCGAGCACCCGAGAAACCGGCGTCAGCGTGCCCGGCCCGAACGCCGCCTCGGCATGCGGGGTCTCGCGCAGATGGTCCAGCGTCAGCGCGCCAACGCCGGCCAGGGGGTGATCGGAGGCCATCAAACAGACCATCCGGTCCCGCCACAGCGGACGCGAATGGCCGCCGAAGCCATAGCCCAAAGGGGCGATCATCACGTCGTAGTCCAGCAGCAGCCGGTCGGTCGCCGACGTCGCCGGCATCAGATGGTCGACGGTCAGGCGGACATGCGGAGCCTGCGCCGTGATCTTCGCGAGCAGTGGCTCCAACACGACGGCGATCGCGTAGTCGCTCATCGTGATCCGGAACTCCCGGTCACTCGTGGCCGGGTCGAATCCCTCGGCCACTCCGAGCGCCTCGCTGATCAGCCGCAATGCCTCCTGCGCCTCCGGCAGCAGCTCCCGGGCGAACGGCGTCAGCTCGTATTCGCGCCCGGAGCGGACGAGCAATTCGTCGTCGAACCGCCGCCGCAGCTTCGCCAGGGCACCGCTCATGGCCGGCTGGCTCATGGCCAGACGTTCGCCGGCACGCGTGACATTGCCCTCTTCGAGGATGACCTTGAGCGCGAGCACGAGATTGAGGTCGGTCCCTCCGAGCGCCACCTGACCTTCGACCTCCGTCGCCGTCGACAATCGCGCCGACTATCGATCGGCGACACCGACAACCCTACGATGGGCAGCGTGTCATCGGTAGGACCCAGCCCCGCAGGCGGCACGCGTGAACGCGTGCGCGATGTCGACGCGAACCTGCTGCTCTTCCTGCACGCACTGTTGGAAGAACGCAACCTCACGCACGCCGGCATCCGCATGCAGATGAGCCAGCCGGCCATGAGTGGTGCTCTGGGCCGGCTCCGCACCCATTTCGACGACGAGCTGCTCGTGCGCACGGGCCGGGACTTCCAGCTCACGCCCCTCGCCGAGGACCTGCGGCCCAAGGTCGCCGCCGCCGTTGCGGCCGCCGAGACGCTGCTCGGCGACCACAGCGAATTCGACCCGGCGACCAGCGACAAACGCTTCTCACTGTCGATGTCGGAGTACGCGATGACCGTGCTCGCCGAGCCCCTCTCGCGGGCTGTTCGCGAAGCCGCCCCGGGCTGCAGCGTCGTCATCGAACCGATGCCACGCGCACACGACCTCGTCGAGGCGGACCTCATGCGCCGTGACCTCATGGTGGCCCCGTTGGGCTTCGGCTTCGGGGGTTTGGTGCAGCCGATCTTCACTGATCACCTGGTGTGTCTGGTCGCGCGCGACAACCCGGAACTCGTCGACGGCGCGCTCACGCTCGAGCAATTGCACCGTATGCCGCACGCCGTGGCCGAGTTCCTCGCCGCCGGCGACTATCGCCGCCCGCTGGAGAAGGCCGCCGAGGCGGCCGGGATCGCCGATCGCCTTGTCGCCGTGCGTGTCACCAGTCTGCTGACAGTTCCCTTCGCCATCAAGGGCACGCACATGTGCGCCTTCGTGCCCTCCCGGCTCGCCCACCGCGTCCTCGAGTCGCTCGATCTCGCGATCGCCCGAACCCCGCTCACTCAGGTGCAGATCACCGAGGCGGCGCACTGGCATCAGCGACGCGACAACGACCCAGCGGTGACGTGGTTGCGGCACCTGCTCTACGACGTGGCGATCGAACTCGAGGACGCTGCCCCGAGCCAATAGCATGCGATTGTCCGCTCCTCGCCATAGAGGAGGGGAATCGGTGCCATGCCGAGGCGCGATTTCCCCCACCCGCGATCTCCTGGTCGGCTAGGCGGATGCGCATCCGGGTCGAGCATCGCGACGACGCCCTCGGGATCGGGGAGCGGCGGCCGCGGCTGTCCTGGCAACTACCCGCCCCCGATGCCGGGCGCCAGCATGCCTACCGCCTCCGTCTCGACGACGAACTGAGTCCATGGGTCGAGAGCGACGGCACCGTCCTGCAACCGTGGCCCTTCGACCCATTGCATTCGGGAGAGCAGCACGAGATCGCGGTCCAAGTGCGAACCGATATGGGGGACAGCGAGTTCAGCGAACCGGTCGCCCTCGAAGCCGGGCTGCTGAATGTTGCTGACTGGCAGGCGTCCTGGGTGTCGCCCACCCCACGTGAGCCGGAGACTCCGGGCTTCCGGCCCGCCTACCGCCTGCGCGGTGTCACGACAGTGGACCGGCCGGTCGCGCGCGCCCGCCTGTATGTCACCGCTCACGGCATCCACGAGACCTTTCTCAACGGCGAGCCGGTGAGCGACGAGGTACTGGCGCCTGGCTATACGGAGTACGCCGCCCGGCTGCACGTGTCCACCATCGACGTCACCACTCGGATTCGACTGGGCGACAATGCCGTCGATGTCCTTCTCGCCGACGGCTGGTTTCGCGGGTCGGTGGGTATGCCGCGCTCGACCGATCAGTTCGGCAACCGCACCGCATACCTCGCGCAACTTCACCTGACGTTCGAGGACGCTTCGACGGTCGTCACCGGCACCGGCGCCTCGTGGCGCTGGGCGCCGTCACATGTCGTCGCGGCCGACCTCATCGAGGGTCAGCAGCAGGACAACCGGCTCCGTCAATCGGGTTGGACTGCAACAGATCTCGACGCCCCGTCCTGGGAGCCGGTCACGGTCCGCGAAGACATCGGGTATGCCGCGCTCACCGCCTCGCCGGCACCCCCGGTGCGCCGCATCACCGAACTCGCCGCAGTCGCCGCCACGCGCCCACGGCCGGGCACCTACGTCCTCGACTTCGGGCAGAACATCGGCGGATGGACGCGCCTGGACGACCTCACGGCACTCGGCCCGGCCGGCACCACGCTCACGCTGACCCACGCGGAGGCCGTCGACGCCGCCGGTGACGTGATGACCGAACACCTGCGGCCCGATGACATTCCTTTCATCCAGCACGAGGTGCGCGCCGGGATGGTCGATCGGGTCACCATCGCCGGGGAACTGGGTGAGAGCTTCGAGCCGACCCTGACCAGCCACGGCTTCCGCTACGTGCGCCTCGAGGGCGTCAGCCACGATCTCGCGCCGGAGGAGGTGGCCGCCCGGGCCCGCGCCGTCGTCGTCCATACGGACCTGCCCGAGCGCGGGTCGTTCGCGTGCAGCAACGCCGACCTCAACGCCTTGCACGCCGCCGCCGTCCGGAGTTTCCGTGGCAACGCCATCTCCATCCCGACCGACTGCCCGACCAGGGAGCGGGCCGGGTGGACCGGTGACTGGCAGATCTATGCACCCGTGGCCAGCTTCCACCACGACATCGCCGGCTTCTCCCTGTCGTGGTTGCGCGATCTCGCTGCGGCGCAATGGGATAACGGCATCGTCGGCAATATGGCGCCGATGCCCCCCGCCGAGCGATCGGGCTTCCTGGAGAAGCTCAACGGCTCGGCCGGCTGGGGCGACGCCATCGTCCTCGTGCCATGGGAACTGTATGCCGAGTACGGCGACCTGCGAAGCCTCGCCGAGTTGTGGCCGAACATGCAACGCTGGCTCGCCTTCGCGGCAGCGAGCGCCGCGACCGGGCGTCACCCGTCGCGGGTCGCCCGCTCCCCCGCGCCGCTCGATCACGAGACATGGCTGTGGGACACCGGTTTCCATTGGGGAGAATGGCTTGTGCCGGGCGAGGAGATCGACTTCCCCGCCTTCCTCGCCGCGGACAAGGCCGACGTCGCCACCGCCTATCTGGTCCGGTCAGCCGAGACCATGGCCGCCATCGCCGAGGTGCTGGGCCGACCGGCGGACGCGCGGCACTGTCGCGACCTCGCCGACAAAACCCGCACCGCCTGGCAGCAGGAGTTCGTCGGCGCGGACGGCACCATCACGCCCGACACGCAGGCCAACCTCGTGCGGGCGCTGACGTTCGGCCTCGTGCCCGATCACCTGCGCAAAACCGCTGCCGCGCAATTGGATCGCCTCGTCCGCGACAACGGCACCCGGCTCGGCACGGGCTTCCTTGCCACCCGTGACCTGCTGCCCGCTCTCGCCGACAGCGGGCACCTCGACACGGCATACGACCTGCTCCTGCAACGCGCCGCCCCGGGATGGCTGGCGATGCTCGACCGTGGCGCGACCACGATGTGGGAGCGTTGGGAAGGCATCGACGAGGACGGCATGCCGCACGCGTCGCTCAACCACTACAGCAAGGGCGCCGTCATCGGGTTCCTGCACACCCACGTCGCGGGCCTGCGGCGGACCGAGCCGGCGTGGCGCCGCTCGCGCATCGAACCGCGGCCTGGTGGCGGAGTCACCTGGGCCCAGGCCCATCACGATTCGCCTCACGGACGGCATACGGTCGAATGGTCGTTGCGGGACAATGATTTCGAACTCACCGCCGACGTGCCGGCAGGATGCCGGGCCGACCTTGTCCTCCCCGGACGTGAGGCGGAGGACGTCGGTCCCGGGCGGCATACCAGGACCTGCCGTGTCTGACGCTCACACCCCGCAGGATCACCCCGGCCGCCACATCGCGATCCCCCTGTTGCTGACCCTGGCGATGCTGGCGGCGTTCTCCCCGATGGCGACCGATCTCTATCTGCCCGGCTTCCCTGACATGGTCGGCGACCTCGGGACGGATGCGAGCGGCGTGCAACTGACGCTGACGACGTTCATGCTCGGGTTGTCCGCCGGGCAGCTGGTGTGGGGTCCGTTGTCGGATCGCTTCGGGCGACTCCGTCCGCTGCTTCTCAGCGGACTGATCTGTGTCATCGCCGGCGCGCTGGCGGCCGCCGCACCCAGCCTGGGCCTGCTCATCCTCGCGCGTGTCGTCCAGGGCTTCACCGGAGCCGGCGGCCTGGTCATCGGTCGCGCCGTCGTGACCGACCTGACGAGTGGCCGGGACACCGCGCGCGTCATGACGCTGATGATGACAGTCGGCGGTATCGCCCCGATCCTCGCGCCCTTCGCGGGCAGCCTGATGATCGGCTCGATCGGCTGGCGGGGCCTGCTGTGGGTGCTCGCCGGCATCGGTGCGCTCAGTCTCGCGGCGGTGCGGCTCGCGATCCGCGAGAGCCTGCCGCCCGAGCGACGGCACGGTGCCTCAGTGCCGCTACGCACCGCCTTCGGTCAGGTGCTCAGAATCAGCGAATACCGGCGCCAGGTCGCGGTTTTCGTCAGCGCGTTCGGGGTCTTGATGTCCTACATCGCCGCCTCGCCGTTCGTCTATCAGAACATCATCGGGCTCAGCGAGATCCATTACGGGATGGCGTTCGGCGCCAACGCCGTCGGCATGGTCACCACCGGGTATGCCGTCAGTCACCTCGTCCATCGCGTCGGCCCGCGGCGGGTGGTCCTGACGTCGGTGCTGGTGCAGGTGGCCGCGACGCTCGCCTTCGTGGTGCTGGTGCTCACGCACGCACCCGTGTGGACGTATGCCGTCGCCATCTTCTTCGCCATCGCACCCATGGGCGGCATCCTCGGACCCACGGCGGCGCTGGTCATGGCGCAAGCCCGGTCCTCGGCCGGCACCGGAAGCGCGCTGCTGGGGACCAGCCAGCACGCCTTCGGCGCGGTCGTCTCGCCGCTCGTCGGCCTCGGCGGGGCCGGCTCCGCCCTGGTCCCCGCCGCCATCATGCTCACCTGCTCGGCCTTGGCCCTGGCCAGCGTGCTGCGCACGGCCCAGGACTGACAACCACAGGCGCGGCGAAAAAGGTAAGACGGTTGGGCGGTTATAAC
>NZ_HG764815.1:4144781-4153095 GCF_001050535.1 Nostocoides australiense Ben110 | reverse complement strand
TCGCGGAGCGCGCCAGTGCAGGATCGTCACGCGGAGCGTGACCACAGCGGGATCGTCACGCCGGGAGCCTGCACCAGATCGCTGCGCGAGCTTCTGCAGAGGGTGACCGAGTTATGGGTCCGGGTGTGCTGCGGCGATGAGAGCGCGGATCGCGGATGCCACGCGTGCCGGATGCTCCAGGGGTAGGAGGTGCGCCGCGTCTGGCCACGTTTCGCTGCGGGCTCCGACGATGCGAGAGGCCATGGTCGTGGCGTTGTGGGTGATGAAGTCGAGGTCCATTCCGCCGGCGACGATCCGGACCGCGGCGGTGATCTCGTCTAGGCGCTCCCAGGTGTCAGCGGGTGGGTCGTTGGCATCCTCGATGCCGCCCTGACGTCGGTTGTCGAGGATCAGGTCGTAGGCCACGCGGCGGATGCTTCCTCCTACCCGGCCGCCGTTCGCGGCTGCTCCGTCGAGCCAGAGTCGCACCTCGGCCGAGGCGCCAGTCTCAGCCTCACGGGTCTCGAGTGCCCGTTGGATGAGTTGGCGTTGTGCTGGAGGGAAAGCCGCCATCTCGGGTGCGGGCGCGCCGGGCACTGCGGGTGCCAGCAGCAGGAGACCGGCGACGTCGTCGGGCCAGTGCAGGGCGAACTGGCACGCGATCCCCGCGCCTGCTGAGTTGCCACAAGAAAGACGCGTCCGACGCCGAGGGTGTCGACTGCCTGTTTCAGGTCCGCGACATGGTCCGCCGCGCCGTGCAAGGAAGCCGACGCGCCGTAGCCCCGACGGTCGTACGCCACGAGTCGCGGAGCCCCGACTGTGGACGGCATCGTGAATGGCGACGCGGTCACCACGGTGTCCCAGCAGCGGTGGTCCATGTTGCCGGGGTGCAGGAGCACGACCACGTCACCGGTGCCGCCGTGGTCGAAGACCGCCAGACCGTCGTGGATGGACGGGGGCTTCATCGTGCTGATCGCTGCTTGTCGCCGGTGTCCGCCGCGGCCATCGCGGCCTCGTAGGCGGCTTGAAACTCGGCGAAGACCGACGGCGTCCCGGGTAAGCGCGGCACGCCGAGGTGCTGCTCGCGCAGCTCGTCCATGAACCGCTTCCACAACTCGGGGCCGCCCTGCTCGAGAAGCTCGGCGCGGACCGAGAGCTCCCGGCTGGGCTGCAGATGCCGCCGCCCCCACGACCCAAGTGCCGCCATCACCGGCACCAGCTGCACCCCTGCCTCAGTCAGGCTGTAGCGGACCTTCTGCCGGTGCGTGTCGTCGCTCGACCGCGACAGCAAACCAGCCGCGACCAGCCGTCGCAGCCGATCGGCGAGGATGTTGGAGGCGATGCCCTCATCCGACAAAGAGAGCAGTTCTCGGAAGTAGTGCCGGTCGCCGAACATCAGGTCGCGCAGCACGACCAGCGACCAGCGATCCCCCAGCACCTCGACCGTCTGGTTGATCGGGCATCCGGATCGGTGGGCTGGCGCGGGATCGTGTTCCACGCAACCGATTGTACTCCGCAACCGGTCATGCTAGGTTGCGAACCAGTTGCATTCCACTATCAGTCCGCGACCTCGGGAAAAGCCGCCCTGCGACCCAGAAGTCGATGATTCGAGCTCGACCGTTCCAGGAAGGCACGCAGTGAAACTCCTCCTCACCTCCGGCGGCATCACCAACGCGACCATCAGCGATGCGCTCGTCGACCTACTCGGCAAGCCGATCGCCGAGTCGACAGCGCTCTGCATTCCCACGGCGCTGTGGGGCTACCCCCGAGACATCCCGGTCTCGGCGCCGGACCTGGTGGACGGGCGTGCCTGGGGTGGCATGACGTCCCTGCCGTGGAAGTCCCTCGGCGTCCTGGAGCTGACGGCGTTACCGACCATCGGTGCGCAGCAGTGGATGCCCTGGGTCCGGAAGGCCGACGTGCTGCTGGTCGCCGGCGGGGAAACGACATACCTGTGTCACTGGATGCGCGAGTCGGGCTTGGCCGACATCCTCCACTCGCTCCAGGACACCGTCTGGGTCGGGGTGAGCGCCGGCAGCATGGTGCTGACCCCGCGTATCGGCGAAGACTTCGTCGGGTGGCCGTCCGCCAAGGACGACCGCGCCCTTGGACTCGTGGACTTCTCGATCTTCCCCCACCTCGACGTGTTCCCAGAGAACACCCTGGTCGAGGCGGAGAGGTGGGCGGCCGACATCGACGGACCTGCCTACGCCCTCGACGACGACAGCGCCATCAAGGTAAGCGGCGGACAGCTGGAGGTCGTCTCCGAAGGCCAGTGGAAGCCGCTTTCATGAACCATCGCGCTAGCCAGCGACACCAAGGAGCGGCGGCATGACATCGCAGCCCAGCGCAGCCCCTGAGGTCGTCGACCGCGCGAGGTTCGACGCTGCGCTCGCACGACAGATCCAGGACGAGAAGGAGGTCACTCGGCACAACGACCGGGTCTCCGCAGGCCGACGGCGGCTACCGATGCTGGAGGTCGAGAACTACAAGTTCGCAGGCCCAGACGGTCCGGTCCGACTCACCGACCTGTTCGGTGACACCTACCTGCTCGTCGTGCAGAACGTGATGTTCGGGCCCGACTGGGATGCGGCCTGCCCGAGATGCACCTGGGCGGTCGACAACCTCCCATCGAATATGGGGCGCCTCACCGACATAGGCATCGCCTTCGCCATGATCTCCCACGCCCCGATCGAGAAGCTCAACGCCTGGCGGACGCGCCAAGGCTGGATCCATCGGTGGGTGTCCTCCGGCCCCACGACCTACCACCGCGACTTCGGCTGGACCGACACCGACGAGAACGGCGAGACCTTCTGGCGCCCCGGATACTCTTACTACCTGCTCAAGGACGACACGCCCTACCTGACTTACGCGACCACGGGCCGCGGCACCGAGGCGATCTTCCCGGTCTCGCACATCAGGGACCGCACCGTCTACGGACGCCAACAGGACTGGGAGGACAGCCCCGACGGCTGGCCGCAGCAGCCCACCTACGGATGACTCGTCGAATGGCATGCGGCGCAACTTCGCGGGAAGTCCTTGATCGGAGAGGGAACCGCTGCCGGGATGCCGCACTCCGCGGCCGGCTTCGAGGCAGCTTCGCCCGTCGGCGTCCCGCGAGGGTGTCGGTTGCGAGGCGCCGGCCAGTTCTGCCTTCGCGGCGCAGCGCTGCCGCTGAATCGCGCGATAGACGGTAGAGCGGCCGACGCCGAAGAGCTCGGCGACCTCGAGGGTGCTGTACTCGCCGCTGTGCACGAGGGACACCAGGTGAGCCTCCTGCTTCCGGCTCAGCTTCGGCTGCTTGCCCTTCAACCGGCCCTTGGCCTTCGCGACCTTCATCCCCTCGACCGTGCGCAGCCGAATCAGGTCCGACTCGAACTCGGCGACCATCGCGAGGACGTTGAACAGCAGTCGCCCGACAGCGCCAGTGGGGTCATACACCGACCCGCCGAGCGACAGGCTGATCTCCCGCGCGGTGAGCTCGTCGGCGATAGCCCGAGCGTCGGGCAGGGATCTGGCCAAGCGATCGAGCTTGGTCACCACCAAGGTGTCCCCGGCCCGGCAGGCCGCCAGCGCCTCGCGGAGTCCGGGGCGTTCGCGGTTGGTGCCGGTCAGTCCGTGGTCGACATAGATGCGGTCGGCCTCGACCCCTAGACCTAGGAGCCCATCGCGTTGGGCGGTGAGGTCTTGCTGATCGGTGGAGCATCGGGCGTACCCGACAAGTAGTGCGCTCATGGCGCGCCTCCTGGAGTGGGCCCGGCCGGCCGCGGCCGCGATCGGCTCGGGCATCGAGCGCCAGCCCGACTTGACCAGTCAGCGCATACCCACTCTCGTTTCGCCAGCCGGTCGAGCCACTTCGCTGATCGGGCTCTTACGCCGCTTTACGGAATGGTCGATCCGTAAAGAGGCGTAAAGCCAAGGTGTACCGACCCCGCGAACGGATGGTCCCAGTTCGAGATCGTCACCCGGAAGGTGACCGGTGCAGGATCGGCTCGCGGAGCGCGCCAGCGCAGGATCCCGCACCGGCACGCTCCGCGAGCCCCCCCGTTGCGGCGATCGGAGTCGGCACGGCCGCAGTGTCGCAAGGCGGCCGAACGAGGCTCGACATGTGGCAACTGCGGTCGGTCGAGTACCTACGCTGAGAATGTGACTCGAGCGTGGGACCCGGCGACTGCAGGCGTGCTGCGCCTTCCGTCTGGCCGACTGATCCGGGGTCGCGGGCTGCGCCGACCGGCGCTGGCTGCTGGGCGTCCGGACTTCGGGCTGTACCTGCTCGGGCGACCCCCGCCGCCCGTGGGCTGGGAGCAGCGATGGGTTCGCTGGCCTGACTTTCGGCTCCCGAGCGACAAGCGCGACGCCCTGGACGCACTCAGCGAAGCCTGGTGGCGGGCTGGGTCTGAACGAGTTGAGATCGCGTGCCGCGGAGGTCGCGGCAAGGCAGGACAGGTACGGCCCTCGCATGCATAGTGGTGTTGGACGGTGCCTCGGCCGATGAGGCCGTCGACTTCGTTCGCGCACATTACGACGCAAGAGCGGTCGAGACGCCTTGGCAACGTCGTTACGTCGGGCGATTCGACAGCGCGTGACGGCGCTGATCCCACCCAGCTGCGGGCGCTCAATGACGTCGCTCGACCCCAGGGCCCCATGTGAGGGCCAGGAAATTTGGTCGCTCGTGGCCAACCGGTGACAGTCTCGGCAGGATGGCGCGCGGCACCCGACCCATGCGGGATGATCCGGCGACGGGTGGGTCTGCCAGCCCAAGGGACTACGAACTGGCAAGCGGGCGGCTGCCGTGTCAGTCACCGATGAGTTGAGAGTGTCTGACGACGTTGCCCAGCCTGGGAAAGATGACTGAAACCGAATGCTCGTGCTCGCCCTCGACTGGCGCGGTCATGGCGTCCTCAACAAAGACCAGTCGATATCCGAGTTCGTCGGCCGCTCGGCCTGTCGACTCAACGCCATTGCTGGTCGCGATCCCGGTGAGCCAGAGGGTCGTCACACCGCGCGCTTGCAGACGTTCGTGCAACCCCGTAGCGGTGAAGGCACCCCAGGTCCGCTTCACGACGATAAGGTCCTCGGGTTGCGGTCTGGCCAACGGAACGAGATCGCTGCCGGGCGGCTGGGTAGGCGTCGGGCGCTCGGACCTGACCCAGACGACGTGACCGCCCTTCGCCCGTAGAGCCTCTGCAAGGACGATAGTTCGGGTGACGACGTCGAGCCCACTGTGGGGGCGGGCGGGAGCCATCACAACGCGTTCCATGAGGTCGATTGCCACCAAGGCGATGTCGGAGCGAACGGACACGTTCCGACTCACGTCACAACCTCGTGGCCCGCCAGTCGCAAGCAAGCGACTGCCTCGGTCAGCCGACTCGTAGGCACGAGGATGAGGTCGCCGTCAATGCTCGCGGCCGTCCAGACCGGGACTCGATCGGCGGCCAGCGGAGTCAGGATCGCGCTGAGCATGCCCGTTGCTTCAGGGGGATGCGCCTCATCGCCATTCCACAACGCCGACCAAGACACCTCTGTGTCATCGCTGCGACGCATCATGGCGCCGCCGTCCGGGCCCCGTACCAACGCCAACCAGTCGACCCGAGCAAAGTCACTCTCAATCGCGCGTTCCAGAACGAATCGTCCGTCGAGCACACGAAGGCGCTGCAGCCGCTCAGCGTTCATGTCGTTAGCTCCTCGGCGTTCGCGGTCGGTCTGATCGGCGTCTGTCGGCCGGCCGGGAGACATCAGTCTGATGTCCCGTGCCCGTCATCGAACAGTCGCATGCAACCAGGTCACTCCTCGGCTCTCCGCCGGCGGCGCCATGAGTCGAGCGGGCGCGTCATCAGCACCAGGATCGCGATGAGCAGGATCTCGATCACTGGTGCACCGCCCAGCGCGGTCATCCGCGCTGCGGCGGCACCGAGCACCAAGATGGCGAGCCCGGCCGCCGCAAGACGGCTGACGCGGGTGACGAGGAGGCCGATGGCGCCGAGTACCTCCGCGGCGCCGACGAGGTAGCGCAGCCAGTCTCCGGCACCGATGTCGGCGAACATCTGCACCATGACGTGGGCCCCGGCGAGCTTGAGTGCGCCGCCGACGGCGAACTGCGCGGCGACCAGGAGGCGCAGGCCGGCAAGGACCGACGCGGATCGTGTCCGGGAAGGCGTGTCAGGTGTCGTACCGACGGTGGCGGTCATCACTGGTCCTCGCGGTTCGGCACGCGGGTGGCGTCGACCTGGTAGCCGCCTCCCGGCCATTCCCAGGCCCCTTGCACCGTCGCGGCGTTGCGGTCGATGGTGCCCGTGAACAAGGCCGGGGAGCCCTTTTCGCCATGCCAGATGGTGAGGTTGTCACCTTCCACCTGCCAGAAGTACTCCAGGGCGAAGGGGCAGAACGGACCTGGCCCCTCAGCGCTGAAGAGCATCGAGCGGAGCATGCCGGTCGCGGAGTCGTACCCGATGTACTCGATGCCGTCGTGAGGTTGCCCGTCCATGCGGGTCTCTTGGGTGAGGAAGAAGCCGCCGTCGAGCCAGCGACGGGTGACTGAGCCGGTGAACGGTTGGCCGGAGCTGTCGCGGCCCTCGAGTCGCCATTCGCCTTCCAGGATGTCGAGTTCGCGGAGCGTCGGGTGCGGTGTTGGCGGGATCGGTGCGCCGGTTGGAGCCTCGTGGTCGCTCATCGCGTGTTCCTTTCGGGGAGGAGCCTTGAGTTACGCGTCCATCGTGTCGTCGTCTGGTCGGCTAGATCCAGATGCGCCTGTCTCGATCGACCTGGGAGTTTTGTCTCGTGGCGCCTCGGCATCTACGGCTATCGCGCAGTGACGGACCGGGACGGTAGAATGAAGCAAGCAAGCCTCGCGCAACGCGTGTGGTGTTGTGGTCCTAAACCCCGCCGCGTGGCGGGCAACACGCAACGTGACCCTGTCTGGGTCTAGTCCTACAGCCTTCGGGCTGATCTCACGATCAACACCCCCGTCCGGGCCTCGACCCGTGGGTGCGAGGGTCGATCCGCGTGAGAGAAGGACCCCGATGGCCACCGCGTCCAGCAACACCGACCCCGTCCGTGACGACCCGGTACAGAGCCTCATCGACCCACCCGAGGGTGCCGCGGTGGCAGTGTCGTATCTGCGCGTGTCCCAAGGAACAGGCAGAGAGGGGCGGCCGCGACGAGGGCTTCTCCATCCCCGCGCAGCGCGAAGCCAACCGGCGCAAGGCCGAACAACTTGGCGCGGCCGTCGTGGAAGAGTTCGTCGACGCCGGTGAGTCCGCGCGCAAGGCCGACCGGCCCGAGCTGATGCGGATGATCCGCTACGTCAAACAGCACAAGGTCGCCTACTGCATCGTTCACAAGGTCGACCGCCTCGCCCGCAATCGAGCCGACGACGTGACCATCCACCTCGCCCTCCAGCAAGCCGGAGTCCTACTCGTCTCCGCGACCGAGAACATCGACGAGACACCCTCGGGGATGCTGCTGCACGGCATCATGTCCACCATTGCCGAGTTCTACTCCCGCAACCTCGCCACCGAAGTCACCAAAGGCATGACCCAGAAAGCCGCCGGCGGTGGAACCCTCGGTAAGGCACCCATCGGCTATCTCAACGTCCGCACCCGCGACGAACTCGGCCGCGAAGCCCGCACCGTCGAACTCGACCCAGAGCGGGCACCCTTGGTCGAGTGGGCGTTCAAAGCCTACGCCGCGGGGAACTGGACCGTCAGCCAGCTCCACGACGAACTCACCTCCCGTGGCCTGATGAGCCTGCCCACCCCGAAACGCCCCTCCAAGCCGATGGCCGTGTCCTCGGTGCAGCGGCTGCTGACCAACCCCTACTACAAGGGCGACGTGACATACCGGGGCGTCAACTACAAGGGAGCCCATCAGCCCCTCGTGCCCGCCGAGGTCTGGTACCAGGTCCAGTCCGTCCTCACCGCTCACAAGTCAGCGGCGGAGGCCACGCAGATCCACGACCACTACCTCAAAGGCACCATCCACTGCGGAGGATGCGGGTCCCGGCTGATCGTGTCGAACGCGAAGAACCGACACGGCAACGTCTACTGCTACTTCGTCTGCTCCGGCCGGCACTCCAAGCGGACCAACTGTGACCGCAGTGCGATCCTCATCGCCGATGTCGAGAACCTGATCGAGGACTACTACCAGCGCATCCAGATCACCCCCGCCCAGCACGAAGCACTCGCCGGGATGCTGCACCACGAGTTCGATCAGCTCATGTCCGCCGAAGTCGACGAACTGGCCCAGCTCACCGCCAACCGCGACCGCCTCCAACACGAGCAGGAACGGCTCCTGCAAGCCCACTACGCAGATGACGTGCCTGATTCCTTTCGGAGTT
>NZ_HG764815.1:4134397-4144681 GCF_001050535.1 Nostocoides australiense Ben110 | reverse complement strand
GCGTCGGAGAGCTTGTCGCGCAGTTCGGGCACGCCCAGTCCGGTGCGGGCCGAGGTGGCGAGCACCGTGACCTCGGACAGGCCGTCGCGATGCAGCAGGCGCTCCAGGTCCGCGAGGCACTGGCGCTGCTGGTCGGGGGTGAGCCGGTCGGCTTGGTTGAGGACGACGATCGTCACCGCGCCGTAGTTCTTCATCGCCGCGACGTAGTCGTCGTGCAGGCGGGCGTCGGCGTACTTCTGCGGGTCGGTCACCCAGACGAAGACATCGGCGAGCCCGATCACGCGTTCGGCCTCGGCCCGGTGCGCGGCCTCGCGGGAGTCGAAGTCCGGCAGGTCGAGTAGCACGAGTCCGTCCAGGGCGCTGCCCTCGGAGTCCGGCACCTGGTGGCGGTGGGGCACGACGAGCCAGTCCAGCAGCGGTCCTGCCGGGTCGTCGCCCCAGATCGCGGCGGCCATCCGCTCGCTCACCTTCGTGGCGATGGCCCGTGCGCGGGCGACCTGGTCCGGGTCCAGTTCGGCGCCGCCGGCGTCGACGGCGGAGCGCAGCGCGTCGGCGTGCTTGGTGAGATCCTCGGCGCTCACGCCCTTGTCGCCGCGGCCGAACAGGGGGCTCATCGAGCGGCCTGCACGGCGTCCAGGGCCCTGGAGAGGCGTTCGGTCTGATCGGCGGCGACGGTCCGGGCGCCCACGGCGTCGAGGAAGCGGGTGCGCTCGGCCTCGATGACCTCGTCGGCCCGTCGCAGGAGGGCGGCGCGGGCCTTGGCCGCCATGGTCCGCACGGCCTGGTCTCCGAAGATGGCCTCCAACACCCGCTGGGCAAGGACCGAGGTGCCGCCGGCGATGCCGGCCTCCGCGCCGGTCAGCCCGCCGGTGTGGGCGAAGGTGACGAGCATCAGGAACAGGCCGATGCCGTTGATGCCGTATGCCGCGACCCGCGCGTTGGTGCGCCGGTCCTGGCCTTCGCTGCGCACGAGGTCGAGGACCTCGTCTTGCCAGGTCCGCACCGCGGCGTCCACCCGGGGGCCGAGGTCGCTGCTCGGCTTGGCCAGTTCCGGGTGGGCGTGCAGGATCTCGGCACCGGCCGGCAGGGCCCGCCATTCGCGGGCCACTTGAGCGGCCGCCGTCGCGGCGTTGGCCTCCATCAGCTGGGCGACCCCGACGTGCAGCGCCTCCTCGACATCCGCCGGCGCGTTGGCGTGCCCACGGAACGCGCCGGTGATCCTGTCGCGCAGCTTCGAGACCCCGGACTCGACCTTGCGGAAGAACTCGCCGGTCCCGACGAAGTCCTGCCACCGCGCGAGCACCTCGCCGCGCAGCAGTTGCCCGTCGCTCATCCCGTTCTCGACACCTCGGCGGGAGTCGTCGAAGGCGCGGTTGACGATATCGGTCAGGTCGGCGGTGACGCGTTGCTGGGTGCGGCTGGCGGTGACGAGTTCCTCGGACCGGGAGTCGAGGGAGGCGAGGGCCCCGGTCAGGGTCTGGCGGACGACGACCTCCCGGGCGGTCGCGTCATTGGCCAGGTCGGTCAGCCACGACCGCAGCCGCGCCACGTCGGTCTCGGGCAACAGCCCGTTGCCGTCGAGGGTGGTCTCCGGAATCGGGAAAACGGGTGCCGTGCCCAGGCCCTGGGCGCGCAGCATGTCCACCAGGTGCGGGCGCACCTCCGCCATGACCTCCGGCGGCACCCGGTCCAGGATGATCGCCACGGCCGTGCCGCGATCGGATGCCTGGCGCAGCAGATCCCAGGGGACGGCATCGGCATACCGTGCCGCGGTGGTGACGAAGAGCCACAGGTCCGCGGCCGAGAGCAACTGCCGCGACAACCCGCGGTTGGCCGAGACGACGGAGTCGATGTCCGGCGCGTCCAGCAGCGCAAGACCGGCGGGCAGTTCGCGCGACTCGGCCAGCCGCACGGTCCCCTCGGCGTCGTCCCCGTCGCCGGTGACCCGGCTCAGTTCGGGCAGCACCCGCTGGTCGGTGAACCAGTGCCCGTCGTCGGGGTGGTGGATCAGCACCGGGCTGGTCGTCGTCGGCCGGATCACTCCGGCGCGGCTGACCTGCCGGCGCAGCAGCGAGTTCACGAGCGTCGACTTGCCCGCGCCCGTCGACCCGCCGATGACAGCGAGCAGCGGCGCGTTGATCGAGGACAGGCGGGGCAGGATGTAGTCGTCGAGCTGGCGCAGCAGCGCCGCCCGGTTGTCCTTGGCCTCGGCAGTGCTCGGCAGGTCCAGCGGCAGCACGCTGGCCGCCACCTGCTCCCGGAATTCGCGAACGGCGGCCAGGAGCTTGGCCGGGTCGTCCATGGTCGCGGTCACGAGGGTCAACCTTAGACGAGAGGAATCCGCAGCGCCCCCGGCAGGACTCGAACCTGCGACCTCGGGATTAGAAGGCCCTTGCTCTATCCAGCTGAGCTACGGGGGCTGGCGAAGAACAAGAGTAGATCAGCCCGAGCAGTGACTATCTGGGGTCGGCAAGGCGGCGCATCGCGAGTTCCGCCAGCAGCAAGGCCCCGTCGGGCACCACCGCGTCGTCGAAGCTGGCCCGCGGGGAGTGGTTGTCGGGCGCGCTGCCCGGTTCGTCCGCCGGGCAGGCCGAGAGGAAGACATAGGCCGACGGCACCCGCCCCGCGACGAACGCGAAGTCCTCCGCACCCGCCTCGGGGTGCGGCATGTCGACATACCGCTCGGCGCCGAAGATCTCCTCGACGGTGGCCCGCAGGAAGGCGTACTCGGTCTCGTCGTTGATGGTGACCGGATAGCCCATCAGCCACGTGACCTCCGCGGTGAGGCCGTGGGCGGAGGCGATGCCCTCGGCCACCCGGGCGATGGCGGTATGGGCAGTGCGCCGTTGCTCATCGTCGAAGGTGCGCAGCGTCAGTTCGAGGACCGCGTCGTCGGGGATGATGTTGTCCTTGGTGCCGCCGGCGATCTTGCCGACGGTCAGCACCATCGGCTCCATCGCGTTGAACTGGCGGGTGACCATCAGCTGCATCGCGAGCACGATCTCGCAGGCGACGGGCACGGGATCCTTCGCCAGGTGCGGCTGCGAGCCGTGTCCGCCCTCGCCGACGATCTGGATCACGGCCTCGTCGGCCGCCGCCCCCGCCATGAGCGGGCCCGGCCGCCCGAACCAGGTGCCGAGCCGCTCCCCCGCGGCCGCCACGTGCAGCGCGTATGCCGCGACGACCGGCACCCCCGCGGCGTCCAGGAGCCCTTCGCGCAACATGACCTCGGCCCCGCCCGGTCCCTCCTCGCCGGGCTGGAACATGAAGATGACGTCGCCGGCCAGCTCCGCCCGGCGCGCGCACAGCAGTCTGGCGGCGCCGACCAAGCCGGCGACATGCAGGTCGTGCCCGCACGCGTGCATCAGGCCCGGCTCCTGAGATACGAAGTCCAGCGGCAGGTCCTCGGTGACGGGGAGGGCGTCCATGTCGCCGCGCAGCAGCACCGCCCGCCCCGACCCCGCGCCACCACGCAGCACGGCCACCACGGACGTGCAGTCCCGGCCGCGGGTGATCTCCAGCGGCAGACCGGCCAGCGCGTCGACGATCCGCTGCTGCGTGGCCGGATTGTGCAGGCCGAGTTCGGGGTGCCGGTGCAGGTCCCGGCGTAAGGCGATGATGTCGCCGGCGAGGTCGGCCGGCACGGCGGGCGTGGTCATCGTCCGCTCCCGATGAAGGTGCGGCGGGCCACGGTGAGTTCGTCGAGCAGTTTGCGCTCGGCGGTCAGCGCGTGCGCGTCGGCGGCCTGGTGGTACATCCGTTGCCGCAGCAGGCCCAGTTCCGAGGCGGCATCCTGGAACTGGCGCATCGCCTTCAGGCCGGTGGAGCCGGCGTTGGTCTTGGCCCACACCCGGGCCTCGCGGCGGTGACCCATCGAGGAGAGCATGATGACCTCGCTCGGGCTCAGCCAGCCGGCATCGGCATACGGGCTCAGGTGGCGCCCGATCAGGCGCCCCTCGCGCCGGCGCGCCCAGATGACCAGACCCACAAACGCGCAGAATACCGGCACCCCGACGAGGAAGTAGCCGACGAGCAGCCCGGCGCCGCCGGTGACGGCGGACAGGTTCCACAGCCCGTGGGCGAGCATCGCGAGCACCCAGCCGGTGATCGGGGCGACGATCCGCACCCCGGTGCTGCGGGCGGTGGCGGCGATGCCGATCCCGATGCCCGTCAGGCAGGTGAACATCGGGTGCGCGAACGGGCTCATGATGCCGCGCCCCACGAACGTGGCGGCGAGCACTTCGCCGCCCCCCGCGGCATACCCCTGCCCGAGGTATTGGATGTTCTCGGTGAACGCGAACCCGGCGGCCGTGATCCCGGCATACACCAGCCCGTCGATCAGCCCGTCGAACTCGCGCCGCCGCAGCCGCCACACGATGAGGACGAGCAGCCCCTTGAGGGTCTCCTCGACGATCGGGGCGACGACGACGGCTGTCGTGGCCATCGCCGACGTGGGGTCGCTGGCCGACTGGATGACGAGCATCGCCCCCGTGTTGAACAGGGCGGCGAGCACCGATGCGACCAGCGCGCCCCAGAGGAATGCGAAGACGAGGTACTTGGTCGGCTCGGCCTCGAACCGGTCCAGCCACAGGAAGGTCGGCACGACGACCCCGAGCGGCAGCGCGGCGAGCAGGAGCGCGAGCAGCGCCGTCATCAGCCCGATCGAGGCTTGGAAGTATGCCGCGAGCGCCAGGGCGGCGATCGTGAAACCGGCGATGATCAAGCCGGTGAGCAGCCAGCCGCGAAGGGCGCGGCGGGAGGTGTGCCCGCCTCCTTGGGGTTGATAGCCCGGGTCGTATGCGGTCGGCTCGGCCAGGTGCCCAGGCACCTGGGAGGGCGGCGCGACCGGCGCCTGCTGCCATGACATGCCCCAGAGGCTAGTTCACGCGCATGCGTCACGCGGTGCGGCCGTAAGGTTGTCCGCGTGACAGACCGGATATCGACGACGGCCACCGACCGAGCGGCGAAGGATCGCATCGTGTGGATCGACTGCGAGATGACGGGCCTGTCCCTCGAGCACGACGCGCTGATCGAGGTCGCTGCGCTCGTGACCGACTTCGATCTCAACCAGCTCGGCGACGGCGTGGACCTGGTCATCAAGCCCCCGCAGTCGGCGCTGGAGCAGATGAACGACTTCGTCACCCGGATGCACACCGACTCCGGCCTGATCGACGAGCTCGACGGCGGCATCAGCCTGCAGGAGGCGAGTGCGCGGGTGCTGGATTACGTGCGCACCTGGGTTCCGGAGGCGCGCAAGGCGCCCCTGGGCGGCAACAGCGTCGCCACCGATCGCGGGTTCCTCGCCCGGGACCTGCCCGAGCTGGACGCGTGGCTGCACTACCGCATCATCGACGTCTCCTCCATCAAGGAACTCTCGCGGCGCTGGTACCCGCGCGCGTACATCAACTCGCCCGAGAAGAAGGGCGGCCACCGGGCGCTGGCGGACATCCGCGAGTCGATCGCGGAACTGCGCTACTACCGCGAAGCGGTCTTCATGCCGCAACCCGGACCGGACACCCCGACGGCTAAGGCCATCGCCGCCCGCTACCAACTCGACTAGGGCGAGGGGGGTAAAGCGAAACCGCCAGGCGGGACCCGGGTCCGGCCTGGCGGTTCTTCGTGGGGTGCCTGAGTAGTACGTTTGGCAACTCCGCCCCCAAGACAAAAACCCTGGTCACCCGCCTAGACCGTGGGGTCTACGAGGTCTCCCGTCGCCCCCAGAGTAGCGCACCGAAGGACGATCGTGGCCCCGTTGTGAGGACTGTCGAGACGGCTCAAACTTTTCTCACCGCGGCCGAGGTGGACGCGCTCGTCGGCGACTACCTCGCTGGGATGAGCGTCAAGGCGCTCGCTGAGAGGTACGGCATCCACCGCGCCACCGTGTTCTCACACCTGCGTCGTCGCAACGTGCCGAGCCGCCGTCCGGGGCTGGCGATCGACGAGAAGGCGGGGGCCGTGCGCCTCGCCCGGGCCGGGGTCTCGATGCGCGCGATCGGCCGTCGGATGGGCGTGGGCCGTAAGGCCGTACGCGCTGCCCTGGTCGAGGCGGGATTCATCGTGGACAAAGCGAGCGATGACTCGTAGCTGCGGTTCCGAGTTGCCGATCCGTCGGTAGCGCTCGGCCCACCTCGTCGGTAACGAGCGCCGAGAGGAACCGATGACGGCCAGCTTGAGTGATGTCGCGAGAGACGAACGCACCGCGAGGATGGTGCTGTCGATGCTCGTCGAACCCAACGACCCGGTGACAGGACGCATCTTGTCCAGGCTCGGAGCAGTCGAAACGCTTTGGCTCGCTGAGCACGACGGCGCAGTAGTCGGGCTGAGCTCTGTGGACGCGCAGGTCTGGCGCGACCACCTCAGCACGCCAAGCGCAAAGGAACTGACCGCGCGCATCGACCAGGTAGGCGTGGTTCGCGTGCCGTCCTCGGGTCATCGCGACGTAGAAGGTCTCCCTCGTCGAGGTCGGTTCGACCAGGACGTGCGCGGTATCGGTCGTGATGCCCTGGGCTCGGCAGGCGGTGACTGCGTAGCCGAGATCGACGTGCTCGGCCACGTACGAGGCCGGGAGGACGATGCTGCCGCCGAACCTGTGCCCACGCCTGCGAGTCCTGATGGTTCCGTCGTCGCGAACAACGGTGCCGGTCCCGTAGTCGCGTGCGATGGTGATGGTCCCGTCGTCGCCGACAGCGGCTATTGTCCAGATGTCGCCGTTGCGCACCCAGTCCCGCCCGGCCAGGGTGCGGAGGTTCCGGTTGTTCTGTCGCGTGATGATAGTGTCGCCAACCCCGGCGGCGGTGCCGTCCCGCAGTTCGACTTCACGGTCTGGGGTCAGCGTCTTGTTGAGGATCAGGTCGGCGCGGGCGCGACGGTTCAGCGTGGTCACGTCTTCGTGGGTTCGGCGATCAGCACCGAGACGAGTCCGGCGTCGCGGTCGGCGCGCCAGACGTTGTAGGCCGTGTCGGTCATGGCCTCTGTGTTGCCGTCGTGGATGCGCTGTTTGGCGAGGTAGGTGTCGATGGCCTGGGTACGTCTGTGGCGTAGCTCGAGTGAGGCGGTCTTCTCCCAGGCGTGGGTGAAGCGGTGAACGTCGACCAGCTCGGGGGTATCGGACCTGTCTCTGGCGATCATCGCGAACGCGCCGCCCGCGTCCACGGATTGCAATTGGGCGTAGTCACCGACCAGCAGCACCTTGGCACCAGCGTCCTGGGCGAGGTGGGTGATGCGGTCCAGCGACAGGGTGCCGGCCAGAGATGCTTCGTCGATGATGACGAGCTGGCCCGTCTCGAACGTGGTGCCGTGGATGAGGTGGTTCTGCCACCACTTCACCGTATTCTCGGTCGCGATCCCGAGATCGTCGGCGAGGACTTGGGCAGCAACCGCTGACGGCGCGAGCCCGACGACACAACAGGAGCGCATCATGCAGTTCGGCATCACCCGGTGCCGTGCTCGGCTTCCCAGGCGCGGCGGAGTGCGTTCATGGCGGTGGTCTTGCCCGCCCCGGCGGGACCGACCAGCAAGTCGAGCATCCGTCCTGACACCGCGATCCGGATCAGGGCATCGGCTTGGTCGTCGCCGAGCATCCGACCGTCCGCGTCGGGTCTGCGCGTGATCTTCTCAACGGTTGCCAGAGCCACCGTCGGACCGGCCAGGTTCGCTGCTCGTTCGAGAAGTCTGTCCTCGGCCGCGAGCTGGGACTCGGACGTAAACACGGTCGAACTCTTCGGCCGGAACACCGAGGTGCCGTCGGGCCGACGGAACACAACCGGGGAGGCGGCGAGTTCGGGCGGCGTCAGGCGAAGGGAGACGAGTTCGGCTGCGTCGGCGACCATCGCGACGATGGCCTCCCGGTCCTGCATGGTGGCGAAGCGCCAGCCATCGTCTGCCGGGATGCCTCGGCCATGAGATTCCATCGCCGCCAGGTCGAACGCTTCTCGCCGACCACTTCGACGACTGAACGCCCCAGCTCGCCGATCACGTCGAGCGGCACATCATCCGCGCGCAGGAGCATCGGCTTGTCGTTGTCGGTGATCTCGCGTGCCCACGACGTCGCGTCCTGGCCGAGGGTATTGCTCGCTCGCGTTCGCCACTCGGCGGCGTTCGATGGTTGGCGTCCGTGCTGGGCAACGTACTCGTCGATGAGCCGGTTCTTCTCCGCGTCGATGTGGCGGGCGCGGGTAGAGAACTCTGTGACCAGCTCTTCCGGGACTCCTGTGATCGCCCATGCTGGGTTCCGATCCCGACCCATCTCGCGTGCCTCCCAGGAGACGCCGAAGGTGCGCGTCATGTGGTCGGCGAACACGGCTTCGTGCAGTTCGGACAGCGCCACAACGGCGGCGTGCATCGGTCTGCCGTCGAGCGACCGCCACTTCCCATCGAGGACGGTCTTGGCCTTGTTGCTGATGACGACGTGCGTGTGAAGGTGGGGGTCGCCGGCGCGGGAGTCGAAGTGATCGAACGCGGTCGCGATGAGCCCTGTGACATCGACCTGTGCAACCGCGCCGTCTCCCGCGGTTGCGCCGGTACGGGTGGCTGCAACCTCACGTTCCATGAACGCAACCACCTCCGCAACCGCTCGATGATGCGCCTCTCCAATGAGTGCCTGGACCCCGGCGTCGGCGACGGCCCACAGCACCGATGCGGATTTCGGAATCGAGAAGGTGAAGTCGAAGCCCGCCACCGCACGCCGTGTGCTCCGGGCAGTTTCCTCGGCCACGACCTGCGCGACCGCTTCGCCCTTGGCCCCAGGTGTCAGCGTCTGGTCAAGAGCAGCGATCCGTGCCTCGATCCGCTGCTCCTGGCTCTTGTACGCCGGGAAACCCAGGCCGAGCTTGTCGCCGGTGATCGGATCGCAGCCCGTGCCTATCAGGAGCTGGAGTTGGTCTTCTGATACTCGCTCGCCCAACTGAATCTCGCCCTTGCCGAGGGAAGCTACCCCCCGCGCCGAGCCAGCGACCAGGTGGGGTGCCTCCTTCCATGTAGTAGCGGGTGAGCGGCGTCGAGAGCGGCCGGTTGCCGTCTGCGGCCACGACCGTCTTGAGCAGGTACTTGTAGCCGTCACCCGCCGACATCACACGCATCGAAACCGTCATGCGCACCTCCGCTCCTGCCGGGCAGGTGCAGCCCCCGCCCCCGGTGACTTCCACGGCGGTAGCGCCCGGCTCAACCTCGACCTGCAAGACGCGTGTGACCTCGGAGGGTGGTCGGAACGGATGCCGGGGGCGGAGGCCTCGGGTGGCGGCGAGCGGTGGCTCGGTTGAGCAGCGGGCGCGTGTCGGAGTCGTGCACCTGACAGGTGACCAGCTCGGCATCAACTCGTGCGAGGCGATGCCGGGGACGACCGTCACCGGAGCGGACTTCATGCACGACCTCGACGCCAGCGGCGAACCACGACTCAGGATCGGGTCGCTGTTCAGTGGCTACGGCGGCCTCGACCTCGCCGTCGAGCACGTCTTCAACGCCAAGACCGTGTGGTTCTCCAAACTCAACGAGCCAGTCGCCCGCGTCTTCGCCCACCATTGGCCCGAGGTGCCGAACCTCGGTGACATCACGACCATCGACTGGAGCCAGGTCAAGCCCGTGGACATCCTCATCGGCGGATTTCCGTGCCAGGACGTGTCCACCGTCGGGAAGCGCGCCGGCCTTGCGCCAGGAACACGGTCGGGGCTCTGGGCACACATGGCCGCAGCCATCGACGCGCTCCAGCCCGAGTGGGTCGTCATCGAGAACGTCCGCGGGCTGCTGTCC
Source organism: Nostocoides australiense Ben110 (assembly GCF_001050535.1). Lineage (GTDB taxonomy): Bacteria > Actinomycetota > Actinomycetes > Actinomycetales > Dermatophilaceae > Nostocoides_A > Nostocoides_A australiense. The sequence goes on along the minus strand of NZ_HG764815.1, from coordinate 4,134,937 downwards.
TCACCAGCGACGCGGCCACCCGCAGAAGGAGACGACCATGAACCACGCAACCCAGGCGATGCAACCCCCGACGGCGCAACCCTTCGCGGCCTGGAATCCGACCCGTGGCATCTGGGAGACAACGCAACTCGACCTCTACGGGCTCTCGGCGCCGTTCTCGGCGATCTGGCCGACCTGCGGCTGGATGCACGATGGATCGGCCTACCGGCTTCCCTTGTCGGCGCTCCTCACCACCGCTTCCGCATCTTCGCCCTCGCCCGGCGCACTGTTCCGCACCCCGCTGGCAACCGACTCATCTCGCGGAGGGGAAACGGGCTCTTCCCAAAGGAGAGTGTGGGTTGGGTGTGCGCGTCGCTGCTTGGTTGAGGGTCGAGGCCTTCCGATGATGGAGGTTCCTACGCCTTCGATCTGGAAGACCTCGACATGGCTGACGTTACCTTCACGCGCCCGGATCTGGACACCTTCGCCGGTGTGGACGGCTTGGGGCTGGTCATTACCGGGCAGCGGATCGAGGTGGGCCGGGCGGTGCTGGCGTGTCGG
>NZ_HG764815.1:4122729-4134297 GCF_001050535.1 Nostocoides australiense Ben110 | reverse complement strand
TGCATCCGTGCCCGCGCGACCTCGAGCAGGGCGACCAGCTCAGCCGGCGTGCGTGCCGATCCCACGTGCTCAATCACGTTGTCGCGGTCCCCGACACGCTCAGCGATCTGCACCGCCGTGGCCCCCGAAGCGGTCGGGACCTTCCGCACAAACACCACGAGCACCGACCCTACCGGCCCGATTAGTGTGTCAACCTCGAAGCCTTCAAGCCGCTGACCAGCACAAACATCCGGCCCGACCCGGAATCACGCCAACGTGGCACGAGTCAGGACGCCGCCCGGGCGTGAGAAGCGGCTTTGTGTCGTCGGGGGTCCGCTCGGCGCCCCGGGTTGTCCGGGCGGGCGTCCCGCGGACGTCCAGACCCGACGAGAACACGACGAAACCCCCGAACCTGACGTTCGGGGGTTTCCGATGTCCGGGGACATCACGGGCGGAGGCGGAGGGATTTGAACCCTCGATGGGCGATTAACCCAAACCGCATTAGCAGTGCGGCGCCATAGACCGGACTAGGCGACGCCTCCTGAGCCCACACAGGGTAGCCCGCGCCCCACCCTTCGAGCAAAGCGGGCGGTTCGGCCTGGACAGGGTCAGGCGGCGGGGAGTTCCACGACGAAGGAGGTCTCGCCCGGGCGGGAATGCAGCCCGACCCGCCCGCGATGGGCCGACGTCACGGCGGCGACGATCGACAGGCCCAGACCGGTGCTGCCGGCCGCTCGGTTCCGGGCCTCGTCGCCCCGGGTGAAGCGCTGGAAAACGTTGGGCTGCAAGGCTTCCGGTATGCCGGGGCCATTGTCGGTGACGGACAGCGTGATCACGTCTGTGCGGGTGGGGTCGTCGGCGCTGCCGCGCCGGAGGGAGGTGACGACCCGGGTGCCCGCGGGGGTGTGTGCTCGGGCGTTGCCGAGCAGGTTGACCAAGACCTGGTGCAGGCGCGCCCGGTCGCCGGGCACCTCGATGGGTTCGTCGGGTAGGTCGAGGGCCCACACGTGCTCCGGGGAAGCCGCGCGCGCATCACTGACGGCGTCGATCGCGAGCAGCGTCAGGTCCACCGGATCGTGATCGAGCGGCCGCCCGGCGTCCAAGCGGGCCAGGAGGAGCAGGTCCTCGACGAGCCCCTGCATACGCAGCGACTCCGACTCGATGCGCCCGAGCGCGTGGGTGACCGACTGCGGCACCGGCTCCCGCTCGCGGCGGGACAACTCGGCATACCCGCGGATGCTCGCCAGCGGCGTACGCAACTCGTGCGAGGCATCCGCGACGAACTGACGCACTCGCGTCTCGGACTCCTGCCGGGCCCGGAGGGCACCGTCGACATTGTCGAGCATGCTGTTGAGGGCCAGGCCCACCTGTCCCACCTCGGTGTTGGGGTCGGTGTCCGCCGCGGGTACCCGCTCGGCGAGCGCGACCTCGCCGGATTCGAGGGAGAGTTGGGAGACGGCGCGGGCGGTGCCGGCCACTCGGTCGAGCGGCGCGAGATTGCGGCGCACCAGGTAAGTGCCGCCGAGGCCGACCAGGGCCAGGCCGAGGATCGTGCCCGCGGCGACCAGGCCGAGCAGTTGGTTGACGGTCTTGGTGACGGGCAGCGTGGGCACCCCCTTGATCAGGGTCGTCGATCCGGACGTGACGGCCATGACCCGGTAGGTACCTGTCTCGGCGCCGAGGTCGACCGTTTGCGGCTCCTCGCCGATGTCGGCGTTCTTCAGGGTGGTGATCTGGGCCGCGGTCAGGGTCACCGTGTTGCCGTTGACGTCGACGGCGGTGCTCAGTGGATCGTCGTCCCGGGGGTCATGGATGACCTGGCCCGAGGAGTCCAGGGCGAGGGTGAGGACACCGGCGCCGCCTCCGGGCAGCGGCCCGCCCGGGCCGCCGCGCGGGGAGCCGCCCTTGTGGTCGTCGAACTCCGTCCGGGCCACGGTCTGCTTCAGGTCCTCGTCCACCTGCCGTGAGAGATAGTCCTGCGTCGCGATCACGATGAGCGTTCCGGTGCCGATACTGACGGCCAGGAAGAGCGCCACCATCGAGGCGACGAGCTTGGAGCGCAACGTCCAGCTGCGCGGGGAGGTCAGTGACGGCATACGGCTCACTCGGCGGGCTTGAGCACGTAACCCACACCACGCATCGTGTGGATCATCGGCGCCCGGCCGGCGTCGATCTTCTTGCGCAGGTAGGAGATGTAGAGCTCGACGACATTGGCTTGGCCGCCGAAGTCGTAGTTCCAGACCCGGTCGAGGATCTGCGCCTTCGACAGCACTCGCTTGGGGTTGCGCATCAGATAGCGCAACAGCTCGAATTCCGTTGCGGTCAAAGTGATCTGGGTGCCCGCACGGGCCACCTCGTGGCTGTCCTCGTCCATCGTCAGGTCCCCGACGACGAGGATCGAGGACGACTCGTCGGCGACCACGGCGGTGCGCCGCATCAGGGCGCGCAGGCGGGCGACGACCTCCTCTAGGGAGAACGGCTTGGTCACGTAGTCGTCGCCACCCGCCGTCAGCCCCGCGACCCGGTCTTCGACGGCATCGCGCGCGGTGAGGAAGAGGACAGGCACGGCGGAGTTGTCCGCGCGCATCCGGCGCAGGACCTCCAGGCCGTCGAAGTCGGGGAGCATCATGTCGAGCACGACGGCATCGGGCTGGAAGTCGCGCGCGGCCTTGACCGCCTCGATCCCGGTGCCGGCGGTGCGGACCTCCCACCCCTCATACCGCAATGCCATCGAGAGCAGCTCGGTCAGATTGCTCTCGTCGTCGACGACGAGGACGCGCACGGGCGTGCCGTCCAGGCGCTGCAGCTTCGGTGAGGCGGATGGCGCGGTGTTCATGCGTCTCATCAAAGCGGGCTTCCTTGTGCGATTGGCCTGCCGATCCTGTAAGAAGTCTATGAGGCATCTGTGGCCGGCCGCCCCCCAGCGACGACGAGGACGGCCCCGTCGAGTTCTCGACAGGGCCGTCCATTTCGAGCCGTATGCCGGCGGGCCGGCCTCAGGCGCTCAGGGTCGCCTTCAAGGTGGCGAGTTCGTCCTTGAGCTGCGAGGGCAGGGTGTCGCCGATCTTGGCGAACCACATCGATCAGGCGACCTCGGTCTGCCATTCCGCCGGGTCGACCTCGAGGGCCTTGGCGACCTGCTCGACGCTCATGTCGAGACCCGTGCGTGGTGCCCGAAGGGATTCGAACCCCTAACCCTTCTGATCCGTAGGCCCATTCCGGCCCTGAAACGCCCCGACGCGCATCGACCGGACGCGACCCGAGATCTGACGTTTCCGCTGGTCAGAGCGGGTAAGACACGTCCCCTTGCGTCGAGGGCGCATCGTTACGGAATCGAGACTGCGAATGAGTTGTGGGGCCCATTTTGGGGTCCAGGCGAGGGCTCCTCACCGTGGTTGCGGCTGGAGGTCCCACTCCTCGTCCGCCGTCCGGAGGACGGCGCCGGCGACGAGCGCGTAGCCGACGGTGGTGGCGCCCCAGCCGAGGACGACGTCGAGCAGACGGTTCGGGACGACGACGGCAGAGACGACGTGTACGGGCTGGGCCACGGCGATGACGAGCCCGACCCACCCGGGGACGACCTTGGCCCTGACGACGGCGATGGCGACGAGCACCATGCCGACGAGGTGGCCGATGACGAAGGACAGCGCGCCCACGAGCATCGGGGGGTGATCCATGAGTACGGCTGCGGTCCCGGCCACCGAAGCCTGGTCGTCGCCGCGGCCAAGGAGCGCGGAGGTCAGGACGTCGGGGGCGCTGACGGCGCTGCCGAGGGCATAGGCGCCGAAGAGGACGGCTGTCCCCCAGGACGCGATGACGGGGGCACGGCGTCGGGCGACGAACCCCATTGCGAGCGCGCTGAGAAGGAGGAACGGGGTGGTGACGAGGGAGAGCCAGTTCATCAGCGCCCCGGCTCCCGGGTCGGCAGCGAACCCAGCGACCATCTCGGCGGGGGTGTCGTCGGTCCAGTAGGGCATCACGGCACGGATGGCGGTGACGCCCAGGGGCCCAAGGACGAGGGCGGCTGCGGCGAGCCACCGCCAGGTGCGGCGCAGGTCGCGCGGCGTGGTGTCGGGCGAGGTCTCGGTGTGGGTCGGGGTGTGACGGGTCGTGGTCACGGGAGACTCCTGTCGAGTGGTCTGGTTGGGACCTCCACGGTGGGGTCGGGGGAACCGGCGCGTCGTCGGCGGTAGTACCGGACCTGCCGTCCGTGCCAGTACGGATGACGTCAGCTCGAGGGCCGCTATAGCCTGAGCCATGCCGTGGCCGCGACGCGTCACCCACCTGCTGTGGGCGGTCTCTGTCGTGCTGGTGGTGCTGACCGTCGTTGCGGTGCGCGACCTCGGCGATCCGGACGGCGCCTGGATCGTCGGGGGTGCCGTGCTCGCGTCGGGTGTCCCGTTCGCGGCAGGCTTCCTGGCAGTCCGGCACGACCCCCGCAACTGGGTGGGCCCGTGGCTCACCGCTGCCGGAGCGAACATCCTGCTGCAGACGGCCCACGGCAACTGGGCCGACGCCCTGGCCGCACCGCCGAGCGACCTCGCGGCCAGTGCGGAGCTCCTCAACCTCACCCAGGGCATCTGGATGGGCTGGTTCCTGCCGTTCGCAATCGTGCTGCTGCTCTTCCCCGACGGCCGCCCGAACGACGCGTGGGCTCGGCGGACGGCGATCGCCCTTCCCCTCTCGGTGGTCGCGTTCAACCTCTTCCTCGCGGTGGCGCCTGGGCCGCTGATGCCCCCGCTGGACGACTGGCCGCGCCCGTTCGGGGAGCACTGGGTCGGCTACGGCGCCATCCCCGCGCTGGTGGTGTTCTACGCCTGCCTGGTCCTTGCGGCGTTGGCGACCCGTCGTCGCTACCGGGCCGCGGCCGACGAGCTGGAACGAGCGCGGCTGCGGTGGATGTTCGTCGCCTGCCTGACGGTTCCGGCGACGATCCTGTTGTGCTGGGCGGGTTACCTGCTCACCGGGACACCCATCGTCGCCCTCGGTGGCCTGATCGCGATGAACATCGCGATCCCGGCCGCCACCTTGGTGGCGATGCTGCGCCATGACCTCTACGACGTCGACCGCGCGGTGGTGGCGGCGGCCGTCTACCCCGTGCTGGCGTTCCTCGTCGTGGCCGGCCACGCCACCGTGTCGTCCGCGGTCGCCCTGGCCGTGGGAGCGGACTCCACCGCACCGGCGGTGCTGGCGACTGTCGTCGTCGTCGTTCTGCTCCTGCCCGCGCGAGCCCTGCTGCTGCGCTTCCTGGGGAGGCGGCTGCACCCGCGGCGCGCCCGGGGCATCGCGGCCGTCCAGGCGCTGGTCACCGACGTCCATGACGGCTCCAGGGAACCGGAAGAGCTCGAGTCCGTGTTGCGCGAGGCCATGCGCGACCCGGCGCTGCGCGTAGGCTACCGGTGGCCGGGTTCGGCCGACTTCGTGGACGTGGCGGGGGACGCCGTTTCTGGAACGGGTGTCCCGATCCGCCTCAAGGGCAACGAGATCGGCCTGATCGTGGCAGGTCCGGGCCGGGCACCTGTTCCCGAGGAGGTGGCGCGCGAAGCTGCTCTTGTCGCCGAGTCGACCCGGCTGCGCGGCGAGCTGGGACACGCCCTGGGCGAGGTCGAGGCGAGCCGACAACGGCTGCTGCGTGCCGGGTACGAGGAGCGGCGACGCCTCGAGATGGACCTGCACGACGGCGCCCAGCAGCGTCTGGTGTCCCTCGGCATGAGGTTGCGCGTCGCCCAGCGTCGCGTCGCCGCAGGCGGGTCGGTCGAGCTCGACGGCCTCGTCGACTCCGCCGTCGATGAGATCGCCACCGCCGTGGCCGAGCTGCGCCAGATCGCCCACGGCCTGCGGCCCAGCAGCCTCGACGACGGGCTGGCCCCCGCGCTCGAGAACCTCACACGGAGCAGCGCCCTCCCCCTGCGCCTGACCTTCGATGCCGACGAGCTTCCCGAGCACGTCAGCATCACCGCCTACTACGTCGCGAGCGAGGGCGTGGCCAACGCCGTCAAGCATTCGGGCGCGCGGGAGGTCGAGGTCGCCGTGCGACGCGACCGCGGCAACGTCCTCGTGGCTGTCCGCGACGACGGTTCCGGCGGAGCACGCATCACCCCCGGCTCGGGTCTGTCCATGCTCTGCGACCGGGTCCACGCCCTCGGCGGGCGCCTCTCCCTGCACAGCCCACCACTGGGCGGCACCGTCATGACCGCGGAGATCCCGTGCGGGTCGTGATCGGCGAGGACTCCGCCCTCTTCCGCGCCGGCCTACGGGCCCTGCTCACCGAGGTCGGGCACGACGTCGTCGCCGATGCCGGTGACGCACCCTCCGCCCTCACGGCAGTCCTGGACCACCGCCCGGACGTCGCCGTGCTCGACATCCGGATGCCCCCGGACCACGCCGACGACGGCGCCCGGGTCGCGGCCGAGGTCCGAGAGGCTCTGCCCGACACAGCCGTGCTGTTGCTCTCCCAGCACGTCGAGTCCCGGCTGCCGGTCCACCTCGTCGCCGGCGGACGGTTCGGCTACCTCCTCAAGGACCGCGTCCTCGACGTCGACGAGTTCATCGCCGCCCTCGACCGCGTCGCCGCCGGGGGATCAGCACTGGACCCCGAGGTCGTCGCCCGTCTCATGGTCGGCAACAGGTCCGCCCTTCAGGAGCTCACCCCACGCGAGAGAGAGGTGCTCGGGCTCATGGCCGAAGGCCTCAGCAACGCCGGTGTGGCCCATCGCCTCGTCCTCACCGACCGCACGGTGGAGACCCACGTCAGCCGTATCCTCACCAAGCTCGGGCTGGCCGAGTCGGCCAAGACCGACCATCGCCGCGTCCTCGCCGTGCTGCGCTACCTCGAGACCCACCGAAGCGGATGAGGTACGCACCCCATCCGGGCGACGGGTCCGCGACAGGTGCTTGCGTGAGACTGGTCCCGGTCGACGCGGCCAACCGGGGGGCCGTGGCCGCCCTGACCGTCGCCCCGGAGCAGTCCCGGTTCGTCGCCAGCCCGACCCACTACCTGGCCCTGTGCGCCGACGAGGCCCTCTGGCGCCCGCTCGCAGTCTGCGAGGAAGACACCGTGGTGGGTTTCCTCATGTGGGCCATCGACGAGGAGGATGCGAGCTGCTGGCTCGGCGGCATCATCATCGACGCCACGCACCAAGGGCGCGGGCTCGGGAGGTCCGCCGTCACCGCCGCGCTCGACCTCTTGGCCGACCGAGCGACCGGCGGTGGGTTCGCCCTCTCGTACGGGCCCGACAACCATCGGGCCGCGGCCCTCTACCGCGGCGTGGGGTTTGTCGAGACGGGCGAGCAGGTCGACGGCGAGCTCGTCGCGCGCCTGCGTCGGTGAGCCTGGCCGGTCGCCAACGACCAAGCCCGCAGCACGCCGACGTGGACAACCACAGGCAGTGCGCGAGCGGGGCACCCCTCAGTGCTCACTCTCCGGCCATTCCGGACTCGCGTGCCTTGACGATCGCCGAAGCCCGATCGGACACGTGGAGCTTCGTGAAGACATTGGACACGTGGTTGCGCACCGTCTTCAGGTTGATCCCCAGCTCGTGGGCGATCGCCGCGTTCCCCTTCCCGTTGGCGATGAGCGAGAGCACCTCACGCTCGCGCTGGGTCAGGGACGGGAACGTCGCCCGCGGGTGGTCGCCGCCCTGAGCGAAGTGGAGGATGACGCGGTCGGCGATCGCGGGGCCGAAGATCGCCTCACCGGCAGCCGCTGCACGAACCGCTCGCTCGATCTCGTCCTGATCCGCCCCTTTGAGGACGTAGCCGCGGGCGCCGGCCCTCATCGCGGCGAAGACGGACGCATCGTCCTCGAACATCGTCAGCACTACCACCGAGAGCGAGGTGTGCAGACGCTTCAGCCGGCGGGTGCTCTCGATCCCGTCCAGGCCGGGCATCCGCAGGTCCATCAGCACGACGTCCGGCGTGGCCTGTGCAGCCAGCTCGACCGCTTCCTCACCTGATGCCGCCTGGGCGACGACCTCGATGTCGTCGACGTCCGAGAGCATGAGCTCCAGCCCGCGACGGAAGGCAGGGTGGTCGTCGACGATCAGCAGCCGGATCATGCCCTCTCGCCCGCCTCGGCCAGATGACCCGGTGACGGCCGGTGAGGAAGGACCGCGTGGACCGACAGCCCGGTCCCCGGAGCCCCGTTCGTCAGCGTGCACGACCCCCCGAGCTCGGCGGCTCGCTCGCGCATCGACTCCCACCCCATCCCCGAGCGCACCGTCGACGCGGCGCCTCGACCGTTGTCGGTGACCGTGATCGCGAACTCGTCGCCCGTGATGGTGATGTCGACCTCACACCGGGTGGCGCTCGCGTGGCGGGCCACGTTGGTCATCGCCTCCGCTGCGATGCGGAAGGGGGGGGGGGGCCGCAGGGAGGTCGGGCATCGCGCTCGGCCCCCTCACCTCGAACACCACCGCCTCGGACAGGCCCAGTGCGCGCTGGCGGATGGCGGCGAGGAGGCCAACCTCATCGATCGCCGGCGGCCGCAGGTCATCGACCAGTCGCCGGACCTCGTCGATGGCTTCCTTCACCTCCGAGCGGGCCTCCTTGAGAATGGCGTGCCGCTCCTGAGCATCGGTGCGGGTCTCGGCTGCGTTGAGCTTCAGCACCACGGCGGCCAGCGACGGTCCGATCCCGTCGTGGAGGTCTCTGCGCAGACGTCGACGCTCCTCCTCCCTCGCGGCGACGATCCGCGCTCGAGAGTCGCGCAGGGCGCCGTGGTGCCGATCGGCGAAGACGACCACTGCTGCGTACCTCGCGAGGTCTCGCAGCAGAGCGAGGTCCTCGGCGCCGAACCGGCCTCCTGGCGGCGACGCGACCACCAACGAGCCGATCACCTCGCCGCGGTGCTCGAGTGGGAAGCGGTGGGTGCCGTCATCCACCCCCGATCCGGTGTCGATCCGGGCCCAGTCGACGCGCACCGCCTCGGCGATGGTGGCGGAGATCGACGCGGTCAAGGTCTCCTGAGGAGCCGTCTCGGTCGTGTCGGCCAGCATCCGCAACGCGCGGTGCGGGTCGCCGCGGTACCCATGGACACGCCTCTCCACCCGCTGTCGCAACCACGAGTGCGCGGGGTGGATCACGACGGCGACGACAGCGACGGCCAGCAGGCCCCCGACCGTGCTGTCGCCGCCGAGCCGGCGCACTGCTTCCAGAACGGAGGCGTACATCACGAGGACCGCACCGGTCATCACCGTGGCCGTCACGGTTCTGCTCAGCACCACCCGGATGTCGAAGAGCCGGTGGCGCAGGGTCGCCACCGCGACAGTGAGCGGGACGGAGAGCGTCCCCACCCCCAGGGCGGCGATCACCAGCCAGGTCTGGTCACCGAGCAGGAAGTGATTCGCCCAGGCGACGACAAGCGACACCGGCACGGCCCAAGCACCCCACACCAGCCACAGCAACCGAGTCCTCGCGTCCTCATGAGCCATGCGCAGACGGACGACCACCGCCACCCCTGCACCGACCACGAGGCAGACGAGCGCGACCAACCCGACAGTGCCGAGGATCGCCGAGACCGTCGAGGTCAACGCACCCAACGGTGGCGCCTGGCCAGGATGCTGCTCGGAGAAGGTCTCGCCATTGCCCACAGCCCCGACGACGAACGCCATCACCCCCAAGACCTCGGCGCCGAGCCACCACCGCCATCGTGGAGACGGCAGGGCACCGTCGGGAAACAGGTGGGCCATCACGGCCGACCAGACGAACAGCAGAACCCATGCGCCCTGAGCGAGCTGGTCGAGAAGGAGGCCGGCACCCCCGCCCAGGACGTCGAGCGCCTGCAGACCGATCAATGCCACGGACGCGCCATGGCAGACGAGCAGCATTCCGATTGACACCTGGGCACTGCGAAGGGCCACCAAGAGTCCGAGAGTCACCGGCAGAGCCGCCGCGAATGTCACCGCACCACCCATGGACACCAGTGTGGGGTCTGCCCCAAAGCCTCGTCAGCCCTCCCGGGACGAGTTCCCGGCCCGTTCGGGACATCTGCCTCATGCACCTGGACTTCTCGTGGCCACATCATCTGGCAGTCGGCGATGGTCGCGGACGCAGACGAGAGGGAGGCTGCCATGCCGCTCACCAGACTCGAGAAGCTCCTGCCCTGGACGGGTGCGATCGCGGGAGCGTGCTGGATCGGGCACAGCACGTTGCAGTCGGTGACCGAGACGGACAAACCGGGAAGCGCAACCAGCCAGGTCATCAGGGACCACCTCCTGCTCAACTACGCGAGCGTGGGCTGCCTCGTCCTCATGGGGATCGTCCTGCTCTTCTTCGCCACAGCCGTCCGCAACCTCCTGCGCTCCACCGAGCCGGCGGAGGCCACGTGGTCCTCGATTGCCCACGGCGGTTGGGTGGTCACCGCTGCCGGGCTGTCCCAGATGGTGATGTGGAACTGGGGCCTGATCATCGGGGCCGCCGCCGCGTCCGACGACGCCGCACTGAAGTCGCTGAGCTACGTCCACTTCTTCGGCTGGGCAGGGATGGGGATAGGGCTCGCCACGGCTTTCATCGCGACGGGCTTGGGTGGCCTTGCCGGTGCAGTGCTACCGCGGTGGTTCGCCATCGCCACCGTCGGTTGCGGAGTGCTGGGGGCCCTCGGAAACGCCGGCGTCCCCCCAGGAGGGTTGGTCAACTACGTGCTCCTCCCGTTCTGGCTGATCGGCGCCTCCGTCATCATGGCCCGTCGTCAGCGACTCACCACCCGGTCACCTAAGCACCAAGCCTGACCGCACCCAGGCATCGAAGCCCCACGCAGCTAACCACCCCGACGAAGCGGAGCAGGGCCCAGGCGACCGCCAAACCGCCACGTGCAAACGAACCGCCCGAACGCTTCACACCTCATGCACCCTGGCTCCGAGTTTCATTGTGACGCATCTGTTTTGAGGGTTTTCGCACGAGCGTGGCCATGAACGACCTCGGCTGCGCATTGGGAGAGGAGAAACGTTAGGGAGGCGCCAGCGATGACCGGATACTGGATCCAGCCGAAGATGCACCTGAAGGACCTCGAGCTCCGACAGGCGAAGAGAGGCCAAGACCGCCTCATCAAGCTGCGAGACGAGCGCCGAGAAGCCGCACGCCTCGAGCGCATCGCCAACCGCGTGCCGAAGGTCCGCGGCACCGTCACCTGCGCTGGTGCGGCACCAGCATCAAGGTTGCGCGAGTCGGCCGGATGCCGAAGTGGTGCTCTGCCGCGTGCCGGCATCGCGCGTGGGAACAGCGCCGCGCGGCCGAGTCCGGCCTGGTGGCCGTCGAGGTGGTCGACCGTCCAGTCGAGGTGATCCGTGAGGTCACCAATATGGAGACCGTCCCGGTCGTTGTCTCCCCCAACTCTGCGAAGCACTGGTCCGACCTGCTGACCACTCTGGCCGAGCGCCTCGACCAAGGCCGCATCTACGACCGCGACGTCTCCGACCTGCTGCCCGCGATGTCCGCGCTCATCCTTGCCTTCAACCGACGCGTGCGCTGACCCGCCGCCTGAAACTCCCCCTCCCCAAAGGCTTGACACGCAATAGGAGCATCAGACCCGGCGGGCCTGCTCCGCCACTCGACGGGACTGGGATGTCCACTCGACGGGACTGGGATGTCCAC
>NZ_HG764815.1:4116919-4122629 GCF_001050535.1 Nostocoides australiense Ben110 | reverse complement strand
GGGTCGCATCGTGATGACGGCGGGGGTGCGGGTGAACTCGCTCGTGGCGTGCTGCGAGCCGGCGACGACGGCCTGTGTCGCGGTGACGGTGCCACCGTCGGAGGCGACGGCGACGGCGTCGGTGATGATGCCGGCATCGAGCCGGACGGCGACCTTCGCCGCGACATCCTTGCCCTCGGTGCCCGAGGTGATCAGGATCGCTGCGGGCGAGGTCTGCCCGGCGAGGTCGACGAGCGCCTGGGCCTTGGGCAGCGCGAGGTAACGGTCGGCGTCGGGGGCGTCGACGGCATACACGGTGGTGGCGCCGTGCTCGGCGAGCGCGGCGCGCACGTCGTCGGCGACCGGCCCGACGACGACCGCGGCGGGTTCGCCGAGGGCGCGGGCGGCGGTGAGCAGTTCGAGGGTCGCGGGGCGCACGCCGGAGGGGGTCAGTTCGGCGAGAACGAGAACGGTGGACACGTCAGGGTTCCTGTCTTCTTCGGCGGGGGTCAGAGGAGGCCGCGGGCGGCGAGGAAGTCGGCGACCTGGGCGGCGCCCGTGCCGTCGTCGGTGATGAGAGTGCCGGCCTGGCGGGCAGGAGCGGGCTCCATGCTGCGGACCTTGACCGCGGCGGCGCCGGAGCCCACGCTGTCCGCGCCGACGCCGAGGTCGGCGAGCGAGAGGGTCTCGATGGGCTTCTTCTTCGCCATCATGATCTGGCGGAACGCCGGGTAGCGCGCCTCTCCGGTCTGGTCGGTCACCGAGACGATGGCGGGCAGCTGGGTCTTGACCTCGAGCCCGGCGGCTTCGGAGTCGCGGGTGATCGTCACCGCGTCGCCGTCCACGGCGAGGGACTTGGCGAAGGTCGCCTGGTTGATGCCGAGCCGGTCGGCGACCATCGCGGGCACGACGGACATCTCGGCGTCGGTGGAGGCCATCCCGGTCAGGACCAGGTCGTAGCCGACCTTCTCCAGCGCCTTCGCGAGGACGAGGGAGGTGGCGAGAGCGTCGCTGCCGTGCATGGCGTCGTCGACGATGTGCACGCCCTTGTCGCCGCCGATGGCCAGGGCCTTGAGCAGCCCGTCCTTGGCCTTGGCGGGACCGACGGTCACGTAGGTGATCTCGGCGTCCGTGCCACCCTCGACGAGGCGCACGGCCTGTTCCACGGCATACTCGTCGAGCTCGGACAGGCGCCCGTCGACGGCGGCCCGGTCGAGGGTGTGGTCGGGAGCGAACTTCCACACAGCGGTCGGCTCGGGGACGTATTTGACGAGGACCACGATCTTCATGGACAACCTGCCTTCGCAAGGGGTGCGTGTCGTATTAGGCGGCCCGGCGGCGCTGCCGAGCGCCAGTAGTTGTGAACCTACTCCTGAGGGGTAGTGCACGGAAACCGGAACACCAGGCGAGATGCCCAAAGTCCCCCAGGACGGCCTCCGGAGCGGGGTTTTGCCGCCCTCGCGCAGAGCTTCCGCGGCGAAATCCCAACTGCCAGAACGCTCCCAGGTCGCGTCGCGGCCCTAAGATGACCTCCATCGGCCCCGTCCGAGGGGTGGACCTGAGGGGTGGTTTGAACATGGGTTTCCTGGACAAGATTTTCGGCCGGACGTCCACATCGCGAGCGAATCAGCCCACGTCATACGGCCCGCAGTCGTATGACGCGCGGCCAGGCCAGTCGTACGGCACGGGCGCTCCCGGTCCGCAGGACGGCATCGGGCACACCGGCGCGACCGAGGACGAACGCGCCATCGCCCGCTATCGCTATCTGTTGCGCACCGCGCCGCCCGAGAAGCTGGAAGAGGTGCATGCGCACGCGTTCGGTCAGTTGTCCCCGGCGCAGCGCCAGCAGGTGCTCGGCCGGCTGCGGGACGACCTGCCCGAGGGGGAAGCTCCGCACAGCGACGAACCACGCGAGATGGCCCGCGCCGCCACCCGCGCCGAGCTGATGCGGCCTGGCTATATGTATTCGGCGTTCGGGCCGATGAGTATGGGCGGGATGATGATGGGCTCCCTCTTCTCCACCATCGCCGGTGTCGTCATCGGCTCGGCCATCGCCGACGCCCTCTTCGACGGCTACGACTCCTCGCCCGAGGCCGCCGAGGCTGGGGAGTATGACGCCTCCGCCGACCCCGGCGCGGATGCCGGCTCCGATGCGGGCTCGGACGCCGGTTCGAACGCCGGTACCGATGCGGGATCGGACGCCGGGTATGACGCGGGCGGCGGCGACTTCGGAGGCGGCGACTTCGGGGGCGGGGACTTCGGCGGCGGCGACTTCGGCGGGGATTTCGGCGGCTTCTGAGCGCACCAGCGCGGTGTGAAGCCGATCCGTGCACACCGGCTACGAGTGCCGCGGCCTGCGAACTCGGGCAAGCCTGTGACCTGCAGGTATGCCAGCCGCGCCGACGAACAGGTGCACTACTTGTAGCTGGTGTCTGCCGCGGAGGGCAGCAGAGGTAACGCGAAGGGGCCGCACCCGGCGTGGGTGCGGCCCCGGCGTCGTCCAGCGAGGCGCATCGTCCAATGAGTCGGCGTCGCTCAGCAACTCAGAGGTCGAAGTACATCTCGGACTAGTCCCGCATGATTGAGGGTCGTTGAGGATGATTGGCATATGGCCTCCCACCTGCGGAAACGTCGTTGACGATTGACGGCAGTCAATGGCGCGGAATGAACGTTTTGTGTCCCGGTTGTGTCCCAAGACAGGACCCCCGGAGGCTCCGGGATCCGGGGGTCCTGCTGGTTCGGCGCTGGTGAGTCTTCGGGCCGAAAGGGGGAACCCTCGTCACCATCCCTTCCGGCCGGACCAGGAGGTCACACAAAAGGGTGTCCGGGCGGTGGGGTTGACGCCGTTGCGCCGCTACTGGGCTCGAACTCTGTAGCGGTGCAGGATCGCGAGCTCCGGCAGGGTCCAGCCGAGGAACATCCCGTGTCGGACGGTGGCGTCGTCGATGCCGACCGAGATCGTGTGTGCCGGGTTGCCGACCTGTCGCGCGGTGCAGCTCACGATGACGGCGGCGAGGTCGTCGGCCGGCCCGAAGGGGTCCTCGAAGCCTCGATCGCGGGTGTACGCCCGGACCATCGCGGTGGTCGTCTCGATGTGCCGATAGAGCTGCTCGGTGCTGGTCCCCGCGCCGTCGCCAGCCATGTAGGCGAGGACGTCGGCGGGAGTGACGTGCATCGTCAGATGCTCCCGTCGTCCTCGACCGTGAGACCGGTCAGAACGATGATCGCCTCCGGGTTCACCGGCTTGGCGTCGAGGCGATAGACGACCCGGATCGCCTGCTGGTCATAGTCCCCGAAGGTCTGGTCGAGGATCTTCACGCTCGGCGCGACGTCGCGGGCGACGACGATCTGGCTGAAGTCGACGAGCGCGGCGCGGCCGGTCGGGGTCTCCGGGACCGTGACGTCGTCGGGGACCCGGTTCGTCACCAGGACCGGCACACCGAAGAGGGTGTAGCGGCCGGGAGCGGTGACGTCCGGCTCGATGAGGTAGCGCTCCTCGAGGTCCTTGACCTTGCGGAGCGCGATGAACTCCCGGCTGGTCATGACCCAGCGGGTCCGGGCCAGGTCGACGTTCGCGGCCATGGCGAGACCCTGGGCGTCGAGGAGGTCGTCGAGGGAGAGGACCCCGTCGACCGGGAGCTCCTGGGTGTCGGCGTAGGCGAAGAGGCCGCGCGGGATCTCGATCCCGTCGCCGGCCGCCGAGAACAACTGAGCATCCATCGTGTCCGCGACGTCCTTCACCAGACGCTCCTTCAGCGCCGCGTCGAGGGCGACGACCGACTGACGCGCGAGCTCGTTGCTGTAGCGGGTCAGAGTCTTGATGCTCTTCATCGTCGAGGGGAGGAGGGAGACCTCGTCGAAGGTCGGGTCGACCTCGTCGATCTGCTCGTTCTCGCCGTGCCATGACGGGGTCGTCGCGGAGCCGAGCTTCGGGATCCGGAGCGGGCGCCGGCGGTGTCGATGATGCGGGGTCCGGCGGCGAGGAAGGCGGAGGCGGCCTCGAGCGGGCGGACCAGGGTGGTGAGGACCTGCTCGGCGGTGAGCTCGGTCGCGGCGACCGATCCGGCCGCGGCGGTCGTGGTCTGGGATGAAAGCGCCATGATGGCTCCTTGGGTGAGTGTGCGGAATGGTCACGCGCTCACCGGGAGCGGGGAAGGGGAGCCGCGCCGGGCGACTCCCCTTCAGCATACCCTATGGGGGTATCTCACCAAGCCTTGCCGCTCCGGGGTCTGAGTCATGTCGCGAACCGCCCCTGAAAGGCCGAAACACCATGCGACCAAACCCGTGAAGTAGGGTCAGGCCGTGATGCGAGCGCAGGCAGAACCCGCAGGTGTACACGGCTCCGCGGTAATTGCAGGCTTGGCGAAAGCCGGTGCGTCGTGGACCGACTTGGGGGCACCAAGGACCAATGGGCAAGTCGTGCATGTTGAGTTGCGCGGCACGCGAGCGGCGTTTGACCTTTCGGACTCGCACCGAATCCACCCAGCTGCCGCGCAGGCCAACGTAATCTTCAAACGATGCTGCCGCCCGACGGGATATGAGACGGACGTCCGCCCGCTCGTGCCAACCGCGGGTTACAGGTTCGGCCGTCAGCCACTTGCCCACCACGCCGCATTGCGTGGGCTCGATCTCATGAGGCAGGTTCGAGGTATCCGCAGGACGCCCCACTGGTCATGGTTCAGTCCACGACAGCAACAACCGCTCGTGCTGTTTCAGGTGCGAGCATGGGACACAGCGACCGGAAGCGACCCGGCGGATCGGGAGCGGGTCAACGAAGAGCGGGCCAGCATAATTCGTGCACTACGAGCCGGGCTCGGGCCCTCTTTTGTAGGCGGTTTTGTCCCATCGCCGTACGCCCGAAGCCGATACCCCGACTTGTTGTCGGCGTCCCCGTCCACTCCTCGCGAATACGCCAAGTTGGCCTGCCGAGCAACTGTGGGCGTCTCGACCGTGGGACTTCACGGGTCAGTGCCCTGGAAGGTTGCTGAGTATCTTGCTGTGGGCGCGGCAGTCGTGTCAGAGCCGCTGAACTCGACTTTCTCAGCAAGCCCGCCCATGGTGCCTTACACCAGCGTGCGCCAGTGTGTCGAGTCAGTGATGCATCTAGTCGAGAACCCAGAAGCCGCCTCCGTCATGGGCAAGGAGGGCCGCCTCTTCTTCCAACGCCACATTCGACCTGACCAGATGGTGCGCGAGGCGCTCCTCTCGATAACGACGTGATGCTGATCGGACTGAGCCGTCAGCGAAAGGTGCGATAAGGCGTGCCGGCGCCATCTGAAGCAACTGCTCCGTCGTGATTGATCTTCGCCATGATGGGGCGCCCTTCTATGCTCGGGACCGGAGGATGCCGGCCAGGTCGGTGGTCGTGCTGGGTCCCGAGATCCCCTGTCCCACCTCGCCGCGGGGGCGACGTGAGGCCCGAGTCGTGCCAATTTAGTGTGTCGCGGGCTCGTGGCCTGTGGCGATGAGGATGTCTCGGGCGGCGTCAGTGAGGGAGTCGGCCGCGGTGTGGGGGTGGCCGGCGATGGTGATGGTGATCTGCTGGATCGGGCGGAGCGCGCGCACGATCTTCTTGATGCTCATGCCGGTCTGGTCTTGGAGGCGCCGGGAGATGGCCAGCGCGGCGAAGACGATGGTCAGGTGGGCCTCGATCGCGTCTTTGGTGTGGTGGAAGATCGGTCGGGCGCGTAGGTCGCTCTTGGACATCCGGAACGACGCCTCGACCTGCCAG
>NZ_HG764815.1:4105664-4116819 GCF_001050535.1 Nostocoides australiense Ben110 | reverse complement strand
GGCGAAGTGCGCGCTGATCTCCCCGGTCGTCAACCCGCGGGCGAACAACGACAACACCACCGCGTCCACGTCGTTCAGGCGGCGCTGCCGCTTCTTGACGATGACCGGCTCGAACGTGCCGTCCCGGTCCCGCGGGACCTCGATCACCACCTCCCCGGCCGCGGGGGTGGTCACCGTCTTGGCGCGAGTTCCGTTGCGGGAGTTGGCATTATTCCTTCCCTCGGCTGCGTGTTTGTCGTAGCCGAGGTGCTCGGTCATCTCCTCCTCGAGAGCGATCTCGAGCACGTCCTTGGTCAAGATCTTCAATAGCCCGTCCGGGCCGGTCAGGTCCTCACCGCGGGCGCGGGCGGCCTTGACCAACTCCCGCACCGCAGCCCGCTCGGTCTCCGAACGGGAAACCCTCCTGGTCTTCTTCGCTTCCTTCGGCATCGAGCTCACGCTCGGCAGTGTCTCGGTCATCACTGACCTTCCTCGCCAACCTCGTTGGCGTGTCGGGCCAGTTACACCGTTAATCGGACAGTCTCCTCCGCGCACCTCACGTCATCAAACCGCTGCCCCGTGAAAGACGGAGGCAAGGGGATAGAAACGGAGGTCCGGATGGCCAGGCGACGAGGATTTGGAGAGGTCGAGCGACGGGTTGCCGCAACGGGCAAGGTGAGCTACCGCGCCCGCTACGCGATGCCGGACGGCACCCGTCACTCGCGCACGTTCTGGACGAAGATGGACGCCGAGGCGTGGCTTGCGGCGGAGCGGTGGCTCATCGACCGTGACGAGTGGACGCCACCGACTATGCGCAAGGCGGCGGAGGAAAAACGCCGGCGCGAGGCGGAGTTCAACACCGTCGGCGGCTACGCCGAGCGTTTCCTCGCCGAGCGCGGTCTGCGGGCCACGACGGTCAGGGCCTACCGGATCCTGCTGAGGACCCGGATCCTGCCGTGGTTCGCCGACATGCCGCTGGTCGACGTGACGCTCTCGGAGATCAAGCGGTGGCGCGCCTCGATGGACTCGCAGACCGAGTCGAGCAACGCTGCGGCGTACCGGCTGCTGCGCGCGATCCTTGTCGCGGCCGAGGAGGAGGAGCTGATCTTCCGCGCGCCGCCGAAGATCCGCGGGGCCGGCTCGGCGCCGGTTACGCGGGTCGTCAGTCCGGCAACGCTCGAGGAGATCAGCGCGATCGTCGACGCCATGCCGCAGCGGCTGCGGCTGTTCATCGTGCTCGCGGCGTTCGTCGGGCTGCGCGAGGGGGAGCTGCTCGAGCTGCGGCGCTCGGACATCGACGGCATCGCGGGGCGGGTCTCGGTCTCGCGCAAGGTCGACAAGGAACCCCTTCCCGGTGCCTCGAACCCGTGTCCGAACTGTGGCCGGGGGATCGGCCCGCCGAAGACGAGGAGTGGCACCCGGGTCGTGCACGTCCCGCCACCGTTCCTCCCGATGCTCCAGCGTCACCTGCTCGAGTACGCCGCTCCCGGCGGGGAAGGCCTGCTCTTCCCGGGGGACCGGACCGACCACATGAGTACGCGCTTCCTCATGGACCGGTTCCGTGAGGCGCGCAATGCCGCCGACCGGCCGGACCTGACGATCCACCACCTCCGGCACACGGCGCTGACGATCGCCGGCCAGCACGGCGCGACCGCCGCGGAGCTGCAGGCCCGCGCCGGCCACGCCTCCCAGGCCGCGATGGCGATCTATCAGCACGCCACCCTCGACCGGGACAAGCTGCTGGCCGACCAGATCGGCGCCACCTACCAGGCGTGGATTGAAGGGCGGTCGACGTCCTGACTCGTGGGCGTGTGGCCGTGCCGCGGCTTGTGGCGCGGTCAGCGGAGGCGGTGCCAGTTCGCCGAGGGGATGCGTTTGCCGACGTTCTCGAGGTCGTCGACCTTGACGCGCAGGCTCTTCGGTCCAACGCGATAGCCGGCGATGACGCCGTCGGCGATGAGCCTGCGTACGGTCTTGACCGACACCGATAGGCACTTGGCGGCCTCGGAAAGGCTGACGTAGATCGCGCGGGTGGTGGGCTGCTCGCTCATGGGTTTGTCCTCCTGGGCTCGGTGGTTGCGGATCGAAGGAAACGGCGGGCTTCGCCGACGGTGATGTAGAGCCGGCCGACGCCGTTGATGCGGGTCCAGCGCGGGCCCACTCCTCGGCGTCGCCAGTCGCGGACGGTGCGCTGCGGCGTGTGGATGAGTGAGCAGAACTCCTCGAAGTGCAGGAGCGCGTCGTCACTCCAGTCAGTAGGGATCTCAATCGGTCTCACGGGTTCCTCCTGTTCGGTGCTGTACTCCATACGCACCCGATGACCCGATGAGGAGTCACGAGTGCGGCCACAGATCGACATCAGAGGAGACTGATGTCACTCACCCAAAGCCGCCGAAACCGTTCTGAGGGTTCACCGTGGACGTCTACGTCCTATGGACGGCTGGAGGCTCGGCCCTGAGGATGGGGCGGGTTGCCGTCCATCGTTGGTGGCTGACCAGCGCGATCACGCACGTATGGACTCGCGCGTTGATCCTGATGCCGACCGCAGCGCGGGGTCCCCTGGGCCCACATGTCCGTCGCGGCGGTGCTGGAGACAGTAGGATGAGTACTCTCAGGAATCGAAAGCGCCCGTTTCTGGCTTTCTTGTGCTAATTCAGTTCGTGCGCATCGATAACGCAGATCGTGCAGGAGGGGAGCGATGGCTGACTTGGCGGAGCCGCCAGCGCTCTTCATGCTCTTTGAGGGGCACGCTGGAGGAGAGGCCAATGCTCGATCTCGCTTCCAGAGCTTGGTGACTGCTCTTGTCAGCGTCGTGCACCCTGCGGCCAACGAGGTGGCTGGGCCGGGTGGTCGGGACTGGGGAATCGACACCTTTGTCGGTCGCTTGGACGATGACGTCGTTGTATGGCAGTCCAAGTACTTCCGGGCATGGAATCAGGACAGCCACCCGGGCGAGATCAGGAACTCGTTCAAGAGCCTGATGACCCATGCACAAGCACATGACGTGACCGTATCTGCGTGGACCCTGTGCGTGCCCTGCATCCTCAGTCCTGAAGGCCAACGATGGTTCGACGGATGGCGGGGTCGACAGGAGAAGCAGTACGGGCTAACGATCGACCTCTGGAATGGGGTCCGCCTTAGACGGCTTCTAGCATCGCCGGACGGCGAGCAGACATATCGGGACTACTTCCCCGGGGGCGTCGCTTCACCTGAGCCTGTTATGCAGACTACGGACGTTGCGCCCCTCACAGACGCGCTGTTCGTGCGGCAACTGGAGGAGGCCGGCTGGGGTGCGACCGACGCTGCGCGGGGCATGTTCTTCGCAGCGGAAGCCCTCGCGCGCGACATCGCTACACGCAAGAACACAGAAACGGTGCAGGCTCTTCGGGAGCTGCACCTGGAGGTGCAAGCCGCGTGGGAGTCAAAGTACAACCAGGCGCAGTGGGACCACGAAGGGCGCATGGCGGGATTGGTCGATGCGGTGCTGACCGCGGCTGAATGCTGCCCCGATCCCTATGGGCTGAGCCTGCGCCCGTCCCATCGCAAGGGAGTGGCACATCGCCTGGTTGAAGACCGTGCGGCTGGATGGGTCAGACATTGGAGCGAGGTTGCTGCGTCCCACACGGGGCCTGACGCGCATAGGGTTGTCGATTCGATGCTTGCAGCCGCCAGAGGGTCATCCGATGCCTGATCACTCACTGGACTTGTCATCGCCTGTCCCGCAGGCACCGGATGACTACCAGCGGTTCCGGCTAGGCCAGCTCCTGCTGCTCGTAGCGGTCGCGACTGAGCAAGGGAAGCCGGTACACACCATTGATCGTCTTGGGTACTACGACTTCTTCGCCGCGAACCCATTCTTGATGCTGGGTGACTCAGACGCTGGCGACCAGAAGGCGGCGACCGAGATGCGGTTGGCTGGTTTTCGACAGAAGCAGTTGTCCTACACCGCGCCGGGTGCTCGGTTCGTCAATAGGCGGGAACGCCTGCGACATGACTTAGCTCTTCTTGTTTCTTATGGCCTTGTTGAGCTCTCGGATGAGGGCTATCGGATCACGTCAGCCGGCTCCACTGTGTCGTCCCAGTTTGAATCAGTCTATGCAGATAGCTATCGCACCTCAGCAGCCCTGGCATTACGAAGACTGGTGCCTCTCAGCGATAAACGACTGACGCGAGTCGCCCAAAGTTGGTTAGGAGAGTCCTCCTTGTGGCTGGATCTCTTCGCGGATGTGGGTGACCTCACCACGTCCAGCACGGAGGGCCACAGATGACTGAACGTGCGCCAACGGGCATCCGTCTCTTGGAACTGCGCTTAGCGGGGCGCGCAGGCAGCGCAGAGAGCTACGCCGTCTCATTCCAAAACGCTTCTCGTTCCCGCTGGCTCCCGCTGTGCGTGATCGCGGGTGAGAGCCAGACTGGCAAGACAAGCGTGGCGGACTTCGTGCGCTATTGCCTTGGGGACAACGAACATCCCCAGCATCCAGAGATCATCGACAAGGTGCGGTCGGCGATCCTTGTGGCCGAACTCGATGAACAGGTCCATACCATCGAGCGGAGCGCTGTCGGGGCACCATCAAAGTTTGCGTCCGTCTGGAGCACCCACGTCGACAACATTCAGTCTGCGACCGAGCAGCGCTATGTCATCGAGCCTCCTTCGGACCCGAACAGTCTGTCTCAGTTCGTCTTGAGCGCCTGCGGCCTTGACAACGTGGCGCTACCCGAGGCGCCCACACGCGAGGACTCGCCCATACAACTCCTGAGCATTCGCGACGTCTTTCGAATTATGTGGGTTCCTAACGAGCGCCTGGACAATAAGAACCTCGCGTTCGAGCACAGTCCTCACATGGTTCGCCAGAAATTCCGCCAATTGGTCGACGTCATCTTTGGCGTCCATGACGCCGCTGGGACGGACTTGGGGGCGCGGATCGCGCATGCGGCAGAGGCAGCCCGCGTAGCTGCTAGGGATGCTACTGCGCTCGAGACAGTTGTGATTGAGGAGTATCCCGAAGGCCCATTAGAACTAAAGCGGGTCAAGGACGAGGCATCCGAGCATATCGCTCAGGCTGAGGAACAGATCCGGTTGATGGATGAGGGCCAACTGGCGACCGAAAGGCAGACAGAGGAACTGCGGTCCGCTCTTGAGGTAGCATCACTTAACTCCCGGAAGGCTGATCTTCGCGTACGTGACCGCGTCAGCTTGCTTGACCGGCTTGCGGCCCTCCGCAGTCAGTATGCCGATGACAAGAAGAAGCTCACGTTTCTGAAGGAGGCCGAGCGAGCTTTCGATCCCCTGCATGTCCAGGTGTGCCCCGCGTGCTTGATGCGGCTCGCAGAGTCCCCAACTATGCACGGTGGCAACTGCTCGCTTTGCGGCTCGACCTTGCCGACATCCGATGCCAGTACACCGAACTCGGGCGCAGTACAAGTAGCTGGCGACGCTCCGGTTGGAACGGCGGTCATTGAGGCGGAACTACGCGCGGTCAACCGGCGATTGGACGAGTTGTCCGACTATTGGAACCGCATGGACGTCGACCTTGCTGGACTTCGGACCGAAAGTGCCCAGGCGGCTAGGGAACTCGTGAGAGTGTCGGAGGCCTTAGAACAAGTCACTGACCTTCCTGCGCCGTTTCTCGCGGCACGCGATGAAGCGCTCCGTGTCCGATCACGGATGGCAGGCGAACTCCAGCGGGCGGAAGCTGGACTGCGTCTCTGGGATCGGGTAGCGGCCGCGAAGGCCGAGGCGGACCGGCTGGCTGGCCACGCCTCACGGCTTAGGACAGAGCGCACGGAGCAAAGGTCTCGACCTGATCGAGAGGCGGTGGTTTCGGCCATCTCCCAACGCTTCACCCATATCCTGCAGGACTTCGGCTACCCCAAACTGGACCTGGCCCATGTCGGCACCGACCTTGTGCCGCATGTTCGTGGACTGCCGTATCACGCCGCCAGTAGCGGGGGGCTGGTCCTGATCAGTTTGGCATGGCATCTGGCGATCTTTGAGCTGGCCTTTGAGCAGGGGGAGGCGGGGGTGCAGCTACTTATGATCGATAGCCCACAGAAGAACCTGGGACACCGCGCGGCGGATCTTGGTGACACCGAATTCTCCGACTCCCGATTGGTAGAGAATTTCTACTCTCACGTACGGAGTTGGCTGCACGGGAATGGGCAAGGGGCGCAAGTCGTAATCGTCGACAACAGCCCGCCAACGTCTGTTGATGCCGACGTCGTTGTTCGCTACTCCCGGGATCGTCGACGCCCGCCGTATGGATTGATCCATGACGCCGTGGACTAGCGCTGCCGCGATCGCAAGCGCCTTTCAGGAATCCGGCCAGGGGGACCCGCCAGATCCAACCACCCTCCTTGCGAGCCATGCCGTCGGAGATGCGTCGCTTCAGGCAGCGGATGGTCTCGGGCGCCCGCTCGCCCTCTTGGCCCTTCTTTTGCGTCCCGACAACACCAAGCCAGCCGGCCAGCGCTGGTCGTCGGACCGGTTCCCACTACTCTTCGAAGCGGATTCAGTGGTGCTTCCGCATCCAGTCCACTCGTGCGCGTTTCGCCAGGAAGTCTCACGGCCAAGACAGTCCATCCTTCTTGACATGGCAGAGGGACAGTATGAGGAGGACGCGCGCGAATGCGATCGAATACTTTGTATGGCTATCCGACTTTTCCGCGAACATGAAATGACCACACCAACAGACATTAACCTGTCAGGAGCCTCATGACGCGGGTCGTTCTTCACAAGAGACTGGTAGACGGCGAGGCTATGCAGACTGCCAGGCATTACGCTGATGGCCTGGCTATTGACAAATCCTGGAGAGTCTTCACATCAAGATCGACTTCCAGCAAAGACAACCTTATCTTCGATTTGAGCGCCTTGGACTATCTAGACCACGACTCCCTTCTGCATTTGGGCGCTATAACGAGGTTCCGATCCCTGAGAGGCTTGGATACTCTCTACGATCTTCCAACCGTTTCCCACGTCTTAGACTTCATCCGCGCGTGGAAGTTTCCAGAGTTCATCTCGAATGTTGCAGGTAAGCCGTTCGAACAGCTTCTCACTCGAAGAAGTAAGAATGTTTGGAAATCTCTCACGACAGAGTTTCCGCGGTATGTTAAGGTCATTGACCTTCCCGGAGGCGGGATGGCAGAACTCCTGTCTTCAACACACTTCGAACTGACACCAATCTCCTTGACCACAAACCCCTTCCGGGCGGCGACCGTTGCACGCGACGCATGGCTAGAGCGACACTTCAAGGCGATTCTTGAGGCCTACCTAGGTGACACAGGCGAGCGACTTGGGAAGATGGTCATTCTCGAGGCCGTCCTAAATGCCGCCATGCACCCCGGCGCCCAAATGGCTTACACATCGTCCCAAATTGTCCTTCCGCGCGTCCCAGACGACTCGCCTCGTCTACAAATCGGGATATGGGATGACGGAAGCCCCATCGCCCTAACCCTGCAGCGCCGAATGGATCAGGGACTCCCAATCGTCTCACCGGTATTCGGCTTTCTCCACGAATCCTTCCGAGTCCGTCTGGTCCGAGCCAATGGTAAAGAGGAAGTCCGCCACCTCAATCCCAGACCCGACCATATAGACCGCGGCTTCCCATGGCTCTCAGTGATCGCCTTCATGGCTGGCGTATCGTCTCTCCCTGATCGTCCCCTCGAAGAGACAGGTCAAGGCCTAAGAGATGGGGACACTGACAACTATCCCGGCATGGGCCTGAAGTACATACGACGCAACGTCCTCGACCTTTGGGGTGGAACGATTCGGTACTGGGTCGGCTCATACCGGATGCTCATGAAAGCGGGCCCTGAACGCGACACATACCAAGTCGACATCTTCTACAGGCCGAAGGAGGCTTGGCCCATCCAAGGGAACCTTCTGTTTCTTGAGATTCCTTTGCGGCGCGGCATGGAGGAAGAGACATGAGCGACGTCCTCGTCCGGATACGGCCCGCCTCCGACACGCTAGTTGGTCGATCACTGGCGGAGTCCTCCTCACTCATGGAAGCGGCTTTCGGAGACGAGCCAGGCCTAAGCCTCGACATTGAGTTCATGCTTGACGTTACCGATGACGAACATATTGATGATATTGCGCAACTCCTCCACTCTGAGACTGAGCCACATGGAGTCATCTTCATCGACGCGAGTTTTCCCACAGATGCTCTCCGAAGCTATCAGGTGCTCGACTCTCTGGTGTGGCTCCTGCTCGTGACTGAACCCATCTCGTCGGGCAGCGCAGATATCGTCATCTTGATGGAGGAACTGCCAGTCCCCGTAGATCAAATTGCGGACTTGATGAATTTGCCGGAACTCAAGACCCGTCTTATAGTTGTTGATGAGGCGGGCAGGACGCTTGGTGGCGGAGATGCCACCCATGTCGTCGATGCGCTGAAGTCACACCCTCCCGTGGCTCCGGACATCGACCGAGAAATCCTTCGCAGACGCGGCGTCTTTCGAAATCAAGGGAAAGACAGTTCGTTTTATTCTTTCTACTACGAACCCACAGATGCTGGTTCAGACCTCCTTGAACGCCGGCTTCTGAATGCGCTGCAAGCATATGGACCTCGGGTGGTAGTTTATGATGCAACCATTTCGGGGGATTGGTTCCCGTCCCTCGTTCGGGCTGTAAGCGTGAAGTTGTCTTCGCGCTCCCCGGTCGCGATCATAGATACTGATGAATGGCTCTCGTTTCAGGCTGGAACGCTGACGAAGCCCCAAAACAGGCACGCCGCTCATGTGGCCGAGGCCCTCAAAGATGAGACTTCTACTGTTGCCTTTATCATTCCTGCCTTCTCGAGTGGACGCGCCGCGATGAGAACCGTCGAGGCGGTCGGTCGCCCACTTCTTAGTCGAAGCCAAATCTTCGCAATCATCGTCGGGGATAGACGTGAGCTCCGAGCAGGCTCTTATGATGGGACCCTCGGGGCGAGTAGTCTGGAATACGCGGGATCCCAACTTGATGTCGAGGTGTTCTATCAGGCAGCGCTTGACTTGCTCGGACCCGAGGACTGGCTTGTCAGAGCTGCCAGCGCATTAGGCGAAGTCAATGACTTACCCGCTGGGCCGCTACGTGATGAGCGCTTGCAGACTTCGACAGTCTGGTCTCTGCTTCGAGAATGTGGCGTGGGCAAAGAGTCATTTGTGCCGCCTAGTAGGGCACCGAGAAGGTATTATCCCGTCCTTGAGAGAATGAGCCCGTGGGATGCGCATTATATTGGAGAACTTGTAGTTCAAAAGATCCTGCGCTTGGTACCGAACTCGACTCGCGACGCGATGCTCGTTGTGGTGCCGGACGAGGAAACTGGTATCGGGCCTATCTCGCGAGCGCTGCTCCACCGATGTAATACCGCGGTTCTCCGTGTGCCGCGGATGGCTATCTCAGGTGGTGACGGCCTTGATGCTGAAGTGACCAGGAAGCTTCGCAGACATCAAGCAGAAACATTAGTTGTGTTTGACGAGGCGACCGTGACCTATTCAACTTTGCTTTCTCTTGGTACGCTCGTTAAGCGTGAACTCGGTCGGAGTGTGGATCTCACGGGTTGTGTTTTCAATCTGGCTTTAAGTGATCCGCCGGCGGGGACTCCGTTCTTTCATCTACGGCGCTGGCGCGCCGTGCAGGAAGAGGTTTAGACATGGTCAGCGCAGAGCACAACGAGCAGTTCGCTGTGGCCGTGCGGACCGCACTGCAAAGCCTCGACATCGATGACCCATTACGGGGTCTCATTGGAGAACAGTACATCGATTGGCTTGTTTCTGGTGATTCGCGTGCCGCCAACCTGGCTGGTCTAGCTCTGCTTGGGATGTCGGACGCTTCAGCAAGAGCGTTGGGAGAGAGGGTCCTGGAGATGTCCGCCGATCAGAGTTTGATCACCGATGCGCCTCATGTGTTGGACCTACTCGTACTCACGGTCAAGGAAGTCGAACTGAAGGCGTGCATGGATGTCTTCGGGTTGACCGGACCGCCGGATCTTGACCTGGGGGAAGGATGCCGTCTCTGGACGTGGACGCATGATGGGCTCCAAATTGGATTAGCGGTCGTAGGGACCGACGGGAATGTTGAGTCCGCGATTGAGGTTCTGCGCATTTTTGGTCAACAACGGTTCCGGACAGCTGTGATGGTTGGGATGGCCGCAGGTCTAGAAGGTAGCGTACGGAAGGGAGATGTAGTCGTTTCCACATGGGTAGTGGCATATGAGTTTGCGCGCCTAGCGGTCCGCAAGTATTTCCCCCGCGCCAAGGCTTATGCTGCCGACATACGCTCCCACCAGTCGATTGCCCAATTACTCGCGGGCCACCCTAATTGGGCCACTGAGTGCGCTTCGCAGTTACGTGCGTCAAAGGGTTTTCATGGAATCGAACGGGGCGATCCCGAGCGCTTGACCAGGTCTTGGAAGCCGCGGATAAAGCCTGGTGTAGTGTTGGCTGGAAGTCGCCTCATCGAGGATGGATCCCTGAGGGAACTAAAGGAGAAGATCAACGACAAGGCTCTCGCTGCGGAGATGGAAGGCGCAGGATTTGCGGCCGCATGCGCCTACCTTCGCGTTCCCTGGATTGTCCTGCGAGGAATCGCCGACTATGGAACCGCGGACGTGACTGTCCTTCGCGGCAAGGCTCAGGAGGGAGCGCGAGGGAAAGGGTGGCAATATGCCGCAACCTTCGTGGCTGCCTCTTTTGTTCGAGATCACATTTTCTCGGCGCGAGTTCCGCTTGTCCTCCCTTCATCTCCTTAGATAGATGGAGTCAGACGGAACTCAATCTGCAGCGAGGCTGAGGTGTACATGTTGTCTCGCCACATGTCGCTCTCGGGATTGCGCCGTCACCGCCCCATCCCATAGCCCTGGCTTGGCTCCGACCGCATTCGACCCGAGTCGTGCCAATTTAGTGTGTCGCGGGCTCGTGGCCTGTGGCGATGAGGATGTCTCGGGCGGCGTCAGTGAGGGAGTCGGCCGCGGTGTGGGGGTGGCCGGCGATGGTGATGGTGATCTGCTGGATCGGGCGGAGCGCGCGCACGATCTTCTTGATGCTCATGCCGGTCTGGTCTTGGAGGCGCCGGGAGATGGCCAGCGCGGCGAAGACGATGGTCAGGTGGGCCTCGATCGCGTCTTTGGTGTGGTGGAAGATCGGTCGGGCGCGTAGGTCGCTCTTGGACATCCGGAACGACGCCTCGACCTGCCAG
>NZ_HG764815.1:4095379-4105564 GCF_001050535.1 Nostocoides australiense Ben110 | reverse complement strand
CGTGGGCATCGGCAGGTCGGTCATGAAATGCCTAGTTCAAGGGGCTTCGACCGGACCGATCGATTGAGGTAACCACTCATAGAGACTGGTCCGCTTTCGCACCTTCCGCCCTCGGTCAAGCGCCAGCTCGACGAAGTCGTCGGGAAGGAGCGACTGTCCATGCGCAGCACCAGCGGCGCGGCAGTTGTTCTCGTCGGTGAGCGTGTCGCCGAGGTCGTTGACACCCGCCCGCAGTAGTTGCGAGGCACCGGCCAGTCCGAGCTTGACCCAAGAGGCGTGGGTGCTCTCCATGATCCTGTGATAAGCGATGCGCGCGACGGCGTTGGCGAGCACCGTCTCGCGCCACGCGGGGCCCCGGCGGGCAGCGCGTTTGAGATAGCCGGGCGCGACCATTTGGACGAAAGGCAGGCCGACGAACGGGGTGAAGCCTCGGTGCGCGCCTGCAGGTCGCGGTTGCGCACGATGTGCCGGGCCACGTGCTCGAGTCGTTCGATCGAGCCGAACATCATGGTCACATTGCCGTACAGACCGACGCCGTGTGCGACTTCGTGGGTGTCCAGCCACTCCTGGGTGGTCACCTTGTCCGGGCAGAGCACAGCTCGGACCTCGTCGTCGAGGATCTCGGCGGCAGTGCCGGGGAGGGAGGACAGGCCGGCATCCTTGAGCCGGATCAAGTATTCGGCGATGGGCTCACCCACCCGATGGGCACCCTCGTGCACCTCCAGCGCTCGGTTGACGACATAGGGCACCGTGTCGCCGACGGCCGTTTGCCGCAACTCGTCGGCCAACGCGGCGACGGCCGCGACCTCGGGTCCCCGGGCCGACAGGAGGGTGACCATTTGCTCCTCCTCGACCCGCTGGCCGTCTCGGACTCCCGCGAGGACTTCGGCCACAGCGCCGGGGAGGTGAGCACTCGGCAAACGGGGCCCGGGGGTAACCAGCGCGGAGGGGCTGCTGAAGGGGATCGCGAGCCGGCCCGACGCTGAGAAGGTCTCGTGACGGCGGAAAGGAGTCTTGTACGCAGCGCCGCGGCGCGCGGCCAGGTCGGGTAGCCTCTCGAGCATCATGCCCTGGGAGACGCTTCCGGGCCGCAGGGTGGCAAGATCCGATTCGTTCAGCGCACCGGCATTGGCATGCTGCAGCAGGCCCGTCTCTTCGAGCACGACGGAGCACATGGCAGCCAGGTAGTCCACGGTCCAGGGCGTGCGCCTTGACATGCCACGCGTCAACGTCGACACCCTCGCTTGCGAGCGTGCGCCCTGATCCCGTCCCACGATCGGTGTCCGGGTTTCTAGGTGGCGGGCCTTGCGGTACCCGTGCTCCGAAATCCACTCCCGCGCAACGGGATAGCGATCCTCTGTCGCCTCGACGAGGGTGAAGAGAGCCTCGTGGCAACCCGCGCCCGCACCGGCTGAGGCGATGGCCAACACCTCCTCGGGCGACAAGTATGGCGCATCGAGAGTGCGCGGTGCGGTGGCGAAGGTGCAAGAGCCGCACCGGTCGCGGCACAGCCGGGTCAACGGGATTGAGTCGGTGGCCACCGTGCCCGTGGCGGCGGCGCGGATTGGCGCGAGCCTGTGCGAGGAGATCCTCGGTGGCCGCCGCCACGAGGCGAGACTGCTGGACCACTGGCTCATCGCGTCAGTCCTATCGCCGGCGTGGCCCCGATGGAAAAAACATGCGTCCTCTAGGAACGGACATCGGGATCAGACCCTCTCGTATGGCTCGTGGTGATGGATCGGCCCGGCAAGCTCGCCCAAGCGCTCTCCGCCCCCGCCCCAGCGCAGCGCGATGATCTCGGCGGCGATGGATACCGCCGTCTCCTCGGGTGTGCGGGCCCCGAGGTCCAGCCCGATCGGAGAGGCAAGCCGGCTCAGTTCCTCCGCTGTCAGACCCGCGTCGAGGAGGCGGCGCGTCCGGTCCTCGTGCGTACGGCGTGAGCCCATCGCGCCGACATACCCCACCTCCGGCAGGCGCAGCGCGATCTCCAACACGGGCACGTCGAACTTCGGGTCGTGAGTGAGGACGCAGATAACGGTGCGCTGATCGATCCTCCCGGCAGCAACTTCCTGAGCCAGGTACTTGTGCGGCCACTGCACGACGACCTCGTCGGCTTCCGGGAATCGCGACGCGGTCGCGAAGACGGGGCGGGCGTCGCATACGGTCACTGCGTACCCTAGGAACGACCCGACCCTCGCTACGGCCGCGGCGAAGTCGATGGCGCCGAAGACGAGCATGCGCATCCGGGGCGCGTATGAGGCGACAAACACGCGCAGGCCTTCGCCCCGCCGCTCGCCGTCCGGGCCGTAGGTCAAGGTCTCCGTCCGCCCTGCCCCTAACAACCCACGCACGTCGTCGATCAACGCCGCATCGGCCCGCTCAGACCCCAGCGTGCCGGAAACGGCCCCGCCTTCCGGATGCACGACGAGCCGACATCCGATAAGCACCGGGTCCGGGTGTTCCACAACCGTCGCTACGGCAACGGGCCGTTCCGCCGCAATATCGGCCGCCACTTCCCCGAGTTCGGGAAAGGTCCGCCTGGATACGTCCTCGATGAAGAGATCGAGGATCCCGCCGCAGGTCAAGCCGACCGTGAACGCGTCGTCATCGGAGACGCCGTAGCGCTGCAGCACGGGCGCGCCGGTGGCCATCACCGTTTGCGCCAGTTCGTAGACCGCTCCTTCGACGCACCCGCCGGATACGGAGCCCACGGCCTGACCCTCCGGTCCGACCAGCATGGACGCTCCTGGCTGGCGTGGGGCGGACCGGAAGGTCGCTACGACTGTGGCCATCCCGACACTCCGGCCGGCCTCCCACCACGGCAACAGGTCGGCAAGCACGTCACGCACCGGCAATCACCTCCGTCATCTCCTCGAACGTCGCCAGCGAATGGCCCGCGAGGAAGTCGTCGCAGTAGGGCAGCACCGCCCGGATGCCTGCCTGCACAGGCGCATACCCGGCCAGACCGCGGTGCGGATTGACCCAGATGACCCGGTGCGCCAGCACCCGAAGTCGACGCATCTGCTCCCCGAGGGCCTCCGGGTCACTTCGCTCCCAGCCGTCGCTAAAGACGACGACCACCGCGCCGCGTGCCGTCCCACGCCGCCCCCAGCGCTCTAGGAAGATCTTGATGCCCTCGGCCAGGCGGGTGCCTCCGGACCAGTCCGGGATCGCGTCGCCTGCGGCCACGAGGGCCTGGTCGGGATCGCGCCTGCGCAGTGGCCGGGTGATATGGGTCAGCCGCGTGCCGAAGGTGAACACTTCCACCGGCAACCCGGTCGACACGAAGCGGTGCGCTAGTCGCAGCAGGGCGTCGGCATAAGGGCTCATCGAACCGGAGACATCGATGAGCATCACGACACGCCGCGGTCGGGGAGCACGCCGGCGATGGCGCACCCGCCCCGGCTCACCCAGCCGCCGCAACATCTCCCGGAGGGTTCGAGCGGGATCAACCTCGCCTCTCCGCGCGGGTGTGCGCCTATGGGACCAACGGCGCGGAGCCCGTGGCTGTATCCGGGTGAATAGCCGGCCTAACTCCGCCTTCTCGCCGGCCGATAACGTGGCGACATCCCGTTGGCGCAGCACCTCGTGCGAACTGGCCTGAGCGACCTGAGATTCCTGCTGGTCCGACTCCGTCCCACCTTCGCCGACTTCGGCCAGAGCCGCGGGCGCGGTGGGGGCCGGGGGCCGGAAGCGCTGCCCAGCGACGGCGGTTTTGCCCCCGAACCAGGCGGCGTACACCGTGTCATGACGCTCGAGGTCCGCCGGTGAGCCGCACAGAGTTGCCCGCCCGGCGTGATAGCACCCGTGCGGATCGTCGAGCCCGAGCGCGGCCGCTGCGCGAAGGTAGGCACGTTCGCGATCCGCCGTAATATCGACCCCTGCGGCGCGCAAGGCCAGCGTGAAGCCAAGCAACATTTCCTCGGGCGGGCGGGGCAATGCAAGGTCCATCACCCGAGGATCCTCTCGATGGCGCACTGGACGCGGTCGGCATCCTCGCGGTACTTGATGGCCACGCCGAGAGTGGCGGCCGCGGCCTCGGTATCTAGTTCTCGAGTGCCGAGCGCGTGCAGGGCCCGGGCCCAGTCCATCGACTCCGCAACGCCCGGCGGCTTGAGGAGTTCGACATCGGATCGGAGTGCCTGAACCGCCCGGACCACCTGCTCCGCGAGGGCGTGCGACACCTCGGGGGCGCGCCGTCGCAGGATGGCAATCTCCCGCTCGAGTTTCGGGTGGTCGAGCCACAGATATAGGCAGCGCCGCTTGATCGCGTCGTGCAACTCCCGCGTGCGGTTACTTGTCAGCACGACGACCGGAGGGACCTGTGCGCTGATCGTGCCGAGTTCGGGGATGGTGACGCGCCACGTCGAGAGCACTTCGAGCAGGAATGCCTCGAACTCATCGTCAGCGCGGTCGACCTCGTCTATGAGCAGCACGCACGGACTCTCACGCAGTGCCTGAAGCACCGGTCGCGCCAGCAGGAAACGCTCGGCGAAAAGCCCCTGCTCGATCTCGTTCACGTCGCGGCCCTGCTCCGGCACGGTCTCCAAAGCCCGAAGATGGAGGATCTGGCGCGGAAAATCCCAGTCATAGAGCGCCTGGGTGGCGTCCAGTCCCTCGTAGCACTGCAGCCGGATAAGGGGGATGCCCATCGCCTCTGACAGCGCTTCCGCGAGCGACGTCTTACCGGTGCCCGGATCCCCTTCCATGAGCAGCGGGCGATGCAGGTGCAGTCCGAGCCAGGCGATGGTCGCGAGTGCGTCGTCGGCGAGGTAGCCGGTCGCGTCGAGGGCCGCCGCCAGATCGGCCGGCGACGTGAAGGGCAGTGGGGACTCCATCTGCCCAGAATGACGAACCGCCGGCGACCGCGGGAGACCACAGGGGCACCGCTATGCGCGAAGGGGAACTCCCGCGCACCAATGGTGGTCAAAGTGCACACCTGACACATAGACGTGGGCACGATGAACCTACCGTCCGGTCTCGCACCTCCTTACGTTGCTGCCACAACGCGGCGAGCAGCCCCCGACCCCTCCGGGGTGAGGGCACTAGGTCCAACCTGTGTCCTCCTCACGTCGCGCCCGAACCAGCGGCGGCCCAGTCGCCGGAAGGAGCAGTCCATGCGCGGACCACTGCGGCGAGGCCTCATGCTCGCCACCACCCCCCTCCTGGCGCTGGGCGCTTGTACGACGACGAGCACCCACGACCCCACCTCGGCAGGCTCCGCGGCGCCCGGCTCGACCGGTCAAACCCCGGCCGCGGCACCCGCGACCAAACCCGCGGACAACGCGAGCCTCATTGAGGCGAAGGTCGACGCCGCGACGCCCTCGGGCGATCCGATTGTCATCGGCCAAACCGCCGGCCTGACCGGGTTCATGTCACTCTACGATCTGCCGATCCAGGCAGGCATGAAAATGGCTATCGACGACGTGAACAAAGCGGGCGGAATTCTGGGACGGCCTGTCGAACTGGTCACGACGGACAACGGCACGGACGTGGCCAAGATCCAGACCGCTGCCGAAGCGATCCTCGAGAAGAAGGCCGACTTCGTGTTCACCTCGTGTGATTACGACATCGGGGGCCCGGCGGCGCGAACCGTCAACGCGAAGGGAGTGATCGCGTTCGGATGCGCCGGCGCCGCCGAATTCGGCTTCAAGGGGATCGGCGCCCTCACCTACAACCTCAACAGCGGCATGAAGGCCGAGGGTTCGGCGATAGCGGACTACGTGAAAACCAAGGGCTTTTCAAAGCCCTATCTGATCACCGACCAGGCCCTGCAGTTTACCCAGACTCTGGGTGAGACATTCGCGGCTCGCGCCAAAGAGGTCGGCCTCGAACTGGCCGCCGAGGACGACTACCAGAACGGTGATGCGTCGGCTGCTTCCCAGATCGCCGGCATCCGGCAGTCGCAGGCCGACGTGATTATCCTCGCGAGCTATCCGCCGGGCGGGGCCACATTGCTGCGCCAGATCCGCACGGCCGGAATCAATCTGCCGGTCGTCGGTGGGAGCGCCTTCGACGGCGTGTACTGGCTGGACGCTGTGAAGGATCCCGGCGACTTCAGCATCCTGGTGCCCACGTCCATCTATGGGGACGACTACAGCGCTGCGCGGAACGAGTTCTACAAGAGGTTTGAACAGGAGACAGGCAAACCCCCGGCGAGCGGCATGTACCCGGCCTTCGGCTACTCCGCTGTGCAGGCCTTCTCCCTCGCCGCCGAGCAGGCTGGCAGCCTCGACGCTGCCGCCCTGCAGAAGGCATTCGACGGTTTCACCGACGTCAAACTCCTGCTCGGCAACACCACCTTCACCCCCCAGTGTCACATCCCGACCCCCCGGCGGGCGCAGGTCATCAGCTACCAGGGTGGCAAGCCGAAGGTTGTCGCCTATACGAACACCGACGCCATCCCCGGTGAACAGCCGTGCTGACAGGCCCCTACGGATGAGTGTGCGGGATCGCAGCGAAGGGAGCGATGAGTTGCGCACGGGCGCCGGCCTCGCGCTGCGCTCGAGTGGGTTGTCCGTCACCTTCGATGGCATCAAGGCCGTCCAAGATGTCGATCTCGAGCTGCGCCACCGCGAGATCCTGGGACTGATCGGGCCAAATGGGGCAGGGAAGACGACGCTCACCAACGCCCTGACCGGCTTCGCGGCGTATTCGGGGCGTCTCTCGGTCGACGGTGCGGACGTCACGGGGTGGCGTGCACACCGCCTCGCCCGGTTCGGCGTGCGGCGCTCGTTCCAAGCCGTTCGACTATTTCACGGCATGAGCGTTCGGGAGAACGTCGAAGTAGCGGCGCTGGGCTGCGGATTGTCGAGCAGGGACGCGCGCGCGGCTGCGACCGAGGCGCTCAATGCGTTCGGTCTCGGCAGGCACGCGGCATCGTCCGCTGACGCCCTGCCCTACGGCGACGAGCGGCGCCTGGGCATCGCTCGGGCCGCCGTCGGCAACCCGCGCTACCTCATCCTCGACGAGCCCGCGGCCGGCCTCAACGAGGAGGAGAGCGATGTTCTGTTCGAGCAGTTGGACGCCGTACCAGAGATGTTCGGGTGCGGTTTGCTCCTCATCGAGCATGACATGCGGCTCGTGATGCGGCTGTGTCATCGCATCCACGTCATCGATCACGGCCGGACGTTGGCCATCGGCACACCCGAGCAGGTCCGCTCCGACCCCGCGGTCATTGATGCCTACCTGGGGAGCGGGGCACGCCATGACTGAGACGACCCGGCCGCTCCTCGACGTCCAGGACCTGACCGTGGCCTACGGGACCCTCACCGCCGTCCGTGGCGTGTCGCTGTACGTCCAACCGGGCGAGATCGTCGCTGTGGTCGGGCCGAACGGTGCGGGTAAGACCACCACCTTGTCGGCCGTCGCCGGGCTCCTGCGGCCCCGCGGCGGGACCATTGCGTTCCATGGGCGTTCCATCGACGGCGAGAAGCCGGAGGACGTAGTGCGCCGGGGGATCGCTCTCGTCCGCGAGGGCCGTCACATCCTGACATCCCTCACGGTCGAAGAGAACCTCCTCCTCGGTGCGACCTGTCGGCCGGATCGTGAGCAGGTGCGCCGATCGCTGGACGAGCAGTTCTCCAGGTTCCCGATCCTCGCCGAGCGACGGAGCCAGCACGCGGGGTACCTGTCCGGCGGCGAGCAACAACAGCTGGCGATCGCTCGGGCCCTGATGTCCTCCCCGCAGTTGCTGCTTCTCGACGAGCCGTCACTCGGTCTGGCGCCACGCATCGTCGACGGCGTGTTCGAGACCATTGTCGCCTTGCGCGAAGACGGGCTCAGCATCCTCCTGGTCGAGCAAAACGCCACGCGGGCGGTCGAGATGTCCGACCGCGCCTATGTCATGGGAACCGGGCGCGTCACCCGCTCGGGCACCCCGGAGGCTCTCGGAGAAGGAGGCGGGATGGCTGCGGAGTATTTGGGCCTAGAACCCGAGGTGACCCCGTGACCGCTCTCATCCAAGCCGCATTGGACGCGGTCTATCTGGGGAGCCTATTCGCCCTGTACGCGTTGGGCGTCGCCATGATCTTCGGCATCATGCGGCTGATTAACTTCGCGCACGCCAGTTTGATCACGGTCGGCGCGTACGCCATGGCCGTCACGGCAAACCTCCCTCTTGTGCTTCGCATTCTGGTCACCGTCGCAGTCTGCGTCCTGCTCGCTCTGCTTCTGGAGTTCGTTGCCTTCCGGGGTTTGCGGGGAGCCGATCCCGCGACGCTGCTCGTGACCTCTTTCGCCGTGTCCGTCCTGCTCACCGCTCTGTGTGAAGCCACGTTCGGGTCACTCCCGAAGGCGAGTCCCCTCGACGACTGGTTCCAGCTGAGTTGGGTGTTCGGGAGTGTCTATGTCCCGACCCTCAATGGCGTGACCATCATCGTGACGGCGCTTTTGCTCATCGGCTTGAGCCTCTTCCTGGCCAAGACCCGCTGGGGCACGCACATGCGCGCCGCGGCAGAGGACTTCACCACCGCCCGCATGCTTGGGGTGCGCGCCAACCGGGTCATCATGCTGGCCTTCGCCATCAGCGGGGTGTTAGCTGCCGTGGCGGCCATCCTCCTTGTGGGCACGACGGGAACGGTCACCCCCATCTTCGGGCTCGCGCCCGTGCTCTACGGACTCATCGCAGCGGTGGTCGGCGGCCTGTCCAGCCTTCGCGGCGCGGTGTTAGGCGGGTTCGCCCTGGGCATCACGAGCCAGCTCTTGCAGTCGTTCCTGCCCGGTGACTTGCGCCCCTTCCGGGACGCCTTCCTGTTCGCAGCTGTTTTTCTCCTTCTCGTCGTCCGCCCCCAGGGCCTGATCTCGCCGAAGCAGGGTGAACGCATATGAACCGACTCGCCGGGCGCCTCGGAGTGCCGCTCTCGTTGTTCGCGCTCGTCGCCGTCGTGGCCACGATCGTGTACGCGGTGTCCCCGAACTCGCTCCAACAGGCCGTCATCGTCATCCTCATCAATATCGTGCTGGTCGTCGGCCTGTACGTGTTCACCGGCAACTCCGGGGTCTACTCCTTCGGCCAACTCGCCTTTGCCATGTTGGGCGCCTATGTCGGTGGGTTACTGGTGATGCCCACCGCCTTGAAACAGGTACAGGTCCCGAACGCGCCCGAGTTCCTGCGGAGCGTGACCTTCGTGCCAGCGGCAGCGGTGCTGATCGCTGGGCTGGTGGCGGTCCTAGTAGCCATTCCGATCGCCGTGCCACTCTCGCGCATCGGGGGGCTCTCGGCCGGCCTGGCGACGGTCGCGATGCTCATCTCGATGAACGTCGTGGCAAGCGAGTGGTCGGATCTGACCCGAGGGCGGCGCGGATTGTCTTCCATACCGACCACCACGACGCTGACGTGGGCCTTGGTGTGGGTGCTCGTGGCACTCGTTGTCGCCGGAGTCCACCAGACCTCCTCTTCCGGCAGGCAGCTCCGGGCCTCACGAGACGACGAGGTCGCAGCGGCCGCCTCGGGGGTGTGGATTTCCCTGCGCCGCGGTCAGGCCTTCATTCTCAGCGCCTTCCTCAACGGTGTCGGTGGCGCGCTCTTCGGCATGTTCCTCGGCTCGGTCAGCCCGTCCGTCTTCTACCTCGATTACACCTTCATCGTCATCGCCATGCTGGTGGTCGGCGGGGCGCGCAGCCTCAGCGGCGCCGTGTTCGGTGCCGTGGTTGTCGGCGTGCTGCAGGAGTTCCTGCGGCGCGTCGAGGACGGAAGCCTGCTTGGGCTCGACGTCCCGTCCCGTCCCGGGTTGGCGAATGTGGCTCTCGGCGTGCTTCTTGTCGCCATGCTGCTGCGCCGCCCCCACGGGCTCACCGGTGGCCGCGAACTGTGCTGGTGGCGTCAGCGGGCCGCGTAATCCGGCTCTTCACCATTGAGTGTGGGGTCATACCCGAGTCGTGCCAATTTAGTGTGTCGCGGGCTCGTGGCCTGTGGCGATGAGGATGTCTCGGGCGGCGTCAGTGAGGGAGTCGGCCGCGGTGTGGGGGTGGCCGGCGATGGTGATGGTGATCTGCTGGATCGGGCGGAGCGCGCGCACGATCTTCTTGATGCTCATGCCGGTCTGGTCTTGGAGGCGCCGGGAGATGGCCAGCGCGGCGAAGACGATGGTCAGGTGGGCCTCGATCGCGTCTTTGGTGTGGTGGAAGATCGGTCGGGCGCGTAGGTCGCTCTTGGACATCCGGAACGACGCCTCGACCTGCCAG
>NZ_HG764815.1:4093659-4095279 GCF_001050535.1 Nostocoides australiense Ben110 | reverse complement strand
CTGGCAGGTCGAGGCGTCGTTCCGGATGTCCAAGAGCGACCTACGCGCCCGACCGATCTTCCACCACACCAAAGACGCGATCGAGGCCCACCTGACCATCGTCTTCGCCGCGCTGGCCATCTCCCGGCGCCTCCAAGACCAGACCGGCATGAGCATCAAGAAGATCGTGCGCGCGCTCCGCCCGATCCAGCAGATCACCATCACCATCGCCGGCCACCCCCACACCGCGGCCGACTCCCTCACTGACGCCGCCCGAGACATCCTCATCGCCACAGGCCACGAGCCCGCGACACACTAAATTGGCACGACTCGGGTCTGGCGGCCGTGCTGGCTGGGCAGCGCACGCAGGCCGCGATCGCCGAATGGGCCGCGGACCTGCCCGACTGGGCCCGCCCGCGCCTGGGCATCACCCGCACCCCGCCGGCCTGCGCGACGATCCGACGGGTACTGCTGCTGCTCGACCCCGACCTGCTCGACGCCGTTCTACACGCCTGGCTCGCCGCACGGAACGACCCGGCGGTCCCCGCCACCTTCCGCGCCGTCGCGCTCGACGGCAAAACCTGCCGCGGGGCCCGCACCCGCGACGGCACCCAAGTCCACCTGTTCTCGATGGTCGAGCACACCGCGGGGATCCCCCTTGGGCAGGTCGAGACCACCGGCACCAGCGAAATCGCCTGCTTCCGAACACTACTGGACCGACTCGACCTCACCGGACTGGTCGTCACCGCGGACGCCCTCCACACCCAAACCGGCCACGCGCACTACCTACACCGCCACCACGGGCACTATCTATTCATCGTCAAAGGAAATCAGCCGACCACATACCGGCAACTCGCCGCCCTGCCCTGGAAACAGGTCCCGATCCAGCACACCAGCACCGAGAAGGCCCACGGCCGACGCGAGACCCGAACCCTACAGATCGTCGAACTCCGCCCCGGGATCGCCTTCCCCCACGCCCACCAAGCCCTGCGCATCGTTCGACACCGCACCCATCACGACCGCACCAGCAAAGAAGTCCTCTACGCGGTCACCAGCCTGCGCTTCGGACAACTCACCCCTACCGCAATCGCCACCCTCATCTGGGATTCACCCCGTTGAGACTGTCCGATAAACGGTGTAACTGGCTCGACACGCCAACGAGGTTGGCGAGGAAGGTCAGTGATGACCGAGACACTGCCGAGCGTGAGCTCGATGCCGAAGGAAGCGAAAAAGACCAGGAGGGTCTCCCGTTCGGAGACCGAACGGGCTGCGGTGCGGGAGCTGGTCAAGGCCGCCCGCGCCCGTGGTGAGGACCTGACCGGCCCGGACGGGCTATTGAAGATCTTGACCAAGGACGTGCTCGAGATCGCTCTCGAGGAGGAGATGACCGAGCACCTCGGCTACGACAAACACGCAGCCGAGGGAAGGAATAATGCCAACTCCCGCAACGGAACTCGCGCCAAGACGGTGACCACCCCCGCGGCCGGGGAGGTGGTGATCGAGGTCCCGCGGGACCGGGACGGCACGTTCGAGCCGGTCATCGTCAAGAAGCGGCAGCGCCGCCTGAACGACGTGGACGCGGTGGTGTTGTCGTTGTTCGCCCGCGGGTTGACGACCGGGGAGATCAGCGCGCACTTCGCC
>NZ_HG764815.1:4079825-4093559 GCF_001050535.1 Nostocoides australiense Ben110 | reverse complement strand
CGCGCGGACCAGATCCCGGGCTGATTCCTGAGACGGTGTCGGGATAGCGACCGGCACGATGTCGCCGTTACGGGCCAGCCGGGCCAGCAACAACGCATCCCGCCGGTCGGTCTTGACCCGATCCCCCACCGGCCGCAACACCTTCGACGGCGCCGCGACCTGACAGGCATGACGCG
The DNA here is from genome assembly GCF_001050535.1 of Nostocoides australiense Ben110. Lineage (GTDB taxonomy): Bacteria > Actinomycetota > Actinomycetes > Actinomycetales > Dermatophilaceae > Nostocoides_A > Nostocoides_A australiense. The sequence continues at coordinate 4,093,383 of NZ_HG764815.1, read as the reverse complement.
CCGTCAGCAGCGCCCGCGCCAACCCGAACCCCGTCGGCCCCGCCTCATACGTCACCAACACCGGACCATGTTCTGCCGCAACAGATTCCACGAAACCCACGACATCGACCACCGGCGCAGAGACCGTCCGCTCAATCACCTCCCCCGTGACCGTGTCGATCGCCGCCGCTCTGACCGATCTCGCGTGCACATCCAAGCCGATACTCGTACGCTCTATGAACACCGGGGCCTCCTATGCATGTCGGCACCGCCAGCCCATCTGGCAGGTGATCCACGATTCTCTGCATACGCGAGGCCCCGGCCTCAACCCTCAACCGAAACCCCGCCCGCCCCCATAGGGTCTAGCAGAGGCTGGTCAAATCAGCAGACCTCCCTAGGTGTGCTGATTACTAACCTCTGCTAGCAGAAGTTCCTTGGAGCGCAGTGGGTTTCAGGCGCGGGTGACCTGGATGACGGCGGGGCGGGGGCCCTTGAAGACGCCCTTGCCGTAGTCGGGGAAGTGGGACTGCGGGGCCTCCCACGATCCGTCCTCGCCCGGGTGCTGCACCGCGACGAAGACCGATCCGTCCTTGTCGTGGATGACCGGTCCACAGGTCTCGGCGCCGGCCGGGACGGACAGGAACTGGCGGACGCGGCCGCGATAGGTGCCGGCGGTCTCGACGCAGTGCAGGGCGTCGTCCAGACCGATGGCGCTCGGCTGGCCGTCGGTGGAGATCCACAGGTTGCCCCGGCTGTCGAAGGCGAGATTGTCCGGGCAGGCGATCGGGGAGACCGGGCCGGTGTAACCCCCGAAGTAGGTGCCGGCGGAATCCTTGTCGCCACAGATCAAGAACAGCAGCCAGGTGAAGCGACGGCTGGTGTGTTCACCGTCCATCTCCGTGATCTCGACGACGTGACCGTCCTTGTTCTCCGGACGCGGGTTGGCCTCGTCGGTGCCGGGCTCACCCGGCAGCCCGCGCTTGGAGTTGTTGGTGCAGGCCATGTAGACCCGGCCGGACATCGGGCTGACCTGGACGTCCTCGGGACGATCCATCGGCGTGGCCTTCATCTTCGACGCGGCGAGGCGGGTGTAGACGAGCACCTCGTCGAGCGACATACCCGGCACCATGGACTTGCCACCCATCGTGAGCGGGATCCAGACGCCGGTGCCGTCGCATACGCCGTCCTGGCGGCCGTCGCCGGTGAACCGGGCGACGAACAGGTCGCCGTCGTTGAGGAGCTTCTTGTTGTGCTCGCGGGCCGCGGCCGTGCCGGAGTCGTCGTAGTGCCGGCGGGAGATGAATTTGTAGAGGTACTCGAAACGCTCGTCGTCGCCGGTGTACACGACGACCTTGCCGGTCGCCTTGTCGATGGCCACGCTCGCGGCCTCGTGCTTGATCCGCCCCAGAGCCGTGTGCTTGACCGGCGTCGACGCCGGGTCCTCCGGATCGACCTCGACGATCCAGCCGAACCGGTTCGGCTCGTTGCGGTAGCCTGGCCTGGTGGCATCGAAGCGCGGGTCGACGCTGCGCCACATCCGCTCATCGCCGTCGGGGCCGAGGCCATAACGCTCCTCCTTCTCGGAGGTGCCGGCACACAGGAAGTACTGGTTCCAGTTCTCCTCGCCCGAGAGGATGGTGCCCCACGGGGTGGTGCCGCCGGCGCAGTTGTTCAGGGTGCCGTGGACGCGCCGGCCCATGGGGTCGGCCGCGGTGCGCAGCAGCGGGGAGCCGGCGGCGGGCCCGGACATGGTGAAGGGGGTGGTGCCGGTGATGCGGCGGTTGGGGGGGCCGTCCCGGACCGGCTTCCAGGCTGCGCCGGCGCCGGAGCGGGAGATCTCGACGACCGACATCCCGTGCGCGGCCAGCGCGGTGCGGGCCATGAACTTCGCGTCGGTGCCGGGCGGGAACATGATGTCCTCGTTGGTGTATTCATGGTTGGCCACGAGGATGCCGCGGGTCGTGCTGCCCTTGTCGGGCATGATGTCGAGGTAGTCGCAGTTGTAGCCGAACTGGCGGGCCTGGGCGGCCGGCGTCGTGCCCCGCGCGCTGAGCGCCGGAACGCCGGAGAAGAGGGGATCCCCCCACTTGATGACCGGCTGCCAGCGGTAGCCGCCGGGGACGCGGACGGCGTCGACGTCATCGGGCGTGGCGCCGATCGGGTTGAACGGCAGGTTGCTGCCGGCTGCCTCGGCGCTCTCCGGCGTCAGCGTCGTGGCGGCGGCGACCGACAGCACGAAGGCACCGGTCATCGCCGAGCGCCGCGAGAGCGCGCGGCTCGCGATGGAGTGGAAGGTCTCGTCGGTGCTCTGATTGGGCACGGGCTTGAAACACGCGTCGGCGCAACGTAAATGGCACGTCACCGGGCTGCGGTTGCCGTGCGTGTGGCCGGCCATCGGCAGTGCCGCGCGGTTGTCGGAAACGGTCATGGCGACTCCTTGAGTGGAACTCACCGATCCCTCCCGGACCGATGGCGCTCACAACCTAAGGAGACACGCCAGCGGGCCCGGTCAACGGCAGATGGACACCAGGCGATCGTTCGGTGACCATCAGGTGCTGTCCGCCCAGGCCGGCGCCGCCCGGTGCGGGACGGGACCAGCCTCTCTCAGATGTCGCGGAAGGTCTCCACCTTCGCCCCGAGCGCGGTCAGGCGCTCGGCCAGATCCTCATACCCGCGGTTGATGACATAGACGTTGCGCAGCACCGAGGTGCCCGGGGCGGCGAGCATGGCGAGCAGCACGACGACGCCGGGCCGCAGCGCCGGCGGGCAGCCCACCTCGGCCGCCCGGAACTTCGTCGTCGGGCCGGTGATCATCACCCGGTGCGGGTCGAGTAGCTGCACCTGCACGCCGACCTTGGTCAGCTCGGTGAGATAAATGGCGCGGTTCTCGTAGACCCAGTCGTGGATCATCGTCGTGCCTTCGGCCTTCGCTGCGATGAGCGCGAAGAAGGGCAGGTTGTCGATGTTCAGGCCGGGGAAGGGCATCGGGTGGATCTTGTCCGCCGGCGCCTTGAGCGGGCCGGGGATCGTCGTCAGGTCGACGAGGCGGGTATGGCCGTTCGCCGAGAAGTACTCCGGCGTCAGGTCGAACTTCATCCCCATCGTCTCGAGCGTGGCCAGTTCGATCTCCATGAACTCGATCGGGACGCGCTTGATCGTGATCGCGGAGTCGGTGACCACGGCGGCCGCGAGCAGGCTCATCGCCTCGATCGGGTCCTCGGACGGCTGGTAGTCGACGTCGACGTCGATGTTGGCGACGCCCTCGATCGTCAGCGTGGTCGACCCGATGCCCTCGATCTTGACGCCGAGCTTCTGGAGGAAGAAGCACAGGTCCTGGACCATGTAGTTGGGGGAGGCATTGCGCACGATCGTCTTGCCGGGGTTGCGGGCGGCGGCCAGCAGCACGTTCTCGGTGACGGTGTCACCGCGTTCGATGAGGACGATCGGCTTGGCCGGGCTCTGGCCTTCACGGACATGCGCTTCGTAATACCCCTGTGTCGCATGGATATTCAGCCCGAAGTCGCGCAGCGCGATCATGTGCGGCTCGACGGTGCGGGTGCCGAGGTCGCAGCCGCCGGCGTAGGGCAGCTGGAAGTGGTCCAGCTCGTGCAGCAGCGGGCCGAGGAACATGATGACCGTGCGCGTGCGGCGGGCCGCGTCGATGTCGATCGCGTCCATGTCGAGCTTGGCCGGCGGGATGATCTCGAGGTCGTTGGTGCCCGGCAGCCAGCGGGTCTTGACCCCGATCGACCCGAGGACCTCGACGATCCGGTTGACCTCCTCGATGCGGGCGAGGCTGCGCAGGGTGGTGCGGCCCTTGTTGAGCAAGGCGGCGCACAGGAGGGCCACGGCGGCATTCTTCGAGGTCTTGACCTCGATGGTGCCGGAGAGCTGCTTGCCGCCCTCGACACGCAGGTGGGTCGGCTGGGAGTGGCCGAGGGAGACGAACTCGCTGTCCAGCGCTTCGCCGATGCGGGCGAGCATTTCGAGGCTGAGGTTCTGGCCGCCCTGTTCGATGCGGGCGATGGCGCTCTGGGAGGTAGCGAGCAGCTCGGCCAGGTCACTTTGCGTCATGCCTTTGTGGCGGCGCGCGTCGCGAATGAGGTTGCCGATGCGGGACAGATACGTGTCGGTCACAAGCCAACACGGTAACTCACATGTGAGATACGAAGCGAATCGACGCGCCGGTGGGGGACCTGTGACAGCCGGTGGGCGCAGGTCACTTTTCCGCCCAGGGCGCAAACATAGCGGTGCGCCTCGCAAAGGTTGCGATGCGCACCGCTACGAAGTGGCACTGGGCGGAAAAGTGCGGGTCCGCCCAGTGCATCGATCAGGCGGGGACGGAGGCCGCGCCGGGGGGCAGGAAGCGTTTGCCGAGCACCTTCTCGGAGATGCCTTCGCGATCCAGCAGCGGGGTGATGCCGCCGTTCCAGAACTGGAAGCCGGCGCCGGTGATCAGGGCCAGGTCGATGTCCTGCGGAGCCTGGGCGACGCCCTCGTCGAGCATCATCCCGACCTCCTCGGCGATCGCCGACAGGACGCGTTCCTTGACCTGGTCGGCGGTCAACTCGACGGGGTTGTCGGGCTGGATCTGCATCGCCGGGTCGTATGCCGCGCCCTTGGCCTCGACGAGCTTCTGCAGGCTCGGGGAGACATAGAAACGGTCGCCGAAGGCACGGTGCAGGGTCTCGCTGTTGTGCAGCGCGATCGCCGGGCCGACCAGGCCGAGCAGGACGAAGGGCGGCATCGGCGCGAGACCGGCGACGCCCTGGTCCGCGATCGCCGAGGGGGTGCCCTCGTCGACGATCTTGGAGTATTCGCCCATGAACCGGCCGAGGATCCGGTTGACGATGAAGCTCGCCGAGTCCTTGACCAGGATCGTCGTCTTCTTCAAGCCCTTGCCGACGGCGAATGCCGTTGCCAGAGAGGCATCGTCGGTCTTCTCACCGGGGATGATCTCCACGAGCGGCATGACTGCGACCGGGTTGAAGAAGTGGAAGCCGACGACCCGCTCCGGGTGCTTCAGGTCGGCCGCCATCTCGGTCAGCGACAGCGAGGAGGTGTTGGAGGCCAGCACGCACTCGGGCGAGACGATCTCCTCGACCTCGGCGAAGACCTTCTTCTTCACCGAGATCTCCTCGAAGACCGCCTCGATGACGAACTCGGCATCCGCCATCCCGGCCTTGTCGGTGGACCCGGTGATCAGGGCCGACAACTTGTTGGCCGTGTCCTGCGTGATCCGGCCCTTGGTCTGCAGTTCGGCGAGCTGGCCCTGGACATAGGCGATGCCCTTGTCGACGCGCTCCTGGTCGAGGTCGGTCATCAGCACCGGAACCTCGAGCCGCTGCGCGAACAGCAGCGCCATCTGGGCGGCCATCAGGCCGGCGCCGATGACGCCGATCTTGGTGACGGGCCGGGCGAGTGCCCGGTCCGGCGCCCCGGCGGGCCGCTTGGCCCGCTTCTGCACCAGGTCGAAGGAGTAGAGGCCGGCCCGCAACGGGTCGCCCATGAGCAGGTCCGCCAGCGCCTCGTCCTCGGCGGCGAAGGCGACATCGCGCTCGGCCGTCCGGGCGGCGCGGATCAGGTCCAGCGCTCGATACGGAGCCGGCGACTTGCCTCCGGTCTTGACGTCGACGAAGGCCTTGGACATGTCGACGGCGCCATTCCATGCGGCCTCGTCCTTGTTGACCTCGGGACGTTCGACCTTCGTCTCGCCCGTGAGCACGGACGCCGCCCAGCCCAACGACTCCTCGAGGAAGTCCGCCGGGGCGAACATCGCGTCGGCCAGGCCGAGCTTGAACGCGGCCGGGCCCTTGAGCATCTTGTTCATGTTCATCGGGTTCTCGATGATCACGGTCAGGGCGTTCTGGACGCCGACCAGTTTGGGCAGCAGATAGCAGCCGCCCCAGCCCGGGACGAGCCCGAGGAAGCACTCCGGCAGCGCCAGCGCCGGCGCCCCGGCCGAGATCGTCCGGTAGTCGCACGCCAACGCGATCTCGACACCGCCGCCCATCGCCGCGCCGTTGACGAACGCGAACGTCGGGACCGGCAGGTCCATGATCTTGGCGAACGCGGCGTGCCCGGCGCGGGCGATGTCGAGAGCGGTCTGGCGCTCACGGACATACGGCACCCCGGTCAGGTCGGCGCCGACGGCGAAGATGAACGGCTTGCCGACGATGCCGACGGCCTGGATCTCACCGGCGCCCGCCCGCGAGGCGAGAGTGTCGAGGGCCGCGGTGAGGCCGGCGATCGTCGCCGGCCCGAAGGTGTTGGGCTTGGTGTGGTCGAAGCCGTTGTCGAGGGTGATCAGGGCCATCGTCCCGGCACCCTTGGGCAAGGTGACATCCCGCACGAGCGCCTTGGTGACGACCTCGTCGGGCAGGGCGGGCGCCTGGGTGGCCGAGGCCTCAGTGGTGGCAGTCATGGCTCAGGCGTCCTTCCCGTAGTCGGCGTGGTGGGGGTTCTCCCAGATGACGGCACCGCCCATGCCGAGGCCGATGCACATCGCGGTCATGCCGTAGCGGACCTCGGGGTGCTCGGCGAACTGCGCGGCCAGCTGGTTCATCAGGCGCACGCCGGAGGAGGCGAGCGGGTGACCGGTGGCGATGGCGCCGCCCCACAGGTTGACCTTGGGGGAGTCGTCGGGGATGCCGAAGTGGTCGAGGAAGGCGATGACCTGCACCGCGAAGGCTTCGTTGAGTTCGAAGAGTCCGATGTCGTCGATCGTCAGACCGGCCTTGGCCAGTGCCTTCTCGGCCGCCGGCACCGGGCCGATGCCCATGACCTCGGGCTCGACCCCGACGAACGCGAACTCGATCAGCCGCATCTTGATCGGCAGGCCCAACTCGCGGGCCGTCTCCTCGGCCGCGAGCACACACGCGGTGGCGCCGTCGTTGATGCCTGCGGCGTTGCCCGCCGTGACCCGACCGTGCGAGCGGAAGGGCGTCTTCAGCGCGCCGAGGTCCTCCAGCGTCGTGCCGGGGCGGGGCGGCTCGTCCGCGACCGCTAGGCCGTATCCCTTCTCCGCGCTGCGCGTGGCCACGGTCACCAGGTCGGGCTGGATCTTGCCGTCAGCATAGGCGGCGGCCAATTTGTCCTGGGACGCAACGGAATAGGCGTCCGAGCGCTCCTTGGTCAGCTGTGGGTAGCGGTCGTGCAGGTTCTCCGCCGTCTTGCCCATGACGAGCGCGGAGGGGTCGACGAGTTGTTCGGCGACGATGCGCGGGTTGGGGTCGACGCCTTCGCCCATCGGGTGGCGGCCCATGTGTTCGACGCCGCCGGCGATGGCGATGTCGATGGCGCCGAACGCGATCTGCCCGGCGGTCGAGGTGACTGCGGTCATCGCGCCGGCACACATCCGGTCGATCGAGTACCCCGGCGTGGTCTTGGGCAGCCCGGCGAGCAGCGCGGCGGTGCGCCCGATCGTCAGGCCCTGGTCGCCGATCTGCGTGGTCGCGGCGATGGCGACCTCTTCGACCTTCTCCGGCGGCAGCTGCGGGTTGCGGCGCAGCAGCTCGCGGATGCACTTGATGACGAGATCGTCGGCCCGGGTCTCGAAATAGATCCCCTTCGGGCCCGACTTGCCGAACGGCGTCCGGACGCCGTCGACGAAGACGACCTCACGCAGACTGCGCGGCATACTGCCTCCTTGAGTGTTGGGAGGGGCCGGTCACGTAGGCCGGCCCCATTAGTCGCCACTCTAACTAAGCGTGCGCTTAGTTCCCCGTGGTCAGGTGGGTGAGAACGCTCACGCAGTGAAGGCGCTATGCAGCATCGGCGCCACGATCTCGCGCTGCCAGGGCCGCACACCGTATGCCGCGAGCCCCGCGTCGAAGGCGTCGGTCGCCGGGGCCCCGGGCGGGGGCGTCCAGACGACCCGGCGCAGGGGTTCGGGGGAGCAGACGTTCTCGACGGGGACAGAGTGTTCTTCTGCGAAGGCGGTCAGCGCCAATCGGGTGCGGGCGAGCCGGTCGGCGGCGAGGGGGTTTTTGTCCGCCCAGGCCCGCGGCGGGGGCGGCCCCTCGGAGGGCAGGTTGACCGGTGGCAGATCGGCGTCGCGCAGGGCGCGGGCCCGGTCGAGAGCCGTCAGCCAGCTGCGCTGATAGCGGGCGATGGCCCGGTTGCCCGCGGGCAGCGAGCCGGGCGGGTTCGCGCCGAGAGCGTGCTGGGCGATCTCGATCAGCAGCGCATCGGCGATGATGCGGCCGGGCGCGATATCCCGCTCGGCGGCGATCCGGTCGCGTTCGAACCACAGCTCACGCACCATCGCGACTCCCCGCTGGCCCTTGACCCGGTGCAGGCCGGAGGTGCGTCGCCACGGGTCCTGGCGAGCGGTGGGAGCCCAGTCGAGCAGGGCCTCGAACTCCTGGCGCGCCCACTCGGACTTGCCGCTGCGCGCCAGGTCCACCCCCATGAGGTTGCGGATCTCGCCGAGCACCTCGACGTCGAGCGCGGCATACCGCAGCCAGGCCGTCGGCAGCGGCCGCTTCGACCAGTCGGCGGCCGAATGCTCCTTGGCCAGCACCAGCCCGAGATAGTGCTCGACGACGGCGGCGAGGCCGACGCGGGGCAGTCCGAGCAGGCGGGCCGCGAGTTCGGTGTCGAAAAGCTGCCGCGGCCGCAGCCCGACCTCGGCGAGGCAGGCCAGATCCTGCGTCGCCGCGTGCAGGATCCACTCGCCGGTGCCGATCGCCCGGTCGAGGGGACTGAGGTCCGGCACCGCGATGGGGTCGATCAGCCAGGTGCCCGCGCCCTCGCGGCGGATCTGCACCAGGTAGGCCCGCTGCCCATACCGGAAACCCGACGCCCGTTCGGCGTCGATCGAGACCGGCCCGGTCCCGCCGGCCACGGCGGTGGGGGCCTCATCCAGCCTCCGCTCGCTCTCCACCACCTCGGGCAACCCGTCGGCGGGATGATCGAGCGGTATGCCGGGAACCGGCAGATCGGCCGGCACGAGTTGGTCGGTCATCGGCGCCGCCCTGGAAGCGCGACGACCCCCTCAGGAAGCGGCGGCAGTCCGGCGACGGTGCACAGCAGGTCGCACCACGCGCTCAGGTGCCGGCCGGGTTCGTCGTCGAGGGGGGTCCACGAGGCGCGGATCTCGATCTCGACGGTCGAGGGCCGCTCCGCCATCGCACCGAAGCCCTCGGAGATCACCCGGGTCACCGTGCCCGCCTCTCCCGTGAAGTCCAGGCCATGCTCGGTCAGCGCCTCCTCCAGCCACGCCCATCCCACCTCGCCGAGCATCGGGTCGGTGGCGAACTCGGGCTCCAACTCCGCCCGGGCGAAGGTGACAGCGCGCCAAGCCCCGCCCCAGGGTTCGGGGCACGCCGGGTCGTGCAGGAGGACGAACCGGCCGGACGCCAGCTCCTCCTCTCCGTGGGGGTCGGCGAGGACGTCGGCCGTCAGCGCGACGGCGTGCGGAGCGATGCGGGTCGGCGCCGGGACCTCGGTCAGGCGGATCTCCGGACGCAGGGCGGCCGAGTGCAGCAGCGTGAGCGCCCGGGCAAAATCCTCCGGCGCCGATGACGTCATGCTGCGAGTGGCCACGACTGCAGCGTAGGCGCAGGCCACGCCGGAAGTGCGGTATTGCCGCACCGGGCCCGGGTGTCGTGTCCGAGCGCCGGGCACACTGCGGTGGTTAGGGTGCGGCTGTGTTCAGCCTCCTCGCGCTCGCGTCGTCACTCGTGTGGGGCACGTCGGATTTCGTCGCCGGGGTCAAGGCCAAGACGCATCCGGCGGCCGCGGTCGTCGGGTGGTCGCAAGCGGTCGCCCTGCTCGCGACGAGCATCGCCGTGCTGTTCCGGAGCCCACATTTCGCCGCCGGCGACTGGCCGCTGTGGGCCGCGCTCGCCGGGGCCTCGGGGTCCTCGGCCCTCGTGTGCTTCTATGCCGCGCTGAGCACCGGCACGATGGGGGTCGTCGCACCGATCGCCTCGCTCGGGGTGCTGGTCCCGGTCGTCCTGGGCGTCCTGGAAGGCGAGGCGCCGAGCGCGCTGACGTGGCTGGGCATCCTGGTCGCGATCGTGGGAGTGCTCCTGGCCTCCGGCCCGGAGCTGGACGGCCGGGTTTCGCGGCGCCCGGTCGTGCTGGCGTGCGCCGCCGGGGCCGGCTTCGGCATCACGTTGTACGCCATCGACCGCGGCAGCGCCCACTCGGTGCTCAACACGATGTGGGGTATGCGGTTGACCTCCGCCGTGATGTTCCTCGCCGCCGCGTTGTGGTTGCGCAAGGCCGGTGGTATGCGGTGGGCCGACGCCCCGGTGCTGGTGTTCGTCGGCCTCGCCGACCTGACGGCGAACATCCTCTTCGGCCTCGCCTCCTCGAAGGGCATGGTCAGCGTCGCGAGCGTGCTCGGTTCGCTCTATCCCGTGATCACCGCCGCTCTCGCGTATGCCGTGCTGCACGAGCGCCTCCGGCCGGTACAGATCGCCGGCGCCGCCGCGACCGTCGCCGGCGTCGTGCTCATCGCCGCTGGCTCGGCCTGAGCGGGCCGGGTTCGCGACCACCCAAGCTGTGCGCGGGCGCGGGCCGAGCCGCATACGATTCGCGGGTGAACCCCGCCGAATCGCCCCTCGTCCGTGCTGCCCGCGGGCTGCCCGTGCCGCACGCCCCGGTGTGGTTCATGCGCCAGGCGGGCCGGTCGTTGCCGGAGTACCGCGCCGTCCGCGAGGGCATCGCGATGCTCGACAGCTGCCGCCGGCCGGATCTGGTCGCCGAGATCACGATGCAGCCGGTGCGCCGGCACGGGGTGGATGCGGCGATCTTCTTCTCCGACATCGTCGTCCCGGTCGCTGCGGTGGGGTTGGAGATCGACATCGTCCCCGGAGTCGGGCCTGTGGTCGCCGAGCCGGTCCGCACCCACGCCGACCTGGACCGGCTGCCGGAACTGACTCCGGACGCCATCCCGGACATCAGCGAATCGGTCCGGTTGCTGGTCGCCGAGTTGGGGGAGACGCCCCTCATCGGTTTCGCCGGCGCACCGTTCACGCTGGCCAGCTATCTGGTCGAGGGGGGTCCGAGCCGCAACCACGTCAAGACCAAAGCCCTCATGCACGGTGACCCGGATCTGTGGAATGCCCTGTGCGCCAGGCTCGCTCAGATCTCGACGGCCTTCCTCGCCGTGCAGGTCGAGGCCGGGGCGAGTGTCGTGCAGCTCTTCGACTCCTGGGCCGGAGCGCTGTCCCGGGCCGACTACGAACGCTACGTCCAGCCGCACTCGGCCCACGTGCTCGCCGCCATGGGTGAGCTCGGCGTGCCGCGGATCCACTTCGGGGTCGGCACGGGCGAACTGCTGGCGTCGATGGGGGCGGCGGGCGCGGACGTCGTCGGCGTCGACTATCGCGTGGCGCTGCCCGACGCGATCGAGCGCCTGGGCGATCGGTATGCGGTGCAAGGAAATATCGACCCTGCCCTGCTGTTCGCACCCTGGGATGCGCTCCAGCGCGAGACCCGACGGATCCTCGACGAGGGCCGCTCCGCGAAGGGGCACATCGTCAATCTCGGTCACGGCGTGCTGCCCGAGACCGACCCGGATGTGCTCACCCGCCTCGTCGGTCTCGTCCACGACGTCTCGGCGCGCTGACTAACCCGAGGTCTCCTCGTCAGTGCCTGCCCCCGAATCCGCATCGGGCTTGGGGCCGACGGGAGCGACCGGGTGGGCGCCCTGACCAGCCCACGGCGTCGGCATCCCGCCTGCAGGGGAGGGTGCGGGATTGGCCGGACGCCAGACCGGCTGCGGCGCAACGGGCTTCGCCGGACGGGAGCGCCGCCACTTGCGCACCAGCAGCCACAGCGGCCAGCCGACGAGGGCCCCGAACAGGATGAACGGCAAGAGCGCGCCGAGGATCGTCAGCAACCCGACGAGCGAGGCGACGAAGGCCTTCCACCCGGCTTGCAGGCCCCCGACGAAGCCCTCCTTCGGGTTCGTCAGCCCCTCGACGAGTTTGGGTTCGGTGGTCAGGTTGATCGTGATGGGGGAGCGCGAGGTCTCGCGCTCCAGTTGCTGCAGCCGCGCCTCGACAGCTTCCAGATCGCTTTGCCGGGAGGACAATTCGCGTTCGAGGTTGACGAGTTCGTCGATGTCCTTGGTCTGGCCGATGAGTTCTTCGAGGCGGGCGACGGACCGTTTCATCGACTCCACCCGGGCTTGGGTGTCGACATACTCAGCCGTGACGTTCTCGGTGGCGGTGCGCCGGTCGAGGACCTTGCCGACCTTCTCCAACTCGTCCAGGGTGCTGTCCAGCTTCTCCGTCGGGACCGAGATGCTCAGCGCCGCATAGGTGTCGGGGTTGACACCGTCTTCGGCCTCGCCGGCGGCATACGACCCGATGTTCTCCGACAGGATCACGCCACCGGCGCTGGTGTTGATCGTGCGCACCTTGGCGACCGCCTCGCCGATATCGCCCACCTCCAGTGAGAGCGAGCCGTTGCGTGCCAACTTCTGGTCGGCAACATTGGGTACGGCCGCCTTCTGAGCGGCACCCCCCTCGGCAGCGGCATCACCGGCAGGAGCGCTCGCTGCCGCCGATGCTTGTGAATTGCTGCCGCTGTCGCTTCCGCTGCACCCGGCGACGAGCAGACCCGTCGCGGCGAGGATCGCAGCGAGTGCAGCCGGCACGCGGCGGCGCCCATCGGGATTGGCCCAGGTCATCAGGCTGGTGGTCATGAGGGGCTCCCATCAGGTCGACGGCTTTGGGGGTGCGACGGCTACCCGCTGTCCGATGGTTCCGCGTGGGCGACATATGTTTGTGGGCATGTACCGGATCGTTATCGTCGGGGGCGGCATCGCGGGTCTGGCCGCGGCCTGGGAACTCGTGAGCAGCGCACCCGACGTCGAGGTGACGATCCTCGAACAGACCGACCGCGTGGGCGGCAAGCTGCGCCGCGAGGAGGTCGGCGGGCACCTCGTCGACGTCGGGGCCGAGGCGATGCTCGCCCTGCGCCCCGAGGCCCGGCACCTCATCGAGGAGATCGGCGCGGGCGCCGACCTCGTCACGCCGGCGACCGTCGCCGCGTCCGTCTATTCCTATGGCGCGCTGCATCCGATGCCGCCGCGCTCGATGATGGGCATCCCGCAGCAGCCGGGCGACGCCGCCGGCATCCTCAGCGACGCGGAGGTCGCGCGTCTCGCGGCGCCCGAGCCGCTGCCGCCGCTGGAGTCGGATGCCTCCGTCGGCGACTATGTCGCCGCCGTCCTCGGCGACGCGGTCGTCGACCGGCTCGTGGAGCCCCTGCTCGGTGGGGTGTATGCCGGTCAGGCTCGCAAGCTGTCGCTCGCCGCGACGATGCCGCAGCTGTATGCCCGTGCGGTCGCCGGGGAGCCCCCGGTCGCCTATGGCACCCAGAAGCACGAGGCCACGAGCCCAGGCCCGAAGCCGCCGCCGGCGACTCCGGACAGCGAAAAGCTCTCCGCCCAATCGCCATCGCCCTTCATCGGCCTGCGCGGCGGCGTCGGCCGGCTGCCCGAAATCGTCGCCGACGCCGTGCGCGAACGCGGCGTGCAGATCCGCATCGGCGTGACGGTCCGCGGCATCGCCCCGCAGCCGGCCGGCGGGTGGGGGGTGGGGGGGGGGGGGGG
>NZ_HG764815.1:4075807-4079725 GCF_001050535.1 Nostocoides australiense Ben110 | reverse complement strand
TGTCGTCCTTGCCGCGTTTGCGGCGGTCGGCCTTGTCGCCAGCCGTGACTTCGAGGACCTCGATCCCGGCTTGGTCGAGGTGGCGCATAACCCCGGCCCCGTAGGAGCCGGTGCACTCGATGCCGACCCGGGCGATGTCGCCGTGGGTGCGCATCCACCGCAGCATTGCCCGGTACCCGGCGCGGGTGGTGGAGAATGCCTCGGTCGCGATGACCCGGTCGTGGGCATCGACGACCGCGGCTACGTGCAGGTCCTTGTGGGTGTCGACGCCGCCGATCACGATCGGCGACGTGGCTGTGTCCGTCATGGCGTGTTGGTCCTTCCTGCTCGATGACAACAACGGGTTGTTGCCCTCGGCCGAACCAGACACCTGGACACGACAGTAATGAGACGGGAACCGTCAGGCCCTTCTTCAGTCACATGGATCCGGCGAGACCGCGGGCCTCGCCGGAGGTGTTCCCGAGCAACCGACAAGTCCGGGGAATGACACCTTGCGGGGTCGATCGGAGTGTGGGTCAGGATGCTGCGAGAACACCTCCGACACCACGGTAACCCCCAGGGTCGATCGGCGTGTGAGTCACGAAGCCCGGGAACACCTTGGCCCTCACAGTCTTACTATCGGAGTGATGGATCAATCCGGTTGCATCCCAACCAGTTCCGCTGAACCGGCGAGCGGTTATCGCCTGTCGCAGGGCGTCGGTGACCAGCCGGGGTGTGTTTGCTGGTCGCCACTCGCCAGCCCAGGATCCTGCGGGAGAAGACATCGACGACGAAGGCCACGTACACCAAACCGGTCACGGTCCACACGTAGACATCCCACGCGAGTCAGTTGTCAAGCGGCGGCTGGGATGAGGTCGGGCCAGGCGGCGTCTTCGTCCCAGGGCTGGTTGTGGCTGAGGCACCACCACATGCGTCCGATGAGCTTGTTGGCGAGGTTGCGTAGGGCGGCGTTGTGGTGGTCGCCGGCGGCGCGGCGGCGGTCGTAGTGGGCGCGGGCGCCGGGGGACCAGGTCAGTGCGCTGAAGGCCCACCAGTGACAGGCGTCGCTGAGTCGTTTGTTGCGTACCTTTCTGGCTTTGACGTAGTGGGACTTGCCCGATGCCCTGGTGACGGGGGCGGTGCCGGCGAAAGCGCGGACACCTTTCACGGACGTGAACCGGGCCGGGTCATCGCCGAGTTCGGCGAGAACTCGGGCGGCGAGTACGGGTCCGAGCCCGGGCGCTGAGCGGAGCACCGGCGCCAGTGGGTGCCGTCCGAACTCACGGGCGAGTTCTGCCTCGAGTGTCAAGGGACAGCAGGAACTGCCCAGTGGCGGACATGAAACCTGCCCGCTGACGGTCACGGGAACTGCCCGGTGGTGGCCATGGGATCTGCCCAAGGGGCTGCGGCCACTACCGACCAGGGGCATTCAGTTCAACGGGCTCACCCCTTGGCCGGCGAGTGCCTGGGTGAGTCGCACGCTGTCGCCGCTGGTCTGGCAGACGTGGGCGTGGTGCAGGAGCCGGTCGACGGTAGCGGTGGCCAGTGTCTTGGGCATCAGCTCGTCGAACCCGGACGGGTGCAGGTTCGAGCTGATCGCGACCGAGCGCTTCTCGTAGGCGGCGTCGACGAGCCGGTACAGGCCCTCGGCGGCGTCGACGGCAACCGGTAGCAGCCCGATGTCATCGACGATGACCAAGTCGGCTCGCAGGACGCGGGCGATGGCCTTGGTGACTGTGTCGTCGGCGCGATGGCGGCGCAGCAGGCCGCCGAGGTCTTCCAAGGTGAACCAGGCGACCTTCAGCCCCTGCTCAACGGCAAGTTGTCCGAGTGCTTCCAGCAGGAACGTCTTTCCGGTGCCCGACGGCCCGCACACGACGAGGTTCTCCCGGCGGTGGACCCATTCCAGGGTGCGCAGCGCCTGCTGGGTCGGCGCCGGGATCGAGCAGACCTCGGGCTGCCAGGCATCGAAGGTTTTCCCGGTCGGGAACCCCGCGACCGCCCGCCTGGTCGCTAGTGCGGAGCGTTCCCGACCGGCGACCTCCTCGGCGAACAGCGCCTTGAGCACCTCAGCCGGTTCCCAGCGCTGAGCCTTCGCGGTCGCGACCACCTCGGGTGCGTGGCGACGGATGTGGGGCAGCCGCAACCGACGCAGCAGATCCTCCAGGTCCGCCGGCAGCGCCGGCGCGGACCCAGCCGCCATCGTGGTGCTCCTGGTCGTCATCAGAGCGCCTCGTCTTTGCTGTGCTGGCCGAGTCGTGCCCAGGCGCTGGTGCCCTGGGTCAGCGAGCGATCCTCGCTGGCCCGGTGTTCGCCCGCCTTCGGTGCTCGGGCGTGGTGGTCCAGGATCGAGGACAGGTCGGCTTCGGCGAACCGGCCGTGCACGGCGGCGTGGCCCAGTGCCCAGTCGACCTCGACGGGGTCGAACAGCTTGGCCAGGGCGAGCGCTTCGGTCATCTTGACCCGCATCCGCGGCGTGCCCGCGGCGGCTGCCTCGATCAGCCACAGCCGGGCGCCCTCACCCAGGTCGAGGAACTCCGACTCGGCAGCGTTCCTGGCACGGGGTCGACGGTCCAGCGGTCCCTCGGGCTGGGGTGGGAAGTGGGCGTCGTAGATCTTCGGTGTCCCGGGGGTGGCCCGGTAGTGGCGGGCGATCTCGACAGGGCCGTCGGCGCCGACGTGGACAATCACGACCTGCTCCTCAGCGCCGACACCGTGGACCCGCACCCACACCGTGGCACCGAGCAGCTGATGTGGAACCGAGTACTGGCCGGACTCGAACGTCACCATCGGCGTGTTCACCGGCACCTGTCGAGTGGTGCCGAACGCGACCGTGTGCGGTGTCAGGGCGACCGGGTGGAGTCGGGCGCGCTCCTCGGCGAGCATCTCGACCGGCGGCCGCTTGGTGATCCGGTGCGGGCGGGTGTTGACCTTCTCGCAGAACGCCACACAGGCGGCCTCGAGCTCGGCGAACGAGTCGTAGGCCTCGCGCAGGTTGGTGTCCTTGGGGACGAGGTCGGCCTTGCTGATCTTCACCGACGCCTCGGTGCCGCCCTTGGATGCCGGGTCGGCCGGCACGCAGGTATGCACGCTCATCGAGTAGTGCTCGGCCAACGCGACCAGCTGCGGGTTGCGGACCGGGATCCCGGCGATGTGCTCGACCGTGACGGTCTTCTCGTTGTCGGTCAGCACGTAGGTCGGCACCCCGCCGAGTCGCCGGAACGTGACGTCGAGTGCGGCGAAGACGCTGGGCATGGTCTTGTCCCGCAGCGGCAGCACAACCCGGAACCGGGACCAGGCCAGCCAGGCGACGAACAGGACCGTCTTGACGCCGTCGACGACCGGGCCGTCGCCGTAGTCGTACTGCAGCCACATCCCCGGCTCGGTGATCCAAGGTCGGTGCACCCGCACCCGCCCGGCCCGGTAGGACTGCTTCACGGTCGCGACCGCGCGGCGGGAAGTGCGCTCCGAGCCGGTGTAGCCCAGCGCCACGAGCTTGTCGTGGGCCACGTCGGCGCGGACCTTGCCCTTGGACCGCTCCACCCACTCCTCGACCTTGGGCAGGTACTCATCGATCAGCATCGGCCGACGCGCGGCCTGATCCAGCTCACCGCCGGCGGCACGCCGCTCGACGTAGTGCTTGACCGTGTGGTGGGAGCAGCCAGCCAGCTCCCCAGCATCACGCAACGACCCAGTCAGGTCGTAGGCATTCAAGATTTCCATGATCTCCTCGGCAGACTTCAACTCATCCCTTCCTCGGGAGCGAACGGGCGCATCAGCACCGCTCATCGCACCCGAGGAAAGGGCCTCAACCGCGGACCGCGGCGAGGCAGACGACGTCGTGTCGGGCAGACCCCATGACCGTCAGTGGGCAGTTCTCATGTCCGCCAGCGGGCAGCTTCGTGGCCGTCTCCGGGCAGTTTCTCGTGGCCGCCGACA
>NZ_HG764815.1:4074476-4075707 GCF_001050535.1 Nostocoides australiense Ben110 | reverse complement strand
CCCGAGCAATCCGGGCACCGCGCCCCGGGCCGACCCAACTGGCACCACGTGTCCACCAAGCCGGTCGAGCACGGCGGGCGGGGGCCGAAGGAGCTGACCGGGATGGTGGACCTGACCCGCGATGAGCACGGCCGGGTCCGGGCGCGGCTGCTGGACCTGGTGCCCGGCCGCTCCGGTGAGACCTACAAGACCTGGCTGGCCGAGCGCGGCGAGGGCTTCAGGAGCGGGGTGGAGATCGCGACCCTGGACCCGTTCCATGGGTACAAGAACGCCATCGATGACCAGCTCCAGGACGCCCGCTCGGTGCTCGATGCGTTCCACGTCGTCAAGCTCGCCACCCAGGCAGTCGACGACGTGCGCCGCCGGGTGCAGCAGGACACCACAGGCCACCGCGGCCGCCGGGACGACCCGCTGTACCGGATCCGGAACACCCTGCGCGCCGGCGAAGAGCACCTCACCGACCGGCAACGTGCCCGGCTCCACGCGGCGTTCACCGCCCACGACGAACACCTCGAGGTCGAGCTCGCCTGGCGGTGTGCCCAACAGGTCCGCTCCGGCTACCACCAGGACAGCCACGCCGCCGGCCGTGCCATCGCGGAGAAGATCGTCGCGACGCTGCACACCTGCCCAGTCCCGGAGATCGCCCGCCTCGGCGCGACGTTGCAGCGATGGCGTAGCGAGTTCCTCGGCTACTTCGACACCAACGGCGCGTCCAATGGCGGCACCGAGGCTGTCAACGGGCTCATCGAGCTCCACCGCCGCATCGCCCGAGGCCTGCGCAACCGAGACAACTACCGCCTCCGGATGCTCCTCATCGTCGGCGGCCTACCGACCCTCACCCACGCTCAACCGTGAAGAGCCGTTAATCGTATGACAACGCTCTGGCCGAGACGATCAACGGCCTGTACAAGACCGAGCTGATCAAACCACGCGGCCCGTGGCGCACCCTGGACGCCGTCGAGTACGCGACCGCGGAGTGGGTCGACTGGTTCAACCACCGCCGGCTCTATGAGTACTGCGGCGACATCCCGCCGGTCGATCTCGAGACCGCCTACTACGCTCAACACGAGGCCCAGCAGCAGCCGGAGCTCTCAACCCACTGAGTCTCCCGACTCACCGGGGCGGTTCAACCATTCTTCTGAGGCCCCACTGGCGGTCATTTGGTGGAACGCCAAGGGTCAATGAGTCCTCGTACTAGTTCTTTCTCGCGTTGGTAGCGGGTGTTGTCGGG
>NZ_HG764815.1:4070931-4074376 GCF_001050535.1 Nostocoides australiense Ben110 | reverse complement strand
GATCCTGACCGAGCACGGTGTGGCAGTGGTGCCCTCGGCGCGCACGCTGCAACGCCACTTCGCCCGCCTTGAGCTGAACACCCGACCCGACGGCACCACCCCGGGAGTGTTCGGCCGGTTCGAGGCCGCCGCACCGAACCAGCGGTGGACCGGGGACGCGCTGCACGGGCCGGTCATCGGCGGGCGTAAGACGTACCTGATGGCGTTCATCGATGACCACTCCCGGGCGCTGGTCGGCTACCGGTGGGGCCATAGCGAGGACATGCTCCACCTCGCGGCGGCGTTACGCGCTGGCCTGTCCGCGCGGGGGATCCCGCAGGTGGTGTACCTGGACAACGGGTCAGCGATGGTCTCCAAGCAGCTGCTGCGCGCGCTGGCCGTCCTGGGGATCCGGTTGACCCACTCCAGGCCCGGTCAACCCCAAGGGCGCGGGAAGATCGAACGGTTCTTCCGCACCGTGCGCGAACAGTTCCTCATCGAGCTCACCGCCCCCGGCGCGACCGAGCAGGTCAGCGGACTGGCCGAGCTGAACGAGCTGTTCACCGCGTGGGTCGAAACCGTGTACCACCAGCGGGTCCACACCGAAACCGGGCAAGCACCCCTGGCCCGGTTCCTGACCGGTTTCGCGGGGGATGGCCCGCCGCCGACCCCGACCCCAACCCAGCTCCGCGAGGCGTTCTTGTTCTCCGAGCATCGCGCCGTGACCAAGACAGCCACCGTCTCGCTGCACGGCAACACCTACGAGGTCGACGCCGCCCTGACCGGGCGTCGCGTCGAGCTCGTCTTCGACCCGTTCGACCTGACCGACATCACGGTGCGCTACGCCGGCCGCGAAGTCGGCACCGCCATCGCGCACGTCATCGGCCGGCACGTGCACCCCGCCGTCAAGAGCGACTCCACCGCCGCGCCGGCGCCGGTCACCGGGATCGACTACCTGGCCCTGGTCCGCGACCGGCACACCCAGGTCATGACCCAGCGCGTGAACTACGCCTCGATCACGCAACCCGCCGTCCACCCCCAGGCCGCCGCCAATGCCGTACTGCCCGGGCAGGTCGACCTGCTCGACCTGCTCGACCCAACCCCCACCGTCCACCACGAACCCGACCATCAGGAGATCCCGTGACCCTTGACCGACTCCAAGCCCACTACGGCTTCACCAGAACGCCGTTCGGCAAGGCCCTGGCCCCCAGCATGCTGCACCGGCACACCGCCCATGCCGAGGCCGTCGCCCGGATCGGCTGGTGCATCACCGAACGCGCCCTGGGCGTGGTCACCGGTGAGGTCGGCGCCGGCAAGACCGTCGCCGTGCGCGCCGCCCTGGCGAACCTGGACCCCTCCCGGCACACCACCATCTACCTGGGTAACCCCGCCGTCGGCGGCCGCGGCCTCTACGGCGGGATCGTCACCGCCCTGGGCGGCGAACCCCGCTTCCACAAAGCCGCCCTCATCCCCCAAACCGTCGAGCTGCTCGCCGCCGAAGAACACGAACGCGGCCGCACCGTCGTCCTCATCCTCGACGAAGCCCACCTCCTCACCAGCGACCAACTCGAAGAGCTCCGCCTGCTGACCAACGCCGACATGGACTCCCACTCACCCTTCGCGTGCCTCCTCATCGGCCAACCCACCCTGCGCCGCCGGATCAAGCTGGGCACCTTCGCCGCCCTGGACCAACGCATCGCGCTGCGCTACACCCTCACCGCGATGAGCGACACCGAAACCAAGAGCTACCTCGCGCACCACCTCACCCTCGCCGGCCGCTCCGACCCCCTCTTCTCCGACGACGCCACCGCGCTGATCCACCAAGTCGGCCGCGGTACCCCCCGAGCCATCAACAACCTCGCCGTCCAAGCCCTCGTCGCCGCATACGCCGCCGGCAAGGCCATCGTCGACGAGACCTCAGCCCGAGCCGCCGTCACCGAGGTCACCACCGAATAGCCAACCGCGTCACCCCGACGAGCACCGCGACACCCTGACCACCAACAGCCCCGCCGGACCCCCGGCGGGGCTACCTCATACCCCCACCACGTCCCCACCGACAGTGACGCCCACATCCTCAACCGACGCGTCCGTCAACAGAGGAGTCGTTCCAGCGAGTTCCGCGAGTTCGGCGCTCCGCAGGACGAGATCAGTCATATGCGGGCCTCGCCTTCTGATCGCTACCTGTCCCATGTGCTCCGTGGGGAGTCAGTGCGTTCACGAACGCATCTGGATCGTCGACATAGAGCAGGACTTCCGACGCTTTGAAGCCGGCGATCGCGTCCTTCTTGGCCACGGGCGGATCTGCAGGGACCGGCGCGGCAAGTCGAATGCGCACGTTGGTGCTTTGGAATTGGGTGAGCACCAGCTGGCTGCCCTCTGCGAACGGGTGCGCGTGGGTGTGGTTGGCGTGAGGTTCCACGGACAGGATGTTCGAGGTCGGCGTGGTGAGGACGTTCTTGTAACCCCATCGCAGGTGCAGCGCACCGGTAGAGACGAAGTGCGGGTGGACTCTGCGTGCAGCGAAGAATCCAAAGATGAACAGCGCTCCCCAAACAGTGAGCACCAGCAGCACGATGCGTAGCCACTGCCAGGGGACGATGAAGTGCACGACCACGAGCTCGCCGAGACAGAGCGCGAGCATGACGGCAGGCATGGCGAAGGTGCCTCTGGTGTACCCGAACGGTGCCGACCCGGGCGGGACGCGCCTTCGGCGTGCGATGGCCAGGCACAGGCTCCACATCGAGCGGATCTCAGAGAGCGCTGGTCTCACCATCGGTTCCTCGGCCTTGAGCCGGTCAAGGAAATTGGCGTTGCCCGGCCCTGCGGAGCGTCCGAGGTTCCTGAACCGCACGAAAGTAATGGCGGCGAAGACGAGGATCAGCGGGACCTCGATCAGGAGGAAGAGTCGAAGCGCCATCTCGGGGCGGAGCACGTCCGTGAGGTTCAGGATCAGCAGGGTGACTACCACTGCCACTGTGAGTCCTGTGTGTGCGCGGTGCGCGGCTCGCAGCCACGCAGATTTCCTCGTCATGCCCCTAGCATCAACTATGACCCAGCGTCGTACTCAAGTCGCCGTTGTGGCGGGTCGACCGGCGGTGACCCCTTGACTACTCGCGACTGTGACGCGTTGCTGAACTTGGGGGATGGGTGCTGTTCCTCTGTGGTTCCCCCCGAGGTCGTGTCCAGCGGCCGGTGTAAATGAGACGGGCGTAGGTTCGGTTTCGAGACCGCTCAAAGTCATCGAAGAAAGGACCCTACGCCCGTGTCTGCACGAGTATCACCCACCGATCGGATCCACGCCAGGATCGACGCCCTGTTCGCGCAGGACCGGCCGCTGCCGGAGGTCTTGGAGGAGGTGGCCCGCCTCGGCGCGCAGCTGTTGATGCAGGCCGCCCTGGAGGCCGAGGTCACCGAGTTCCTGGGCCGGGAGCGCTACCAGCGCGCCGCGACCATCACCGACGCCCGG
>NZ_HG764815.1:4069497-4070831 GCF_001050535.1 Nostocoides australiense Ben110 | reverse complement strand
ACGAGATTGGTTGCGTCGGAGGCGAAGGCGACAAAGCGGCCGTCGCGTGAGATTGCGGGTGTGTACGACGTGCCGTTGCCCGCGGCCGGCGCCGGTGCCGCGGCTGCTGCCGCCCCTAGTCCGGCGCCGGTCGCGGCAAGCGTGGTCAGGGCCGCGACAAATCGAGTCGTGCGTGAGTTCATTCTTGTTGTCCCCCTATGGTGTTCGTTCGCCGCCCCCCGTGGCAGCGTGCTCCATTATGGTACGGAGTCAAGCTGGCTCGTAGGGAAACGGCGAAATCGGGTGGTTGGGCCCACGCCTCCGCCCGAGCAACGAGCGCTCGTGGCGCAGGCCGAGGACGATGTCAGCGGTGGGTGAGCCTCACCTGGTGCTGATCAGCGCGATCGCGCCGGTCTTGTGCGTCCATTTGCGGATCTGGCCCGAGTCGTCGGCATAGACCACGCTCTGCCCGTCGGACGCCAGAGTGAAAGAGGTAGTGAACTCCGGGAGCGCGGCGATCGCCACATCCTCCGGGTCGTCGTCGTAAAAGCTCGTGTCGGCGTCGAAGAGATAGAGCGTGTCGGGGATTTCGAGCTGCATGGCAACCATAGTGCCTGCCGGATTGACGTCATAAGCCCAGGCATAGTAGTTCGAACACGCCCCCATCTCGATGGCGAGGGATCCGCCCGCCTGCGGGACGTCCACGTCTTCGTAGGTGCAGTGCGAGCCCTCGGAATAGACGCTGTACCAAGTGGACACTCCGTAGTTGGTCGCCGGGCCGATCTCGAGAAGGTAGTCGGGATAGATCATGTCCACGGAGTTGGTCGAGCGTGTCCACTCGTAGGATCCGTTTGCGGACCCACCCTTGTACGTGAATCCGGCGAAGGCCCCATTGGGGCTGATGGTGGTCTTCTCGACCTGGCCGCGCACCGGCTGTCTCCCGCCATACGTTGAGATGCGCTTCGTGGTGCCGGCTGCCACATCCCGGACGAAGACGTCCTCCGTGCTGTTGGTGTCGCCGCTCACGAGGTTGCCTGCGGTCGAGCTGAAGACGAACTTCGTGCCGGTGGCGTCCATGTCCAGATTGGCCGACTTGCCGTTGGCCTGCTTGCCGCCGGCGCCGACGCTGAGTCGCAGGACGGCGCCCGTCGTGGTGTCGACGCGGAAAGCGTCCGCTTGGCGATTGGTGTCGCCGGCCACCAGGTTGCTCGCGCTGGAGATGAACGAGATGTAGCGGCCGTTGTCGGAGATCTTCGGCCAGAAGCTTGACCCGTTCGCCTGCTTCGCACCGGTCCCGACGGACACCCGCCGCGTCGTCTTGGCGACGGTGTCGCGGATGAAGATGTCGCGCTTGC
>NZ_HG764815.1:4059348-4069397 GCF_001050535.1 Nostocoides australiense Ben110 | reverse complement strand
CAGTGGATCGATGAACTGAGACCGATGTTCGGGCCGACGGGCCACCCTGCGCTGTTCCTCTCCGAGCGAGCTGGACGTCTCTCTCTGAGGTCGATCAACCGAGCGTTCAACGACGCCCGCGAGGAAGCGGGCCTGCCCGGAGAACTGGACTTGCACTCGCTCCGCCACTCCTACGTGACCCACCTGATCGAGTTCGACTACCCGGAACGCTTCGTTCAGGACCAGGTAGGCCACCAATACGCCTCCACCACAGCGGTCTACGCCGGCGTCTCAGACGATTACCGGCATCGGCTGCTTCAGCGCGTCATCGACCGGGACCGACACCGATGGGAGATCACTCATGATCCGCAAGATGGGCTATGACTGGCACTTGCGCCAGCTCATGGCAACGCATGGCATGTTCCAAACGAGCGACCTGCTTCCACTCCTCGAGGAGCGAGGCATTCATCTATCACGGGAGCAGGTCTACCGGCTGGTGACCCAGCCGCCGCAGCGGCTGTCCATGGACACCCTCGCAGCGCTGTGCGACATCCTCGGGTGTGGGCCGGGAGACCTCATCAGCGTGTCGGTGGTGAATCGGGAGGTTGCCAAGACCGGCACGACGGCAGCTCGTGAGCAACCTCCCGTTCGACGCACGACAATCCGGCGGCCCAAGGGTCTATGACGTGCTCTCCTGGCCGACTGATCCACGGCTGGTCGAGGCGATCTGTCGGTTGCTGGACAACCCCGACGTCCGGGACTCTGTTGCCGAGATTCTCGGTGGGCTCAACCTGTACCCCAAGGTCCAAGCCAAGTTGCTCAGCTACTTGGACAGCCACCCCGATGCTCTGGTGTCAGGACGATCGGACGGCCCTGCAAGTCGCCTGCGCCTTCTCAAGGCCCTTGCCGAGACACACCCAGGGCTCGTCGTCCCAGCCAAGTGCTCGGGTTGCGGGCGTCAAGTGGTTCTCAACCGCTGGGGCGCCAACGGCGACCGAGTCTGCGGCACCTGCTATCTCGCCAATCGGCTTGTCCCCTGCGGGCGTTGCGGCCGCATCAGGCCAGTCGGCGGCCGCCACTCCACGGATGGCCTGGTCTGCACGGCGTGCATCAGGCATGATCCGGCGCGTCGCCAGGAATGCTCCCTCTGCGGCCGGGTCAACCCCGTAGCAGCCCGAACTCCAGGTGGCGAGCCCCTGTGCCAGACCTGCCGACCGCGGGAGAGCTTCGTCTGCCTGAGTTGCGGGCGCACGCACACGGTGAAGAGCCTCAACGTCGCCGGTGGTGCCTTGTGCTGGGCCTGCTACAAGCGTCACCACAAGCAGGCGTGTTCTGACTGCGGTCGAGAGCACGCGCAGGTCCCCCGGCGGGGACCACGGGGGGAGCGACTATGCGACCGATGCTGGGACCCGAGACCGGTCTCTTGCCGGGACTGTGGCAAGGGCACGTCGCCCAAAGTCAGGCGGGTCAATGGCGGGCATCTCTGTTACGCCTGCTACGTCCTCAGTCGCCCGCAACGACCCTGCGGGGCGTGCGGTCGTACCTCGCCCGTGTGGGCCGAGCTTCCCCTCGGACCTGTGTGCAGCGCCTGCTACCAACAGATCCGCACCAAGCCTCACCCTTGCTTTCAGTGCGGCGAGAGTAGACCCCTGGTCGGGATCGCCAGCGGTGATCGCCGGATCTGCGGTGCATGCGCGGGCCAACGACGCCCGTGGACCTGCCACGCCTGCGGTGTCCTCGCTGCTCCCTACTCTCGTGGACGATGTCCGAGGTGCACCGCTCAGGAAGAACTGATGTCTGTGATCTCACGCGACGGTGATGTGGTTGAGAGCCTCAGACCGCTGCTGGACTACTTCGACATCGAGAACCGCCCCATGACCGCGATTGGCTGGACGCGCAGCCGATCCGCGGCCATCCTTCGCGAACTCCTCAACGGCAAAGGTCTGAGCCACGAGGCGCTCGATGCCGAGAACAACACCGCAGCCGCCAACTTCCTTCGAGCACTTCTCATGTTCACCGGAGTCTTGCCAGGTCGTGCATCGGAACTAGACGACACCCTTGAGTGGCTGACCCAGCGACTTGGCGCCGTACAGCCCCAGCACCAGACGATCGTTCGACGGTACGCGATGTGGCACGTACTGCGACGGGCGAAGGGGCGCCCTCACCGCCCGGCAACTCGTCATCACGCACGCGAACGTCTCCTCCTCGCCCTACGCCTTCTGTCGTGGCTGGAAGCCGAAGGGCATGGGCTCCAAGAGTTGTCGCAGTCGGGGTTCGACCGTTGGCTCGCCAATGGACCGCCGGCTCGCGTGGAGATCCGTGACTTCATCAGCTGGGCCCATCGCCAAGGCTTGGTGGACGAGCTGCGGGTACCGCTGCGGCGACATAGCCAGCCATCGGAGTTCCTCCCCACGGATCGGCGCTGGGAGACGCTTCACCGGTGCATCGTCGACTCCTCACTTCCGTTAAACATCCGTGTGGCTGGCGCCCTCCTTCTCCTTTTCGCCCTCGGGCCGACCGCCTTGACCACGATGAGCGTGGAACAGGTCGTCGAACATGAAGGCCGCGTCGAACTCATCGTCGGGCGAACGCCGATCCACCTCCCTGACTCTCTAGCGGATCTCGTGCTGCAGCAGCGGAAAGTGGCCGAAGAGTCGATGAGCGGCTGGCTCTTCCCCGGTCAACACCCCGGCCGACACCTCAACCCCGGCAGTCTGGCAGCACGCACGAAGCAGTGCTTGGGAATCGGAGTCCGTCCTTCCAGGAACGCCGCACTCGCGCATCTCGCTAAGGAGCTGCCCGTCCCCGTACTCGCGGATTACCTCGGCCTGGCACACACCACCGCTTCCCAGTGGGCTGCCCTGGTCGAGCGCCAGTGGACTGAGTACGTCGTCCTGCGCCGAGCTCAGGATCCGGCGTGAGGAACGCTGGTCGGGTTGAACACCGCCAGGCGCTTACCTCAGGATCCACGCGGGCGCCAGGCCTCCCGCCGTCGGTCGTCAACCTCGCCGGCGGCTGCGTTGACCGCGATTGGTGCGTGTCGGTGGCGGAGACGTCCCCGTCGTGCGGAACAGGTCGACCCATGCCATCGTGCTCATCGACTTGGGCACGTCGGATCCCGCGAGTCTGTGCTTGAGCAACCAGGACGTGGCGTCCTTCGGACTTCCGAGGGCGGTATTGCGAGCGAGAATCTGAGCCAATCCGTGTCCCGGACCGGTGTACACCCGATGGACAAGGGCCTGAAAGCGGCGACGATCGCGCATGCGGATGGGCGGGTCTGGGCAGCGCCGGATCGCCATCAGGCCTCCGTCGACTCCCGGAGCCGGGGTGAACGCTCGGGCCGGCACGCGACCGTGAAGGGTGAACTCGAACCATGGTGACCATTGAGCGGTCATCATGCTGGCTCCACCCACGCCGGCCCGTCGTCGGGCAACCTCCCACTGGACGAGTAGCACCGCGTCGGTCCACCCGGGTGCATGCAGGATGTGGCGGAGGATGGCAGTGGTCTGGTGGAAGGGGAGGTTCCCGACGAGCACGTGCGGATAGTCAGGGATCCTGTGCTTGAGGAAGTCGCCCTCGGTGATCGTGGCGAGACCAAGCTCTTGGTTGAGCTTTCGGGCGAGACGGGGGTCGATCTCGACGGCGTGGACGGGTCTACCAAGGCTCAGGAGTGGGCGGGTTAACGCGCCCTCGCCTGGTCCGATCTCCAAGATCGGTCCGCACGTGTCGCGGACCAGGTCGATGATGCGTCGGATCGTCTGGCGGTCGGTGAGGTAGTTCTGGCCGTGCTCGTGACGGCCGTGGCGGTAGGTGGGCACTGCTTCGCTCCGTTGTTCGTGGCGGAGCCGGGCATGGCATAGCGGCCGCCCGGCATGACTCCGGGGGCGGGAGCGTCACGAAGAGAAGTGCTGCTCGCCGCCGTCAGCGGCTGCGCAGGCGCAGCGAGGCAGTGCCCTGAACCAACATGCCCACCACCCTAGAGCACGGACCAGGAAGTTCCCATCGAGTATCTGAAGTACCGCCCGCGCTCACACGATGCCCTCCCTGTGAGCATTCCCCCGGCGGTGCGGACGCCGCGTCGGTCATTCCAGGGTCGAGAACTCGCAGGCTGCGAAAGGAGAACTGTGCTCACCCCGAATAGTGCACCCCTACCAGTAGCGCCGCTGCCGGGAAGTAAGTCCGCGGTTTGGACCCACATACGGGTCCTAACCGCGGACCTATTTCCGGGGAGGAGATGTCGGTGTCGCGTCGTAGTGTCGTGGCGTGCATCCCAGCCGAGTCGGGGTCCTTCTCGTCGACATTTTCCAGGAGTCGTATGCCGCAGCCGCCGCCTTCTGGTCTGCGGCGCGGGGTCCGAGCGTGGGCAAGGAGACGCGCCGCCGGGGGAGGATCCCTGCTAGGTGCTCGCCCCCTTATCGGGTAGGGAACTCTTCCAACTGCAGCGCACCGGCGCGGGCACGCCACCGCGAATCCACCTCGACATCGAGACCGACGACGTGCCGGCCGAGGTCGAGCGCGTCCTGAAGCTTGGGGCGAGTGTGGTCCGAGCAGAGGCAGGGATACGCCATCATGGCCGATGCCGCCGGCCGGCGCTCTGCGTCGTCCCCGTGCAGACCGGCGCCGACTTCGAGCACCACGCGATCACGTGGGGACGGTGAACGGCTGCCCGGTGAGCCGCTCGCACAGGTCCCACAACCCGGCGGCGGCCGTTCGGTCGTGCGACGCCGCGCTCGACCCCACCGGCCTCGGATGGCCGCGCAACTCCCGGAAACTATCCGGACCGACATACGTGCCGCCCGGCAGGTCGGGGACGATCGCGGCATACAAGGTCGGCAGTGCACCCATGGCCGCCGACTGGGCGATCAGCGGGATCTTGTTGCCCACAGCCATGATTCGGTCCTGATAGGTCTGCGTCTTCGACTGTAGATTGGTCGCGGTGTAGCCCGGGTGCGCAGCGACCGACCGCAGCCGCGACCCGGCGGCCGTCAGCCGCCGCTGCAGCTCGTAGGCGAACATCAGGTCGGCCAGCTTGCTCTGGCTGTATGCCGCCCACGGCGTGTAGCGGCGACCCTCGAAGTTCGGGTCGCCCAGGTCGAGCCGGCCGGCCCGGTGCACCCCGGAGGACAAGGTGACGACGCGATCGGTCAGCCGCGGCAGCAGCAGGTTGGTCAGCAGGAAGTGCCCGAGAACATTGGTCGCGAACTGCAGTTCGTAGCCCTGCGCCGAGGTGGCCCGCGGCACCGCCATGATCCCCGCGTTGTTGACGAGCGTCTCGATCCGCCAGTCTGACACCCCGTCGGCGAAGGCCCGGACCGAGTCCAGATCGGACAGATCGAGGGCGCGAGTCTCGTGCGAGCCCGGCACAAGAGCGCGCGCCTCGTCCGCCTTGGCGACATTGCGGCAAGCAAAGACGACATGAGCACCCTTGGCGCACAGCGCTTTTGCGGCTTCGAAGCCGATCCCGGAGTTGGCCCCGGTCACGACGAACACCCGACCGCTCTGGTCGGGGATGTCCTCAGCGGTCCACTTCGCCGACGGCTCGCCCTTCGCCCCCAGCCGGATCAACCCGCGAACCGATCACGGGCAGCCACGAACGCCGCTGCGCAGGCTCGCACATCGTCCTCGCTGTGCGCCGCTGACAACTGCACCCGGATCCGTGCCGCTCCCTTGGGCACCACGGGATAGGAGAAGGCGATGACATACACGCCGTCGGCGAGCATCGCGTCCGCGATCTGTGTCGCCTGCCGCGCCCCGTCCTCGCCCCGGAACATCACCGGCACGATCGGGTGCTCACCCGGCAGCAGCTCGAAACCCGCCTCGCCCATCAGCGACCGGAAGAGGGCTGCGTTGGCCGTCAACCGGATGCGCCCCTCCGACGCGGTGCTCGCGATCCGAAGTGCCGCAAGCGAACCCGCCACCACACTCGGGGCCACCGCATTGGAGAACAGATACGGACGCGAGCGCTGACGAAGCAGGTCGACCACCTCACGATGGCTGGAGATGTATCCGCCCGATGCGCCGCCGAGCGCCTTGCCCAGGGTGCCGCTGAGGATGTCTACGCGCTCCTGCACGCCGAAGTGCTGTGGGGTCCCAGCCCCCGTGGGCCCGATGAACCCCACGGCGTGGGAGTCGTCGACCATCACCAGCGCACCGAACTCGTCCGCCAAGTCACAGATGGCCGGCAGCGGCGCGAACGAGCCGTCCATCGAGAACACGCCGTCGGTGACGATGACGACCCGCCGCGCGCCGGACTGCCGAGTCGCCTCGAGCTGAGCGCGCAGGTCGTCCATGTCGGCGTTGCGGTAGCGATATCTCGCGGCCTTGCAGAGCCGGATGCCGTCGATCAGCGAGGCGTGGTTCAACTCGTCCGAGATGATCGCGTCGCCCTCGCCGAAGAGCACCTCGAAGATGCCGCCATTGGCGTCGAAACAGGAGGAGTAGAGGATGGTGTCCTCCGTGCCGAGGAACTCCGACAGGGCGCTCTCGAGCTCCTTGTGCTGCGCCTGGGTGCCGCAGATGAACCGGACGCTCGCCATTCCGAAACCCCACTCCTGCAGGGCATCCCGGGCAGCGGCGAGCACCTCGGGATGGTCGGCCAGACCCAGATAGTTGTTGGCGCAGAAGTTCAACGCCTCCCCACTCGTCGTCGCGATGTGCGACGACTGGGCGGTCGTCAGCTGCCGCTCCGCCTTGTAGAGGCCGGCCGCCCGGATCTCCTCGAGCGTCGCCAGGATCTCGTCGCGTACTGCGCCATACATCCGAATCAGTCCTTCCAGTTCATGACGACTTTGCCGCACTGCCCCGACCGGGCGATGTCGAAGGCTTGCGCCCACTCCGCGGCCGGCACCCGGTGAGTGATGACGGAGGACACGGCGCGGGTGAGTTCCGGCGAGGTCTGCAGCATCGCGCCCATGGCGTACCAGGACTCGAACATCTCGCGCCCGTAGATCCCCTTGATCGTGAGCATGTGGGTGATGACCTTGCCCCAGTCCACCGGATACTCGGTCTTGGGCAGGCCCAGCAGGGCAACCCGCCCGCCGTGGTTCATGTTGTCGATGAGTTCCTGGACGGCGCTCGGTGCACCCGACATCTCCAACGCGATGTCGAAGCCTTCGCGCATCCCGAGTTCGCGCTGCGCGTCGCGGATCCGAGTATGGGCAGTGTTGACGACCAGGTCTGCCCCCGCGCCTTTGGCGAGGTCGAGACGGAAATCGGAGATGTCGGTGGCCACGATATTGCGGGCGCCGGCGTGCCGGGCGATCGCGACCGCGATGACCCCGATCGGGCCGGCGCCGGTGATCAGCACGTCCTCACCGACCATGGGCCATTGCAGCGCGGTGTGCGTCGCGTTGCCGTAGGGGTCGAAGATCGCGGCAAGGTCCGGATCCATGCCCTCGGGTTGCACGTACGCGTTCATAGCGGGGATGACGACATAGTCGGCGAATGCCCCGTCGCGGTTGACGCCGACACCGATCGTGTTGATACACAAATGCCTTCGCCCGGCCCGGCAGTTCCGGCAGTGGCCGCACACGATGTGGCCCTCGGCGGAGATGCGATCCCCGACGCGCACGGCGGTCTCCGGCACGTCCTCTCCGACCTCGACGACCTCGCCATAGAACTCGTGCCCCACGATCAGCGGCGGCTCGAGTGTCGAGGCGGCCCAGTCATCCCAGTCCTGGATGTGCAGATCGGTGCCACACAGGCCGGCCCGCAGCACCCGGACCTTCACATCGAGGCTCCCGCAGGGTGGCTCGGGAACGTCCATCATCTCCAGGCCCGCGTGGGCCCCGGTCTTCACGAGCGCGCGCATTGCATCCTTCCTCGGGTGGCTGTTGTCAGCGTATGCCGCGGGCCGCCCGCAGGGGTGGGAGGATCGGAGCCATGATCGATCACTTCGGGATCAACTGCTCCGACTTCGAGGCCAGCAAGCGCTTCTACGACGGCGTCCTGGGAATTCTCGGGCACTCCAGGGAGATGGATTTCGGGGCGGCCATCGGCTATGGCTCGGAGGGCAAGCCGGCGTTCTGGATCAGCAAATGGCCTGGGGCAGAACCCAACCGGGAGATGCACGTAGCCTTTGCGGCGCCGGACCTCGCGACCGTGCACGCCTTCTACGACAAGGCGATGGAGCTGGGCGCCGAAAGCCTGCACGCGCCGCGACTGTGGCCCGAATACCACCCTGGCTACTACGGCGCCTTCGTGCGCGACCCGGACGGCAACAACCTCGAGGCCGTCTGCCACGACGCGCCACCCGAGGCGACCGCCGCTAGCTAGCCCGGCGCGTCGCCCCGATCGGGGCCCGCTGCGCGTTGGTGACGATGGCGTCGACGATCTCGCCGATACGCGGACGAGGCAGGTCGTGCGCCATGTCCGGGAACATCAGCAGCCGCGAGCCGGGGATCGCCCGGGCCGTCGCGATCCCGCCGCTAGGGGAGACGAGGCGATCGAGGAGGCCGTGGATGACCACGGTCGGCACGTCGAGCTGCCGCAGCTGGGCGGTGCGGTCCGGGGCCGCGAGGATGGCGAGAATCTGGCGGACCCGCCCGATCGGCTCGGCATCCCGCTCGACGGACAACTCGATCATGTGCCGCATCTCCGTCTCGTCGAAGTGCGGACCGGAGATCTGCCGCCACGCGTTGAGCGCGAAGTCGACGGCCTGCTCCCGCGAGCTGGGGCGCGGGGTGAGGAAGCTCTTGCGGAACTCGTTCATGAAGGAGGCCGCCGGCTTGCCCTGCAGCCGGCTGCCGGTGTTGGACATGATCGAGGCCAAGGTCGCCACCTGCTCCGGGTGTCGGATCGCGACCTCTTGCGCGATCATGCCGCCCATCGACACTCCGACGATGTGGGCCTTCGGCAGGTCCAGGTGCGCGATGAGCGCGGCGGTGTCATCGGCCATGTCGGCCAGGTGGTAGTCGGGCCGCGCCAGCCGGGGCGAGGCGGCGCCGCGCAGCACATCGCGCAGGACGGGAGCGGGTCCTTGAGTCTTACCGGACAGTCCGATGTCGCGATTGTCGAACGGGATCACGCGATACCCCCGATCGACCAGGGCGCTGACCATCTCCGGCGGCCAGGCGATCATCTGGGTCGCCAGACCCATGATGAGCAGCATCGGCTCCCCGCTGCCGTGCTCCTCGTAGCAAATGGTGGTCCCGTTGACCTCGGCGTTCGGCATCCTTCGATTCAATCACCATCCTGACGGGTGGGGCTCGACGCGTCGTGCCACTCCCGTCACACGCAACGGCCCGACACGCGCCCGGTCCCGCGCTCCTGGCAGGCTTGGCCGTATGCCGCACCCGCCCCGTTATCGCGAGGACGACCCCCTCCTGGCACGCGTGCGCGGGATCGCGCTGGCCATGCCCGGGGCGAAGGAGAAGATCTCGCACGGCACGCCGAGCTTCTACACCGTCAAGATCTTCGCCCAGTACGGCGCGGCCATCAAAGGCGACCACGACTCGTGGGCCCTACGCCGCTCGCTCGTCTTCCTTCCCGACGACCAGGAGCGGCCGGCGCTCGAGGAGGACCCCCGCATCCACGTGCCCGCGTATGTCGGTGCCTACGGTTGGCTGGCCCTCGACCTGACCCCGGGGGAGCCGGACTGGGACGAGGTCCGAGAACTCCTGGACGCCTCATACCGCAACACGGCGCCGGCGAGGCTCATCCGCGAACTCGACGCCACCTGATCGCCCCGGCGTGGCATACGGTTGCGGGGTGAGCGACTCGAGGACCCCGCTGTCCATACTCGACCTGGCGTTCGTGGGCCACGGCCAGCCGGTCGCCGAGGCGCTGGCGCAGTCGGTCGAACTGGCGCAGCACGCGGAGGCGACCGGGCGCTTCGAGCGGATCTGGTATGCCGAGCACCACAACATGCCCGCCATCGCCTCCTCGGCCACGGCGGTTCTCATCGCCCATGTCGCGGCCCGCACCGAACGGATCCGCCTCGGCGCGGGCGGGGTCATGCTGCCCAACCACGCCCCGCTCATCATCGCCGAGCAGTTCGGCACCCTGGCCGAGTTGCATCCGGGACGGATCGACCTGGGCCTCGGGCGCGCCCCGGGCACCGACCAGGTCAC
>NZ_HG764815.1:4057715-4059248 GCF_001050535.1 Nostocoides australiense Ben110 | reverse complement strand
ACCGCGCCCACGCCCGCGTCGAAGACAGCATCCGACACGCGAAAGACACCGGCCTCGGCCGCTTCCCCTCCCGCGAATACGGCATCAACACCACCTGGCTTCTCGCGGTCGCGATCGCCGCCGACCTGACCGCCTGGCTACGGCTGCTCGCGCTGCCCGAGACGTTGAAGACCTGCGAACCGAAAGCGCTGCGCTACCGCTTCCTCCACATCCCCGCCCGACTCACCACCAGCGGACGACGCCGCCACCTCCGCCTGCCGGAAACCTGGCCCTGGACCCAGGCCGCCGTCGCCGCATTCACCGCTGTGATGGCCATCCCGCTCCTGACCTGACAACACACTCGGCCCTGACCACCGCGACCCAAGGACCCTCGAAGACCCGCACCGCAGCGCCACGCGGCACCAACGCCTGCCCCCACACGCCGACAGCCCCTCCGCGCACCTCACGTCATCAAACCGCTGCCCCGTGAAAGACGGAGGCTAAGCCTCACGAAGAGTCCGGCGCGCTCACTGCCTCCGCACGCGCTGTCTGAACTCGCGTACGACATGGAGGGGGACGGCATGTACGCCCCATCTCAGGCGCTTCGAAATGCGGGAACGCATCGGATTGTCCATGCCGCGTTCCTGGACGACACAGGAATCACCATCGACGCGCGCAGTCGAATCCACCTGTTCGAGCTGGTGGAATCAACTGTGCTGGCCCTCCAGGTCACCAGGTCCGCGTACCTCTACCTGATCGACCTGGTCTCAAGTTGGAATCACCCTGATGACCATGTCGGCACCTACGCGCCATTTCCTTCGTTCGAGTAGATGTAGTTTCCCGGAGATCCCGAACAAGAGTCGCAGTCCGAGGTGCCGGAGGCAGCTGAGCTGACCGGGGAGAACTCTGAGGAGTCCGATTCGCATCACGACGCTCGAAGTGGACCAGCCAGGTGATCAACGGCCTGCAAGACACGCAGGACGTGGCGTGTCAAGTGCATGTCTGAAACACGAAGCTCCAGGTCAACCGGTCTAGGCCTCGCTCCGGGCACTACCCTCAAGGGGGAGGGAGCACGCTCGTGGATGCGAGTTCTCGCGTCCACTCCGCCGTGAACTGAGGTCCGGTGCTCCACGTCTATCTCGATCAGTTCGCATGGATCGGTCTCGCCAGAGCAGCGCATGGCCGGTCCGGCAGCGCGCGCTACCGCGATGCACTTGAGATGTGCCGGGCCGCGAGGGTGCAAGAAGTGGCATCGTTCCCCCTCGATCTGTATCGGTACTGGGACCTGACTCGTGCCACGTTGGCGTGATTCCGGGTCGGGCCGGATGTTTGTGCTGGTCAGCGGCTTGAAGGCTTCGAGGTTGACACACTAATCGGGCCGGTAGGGTCGGTGCTCGTGGTGTTTGTGCGGAAGGTCCCGACCGCTTCGGGGGCCACGGCGGTGCAGATCGCTGAGCGTGTCGGGGACCGCGACAACGTGATTGAGCACGTGGGATCGGCACGCACGCCGGCTGAGCTGGTCGCCCTGCTCGAGGTCGCGCGGGCACGGATGCA
>NZ_HG764815.1:4053848-4057615 GCF_001050535.1 Nostocoides australiense Ben110 | reverse complement strand
CCGGGCGTCGGTGATGGTCGCGGCGCGCTGGTAGCGCTCCCGGCCCAGGAACTCGGTGACCTCGGCCTCCAGGGCGGCCTGCATCAACAGCTGCGCGCCGAGGCGGGCCACCTCCTCCAAGACCTCCGGCAGCGGCCGGTCCTGCGCGAACAGGGCGTCGATCCTGGCGTGGATCCGATCGGTGGGTGATACTCGTGCAGACACGGGCGTAGGGTCCTTTCTTCGATGACTTTGAGCGGTCTCGAAACCGAACCTACGCCCGTCTCATTTACACCGGCCGCTGGACACGACCCTGAAGTCCCTCGGAAAGGACCGCGACGTCCCTGAAGTAAATAGTGGCGGGGAGCTATAGGGCCAGGAAGCCCACGCCCTGCACCACCCAACCGCTTGACGCTGGGGCGTCCACGATTGGCGTACCGCCTCGGGGGGTGGGTTCGGGCCTCAGGCCGTGTGCGCATTGCGCCGGCTGCCGGGCCCCTCCCAGAAGGCGGGGTGATTTCGATGCTTCGCGCCCCGAGGGCGTTGTACCTGAGGATCCGGGCAGCGCGAGAATCGGTGAGTAGTTTAGATCTGACACCACTCAAGGGCCACGGACCTAAGTCCTCGCTACGCCGGCCATCAGAGTCTCTCGGGCCATACCTCGGAGCAGCGCCACAGCCAGTTCCACGCCAGACGCGTCGATCACCTAGCCAACATCGCGGACGACAATTCAACCGCATTCAATACATCTTGACCGACCTAATCCCAATCCGGCCCCCACCCGCTGTCCTGTCGACGGTGACGACGATTGACGAGTCTGCGAACGCCTCGCCCGACAGCGCCGAAAGCCCTTCAAACCCTGCGGCACGCATGCTACGAATATCCGTAGGAACGCCCCCCATGTGGGGGGTTTCGTTCATTTCCAAGGTAATTGACGAGTAGTGACGGGCGGTGACGAGGTGCACGGCGGGGTCAAGTTCTACCGCGGCAACGCCGCTGCGGCGCGCAACTACGTCGAAGCCGACCGTTCCCGAGTCGACGACTACTACCTCGCCGAGGGCACTGGCCTCGCCACCCACATCGTCGCGATCAGCAACGGCGATGGCGTCACGATGACGGACGCCGGCCAGCTCGACGGTCCGAACTACGAGCGATGGGTCGCTGGCTACGACGTCGCCACCGGTCTTGCGAAGGGCCAGCTCCGCCAGGACGACAATGCCCTGCGGTTCGTCGAGGTCGTCGTCAACGGCCCGAAGAGCTGGTCCCTGGCCGCGGCGATGCACCCGGCGGTGGCCACCGCATACGACGCCGCTCAGGACCGCGCAGCCCGCGAGATCATCGCCTGGCTCGCCGAGCACGCCACCACGCGTATCGGCCCTCGCGGCCGCCAGGTCCAGATCCCCGTCGAACGGCTCGAGGCCGCCATCGTGCGGCACCACACCTCACGCGCCGGCGACCCGCACCGGCACCTGCACGTGCAGATCAACGCCCGCGTCTTCGCCGCCGGCACATGGCGAGGACTGCACTCGGTCGGCGTCGTCGACTCCATCAACGCACTCAACGGCATGGGGCGGGCCGCGATGCAGTGCGACCCGCAGTTCCGCAAGGCCCTCGCCGACCACGGCTACACCCTCGACCCGAGGACCGGCGAGGTGACGCAGTTCGCCGCCTACGTCGGCCGGTTCAGCGCCCGCACCGAACAGATCACCCGGAACGTCGACCGCTACGAGGCCGAGTGGCGGACCGAGAACCCTGGCCGCGAGCCCGGACCCAAGCTACGCGCTGCCTTTGACCGCCGCGCCTGGGCGCAGGCGCGCCCGGACAAGGTCGCCCCCCTCGACGGCGCCGACCTCACCCGCCGCTGGAACCAGGAGCTGGCCGACCTCGGCTACGCCCCCCCGAGCGCCCCCCCTGACGAGCGTGCCGATCGCGGAGCTCAACCGTGACGCCGTCGTCGAGGTCGCCATCTCTCGCCTCGGCGCGAAGCGCTCGAGCTGGAACGCCGCCGACATCCGCGGCGAGGTCGAGCGCCTCATCGCCGACGTCAACGTCATCGCGTCCGGCCCGGTCCGTCGCGAGCTCGCCGAGGACCTCACCGCTCGCGCCCTCTCTGTATGCGTCCGCTTGCTCGAGCGGGACGACGTGCCTGAGCATGTGCGTGCCTTGAGCTCGAAGCGGGTCGTCGATGTGGAAGAGGCCATCACTGCGAAGCTCATCGAGCGCGGCGAAGGCTCGGTAGTCCAGGCTCCGCGGCGCTACGGACTTCCCAGAGCTCGACCCCACCCAGCTGGACGTGGCCAGAGTCCTGGGCGGCTACGCGAGATTGCTTGTGGTCGAGGGTGCAGCCGGCTCGGGCAAGACGACCACATTGGCAGCCGCACAGAAGATGCTCGAGTCCTCCGGCTCGAGAATGATCATCGTGACACCGACCCTGCAGGCGGCCAGCGTCGCCGCCGCCGAAGTCGGCGCCGAGGCTCACTCGGCAGGGTGGCTGGTCCATCAGCACGGATACCGATGGGACGACGATGGGTTCTCGTGGCGGGTCGCCGCCGACCCGCAGCCGGCGGCGCAGCTCGGGTACGGCGACCTTCTCCTCATCGACGAGGCCGGGATGCTGGACCAGGACACCGCGCTGGCTCTGCTGAAGATCGCCGACGAGAACTACGCCCGGATCGCGTTCGTCGGCGACCGTCACCAACTCCCGGCCGTCGGCCGGGGAGGTGTGCTCGACCTTGCCGCAACATGTGCGGGAACACGAGGCCGTTGGTCCCTGGAGACCGTGCACCGCTTCAGCGACCCTGAGTACGCGGAGCTGTCTCTGCTGATGCGGTCAGGCGATCGCGCCGACTACGTCTTCGACACGCTGCTGGCCCGCGGCGAGGTCGTCATCCACCCCTCGATGGCTGAGGCGCTACAGTTGCTCACCCGTGTGGACGGCCTAGTCGTCGCTGATCGACGCGACCTTGTCTCTCAGCTCAACTCGACGATCCAGGACACCCGCCACTCCGCCACCACGGGAGGACTGCAGCGAGTCGGCACCAGGGACGGCCGGATCTTCGGGATCGGCGATCCCATCAGCACCCGTCGCAACGACCGCGAGCTCGACGTCGCGAACCGGGACACCTGGGTCATCACCGGATTCGATGCCGACTTCACGGTCCACGTCACCGGCCGGCGCGGTCGCCGGGCCCTCCCTCCCCGGTACGTCTACGAGCATGTAGAGCTCGCCTACGCAACCACCGCATATGGTGCTCAAGGCCAGACGGTCGACACTGCCCACCTGCTCCTCACGGAGACCACTGGCGCCGCCAGCGCATACGTCGCGATGACCCGAGGGCGCCATCGCAACACGGCCCATCTCGTCGCCAAGGACGTCGCCACGGCGCGCCAGCAGTGGGTGCAGGCCTTCAGCCGCGACCGAGCCGACCTCGGCCCGAACCGCGCCGCCACGATCGCAGAGAGGGATGTCGAGAGGTATGGCGCCGTTCGCCCGCCAATGCCGGAGGACCTTCGTCGAACCTGACTCGTGCCACGTTGGCGTGATTCCGGGTCGGGCCGGATGTTTGTGCTGGTCAGCGGCTTGAAGGCTTCGAGGTTGACACACTAATCGGGCCGGTAGGGTCGGTGCTCGTGGTGTTTGTGCGGAAGGTCCCGACCGCTTCGGGGGCCACGGCGGTGCAGATCGCTGAGCGTGTCGGGGACCGCGACAACGTGATTGAGCACGTGGGATCGGCACGCACGCCGGCTGAGCTGGTCGCCCTGCTCGAGGTCGCGCGGGCACGGATGCA
>NZ_HG764815.1:4052140-4053748 GCF_001050535.1 Nostocoides australiense Ben110 | reverse complement strand
CCGCCAGCATCGTCGGGCCGAGCCGGCGGACCCGCTTGTTGTACCCGGGTTGGTGCGGTACGTAGGGGAAGAGGTGGCGCAGGTTGGCGCGCACGTGCCGCACCCAGCGGGCTTCGTCATCGAATCCCAGGACCGCTGACAGCACCGCCATCGTCACCAACTCGGCGTCGCTGACCTGCGGTTTCATCCCGACCGCGGGTCGCCATGGCGCCAGTTCGGGGTGTCTCTTCAGCAGATCGTCAAGGGTCACATACAGTGCGGTGGCGAGGGTGTCCAGATCGGTGTCCACGAGAGCCTCCAGAGCTCGAGTTGCTTCGCAACACCGAGTCTGGGCACCCTCACCCCCGAGTCACATACGCCACACCAGTCACCTTGGAATCAATCATCTAGTGCCGCAAGGTCGGGGGCGTCATCGGCGCCGCTGCTCGCGAGGAGACCCACGAGGATGGGTTGGCATAGCCAGAGGGCGAACACGGCGATTCCGGCCCACCCGGCCATCCGAGTCAGGGACGTGCTCTCAGCCGCGTCCGGCGCCGGTGTGGTGGACGCGTGCGAGGTGTTGCTGTGTTGCTCGGCGTTGCCGAGCAGATCTGCGGTGCTCATCGGAGCATCCCCTTTCGTCGGAAGCGATGACGTCAGAGTCCTGGAGAGTCTTCCCGGGAGAGAAGTGAGACCGGATCACAACTTCTCGTCGGCGCGCGGCAAGCGATTGGCGTCGCGGTTGCCCGTCGAGAGAAGTGAGGACCTGCCTCGACGGCTGTCCACCATCACGGAAACTCGCAACACTGCGCTGTGCCCCGCTCTTCGCCCCCGTCACCACTGGCAACTCACACAAGGACGCCTGCCCTCTTCTGGAGGCTGAGACCCACCCCCAGGGCGCCCGGCACCCGGCGGTGTGGGGCACCTCAGGGGAGCCACCGACGTCAGTCACCCACCCTGCTCCACAACCGGCCGTCGATTCCGTGCTCCTTCAGGAACGCCTCCAGGCCACTGCCAGCCGGGAAGCGGGCAGCGATGGCCGCCAACAGGTCGCCGCCGGTTGGCGCGGTGAGCAGCTCGCCCAAGGCATCCGTCTCGCGCGCGGAGAGCCGGCGCTCGAACTCGTACTCACCCATGCCAAAGACGCTGCGCACCCCGCGCCCGAGGTCGTGGCCACACAGGACGAGACCACCGTCGCCGGTGAGGGTGACCGCCCGCCACACCGTGCCCATCTCATCCGTGAGGTCGGCCAGGACTACTGTCCTCGGGGCCATCGGTGGTTCCTCCCTACTTCCAGTCTGTACGGCACCTCCGACATGGCTGCGGAACACTCATCGGTGAGCGACGTCGGAGCAATGATCAGAACCTGTGGATGGCTCTCGGCGAGGCGGAAGGTGTCAAGCCGTTTGAGACATCTGCGGTCAGGCGCTTTGTATGAGGGCCTCCCGTGAGGGTTGGTTGATCCACGCGGCGGTGGGCAGTTTCGGCGGTGCCGGCCGGCGGTGGCCGAAGCGGTCGGGGTGCGCGGCGTAGGCAGCGTCGAGGGTGGCCTGCCGCTGAGCGCGGACCTCGGTCGCGGTGCCGTAGTGGACCGAGGCGGGGGTGTGCAGCCCGATCCCGCAGTGGCGG
>NZ_HG764815.1:4029444-4052040 GCF_001050535.1 Nostocoides australiense Ben110 | reverse complement strand
CCGCCACTGCGGGATCGGGCTGCACACCCCCGCCTCGGTCCACTACGGCACCGCGACCGAGGTCCGCGCTCAGCGGCAGGCCACCCTCGACGCTGCCTACGCCGCGCACCCCGACCGCTTCGGCCACCGCCGGCCGGCACCGCCGAAACTGCCCACCGCCGCGTGGATCAACCAACCCTCACGGGAGGCCCTCATACAAAGCGCCTGACCGCAGATGTCTCAAACGGCTTGACACCTTCCGCACCACGTGTTCCACGTGCTCGGTGTGTACTACCCCAACTGAGCGAGCTCCTCGAGCACGACTGAGCGATGGCACCGCTCCTCGTCCCTCTCGAAGCAGAGCAGAGCGACATGATGCTCCTGCCTCCAAGAGGCGAGCTCACCGAGCGCGTGCCGCGCCTCGGGGGTCCGAAGGCCAGCCCGATAGCGTGCCCGCCCGACCTCCAACTCTGCGCCGGCAAACAGTGGCCGGTTCTCCTTGGCATTCCCCAAAGACCGCAGATGTTCGTATCGCACCCCTATGTCTCCGAGAGCCGCGCCCAGGCGCGCCTTGCTAAACCCCTGCTTCCGGCTCAACGGTGTGAGGCGGACGTCGGCGACCAGATCAATGCCGGCCGCTTGGATCGCGTCGATGAAGGTTGTGATCTCGCAGCCTTCATACCCAACGGACGACACTCGATTCGGTCGCGCCGGCAGCAGCGCGTCCACGGTCGTCTTCAGGGCGTCCGCGATGGCGGCGATCCGAAACACTCCAGGCTGTTCGACGTGCCCCTGCTCGAGCTTTCGCAATGTCTCAAGTCCCACCCCGGAGGCGATTGCGAGTTGCCCCTGCGTCATGGCGAACTCCCGACGCGCTTGGGCGATCGCAGAACCGAGCACCTGACTCCGGGACGGATGAACGGAAGACTGGCGGGTCACGAGAGTAGTAAAGCATTACGACCTCACCCCAGGGCCAGCCAGTGCCCACGCCACCCAGGCCCGGGAGATCTTCGCCCCCGGCATCGCCGCCTGCGAGGGGTCCTGACGCCACACATGACCTCACCCGGTGCACCTGTAGCGACGCACCGTGACCAACAGCATCGGCGGTCGCCACCCGAACGGCACATGCGCCAGCTGTCGCTGCACCGTTTCCCCCGAGCCACGCCCTGCTCTCCACACCGGTGGCACCAGTCGTCGGGCTCGACGACACGGCAGGCCTGGACCGCGTTCTGCGTCTTTACCGGATGCCCGGTGACTTCCAACCCCAGATGATCGAGACCGGTGAACACGGTCAGGTCGGGCGAAGTGAAGGTAGCGTCAGGCGCATCTGGGGGTTCCCCCCTCCGGGGAAGGTATTGCGGATGGGGAGTTAGAACTTCCATCCTCAGGGAGACCTTGACGCCAACCCAGTCACCGACGCGCCATACCCTCAGGCCCACCTACACCTCGGATTGGGATGAGCCGTCAGGTCGGCGTCGCTCGCGGTCAAGGAGGCTGAGGCGCTGATTTGGGGTGCTGCTACGGGGTAGGCAGGTTGATGGTGAGCGTGCTGCCGTGGTCCGGGCCTGCGCTGGCTGCGGTGAGGCTGCCGCCGTGGGCGTTGATGATGGCCCGGCTGATCGTCAGGCCGATGCCTGAGCCGGTGCGGTCCCGGGTGCGTGCTGCGTCGCCTCGGTAGAACCGCTCGAAGGCGTGGTCGAGTTGCTCGGGCGTCATGCCGTCACCGTTGTCGCTGACGGTGATGCCGACTTGGTCGCGATCGCCGGCCGCCGAAATCATGACGGTGCCGCCAGCCGGGGTGTGGCGTAGGGCATTGTTCAGGAGGTTGGTCAGGACCTGTCCGATGCGGCTTCTGTCCACCAGTACCTGGCGTCCGGCCACTGATCGCTCGTCGATGAGGAGATTCACGCCTTTGGTGGCGTACCGGTCGCGCATGCCTTCGTGTGCGGCCCAGAGCAGGTCGGTGACATGGTGGCTGCGGAGGTCGAGCGCAAGTCGGCCTTCCTCTGCGGTGGAGACTTCGTCGATGTCGTCGGCGAGACGGGCCAGCCGTTGGGTCTGTTCCTCCAGTGCGGCCCTGGACTCGGGACCGAGGCTGGTTACGCCGTCGTGGAGGCCTTCGTGGTACGCGCTGATGGTGGCGATGGGGGTGCGGAGTTCGTGGGCCAGGTCCGAGAGCATTCTGCGACGGGTGTCTTCGACGCTGTCGAGTCGGGCCGCCATGGTGTTGAAGGCTGCGGCGAGGGTTTCGAGTTCGGTGCCGGCAGCGATCGCAGGGACGCGGATGGCGTAGTGCCCCATGGTCAGTTCGCGGGCCGCGTGGGTGACTTGCTCGAGGGGGCGGCGCAGTCGGCGGGTGAGGAACCAGGTGACGGCGCCTGCGGCGAGCAGCGAGATGAGCAGACCGATCCCAACGGAGATGAGGGATGCGTCGCGGTAGGCCATCTCGATGTGGACGAGCTCGGGAGAGTTCTGCTGGTGTCCGGCTTCGAGAAGGTGCTGGTGGAAGATCGGGGGCCCGATGACGGCTGCGACCAGTCCCACGGTCAGTGCGCCGGCCACCAGGACGATGGCCTGCCCGGCCAGGAGCCTGGTCGCGAGGCCGGTCGACGAGGGACTGTGGGTGGTGGTCATCCTTGTCCCATCCGGTAGCCGATGCCTCGCACGGTCGTGACGTAGCGGCCGGTGTCGGGGTCGTCGCCGAGTTTGCGGCGCAGGTGGGCAACGTGGACATCGACGAGGTGCTCGTCCCCGACCCAGTCGGTTCCCCAGATGACGTCAATGAGCTGGCGACGGGTGAAGGCCATCGTGGGTCGTCGAGCCAGCGTGATGAGGAGGTCCCGTTCCGTCGGAGTGAGGGCCACCTCGGTGTCGGCCAGGTGGACGCGATGACCGTTGGGGTCAACACGGAGTGCCCCGACCACTCGGATCGGTTCGCTGCTCGGGGTCTCTGATGCGCTCGTGGACCCGGTCCGGGGGCGGCGCAGCACGGTCTGGACGCGGGCGAGGAGTTCGCGGACGCTGAACGGTTTGGTGACGTAGTCGTCCGCGCCCACGGACAGGCCGATGAGGGTGTCGACCTCGTCCTTGCGGGCGGTGACGACAATGACGTAGCAGTCGGAGAAGGTTCGGATCTGGCGGCATACCTCGATGCCATCCAGCCCGGGCAACCCCAGGTCGAGGATGACGACGTCGGGGGCGTGTTCGCGCACGGCCTGCACCCCGTCGGGCCCGGTGTGGACGGTCGTCGTGGCGTACCCGGCCCGGGACAGGTAGGCGGCGATCAGCCCGGCCAGCGTGGTCTCGTCCTCGATGACCAGCACCCTTGCCGGTGGTGGTGTGGGGTTCGTGCTCACCGCCTCAGTCTCCCGGCTCAAGAGCGAACCTCGTCCACTCCCGGCCTTCTCAGGGGACGATCTTCGTCAAATCTCAACGTGACCACGGCCGGGCCTTGAGGTCACCCACGGACAGTGGTCCTGTCCGCCTCTCCTCATGAGGCGGGCAGGACAGGGTCAGGAGAGCACCGATGATGTGGGGCAACGGGTACGGCATGGGCTGGTGGATGTGGCTGCTGATGGCCGCCGGAACCCTGACGTTCTGGATCGCCGTGGTCCTGGTGGTCCGCGCCCTGCTCCCGGCCCGGAATCGGCAGGGGGGCGGCATGGATCGCCCCGATCCGTTGACGCTGCTCAAGGAATCCCTGGCGCGCGGCGAGGTGAGCGTCGAGGAATACGAGCAACGACGCCGCCTGATCGTTGATGGCCACTGACCCCACCGTGAAAGGCACCATGACCTCCCCCCTGCTCTCGCGACGCAACATCCTCCTCGGCGGATTCGGCATCGCCGCCACCGCCACCGTGGCGGCATGCACCACACCGGCGCCGGGGAAGGC
Source organism: Nostocoides australiense Ben110 (assembly GCF_001050535.1). Taxonomy (GTDB): domain Bacteria; phylum Actinomycetota; class Actinomycetes; order Actinomycetales; family Dermatophilaceae; genus Nostocoides_A; species Nostocoides_A australiense. Next base: position 4,048,169 of record NZ_HG764815.1, on the reverse strand, counting down.
AGGTATGCCGTCGCGCACCTTCGGCGCCCCGGCCCCGCTCTCCCCGTCCCCGAGCCAACGTCTCGTCGAGAAGACTTTGGTGGCCAAGCCGGTCAGTCTCGACCTCGGCGGTCGAACCGTGTCGACCTGGGCGTACGACGGGACCCTCCCCGGGCCGCTGGTCCGGGCGACTGCCGGGGACTTCCTGCGGGTGTCCCTGGACAACCAGCTCCCGGCCGACACCACGATCCACTGGCACGGGATCCGGCTGCGCAACGCCGCCGACGGCGTGCCCGGCCTGACCCAGGACCCGATCAGCTCCGGAACCAAATACGTGTACGAGTTCACCGCACCCGACCCGGGCACCTACTTCTTCCACCCCCACGTCGGGGTCCAGCTCGACCGAGGCCTGTACGCACCGATGATCATCGACGACCCGAACGAAGCCGGCGACTATGACGCCGAGTGGATCGTCGTCCTCGATGACTGGATCGACGGCACCGGCACCACACCCGATGACGTCCTCAAGAAACTCATCGCCGACGGCGGTCCCGCCTCCTCCGGCGGCATGGGCGGGATGGACCACGGGTCGATGGGCGGGATGGACCACGGGTCGATGGGCGGAATGTCGATGGGAACACCTCCGTGGGGTGATGCCGGGGACGTGACCTACCCGTTCTTCCTGATCAACGGCAAACCACCCACCGACCCCGATGTTCTGACCGCCAAGCCGGGTCAGCGGATCCGGTTGCGCGTCATCAATGCCGCCTCTGACACCATCTTCACCGTCGCGCTTGGCGGACACCGGCTGACGATCACCCACAGTGACGGCCACGCCGTCGAACCGACCGAGGTCAGCGCGTTCTACATCGGGATGGGTGAACGCTATGACGCGATCGTCACCCTCGGCGACGGCGTGTTCCCGCTCGTGGCCCGCCCGTTCGGCAAGACCAGCGGCGGACAGGCGATCGCGGTGGTCCGCACCGGCAGCGGCAGCGCGCCCGGCGTCGACGCCGCTCCGGCCGAGCTGTCCGGGCAGGTCCTCATCGGCTCCCAGCTGCGGCCGGCGGAGTCCGCGAAACTACCGGACAAGGCCCCGGATGCCACCGTCGACCTCGCGCTGCAAGGCTCGATGAAGCCCTACCAATGGGGCATGAACGGTGCCAAGTTCGGGGAGAACGAACCACTGACCGTCAAGGCCGGCCAACGGCTGCGGATCAACGCCACGAACCAGACGATGATGACCCACCCGCTGCACCTACACGGGCACACCTTCGCCCTGCCCTCCGGGCTGCGCAAGGACACCGTCCTCATGGCGCCGATGCAGTCCTTCGCGATCGACCTGGACGCCGACAACGCCGGCGACTGGATGATCCACTGCCACAACATCTACCACGCCGAAGCCGGCATGATGATCGCGCTGGAGTACGCGACATGAACACCCGCGCCCGCCGTCGGTTCCTCCTCGCCGGTAGCGCCCTCGCGACACTGGCCGTGCCCGCCTGTGGTTCCACGGGCGCCGCCACCCCCTCGGCACGCGGCGGGTCGCCTGCCGCGGCGCCAGTTTCGTCCCCGGCGTCGGCCTCGTCGAGCCGGCCTCCCGTGGCGATCACCCACATTCACGCCGTGGCCCGCGACCCCAAGTCAGGGGAACTCCTCCTGGCCACCCACGAGGGACTCTTCCGTCACGTCAACGGCGACCTCGTCCAGAACGGACCGGTCATCGATCTCATGGGCTTTGCCGTCGCTCCCGACGGCACGTACTACGCCTCCGGACACCCCGGCGTCGGCGTCGACCTCCCACAGCCGGTTGGGCTCATCACCTCCACCGATGCCGGCCGAAGCTGGCGAGTGGCCTCCCGCGGCGGCCAGTCGGACTTCCACGCCCTGACCGCCGGATCCACCGCGGTCATCGGTTTCGACGGGGTCCTTCGGTCGAGCACCGACGGCACGACGTGGACCACCCGCTCAATCCCAGCTCCGCCGCGCACATTGGCTGCGGCCCCCACCAGTGGGGCACTGCTCGCCACCACCGAAGCCGGGCTCCTGGCCAGCAGCGACACCGGGGCCACCTGGCGAACACTGTCCCCGCCCGTGACGGCGCTCCTGGTCACCTGGGCCGATGAGAAGACCATGGTCATCGCCACCACGACCGGCCAGTTGGGCGTCAGCAGCGACGCCGGAATCACCTGGACCCTCAACCCCACACGCGTCGGCGCCGCCGAGGCGCTGCACGCGGGGCGCGGCCAGGACGGACGCCTCGAGATCGTCGTCGTCGCCGACGGAAAGGTCTTGCGCACCCTCGATGGCGGCACCACTACCGAGAACCTCCTGCCCTGATCCGGCGACGCGATCTTGACCAGACCTTCACGCCACCACGGCCCCACCTCGGCAACAGCTGCGCAGGCTGAGAACACCCAGGCACCCGCCCGGGAAGACACCCAAGGAGCGGAACGATGAACCACTCGACCCGACACCCCGACGAGTACGCCGCCTTCACCACACCGACCAACACGCCCGCCGCCGAAGACACCCAGGCCCCACACGCGCACCACGGCGCCCGCCAGCACTGGCTCATGTGGCTGATGTGCCTGCCCATGGTGCTGCTCGTCGGTGCCCTGATCGCCACCGGCCGCCTCGGCCTCGGCGGGCTCATCTACGCCGCCGGCTGCCTGCTCATGATGGGCCTGATGATGGCTTGGATGAACCACGGCAACAACCAACCCAAACACTGAGACCACCGCATCGCCATGTGAACACCGAACGAACATATACCCCATGGGGGTATACTGGGAGCGTTTCCCCGAAGCAGAGAGGGTGTCAACCATGACCTCGACCCAGTCCTATCTCGTGACCGGAATGACGTGCGGGCACTGCGAAAGCAGCGTGCGTGAGGAGGTGTCCAAGGTGACCGGTGTCCGTGACCTGACCGTCGACGCCGCCAACGGCGAACTCACGATCACCAGCGATCTCCCAGTCGACGACGCAGACGTCATCCGCGCGGTCACCGACGCCGGCTACGCCGCCAGCCGTCGCTGACCCACACGATCCGGCCCTTCATTTCAGGGACATCCCGAGCGCCCGTCAGGAGCAGCGGACATGCAGCACGAACACCAACTCGCCCCGCACGACAACGTGCCCACCCGACCGGGCGCGACCGACCCCGTCTGTGGGATGGACGTCGACCGCGAGAGCGTGCTGACCCTCGAGCACGACGGCACGGCATACCACTTCTGCTCCCAGAGGTGCCGCGACCGGTTCCAGCAGGACCCATCCGCCTATGCCCAAGCCGTCGGCGGCCCAGGCGGCATCCCCCCCGCGACCTCGCCAGTGCGGGGTGAGGTCGCGGAGTGGACCTGCCCGATGCATCCCGAGATCCGCCGACCCGGCCCCGGGTCGTGCCCGATCTGTGGGATGGCCCTGGAACCGGTCACTGTTACCGCTGACGCCGGGCCCAGTCCGGAACTGGCCGACATGACCCGCCGCTTCTGGGTCGCCACCGCTTTGACGATCCCCATCGTCATCCTCGAGATGGGCCGCCACTTCGTCCCGTGGCTGCACGACCTGATCCCGGCCACCGCCTCGGTGTGGGCGCAACTGCTACTGGCCACCCCGGTCGTGCTCTGGGCCGGGTGGCCCTTCTTCGTGCGCGGCTGGGCCTCGGTCCGGACCCGTAACCTCAACATGTTCACCCTGATCGCGATGGGCACCGGCATCGCCTGGCTGTTCAGCCTCGTCGCGACACTCGCGCCGGGGATCTTCCCCACCTCTTTCCGCAGCGACGACGGCACCGTCGACGTGTACTTCGAGGCCGCTGCCGTGATCACCACTTTGGTCCTCCTCGGCCAAGTGCTCGAGCTGCGGGCCCGCGAGCAAACCTCCGGGGCGATCAAGGCACTGCTCGACCTCAGCCCCAAGACGGCCCGTCGCATCACCGACAGCGGCGACGACGAAGAGATCCCGCTGGACGCCGTCCAACGCGGCGACCGGCTCCGCGTCCGCCCGGGCGAAGCCGTCCCCGTCGACGGGACAGTCGAGGAAGGCCGCTCAGCAGTCGACGAGTCCTTGGTCACCGGGGAATCCATGCCCGTGACCAAGACCAGCGGAGACACCGTCATCGGCGGCACCATTAACGGCAGTGGCGGCCTGATCATGCGCGCCGAGAAGGTCGGCCGCGACACCATGCTCGCCCGGATCGTCGCTATGGTCGCCGACGCGCAACGCTCCCGAGCCCCCATACAGCGCATGGCCGACAAGGTCGCCGGCATCTTCGTGCCGGCCGTCATCGTCGTCGCCGTCGTCGCGTTCATCGTGTGGGCGCTGGTCGGACCCGACCCCAAACTGGCGCACGCGCTCATCGTCGCCGTCGCGGTCCTTATCATTGCTTGCCCCTGCGCGCTTGGGCTGGCCACCCCCATGTCGATCATGGTCGGAGTCGGACGCGGCGCGGGACTGGGCGTGCTCATCAAGAACGCCGAAGCCCTCGAGCGTATGGAGAAGGTCGACACCCTCGTGATCGACAAGACCGGGACCCTCACCGAGGGCCGGCCCACCGTCACCAACATCGTCACCACCAGCGAACACTCCGAGGACGACCTGTTGCGCCTCGCCGCCGGTGTCGAGCGTGCCTCCGAGCATCCGCTCGCCTTGGCCATCGTCGAAGCCGCCACCGCCCGGAGCCTGCCCATCCCCGACGTCACAGACTTCGACTCACCAGTCGGCCGCGGCGTCATAGGCACCGTCGAAGGACAGGTCCTGGTCCTCGGCAGCTCCGACTTCCTCGACTCCCACCACATCGACACCACCGACCTCAAGGACCGTGCCGATGAGCTGCGCGGCGACGGAGCCACCGTCATCTACATGGGAGCCGATGGCTGGCTCGTAGGCCTCTTCGCGATCGCAGACCCCATCAAGGCCACCACGCCGGCCGCGCTGAAGGCACTGCGGGAGGAAGGCATCCGGATCGTCATGCTCACCGGCGACAACAAAGTCACCGCCCACGCTGTGGCCAAGACGCTCGGCATCGACCAGGTTGAAGCTGAAGTCCTGCCCGACCACAAGAGCGACATCGTCACCAAGCTCCGGGGCGAAGGCCGCGTGGTCGCGATGGCTGGCGACGGCGTCAACGATGCCCCCGCACTGGCTGCCGCTGACGTGGGCATCGCGATGGGATCGGGCACCGACGTCGCCATGGAGAGCGCTGGAGTCACCCTCCTCAAGGGCGACCTCACCGGCATCGTCCGTGCACGCGAACTCTCCGAGAAAACCATGCGCAACATCCGACAGAACCTGTTCTTCGCGTTCGTCTACAACGCACTCGGCATCCCCATCGCCGCCGGCGTCCTCTACCCCGTTTTCGGAGTCCTGCTCTCACCGATCATCGCCGCCGCAGCCATGGCCTTATCGAGCGTCAGCGTCATCGGCAACGCCCTCCGCCTCCGCGCACAAACAATCACCTGAGACCACGCCGGAGGGCCACGCACGGAGACTGCACGACCCCACCGGACGAGCCGATCTCTGCAAAGTGCCCCGCACGACATCAAGCACTCTTCGCTGCATCTCGACACTGATGTCGAGATGCAACCAATCTTGCGCAGCGGGTGTCGAGATGCAGGCTCTTCGAACTTAACCGGGCATCGCGTGGCAGATGATGGCTGTCGAGATGCACTCAATCTTGTAAGAACGGCGGTTCATTCCAAGAATTAGCGCCCGCGCCGCCGGCAAGACCGCGCTGCACCCTGTCGCGGAACAGGTCGTGCCAGTCAGGGTCGAACCTCGAGCACTGTCCGTGGAAGCCCGCGAGCAACTCGCCTGCCTGGCGGAACGTGTCGGGATCCTGTTGAGCGTGGCTGCCCTCGACCAGCAGGCCGGGCACGAACCTGGTGACGACCAGCTTGGCGGAGGGGGCGCCGTGAATGAGCGTTGGTCCGCGTCCATACTCGCTCCAGACAGCCAGCCAGTCCCGGTGGGCGCGCAGCTCCCGTTCGATGTGTCCGTCGGCAGCGTCCCCGGCCTTCACCACCAGGTGACCCGTCCGGCACCGGACCTCCAAGACCGTCGTACCGGTGGTCTTCCAGCTGTGATCCGCGATGACTTCGACGTCCGGCATCCACTCATTCACCAGACGGCGCTGCTCACCCGTCAGCCGGTCCAACGCGTCCCCCACGACATGAGCCTAACGACGCCGCCGGTCGCGCAACGAGCAACCACGCCATCCGCGTGGATATCGACCCGACTGCTGACGCCGCGCCAGTGCAGGATCCCGTACCGGGTACCGGAAAGGTATCCATTGGCGCCAGGCTGGATTGGCGGCTCTCGAGGCCGGACCGTAGCGCGCGCGGCCGGGGGTTCCGTCTCAAGGAGGAGGCCAGCGAGACGCCTGCGCCACTAGCCTAGGTTGATGCGGCTTTCCCGCGCTGACCTGGTGCTGGCACTGGTGAGTGTCTCGGCAGCGGCCGTCCTCACCGTGTTCGGCAGGTTCGGGTGGCCGGAGCTGTTGTTCTTCACGGTGATGCTTACCTCGCTCACGCTCTTGTCGCGCGAGGTATGGCGAGCTCACAGGCGTGAGCAGGAGTTGCGGCAGGAGGCGCTTCGGGTGGTCAGGATCCGACCCGATGACGTGGCAGCCGAGGCCGTGCGCGACGAGCGACGCAGGTTGTCGGAGGACATCGCGGCTGAGCTCCGCGGAATGCTCACGCAGGTGCGACACGAGGCGGTGCACTCCGAGGATGCGGGCGCGACCGCCCGCAGCATCCATCGCCACGCACGGCTGGCATCTAGTGAGCTGCGTCGGTTGCTGGGGCTGTTGCGGACGAGCGAGAGCGTCCGTGGCGAGGTGCGTCCGGCCCCCGTTGGGGCTGTCACCGGACGCGCCGGACGGGACCGTGCGCTGGCGGGTGCGGCCGGCGCGCTGGCCTTGGTGGAGTCGATCGCCTACCCGCGAGCGGAGGGTCGTGAGCTTGACTGGTGGAGCGTTGCGCTGACAGTGGCGGTCGCGGTCACCGTGCTCGGCCGGACCATCTCGCCGGTCCTGATGGCGGTTGCTGCTGCTGGACTGGTCGGTCTGGGCGCGGTATCGGGGCACGGGGTCACTGGTGGCTTCTGGATGTTGCTCACCGCGACTGGCCTGTTCTGGGCAACGGTCGGGGTTTCTGGAGCGCCGACTCTGCGCTCTTGTGCCGGGCTTCTCTTCGCCGCAACGTTGACCACGTCGGCGGGCGTCAGCGACCAGGAGAATGCTGTAGCGACCACCTTGGTCGTGTGCGCCCTGCTGGCCGTTGCGGTGGTGGATCGTGCCGAGCGAGCGCGCGCGCATCGCGCGCTACACGTCGTTGCAAGACACCGGTCGAGCATTGCCGAAGCGGCCGCGGCGGCGGTCGAGGCCGACCGAGCCGCGTACGCCAGGGAGATCCACGACTCGGTGTCCCATGCGGTCGGGCTCATCGCCATGCAGGCCGGTGCCGCTGAGGTCTCCGCGCGCAGATGCCCCCAGGCTGCCCTCAGTGCGCTCGCACTCATCGCGGCCACGGCGGCAGACGCCCTGGCCGACCTCGACCGGATGCACCCCGACGCGAGCTTGCGCACGCGCACCGTCGATGACTTCGAAGCGCTGTTCGCCCGGATCCGTGCCGCCGGGACGCCTGTGACCATCACCGGCCTGGATCACCTGCCCGCCACTCGCTCCGACGTGGCGTACCGGATCCTCCAGGAGGCTTTGACCAACGTGGTGCGTCACGGTGCGGGCGCGCCGGCCCACGTCAGACTCGCCGTCGACCCGGCGTCTGTGATGATCACCGTCGAGGACGGCGGGCCGGGACCACGGCAGCCGTCCGAGCAAGGCTTCGGCCTGGTCGGACTAGCCGAGCGGGTCCGGCACACCGGCGGCAACTTCCGAGCCGGCGCAGGGGCTGGGGGCCGCGGCTTCGTGGTTGAGGCCACCCTCCCGGCGACCCAGACAGGCGTCTGGTGATGGTGCGAGTGGTGGTTGCCGACGACCATGAACTGCTGCGCGCGGGGCTGGTCACCGTGCTGAGCAGCGACGGACGTATCGAGGTCGTTGCCGAGGCCGAGGACGGCCCGACTGCCGTGCTCCTGGCGACGCGGCATCGTCCAGAAGTCGTCTTGATGGACGTGGAGATGCCTGGCGGCGACGGCATCACCGCGACTCGTGAAATCCACGCCACCTTGCCCGAGACGCGTGTACTGATCCTCACCATGTTCGACCTCGACGACTACGTCGTGGACGGCCTGCGCGCAGGAGCCTCGGGTTTCCTGCTGAAGACAACCGAGCCGCAGGGCCTGGTTCAGGCGGTGCTGGCCTGTGCGGCTGGGCAGGCGACGGTGGGGCTGACGGTACTCGACCGGCTCCTCGACGGCGTCGCCGTACGACCCCGCGACCTCAAGCCGCACCCCGGCCTCACCGACCTGACCGAGCGTGAGCGCGACGTGCTCAGGGCGATGACTTGTGGCCTGTCGAACGCCGAGATCGGCGATGCGCTGTTTCTCGCCGAGTCCACGGTCAAGTCGCACGTAGCGCACATCCTGGCCAAGCTCGGCGTCCGCGACCGGCTCCAGGCTGTCGTCGTGGCTCACCACCACGACCTTGGCTGAGCCTCCTCCTCAAGGACGGTCAGGGTTCGTCCTCGAGGTGGGACCAGGACCGACCTGCGGCCGATGTGGCGTGCCGGCTCGCGAGGGCAACGTGGAACCACCACCGTTGCCACGCAAGGAGCAGCCGATGAAGACCCACCACACGATTGCGTTGGCCCTGACCGCACCCTGGGTGGTCCTGCTCGGCTACGACTTCGGTCACCGGGTCGCGACCGGGGACGGAACCTGGGTCACCGATAGCGACCTGATCGACAACACGGTCCTCAGCTTCTTGGGAACGTGGGCGATCGGGATCATGTTCGCCAGCCTGGCCTGGGTCGTGCACAAGGAGCGCGAGCACTTCGCGGGCGCCCCGAAGGCCGCTCGATGGGCCCGCCGGCCACTGCTTGTCTCACTCATCGCGCTCACACTGGGCTTCTGCCTGGTCAGTTCGACCCAGGTCGCGCTCAGCGTCGACAGCGGGTTCTTCTATGACGCATCCGGACTCGTGGCGTTCCTCGCGATCAGCGCGCTGAGCTTGTCGGCCTTGACCGTCGGCCTGGCTTCGGCCCGTAGCATGGCGCTGGGCTACGGCGGACGCATCCTCGCTCTCGTCCTCCCGACCGTGGTCCTCGGCATCGTGACAGCCCTGCTGGCTGACTTTCCCGCCAGTCCGGTGTTCGGCACCTTCGTCACGCTGATCGGCCTTGCCACCCTCGGCATGGGAGCAGAGCGACCGACCACTGGTCGCGTGGACCCATCGGCCCTGCAAGTCAACGGCCAGTAGATCGCGCTGGTACCGCCGTCTGGGCTGCCCCTGAAGCGCCGTGCCCAAGGTTGCGCGACGGCCTTCGCTGATCGCGGCACGGTCGGAGACGGACGCAACCTCCGGGGTCCAACCCTTGGTCGATGAGCACTGCGGCCACCGCCAGGCCAGCTGCAACGCTTCTCGTCGACTTCGTCAGCGTCCTTGATCTCGCATCGCGGATTGGGAGGGCGGCGCAGCACGCGTCCCGAGAGCGGAACCACGTACGACAAGGTGACGTCCCCCAGCGTGGTGTAAGTCGCCGGGAGTGTCCTCGTTGAAGTTGGGGAGGCCATCGCGTGAGTCTTTGCGTGTACCCGCCAAGGAACACGTGAAAGGAAGCCACGCGATGGCCCTGTCTCAGTCTGCCCTGCTCGAGATCCTGGACGCGATCAAGGAGGCCGATGTGGCCGACCGGGTCCGGGAGTCGGCCGCGACGATCTACCAGGCCTTGATCGAGGCCGAGTTGACCTCGGTGATCGGCGCCGAACCCCACGAACGCACCGATGCCCGCACGACGCAACGCAACGGGCACCGGGCCCGGACCCTGTCCACGACGGCCGGGGACTTGGAGTTGCGGATCCCCAAGCTGCGCACCGGCTCGTCTTCCCGTCCCTGTTGGAGCGACGGCGCCGGGTCGACCAAGCCTTGTACGCGGTGGTGATGGAGGCCTACCTGCACGGGGTGTCCACCCGCAAGGTCGACGACCTGGTCAAAGCCCTCGGGGTCGACACCGGCATCTCCAAGAGCGAGGTCTCCCGCATCTGTGCCGACCTCGACGAAGAGGTCGCGGCCTTCCGTGGCCGCTCGTTGAAGACCGACAGCTACCCGTACGTCTTCCTCGACGCCACCTACTGCAAGGCCCGCGTGAACCGGCGCGTGGTCTCCCAAGCGGTCGTGGTCGCCACCGCCGTCCGGGCTGACGGCAACCGGGAAGTCCTGGGCTTCGACGTCGGCGACAGCGAGGACGGAGCGTTCTGGACCGCGTTCCTGCGCTCCTTGAAGGCCCGCGGCCTGCACGGAGTCCAGCTGGTCATCTCCGACGCCCACGAAGGCCTCAAGGCCGCGATCGGGTCCGTGTTCGCCGGCGCCACCTGGCAACGCTGCCGAGTCCACTTCCTGCGCAACGTCCTGACCCGTGTCCCACGCGGGAACGCTGAGATGGACGCCGCCGCGATCCGCACGATCTTCGCCCAACCTGACGCCGAGCACGTCCACTCCCAGCTCGACATGATCGCCACCATGCTTGGCCGACAGTTCCCATCCGTGGAAGCGATGCTCCTGGACGCCAAGGAAGACATCCTCGCCTTCACCGCCTTCCCGGTCGCGCACTGGAAGAAGATCTGGTCCACCAACCCCCTCGAGCGGGTCAACAAAGAGATCAAACGACGCACCGACGTCGTCGGTGTCTTCCCCAACCCCGAAGCCCTGCTCCGCCTCGCTGGCGCAGTCCTGGTCGAGATCCACGACGAATGGGCTGTCGCCGACCGTCGCTACCTCTCCGAGGCATCCATGAAGACCATCACCACCATGACCAAGGAGGTAGCGCCCACCACCGCGCTGACGGCATAGTCAGCACCAGCAAAGACCCCGCGTCGGCTACTTACACCACGCCCGGGGACTCACCCTACGACGGTCAAGGGGTCTGTCAGGAACTTTGTGTAAAGGTGAGCGGCATGGGCACTGATGCTCCGCTGATCACTCAGGTCGTCGACGGCGCCGACAGCGAGGACTACCTGTCGCTGCGACGGCTGGCAACGCCGCGGGCCGAACGGTTCAAGCTCGGCAAGGCACTGCGGCACAAGGTCCCCCGGCGCGCGCTGGCGGAATGGTCGGCGCCGGCCAACCGTCCCGACCCGATCGACCTGATTCGCTTCTCCCACATCGGTCGGGTGGAGCATCTGATCCCGACCCGGGTCGCCCGGATGATCGGCTCGCCCTACGGCTTCCTGCGCGGCACGGCGGTCGTGATGGCCGACGACGTCGCCTACCTGCCCTCCACCGGGATCACCCCGGTGGTGTGCGGCGACTCCCACCTGGGCAACTTCGGCTTCTACGCCTCGCCCGAGGGCGAGCTGGTGATCGACCGCAACGACTTCGACGAGGCGCACCCGGGTGCCTGGGAGTGGGATCTGCGGCGGTTGGTGGCCGCGATCCACGTCGCCGGACGGGAGAACAACGCGACCGAGGAGCAGTGCGACGAGGCGGTGCGGGCCTGCGTCCGGGCCTATCGCGATCACGTCCGCTACCTCGCCGACCAGCCGCTGCTGGCCCGCTCCTACTCGCGGATGGACGCCGAGCGGCTGTCCGACTCGGCGGGGAACACCGGGTTGAAGGCAGAGATCGAGCGTGCGGCCAAACGGGCGCGGACGCGCACCAGCGACCGTGCCCTTCCGCGATTCACGCACGAGCACCAGGGCCGTCGCCGGATCGTGGACGAGCCGCCACTGATCGTGCATGTGGACGATCGCGAGTACGACGCTATCGCCGCGGGTCTGGACGACTATCTGCAGACGCTGGCGCCGCACTGGCGGCGGGCGATCGGCGGCTACCACCTGATCGACATCGCTCACAAGGTGGTCGGTGTCGGCAGCGTGGGGCTAGGCGCGTACGTGGCGTTACTGGAGGGGTCGAGCCCGTCCGACATGGTGTTTCTGCAGTTGAAGCAGGCCAGGCGCTCGGTGCTCGCGCCGTACGTCCACGGTGAGCGGGCCTGGCACAAACACCAGGGGCAGCGGGTGGTGGAGTACCAGCAGGCGATGCAGACGGTCAGCGATCCGCTGCTCGGCTGGACCACGATCGACGACCGCCAGTACTACGTCCGGCAGTTCCGCAACATGAAGGGCACCGTGCCGCTGGACGCGATCGACGCCAACGCGCTGTCCGACTACGCGGGGATCGTCGGCCGGCTGCTCGGCAAAGGCCACTCCCGCACCAGCGGAGCCTCGATGATCGCCGGCTACCTGGGCAAGAGCGACGCGGTTGCCGATGCCCTGGTGACGTTTGCCCGGTTGTACGCGGATCAGACCGAGGCAGACCATGCCCGGTCGGTGCAGGCGGTGCGTCGGGGGGATCTGCCGTGCGATCCAACGGCTCTGGAAAACCGGGCGTCGGCGTTCCTGCCTGGGGCGTGAGGCTGGGACCGACCTATAACTTCACCAGCCCCTTTGTCGGGAGTGGCCTGAATAGCTCGAATGACTGATAGGGGTAGAAATGGGCCCAGAAGACCGCGATCCGAGCGTCAACCCACACCTGCCGTACTCACCAGACGCCTCGGAGGCTTGGCCGTCCTCCCCGGCGGACGCCCAACGACGACTGTTCCATGCGTGAGATCGCCTGATCCACGCACCTTGAGTCGATGGCGTCTGAGCGGGTTACCGGGGTTCCGGTGCCCGACCGCCACCCGACATGGGCGGGTACGGGTCGCCCAGCTTGATGACGGCCCGGTTCTCAGAAACCTCCATGACCTGCACCCCGCAGGACGCGAAGCTATCCCGCCACCCCAAACCGTGCCACGCGCCCGCCCCCCAGAGGGTGCTTGCCCCGTGCTGACCATTCGGGGCCCCGACGTGCATCACCGCGTACTCGCTGTACCTGGGGTCGCTGGAGGCCTGCAGCCGTGCGGCACCCGGCGCGGTCGTGTCCACGTGCCAGATCGCGACACCCGCCCCCGGTACCCAGCTTTCGTAGCCGATCTGCAGGTCGGACCTGTTGGCCCGGAATTCGAGCAGGTAGAACTCCAGGGGACGACCTGGCCGGTGGATGATGATTGGCGCGTCCGGTTTGTTGACGCCTGGGAGCACCACGTGTCCTCTACTCGCGTCGGTGAACACCCGCGGCTCGCTCCACCCCAGGACCAGTTTGTGCCAGGGATCGAGATGACAGGCGACCTGATTCGCCTGCGTCCCGCCGACGGAGGTGCTCATCATCGTGAGCTGAGCGCTCTTGCCCTGCGGCCATCCGTACAGGTCCAGTGCACCGAGCGAGTGCGCCACTTCATGAGCGAACAACGTGAAGCTGTTGCCTTCTCCGAGAAAGGCGCACAGCAGACGGACCTTGCGCCCGGTGGCAGTGGTGATCTCGTTGACGGCTCGGTTCACCGGCCCGAAGTTCGGAATGTTCTCCACGGTGATGACCAGGAGTTCGTCGGGGCCGACGTCACCGTCAGCGTCAAGGTCGAGTTCGTCGAGGTTCAGAGCATTCTGGCGGACAGCCTCCGTCACGATCCGGTGCCCGCGGCCACTGGCGTCCCCGAGATCCGCGGCGGAGGGCGCCGCCAATCGGATCGGGCCCACCACCTTCCAGCGCAACGGCCGAAAACGGTGCTGGGAGTTCTCGGCGAAGTATTCGAGCAGGCTGCCCGGATTGTCGGGCGTGAAGGGTGGCGTGCCTCCCAACCTGCCGACGAGGGTGGAGTACCAGGACGCCGACCGACTCAGCGGGGGGTGTCCGTCGTAGGTGACGAGAACGGTGAGCACCTGGAAGTTGCCCAGGGCCGGTTTCCCGCCGGGACGCATGCTGTCGTAGCCGAAATCGGCAAGCGGCACTGCCGTCGGGACTGCTTTGGGCCCGAATCGAAGTCGGTCGCTCAGTTGCGGATCGCGGATCAGCTCCGGCAGGACTCGGCCGTCAGTGTCCGGCTTCTCCACTTGCCCCGAACACGTTCGACGTTCAACATCCCCGATGGCGTTCATGAATCCTCCCCGGTTACGACTGCAATAGATGGCATCTGAAGTCTGTCCAAAGATCGGAGAACGTGAATCGGTAGAATTGCCTAAATCTCGGGCTCGCCGATCCGGGAAAGCCTGGCGAAGGGGCACGCCACGATGACCGCTGACCACCTTGCCCTCGGGGTCATGCCGAGTGTGCCGACGGCATGGTTGGCGACAGCAATCCGCAGGCTGCGCGGAATCCGCCCACAGTTGCAGGTGTCGCTGCGCGCGATGTGGGCAGACCACTCCTCGCTGGCCGCCGTTCGGGAGGGGTCTGTCGACCTGGCGTTGCTGATCGGCCCGATCGGAGACCCACGGCTGTCAGTGACCACCCTGTGCTCCCTTGCGGCGCAAGCATTCGTCGGGCCTGACAACCCCCTGGCCGGGCATCGATCTCTGCAGCTGACAGACCTGTTGCACGAGCCGACCTTCCGCCGTCCTGAGCCGGTGGACGTCGCCTGGCGCGAACACTGGCTGCACTCGAGTGCTCGTGCCGGGCGGGAACCCCGATTCGTGACGGTGGGCGCGACGACCGAGCAGGATGCGATCCTGGCGATCGGCACTACTCGGGCCGTCGGCTACGCGCCGTCCAACTGGGCGGCCGGATCCGGCCTGATCAAGGTGCCTGTCATCGACGGGCCAGTCGCCCCGGTCCAGGTGATCCGGCCGCTGGGTCACTCCTCGGGCGTCGTCCATGAGTTCTGTCATGCACTCGCCTCGGCTGTCACGAGCGCTCCCGCGGCGGAGGCTCGGGTGGCGGGGCTGGCCTGTCTCGGCTGGACCAACAAGGAGATCGCCATGCATTGCCGGGTCTCCGTGAGAACAGTTGACGCCCAGATCTCATCACTCCTGCGGCGGTACGGCGTCCGTAACCGGACTGAGCTCATGAGCCGATGGCAGCACGAGCCGGTCGTGGACCTTGACTGAGCAGGGAGACGCTGCGCCCGAAGAGAGTCCGGGTCAGTCGTCGTAGACGTCGCTGCGGTGGAAGTTGAGCGCTGAACGCGACGCGGTCGGCCCGCGCTGACCGAGGTAGCGGGACCCGTACTTCTCACTGCCGTAGGGGTGTTCGGCCGCGCTGGAGAGCCGGAAAAAGCAGAGCTGGCCGATCTTCATCCCCGGCCAGAGCAGGATCGGAAGGGTGGCGACGTTGCTCAGCTCCAGGGTGACGTGCCCGGAGAAGCCCGGGTCGATGAACCCGGCCGTGGAGTGCGTGAGCAGCCCGAGCCGGCCCAGACTGGACTTTCCCTCCAGCCGGGCGGCGATGTCGTCCGGCAGCGTGACGACCTCGAAAGTGGAGCCGAGCACGAACTCGCCGGGATGCAGCACGAACGGTTCGTCCCGCTCGGTCTCGACCAGGCGGGTCAGGTCGGGCTGGTCCTGCGCGGGGTCGATCACCGGGTAACGGTGGTTGTCGAAGAGCCGGAACCAGCGGTCCAACCGCACGTCCACACTGGACGGTTGGATCATCTGCTCATCAAACGGCTCCAGCCGCACCCGCTCGGCGTCGAGCTCGGGATGAACTCGGGCCAGGAGCGGCGCCACATCGCGACCATCGCCGGGTACTTGCCCTGCCAGGCATCCGCGAACTCCTCGAACGCCGTTTCGGCGGCCTCGAGCGTGGGCGCGCCGTACACAGCCTTGAGCTGGCGGGTGATCGCCGACCAGTGCGCCTTGGACGCGTACCGCAGACTGTTGCGCACCAGGTGCACCACACACGTCTGAACCGTCGCCTGGGGCCAGGTCGCAACGATCGCGTCCGGGAGCCCCTTGGGGCCGTCGCAGCGGACGATGCATGCGTCGAGGATGCCACGGTTGCGCAGGTCGGTCAGCATGTTCATCCACTGCTTCGCGCCCTCCCCGCCGGTCGGGCCGACCCACAGCCCGAGGACTTCCCGGATCCCCTCGACGCTGATCCCGACCGCGACATAGACGGGCCGGTTCGCGACCGTCCCAGAGCGGACCTTCAATACGATCGCGTCGATCAGGATGACCGGGTACACCGGGTCGAGCGGACGGGCCTGCAGTCCCGCAGGTCCTTCAGGACCTGGTCGGTGACCCGGGAGACCAGGTCCTTGGAGACGGTCGTGCCGTACACGTCGGACAGGTGGTTGACGATGTCGCCGGTGGTCAACCCCTTGGCGTACAGCGAGATGACGTTCGCGTCGAACCCCGGCAGTCGGCGTTGATGCTTGGGCACAATCACCGGCTCGAACGTGCCCGCCCGGTCCCGCGGCACCGCCACGGTCACCTCACCGATGTCGGTGCGGACCGTCTTGGGTGTCGACCCGTTCCGCGAGTTCCCGCCGTTGCGGCCGACCGGGTCGTGCTTGTCGTAACCCAGATGCGCCGCCAGCTCGGCCTCCAACGCCGACTGAAGGACCTGCTTGGTCAACGCCGTCAACAAGCCTCCCTCGCCGGTCAGGGCGATGCCCCGCTCCGACGCCGACGCGACCAGCTCGCTCGCCAACGCGGTCATGTCCGGACCGGTCGCGCCGGCGGGTACCAGACCCGAGCCGACGGCTCGGTGCGGGTCGTCGACCACCTCGTCGTGATCATCCATGGCGTGATCTTCCTTCCGCCCCCACCCGAGAGTGAGGACCTCACGCCGACGTCACTTACACAAAGTTCCTGACAGACCCCGTTATGCACCTCGGGCGTGTTGATTAGTCCAGGTTATGAATGGGCCAGTCGGGATGCAGGCCTCCTGCGGCCGCACTGGAGGAGAAGCGAGCGCTTCAACCGGCCGCGGACCGACTTCAGGTCAAGCGGTTCGGCGGATCGAGTGAGAGTTGCTCCACTAGGCGGAAGTCGCTGACTTCGCTGAATCGAAGGGCGCGCCCAGGCTCCCTATGGAGGACGCCCGTAGCAGACACGATCCGCCGGTCAGTGTTGGCCTCGCCGGCGACGTGGTAGTCGGCATCGTTGAGTTCCAGCGAGATGTTCCGGGCTTTGTCGTTGTCGAGAGCTCGTAGCGTCACGCGGCCGACTTCGTCTTCCTCGCCACGGTCGAGACGCTTTACGTAGCCCACGATCGTTTGACGACCGACAACCGGCGCACCCTTCAGCACCTCACCAACTTGCCTGATCGCTTCCGATGCTTCACCGGAGAGAGTGACTGCGGTGGGTGCTTGACGTGCTGGGAGTCGATCGGCCCAGGAGAAGGCGACGCCCAAGTCCGCGATGCTGGTTGTGTCGAGTGTGTTGGCGACCGCCTCGCAAAGCTCGGATGAGACACCGACGCCAACCGCTTCCGTGATGCTGCTACGGGACGGTTCCGCGGCGCTATGAGTCAACTCGTGCAGCGTCGACAATCCTTCGGCGAGCCTCAACATCGCTCGGCGTGCGAACGGCTGGTACTCGACATCCTCGAAGAGCAGAGCGTCCTCCACGTCGTCTGGCTTGAGAACTGGAAGGCGACTAATGACGGGAACGATGTAGCTCCCATGACGCGTCTGGGCCATCCGCACGCCGTTGGCGTGGAGCCGCGCGGCATCGGGCACGCTGTGCCCAAAATAGCTCCGCGGCTGCAGTGCTGAGTTCGCTGAGGCCTGGATCGCACGTCGGACCGAGTCGACAAGAGTCGAGGCATCTCCAAGCGGCAACGTGTCATCAATCTGGCCAGACGCCCGGAACTCGGCGATGTCCGAACCCGCTTTGGCGATCGCCAAGAGCACGCCGGCGGCATCCGTGCCCAACGCGCGGGAAATGCTCGTGAGCATCTCCGACCAGCGCAGGGTGAAGTCAGGGGATGAGGTCAGGGTGGGGACCACTACCCGGCTGTCTTCGCGGCGCCAGCTCTGCGCGATGTTG
Organism: Nostocoides australiense Ben110; assembly: GCF_001050535.1. GTDB lineage: Bacteria > Actinomycetota > Actinomycetes > Actinomycetales > Dermatophilaceae > Nostocoides_A > Nostocoides_A australiense. The sequence goes on along the minus strand of NZ_HG764815.1, from coordinate 4,030,271 downwards.
CCTAGGACGCCATCACGAGTCCACCCGAGCCCCCTAAGCCACTCGGTCACGTCTTCAGGAACAACTGACTGAGTGTTTAGAGTCTGGGTCGTCATGAGGTCCACCTCGCTGCTTGGGCGTCCATGAGCATTCGCATCGCCGTCGACGTGAGCAGGTTGGTCAGCGGGACCTTCAGCCGGATCGTGGAGGTGTTGCTTGTGGCGGGCATCCCGAAGAGGGGCAGGTCGTAGGCCGACCTCGCCAGATGGGTTCCGTGGGCGTCCATTAGGTGCCAGGCGTCGACATCGTCCCCGACCACGATCAGTGCCAAGACGCCGTAGCCCGAGCGCAGCGTGGACCGCAGTAGGTCGTACGTCCGGACGTCCAAGTCATGCATCAAAAGGCCGTCGTGGACCTCTGGCTTGCTTGTGGCCTTGAGCTGGAAGTCGACGACGTGGAGGCCGCTGTTCACGGTCATATCTACACCTCGCTCGTCGTCGGTGACGATTTCGTAGGTGAAGTCAGCCGCGGCGGCAGCTGCGATCAGCCACGCGCGGCTGAACCGCTCCTTCTGTTTCGCTGAGCCGTCCGCCACGGGTCACCGCACCGGAAGGTGTCAAGCCGTTTGAGACATCTGCGGTCAGGCGCTTTGTATGAGGGCCTCCCGTGAGGGTTGGTTGATCCACGCGGCGGTGGGCAGTTTCGGCGGTGCCGGCCGGCGGTGGCCGAAGCGGTCGGGGTGCGCGGCGTAGGCAGCGTCGAGGGTGGCCTGCCGCTGAGCGCGGACCTCGGTCGCGGTGCCGTAGTGGACCGAGGCGGGGGTGTGCAGCCCGATCCCGCAGTGGCGG
>NZ_HG764815.1:4025892-4029344 GCF_001050535.1 Nostocoides australiense Ben110 | reverse complement strand
CCAGCGATCGCCACCCTGTGGCGGGGCGCGTGGTCGACGTTCATCCCGTTCCTGGACTATGACGTCGAGATCCGGCGAGTCTTGTTCTCCACGAACGCGATCGAGTCTCAGAACGCGCGCTACCGGCGCGCGGTCAACGCCAAGGGCCACTTCCCGACCGAACAGGCCGCGATGAAAACCCTCTACCTGGTCACCCGCTCACTAGACCCCAAAGGCCTCGGCCAGGCACGATGGGTCACCAGGTGGAAGCCGGCCCTGAACGCCTTCGCCGTCACATTCAAAGACCGGATGCCCGCGGCGGAGAACCTGTAGGAACAACCACCCAATGCCAGTTACACCGTTCGTCGGACAGACCCACCCAGGGCGGTTCAGGACTCGAGTGTCGCGTGGTTGTGCTGTGCGTCAACGAGTCAGACAGCCATGACCGCTCCCGGGAGAAGCGTATGTCGGTCTCTCCAGTGCCACCGACCGGCTGATCGTGGTCGGCGACCCGGATGTGGTCCGGGACATGGGCGGACCCGAGGTTGCCAGGCGCCTCGGGCTCTGATCCTGGTTCGGCCGGGTGGTGGAGAGTGCAGTCCTTCCGTAGGCGCCGTTCTTCTTTCTGCGACCTGAGTCAGCCGTCGCTTCCTCGCCTGTTCGGTCGGGCACCGAAAGACCGGAGTGCCCGATCAAGGTCGCGCCACGCGTTGGGCTCGCTCCCTTGCGCTAGATCGGCCACTCTCGCGGCAATCCGACGCAGCTCGCCTGCCAGCGGTGCTGCTGCCTCTGGTTCCAGGAGACCAGCGAACCGCTCATCCAGAAGCCAGGAGGAGTCTCGACAGGCCTGGCGGGCGACATCGTCCAAGAAGACCTCGAGGTTGCGGGCGGACTCGGGGAGTTGGCCACTGCCCATCGTTAGCCACTCCACTTTGCCCTGCCACAGGTGCTTTCGCGCTGGCTCATCTTTGACGCCGAGCAGGGTTGCGAACGGGCCTTGGACGCCTGCATTCGATCGGAACTTGGCCACTTCTAGGAGCAGGCGCACGACATTGTCGTCGTTGAGAGAGGCGCCGACGATCAGCAGATGACTCGTCAGCGCCACCGACTGAAGAACGGAGGCCGCCGGTTTGACGCGAGCATCGAAGTGCACGAAGTCGGAGCGAGTGAGCACGATCGAGTCCCACTGCTCGCGGGAGCCGTGCATCTTCAGGATCCACTGACCGCCGTCCCTCGTGATGTTTGTTGGGATCGCCGTCGGCCTCGGCCTGCCCGTTGCGGCTACTGCCTGCTCATACAGATCGTCATAGTTCGTCGTAAGAGTCGCCCGGCACTCGAGGCCTGCCAAGAGCGCATGTGCGAGCGACGGCAGGGCGTCAGGCGGAAGGGCGTCGATGACTCTTCGTCCCAGGGAGTCGTTGTACCGCTGACTCAGTAGCTCCGCCTGATCTAGTGGCGAATGCAGAGCCTCAACATGGGCCCGGAAGTCAGCATCGGCGTCTGCCGATAGCTTCGCGATGAGATCGGCCCAGGACGGCAACCCCGACGGGACGCTTGCACCCGCCCCGATGAACAGGGAGAGCCGACTGTCGGCTGCCAGTTGCGCGAGACGAGTTGTGTGCTCCGAAACGGGCGTGTTCAGGCCGGGTGTCGACGAACGGTGGCGCTGCACGGCGCCGAAGACCGATTTGCCTGGGGTGACGATGGCGATGTCGACGTCGCGAGCTGTGACGGCCTCGTTCGCCGCCTCTAGGAGGGCGCGGATGGTGTCGCCGCGCCTCGCGTTATTTCCGCCTTCGCCGACCCCGAGGACGGGGACTGCGATCAGCGGCTTGACGCGGCCGTTGACCGGGAGAGGCATGGGCGTGACCATGGCGAAAAGTAGGGATTTGAAGCGATGCGCCACCTCGTGAGGTGTGACTTCCCCAAGCACGCGGCCCCCGACGTTGAGGAACCAAACTGTGGGACACGACTGGGACTGACCGAAGTGCTCTGCAGCCCAGCTGGAAACGGCAGGGTCAGCGCGCCGTAACGGGTAGACAGCGTTCCAGTGCTCCTCAACGGTCAGGAAACTGTCGGTCGGCACAATCGCAAGGTTGTGCACCACATGCTGGATCCGACCGTTCACCACAAAGACGTGGCCGCTCATCGCTACTCCCGCCACCTGCGCTCGCCATCGCCGACGCGTCGTCTCCCCCGAGACTAGCGGGCGTGGCGACTCGCGTCAGGCGCTGGCCGAGCCGACGTGCACCTCGTCCTCACCAGAGCTCCGGGTCGCCGGCGACCAGCGCCCTTCATCTTCAACCACCGGGTCGACGGAACCATCGCCGCCTTGCGCGGGGATTCCCGCGAGCTGCTTCTCATCATTGCCGACAACAACGACATCACCACCCGGGGCGAAGTCCGCCCGCCCGTCCTTGCTCGCGGTGGCATGAGGGTGCAGGAAATGGTCGATGAAATAGGAGAGTTCGGACACGGCCGTATTCGACTGCTCGATCTCCGACCACTGCAGGCAGCAGCCTTCGACGCACGGCTCCCAGTCACATCGCGGGAGTCCGCTCGCGCCTGTGCTGGGCCAGCTCCAGGAATCTCCGGGTCCTTTGGTGGCCAGCGGATGCGTGAGGTACTCCGCGGACGGGTGCATCGGCACGGCAGACGGATCGTCGGGGTGGAATGCGCGCTGCGTGCGCCCGAACCCGCGCGGCCACGTGGTCTCGGCGTCGTTGAGGTGCGGGGTGATGTCCAGGCGCTCCAAGTAGCTCGTGCTTTAGCCCACGGTGTCCCCTTGTCGTTGCGTCTGCCGGTGTTGTTTAAGGGAATGACCTTCGTGAGTCACATGGGACGACGTATCCACAGCCCTGTGGATAAGTGTATGCACGGAGTGTCGGGACCGGTCATCGTCGCCGCTACGCGAGAGAGATTCAGATGGGACGCCTCGGCGGACTGCGACCATGATAGCGGCACGGGGCGCGACTTCCAGGTGGCGCCCTCCCAGGGCCGGGCGGCGACGACATACCCCAGCAGGTGTCCCGCCGCATCCAGCGCTGTCGGTGCGTCCCATGTCATAATTTATCAAATAATATGGCTTGACCTGCCTCCTATCCTGACGTCCTCATAACTATGCGAAACTATGAGGAATGGACACGGGGGACCACATCCGAGAGGAATTGTCAATACCTGTGGATTGGTGTGTCATGAGGCGAGTTGGTCATCTCCGTTCTGGTTGTCTCGTTCGACGAGTTCGCCTTTCTCGAAGCGTGCGCCGGCTCGGACGAGGGCGACCAGGTGGGGCGCGTTGACGGCGCGCCAGCGCCGCTGCGCGGACTCGATCAGCTTGAACGCCATGGCGATCCCGGCGGCTCGGGTGCCGGGGCCTTTGGTGACCCGTTGCCGCAGCCGCACGGTCGCGAAGGTCGACTCGATCGGGTTCGTGGTGCGTAGGTGGATCCAGTGCTCGGCCGGGTAGTCGTAGA
>NZ_HG764815.1:4021616-4025792 GCF_001050535.1 Nostocoides australiense Ben110 | reverse complement strand
GGCACCTTGTTCAGCAGTCTCCTAGAAGGTGGCAGGCGCGGTCCTCGGCCGCCACGATCTGGTTCTTCAGAACTGGCGCCTGCCTCGCCGCCTCTCGTCGTCGAGCGCGGGTTCCCCACCCGCTGTAGTACACGTCGAAGACCGACGGGAATCGTGCCTCGTACGACGTGGTCCAGGCCGCGACGCGGTCGCTGGCATTGGGAGTCTCGGCCAGTTCTTGCCACGCCCCAACTGTCGACACGATCTCCACCGGGACACACTCGCACGATGCGAGGCGAAACTCCCGTCAACGGGCGTCATGCGCGTCTTCGTATCGCGGCAAATCCGGACGTTTGGTCGTCAGAAGAAGTCGATGACGAAGCGTCCGACTCGCTTCAGGGACGAGCCGAGGGCGGGCAGAAAGCCCACTCCAGTGCTACGAGTGTCTCGCCACGCAGTGACCCCAACCGTGATCAGGGCGATGACTGCGACGGTCCAACCGGTGGCAAGGACGACCGCGGGATAGCCGATGGTCCAGGAAGTGGCCAGGACGAGACCTGAAGCAGCCAGGAGCAGGAGAGCTAACGCCAGCAACATGCTCCCGACGGGCTCAGGCTGGCGTTGCGCGTCCATGGCGGGAGCATAGGGCTCGACGGTGAGTCGCCTCATGAGGCAAGTCGGACGTCATTTCAAATGGAGCGTTGTTTCAGTCCCAGTCCTCCTAGCATGTGGCCGTGGCCTACGACGCGATCACTGAGAGCGTCCAGTTGATTCAGTCCGGGCACCTGCATCCGGTGTCTCGGTTGAGCCGACGTCGTCGGTTCGCTCCGATGGCAGTCGACGTCGCAGGCGACGTGGCGGTCACCCTGTTCGCCCGCCGTGGGGTCGGCTGCGTCCTGTCTGAGACGTGGGTCCTGAGCAAGCATGGCGCGAGCTGGCACCTGCTCGGCGGCGGCGGTGCTTCTGCCGAGGATGACCTGCTCTCCCCACGCCCCACCCGGTTGCCGGCCGCCCTTCGCCTGCCAGAGACAGCCGATACCGAGATCGATCTCGGGCTCGTCGCGGTCGATGGCAGCGGCGGGGTCCATGACGACCAAGGTGGAGCGGATCGGTGGCCGTGGAGCGGTCGATGGATTCGCTACGTCGTCCTACGGACCAGCGCCGACGTGGAGTCGCTCACGCTCGACAACCGGACGGTCGTGGTGCCTTGGCACGGCCGGGTCGTCCTCGCGTCAACTAAGCGACGGTCACCTCGCGTGATCGTCAACGGCCAGCATGGGGCCGTTCTCGGCGAGGTGCGCCCATTCGAACGGAGAAGGTGAACCCGTCGCCCTTCCAGGAAAGGCAAGCGCGGACTGCGGCAGATGAGTGAACGTCCCGCTGCCGACCTCGGCGATGGGAGAGGATGCGCAAATGCTGAAGCTCCTGCTCGGCGTCGGAGTGGCGCTCATTCTTGTTGGCATCGTCCTGATTCCCCTTCCAGGGCCCGGGATGCTCGTCCTCACAGGTGGCGTCATCGTTGCCGCCGTAGCGGCCGTCCTGCTGGGGAAGCGCCCCGAACACACCTAACGCGGCAGGAGCGGACGACTCGTCAGACGTAATGGAAGCGGGCTTGGAGGATCACCAGGTCGTCGCCGTCGACGAGGTAGACGAGCCGATGTTCCTCGGTGATCCGGCGCGACCATGCCCCGGCCAGCATGTGTCGCAGTGGCTCGGGTTTCCCGATGCCGGCGACCGGGTCTCGCAGGGCGTCATCGATGAGTCGGTTGATCCGTTTCAGCATCTGCCGGTCAGCGGCCAGCCAATACGTGTAGTCCGCCCACCCGTTCGGTGTGAAGACTAGCCTCATCGCACCATGTCGTGCTCGTCCCGCTGCCCGGACCGTGCCTGCTGCAGGCTCTCGAGCAGGTGTCGGGCATTGGCCGGGACCCGCAACAAGTGGGCCGTCTCCTCGAGCGCGTCATAGTCCGCGCGAGACATCAGCACCGCGTCACCGCGGCGGGAGGTGATCTCGATCGGAGTGCGGTCCTCGTTGACCTGCTCGATGAGAGGAAACAAGTTCTTCCGTGCCTCGCTTGCGGTGACAGCCATGATCTCTCCTATTGGTACAGGTTCTTGTACCAATATGACACGATCCGCCTGTGCCGACAACGTCCGACCATCGGCATGTCCGTGAAACAGGCCGCACCCGGCGTAGCCCTATCTGGGGGTGATGACGCGCCACCGGTTCACGCCACGGGAGGCAAGTCCGCCGTCCCAGGCAGGACTCATTTGCCTGTGCTCGTCTCGTTCTCGGCGAGTCGACCTGCGGGCTCGCCGAGCGATGCGGACATGATCGACTCCGCGGCCTTCCTTGTCCGGTCCTCGGCGGTCGGCCAGAGATGGGCGTACGTGTTGAGGGTCGTCGTGGCTTTCGAGTGACCGAGCGAGCGCTGGACGGTCACGACGTCGCACCCGGCGGCGATGAGGCCGGAGGCGTAGAAGTGCCGCAGGTCGTGGAGCTTGATGCCGGACAGTCCGGCGTCGTACAGGGTCTTGGGAGCTGACGGTGTTCTGGTGTGGTGGGTTGTCGCCGTCCCCGGCGAAGAGCCAACGATCGTTGCCGGTGGTGCCGTGGGCGGCGATGTGCTTGGCGAGGACTGTGACGAGGGTGTCGGCGAGGTAGACGACGCGCTCTGACCCGTACTTCGGCGCCCGCACGTCGATCGCCCCGCCGTTGACACGTTGCACCTGGCGGGAGACCTTGAGTGACTTGCGGAGGAAGTCGACGTCGCCGAGTTGGACGCCGGCGGCCTCGCCCAGCCGAAGGCCAGCGAACGCGCAGAGGGCGATGAATGGCTGGAACCGTTCGTCGGCCACGGCCATGAGCTGCCCCACGTCTTCGGGTGTGGGGATCGACATGGCGATGTCGGGGCGACGGCCGCGGGGGAGGCGTACTGCGTCGGTCGGGTCGGTTCCGATCACCCGATCCTTGACGGCGGCGCGAAACACCGACCTGACGTTGACGTACCGGGTCTTGATCGTGCCGGGGGCGAGGCCGGCGGCGTTCATCTGCTTGATCCAGGTCTCGACGTCCGAGCGCCGTACCTGTTTCATCGGCTTCCCGGCGAAGGGCACGGATCTGGCCGCCAGCGACATCGCGAGTACGGTGCCGGGTGCCCAGACCTGGCGGGCCGACCACTCGCCGAAGAACGCCGCGAACGTGATCCGGCCGGCCTGTGGATCCGCGTAGGTTCCAGTGACGACGGCCGAGGTGACCGCGTCGAGCCACTGCTGGGCGTCGATCTTGCGGTCGAAGTGTCGCGAGTGCTCCTTCCCGGACTCGTCGCGATACCGCGCCCGCCACTTGCCGTTGGCTCGCTTGGCGATGTTTCCCGCCATGGTGATGCTCCTTCCGAGATCGCTCCATCGTCCCTCCGAGATCTGACGGCGGGCAGTCTCAGCGGTGGTTCTGTGGACGGTTGGTCTGCTCGCTGAGCCAGAGGACGAGGTCCGCGCGCCAGTACCGGACGTGGCGGCCGAGCTTGAAGCTGCGCGGCCCGGATCCGAGGTGGCGCCAGTAGCGCAGGGTGCCCTCAGGCACCCGGAGGAAGGCGCAGGCCTCCTGGAGCGTGAGCATCTCGTCCCCGGCGTTCTGTGGACGAAGAGTGGGGTGGTGTTGTGCGGTCATCGTGGGCTCCTCGTGATCGGCGGCGGTGAGCGTCGGCTCACGCAGGTCATCATGGGAGGGGGTTGTACCCGGATTCGTCCCCACCCGGAGCTTCGCGGGGGAGGGACAAAGGTAGGGACGTTTGCATCGCCGCAGGTCAGAGCACGTCCCTAGGAAAGTTCAGAAAATTGTTGCTAACGCCCTGTGCGTCAGGCTGTGGTGAGACACGACGACTGAGTTCCTTCCCTTGCACGGGGTGAGAAGCGAGTAGTAGCTGATGACGATGACTTTGGCCGATGGGGCCGTTGATGATGGGGTCATGGGACCTCGAGGTGACCGGCCCAAGCGGCGGGTGTTCACGGCGGAGTACAAGGCGCGGATCCTGGCCGAGTACGACGCGGCCGAGCACGGTGGGCGGGGTGCGGTCCTGCGCCGGGAAGGGCTGTACTCCTCGCACATCGTGGAGTGGCGTCGAGCGGCTGACGCCGGTGCCCGGGCTGGTTTGGGCCCGGTCTCGCGGGACCGCCGCGACCGGGAGATTGAGGAGC
>NZ_HG764815.1:4012632-4021516 GCF_001050535.1 Nostocoides australiense Ben110 | reverse complement strand
GCTCCTCAATCTCCCGGTCGCGGCGGTCCCGCGAGACCGGGCCCAAACCAGCCCGGGCACCGGCGTCAGCCGCTCGACGCCACTCCACGATGTGCGAGGAGTACAGCCCTTCCCGGCGCAGGACCGCACCCCGCCCACCGTGCTCGGCCGCGTCGTACTCGGCCAGGATCCGCGCCTTGTACTCCGCCGTGAACACCCGCCGCTTGGGCCGGTCACCTCGAGGTCCCATGACCCCATCATCAACGGCCCCATCGGCCAAAGTCATCGTCATCAGCTACTACTCGCTTCTCACCCCGTGCAAGGGAAGGAACTCAGTCGTCGTGTCTCACCACAGCCTGACGCACAGGGGCTACCTGCTCCGCGTCGCCGACACCTATGGCATTCATCCCTTCAGTCTCTTCGAGCGACTGCACGGGATCTCACGGGTGGAACGTCGTCACCTCCGCTGGTCAGGAATCGCGATCTCGAACACTGCGGCTCTGGCGGCCGGCAGAGTCGCAAACCTCGAACCCGAAGAGATCCAGGCGATGCATTTGACCGCCTACGACGGGTCCGCTCTGGACTTCGGCGACCTGACGCCGTCGGTGTTCGACCCCACCAAGGACCTCCCCGCAGACCGACTCCCAATGACGGGGGCGGGACCGCTCGTGAATGCCGCGTGGGACCGCTACTGCCGAAGGTGCCGCGAAGCGAGACCCGGCTTCCGGGCCATGAGTTGGCGCCTGCGTGTCCATCTCGTCTGCATTCATCACGGCCTTCTGCTTGACACCGAAAACCAAAGCCGGGGCGAGCAGATCACGGCAACCGACGACGACATCGCCAGCCAAGCCGAGGTCCTCTCCCGATTGACCCCATCAGAGCAACATGCTGGGTTCTTCGCCGACCTCGACCTGCATCTCGCTTCTCGAATTCCGATGTGGAGGACGAAGCTGCAGGGACGAGAGCGGAAGTCTCCAGAGGCAGTCATCACGTCGTTCACCACCGCAGTCCAGATGGCACGGTCACCGGGGTACCCGGCGTATCAAGGCTTGGCCGAGTGGCCGGTGACGAAGGGCGCGAGAGCACTGAGGGCACCCCGCTGTTTGGGCTTCGTCGGGACCACGTACGGATTCCCTCACCTGCTCCCGACGCACCTCTTCATTCGAGGACTCTCCGATCTGCTCCACCAGCCCGACGTCCGAACGGCCCGAGCAGTCTCGGCTGTGGGTTCCTTCATGAGTGCCACTGGTCGGGACCTATCGACAGCCTGCGTTCTCTTGCCTGAGCGGCGCAGGGCAACTACCGCGGCTAGGTTCCTCAAGTACCTCATCACGCTGGAGGATCAAGGACGGGCGGAGCAATTCTGGAGCCTGTGCGAGATGGCCGCTACCGAACTCCTTCGAGACGATGTCGACTACCGAGATCGCGAGCAACTCTGTTACGACGAGGGGGCCTACCTTGCGGCAACGTCGGCCGAGCCGTCAGCGTACGTGCGCACCGTCCGTACGTGGCTCGTGGACCAATGGGCCTGCACATTCACGTCGAGCAACGTCCGGACCAGCGTCCGCGACGGCAGCATCGAACACTTCGACCGCCTCTACGGGGCAGCAATGCGTTCAGCGCTGGAGCACCACTTTCGCCGGGTCGCCGCGTGACACGCCTCCCTCTCGCGCTTGAGCCTGTGGGTGACGAGAGCTGGGCGTCTTACCTGACGCGTAGAGCTGCACAGCACGGCGCCACGTTGGCTGGGATGGGCAGCCACTTGGGTCTGCGAGACAGTCGCGGCCGATGGCGCGGGCGCTTCGGAGTCACGCTGCCGCCCGAGGACGTCGCGAGAGTAGCGCCCATCCTCGCCCTGGCCTCCACTCAGGTCGAGCAGATGCAACTCGCGGCCTACGACCAACTTGCCTTCGACCTCAGCGGGCTGCCGGAGAGCCACGCCATCGCCGCGACGAGAGCAGCGGCCCACGCCGGCTGGGTCTGGCTGGCTGGCAGCACGTTCTGCCCGCAGTGCCTCGCCGAAGGCGGGGCTTGGCGCCTGAGCTGGCGAATCCCGTGGAACACCGTGTGCCTCAGGCATCAGGTCAACCTCCTCGGTGTATGCGGCACCTGTGGAGGGGTTCCGGGACTCGGCAATCAATTCCACGGATCAGCCCCCGGTCGCGTCGCCGCTGCACCAGATGGACGGCTATGCCAGCACCCCCTACCGGGTCGCTCAGTCTGCAGCGCGGACCTGAGCCAGCAGCAGACGGCAACGGTCAGTCCAGGTCGCCTTCGCCGCGCAGAGATCATGGCCGCTTTGACCGCTGGCGGGCGCGGTCGCGTTGCGGGTGTCGGGAGGACGTCGCTGCAGTCGCTCCGAGCCTGGCAGAGCGCCATCGGCATCGCCGTGAGCCTCGGTGTTGTCCACACTGACGGCTGGGGCCGTACGCACCGCTGGGCCAACCCGCCGCGGGATGCCGACCTCATCGACAGCTTGCTGCAATCGGTCGAACCGCTGATCACCTCTAGCAGCCCCGTGGAGGCCGCCGATGTTCTGGATGGGTGGCTTCGGAACGCCAGCGTCCGTACACCGCATGCCAATACCTTCAACCGCACGACCCAGCCGTCCGCCGCCCTCCAACCCGTGATCGACGAGGTGCTGAGTCGGCATGGCAGAGCCCACACGATGATCCAGCGACGACTCGTGTCCACCGACGGAGCCCCCATCGAGCAGCGCGCGTGGGGAGTCGACGACATCCCCCAGCTCGTCTGGCCCTGCGCTCTGCCCGAGCACCTGCGTCACACCACCAAGCCCGACCAGCGGATACTCCGCGCCGTGGTCTCTATGATCCTCGTTCGCGTGTGCACCGATGCGTGCGACTGGGTGGAGGCCGGCGCCGCACTTGGCTTCCCAGCCGACAAGTCCCGCAACTGGACCCACTACGCCTTCGGCGCGAACTGGGGGATCAAGGACGACCTCCTGGCTGCCTCGCATGCTCTAGAAACGAAACTGGCGACGCAGGCCAACCGCCCCTCGTTCCACCATCGAAGCCAGATCGTAGGCTTTGGCTCCGGGGCTCTCAAGGATGCGCAATCTCCGAGGTGCCTAGATCAAGGAGGCAGCGCCTGGTGTCCCTGCTATCCGTAACCGAGTGCCAAAACTCCGCGTCTGCGATCAATCGCGACCGAACGCCGCACTCACGCTGCGGCCAAGACTCTGCGACGCCGCGCGGTTTAGGACTGACGGGTTGTGCGAATCGCCGGGGCCGCGGACGGTCTTGATCGTTAGATCAACACCATCAGCCGAACCACGGATACCCTGCCTCGAGACGATCGGAATGCAGCGACAGATCGACTGTGCTTCCGTCCGGCCCGTGCGAGGCATGAACGTCGATGCTGGCGTCTCGGAGGAGGTCGGCGCAGAACAAGCGGACAAAGTTTGTGATCGGCGTCGACGGCCCACCCGTTGTCACCGGTCCCTCGTGGTGCCCGTCCTCGTCTCGCGCGGAGTAGGTCGATTCCCACGCACGACCACCGTAACCACATGGCGGATCTCCCCGCCCGCGATGACCTCGTCAACCCACACCGAGTTCGCCAACGAAGGCACCCCGTCGGAGTGGTCGGTTAGGTCCAGCACCATCTCCAAGGAGATGCGCGGACCGCCAGCAGAGTACGCAGCAGCTTGACCTCCGTACGCGGCATGAAGTGCTGGGCGCGACGCATCTGACAGTTCACGCTTCACTTCGATAACCAACCTATGGGAACGGGTCACGGACACGTCGGCGCGCCCCGCAGCGACATCTCGTTCCTCCAAGCGCGTGTACGGCCTCAGGGGTGAGTTCCCCAGCCACTTGTACACGTCCTTCTGCAGGAATTCCTCGCCGAACGGCGAGTCGCCCTCCTCGGGCGGGAACAGGTAGGCGATGTCCTTCTTCCAGCTCTCGCGGCCAGCGTCGACCCGGTCCGCAGTGAAACGCAGGACAGCTGTGACAACCTCGATGAACTCCTCACGGACGGTATTTTCGAAGTCCTCACAGCTTGCGAGACCGTTGACCACCTTCTCCAGGAGGCCGTCTACAACAGGGTCGGTGGACCGAGCCAAGGCACGGGCCCGCCCCTCGGCTTGGTCGTTGAAGAACGCAACGACATCCGGGAGCTCATCTACAGCACGCGCCAGGGTCTCGGCGCCCTCAAAGTCCGCGTCGACGCCGAGCGCGGCGGCCAACGCGGGCGCGGAGCTCCACACTTTTCCCACCGCATCACCACCCACCGATTCCCCGCCGGCGTCGACCGCCTCCAGCAGGGCCTGAGCATCCTCAACCTGACTCTCTGGCAGGTCACTAGCAGCAATAGCCGTACGCAGGTGCTCCAGCAGTCCCTCCTGACGGATGAACGCAGCACGCACGGGCGGCTCCAGAACGACCCGGAGGCCATCCGCCGAGATGACGGTGACCGACCTGGAGGCTTGGTAGGCAGCCAGCACCTGAGACAATGTTTCGGCGGGCTCGCGCCACGCGGCCTTCCCGAGTTCCGGGACCGCCAGGCGCAGCGTGTTCGCCAACGCGAACCACTCAGCCTCCGCCAACCGTCGCGGAGACGCCCAACCGCCCATCGCAGCCCTGGTCGAGAACGCAGCCCGCCGACCAAGTGCCTCAGATAGGGCCGTCACTGCTTGCGCTGGGTCAGGTTGCGAGCTCGTCGGCGCAGCACTGAACGCAACCAGAACGTCCAACGCCGCACGGTAGATGGTCGCGTCGTCACGCGCCTCCTCCGCGGCCTCCACCTTTGCGAACCGCGAGCGAGCCTCGACCAGGCCCTGCATGACAGCTTCGACCGAGTCGGCCTCCAACGCCGAGCGAAGCATCTGCTGCCCTAGCTCGAACAACGCATCGACCTGCGCATCCGGATGCTCCAACAAGATCGTGAGCACGGACCCAAGCGTGTCTTCGCGCCACTGGTCCATCGCCAACCCGACCAGGTGCGGAAGGCGCTCCAACAAGTCCGGAGAGTCATCCAACGTCACCGACGCCATGAACGCCATCGCGCGGAACTTCCCGGTCGCCTCAGTCAGCCCGAGACGGGTCAGCACCTCCAGGTACGCGTAAGCCTGCAGCCCTTGCACCTCACGGGTCGCCTCCGCACGTTCAGCCAACGCACCAGCCAACGCCTTCCCATGCGAGGCAAGGAACAGCGGCGAACATAGAGCGACGTCCGCTGCATCCAAGAACATCACGTTCTGCAGTCTGGGGATGGCGTCCGCAAGCACTGCGAGCAGATCATCGGCGTGAGTGTCGCCAGCTCGGGCTGCAGCCTCAGCCAACGACGCAAACTCCGGAGCAAGCATCAGCACGGCTTCTGCAACCGCAGAGGAGTCGCCCAAGTCCGCCTTGTCGACACGTGCGTACAGCTCATCACCGAACGCGTTCAGCTCGGCGACGTCAGCAGTGTCAGGCACAGCGAGTTCGCTAAGAGCCTCCACCAACGACACGACCTGACCTCCTCACCCTCGCTACCCGAACTCACACCTACCGTGCCCGCGCGGCACCTCTCGACAACGACCCGGTGCCCCTGACTCCATCGTCCTGCGAACCGCCGACAGGACCGCTCACCACAGCGGCCCGCCCTCAAGGTTCGAGTAGATGCTGTCCGCCGGGAGGTGGTCCACAACAGCCGCAGGCTCTGCCGACGCGATGATGACCTGCAACCCAGGCAGCTCGTCCTTCAACGAGTCCAGCTCCTCAAGCAGCGTCGCCTCGTCGTGAACGGTCAGTTCGTCCGAACCTGGCGAGTCCAACAGGATGAGGCCTGGGTGCGACCCGACACCCGCCCGTGCACCTACACGAAGTAGTGCGATGATGACCGCGACCCGGAGCCGCAGCCGCTCTCCGCCGGACACCTTCTTGAACGGAACCTCGGCACCAGCCGTTGTCACCAGCATCCCACCGTTGCGTTGCAGGTCCACCTTCTCCAGGTTCGTGATGTTGAACTTCCGCCCCAGCGCAAGAATCTCGGCGTTGAGGTCGACGAACATCTCCTTCGCCGCCTCGGCCGTCACCTCAGTTAACACAAGGTTTGCAGCTTCGATGACCAACAGCGACTCTGACGGCGGCAACTCTTCGCCACCCTCCGGCATGCTCTCCAGCCGACCCCTCAAACGGGCTTCCTCCAGCTGCAGAGCTACACGGTTCGTGAACTCGTCCGCACGACTCGCACCAGCGAGCTCACGCGCCAGCCGCTCAATCGTCCGCCGCACCTCAATGACGTCCGCAGCCGCAGTCTCCGCCGAGACACGCGCAGCCTCTTCGGCCTCCTTCAACGCCTCAAGCGCGTCCCCGGAGTCCTCGGCCTCGCCCTCGTCACCAGTGTCTGGGTCGGCCTCTGGGAACGGCTTGGTGCACACTGAGCATTCGTGGTCGCTCGCTTCGCGAACCACCCGCGCCTTCTCGAACTCCTGCTCACACCGAGGACAGTGCTTCGGGTTGAGCCCCTGGAACAGCAGCTCGGCCAGCTCCGTTTCACGGTCGCCGTTCGCACGCACTTCCTCAGCCTGCCGAGCGGCCTTCGCCTCATCGAACATGGACCCTGCCGAACGACTGACAGCGGCGAGTTCGTCCAAACGAAGCTCGGCGTGACGAAGCTCCGCGGCGACCACCTCGTACGTCCGGTCACCTTGGGACGGAAGCTCAGCGAACTTCGCCTCCACAGCCGCGAGCTCCGCGACCAGTTCCGCCCGCTCGCCGGCACGCGCCGCAGCATCCTCGGTCATACGCCTGTTCTGGTTTGCCTCGTCCTGCCGAACCACCTTCCCGAGCGTCGAAAGGCGAATCTGCGTGCTCATCAGTGGCACGTTGCAGAACAGCTGGAGGATCCGTGCCGGCAACGCCGCAAACACCACGTCGCCGAAGAGAATCTCCGAACCCGCCCGCGGCAAGTAGATGCCGCCGAAGTACGCCGGCCACGTGTTGTCCTGCGCAGCACCCTGGTCGCTGTTCGGACGTTTCTGGAAGTTCGTGATGGGTTCCAAACTCAACAAGGTCAGCATCAGCTGGTCCTGCTGTTCCTTGAACTCCGCCTCCGACAGGCCTGTCTTGACGTAACTCACCGCGTCAGCCGGAGCGTCACCCGCCAGGAACGCAGACAGAACGTCTGCATCCGATGCTCGAAGGATGTCGGCGACGAAACCCGTCTCCTCCTTCGTCAGCACCACCGCCATCGGTACCCCGTTGACTGAGTACTCCAAGACGATGCGCGTGAACCACAACCGCACGTCGGCCCGGAGGTTGCGCGCGCTGCCACGCAACGCCCAGGTGATGAGTTCGAGCACCGACGACTTCCCCCGAAGGTTCTCGTTCGTGATCAGGGCGGTGACCCCGTCCGAGAACTCGAACACCGCGTTGAAGGGACCATCCCATTGGGTTCTCGTGCGCTCACCCGAGAATGACAGCCGCCGAACATCCAACCCTCGCTGAGCCGGAGGCACCGGAACCAACGACACCGCGTTCGCCTTCAACACAGTCTCGACCACTTCGACGCCGACGCCAGCCTTCGTCGCGATCTTCTCGGTCAGTTCACCCGGACTCGGAACACTCACGCCGACTCACCCTCCAAACCTGCACGAATGTCCGCCAATCGTTTCCGCGCCCGCTCAGTGATAGACGGGATACGCACCCCGTTCGGCGTCTGCAAGTACTCCTCCTGGATGTACTGCCTGTCCTTCAACTGAGTCGCACCGTGACCACTGGCTAACTGCACAACCAGCGCCGACCGGAACGAGTACCAAGCCAAGTCCTCATACTCCGCCCGAATGCGCACCACCATGTCCCGGCCCGCCTGAAGCAAGAAGTAGTTCGTCTGCACCACGTGACCCGGCCGACCCTTCCTCCGACGAACCACCAAGTCCGCCTGCCTGAGAACAGCCAACGCGTCCTCAAGGTCCTCGTACGCACCGAACAGGTAGCGGAGCATCGGATAGCGGCGCAGCTCCGGCTCCTCGCCATCGAGAATCTCGCCAGCCATGTGCAGCAACGCAGGGTCCTGGTCGCCGTTCACATAGTCGTTCAACAACTCGTTCGCCAAGTAGTCGGGGTTCCGAACCCAGAAGTCCAACTTCTGCAGGCGCACCTGCGTACGGACCACACCGATCGCTGTCTCCAACCTCGGGTCGTCAGCGATTTCCTCAGTCAAAACTGGCTCAGCCGCTTCGTTGATGAGCATCAACAGGCGCACTGCGTCCTGCATCCGCGTCGTGGGGCCGCCCATCAACATCCCTCCAAGGTCAACAACACTCACCCTCCCACCGCCAGGACCTCAAGTCGATGCCAATGCAATCAGGTCAAACAGCGGTCTCGCCCGCATCCGGATCGCCTCGGAACGTCCAAGATGCCGTAGGGGGTGCTCCGCGGGGAAGCGGGTACCGGGTCTACGAGCGTGTCCGGTGTGGACGCCTGTCTCAGAATCCTCGGCTCAGCACGTCTCAGATTGGCTGGAGGGGGCCGCGTCCGTCTCAGAGTCGGTCAGCGTTGACAGTCAACGTGTCCGGCAAGCGTGAATCCGAGACTTGGCCGGGGATTCTGAGACCTGTTGAGACTGCGGGGGGGTCGGTGCTGATGATTCTGAGACTAGGCATCCTCCTGACGATCGGGAACTCGGGCGAGCAGGCGGCGCGTCCGGGCTGCCGCGACCTCGGGCCGTAGGGCCATGGATCTGCCACTGAGGTTCCCCCCGGACCGTGGAGGCATCGGCACTGAGGATTGAGATGCCAGAGCCTGACGACGGCGCCGATGTGGACCGCATCTTCGCGTTCAACCCACTGCCGGGCAACTACACGGTCGGCCCCTTGACCCTCTCCGCGCTCGATTTGCCGGACCATGTGCCGAATTCAGGGGTGGGCATCGCCGTCCGCGATCTCACCATCGCCTACACC
>NZ_HG764815.1:4005818-4012532 GCF_001050535.1 Nostocoides australiense Ben110 | reverse complement strand
CAGGTCGCCGATGTCGACATCGGCGGTCGCTGGCTGACCGTGCACGGCAAGGGCGGCAAGGACCGCCGGGTCCCCCTCGACCGGGACGTCGCCGCCGTGCTGAACGCGTACTTGCTGACCGAGCGCCCGGACAGCGACGCGTCTGCGTTGTTCCTCGTCGCGAAGGGCCCCACGACGGGGCGGCCGCTGACCCCGGCCGGGTTGCGGACCATCTTCCGTTACCACCGGGCCACCTCCGGCGTCCCGGCCGGGGCACCGCACGCGCTGCGGCACACGTTCGGGACCGCGCTGGCCGAGGCCGGGGTGGACCTGGCCGTGATGCAGGCGCTGCTCGGGCACGCGCATGTCGACACCACGGCCCGTTACATCCACTTCGCCCCGACCCACGTGAAAGCCGAATACGATGCCGCGCGCAGCCGTCAACGCCAAAACCGTTGAGCCTCGGCACGAGCCACCTGCCGAGGTACTCGCCGCGTACCACGCCCACCAGGCGCGGACCGGGCGAGGCAACACCGCGTTCACGTACTGGGCCAAGACGTTCCTGCGGCGATGGCCGGTGGTGCGCGCCTGGGAGCACGAGCCGCTGGCGGTGCAGCTGACCGCGAACAGCGGCACCCGCCCGTTCATCACGTTCCTGCTCGTCACCGGACGGCTCCACCCGAGCTGGGAGTACCTGGTGCACCGCAAGTTCTCCTCGATCTGGCGCGACGTGCCCGGCACCGTCATCGGGCAGGACCTCGCGGCGTTCATCACCGCCGCCCGCGGCTGCGGGTACAGCCAGCGGGTCGCCTCGGCGATGGCCTCCCAGGTGATCGCCCGGGTGCTGTTCGCCACCGGCAAACGCCTGACCGACCTGGTCCACGACGACTTCGACGCCCTCGCGGTCGCCGGCCTCGCACGGCAGGCCGCGACCGGGCGCACCTGGAAGCACTACCGGGCCACCGCCACCGGCGCCAAGACCGTGCTGTACCACCACGGTGTGCTGCCTGCGCTGCCCGAGCCGTTCGAGCAGCGCTGGCCCTTCGCCCGGCGCCTGGCACACGTGCCGGAGCCGATGCACGCCATCCTGGTGCGCTACCTGCAGCACAAGTCCGTCACCTGCCGTCCCGCCACCGTCTCCTCGCTGGCCACCAGGCTGGCAGCGTTCGGCGCCTACCTCGCCGGGACCGACCCGGACGCGACCCCCGCGACGCTCGACCGGTGCCAGCACATCGAACCCTGGCTGGCCAGCCTGACCACCGCGGCGAACACCAAGGCCGGCGGGACCCTGTCCGTCCCGGAGCAGGCACGACGGATCCTGGCCGTCGCGAACTTCCTGACCGAGATCACCGAGTGGGGCTGGCCCGAGGCACCCACCCGGCGGCTGATGTTCCCCTCCGACAACCCGCGACTGCCCCAACCCCTACCGAGGTTCCTGCCACCAGACGCCGACCGACGCCTCACCGAGGCCCTCGAGGCCTCCCCGCACCGGCTCGCCGCCGACGCGCTGCTACTGCAACGCGCCTGCGGCCTGCGGATCGGGGAACTGCTCGACCTTGAGCTTGACGCCGTCATCGACCTACCCGGCTCCGGGTCCTGGCTCAAGGTGCCCCTGGGCAAGCTCGACACCGAACGGATGGTCCCCATCGACGCCCAGATCCTCGCGCTGATCGACCGGATCACCGCCGCACGCAGCCCCGGACGGCCGATCCCACACCCACGCACCGGACGGCCCGCGGACTTCCTGTTCACCGCGCACGGCCACCGCATCGGACAGAACCGGCTGCGCAAGGAGCTCGACCGCGCCGCGAAGAGCGCCGGCATCGGGCACGTCACCCCTCATCAGCTCCGACACACCTACGCCACCGCCCTGGTCAACGCCGGCGTCTCGTTGCAAGCACTGATGGCCATCCTCGGACACGTGTCAGCCGAAATGAGCCTGCGTTACGGGCACCTGTTCGACACCACCGTCCGTGCCGAGTACGAGCGCGCGCTGGAGCTGGCCAAGCAGACCATCGGCGCCCTGCCCACCCCGAGCGAGCCGACCTCGAGCGCAGGCGACGACTGGCGCACCACCGCGACCGTCAAAACCGCCCTCGCCGGCGGCTACTGCCTACGCGCCCCCGCCCAAGGCCCGTGCAGCTACGCGAACATCTGCGAACACTGCCCCAGCTTCCACACCACCACCACCTACCTGCCCGTGCTGACCGCGCAACGCGACGACGCAGCCGCCCTCGCCGCAGACGCCACCACCCGCGGCTGGGACGCCGAGACCGAACGACACCTCCGACTCATCCACCGCCTCACCGCCCTGATCGACGACACCGCGACACACCCGACCGCCATGTGAGGCAAACAACGAAAAGGGCCGAACCGGAAAGAAATCCGCTGCGATTAGCCGGTTAATGTTTCGACAATGCAGCCGCGGAGGCGTTCTTCTCCTCCCTGGAGTGGGAAGTCCTCTGCCGGCACGAGTTCACCACTACCCAGGCGGCCCAGGCCGTCGTGCTCGATTGGTGCTACGGGTTCTACAACCACGAGCGCCGACACAGCTCAGCAGGCATGATGAGCCCCATCGCCTACGAAACCACTGCGGCCCCCGTCCGGGAAGCCGCATAGCCAAACCCTCCACGATTCGGGGGGAACCACAGCACGCCGACCCTGATCCTCCACGGCACCCGAGACGACTCCGTACCGATCCAGCTCTCACAAGCACTCAGAGACGCCCGCCCGGACCTCGTCGAGCTGGAGACCTTCAACGCCGGTCACACCCTCTGCTGGAACACCGACCCCGAGCGGTGGCGCTCGGTAGTGACGTCTTGGCTCCCAAACCAGGTAGCATGGAAAGGCCTCCAATTCACCCAAGACCGGGCGATTCGCGAGCGCCTGGACCACGTTTCGGCCCGATGATTCGGTCAGCCTCCGGTTGCGGCGCCGCCTAGCTTGCCTGTGGCACCGATCTGATCAATGCAGAAATACGCGATATCTGCTGTGTATAGTGACTGGCGTGGCGGCTGAGGCGCGAACGGCAAGAACATCGAAGTCCCGCAGGACCCTTGTGGCGGACCACAACGACCGGTTCGTCGGCATTAATATGCCGCTGGACGACCAGCTGATCGCGCTTGTCACTGAATTTATCGAGGGGCGGACAAAGGAACACATCCTTATTTCCGGCGGATTTGGGACAGGAAAGTCCCGAGCAGTCGGTATCGCGACCATCGCAGCAGCTGTCGGCGGAGCTCGAATCGCACGACTCGAACAAGGCCCAATCGGAATATCATCCTTTGATGATTTCCTGGCCACAGTCAATGATGCTCTTGGGTCAGAGGTTCGACCAGCACCGGGTAGTGATGCCACATCAGTATCAGGTGCAAATGGCGATGCCCCCTTAGTAATCGTTGTAGAAGGTTTGGATCAGCTCCTGCGTCAGATGCGAGCAGCGGACCGACCCGAGTTTGCCGCGCTCTTGGCGGACGAACACGGACCGCTCATACTTGGTACGACCATCCTGGGGATGCTCCCGAATGAGTTCTTTTCGTCGTTCGCTGTTTTCAGGACGGCGGAAGTCGCATCTCCGGCAGACGGAATACAGATCGCCCTTGAGCGTGCCAGCGTACGCCGTGTTCTTCAGACTTCGATCAGCGATGAACTCATCAACGAGTCAAAGAAAATTGACCGCGCGCTCCTGGGGAATCAAGCGTTTTGGGCATTGGCTGGCGACAACCTGGCCGCCGGGACCCGCCGCCCGCTAGTGCATGCAGAGAGCGAGCTCCGCGCTCTCATGAGGGCTCACTTCAGCGCACTATTGCTCCGAGTCGCCCCGAGCGAGCAGCGCGTGCTCTTGGAGATCGCTAGAGCTGGGGCGCCACGAACTGTCCAAGAGATTGCGGAGGCTACTGGTGTCCGAAATCAGGCTGCGGCGAGCGCACTTGCACGACTTCACGCAGACGGTTGGGTGGCTACTATTCCGGCTCCAGATGGAGTGGATAGACGTCGTAGCTGGTACGAGATCAATGACCCACTGTTGCGGCTCCACCTCAGGCCGCAGGGAGCTGGTTCTGTAACGGACCTGATTCGATCACTAGTCGAGGTTTGGCACGAGTCCGAGACGCCGTCCCTTGCTTCGTTCGCGCCCCAGGAGTTCGACCAACCAGACGCCGAGGCAGCTCGTCGCGGTGATGCTGGCGAACCGGAGGTGGCTCGCGCTTGGTTCCAGGAGTCGCTGCTACGCCGTGCGGAGGCTGAAGGACTGCGAGCCAAGACGACACTCGACGCGTACTGGAGGTTGGCGGTCTGGGTTGGCAACGCAGGGGATCGAATTCGGTCTCGCCGTATGCTCTCGGCGGTCACACAAGACCTGGATGGATTATTCGGGCAAGAGTCTCACGAAGCGATAAAAGCCCGACTCCATGCTGCTCGAAATCTAGTGGAGATGCGGATGTTCACTGACGCTGAACAGCTGTACGTCGAAGCGTCGGAACTGGCGGTTCAGTCCAGTCAACTCGACCTCGCCGCGCAAGCAATGCTAGGTCTTGGCCAGACGTTTGGTGAACAGGAGCAGTTTGATCAGGCAGTTCGGCGCGTTCGCGCCGCGTTGGACTATCTACGAAGCCCGCCTCAAACCCAGACGATGGAACAAGAGCGAGCATGGGCTGCCAGCTTGAATCACGCGCGCCGCAGCCTTGCCCAATGGCTTGCCGGCGGTCGCAGCGTCCAAGAAGCGCTGGCTGTCCTCGAAGACTCACTCTCTGACCCATATCTGAGTGAGCGCGATCGATATGCAGTCATGTTTGATCGGCTAAGTATCGTCGCGCTCGTGGATCGTGCGGATGCTGTCTCCCAGTACTTACGCCTCGCGACCGACATAGATGCGTCAGGGACTGATGCGAAACTTGCTCACGCGGCTAGGATCGCCTCCTTCGGCCTCGCGGTCGATGAATGGCCCAGCGATCCGGCGCGGTGGCCTATTCGAGCTGTCGAGAGTCAGCTGATTGAGGCAGCTACGCTCAGACTGCTTCAAGATGGTCTTCTTGATCTTCAAGGGGTCGCCAAGATTCTGATGCAGGTCAGCGGTGCCCAAGCGCGATCCCTCGCTACTCGGCTCGTTGCGACACCTGATGCACTCGCTGAGGGCCAGCGCACCGCGCTCGCTCGGACGGCAGTTCCCCACCTGAGGAGAGCTGCGGAACAGCGGCTCTTCGCGGACCTCGCCTCCGCTCTGGAGGGGGACCCATCAGGCGAGGCGAACTTGCCAAAGGAGTGGCATCAGATGGTTACGGAGATGCGCCAACGCGATTTATGCCAGGACGCTCGCTGAGATAGACACGGGATTGGCTGTCCGCTTACTGTGGAGGCGAGGATCGCATCGGTCCTCAGTCCAGCGTTCGAACGGAGGTGCTGTGTTGCAGGCGACACGTCCAACCCCCTTCGCGCAGGGGATCGTCAGACCGAAGACCAAACTCCTACGCCTCGACGGCTCCCGAGTGTTGACAGTGCCGGTAGCGGATCGGCCGAGACGCGTGAGCCAATCGGACTGGGAAACCGTCTGTCGAGTCAACGACGCAATCGTAAAGCGCGTTCGCTACGATCGCGACCGGGCACGGTCGGCCAATTCGCGCACGCTACAGACGCCCCAGGTGACTCTTGCCCGGGGGTTGGGCATTTGTACGGACTACGCAACTTTGTTTGAAGTATCCGCGCGGCGGGTAAACATCAAGGCGAAGTCCGTTATTAGCGATTCGATGAACCACGCCTGGAACATGGTTTGCCTTGGGGGCGAGTGGTGGAACGTCGACGTCACTTGGAACGCGGGTGGCGTATTCGCGGACGGCTCGCCGATGCTTGAGCCCGCCCGGGCCGACCCCGACTTTCGGAGGCGCTACTTACTCACGACCTCTGACTCGGAGCGAGAGTTGTTCGCTCTTGGACTGATTAGTCAAACGCACATGGTGGAGGATATTCGCGATATCGACTTCACACGGACCCTGCGCGCCCTAGCACTCATCGCGCATATAGAAGCGCTCCTTGGTGTTGAAGGTCCGCATGATCAGCTCACCCAACAGGTCGGCCCGACCTCAAGCGCTGGGTACGCGGTGCAGATGCCGGTCGGACACCGTGGAGAGCAGATTGCGCGGCTATACAAGGAGTACCTGCGCCTTGAAGAGAGCTACCCGCTTGCTGTCACCTTCCGTCTCGGCAGCAGGCCCTCTCGCAGGACACCCGGCAAGTCATCGAAGTAGCGACATGAACGTCACCAAACAAAGGAGAACGTGATGGTCAGTGGAAACCCCGCCGAACTGCGGAATGCTGCCGCCAAGGCTCGAGGCGCTCAGCAGTCGCTCGATTCTGATCTGCGCGCAGTGGAGAGCGTCTATAACTCCCTTCGGTTCGATGTTCCGAACAAGGGCAAGATCGACGATCTGCTACGAGATGCTCGGCAGAAGCTCAACGCCGCAAAGGAAGGACTTGGTGAGTTTGAGAAGCGATTGACGTCCGTCGCTCAACAACTTGAGAACATCAATCGCAGCTGAGCAGGTATATCAATCTATGGATTGGCCGAGTATCGACGAGCGCATCGTGTGCACTTGCCAAGGATGGTAAACGCAATGACTACGTCCACAGCAAGTCCCGCTATTCATATGCTGATCGCGGTAACCTCTACCGCGGCTACAAAGTTCGACTGGCGGGCACTGCGGCGCGAAGCGGGCGAGCGAGGAATAGTCAAGACCTGTGGAT
>NZ_HG764815.1:4002955-4005718 GCF_001050535.1 Nostocoides australiense Ben110 | reverse complement strand
GTGTCGTTCGGTCTCGGCGTCCCAGCCGCGGGTGGTGGCGTCTGCGGCGAGGGCGGCTGCGTCGTCGCGTTGCGCGGTCAGCACGGGCAGGTAGGTGGTGGTGGTGTGGAAGCTGGGGCAGTGTTCGCAGATGTTCGCGTAGCTGCACGGGCCTTGGGCGGGGGCGCGTAGGCAGTAGCCGCCGGCGAGGGCGGTTTTGACGGTCGCGGTGGTGCGCCAGTCGTCGCCTGCGCTCGAGGTCGGCTCGCTCGGGGTGGGCAGGGCGCCGATGGTCTGCTTGGCCAGCTCCAGCGCGCGCTCGTACTCGGCACGGACGGTGGTGTCGAACAGGTGCCCGTAACGCAGGCTCATTTCGGCTGACACGTGTCCGAGGATGGCCATCAGTGCTTGCAACGAGACGCCGGCGTTGACCAGGGCGGTGGCGTAGGTGTGTCGGAGCTGATGAGGGGTGACGTGCCCGATGCCGGCGCTCTTCGCGGCGCGGTCGAGCTCCTTGCGCAGCCGGTTCTGTCCGATGCGGTGGCCGTGCGCGGTGAACAGGAAGTCCGCGGGCCGTCCGGTGCGTGGGTGTGGGATCGGCCGTCCGGGGCTGCGTGCGGCGGTGATCCGGTCGATCAGCGCGAGGATCTGGGCGTCGATGGGGACCATCCGTTCGGTGTCGAGCTTGCCCAGGGGCACCTTGAGCCAGGACCCGGAGCCGGGTAGGTCGATGACGGCGTCAAGCTCAAGGTCGAGCAGTTCCCCGATCCGCAGGCCGCAGGCGCGTTGCAGTAGCAGCGCGTCGGCGGCGAGCCGGTGCGGGGAGGCCTCGAGGGCCTCGGTGAGGCGTCGGTCGGCGTCTGGTGGCAGGAACCTCGGTAGGGGTTGGGGCAGTCGCGGGTTGTCGGAGGGGAACATCAGCCGCCGGGTGGGTGCCTCGGGCCAGCCCCACTCGGTGATCTCGGTCAGGAAGTTCGCGACGGCCAGGATCCGTCGTGCCTGCTCCGGGACGGACAGGGTCCCGCCGGCCTTGGTGTTCGCCGCGGTGGTCAGGCTGGCCAGCCAGGGTTCGATGTGCTGGCACCGGTCGAGCGTCGCGGGGGTCGCGTCCGGGTCGGTCCCGGCGAGGTAGGCGCCGAACGCTGCCAGCCTGGTGGCCAGCGAGGAGACGGTGGCGGGACGGCAGGTGACGGACTTGTGCTGCAGGTAGCGCACCAGGATGGCGTGCATCGGCTCCGGCACGTGTGCCAGGCGCCGGGCGAAGGGCCAGCGCTGCTCGAACGGCTCGGGCAGCGCAGGCAGCACACCGTGGTGGTACAGCACGGTCTTGGCGCCGGTGGCGGTGGCCCGGTAGTGCTTCCAGGTGCGCCCGGTCGCGGCCTGCCGTGCGAGGCCGGCGACCGCGAGGGCGTCGAAGTCGTCGTGGACCAGGTCGGTCAGGCGTTTGCCGGTGGCGAACAGCACCCGGGCGATCACCTGGGAGGCCATCGCCGAGGCGACCCGCTGGCTGTACCCGCAGCCGCGGGCGGCGGTGATGAACGCCGCGAGGTCCTGCCCGATGACGGTGCCGGGCACGTCGCGCCAGATCGAGGAGAACTTGCGGTGCACCAGGTACTCCCAGCTCGGGTGGAGCCGTCCGGTGACGAGCAGGAACGTGATGAACGGGCGGGTGCCGCTGTTCGCGGTCAGCTGCACCGCCAGCGGCTCGTGCTCCCAGGCGCGCACCACCGGCCATCGCCGCAGGAACGTCTTGGCCCAGTACGTGAACGCGGTGTTGCCTCGCCCGGTCCGCGCCTGGTGGGCGTGGTACGCGGCGAGTACCTCGGCAGGTGGCTCGTGCCGAGGCTCAACGGTTTTGGCGTTGACGGCTGCGCGCGGCATCGTATTCGGCTTTCACGTGGGTCGGGGCGAAGTGGATGTAACGGGCCGTGGTGTCGACATGCGCGTGCCCGAGCAGCGCCTGCATCACGGCCAGGTCCACCCCGGCCTCGGCCAGCGCGGTCCCGAACGTGTGCCGCAGCGCGTGCGGTGCCCCGGCCGGGACGCCGGAGGTGGCCCGGTGGTAACGGAAGATGGTCCGCAACCCGGCCGGGGTCAGCGGCCGCCCCGTCGTGGGGCCCTTCGCGACGAGGAACAACGCAGACGCGTCGCTGTCCGGGCGCTCGGTCAGCAAGTACGCGTTCAGCACGGCGGCGACGTCCCGGTCGAGGGGGACCCGGCGGTCCTTGCCGCCCTTGCCGTGCACGGTCAGCCAGCGACCGCCGATGTCGACATCGGCGACCTGCAGGGCGAGAACCTCACACGAGCGCAGCCCGCAGTAGAGCATCAGCCCGGCCATGGCCAGGTCCCGGCGGGTGCGTAGCCCGCCGAGCAGGCGGGTCACCTCGCCAGCGTCCAGCCCCCGCGGCAGCCGGCGCGGGGTGCGCACCCACAGCCGCGAACGCGGCGCGGGCCGCCGCTTGGTGTGGCCGAGCAGCCCGGACCGCTCGCCCTGGGCGAACCACG
This sequence comes from Nostocoides australiense Ben110, assembly GCF_001050535.1. Taxonomy (GTDB): domain Bacteria; phylum Actinomycetota; class Actinomycetes; order Actinomycetales; family Dermatophilaceae; genus Nostocoides_A; species Nostocoides_A australiense. The sequence continues at coordinate 4,003,234 of NZ_HG764815.1, read as the reverse complement.
ACGAGGGGCGCCCCTTCGGGATCGGCGACGAGCAGCTGGGATCGCTCATCGCCCGGTACTCGTACAGGCCGGTCACAGCCGCAAGGCGCAGGTTGATCGAGGCCGGCGCGAGCCGGTCAGTCCGGTTGCCGTTCAGGTCCAGCACGTTCGGGCCCGGACGTCCCCGAACCGACTCTTGACGGCACGCTGCGAGGAAGTCGAGCACCTCGCACGTGCCCACCGCTTCCACGCTCAACCCCGACGCGGCGAGCCACCGCGCGAACGCGAGCAGCCCGTACC
>NZ_HG764815.1:3994221-4002855 GCF_001050535.1 Nostocoides australiense Ben110 | reverse complement strand
CAGGACATCGTCGAGAAGACCACCACCGCGGTGTCGACAACGTCCGATGCCACGGTCCCGTGAATCTCGACCATCACAGTTGTGCAGGTGGCGCCCCCGAGGGCCCCGAGCCGTTCAAGCGCGCGAGGTAGGCGTTGTACTCCTCGAGCTCGGCGTCGGCGCCGCCGTCACGGTCGATCTGCCGGTCCCGCGCCCGGGACCGCTGGGTGTCGTTGCGCTGCCACCTGCTGGCGATCAGCAGGAGCATCAGCAGTCCCGGCGCCTCCCCGTAGGACGGTCGGCCGGGACATCCGGCCGTCCGCCGCGAAGAGCCGGGCCACGAGATCCCAGTCGGCCGCATCATTGCCGTTGGCGTAGCGCATGACCAGGGCGGCACAGTCGTGTTCCATGGCGCGCCGCTCGGCGTCCACCCCGGGAGGGGCCCGAGGCGCTCACAGCCGTGCTCCCGCGAGGTCCGCGCCCGCTCGCAATGCGTGCAGCTTCTTCAGCGTCACCCCGGGGTCGAGCTTGCCGTAGCCCGCGAAGGTCCCGAAACCGCAGTCCGTCGAGGCGATCACGCGCTCTGCCCCGACGATCGAGGCGAACCGCTCGATCCGCTGGGCGATCAACTCGGGGTGCTCGATGTAGTTGGTGCACGTGTCGATGAGCCCCGGCGCGAGAACCTTCTCGTCGGGGATCGCCGCGTCACGCCATACGACCCACTCGTGCTCGTGGCGCGGGTTCGCCGACTCGAAGAGGATCGTCGCGGGGCGCGCCTTGAGGATCAGGCCGATGATCCGCTCCAGCGGTATGTCGCGATCGTGCGGCCCCTCGTAGTTGCCCCAGCACACGTGCATCCGCATCTTCTCCGGCGGGATATTGCTGGTGGCCGCGTTGAGGGCCTCGAATTCGCCTCCGCGACGGCGAGGAACTCCTCGTCGCTGAGATCCTGGAAGCCGTATGCCGCGCCATCACCAGGTCGGGACAGTCCAGTTGGAGGGTGAGGCCCTCAGCGACGATCGTCTCGTACTCGTGCCGCATCGCCTCGGCGAGGTCGGCGACATACGCCTCGTGTGAGAGGTAGTACTGGTTGACCTGAAACGCCGAGATCACGCCCGGTGAGGCAGTGTTCATGAAGCCGTCGGTCGGTGTCCGGCCGGCCTTGGCCAGTGCCGCCTTGAACCGGGTGATGTCCTCCCACATCGGCTCGTCGTCGACGAGTTCGACCTTGCCCACGCAGGAGGCTCCGATGAACTCCTGGTTGCCCATGATCGCGGACAGCTTCTTGGCGAGCCCGGGATGAGCGGCCAGGTCGGCCGCGGGCTCGCGGTCCACGTGGCCACCGAAGCCCGACAGCCGTTCTGTCATGTAGGTGGAGTAGCCGACCTTGCCCATCTCGCCGTCGCTGACGATGTCGACGCCGCACTCGACCTGCTTGGCGTCGGCGTCGTCGGTCGCGGCCGGGACCAGCCGGTCGAACTCGGCCGCGTCATACGGCTGGCCGTTGTCTCGGGCGATGAGCAGCGGAGTGAGTTCCTCGCCACGGGGCATGGAGCCGACCAGAGTGGTGCTGATGTGAGTCATGACCGCCTCTCGCCCGGAGCCAGTGCCGGGTGCCGGGTGCCGGGTGCCGGGTGCCGGCCAGCCTATTGCGCAGCCGAGAGGAGCGGGCGACCCGGCGCAGGGTGGGGCGTCAGGGGCTTGAACCCTGGACCGACGGATTATGAGTCCGCTGCTCTGACCGACTGAGCTAACGCCCCGGCGCCGGTGCGACATGTGCGTCCGGTGACGCGATCCTATCCAGCCGCCCAACCCTCCCTCGAAATCCGTCAGGCGCTAGCCCTAGCCGGGGTACCGTCCTACGGTAAGTTGCTCCAACCACGGAGCCACTCCCGGCTCCGCTACCGGGCGCCCCGACCAGGGGCGCACATACGGAAGGAACACCCCCCGGTCATGGGTTTTCTGGACAACCTGAAGGACGGCCTCGGCTTCGACTCCGACGAGGAGAAGGCGCAGAAGGCAGCCGAGAAGGCCGCCGAAGAGGCGAAGGACCGCGCGGAGGACGCCGCGAAGCAGGCCAAGGAGGCCGCTGACGCGCAGGCGAAGGCCGACGAGGCCGCCCGAAAGAGCAACCCCGTTCCGGCGCCCAGTTCGACCCCGGCACCGGTCCCCGCCCCCGACTACACCAAGTCGGTGCCGGCCCCCGAGGCCGACGCCGCTCCGGCTCCGCCCAAGGCCACCCCCGCTCCCCGCGAGGACAAGCCGAACGAGAACAAGCCCGAGCGCGACCGGAACAAGGACGACGACTACCGCGTTTACACCGTCAAGCCCGGTGACACTCTGTCCGAGATCGGCGCGAAGTTCGGCGTCTCGTACATAAAGATCGCCAAGCTGAACCACATCGAGAACCCTGACCTGATCTACCCGGGTCAGAAGTTCAAGATTCCTAACGACTGACCGCTTGGTCCCCGTCCTACGGGTCTGCCGACCACAGACTGGCACCCGGGGCGGAGGAGAGGTCGGTGGGCGAGCGGGGTGGAAGGGGGCCTTCCACCCCGCTCGTGACGTCCCGGCAAGGAGTTTCGGATTGCCCTCGACTTTTTGCTATGGTTTCCCAGCGCCGCGAGGCGTGGCCGTACGATCCCCTGTAGCTCAACTGGCAGAGCATTCGGCTGTTAACCGAAGGGTTGTTGGTTCGAGTCCAACCGGGGGAGCAGTCCCGAAGGGCCCCTGAACTGCGGAAACGCCAGTTCGGGGGCCTTTCTGGTTGAGGTTGCAGCGACTATGCATCGTTCACCGTTCCTGTGCCGCAGGTCCGGGCGGCCGCCGTGACGAGTGCGGGGCGGGTTCGGAGGGTCTGGCGGGGAGCGACAATGGAGTAAACGTTCGAGTACCCGCCCCTTGAAGCCGTCACGTGGCGCCCCCATGCCGGCAGCCCGCATGGACCTCGGCTTGTGCATAACGTTCTCGGCCCGGCCGCACGCTGCCTGCCACGGCTGGACGGAGCATAACGCGTCGCGTTATGCTCGATGGGTGATCAGGTCGTTCGGAGACGCACCCACCGAGCGGCTCTGGGCACGACAACGCACTAAGAGGCTCGACCCCCGGATCGAGCGAACCGCACTACGCAAGCTGGTCATGCTGGATGCCGCCGAAGTCCTGGACGACCTCAAGGTCCCGCCCGGAAACCGGCTCGAAGCGCTCAAGGGCGGCCGAGCGGGACAACACAGCATCCGGATCAACCAGCAGTGGCGGATCTGCTTCGTCTGGACCCCAGCCGGCCCCGAAGACGTCGAGATCGTCGACTACCACTAGAAGGAGGCACACACATGGCAACCATTGCGCCCATCCACCCCGGGGAGGTGCTCCTCGAGGAGTTCCTCGTCCCTTTGGAGGTCACCCAGCACCGGCTGGCTGTCTCCATCGGGGTCCCCCCACGACGGATCAACGAGATCGTCCACGGCAAGCGCCGGATTACGGCCGACACCGCGCTGCGGCTGGCCCGCTTCTTCGCGACCACCGACCGGTTCTGGCTCAACCTCCAGACCCGCTACGACCTCGAGATCGAAAAGGACCACCTCGGCGGCGCTCTGGAAAACATCCAGCCCCTACAGAGCGCCTGACACGCACGCATCGCGGCATGAGCGGTAAGCCCACGGCCTTCGCACGCAGGGCTTGAGACTCGTGCTTCCTACTTGAAGTTTGCTCCGACAACCTGCCATGGCTGGCCGGATGCGCACGGCCCGGACGGCCATGTGACGCCTCCCGTCCGCGACGCGTTCGCGCACCCCAGACGGTCGCGCACCCCAGACGTTCACCCTCGGCGCCTCTGCGCCTCTCTCATCGGATGGCGTCGCCCGAACCTCGTCCTGAGGTGCCCGACCGACGCCACGGCATCCAACGCCGCCCTCGTGCGCGCGAGCTCGGCCTCAGCGTGCTCCGCACGCGCACGCAGCACCTCGATCTCACGATCACGGCGGTCACGGCCCTTGCCCGCCTTGGGCCCGAGCGCCGACACGGCGCCGGCCGCAGCGGCCTTACGCCACTCGGTGATGTGGGAGGAGTACAGATGCTCGCGGCGCAAGATCGTGCCCCGCTCACCGAGCTCGGCCGCGTCGTACTCGGCCACGATCTGGGCCTTGTACTCAGCGGTGAAGGTGCGCCGCTTAGGTCGATCGGCTCGTGGGCTCACCGCCCCATCATCGAGGGCGGCATCAGCCAGAGTCATCGTCATCAGGTGTCTCACTCCTCACCCCGTGCAGAGGGATCGAACTCAGTAGCGGTGTCTCACCTAAGCCTGACGCACAGGGCAGCCCGCACGGGCGATCACTCGACGGACGTCCGGTACGGTCAGTCGGCCTGACTTGGCGGCTCACCTGGCGACCAGGTCGCGACGATGTCGCGCTCAGAGTCCTCCGGATTCGGTTCCCTCGACAGATCGGCACGCGACGCCTCAATGCAGTCGGCTCTCGGACGCGCTGGACGTGTCACGAGTCGCGGTGGACACACCCCCGGCGCGCTTCACGACGACTCGGCGCGGTAGTCCCTGGGAGTGAAGCCAAGCACGCTCCGGAAGTCGCCGGTCAGGTGGGCATGGTCGGTGTAGCCGAGATCAGCAGCGATCGCCGCAAGGGAAACGTCGGGTCGCTCGCGCACTTGGCGAGCAGCGTCCTGCAGTCGGCGACGGCGGATGATCGCGGCCGGAGGCAGACCGATGTACCGGTGTGTCATCCGTTGCAGCGTGCGCAGCGACACCGCAAGCCGCACGGCCGCCTCGGTAGGAGTGTTCGCGCCGCCCTCCCCGATCAAAATGTCCAGCATCGCGTTCGCGCGCCGGGCGTTGGAAGGGACATCGCACGTGCGGGCACTGAGCCAGCGTGCGAAACAGTCGACGGCCCTCTCATGCCGCTCCCTTGCACCATCCATCGCCGCGACAACCTGCGCGTGAAGAGCGGGAGCGTCAACGGGTTGCTCGCTATCGACAAGCGAAGTGGGATCCAGGGTCAATGTCCGTACGACAGCGGGCCGCAGAACCGCACCCACTGCCCAGCCGCTTCCGCGCAGCATCTTTTCGGTCGTCCGCGTCGTTGCACCCACGAGCGATACGCCTTGGGGCTCGACGACGAGGTTCAGCGCGGGGTAGCCGACGACGGTCTGACGTGAAACGACGCCCGGTTCGAGGTCCCACTCCGGAATCCAGAACCACTGAACCAACTCCTGCACCGATTGAGGGGGTGCGACTCGGTGGAATGCCGGCAGTCGCGACGGAAACAGCACCCCCCGCGCCCGGTCGACCATGGCTCAAAGGTAGACGACCGGGCACGGTGGCGCGCATCTCCAAGCGGTCGGCGCAGTCACGCCCCTACGGTGGCCGAATGACAGAGAACGAGACGCCTCGCCGGGGAGTCACCGGCACATTCACAACCGAAGGTCGCCCCCACGGAATGACCTCACTGACCCCTTTCCTGGCGCTGACCGACGCAGCTGGCGCAATCGAGTTCTACCGCGACGTCTTCGGCGCACGCGTCATCGACGTCACCGAGATGAACGGTCAATTGGTTCACGCCGACCTCGACTTCGAACTCGGCCAACTCCAGCTGGGCGTTCCCAGCCCGAACTACCGGCTTGTGCCACCTCCGGAAGACGACACGGCCTGCTACTCCCTCGGACTCTATGTCCCTGACGTCGACGCCGTCGTCGCGCGCGCGGTCGCCGCCGGAGCAACCATCCGCGAAGAGCTCTCCACCTTCGTGTCGGGCGACCGCTACGCAAGCATCCGCGACCCATACGGTGTGCGCTGGTCGGTCATGAGCCGTGTCGAGGACCTATCGGAAGAGGAGAGCTCCCGCAGGGTTGCAGAGTGGGCCGCTTCGTACTCCTCCGCGCGCCAAGAGTGACAAGCGGACAACAGGCTCAGATGCTGCTCGAGATCACTCGGAAGGTCAGGCTGCATCGAGAACCCCGTACCCGAGCGGGCAACCGTGCTGGCGGCATGCCCTCGCCACGGACGAGATCCACGTGACTACTCAAACGGCACTTGTGAGCGACGAACCCGACTTCAAGGTGGGGCTGCGCGTCGACAACGTCCCTGAGGCGGCAGACTTCTACGCAGGCCTGGGCTTCGAGCGGGTTGCCGAGATACCTGGCCCCGACGGCAGAACGGTCATGGCCATCATGCGTCGAGGATGCCTGCAGCTGCTCGTCGACGCCCTCGTGGGTATGCCGTTCCCGGACAGCACGCGGGAACGCATGACCGTGGCGGGCCCGCGTGGACTGGGGATGGTGATCGGGATCACCGTCGACGACGTCGACGCTGCGGTCGACTATGTCGTGGGTGTCGGATGCGAGCTGTCGGCGGCGGCTCAGGACTCGACGTGGGGGGAGCGGTACGCCGAGTGCATCGACCCCTACGGCTACGCCTGGAAATTCTCCTGTCCGACACCGGGCGCCGTCGGTGATGGCCTTGATGCCACCCGCGAGCAATGGTTCGCCACCAACAGGTGACCCCGCCACGAAGCCACCACGGAACCCAGTCATCCAGGCGACGACGTCACAGACCTGGCCCCGGCCGGCTGCCAAGGCCCGCGATCAGCAGCTCAACGCCGGCGACCAGGCTTGCGTGGGGGTCACCGGCGGACGCGATCGAGTTGCCCACCCTGGTCGAGATGGGCAGTTGCAGACCTTCCATCACGGCCGCGAGGACCGGCTGGGACAATGCCCACCAGCGGTCATCGGACAGCTGTGACGCTGCTCGGACACGGTCGAGGCCAAGCTGCCACCGAGCAGCGCCGGTGGCCATGTTCACGACGGTCGAGACGACGTGGTCCATGGCCTCGTCGGAAAGCCCGATGCCGTCCAGCGGCGTCAGCTCCGCCTCGTACTTCAGGCAGACCCCGGGGCCGAGGATGGGTCTGCCCGGTGGAACCTCGACACTCCAGCCGTGCGCGAGGGCGTGGGAGTAGTTGCGTTCGGCGATGTGGCGAAGCGCCCCCTGCCATCCGTCCTGATCACCGGGCCGAGCGCCGACCTCGTACGTGGTGCCCGCGACCGCGTCCAGCATCAGCTCGAGGAGCTCCGACTTTCCCGGCACGTACCCGTAGAGCGTCATGGCGCCGACGCCGACGCGCTCGGCAACCGCACGCATCGTCAACGCCTCCAAGCCGTGCTCATCGGCGAGGGCGACGGCGGCCTCGGTCACCGTCGTCGCGGTGGCGCCCGTGCGTCCAACCTTCGTCGACGGCGCCCACATGAGCTGCAGTAGCGAGAGCTGGTCGGGACTTCTCCTGGTTGACCTTGGCACTCAGGAATCATCCTCCTCGCCGACGGTAACGTACCGTATGTTGTACGGTACATCGAACGAAGGTGATGACGTGGTACCGAATAGGGAAACACCGTCATCGTCGTCGAGCACGACCCAGCAATCATGGCGATCGCCGACGAGATCATCGAGATCGGTCCCGGCGCGGGCCGCGACCGCGGGAACCTCATCTACCAAGGGTCGTATGCCCGTCTGGTCGGAGCTGACACGCCGACAGGCTTGGCGCTGACCCAGACGATGTCGACCGAACGGATCCCGCGCCGACCCGGCGGCTGGCTCAGCATCCACGGCGCCAACACCCACAACGTCAAGGACGTCAGCGTCGACATCCCACTCGGAGTGCTCACCGCAGTCAGCGGAGTTGCCGGCTCCGGCAAATCGAGCCTCATCCACGGCCACCTCCCCACGGTGGCGCCTGACGTGACCCTTGTCGACCAAGGCCCCATCCTCGGGTCACGCCGCTCCACGCCGGCATCCTGGACCGGCATGCTCGATGAGATCAGGCGCGTCTTCGCCAAACGCACCCGGCAGCCGGCTGGTCTCTTCTCGCCCAACTCCGACGGCGGTTGCCGCGCCTGCGAAGGTACTGGGATCACCTTCATCGACCTGGGCTTCGCCGACCCCGTCACCACGCCCTGCGAAACCTGCCAAGGCCGACGCTTTCGCCCTGGAGCACTCCGGCACACCGTCGACGGACTCACCATCGCCGACGTCTTCGAACTCTCCGTCGACCAAGCCCTTGACGTGCCTGATTCCTTTCGGAGTTGGATCCCAATAGAGTAGGATTCCTTGGAAGGGAGAATCGATTCAGAATGAGTAGCGGTAGGGTGAGTTTTTCGCCGGAGTTCCGCGAGCAGATGGTGGAACTGTTCTTGAGTTACCAGGGGCAGAAGAACCTGTCACAGGTCGCGCGGGAGAATGGTATCGGCGCGGAGACATTGCGGAACTGGGTGAAGAAGTACCAGGAAGCGAACCCGGTCGAGGACAAGCCCTTGACAATCTCGGAACGGGCGCGGCTTGAACAACTCGAGCGCGAGAATCAGGAACTGCGTCTGGAGCGGGAGTTCCTGGGAAAAGCCACCGCCTTCTTCGCGAAGAAGTATCGGTAGCCGACCGGTACGCACACATTCTCGCGGAGAAGGCGACCACGAATTCGGATGGTTCCGGCCGATACACGGTGGGCGCTATGTGTACCTGGCTGGGCGTGTCGGAATCAGGGTTCTATGACTGGGTGAAACGGCCGGCGTCGGCAACCGCGAAACGCCGCCGGAAGCTGGGCCGGCTGATCCGAGCCATCTTCGTCCGCCATCACGGCCGGTACGGGTACCGACGCGTCC
>NZ_HG764815.1:3991348-3994121 GCF_001050535.1 Nostocoides australiense Ben110 | reverse complement strand
AGCGCCCAGCCGCCGCCAGGTGTAGAACCGGGCGTGTGGCTGAGCTCGGCGGCATGGGGCCGAAGCTGGCCACAGCATCCGGGTCGCGAGCGACAGTGCCGGGTTTGGTGCGGTCAGCACATAGCGCGGCCGGAATGACAGCGGGGGCGTCGAGGGCGCTGGACCGGTCAGGCGCAGCAGGACGTCGGCAAATGGTTGCGGAACAGCCCTGCGGCGATCCGCAGGCTCTCGGCCATGGTCAGGTAGGGCGCCCAGGTGTCTGCGAGGTCGTCGACCGTCATGCCGGTTCTGATGGCGTAGGTCGCGGCGAGCATGATCTCGCCGGCACCGTCGGCGAGGGCGTGCACCCCCAGGACCTTGCCTGTTGTGGCGTCGGCGACGATCTTCACGGCCCCTCGGGTGTCGCGGTTGACCAGGGCGCGCGGGACCTCTGAGAGGTTCAGTACTCGGGACCTGCAGTCGTGGCCGCGCTCGAGGGTCTCCTTCTCGCTCAGCCCGGCCGAGGCGAGCTGGGGGTTGGTGAAGACCACGGTGGGCAGGCCGGTGTAGTCGACCCGCGCCCCAGGACCGTCCGGGCCGGTCAGTGCGTTGGTGGCGGCGGCGCGGCCTGCGGCGGCGGCGACGTAGACGTACTGCGGGGCACCGGACACGTCGCCTGCGGCGTAGACGCGCGGGTTGGTCGTGCGCTGGAACTCATCCGTGACGACGAAACCCCGCTCGTCGACGTCGACGCCGGCTGCGGCGAGCCCCAGCCCGTCGGTGCGGGCCGTGCGACCGGTGGCGATCAGCAGCCGTTCTGCGCGGACGGCAGCACCCGAGGCGGCCCGTACGACGACCTCGCCTCCGTCGACCGAGACGGCGACGGCGTGCTCCTCGAGGACACCGATGCCGTCCTCGGCAAAGACCGCACGCAGGCGTTCGGCCAGCTCCGGCTCGGCCCGGGGGGCCACGCGCCCGACCAGGGACACCCTCGCACCGAGACGGGCCAAGAGCTGCGCCTGCTCGAGCCCGACGTAGCCGCCACCGATCACCACCAGGGACCTCGGCACCTGCTCGAGTTCCATGGCCGTCGTCGACGTCAACCAGTCCACGCTGTCCAGACCCGCCAGCTCGGGCACCGCCGGCGCGGCCCCGGTGGCCACCACGTACGCCTGGGCGCGCAGCGGCTCGCCGTCGACCGCGAGCGTGTCGCGATCGAGGAACCTGGCGTGCCCAGGCACGACCTCGAACGCATAGGCGGCGGCGACGTGGGCGTACTTCGTACTGCGCATGCGCTCGACGAGCTCGTCCTTCTGGTGAACCAGCGCTCGTAGGTCTACGCCACCTGCGGACGTGGGAGCGCCGTCGAAGGGATTGGTCAGGGCGGAGTGTCGGGCGCCGGCGGCCGCCAGGAGCGTCTTGGACGGCACGCAGCCGATGTTCACGCAGGTCCCACCGAGAACGCCGCGCTCGATCAGGACCACGGTGTGCCCAGTCTGCCGAGCGGTGATCGCAGCCGCCATCGCCGCACCACCGGAGCCGACCACCGCCAGGTCCACGTCATAGCCCGCGCTCATGCCAGATCCCTTCGTCGTCGGTCCTGCTCCAGGCGCCAGCCTGGACCTTCTAGCGCACTGGAAGGTCAAGGCCGGTAGGCTCGGCAGCTGGAGGCGATGTGCGTATCGGAGAGCTGGCCCAGGCGAGCGGCACCACGACCAAGACGCTGCGCTACTACGAACAGGCAGGGCTCCTCCCGGCGCCCGAGCGCACCACCACCGGCTACCGCGACTACGAGCCCGCGACCCTCCAGCGACTGAACTTCATCCGCCGTGGTCAGGCCGCCGGCCTGACCCTGGCGCAGATCCGAGAGGTGCTGCACGTACGAGACGCCGGTGCGGCGCCCTGCCACCACGTCCGCCAGCTGCTCGACAGCCGCGTCCACCAGCTCGACCGCCAGATCGCGGACCTTCAGGCGCTGCGCGAGAACGTCACCGAGCTGCGAGACGCCGCCGCCGCACCTGACCCCGGGGCCTGCGACCCGACCGACGTCTGTCGGTACCTCTGAGCCGCGACCGCCGTCCGCGCATCGGCAGCAGGCCAGGGGGCGGCCGAGAACCGTGACCGGCAATCGCCCGCCGACGATGACCTTCTCCGCCGCCACCGGGAACGGCCAACGGCTCTACAGCCCGAAGGCGCCGCCCTCGAGGAGGATGACGATGCCCAGTCCGATCAGGACGAGGGGGAACAGGACGTGTTCCCAGCGTTCGAGGACTTCGGCGATGGGTCGTCGGGTGGCGACGTACCTGGCGGCCAGGACGAGCACGGCGACCAGGGCGAGGAACACGACGGCGTTCGCGGCGGTCGCGGCGGGGCCGACGGTGAGGAAGACCGGGACGTAGACGCCGATGTTGTCGCCGCCGTTGGCGAAGGTGACCGCTGCGACGGTCCAGACGGCGACGGCCTTGCCCGGGTCGTCACCGTCGTCGTCGCGGCCACGCCAGGCCCGCCAGGCGGCGTAGAGGCCCAGGAGCAGGGGTATGAGTCCGAAGTAGGCGATGGCGTCTTCAGGCAGGAAGGCGTTGGCGCCGAGTGCGACCAGGACGGAGGCGATGAGGATGGCGCCGAAGCCGAGGTACTGCCCGGCGATGATCTCGGCGGTGGTGCCTGGGGCGCCGGTGCCGCGGGCGAATAACAGTGAGAGCACGATGATGTCGTCGATGTTGGTCACGAGGAACAGACCGACGGCCTGCAGGACGGCTACGGCCAAGTCCATCGAGGGGCCTTTCGGTTGGTT
>NZ_HG764815.1:3987216-3991248 GCF_001050535.1 Nostocoides australiense Ben110 | reverse complement strand
CCGGGCGTCGGTGATGGTCGCGGCGCGCTGGTAGCGCTCCCGGCCCAGGAACTCGGTGACCTCGGCCTCCAGGGCGGCCTGCATCAACAGCTGCGCGCCGAGGCGGGCCACCTCCTCCAAGACCTCCGGCAGCGGCCGGTCCTGCGCGAACAGGGCGTCGATCCTGGCGTGGATCCGATCGGTGGGTGATACTCGTGCAGACACGGGCGTAGGGTCCTTTCTTCGATGACTTTGAGCGGTCTCGAAACCGAACCTACGCCCGTCTCATTTACACCGGCCGCTGGACACGACCGATCAGCATGGATCCATCCTAACGCTTGACCTTGCACCATGGATCAAGGTTTACGGTCGCTGGCATGGACATCGCCTTGTTGTACTTCGACGACTGCCCGAACTGGAAGATCGCCGACGAACGTCTCGCCGTCATCGCCGCAGAACGCCCCGACCTGACGGTTTCGCGTCACCTGGTCGACACGCTGGAGGAAGCCGAGCGGGTTGGTTTCCACGGGTCGCCCAGCATCCTGCTGAATGGCGTCGACGTCTTCGCCGGGCCGGACGCCGGCGTCGGCCTGTCGTGCCGGGTCTACCGCACCCCTGACGGCCCGGCAGGCGCTCCCACGATCGAGCAACTCCGCGCAGCGCTCTACAGGCAAGACCGGACCGTGGGATGACCCGCAGCTACGACTTGATCGTCATCGGCGCCGGCATGGCGGGTGTCGCCGCGGCCAACAAGTGCGCCTCGCAGGGCTGGAACGTCGCGATCATCGATGCGCTCCCGTACGGCGGCACCTGCGCTCTGCGGGGGTGCGATCCGAAGAAGATCCTGCGTCGTGGTGCGGAGATCATCGACAGTGCCCGGCTGATGCGCGGCAAGGGCATCGACGAGGGCGGTCTGTCGATCAATTGGGCCGACCTGATGAAGCACAAGCATGGTTTCACCGATCCGGTCCCCCAGAACATGGAGGACAGCCTCACCGGCAACGGCATCGACACCCTGCATGGAGTAGCCCGGTTCACCGATGAGAAAAGCATCGAGATGGACGGCACCCGCTATGAGGCGACGCACTTCCTGATCGCCACAGGTGCACGCCCACGACCGCTGGACTTTCCTGGCCACGAGCACCTGGTCGACAGCACCGTCTTCCTGGACCTCGAGTTGCTTCCGCCGCGGATTCTGTTTGTCGGTGGTGGGTTCATTTCCTTTGAGTTCGCCCACATCTCGGCGCGTGCCGGCAGCACCCCGACCATCATCGACCGTGGGGCGCGTCCCCTCAAGGGGTTCGACCCAGACCTTGTCGAGCTCCTCATCACGCGGGGCACTGATGCCGGGATCGAGCTGCAACGCTCAACGACGATCACCGGGATCGAGAATTCCGAGAGCGGCTACCAGGTCCGCATCGAACGATCCGGCCAGTCTGAGAACCTGGAGTTCGACCTCGTCGTCCACGGCGCGGGCCGGACAGCCGAGCTCGCCGGCCTGGACCTCGACGCTGCCGGCGTCGCGTGGGACGAGCACGGTGTGCGCGTCGAAGCTCACCTGCAGAGCACCACGAACCGGGCGGTGTACGCCGCAGGTGACTCCGCCAACACCCCCGGGATGCCGCTGACCCCGGTCGCGGTCTTCGAGGGCAAGGTGGCAGCGTCCAACATGCTCAAAGCCACCACGGCGGTCCCGGACTATGTGGGTGTCCCGACGGCGGTGTTCACGATCCCCGAACTCGCCCGGGTGGGGATGCTCGAAGAGGACGCCAAGGACCAGGGCATCGATGTCGATGTCCGCTACAGCGACACCAGTGGCTGGTACTCCAACTACCGCACCGGTGAGACGACGGCGGCCGCCAAACTCCTCATCGACCGGTCCAGCGACCGGGTCGTCGGCGCGCACCTGCTGGGCCCCGAGTACGGCGAACTCATCAACTTCCTCGCCCTCGCCATGAAGCTCGACCTGACCACCCGCCAGCTGAAGTCCATGACCGCCGCCTACCCCACGGTCGGCTCAGACCTCGGCTCCATGCTCTGACCCCTACCTACCCGCGCACCTGGGCTCGGTGCTCGACAGACCGGCTGCGCCACAACGATTGGAGCGACAGCATGAGTTCACCAGTGAGTGCCCTCCTAGAAGCTTCGGGGATACCGGCGGACAAGCTGCTGACCCAACGCAACTCGCTGCCCGAGCCGCTGCAGCTGCTACACCGACGCACGATGCTCGCCCTGGCGCAGCGGGAAGCCACCGACACGCGATCAGGTCCACACCTGGGCCGGAGAACTCCACCTCGACCTCGACGCAGCTCTGCGTCACCTTGCCGAGTCGGAACTGGTGTTCCTAGTACCACGCAGCCAAGGGAGCGGTGCACACCCTGACCAAGAACGTCGCCCTGCACTGGGCCACCGAGGGGGTGCGGGTCAACTTGATCCAGCCGCGGTTCATAGCCGCGCCGCCTGCCCTCCTCGCCACGGCCACCGTATGTGAGCGTCAGACACTCTCCGATTGTCGTTGGGCACTACCGCGCGACCGGCCCGGCGACACAGTCTTTTCGCGACTCTCACCCGACGGGTGTTGACCGCTGGTGCCGGCCTTCATCGAACCTTCACGAGACGCCAACCCTTTCGGCAGGGGTAGCGCTGTGACTCTGGAACTTCCGCCGAGCACCGGCGGACATTTCTAGTCCTGCATGGAGGTCACATCTTGAACGGCACCGACGGCCTTACGAGCTCCGCACGCGGAGACGTCGCGTCGCCCGACCCGGGCGGCAACAAACGCCGCACAGTCATGATCTCCATGGCGGCGGCTGCGGTCGTCCTGACGGCGCTGATTGTCTGGACTGCCGTTGCGCTTCTCCGTGGCGAAGGCGAAACAACTAGGGCTGCTTCACCGGAGGACGCCCATGCCGGAGTAGTCACGGGCACCGTGTGGGTCGCCAACGAAGCCGGCAACAGCCTCACCGCGATCGACGCCGCGACCAACGAGGTCGTGACCACCGTCGAAGGTATCGAGGGCCCGCACAACGTGCAGGTTGTTCTGCGTCTGAGTTCGTGAGACATCTGGGGGGATTAAATACCAACCAGGGTGCGGCGTGGCGAGTCGATCAGGAGGTCGATGACCATGTCGGATCAGAACATGTCGAAGAAGACGACGCCGCGGAAGAAGAGACGCGTGTTGGCGCCGTCTCAGAAGTACGAGATGTGGGTGGCGATGCTCACCGGGCAGGGCACCCAGCGCGAGATCGCGACCAAGTACGGGGTGGACCGCTCGGTGGTGGTCTCGGTGGCCAAGGCCGCCAAGACCGGGGCGTTGACGGCGTTGTCGGCCAAGCCCGGCCGTCCGGGGCTCTCCCCGGAGCAGGCCGAGATCGTCGAGCTGCGCGCCGAGGTCGAGCGGCTCAAGGCGACGGTGACCGAGCAGGCGGTGGCGTTGTACCTGCACGAGGGAAAAGCGCGTTGGGACTGAGCGCCGGCCCAGTCCCGTCCCGGGTGGACGCTACCGTCAAGGCCGGCCTGCTCGACCTGGTCGCTCACGCCGAGCGGGCGGGCTGGTCCACCCGCACGGCGTGCGCGCTGCTCGAGGTGGATCAGGACCGGGTCGCGCGGTGGCGGGCCCGCTACGTCGCACACGGTCGTGACGGGCTGGCCGACGCGGTCCCTGGTGGTGGGGCGGTGCATGGGATCCTGGAGGACGAGCGGGCCGCGATCATCGAGCTGCACGCTCAGTGGGGCGAGGTCGACCGTTCGCACCGCAAGCTCGCTCACCGCGGCTCACGGGAGCAGCTGGTGCATGTCTCACCGGCGACGGTGCGGCGGGTCCTGACTGCGGAAGGGCTTGTGCTTCCTGGGAATCCGCCACGGGATCCGGCGCCGAAGCCGACCTGGCCGCCCTGGTTGGAGTGGGCTCCGAACCGGATCTGGTGCTACGACTTCACGCACTTCACCCGGGCCAAGCGGTGCGCGGTCGCGGTCATCGACGTGGTCTCGAAGTACTGGCTGGCCACCGTGGTCTCGGCCGAGGAGTCCTCCACCCAGGTCGAGGTGTGCTTC
>NZ_HG764815.1:3963602-3987116 GCF_001050535.1 Nostocoides australiense Ben110 | reverse complement strand
CCGCCGCATCCGGGTTGCCGGTGGTCGCGGCCTCGATGGTCAACCGCTCCCCCCCGCCTTGACCTGCTGCACCAGCCCGGACATGTGCAGGGCCAGCGGGCTGGTCGGCAGGGGCGTGACCAGCCCCCGCGTGACGCGACTCGGCACCTCGACCACCGCATCGGCAGGCAAGGCGAGTTGCGCGCCCGCGCGCACGTTGAGGATCAGCTCGGCGTCGCCGGCCCCGGCGAGGGCGCGCATCAGCGCGAGGGCCACCCCCTCATACCCTCCGCTGACGAGATCCTCCTCGTGCCGCTCCTCACCGCCGGCGCGAGCGGACGCCATGTAGGTCGCATTGCGTTCGGCGAGAACGGATTCCCACGCTTCGCGGGCGGTATGCCGCGCGCCCCCCGCCTGTTCGTAGAAGGCACTCTGCTGCCGGGCGAGGAACTCCCCGCGCGTGACGTGCCGGAGAGCGCGCTGCTCGGCGACGGCTTCGCGGCGGGCGTAGTAATAGTGGAGGTACTCGTTGGGCACCGCGCCCAGCCCGCGGATCCAGTCGGCCCCGAAGACCTGCCCCTCTTCGGTGCCGGCGATTGCCGCCCCGTCGGCGAGGAAGCGCGCCAGCAGGTCGTCCGCGCCGACAGTCAGGCCCTGCAGCCAACCCAGGTGGTTCAGCCCGGCGTAGTCGATGCGGCACTCCTCAATCCGGTGGCCGGTGGCCCGGGCGACGCGGCGGGCCAGGCCGAGCGGCGAGTCGCAGATGCCGATGACCTGGTCACCGAGAATGGGGGTCAGGGCTTCGGTGATCATGCCCGCCGGGTTGGTGAAGTTGACCAGCCATGCCTGAGGTGCTTGTGCCGCAACCGTTTCGGCAATGTGCCGCATGATCGGAATGGTTCGCAGGCCGTAGGCGATGCCGCCGGCTCCGGTTGTCTCCTGACCGAGGACACCGTGCCGAATGGCCACTCGTTCGTCGGTGACACGGCCGGCCGGTCCGCCGACCCGGATGGCCGCGAAGACGAAGTCGACGCCGTCCAGGGCGGGGCGGATATCCGTGTGGGTGGTGACCACCGGCGCCGGCTCGCCGGCGGTTGTGGAGCTCAGCGACGCCAGGACCGAGGCGATGACGTCCATCCGCGCCGGGTGCGCGTCATACAGCGCCACCTCGGTGATGCGCGCCGGACCGGTGTCACGCAGCAGCGCCTGATAGACCAGGGGCACGCGAAAGCCGCCGCCGCCGAGAATCGCGAGCTTCATGGGGCAACTATCGCCGATCTCGTCGTGGCGCCTTGAGCCGGGCCCGCGGGCAGGGCAGGCTGTAGGGCGTTGCGCCAGAAAGGAGGTATGCCGTGCCGTGCGCTCGCTTCGACCCGCTCGCCGCCCGACGGACGGCCGACGGCCCCGAGGTCGACCTGTTCGTCAGCGGCATGGTCTTCCTCGACATCATCTTCACGGGCATCGCGAATCTGCCGCAGCCGGGCACCGAGGAGTGGGCCGAAGGTATGGCGTCCTGCCCCGGTGGCATCGCCAATCTCGCCATCGCCGCTCGCCGGCTGGGCCTGCGGACCGCCTTGGCTGCCGCGTTCTCCGACGATGACTATGGCGAATTCTGTTGGCGCACAATGGAGTCCGGTGAGAACATCGACCTCTCGCACTCCCGCAGATTCGCGGATTGGCACAGCCCGGTCACGGTGTCGATGTCGGTGGCCCGCGACCGGATGATGGTCACGCACGGCCACCCGGCGCCGCTCTCTCCGGCGGAGTTGATCGGGGAACCGCCGAGATCGAACGTCGTGATGATCGATCTCGCCGAGAGCGAGGACGGAGAGGTACCGGCATGGGTGCAGCTGGCCAGAGCCAGCGGGGCGCGTGTCTTCGCCGACGTCGGGTGGGACTCGAGCGAGCGATGGGACCAACGCATCCTCGACCGGCTCGAACTCGCGCACGCTTTCTTCCCCAATGCGGGGGAGGCGATGGCCTACACGCGCACCGGCACTGCGCAGGATGCGCTCTATGCATTGGCGGATCGGGTGCCCTTGGCAGTGGTGACCAATGGCGTCGACGGGGCGCTGGGGATCGATGCGCTCACGGGCGAGGAGGCGACAGTTCCGGCGTTACGCGTCGAGGCACTCGACCCGACCGGTGCCGGTGATGTCTTCGGTGCCGCGTTGACCCTCGGCACGCTTGCCGAGTGGCCCCTGCGGGACCGGCTGAACTTCGCCAGTCTCTGTTCTGCGCTGGCGATCCAACAGTTCGGCGGTTCCCTGGCCGCTCCCGGATGGGGGGACATCGCCGACTGGTGGCGGTGCGCCCGCCAGCGGAGCGCCGGAACGGCATACGAGGCCTCGGTGGTGCGGCGCTTCGGATTTCTCGACGACATCGTCCCCGCCGAGCACGAGACCGCCTGCCGGCGCGCCACCGCCACCATCGCCCGCCGCGCGGATGTCGAGGGACTCGCCTAGGCCACCCCACGAAGCGGCCCGGTCAGTCGCCGCCCATGCCGGTGCGTTCGACGCCTTCGACGATCCAGCGCTGCAGGAAGAGGAACATCAGCAGCAGTGGCGCGATGGCGACCAGGGCGGCGGCGAAAAGCTGGCTGAGATTGACCGATTGGGCGGTGAGGAAGGTCGACAGGGCGATCTGGACGGTCCAGGTCGTCTGCTCGCGCCCGATGACCAGCGGCCAGAGGAAGGCGTTCCAGGCACCGATGAAGGTGATCGTGCCGATGGCCGCGGCGAACCCCATCGAGTTGGGCACCACGACCCGCCAGAACGTCCCCCAATAGCCGAGGCCGTCGAGGAAGGCCGCCTCCTCGATCTCCTTGGGAAAACTCAGGAAGAACTGACGGAAGAGGAAGGTCGCCAGCGCCTGGAAGAGTCCAGGGATGATCAGGCCCCGCAGGGTCGAGATCCAGCCGAGGGAGGAGACGAGCACGAAGCTCGGCACGAATGTCACCGCGGCTGGTATGAGGAGGGTCGCGGTGATCAGATAGAAGACGGCGTTGGACCACCGGTAGGGGATGCGTGCCAGGCCGTAGCCAGCGAGTCCCGAAATGATCAACACGCCGAGGGTCTGGAAGATCGAGATGAGGATCGAGTTGACCAGGCTACGCGTCATCGGCAGAGCGGGGTCGTTGAAGATGGCGCTGAAGTTGCCCCACTCCCACGTCGGCGGCAGCCAGTGCCACCTCGGCGAGCCGAGGTCCGCCTCCGACATCAACGCATTGCGGAAAAGGAGGTAGAAGGGGGCGAGGAAGAGCGCCGCCGCCAGAATGAGCGCCGAATAGCGAAGCAGGGAGCCGATTTTGGCGCTGCGCGAGGTGTTGACGACAGCCATCAGTCGTCACCTCGGAAGCTGAAGAACCTGTTGAACACGAGCGCCGCGATGAGGATGACCAGGGTAAGGATGACAGCCCCGGCGCTGCCGTGACCGAAGTCCTGCCCTTGCCCGAGCGCGACGTAATAGAGATAGACCAGGGGCGGGCGGGCATACGGCGGATAGGTGCCGAACGAGCTGAGGATGTTGTAGAACTCGTCGAACGCCTGGAAGGCGTTGATCAGTAACAACAGCAGGACAGCCGCCGACGTCGGCCGCAGTTGGGGCAACGTGATGTAGCGGAAGGATTGCCAGGCGCTGGCGCCATCGATGGCTGCCGCCTCATACAGCGTGGGTGAGATCCGTTGCAGCGCAGCGAGAAACAGGATCATGTAGAACCCGACCTGCAGCCACAGCCGAGCAGAGACGATCACCAGCCAGTACCACGGCGGCTTGGTCACCGACAGCCACGGGATCGAGTCCAGACCGATCAACCCGAGCAGCGCGTTGGCCGCGCCCGAGCGCACACCCGAGAAGATCGACATCTTCCAGATCAGGGCCGCCACGACATACGAGCACGCCGTCGGCAGGAAGAAGACGGACCGGAAGAACGCCTGCATCACCCGGGTGCGCGCGACGAGGATCGCGGTCAGCAGCGACAGCGCGAAGGTGGTCGGCACGATGAAGAGTGCGAAGACGATGAAGGTTCCGAGGCTGGAGCGGAACGACTCGTCCTTCAGCATGTCGAGGTAGTTGCCGATGCCTACGAACTTGGTCGGGGTGACGGTGTTGTAGGACTCGAAGAAGCTGAGGTAGATGCTCCAGAGGATCGGGATGTAGATGAAGATGATCAGCCCGAGGACGAAGGGGCCGACGAACACCCAGAACCAGAGGTTCTGGTTCTGCCGGCCTCGCAGGCGCGCCCCGAGCGGCGGCCGCGTGGGGGCGGCCGCCGCGGCGGAGACTTCGACGTTGGCGGGCGTCGTCGTCATGGACTAGCCCAGGACGCGCTTGACCTCGGCCTCGGCCACCGCCTTGACCTTGGCGATCTCGGCCTTGACGTCGGCGCCGTCCTTGACGATCTTGCTCATCATGTCGCCAAAAGCGGTGGCGCACTTGGGAGTCCAGAGCACGCTGCTCTGTGCGTGGCCGAACTCCTGAGCGTATGCCGCGGCGTCCTTCGCCGGGCCGGACTGCAGGGTCTTGGCCTGTGGAACGAGCGAGGCCCGCGCCGGGATGTGGAAGCCGTATGCGGTCGCGAAGTCGAGTTGCTTGTCGGTCTGGTCGACCCACAGCCACTTGACGAACTCCTTGGCCGCGTCGACATTCGTCGACTTCGCCGAGACGCACGAGCCATAGGCGCCGACGACGACGGACTTGGCGCCGCCCGGCATGGCCGGCCACGGGATGCAGCCGTAGTCGTCCGCCAGCCCCTTGGTCAGGTCGGGGAAGGTCCACAAACCAGTGAACTGCATGGCCGTCAGTCCGCTGGTGAGCGCCGACGCGTCATACCAGTCCTTCGGCGCACCCAGGAGCAGGCTGTCGCTGGTGAACAGCTCCCGTAGCTTGCCCAGGGCGGCCGCCGCCCCGTCGGAGTCGAACCCGAACGAACCGTCCTCGTTGAGATAGTCCGCACCAGCGGAGAAGAGCATGGGTGCGCCCATGAGCCCGACGCCGCCGTCGTTGCCGAGGAAGAGGCCCTTGACGTCGCCGCTGGTGAGCTTCTTCGCGGCCGCCATGAGGTCATCGATGGTCTCCGGCGGCGTCACACCGGCCTTCTCCAGCAACGACTTCCGATAGACGAGCAGCTGCATGTCGACGACCTGCGGGATCGCCCACAGTTTGCCGTCGTAGGTCATGCGCTTGACCATCGCGGGGTTGAAGTCGGACTCAGCGTCGCCGAGCAGACCGCTCAGGTCGACGACCTGCCCGCCCTTGATCATGTCGATCGTCGGACCGTTGCCGTATTCGAAGACGTCCGGTCCGCCCGCGGTCAGCAGCGAGGCGGCGGTCGTCTGGTCGTAGTCGCCCGGCTTCCAGGTCACCTTGACGTCGGCGGCCGTGTAGGCCTTGGCATAGCCTTCGACGGCCTGTTGGGTGCCGGCCTCGCCGTATTGGTGATACCACTGCTGCAGAGTGACTTTCGCGCCCCCGCCCGATGCCGAACCCGATCCCGACCCCGACCCTGCGGCGCTGGTGGACGAGCTACGGCCGGTGTTGCCGCCGCACGCGGCGAGCGCCCCTGCCACGGCCATACCGCCCCCGAGGGTGAGCAGATGACGCCGGTCGATCCCAGCACGAATGGTCTTGTCAGACATGGGTCCTCCGATCGGGACGCTACCGCCGGTTCGGCAACGCGTTGAGGTCAACCTAGTCCGCCCGACCGCATCGATCCGGGATTGCCGTGCGCCGTGACGGGATCGCGTCGTGGTGCTCAGCGCCAGCCGGTCCCCGTGAACGCCATCATGACGCCGTCATTGGGGCCGCTCGAGGAACCTTGCCGATCGCTTCGAGACGAGCCAGGATCGGATGCACCGTGCCGCTCGGCAACCCCGCCTCGGCACCGATCTCGTAGCCGCGCCGCTCGGCGGCCTCCTCTCGCAGGAAACCGTCCAGCACCCGCTGCGTCGCTTGCGTCATTCGCGGCGTGCGCATAGGTCGTACTCCACCTAGGGTTGCTGCCCCTGGCAGGGCCCGTCAGACCCGCGGCGTCGTTGAGCCGGCGGCGGCTACACGCGGAAGACGATCTTGCCGCCGACATCGCCGGCGGCCATGCGTTCGAAGCCGGTGCGGGCCTGCGCCAGCGGCAGCACCGAGTCGATCTGCGGTTCGATGCCCTTGTCCGCGACGAAGCGCGCGAGGCGCGCCAGTTCGTCGCGCGTGCCCATCGTCGAGCCGATCACCCGCAGCTGCTTGAAGAAGATCTTGGTCAGTTCGGCCTTAGCGGGGGCATCGCCGGACGTGGCACCGGAGATGACGATGGTGCCGCCGGGGCGTAGCGAGTTGACCGAGTGCGACCACGTCGCCGCGCCGACGGTTTCCATCACGGCATCGACGCGATCGGGCAGTCGGGCACCGGATTCGAACGTCTCCGTCGCGCCGAGCTCTTTCGCCAGGTCACGCTTGGCCGCATCGCGCGAGGTCGCCCAGACGCGCAACCCCGCTGCTGCCGCGAGCTGGATCGCGGCCGTCGCGACTCCGCCGCCGGCGCCTTGCACGAGCACCGTGTCGCCGGGGTGCACGGCGGCGTTGGTGAAGAGCATCCGGTATGCCGTGAGCCACGCCGTCGGCAAGCACGCCGCCTGCTCCCAGCTCAGCCCCTCGGGCTTGGGCACGAGATTGCCGGCCGGCACGCGGACCCGCTCGGCAAGGGTGCCGGGATAGACCTCCGACAGGAGCGAGCGGCGCGGGTCGTTGGTGACGTCCCCCTGGAATCCGGGACTCGAGATCACCGGGTAGACCAGCACCTCGGCCCCGTCCGGCGCCTGGCCGGCCGCGTCGCAGCCGAGGATCATCGGGAGCCGATCGCCCGGCAGCCCAACACCTTTCAGCGACCACAGGTCGTGGTGGTTCAGCGCGCACGTCACGACGTCGATGCTCACCCAGTCCTCGGGGACCGGCGGTTCGTCAATATCACCGACGTGCAGGCCGGACAGGGGATCGTCGGTGGATTGGGTGACGGCGGCGACGGCGAGCATACTGCCAACCTACTCGACCAAATTGACCGCATGTTCACTCGACGCGGTTTCGGTGTTCACTCGACGGGGGTCAGGGGGTGGGGGTGAGGCCGCTGCAGCGGCCGGCGGCGACCCAGACGTCCATGAGGCGGTCGTGGTCGGCAGGCGGGGGAGTGGCTGGTATGCCGTCGCGGCCGATGAGCAGCGGCTGCCAGGTGGCGTCGACGACGACGGTGGTCTTGCGTTGGGCTGCAGGCTGTTTCGCCAGGGCGGGGTCGACCGTCAGGCGCAGGATGCCGGTGCGCGAGTCGGGTTCGGTGGCGCGCCACCACACGAAGTTGCCGAGCCCGTAGGCGATATAGGACTTGCCCAACCAGCCGGCGCCGTTGATGCGGTGACTGTGACCGCCGACGACGATGTCGGCACCGGCACTGGCGAGGGCGTTGGAGGTGTCGATGGATCGCTGGTCGGGGCAATCGGTGTAGTCCATGCCCCAGTGCATGAACACCACCACGACATCGGCCTGGGCGCGCACCCGGGCGACGGCATCGACGAGGCGAGTGGGCGGCATACTGCTGGCGATGCCCGGCTTGCCGGGCCCGGCGGAGAACTGGGCGAGGGTCTCCTCGTTGACCTGACTCGCGCCGAGCAGGGCGATCTTCAGCCCTGAGACGTCCACGATCTTCGGCGCGAACGCGTCGGCCTCGTCGGCGCCGATCCCCACGATCGGGAACGGCGAATTCGCGCGCGCCGCAAGGGTGTCGGCGAGACCGTCGAGTCCGTAGTCGACGCCGTGGTTGTTGGCCAGCGACATGGCGCTCATCCCGGCCCCGGCCAGGGTCGTCAGCGCCGACGCCGGCGCCCGGAAGTTGAACGCCTTGACCACCCGCGTGCCGCCCTCGGTGATCGCCGTCTCGAGATTGGCCATCCGGAAGTCGGCGTCGGCCCACAACTTCTGCAGGGCGGCCAGTCCGGCCGGGTCGCGCGCCAGCTTCGCCAGGTAGCTCTCGAAGTGGATGTCGCCCCCGAACGCGAGGACGACGTCCTTGGCCGGGGGAGCCACGCTGTTCGCCCCGGCCGGCGAGGCACCGGCCGACGTGCGCCCCGTGCCCGCCGTTGCGGAGCACCCGGCGAGGACCGCCACGGCAAGGGCGGCGGCGAGCGGGGAGCGGCGCCGGGTCACCGGCCGATCACTCCGAGGGAGAAGGTGCCCTGCCAGACCGAGTGGGCCCCCGAGTGCCCCGCCTGGGTGACCGCGAAGAGCGCGAAGCCGGCTGCGGCGACGGCGATGACCAGGGGCAGCACGATGTTCGTGGCCGCCGGCAACGGCTTGGCCATCACGGTCACCGCGATGGTCGCGAGGAACAGCACCAGCAGCGAGATGAACGCGAGCTCACCTTTCTCGGCATGGTCGAAGCCCGGCTCGCCCCGGACAGTCATGAGCGCCTCACCGGCCTGATCCGCGACGAACGCGCTCCCCGCAGCGATCAGCGCCAGCCCCAGCACGGGGATGCGCAGCCCCACCCGCCAGCGGGGGACGGCGGCATACGCAACCAGCAGCAGCGCGGCGAGCGGGCCGAGCACGACGACGGCATGGACCACCAACGGGTGCAGCGGCAGACCGAGGATTGTCTCGAACATCAGGCGATCCTTCGTGGGCGGTGGGCAGCGTGGGCGCCCTCCCCACGGTAGGCGGGCGGCGCGCCCCGAGCGGGAAGGCGCGCCGCCGGGATCACGCGCCCATAGGATCGCGCCGTGGCCTGGGCACGCTTCGGCGCGATGACGGCATACGAACCCCTCGCGGTCAGCGACGACATCGTCGAGCTGACGGAGGGGTTCTGGGCCGTGGTCGTCGACTTCGAGTCGACCCTCACCGCGGTGCGTTTCGCCCACCGGGGTCGGCGGACGATGACGCGCCCGCCCGGTTATCGCGGCTGGCAGCCGCTCGACGGGACGTGGCGCACGAGCATGGACCGGGCTGCATACACGGCGGGGGTGCGCGAGATCCGCGAGCGGATCGCCGCCGGCACCGTCTACCAGGTCAACCTCTGCCGCGTACTCAGCCACGACCTGCCCGCGGACGCCTACCTGCCCGCACTGGCGCGTCTGCTCCGCAAGGGCAATCCGGCGCCCTACGAAGCGCTCATCCACGCGCCCGAGTTCGGTGTCGACATCGTGTGCGCCTCGCCGGAGCGCTACCTGCGGCGGGACGGGGAGCGGCTGGTCTCCTCACCGATCAAGGGCACCTCGCGCACCCCGGAGGAGATGCTGCCCAAGGACTATGCCGAGAACGTCATGATCGCCGACCTGGTGCGCAACGACCTGCAGCAGGTATGCCGCGTGGGCACCGTCGCCGTCGAGGACCTGTGCGCCATGGAGAATCATCCTGGCCTGGTGCACCTCGTGACGAATGTCGCCGGGCGGCTGCTCCCGGATGTCTCCTGGCGCGACATCCTCGACGCCACGTTCCCACCCGGGTCGGTCTCCGGGGCGCCGAAGTCGTCGGCGGTGGCCACGATCGCCGACCTGGAGCCGGTGGTGCGCGGGCCGTATTGCGGTGCGATCGGCTGGATCGACGCCGACACGGGTGAGGCGGAACTCGCCGTGGGCATCCGGACGTTCTGGGCGAGCGAGGAGCAGGGGCGCCGCGTGCTGCACTTCGGTGCCGGGGCCGGGATCACGTGGGCCTCGGATCCGGAGGCCGAATGGGAGGAAACGCAGTTGAAGGCCCGCCGGCTGATCGGACTGGCTTCGGGAGCCGTGGCACCATGAGCACCGTGATTCGGGCCTGGGTCAACGGTGCGTTGCACGACCCTGCCGCGCCCGCGATCTCGGCGGTCGACCACGGGATCACGGTCGGTGACGGCATCTTCGAGACCTGCAAGATCCTCGACGGACGCGTCTTCGCCCTGAGCCGGCACAAGGCGCGAATGGCCCGCAGCGCCAACGGTCTCGGGCTCGCGGACATCGACTTCGACCGCATCGACGAGGGCATCGCGGCCGTGCTCGGCTCGGGCGGGCCCATCGCCTTCGGACGGCTGCGGTTCACCGTGACCGCGGGGCGGGGGCCGCTCGGCAGCGACCGGGAGGACTCGCCGCTGACGTATGTCGTGACGGCCGGCCCGCAGGCCCCGCCGCACCCGCCCGGCACCCTCGCCGTCACCCCGTGGACCCGCAACGAACGGTCCGCGGTCGCGGGACTGAAGACGACGTCATACGCCGAGAACGTCGTGGCTCTCGCCTTCGCCCACGAGCGCGGGGCCAGCGAGGCGATCTTCGCCAACACCCGCGGCGAACTGTGCGAAGGCACCGCCACCAACATCTTCGTCGTCGTGGCCGGCCGGCTGCACACCCCGCCGCTGTCGTCGGGCTGCCTGGCCGGGATCACCCGGGAGCTGACGATCGAGTGGTGCCGCGAGGCCGGGATGGAGGTCTTCGAGGACGCCATGCCGCTCGGCGTGTTGCGCACGTGCGAGGAGGTCTTCGTGACCTCCAGCCTGCGCGATGTCTATCCGATCGAGCGGATCGACGACCACCGGCTCGCCGCGCCCGGCCGGGTCACCCGCACGGCGATGGCGATCTTCGCCGAACGCTCGGCGGCGGAGGTCGATCCGTGACCGGCCAAGACCAGAGGGGGGAACCGGAGATGACGCAAGAATCCTTGGACCGCAACGAGATCGCCCGCCACGACGGCAACATCTTCCTCGACAAGAACGACGACGACTGGGAGTGGCGGCGCAAGCTCCGCGCCAACCCCGCGACGGCCAAGCTCTACCGGCTCGGCGTCGGGCTCCTCGGCCTGATCATCGTCGCCGGCGGCCTGGCGCTGGTGCCGCTGCCCGGCCCGGGCTGGCTGATCGTCTTCGCCGGCCTGGCCGTGTGGGCGAGCGAGTTCGAGTGGGCGCAGGCCCTGCTGGACTGGGTGCGCGATAAGGTCCGGGCCTGGAACGTCTGGGTCAAGGGCCAGTCCCTCTGGGTGCAGGGGCTCGCCGCCCTCGTCACCCTGGCCGCCGTCCTGACGTTCTTCTGGGTGCTCTTCCGCCTCTCCGGCGTCCCGAGCTTCATGCCCGACGCCGCCGAGGACTGGTTGCACACCTTCGCCGGCCTCTGACCCGAACCGATTTCCGCAACGCCCGCGCCGGCGGGTATCCTCAGCAGGCCGCTTCGGCGCCCGGATGTGTAGCTCAGTTGGTTAGAGCGTTCGCTTCACACGCGAGAGGTCAGGGGTTCGAGTCCCTTCACATCCACCCACGTCGACCGACAGACAAGCTCAGGGTTCTCCCAGCCCGCTCCTCACAATGGAGCCATTCGCGAGTTGCTGACGCGGGTGTTCGGTCAGCGGCGGCTGCGCGCGCACGCCGGACGCGTCGAACGCGCCCAAGAGTTCCTCCGCACCCGTGGTGGCCTGGCCGTGTTCGCCGGCCGGTGGACGGCATTCCTTCGAGCGCTGATGCCGACTCTCGCCGGCTCGTGCCGGATGCCGTATGCCCGTTTTCTCACATGGAATGCCGTCGGCGGCATCACGTGGGGGACCCCCGTGGTCCTGATCGGCTACCTGGCCGGTGCGAGCTACGAGCGCATCGCCCGCCGGCTGGGAGAGGGCACGGCGATCGGTTCGGGACTCGTTGTCGTGGTGGACCTGGTCGTGTGGCACCTACGACGAGGCCGCCCTCGACGCGACGGAGTCGGCGCACCCCACACCGGGACCCGCCGTCGCTACACGGGACGCGGCCCCTTGGTGTGGAACGCCGTCGAGGCGCCGTGCCAGGCGAGTTCGGTCAGGAGTTCGGTGACCTGCTCCGCGGAGAGCGCGCGATCGCCCCGCTTCCAGACGTCGACGCCCGTGCGCACCAGCCCGAGCAGCGCCTCGGCCCACAACTGCGTGGTTCCGTTCGGATAGGTGGTGGTCGCGTTCTGATCCAGAAGCACCCGGACCCGGCCGGCAAGGTCGAGCGTCACCTTCGCCTGGGCGAGATCGGGCCGGCCGGCCGGGCTCTCGAGCAGCGGCGCCCGGAAGAGGAAGTCGTACAGGTTCGGCTCCGACTCCACCAGCGCGACATAGGCGCGCACCGCGGCGGCCACCACCGATCGTGGTGTGGGCCGGGCGTCGCCGAGGAGCAGGGCCTGCCCGACGGACTCGGCGATCATCGCCTCGATCGCCTCGGCCACAGCCTGGTGCAGCCCGGCGCGATCGGTGAAATGCCGATAGAGCACGGTCTTGGACGTCCCCGCAACCGCCGCGAACTCGTCCATACCCAGATTCGGGCCCTGCGCCCGGATCGCGGCGATGGACGACTGCAACAACTCCGCCCGCCGGATGACGCGATGCGACTCCCAACGCGTACTCCGCCCGTCCGGGCCCTTCGCCTCCCTCGTGGTTGCCTTCACCGGGTCACGGTAACAGTCCGGTCTCTGGCCTCCGGGCCGGTCGACGGCGCGGCCCCGGCGGTCAGGTCCGCCGCGGTCAGCCCGCCTTGGTCCGGCGGATCAGGTCGGCATACCAGTCGTAGGACAGCTTCGGAATCCGTTGCTGTGTCTCGAAATCGGTGTAGACCAGGCCGAATCGCTTGGTGAAGCCTTCGGCCCACTCGAAGTTATCCATCAGCGACCAGGCGAAGTAGCCGCGGACGTCGATACCCTCCGCGATCGCCTGCGACACCGCCGCCAGGTGCCCGTCGTAGAAGGTGACCCGCTCGGTGTCCATGACGACTCCCTTGTCGTCCGGGCCGGTGTTGTAGGCGCAGCCGTTTTCGGTCACGAAGAGCGGCGGCAGCCGATCGCCATACCGCTCACGCAACTGACGCATCACCGCGAGCAGGCCCTCCGGCACGACCGGCCACCCGAAATCGGTCATCGGATAACCCTGGATCTCGTGCCGCGAGAACGGCAGGTCGACAGCAATCTCGGCACCGATCCGCTCCCCCGCGTGCGGGGACCCGACGAGGGTCGGGTTGTAATAGTTGAAGCCGTAGAAGTCCAGGGGGGCGCCGATGATCTTCACGTCGTGTTCGACCGGCCCCGGCATCATCTGGGCGATGCCGTCGGGATAGGTGCCGTGCAGGATCGGCTCGGCATACATGCGGTTGACGATCGTGTCGAACAGGTCCGCGGCCGCGACATCGCTCTCCTCCTGCGAGGTCGGCCAGACCACGGTGTGGTTCTGGGCGCACCCCACCGACTTCGCGCCGGCGGCCCGCAAGGCGCCGACCGCGAGGCCGTGGCCGAGCAGCAGGTGATGGGCGGCGGGCAGGGCATACAGCCCGAGGGTGCGTCCCGGGGCGTGCATCCCCGTCGAATAGCCAAGGCTGGTCACGATATTCGGCTCGTTGACCGGCGTCCACATGGCGACCCGGTCGGCGAGGCGCTCGGCGACGATGCGGGCGTAGTCGGCGAAAGCCTCCGCCGTCTCACGCTGCAGCCAACCGCCTTCGGCCTCCAACGGCGAGGGCAGGTCCCAGTGGAAGAGGGTCGCCGCGGGCCGTATGCCGCGGGCCAGCAACGCGTCGACGAGCCGGTCGTAGTAGTCCAGGCCCGCCTGGTTGACCGCGCCGAACCCGTCCGGCTGGATCCGGGGCCAGGAGATCGAGAACCGGTAGGCGTCGATCCCGAGGCCCGCCATCAGGTCGACGTCCTCCTTGTACAGGTGGTAGCTGTCGCAGGCGCTCGCCCCGGAACTGCCGTCGACGATGGCACCGGGCCGGTCGCAGAAGTCGTCCCAGACGCTGCGGCCGCGTCCGTCCTCGGTCACCGCACCTTCGATCTGGTATGCGGCGGTGGCGACACCGAACAGGAAGTCCTGGGGGAGTTGCGGCACGTCGGCCCCTTTGAGTCAGTGCGTAGCGACCTGGGAACGGCGCCGTGGGACGCGGCGCCGCCCCCACCCTAAGCGCATGCGGCGCCGGTCGCCCACCCCCCTCTCGCCCGTAGGATCGAGACATGGCTGAGGCGGACATCGGGGCACCGCTCCCCGAGGAGGTCCTGGTGGAGGCGGCGGGCGAGTTCGCCGGGTCCGCGGACGGGTTCGAGCGACTGTGGACCCCGCACCGGATGGCCTACATCCGAGGCGAACGCCCAGCCGAGGACGGCGGCGAGGGCTGCCCCTTCTGCGCCGGCCCGGATCGATCCGACCAGGACGGGCTGATCGTCCACCGGGGCGTGGAGTGCTTCGTCGTCATGAACCTCTTCCCCTACAACCCCGGGCACGTCCTCGTGTGCCCCTACCGCCACGTGTCCCTCTATGTCGACCTCACCGAGAGCGAGACGGTCGAGTTCACCGCCCTCACGAAGGCGGCCGTCGCCGTGCTGGAGTCCGCTTCGGCTCCGCATGGGTTCAATATCGGCATGAATCAGGGCGCCGTCGCCGGGGCGGGCGTCGCTGCCCACCTCCACCAGCATGTGGTGCCCCGGTGGGGCGGCGATGCCAACTTCTTCCCGATCATCGCCCGGACCAAGGCGCTGCCGGCACTGCTGGAGGATGTGCGGAGTCAACTCGCCGCCGCCTGGCCCACCACGCCGGGATCCGCTCCATCGGCATGAACGCCGTCAGGCACACCACGAGCGGCAGGAAGTGGATGCGCAGCAAGTAGTAGGTCGTGGCGTGGAAGCTGAGGAAGAACAGCAGTCCCGCCGCCAGGGCTCGGCCGCGCAGCCAGAGCAGGGCGGGGGAGAGGAACTCCGCGACGAGCATGATCCACTGCAGCACGTGCGTCAGGGTCGGGTGCGACCCGATCCACGGGGCCAGCCCGTTGGGCCGGCGGGTCAGGGCCCAGATCAGCGTCGACCCGTTGGCCCACCCCCACGTGCCGAACCGCATCTTGGCCCACGCGCTGAGGAAGTAGATCGACACCGCAGAGACCTGGATCATCCGCACCGCCCAGCTGGCGGCCTCGGACATCACCCCGACATCGCCGAAGCGCGCCCGCCGGACCGTCGGCAACACCAGCAGGGCGATCATCAACGCATAGTGGTCGTGGTCGATCTTGCTGTAGGAGAACGCATTCGTGATCCAGTCGAACATCCCGACCGCACACACCGCGCCGGCGACCCGGGGCAGCCGGCCGCTGGCCGCCACAAGCGCCGACGCCAGGATGACGACCCTCAAGACCTGCACATACACCGGGCTCGGCGCCGGAAAACCGAGCCACTCGCGCGCCCACACCGGGTGATAGAGCTCCACCGGGACCTGCCCGTGCGCGATCGGGTCCGTGACGACCATCAGGACGTCCCACACGACATACAGATAGATCACCAGACGCAGCCAGGCGATCCGCGCGAGGCTGACCGGGCCGAAGGCGAAGCGCCGCAGAGCCGTCATGGCCGGCCCGACCAGTCTTGGGGGTCCGCCGGGTTCTCGACCACCCACGAAGCCAGGTCGATGATCTTCTGCGTCCGGGCCGCATCGAGAGCGGTTTGCCGGTTGCGGAGGAAGATCTCGGTGTACCTCGGCTCGTCCGGGCTGCGGCGGGCATGCAGGATGGCGATCGCCTGCATCAGCGACGGCTCCCGGATCAACCGCGGCAGCTGACCCTCCATCTCCGAGCGCTCCAGCCCGATGCCGGTGCCGCTCAACGGAACCCGGACCAGGCCGCCATCGGCCGTGCGTGCCTCCATGAAGGGGGAGTTGATGACGCCGTCGCTCTTGACGAGGAACGCATACTGCGACATCGGGGCGAAGGGCCACCACTCGTCCTTGCCGACGGCGGTGCCGAGGACCACCAGCGTCGTCACGATGATCCCCACCACCGCGCGCCACGCCAGTCCCGCGGGACGCAGCCGCTCCGCACCCACCCGCATACCGCGTATCGTCGCACGGCGCGCCGAGGGCCCCGCAGCACCGTGATGCACGGGCGTGGCGCGGCGGGTCATCTACCCTGGTGCCACCATGCTCAATCGATATGCCAGGGCCTTCTTCACGAAGGTCTTCACCCCGGTGGCCAAACTGTTCCTGTCACTCGGCATCAGTCCCGACATCGTCACGATCGTCGGGACTCTCGGTGTGTGCTTCGGGGCCCTGGCGTTCTTTCCGCGTGGCGAGTTCCTCATCGGCACGCTCGTCGTGACCGCCTTCGTCTTCTCCGACACCATCGACGGCGTGATGGCCCGGATGTCCGGCCGGTCCGGCAAGTGGGGCGCCTACCTCGACTCGACCCTGGACCGCATGGGCGATGCGGCGATCTTCGGCGGCCTGGTGCTCTGGTACGCCGGCGACGGCAACAACGTCGTCATGGCCGGGCTCGCGCTCGCCTGCCTGATCCTCGGCAGCGTGGTCTCCTACGCCCGCGCCCGCGCCGAAGGGCTTGGTATGACCGCGAATGTCGGAATCGCCGAACGCGCCGAACGTCTTGTGGCCGTGTTGGTTTCGACGTTCCTCGTCGGTCTGGGAGTGCCCGAGGTGCTGCTCGGGGTCGTGCTCGCGTTGCTCGCGTTCGCCAGCCTCATCACCGTCATCCAGCGGATGTGGGCGGTGCGGGTCCAGGCGCTGGCCGCCGTCGAATCGTGATCCCGCGGGCGCTGGACCCCAGGCGGCTGGGCGCCCGGGCCGGCGACGAGGTGACGATCGCCGGCTACCGCCTCGGCTGGGCCGGGGTGCGCGCCCTGCCCGAGGGCGCGGCATACCGCTTGTTCGACCAGGTCGCCGACGCGCTGGTGCGACGCGGCGGCAAGGGTGTGCAGCGTCTGCGCTCCAACTACGCCCGCGTGCGGCCCGAGCTGGGTCCGCGCGAGCTCGACGCCCTGGTGCGCGAGGGGATGCGCGCCTACATGCGCTACTACTGCGAGGCGTTCCGGCTGCCCACGCTCACGGCGGAGCAGGTCGCGGCGCGGGTGCGCGTCCGCGGGGACGGGCCGGTGCGGACCCGGCTGGCCGCCGGCCGGCCCGTGGTCGCCTTCCTCGGCCACATGGGCAACTGGGACCTGGCAGGAGCCTGGTGTTGCGCCGAACTGGGGACCGTGGTCACGGTGGCCGAGCAGCTCGAACCCGAGGCCGTGTTCCGGGAGTTCCTCGCCTTCAGGGAGTCACTCGGGATGCGCATCATCCCGCTCGGCGCCGACACCTTCCCGCGGCTGCGGCAGGAGACCAGGGGTCCGGTCGTCGTGCCGCTACTGGCCGACCGGGACCTGACCGGCGGAGGGATGAGCGTCGACTTCTGCGGACACCAGGCCAGGATGGCGGTCGGCCCGGCGGCCCTGGCGCTCGCGACCGGCTCCGCGCTGCACCCGGTCTCGATCCGCCACGAGCGGCGCGACGGGGGCTGGGGCATCCTCGTCACCTTCCACGACGAGATCCCGGTGCCGGCGAGCGGCACCACGCGGGAGAAGACGGCGGCCATGACCCAAGGCTGCGCCGACGTGCTCGGTGGGGTGATCAGGCGGCATACCGCCGACTGGCACATGCTCCAGCGGGTCTTCGCCGACGACCTGGACGGACGCCGCTGATGCGCGTCGGCCTGGTCTGCCCCTACAGCTTCGATGTGGCCGGCGGCGTGCAGTTCCACGTGCGGGATCTGGCCGAGTGGCTGGGCGCGCACGGCCACCACGCGTCGGTCATCGCGCCGGCCGACGAGGACGCCCACCTGCCCGACTACTTCACCAGCTGTGGGCGGGCGGTTCCGGTGCGCTACAACGGATCCGTGGCCCGGCTGACGTTCGGGCCGGTGACGGCGGCGCGGGTGAACCGGTGGCTCGACGCGGGCAACTTCGATGTCGTCCACATCCACGAACCCATGACGCCCAGCGCCTCCGTGCTGGCGCTGCGCGCCTTCGACGGGCCGATCGTCGCGACCTTCCACACGTCCACACTGCGCTCGCGGGCGATGAGCGCCGCCTACCCGCTGCTGCGGCCGTCCCTGGAGAAGATCAACGGCCGGATCGCCGTCTCCGAGGAGGCCCGCCGCACCGTCATCCGGCACATCGGCGGCGACGCCGTGGTCATCCCGAACGGTGTGGATGTCGGGGTGTTCGCGAAGGCGAGGGTCACCCCGCAGTGGTGCGGGCGACCGGACGCGCCGACGGTCGGGTTCTTGGGGCGCCTCGACGAGCCCCGCAAGGGCCTGAGGGTGCTGGCGCAGGCGATGGATCCGGTGCTGCACGCGATCCCGCAGGCGCGGCTGCTCGTGGCAGGGCCCGGCGACGCCGACGAGGCGCGGGCCGAGATGACACCGGCCGTGGCCGCGGCCACGGAGTTCCTCGGGGCCCTGTCGAATGCCGACAAGGCCTCGTTCCTGCACTCCATCGACCTGTATGTCGCGCCCAACACCGGCGGGGAGAGCTTCGGCATCATTCTGGTCGAGGCGATGGCGGCGGGGGCGCCAGTGCTGGCCAGTGACCTGCCGGCCTTCCTGCGCGTGCTCGGGGACGAGGCGGGCGCCTCCTTCGCCAACGAGAACACGACCGCGCTCGCGGGGCAGATCGTCCGCCTGCTCGGCGACGACGCCGAGCGGGTGCGGCTCCCCACTTCGACTGGTCGGTCGTCGCCGAGGACATCCTTGCGGTCTATGACACGGTGACGCCGATGGGGATCAGGAGCCGGGCATGGAGCCGCTGAGCAATCGCATCGCAAGCCGGCAGGAGGCCTGGTGGAACTGATCACGTGGATCGTCCTGGCGCTGGCCATCGTCCTCGGCATCGCCTGGTATCTCTCCTACAGCGCCGCGCGGCTCGACCGCGCGCACGCCAAGGTGGAAGGCGCCCTGTCCGCCTTGGACGCCAACCTGGTGCGCCGGGCCGAGGCCAGCCTCGAGCTGGCCAACAGCGGTGTCCTGGACCCGGCGTCGGCCTTGTTGCTCGCCTCGGCCGCCTCGGAGGCCTTGGAACGGGAAACCTCGCACGCGCTGCCGGACGACCCGCTCGACGGGCAGCACTTCGGCGACCGGGAGGACGTCGAGACCGACCTGACCGAGGCGCTCGCGGCCACCCTCACCGAGGATGTCCGGGCGCACATCGAGGCCAGTGACGGGCCGGCCGCGGACGAACTCGACCGGCTCCTTCCACAACCAGGCGGTCCGGGACGTGCAGCGCGTGCGCAACAAACGGGTCGTGCGCTGGTTCCGGCTGGCCGGCTACGCCGAACTGCCCCGGCCGGTCGAGTTCGCCGACACCGTGCCGGGCGATCGCTAGGCGCTTTGTCCAACCTCCCTCCCACTGCGAAAAGGCGACATAGACTCGCGGCGCCGCCCGCGCGGCATACCCGACCCTGACGACACCGAAGAGGCACCCATGTCCGACCCCACACCGGCGCCCACCACCGGCACGGCCCGCGTCAAGCGCGGCATGGCCGAGATGCTCAAGGGGGGCGTCATCATGGACGTCGTCACCCCCGACCAGGCCAAGATCGCCGAAGACGCCGGCGCGGTCGCCGTGATGGCGCTCGAGCGGGTGCCTGCCGACATCCGCGCCCAGGGGGGAGTGTCGCGGATGAGCGATCCGGACATGATCGACGGAATCATCGCGGCGGTCTCGATCCCGGTGATGGCCAAGGCCCGGATCGGGCACTTCGTCGAGGCGCAGGTGCTGCAGGCGCTCGGCGTCGACTACATCGACGAGTCCGAGGTGCTCACTCCGGCCGACTACGCCAACCACATCGACAAGTGGGCCTTCACCGTCCCCTTCGTCTGTGGCGCAACGAATTTGGGCGAGGCGCTGCGGCGGATCACCGAGGGGGCGGCGATGATCCGGTCCAAGGGTGAGGCCGGCACGGGCGATGTCTCCAATGCCACGACCCACATGCGGCAGATCCGTCAGGAGATCCGGCGGCTGCAGAACCTGCCTCCCGATGAACTGTTCGTCGCCGCCAAGGAGTTGCAGGCGCCCTATGACCTGGTGCGCGAGGTTGCCGAGGCGGGCAAGTTGCCGGTGGTCCTCTTCACCGCCGGCGGCATCGCCACTCCGGCGGACGCCGCGATGATGATGCAGCTGGGCGCCGAGGGCGTCTTCGTCGGATCGGGCATCTTCAAGTCGGGGAACCCGGCGCGGCGGGCCGAGGCCATCGTGCAGGCGACGACCTTCTATGACGACCCCGACGTCATCGCCAAGGTCTCGCGTGGCCTGGGCGAGGCCATGGTCGGCATCAACGTCGAGGAGATCCCGCAGCCGCACCGGCTGGCCGAGCGCGGGTGGTGAATGGCCGAGCGCGGGTGGTGACTTCCTGAGGGCCCCGGATCTGGCCGTCCTCGTCGTCGGCCGCTTTCGACTCGCCGCCGCGGCCCTTCTCGAACTGCCTGAGAAGACGCGAACTCTCGCCGAAAGCCCGAACTGAGTCACAAATATTCGAGGGAGTTCGAGCCAACCGCCTCAGTTCGGGGCAACCCAGTCAGTCCGTCCGGGTCAGCGGCGTACGGACGCCCCCGGCCACTCCATGAACACGTCCGGCTCGCCCTCGTCGTTGTCGCCGTCGGTCCAGCGCACCTGCAGGAATCCATGCCTCTCGTAGAAGCGGATCGCTGCGGTGTTCGACTGGAAGGCCCACAGCTGCATACCGCCGGGGAGGCGCTCCTTGGCCAGGGCCAAGAGGCGGGCGCCGAGGCCTCGGCCGGTGTGCTCCCGAATCAGATCGAGGTGATTGAGGTGGTCGGGCTCGGCGAGGGCGAGAAAGCCGACGATCTCGCCCCGGGTTGTGTGGTGGTCATCGCAGGAGTCCTGGCGAACGGTGTTCGTTGCTAAGGGCGATCAATGCGGTCGGTCATCGGGGGTGGACGGCAGGGCGCGCCGCCGCGGCCCGCCTTAGACTCACCGCCTTAGACTCACCGCCCTAGACTCACCGCATGCCGCCGACCCTTCGCCCTGCCGCCCGGGGCCGCGCGCGGGGGGTCCTCAGCCTCGAGGCGATCGTCGACGAGGCCATGCGGATCATCGACCGCGAGGGCATCGACGAAGTGTCCATGCGGCGCATCGCCGGCGAGTTCGACACCGGCCCGGCCAGCCTCTACGCCCACGTCGCGAACAAGGACGACCTGCTCGCCCACTGCTTGCGCCGCGTCGTCTCGGAAGTGCCGATGCCCACGGGGGAGACATGGCAGGAGTTGGTGCGCTCGTGGGCCTTCGGCACGCACAATACCTTTGTAGCACATGGCGATATCGTCCGCCTGACCTTCGGCACCATCGCCGAGGGACCGAAGTTCGTCGACATCATGGAGCGCATTCTCGGCGCGCTGCAGGCTGCGCACGTGCCCCCGCGCGTCGCGACGTGGGGCCTCGATGTCCTCTCGTTGTATGTCGCTGCCGACGCCTACGAGGGCTGGATCATGGGCCGGATCTTCGAGGACAGATCCGGCCGGCCCACCGCGGAGGTCGGGCAGGAGTACTTCCAGCAGTTCGCCGAGCGGCTGGCGGCGCTCCCGGCGAAGCAGTACCCCGCGATGACGCCCAACCTGACGAGCCTGATGAGCGGCGGCGGTGACGAACGCTTCGCGTTCGGTGTCGACACCTTCATTGCGGGTATGGCCGCGCAGGTCCCCGCCGAGGGCGCCGACCGCGCCGATGGCTGACCCGACCATCGGTGTCCTGGCCGTCCAAGGGGATGTCCGGGAGCACCTGCACGCCCTGGAAGCCAGCGGTGCCACAGCCATCCGAGTGCGCCGACCCGCCGAGGTCGACGTCATCGACGCCCTGGTCATCCCCGGCGGCGAGTCCACGGTCATCGACAAGCTGGTGCGCGCCTTCGGGATGCACGAGCCGCTGCGCGAGCGGCTGCGCGCGGGGATGGCGGCATACGGCTCGTGCGCGGGCATGATCATGCTCGCCGACCGGATCGAGGGCGGCCGACTCGACCAGCAGACCCTGGGTGGTCTGGATATCACGGTGCGCCGCAACGCATTCGGCCGCCAGGTCGATTCGTTCGAGGAGGACCTCCACATCCGCGTACTCGGCCCCCAGCCGCTGCGCGCCGTCTTCATCCGGGCGCCGTGGGTCGAGGCTGTCGGACCCGAGGTTCAGATCCTCGCCCGCGTCGAGACCGGCCCGGCGACCGGCCGGATCGTCGCGGTCCGGCAGGGCCCACTGCTGGCCACCTCCTTCCACCCCGAGGTCACCGGCGACCACCGCATCCACCGCTACTTCGTCGACCTGGTGCGCTCTCCCTGACCGGGCACAGCTGACGGGGCCCTTGTGGTCGGCGCCCGTGGGCACAGGGCGGGCGCAGGTAGGATCGACCCTCAGTCCGAACCGCCATCGACCACTGAAGGACCATGCATGTCCGGCCACTCCAAATGGGCGACCACGAAGCACAAGAAGGCCGCCATCGACGCCAAGCGCGGCAAGCTGTTCGCCAAGCTGATCAAGAACATCGAGGTCGCGGCGAAGACCGGCGGCGGGGACCCGGACGGCAACCCGACGCTGTGGGACGCCATCTACAAGGCCAAGAAGTCCTCGGTGCCCAATGACAACATCGAGCGCGCCGTCAAGCGCGGCTCCGGCGCCGAGGCCGGCGGCGCCGACTGGCAGAACATCACCTACGAGGGCTACGCCCCCGGCGGTGTCGCCCTGCTCATCGAGTGCCTCACGGACAACCGCAACCGCGCCGCCGCCGAGGTGCGCACCGCCTTGACCCGAAACGGCGGCAACCTGGCCGACCCTGGCTCCGTCGCCTACATCTTCAACCGCAAGGGCGTCGTCATCATCCCCAAGGGCGAGAAGTCGGAGGACGACATTCTCGAGGTCGTCCTCGATGCCGGGGCGGAGGAGGTCAACGACAACGGCGACACCTGGGAGATCGTCTCGGAGGCCTCCGACGTCATCGCCGTGCGCACCGCCCTCCAGGACGCCGGGATCGACTTCGACTCCGCCGAGGCCTCCTGGGTCCCCAACCTCCAGGTCCCGCTCGACCTCGAAGGCGCCCGCAAGATGATCCGCGTCGTCGACGCCCTCGAGGACTCCGACGACGTCCAGAACGTCTACGCCAATGGCGACATCTCCGACGAGGTGCTCGCGGAGCTCGAAGAGGACTGACCTCGTCACGACACGGAAGGGCCCGGCGCGTGTTGCTGCCGGGCCCTTCGCGCATCCGTGGGTAGCCTGATCTTCCGAACAGATGTTCGCTAGACGGGAAGCAGGTGCAGCGTGCGTGTCCTCGGAGTCGACCCCGGCCTGACCCGATGCGGTCTGGGCGTGGTCGACGGCAAGCCCGGCAAGGCCTGCCTCGTGGCCGTCGGCGTGGTGCGCACCCCGAGCGACGGTGACCCCGGTGAGCGGCTGGTCTTCCTCGAGAAGGAACTCAACGCCTGGGTGGACCGCTTCGACCCCGACGTGATCGCCATCGAACGCGTCTTCGCCGACGTCAATGTCGCCTCCGTCATGACGACGGCGCACGCCACGGCCATCGCCCTGCTCATCGCCGCCAAACGCGAGATCCCCGTCGCCTTCCACACGCCGACCGAGGTCAAGGCGGCGGTCACCGGCGACGGTCGGGCCGGCAAGGCGCAGGTCACCTCGATGGTCACCCGGATCCTGAAGCTCAAGCAGCGCCCCAAACCCGCCGACGCTGCCGACGCGCTCGCGCTGGCCATCTGCCACACGTGGCGTGGGGGCACCGAGCAGCGGTATGCCGCGG
>NZ_HG764815.1:3961846-3963502 GCF_001050535.1 Nostocoides australiense Ben110 | reverse complement strand
CCGCCATCGCCCGCGAACTGGCCGGCTGGTGCTGGTCCCTGGCCGTGATGGACGACTAACACCACCCTCAAACCCGTTCAGGGACAACCACACCGGGTGACCGGGCGCCAGCGCGAGGAGAGGACCAGCGAGTCTGCTATGAGCACCCTTGACCGGGCACGCTCGATCCTAGACAAGCACCCGACTCTCCAGCCGAAACAAGGTAATGCGGTAACCAACCCGCGAATATCAGACTGACCGCGCGTCGCCTGACACGACTGCCTCCCGGCCACCCACCCCTGAACGACGAAGCGGGGTCTGCTCCAGGCCACAGCAGACCCCGCTTCACCCTGCCACTTGACAGAAACCAGTCACATATCAGCAGAGGTTCCTCGGGTTTCCGGTTCCGGGTTGGTGTGGGGGGTGTGGCCGCGGACGAGGAGGGCGCCCATGAGGGCGAGGGCGGCGACCCATAGGGGCCAGCCGAGGACGACCTTGGCCGTGCCGAGGCCAGCGACATTGCCGGCCTTGTACAGGGGGTACATGATGGCGACCCGCAGCGCGAACATCGCCGTCATGATCAGGGTGAGCCGGCCGCAGACCGCCACCATCGACGGGTCGCGGCGCCAGCGCAGCGGGTCCTCCTTCGCGAGCGGGTCGCCCGCTCCCACCAGAAAACCCACGAGCGGCCAGCGGGTGACGACGGACAGGAGGGTGCCGACGGCATACGCAGCATTGGTGATGATGCCCGGCAGGAAGGCGTCCTCGGCCTTGCCGCTGCGCAGCGCGAAGAACGCTGCGATGGCGGTGGCGAAGACGGCGGAGAGGACATACTGCAGGCTCTGCCGCTGCACGATGCGGGCGACCCCGAGCAGGACGGCCACCGCGCCGGCTGCGATCACGCTCGTGCGCACGTCCGTCGTGACGGTCCAGCCGATGACGAAAGCGATTGTGGGCAAAGCCGTTTCGAGCGAACCGCGCCAGCCGCCCACGGCCGCCGAGAGGCGGCGGTGGCGGATGATCTCCTCGACGGTGGCGGCACGCGCCTCCTGCGCGGCGTCCTCGGCGTTCGTCATCAGCGTCCCGTCCGGGGCAGCAGCTCGTAGGCCGGGTTGAAGATCGTCGGCACCCCTTCGCGGATGCACACGCGGCCGGTGGCGCGCACATAGGCGCCCGGTTCGATCCCGCGGATCTGGCGCCGCCCGAGCCAGACGAGCACGAGGGTCTGGCTGCCGTCATACAACTCGACGACCAGAGCTGGGACCGTGCTGCGCGGACGCAGCGTCACGGCGCGGATGGTCCCGGAGACCGTCGCGATCTGCCGGTCGGCGAGGGTGTCGATCGCCGCGGCCCCGTGGGCGCGGGCATGTTCCTTGAGCTCTTCGGCGTCGCGCTGGTCGGCGGGACGGGTCATGCGCTCGCCGAGCCGGCGCAGCAGTCCACCCCACGAGCCGCTGCGCTCCCCGGGCGCGTCGAGACGGTGCGGGGACCCCGCAGGAGCACCGGCCATCGGTCAGCGCACCTCGGTGATCTCGGGACCGCGTTCGAACGGGTTGAGGTCGGGGTTGGTGTACCGCTCGTCGGGACCGTCGGCGTCCTCCTCCGAGACGGCCGCCTCGGGTTCGGGCTCGGCGGGGGCCTCGGGCAGGGTGAGGGCGAGCATCTCGCGCGGCGCCA
>NZ_HG764815.1:3957319-3961746 GCF_001050535.1 Nostocoides australiense Ben110 | reverse complement strand
CGTCTGCTCAAGCGGTACATCGCCCGTCTGGACGCCACCGCTCTGCCTCGTTGAACGGGAGGTGAACAGCATGCGGAGAATTGGGTTCGAGAGGTGTTGCACACCACTGCGGAGACTTATGGTGGACGACTCCCGGCCCCAGCGGGCGGCGGGTGCGCCTGGGTCAGGTCACCGCAGCCAGGACAAGATATGCCGCTGCCGCCAGCAGCCCGGCGCCGGGGAAGGTCAGCAGCCACGCCCAGCCGATGTCGGCGGCGACGGCCCATCGGACGGCGCGCACGCGGCGGGTGGCGCCGGCGCCCATGATCGCCGAGGTGATCGCGTGCGTCGTCGAGATCGGCGCCCGCAACGCGGTCGCGACGAACAGGATGCTCGCCGCGGTGACCTCGGCGGCGAAACCCCGTGGTGGGTCCAGGTCGATGATCCGCGCCCCCAGCGTGCGCATGATGCGCCACCCGCCGGCATACGTCCCCAGGCTCATCACCACAGCGCTCAGGGCAAGGACCCACAGGGGTACGGACTCGTCCACGTCGTTGTGGAACCCCCCGACCGTCAACGCCAGGACGACGACGCCTGCGGTCTTGGCGGCATCCTGCATGCCGTGACCGAAGGCGACGGCGGACGCCGAAACCGTCTGCGCCAGACGAAAACCGCGGCCGATCCGGCCGGGTGCAGCATCGCGGAAGATCCACAGGATCGCGGTCATCACGGCATACCCGACAACCAACCCCAGAGCCGGGGAGACGAGCATGGGGATGACGACCCGTTCCAGCACCACCGACCAATGCACGCTGGCGCCCGCGGCGAGCGCGGCGCCGCCGAGCCCGCCGATCAGGGCGTGACTGGAGGAGGAGGGCAGGCCGCGCCACCAGGTCATCAGGTTCCAGGAGACGGCACCGATCAGGGCGGCGGCACAGATGGTCAGGCCCGTGGTGCCGTGCGGTGCGTCGATGATCCCGCTGCCCACCGTCTGCGCGACCCTGGTGCCGAAGAGGG
This sequence comes from Nostocoides australiense Ben110, assembly GCF_001050535.1. Taxonomy (GTDB): domain Bacteria; phylum Actinomycetota; class Actinomycetes; order Actinomycetales; family Dermatophilaceae; genus Nostocoides_A; species Nostocoides_A australiense. Next base: position 3,960,750 of record NZ_HG764815.1, on the reverse strand, counting down.
CACCGATGAGGTTGGCGGCGGCCGCGAGGAGGAGCGCGACCCGCGGGGTCAGGGCCCGCGTCGAGACCGAGGTGGCCACCGAGTTGGCCGCGTCGTGGAAGCCGTTGGTGTAGTTGAAGCCCATCGCCAAGGCGATGACGATCGCCGTCGGCAGCCAGTCCACGCTCACGGCTCCTTGAGGCTGATGCCCTCGACGGTGTGGGCCACCCGTTCGAAGGCGTTGCAGGCGGCTTCGAGCTCCTGCACGATGTCGAGATTCTGCAGCATCCGCAGGACGTCCATCGGGTCGCCGCTGAGCAGTTCGGCCCGCAGCCGGCGGTAGCCGCGGTCCGCCTCGTTCTCGAGCCGGTTGACCTCGACGACGTAGTCGCGCACTCGGGCGGGGTCCCGCAACCCGGACACGACGGCGGCAGTCAGCTCCGCCATCCGGGCGATGATCTCGACCTGAGCGACCGCACGCGGCGGCAACTGGGCCAGCGCGTGCACGTCGATGAAGTCGACGGCCGCGTCCATGTGATCCATGCAGTCATCGAGCCCCGAGACGAGGCGGTGCAGGTCCTCACGATCGAACGGGGTGATGAAGGAGGTGTCGACGCGCCGGATGAGAGCGTGGCTGATCTCGTCCGCCTGGTGCTCGACCTCGTGCATCCGGGCGATCATGTCCGCCCGGCCCGCGTCCCCATCGGCGCACAGCCCGCTCAGCAAGCGGGCACCGTCGACCAGCAGGCCGGACGCGGACACGAGGAGTTCGAAAAACATCTCGTCGTTGCGTGGCCTCAGGCGGAAAACCACAAGCGCGCTCCCGACGTAAGACTTGGACAACCCCGCCATCCTAGAGGCTGGCCGAAAGGCGCGACTCTCAACCGCCTCCGGGGCGCCTTGGCGTCCTAGGGTTAGGTCGCATGATGCCCGACCGCCGAGACCCCGACACAGCCGAGGACGATCTCCAGACGGAGTCGGAACTGCTCAAGGGCGTGCGCTTCGCCATCTCCGGCTCGGCCGGCGACCTGGACGAGGACGCCATCGACGAGGCCCTCGGCGTGACCCCCCTCATCTCGGAGGGATCGGACGACTCCGACACGGCTTGAGGCCGGATGGGCTCTCACGGCCGGGCATGCTGGTGGACCTCCGTAGAGAGTTCGAGAACCCCTGCCCGGCCTTGAAAACGATGACTTCCCGCAGATCACGAGGGGTCTACCAGCGGGACCGCAGGCCGCTGGAGCCGTCCGTAGAGGACTCGCGAGGGCGCATGGTGCGCGCAGTTGGGATGACTCAAACCTTTCTGAGCCCGGCACAGGTGGACGAGCTGGTGGCCCTCTACGAGGCGGGCGCGACGCTAGTGGAGCTGGGTGAGCGATTCAACGTGCATCGCCGCACAGCAGCGGCGCACCTCCTCCGTCGCTCGGTCCCAATCCGAAGGAGCGGTCTTGAAGAGTGCCACTTGTCCGAAGCGGTCGAGTTGTACGCGGGTGGGTTGACGCTGATGGAGGTCGGGCTGCGCTTCGACGTAAGCCAGCAGGCGGTGAGAAGAGCGCTGGCCACCGAGGGTGTCGAGATTCGTCCCAGCGGGCGCCGTCAACCCGGGTGAACCAGTCCGCGGACTCGGCGCCATAGTCAGCTGTCGCTCCCGTCGATGGACCGGGTCATCACTTTCGCCATCACAGGCTCGCGGCGACCAGCACCTCGACCAGCTGCTCGGGTTTGAAGATAGCTTGGTGTCGAACCGCTCATCGAGCTTGTCGTCCTTATCGCGCGTTAGGGCTCGGACCCACTGTTGCTCGGTGAACACCACGTCGCAGTAGACCGCGGGGACGGGTAGTTGGACGACGTCGATGAAGTCGTTCACTTTCCACTTCTGATGCTGGGCCGGATGGAGGTGCTTGCTCACCCGCAGAGCGTTCGTCACCCGGCGGGTGGGGAGGGACTGAACGAGTTGGAGCAAACCAACGCCACCCAAGGTTTCGGTCACTTCCGTGGGGCTGATGCCCGCGGCCATGACCCGATCACGGAGGGCCGGGGCGATGTCGTTGAAGTCTGAGTGGACGACCGCATTAAGCAACTCGGCGCGCGGTACCTTCCGGCGCGCGATCTCTTCAGCGACGCTGACTTCGTGCTGTACGAAGAGGTCACCCCAGCTGACTAGATCAAGTGGGAGGCCCACGCGCGCGTGAGTGCTTGGACCGGCGCGCAGCAGCAACTCTTCGAGCGGGCGGTCGATGGAAATCCGGAGGTCGCTGCTCTTGTCTTCGGAGGCGGCGGTGGCGTCCAGATTCCGGTGTAAACGCGCGGGCCTTGGTTCAGGTTTCGTGGGGTTGATGTTACGCGGTGGCGGTGACAGCGTCGGTTTGGTGGGCGTGTCGGGGTCGTAGTTCGCGGGGTGGGTCGAGTAGGGATCGGCGGAGGTCGTGTAGCAGGCGTGAGCCGGCGGGGGTCATGGCCAGGCCGCGCCAGCCGGCGGAGGCGCGGTCCAGGACGGCCCAGACCAGGCTGATGCAGGAGGTCTCGCCGGGGAAGCGGCCGATGACTTTGGCGCGGCGGCGGGTTTCGCCGAAGGTGCGTTCGATGAAGTTGGAGTGCCGGATCCGTTGGTGGTGCTCGGCCGGGAAGCGCAGGTAGGCGCTCAGTCCGGCGGCGTCGGTGAGCAGGATCTTCATCGCTGCCGGGTAGATGGCGGCGTACTTCTCGGCGAACGCGCGGACGCGGGTGTCGATCAGGTCGACCAGCGCGGGGCCGGGTTCGATATCGAGGTCGGTGGTGTCGAAGATGGCCCAGTAGCCGTCGCGGATCTCGTCCTGCATCCCGGTCGGGGTCTTCGCCAGAACGTTCCGCAGCCGGTGGATGAGGCACCTCTGCCGCAACGCTTTCGGGTAGATCTGCTCGATCGCGGCGATCAATCCTTGAGCGCCGTCGGAGATGACCAGCAGCGGACTGCCCAGGCCCCGATGGCGCAGGTCGGCCAGGAAGTCGACCCACGCGTCGGTGGATTCCCCGGCCCCGGGCGCGAGGCCGATGAAGATGGGTTTGCCGTCGGTGCTGATCCCCCAGGCGGCCAGCACCGGCTCGGCCGGGCTGCCGGGGTGCATCCGGAAGAACGAGGCGTCCAGGAACAGGTAATCCACGCTCACCCCCTCCAGGCGGCGGGCAGCCCACTGCTCGTACTCGGCGGTGATCGCCTGGCAGATGGTGGAGACGGTGGACTTGGAGATCGCGGCCTGGTCCCCGAGGGCTTCAGCCAAGGTGGCCTCCACATCGCGCACCGACAGGCCCCGCACGAACGCGGCGATCACCAACGACTCCAACGCGTTGGTCTTGGTCACATGCTTACCGAACAGGCGGGAGGCGAACGCGGCGGTGGTGCCGCGCAGCTTCGGCCGCTCCAGCTGGACCGCTCCGGCGGTGGTCTTGACCGTCACCGGCCGGTACCCATTACG
>NZ_HG764815.1:3949201-3957219 GCF_001050535.1 Nostocoides australiense Ben110 | reverse complement strand
GCCGGTGATCGAGCCGCCCGCATCATCCGTTCGGATGAGTTGGTCACGGATGATTGGTCACGGATGAGTGGGCAAGCCCGACGAGACCACATCCCACACGTCGTCGAAGACGCCGTCTACGTTCAGCATCACGACGACGGAGAGGTCCTCGTCGCCGTGATGGCGGGCGCCCCCCCCCCGCCACTCCCGGATCGCCGCCCCCGTGCTGGAAGATGCCTCCCGGCGCGACGATCGGGCCGTACCCCTGCGAGCGGTCGCCGTATGCCGGCACGTGCGGTGTCCGCATCAGCGCGCTGAGCTCTGGCCCGAGGAGCGAGCCGTCCGCGATGACGCGCAGGAAGCGGTCGATATCGCGGGCGGTGGCCAGGGCCCCGCCGTCGCCGCCGCCGATCACCGGGACGGAGAAGACGTTGGTGCGCCATGCCGCGCCGCTACGGTCGATATAGGCCTGAGCGACGTCGGGCCGGGGTTCGTCGGAACGGAAGTAGCCGGTGTCGGCCATGCCGGCGGGGATGAGTACGTCCTCGGTGACGACATCGACGTATGCCCGGCCGGTCATCTCCTCGAGCACCGCACCGAGCAGCACGTAGCCGGCGTTGCTGTAATGCCACTCTCCGGGTGCGGCGGCGGGCGCGCGGTCGGCATACAAGGGCAGGTAGTCGTCCGGGCGCTCGACCCGTCCCGGATTCCGGCCGGCCCACGTCGCGCCATAGTCGTCGCCGGTGTAGTGGGGGAGGGATTCGTCCTCTTCGAAGTAGTCGCCGATCCCCGAGGTGTGGGTGAGCAGGTGGTGCACGGTGATCTCGGACGAGAGGATCGCGGGGCGGCGAGCCTCGGGCAGCAGATCGACGATGCGGTCGGTGACGGCCAGCTCCCCGCGGCCGACCGCCAGCAGCGTCGCCGCGGCGGTGAACATCTTGGACATCGACGCCACCGCGAAGCGGGTGCCAGGGTGAATCTGCACTCCCGCAGCGCGATCCGCCCAGCCGCGACAGAACTCCACCACGGTCGCGTCGGCCTGCATCACGAGCAGGATGCCGTTGAACCGGCCGTCGTCGGCCATCGTGCCGAGGTGGTCGGTCACCCGGGCCCACGGCAACGGTGCGCTGCTCATCGGCACCTCACTCGCCTCACTCCGGCAGGCAGCGGTATGCCGACCTGCTCGCGGATGGCGTCCATCACCCGCAGCAGCCGGATCGAGTGGGCGAGCGGGCGGACGTCGGATTCGCGCGCTCCTGCGGTGATGAGGCGGGCCACGTCGGCGGCCTGGAAGTGCAGCCCGCCTTCGTGGGCGACCGGCTCCTCGTCATACCGGGCGCTCTCGCCGCCGCGCGTGGTGACGGTGAACCCGCCCGGTTGATAGAAGGGTCCGTCGATCGTGATCGTCCGGTCGGCCGACGCGATGACACCCGTCGTCGGCGTCTCCCCGATGATCGAGCAGTGCAGCGCGGCGACGCCGCCGTCGGCGCCGACCAGTTGCATCGCCAGCTGGCCGTTGATGCCGTTCGGCGCCGGGGTGCCGGCCGCGGCGATGCGCTCCGGATCGCCGAGCGCCCACATCGCGAAGGACAAAGGGTAGGTCGCCATGTCATAGAGCGGGCCGCCGGCGAGGTCGGCGCGGAAGATGCGGTGGTCCGGTGTGAAGTACTCGCCCATGTCGGCGAGGACGGTGTCCACCACCATGTCGTCGAGCAGCTGGCGCAGCACGTCGTACTTCGGCAGGAAGAGCGTCCACAGCGCCTCCATACAGAAAACTCCCGCTGCCGCAGCGCGATCCGCGATGTCCTGGGCCTCGGCCTCGCTGATGGCGATGGGCTTCTCGATGAGGACGTGCTTGCCGGCGTCGATGGCGAGCACCGCGTTGGCGTGGTGGTGGTTGTGGGGCGTGGCGACATAGATGATGTCGACGTCCGGGTCGGCGACGAGGGCCTCGTAAGAGCCGTATGCCGCGCTCGCCCCCACCGCGCTCGCGAACCGGTCCGCGCCCTCCTGACTACGCGACCCGACCGCGTGGACCTGCTGAGTCGTGTTGCGCTGCAACGCCGTCACGAACTTGTCGGCGATCCAGCCAGTCCCGAGGATGCCCCAGCGCAGGGACGGTGCCTCGCGGGGATCGGGGGTCCGGGCGGCGGGAAGCTGAAGCATGGGGGTCCTTCCGAGCGCGGTCTTTGTCAGCACATTAGAGCAAGAGGGGCTCAGCGGGCTAGGTCTGACTCCCTATGTCTGGCTGCCTAGGTCTGGCTGCGCGGCCGGTCCGAGCCGCGGGGGGAGGTTGTATGCCGTGACGATCTGCGGCGTGGCCCGCACTGAGGTCGGGACGCCGGGCAGTATGCGGTGGAACCGGAGGATCTGCTCGCATCCCGCGCGCACGTCGGCGCGCAGGTCGTGATGCAGGACGGCGGTGAGCGCGCCGGTGCGCAGCAGCTCGTCGTTGTCGGCGTCGAGGTCGTGACCGAGATGGATGCGGGGATGGATCCGGCTGCGCCGCAACTGGGTTGCGATGGCGCGGTTGCCGCCGCCGATGGAGTAGACGGCGGCGATGTCGCGCCGCTTCCTCGACGCGGCCCGCACCAGATCGCTCATGCCCTGATCCAGCCCGTCGGCGTCGGCGATCGTGAGAGTGTCGCGGCCGGGGGTGAGCCGGGCGAGGGTCGCGGTGAAGGCGGTCAGGCGTTCCTGCTCGCCGATCATCGTCGACCGGCTCATCGTCACGAGGACGGCACCCGCCGCGCCGGTCGTCCACTCCGCCACGAGAAAGGCCGCGGTCGCTCCCGCGGCGGCGTTGTCGAGCCCGACATAGGCGATGCGCCGGCAGTGCTGGACGTCGGTGACGAGCGTGACCACGGGTATGCCGCGCTCGCGCAGCCGGTCGATCGCAGCAGCGATGACGGGGTCGTCGGGAGCCTTGAGCAGCACGCCGTCGCTGACGTGTCCGCCACGGCCGATCCGATCGAGCTGAGATGCGAGTCCTTCGGCAGTTCCGCTCTCCCGCAACGAGAAGCGCGCTCGCACGAGCGCCGGCCGCAAGCTCGCCAACTGCGACTCGAGGGAGGCTCGGACCGCATCGGAGAACCGCTTCGGCGCCTGCATGACGACGTCGATCACCAGGGAGATGCCGTCGAGCCGCAGTTGCGTGTGTTGTCGGTCCAGCTCGGCGATCGCTGCTTCGACCTGGCGGCGGGCCTGGGCGCTGACGTGCGGGCGCTCGTTGAGGACGCGATCGACCGTCGCCACACTCAGCCCCGCCTGAGTGGCGATGTCCGCGATCCGGTGACCGTGCGCCATACCTCCTGACTCTAGAGAGAAAGGCCGACTCCAGAGAGAACGGCCCGGGCGGGCTGAGGGGAAATTGAGGTGCTGAGGTCAGGACAGGCTCACCAAACCCCGCCATCCTGGAAGCAGGACACCACAGCCGCACCTGTCAGGAGCCTCACCGATGAGCGCACTCGCCCAAGCCGCAACTCGCCGCACGCCCGCCTTCCCTGTCGGAACCCTCCACGCTGGCGACTGCCGGCTGGCGGACCTGCTCGAGATCCTCCAGGACACCACCGACCTCGCCGACTACCCGCACGCCACCGCCGTCGAGCAAGGCGTCCTGATCTACTCGGCGGACGCGGTGCGCGCGTCGCTCGCCGACGGTGCCGGCGATGACATCGAGGCCGAACTGGCCCGCGCCTGGTCGCAGGGGCCCGGCATCATCGTCTTCACCGGCGCCTTCGAGAGCGAGATCATCGACCGGGTCAACGCGGCATACGACCGGATCATCAAGCAGGAGAAGGAATCCGGGGGGCCCAAGGGCGACCACTTCGGCGAGCCCGGCGCCAACGACCGCGTCTGGAACGCCCTGGAGAAGCTGGCGGTCGCCGACCCCGAGGCCTTCGTCGACTACTACAGCAACGACCTCGTCGCGCTCGGCGCCCGCGCGTGGCTCGGCCCGGCATACCAGATCACGGTGCAGCCCAACGTCGTTCGTCCCGGCGGCAAGGGCCAGACGGTGCACCGCGACTACCACCTCGGTTTCATGGATTCGGGGCAAGCAGCCCGCTTCCCGGCGCACGTGCACGCCCTCTCCTCCGTGCTGACCCTGCAGGGCGCCGTCGCGCACGTCGACATGCCCGTCGAGTCCGGGCCGACGCTCTACCTCCCGCACAGCCAGAAATACACCCACGGCTACCTCGCCTACTGGATCCCGGAGTTCCAGGACTATTTCGTCGCCAACCACATCCAGCTGCCCCTCACCAAGGGCGACCTGGTCTGGTTCAACCCGGCCCTCATGCACGCCGCCGGCACCAATGTCTCGGCGGACATCCAGCGCATGGCCAACCTGCTGCAGGTCTCCTCGGCCTTCGGCCGCGCGATGGAGAGCGTCGACCGCGAGCGCGTGGTCAACGCCGTCTATCCGGCGCTGCTCGCCGCGCTCGACGGCGGTATGCCGCGGCCCCTGGTCGACAACGCCGTGGCCGCGAGCGCGGAAGGCTATGCCTTCCCGAGCAACCTCGATCGCGACCAGCCGGTCGGCGGGATGGCACCGCCCACCCAGTCCGATCTCGTGCACGCCGCCCTCGACACGCGCGAGACACCCGAATCCCTCCGCGATCGGCTAGCCCACCAGGCATGGACCAAGCTCAGCCACTAATCCCGAGGCCGCCACAAGCGGTCGCGCGGACCGCGAGCCGCACGTATGTTCAGTACATGGCACGTGACGAGGCTCCCCACGCGCTGCTCGATTCCTCGGACTTCCCGAGCATTGCAGCCGCACGCCGACTGAGCAGCGAGCGGATTGCCATCGCCCGAAATGCACTTCAGGACGCGGCCGAGCCGGGACTCGACGTCGTGGGCTTCGGTTCGTTGGCGCGACGCGAGATGACATCCGAGAGTGACTTCGACTACCTCGTCCTGGCGATGCAACTTCCCCAACGCCCGGACGTAGCGCCGACTCTCTTGCGACGAGCGGATGACCTGCGTCGTGCCTGGCTCGTCGACGAAGGCCATTCGGACGAGGCCGTGCGCCCTCCCGGCCCATCCGGCATCTTTGGTCGCTCGGTCGGCGCTTTCGACCTAGTCGACAAGATCGGCCTCCAGGACGACACGAATCACTCCATGACCAGGCGCATGCTGCTCCTGGAGGAGTCGGTCAGCCTGATGTCGCCCAACGTTCATGCCGCGGTCGTCACGTCGGCGCTGCGCCGCTATCTCGACGCCGGCCGGACGTCGCCTACCAAAGTGCCGCGCTTCTTGCTCAATGACGTGGTCCGGTATTGGCGGACGATCAGTGTCGACTACCAAGCCAAGGTGCGCGACTCAGCGGACGCTTCCGGTCTGCGCTACCTGAAGCTCCTCATCACGCGCAAAACGCTCTTCGCGGGAACGCTGACCAGTCTCCTGCTGTGTGGTCTCGAGGGGTGGCATCCGGCGGATGCCGACTCCCTGACACAGCAGTGCATGATGACGCCCTTGGAGCGATTGGTTCAGATCCATCCGCTGGCTCCTCCCCGGATTCAGGATGCGCTCACCGACCTCCTCAGCATCGTTGACTACTTCCTGGAACGCAGCGGTGACAAGGCATGGCGAGCGATTGTCCAGCAGGGGGAACGTGGAGGTGGATGCCCAGAGTTCGATGACATGAGACGTCGAGCTGACGACCTCCAAGCCCATCTGGAGACCATTTTCTTCGAGTGGGAGACGATCCGGGCACGGGCGCTCCGTTGCCTCGTTTTCTAGACCTCGTGGGGGTTGTCAGTGGGCCCTGGGAGGGTTGATTGTGTTAGAACAACGGTTGAGGAGGACTAGTTGCCTACAGACGCACAGACCCAAGTGGAAGCCGGACTCCGCGATGTCGTCGTTGGCCACCTACGACGAAACCCGGAGTCCAGGCAGCTTCTCGCCACGGGACTCAAAGTGCCGGTCGAAAGCATTGACCGGCTACTTACGAGGGATCAGTGGGACCTGCACCTAGCGCTCTCTGCCGCCACGTCACTCGGGGTTAGGCTCCATGTCACTGGCGACTAGCCATGGCCCCTCAGCCCTGTCACGCATTTCCGGCGTTTCGTGGGACACCGGCATCTCTAATTGCGAGGTGTGCGGCTTCACCTTGTGGGCGCCGATCACGAAGCTCCAAGTCAGCTGGGTTGGCCTCTACAACGACGCGAGATTTCCGGGACGCTTGCTGCTCTCGCTGGACGATCACTTCGAACACCTGGATGCTGTTCCGGACGTCCAGGCATCGGCGTTCTTCACGGATGTCCGTCATGCCTCAGCCGTGCTTCGTCACGCTCTAAGCCTCGATCCACCGATGGGCTGATGGCGTGGGGTTGATCGTCGTCTCGGGCTGAGGAGGCGAGCGGGGGCGTGGGTGATCGCCCGACCTCGCTGTCGGGGTGTTCCACGTCGGGGTTGCTCGGGTCGCGCCGTCGTCGGCTGGGTGGTCAGGGCGGTGCGGTGGCGGGGGGGTCGGCGACGCGGTCGAACAGTCGGGTCCACGCCTGGTGCCAGGGCCACGCTTGGGGCAGGTGCAGGGTGATCCGCCGGGCGGAGGACGCGACCCGGGCCGGGACGTGGATCAGCTTGCGACGCACGGTCGCGCTGGTCGCCTTCGCCAGCTTCGAGGTCTGGGGTGTCGCACCGGAGGCCAGGGTGGTGGCGGCGCGGGTGAGGTTGAACGCGATGACCGCGAGCACGAGCCAGGCGGCGTTGGCGGTGAACTTCCCGGAGGGCAGGTGCGCCAGCGCGGAGCCCTTGAGGTCGGCGTGGACCTGTTCGATGATCGCGTGCCCGCGGTGGGTCTTGTCGGCGGCGACGGTGTCCAGCACATGGGCCGGGACGGTGGTGAAGAACGCGTGGAAGCGCCAGGTGTCGAACAGGGTGTCCTGCCCGGTCGCCTTCTTCTTGTCGGCGTTGAAGTCGGGGATGCGGCGCACGATCAGCCGGCCCGGGACCTGGTCGGCCTTCTTCTTGGAGGCGAACGCGGTGAAGTCGATCTCGGCGACCTCCGCCTTCGAGATCCACGCCCCGCTCATCTCATCGAAGATCGCGTCCGGGTACTCGATCGTGGTCCACGCACCGTCATCGATGCCGGCGATCGCGGCCTTGACCGGGCTGGTTGCCCGCACGGTGACGGACACGTGCGCGCCGCCGGTGATCGCCGCGTGGACGGCGTCGCGGCCGTAGTAGGCCGAGTCCATCCGGACCAGGACCGGCGCCTTCACGCCGAGCAGGCGGCGGGCCTGTTTCACGGCGTCACCGACCAGGCGTTTCGCCCCGCGGGGCGACCCACAAGAGCCCTTGCGCAGCCGCTGCGCTACGACCAAGGGCGCGTGTCCGGCGGTGGTGAGGGTGGCGATCAGCGCGTTCAGGCCGCGGACCCGGGTGTAGCCGAACCCGGCGCCCTGCTTGGCGTGGCCGTGGACCTCGATGATCGTGTCGTCCACGTCGACGAACGCGTACCCGACGCCCGCTCCCGCCTCGTCGCCAGCGGGCAATGGTGCCGGGACCGGTGGGGTCAGCCCGGCCAGGCGAGACAGCGCGAGCAGGAACCGTGCGGCGACCGCATCGAGCTGCCGGACGTGCCCGAAGGTGAACGTGCGTAGGAACGAGCCGAGCGTCGAGGGCGCGTACGCCTTGGCGAAGAGCCGGCCCATCCCGCCGTGGCGCAGCAGGGCCATGTCATCGATGCTGTCGGCGCCGGCGACCATCCCGGCCACGAGCGAGGCCACCTTCGACCCAGCGTTCGCGCCTTTGTCCGTCGGCACGCTCAGGTGCTCATCCGCCAGCTGGCGCAGCCCTGCCCGGTCGGCCAGTGCCAGTACCGGGACCAGGCCGGCGGACGACACGAGATTCGGGTCGTCGAACACCGCAGAAGTGCGGGTCAGGGTGTGAGAGAGTTTCACCTACGAGATGCCCCTTGCGCGAGACGGAACTGAAGCCTGAAGAACTCCAATTCTGTTTCAGCACAGGGGCATTCTCATGTTCCGACGCGCCGGATCACCACACCGCGCCAAGTCGATCGGTGGATCGAGGCT
>NZ_HG764815.1:3944345-3949101 GCF_001050535.1 Nostocoides australiense Ben110 | reverse complement strand
CCTGCCGGAAACCTGGCCCTGGACCCAGGCCGCCGTCGCCGCATTCACCGCTGTGATGGCCATCCCGCTCCTGACCTGACAACACACTCGGCCCTGACCACCGCGACCCAAGGACCCTCGAAGACCCGCACCGCAGCGCCACGCGGCACCAACGCCTGCCCCCACACCGTTAATCGGACAGTCTCCTCCGCGCACCTCACGTCATCAAACCGCTGCCCCGTGAAAGACGGAGGTAAGGCGGACGTCAGCGATCAGGTCGACCCCGGCCTTCTGAATCGTGTCGACGAACGAATCGATGTCACAGCCCTCGTAGCCGATGGAAGACACTCTATTCGGCCGCGCCGGAAGCAGTTGATGGACAGTCACGCCAAGCGCGTCAGCGATGTCGGCGATCCGGAAGACTCCTGGCTGATCGACGTGTCCCTGCTCGAGCTTCCGCAGGGACTCAAGTCCTACGCCCGCAGCTGTCGCTAGTTGCGCCTGAGTCAGGCTGTGCTCTCGGCGGAACTTGGCGATCTGCAGGCCGAGGAGCTGGCCGCGGAGCAGGCGCGTGGAAGGCTCGGGGTTCACATCGGTAGTAAATCAGTACTCCTCGGATCTCACTCGATGCGACTTGGAAAGGGGCCGGCGTCGGCGACCAGCACCGTCTGGAGGACAGCCTTGTGGCGTGCCGGTGGTTGCCCGCGAGTACACCCCACCGCACCTGCCGCCGATCCCGAAGCGTCATCCGCGGGGGGGGGGCGTTGTCTAGGCCATCTCCTGCGGCTGGTACAGCGGCAGCGCACCGTTGGGCCTCAGGATCATGACGCGGTGCCGCGCCCTGGTGATCCCGACGCGTAGGAGCCTTCGGCTGGCGGCATATGGCCAGGGCTCGCTTCGCGTGTTGAAGAACGGGCCGCGGTACTGGCCTTCGACCAAGATCACCCCGTCGAACTCCTTGCCCTTTGATTTGTGCATCGTCATGAGTACTACTCCGGTGGCCTCCTGCTCGTTCGCGGCCACCCGGCCGACTTCGAGGGTACGTCGGACGATCGTACGGGCGTCTGTGTAGGTGCCGGTTGAAGCCCACTGCGCAGCCAGTCTGCCCCCTATCTCATCGGTGGCCCGGAAGAGCCGAACAAAGCGTGCCGATGTCGCGACTTCGCTGAGCTTTGGGATGGCCTCAATGATCCGACGGGCGACAAACCAGTCAGCCGCCGTGTCACCGTTGTAGCCGGGGTCCTCTACGTGGAGGGCCAGGAGCAGCTTCGCTGCTTGGATCCGCGGCGTTCGTCCTCCCCTCACGGCTTCTGCGGCGGATCTGAACGCCGAGGCACTTGATGCCGCGGAGGCGCTGGGCTTTTCGGCATACTTCACGTCGTAGAAGTGCGCGACGGCGTCAAGGGTGATCGCGACGCCATGGACCTCGTCGTGCAGTGGCCACTCAAGGATGGAGGCTACAACTTGGGCCGCGGCCGCGGTCAGCTCAGCGTCCCAGACGACGTGGTGGTCGACGGGCTTCAACTCCCTATTCTTGAAGGTGTTCGGCGTTGAGAGGACGATCGACACATCCGCCACGAAGGGGTTGGAGCGCGCCAAAACGGCGACGGTCGGCACGTCGATGCCTTGCTTGCGCAGCCGCCTCAGCATCCAAATCACAGCCGCATGGACCATCCCATTTCGGCTGCTCGCGTAGTACGTGACCTGTTTGACATCGTCGCTGGGGGTCGGTGACTCGTTCTTCAAGATGGCATCGGCGAACTGCAGGATGCCGGCATTCGGGCTGCGGTGGTTGTCGCCGCCGAGGTCGAACTCCGCGGGCTTGAGCGCCTGTCTGAAGTAGTGCAGCCGGAGCGGGTCAATGTTGTCCTGGTACTCGAAGATGCGCTGGTCGGGGTCGGCCAAGGTGATCAAGAGGCTGCCTTTGGCGAGTTCTTGCACCAGTGCCCACTGCGAGTCATCGGTGTCCTGAAACTCGTCGAGGATGATGATCGGGTAAGCGTCGGAGATCAAGCGGCGGACACTGTCGGCCCGCCGAAGCAGGACGGCACTACTGCCCGCGAAGGTCGAGAAGGCGTAGCGGCCCTCCTCGGTCGCGAGGCGGAGTACTTCGTGATTCCAGTCCCCCTCGTGCTTCGCTCTCGTCAGCCGCTCGGGGCCGGGAAACAGGATTCGCGGTGCGGTACCAGTGAGCAGCCGTCCGTGGCTCTTCAAAAGACCCAAGCAGAAGGCGTGGTAAGTCATTACTACGATCTCCCGGCGCTCTGCGTACTTCAGCACGTCCTTCGTCCGGGTCAGCACTTGGCGCATGGCCGCGCGGGAGAAGCTGAGGAAAAGGATCTTCTGGCCCGGCTGAAGGGTCGGAGTCAGTTGCTTGGCTTTGAGCAGCGCGAGGGTCGTCTTCCCAGATCCGGGGCCGCCGGTGACGAGGATGGAGCCCTCATGCTCAAGGGCGCGTGCCGCCTCATCGGAGAGCCGGAAGGTCATGACGGCTGGGGATCGGCTGCCGCGTCGCCCTGGGCGCCTTCTTCATGGCCCTCTACCCTTGCGGCTTCCTCCGGAATCATCGGAGGGGCAACCAGCTCGTTGATGCGGTCGAAGGCATCGACGAGGAAAGCTGGCAGTTCGCTACGGTCCTGGCAGTGCTCGACCAGCATTGCGGCGTATCCCCAGGCATCTCCCTTGCGGGCCTTCAGAACTTTGCCGGCGATGGTTGGCAGCTCGGCTTCGGGCTTCGTCGCGTCGTAGCTGGCCTGATGTGCCGGGAAGTCTCCACGCTCAACCACGTTGTCGAGGAAGCGCCGTAGGACCGCCACCGGCACCTGGGTGACCAGGAGGTCTTCGATCGAGTTTGCAGGTGACTCCCAGTGCTCCTCGTAGGCCATCAGGTCAGCCTGCGCTTCGGCGCCGAAGGGCGTCGTTTGCTGGTCATAGAGGGCAAAGGGCGTCTTCCCGAGCGCCCGAAAGATCGGCCCCCAGCGTGGCACGTCTCCGTCGCCGTTCGCGGTGAAGATCGAGACGCCCGCGAGGTCGAGATGGGTGTACCCGTTCCCGCTCGCCTCGAGCACCGACGAAACAATCGGCATGATCGATGCCTCTGTCTGCCCCTCCACCACCAAGACGGCCCGACTGAGGATCGCCTCGGAGAACTGACGGCGCTGACTGCGGTAGCTCTTCAGCTTCACGCCAGCGGGATCGATAGGGACGCCCATGAGTGAGCCGTCCGATTCGCGGCCGAGCATGACGATGTCCTCGGGGTCGAACTGCTCGATGACGTACGGCGAGTGGGAGGTGACGATAGTCTGGCCCATCTCATTTCGAACGAACCGGATCACCCGTCGTTGAGTGTGCGGAGGCAGCGCGATCTCCGGCTCTTCCATGGCGAAGACCACAGTCTTGTTGCCCTTGAGTTGGGCGATCATGGTCAGGAGTGCGAAGACCAGCAGGTTGATCGAGCCCGTCCCCTGTCGGGTGAACGGGACGGGGTGGTTGCTCGGTCCGGTCGCGATGAATAGGCGCACCACTTCCCGGAGGTGTTCGCGGGTCAGATCGGAGGCGAAGAAGGCGGTCGCGTCCGCGCCTGGCGCCAGGTTGACGAAAGCCCCCAGTCGTTCGCGGATCTGCTTGCGCATCTCCGCCAGGTCGGATACGTCCCCCACGGCGGGGTCCAGTTCGCGCATCTGCTTTAGGGTGTCCATCCACATCTCTGCGGCACCCTCGTTGCTCAGGCGTAGCACGGTGTCGAGGAGGGAGCCGCGTTGAAGCCCTAGGGCTCGTGAGCCCGTGCGGAGTGTACGGAGGAAGACGAACCCGCAGAGTCGCTTATGTGTGCGCGTGAACCTGTCTCGACCTGCGCCGAGAGAGGCGGCTACCTCTTCGTCGAGATCGGCCGGATCCTCGAGGGGGTGGTCGAAGAAGGTGTCGGCCTCGAAGTCGTCCTCCTCCGGGTCGTAGCGTGCCCTGAAGAGGATCGGCAACGCCCAGACGACGTTGTCGTCGTCGGCGTGATCGGCGCCGTCGACTCCCTCGTCGATGAAGGTGCATGTGTCGTCGTTCCAGCGGCGGAGATGGCCGCCGAAACGGCGAAGTGCCTCATCGCTGAGTTCGGTCAGCACTACCCGAATTTTGATAAGGACTGGTTCCCCGTCTTCGCGGAGGTACTTCGAGGCGAAGAAATCATGCTCATCGACGGAAGGCCGGCGGTTGAGCCGTTCGGGGCCGAGGGCTAGGTCGAGCGACTCGCAGATGGTGGACTTCCCGACGTTGTTGCCACCGACAAGAAGTGTGTTCCGTGTGAACAGCACTTGCCCCGAGGCGACGCCACGGAAGTTCTCGATCTCCAACTGCCTAACGAGCATGGTTGTCCCCCTTAGTTGGCCGATTCCTCTCATCGGCCCCTCTAGCGCGGCCGAATCGACCTTAGCGGCTGTGCCAGTCGAGGTGGATCCAAGTGGTGCTTGGCGCCCTACGCCCGAATCCTCCGATCTTCGGATTCTGATCTCGGGAGGGCTGTCCGGCGCACCCCGGCTCCGGCGACTCGTTGAGACCCGAGCCGTAGTGCGCATAGGGGCACCCACGTCAGCGGATGTGGTGACGCCGTGGGAACCGGCTCCCTCCCACAGCCCCGATCGACCCCCTGACTACGAGGCGGAGTCCCGGTGCTTGGCGCTCGCATCTGGCACCAACTACCCATCGGCCTACCCAAATCGCTACGGACGACGGGCGAACGATAATGAAGGCATGCTGGCTGACTGTCAACGGCCAGTTGGAAGTCCCC
>NZ_HG764815.1:3941746-3944245 GCF_001050535.1 Nostocoides australiense Ben110 | reverse complement strand
TCCACCCAGGTCGAGGTGTGCTTCCTCGAGGCACTCTATGAGCAGGGCCTGATGGCCACGGTCCAGGCCCGTGACGCCGAGGCCAGCAAGGTCCTGGTCGCTGCGCTGCGCAGCGGCCAGGCCGACGCGCTCGAGAAGGCCATCGCCGAGACCGAGCAGATACCACTGCTGTTGACCGTCTCGGACAACGGACCCCAGATGAGGTCGCACTCCACCCGCGAGTTCCTCGCCGGGGTGTACATCGCTCAACGCTTCGGCCGTCCCGGCACCCCGACCGACCAGCCCTGGATCGAGTCCCTCTTCGGCCACGCCAAGACCGAGCACCCGCACCTGGAGAAGATCACCGACCCCGGCATACTCGAGGCCGAGCTCACCCTCGTCAAGGACCGCTACAACACCCTGCGCCTGCACGCCGGGATCGGCTACGTCACCCCCGAGGACGAACACCTCGGCCGAGGCGAGCAGATCCGTCAGGCACGACGCGAGGGCATGGCCGCTGCACGCCAGAACCGGATCGACTACCGTCGATCACACCAAGGAAAACAGTCATGACCACCACCGCACCTTGGTTGGGAATTAATCCCGCGGAATGTCTCAAAGACTCAGACACACGTCACAGGTGGCGCCGGATGGTCGCATTTTGTGGGCGGTCAGCGGACACGACTCGGTGGCGGCGATGGTGGACGCGGCGACCCTGGAACTTCATGGGACGGTGGCGACAGGTGCGATGCCTGCGCACGTCGTGGTCAGCCCGGACGGCTCGACCACGTACACGAGCAACGGCGAGGACGACACCGTCACCGCGATCGACACCGAAACCATGACGCCCTCCGCGACGATTCCCGTCGGCGAGGGTCCGCACGGGCTCCGGCCGAGCCCGGACGGTCGATGGGTGGTCGTCGCCAACGTGGCCGGACGCACGCTGAGCGTCATCGACACCGCCCGGAAAAAGACAGTTGCAGACATCGAGGTCGGCGCCGCGCCCGCCCAGGTCGCCTTCTCACCTGACGGCCGCTTCGTCTACGCGTCGTTGAGCGGCGAGGACGCCGTCGCCAAGGTTGACCTGCAGAAGCGGCGGATGGTCGGCAAGGTAGCGGTCGGGGCCGGGCCTATCCAGACCTTCGTCAGCCCCGACGGGCGGCTCCTCCTGGTCGCCAACCAAGGGACCGAGGACGTCCCAGGGACGACGGTCTCGGTGGTCGACACGGAAGCGTTCGAGGTGACTGGGGCCGTGGAGGCCGGGCAAGGCGCACACGGAGTGGTCGTGGACCCCACGGGGCGACACGCCTATGTCACTAACATCTACGGCAACGACGTGTCCGTCATCGATCTTCAGGAACTGAAGGTGGTTGCCAGGATTCCAGTCGGTGAAGCGCCGAACGGGGTCAGCTTCTCCCCCACGGTCGTCGACGAGCAGCCGCCGGTGCAGCTCGAACTGCCGTCCGCCGGAGGCTCACGCGAGGATCCAGGTCATGCGGACGAAGAGGAAGGTCATGGGGACGACGGTCACTGACGTGAGCAATGATGACAGCGGTCGCCAGACGGCGGCGCCGTGAACCTGGTGCACCGGCTCTATTGCCGGTCGACGCGGTGGCGCTGGCGGCTGCGAGACCTGCTGCCATGGGCCACCGACTCCCTGCAACTGGACGGCGCACGGGTGCTCGAGCTGGGCAGTGGGCCCGGGTTGACGACCGACTGGCTTCGTCCGCGCGTGGGCTCCCTCACCGCGGTGGAGTACGACGAGGCAGACGCTGCCGCGCTGAGAGAGCGGGCGCCAGACGTGGAGGTGCACCATGCCGACGCCGCGGAACTGCCCTTGGCGGACGAAGTCTTCGATGCCGTGGTGTGCTTCACGATGCTGCACCACGTGCCGACCAGGGACTTGCAGGACCAGCTGTTCGCCGAGGCCCGGCGGGTGCTGCGGCCCGGTGGAGTCTTCGCCGGTAGCGACAGTCGGTGGGGGCCGCTGTTCGCGGTCGCCCACTGGGGCGACATCCTGCAACTGGTTGACCCAGATGAGCTTCCGGACCGACTGCGGGACACAGGTTTCGAGGCTGTCACGGTCGACTGCAAGCGCGACGTCTTCCGGTTTCACGCCGTCACGCCGCACTAGATGATTGATTCCAAGGTGACTGGTGTGGCGTATGTGACTCGGGGGTGAGGGTGCCCAGACTCGGTGTTGCGAAGCAACTCGAGCTCTGGAGGCTCTCGTGGACACCGATCTGGACACCCTCGCCACCGCACTGTATGTGACCCTTGACGATCTGCTGAAGAGACACCCCGAACTGGCGCCATGGCGACCCGCGGTCGGGATGAAACCGCAGGTCAGCGACGCCGAGTTGGTGACGATGGCGGTGCTGTCAGCGGTCCTGGGATTCGATGACGAAGCCCGCTGGGTGCGGCACGTGCGCGCCAACCTGCGCCACCTCTTCCCCTACGTACCGCACCAACCCGGGTACAACAAGCGGGTCCGCCGGCTCGGCCCGACGATGCTGGCGG
>NZ_HG764815.1:3936246-3941646 GCF_001050535.1 Nostocoides australiense Ben110 | reverse complement strand
GTACCTTCCGGCGCCAGGAGAGACCGCCGCAGACCTGCTCGCAACTCTGGACGACATGGGCGACGACGCCGTAGCCGAGGGGACCCTCGACGTGGTCGAGGCCACGGTCCGTGACCGACGCCTGCACGCCGTCCGGGTGCCCACCTGGTGATCCACGTCGACACCACCTTTCTCGTGGATGTGATCCGCGAGAGCCGTCGCGATGAGCAGGGCCCAGCTCGTCGCTGGCTCGCCCGCAATCCACACGAGACCCTCGGCATCAGCGTCTTTGTCCTGTGCGAACTCCTCACCGGCGCCGCGTTGCACGCCGATCCCGCCGCGGAGCGACGCCGGGTCATGAAAGTTGTGGGTCAACTTCCGGTCATCACTCCAGATGCCCAACTGGCCGGAACCTACGCTCGAATCCACGCCGTCCTGACCAAGCAAGGCACCCCAGTCGCGAACATGGATCTGCTCATCGCCTGCACCGCTCTCAACGCCGGCTCCGCCTTGCTGACTGCCAACCAGCGCGACTTCACGCGGATCCCCGGGCTGGACGTGCTCGACCACACGGAGTGACCCCGAGCCGTCAATCGCTCAGGTCACGCCGCAGCTACGCCGCCGAAATCTTTGTCCTTCAACGGGTTTCCTCCGTGATTGAGTCCGGTCGGCCGATGTGATCTGCTGGGGGCATGGAAGACATCGACCGTTGGCTTGGTGACACCCCGCGAGCCCTTGACGGCCTGGTGGTCACATCCGGGCAGCAGCTGAACGCCGAATACATGGCGAAGCTGACCGGCGCCCAGAATCTGCTCCAGAAGGCTTTCGTCGCCGCGGCTACCGACCTGGAAAAGGCCGACCGCCTGATCGAGCGCGCGGCGGCCATGCCCTACGACGAACGCGAAGAGAGCTTCCCCGGGGTGCAGGGCGCGGTTCAGATGTTGTATGACGCGATCACCGACGACATGGAGGACGCCGACGAGGACGACCACGAGTGGCTCGAGGCGGCCTTGGCGGCGCACGAGATGACGACCGGTCCCGGCAAAGCCGAAGTCGCCTCGATTCTCAACGGCATGGTCTTGCAAACAGCCTTCTTCTCCCTGCCGGAGGTCGAGAAGCGCCGGATCACCAAGGCGGTCGGGTCCGCGCCGTTGCACGTCGAGCACCTCGAGCCGGACGCCACGGTCACCGCACGTGCCGAGGTCATCCGCTCGATCCTCGCCGCCCTCGCGGCTTATCTCGCGTGCTAACCGGGCAGCGCCGGGTCAGGTCGGCCGGCTGCGCCCCAGCACCGCCATGACCCGCTCGGTGGGGTTCGCGTCCGGGGCCGGTTCGAGTTCGGGCCCGAATAGCCCAGGCGAGCGCAGGATCTCTTCGGGCGTGTTGCGCACGAGGTTGTCCAGGTCCGCGCGTAGCGACTCGGGGATCTCCCAGCGCCGCCCGCCGGTGGCGGCCAGATCCCACGCGTGCACGGTCAGGTCGTGGGTCGGGATCGCCAGCGCCATGGACGCGGGTCCCGGCCCCATCGGCCCGGAGAGTTCCCGAGACGGGTCGAGATCTCCCGCGGCGACACGGGCCCGGTCTGCGAGATCGCGCCACAGCTGAGCGGCGTCGTCGGGAGAGTCGGTTGCACTCGCATCGGACTTCGATGCGCGGTAGTCCTCCCCCGACAGCATCCCGAGGATGCCCGTGAGGGTGCCGGCCACGTGATCGACCACGGCCTTCCCGTCCCAGCCGTCGCAGGGCGAGGGGCTGCTCCAGTCCGCGTCGCGCATCGCGTCCACCTGCTCGCTCATGGCGTCGATGGCCAACTGGAGCCGGGTCCCCGGGTCGAGGGCATTGGATGTCATGTCTCCTCCTGTCGTCGATGGTCCATGGCTGAACCTAGCCACTCCCACCGACAACCGGTCCTCGCCGCCGTGTGAACAACGTGTGAACCCCCAGTCCTCTGTTTGGGGTGCGTGACCGCCCTGACTGTCGCCGTCTAGTTTCGATCGGGGGCCGGCGGGGCCTCGCCTACCAGAACGCGGAGGTCGACATGCAGATCACAAGAATGCGGCACACGACGTCGGCCGTGATTTCAGCAGTGGCCGTGGGGGGCGCTGATTCCGTCGGGAGTCGCGTTCGCGAGCAGCACCACCGCAGCAGCTACTGCACCGGCCGTGACCACCTGCTCATGCGCAAGGGGCGGGGACCTGTTCACGATCAAGTCGGACAAGACCGGCTTGAAACGCCTCACGAACCGCGGCGACATCCTCAACGCCGAATGGTCTCCCGACAAGTCGAAAATCGCCTTCACCGCGGAGGTCAACGGCAACACCGACGTCTATCTGATGTCCAGCACCGGGACGGGTACACGTCGCCTCACTTTCGGAGCGGCCCGTGATGAGGACGTCACCTGGTCCCCCAACGGCAAGACCCTTCTCTTCACCAGTTTCACCAACTGCACATCCGACATCTTCAAGGTGAACGTCGCTCCCGGCAGCCGGCCGGTGCGCTTCACGCGAGCCCAGTGCGACTCCGTCTCGGACTACTTCGAGCGGGCCGACTGGCATCCGGACGGGACCAAAATCCTGGTGTGGCGAGGCTATTACGACGGCGGCCCGGGCGGAGGAGGCTGGACTGCCGAGACCCGGTCGGCCACGACCGGCGCGCTCATCAAGGACCTGGGTATGGACGTCCTCGACATGGGATGGTCACCCAACGGGCTGCAGATCGCCGGCACCGTCCCGGCCTACTACGCCGACACCTATAAAGACAATGTCGGGTTGTGGAGCGCCACCGGACGCAAGCTCAACGATGTCACCACGAGCAACGAGAGCTATGCGACGAGCTTCGCCGCGTGGTCGCCCGACGGTTGGCGGTGTCCCACGCGACCCCGAGACCCTCGGCGACACGGGCGACGGTGAGGTGTGCGACCACGATCCCTTCCAGCGCCCACCGCAGCCCGGTGCGCGAGAGCTTCGCGCGTGGCTCCGCCGCGGCGCTGGTGTCTTGGCGCCACACGTGTCCGCAGTCGGCACAGCAGTAGCGGCGCACTACAACTTCCAGCCCGGTCGGTCGCCAGCCCAGCGGCTCGTGGGCCAACCGCCGGATCACGGTGTCACGAGCAGCGCCTTCGCTGCCGCACCGTCGGCACCACTGATCTGGTTCCACCACGCGGCACGCGAGGACCGCACGATCCGGTTCAAGTCGTTGTCCGGTCACGCTCAGACCGAGGCCGTCGAGTCGAGCGAAGGCGGTCAGGTCAGGGCGGCCGAAGCCGGCCGGCGGGGTAGCGTCGGACACGTCGAGGTCTTTCGGATGGATGACGTAGGAACCTCCGTCGTCGGGAGACCTCGACGTCTATCTGCGGACCGACGCGCCCGGCCGACCTACACCGTCATCTGAGAAGACCCCTGAAACGTCTTCGACGACGACGGGACCGGCGAGGAGGAGGGCGCGGTGAGCTAAAGGAATGGAGCTTGCTCGGCTTCGACGCCGCCGCAAGCTCCGGTGAAACGGTCAGTACTGGTCGGTCGTCGTCGGTCACCACCGGATGGCGGCGTCCCCCACGCTCGGCGTTTGCGCAGTTCAGCGGCTCGTTCGCCCAGTGGGCGCATCAAGCGATAGACGCAAATCCGACGTGATTAGGTCGTCGGTTCGATTCCGACAGGCGGCTCCGGCGAACAGCCCCTGACCTGCGGAAACGCAGGGCAGGGGCGGTTCGGTTCTGGTGGTCGCGCGATGCGCTGGCCTCACGGCTCTGCCCGACACCGACGTCGCTCTCCTCTGCGACGGAAGACTCGCCGGCTGAGCGCTCGCGGCCGGCATCCTGTCCGTGTGCCGATAGACCTCGCACCGCTCGGCAACGCAGCGTGGCGTTGCGTCGCGACCTGGCGACGGCTCGGCGGGGCGCGATCGTCTCGTGCGTTGGCGGACTACGGGAGCTTGGACGCGAGGACGTCGGCCGCCAGGATCTCGGGTGCTGCGCCGAGGAGGTGCTGGTTGGCCATCAGGGCTGCGACGATGGCGCCGTTGGCGTGGGCGTTGCGAGCGGCCTCGTCGGGGAATGCATCGAAGATCCAGAAGGTGTCGGCGTGGGTCCTGACCGCGAACCAGACAATCGTTCCTACTTCTTCGTTGGCGAGCGCGACAGCGCCGGCGAGCAGATCGGCGAGCGCGTCGTGCTGTCCATCGGCCGCGACGATCTTGGCGACGAAGGCATACGGAAGTGATGCGGGTGTGGACATGAGGGGTTCTCCTAGTGTCGAGGTTTCTTGGTGAAGCGAGTTCAGCGTATGACGAGCAAGGGCATGTGAGAAGTGGCGTATACGGCAGTATTGCTATTGTTTGCGCCATGCGTATCGGACTGATCGCGATCGACGGCTGCTTCGGTTCGGCTGTCGCGTCGGTCATCGACATCGTGCGGGTGGCCGACGGAGCCCGCGGCGATGTCGACCCGCGGATCGACCCGATCGAACTCGCCATCCTCGGACCGAAACGGAGAGTGACCACGACGGCATCGATGACCCTGTCGGTGGACCACCCGCTGTCGGAGTCCGCAGAGTTCGACGTGGTCGTCGTCCCTGCGCTTGGAACCCTCACGGCCGCCGCTACCAACGACGCCCTCCAGAGCCGAGATGCTCGTTCGGTCATCGCCTCGCTCGGGCGCCTCGACGACGCGACCACCCGGATCGCCGCGGCGTGCACCGGCGTGTTCGCTGTCGCCGAAACCGGACGGATGCATCATCGGCGGGCGACGACCAGCTGGTTCCTGGGGCCGGAGTTCCTGAAGCGCTATCCGACCGTCGCCCTCGATCTCAACACCATGGTCGTGGTCGACGGGAACCTCGTCACCGCCGGCGCCGCGTTCGCCCACATCGACCTCGCGCTCTCACTCGTGCGATCGATCAGCCCCGACCTGGCCCAACATGTCGCCAAGCTCCTCATCATCGACGAGCGCCCGTCGCAGGCGGCCTTCGTCGCCTACGAACATCTCCGGCACGAGGACCCGATCGTCGTCGAGTTCGAACGCTTCGTGCGCGCCCGCCTGGACGAACCGTTCAACGTCGCCTTCGTCGCGCAGTCGCTCGGCACCAGCCGGCGCACTCTCGAACGACGAGTCCGTGCGGCGCTCAACCTCACTCCGCTCGGCTTCGTCCAACGGCTTCGCATCGAACGAGCTCGGCACCTCTCAGCAACCACGGACCTCACCTCCGCCGAGATCGCGCTACGGGTCGGCTACGCGAACGCCGAGACTCTGCGCTCCCTCCTGCGTAGGGAGCGACGCCGTTCCTGACCTATCGCCATGCCTGTAGCCGGTGTCCTAGTGCTCGACTGGAATCACTTCTCAGCACGTCGCGTCGACGCTCCTGCGTGGGTCTGTCCGAACGGTGTAACTGGCATTGGGTGTTTGTTCCTACAGGTTCTCCGCCGCGG
>NZ_HG764815.1:3922174-3936146 GCF_001050535.1 Nostocoides australiense Ben110 | reverse complement strand
CGCTGGTTGGCAGTCAGCAAGGCGGAGCCGGCGTTGAGAGCGGTGCAGGCGATGAGCAGATCCATGTTCGCGACTGGGGTGCCTTGCTTGGTCAGGACGGCGTGGATTCGAGCGTAGGTTCCGGCCAGTTGGGCATCTGGAGTGATGACCGGAAGTTGACCCACAACTTTCATGACCCGGCGTCGCTCCGCGGCGGGATCGGCGTGCAACGCGGCGCCGGTGAGGAGTTCGCACAGGACAAAGACGCTGATGCCGAGGGTCTCGTGTGGATTGCGGGCGAGCCAGCGACGAGCTGGGCCCTGCTCATCGCGACGGCTCTCGCGGATCACATCCACGAGGAAGGTGGTGTCGAGGTGGATCACCAGGTGGGCACCCGGACGGCGTGCAGGCGTCGGTCACGGACCGTGGCCTCGACCACGTCGAGGGTCCCCTCGGCTACGGCGTCGTCGCCCATGTCGTCCAGAGTTGCGAGCAGGTCTGCGGCGGTCTCTCCTGGCGCCGGAAGGTACCGATGTCTCCCGGCGGGCACCACGGCGGATGCGTGGGACACGTGGGATATGCCCGCGGGCTACACGCAACTGATCCTCTACGAGAAGCGCGCCGTCGCGTGGCGCGGGCAGTTGCTGCGGCTGTCGGCGGGCCACACCTGGCGACAGAGCGGCTCTGTGATCATCGCCGACGCGCAGGGGGCTGCGGTGCGATTCGGTACGACCTGGCCGATCCGGTTCGCCGTGCACGACGCCCTCGAGCTCTCCCGCCAGATCAATGGCGCTGTGCTGCTGGTCAACCGGCTGCGCGAGGTGTTCTGGCACTGAGGTGCGCAGTTGTCGAACTCACCCCGCCCGTTCACCTCTTCACGGTCGCCCGAAAACCCCTGCGGCTCCCGTACGTTGAACCGGTGGCATGCATCCGCGTCGGCTTGTCCGGCTGGAGTTACAGCGAGTGGCGCGGCGACTTCTATCCCGAGGGGCTGCCGGCGCGCGAGCGATTGCGGTATGCCGCAACACGATTCCCCACCCTGGAAATCAACGCCTCCTTCTACTCGCTGAAACAACCGCGCACGTATGCCGCGTGGCACGCCGAGGCGCCGGAGGTCACCTTCGCGGTGAAGGGTTCGAAACTCGTCACCCACAATCACCGGCTGGCCAATGCGGAGCAGGCGCTCGCCAACTTCTATGCCTCCGGGGTCCTCGCGCTCGGCGCCGGGCTCGGGCCGTTCCTCTGGCAACTGCCGCCGAGCCTGCGCTTCGACGCCGAGCGTGTCGAAGCGTTTCTGTCCGGATTGCCACGCAGCACAACGGAACTCGCCGAGCAGGCCCGCCGGCACGACGACCGAGTCCCGGCCAAACGCGCCCTGACCGAACCCCACGCCGAGGTGTCGGTGCGGCACGCGCTCGAGCCACGGCATACCAGCTGGGCGGACCCGGCCGCCGCCGACCTCCTCGCGGCATACGACGTGGCCATGGTCGTCTCCGACCTCGCCGACCGCTACCCGATGTTCGAGGTGGCGACCACGGACTTCGTCCATGTCCGGCTGCACGGGCATACCCGCCTCTACTACTCCGGGTATGCCGCGGCGAGCCTCGACGCGTGGGCGGACAGGTGCCGCCGCTGGGCCGGCGAGAGGCGGGACGTGTTCGTCTACTTCGACAACAGCGCGGCCGGCAAGGCGCCGCACGACGCGCTGAAACTCATGGCCCGCCTGGCCGACCCTTCCGGCTGAGTCACGACAGCGACAGCCACCTGAGTCGCGAGTTGCGTTCAGCCATGTGGAGATCGACGCTCTGGGAGACCTGCGCGTGACGAGACCCCTGCGGAGCCTTTGGCGCTTCCCTGATCGTCGGGATCTAAGCTCCTAGAATCGAGAGACGTGACGCGACGCTGGCAGATCGTGCGGGTCGAACTCGTGGGCGGGCGGGGGGAACGCTTCGACTACCCGCCGGGTCGCGTGCTGATCCTGCCGCCGGCGACGACCTTCGACCAGCTCGGCTCGGCGATCGACAACGCCTTCGCGCGGTGGGACCTGTCGCACCTGCGGACCTTCACCCTCGCGGACGACACCAGAGTCTGCGATGAGGAACTGGCTGACGACCTCGACTCCTCCCCGTTCGGCACCATCCCTCGCACGATGCTGCTCTCGGCCAAGGTCAAGGCGTCCGTCGCGACCGGCGAGCAGTTCGCCTATGTCTTCGACCTCGGCGACCAGTGGACCCACCTGTGCACCGTCGAGGGCACCGGCGATCCCGAGACTGTCTATGGCATTGTGCCGAATCTCCCTGTCTCCGTGTGGGGTTGGGGCACCATCCCCGACCAGTACGGTCGGCGGTGGGCCGACGACACGGGCAACGATGACGAGGCACCCGAGCCCCGGCACCCCAACCCCCTCACCGATCCGTGGCTGGCCAGCACCGGGCCGACGCCGGTGGTCGACATGGTGGCCGTCTGCGCCGCGACCGACGGGCCCGCCTTGACCGACGCGCTCACCGGAGTGGAACTCGACTCCGCGCTGCAGCAGATCGGTGATCACCTGCTCCGCACGTTCGCGGTGACCCCGTCCCGCCAGCGGGGGAGCCTTCAGTCGGTCGTGCTCTCGATCCACGGCCGATTGATGATGCGAGGCTGGGAGGGCGACGAGGCGCTCGCCGAGGAACTCCTCGCGCAACTCGACGGCAATCACCGTCCAGGTCGGCCCGTCCCGGTCAACCTCGACGACCTCGACATCGCTCTCTCGGACCACAGTGCGGAATACCCGGGTGGTTACCTCAACACCGACACTGGAGAGGTGGTCCCGGCCTTCATGGCTCATGGTGGGTATGTCGACGAGCCCATCGACGTCGAGGATGACGCGTGGCTCTACGTCGAGCCGGTGAGCAGCCGCACCGGCTGGGAGGACATGGAGACCTTCGCCGAATCGGTGTCCGACCCGACGCTGCGAGACCTGCTCAACCGGGCGATGACCGGCAAGGGCGCCTTCCGGCGCTTCAGGGACGTCCTGCATCAGGACGCCGACGATGCCACCCGCACCCGCTGGCGCCTGGAAGAACAGGACCGCAGCCTCGGCCGCGCCCGCGCGCTGCTGGCGAGCCACGGCATACGGTCGGTGGCGCGGACCGGGCCCACAGTGGTCGGCTGACCGCCGACCCCACCGGTCAGCCGGCGGCGGCGCGCAGCTTCTCCAACAGCGGCTCGGCCGCCTCGTCCAGGAAGCGCTCCTGCAACTCGTCGCCGATCTGGACGAGCGCGATATCGGTGAAGCCGGCCTCCCAGTAAGGGAGCACGGCCTCCACGATGGCGTCCAGGTCGTCGCCGCACGGGATCGACTCGGCGACATCCTCCTCGCGCACGAACGTCGACGCGCCGGCGAAACCCGCCGTCGTCGGCAGGTCGGCATTGACCGCCCAGCCACCGGCGAACCAGCGGAACTGCTCGTGCGCCCGGGCCACGGCCGCCTTCCTGCCCGACGGATCCCACGAGATCGGGATCTGCCCGATTGCCTTGGCGCCCTTGCCGATTCGCTTCGTACCCTCTTGGTTGTTCCACGCGGCGATGAGGTCGGCCGACGGCTCGGTAGCGATCAGGTGATCGCCGAGCGCGCCGAACGCCTCGATGGCCTCGGGCCCGCCGGCGGCGACCCCGATGGGTATGCCGCCGTCGGGCAGATCCCAGATCCGCGCCGAGTCGACGCGGAAGTACTCCCCGTCGTGGGTGACCAGCTCGCCGGTATGCAGTGCGCGGATGATCTCGATCGCCTCGGCCAGCATCTGCTGGCGGGCATCGACCGCCGGCCAGCCCTCGCCGATCACGTGCTCGTTGAGGTTCTCTCCGGAGCCGAGGCCGAGGGTGAATCGGCCGTCGGCGAGCAGCTGGATGGTCGCCGCCTTCTGCGCGACGACCGCCGGGTGGTAGCGCATCGTCGGACAGGTGACATAGGTATAGAGCTCGACCCGGTTCGTCACGTGCGCGACAGCGCCGAGGACGCTCCAGGCATACGGCGCATGGCCTTGCGCACTCAGCCACGGGAAGTAGTGATCGCTCATCACCTCGAAGTCGAAGCCGACATGCTCGGCCTTTTCGGCATACGCCACAAGCTCTTTCGGACCGGACTGCTCGGTCATCAAGGTGTAGCCGACGCGCGTCATGCGCTCTCCTGGCCGGTGGCCGCGGCTCCGTGCTCGACGGCATCCAGCAGCGCCGAGATGAAGGCGGGCAGGTCGTCCGGCTTGCGGCTGGTGATCAGGTTGCCGTCGACGACGGAGCGCTCGTCCACCCACTCGCCGCCGGCGTTGCGGATGTCGGTCTCCAAGCTCGGCCACGAGGTGAGCTTGCGGCCGCGCACGACATCGGCCTCCACCAAGGTCCACGGCGCGTGGCAGATCGCGGCGACGGCCTTGCCCGAGGCCATGAAGTCCTTCACGAGGGCGACCGCGTCCTTGTCGGTGCGCAGCGCGTCGGGGTTCGCCACGCCCCCCGGCAGGACGAGCGCGTCGAAGTCGTCGGCGCTGA
Organism: Nostocoides australiense Ben110; assembly: GCF_001050535.1. GTDB lineage: Bacteria > Actinomycetota > Actinomycetes > Actinomycetales > Dermatophilaceae > Nostocoides_A > Nostocoides_A australiense. The sequence continues at coordinate 3,931,643 of NZ_HG764815.1, read as the reverse complement.
CGTCGGCGACCGTCTTGTCCACCTTCTGGGTGTCGGCCTTGTCGAGGTAGTTGAACATCTGCACCGTGCCGCTCTTGGGGCTGACGAGTACGGCCGTGTGTCCGGCGTCGACCACGGCCTGCCACGGGTCGGTGAGTTCCACCTGCTCGATGCCTTCGGCGGCGACGAGGAAGGCGATGGTCTTGGTGTCGTTGTTGGTCGATTCGCTCACGGTGTGCTCCTGTTGTTGTTGGTGGGCCGAGAAGTCCTCCTACGACGCTAGGCCGCGGGCCGCGCCAACGGCGCATTGCGGCCCCATGGCCATCGAAACCACCCTTTCGGGCGAGCCGGGCTCGGCGTTGTCGGTCGTAACCCGTCTTCGGTCGTCGGGCGTCCGGGCGGGCGGCGGCGGACCGTGCGGAATAGGTCCCGTTGCGCCGGCTCGAGGTTTCCGGCCCGGTGACCAGATCGTCGCCGACGTTGCGGTGGAGTGCCTTGGGAAATCTCTTGGATTCTGCGCGGGTTTGCGTCTACGGTCGAGGCACACGAGAAGGGAGGTGGTCCTGAGTTGATTTCTCATAGGACGCGTGAGGTGGCTGCGCGCTAGCGCACTTCTCTTGCCGAGACTGCGCAGAGGCGCAATCCCAGCAGCCCACCGCAGTCCGCGGGCCGTGCCGGTCGTCCCCGGTATGCGGCGCCATCCCGGCGCCAGGCCCGCGGGCTGTTCTTGTCGCGTGGCACGCGCCCCCGGGGGGCACGTGGGCCGGTCGCCCGACTGTGGCCGGCGGGTCCCACTCCTCAAGCGCTCGGCGGCAGGCCCTCAAGGAAGCGGTCATATCTCCATTGCAGGAGCTCGGGATCCGGCCGGGCAGCATGTCTGCGGGGCACGTGGAGGGAATGCCCGTGCAGGCCTTTGAGGCCGTGCTCCAGCAGGGGCCCATCGATTTCTTCGAGCACGTCGTCGCGGATCTGCACGATCAGGTCGGGCCGGACCCCGAGGATGCGCGCGTCATACGCGGCATGGTGAATTTTGCACAGCGCCAAGCCATTCCGCACCGCAGCGATCCCTTTTTCGTGCTTGTCCTCGACGATGTGCGCGGCATCCAGAAGTTCCAGATGACCCAACTCGCATACGGAGCAACGATTGCCATAGGCCTGTAGCACCATGCTGCGGAACACCGGCTGGTGCAACCGCCTGACGGTCTCGCTGCGCAGATAGCGCCGCATCACTTCTTCAAGCGGTGAGTCCCCCAAGCGGATGTGTTGCTGACCGTCAGTGGCGACGACGAACTGCTGCTTCGCGGGCTCCTCGCCGACCAGATAGATCGGGTAGATCGGTTGATACACCGCCGGGCCCACACCCCGGAACCAGATCAGGGGTACATCGGCGTGGACCGCCGTCCGCAGAGCACGATTGTCGGGATGGTCGGGATCGTCGCCGCGCCACTTGTATCTCTCCAAACCGTCATCGCCCATGTGGTCGGCATACGGCAGGTTGGTCTCGTCGCTGCGCCAGACGGTTCGTATGGACAGTGCCGACGCAAATGGGGCCGGCTTGCGGATGCCGCGCTGTGGGTCCATCAACCGGAATGGCTCGCCATCGAAGGTGAACTCGCCAATTTCGTTGGAGGTCAGCGGATTCAGCCCGTCATGGGTGCGGGCGGCCAGCCATTCCATGGCAGCGGCGCGCGCCGCTCGCTCACGATCTGACGACCACACGAGACTGAGCCTCCCACACCCCCGCCGCCGGCGATGTGCTGACTATGGGCGAACCGCGGCTGACACCCAACCTGGGATGCATTGGAATTACACGGAGGCCTCGTTGTTGAGGTGGCTGGAGCGCTCCGCGTCAGGCTGACTTGGCGTCGAGGATCCGACGGGTGCGGGCCCGGCGCCGGGCGATGACGGGCGCGTCCTCGCGCTGGAAATACGTTGCCTCCCAGCGGCTTACCGCACGGCGATCGCGTGAGGCAGCGCGGTGGTCTCCGCGACGTCGTTGTCCATGAGTTCGTCGACGAAGTGCGCGAGATCCGGAAGCCGCTGGCGGGTGGTGGGGCTGCGCATGAGCCCGTTGCGTGCCGCCTCGACGACGTGCGAGGCGACGCTCGCTATGGCGAGGGGCCGTCCGTTGTCCAAGGCCTGGGTCACGTCCATCCGATAGCGCCCCGCTTCAGGCCACTGCGGCTCCCGGGCGCGGGACGCGCTGCCGCGGCGCGTCCTCCGGGAGTGGGGCGGAGTCCGACGGTGTCGCTTGTTGTTAGCCATGCTGAAGGCCACCACGGATTCGCAAATGTCACCACCGGTCATCGCGGTGGCTGTGGATAAACCCGTGTCACCGCGCTGCCTGTGGATTACCCCGGTGCCGGGCTGCTCGGCATGACCGGCTCCTCCTATCGCTCCAGCCAGGCGCGCCAGAGCGGCTCGTCGCGTGCCACGACATCGGCGGCGTCATCGCCATACAGATAGAGCCACACGGAGACTCCCGTGGCTTCCTCGCCCATGCCCTCGGCGGCGATGAATGCCGTTCCGGGCAGCGGAGATTCGAGCAGCACGCTCGCGCGGAAACCGGGCTCGCTGTCGAGGATCGTGCCGTCCAGCGGCGGCATACCGTTGCGTGACCGGATCCGCTGACCAGGTGCCGGATGGGGCGGTATGCCGAGGTCGGCCGCGATCGCCTCCCAGGCTGCCTGCTGATTGCCCGGCCACGTGGCCGTCGGCAGCATCGCCTGGCCGGCCTGACCGGAGAAGTGCTCGAGGTGCAGTTGGAGGTTGCGCAGGAACAGACCCCAGCCTTGTTCCATCGCGTCATACTGCGCGTCCCAGTCATCGCCTGATCCGAAACCGGAATTGATCAGCCGCACAACGCAACTGCCGTTGTCGCGGGCCTCGACCAACCACTCGAACGCGAACCCGGCGTCGGCGCCCTCGCCCGCGAACACGACGCGGTGGGGTGGCTCCCAGGCCGTCACCTTGCCGGGCACGGTCATACCCTCACCTGGCCCGAAGACCGATGTCGTCGCGCCGCCCTCGCGCTCCTCGACGGTCGTCGGCACGTACCACGACGAGATACCCGGCCCGGTGGCCACGGCCGCCCACACCTCCTCCGGGGTGCCGGGCACCTCGACGGACAGCTCGATGGACCTGGCAGGTGGCTGGTCTTCGGTCATCTCAGGACTCCTTCGTCGATCTGCCCGACGGGACCGCCGGGCTCGGGTGGGCCGCGATCACGAGCCGGTGCCACCGGCCGCGGGGCGCGGATTCGTCGTGATAACGCGCGGCGAGCGTGGTGACAGCCTCGGCGAGGTCACGCGTGAACTCCGCTCGATCCTGTGCCGAGGCGAACCGGATCTCGGTGTCGATCGCCAGGGTGGGCAGGCTGCGGCCGGACGCCTCGGCGCGCCGCGCCAAGGTCGCCACCTCACCGAGCATGCGGGCAGCGAGCGAGACGAGGTATCGGGTGGAGAGCCGGTCGATGGTCTCGACTCCGGCGGCGGCCGGTCCGAGCGCGGTGGGCGAGACGACGTATGCCGCGGCGCTCGCTTGGACGACGCGCTCGTGCAGGCCCCGGCGCGGTCGGACTTCGACCTCGGTGACCAGGCCGTGCGCTTCGAGGGCGCGCAAGTGGTAGTTCACCTGCTGACGGGTCAGCCCGAGGACCTGAGCGACGGTGGTTGCCGAACCCGGCTGGGCCAGCATCGCGAGTATGCGTGACCGCACCGGGCTCAGGGCCGCACCCGCCGCCTCCGGAGCGTCGAGGACTTCGATGTCGAGCACGCCACAAGTCTCGTATTGAAAGGAATTATTGTCAATAGCAGAGTGATGTCGTTCTTAAGGAGCCGCAGCCCAATCCATGAGGTGGCCGAGCAGCGGCTGGTCGGCGGTGGGGGCGAAGGCGATGGAGTGGTGCCGGGGATTGCAGTGCAGGAAGGTGCCGACCCGGCCGGAGGCGAAGTCGATGTGGTCGCTGAGGCGGAAGCCGAAGATGTCGACATACAGCTGCTCGTGGCGAGCCTGGTCGGTGACGGCCTGGAAGACGTGCCCGAGCCCAAGCGCCCGCCCGGCGACGAACCGGTGACCGAGTGGGGAGGCGAAATACGTTCCGGCAGACTTGAATCCGTAGACCAGTTCGATGTCCATCAGCCCGTCCGGGTCGGGCATGGCGGCATACCCGCTCACCAGCCGCTCCCGCGCGCCATCCGCGCTTCCGTCGCTCACCTCGAAGCCGGCCGCGCGCAGCTGCCCGACGAGTTCGGCCAGATCGGCGGCGTCCTTGACCTCCCACCCGATGGCGGCCTGCCCGTCGCGGTCGCTGGCGCGCACCTCGATCCGGTACTCGTATTGGTCCAAGTCTGAAAGAGAGCCGGCCTTGTGCCGTGATCTCCAAGATCTCGGTTTGCACAGACCCGCGGAGGGCCGCCATCACTGGATGGAATTTGGCGTTGGATCATTGCCGATCCACGCCGGTTCCGTCGTGGGCTGCAGTCGGCGTCCGCGGTCACAGGAACTGTGACCGCAACGCCTTCATCGAGACCATGAGTTGCAGTTCAGCGATGGGGGACTCGACGAAGTCACCGTTTCTCAGGTAGAAGTCGCGGGCAGCCTCGTCGCGGGCATGGACAAGGAGCGCCGCAGCGCCAACGGTCTGGCTCAACTGCGCCGAACGTTCCAGCGCGTCCCGCAGGAGTCCCGCACCGATGCCCTTGCCGGTCACCGAGCAATCGACGGCGAGCCGGGCAAGAACGATGACGGGCAGCGGATCTGGCCTGGCGCCTTTCTTCAGCGTTGTCGGGACGCTCGCCAACGCGACACCTCCGACGGAGATGGCGTAGTAGCCGACGACGCGCTCAGCCCACGTTGTCACGTAGGTGACAGCATTGTTCGCCCGCAGGTTTTCCCACCCGTACTTGACCAGCCACTCATCCAATTCACTTGCGCCGGAGTGGAACTCATCCACGCGGACGTCGGCGCGCAGCTTGCGTGGCCTGCCGAAGCTCCCGGTCATTCGTCATCGGTGAACGGATCGGGCCGCTGCTTCAACTCTCGGAATCGGACCGTGGAGGCTAGCGGTTCGTCGATCGCCGCCGCGAAGGCGGCCCACTCCTCGTTCGTCACGACGAACCAACGTTGATCGGCAAGGACTTGCTCGGCGCGGACCATGGCACTGCTCAGCACGAAGTCCGTGAGCGTCGCGTCGCTCGCCGCGGCGGCGCGTCGGAGCGTCTCAGCCTGCCGAGTCGTGGCGCGGAAGTTGATCTGCTGAGTCTTGGCGGATCGGACGGATGACGTGCTCATGTCGGCTCCTCACGTATAGCGATATTCTATACGCAGAAGCCATGCGGGCTCCAGTACCCCGCCAGATGCTGGCATCGCCGTCAGGAGGTGACCGTATGGGCAGGCTGACCATCCGGCAGTTGGACGAGCGCACGCACGCCCGGTTGCGCGAGCGAGCGGCAGCTCACGGACGGCCCGTCGAGGCCCGAAGTCCGGGCCATCCTCGACGCGGCAGTCAATACCAGCGGGATAGGGCGCCGGGCGATATGGCCCAGCTGTGACCGGCGAACTACTGTCGATATATGAGTCTTCACGACGACTTCCTCGTACTCAATCGGGCGGACCTCGACGGACTGAACCTCACGTGGGCCGAGGTCATGGACGTGATCGACGACGCCTTCGTCCAGAAGGCGCGTGGGGAGGTGCAAAACCCTCCGAAACCCAAGGTGGCGCCGCGGTCGGACGCCTTCGTCAACGCGATGCCGGCCTTCCTCGCCGGCTCGGATTCGCTTGGCATCAAATGGGTTTCGGGGTTTGAGCAGAACCGCACCAAGGACCTGCCCTATATCTACGGGGCCCTCCTGATGAATGATGCCGACACCGGGCGACCGCTCGCCCTCATCGACGGCGGATGGGTGACCGAGAAGCGGACGGCGGCCGTGTCCGGGGTGACGCTTCGTCATGTGCCCGGGTCCGTGGGGACACTGGGCATCATCGGGGCGGGCCTGCAGGGCAACCGGCATCTCGAGGTCGCCCTGGAGGTGCATCCGGAGATCGAACACGTGCGTGTCTTCGACCACCGCGAGGCGCACGGCCACGCCCTGTTGGCCCAGGCCGGCGAACGGGTCGGCACGGTCGTGCATTCCGCGCTGGAGGCCACGCAGGACGCGGACCTGGTGATCTCCTCGATCAGCCGCCGGATGGACCCGCGGCTGGACGGCAGCAACACCGCGCCCGACGCGCTCATCCTCCCGGTCGACTATGACGACACGTTCGGGCCCGACGTCGTGCGGGAGGCCGCCTTCTTCGCAGTCGATGACCGCGGCCAGTACGACTCGGTGCTGCACAGAGCGTTCCAGGGCTACCGCGACCCCGACGGCGAACTCGCGCAGCTGGTGTCGGGGGTGATGACGGTTCCGGACCACGGCCGGCGCGTCTTCACGAACATGGGCCTCGCCATGGAGGACGTCGCCCTCGGCGCCCTGATCCTCGAACGCGCGACGGCCACCGGCGCTGGCACGACGATCACCTTCCCGTGACCCGCGCCGGTGCACCTGCTCCGGTGCATGCGCAATACATCGAGAACATGCTCAAGGCATGACGGCCGGGCGCTGGGCGGTCATCGGTGGGCGCCAATCCGATCGCCGGGACCGAACTGCCATACCGTCGAATCATGAGCAAGCACATCTCCCGGCGTGACGATGTCAACCCCGACGAGGGCGAGCGGGAGCACGGCGATGTGACCTTCGCCGACCCGACCAACAACAAGTACCCCATCGACTCCGAGGAACACGTGCGGGCGGCGTGGTCCTACATCAACAAGAAGGCGAACGCGGACAAGTACGCCGCCGACGAGGTCGAGACGATCAAGGGACGCATCAAACGCGCGGCCAAAAAGTACGACATCGAGATCTCCGACGACTGATCTCGACGTTGGTCACGAGGCGGTGTCGCGGTCGAACGGGTTGCGAGAGCGCGCATCTCGGACGCCGGCGAGGGCGTCGTGCAACTCGGCGAGCCACTCCGACTCGCGCTCCCCGACGAGGCGCGCGCACCAGGCGAGGGCCTCCGAGCGTGAGCGGGCCACTCCGCCTTCGACTAGCGTGTCGAGCAGGAGGCGCTCGGGCTGGCGGAGTCGGGTCATGACCGGGACGCCGAGGTGGGTGTAGAGGCGCTCGGTGCCGTCGGCGCGAGCACCCCAGGACACCTTGCGTCCGAACGTGGCCTCGGCATCCTGGGCGATGGCGATGCGCCCCGCGCGGGTGCGCTCCCGATGGGCGGCAATGCGCTCGACGGGCGGTTCCGGATCACCGTCGGTGCGGGGGACGTCCCCGATGACGACGATCTCTTGAGCGTCGACCGTGACCGAGAGAGCGCCGGCGTAGATCTCGGCCGGGATTCGCTCGGCGAACCAAGCGCCGATCGGGGTTTGGGCGCTGCTTTCACTCATAGCGTGATTACATCATTACGTGACATACACCGAAAGTGCGACGCGTGATCCGTCCGGACGTCGTGGGTCGTCTCAGGGGCGCACGAAGGTCGCAAGGGCGGCCTCGACGCCGGGCGAGACGGACGCGGGCCCGCCGAGCACGACGATCTTGGTCGGCCGCAGGCGGCTCAGCTCGGCGGCGATCGGGTCCGGGATCGAGTCGGTGCGTACGAGCAGCAGAGGACCGGCGGTCATCCCGGCGACCGGGGCTCCGGACAGTGCATCCGTGAAGATGGATCCGCTTGCCACATAAGCAGTTTCGACCGGGGGCCGGGGATAACCGTGCTGCGAGATCGCGGCGGACGCGGCATACCGGTCGCTGCCGAACCAGCGGCTGACGGTCCCCGCCGTGTACTCCGCCAGCTGGGCCCGCACCTGCTCGCTCACGCTCGCCGGTCCGCCGACGATGACGATGCGCTTCGGCTTCAGGCGGCGCAACTCGGCGGCGATCGGGGCGGGTATGCCGTCCGGCCGAGTCAGCAGCATCGGCCCGGGCGCGCGGGCAGCGACTGGTGCGCCGCTGAGGGCGTCGCTGAAGATCTCACCGCTGGCGACGAACGCCGCGTCCACCGTGCTGAGGAAGGCGGCGCGCGAGATGGCGGCGGACGCGGCATACCGGTCCGCTCCCGAGCGCCGTTCCACCGTCTCCGAGGCATACGCCCGCAGCTCGTCGACGACGCCTTCGGAGACCGTGGCCGGCCCGCCGAGCACGACGATCGTCGACGGCTTCAGCCGCTGCAGCTCCGCCGCGATCGTGGCGGGGAGGGAGTCGCGTCGGGTCAGCAGCAGCGGAGCGCCGTCGCGGCCGGCGACGGGTGCTCCCGACAAGGCGTCGCTGAAGACCTCGCCGGACGCGACATAGGCCAGCCAGGTGTTGGCGGGGAAGGTGCGTGCCGAGATGGCGGCGGACGCGGCATACCGGTCCCGGCCGTCCCAGCGCACGACCCCGTCGTCCTGAGTGATCGTGACGTCGACGACCGCGGCGGTGGAGCTGGTGCTGACGACCGAGAGCGTGATCCCGTGGTCGGCGATCGTGTAGCTCTCACCCGCCTCGAGACCCGGATGCCATTGGTATGAAAGCGGATTCGCGTCCGGGTGGAAGTCGAGCAGATCGATCTCGCCGAACTGGCCGAAGAAGTCGTCCTGACGTCGCACGGTCACGCCACCCCCGGGATCCGTGCGCGTCACCCCCTTGGGATCGACGTAGGTGCTGTCGTCGATCCAGTCATCGAGGCCGACGGGGGTGCGGTATTCGACGAAGTACTGCACGTTGCCCGCCTGCAGCTGGAATCCGCGGACGCCGGAGCCGGCGGCCACGGGCTTGAGCGTGACGCGCTGACTGTCCATGATCAGCGGATTGTCCGTGACCGGCAGCACGCCGATGCGCTGCTTGTTGATGGTGGCGAGCATGCCCGGCCAGTTGAGCGGGGCGCTCATCAGGTCCCAGGGATCGTTGTAGGTCCGCTGGTCGCAGTTGGCCGACAGGGTGACGTTCGCGGTGCGAGTGTCGTTCCAGCACTGCAGATATCCCGTGTGCCACAGGCCGAGATTGTGGCCGAACTCGTGGGCGTAGGTCGGGCCCTCGTAGGGCTGGTAGTTCAGCCAGGTGACCAGATCGCCGAGTTCGCCGGGCCCGACGGTGCCCCGGCCACCCCACGCGCAGGTCGGCGTCGGCTCCAGCATCACGACGAAGTGGTGGCGCTCGTCCTTCGGCGTCGACGGCGCGACGGCGCGCGCCTTGCGCTCCATCGCTTCGTAGTCGCACGACTCGATCTCAGCAGCCGTCAAGCTGATCTTGTTCCAGCCGAACACCCTGTCGGTGGTGAACCGGATCTGGCTCTGCGTCGCTGTGTCGAAGTATGCCGCGACCTTCGTCATGCTCCCCGTGACAGCCGAGACGATCTCGGCATCTAGACCGGCACCACCGTCACGTGATGCAGGCCGAGCGCGGTCCGGCCGTCGTCGCGCGGCGCCAGTCGGGTGACGGACGCGGTGCCCGCGCGCAGGGCT
>NZ_HG764815.1:3919329-3922074 GCF_001050535.1 Nostocoides australiense Ben110 | reverse complement strand
CACGGCCGCGGATTGCCCCTGGCGCGGGGCACCGGTCAGAGCGGCCCGGGCTGACCGCGCTCGTGGCCGAAGACGAGGCTGGTTCCAGTCGCGCAGGTAGCTCGCGGAGGGCACAGCCACGTGGAGCAGGTAGTCGTCGTCGCCGGCGAGGTGGAAGCTCTGCACCACCTCGGGGAGGCGGGGCACGGTGGCGGTGAGGACCGGGCGCCCGATCCGTTCGGGGTCGAGGTCGGCGTGGAAACCCCGCACGATCCCCCGGTCGATCAGCTGCGCGCCGCGAGGCGGTTGTTCGCGATGCGGGCGTCGGCAACGAGGGCGTCGACGAGGGCGAGGTCGACGTCGTCAAGATCGACACTGGGCCGAATTTCCTTCGCCATCGAGGCAGAATAGCGATGATTGTTCGCCAGCGGGGCCGCCAACGGTGCCGGCTCGGGCACTTGTTCGGCGGAGTACCCGCTCACCCTGCAACCCTGGGACCCTCGGAAGATGACGACGACGTCCAGCCCCGGTCTTGCAACCCGTGCCGTCCATGCCGGCCGCGATGACTTCACCGACCGCGGCGTGCACGCCCTGCCCATCGACCTGTCGACGACCTACCCGCTCGCGGATGTCGAGGCGGGGGGCGCGGCATACGACCATCTGAGCGGCGGCCGGCCCCCGGAGACAGGCGATTCCTATGTCTACGCCCGGCTGTGGAATCCGACGGTCGCCCACTTCGAGGCGGGCATCGCCGCGCTGGAGGGCGGGAGCGACGCCATCGCCTTCGCCAGCGGCATGGCGGCGACGACCGCGCTGCTGATGTCGCGCGTCGCGGCGGGCAAGCCGCACGTCGTGGCCATCCGGCCCCTGTATGGCGGCACCGATCACCTGCTGGCGACGGGGCTGCTCGGCACCGAGGTCACCTATGCCCGGGAAGGCGAGGTCGCGTCGGCCATCACCGAGCGCACGGGTCTGGTCTTCCTCGAGTCCCCCGGCAACCCCACTCTCGACCTGATCGACATAGCCGCCGTCACCCGTGCCGCGGGCGGTGCTCCGGTGGTCGTGGACAACACCTTCGCCACGCCGGTGTTGCAGCGCCCGCTCGAGCACGGCGCTCGCGTCGTCCTGCATTCGGCGACGAAATTCCTTGGCGGACACGGCGATGCGATGGGTGGCGTGCTCGTCACGGACAGCGAGACCGCCGCCACCGTGCGCCCGATCCGGGCCATCACCGGCAGCATCCTGCACCCGATGGGGGCGTACCTGCTGCATCGTGGCCTGGCTACCTTGCCCATCCGCGTGGAGCGTCAGCAGCGCACGGCCGTTGCGGTTGCTGCCGCGCTGGCCGAGCACCCGGCGATCCGGCGGGTCATGCATCCGTCGCGCCCGGGCGGGGACCCGCTCGCTCTTGTGGGCCGGCAGATGAGTGGCCCAGGCTCGATCCTCGCGTTCGAGATGCGCGACGGGTATGAGGCGGCACTCGCCGTCGCGAAACGCGTGCACCTGATCACCCACGCCGTTTCGCTCGGCGGCGTGGACACCCTCATCCAGCATCCCGCCGGCCTGACGCACCGTCCCGTGGCCTCCGAGGCCAAACCCGGCCCGGGCATCCTGCGGCTGTCGGTGGGGCTGGAGGACGCGAGCGACATCATCGACGATCTGGTGCACGCGATCGAGTGACGGCCCCGGGGCGCCGCAGCTGAGTGAGCATCCAGTCGCACCACTCGAGTGCGGCCGCACGATTGCGCACGCCGCCTTCCAATGTCAGCCACGAGCCGAAGTCGGGGTGGCTCGGGTCCTCGGCCGTCCCGCCGGACGTCAACTCCGCCAGCTCGCGGCGGTAGGTCTCCAGTCGCTCGCGATGGACCTCCCGTAGTTGTTCCACGAGCAGTACGGCCGCATCGGGATCCACCGTCCAGATCGACCAGATTTTCAGCGTCTCCAGATCCCGCACGGGCTGCGGCTCGAAGTCCGAGGCGACGAAGGCACGCAACGCCTCCATGCCGGCGGCGGTGATGGTGTAACGCTTGGTGTCTCGCGGTCCGGCTCCGTCGATCACGGTGTGCCGCACCAGTTCTGCGCTTTCCAGCCGCGCCAGCTCGGGATAGATCTGTGAGTGGTGGGCGTGCCAGAAGTAGCCCACCGGGCGCTTCATCTGCTGAGCGAGTTCATAGCCGGTCAGCTCCCGTCGGGCCAGCAGGCTCAGCACGGCGAACCCGAGCGTCGACGTCATGGACACAGCCTAGAGGCAGATGTCAGAATTGACATATGAAACGCGCAGCGTCCTGTGGTGTCGCAGTCGTGGTGGCCGTGTCCGCGTGCGGCGGCCAGTCGTCGCCGCAGCCACCGCCGGCGACCGGTGCGTCCGCCGCCGTGACCACGTCCGGGGCCTCGTCCTCGCCCCGGCCTTCGGTCAGCCGGACCACGCCGCCCCCCGAGACGCGACTCGAGGAGGAGTGCGGCCTCGGCGCCAAGGGGCCGATCGAGGGCGTGCGCCCGGACGCCGAGAGCGAAATCCGTTACGGCCGAATCGGTTCCGGATCGACGGTGGCGATCTTCTTGCACCAGTCGCCAGGGAGCATGTGCGGCTGGATGGACTATGTCGGCCTTGCGACGAAGCAGGCCGAGTTCACCGCGCTCACCGTGAACTCGTGCGGCAAGGGCGACACCCGGTGTTCGAAAGCCCTGTCCGACAACCCGGTCGGCTTCCTCACCCCGATCGTCGAGCACGCCCGGACCGAGCTGGGCGCCGACCGCGTGGTCGTC
>NZ_HG764815.1:3917539-3919229 GCF_001050535.1 Nostocoides australiense Ben110 | reverse complement strand
TGGCCCTGGCCCTGGGCCGGGCTCGGCATTGGTTCAGCTGAGGGCCCAGGCCCCGTCTTGGTGGCTCAGTCCCATAGCGAGGAGCCGGCGCAGGTTGAGTGCGGCGGTGCGGTGGTGGAGCCAGTTGTTGTTCTTCTCGATCCCGCGGTAGGGGACGCGTCGGTTGCCGCGGGTGAGCCAGGCGATCGAGCGTTCGACCATCGGCCGGTGCTGGCGGTAGACGACTTTGAAGTCCTCCCCGGCGGCGCGTTGGCGGTGTTCGCGTTGGAGCAGGTCGTGTTTGCCGACCGTCACGGTGCGACCGTCCTTGGCGGTGGTGCATTGGGCGCGCAAGGGGCAGCTGGCGCAGGCGCTGCCGAAGATGGCGTTGCCGGCTTTGGTGATCTGGCGGGTCACCTCGGCCGGACATGTCAGCGTCCCGGCGGTGGGGTCGTGGGTGAAGTCGTCGATGGTGAAACCGCCGTCGACGGCGGGCCGCAACGGCCACGGCTTGAGCAACGGGAGCCACTGCTTGCGGTCCAAGGCGTGGAGCATGTCGCCGGTGGCGTAGGCCGAGTCGCCGAGCACTTCGAGTTGCTGGCCGTTGTCGATCGTGGTGTCGGAGGTGACCAGAGCAGCACCCACCCGGGCGTCGGAGTTCTCCGGGCCGTTGGTCTTGGTCAGCTCACACCTCGTGGTCAGACCGGTGTCGGGCTCGACGACCACGTGGGCCTTGAACCCGTCCTGGCGCCGTTCGCGGGTCTTGTGGGCGTGCCGGGCATCAGGATCAACGGTCGAGATCACCCGATCCGGGGCCGTTCTCCGTGCGATCCGCCAACGGCCGTCGGTGCCATCAGAGTCCTCGGCAGGCTCGACGTCCTGACCCGCGACCAGCGCCAGAAGCGCCACCGCGTCGGCCGGTTTCCCGCCTGCCTCGGTGATCGCCTCGATGTTGAGCGCGGCCAGCAAAGCCAGTGCGTCGCCGACCAGAGCAGTGACCAGCTCGTCGCGGGCAGCGGGATCGTCCCACGCGATCGGTGGCTTGCCGGTGGCGGCGTAGTCCTGCCCGGTCAACCCCGCCAGACGTGTGCAGTGAGCCTCGATCAGCTCAACGGCCCCGGGCACCTCCCGACCGACCCGGCGGATCTGGGCGATCAGCTGCGTCACGGTGTCCTGACGGGCCACCGCGTCATCGAGGACCGTGGAGTCCAACGCCCGACGCGTCTTGCCCTTCAGCGCGCCGGTCTCAGTGATCACCTCACGCACGACCTCGAAGATCCGCTGCGGACGCTCGCTGGCTGCCAGCCGGCGCCGCCAGTAGGTCAACGTCGACGGGTCGAAGCCCTTCGCATCAATCGCATACCCGCACGCCGCCTTCCACCGCAGGTCGAAGGTCAACGCCTCAACCGCTTCGCGGTCCGAATGACCGTAGAGCGCTTGGAGCAGGATCACTGAGGCGATCACCTCGCCGGGGATCGAGGGCCTGCCCCGTCCAGAGGGGAACAGATCGGCGAACAACTCGTGTGGGAACAGCCGATCGCGATGCTGCGCCAGCAGCGCGAACACGCTGCCCGGCTCGAGCAGGTGCCCGGCCAGCGACTCCACGTCCAGCAGCTCACGCTGCCGATCTGCCTCACCTTGCATGAGCCCAGAATTCCAGGCCCACGCCCGACCCCCGGGGAGGCGCGCCTTTTGTTCAGCAGTCTCCTAG
>NZ_HG764815.1:3913046-3917439 GCF_001050535.1 Nostocoides australiense Ben110 | reverse complement strand
CCGCCAGCATCGTCGGGCCGAGCCGGCGGACCCGCTTGTTGTACCCGGGTTGGTGCGGTACGTAGGGGAAGAGGTGGCGCAGGTTGGCGCGCACGTGCCGCACCCAGCGGGCTTCGTCATCGAATCCCAGGACCGCTGACAGCACCGCCATCGTCACCAACTCGGCGTCGCTGACCTGCGGTTTCATCCCGACCGCGGGTCGCCATGGCGCCAGTTCGGGGTGTCTCTTCAGCAGATCGTCAAGGGTCACATACAGTGCGGTGGCGAGGGTGTCCAGATCGGTGTCCACGAGAGCCTCCAGAGCTCGAGTTGCTTCGCAACACCGAGTCTGGGCACCCTCACCCCCCGAGTCCCATACGCCACACCAGTCACCTTGGAATCAATCATCTAGGGGACGGTCTCGAGTCTGTCTCGGTACGCGAGCTCCTGCCCTTTTCCTACGTGCAGCCTTACGAGGACTCGGACCCCTTCGTGCGCGGCAGCCGGCGCTACCTCGACGACATCGCCTCTGGGCGCAAGACGAGCTCCATCCGTTACCGGAATCCGATCCCGCTGGGGGAGACGACCTTCGTGTTCGAAGATGCCGAGCATCTCGGCTTCGTAACGATGCCGAGCGCTATCGACTCCGTGTCCCCGGTCCGCTTGGCGGATCTGGACCCGTCCTATCAGGAGTGGCTTCGCGGTCACTACCCGGACATGCCCACGGATCCTCCGCTCACCGAGGTGCGCTTCCACATCTGATCAACCGGGCTTCTGCGGTGAGCTCGTCATGCTCAACGAGTTCGGAACTCGGTGGAGTTCATGTTCAATGTGTAACGAACACTGTCAGCGGTCGTACACCTTCTCGCGCCGTCCGATCGAGAAGACCTCGATCCTGACGATGTCGTCGTGGATGAGTGCGAGGATCCGGTAGGAGCCCACTCGGTAGCGCCATTCGCCTGAGTGGTTTGCCGTGAGCCCTTTGCCGAAGGCTCGTGGGTCGGCGCATCCGTCGAGGTTGTTCTTGATCCACGTGGCGAGGATCTTGGCATCGAACCGGTCCATCTTCTTCAACTGCTTGCGCGCTCTCGCGGTCAACTCGACGCGGTATGGGCTGGCCTGTGCGGCCATCAGGCGAGTTCGGTGAGGATCTCGTCGATGCCGAAGCGCTCGCCGGTGTCTTGCGCGATCGCCGCGCGCAGTTCCTGCAGGTCGTAGGAGTCCTCGATCTTCTCAAGGATGGCGGTGCGGGCGAAGTCGGAGATGCTGACGCCCTCGAACTGGGCGAACTTGCGGACGAGTTCAGCGTCCTGATCGTTCATGCGCACTGTCATGGTGCTCATGGGTCCTCCTCTCACGGTTCTGAATACAGTGTATTCAGGGTGGTGGGTAGGGGCAAGGTGAAGCGCTGCGGTCGGCCGAGTATGGATTCAGCGTGAACGGCGATCGGCGGGAGTGAGGGGCTCACGAACCGTCCGGCACGAGCCGGCGTTCCGTCAGAATTGGTACCGCGTTTTCGTCAGTCTGGCCAGCCCAACCGTGAGCCATCGCCATCCGCAGACCCGACGGGCTTTATGGGCCGAGTAGTCACCGGGGGATACCCGACCGTGCATGGACTTTCCTCGAGGATGCGAACGGCTGGCTGGAGGACTACGCGAACCGCCTGGTGGAGCGGGGCGCCGCCGACGTCGCACCGGCGCAAGCTCCGGTGCTTCGCAAGCTGCTGTTGGTGCTTGCCGCCGCGCCAGGGGCCGAGCTGGTTCAGGATCGTTTGGCGCACGAAGCTGGGCGTGGCCAGCGGTCGCCATCGGTGTGCCGCCGCGGCGGATCAACGAGATCGTTCACGGCAAGCGGGGGATCACGGCCGACACGGCCGTGCGGCTCGCCAAGTATTTCGGGAACTCGGCCGAATTCTGGATGAACCTCCAGTCACACTACGAGCTTCGGATCGAGCGACGGGCGCTCCGTGCGCAGGTTGACGCGATCCAGCCGATCGAGCACGCGTCATGATCATGACTTTGCCGTGCCACCGACTACACAAAGCCCCGATCTTTGAGCACTGCAAGCGGGGCGGGGGCGTGAGAATCAACTTCGTGTAGTCGCAGGACCGAAGTGCTATCGAGGTGGTGCCCGTGACCCGGCTCGAGCTGGGCGGTTTACGGTATGGCGAGTACCAACCCGGGAGGTAGGCAGTGAGTCGTCGGTCTTGGGCACGCGCCGCGTTGATGGCGGACGGCGTCGGGTGCGCTTTGGCCGCGGTCGGCGCCCTCGCCATCGGGCGCCTCGGGGATGAGCTGGACCCCATCTCATCGGCCCGGATCCCGCTCGGGGCCGCGCTTGCAGTCACGAGCGCGATGCTTCTCGGTTCAGCTCGTGACGCCCGCGACCGAGACCTCAGCCGTGCCGCCCTGGTGAATACCGCGTGGGCTCTCGGGTGCACGGCCGCCCTGACGGCGAGGCATACGCGGACGAGCCGTCTCGTCGTCGCCACGACGGCGGTCGCCGATGCCGCGATGGCCGTCACTCAGTGGAGCCTGCGATCGGACCGACACGGGGTCGGATTCAGGCGGGCCGACGCGTGATGGCAACGCGTGCCCGGTCGCTCGGCGGCGGATGGTGCGCGGATGGTGCGATCAGGGACTGTCCACGAGGATGACGTGCAGCGTGCGTGGTCCGTGGACGCCTTCGACCCGGCTCAGCTCGATGTCGCTGGTCGCGCTGGGACCGCTGATCCACGTCAGCGGCCGGCCGGCGCGCACCGCCTCGGCCAGCCGGGCAACGGCCTCCGGCACGTCACTGACCACCTGATCGGCCCGCACGAGACAGATGTGCAGGTCGGGAACCAGGCTGAGCGCCCGCCGCCCTTGCCCCGGCCCGTGATCGAGCACGATCGTCCCGGTCTCGGCGATGCCGACGGCGGAGTCCTCTACCTCACGGACAACCGGGGCAATGACGAAACCGGCTATCTCACAGGGTTGCTGAGCGAAGCAATGGACAAGTCTGTACGGAAGGTCTGGACATGAATGGACACAAGGGGCAGGTCGTGGGGTACGTCCGCGTGAGCGCGGTCGACCAGAACGAGGCAAGGCAGGTCGCCGCCCTCGGAGACGTCGACCGACTGTTCTCCGAGAAGGTCTCCGGCAAGAACGTCCGCGACCGTCCGCAGTTGCAGGAGATGCTCGCCTACGTCCGCGAGGGCGACCTGGTGCGGGTGAAGTCGCCGGACCGGTTGTCCCGGTCGGCCGGGGATCTGATCGCCTTGGTGGAGCAGTTGAAGGCGAAGGGGGTCGAACTGGAGTTTGTCGACAATCCCTCACTTAACACCGACACCCCGCAGGGCGCATTCATGCTGACGATCCTCGCGGCCGTGGCCCAACTGGAGCGGGCGACGATCCGTGAGCGCCAGGCCGAGGGCATCGCACTGGCCAAAGCACGTGGTGTCTATAAGCGGGAGCCCCGGCTCACGAGCGAGCAGGTCGCGCAGGCGCGGGACCTGATCGCCACAGGCGTGCCGAAGTCAGTCGTGGCCCGAAAGGTCGGATGCTCGCGGCAGACGCTCTACCGGGCGATGGCCGGGCCCTGTGCGTCAGGCTGAGGTGAGACACCCCTTCTGAGTTCTTTCCCTCTGCACGGGGCGGAGAAGCGAGACACCTGATGACCATGACGTTGGCTGATGCCGCCCGCCTCGATGATGGGGTGGTGACCCCGAGAGCTGACCAGCCCAAGCGCCGGATGTTCACCGCGGAGTACAAGGCGCGGATCCTGGATGAGTACGACACGGCGGACCGGGGTGAGCGGGGCGCGATCCTGCGCCGCGAGCACCTGTACTCATCCCACATCACCGAGTGGCGCAAGGCTGCCGAGGCCGGTGCGACCGCGGCGCTGGGGCCCAAGAGCCCGAAGACCCGGGACCGCCGCGACCGGGAGGTCGAGCAGCTGCGAGCCCGGGCAGAGAGGGCCGAGGCCGAGCTGGTCCGGACGAAGGCGGCGTTGGAGATCGTGGGAAAAGCACACGCTTATGTGGGTGATCGGTGTCAAGCGGGGGCGTCATCGAGGCGTTGGAGGAGCGCGTCGTAGATGTCTCGGCGGCCGGTTTGGCCCTTGAGGTCGGCGTCGTCGCGTTGCGCTTGGAGGGTGGGGCGGTGCTCGATGGTGGTGAAGAACATGGTGCAGGACTCGCAGATCGTCTCGTAGCGGCAGTCGAGCTCGATGGGACGGGCGCAGTAGCCGTTGCCGAGCAGCCGCTTGGTGGCCTCGGCGCGCAGGGCCCGCATCGCGGGGCCGGCGGCGTCGGGGGGCAGCACGGCTGGCTGGCTTGCCGCGTACAGGGACTCGACCTTGCTGGTGACGGCGAAATACTCGTCGGCGACGGTGCGGTCGGCGATCCGGGCGTACACCATGGTCATCGACAGGT
>NZ_HG764815.1:3904807-3912946 GCF_001050535.1 Nostocoides australiense Ben110 | reverse complement strand
CGCTCCACCTTGCCGTTGTGGCGGGGCGTGTAGGGCCTGGTCCGCTGATGGCGCGCGGCGAAGGAGCACACCGCGCGGGTGAAGTCCTTGGCGCGATAGCAGGAGCCGTTGTCGGTCACGATCCGGGTGAAGCGGGTGACGCCGTGGGCGGCGAACCAGACGCGGGCACGGAAGAGGAACCCGATCGCGGTCTTCGCGGTCTCGTCCTCGAGGGCCTCGGTGTAGGCCAGACGGGAGAACCCATCGACTGCGGAGTGCAGGTAGACGTAGCCCGGCCGGGTCCCGCTGGCCTTCGCCTTGGCGGTGGCCCTGGCTGCGGCGCGGGCCTGGTCGGAGTTGATGCCGTGGATGCGCCAGCCGCCGCCGTCGGGGATGCGGCCGACCTTCTTCACATCGATGTGGATCATGTGCCCGGGCCACCAGGCCTTGATGGTGCCGGGCCTGCGCAGCGGTTCGCCGTCGACGTCGAGGTGATCCAGGCGCGCGAGGCCGAGCTTGTGTAGCCACCGAGTCACCGTGGCCACCGAGATGGGGATGTCCTGGGCCGCGAGTTCGCGCACGATCCGGCGCGCTGACCACTTGTTCTTCCGCATCACCGCTATCTGCTCGACCACCGCAACAGGTGTCTGGGTGGGCCGCTGGGCTGGTGCACTCGAACGATCGTGAAGGCCGGCTTCGCCGTGCTCGCGGTAGCGGGCCACCCACTTGCCCAAGCACTGGCGGGAGACGCCTGCTTCGGCGGCGATGTGGGCGATCGGTCGATGGCGGCAGCGCAGCACCAACCGCAGACGGCCTTGAGGGGTCAGCGGAGCATTACGGTGGGTCACAGGGCAGGTCCTTCGTGTCGGCGACGGTTGTCTTGGTCGACTTCCATCTTTGCCGCCGGGGACCTGCCCGTCCCTCACGACCTACGGCGCCGGGTGACACCAACCTCATGAGCCGCAACAGCTAACAGTGGGGTCAACGTTCGTACCCCTGCCAGTTCTGCAAAAGTCAGGTGCAGGCGAGAGTCCAGCCTTCGATAATCGTCCGGTCCGGCCTGCTCAACCTCACTGAGACGCATCCACAGCACGTCGCGCTCCACAGCCGTCAGGGTTCGCCTCGAAGCCAACCGGATGGCCCCAACCTCGAGGACTTCACGCATGCCGAGCAGGTCAGCAATGTCCGCTGGCGTCCACACACGTCTCGACACCGTCGAGTGGCGCCTCGGCACCGTGTCTGCGAAAAACGTCCCTCCGTACCGTCCGCGCTTGGTGGTGAAGTATTCCGCGTCCGATAGTGACTTGATCGCCTGCCGGACGGTGTCCCTGCCCACTCCCAGTTTACTTGCGAGTTCCCGCTCGGGCGGCAGGGCGTCACCGGGCTCGTACACGCCAAGCCACACCAGCTGCAATAGCCGGTTGACGGTCTCTTCAAAGACATTGCCCGACCGCACCGGTCGGAGCAGGGCCTCGTTGGCGGACTCGTCATTCATTTCGGTCACCATAGTCGCGACCTTGGTGCCATCGCTCGCTAATGCTCCCGGAAATACTTAACGCAGGTCTCACGTGGCAGGGCGGCGCTCCCGCAGCATCGTCCATCGTCTGAGCCGCACACCGAACGTCTACCAGCCGAGCCGTGGAGCGAGGAGGGCGCGTGGGGCCCGTCAAGCTGGTTCGCTGGACGAGTGAACGCACCGCGACCAGGACGCCGATCAAGGAGCCGCCGCCGCGGCTGCGACCAATGCCCTGAACAAGCCCGCGTCCTCCTGGGTCTCCGGGTGCCATTGCACTGCAAGCCGGAACGGGTGTTGCGGGTCCTCCATCGCCTCCAGGGTTCCGTCGGCGGCCCAGGCGACTGGTTCGAAGCCCGGATGGGCGCTGACCGCTTGATGGTGGTGACACCTCACGGCGCCCCGCGCCCCTATAGCTCGAGCCAGTCGGCTGGCGACAACGATGTCAACCGCGATGTCGCCGTACGAGTTCCCACCCGGCGAGTGCTGCTGTGAGCCGACGCGGTCAGGCACATGCTGTTCAAGCACTCCCCCAGCGTGCACCGCCATGAGTTGCATGCCTCGGCAGATGCCTAGCACGGGCAGGTTGATCCTGGCGGCTTCGTCGAGGAGGGCGAGCTCCCACGCGTCACGGTCCTCGCGCCAGCCCATAGTCCGCTCGTGCGGCCGTTCCCCGTACCTCATCGGCTGCACGTCGGGGCCCCCGGCGATCACGAGCCCGTCCAGCCGACGTACCACCGATGCGGCTACCCGCGGGACGCTCGGCGGGAGCAGCACTGGCGCCCCGCCAGCCCGTTCCACAGACTGCGAATAGCTTGCGGGCAGAACGTCCGCTACTTCGTCCCACACCCCCCATTGCGAGGTTTCACGAGCGGCAGATATGCCGATGACCGGGTGCATCACACAGGGGTAACGTAGGCGCCTGAAATGCCGCCGTCCACCAAGAAGGTAGAGGCGGTGATAAAGCTTGACTCGTCGGAGGCCAAGAACAAAACAGCATTGGCCATCTCCGCGGGCTCAGCAAACCGGCCGAGCGGAACGTGTACCAGTCGGCGCTGGGCACGCTCCGGGTCCGTTGCGAACAGTTCCTGCAGCAAGGGCGTGTTGACCGGTCCTGGACACAGCGCGTTAACTCTCACGCCCTCGCGAGCGAATTGCACACCCAATTCGCGCGACATCGACAGCACACCGCCCTTCGACGCCGAGTACGAGATCTGCGACGTAGCCGCACCCATCACGGCGACGAACGAGGCGGTGTTGATGATGGAGCCGCTTTTCTGCTCGAGCATGTAGGGCAGCGCGGCCTTGCAGCACAGGTAAACGCTGGTCAGATTGACCTCCTGGACCCGCTTCCACGCCTCCAGTTCGGTGTCGAGGATCGAGGCGTCCTCCGGCGGCGAGATCCCGGCGTTGTTAAACGCGATGTCCACCGATCCGTAGGTGGTGAACGCCGTCTTGAACAGTGCGTCGACTTGCCGCTTGTCTGTAACGTCCACGTGCACGTAGGTGCCGCCGACCTGCTCAGCGATCGTGGGCCCCTTTACGTCGTCGACGTCGCCGATGACCACCTTCGCGCCCTCTGCAGCGAACCTCTGCACGACCGCAAGGCCGATGCCGGAGCAACCCCCGGTAACGACGGCGACCTTGCCTTCGATGCGTCCTGCCATGACTTCCACTTCCTTTTCGATGATCATCCAATAATGGGGAGACGGTTGCGTGAGGGGCGAACGCCAACTTCCGCTCGCCGGTGGGGTCCAACTACTCGTTACTGATGAAGACGTTCTTGACCTCAGTGAACGAGTGGGGCGCGTCGGGACCGAGCTCGCGGCCCAGACCGGATTGCTTGAACCCGCCGAACGGTGTCCAGTAGCGCACGGCCGAATGAGAGTTGATGCTCAGGTTTCCGGCCTCGACGGCGCGCGATACTCGCAGCGCCCGACCGACGTCCCGCGTGAAAATCGACCCGGACAAACCAAACTCGGTGTCGTTGGCGAGTTGAACTGCCTGCGCCTCGTCGTCAAAGGGCATCACCGCCACGACCGGACCGAACACCTCATCGCGCCAGATGCGCTCGCTTGGATCGTCCGTCAAGACGACCGTCGGTGCGAACCAAAACCCGGGGCCGTCGGGGCGCGAGCCGGAAAAAGCTACCTCAACGTCGTCGACGTAGCCCTGCACGGTGGCCTTCTGTGCCGCCGAAATGAGGGGGCCCATTTCGCTGGAGCGATCAGAGGGGTCGAGTACCTTGACGCCCTGCACGGCCGGTTCGAGCAGCGATACGAACTCGTCGTAGGCGGAGCGCTCCACAAGGATGCGAGAGCGGGCGCAGCAATCCTGCCCAGCATTGTCGAACACTGCGGACGGCGCAGCTGCCGCGGCCTTAGCTAGGTCGGCGTCCGCAAACACGATGTTGGCGCTCTTACCGCCAAGCTCGAGCGTCACGCGCTTCACTTGGTCGGCGCAGCCAGCCATGATGCGTTTACCGACCCCCGTCGAGCCGGTGAAGCATACCTTCCGAACGGTCGGGTGGGTCACGAACCGCTCACCCACAATCGATCCTCGTCCGGGCACGATCGTAAGAACGCCCTCAGGCAGGCCGGCCATCAGCGCCAACTCACCCAGACGGATGGCGGTCAGCGGAGTCAGCTCGGCCGGTTTAAGGACGACGGTGTTGCCGGCCGCCAGCGCAGGACCGAAACCCCAGGCCGCGATAGGCATCGGGAAATTCCACGGCACGATGATGCCGACGACACCAAGCGGCTCGTGGAAAGTTATGTCGACACCACCACCCACGGGAATCTGGTGTCCAGTCAGACGTTCTGGACTCGCCGAGTAGTAGTTGAGCACGTCGCGGACGTTGCCCGCTTCCCACACCGCGTTGCCCCACGTGTGGCCGGAATTGCGTACTTCGAGTTCGGCAAGTTCCTCCACGTGCGCATCGACAACCGAAGCAAATCGACGCAGCAGAGTGGCGCGCTCCCCAGGCGTGATGGCCCGCCAGGCTGGCAGGGCTGCGGCCGCTCGGTCTATTGCGGCATCAACGGCCGCGAGGTCGGCCATTTGCACATCTGCGACGGCCTGTTCAGTCGCAGGGTTCACCACGGTATATGTGTCGCTCACGGGGGCTCCCTTACATGCGTTCGAAGCTGCGACGCAGCTCCCAGTCGGTGACGGACGCTTCAAAGGCCTTGAGTTCGACGTCGGCCATGGTGGTGTAGTGATCGACAACTTCGTCGCCGAGAATCTGCCTGGCGGCCGCCGACGTGGTGAAGGCGTCGCGCGCTTCACGCAGGGTGTTCGGGACCTTTGGCTTGTCGGAGGTGTACGCGTTTCCGGTCAACTCCGGCTCGAGTTCCAACTTGTGCTCGATGCCGTAGAGGCCAGCGCCCAGCATCGCCGCGAGAGCTAGGTATGGGTTCGCGTCACCGCCAGGCACGCGGTTCTCCATCCGCGCCCCCGCTCCCTTCCCCACCAACCGGATCGCGCAGGAGCGGTTGTCGAGTCCCCACGCAACGGTGGTCGGGGCGAAAGAACCGTCGGCGAAACGTTTGTATGAATTGACGTTCGGCGCGTACAGCAACGTAAAGTCTCGCATCATCGTTAGGACCCCCGCGATGAATTGGTCGTAGAGCGGTGTGCGGGCGCCGTCGCGCCAGAACACGATCTCGTCCTCCAAGCCACGCAGCGACAGGTGGATGTGGCAGGAGTTGCCTTCACGCTCGTTATACTTAGCCATAAACGTCAGCGCTTGGCCGTGCTGCGCGGCGATCTCCTTGGCGGCGGTCTTGTATACCGAGTGGTTGTCGGCGGTAGCAACGACATCGTCGTACAAGAAGCCGATCTCATGTTGACCGAAGTTGCATTCCCCCTTCGCGCATTCAACATCCATGCCCGCCGCGTACATCGTGTTACGGATGTCGCGTAGGAGTGGCTCGACGCGAGAAGTGCCGAGGATCGAATAGTCCACGTTGTACTGGTTAGAAGGTGTCAGATCCCGGTAGTTCGACGACCAGGCCTCTTCGTAGGTTGTATCGAAGACGATGAACTCCAGCTCGGTACCCGCTTTGGCGACGTAGCCGGCTTGCGTTGCCTTCTCAACCTGCGCTTTGAGGATCGTGCGTGGCGACTGGATCACGGGACTCTCGTCGAGCCACGTTAGGTCGCACTGGATGATCGCGGTCTTTGGCAGATGCTTAAGAACGCGGATTGTGTCGAAGTCGAGGGCGAACTCCATGTCTCCGTAGCCCTTTTCCCACGAGCTCATGGCGTATCCCTCAACCGTGTTCATATCAACGTCTACACTGAGTAGGTAGTTACACCCCTCGGTGCCATGCTTTGCAACCACATCCACGAAGTACCGACCGTGGAAGCGTTTGCCCAGGAGCCGTCCCTGCATGTCCGTGAACGCCACGATCACCGTGTCGATCAGGTCCGCCTCAATACGGGCTACGAGTTCGTCTGCGCTTAAGAGCCGCGCGTTTCGCCGTGTCACTAAGCCATCCCTTTCGTAAGCAGGCCTGCGTCGCTTGTCCGTCAAGCAATGGCCGTGTAACACACCATTGAGGGGTCCGAACGCGGCGCGTTCCCATCGTGTTCGATCCAACAGTGTTTCAGGTACAAGAACGAGCGTCAACGACTAATGGTCGGTAAGCGCGCCAATGGTGAGTCCTAGCAAACCGAGTTCAGCTCCAGATTTAGTCTCAGGACACGAGCTGTGCCAGCCCTCGCAAGATGCCCGAACTACCCCGCCATCCCGGGCTTCGCCTGCGCTGACGTGCCCGCCTCGCCGTGTTGCAGTCGAGGAGGTCCCAAGGACCGCTCGCGGCCGGCTTGGCCTGACTGCGGTCCATTGCGACCATGGAAGCAGTGCGGTCCTCGCCATGTCAATGGTTTGGTGACAATCCTTTAGGCCCAAGTGCAGGGGCCCTCGGCCGCAAGCCTCCTGGGGGTTGACACGTGCGTGTGGCGCGCGTCACCCTCATCGCCCCTTTGCGCGCGTGGCGCGAGGTGCCGTACCGATGAGGACAGGGAGCCGCATGAGCACTGCACGACGCCGAGCGCGTGGAGTCGACTACGAGCAGGTCAGTTCTGACTACTTGGAGCATCGCCAGTTGCGCCGGGGCGCTGCGGGTTGGGTCCTGCTCGCGGGGCTCGGGGTCGCGTACGTGATCTCGGGGGACTTCGCCGGATGGAACTTTGGGCTGGCAGAGGGCGGGTGGGGTGGTCTATTCATTGCGACGGTCCTAATGGCGACCATGTACACGTGCATGGTCTTCGGTCTGGCCGAGCTTGCGTCCGCTCTGCCGGTGGCGGGCGCTGGCTATGGTTTCGCGCGCCGGGCGTTGGGGCCACTTGGAGGCTTCGCAACGGGAATGGCCATCCTGATCGAGTACGCCATAGCTCCAGCGGCCATCTCGGTGTTCATCGGCGGCTACATTGAGGCTCTTGGCTTGTTCGGCCTGACAAGTGGGTGGCCGATCTACCTGGCGTGCTATGCCGTGTTCGTTGGGATCCATCTGTACGGCGTGGGTGAGGCAATGCGGTTGATGTTTGCCATCACCGTGGCGACGCTCGGGGTTGTCGGGCCCTACGGCGGGAGGGCCGCGGACCAGAGAGCCGTAGCCGTCGAGGCCGTGGCCCTCGTTGCGCTGGTGGTCTTTGTGATCGCAATGGCTCCGAAGTTTGAGTTCGCTAACCTGTTTGACATCGAGCCGACAGGCGCGGCCGGCGCGAACAGTGGTGGCGTCCAGATTCCGGTGTAAACGCGCGGGCCTTGGTTCAGGTTTCGTGGGGTTGATGTTACGCGGTGGCGGTGACAGCGTCGGTTTGGTGGGCGTGTCGGGGTCGTAGTTCGCGGGGTGGGTCGAGTAGGGATCGGCGGAGGTCGTGTAGCAGGCGTGAGCCGGCGGGGGTCATGGCCAGGCCGCGCCAGCCGGCGGAGGCGCGGTCCAGGACGGCCCAGACCAGGCTGATGCAGGAGGTCTCGCCGGGGAAGCGGCCGATGACTTTGGCGCGGCGGCGGGTTTCGCCGAAGGTGCGTTCGATGAAGTTGGAGTGCCGGATCCGTTGGTGGTGCTCGGCCGGGAAGCGCAGGTAGGCGCTCAGTCCGGCGGCGTCGGTGAGCAGGATCTTCATCGCTGCCGGGTAGATGGCGGCGTACTTCTCGGCGAACGCGCGGACGCGGGTGTCGATCAGGTCGACCAGCGCGGGGCCGGGTTCGATATCGAGGTCGGTGGTGTCGAAGATGGCCCAGTAGCCGTCGCGGATCTCGTCCTGCATCCCGGTCGGGGTCTTCGCCAGAACGTTCCGCAGCCGGTGGATGAGGCACCTCTGCCGCAACGCTTTCGGGTAGATCTGCTCGATCGCGGCGATCAATCCTTGAGCGCCGTCGGAGATGACCAGCAGCGGACTGCCCAGGCCCCGATGGCGCAGGTCGGCCAGGAAGTCGACCCACGCGTCGGTGGATTCCCCGGCCCCGGGCGCGAGGCCGATGAAGATGGGTTTGCCGTCGGTGCTGATCCCCCAGGCGGCCAGCACCGGCTCGGCCGGGCTGCCGGGGTGCATCCGGAAGAACGAGGCGTCCAGGAACAGGTAATCCACGCTCACCCCCTCCAGGCGGCGGGCAGCCCACTGCTCGTACTCGGCGG
>NZ_HG764815.1:3887728-3904707 GCF_001050535.1 Nostocoides australiense Ben110 | reverse complement strand
CTGGCAGGTCGAGGCGTCGTTCCGGATGTCCAAGAGCGACCTACGCGCCCGACCGATCTTCCACCACACCAAAGACGCGATCGAGGCCCACCTGACCATCGTCTTCGCCGCGCTGGCCATCTCCCGGCGCCTCCAAGACCAGACCGGCATGAGCATCAAGAAGATCGTGCGCGCGCTCCGCCCGATCCAGCAGATCACCATCACCATCGCCGGCCACCCCCACACCGCGGCCGACTCCCTCACTGACGCCGCCCGAGACATCCTCATCGCCACAGGCCACGAGCCCGCGACACACTAAATTGGCACGACTCGGGCCCGAGACCGCAGCCGGTCGGTGACCTGCGCTGCCGGCCTCGGGCCCGCCCGCGACGAAACTCGATGGAGGGGTTACGAGCCTGTCGCGGCCTCGTCGAGCTTGACGAGGGTGTCTTCGAGCTGGGCCTCGGTGACGAGCGGGAACTTCACCTTCTGAAGCAGCTCCTTGTCAGTCACCTTGGACCAGTCGTAGGTATGCCGGACTAACGTGCTGTCGGGGCCCTGGGGTTCCAGCTCCCAGACCCATTCCCACCCGGGCGGCTCGGTGCCGGCCGGCGCGGTTTGCCAGGCGAGCAGCGCGTTATCGGCGTAGCCGGTGACGTGATTGTCCGTCTGGTACTCACCGCCCATGTGCTCGCCTTCCATGTTCATGGTGAAGACGTCGCCGACGGCCTGGATGCGTTGGGCGCCGGCGTCGGAGCGGATGAAGCCGGATCCGTCGAGGTCGGCGTGCCGCAGCGGGTTGCTCAGGATGTCGAAGATGGCGGCGGTGGACGCGGGGATAACTCGCTCCACCGTGACTCGTGTGGTGTCTGTCATCCCTCGAATCTACGAACGATCCGCCCCGAAATGGGCCGCAGCGGCCTGTGGATTGGTGGGGGACACCCCTGCGGGTGACCCGGGATGCCGGCCTGCGGCTGGCGCAGGCGGCTAGGAGTGGCGGGCGATCGCGACGGTGCCGACCCGCACCCCGAGCGCCCGCTCGAGGCCGGCGACCGGAGCCGTGAGCAGGCTCTTGGTGGGTCGGGGCGTGCCGCGGAAATAACTGACGGTCAGCTCACGCCGGCCACCGGTCCCGGCGAGGGTCCAGTAACCGGTCAGCCGCCCGCGAACGAGCAGCGGCGCGAGGAGGAGGCCGTTCTCCTGCCGCCACAGGATGTCGTAATGGCGCGGGTCGACGAATCGGCCCCGGGCCGGTGGGTCGAACCCGCACAAAAGCGCGTCGAACTCGGGCAGCAGGGCGATCCCGGGGATGTCAGCGTCGCTGGGGGCGACGGGGGTCGTGAGGGTGACGTAGGTGCGCCCGTCTGGACCGGTCATGCTGTGCAGTTCTGCAGCCAGCCGCTGCAGGCCGGCGTCGATGGGGGTCAGTCCGACCCCCGACCACCAGGCGATGTCGTTGCGGCTCACCGGACCGTATGCCGTCAGGTGGCGCCGGATCATCGCCTCGACAGCCGCATCGGAGTCGGCGAGCAGTCGGGTGCGCTCGCCGATGTCGGCCGGCGTTAGCAGCGCGGACGCGGTCCGGTATCCCGGGGCGCCCTGCCCCGACCACGGACCCGACAGGGGCCGGCGCACCAGGCCCCCGTGACCGAAGCCGAAATAGCGTCCCGCGGTGGTCTCCAGCTGCGGCTGCCCCTGGGGGTCGTGCTCGGACATCCACGCGCCGAGGTGTTCGCGCAGCTGCGCCGGGGTGCGCCACTCGTCGCGGGCGTAGTCTTCGATGCCGGCGAAGATCTCGTCGAGACTCGTCGCGACGGGGCGCAGAAAGCGGTGATAGAGCGCCCGTTGCCCGATGCGGGTCGTGGCCTCGAGCAGCGGATGGTCGGCTGCGGTGGAGGTGTGCACCGTGCCGCGCAGGTTGCTGCCACGCAGAATCCGGTGCTCCTCGTATGCCGCGGTGATCACTTCGTGGGTCACGCCGGGCAGGCGGGCCGCGATTCCGATGAAGGCGGCCCGAGCGTTCTGCGTCTGTAGCGGTCCGACCCCCTGCAGCAGGTCGACGACGTCGGCGACACCCGGTGTCCGGCTGGGTGGCTCGGGAAACTGCCGCCGCAAGGCGTGCGCGGCCAGGTCCTCCCAGGTGACCTCAGGCATAGGCGCCGGCCCGGATGGTGTAGAGCTCGGAATACAACCCGCCCTGGGCCATCAGGGCCTCGTGACTGCCGACCTCAGCCACCCTGCTGCCGTCGAGGACGACAATCAGGTCGGCCATCCTGACCGTCGAGAAGCGGTGTGAGACAAGGATGGTGACACGCCCCGTGTCGTTCTCACTGCGCGCTCCGGCCGTGAACTGTTCGAAGATCGCGTGCTCGGTCTCGGCGTCGAGGGCGGCGGTCGGCTCGTCGAGCATCAGCAGCAGCGGTTCGTGACGCATATAGCCCCTGGCGAGGGCGAGCTTCTGCCACTGACCGAAGCTGACGTCGACACCGTCGTCCCAGGACGGACCCAACTGGGTGTCGAGTCCGCCGGCGAGCTGGTCCACGACCGGCGTGGCACCGGCCCGCTCGACGGCTGCCGCGACGGCCGGCCGATCGTCGAGGCGGGGGAGGTCACCGAGCCCTACGGTCGTGTGAGCACGGAACTCCAGCCGGGCGAAGTCCTGGAAGGCGCCGCTGATCCGCTCGCGCCAGCCGCGCAGGTCGAGAGCGGACAGGTCAGTGCCGTCGACCGTGATACGCCCGGCGGTGGGGTCGTACATGCGGGCCAACAGCTTGACCAGGGTCGACTTGCCGGCACCGTTCTCGCCGACGACCGCGACCACGCTGCCGGCCGGCAGGTGCAGGTCGACGCCGTCCAGGACCCGGCGGGTGGTGCCGGGATAGGCGAAGCCCACCCCGTCGAACCGGATGCCGTCGGTGAGCCGGTCGGGCGGGGCCTGCGTGCCCGTGCCTGCGGTGCTCTGCGCGAAGTCCTCCAGCCACGCCAGCCGCTTGGCCGAGTCGAGCCAGATCCCGCGCAGGAAGCCGAGTTCGCCGACGGCCGAGCCGACGTATGCCGTCAGCCGGCTCCCCGCGGTGAGCACCAGCACGATGGACGCGGCGGTGACGCCGGGCCGGTGGGCGATCCAGGCCACGGCCCCGACGAAGGCGACGCCGAAGATTGCCCAGGTCAGAGCAAGCCATGCGGCCGTGACGAGGCTGGCCGCGCGCTGCGGCGCGAACCACGATTCCCAGGCCCGGCGACGCCGGGCCCGCAGGTCGTCCTGGTTGCCGGTCACCCGGATCTCCTTGCCGGGCCCGGCGCTGGTGCCCAGGAGGAAGAGGTGACGGCCGAGGCGTCCGTGGGGGGCGACCGCTTCCTCGGCTGCCTTCTCGACCTTCGGACGCCAGGTGGCCACGACGAGCAGGGGTAGCGCGGCCAGGAGCAGGAGCAGCAGTGCTGGGTGGATCGTGGCGAGGAGGACCGAGACGAAGGCCAGCCGGACGAACCAGCCCACCATGGTGAAGATCGAGGCGAAGAGGTGATCGAGGGCGAAGACGCCGGTGCGCAACACGGCGATCCGGTCGAGATAGCCGGGCCGCTCATGGTGTTCGAGGGTGGCGACCTTGGCCTGCAAGGTCGCGACGTGGCCTTGGAAATAGATATTGAGCCGGTCACCGAGACGGCGTTTGGTGCGCCCGAGCGTGACCTGCAGCGCCCAGGTGGCGGTGGCCGAGGCAGCCAGGCCGAGGGCGCCAAGCAGGAGGTCGTCGCGGTCGTGGTTGACGATGCCGCGCGTGATCAGGGCCAGCCAGACGGCGACGAGGACATCCGGCAGGGCCTCGAGCACGGTCATCGCGAGCGAGGCGCTGAGCAACTTCGGCTCCGCCCGGTAGCCGTGCCGCACGATGCGCAGCATCGACGGCCAGCCGGCCGGCATCGGCTCGAGTTCCTGTTCCGCGGTCGTGGCGGTGGGCTCAGAGCGACTCATAGACGACCTCTTCTCCCTCGTCGTCGAGTTCGACGAAGCGGCTGGCCTGCACGTCGTACATCGTCCGGTAGCGACCGCCGAGCGCAACCAGTTCGTCGTGGCTGCCGACCTCGACCGCGCGGCCCTCCTCGACGACGCAGATGTGGTCGACCTGCCGGACGGTGGAGAACCGGTGCGAGATGAGGATCGTCGTGGCGTGCGCCGTGGCATCCAGGACCCGGGAGAAGATCTCCGCCTCGCCGCGGACGTCGAGCATCGCGGTCGGCTCGTCGAGGAGCACGACATCCGCGCCCGCCTCGACCTTGGCGATCGCGCGCGCCAGGGCGATCCGTTGCCATTGCCCGCCGGAGACGTCGATTCCGCCGGGATAGCCCTTGGCCATGGGCGTATCCAGCCCGGCCAGCCTGTCGGCGCCTGCCGCGGCGAGGGCGGCGCTCGCGGCGGCGTCCTCGCCACCGAGCGGCATGACATTGTCGCGCAGCGGTAACTCGTAGCGCACGAAATCCTGGAAGACGGCCGCCAGTTCGCTGCGCCACTGCGCGATCGGTAGCTCCCGCAGGTCCACCCCGTCGATGCGGATGGCGCCCGCCTGCGGGTCATAGAGGCGGCACAGGAGTTTGGCGATCGTCGTCTTGCCGGCCCCATTGATCCCCACGATCGCGAAGCTGGACCCGGCGGGGATGGTCAGGTCGAAGTCGCGCAGCACCGGCCGGTCGGTGCCGGGATAGGCGAACGTGACCTTCTCGAAGCGGATCTCCGGGGCACCGCGCCGGGGAGGTGGCGACCGGTCGCCGGGCCGCGGGGCCGGGGTGACGAGGGACCCAGCGGCGTGCATCTCGGGTTCGAGGGCCTCCAACGCCATGACCGGCGCGGACGCCACGTCCATCGCCCACGACAACCCGCCGAAGGCGATCAGGCTCGCGCCGAACGCAGCCCCGGCGAAGGTGACCGTCTGCTGGAGAGTCAGAGCGCCGGCATACGCATCTCGGGCGATCATGAAAAGTAGGAAACCGTTGGCGCACAACACAATCACCAGCGCTCCGAGGAGCGAGCGTTCGCGGAGGCGGGTGGCGGCATACTGCAACTCGTGCAACCGCAACCGGTTGGTGCGGAAGCGCTCCAGCAACCAGTCGTCGAAGCCAAACAACCGCACCTCCTTAGCCGCCGCAGGCTCGGTGGCCAAGGTGTAGGCATAGTCGGTATGCCGGCGGGCCGACTTGACCTCGTCGGTGTTGCGATCGCGCCAGACGCCGCTCTCGCGCAGCAGCCAGTGCGTCGATCCCCACGCGGCGAGGAGCAGCAGGGGCGCCCACCACGAATAGCCGAACAGCACCAGCGCCGAGGCGACGCCGGCCAGCAACAGCACGACGCTGCCGGCGACGAAGTCCATGTTGATGAACATCGGCGGCCCGGTCATGCCCAGGTCGAAGTCGCGCGCCGTGGTCAGGTCGTTGCTCAAGTCGCCGCGCTCGAGATGGCCGATGCCGTCGGGCTCGAGGGTGGCCGTGAGCAGCCGTTCGTTGAGTTCGTTGCTCAGGCGATGGCCGAGCAGGGTGCCGATCACCTGATGCAGCGGTGGGGCCACCTGGGCGGCGACGAAGAGGATCCCGAAGGCGGTCAGCGGCGTGGTCAGATCGGAACCGGCGGCGACGGCCCCGACCAACCAGCCGGTGCAGACGGCCAGCGCCGCCGGCAGCAGGGAGCGCAGCGCGAGCAGTGCCCACCACACGGCGGAGAGGCCGGGCACGGCTCGGGTCATCGTGACGAAGAAGCGCCACGACGGCCGCTGCGTCAACTGGGTCCGTGCCATGTCGATGACCGTAGGGCACGGCGCCGACAACCCTCTAGAACATTTGGGAAGCGCGGACCGGTCGGCGTCGTCACCAGCCGCGTAGTGACCGCACCGTCTCGATGGTGTCGGCCTGGTCGGCGCTCTTGTCATCCCGGTAGCGCAGCACCCGGGCGAACCGCAGCGCCATACCGCCGGGGTAGCGCGAACTCTTCTGGATGCCGTCGAAAGCGATCTCGACCACCTGCTCGGGCCGGACGTGGACGGTGTAGGAGTCGCGGTGGGTCTCCAACTCCAGGAAGCGCTCGGTCTGCCAGGCCAGCATCGCGTCGGTCATCCCCTTGAACGTCTTGCCGAGCATGACGAATCCGCCGGTGTCCGGGTCGCGTGCGCCGAGGTGGATGTTCGACAGGGTGCCGCGCCGGCGGCCGCTGCCCCACTCGACGGCCAGGACGACGAGGTCGAGGGTATGCCGCGGTTTGACCTTGACCCAGCCCGCGCCGCGCCGGCCCGCGGCATACGGGCTGGCGGGGTCCTTGACCATGACACCTTCGTGGCCGGCCGCGACTTGCGCGGCGAAGAAGGACTCGGCGTCCGCGGGGGAGTCGGTGGTGATCCGGACCATGCGCGCCGGCTCGGGCAGCAGGGCGTCGAGGCGCGAAATCCGCTCGGCCAGTGGTCGATCGAGCAGATCCTCCCCGTCGAGGTGCAGCACGTCGAAGAAGCTCGTGGACAGGGGTGTGCTGAGCCTGAGCGTCTCCGGGTCAGCGCTGGACGCCGTCCGTGACCCCGTTACCTGGAAGGGCGCGGGGCGGCCGTCGGGGCGCATCGCGATGGTCTCGCCGTCGAGGACCACCCGGTCGCAGGGGAGCGCGGCGACAAGCTCGACGACCTCGGGCAGCCGGTCGGTGATCTCGTCGAGGGAGCGGGTGAAGAGGCGCACGTCGGCGCCGGCCTTGTGCGCCTGCAGCCGTATGCCGTCGATCTTCCGTTCGATGAAGACGTCCGCCCCATCCCGGAATGCGCCCGCGATGTCCGGCGAACTGCCCGCGAGCATCGGACGGAGCGGGCGCAGGACCTCGAGGGTCATCGCCGCGAGCGCGTCGACACCGCCCGACAGGGCGGCTTGCGCAACCGGTGCCGCGAAGCCGCTGAGCATGACCGCCCGCTGCACGGCCGCCAGCGGCACGTCCGCGGCCTTGGCGATGGCCGCGAGCATCACGCCGTCCTGCGCGCCCTGCCGCACGCCACCGAGCATGAGTCCGCGCAGGTATTCCTGTTCGGGCCCCGTCGCCCGGGCGAGCAGGTGCGACACCACTGCGCGTCGACTGGCAACCGAGCCCGAGCCCCCCGCGGTGGCCAGGGCGTCAAAGGCGGCATCGACATCCACGAGGGTCAATGACGCGTCGGCTGCCGGTGCCGGAAGGTCCGACAATCCGCGCCAGCCCACCCCGAGGCGACGTTGCGGCAGCACATTGGAGAGGTATGCGGCCGCCAGACCCACCTCCTCCGGACCGGCGGCCTGGAGAGCCTCGGCGACCAGGGCGATCTTGGCGTTGCGCGCCGATGTGGCGACGAGGGCGTTCGAGGTCGCGACAAGGTGAGACAACTGCATACCGCCGATTGTGTCCTGTGCCGCCGACACGCGCCCGAGCCATTCCGGCGTGAGCATCGGGGTGGCAGTGGTCAGTCAGCCCGCTGCGCCCGGTCGCGACCCCGCTGGTAATGGGCCCGGACTCGATTGCGGTTGCCGCAATCGTCGGCCGGGCACCAGCGACGGTTGCGCTGCCGCGAAGTGTCGACGAAGACATCTCGTGGGCCCACCCTTTGGCGCCTTCCTGTTCGCTGCCGCCGCCTCGGTCGCCTCCTTCACCAGCGCGGGGGCTTTCGCTCTGGCGGGTCTGGCGGCGTTCCTGCTTCCCCAGCTCCTGCCCACTGCGGCCGAGCGGGGCCACGAGCACGGGACCGTCGCCGGTGTGGGCCGTAGCATCGCTGGCGGTGGTCCCACTTCTGGCACCACGACTTGCTGCGCCGCGTGGCGTTCATCTCCGCGTCGATCAACTTCTTCAGCGCCGCGACCAGCGGGTTGCCGGTCCTGCTCGTGACCGGGCCGATCGGGGTGCCGCCGGAAATGTTCGGTCTCTTCATCGCGGTTCCCGCCGCGGGGGCGATCGTCGGGTCCCTCGCGGCCGAGCGAGTCGTGCCCGCTGTCGGTGGGGGACCCATCACCTGGCTTGCCGCACTGGTCCCCGCCGCCAGTTTCGCCGCCCTCGGGCTGACCTCGAACGTGCCCGTGATCCTCATCGCCGAGTTCCTGGCCGCGGTCGCCAGTTCGCTCAACCAGATCGTGGTCAGCACCCTGCGCCAAGCCGCCGTCCCCGACGCACTGCTCGGGCGAGTGACGGCCGCCTACCAGCCGTCACCTCGACATTTCGATGCGTCCGGTCTCCTCGAAGCTGTCACGCGAGTGTCCGAGGGGGGACTTGAACCCCCATCCCCTTGCGAGGACTAGCACCTCAAGCTAGCGCGTCTGCCAATTCCGCCACCCGGACGAGGTGTGATGAGGCGCTGGGGAGCGCCGCACCGAAGGGAGAGGTTAGCACGCGGTTCGGGTGCTTCCCTAACCGGCGAGGGAGCACCCGTGTACCGGGCGTGGGTACCCTCGCTGTCATGCAGGTCCTGGAGCCTCGGGAGGTCCCGCTCGGCGGGCTGCGGGCGATGCTCGTGCGCCGCACGCTGCCGCACCGCGACCGGTCGTTCGTCGGTGCCTGGTGCTTCGCGGACCACTACGGCCCCACGCGAGTTGGCGCGGACGGGCCGGGCATGGACGTGGCGCCCCATCCGCATACCGGCCGGCAAACCGTCTCCTGGCTCTTCGACGGGGAGATCGAGCACCGCGACAGCGGCGGCTTCCATGCGCTCGTGCGTCCGGGCGAGATCAACTTGATGACCGCTGGTCGCGGCGTCGCGCACTCGGAGGTCTCGACCCCGACGACCGAGGTGCTGCACGGCGTCCAGCTCTGGGTCGCCCTGCCCGAGGAGGCCCGCCACGTCGAGCGGACCTTCGAGCACCACGCCGCCTCGGTCATGGAGCTGCCCGCCGGCGCCGGCGCCGCCCGCGTCTTCCTCGGCGAACTGCGCGACATCGCCGCCTCACCCGTCCACACCTTCACGCCGCTCCTCGGCGCGCAACTCGACCTCACCCCCGGCGCCGAGGTCACGATCACCCTCGACCCGGCATACGAACACGGCGTGCTCCTCGACACCGGCGACCTGCGGGTGGACGGAGCCGAACTGCATACCGGCTCGCTCGCGTGCCTCGATGCCGGGCCCGCCAGCCTGCGCCTCGTCACCGACCAGGGTGCGCGGCTGGTCCTGTTGGGCGGCAAGCCGTTCGAAGAAGAGATCGTCATGTGGTGGAACTTCGTCGGCCGCAGCCACGAGGAGGTCGCGACCCTGCGCGAGGAGTGGGAGGCGGGCAGCGAACGCTTCGGCACAGTGCAGGGGTATGCCGGTGCTAGGCCCCGCATCCCCGCCCCACCGCTGCCCGGTGGCCGGCTGCGGCCGCGTGGCCGCCTCCGCCGCGCGTGATGCAATAGGCGGCATGCCTGCACCCTTGCGCGATATCGCCACCGCGGCGAACGCCGACGAGGTGCTCGAGCGCTTCGAGGAGTGGGCGAGCGGGCGCGGCATCCGGCTGTATCCGGCGCAGGAGGAGGCCGTCCTCACCCTCCTCACCGGGGCCAACGTCATCCTGGCCACGCCGACCGGGTCGGGGAAGTCGCTCGTCGCGGTCGCCGCGCACGCCACCGCGATGGCGGCGGGGGAGCGCAGCTGGTACACCGCCCCGATCAAAGCCCTTGTGTCGGAGAAGTTCTTCGACCTGATCCAGATCTTCGGTGCCGACAACGTCGGGATGCTCACGGGCGACGCCGCCGTCAACGCCGATGCGCCCATCATCTGCGCCACGGCCGAGGTACTCGCGAATCAAGCTCTGCGCGAACGCGATCGCGCCGACATCGGTCTCGTCGTCATGGACGAGTTCCACTTCTATGCCGAGCCGGACCGCGGGTGGGCGTGGCAGGTGCCATTGCTGCTGCTCCCGCGCACCCAGTTCCTCCTGATGTCCGCCACCCTGGGCGACACGACCTTCTTCGAGGAGGATCTGACGCGCCGCAACGGCCGCGACACTGTCGCGATCACGTCGGCCGAGCGTCCGGTGCCGCTGCACTTCGACTGGGTTCTCACCCCGATCCACGAGACGATCGAGGACCTGCTGCACGAAGGGCGCGCGCCGATCTACGTCGTGCACTTCACCCAGCAGGCGGCCGTCGAGCGCGCCCAGGCGCTGATGTCGGTCAACGTCTCGACGAGCGCGGAGAAGGAGGAGATCAAGCGGCTCGTGGGCGGATTCCGGTTCGGCAAGGGGTTCGGTATGACGCTCAAACGCCTTGTCCTGCATGGCATCGGCGTCCACCACGCGGGGATGTTGCCGAAATACCGGCGCCTCGTCGAGACCCTCGCCCAGGCCGGCCTGCTCAAGGTCGTGTGCGGCACCGACACGCTCGGCGTCGGGATCAACGTCCCGATCCGCAGCGTCCTGCTCACGTCGCTGACGAAGTACGACGGGCGCCGCCAACGGGTGCTCCGCGCGCGGGAGTTCCATCAGATCGCCGGGCGGGCCGGGCGGGCCGGCTACGACACGGAAGGTTTCGTCGTCGTCCAAGCACCCGAGCACCTCATCGAAAAC
Organism: Nostocoides australiense Ben110; assembly: GCF_001050535.1. Classification (GTDB taxonomy): domain Bacteria; phylum Actinomycetota; class Actinomycetes; order Actinomycetales; family Dermatophilaceae; genus Nostocoides_A; species Nostocoides_A australiense. Next base: position 3,894,219 of record NZ_HG764815.1, on the reverse strand, counting down.
CATCGGGCCCTGCTCAAGGCCGGTGACGACCCGAAGAAGCGTCGCAAAGTGCAGCGCAAGGGTCCGCCGGAGGGGCAGCTCAGCTACACCGAGGGGACATATGACCGGCTCGTCGCCGCCCCGCCCGAACCGCTGCGCTCCCGCATGCGCGTCACGCACGGACTTGTTCTCAACCTCCTCGACGAGGTCGAGGGTCAGGGTGAGGCGATGCGAATCGTGTTGGAGGACAACCACGAAGAGGCTGTCTCGCAGTCCCGGCTCGTGGTCCGCGCCGCGCAGATCATCGCCTCCCTGGAAAAGGCGGACGTCGTTGCGCCGGTGCCCGGGGCCGAGGGCTTCGAGGTCACCGTGCCGGTGCCCGACGCAGCCGGGGTCCTGGACGAGCCGGACGAACAACGCGTCGCCGAGCTCGAGATCGAGGCCGGCGCCGCGGCCGACGGCGTCGACGATCCCGATGTCGAGGAGGTGACCAGCGCCGACCCGCTCGACGTGCGCGGGACGCTCGCCACCGCATACGAAATCGTCGACGACCTCCAGGACGGCTTTGCCCTCAACCAGCCCCTCTCGGCCTTCGCCCTCGCCGTCCTGGACGTCCTCGACGAGACCGAACCCGACTACGCCCTCGACGTCGTCAGCGTCATCGAGGCGACCCTCGAGGACCCACGGCAGGTGCTGATGGCGCAGCAGTTCGCGGCACGGGGCGAGGCGGTCGCCCAGATGAAGGCGGACGGCCTGGAATACGAAGAACGGCTCGAGTTGCTCGATGACGTCAGCTGGGCGAAACCGTTGCAGGAGTTGCTGACCGACGCCTTTGCGATCTATCGCCAGAGCCACCCGTGGGTCTACGAGGTCGACCTGTCGCCCAAGTCCGTCGTCCGCGAGATGTACGAGCACGCGATGACCTTCGGTGAGTACGTCGGGCGCTACCAGCTCGGCCGGGCCGAAGGCATCCTGTTGCGTTATCTCTCGGACGCCTATCGCGCGCTGCGGCAGACGGTTCCGCTCGGCTACCGCGATGACGAGTTGGACGACGTCATCGAATGGCTCGGCGAACTGATCCGCCAGACCGACTCGAGTCTGGTCGATGAGTGGGAGTCCCTGATGAACCCCGCCGACGCGGGGCCGGAGGTGCGGCCGGAGACCAGCCGGGCGCTGTCGGCGAACCCCCGCGCGCTGCGCGTCATGGTCCGCAAGGCGATGTTCCGGCGCGTCGAACTCCTTGCGCTGCAGCGGTATGCCGCGCTGGCTGCCTTGGCTGGTCCGCTCACCGAAGCGCAATGGCGCGAGGCGGGCGAGGACTATTTCGCCGAATACGACCACCTGGGCACCGGGGCGGACGCGCGTGGCCCGGCATACCTGCGGATCGAGGAGGAACCGGAGGAGTGGGTCGTGACCCAGATCCTCGAGGACCCCGACGGTGATCGCGACTGGCGCCTCACGGCCACCCTGGACCTGGCCGAGACCGACGCCGCCGGCGAACCGGTTTGGACACGCATGGACCTCGGGCCTGCCACGAGGTAGGGCCACCGGGCCATGCCGTCAACGGCCTTCATTCCCTCCCGACTGGGCTCGCTGGAGAACGGCGCATGGTGCCCGTCCGCCCCGGCCGTGTGAACCCAACGCCTTCGTAGGCTGCGCCCAAGCGACTTGTCCGGGGGTAGGCGTACAGAACCGTTCCACGGGCGTCTGCGTCCGCAAGGATCGCGCGGGCAAGCGGGCGGAAGTGACCCTCGTGGCGCGGCCGGGCAAGGGCGTCGCCGAGCTTCGCCCCACCTCGATAGTCCGTCATCTTGCACGCGGCGAACGATGAGTGCCTCGCACTGACCCAGTAGGAAATCCCCCGGCGCGCACGCCGGAAGTTGAGGCAGAGCGCCGTGGGTAGATAGCCAGCCAGGCAAGGGCATAGCGGTGGGCGAGCCCTGCGGGAAGACGCTGGAAGTGCTGGGGTGCGTCGGTTGTCATCATGACGTGAGCATGACCATGGCCACTGACAGCCTCCGCGCACTGACCCCGGCCCCGCCTATGGTTTCGCCATGGACCTACCCGTCATGCCGCCCGTGCAGCCGATGCTCGCCAAGTCCGCGGGCGGCATACCCGACCCGGCGAAGTTCGACGGTGGCTTGAGCTTCGAGCCGAAGTGGGACGGGTTCCGGTGCCTGGTCTTCAAGGACGGCGACGAGGTAGAGCTGGCCTCTCGCAACACCAAGTCCCTAGCCCGCTACTTCCCGGAAGTCGTTGCCGCACTGCGGGATTGCCTGCCCGATAAGGTGGTGTTGGACGGTGAGATCTTCGTGGCCGTCGGGGATCGGCTGGAGTTCGAGGTGCTGCAGGAGCGCATCCACCCCGCCGCCTCGCGGATCAAGCTGCTCAGCGAGCAGACCCCGGCGCAATACGTCGCCTTCGACCTGCTCGCCCTCGCCGAGGAGGACCTCATGGCGAAGCCCTTCGCCGAGCGTCGCGCCGAACTGGTCGCTGTCCTGACCGCCCCCAGCGACACCGTCCACATCACCCGGACGACCACCGACCCCGCCATCGCGCAGGAATGGTTCGAGACCTTCGAGGGCGCCGGGCTCGACGGGGTGGTCGCCAAGCCGCTGGGCGCGGCCTATGTCCCCAACGCCCGCTCGATGATCAAGATCAAGCAGGCCCGCACGGCCGATGTCGTCCTCGCCGGTTATCGGCTGCACAAGAACTCCACCGCGGCCGAGCCACTGCTGGGCTCACTGCTGCTCGGGCTGTATGACGACGAGGGCCACCTCGCGCACATCGGTGTCAGCGCGTCCTTCACCGCCGCCAAACGCAAAAGCCTTCTCGCAGAACTGAAACCACTGGAGGAGGGTGTCGACGATCATCCATGGGGCGAGTGGGCCCAGTGGATGATCGCCAACCCCGACCGCGTGCCCGGCACTGGCAGCCGGTGGAGCGCCGGCAAGGACCTCTCCTTCGTGCCGCTGCGTCCGGAGCGCGTCCTCGAAGTCGGCTACGACCACATGGAAGGGCGACGGTTCCGGCATACCGCCCAGTTCAAGCGGTGGCGCCCGGACCGGGACCCGGCCAGCTGCACCTACGACCAGCTCGAGGAAGTCGCCCGCTACGACCTCGCCGCGATCCTGCGGCCGGAGTGACGCGACGCGCGGACAAACCGGGGCCGGGAACCGGACTGCCCGCCGCGCCGTCTAGGGTTGCGGTGCGGGCCGAACGGCGGCCCGACAGAGATCTCAGGGGGAGAAGAATGACCACCCGACGCACCAAGCTGGCCTCCATCGCGATGGCGGGCATGCTCGCCCTCGCTGCCTGTGGAGGCGGCGACAGTGGATCGTCCAGCACCACGCCCGCCGCCGCCGGCTCCACGAGCGCGAGCGCGCCGGCGTCCACCTCCGCGGCATCCTCGAGTTCGGCCGGTTCGGCGAGCGGCTCGGGATCGTATGACGCGGCAGGGTGCGCGGCCGTCGGGCAGTCCCTCATGGACATCGCCAATGTCGCGCTCGATTCGCTGACCGGGGATTTCAGCCAGGCCGACTTCGACAAGGCCTTCCCCGGCGGCGTCGTCGACAAATTCCCCAAGGACCTGCAGGCCGGCTACACCGAACTGGAGACCCTCGCCAAGGACCTCATCGGCAAGTCGCAGACCGAAGCCATGGAGGCCAGCCAGGCCTTCTCGACGAAGATCAGCGACTACACCAACCAGGTGAGCAAGGCCTGCATCCCGTCCTGACGACATCGATGACCACCTCGACCCAGGAGCCAGCATGAACGCAGCCGATGAGGTCGCCCGGATCTGTCAGGAACTGATCCGGATCGACTCCAGCAACTACGGCGACGGCAGCGGGCCTGGGGAGGCCGAAGCGGCTGCGTATGTCGTGGCCCAGCTTCGCGAGGTCGGTCTCGATCCGCAGGTGGTCGAGTCCGAGCCGGGCCGCGCGAGTGTCTTCGTGCGGATCCCCGGTTCGGACTCGGCCCTGCAGGCGTTGTGCGTGCACGGGCACCTCGACGTCGTGCCCGCCCATGCCGCCGACTGGCAGGTCGAACCCTTCTCAGGCGAGGAACGCGACGGCTGCATCTGGGGACGGGGCGCTGTCGACATGAAGGGCATGGACGCGATGATGCTGGCCGTCGTCCGGGACCTGGTGCGCACCGGCACCAGCCCCCGGCGCGACCTGGTCATCGGCTTTTTCGCCGACGAGGAGGCCGGCGGCGTCTACGGCTCACAGTGGGTCGTGGCCAACCACCCGGAGTTCTTCGACGGCGTCACCGAAGCCATCAGCGAGGTTGGCGGCTACAGTGTCACCCTGCGCCGGGCCGACGGTAGCCAACAGCGCGCCTACCTGCTGCAGACCGCCGAGAAGGGCATCCTCTGGCTGCGCCTGACCGCGCGCGGTCGCGCCGGCCACGGGTCGGTGCCCAATGACGAAAACCCCATCGTCCGGCTCGCCCAGGCCATCGCCCGCATCGACGCGCATGACTGGCCGCAGGAGTTCATCCCCTCCGTCCAGGAACTCCTCGACGGGCTCTCGCGCATCACCGGCATTCCGAATACCGGTGACCTCGAGCCCCTCCTACAGCACCTCGGCGGGGCCGCCGGATTCGTCCGAGGTACGTTGCAGGACACTGCGAACCTGACGATGCTCGACGCCGGCTACAAGCACAACGTCATCCCGCAGGACGCCCACGCCTCCGTGGACTGCCGCTTCCTGCCCGGTCACTACGAGACCGTCATGAAGACCCTCAAAGAGCTCTGCGGTGATCACGTCGACATCGACATCCACCACGAGGACATCTCCCTCGACAGCCCCTTCGAAGGTGGGCTGGTCGAGGCCATGATCGCCGCGCTGCAGGCCGAGGACCCTGGCGCCGAGGTCCTGCCCTATTGCCTCTCCGGCGGCACCGACAACAAGGCCCTGTCCCGGCTCGGGATCACCGGCTATGGATTCGCCCCTCTGCAATTGCCTGCTGACCTGGATTTCGCGCCGATGTTCCACGGCATCGACGAGAGAGTGCCAGTGGAATCGTTGCGTTTCGGCACCCGCGTGCTGCACCGGCTCCTGACGTCCTACTAGCGCGCCACCGCGTAGTCAGCGGAGCCCGTCGGAGGCGCTACGGTTGAGCCATGGCTGACCCCCGCGCCGCCCTCGCGGCCCTCACCGCCGCCTTCGAACGTCACTTGGAAGCATGCGCTCAGCGGCGCGGAGAGGACGACCCGGCGGTGGTCGCCGCATACGACGACCTGGCGGACGCCTTCGAGGAGTATGACGACGCGCTGCTCGAGGCCTACGGCGAGATGACGCCCCTCGACGTCTACGCCGGCCCCGACGAGGACGAGTCGGACGACGAAGACGATGACGACGAGGAGGAGGACGACGCGGCGGAAGAGGACGACGACGCCGACGCCGACCAGCGCTACCTCGGGCTCGACGACGAGGATTTCGACGAGATCGAGGACGACGGCGAGACCCGCCCGACCTGAGCGTCGCCAGCGCTTGACGCCCGAGCCGGTAGAATTCTCAGTCGGCTCTCAGGGTCCTCTGGTCTCCTGGTGAGGCCGGAGCTCCACCGGTCGCCATCGGCGATCCCCGTCGTCCCCTGCCCCAAGAGGTTGCTGCTTCATGCTCAGCTATTTCGATGCCGTCGTGCTCGGCATCGTCGAAGGCTTGACCGAATTCCTGCCCGTCTCCTCGACAGGTCACCTCACGGTCGCCGAGAAGATGCTGGGCCTGCGGGTCGACGACAAGGCGGTCACGGCATACACCGTGATCATCCAGTTCGGTGCGATTGTGGCGACCTTCATCTACTTCGCGAAGAAGATCGCTCGGCTCTTCATGGCCTGGGTGCGCGGCCTGACCAACGCTGACGCGCGGGGTCACGACTACACGCTCGCGTGGGCCGTGATCGTCGGATCGATCCCGGTCGGGATCGCCGGCTTCCTCGGCAAGGACCTGATCGCGGGCCCGCTGCGCAACCTGTGGGTCGTCGCGGCCGCGCTGGTGCTCTGGAGCGCGGTCATGGTCTGGGCCGAGAAACGTCACGACGCGCTGGAGGCCGCCGGCGACCAGCGCGGCGAGGGCCAGGTCACGATGCGCGACGGCATCATGATCGGCCTGATGCAATGCTTCTCGTTGATCCCCGGCGTCTCCCGGTCGGGGGCAACCATCTCGGCGGGTCTGCTGCGGGGCATCGACCGGGTCACCGCCACCGAGCTGAGCTTCTTCATGGCCATCCCGGCGCTGACGGCCGGCGGTGTCTTCGAGGCGTTGCAGGAGCGCGACACCCTCGGCAACCTCGGTTTCGGGCAGATGGCGGTGGGTATGCTCGTCGCCTTCGTCGTCGCGTATGCCTCGATCGCGTGGCTGCTGAAGTTCGTCGCCACCAACTCCCTGATGGCCTTCGTCAGCTATCGCGTCGTCGCCGGCCTCGCCCTGGCCGCCGCGCTCGGCGTCGGCTGGATCGCCGCCACCTGAGCGGAGAACGTCGTGGGGTGACTATGTCGGGGTCCC
>NZ_HG764815.1:3883326-3887628 GCF_001050535.1 Nostocoides australiense Ben110 | reverse complement strand
CCGCCGAGTACGAGCAGTGGGCTGCCCGCCGCCTGGAGGGGGTGAGCGTGGATTACCTGTTCCTGGACGCCTCGTTCTTCCGGATGCACCCCGGCAGCCCGGCCGAGCCGGTGCTGGCCGCCTGGGGGATCAGCACCGACGGCAAACCCATCTTCATCGGCCTCGCGCCCGGGGCCGGGGAATCCACCGACGCGTGGGTCGACTTCCTGGCCGACCTGCGCCATCGGGGCCTGGGCAGTCCGCTGCTGGTCATCTCCGACGGCGCTCAAGGATTGATCGCCGCGATCGAGCAGATCTACCCGAAAGCGTTGCGGCAGAGGTGCCTCATCCACCGGCTGCGGAACGTTCTGGCGAAGACCCCGACCGGGATGCAGGACGAGATCCGCGACGGCTACTGGGCCATCTTCGACACCACCGACCTCGATATCGAACCCGGCCCCGCGCTGGTCGACCTGATCGACACCCGCGTCCGCGCGTTCGCCGAGAAGTACGCCGCCATCTACCCGGCAGCGATGAAGATCCTGCTCACCGACGCCGCCGGACTGAGCGCCTACCTGCGCTTCCCGGCCGAGCACCACCAACGGATCCGGCACTCCAACTTCATCGAACGCACCTTCGGCGAAACCCGCCGCCGCGCCAAAGTCATCGGCCGCTTCCCCGGCGAGACCTCCTGCATCAGCCTGGTCTGGGCCGTCCTGGACCGCGCCTCCGCCGGCTGGCGCGGCCTGGCCATGACCCCCGCCGGCTCACGCCTGCTACACGACCTCCGCCGATCCCTACTCGACCCACCCCGCGAACTACGACCCCGACACGCCGTCGACCACGCCCACCAAACCAACGCTGTCAACGCCACCGCGTAACATCAACCCCACGAAACCTGAACCAAGGCCCGCGCGTTTACACCGGAATCTGGACGCCACCGGACTTCAGGTACTCACTGGCCAGCCGGTTGTGGCGGAACCAGCGGGCGACAATGTCGCTCCAGTCCTGAGTGCTGATCGCACCGTCGACGCGGAAGAGCTTGCGATAATGGGTCGCCGATTCTCGACCGGTCACGTACTGCTTCTCGCACCGGGCGGTGTAGGAGTCGGGGTCGTAGGCGCGGACCGCTCCGTCGCAGTGGACGAACACCGCGTTGTCGGTGTCACGGATGGCGTGCAAGTACCGCAGAAGCCGCAGACCGCTCCGAGTGGAAGACGGCTCATCGGAGAGCTCCTCCATCTGGACGACCTTGCGGCCCTCCTTGTCACGGCGCCAGTCAACGAAGAAGCGCGGGTACTCGTGGGTCAGGCCAGAGTCCGGGTCTGCGTGAACGGTCACGCCGGTCTGAAGCGGATCGTCCAAGGCCTCGGATGACAGCGCCGGACCCCACCAGTAATCCTTCTCCATCGAGTCCCTGAAATCCTCGGCGCGCGTGAAATGCTCGGTGTCGATCGCGATGCGCACGGTGCTGTCGGGCTGCCCGCCCGCTCTTATCAGTGTTCCGATCAGGTCTTGGTTGATGCCGCTGGTGAAGTATCGCCTCAGGAGCGGGTGGTAGTGCAGGGCCGATCCGGCGTGAATGATGGTCGATGGGCGGGCGTCCAAACCGCCGACGTCGAGCAGGCCGTCATCGTCCATCCTGGCCAGAAGGTCGCGGTGGGCCACTAGAACCCGATCATTCGCCGACGGGTGCACCAGTTCGCGGTCGCCGGGCGTCGAGTAGCGCGCCGTGACGGCTGCCTCTATGACGGCCTCGGCGAGGTCTTCTTCCTGAAGGTGCCACGGCAACTGCTCGCGGAGCCGGGCTACGTCGGGACCCGCCAGTCTCGTCAACGCTTCCTGGGTGCGACGTACGCAGTTACGGAAGAGTAGGCCGAGGCTGCCCTCGGCCGGGTCCAGCGGGAGGCAGATCGGCGCAATATTGCGATCCCTCATCTGCAAGGCGTCGTCAGCCTGTCCACGGCCGTGACAAAGTCCCCGCTGGTGGCCATGTGAGGTCCCCGCTGGTGGCCAAGTAGAAGTCCCCACCCTCTGCTCGTGTCGTCCATGAGCTGAGCCCCTGGGCGGTGGACGGTGGCGGTGTCTAGCCAGTCACCGCACCGCCCAGGGAGCTCCATTGAAGAACATGAGGGAAGAGTTGGACATCATCACCGCCTACCAGAAGGTCGGCACCTACCGAGGAGCCGCGGACATCTGCGGCACCACGCACAAGACCGTCAAGCGCGTCGTGGAGCGTCACGCCGCGGGCCAGGACCGTCCGGTGCGTGCACCGCGGCCGGCGAACTACGAGGACGTGCGCACGCTCGTGGCCCAGGACGTCAAGGACACCAGGGGCCGGATCAGTGCCAAGCGGCTGCTGCCCAGGGCCCGCGCTGCCGGGTACACCGGCTCGGCCCGCAACTTCCGCCGCCTCGTGGCCCAGGAGAAGAAGGCGTGGCGGGCCCAGCACGGGCGGACCCACCGGCCGGCGTCGTGGTCCCCGGGTGAGCACCTGGTCATCGACTGGGGCGTGATCGCCGGCGTGCACGTCTTCGCCGCGGTGTTGGCCTGGTCACGGTTCCGGTTCGTCCGCTTCGCCGCTGATGAGAAGGCCGCGACGACGATAGCGATGCTGGCCGAGTGCTTCGAGGTCCTCGGCGGCACACCCAAGGTCGTCCTCGCCGACCGGATGGGGTGCCTGAAGGGCGGGGTGGTCGCCAACCGGGTCGTGCCCACGCCCGACTATGTCCGCTTCGCCACGCACTACCGGTTCCGGCCTGACTTCTGCGAGGCGGCGGACCCGGAGTCCAAGGGGATCGTGGAGGCCCTCGTCCGCTACGGCAAGGACGACCTGGCCCGCCCGCTCATCCTCGAGCATGCCGGTTCCGGGGACCTGGCCGCCGGCGCCGCCCGGGTTCTGGCCGACCTCGGTGGCGCCAACCAGCGCGCGGCGGACTGGTGTGCGGAGGTCAACGCCGCGCTCCACTCAGAGATCGCCGCCGTCCCGGACCAACGGTTGGCCAAGGAGGTGGACCTGCTCACCGAGCTGCCCTCGCTGCGCCCGCTCATCGGGCCAGCACCGGTGAGGCGCAAGGTCGACAAGCTGTCCACGATCCGCCTGGGTTCGGCCCGGTACTCGGTGCCCACCGCGCTGATCGGCACCCAGGTCGGTGTCCTCGTCGACGGCGCCCGGGTGCTGATCCTGGACGTCGGTACCGGGGAGGTCCACGCCGAGCACCCCCTCGTTGGCCCGGGTGAGGCTTCGGTCCTCGATGAGCACTACGGAGGTGCTCGCCCACCGGTCCCGGTGCGGGCGATCCGCCCGCGCAGCGCGGCGGAGAAGGACTTCTGCTCCCTCGGTCCGGCCGCGGAGGCGTTCATCGCCGGTGCCGCCGGCGCCGGGCACACCCGCCTGGGTCCAGAGCTGGCCGAGCTGAACACCCTCACCGCCGCCCACGGACAGGCCGCGATGGTCGCAGCCCTGGAGCGAGCCACCGCCTTTGGTCGGTGGAAGGCCAGCGATGTCCGCTCGATCCTGGCCGCCGGCACCGGCGTCCCGACCCCGCGCCCGGCCGGGGACGCGCTGGTCATCGATCTGCCGACCAGTACGGGGCGGTCGCTGGCCGAGTACGCCCCGGCCACCAAGGCGGTGTCCTCGTGAGCACCACCGCACCACCGTTGGACGCGGACCTGACCGCGGGGCTGCGCCGGTTGAAGCTGGCCGCGATGCGTCAGCTCGCCCCCGAGCTGCTCATCACGGCCAAGACCCAACGCTGGACACCGGAGGAGGTGCTGCGGGCCCTGGTCGTGGCTGAGATCGCCGCCCGGGACGCCTCCAACGAACGAGCACGCATCAAGGCCGCGGCCTTCCCGGTGCTCAAGACGATCGAGGAGTTCGACCTGGCCGCGTCCTCGATCCCGGCGCCGACGTGGGCGTACCTGACGTCCCTGGAGTGGGTCAGGGCCAGGGAGAACGTGGCCCTGATCGGCCCCGCGGGGACGGGCAAGTCGCACACGCTCATCGCACTTGGTCACGCGGCCGTCCTGGCCGGGCACCGGGTCTGGTACGTGACCGCGGCCGACCTCGTCGAGACGCTCTACCGCGGCCTTGCCGACAACACCGTCGGCAAGACCATCGAGGCCCTGCTGCGCAACGATGTCGTCCTGGTCGATGAGATCGGCTTCGCCCCGCTGGACGACACCGGCGCCCAGCTGCTCTTCCGGTTCGTCGCCGCCGCCTACGAACGCCGCTCCCTCGGCGTCGCCTCACACCACTCCTTCGAGGACTGGGGACGGTTCCTGCCCGAGCACACCACCGCCGTATCCATGCTCGACCGGCTG
>NZ_HG764815.1:3873441-3883226 GCF_001050535.1 Nostocoides australiense Ben110 | reverse complement strand
GCTCCTCAATCTCCCGGTCGCGGCGGTCCCGCGAGACCGGGCCCAAACCAGCCCGGGCACCGGCGTCAGCCGCTCGACGCCACTCCACGATGTGCGAGGAGTACAGCCCTTCCCGGCGCAGGACCGCACCCCGCCCACCGTGCTCGGCCGCGTCGTACTCGGCCAGGATCCGCGCCTTGTACTCCGCCGTGAACACCCGCCGCTTGGGCCGGTCACCTCGAGGTCCCATGACCCCATCATCAACGGCCCCATCGGCCAAAGTCATCGTCATCAGCTACTACTCGCTTCTCACCCCGTGCAAGGGAAGGAACTCAGTCGTCGTGTCTCACCACAGCCTGACGCACAGGGCACCTCGGCCAGTTGATCGTCGGAGTGCTCAACTTCGCTTGGCATGAAAGTATCCACAGCCACCGACAGCGAACGGTCAGGCACAGTCATCGCATCTCCCCGTTGCTGGCAGAGCAACGAAGCAGGTAGGGCACGTGGGGATCTCGGCGCTGAGTGCGTGGACTTTCGCCCCGGGCATCTTGGTTGTCGTCGCTCGTACCGCGGATCGGGCAAGGGTCGCGCTCTTGCCCAACCGCTGAAGGGCGGCCTCGGCCTGCCTCCGCTTCTTCCCCATTGGTGACCCCTTGGGCACAACGATGCCGAGCCGTGGAAGCCCCAGCCGCTTGAGCTCGGCTCGCACCTCCTTGATGAGCTTCCGCTCCGACAGGCACGCCTCGCAGTGGACGGCTCTCGGCCGGCCAACTGGTTTGGAACACGTGCGGCACTTCCTCGCCCCCCGCTCCGGGCCGATGTCGCGAATGTCCCTGCCCGGAGCCGTCGCCCGCTCAGACGCTCGCACGCCGGTGAGGCGCTTGCTCTTGACGGTCGCTCCGCCACTGTGCAGAGTGACGCGGCTGCGTGGCCGGATGAATGCCATCGTCAGGCCATCGATTCTTTGCGGAACTCGTCGTAGGTGCCGGCGAGGTAGCGGACAAGCGAGACCTGGAAGTCCGGGTTCGAGAAGAACAGGTCGAACAGCACCCCGTTCTTGTCGTGCCTGTCGATCAGCAGGTCCTTGACCTTCTGCTCGAGCACCATCTCGAACTGGCTGCGGTCGTTGTTCAGGGCGACTTCGCGCATCTCGTCGTCCTCCTTGACGACAACCCACTGCTGGTCGACCCAGACCTTGTCGGCCTCGCCGAGGTCGGCTCCGTACTTGTCGTTCATAGCGGAGATCAGCGCCGATAGCTTGTCCAGCATCGGTTCGGTCAGCGCACCCTTGCCCTCACCCGGCAACGCCACCCCGGGCTCGTCCGATCCGGCCAGCTCGATCGCGGCTTCCGAGGTGACCGCGATCCGCAAGTGCGTCAGCTGAACCGACTTCGAGATCTGCGGCATAGGGCTGTTCTCGCCTGGCGGCAGCTCCAGCAGCAGCAACCGGCCATAGAGGAACAGCCGCTCCCAGTCGGTGTCAGCCCAGGGCATGACTTGAGCGACGAAGGCGTACGCCCGGCAGAAGTGTTCCAAGGTTCGCCGGAACTCCTCCGCCTTCTCCTCCTCGAGCGCCGCGAACCGTCCGACGGCGGGCTCGAGGTTCGCGTACAGCACAGACTGCAATGCCGGATCCTCCGAAAGCAGCGCCCCGACAGTCGCCTCCATCTCCGGCATCGATAGCACTCCAGCACTCATCAGGTCGTGCTCCATGGTGGCCAGCACGTTGGGCTCGGTCGGAGTGGAGAACGACTCCTCGAAGAACGGCTCGAACGCCGCTTTGATCTCATCGGCCGAGTTGGCGAAGTCCAAGACGAAGGTGTCCTCCTTGCCCGGATGCGTGCGGTTCAGCCGCGACAGCGTCTGTACCGCCGCGACACCGGACAGCTTCTTGTCGACATACATCGTGTGCAGCAGCGGCTCGTCAAACCCGGTCTGGTACTTCTCCGCGACCACGAGCACCTGGTACTCCGGCCCGTGGAACTTCTTCGGCAGCTGCCCCTCAGAGAATCCGTTGATCGAGGTCTCCGTCACGGCCGGAGCCTCCGGTGCCTCCGGGTCGACCAGCGATCCCGAGAACGCCACCAACGTCCGCAACGGCCGCTCGCCCTGGTCGTAGCCTTTCTTCGCGATGTATGCCGCCAGCGCCGCCTGCGTCCGCACCGCGTGCAGCCGCGACCGGGTCACCACCATCGCCTTGGCCTGCCCATCGATCTTGCCCGCCGTCTTCTGCCGGAAATGCTCGATGATCACCTCCGCCTTCGCGTCCAACGCGTACGGATGCAGCGACGCGAACCGGGCAAGAGCCGCCCGCCCCTTGCCCGATTCCATCTCCGGGTCGTTGCGCGGGTGCGCGTTGGCGAGCTTGTAGTACACGCCGTACGTCGTGTAGTTCGCCAGCACGTCGAGGATGAACCCCTCCGCGATCGCCTGCCGCATCGAGTACGTGTGGAACGGCCGCTTGTGCCCATCGGCACCGACCTGCCCGAACGTGTCGAGTGTCTTTGGCTTCGGCGTCGCTGTGAACGCGAAGAACGACAGGTTCTTCTGCTTGCCCCGGTGCCGCGCGCTGGCGAACAGCGCCTCGTCTGCCGCGTCAACGGAAGCGTCGTATGCCGCCTGCTCGGCTTCCGCCGCCGCCTCCAGTTCGGCGTCGTGGTCGCCCGAACCCAGGACCTTCTTCAGCTTGGCGACCGAGTCTCCACTCGATGAGGAGTGCGCCTCGTCGACGATGACCGCGAACCGTCGCCCCACCACACCCTTGGTCTCGCCATCGGCCGCGTCCTTGGCGGCGAGCTCGGCGACGACGGGGAACTTCTGCAGGGTCGTGATGATGACCCGCGCCGCGTGACCCTCAAGGGCTTCCTTGAGCTGAGCCGAGTTCTCATCGATTCGCACGATCGTGCCCGGCGTGTGCTCCAAGCCGGCGACCGTGTCCTGGAGCTGACGGTCGAGCACCTTGCGGTCGGTGATGACCACGACCTTGTCGAAGATCGGAGCGTCATCGGCGCCGTGGAGGCGCGAGAGCGCGTGAGCGGTCCAGGCGATCGTGTTCGACTTGCCGGACCCCGCCGAGTGCTGCACGAGCCGATCTACTCCGGCGCCGTCACGATAGGTCGCGTCGAGGATCGAGCGCACCGCGTGCCACTGGTGGAACCGCGGGAACAGCGTCCGGTCGCCTTCGACGTGGATGAATGATCCGAGCAGGTCCAGCCACGCGTCGCGCTGCCAGACCTGCTCCCATAGGTAGGCCGTCTGGTAGCCGGACCTCACCGCCGGGTTCCCCGCTGTGCCGGTGTTCCCCGCGCCGTCGCTGCCCTGGTCGAAGGGGAGGAAGACCGTCGCCTCACGAGCCAACTTGGTCGTCATAGCCACGCGGTGCGGGTCGACCGCGAAGTGCACCAGAGTCCGCGCCCGGAAGATCAGGTCGTTCGGGTTGCGGTCGGTTCGGTACTGCGCCATCGCGTTCTCGACGGTCTGGCGGGTCAGTGGGTTCTTCAACTCGGCGGTTGCGACCGGGATGCCGTTGACCACCAGGGTCATGTCGACCGAGTCCGAAGGGTTCGACTCCGAGTGGTGCAATTGCCGGACGACACCCAGCCGATTCGCGGCGTAGCGCCCGGTCTGCTCCTCGTTGAGACCACTCGCTGGCTTGAAGAAGCACAACCGGACGCTGACGCCCGAGTCCTTGACCGGCGAGCGGAGCACGCTCATCGTCCCGCGGTGGTCGAGCGCGTCGACGACGACCTTGAGGAACTTCTCCCGCGCCGTCGCCTCGCCCCCATGACGCGTCACCAGCTGCTGCCACGCCTTGGGCTGCGACTCCTTGACGAAGGCGACGACCTCCTCGCCGAACACACCAGCCTTTCGGTCGTAGGTCGCGGGCGCGAGCGAGTGCCAGCCGTGAAACAGCAGATGTGCCTCGATGTTCGACTCGAACGCCGACTCCTTCGTGCTGCTCATTAGCGCCTCATCCCGGTATCCCGCTGCCAGCGGTTGTGACGTCGAGTTCACCAGTTACCGCTGCGGTGATCAACGACTGCTTGAACTCACCCAGCAAGTCAACCTGCCGTGTCAGAGTTCGGATCAGTCTGTTTCGTTCGGCTGCTGTCGCATGGACGGCCTCGACGGCTGTTCGTTGTCGGGCTGCTGAAGGCGCTGCAACGCGCAGGTCCATGAGGTCGGGGAAGTAGATCGTCTTGTGGGTGGACCCCATCGACAGATAGCCAAGGAGATAGTGCCTCATTGCACGAAGGAAATGGAGCAGGAACTCAGGGTTGAGGCCGTCGCCGCACGTCCACGTGACGAAATCCTGACTGGTAGCCATGTCTCGGTCCATGATGATCGAGAAGCCCGCTGAGGCCGTTCGGCTTAGTGCCACCGTTTGTGCCGGATGCAGGACTGCCGCGCTGTTTGCCAACCCGAGCTCACTGATGTTCGCCTCAGTTCCGTCCAAGCGATCGATCTCGTCCCGTCGGAACTTGTGAACGTCGGAGGTCGTGAGCCACGGAATGCGACATTCCACCCAGTAGTCGGGTTCGCTGCGACTCGGGGTATGTCCCGTTCCTATGCGCGCGAGCTGGCTTAAGCGCCGGACCTCCCAGTCCACGCCTACTGACTCAGCCCACGGCAGGCTGACACGCCGCGTCGGTCCTCCGAGTCCGAGCACCAGGTTGCGTCGTGCCGCGGTGAAGCGTTCATCGGCATGCGCTGTCTGCCGGTCCCGGGCGGTGATGATCTGGTCGATGCGGGCTACGCGGTCGTCGAGGAAATCCGCGATCCGCCGCTGCTCATCAGTGCTGGGTAGGTCCAGCGGCGTGGCAGCGAGTTGATCGTTGTCTATTTCGATCTGACCCGGGCGTACGCCACGTGAGATGGCTGCGAAGTGTGCGGTCATTCGTGGGGAGCGCAAGAGGTAGTGGAGGTAGCGGTCGTGCTCGCTGTGCCTGGGAGCGAAGCAGATGTAGTGACCCGACATGATGCCGCGGTGCGCAGAGACTCCCAGTGACCCCTGCCATGCCTTCATCCGGTTGACCGCGAGCCAGCCAGGTTCAACGAGCTGGTAGATGCTCCGATCCTCAGCAGTCTGGTTGTGGTTGACCATCTTTTCCTTCAGGACGACGCCGTGCTCGCGAAAGACCGACAGCATGGGTTCGTCGACGAAGCCGAGGATCTTGCGTCGCTCGAACAGTCTTCCGAGGCGAATCTGACGAGTCTCAGTCACAGGCCGAGCCCGCTCATCCAGTGCTGGATCCGGATCTCGAGGTCCTTGATCTCTTGGGCGATCTCGTCGACCGGGCGGGGTGGCGTGTAGACGTAGAACTGCCTCGTGAAGGGGATCTCGAAGCCGATCTTGGTCTTCGCGTGGTCGATCCACGCGTCGGGCACGTAGGGGTGGATCTCATTCTCCAGGTGGGTTTCTGCCGTCTCGAAGAGCGCCTTCTCGCGTGCCGACTCGTCGAGGGCGAGCCAGCCCTCGGGCAGGAGGACGTTCTCCTGGTCGCGCAGATCCGGGTCGGGCTCGGCCTTCCCGCCGCGTCCCGTGATGATCGGTGCGTCGGGGTCGGTGATGGCGCATGCCTTGGCGAAGGCCTTCTTCTGTGGGGTCGTGAGCTCGGCAACCTCGCCCAGCAGTGCCTTCTCCGTCTCGAACCGCTGACCGACCAAGCCGGCGTACGCGGCATACGGCTCATCGGCGACCGCCTCGGCGGTGACCTCCCATCGCCGGCGCATCGGCCGCTCGACGGTGATCCGCTGGAAGCCGAAGGTCTCGTTGGTGAGGACCTTCACGCGGGGATCGTCCGCGTACTCGTCGCGGGCTCCTCCGTAGAGACGGGCGATCTCGTCGATGGCGGCTGGTGTGAGCTCTTTGCGCTTGTCGCCCAACGACTTCCGCATCTTCGTGCCGAGCTCGCGTGCGTCGATGAGCTTGACCGTGCCGCGGTCCTCGTCGGCCTTGTCGTTGGTGAGGATCCAGACGTAGGTGGAGATGCCCGAGTTTATCTAACCCTTCAGGCGGATTGCCGCACAGGAGTAGGCTTCTCAGTGTCCACGACTGTCAGAAGCGGGAGTGGGGCGCCCCAGCAACGGTCGGCATTGAGAACCCACGTAGGTGTTGGCCACGGTTCCGAGCAGTTTTGTCCGGCTGCCAGAGTGGTGTCCGCCACGTTCGGATCTGCCATCGGACATGGCCCCTCGATGTGACATATATCACCATGTCGGTGTGGGGGGAGATGATGGGGCCGGCACTTAAGAGGGGTTGAACACCGAGAAGCTTGCGCGTCGGTGCTCAAGCCCGACAGATGAGGAGACCTTTTGATCCCGCCCCCCGAGGAGGCGCCCGACGGACAGCCCGTCGGGGACTCGGGGGCGCCCCGGATACAACCGGACAAGAGTGGGACGATTGCGCTCGGGGTGCCGGAGGCGTGGCTGGCGGACCCCGCCTTTGACAAGCCCGCAGCTGATGTGGATCGGCTCGCCGGTGACCTCGACCTCTATAACACCCTCGCGCTAGCCGGATTCTGCGGGTCAGGCTACGACTACTTCGCGGACGAACTCGCGCGCTACGGACTGGCCGTCATCGGCTCATGGGTGCGATCTGGACTGATCTTCGCCAAGTGTCGTGATCGCGGCCTGGGCGGACTTGCCCCTCCGTCATGGGAGCTCCGGGACGACCACGCCGAGGAGCTGACGAACGAGACAGTCGGTCTGGCGGTGATCAAGTTCCGGGAGACGGTCCTGCTCAAGAAGAAGTGGGACCCGCGCAAGGGTGCGAGCCTGCGCACCTTCTTCATCGGGCAGTGCCTCATCCGGTTCGCCAACATCTACAGGAGTTGGCTCGCCCGGGAGGACCGCTGGAGCGCACAGCGCGAGATGACCGAGGATCTGCACCCTCACGTGCGCCCTCACGACCGCGCCCTGGACGACATGCTGGCCCAGGCCGAACTCGGCGAGATCGAGGACCGCAGGCTCCGCCTCGCCATCGTCTATACGGCGGCCGGTTGGCGCCAGTGGGAGATCGCCCAAGAGCTCAGTGTCTCGGAGAAGACGGTCGAGCGGATGCTCGCCAACCACAGGCAGAGGATCCAGAAACGGAGGAGCGCGTGAGCGACAGCAACATCGTCCAGAAGGTGAACAAGAGCTCACTCGGCAGCCGGCAGGCGCGCACTCTTCGAGCCTCGGTGTCCGTCACCCGGGCTAGGAGCGTCATCGCCCAAGCCCAGGCCAAGCAAACTCCCCATCAGCCGGGGGGTAGCGACGACGGCACCACTAAGAGATAGACGACCGACTCCAACCGGGAGCCGGCCAGGGTGGTGCAACAGCACCGCCCTCCGAACCGCGGGACGGAGCGAAGGGCGAGCATGGTGTGGAAACCGACAGCCTATCGCCTCCGAGCCCGCACGTGAACCCTTTGGAGGTTCGACATGGCAGGAAAGTCCAGCGGCCGCGGGCGCGCAAGATCGGCCAAGACCGGCCGGTACGTGACCCGGGCGACAGCAGCGCGCCACCCGAAGAGCACCGTCATCGAGGCGGGCGGCAATAAGGGATCGGGGACGCGCTCCCGCAGTGCGATCACCGGCCGGTTCGTGACCCCGGCGACGGCCCGGCGCCACCCCGGCTCGACCGTCACCGAGAACGGCTGATCGTGGTGTCGACCACTCGTCGCACCCGTGTCATCCGCCGTGGTGGCATCACCGTCAGGGTGACGACCGTAGTCACCACCAGGCGCCGCATCGTCCCACTGCCGGCCCGGGTGGTGCGGCAGGTCGGCTGACCGACGCCTCAACGTTGCCCCCGCCCAACTATCTGGGCGGGGGCAACTTGTGAAATGCAAGGTCAGATCATGTCGCCAGCGGTCATTCCATCGGCTTGATGTGGGCTTCGATGAAGGCGATCTCGTCGGCGTCGAGGCCGTACTTCGCGTAAAGCTGCTGGTCAATTTGCGGGATCGGAGTCGTCCAGTCGATGTCCGAAGCCGACGTGAAGTCTTGGAGGGGGACGTACTTCCAGACCCTGGCAGGGTTGTGCTGAGTGATCTTCAGGACACCGAGAAGCGCGCGGGCGAACTTGGTCTTCACGTACTTGAGACAAGCGTCGGCGGCGACCTTCTCATCGAAGGATCCGATCGTGATGAAGGTCTGGGTGACCCCAACACTGGGCTCACCAATCATCGGTTCACCGATAACCAAGGCCGGCTCCCTACCGAGTGTTCCGAGGTGCCCTCGGGAAGCCGGCACCAGGACCTTGTACTTACCGAGGCCCTCCGGACCGGTGAGGTAGTCACGGCGAATCCAGCGGTAAGCGCGGCTCCTGCCAGCGAGGCCGTACACACGGACATACTCGTTGCCGTCGGCGGGCTTGTCTGCGTGGTAGAGAAACGCGAACTGCTCGAACGTGTTCGTATTCACCAGCGCCGTGTTGCCTTCTGGTCGCAGGTCACGAGCCTGCGGGTGGTCTTCGTACAACTTGTCTGTGTAGCGGTAGGAGCGCGAACTCGTGATCCCGATCTGGGCCAGCGAGGCATCACCGGACTCGATCACCTTGTGGAGGATCGTGTTGAGCTCCGGGAAGCTCGTGAACGTGCCGATTGACTCGCCGTCGTGATCCTCATCCCAGTAGGTGACTGCGATCCCGCCATTGATCGTCGTACCGGGGAACAGGGCGTCACTGTCAGGCACGTAGTGCGGGACCCTCAGGCGAGGGTCAGCGAGCATCTTCTCGTTCCACGCCTTAGGGGTGAAGCCCGCGTTGAACAGGAAGCGTGCCGGGGTGATGAGCACGACTTTCTTGCCTACTTCGTAGGCCGCGTCCATGAACAGGTGGTACACGGGGGTGTCACGGGTGCCCCCTCCCTGCGCCTCCTCCTGATAGGGCGGGTTGCCGATGACAACATCGAACTTCTTGCTCATGGTCAGGACCCTACTGTCAGCATGTCCTCGACCATCGTCTGTCGCTCTTCGGGGGTCATCCGAGCGAGGTTGCCCACCCTGAAGTGTCCGGACTCCTCCATCCAACGCTTGCGTTCGGGGATGCCGCCGGAGACGGCCTCGATAGTGATGCGGTGCAGGATCTGGTTGTGGCTCATCTCGAAGATCTGCGAGGTGAGGATGTGCCGCAGGCGCTCGTCCTGGTCTGGGATCTGGTCGGCCAGGCCGTGGTCGAGGCGGCGAACAAGCTCCATCAGGAAGAGTCCCGCCGTTGAGAAGAGGTCCGCAAAGGTCTTTTCCGGGTCGGTGAAGATGCCGGGGTTCTCTTCTTCCAGGATGTCAACCATCTTCTCGACGACGGGTTTGGGGGTGAACACCAGCGAGGTCTTCTGCCGAGGGATGTAGGCGAAGATGTCCTCGGTTAGTTCGTCGTCGAAGTAGTCAGCCAGACCCTCTTTCTTGTCCAGGAACTCCTGGACGGCCTGGTCGAAGACGGACTCGTCGAACAGGCCGGGGATGATCGTGACCGTCCCGTCGTCTTCGGTGATCTCTTGGCCGTCGCGCAGCACCCGGAACTCGGCCTCGGTGATGCCGGTGATCTCCTCGAACACATCGTCGGGGGTGTAGTCGTCGAAGTTCGCCAGGCGGGTGTCCCGATCGCCGTAGGCCATGAGGAACATCGGGATCGTGCGGGCGAAACCCCGCAAGTGGGACCGGGCGTCCTCCATCGTCTTGTCGGCGCGCTTCTGCTCCGACTTGGTCTCTTCCCGCTTGACCACCTCGGGGACGATGGTCTTCATCACGTCCTCCACGATGGCCGCCAGGTCCTTCTTGAACGCCTCCATCTCGCCCGCCTGCCGAGACTTGACGTCTTCGGCT
>NZ_HG764815.1:3856938-3873341 GCF_001050535.1 Nostocoides australiense Ben110 | reverse complement strand
CCACTGCCGCACCGAGGCAACGACCCAGTCCATCTCCGGCACCAGCAATACGGATCGACGCTTCGGAGGACCGCCACGCGAACTCTTGCCCCATCTCACGAACAGACAGCCCGCCTTGCCGTACTCGGGCACCTTGGGGTTGCCGTGGAGATCGGCGAGGTCAAGGCCCCAGAGCTCGCGGCGTCGAAGCCCAAAGGCATACACCACCTTGAGGACGATGGCGTCACGCTGCGCGGCGATCGCGCCTTTCCGGCCTCGGCAACGAATGCTCTCCACGAGACCGTCAGCGGCGTCGAATAGTGCCTGAACCTCGTCGTAGGTGAGTGGGCGGCGTCCGGGGTCGCCTTCGTAAGGCGTGGTGTGGTGGTAGCTGTTCCACTCGGTGACGACCTGGGTCGGGGCAGACCCGAACTCGTCCTTGCATCGGCTTACCCACTCGTAGTCCGCGCTCGTGACGTACTCCAGGAAGATTCGCAAGGCTGCTTGGTAGCCGCGGATCGTCGTCGGTCGAGCCCCGACCAGGCTGGTGACGAAGGCTTCGAACTCGGTTGCTGTCCACTGCCATGGGTACTGGTTGGTGTACTCCGCGAAGCGCCTCACGACAGCCAGCCGGCCCTCGATCGTCGAGGCCTTCAACTGCCGCGACCTCTGTTGAGCGGCCCACCCTTCCTGCATCGCGTCGAAGACGATGCGCTCGGGATCCACAGAAGGGGCAACCCCGGGGAATCGTCCCGCAACAACGTTCGTCACTGTTGCATTATATGCATCATTGATGCGGATGGATCACCCAAGGCCTGCGGGCCAAGCGTCGCGCCCCTGCTCTCGCTAGCTGTCCAGGGCCTGCCAGTCCTCCAGTGCTCTGATGACGACTGGCAGGTATCGCTGGACCTGTTCGCGATCGCTCTCCTGTTCTCCCTCCGGGAGGTTGACAAACGGCGTCTCGATCTGCCGCTCCCACCTTGCGACAAGATCTGGTGGGATGACGAGGGACCCATCGTCACGTCGTTGGCAGTGGGCATGGACGTAGCGTTGCCAGTGGGCCCATCGCTCGTGCTCGATCGAGGCGAGCCGATCGAGGATCCTCTTGCTCTCGAGGACCTGTCGGATCCTGTCGCTCTCGGACATTAGATGAGCTCTTGGTTGACTAGTCCCCAGTAATGCTGACCAAGGACGGTCAGTTCGCAAGCCTTTGAGTTCATCGCTGCGTGCCACATGTGCTTCTCCCCAACGGGCCGTACGAGGTTGACCTTTGCGAGTTCCTGCAAGATCGCGAAATCTGCGTTCTTCAGGGGATCCGGCAGCGGAGTGCCCGGGGGCTCGCTCCCATTACGCTCGGGCTCGTAGGACGGATCCAACGGGAGTTCCAACGCCGGGTCCTGAAACAGCTCGGTCAGCCTCTGCAAAGCTGTCAATGCGATCGGAGCTTCTGCCTTTCGCAGTGAAACGAAGCGCTCAACGTTGGTCTTGAAGACCGGCCGCTGGGCCCAAGGCCCTAGCGATTGATCGACATGTGCGTACACACTGCCCGGCGTAACCTCACCAACCAGGTTAGCCGCGGCACCGCTGAGAGCATCCACGAGGAGGTTGGTGAACACCCCAGAACCATTCGATTCCAGTGAATACTGTTTCGCCGTTGACGCGGTGAGAATCGTCACGCCGTCCTTGATCTCGGCAAACGCGGGAGAAATCGGATTGTTCCCCGCTCCTCCGCTGTGGCAGCAGTCGAGGATGATGACCTTGTTCTCCGCCGGGGACTGACTGGCCAACGTCATCACATCGCTGAGGGCGAGTCCGTCATGGCCGTCAGCACAGTCGCTAGGGCACAGGAATCCGCCCGTGCTGTCGATATAGCCGTGGCCCGAGAAGTAGAACAGCGCGATGTCGGCCTTGTCCCGAAACAGTTCCTGGACGGATTCGCGCAACTCGGTTCGCGACACGGCACTATCCTCGCTCGTCGCCACAAGCAACTTGGGCTGAGTGAAGTTCGTGGTCCCGTCGGCGTGCCGGTCCAGGACCCCCTTGACATTGTGCGCGTCATTGGCTGCTCCGTGCAGCGATACTATCGACTCGTAGTAGTCGATCCCCACGATGAGTGCCTTACGCATAGCTCAGAGCGAGTCGATGAAATTCGCCACGTTAGCGTCGGTCCATTCGACGGTTTGGACGCCCGCCAGCGCAGTCCGGTCATTGGAGTAGATCCAGATGCCTCGGATCTTCTTCCCCTCCTCCTTGGCGCACTGGATCTCCCACTTCTGACCAGATGACGTGAGCGAGTTCTTACTGACCAAAGCCACAATTCCGTCGGAGCGGCGAATCCGGGTGCGGACCTTTTCTTTCCACTCAGTGTCGTACGGCTTCTTGACCGACATGTCGATGAACTCGTAGGGGTGGCGCGGGTGCAGGGATTGTCCCTTGAAGAGGTCCCGCATCCTCTCGTCTTCGATCGCGAACGCGACGAATACAACCTTCTTGTCGGTCATGATTACTCTCCCATCGCGGCTAGGGCGTGAATGGCCCCGCAAGTTACTTCGGTTGAACAGGGCTCGATCGACTGTAACCTCGTCACGAGATGTTGGGGCCGCCCGCTGGACGAGCGGCCCCAACGTTGCATCCGTTGAATATGGCTCGCTTGCGGGGCAGCCCCACCCGATCCATGAAGTCGTCGAACTCCCCGCACCACTGGCGGTCGTCGGCCTCGCTGTGCGCCTCAGAGACGAGCCGGTCCCGCCACGACTCCTGGTCGCGCCGGGTGCAGATGTGGGCCCGTGCCTCGGTCAGCAGCGCGCCCATGGCCGCCCGCTCCCCCTCGCTGGCCCGCCCCTTGACCAACTGCCGGGCGTCGACCTTGGCGACCGGCATCACCAGCCGCTGCACCTTCGACTCGGACAGCACGAGCACCGAGAACGTCTCGTGCACCCGGCCCCCGGTCTCGACTGGCCCCAGCCAGTAGCCCTTCACGGTCTCGCCGGAGGGCATCACCTCGGCGATCTCGACGAACTCGCCGGTCACCGGCAGCATCACCACCGACTCGGCATTCCGGCCGATCCCCGGCTCCAGCGCGGTGAACACCTCCGTGCCGCGCAGCGCGGTCACGATCGTCATCTCGTGGTCGACCACAGCGGGCCGCCCCACCAGGTCAATGCTCCACACCGGAGCCTCAGCAGCCATGGTTGTCATGGGTCATCTCCTCATCGGAGTCAGGGGCAGATGGTCAGTCCGCCCGATTGGTTGGTGCCTTCGACACTACCGGCCAGCACCGACACCGAACACCCCTGCACGACAACGGAATCCCCTGTGCCCGGCGGCATGGGGTGCCGGGCACAGGGGAAGGCCGACAGCCGCCTCCGAAGATGACGCTGCCGGCCCGTCGAGCTCGTGCCGGATACCCGGTCAGTCGGGCAGGTAGAGCGAGAACTCGTCGTGCCCGCCGGCCACGAACGTGTACCCCTGCTCGCCGTTGGGCTGGGAGGTGTCAGCCACGTTGTAGTCCCGAATCACCACGCCAGCGGGATCCCTCGCCTCGGTCATCATCGACGCCGCCAGCAGACCATCACCCGGGTCGGCAAGGACCTCGGCGACGGTGTGCCGGTCGTACAGGATCTCCCGGGCGTACTCCTCAGCCTGCTCCAGAGAATCAAACCCCGACACCAGCAGCACGGTCTCGCACTCCACCCCCTCACAGTGCGGGTGCAGCCCCTCATCGCAGTCACCGAACTCGATCTCGAACACGACCCCTCCTCGGGTCTCGGGTGAGCGATGGTCAGCCGCTCACAAGTGGTGGTGTCTTCGACGCTACCGCCCACCACCGACCCCCAGAGCCCGACTGGGCCGCCGACCCCGGCGGCATGGGGTGCCGGGGTCGGTGGCCTATCTAGGGTGAGTGGTGGCGGCATACCGCTGCGCGTCTCCTCGGTTGTGAGGGAGCGGCTGCTACTCGAAACGAGGAGGGTCACCCGTGCCATACCCGGGCAAACCCGTTCCCGAGCCGCTGCCGCAGTTTCGGGGCACAGCTGGGGTGCGTCAGAGCGCCGAGCAGAGACAGGCGTTGCTCGAGTTCGTTGCTCACGGATACCGGGAAGGGTTGTCCCTGAGGGATCTGGCCGCGATGTCGGATCGGTCCCAGACTGCGGTGCGAAGAGCACTGGCGCAGGCGGGGGTGTCGTTGAGGTCACGTGGCGCTCCACCGGTGCGCGACCGCTCAGAGTGAGGTGATGCGTCCAGTCCGCAGATCGCCCTGCCAGCAGGGTGGGTCATGGGCGTCGAGGGGAACCAAGGTGATGATGTCCGCCGCTTCGGCCGGATGATCCATCGCCTGGACCAGGCAGTCGTCGTAGACGTGCCCGGCGTAGTAGCCGAGGCGTCCGTTGATGGTGCGGTAGATCCGGTCGGCGGACTTGGGCAGCAGCAGTGAGAGCGCCTGGTCGATGGCGATGGAGAACTCGACCCCAGGGTGCCTCCTGCGGGCGCGAGCGAGCAGTTCGTCCGTCATCCTCTGGACGTCACCGATCGCGCCGTCGACGACGTCGTCCTCGGGCGTGTCCATCGTGCTGCTCCTCCTTCCTAAACGAACTCGCGGATCCGGGGCAGGACCGCGGCGAGCTCCTCGAACAGGGCCGGCCAGCCCCGGCGCAGCCACGTGATCCGCCCCTCCTCGAGGCGGGTCCCGTCGATCATCCCCGACACCCGCAGGAAGTGCTCAGGTGCGCCGAGCCGGCGCAGCTTGTCGTAGACCGGGTTGACCGGGAGCCGGTACCGGCTGATGTGCCCCCAGATCTCGTCGGTGTGCCAGTCCCACACCGGACCGTAGGCGACGGTCCCGTCGACCCGGCTGATCAGCCCCCCATGGCGGGCCCCCCGCCGTTGCTGGCCGGTGCAGGTGTCGGGGCGCGGGCAGGTCACGGCTCGAAGAGCGTTGGCGTAGGCCGCCGCTCGGCCGCGGGACTCCTCCGCACGCACTCCCCACAGCTCCCCCGGGCCGTGCGCCCGGTGCGCGGTCGCGGCTGGTTCGACGATGAGGACCTGGTGCAGGTTCGGTGTCGGCCGGTCAGGTGCATGGTGGTCCCAGCCGCCATTGCCGGCCAGGACCTCCAACGTGGTCATCCGGGCAGGAACGACGTCCAGGTTGAGCGACCACATCTTGGTCAGCTGCTCGAGGTAGACGTAGGTCTCGGGGAACTCCAGGCCGCTGTCGAAGAAGGCCACAGGTGTCTCGGGGGCGACCTGTCGGACCAGGTCGAGCACGACCAGGGAGTCCTTGCCGCCGGAGAAGGCGACGTAGCCCTCGTGCTGGTCCAGGTGCGCCCGGATCCGGCACCGAATCAGGTCCAGGTCGCGGCGACTGGCGCGCAGCCCCTGCAGGGCGCGGACGTCGAGGCCGGCGGTCATGAGCTCAGCAGTGCCGGGAGCGCGAGCTGGTGCTGTCGGGCGGGATGCATGTAAGGCGGTCGGATCCCCGCACGGCCGAGGCCTCCGTCGACGACCTCGGCGCCGGCCCGGTCTCGACAGGTCTGGGGGCATGGCCTGCCCAGGGTCCCGTCGGGGTGCAGGTGGCCGGCGGTGAACTCGTCGAGGTCCTCGGCGAGCTGTACCTCCCAACGCAGGACGTGGCCTTCACCGGTGGAACGCTTCTTGCCGATGCTGACGACCGGCTCCAGCAGCTCATGGATCGCGGTCGGGTCGCCGACGGCGTGCCAGGTCACCGAAGCGCACGGCGTGACCAACAACGGCATCCTGCGGGCCCGGAACCGTCCCTGTCGGTCAGAGACCGTCTTCGGCAGTCCCGTGGAGACCTGCTCCAGCGCCCGGGCATCCACCCGTCCGGTCCAGGTGTGGACATCGACCCGGCCGGAGTCCTGGTCGGGTAGGGCGCAGGTCGCGGCCCAGTGCCATGGGCCATCGGGCGGGGTGCACCGCGCCAACGGGAGATCGAGATCCGGTGGGTCGTCACGCTCCATCGCGCGCACGTACTCCTGGCCCTGCTCCCGGCAGGAGGCCTTCTGGCGCGCCCACAGCTCCGAGGCGAGCAGCCCGTCCAGCGCGATGCCCCACGGCGCTGCCTGGGCGATCCCGAACGACAGGTGAGCCCGCACCGTGAGCGGCTTCACGCCAGCCCCTGGAGTGCGGTGAGGATCTCGCTCCGGTTCTGGTCGAGCACAGCGCGCCAGTCTGGGAGCTCGTCGGTGGAGGGATGCACGTCGACGGTGAGGTCGGCCCTCACCTGACCATGGCCGATCCCGACCCGGCCCCCGAGCCGCCCGTCGCTGTGGAAGGTGTCGAGTACCTCGAGGAAGAAGGCCATCTCCAGAGGGCTGGGTCGGCGCAGCCGCAGCCAGGTGCTGAAGGTGGTGCCGGCCGGGAAGGTCTCGATGTGGAAGAGCATCTGGTTGCCTCCGCGCAGCACTGGTTCAGGCCGCCCGGTCTCGTCGAAGAGGAGCTCGGCTCCGGTGTCGACCGGGGTGATGACGCCGGCGAAGTCGTGGCCGTCGCTGTCGTCCTGACGGGTGTAGGCCTCGAGCTGGGTGCCGGTGAAGGCAGAGCGGGTGGTGGTGACGCCGGTGATGTGGCTGGTCTCGCTCAGGTGAGGGACGACCTTGCCGACATCGAGGGCACCGTTGATGATCGTCCCTCCCCCGGCGGCGCCGAACACCCCGATCTGCGGGACCAGGTCGCGCAGCTGCTGGAGCCGGTTCCCGGACAGCGGCTCGTGACTGGTCTTGGCCAGCGACCCACCACCCCTGAGCGCGTGAGCTGCTGCGGGGTGCAGGAGACCTTCGTAGCCGACGGCGTCACGGAGCAGCTCCTCCCCCAGTCGGCGTAGCCGGCCGCGCAGGGTGTTGCCGGAGACGATCGGGACGTGGACCAGCTCACCGCTGGAAGAGCAGACCAGCTCGCGGCGAAGCAGCGTGATGGTGCCGCGGGTCTCACCGCCGTGGGCGATCGAGGAAAGTGCGGTCAGGGTGCCTTCCCACCGGGTGGTGCGCATCAGGCCACCTCCTCGGTCCGAGTGGCACGGGTCTGGCGCACGGTGTCGGCGACGATCCTGGTCCTCAGCAGCAGCGCCTCGGTCTCGAAGCGCAGGACCTCCAGCACCGGAAGTGACTCGGCGCGCAGCAGCTGCTCGAGCTCGGCGCGCTCGGCGGCGGTGCGGGGCTGCGACCCGAGGTCGTCGGCGACGTCGCGCCACCACCGGCGCAGGTTGGCTGACCGGTAGGTCGCGCAGATCACCCGATCGGGCAGCAGGCTCTCCCAGTACGTCGGCCGGTAGCGCGAGACCCACCCTCCAGACCAGTCGATGCCGTAGTGCACCAGCAGCAGCAGCCGCTCGGCGACGCCGGCGGGTCCGTCGAGGGCCGGCATGAAGTCGGCCGTGGTCGCCAGCCACCTCGTCGTCGGGGTCACGTCCTGCTTCACAGCGCCACCGCGTAGGTCGGCAGGGCCATGAACGCCGGCGCCCGATCGAGGCATCGGGGGCACTGCACCTCGGCTGGGTGGTCCTCGATCTCCTCCAGCGCCGCGCGGCCGCACAGGGTGGTCGCCGGAAGCTCGTCGGGTCGTGTCCCGCGCAGGGCTGGGCTGGTCACCACTAGGTGCGTGAGCGGGTTCCCCGCGGCGGTGACGCTGCGGAAGGGGGTGTTCATCATCGTCGGCTCTCCTTCGTGGTGGGGGTGGTGACGTGCACGGCAAGTGCCATCCAGGGGTTCCCGGGCTGACGCCACGGCTCCAGCTGGCTCCAGGCGTCCAGCACCTGGGGGAACTGCTCTGGGGTCAGCGTCCTCATGACCTGGAAGGGCGGAGCAGCGGCGGTGAGCATGCGCGACCCGAACCCCAGTGCCCGCAGCCGGTCGATCTGACGTAGCCGGGCCAGCTCCTGGTGGTTCCATCCCAGGTCGACGTCCTCGACCGCGACCCTGCCCCAGGTGGCCATTGGCAGCAGATGCTTGCGTCCTGGCCGAAGCGGGACCACCAGAGCGCTGTCGGTGCCGAGCGGTCCCGACCGCAGCAGGGCGGCGACGCCGGCGCGGTCGAGAGGGGCCAGGCTTGCCGGGTCTCTGGTGACCAGGTGTGCTCCAGCGCGCAGCTCGGCTGTGGCGTACCCCCAGGCGCATCCCGGGCACACGCCTCGACCCGAGGGGTTGGCCCATCCGTCGAATCCGGTGAACTGCTTGGACACCACGGACCGCACCGCGACCAGCTGGTCGCGGGATCCGCAGTGGGAGCAGTCTCCGGTCAGGGAGGTCGCGTGAGGGGTTGGGGATCCTGCCCCGACCCACGCAGCGGTGAGCACATCCATGGTGGCCTCGCACGGTCAGTGGTTTGCGACGGTCACCTGGGGAAGGTTCACCAGCGGGGTCTCTGTGACCCCCTCATGCGTGCGAGATCAGGTCAGTAGGCGCGCGACTGCGGTCCGTTGAAGAGGTCGGCCGCGGACTTGCCGTCCTTCTCGGCCGCCAGGATCGCCGCTCGGACCGTGGGGTCCTTCAGATCCAACGACCGCAGGGTCTTGTCTCGCCCCTCGTCGATCGCGTCGATCCTGGCGTAGACCGCGCCGTGCTCCGCGGCGTACCTGGCCAGCCCCTCGAGGCGCTCCAGCGCTCCGGTGAAGCTGCCGCTGTGGGGGTCGACGATCGAGGGGACGATCTGCCCGCCGGCGTTGGTGTCGAAGAAGATGAAGTCCGGTTGCAGCGACTTCCAGAGCCCGTCCTTGCGGTAGGGCACCCGGATGGAGTGCTTGCCGGCGTCGGAGGGGTTGCGGTACCAGGCCACGACCGAGGACCGGTCGAGCTCCTGGGCGAGGACGTCCTTCTCCCAGCTGGTGAACTTGGGGTCCAACGGCCACTGCCCATCGCCGTCGGCCAGGACGTGCTTGGGGTACCGGGGCAGCTTCTCCCCCTCGGCGGTCCCTCCCTCGACCCGCTGGTTGGTCCGCAACTCGGTGGGAGTGAGCTCCGGTTCGCGAGCCTGGCCCCGGATGTCGTCGTAGACCGCTTGCCGGGCATCTCCAAGGAGTTTGATCTGGCCGTGGTACTTCTCCAACCACGCCCGGGTCTGCGTCTCGGCGGTGTCCTGCAGCGCCTTGACCACCACGGCCTCGCCGTTGCGCTCGATCCGGGACAAGGCCGCGACCCGGGCGTCGATGCTGACCAAGTCAGCAGTGATCCCGTCAGCAGTCAGCGCTTGCTGGTAGAGCTTCTTGAGGTATCCGGTGACCACGGCCGCGCCCAGGATCCGTCGGGTGGAGCCCAGCGCCTCCTTGACGGTGTTCTCGTCGGCCTCGCGCACCATGTGGCTGGTCTGGGCCGAGCTGTCTCCGTGCCGGGCGGTGAATCTGCGGACCTCGGCCTCCATGATCGCGGCCGAGATCTGCTCGACGTCCTCGGCGTACTGAGCCGCAGCCCCGTCGAGCACCCCGAAGAGCGAGCTCATCAGCTGCTCGTTGGGCTTGTCGACGAATCCGTCGACGGCCATCGCGGTCGCTGCGTCGATCGCCCGCTTGACCGGCCTGGGCGCGGCCGCCGGCTTGGGCAGCGAGGGCAGGCTTTCCAGCAGCTCGCGGACCTCCTCGGGGACCTTCTCGTTCCAGGCCAGGTCGACCGGCTGGAAGATCACCTTGGGTCCCGGAGGCAGCGGTGGCTCACCCCCTCGGCTCTTGGCGATGCCCATGATTTCCTCGGAGACCGCCTTCGCGGTGGGTCGGTCGAAGTGCGGCAGGAAGCACGAGGCCGAGTTGAGCCGGTCATCGTTGGTCGACCGCGCCAGCGGGGTTCGCACCATCCGGCCGAGCAACTGGGTGATGTAGGTCTTGTCCCGCGCCGGCCGCAGCGAGACCAGGACCTCTGCTCGAGGGCAGTCCCATCCGGTGGAGACGGCGTCCTTGGCCAGCAGCACCCGCACCGTCGGATCGTTCTGGATGTCCTGCGGCTTGACCTTCGGGATCGGTATGCCGTTGATCTCCAGATCCCCGCGGTCGCCCAGGACGTGTGCGACGCAGTCGTCGGTGAACTCCGGGAAGGCGCCACGGATGACGTTGAGGGTGGTGGCGATGAGCCGGTCCTCAGCCTTCTCGCCGGCGGCTCCAGTCTCCTTGTTGGGCAGCTGCACCACGAGCAGCGGCGTGACCACGTTCTCGCCCTCAGCGGCGCAATAGTCGGCCCAGCGGGCGCTCTGAGCGACGAACTCGATCGTTCCGTCGCGCAGCATCGAGGTCTCGAAGTCGCCCTTCTCGTCAGGGATGTCGAGCACCAGGGTGTTCTTCAGCAGCCCCGAGGCCTGCACCCGGACGGGGTCGATCACCACGTTCGACTTTGCGGTTCGCTCGGTGGCGCTGGCCATCGCCGTAGTGAACCGCTCCGGGGTGGCAGAGATCCCCCAGACGATCGGGACGGGCAGGTTGGTCCCGTTGCCGTTGATGATCTTCTGCACGATCGTCTGGCGTTCCTCGGCCTCATCCCGCCGGACCGCTTTCATCCCCTCGTGCGCCTCGTCGAGGATCACGTAGAGGGTCAGCTGGTCGTCTCGGATGGTGTTGTCGAGGATCTCCCAGAACGTGAACTGGCGGGCGTTGGTCTTGCGCACGAACAAGCTGCTGCTGGCCAGCTTGGCCGGGTTGATGAAGTAGACGGTGCCCTTCTCCAGCTTCTCGCCGGCGAAGTCCTTGTCCAGCAGGACCAGGTCCCCGACTGGAACCCGGTCGGCGGCCTCGATGATCCGGTGCCGGGTCTGCTCGTTGAGTGCCGGGTCCTTGCTGATCCACAGCACCACCGCTCCGGGGTCGGCTTCGACGTCGAGCTCGGTGGAGCCATGGATCAGTGCCTCGATCACGGTCGCGGCGATCACGGTCTTGCCGGCACCCGTGGTCGCCGAGAGCGCGAAGGAGAACCGTTCACCGCGGCGGTGGTAGTCCTCGCGGCACTGCTCGAGCCGTTCCAGCACGGCGCGCGCGGCGTCGTCCTGGTAGTCCTTCAGCTGGTAGCGCACCGACTACTCCTTACCGGTGTTGATCTCGAAGGTCCGCAGGTACGACTCATACAGCCGCACCGTCTCGACTCGCGCGGGCAGCAGTGCCGCGACCCGTTGGAACTGCTTCTCGTCGTCGGTGACGATGAACGCGACCTCGAGCTCACCGGCGTGGTCGACGGCGGCAGCGAAGGCGCCGGCTGCGTCGATCGCGAACAGCACCCCGTAGGTGTCGGCCAGGGCAAAGGTGTCGGTCGTCGAGGTGATCGGCTCTCCGCGGGCTCCGGCTCTCATCCACAGCAGCGGCGCGATCGCCTCAAACGCCATGTCTGCTCCCACGACCCGCGGATCCTCGTAGGTCAGCGTGAAGAACTCAACGTTTTCCTCCAACCCGTCTGACATCGGGAAGGGGTCGGTGAACTGATACTCCCCCCGGATGGTTTCTCCGCTTGGTGTGAGGCCGGTGATGGCCGCCTCGATCCGGGGCTTGGTGATGAAGTCGCAGATCCCAAGCGCTTCCCACTCGGGATCTCCCGGGCGGTGCCCCTTGCGTCGGAGTGATGTCTCCTCCGTGGCTGAGACCTCGTTGTTAGTCACCATGATGCTTCGGCGATGGCCCCCATCCTGATGGTTGAGGCGCATGACGGCGTGTGCTGTGGTGCCTGAGCCAGCGAAGAAGTCGATGACGACTGCATCGGGCTTGTCTGCAAGAAAGAACCGCAGGGCGTCCTCGACGGCGTACAGGCTCTTGGGGAAGGGGAAACGCCGATCAGGGATGAACCGCATCAGCATCCGTGAGCCGTACTGCGTCGAGTCGTGGCTGGCGACCCTCCACTGGGTGCTTGGGATGACTCGACGCTCGTCCGAGTCGAGAGTGGAAGTAACCACCGAACCGTCGGTGTCTCGACCGGTAACGGTGTAGATGCCGTCCTGGATCTTCCGTTGCTCTCCCACCGTCAGGTAGTAGATCGGCGTGTTCTCTCCCTTTACCGCCCCGACTTTCACGAAGCCGTTGGTGAGCGCTTCTCGGGTTGAGGACGGGCCTAACCGCCACCGTCCCTCGGTCCCGTTCCTTCGTATCGGCCATACAGCGATCGTGCCGTCGGGGGGTGCAACAGCCGCCCGGTCGGTGGCGAGGTCTATGGCTTCGCCAACGGAGTGGATCGTTCGGGTGTCTGGGTTCAGGAAGATCGGGAAGAACATGCCGGGCCTATCGCTCCTGGCGGACGAGGCGGCTGATCGACGAAGGAGGTCCCAGCGGATCTCACCGCGATGCGTCCGGCCCTTGGTGGTGATCCAGTCGCTGGCCAATGGCACAGGTAGCGGAGCGGCGTCCCCAAGCATCACGAAGAAGTAGTACTCGTCAGCACGCCTGAACTCCGATCCTCGCGCGATCGCAGCCGGGTTGATTGCGACTGAGACCATCTGTATCCGCGCCTCGGGAAAGGTCTGTTCCAGGAGCAGTCCCAGTCGCAGATACTCGCGCTCGTCGATGCTGATGATGAGGACGGAGTTGGTCGGATTCAGCAGTTTGCGCGCGAGCTTGAGTCGGCGCTCCATGAAGGCGAGCCACTTGGAGTGCCGGTAACCGTCTTCCGCGTCGACGTAATCGTTGCTGTACTTCCAGTCTCGAGCACCTGTGTTTATCTAACCCTTCAGGCGGATTGCCGCACAGGAGTAGGCTTCTCAGTGTCCACGACTGTCAGAAGCGGGAGTGGGGCGCCCCAGCAACGGTCGGCATTGAGAACCCACGTAGGTGTTGGCCACGGTTCCGAGCAGTTTTGTCCGGCTGCCAGAGTGGTGTCCGCCACGTTCGGATCTGCCATCGGACATGGCCCCTCGATGTGACATATATCACCATGTCGGTGTGGGGGGAGATGATGGGGCCGGCACTTAAGAGGGGTTGAACACCGAGAAGCTTGCGCGTCGGTGCTCAAGCCCGACAGATGAGGAGACCTTTTGATCCCGCCCCCCGAGGAGGCGCCCGACGGACAGCCCGTCGGGGACTCGGGGGCGCCCCGGATACAACCGGACAAGAGTGGGACGATTGCGCTCGGGGTGCCGGAGGCGTGGCTGGCGGACCCCGCCTTTGACAAGCCCGCAGCTGATGTGGATCGGCTCGCCGGTGACCTCGACCTCTATAACACCCTCGCGCTAGCCGGATTCTGCGGGTCAGGCTACGACTACTTCGCGGACGAACTCGCGCGCTACGGACTGGCCGTCATCGGCTCATGGGTGCGATCTGGACTGATCTTCGCCAAGTGTCGTGATCGCGGCCTGGGCGGACTTGCCCCTCCGTCATGGGAGCTCCGGGACGACCACGCCGAGGAGCTGACGAACGAGACAGTCGGTCTGGCGGTGATCAAGTTCCGGGAGACGGTCCTGCTCAAGAAGAAGTGGGACCCGCGCAAGGGTGCGAGCCTGCGCACCTTCTTCATCGGGCAGTGCCTCATCCGGTTCGCCAACATCTACAGGAGTTGGCTCGCCCGGGAGGACCGCTGGAGCGCACAGCGCGAGATGACCGAGGATCTGCACCCTCACGTGCGCCCTCACGACCGCGCCCTGGACGACATGCTGGCCCAGGCCGAACTCGGCGAGATCGAGGACCGCAGGCTCCGCCTCGCCATCGTCTATACGGCGGCCGGTTGGCGCCAGTGGGAGATCGCCCAAGAGCTCAGTGTCTCGGAGAAGACGGTCGAGCGGATGCTCGCCAACCACAGGCAGAGGATCCAGAAACGGAGGAGCGCGTGAGCGACAGCAACATCGTCCAGAAGGTGAACAAGAGCTCACTCGGCAGCCGGCAGGCGCGCACTCTTCGAGCCTCGGTGTCCGTCACCCGGGCTAGGAGCGTCATCGCCCAAGCCCAGGCCAAGCAAACTCCCCATCAGCCGGGGGGTAGCGACGACGGCACCACTAAGAGATAGACGACCGACTCCAACCGGGAGCCGGCCAGGGTGGTGCAACAGCACCGCCCTCCGAACCGCGGGACGGAGCGAAGGGCGAGCATGGTGTGGAAACCGACAGCCTATCGCCTCCGAGCCCGCACGTGAACCCTTTGGAGGTTCGACATGGCAGGAAAGTCCAGCGGCCGCGGGCGCGCAAGATCGGCCAAGACCGGCCGGTACGTGACCCGGGCGACAGCAGCGCGCCACCCGAAGAGCACCGTCATCGAGGCGGGCGGCAATAAGGGATCGGGGACGCGCTCCCGCAGTGCGATCACCGGCCGGTTCGTGACCCCGGCGACGGCCCGGCGCCACCCCGGCTCGACCGTCACCGAGAACGGCTGATCGTGGTGTCGACCACTCGTCGCACCCGTGTCATCCGCCGTGGTGGCATCACCGTCAGGGTGACGACCGTAGTCACCACCAGGCGCCGCATCGTCCCACTGCCGGCCCGGGTGGTGCGGCAGGTGGGGTGACCGACGCCTCAACGTTGCCCCCGCCCAACTATCTGGGCGGGGGCAACTTGTGAAATGCAAGGTCAGATCATGTCGCCAGCGGTCATTCCATCGGCTTGATGTGGGCTTCGATGAAGGCGATCTCGTCGGCGTCGAGGCCGTACTTCGCGTAAAGCTGCTGGTCAATTTGCGGGATCGGAGTCGTCCAGTCGATGTCCGAAGCCGACGTGAAGTCTTGGAGGGGGACGTACTTCCAGACCCTGGCAGGGTTGTGCTGAGTGATCTTCAGGACACCGAGAAGCGCGCGGGCGAACTTGGTCTTCACGTACTTGAGACAAGCGTCGGCGGCGACCTTCTCATCGAAGGATCCGATCGTGATGAAGGTCTGGGTGACCCCAACACTGGGCTCACCAATCATCGGTTCACCGATAACCAAGGCCGGCTCCCTACCGAGTGTTCCGAGGTGCCCTCGGGAAGCCGGCACCAGGACCTTGTACTTACCGAGGCCCTCCGGACCGGTGAGGTAGTCACGGCGAATCCAGCGGTAAGCGCGGCTCCTGCCAGCGAGGCCGTACACACGGACATACTCGTTGCCGTCGGCGGGCTTGTCTGCGTGGTAGAGAAACGCGAACTGCTCGAACGTGTTCGTATTCACCAGCGCCGTGTTGCCTTCTGGTCGCAGGTCACGAGCCTGCGGGTGGTCTTCGTACAACTTGTCTGTGTAGCGGTAGGAGCGCGAACTCGTGATCCCGATCTGGGCCAGCGAGGCATCACCGGACTCGATCACCTTGTGGAGGATCGTGTTGAGCTCCGGGAAGCTCGTGAACGTGCCGATTGACTCGCCGTCGTGATCCTCATCCCAGTAGGTGACTGCGATCCCGCCATTGATCGTCGTACCGGGGAACAGGGCGTCACTGTCAGGCACGTAGTGCGGGACCCTCAGGCGAGGGTCAGCGAGCATCTTCTCGTTCCACGCCTTAGGGGTGAAGCCCGCGTTGAACAGGAAGCGTGCCGGGGTGATGAGCACGACTTTCTTGCCTACTTCGTAGGCCGCGTCCATGAACAGGTGGTACACGGGGGTGTCACGGGTGCCCCCTCCCTGCGCCTCCTCCTGATAGGGCGGGTTGCCGATGACAACATCGAACTTCTTGCTCATGGTCAGGACCCTACTGTCAGCATGTCCTCGACCATCGTCTGTCGCTCTTCGGGGGTCATCCGAGCGAGGTTGCCCACCCTGAAGTGTCCGGACTCCTCCATCCAACGCTTGCGTTCGGGGATGCCGCCGGAGACGGCCTCGATAGTGATGCGGTGCAGGATCTGGTTGTGGCTCATCTCGAAGATCTGCGAGGTGAGGATGTGCCGCAGGCGCTCGTCCTGGTCTGGGATCTGGTCGGCCAGGCCGTGGTCGAGGCGGCGAACAAGCTCCATCAGGAAGAGTCCCGCCGTTGAGAAGAGGTCCGCAAAGGTCTTTTCCGGGTCGGTGAAGATGCCGGGGTTCTCTTCTTCCAGGATGTCAACCATCTTCTCGACGACGGGTTTGGGGGTGAACACCAGCGAGGTCTTCTGCCGAGGGATGTAGGCGAAGATGTCCTCGGTTAGTTCGTCGTCGAAGTAGTCAGCCAGACCCTCTTTCTTGTCCAGGAACTCCTGGACGGCCTGGTCGAAGACGGACTCGTCGAACAGGCCGGGGATGATCGTGACCGTCCCGTCGTCTTCGGTGATCTCTTGGCCGTCGCGCAGCACCCGGAACTCGGCCTCGGTGATGCCGGTGATCTCCTCGAACACATCGTCGGGGGTGTAGTCGTCGAAGTTCGCCAGGCGGGTGTCCCGATCGCCGTAGGCCATGAGGAACATCGGGATCGTGCGGGCGAAACCCCGCAAGTGGGACCGGGCGTCCTCCATCGTCTTGTCGGCGCGCTTCTGCTCCGACTTGGTCTCTTCCCGCTTGACCACCTCGGGGACGATGGTCTTCATCACGTCCTCCACGATGGCCGCCAGGTCCTTCTTGAACGCCTCCATCTCGCCCGCCTGCCGAGACTTGACGTCTTCGGCT
>NZ_HG764815.1:3854746-3856838 GCF_001050535.1 Nostocoides australiense Ben110 | reverse complement strand
TCGTACCGCACCGGCTGCTGGACATGGCTGGCCGACAGGTCACTGAAGGTCGCAACCCCTTCGATGTCGCCCGATGCTGCCTCAGTGACTTCGGCGGCGCGCCGCTGCTCGCCGACGAGCACGACAGCCGTCGCTCCGATGAGGACCCCGGCCACGAGCACGCTCGTGCCGGTGATGACCGCCGTGCGGCGGCGTTCGGCGCGCCGCTGCTGCTCGCGGATCTCGGCCAACCGGGCAGCGCGTTCGGCCGCTTCGTGCTTACGGGTTGCCATCAGTGGAGGCCTTTCGCTCTTCGACGTCGTTCACAGGACGGTGGTGTAGCCCGAGATCGTGGACTGCAGGCCTCGCATCAGGTGGTCCCACACCCCGGTGGCCAGCAGCAGACCGGTGGTGATGAGCATGACCGCACCAGCGCGTTTGATCCCCACGGTGTGCCCACGTGCCCACTGGGTCGCCGTCAGTGCCCGCCGCATGCCCAGACCGACCGCGATGAACGGGAGACCGAGCCCGGCGGCGTAGACCGCGGCCAGCGTCGCCCCGCGCCCGGCGCTGGCCTCGGTGAACGCCAAGGTCTGCACCGTGGCGAGGGTCGGGCCCAGGCACGGTGTCCAGCCCAGTCCGAAGGTGACCCCCATCAGCGGGGCGCCGACCAGGCCCGACTTGGGACGCAGCCGCGGCAGCAGCTGGCGCTGGGACCGGGGCAGCCAGCCGGCGAAGACCAGACCCATGACCACGACCACGACGCCCAGGACACGGGTGAGCACCGCTTGCGAGGACTGCAGCGTCGCGCCAAGACCGCCGAAGAGGGCGCCGTAGGCGACGAAGACCGAGGCGAACCCCAGGATGAACAAGGCAGTACCCTTCACCACCGGACGTCGCCGCGTCGCGACGCCCTCATCGAGCAAGGGGCCGCCAGCGACGTAGGACACGTACCCGGGCACCACGGGCAGCACGCACGGGGACACGAAGGAGATCAGCCCCGCCAGGGCTGCGACGGCCACGGCGGCCAGCATCGGGCCGGTCGCGACCAGGTCTTGGAGCATGCTCACGACGACGTGGCGGGC
Source organism: Nostocoides australiense Ben110 (assembly GCF_001050535.1). Taxonomy (GTDB): domain Bacteria; phylum Actinomycetota; class Actinomycetes; order Actinomycetales; family Dermatophilaceae; genus Nostocoides_A; species Nostocoides_A australiense. Next base: position 3,855,774 of record NZ_HG764815.1, on the reverse strand, counting down.
TCGGCCAGGACCGTGTCCAGCAGGGCGGTCAGGGTCGACTCCTGCACCGCGCCGAGGACGCGCGCCGCCGGCCTCCCGTCCCGGTCCAGGAGCAGGGTCACCGGGACCCCGGCTCCGGGGAGGTGATCGGCCAGGCTCAGCAGGGCCTTGCCATTCCTGTCGTCGATGCTCGGGTAGGTGATCCCGTAGCTGTCCTCGAACGCGATCGCCGCGGCCGGATTGTCGCGCACGTTGACCCCGACGAACCGCACTCCCTGGTTCGCGTATGCAGCCGACGTGGCGGCAAGGATCGGCGCCTCCTCCCGGCACGGCGCACACCACGAACCCCACACGTTGATCACCACGACGTCGCCGCGCCATGCGGCGATGTCGATCGCCTCACCAGTCAGCCCGGTTCCCGACAGTGCCACCGGTCCAGCCCGGTCCTCAGGTGCGTACTCCGTCACCGTCCTGCTGCCCGCAGTCACTGAGGACCCCCCGAGCGCCGCGCCTTGGCCCGCCGACAGGAAGCCGGTGAGCTGGACCGCCACCACGCCTGCAGTGACGAGGACCAGGACCAGGAGGATCACCCGCGGGCCGGTCAGTGGCCGGCGCGGCCGCGCCCGTGCGGGCGATCCCTGGACCGGAGGTCCGCCGGCCGCGGTCGGCTCATCCACGAGCGGTGATCAGCTCTGCGGCGACGCCCAGGGCGTCCAGTAGCGCCGCGCCCTGGGAGGTCAGCCGGCACATGACCAGCTTGCCGTGCCGGCGGGAGGTCACCAGGCCGGCGCGGCGCAGAACGCGCAGGTGGTGCGAGACCAGGTTCGGCGCGGCGCCGACGACCCACGCCAGATCGCAGACGCACAGCTCGGCCCCGAGGGCCAGGGCCGTTGCCGTGCGAAGGCGCACCGGGTCCGCCAGTGCCTTGGCAGTAAGCGCCATCGCCTGGGAGCGGTGCGCCTTCGGCAGGGCTGCGCGGACCGACTCGGCGCGCGCCACGTCCAGGCACAGCAGGTCGCACGCCTCGGCCGTCATGCGGTCATGGTAGC
>NZ_HG764815.1:3834893-3854646 GCF_001050535.1 Nostocoides australiense Ben110 | reverse complement strand
GTCCAGGTCGTGCACGTTCGCGGCGGTCGCGGTGACCGAGTGGACGTACCCGGTGCCCGCGTCGGCGCCGATGTGGGCCTTCATGCCGAAGTACCACTGGTTGCCCTTCTTGGTCTGGTGCATCTCCGGATCCCGGGTACCGGTGGCGTTCTTCGTCGAGGATGGCGCGGCGATGATCGTGGCATCCACAATCGAACCGCCCCGCATGATCCACCCCCGCTCCTCGAAGACCTCGTTCTGCGCCGCAAACAACTTCTCCCCCAGGTGGTGCTCCTCCAACAGGTGGCGGAAGTGGAGCAGGGTGGTCGCATCGGGGACCTGCTCGACAGCGAAATCCAGGCCCATGAACTTCCGCATCGCATAGGAGTCGTAGATCGCCTCCTCCACGCCCTCATCGGAGAGGTTGAACCACACCTGCAGCAGATACATCCTCAGCATCGTGCCGATCGGCGTGGCCTTACGGCCCCGCTTACCAGGCCTGTCCTGGAAGTAGTGGGGCTCGATCAACCCCACCCACCGACCCCACGGGATCGTGGCGTCCATCTGCTCCAAGAACTTCTCCCGGCGCGAAACCCGCCGCCGGTTGCCGTACTCGACGTCGGTGAAGGAGAGCTGCTCACTGTCCACGACCCCATCATTTCCCGACCCGCCCGGCCGAGCCAGCCAACAGGCCGCACAGTCCTAAAGATCAGCGCTTCCCTAGGCTTCGTCGGGTGACAGTCCTCCCGTACGGCACCTGGCCCTCACCGATCACTCCCGCCTCGCTGACCGCGGCGCAAGCCCGCCTCGACGACGTTGCCGTCGACGGCGCGGACACCTACTGGCTCGAGGGCCGGCCCTGGGAGGAGGGCCGCACCGTCCTGATGCGCCACGCCGGCGCCGCCGGCGAGCGAGTCGAGGTCACGCCGGCACCGTGGAACGTCCGCTCCCGCGTGCACGAATACGGCGGCGGGGCGTATGCCGTGCAGTCCGGCATCGTGGTCTTCAGCCACTTCGGCGACGGCCGGCTGCGACGTCTGGACGCGGGTGCCCTCGAACCGGTCGCGATCACCCCCGAGGGCGAGGTTCGCTTCGGTGGCCTTGTCCTGCACGGGGATTGGCTGTATGCCGTCCGTGAGGACCACCGGGCCGGCGGCGAGCCGGTGAACGAACTGGTCCGTCTCGACCCGCACGGCGACAACGCCGACTTCGGAACCGTCCTGGCCACGGGGAGTGACTTCGTGTCCCGGCCGGCGGTGTCTCCCGACGGAACCCGGGTGGCATGGGTGTCGTGGGATCACCCGAACATGCCATGGGACAGCACGACCTTGCACGAGGCGAGTCTGACCGGCGCGGGGGCGAGCGACGCCACCGTGATCGCCGGAGGCCCGGGAGTCTCGGTCAGCCAGCCGGCCTACGACCCCGCCGGGCGGCTGTGGTTCTTCAGCGACGAGACGAACTGGTGGACGCCGTGGATCGTCGACGCCGGCCGGACGCGCCAGGTGCTGGGCGTCGAGGCCGACCTGGCGAGTCCGCAGTGGATGCTCGGAATGCGGGACATCGCCTTCATCGATGATGGCCGGGCCGTCATCCGGGACGGCGCGCACGGCCTGACCCTGGTCGACGACACGGGCGCGCTCACGCCTCTTGGCGTCCCATCGACGCACACCGAGACCATCTGTGCCACAGGCGATCGCGTCGCCCTCAAACGCGGGCTCGCCGACCGGCTCCCCGAGGTCGTGTCCGTCGAGACGGGCACCGGCGACGTGACCGTGCTGGCCACCTCGTCACCGGACGTGCCCGACCCGGGATACGTCTCCCGGGCGGAGGAGGTGAGTTGGACCAACAGCGCCGGCCTGACGGCATACGGCAATTTCTATCCGCCGGTCAACGCCGGCCACACCGGCCCCGACGGCGATCTCCCGCCGCTTCTGGTGTTCGTTCATGGCGGGCCGACCAGCGCCGCGCTTCCGTCGTATCAGACCGGGCTGCAGTACTGGACGACGCGCGGCTTCGCGATCCTCGACGTCAACCACGGCGGCTCCACCGGGCACGGGCGAGATTACCGTGAGCGGTTGCGTGGACAGTGGGGCGTCGTCGACATCGACGATTGCGTCACCGGCGCGGCCGCCATGGCTGCGCAGGGCCGGGCCGACAGCGCGCGCCTGGCGATCCGGGGCGGCAGCGCCGGCGGCTACAGCACGCTGCGCGCGCTGACGTCCGGCGACGTATTCGCCGCCGGCACAAGCTATTTCGGCATCAGCGATTTGAAGGTGTTGCTCAACGACGACCACAAGTTCGAATCCCGCTACACGCTCGGACTGGTGGGACCGTGGCCGGAAGCGGCGGACGTCTATGCCGACCGCTCCCCGATCAACCATGTCGACGAGATTCACGGCGAGCTGCTGCTGCTGCACGGCACGGACGACATGGTCGTCCCCCTCGCCCAGACCCAGCAGATGGCCGACGCAATGCGCGCGGCCGGCCGCGACGTCGAGCTGGTCATCTACCCCGGCGAAGGCCACGGCTTCCGCGCCGCGACGACCATCGAGGATGCGATGACCCGCGAACTGGCGCACTATCAAAGGGTTTTCGCTACCGGCTGACTAACTCGCTCAGGCGGGGACGGCGCCGGGGGCCCACTCGTAGGCGCGTTCGCGCACGATCCCGACCGGTTCGACGCTGAACCACGGCACATCCCAGCCGGCCAGGTCCACGGCTCGGCTGGTGAACGCGTGCCGGGTCAGTTCGGTGACCGTCCCGCGAGCGGGGTCGTACACCTCCAGATTGCCGTCGCCGTTGTCCGGAAGGATGAGCAGGACGTGGCGCGGGACGAGGTGGGTCCCGACATACAGCAGGGCCGGCTCGCCGTCGGCGACGATGGCGAGTAAGCGGTCGAAGTGCTCGCCCAACTCGGCGGGGCTGTGGTGGCGCAGCATCTCGACGGTGTAGTCGGTGTCGCGGCGGGCAGCACCGAATTCGAGTTCCTTCTTCGCGCCCCACGGCGGGGTGCCCAGGCGGCGCGGCCAGGGCAGGTTGAGCCGGCCGGCCCCGGCATAGAGCCCGTTGGTCCGGCGGTGCACGATCCGCTCGTAGGCGGCGAAGCGCTCCCCCAGCGTCGGGGCGTCGGGGACGCCGCGACGCGGCCCGTCACCGGTGAGGATCCAGCGAGCGAACAGCGGGTCGATGAGCATGCGAGCGACGGTCAGGCAGGCGGCGCCACACGTCGTGGGACTCTGCTGGCTCGGTGCGCTGTCGCCAGCATGCAGCCGGAAGGGCGCCGTCATGGCCCCATCCTTGCGGGTCGGGGAGGCCCTGCCAACCGCGGGGTGGGGCCTGGTCAGGCAGAGCGCTTGCGCGGGCTGCGCTTGCGGGTCGGGGGCTCGTGCTCCTGCCGGACGATGGTCGGCAGGACGTTGCCGAGCACGGTCTCCTCGGTGACGACGACGCGGGCGATGTCGTCATCGCTCGGCACGTCGAACATCACCGGCATGAGGACTTCCTCCATGATGGCGCGCAGCCCACGGGCGCCCGTGCCGCGCTTGAGCGCCTGCTCGGCGATGGCGGTCAACGCCTCGGAGGTGAACTCCAACTCGACCCCGTCGAGTTCGAACATCTTGGCGTACTGCTTGACCAAGGCGTTCTTCGGCTCGGACAGGATGCGCACGAGAGCGTCACCGTCGAGCGGGCTGACGGTTGTGATGACGGGCAGGCGGCCGATGAACTCGGGGATGAGCCCGAACTTCATCAGGTCCTCGGGCATGACGTCGACGATCGACTCGGCGAGATCCTTGGGCGTGTGCAGCTCGGAGCCGAACCCGAGGCCCTTCTTGCCGTTGCGGGACTCGATGAGCTTCTCCAGGCCGGCGAAGGCTCCGCCGACGATGAAGAGCACATTGGTCGTGTCGATCTGGATGAATTCCTGGTGCGGGTGCTTGCGCCCGCCCTGCGGCGGCACGCTGGCGGTCGTGCCTTCGAGGATCTTCAGCAGCGCCTGCTGGACCCCCTCACCGGAGACGTCGCGGGTGATCGACGGGTTCTCGCTCTTGCGGGCGATCTTGTCGATCTCGTCGATGTAGATGATGCCCGTCTCGGCCTTCTTGACGTCGTAGTCAGCAGCCTGGATCAGCTTGAGGAGGATGTTCTCGACGTCCTCGCCGACATAGCCGGCCTCGGTCAGCGCGGTCGCGTCGGCGATGGCGAACGGGACGTTGAGCATCTTGGCGAGGGTCTGGGCGAGATAGGTCTTGCCGCAGCCGGTCGGCCCGATGAGCAGGATGTTGGACTTGGCGATCTCGACGTGGTTCGCGTCGCGCTTGTTGGCGGCCTCGCCCGCCTGGATGCGCTTGTAGTGGTTGTAGACGGCGACGGCCAGGGCTTTCTTGGCCGGCTCCTGGCCGATGATGTAGGTCTGCAGGAAGTCGAAGATCTCGCGGGGCTTGGGCAGTTCGTCGAAGCCGAGATCGGTCGACTCGGCCAACTCCTCTTCGATGATCTCGTTGCACAGGTCGATGCATTCGTCGCAGATGTAGACACCCGGGCCGGCGATCAGCTTCTTGACCTGTTTTTGGCTCTTGCCGCAGAACGAGCATTTCAACAGGTCGCTGCTCTCACCAACGCGTGCCATGTGTCTGCCTCGTCCCTTCCTGCGCTGCCGTCCGGCGAAACCCGCGGGTCGATCGCCTCCGGGCCCGACGCTACCTGCCGTCGGGGCCCGACACGACCATTGAACCGGACATGTCGTACCCGTGGCGCCCGGTTCCGCTCACAGCCGAATCCGGGCGCGGCGTTTGGGTGAGCCGCGTACGTTGGTGGCATGACGCGCCTCGGCTATCAGATCCCGAACTTCACCTACCCGGGCGTCGACAGCGGCGGCCTCTTCGATGTCATCGTCGCGCAGGCCAAGGAGGCCCAGGCGAGCGGCTTCGACACGGTCCTGGTGATGGACCACTTCTATCAACTGCCGATGCTCGGGTCGCCGGCCAATGAGATGCTCGAGTGCTACACCCTCCTCTCGGCCCTCGCCCAGCACACCGAGACGGTTCGCCTGTCCGCGCTCGTGACCGGCAACACCTACCGCAACCCCGCCCTGCTCGCCAAGATCGTGACAGCGCTCGACGTCGTCTCGCACGGCCGGGCGCAGCTCGGGATCGGCGCGGGCTGGTTCGAGCTCGAGCACGACGCCCTCGGCTACGAGTTCGGCACCTTCACCGATCGCTTCCAGAAGCTCGAGGAGGCCCTGCAGATCATCCTCCCGATGTTGCGCGGCGAGCGGCCGACCCTCGACGGCAGGTGGTATCAGGTCACGGACGCCATCAACTCCCCCGGCCCCGTCGGACGCATCCCGGTGATGATCGGCGGCGGCGGCGAGAAGAAGACGCTCCGCATGGTGGCCCAGTATGCCGACGAGTCCAACATCATCTGTCCTGTCGAGGATATTCCACGCAAGCTGGAAGCCCTTGCCGGACACTGCGATCGCCTTGGCAGGGATCGTGCCGAGATCACCATGACCTATCAGACCTCATGCGTCGTCGCCCCCACGCGCGAGGAGGCCGAGGCGGACTTCGAGGCGGCCGTCGCCCGCACCCCCGAGTTGGGTATGCGGCGTGGCAGCGCCATCGTGGGCGGCCCCGATGAGGTGGCCGCGGCATACGCGAAGATCCTCGACACCGGCGTGGACGGGGTGACGGTCAATATGCCGGCCAACGGACACGTCCCCGGCCGCGTCGCCCTGCTCGGCCAGACCCTCGCTCCGCTCATCGCGCAGTGAACTGCCGTGCACTACACCCAATACGACACCCGGGTCGCGGCCTACGCCGTGCTCGTCGACGCAGACGACCGGATCCTGTTGACGTGGTGGAACGGCGAAGGGCGTGCCGAGGGACTGTGGTCGATGCCCGGCGGCGGGGTCGAGTTCGACGAGAGTGTGGAGGAGGCGGTTGCCCGCGACGATATCGTCGACATCGCCTATGCCGCGCTCACCTCGGGCGGGTGACATGGCGCTCGAGCCGCATCGCCTGACCGCCGTCCAGGCGCGCCGCATCGTCGTCCGGGCCCAGTTGCTGGCCCGGTCGCGGCCGACGTCCCTGCTGGAGGTCGTGCGGCACCTGGCCGCGGCCCAGGTCGACAACTGCCGGCACGTGGCACCGAGCCACGAGCTTGTGCTCTGGAGCCGGCTCGGCGCGCAGTTCGATGTGGCAGAGGTTGATCGGTGTCTCGCTGACGGTTCGCTCATCGAGATCGGCGGGATGCTGCGGCCGGGCGAGGACATTGCGCTCTATCGCGCGGAGATGGCTGCCTGGCCGGGTGGCGAGCGGCCCTGGCAGCAGGATCTCGCCGAGTGGGTCGCCGTCAACGATGAAGGCCGCCGAGCGATCCTCCACGAGTTGGAGGTCGAGGGCCCGCTGCCCGCCCGCGCGCTGCCCGACGTAACTCTGGTGCCGTGGAGGTCCTCCGGCTGGACCAACGACAAGAACGTCATGCGTCTGCTCGAGATGATGGCCCGGCGAGGCGAGGTGGCCGTCGCCGGCCGCGGGCCCGACGGCCGGGAATGGGATCTCGCCGAGCGGGTCTACCCCGACTCGCCCACAGTGCCGCTCGATGAAGCGCTGCGGATCCGGGACGAGCGCCGGCTGACCGCGCTCGGCGTGGCGCGGGCGACGGTGCCCGAGGTCTTCGAGGATGTCAGCAGCGCCGGGGCCGCCGGGGAGCCGGCGGTCATCGAGGGCGTCAAGGGCACCTGGCGGGTCGACCCCGGCCAACTCGGTCAGTCGTTCGGCGGCCGCACGGCTCTCCTCTCCCCGCTCGACCGGCTCGTGTTCGACCGCAAGCGCACGCTGGAGCTGTTCGGCTTCGACTACCAGCTCGAGATGTACAAGCCCGCCGCGAAGCGGCGCTGGGGCTACTGGGCGATGCCGGTCCTGCATGGCGACCGCCTCATCGGCAAGGTCGACGCGCAGACCGACCGGACGCGAGGAGTGTTGCGAGTCAACGCGATCCACGAGGACGCGCCCTGGCCGGGTGCGGCGCGTGACGGCATACGGCGCGAACTGGCGGGGCTCGCCGAGTGGCTCGGCGTCGAGCTGCAGCTTCCCTAATCGGACGCAGAGTCCGCGTGCGCGATGTGTGCGAGTTCGCGCCATACGACGAGCAGCGTCAGGCCGGATCCGACGCCGGCGAACCAGAACGGCGCGGTCAGGCCCCACCGTTGCGCGATCACCCCGCCGAGGAGTTGCCCCACCACGAGCCCGCCGAAGACACCGACGAGGTAGACGCTCGACACGCGGCCCTGGAACTCGGTCGGGGTGGCCCGCTGCCGGACGGCGTTGGACAAGGTCCCCCAAACGAACGCATACGTCCCGAACACGACCATGATCCCCATCGCGACCGTCCCCGAGGTCGTCATGGCGAGGGCGAGGTGGGTGGCCACCTCCAACAGCAGGCACGCACGCATCAGGGCGGCGAGGGCGAAGTGCCTCTCGAGCCACCCGTATGACGTGGTGCCGGCGATCCCGCCGGCCGCGGCGGCCGTGGTGAGCAGCCCGAAGCCCACCTCGCCCATGTGGAGGTGGTCGAGGGAGTAGAGCACGAGCACCGACCACGCCGCGCCCCAGGTGATATTGAAGACCAGGATGACCAGGGCGAGCGTGCGCACGGGAGCGTTGCCCAACAGCCAGCGCACCCCGTCGGCGATATCGCGGCGGACGTGGGTCGGTTCGCGATCGGGACGCGCGTGCGTCGTCGTCGCGATGCGCACGATGAGGAGCAGGCCGAGAAGCAAGGTGACGATCTGGACGACGAACGGCCACGCCATCCCCGCGGCGAAGAGGAAGGCTCCCACGGGCGGCCCGACCAGCTGATTGCCGGTCAGGAAGCCGGCCATGAGCCGGGACTGGCCGAGCCCGAGATCCTCCTTGGCGACGAGCATCGGCATGATCGTCCCGAACGCGGTGTCGGCGAAGATCTCGGCGCACCCCAGGGCGAACATCGCGGCGAGGACCACGGCGATATTGACGTGCCCTGTCGCGAGCGTCGCGACGAGAACGCCGAGCACGGCCATCCGGGCGGCGTTGCTGAGCACGACCAGGCGCTTGCGGTCATGCCGATCGGCGACCGCGCCGGCGACGAGACCGAAGAGCAGGGTCGGGACCCGCTGCAGGGCAGCGGCGAGCCCGACGAGGACGGCGTTGCGGGTCTGGCTGGCGACCAACAAGGGCCCGGCGGCCAGGGCGATCCCGTCACCGATCTGGCCGACCCAGGAGGAGGCGAGCAGCCAGCGGAAGTCACGCCCCATCCGCGCCGGCGCAACCGTCTCCCCGATCCTGCTCACAAGCGCCCGATCCTACGTCGAGTTGTCACTCCCGACGGTCGGGTCGCCAATGCCGTCGCGTCGGAACGACACCGAGCGCGGGTGATCCGGGCCGCGGGTCTTTCAGCCTGCGACTGGACGGGGGGTCGGATGATCTGTCGTGGTCCCGTCGCCCCTGACGGTGGTCGACTTCGGGTACGACGCGACGATGCTGGAGCCGCTGGAGCGGCGGGTGACGCCCGGGTCGTATGCCGCGGATGTCGCGATCGCCTCCGACCGGTGCGCGGCGATGCGCATCATCCTCGGGCCCGGTGAGCCGGTCAGCTGGCATCCCGCGGTGAGCCCGGACGGCGGGCACGTCGCGGGCGTCGACGCCGGCAACCTCGCGGTGCTGGACCTGCCGGCATACGCCGCCGCCAGCGTGCGCGACAAGGAGCGCGCGTACGACGACTTCACCCTCAACCCCGCCCAGGACAGCGGCCTGTTGCTCGCTTTCGACGGCCGGCCACCGATCGGCGCCGTCTCGTCATCGGGGTGGGGCGACGGCGCCTATCCGGTCTATTGGGGTGCCGACGCGCAGGGCCGGCCTGTGCAGTTGGTCGTCGACTACCTGGTGCTCTCCCGCGCCCTCGAGAGCGAACTCGTGCTGCCGTGGGCGGACGGTCCGCTCCCTCATCCGGATCTCAACGAGGCGGGGCTCGCGCTGCACACCGAGACCGAGCCACGGTGCTGCGCTCGACCGCTCGGCTCGTCGTCGACAACCCCAACGGCGTGGAGTACGGCGTGGCCGTGATCGACGACCACGCGCGCCAGGTCGAGCTCACGGTCGTCGACGAGGGCGACGCCGAAGCCGATAGGGCCGTCTACACCTTCCCCGGCGAGCCCGGCCCCGCGTGGACGGTAAAGGTCAAAGCCGAACTTGGCCGCACCATCATCTGAGGGCCGGCCCGCCATCTGAGGGCCGGCCCGCGAACGGCCGGCCTGGCTCGGCCCCGGTTCAGCGCACCGTCAGGTATGCCGCCGGCACGCGTTCCGTCAACCACACCCCGTTGTCGGAGCGGTGAAAGGGGAAGCCGTCGCGGGCCATCGCCGCGGCATCGATGACGAAGACGACGAACTCGCCACGCCGGGCGCCGACCCGGCTCGCCGTCTCGAGGTCCGCCGAGAGGTGCACGGCATGGCGCCCGGCCCGGTCCAGCCCATGCTCGAGAATCGACCCGATGTTGCGGCGCGGAGTGCCGTGATAGAGCACTGCTGGAGGTCTCGTGGCGGGATACTCCAGTCGCACTTCGATCGAATGCCCCTGCGCGGCACGAATTCTCGTCCCTGACTCATCGATGGTGTAACGCTTCTTGTCGTTCTTCGAGACCACTTCGTCCAAGTCCTGCCTGGTCAACGACAGCCCGTGCTCGGCAAGCGCGACCAGGAGCGCGTCGATGTCGACCCATCCGTTCGCATCGGGGGTGATCCCGATCGTCTCGGGCCGGTGGCGCAGCACCTTACTGAGCCGTTTGCTCACCCTGACAACGTCCATGTCGACCATGATCACTCGGTGGCCGCTGGCGCCGCATGGGAGTTTGCGGCTCGGATCTCGTCCGTCAGGGCGAGGAGCCGTGCGCGGACTTCCGGGGGTCCTTCGACGCGGACAGAACCACCGAAGCCGGCCAAAGACCGCGCCAGCACGTCCGCGTTTCGCCCTCCGACGTGCGCTGCGGCCCAACCAGTGATCAGGAGATGAGCACTTTAGCCGGCAGTGTCGTCGTCATGGAACGACATGTGCTGACCATTCCCACCCAGGGCCCCTTCAACCTTCGTCGGAGCGCGCTCGTCGGCTTCGGCCACCGTGCCGAGTCCGGCTTCGACGGCGTGATGCGGCTGGCCTTCACCGTCGACGGTACGCACGAGCAGACCGCCGGTGTCGCGGTCCGTCAGGACGGCGACGAACTCCACCTGACGATCCAGACCGACGCCGACCCCCAGCGAGTCGCCGACCAGGTCGCCCGAGTCCTGTCGGTGCACGTCGACGGCACGGGCTTCGCCGACCTGGCCCGGAGGGATCCGGTCGCCAAGGCGCTGTATGCCGGGGCCGACGGTCTGCGTCCGCCACAGTTCCATTCACCGTATGAGGCGGCGGCCTGGTCGATCCTCAGTGCTCGGCGTTCCGCGGCGCAGGGTCGGGTTCTGCGGCAACGCGTTTCGGAACAGCTGGGCACCGCATATGACGTGGCCGGCGAGCGTCACTATGCCTTTCCGTCACCCAGCAGACTGATGACGCTGGAGCACCTCCAGAGCCTCCCCGACGCCTCGATCCCCCGCTTGCACGGCATCGCGGCGGCGGCTGTGGCCGGTGACCTCGCGCCGACCCGCCGGCTCGCGATGGAGCCCGAGGTGGCCCGGGAGGACCTGCAGCGGCTGCCTGGCATCGGCCCGTTCTACAGCGCCCTGATCGTGTATCGCGCCCTCGGACTAGCCGACGTCCTGGCCCGGATCGAGCCTGGCAGTCGCGCCGCCCTCGAACGTCTCTGCGGCGCAACCCAACCGATGACCGATGACGAGTTCACCGCCCGCGCCGAAGCCTGGCGGCCCTACCGGATGTGGACGACATTCCTCGCACGGGCCCTGGGGTGAACCACGGCGCCGACCGTCGCCGTGTCGCCCCGGGAATCAGTCCTCGAAGGAGGCCTTGCGGGAGGCGAGGACCTCGTCGATCAGGCCGTACTCCTTGGCCTCGGCGGCCGAGAGGATCTTGTCGCGCTCGATGTCGCGGCGGACCTGCTCGGCGGTTCGGCCGGAGTGCTTGGCCCAGGTCTCCTCGAGCCACTCGCGCATGCGCAGCACCTCGTTGGCCTGGATCTCCAGGTCGGACGCCTGGCCGTAGTCACCGCCCATGAGCGCCGGCTGATGGATCAGCACGCGCGCGTTGGGCAGGGAGAACCGCTTGCCCGGCGCACCGGCCGACAGCAGCACCGCTGCGGCGGAGGCGGCCTGGCCGATCACGAAGGTCTGCACGTCCGGGCGGATGTACTGCATCGTGTCGTAGATCGCCGTCATCGCGGTGAACGAGCCACCGGGGCTGTTGATGTACATGAGGATGTCGCGGTCGGGGTCCTGGGACTCGAGCACGATCAGCTGGGCGATGATGTCGTCCGCGGACGCATCGTCGACCTGCACGCCGAGGAAGATGATGCGGTCCTCGAAGAGCTTGGTGTAGGGGTCGAGGCGCTTCATCCCGTAGGAGGTGCGCTCCTCGAACTGCGGGAGGATGTAGCGGCTGGACGGGCCGGGCACGTGGAGGCCGCCCGCCGTCATACCAGTGGTGTTCATGTCTGTTCTCGTTTCTCCGTATGCCGCGTTCAGTCGGTGACCGGGTTGTCGTCGGCGCCGGCGTCCTCGGCCCGGGTGAAGACGTGGTCGACGAAGCCGTACTCCTTGGCCTCCTCGGCGGTGAACCAACGGTCGCGGTCGGAATCCTTCTCGATCTGCTCGAGGGACTGCCCGGTGTGCTGGGCGATGAGCTCGGCCATCTGCTTCTTGATGAAGAGCATCTGCTCGGCCTGGATCTTGATATCGGAGGCGGTGCCGCCGATGCCGCCGGAGGGCTGGTGCATCATCACCCGCGCGTGCGGGGTGGCGTAGCGCTTGCCCTTGGTGCCGGCCGAAAGAAGGAACTGACCCATGGACGCGGCCATCCCCATCGCCACGGTCGCGACGTCATTGGGGATCCAGTTCATCGTGTCGAAGATCGCCATGCCAGCGGTCACCGACCCGCCGGGGCTGTTGATGTAGAGCCAGATGTCGGACTTGGGGTCCTCGGCCGCGAGCAGCAGCATCTGCGCGCAGATGGCGTTGGCGTTGTCGTCGCGCACGTCGGAGCCGAGGAAGATGATGCGTTCCTTGAGCAGCCGGTTGTAGATGTGGTCGTCGAGCCCGAACTGCCCACCCGGGGTAGTTGCGCTGGGGTTGGTCACGCTGGTCTCCATCCTGGCGGTGCGCTCCTGCGAATCGGTCATGGTGACCCTAACGCGCGCTATCGCCGGTTCACTCCCGACCCGGCCGGTGTTCACTCACAGCGCACGGCGGTATGCGGTGGCGCCGCGTCGACCGCGTCCGCGGGCTGCGCCTCGGTCTCGCGCACCGCCGGCAGCGCGAGAAGGGCCAGCACGGCACCGGCGCCGACCACGAGCAACGAGCGCAGGACTCCGACGTGGTCACCGAGGAAGCCGAGCATCGGGGGCCCGCCGATGAACGCGACATACCCGATCGTCGCGACGGTGGACATGCGGGCCGCGGCGCGCGCGGGATCGTCCGCCGACGCGCTCATCCCCACGGGGAATCCGAGCGCTGCGCCCACGCCCCAGACAGCCGCCCCGATATAGGCGAGCGCGGGTCCGCCGAAGATCACCAGTGCCGACCCCACGACGGCCAGCGCGAAGCACACGCGCAACACCGGCACCCGGCCGTGCCGGTCGAGCAGGGCGGTGCCGACCAGGCGGCCGATGGTCATGAAGGTCAAGAAGGTGGCAAAGGCCAGCACGCCCGCCCAGGTCGGCAGCTCATATCCCTCGTGGAAGGCGACGGCGAGCCAGTCGTTGGCAGTCCCCTCGGTGAAGGCGGCAACGAAGACGACCAGTCCGATGAGCAAGGTGCGCGGTTCGGTCCAGGCCGACCTGGACTTGGTCCCGGCTTGACGCTGCGCGGTTGCCGCGGCGCCCGCGGCCGTCGCCTCGTGCGGCAGGAGCCGGCCCAGTGACCACGCGCCGACCACCACGATGACGAGCACCAGCCCGATCAGGTGGGCGAGGACGCTGACCTTCGCATAGGACAGGCCGGCACCGATCAGAGCGGAGACGACGGTGCCGCCCGAGAAGGCCGCGTGGAAGTGCGGCATGATCACGCGGCTGAGTTGGCGCTCCACGTCGGTGCCTTCGAGGTTCATGCCGACGTCCCACGATCCGATGCCGAACCCGACGAAGAAGAGCCCCGCCACCACGAGTGCCCTGGAGTGGGCAAGGTCGATGCCGCTGCCGACCAGCAGTAGCCCGAGGGATGCGGCCCCCATCGCCGCGACGAGCACGCGTCGCAGGCCGAGCCGGGCAATGACCTTCCCCGTGGACGGCATGGCCACCACCGATCCCACCGACATCGCGGCGAGCGTGGCACCGAGTTGACCGGCCGTCAGATCGAGCGCCGACTTGGCGTCCGGGATCCGCGACGCCCAGCCCGCAAAGGCCACCCCGGAGAGCGCGAACAGCCCGAAGACGCCCCCGCGGGCGGCGCGGGCGACGGAGCTCTCGACGGTCAGGACGGTCATGCATTCCTCCGGGGGAATCTGGGCCGACGCGGCCGGGTCGTGTCGGTCGAATCGTTTCGACTAGTATCGGGCCATGGCCCTGCCACGTCAAACCAGCTCCCCGGTCAAACCGCGGGTCAAACGCCCGACACTCAAGGATGTCGCGGGTCACGCGGGCGTGTCCCTCTCCACCGCCTCCCTGGTCTTCAGCGGCCGCGGCCCCGTCTCACCGGCGACGGCCGACAAGGTCCGGGCCGCCGCGGCCGCCTTGTCGTATGCGGGTCCCGACCCGTTGGCGTCCTCCCTGCGCCACGGGCGCGCCGGCACGGTGGCCGTGGTGGTCGAAGGCCGGCTCACCCTCGCCTTCTCCGACCCGTTCGCACTGTCTGTCCTCGACGGGCTTGCCACCGAATTGGACACGATCCCCGCCGGGCTGCTGCTGCTGGCCAGGGTCGCCGGCGACGACGAGCGGCTCCTGACCCAGTTGGCGGCCGCGGCATACGACGCCGTCGCCTTCCCGCTGTGCGCGCCGAAGGACGATCCGGCCGTCGACTTCCTCGCCGGCCGCGGCATCCCGATGATCGGAGCCGGGGCGCCGGTCGATCCGCGCATCCTCCACGTCGAGGTCGACGAGCGCGGGTTGAGCGCGGCCATGGCCCGGCATGTTACGCAGTTGGGCCACTCCCGGATCGGGCATGTGACCTTGCCCATGGGTGCCGCGGCGCAGGCCCGGATCCTGTGCCCGGCAGACCTCGACCAGGCCAACTATCCCGATGCGCGCGAACGCGCCTACGGCGTCCTCGACGTCGCCCCGCAGGCCCGGATCGTCGAAGCGCCCGACCCCGGGGTGAGTGCCGGCGAGGCCGCTGCCCGACTCCTGCTGGACGCCCCACCCGACCGTCGCCCGACCGCGATCGTCGCGCAGTCGGACCTGCTCGCCGCAGGGGTCATCCGGGCGGCCCGGGAGGTGGGGCTGCGGGTGCCGGAGGACCTTTCGGTCACCGGCGTCGACGGACTCGATCTGCCCTGGCTCGACCAGGTGCTGACCACGGTCGTCCAGGACGGATTCGCCAAGGGCCGCATGCTCGGATCGATGATCGCCGATGCCATGGCAGGCCGCACCGTCCGGCCACGCCCCTTCCCGACCGCGCTGCGCATCGGCACCACGACCGGGCCCGCGCCCGCGGGCTGAACCTCAGGCCTTCGCGGCCGGCTCCTCGGCGGCCTCGCCGGCGTCGGCCGACTCGATCTCCTCGCCCGTCTCGACTGCGTCGATGTCCTCGACCGTCTCGACGTCCTCGACCTCGTCGGGAGCCAGCTCGTCGAGATCGACCTCGTTGCCGGAGGCGTCGGTGATCTTCGCCCGGTCCAGGACACCGGCGAGCGCCTTGCGCCGGGCCACCTCACCCACCATGGCCGGCACCTGGTTGTTGGCGTCGATGGCCTGGGCGAACTGGTTGGGGTCCATGCGGTACTGCTGCGCCTGCATGATGAGGTACTCGACGAACTCCTCCTGCGAGACCTCCACGTCATCTTGCTCCACGAGCTTGTCGAGGATGAACTGGGCCTTCATCGCGCGGCGGGTCGACTCCTGGACCTCGGCGCGGTGTTCGTCGTCCTCCAGGCGGCCTTCGCCCTCGAGGTGGGCGTGCACCTCGGCCTCGACGACGCCCTCGGGCACCTCGAGCTCGACGTTCTCGAGCAGGTGCTCGAGGATTTTGTCGCGGGCCTGGATGCCCTGCTCGAACTTCTTGCCGCGCAGCGCCACCTCACTGACATTCGCCTTGAGCTCATCGAGGCTGTCGAACTCGGAGGCGAGCTGGGCGAAGTCGTCGTCGAGTTCGGGCAGCTCACGTTCCTTGACCGACTGCACGGTCACGGTGCACTCGGCGTCCTCGCCCTGGCGATCGCCACCGGCGAGCGCGGCGGTGAACGTCTTGGTCTCGCCGGCGGTCATCCCGAGCAGGGCCTCGTCCATGCCGGGCAGCATGTTGCCCGAGCCGACCTCATACGAGACGCCGGTGACCTCGTCGATCTGCTCCTCGCCGATCGTGGCCGACAGGTCGATGGAGACGAAGTCGCCCTCGCCCACGGCGCGCTCGACGGGCACGAGGGTGCCGAAGCGAGTGCGCAGGGCATCGAGCTGGGTGTTGATGTCCTCGTCGGTGACCTCGACGTCGTCGACGGTCACGGCGATGCCGTCCAGGTCGGGCAGCGTGAAGTCGGGGATGACGTCCATCTCGGCGGTGAAGTTGAGGGTCTGGCCCTCCTCCGTCGGCACCTCGGTGATCTCCACCTCGGGCTGGCCGATCGGGCGCACCGCGCTCTCCTCGATCGCCTTCGCGTAGAGGCCGGGCATGGCCTCGTTGACGGCCTCCTGGAGCACCGCGCCCTTGCCCATGCGCTGGTCGATGATGCGGCTGGGCACGTGCCCCTTGCGGAAGCCGGGGATCGCGATCTGGGAGCCGATGCTCTTGTAGGCCGCGTCGATGCTCGGCTTGAGCTCCTCGTAGGGGACCTCGACGGTCAGCTTGACCCGGGTCGGGGTGAGGTTCTCGGCGGCACTCTTCACTGCGGGCACTCCAAAGGATGGATCGGCGGGATTGTTCGGTGGCTCGGCAGACGCGCACGCAGGCGCGCCGCAGCCAGGGCTTGGATCATCGTAACGGTCCGATCGAGCGCGCCCAAAAGGAGATTGGTCGGGGTGACAGGATTTGAACCTGCGGCCTCTTGCGTCCCGAACGCAGTGCGCTACCAAGCTGCGCCACACCCCGGTGGAGCGGGCGACGAGAATCGAACTCGCGTAATCAGTTTGGAAGACTGAGGCTCTACCATTGAGCTACGCCCGCGCGCTCGCGACGGGTCGCGAGCGAGAGCCAGCCTACTGCCCCGCCCGCGCGCCCCGGAAATCCCGCCGCACCGTCCCTACACTGCAGCGGTATGCCGCCCGCTCCCCTGACCGATAAGCAGCACCGGGCGCTGAGGGCGCTGGACGAAGAACGTCTGGTCGCCGACCTGGTCGCGCTGGTCCAGGCGCCGAGTGTCACCGGGACCGACGTCGAATCCGACCAACAGCACGCGATGGCGGCGACCTTCGCCTGTGACCTTCGCCGGTAGGTGGCGGCCTGCGGCAGCCGATTCCTGGCGGGCTCACTCGACCCCGATGACGAGGGTGCTCGCGGCGGCTTCGACGACGTCGTTGGTGATGGTCTGCAGCTCGTTGATTCTCAGTACGCGTTCGATCTGGGGGAAGAGTCGTTCCAGGAGGCGGAAGTTGCCGCGGGTGATGCGGCTGATCGCGGCGATGGCCTGGGCGTCGGTGAAGTCGTCGGGGTTGAGAGTCTTGCTGAGGGTGCGCCAGTGGCGTTGCAGGACGAAGAGGAGCTCGTCGTTGCTCAGGGGGCGGTACTGGTGGGCGAACCCGACGCGGCTGTAGAACTGGGGGTAGTGGCTGAACTGCTTCTCCAGGCCCGGCATGCCGATGAGGATCAGGGCGATCTGGTCGCGGTCGTAGCGGTCCCGTAGGAGCTCGAGCGCGGTGGGGCTGAGACGTTCGGACTCGTCGACGATGACGAGCTGGACGTAGTTGGTGGTGCGCCGGGCGCCGCCCCGGTCCACAGGGGCGCGGCCCGGGGCTTCAAGGTGCTGCTGGATGCAGATGCTGGTGCGCGTGATGATCCGGTCCAGGTCCTCGCGTAGCAGCCGCGGGGTGGTCAGGACCCCGGGGGTGTAGAGGGCGGTGCGGTTCTTGGCCAGGGCGGCGTAGACCTTGGCGTCGTCGTCGCTGCGTGGGCCCCAGGCGGTGACCAACTCGTGGGCTTGGTCCCAGTGGGCGTAGCGGCGGGCGGAGACCGTCTTGCCGACCCCGGCCGGTCCGAAGCACAGCCCGATGGTGCGCCCTCGCCGGACGGAGTCGGCGAACTCGGTGAAGCGGCGGTGCTCCTTGGTCACGATGAAGCGTTCGCTCACCGTAGGTCCTCCTTGTAGACCTTGAGCTTCACCGGGCCCGAGGCTGGGGTCCGTGGCGGCAGTGGCCTGGCACGGGGGTCGGTTGTGTGGGCGCCGACCATGGCGATCCGCTCGTTGATGCCTCGGCGCAGCGCGCGGCGGCGGGCGTTGCGGGCGGCCTGGACTTCCTTGAGGCTGATCTGGCGCCCGTGGTGGTCCTGGTCGACGGCGGCGCACAGGAACTGGTCGTGGTCGAAGACGCGGATCTCGGTGATGTCTCTGGGGTCGTAGCGGATGACCACGGGGCGCCCGACGAAGCCGGCGAGGGTCGGGGAGACGTAGCGCAGGCCCTGGAAGTGGACGCCGTCGCGGCGCACCGTTCTGGATCGGGCCACGCTGAGCAGCAGCCCGTCCAGAGCCTGGAGGCTGTCGGGGGTGCGTGGCAGCCACCCGTCGGCGATCCACGCCGCCCGCGGCGAGATGCCGAGCTCGCTGTGGGTGCGGTCGTTGTAGTCCAGGACGAACGCCCCGACCACGCCGTCCAGGTCGGCCAAGGACAGGGCCGGCGCCGGCCAGCGCCCGGCACCGTGGTGGAGGTGTCCGGGCAGGGTGGTGAGCAACTCGGTGTTGACGGTTCCAAAGAACCGCTCGACCTTGCCCCGCCCCTGTGGTCGGGCGACGGCGGAGTGGATTAGGCGGATGTGCAGGTCGACGGTGGTGCGGGCCAGGTGGTCGCTGGTGAAGTCCGACCCATGGTCGACGTAGAGCACCTCGGGGATCCCGCACATCGGCCACCGTGGGTCGCTCTTGTGCCAGATCGCCTGCCGTAACGCCAAGGCGGTGTTCATCGTGGCCGGCGCGCCGAAGAAGACCATGTACCCGCAGATCGCGCGCGAGCAGTCGTCCATGACGACGGTCAGCCACGGCCGGGCCGGCTTGCCATCCGTGCCGACGAGCACGATGTCCAGCAGGGTGTGGTCGGCCTGCCACATCGCGTTGGGCCGGTCCGCCGCCCGGCGCACCGCGAGCTCGTACTTGTCCCGGTAGGAGCCTGGTCCCTCAAGGGCGAGGGTGACCATGCCGGGGTCCAGGGCGGTGATGATCGAGCGGACGACGCCGTAGGACGGGACCGGCCAGTCGGCGCCGGCGCAGACCTTCACCACCGTCCGGTGGATCGCGGCGATTGGTGGGCGGGGCCGGGTCAGGCCCAGCCCTTCGATCAGCGTGACGAGTTCCGCCGGCAGACGGTGCCCGCCGACGTCCGCCCGCGGTGTCCGGTCCAGGGCGGCCAGGCCGCCTGCGCGGTAGCGGGCGTGCCAGCGTTCCAGCGTGCGCACACCCAGGCCGTGATGCCGGGCCAGCGCGGCGAGCGGGACCTGGTCCTCGACATGCAGCCGCAGGATCTGCCACCGCCCGCCCGCATCCACGTTGCTACACGGCGCTCGTGGCTCGTCGCGGCGAGGCCGGCGCAGCGGGTGGGCGGTTCAGGGCCCGGTAGATCGTGGTGCGGGAAACCCCGAGCACCTCACCGATCTGGGCGACCGTCATGTCCTTCTGCTCATACATCCGCCGGGCCGCCCGGACCTGGTCGCCGGACAGCGCCGAGGGGCGCCCACCGGTGCGGCCCCGTGCGCGGGCGGCCTCCAGGCCGGCGTTGGTCCGCTCCCGGATCAGGTCGCGCTCGAACTCGGCCAGGGCGGCGAAGACGTGGAAGACCAACCGTCCTCCTGGGGAGGTCGTGTCGATCGTCTCCTGCAGGGACCGGAACCCCACGCCGCGGTCGGATAGGACCTGCAGCTGGTCGATCAGGTGCCGGATCGACCGGCCCAGCCGATCCAGGCGCCACACCACCAGGGTGTCCCCTGGACGCAGCTGGTCGAGCAGCTTGTCCAGCTCGGGGCGCTGCTGCAGCGATCCGGAGATCGTGTCGACGAACACCCGGTAGCACCCCGCCCGATTCAGGGCGTCGATCTGCAACGCCGCGTCCTGATCAGCGGTGGACACGCGCGCGTACCCCAGCAGATGCCCCACCGGTCGAGCGTAGCGAAACTCATCCCCACCGGGAAGTTCCGAACCGTAGATTTCGGCACTGAGTTCCGCTACACGATCCGGGTCGATGTCAGACCTCACCGGAATCTCGACTCCGATGTAGCGGAAACGTTCGTTTCCGGCGATGGCGTGAGACGGTCGGCGGCAGCGCCTGGTTCGGCTCAGCGCGGAACGGCGGG
>NZ_HG764815.1:3833577-3834793 GCF_001050535.1 Nostocoides australiense Ben110 | reverse complement strand
CGTGTTGGGCCGCACCCTAGCGGCGGTGAACCGTAGGTACTCATCCAGCAGCGGATCACCCAGGCTTGGCACGCTTCCCGCCGAGCGCACCAAGCACGGCATGAACGACCCGATCCCAGACGTCCGAACCTCCTCGACGGATGCCTCACCATCAGCCTCCACCCACCCCCGCCGGAAGCCCGGAACCGACGCGCCGATCACCTGCATATCAAGCCTTTCTTCGGGGCGGAGCTCGACCGCCAACACAAGAAGTAGTTGCGTTCATCGACGCCAACCGCGACCAGGTCGTCGGCGGCGCGCGTCTCACAGTCGAGTCCATCTGCACGGTCCTGTCCAAGGCGGGCGTGAAGGTGGCTGTGAGCACGTACTACGCCGCCAAGAGCCGGACCCCGTCAGCGCGTGCCGCGCGTGACAGCGAGCTCAGGCCGGCGCTCCGGGAGGTGTGGGAAGCGAACTACCGGGTCTACGGGGCACGGAAGTTGTGGAAGGCGGCCCGGCGAGCCGGGCACGACGTCGGGCGTGATCAGGTGGCCCGGCTCATGCGGGCCGAAGGCATCGCCGGGGCGGTGCGGACCAAGCGGGTGCGCACCACGCGACCCGATCCCGCAGCCGCGCGTCACCCGGACCTGGTCAAGCGGGACTTCACCGCCACCGCCCCCAACCAGCTGTGGGTCACCGACCTGACCTACGTTCCGACGTTCGCCGGCGTGGCCTACGTGTGCTTCATCGTCGACGCGTTCTCCCGCACGATCGTGGGGTGGCGCGTGGCGGGGCACATGCGCACCGAGATGGTCCTGGACGCCATCGAGATGGCCCGCTGGTCACGCGGCACGCTCCTGACGGGCCTGCGGTGCCACTCGGACGCCGGGTCGCAATTCACCTCCGTGCGCTACGGCGAACGCCTCGCAGAGGTCGGCGCCGTGCCCTCCATCGGCACCGTCGGGGACTGCCTGTTAACCGGCCAATCGGACCCCTGGGGGGTGGCTGCCTGACGCGGGCGGTGGTCGGAATCGCAGTGGGGGTGCTGGAAGTCGGTACTGCTGGGGAGTAGGCCTGAGGGCATGGATGCTCTGGTGGTCGGTGTGGACCCGGCTGATCCGCGGCGGTGGCGCCTGACGGGGCCGGACGTGGGCGGGTCGCTGTCCGCGATGAATGCGTACCTGGGTTATCTGGCTGATCGGAACTACTCCCCGCGCACGGTCCGCACGTACGGGTA
>NZ_HG764815.1:3832419-3833477 GCF_001050535.1 Nostocoides australiense Ben110 | reverse complement strand
GCGTGGGGGTCTTGGCAGGTCGCGCGTCGCCTGGCCGGGCAGGCGGGGGCGATCCTGCTCATCTTCCTCTCGGTCGCCATGGGCGCCCTCGGCGTCGCCCAGGCCGCCACCTTGGGGCGGGCCATCTCCGACCAGACCCACTTCGCCGCCGGCTCCCCGCTGCGCGTCACCACGGGGAGCGAACTGACCGGCAAGGCGGGGCTGCGGGAACGGTATGCCGCCATCGCCGGCGGGACCGACCGCGTGATGGCCGCCCATGTCGGCTCGATCGGGGTCGGATCGGCGAAAGAGGTGACCATGCTGGCCGTCGACACGCACGCGGCGGACGTGGCGTTCACCCCGCGCGCGGATGTGGCGCCCGACTGGCAGAGGACGCTCGAGAAGCTGGCGGTGCCGGTCGCCGGCCTGGACATCCCGGCCGGGGCGCGGGAGCTTGCGGCCCACGTGAAGTTCGAGCTGGACGAGCAGTTCGAGTGGGCCATGCTCCCGGCCCGCCCGGACTTCCTCGTCGCCTTGGCCGACGGCGAGTGGATCCAGGTGCCCGGCGAACGAGTCACGTCGAGTGGTTCGGTCCGGCTGCGAGCCGACCTGCCCCAGGTCGTGGGCGGCTGGCCCGCCGGCACCCGGCTGATCGGCATCACCATGGCACCGGCCAGCACATACCTCCCCCCGGAGGCCGTCGCGAGCGCCGGCCTCGCCAGTGCCGACCCGGCGGCGCCCGTGCGGCTCGACGGCGTGGACATGCGCGTTGCCGGGAAGCCCGAGCCCGACCGCTGGATCGGCGGCGCGCTGTTCCTGCCCCTGGGGGATCATCCGGCTCCCGCTCCGGTGCCCGTCCTCGTCACGCGCGACCTCCTCACTGAAGCCCGGCTCGACGCCGGCCGGGACTTCAGCATCGAGGTGTCCGGCACGGCTGTCCCGGTCCACGTGGTCTCGGTGGTCGACGCGATCCCCGGCGTGCCCACCCCCCGGCGGGCGTTGATGCTGCACCTCGAGGCGCTCGCCGACCCGCAACAGCCCGGCCAGGAGAACCTGGGCCCACCGGTCGCGCAGCAGTG
>NZ_HG764815.1:3830783-3832319 GCF_001050535.1 Nostocoides australiense Ben110 | reverse complement strand
CTCGGAACTCGATCGAGGACAACGAACGCCGTGAGGGATCCGTGTGGTGCTGATCGAGCACGGCGTGTAGATGGCGCCTAGCCCGGCTTACCCATGGCGCGCTGGACGTGCCACAATCGGCGGATGCCGGTGGCGTCGATGCGGAAGCGGTGGGCGGGGGACACGTGGCGTTCGCTGGCTGCGCTCGTCCACGACGAGTCCGGCCTGCCTGCCGACCAGATCGGCGCGGACTTGGCACCGGCGACGCGGTTGGCGCACACCTCCCCGACGAATATCGGCGGCTACCTGTGGAGCGTGGCGGCGGCATACGGGCTCGGCCTGATCGACGAGAGGGAGGGGATCGAGCGGTGCCGGCGCGCGCTGCATACGCTCGACCGGCTCGAGCGGCACGAGCCGACGGGCATGTTCTTCAACTGGTATGCCTTCGATACCGGCGCGCTCATCACCTCCTGGCCCGGTACCGGCGCCCGGGTCATCCCGTTCCTGTCCAGCGTCGACAACGCTTGGCTCGCGGTGGGCCTACGTGTCATCTCTTCGGCGTTCCCCAAAGTCGCAGACGAGGCGCACCCACTGCTCGCCGCTCAGGACTTCGGCGCCTTCTACGATCCCGACGCCCGCCCCGGTTCGACGGCGGGAGAGATCAGCGGTGGGTTCTGGTTGACCCGACCGCGCCGGCCGCACCGGGCCGGAACCTATTGCGCGGGAAGCGAAGTCATCTTCCCCCCCCGCCACCACTATGACCTTCTCTATTCCGAGACCCGGATCGCGAGCTATGTCGGCGTCGTCGCCGGTCAGCTACCCCGCGCGCACTTCGACATCCTGGACGCCGGCACCCGGACCTATCGCGGACGCACGGTCGTCGCGACGTGCGGTGGCGCGATGTTCGAGGCATTGATGCCCGATCTCTTTGTGCCGGAAGGCCATTGGGCGCCGGACACGTTCGGCCGGAATCACAGCGACACGGTCGCCTGCCACCGGGAGTTCGGGCTGGAGGACAAGAGATACGGGTATTGGGGGTTCTCCTCGTGCGCCCACCCAGGCGGGGGCTATTCCGAGTTCGGGGTCCGCCCGATCGCCTGGCTGCCACGCGGCTATCCGAGCACCAAGGGCGGTGAGGGCATCGTGACCCCGCACGCCGCCGCGTTGGCGCTGCCGTATGCGGCGCAGCCCGCGGAGGAGAACCTGAGCCGGATCGAGAGCGAACTGGGGTGCTATGGGCCGGGTGGGTTCGTGGACTCCGTCGGCGTCGTCAGTCGCCGGACGGCCGACGGCTACCTCGCCGTTGACCAGGCCTGCGTCCTGGCCGCGCTGGCGAATCTCGACGCGGACGGCTGCCTGCAGCGCTGGTTCGTGACGCCTGACGTAGAGGCGTCGCTGCGGCCCCTGGTGGCCGGTCGGCCCTGGCCGATCGCGAGCAGGGTGGACGAGGCGTGAGCCTGCACCGCCCCCGATCGACAGATCCTCTTATTCGCTTCCTTCGGCAGCGAGGTCGCGCTCGGCAGGGTCTCGGTCATCAACTGACCCGTCCCGCTAACC
>NZ_HG764815.1:3823157-3830683 GCF_001050535.1 Nostocoides australiense Ben110 | reverse complement strand
GGGAGTAGGCCGGTGATCTCGACGATGTCGGCGTGCTCACGGACATCCCCGTCGGCGTCCATCGCGGGGGTCCAGGCCCGTTTCGGCACCCGCGTGATGGCCTCGCGGATGGTCTCGGTGACCGCGAACCCGACGCTGTACTGGACCGAACGGCCCCGCCTCCCACTGGTTTTCGCGGTGTTCATCCTGGTGATCCAGTCCAGCAGCTCGTGGGAGTACCCGGCCCCATCGACCCGGATCAACAGGCTCTTGCGGTGCGGGGCGGGGATTTGCGCGATCGCCTCGCTCAACACGCCGGTGTGGTCGGCGGCGGTGTTCGAGCCGGCGTTCCCCGGCCGCAACGTCGCGGCGAGCAGTTCGCCGGTGTTATCGCACCAGACCCCGATCGGGTGATACCCGAAGGTCTTCTTAAACGTCCGCGCCGCGTGTTCCTTCTCCGAGTGGGCGATCACGATCGTGGCGTCGACATCCAGCACGACCAGATCCTTCGGCAACGTGCTGTCGGCCACTCGCGCCGCCGGGAGCCCGCCCGGCAGTAGCTCCCACACCCGTTTGCGGGTCTTGGCCCGCGCGGCCGCGACCCGCTTCGCCGAGGTATCGGCCAGCTCGTCCAACGCGCGCCACACCGTCGCCGGCGACGCCACCGGCCCGAGCACATGGTCTTGGTGACGCAGCGTGTCTATATCCGAGATCGCTTCACCACCGGCGACCAGCATCGTGGCCACATCCACCAGCACCCGGCCCCGGTCATGACCCGGGACGAAACCGCGCCGCACGAGGGCCGTCGAGAGCGTCTCGGTCAGGCCGACCCGATCGGCAAGAAGCCGCACCGCGACGCTGCCCGCGTGGGCGACCACGCCGCTGCCGTCACCAGATATCGCCAACCCGCTCGACCACGAAGTACGCTTCACCTACGGAGTGCCTTCCCGCTCAGGAACTTTGAACTGTCGTAAGTCCAAGTATCCCGTTGCAGGACAGGCACTTCCGTACTTTCACACCCCGGACACGCCGATCACTCATGCACGATCGAGGTTAGTCGTACCACCCCGTCCTTGTTTGCCCAGAATTTGCGGAATGAAACTCTTCGCGCTTCGTCGCCGACGCCAAAGTGTTCGTTGGCGACAACGGCGGTCTTGTCCAGAACATCTAGCGCTGACCGCTGGGCGAGGAACAGCTTCGAGTACTGGAGTCCGTAAAGCGAGTAGTCGAGCGTCTCGATGTAGTACCCAGTGTCGTCGTCCTTCTGCTGCGGTCCTTCGAAAACTTGCACGTAGCCTTCGTACGCCAACTGACGGGAGACGAGGAAGTCCGACTTGAGAACGTTCATCTCCGCCAGGATGGGCGGCGACATCTCCTCCGGCGAGTTGCCGTACAGGATCTCGATTGCGGCGCTGTCCCAATGTACGTCTTCGGTGCCGAGACCCTCGACCGCGGGTGACAATGCGAGTCGGTACGTCGCAACCCACTGACGATATTCGTCCTCGGGATCATCCAGGCCGTGAGCGAGGTGACCCAAGCTGTCCGTGGGCTCAAGGCCGTCCCAGCGGTTGGCCGTGGCTGATCCGGCGAAGTCGATCGTGCCATCTCGCAGGGACTGTGCCATCTTCACGTACTTGTCATAGACGGCGGCGATGTGGCCAGTCTGCCCCACTCCTGCATGGATTCGACTGAGCAAGAGCTGAGCCAAGTTCCCGGCGGCATTACCGTTCGTCGGATCGGCTTCCAGTGCCCGCAGGTAGAAATCATATGCTTCGGCCCACCGTCCAGAGTGGTTGAGGCTGTTCGCAAGATTACAGTACGCAGCAGATCGAGTGTGTGGATCGGCCTGCCGGGACGACCCGACATTCAGGAACATTCGCCTCGCCCGCCGAAGCTCGACTCGACTGGACCGGCGGTTTTCTATGAGCGCCGGAAGCCAAACTTCCCGGGGGCCCTCGGTGGGCAAACCGAGATCGCAGGCACCGACGATCGCGTTCGCGACGTTGTACATGCATTGGAAGTGCAGCGGCTCTGCCGAGTCGGTTTCCCCTGTGCGCGCGAAGCAAGCTGTTGTCCCGCTTGAAGAATCGTCACGTCGGCGAGGTCTGTTCCCGCGTTGATGATGAGGGAGGAACAGACGAATCGAAGTGCTGATTTCTCTTTGGAGGAAAGAGCGGATCCATCAATCCCGCCGGCAAGGGAGATCAGCTCTTGCGCCGCAAGGGCTTGATCCGCGGTTGTCTCGCTGACTAGTAGGAACCGCCGATACCATTGCTCGTAAGTCGACATCGGACTACCTTCACGGCCCTTCTTGCCGTCGCCACGCCGTGGGAGCGCACAAGCCGGGAAGCCGACTCAACTCTGCACCCGACCGCGTGCGCGATCACGAACCTGCTGGCGCAGTCTCGCCCGTACCTCGTCATGGATGGTGGTCGATGTCTGTTCCGCAGTCTCTACGGACACCACGAGCGCGTATCGCACGGTCTTGCCGGCGCGGAGCCGTTGGGCATCGTCCATGCACTCGACGTGGATCGGGAAGGTGCCGTCGTCGCCAAACACCATCGTGCGGGTGCCCTGCACGATCTCGTGTTGGAGACTTCCCCGTCTGACCGAGTTGTGTTCGGCATCGATCCGCTCGCCGCCAGCGAGTTGCATGTCTGGCGTGGCGAAGTAGACCTTGGCGCCTCGGTAGCGGTTGAGCTGGCCGACGGTGGGGACCATGTAGGCGAGGGTGATGGTGAAGCGGTACCACTCTGCGCGTGCACGGAGCGAAGGCGGCAGCGGCAGCTCGTAGGTGTGGCGTTGGTCGCGTGCGATCAGTCGCCCGCTGACCAGCACTGCCCTGTTCGTGGCTGCGGTTCCGAGCCGGTCGGTGTCGAGCCGGCCGTAGCCCAGGAGCGCGGTCAGGTGGCGGCGGGCTTGCTGGTTGGTGAGGCCGAGTTCGCGACGCAGTCGCGCCTCCCACTCGCCCCAACTGCTGGCGTCGGCGAGGAGGGCTCTCACGAGCAGCGGGTGGTACTGCGGGTCCGGTAGCGGCGCGTCTTCGGGATCGCCCGCGCCGGCTTCGAGGATGTCGTACAGGCGGCTGGCTTCGCGGGCCACCAACGCGGTTGCGTTGCTGGTGCCGATGGTGAAGACGGTGTTGTTCGTTGCGCCCGCTCGCCCGGGCGCGGCTACTTGGAGGCCTGGCCCGGTCGTTGCGGTCGGAGCCAGTTCCACCGCGACGGTTTCCTGCCCGGCAGGCGGTGTGACAGGGCGGGCGTAGAGCGCCCTGCCTCCGATGTGGTGCAGGTCGGGCTTGACGGAGCGGTCGACGCCGGGGCCAGTCGCACCGTAGTGGGCTGGGCCGTTCTGGTGGGTGATGTCCCAGGCGGTGTCCGGCACGTCGATGTCGCCGAGTCCGTCACTGTGGGTGGCGCCGATGGTCAGTGCGTTGAGGGCGTCGCCAGGAGGAAGGATGCCTCGCAGTAGTGCGGCGTCGTAGACGGACCGGAGCGCGGCGGATCGTGCCGAATCGGCGGTGCTGGTGGCATCGGCCGGGATCGTGAGCGGGCCGAGGTGGTTGCCGGCGCTGACGATGAACAGCAGGTTGTAGGAGTGGGCCAGCCAGTCGAGTAGCCGTCCGACGGGGCTCATCCGGCGCACGAGCGCTCGGGCTTGCGCACCGATTGAGAGGTTGATGATGCGCACGCTCGGCGCGACCGGACCCCGACCGGCCTCTCCTTCGACGATTCGCTTGACCGCGCGGTGCAGCAGATCGGTGAGCAGCCGGTCCGGGAGGATCTGCTCGTGTCCTGCCATGAATTCGTGGGGTCGCATGATGGACCGGACATACAGTGGCCGGTCGAGCGGTTCGCCGTCGGTGGAGAGGTCACCGTGGATGATCAGCGAGGCCATCGCGGTGCCGTGGTGGCGCGCGGCCAGCGGGTAGTTCTCGCCGAGCCTGTCGGGGTCGTCGACTACCAGCCGGCCTGCGAGGGCGTCGTGGTTGGGAAACGGCAACCCGTCCAGCAGGGCGACCCTGGGCAGGCCATCGGTGCGTTCTCCGGGTGGCAGGCGGACCTCGCTGACCGGTTCTGTGGTCGGCGGTGCGACGCTCATGGGAGTGAACGGGTTGACGAACATGACTTCGTCGGTGGTGAGCAGCCGGATCGACTCGGCCCCGTCGGCCAGCAGCGAGTGAACCTGTTGGATCGGTAGCTCCGCGAGCAGGGCGTGGTAACTGATGTCGCCGATCCGGGAGCGGTCGAGCACACGTCCGCCACTGCCGGAGATGACCTGCTCGACGTGTGCCTGTGCTGTGGCGCGCTGTGAGGCGTCGCGGCGGTACCACAGCTCGACTTCGACCATCACGGTGCTGACGGACTGACCGACCACGTCGAGGTTCTCCTGCCACTGATCACGCAGGCCGGTCTCTCGGATGCGATCCTCTGGTCCCCACCGTCGGATCGCGGTGAGCTGCTGGAACGCGGTCTTGAACTTGCCCAAGCCGTAGGCGAACGACGCTGACGGGTCTGCTTGCCAAGCGTTGAACAGGCGCAGGAGTTCGTCGATCGCTTTGGCGTTCGACATCATCAAGTACAGGGAGTGCTGGACGGGCTTGTCCGTGCGGCCGCTCTCGGACTCGGTCATGTGGAAGTCGTCGTCTGGGTCGGACCGGTCGCCGATCAGCTCGGACAGGAACTCCAGTCCGTCGATCTGGTCGACCGCGTTGCGGAAGTCCTTGATGCTGCCGGCGAGGTCGAAGACGACCACCAGCGCCGGGTCGACCTCGTCGGGTGTGTCAGCGGAAAGACGTGCCCGCTCGGCGTCGAACGCTGCGCTCAGCTCACCGAACTGCGGCGTCAGCCGCTCCCCCTGTCGACCGGCGTTGGGTTTGGATAAGCGCGGCATGTCCCGGGGCGTTTGTGTGGGCCGGTCTACCACCGTTGGCGACCCGAACGCCAGGAGCGGCCGGCGCTCGCCGGTCACCCCGCCGCCTGATCTCGCCTGTGCTCAAGACGTTCCTGGACGATCCGCCGGAGGTTGCTGTCGGGGAGTTCGAGCACGGCTCTGCGGCGCACGTCCAACGCGAACTCTTCCAGTTCGGAGAAGCTTGCTCCGACGAGCTTGTCCGCCAGGGTCCGGGGGGCGAATCCGAGGTCGCCGCCCAAGCGGGCGGCGAGGCGTTCCAGGAAGCGGGTCGCTTGTGCACGGCTGGGCGGTTCGAGTTCAGCGCGGATCTGGAAGCGTCGCCATGCTGCCCGGTCGAGAAGTTCGCTATGGTTGGTCGCTCCCACCAGCAGCACGTGCGGGGGAAGCTGGTCGATCTGGAGCAGGAGTGTCGAGACCACTCGCTTGATCTCCCCGGTCTCGTGCTCGTCGGATCGTTCCTTGGCGATGGTGTCGAGTTCGTCGAAGAACAGCACACAGCGGCGGGTGCGAGCGAACTCGAAGGCGTTGTCGAGCCGTGCGGCGGTCTCGCCCAGGAAGCTTGATACGACCCCTTCGTAGCGGATGACGTAGAAGGGCAGCATCAGCTCCGAGGCGATGGCCTCGGCGACGCTGGTCTTGCCGTTGCCCGGCGGGCCGGACAGCAGCAGTCGATTGCGGGGCTCGATCCCATAGCTGCGCAGCAGCTCGGCGCGCTTTTGCTCCTCGATCAGCTCAGTGACGACCCGGTGCGGGACCGGAGCAAGCTCCAACTCGTCCAGGCGCCGATGAGGAACGATCTCCTGCACCAGGTCACGCATGGCTGCGGCGCGGTCATCACGCGGGGCGCTCTGTCCGGTGGTCGTGATCAGCTCCGACAGGCGGTCGGCTACGAGGTGGTGCTGATTGGCTCGCTCCTCCGCGATCACCGCTTCGACGAGGACGCGGAAGCGGTCTCGATCGCCACGGCGCTCGGCCTCGACGAGGTCGAGAAGCAGGTCCGCACGCGCCATGGTCTGCCTCCCTCAGTCGCCCGCCGTCATTTGCTGCCTACTTTACCGGCGAGGGCTCCGAGGCTAGCGAGCCTCGCCGACACCGCGGCTCGCGTGTGCGCTCGGCGCCCGGTGCGTGTCCGTGATGGACTTGAGTCATGGATGACGCGTCGCTGATCGATCAGCGTTCGGCCTCCCTGGCTGCCGGCGGGGAGGACGTGCGGGCGTGGGCGAGCGGGCGGCGAGTATTCGTATCCAGCCTGATCACCGACATGCCCGACGAGCGGGCTGCGGTGCGGACAGCGATCGAGTCGGTCGGGGCTACGGCAGTGATGTTCGAGGATCTCGGAGCGCAGGACATCTCGGCCGAGCAGGCCTACCTCTCCGGGGTGCGCAGCTCCGAGATCTACGTGGGCATGTGGGGTTCGCGCTACGGCGTGCGGATGCCCGACGGATACTCGGCCACGCATGCTGAGTTCTTGGAGGCCGAGCGCAACGGCTTGAGGCTGTGCCTGTTCGTCCACGGCGAGACCAGCGGGGAGATGGACGGTGCGCAGCGCGATCTGATCCAGGGCGCCCGCAACCTGTACACGACGAGCCCGTGGAATGACCCAGAAGACCTCGGACGGCGGGTGCGGCGTCGTCTGGAGGAACTGGCGTCCGAGGAGCTGGCGCCGTGGGTGCGGGTGGGCCGGACACTGTTCCGTGCACGCGAGATCACCAACGACGGGACCACGATCTCGCTCACCGCGGCGGTGCGCAGCGACGCGGTCCATGCCGAGTTGGTTCGGTTGCGGGACAACCGTGCCGGCGGTGTGCCGTTCGCATCCCCTCATATGGCACTGCCGGTGCAGATCGTGGAGCTGTCGACCAGGACCGTCTCGACGATTGGTCATGAGGAGCGGCTGACGTTGCTCGCACAAGAGCGGCGGGGCTCGACCATGCGCGCGTCCATCAACGGAGTATCAGCCGACGAGGTGGGCCAGCGGGCGTTGTCCGATGGGCTGTTCGGCACCTCGCTGCTCGGACAGCAGATGGGATGGATGGCGCGGCCGATCGATCCGCTGGTCCCACTGCGGGGACTGGGCCTGGACGACAGCGTCCTGCGGCCGGTGGCCCGACTGTTGTTCGCTGAACGGCTGATCACCGACCAGGCTGCGTCGAGGATTGACTCGTTCGCGCTCGGCCCCTCCCACCAGGGCGCGCGCCGTCTGCGGGCCACCTGGACCCCGCCGCAGGTCTACGTGAACGAACCGGACCCAGCACCCGTCTCGATCGACGGCACCGTGACGGGCCTGTGATCGAGACGAATGCTCAGAGAATGGCCTTACACGGTGCGGGTCTTGTGGATCGGCAAAGCCTGCTCCAGGTCCATGTGACTACAGACTGAGCAGGTCCCGCTCCGGAAGGTGTCAAGCCGTTTGAGACATCTGCGGTCAGGCGCTTTGTATGAGGGCCTCCCGTGAGGGTTGGTTGATCCACGCGGCGGTGGGCAGTTTCGGCGGTGCCGGCCGGCGGTGGCCGAAGCGGTCGGGGTGCGCGGCGTAGGCAGCGTCGAGGGTGGCCTGCCGCTGAGCGCGGACCTCGGTCGCGGTGCCGTAGTGGACCGAGGCGGGGGTGTGCAGCCCGATCCCGCAGTGGCGG
>NZ_HG764815.1:3798280-3823057 GCF_001050535.1 Nostocoides australiense Ben110 | reverse complement strand
ATCGGGCTCTTCGTGCGCCTCGGGGTCCGCCAGATCCGTCTCACCGGCGGCGAGCCGATGCTGCGCAAGTCACTGGTGAGCGTGGTCGAGCGCATCGCCGACCTCGACCCGCGGCCGACGATCGCCATGACCACCAACGGAATCGGGTTGGACCGGCTGGCCGCTCCACTCAGGGCGGCCGGGCTGGACCGGGTCAACGTCTCCCTCGACACGATCGACCCGCAGGAGTTCGTCGCGCTGACGCGGCGGGACCGGCTCGGCGATGTCGAGGCCGGGCTCAAGGCCGCTCAGGACGCCGGCCTGACGCCGGTCAAGGTCAACGCCGTCGCCATGCGCGGAATCAACGACGAGGACGTCGCCGACCTGCTCGCGTGGTGTCTCGATCGCGGCTACGAGTTGCGTTTCATCGAGCAGATGCCCCTCGACGCGGGCCACGAATGGCAGCGCGGCACCATGGTCACCGCCGGCGAGATCCGCAGCGAACTGGAGAAGACCTACCGGCTCACCCCCCTCGACGGTCGTGGCAGCGCACCCGCCGAGCGCTACCTGATCGACGACGGACCGCATACCGTCGGCATCATCGCGAGCGTCAGCGCGCCCTTCTGCGCCGCCTGCGATCGGGTGCGCCTGACGGCCGACGGCCAGTTGCGCAACTGCCTCTTCGCCAACAGCGAATCCGACCTGCGCGGGCCGTTGCGCGACGGCGCGGACGACGCCGACCTGGAGGCCATCATCCGCGGCGAGATGTGGCGCAAGGCCCGTGGCCACGGCATCGGACGACCGGACTTCCACCAGCCCGACCGCCCCATGAGCGCCATCGGAGGATGATCCGGATCAGGCGGATGCATCGCCCCGGGTCTACGCGAAGTCATTTTATTCGCGCTAGCCTCCGTCTCTCACGGGGCTGCTGTTTGATGTTCTGAGGTGCGCGGTGGTGCTGTCGGTGTGTGGTGGGCAGGCGTTGTGTGCCGCGTGGCGCTGCGGTGCGGGTCTTCGAGGTCCTCGGTGTGGTTCCGGGGAACCACAGTTCGCAGGTCTTCAGTGCTTCGGGGAGCGCGAGCAGTCGTAGCCAGGCGGTCAGGTCGGCCGCGATGCCGACGGCGAGAAGCCAGGCGGTGTTGATGCCGTAGTCGCGGGAGGGGAGCCGTCCCAGGCCGGTGTCTTCGGCGTTCCGGATGACGTCTTCGACGCGGGCGTGGGCGCGGTGGCGGGCTTCGAGGAACGCCAACTGTCCGGTGGTGGTGTTGGTCGCGAACGCTTGGTAGCGCCACCATCGGCGTGTTCGAAAAGGGAGAGTTGCGCGCCGGGATGGGGATGCTCACGGCGCACGATCACCCGCATCCCCGTCGGCCATTTCTCGGTCATCTCCTTCGGGAGTAGGCCGGTGATCTCGACGATGTCGGCGTGCTCACGCATATCCCCGTCGGCGTCCATCCAGGGCCTCGGCAAAGTCGGTCCGCAGGTCAATGCCCTACGAACCGACTTTGCCGAGGCCCTGCCTCGCAGGGGGGTGGAGACTTTCACCTGGCCAAAACTGGGGACCTGAGCCTGGCCATTGACAGCCTCAACGGGGAAGAGCCCATTTCCTCGGTCGACCGAAAGCTGTCGGGGCGATGGTCATCCGCGGCAGTCATCGCCGCGCAGAAAGGCGGTCGTGTTGATCCCCGGGCAAAGGAGAGAAGCCAAGTCCTGTGGGGTGTCGACGTCCCGTCGTAGCCCTGACGAGGAGGGGACCTCCACGCGCACGAATCCCGCCGCAAAGTGCGCAGCAGCCGACTGGCTGCCGAACCGCGCCGCAAAATCGACGCTCGGTGCCAGCGTAATCATCGTGGTGCCGAATCCGGTTGAATCCGGCACGAAGGCCCGTGGGTGTTGACTAGCCAGAGCGAGCGCTTGGGTGACTTCGTGGGACCTCAACGAGGGGAGATCCGCCAGCACCACGGCCACCGGGCTCCGAGGAGCCCGGCACCGCATCCAACCCACGCCTGCTTGCACCGACTCATTCAGCCCTCCACCGGTGTCGCTCAGGACATCGACAGCTGCCTGGGACCCGATTGCTGCGTTCGCGCTCACGACGACCACGCGTGCGACAGCCGGACTGCCATGCACTGCGGCGAGGACATCGAGCAAGAACGCCTTGGCCAGACCCGGACCGTTGTGCCCGGGTCCTAGCCGTGACTTGGCGCTCGCTGTGCCCTTGAACGGAA
The DNA here is from genome assembly GCF_001050535.1 of Nostocoides australiense Ben110. Taxonomy (GTDB): domain Bacteria; phylum Actinomycetota; class Actinomycetes; order Actinomycetales; family Dermatophilaceae; genus Nostocoides_A; species Nostocoides_A australiense. Next base: position 3,820,850 of record NZ_HG764815.1, on the reverse strand, counting down.
TGACGATGGACCAGCGGGACGGCTCTGCGTCTACGGGGCCACAAGGCACCACGTTTATTGACGAGATCATGGTTCTACAACCCAGTGAAACACGACAACTGCTCCTCGGTGCACCTCAATGCGCCCAGCACATCGCGAATTTCCATGATGTCGCGACAATCATGGGAGTTCGGCGCAAGTGGACTCCTACGAGGACGTGGCGACCTGCTCTTTCATGTAGGTGGTAGCCACTGCCCGCTCGGCGCTCACGCGTCGACTGTGCGACTCGTGGGTGGGACGGTCAGATCAGGAGGTCCTCCGCGCGGACGGGGGCGTCGACCGACGGCTTGCTGCTGAATTGTTCGTGCAGGGCGAGGCCGATGACCGACGAGAGGATCATCGCAATCCCCAGCCATTGCGTAGCCGTGGGGCGGGCGCCGAACGCGACGATGCCGACGATCGCTGCGGTGAGCGGAAAGGCCAGCTCGGCGAGGGTGGCGCGCGACGCCGGCGTGCGACCTAGTGCCAGGTAGTAGAGGACGAGGGCACCTAGGCCAGGGAAGAGCGCCAGAAGGAGGATCTTCGGCGCAGCGTCCCAACCAAGTGCCAGCGGCGTCGACGTGACGGCTGAGATGACGACCAGCGTCACGAGGCCCACGCCGAACCGCAGCGCGGTGAGGTCGCCGAATGACAGCTCAGCCCGCGCGGCGCGACCCAGTACGGTGCCAGCTGCCCATAGTGCCGCAGCGCCCACGGCCAGCAGGGCGGCTTGCGCGCTGGAAACGGTGACGGCGAAAGGGTTGGCAAAGGCGAGAAGCCACGCTCCGATGAGGGCTGGGACGAGAAAGATGCCAAACGAGAAGCGCAGCCGCTCGCCCAGGATAACGGTCGCCAGCGCGACGGCGATGAGCGGCTGAAGCTTCTGCAGCACCTGGGGGGTTATGGGGTCACCCGCCCGGAACGCGGCAGTAAAGAGGGTCGTGGCGAGCGCCGATGACCCGGCCCCGATGACAAGGACGCTGATCTTCGTGCGCGCACTCGCCGCAATCACGTGTCGCACGGCCCGCCTCAGGAACGGGCAGACAAGGCAAACGAGGACAAGATGTTCCCAGAACACCACGGCGAGGGCCGGGTAATCCTTTGCGAGCGGGCCGCGCCAAAGGGCCGACAGGCCCCAGAGCGAGGCGGCGACTACGACGAGCCATGTGCGGTCTGAGTTCCTACTGTCCATGCGGCGCCGCATCCCGCACGCAAGCTGAAGTGGACCAAGCTTCGGGATCCGTATCAGCGAAGTCATATGCAGTCTCCATCTGAGTTATTTCAAAGGAGTGACGGGGCTACTCCCGTCAGTTCGTGTTGACATCGATCTTGGTGCCCGTCGCATGACGGTCCCTTTGAGTGACAATTCCGGCTCCTACTCACGCGCCTCAGCCTGAATCACCGGTGGTTTTGTGGTTGCGGTGTGTCGTTGAGCACGAACGCCCTTGTGGGGCGGGATGATTGGACCTTTCTCGGGTTCGATCCTGGTGGCTCACGGAGGGCATCCGTTAGATGCAACTATTGCACACGCTTACACTGAAGCGTCCGGGAAATCGTGGCACATCCTTTCTCTCCAAGGAGCATACAGGTATGCCGAGAAGTATGACGTCGCGGCGAAGGAGCGGGCGCCCAGATGGTGAACGAGGAGTTGGGCGCGTATGACTCGCTGACGGCGGCGTGTGCCGCCGTGCCCGGCCGGCTAGGACTGCCGAACGGTCCGGGCTGGGCCGGCAAGTCACGGACGGGGCCGGTCCGGGCGCGTTGAGCACGTCGGAGCGGGATGAGATCAAGGCGTTGCGCGCCAGGGTCCACCGCCTCGAGGAGGACAACAGGGTGCTTCGGGCGGCAGTAGCTTTCTTTGCAGGGGGAACACCTTGGGCGATGCCTATGACGCGCTTGCGGAGGCGAATATTGGCCGGTACAGGGCCAAATGTATCGACACCGACGTCTTCCATTGCGGACCCTGGCAGGGCCTGGCTGACGTCGAAGGCCACCGAGGACTGGGTGACGTGCTGCAACCACGACCGCCTCCAGGGCACCCTCGGTATGGTTCCACCCATCAAATACGAAGCCGCACACTACACCCACCACGCACTCTCAACCGAGAGCGCATAATCCACCATGGACGCGGCACGAAAATCCGAAAACGTCACCACGGACCTGAAGAACGGGCCGTTTTCGGGGCCTTGCAATGCAACGACGATCGCTGTGCAAATGTGCAGCTCGCAGACTTGTGCTTGCTTATCCTTTTCCATTACGCGTGAAGTTTATGAGACCGAGTGGAACGCGATTCAGGCGGGTGAATGCTGTCCCCGGTGCAGGAGGGTCATCCTGCACCGGGGACCACGTTTCGACCACGTCGTCACTTCCGCTTACCGGAGTGGGTGACTCGAAGCGGCGTGATGCCGGGCCCGCCACCCACGCCGCGCTCGTCCTGGGTGCCCCCGAGCCCCGGGCGCGACTCGTCCGTGGGAGGCATGGGCGAGCAATGGAAGTGCCACATCTTCCAGACGGGGTTGCCGTCGCCGTCGTCCCGCTGATAGACCTCGGTGGCCCGCAGGTGGAACTGATCGACCTGTTGGGCCTCGTCGGTTTCGAGACGCCAGGTCTCCGAGCCGGTTCCGCTGGCGCCGATGGAGCGCAGCGGGAAGATGCCCTCGCAGGCGAGCCAGGCCATGTCCCCTGAGATGGTTAGACGCATGATCTCGATGTCGGGGTACTCGACGATGTCGAGTTCCTTCTGGTAGTGCTCCCACAGCTTCGTCTTCTCGTCAATGCCGAAGTACGGGTGCCCGTTGAGGTTGAACATCAAGTAGGCGTCACCGGAGGGGAAGACGGACTGCATCTCCGGAATGATCAGCTGGTGGTTGGCCTCCCACCACGTGCGGTGCAGGTCGAGGATGGCTTCGCGGTCTTCTTGTTCGGACATCGGTGTTTCTCCTGTGTGTCAGGTGCCGGACGGCACGAGGGTTTATCGGGTTCAGGGGGTTAAGAGGGCATCGAGAGCGTCATCGGTGCCGGACCACATGCCCGCGGCGGCGAGGCGCCGGACCAGTTCGGGGGTCCGTGGCTCGGCGGCGCTCGCGTCCCGGAAGGCGCGGCGGGCGACGTCCTTCTCGCCGCAGCGCGCGAGGAGCAGGCCACGCCATACCGTCGGTTCGACGTTGTCGTCGCCGAGGACCACCTGGGCCCGCCCGAGGACGTCCAGAGTGTTCGCGATCGTCGCCTGATCCGCCGTCAGCTCTCCCGAGAGCAGGCCCTCGGTCATGAGCATCTCCAGTAGGCCGCCGAAGGCCTCGTGGTGGCGCAGCAGCCGCTCGAGTTCGCCAAGCGGATCTGTCGAATCGTCCACTCGCAGATCGACCACGCAGTCCTCAGTGAGCCGCCCGGTATCCGAGCTCTTGACGACCAGCAGGGCAGCCGACTGCTGGCCCCTGATGTCCCCGCCAGCCGATTCGGCCGCCGTCAATGCGGCCAGCAGTCGCCGCGCGAGCGTTCCTTCGCCCTGCGCAGCCTGAACCATTGCGGGCCACACCCCGTCGGATTCGACGAGGTTTGCCTGCACGCTGATTCCGGTATCGGTGACGTGCCCGGCTGCCGGGATGCAGTTGGCTCCGGTGAACGCAGCTATCGCACCCTGCGTGTCCATGATCGCCACCTGTCGCATCTCATGGTCGGGGTCATTTTCGCGCAGGACGTCGAGCGCCTCGCCGGGATGTGCGCCGTCGCGGAGCAGGCGCAGTCCGTCCCGGCCATACCGGGGTTCGACGATGGACTGAGTCGCGATGACACCGACGCCCGCAGCGGCCCAGGGCACGAAGCGTCCCACCGCGAAGAAGTGCGACTGGACGGCGACTCCGATATCTCCGGTCCCGTTGTCCCGCAAAAGAATCGAGTACGTCATACGGCGCCGGCCGGGCTCTCGTTGCGGTCCAGGTGCGCGCCCACCAGGTCGGCGATCCGTTCCGGGCACTCCAGCATGGGCAGGTGACCGATCCCGGGCATCACGACCTGCTCGGTGTTCAGCGCCCGGGCCATTTCGAGTCCGAGGGGAGCCGGGCAGGTCGCGTCGTGCTCACCGTTGATCACCAGCGCCGGGCAGCGCACTTGGGGCGCGATGTCATCTGCGTCGCTGGAAATCGTTGCGTACCAGATCCGTTTGACGGTCTCGACGTCATTGTGGTTCGCAAGCTCGAGCCCACGGTCGATGACCTCCCGTGGGGCGTCGGGACCGAACGTCAGGGTCGGAAAGACCTCCTCAAAGGTCCCCGGTATCCCCAAGCGGTCGAAGGTCGCGAGCACGTCCTCGACCTCGACGCCTTCGAAGTGGAGGGAGGCACCCATCGCCGTCAGGGAGCGCACGCGATCCGGGTATGCCGCCCCAACGCAGACCGCGAGGGGCCCGCCGAGGGACCCGCCGACCACATGGAAGGATCCGGCGCCCACGACATTGTCGATTACCGCCGTCAGGTCCGCAGTCCAGGCATCGAGTCCGAAGTCCCCGGTCACGTCCGACCCTCCGTGCCCGTGCAGATCGGGCAGGACGTACCGCCTCCCGGGGCCGAGCAGCGCAACGACTTCGGCCCAGATGCGGCCTTGGGTGTTGATCGGGTGGATGAATAGGACAGGGGTCCGGCCGTCGTCATCGCCCGCGGTCCAAACCTGCAACCGGCCGTAGGGCCCGTCGATGGCGAGTTCGGTCCAGTCGGCGGTGAGGGTGCCGAGATCGGAGGTATGCGGCATACTCACTCCTTCTGTTTGTTACGGCCGGCCGGGAGTGAGTTCGCGCAGCCCGGGGACGACGTCCTCGGTGAAGCTGGTTAGGAAGCGTTCTTGGTCGTGACCGGGGCCGTGAACGACAAGGTGGTCGAAGCCGAGGTCGGTGTATTCCTTGACGCGGGCGACTACTTCCGCGGGGTCGGAGGTGACGATCCACCGTTTGGCCACGGTTTCCAGGGGGAGCTGATCCGCAGCCTCTTCCATCTCCTGGGGGGAGGCGATGGAGTGCTTCTCCTCGGCACTCAGCGACAGCGGCGCCCAGAAACGGCAGTTCTCCGCCGCTCGCTGGGGGTCGCGGTCGTAGGAGATCTTCATCTCGATCATCCGGTCGATCGCTTCACCGGTCCGGCCGGCCTTCGCCCGGCCTTCGGCCACCGCAGGCAGCAACTCGTCGGCGTACAACGACGTGCCCTTACCTGAGGTGCAGATGAATCCCGCGCCGACCCGCCCGGCATACCGGGCCACCGTCGGCCCACCGGCCGCGACATACACCGGCGATGGCTCCGCCGGCCGGTCAAAGATCCGTGCCCCGACGGTGCGGTAATACTCGCCTTCGAAGGTCACCTCTTCGTCGGTCCACAACGCCCGGATCAACCGCACGGCCTCTCGTAGCCGGCCAAACCGCTCTGAGAACCCCGGCCACGCCCCATCCGGCACCGAACCGACGGCGATCTCGTTGAGCGCCTCCCCGGTCCCGACTCCCAGGATCACCCGGCCCGGCGCCAACACGCCCATGGTCGCGAAACTCTGCGCGATCACACAGGGGTTGTAGCGGAAGGTCGGGGTCAGGACCGAGGTGCCGACCACCACCCGTTCGGTCCGCGCCAGCACCCACGCCATCCACGCTAGCGCACTCGGCGCATGCCCACCGGTCAATCGCCACGGCTGGAAATGATCGGAGATCATGACCGAATCCAGGCCCACGTGCTCGGCCAGCACCGCGTACTGGGCCAGCTCATCCGGCCCGAATTGCTCCGCCGACGCCTTGTACCCAATCCTCATATCGCGCCCCTCGAATCGTGCAGCGGACCCCGTGGTCGCCGGGAGCGGCCGTGTACCAGGCGGCGGATCTGCGCGATCAAGGCAGCAAAGAACAACCGGATCCCACTCGGCGGAGCGGCCGCGATCTGCGCTGCCTGCTCCGGCGTGTGCGCCGCCAGCTTGCCTTCCAGGCACGCAGCGAACTCTTCCAGGATCCGGCCTGCCACCTCTTCGAGTAGACCGGTGCGACCGAACTGGGCCGCATTCCCGGACAGCGTGAGGTCCGATTCCAGCGTGACGTCCGTGGCCTCGCCTTGAGGCCTTAGGCCCGCCACGACCGTGACATTCGCCCGGCTACCGCCGCGCTTGTCCACACCGGATCCGGCGATCGTGACGTTCGATGCGTTCTCGTCGTAAGTGAGTCGGGCCTTGCCAGCGAAGGTCAACGACAGCGGACCGAGTTTGGAGCGCATGGCTCCTTCGAGGGCCCCGTCGTCGGCCTTCCCGGTGATCTCGGCGCCGGGGAGGCAGGCAACGACGGCCTCGACGTCGTGCAGTATCTCCCACACCCGATCTCGTGGTGCGGAGACCCTGATCTCATTGCTGAACTTCATGAAACCGACTCCTGCGAGTTCTCATGTGCTGCCTCGGCGGCGGCGAGTACCGAGCGCACGATGGCGTCGTACCCGGTGCACCGGCACAGGTTGCCCGAGATACCTCGGCGGACCTCCGCTGCGGTGGGGTTCGGGTTCTCCTTGAGCAACTCCGTCGCGCACATCAGGACGCCCGGGGTGCAGAAGCCGCATTGCAGGCCATGATGTTCCCTGAAGCATTGCTGCAGGGTGTTGAGTTCCCCGGGTGGGGCCAACCCCTCGACCGTGGTGATCTCCACGCCGTCGACCTGGACCGCGAGGGTGAGGCAGGCCCTGGCGGAGGCGCCGTCGATCAGCACCGTGCAGGCACCGCATACGCCGTGCTCACAACCTAGGTGCGTGCCGGTCAGGCCGCAATTGCGGCGCAGGAAGTCGGCCAGGGTGAGCCGCGGCTCGCAATCGCTTTCGTAGGCGCGGCCGTTGACGGTCAGGCGGACGGTTGTTCGCGTGCTCACAGCGGAGCCTCCTCGGCTTTGGTGACGGCTTTCTTCAGGGCTCGGGCGACCACGACGCGCGCGACCTTGCGCCGGTAGGCCGCGGACGCGTGGACATCGTCGATCGGGCGAATGGCGTTCTCCGTCTGGCCGGCGGCCTCGGTGATCAGTTCAGCCGTCGGCTCGTTGCCGAGGAGCGCAGCTTCGACGGCGGCCAGTCGCCTCGGCACCTGGTCGACCCCGCCGACGCCGACATGGACCCGGTCCACTCGGCCCGCGTCGTCGAGATGCACCGCTGCTACGGCCAGAGCGATGGCGAAATCGCCGTGCCGGCGGGCGAGTTCCTCGACACCGGCCCGGGTCCCTGCCGGAAGGACGGGGAACAGGACCCGGGTCAGCACCTCGTCCTCCGCGAGGTCCGTGGTCAGCGGTCCCGCAAAGAACTGCTCGGACGCGATCTCACGCCTGCCCTGCGGGCCCTGAACGACCACCCTGCCGCCCAGGGCGGTCAGCACCGTCGGAAGTTCGGCGGCCGGATCGGCGTGCGCGATGGTGCCACCGATCGTGCCCCGGTTGCGGATGACGGGGTGGCCCACGTGCGCCAGCGCCGGCGGCAGGAGCGGCACGGCCGCGGCAGCAGCGGGGTCGGTCTCGACTGCGCGCATCCGGGTCGCGGCGCCGATGCTTAGGTGACCGTTCTCCCTGGAGACACCGGCAAGCTCTGGCACCGCGGTGACATCGACGAGCACGGACGGGTGGGCCAGGCGAAAGCTCATCAGGGGGATGAGGCTCTGGCCACCGGCGAGGATCTTGGCCTCGTCGGCGTGCTGGGTGAGCGTCCCGATCGCTTCATCGAGAGTGCTGGCCCTAACATAGTCGAGCAGGGGCATCTTCATCGCGTTCCCTCCTTGTCGGCCCCGGAGCTGGCGCCTTCCTGCGCGGCCTCGATCAGGGCGAGCAGGCGTGGGGGAGTGACGGGAAATTCATCGACGGCGACACCGAGGTCGCGAAGCGCATCGTCGATGGCGCTGCCGACAAGGGAGACCCCTGCGATCGTGCCGGCCTCACCGAGACCCTTCATCCCGCCCGGAATGTCGGGCGCGGGCGTCTCCTGGTGGACGAAGGTAAAGGGGGGGATCTCCGAGGCGGTGGGCAGGAGGAAGTCCATGAAACTCGCGGTGCGCATCTGCGCGTCCTCGTCGTAGACGAACTCCTCGTACAGGCCGCCGCCGAACGCCTGAGCGAGCCCACCGGCGAGCTGCCCGTCGGCAAGCATCGGGTTGACGATGACGCCGGCGTCGTGGGCTTGTATGCAGTCGAGCAGGTCGACCTGGCCGGTCTCGCGATCGACTTCGACGAGCAAAGCGGTGCATCCGTACGACGTGGTCATGTTCGGTGGGTCGAAGACGTCCACCTCTTCTAGGGTGGGAGTTTCCTCCTCCGGGAGCAGCCCGTTGAGATTGCGGTATGCCGCGCGCCCGATCTCCGCGGTCGTCACTCCCTGGCTCGCGGTTCCGGCGACGAAGAACCGGCCGCTGTCGATCTCGATGTCCTCGGGGTTAGCCTCTAGCATGCTGGCTGCGATCCGTATCAGCTTGGCGCGCAACCGGCCCGTGGCGTTGATGATCGCCGCCCCGCCCAGGGGCAGCGCGCGGCTGCCGCCGGTGCCGTATCCGGTGTAGGGACAGGAGTCGGTGTCGCCCGTGACGACGGTGATGTCCTCCATCGGGACACCCAGCCCGTCAGCGGCGAGTTGGGCATAGACGGTGTGGGTGCCCTGGCCCATGTTGATCTGGCCGGAGAAGACCGTCACCTTGCCTGAGGAGTCCATGCGCACGCACACTTCGTCGAAGCCGGAGTGGTCCAGGCCCACAAGGTTGAGGATGCGGCTCGGACCGTAGGCGCCCGGCTCCACGTGGAAGCCGTAACCGATCCCCAGGGATCGGCCTTCCGCCGCGGCGGCGGCCTTCCGGTCCTCCCAGGCTGCGTCTGCGACGGCCTGAAGGCACAGGTCCAGACAGTCGGCGTAACGGCCGCTGTCGTAGCTGAACGCCGCGCCGCTGAAGAACGGGAACTCCTCGGGTGCCGGGAAGTTCTTGCGGCGGATGTCCATCCGGTCCACCCCGAGTTCGCGGGCAGCGAGTTCGATGAGTCGCTCGTGGACGAGGTTGCCTTTCGGCACGCCCCAACCGCGGTAGGAACCGTAGGGGGAGCGGTTCGTCAGCACAGGCTTGATCGTGAGTTCCAGGTTGGGGATCCGATAGGGCCCCATGGAGGTCAGGATCGAGGCCCATGGCGGTCCGGAGCCGACCGTGCCGAAGGCGCCGCCCATGACTCCGTATGCCGTGCCTCGCAGCCCTGTGATGGTCCCGTCGCTGGTGAGCGCCATTTCGAAGTCGTGGCGCATGTCGCGCGAACGCGAGGAGGCGAAGAAACTCTCGCGCCGGTCCTCCAACAGTTTGACCGGTCGGCCGATGCGCTTGGACAACAGGGCCGCGATGACGTCCTCGGGGTAGAAGTCGAACTTCATCCCGAATCCGCCGCCTAGATCGGGGGTGCGGACCCGGACCTTGCTGACATCCAGCCCGAGGACCTGGGCCAGTAGTTCGCGAGCCAGGTTTGGCGACTGCGTAGTGGTCCACATGCTCAGCCGGTCGGCGTAGGGATCGAAATCGGCGATGCACCCGCGGGTCTCGATCGGGCACCCGTATGAGGGGTGGTGGCGGAAGCTCCCTGAGACGACCACGTCCGCCGCGGTGAATGCGGGCCCCGCGTCGCCCTGGGTGATCGTGAGTGAGCCGGTGACATTGTCGGGCCAGTCCTCGTAGATCCGCGGGGCGTCGGGCGCGAGCGCGTCGTCGAGGTCGGCGACCACGGGCAACGGCTCGTAGTCGATGTCGATCAGTTCGAGGGCGTCCTCGGCGATATAGCGCGTGTCGGCGACGACGGCTGCCACGCCTTGCCCGACCCAGCGCACCGTGTCGACCGCGAGGGCGTACATAGTGGGGATCCGTTGGTCGGGGATGGGTCGCCAGATGACGGGCTGTTCCCCGGCGACGGCCGCCAGGTCCGCTCCGGTGATGACATCGTGCACACCCGGCAGCGCCTTCGCTTCCGAGACGTCGATTGACACGATGCGGGCATGTGCCAACGGGCTGCGCAGCACGGCGGCCTCCGTCATCCGGGGAACGGTGATGTCGTCGAGGAACTGAGCGTGACCGCTGAGAAGACGGGCGTCTTCGGTGCGGAGTTGGGATTTTCCGGTGAATTGACGGGGATCTGTAGTAGCTGTCATTGCGGCCTCCACGACCGTGGCGCTGGGGTAGTGACGGGGCAGGGGCTCAGGAGCCCGTGCGGTGGACCGCCCGCCGGCAGCACTTCCGCGGCGGTGAGGTGGATCATTCGGGTGGCTTCCTCTGGCGGGTACGGCGAGAGGATCACGCTCGTCGCGCCGGCGTCCCGTAGCGCGGCCATCTTGGTCGCGCAGTCCTCGGGGAGCCCGGCGATCGTGAACCAGTCGAGCCACTCCTCGGGGATCTGCTCGGCGATCTGGCTGAGATCGCCCAGGGCGAGCAGTTCCTTTAGCTCGTCGTTGATGCCGTAGACGCCGGTCATCGGGGTGGGTCCGATCGCCTGGAGGTAGAAGGCGAGCGCCTCTCGGGCTATCCGGCGCGCCTTGGCCGCGTCGGTGTCGACGTGGTAGATGACGAAGGTCGGCATCAGGTGAGCCTTGGCGTCACGCCCGGACTTGGCCGCCCCCTTGGCAATGTGTTCGTGCGCGTAATCGAGGTAGCGGGTGCCGGCCACGACGCTCATGACGGTGCCGTCGGCGATCTCGCCGGAGAGTTCGAGGGACTTCGGTCCGATGACCCCGGTGACGATATTGACGTGCTTGCCGACCGGGTGGACCAGCTTGACGTCGTCGAAGGTGAAGGGCCCGTCGGAAGTGTTCAGCGTCTCGCCCTTGACCAGCTTGGTGATCGATTCGACGCACGTGCGCAGGGACTGCAACGGGGACTTCGGGGTCAGGCCCATCTGCGCAACCCATACTGGCACCCCGTGGCCCACGCCAAGGACCAGGCGATCGGGGAAGGCACGCGCCAAGGTGGCCACTTCCATGGCGGTCACCGCCGGGTGGCGCACCACCGAGGACAGGATCCCGATACCGACGGGGATGCTTTCCGTGGCGCCCAGGATGATGGCGGCGCTGGTGAGCCCACCCACGAAGAAGTAGTCCTCTGGGATCCACACTTCGTCGAACCCGGAATCCTCCGCCGTCTTGGCAACGTGCGCCAAGTCTTCCGGCGGCGTGGAGCTGAAGATCAGCAGCCCCACCTTTACGTTTGTCGAACCCATCCTGTGTCGCCTTCCTGATGCGCGTCGCGTCGAACTCACGGGGCTGGTGGTGAGGCGATGCGCCGCCGATCTGAGCCTTGTCGGGGTCGGACAGGCGATGGCACAGCGCCTTAGCTGTAAGAAACGCTAGACAGCCTGTGACTGCTTGGGAAGGTTCACATCTGCACTAAGCAGCAGCCAATGAGTGCAGAACGCACAGGTCGTGCCTGAGGCGCCTGGGTCACGCTGGCACGCTGGCAGGACTGGGCGCTCGCCGCCTATTTTGGCGTCATGATCGATCGCGAGCGACACGCCAGATGGACAAAAAGGCGCTGATCAGGGTCGTCCAGGTCGACGTCGAGCAGCGCGACCGCCCGCTTGAGGCGAGCGCGGACGGCGTTGCGGTGCAGGTGCATGACTTCCGCGGTTCTCGCTATCGAACCGCCCGAGTCCAGATACGTTCCGAGGATCTCGATCGTGCCGGCGCGTCGGCTCCTCGGCAGCTTGTCGACCGGGGCGAACAAGGCGTCGATCGACTTTTGTACCGTCGGGGAGCCGTACCACTCGACGACCGTGGTCCGGATGCCGACAGCGTCGAAGCTGACCGGCACATTCACGCGCCGGGTCGAGCGCGCGTGGGTAGCCGCCAAGTGCGCCTCGGTAGCGCTGCCGGCGAGCCCGGTGGACCCGAGCCGCGGACTGCCGATGCCTATATGCGCCCGGAACTCGGGTACCGGCCGGCGCAGGGCGTCGAGGATGGCGGTGGCTTTGCGCTGCAGGTGCGTGCCGACCTCCGCGGGGCCGCAGGTGGGGGTGGACAGGACCAACATGACCGCCCCCGGCTCCTGAGCGACGTGCCAGGTCCCGCCGAGCGCACGCGCGGCAGCGAGCGCCACGCGGGCGAGACGCTCCCGGCCCTCGTACGGGAGTTGGTCCTCGTGCCCGCGGCCGGTGACGAACTCGAACCGGATGACGACATGCCACTCATCGACCGGGATGCCGAGACGTAAAGCCAACGTGGCCAATTCCTCCCGGGCGCTGGCGTCCCCGGTGATGAACTGCCGAAGGACCTCGCTTGCGGACAGCATCCGGGTTCGTTCGACGGCTGCCCTGGCCGTCATCTGCAAGGACATGCGAGACAGCACGAGATCAAGGAGGGTGCCGGCATCCGCACCGTTCGGTACGGCGGATACGAAGTGGGGGCCGCGTGGCTCGCTGAACACGACGGGAACCGACAGGCTGCCCGGATCCTGAGGAGCCGGCCCCACCCCGACCTGCCAGCCGATCAGGCTGCTGACGAGTCCTGCCAGAGCCGAGGGCTCTTGGCCGACCGCCTGGCTGATGGCGTCGCAGGCACGCCTGGCCCGGCCGATCGTCAGGTGCAGTTCGTCCGCCAACTGCAAGGCGAGCCCGTGGAGGACGGTGTTCACATCGCGGGCACTGCTCAAGCGCAACAGCCCTAGCCCCGACTTGCGCGCCAAAGCCCGAGCGGTCGTGGAGATGCGTAGGCCGGCGTCGACAATCACGGCCATCGCGGCCGCCTGTCTCCCCAGGGCCCGGCGCACAGCGACGTCCAGCAGATAGCCGTCCATCTGCGTCGACAACCCATGATCGAGGACGATCAGGGTCTGCGCCCTGATGTGCTCGATCTGATCCAGCTTCTCGACTAGGCGGACCTCTTTGACCCGAGTGTCCGGACTCCCCTCGAGAAGCTCGATCGATCCCGGCTCATCCTCGCCCAGCAGGCTGACGATCGACCCGATCGTCGTCGTCGCCTGCGGCGGCAGCGGCTCGCTCGGACCGTCGGGGGTTCGCGTGCCTAAGGCGGCAGGTGCGCGTCGCACATGTTCTGACCACATCACATGCATACTGCCTACCCAAGGCCCGCAATGACAAGCCTAGAGTCCTTCGACAAAGCAGTCTGTGTTATCGGGCGGCTGCGCCCGAAAGCCGGACACAATCAGCGGGAGGAAATCCGATGCAATCCCCGGTGCGATTTCATTCGGCCACGACCTTCGAGGAGGTCGTCGACGCGCTGGACGAGTTGGGCAGTGAGGCCCGACTGATCGCCGGCGGAACGGATGTGATGATCCAACTCGCCCGAGGAGAGCTCAGCCCCCAGGTGCTGCTCCACATCGAGCGGGTACCGGGCCTCGGCACCGTCGCGGCCGGTGAGGGTGGCTTGCACCTCGGCGCCCTCGTGACTCACGCAATGGTGCGATCGGATCCGGCCACGTGCGCTCTCGCCGCCCTCGCCGATGCGGCCCGGCAGGTGGGCGGCTGGCAGACCCAAGCCATCGGTACCGTTGTCGGCAACATCGTCAACGCGTCGCCTGCCGCGGACCTCACCCCGGGGCTACTGGTGCATGACGCTATGGTGCACCTGTCCCGTCGGGGCTCGGAACGTACGCTACCTCTCGATCAGTTCGTCAAAGGTCGCCGGGAGACGGCACGGGAACCGCAGGAACTGGTCACCGGGATCACCATCGCACCGACGCCCGAACACTCCGGTGAGGCGTTCGTCAAAGTCGGACGGCGGAAGGCGATGGAGGTATCCATCGTCGCCGTCGCCACACGACTCGTCGTGGACCCGTCGACTGGGACGATCGCCGACGCGCGCGTCGCCGTCGGCGCGGTCAGTCCGATCCCGCACCGTGCGCCGGCATCCGAACAGTTGCTAATCGGCCAGCGACCCACCGCCGATTTGTTCGCCGCGGCGGGGCGCGCCGCCCTCGAGGGCGCCGACCCCATCGACGACGTGCGGGCGAGCCGACGCTATCGACTGGCCGTACTGCCGCGGGCCGTCGCCCAGGCATTATCCCGAAGCAGCGACCACGTCGACGCCGCAAGGAGCGTGGCATGACCAGCAACTCAGTGACCTTCTCGTTAAACGGAGTCGACCGTACCGTCGACGTGCCCGGGGCGGAGACCCTGCTGGACACGTTGCGCGACCGGCTCAACCTTCGGGGGAGCAAGGAGGGTTGCCTCGAAGGGGAGTGCGGCGCGTGCACCGTGCTAGTGGACGACCGGCCCATCGATGCGTGCATCTATCCCACGGCTGCGTGCGGTGGGCGGCGTGTGCGCACCGTCGAAGGATTATCCGATGGTGGCGTCCCGTCCCTGCTGCAGCGAGCCATGGTGCGCAGCGGCAGCATCCAATGTGGTTTCTGCACACCAGGTTTCGTCGTTGCAGTCACCGCCCTCCTCGAGCGCGAAAGCAACCCCTCACGGGCTGACATCGCGGACGCCGTCAACGGCAACATCTGCCGTTGTACCGGATACGCGCAGATCATCGAGGCCGTGCAGGCCGTCGTGGCCGATTCTCTCGCGGCCGGCACCGGACAGGAGGTCGAAGCGTGAGCGTGACCATCGGCGGGACCATGGACCGCACCGACGGTGTCGCCAAGGTCACCGGGAAGGCGCAATATGGCGTCGACCACGTCGAGGCGGGGATGGCGCACGCCGCGGTCGTGCGCTCACCCGTCCCGGCAGGCCGCCTCGTAGGAGTCGATGTGGGGGCCGCCAGACGGATGCCGGAGGTCGTGGGCGTGGTTACCGCCGCGGACCAGCCGGACAGCTACGGCGGCTGGGTCCTGCAGGACCAGCGCATCCTCGCCTCCGACCAGGTGCGCTACGAAGGCGAACCGATCGCCATAGTCGTGGCGGAGACCCGGGCTGCTGCCATCGCCGCGGCGGCCGCCGTGCGGGTCGAGATCGAGGAGTGGGAAGCGGTCACCATGGCCAAGGCGGTGGCCGGCGAGGGGCACGTCATCCACCCCGACTGGCAGAGCTATGTGCCCACGTTCGGGGTCGATCACCCCCGATGGGGGAACTGCGCCTGCGAGGTGCGCGCCGAACCCGATGGCGTGGACGAGGCATTCGCCCGCGCGGCTCACGTCGTCGAGGACACCTTCACCGCGAACCGCCAATACCAGGCCTACTTGGAACCGAAGGCGGCGACCGCGTCTTACGCGGACGGGCGATATATCCTGCACACGGCCACGCAGTATCCTTTCAATGTCCGTGAGCGCGTGGCCCAACTCATGGGGGTGCGGCTCAGCGATGTCCGCGTGGTCGGCAAGACCATCGGCGGCGGGTTCGGCGCCAAACTCGACGGTTGGGTTGAGCCACTCGCGGCCTTAGCTGCACGGGTCACGGGCCGCACTGTGCAGGTGCGCCTCAGTCGTGCCGAGGACATCCTCACCTGCCCCATGCGCGAGAACGCCACGATGACGATCCGGACAGCACTCGACGACGAGGGCCGAATGATCGGCCGTCAGTTCACGTGCGAGATGGACAACGGAGCCTATTCCGGGGAGATGCCGTGGCTTGCCTCCCTTCCGCTCACGGTCATCGGCGCGGTCTACAAACTGCACGGGCCCATGCGCGCCGTGTGCCGGCTCTGGTACACCAACACCCCGCCGACCGGGGCGTTCCGGGGCGTGAACGGGGTGTACCTCTACATGGCGCAAGAGCAGCACATGGACCACATCGCCGACACCCTGGGTGTGGATCGTCGGGAGTACCGGCTGCGGCACCTGTTCGAGGACGGCGACGCCAGCCGCACCGGCCAGGTGCTGGAGCAGGCCGGCATTCTGCGCCAGGCCTTCGACAGACTCGAGGAGCGGGCTCCGTGGCAGGAGATCCTCGACAATCTAGGGCCGAACCAGGGCGTGGGGATCGCGGCCGCCGTGTGGATGACCAACCCGCTTCCGGGCGAGGTCACGATCAAGATGTCCGAGGACGGCACGGCGAGTCTGGTCACCGCGGCCAACGACAACGGCTCGGGTGCGGTGTCGATGGGCCTGACACAGATCGTCGCGAGCACACTGGGGTTGAGCGAAGGCGACGTGCGCGCCTCGATGCCCGACACCGACATCTCCGGGTACGACGGCGGCTCGCAGGGGAGCCGGACGACAGCGATCGTCGGCACCGCCGCGTTGGAAGCCAGCACGAAGGTCCGCGAGCAGCTGCTCGCCACCGCGGCTGGCCTGCTAGAGGCGCACGTCGACGACATCGAACTCGTCGACGGACAGGCCCGGGTGAAGGGGTCGCCGAGTGCCACGGTGCCGCTGGGACAGGTCGCCGCTGCGGCCACCTTCACCGGGGGAGCGGTCACGGCGACGTCCTCGTATGCGACGCCCCCGGTCCCCTTCGACGCTGGCTGCGCGACGGGTGCGCTCTTCACGACCATGTGCACCCCCACTTACCACGTCCACCTCGCAGTCGTCGAGGTCGACGACGTGACCGGCAATGTCGACGTGGTGCGCTACGTGGTGGTGCAGGACGCCGGCAAGGTGATCAGTCCGGTGGGTGCCCGTGGCCAGGTGCAGGGCGGGATCGCTCAGGGCATCGGCTACAGCCTCTACGAGAGCCAGCGGATCGGTGACGACGCGCGCCTGGTGGAGCGAAGCCTGGAGAGTTACCGTCTTCCGCTCGCCGTCGACATCCCTGACGTCGAGGTCGTCTTTCTCGAGAACCCGGACCCGCAGACGGGGCTGGGCGCTAAGGGTATCGGCGAGGCTCCCATCGTGTTGTCGGCCGCCGCGATCTCCACGGCCGTCCGGCATGCGACCGGTCGCACCTTCAACGCCATCCCCATTACACCCGAGGACGTGATGTTCGCCCTTCAAGAGGCGGAGGAGGTTCGATGACGGCGGCCACTGAGGCTGGTCTGTCCACGCTCGGTGAGCAGGAGGTCGAAGACCTCGCCGTGGGATGTACGGTGCTCGCCGGCGGGGGAGGCGGCGATCCTCGGGTCGGGTTGATGATGACCCTCAGCGCCGTGCGCGAACTCGGCCCGGCCGACGTGATCAGGCTCGACGACCTCGCGGAGGACGATTACCTATTCGCCGCCGGCATGATCGGTGCGCCGACGGTGATGATGGAGAAGATTCCCAGCGGCCGCGAAGGCGCGGTCATCAAGGAGACCATCGAAGCCAACAGCGGGCGGAAGGTCGCGGCAATGATGCCCCTCGAGATGGGCGGCATCAACGGGCTGTTGCCCATTGCCTGGGCGATCCGGGCCCGGCTGCCGTTGATCGATGGCGACCTCATGGGGCGAGCCTTCCCCGAGATCCAGATGTGCACCCCGCACCTGTACGACATGCCGGCCTGGCCCTGCGTCCTCGTCGACGAGCGCAGCCAGGCGATCACATTCGAACCGGTGGGGAATGTGTGGCTGGAGCGACTCGCGCGGAATGCCGTGTCCGTGCTCGGTGGTTGTGCCTGCAGCGGCCTGTACCCCATGACCGTTGCCCGGGCTCGACAGCCGGTCATCGCCGGGACGGTGTCCAACGCGGTTCGCGTTGGCCGCGCACTCCGTGAGGCCCGCAACGATCCTTTCGCCGCATTGGCGGGGGTCCTCGACACCTATCCGCTCATGACCGGCAAGGTCGTCGAGGTGGAGCGCCGGACGGCTGGCGGTTTCGTGCGCGGTGGGGCGGTCATCGAGGGCACTGACCAGGACGCGGGCCGGCTCGTGCGCATCGAGTTCCAGAACGAGAACCTGGTCGCGATCGAGGACGGGGAGGCACTCGCCACGGTTCCCGACATCATCACCTTGCTCGACCGGCATACCGCCCGCGGCATCGTCACCGAACACATCCGCTACGGCCAGCGGGTCGTCGTGACCGTCTTCCCTGCGCCCGAGCAGTGGCGCACACCGAGGGGCCTGGAAGTGGTAGGTCCACGCGCCTTCGGCTACGACATCGACTTCGTCCCCGTGGAGGAACAGCATGCTCAAGCACGTTGACCTGCGCCTCGGCATCGACGTCGGTGGCACGAACACCGACGCCGTGATCCTCGACCCCGAGAAGCGGGTGTACGCCCGGCACAAAGCGGCGACGACCAAGGATCTCGCTACCGGCATCGAGCAGGCGATCGCCAGCGTGCTGAGCCAACTCGACGAGCCGGTCGAGCGCATCACGCACGTCATGCTCGGTACGACGCACGCGACCAACGCCATCCTTGAGCGGCGCGATCTGCTCAAGACGGCGGTCGTGCGGATCGGTGCGCCGGCGACCATGTCGATACCTCCGTTGCTGGACTGGCCCGCCGACCTGCGAGCGGCCGTGTCTGCCGGCGAGGTCATCGTGCCGGGAGGCAGCGAAATCTCCGGCGAACCGCTGATCGACTTCGGCGCCCAGGAACTCAGGGACTTCCTCGAATCGGTTCGGGTTCATGCGGAGGCGGTTGCCATCACCGGCGTCTTCTCACCGGTGTCGGAGGAGCACGAAGTGCGGGCCGGCGAGATCGTGCGTGAGGTCCTCGGGAGAGAGATCCCTGTCTCGTTGTCACATGGTATCGGAGCGCTGGGCCTGCTCGAGCGGGAGAACGCGTGCACGCTAAACGCCTCGCTCGCCGGGGTGGCTCGCAAGGTTGTCAACGGGCTGCACGAGGCCATGGAACGCAATCACGTGAAGGCCGTCGCCTACCTGACCCAGAACGACGGAACCCTGATGGGCGTCGACTACGTCCTCCGGTTCCCTGTGCTCACGATCGGAAGCGGTCCGGCCAACAGCATGCGCGGTGCCGGCTATCTCAGCCATGCCACGGATGCGCTGGTCATCGATGTCGGTGGCACCTCGACCGATGTCGGAGTGCTGATCAACGGGTTCCCCCGCGAGTCCGCCGCCGCAGTGGAGATCGGCGGAGTGCGGACTAACTTCCGGATGCCGGACCTGGTGAGCATCGCGATCG
Source organism: Nostocoides australiense Ben110 (assembly GCF_001050535.1). Classification (GTDB taxonomy): domain Bacteria; phylum Actinomycetota; class Actinomycetes; order Actinomycetales; family Dermatophilaceae; genus Nostocoides_A; species Nostocoides_A australiense. Next base: position 3,801,949 of record NZ_HG764815.1, on the reverse strand, counting down.
GGGGCGGCACCCTGTGCCGCAACGGCGACGGCGAGCTCAAGGTCGGCCCGGAGAGTGTTGGCTACCGCATCACCGAGGAAGCCTTGGTCTTCGGTGGCACGACAGCCACGCTGTCGGACGCAGCCGTGCACGCCGGCCGGGCGGCCATGGGCACCGTTGCACTGCCGGAGTCGCCAGAGGTCGATTTCCAAGAAGCGATGGCCATCTCCGATGGCCGTGTGGGAGCAGCGGTAGACCAGATGAAGACCACCCGCGAGGACATCGTGGCGATCGCCGTCGGCGGCGGGTCGGTGATCCTCCCCGATCAAATCGACGGGGTCGCCGAAGTCTTGCGACCGGAGAACTACGACATCGCCAACGCCATCGGTGCCGCCATCGCCTCTGTTTCGGGCCAGATAGACAAGGTCTACAAAATGGCCGGGCGCACCCGCAAGGAGATCGCCGACGAAGCGATCGCGGCCGCCCGCAACGAGGCGATCAGCGCCGGTGCCGACCCGTCCGCTCTCGAGATCGTGGAGTTCGAAGAGGTGCCGATGGCCTACCTCACCGATCCCGTCGCCCGTATCCGGTGCAAGGCGGCCGGCCCGTTGGGCCTGGTCTGACCGCACCAGTCCGCGCCGGTATCAGAGGAGCCCCCCGGTGAAAATCGGCGTTCCCACCGAGGTTAAAAACCACGAGTACCGGGTGGGGATCACGCCGGTCGGCGTGCACGAGTTGGTCGCTCACGGTCATGAGGTGAGGTGTGTCTGAGTTAATTCGGCATCCGGGCTGATCAATAGCCATCAGCGTTGGTGTCGTGCTCGTGGTTGTGTTGTTCATTGTCCTCGACTCCGTCGGTGGTGGTCGAGGCGTTCTTGGCGGGCCTGGTCGAGTCCGTCTCGGCGGGCCTTCCTGATGGCGTCGCCGCGGCCTTCGTGTTCGTCGTCGGGTGTGACGTAGCCGATCGAGGCGTGAAGGCGGACGCTGTTGTATTGCTCGCGGACGTGGTCGAGCTCGGCTTCGAGATCGCCGGGATCGACGATCTTCTCCAGGTGGGGCCACTCGCCCTTGACGTGCCCGAACAGGGTCTCGATCCAGGCCTGGTCGGTCGGGGTGTGCGGGCGGCCGAAGTGCTGGGCGATGTGCACGCCGGCGAGGAACTCCCGGGTCGAGTGGGACCGCATCTGGGGCCCGTTGTCGGAGACCGCGAGCAGGAGCGGGACCTGGCCTCCGTCGACGGCTCGCTCGATCTGCTCGGGATGCCCGGACAGCAGCGCTTCGCGCAGCTGTGCGGTGTCCCGGGCGTCGATGACCTCGAGCAGGCCCTCGGCCTCGAGCGCGGCCAGGAAGCACACCTCGACCTGGGTGGAGGTCTCCTCGGCGCTGACCAGGGTCGCGATCCACTTGCGCGAGACCATGTCGAGCACCGCGACCGCGCAGCGTCGGGCGCGCGGGAAGTGGGTGAAGTCGTAGGCCCAGATCCTGCGGGGCTTCCACTCCAGCCAGTCCGGCCAGGGCTTCTTCTCCGCCGGCTCCCGAGGTGCCGGACCGGGCAGGATGAGCCCGTGATCTGCGAGAACACGGCGCACCGTGGACTCGCTGACATGGACCAGGCACAGCCGCGACCCGCGGTGGGCGAGCTTGCGGTGGGACCGGTCGATGCCACCCCAGGCCTCGAACAGCTCCACGATCGCCTCGCGTTCGGAGTCGAGAAGACCGTGGACGGCGCCACCGCCGGGGGCCTGGTCGACCAGACCCTCGAGCCCGTCCTCGCGGCGGCGGCGCTGCCACGCCGTCGCCCGGTCCTCGTCGAGGTCCAGCAGCCGGCACGCCCGCCGCTGCGACCACCCGGCGCCGGCCGCGTGGTCGACCAGGTCGAGCAAGCCGGCCTTCACCTCGGCGGTGGGCCTGGTCGGGACCGGGCCGGCACTCAGTCCCAACGAGCTTTTCCCTCGTGCAGATGCAGCGCCACCGCCTGCTCGGTGATCGTGGCCCGCAGCCGCTCGACCTCGGCCTCCAGTTCGGCCACCCGCTGCTGCTCGGCCGACTGGCCGCGACGACCCGGCACCGAGGCCGCAAGCGCGTCCAACGCCCCCTGCTTCGCGGTCCGGCACACCGTGACCACCGTGGACCGATCGACCTTGTACCGGCTGGCCGCCTCGCTCTGGGTGGCCTGCCCGGTCAGCACCGAGACCCACAACTCGTACTTCTCGCTCGGCGGCAGATGCCGCTTCGGTTTGCGGGCCACCGGACCCGCCCCGCTCGTACTGCTCATCTTCGGATTCGACACCTGCACCGACCTCCCGGTCGCTCAGGCACGCCGCCAACCTGTGGGCTGATTTCCCAGCCAGATGCCGATCTAAGTCAGACGCATAGCACTGATCTCGGCGGCGGTGCCGAAGTGGACCGAGGCGGGGGTATGAAGTCCGATCCCGGAGTGCCGGTGCTCGTGGTTGTAGTAGGTGAAGAACGCCTCGCAGAACGTGCGGGCGTCGGCCAGAGAGCCGAACACGTCGGGGAACACGGGGGCGTACTTCAAGGTCTTGAACGCCGACTCGCTGTAGGGGTTGTCGTTGCTGACCCGTGGTCGGGAGTGGGAGCGGTCCACGCCCAGGTCGAGCAGGAGCTGGGCGACGGGCTTGGAGGTCATCGAGGTGCCTCTGTCGGCGTGGACCGCGTCGGGGATGCCGTGCAGGCCGAATGCCTCCTCGAGCATGGTCTTGGCGATCTGCGAGTCCTCGCAGGCTTGGACGGTCCAGGCCACGACGTAGCGGGAGAAGATGTCGAGCACGACGTAGAGCTGGAACCAGACCCCACGGCCGGGGCCGCGGAGTTTGGTGATGTCCCACGACCAGACTTGCCCGGACTTGGTGGCCAGCAGTTCGGGCTTCTTCTTCGCCGGATGGACCGCCTGCCGGCGACGTTCCCCGGCTGCGTCGTTGCGGCGCAGGATCCGGTGCATCGTGGACATCGAGCACAGGTAGGTGCCCTCGTCCAGCAGCGTGGCCCAGGCCTGGGAGACGCTCTTGTCACAGAACCGTTCGCTGGTCAGCACGGCCAGCACCTGGGCCTGCTCGGCCGGCGTGAGGGCGTTGGGTGGCGTGGGCCGCTTGGGTGCCGGTCCGTGGGCCGGCGGCTTCTTCGCTCGGTAGTGGCTGCCGCGGAGCCGGCCCAGCAACGCACAGGCGTGCTTCACCCCGACCTGCTCGGCGAGCTCGTCGACGGCGGGGTTGATCACCGCGGCCGCTTCGGCAGGTTCGTGCTCTCGGAGAGCATCTCCAAGAGCGGCGTCTTATGTGGGTGATCGGTGTCAAGCGGGGGCGTCATCGAGGCGTTGGAGGAGCGCGTCGTAGATGTCTCGGCGGCCGGTTTGGCCCTTGAGGTCGGCGTCGTCGCGTTGCGCTTGGAGGGTGGGGCGGTGCTCGATGGTGGTGAAGAACATGGTGCAGGACTCGCAGATCGTCTCGTAGCGGCAGTCGAGCTCGATGGGACGGGCGCAGTAGCCGTTGCCGAGCAGCCGCTTGGTGGCCTCGGCGCGCAGGGCCCGCATCGCGGGGCCGGCGGCGTCGGGGGGCAGCACGGCTGGCTGGCTTGCCGCGTACAGGGACTCGACCTTGCTGGTGACGGCGAAATACTCGTCGGCGACGGTGCGGTCGGCGATCCGGGCGTACACCATGGTCATCGACAGGT
>NZ_HG764815.1:3788440-3798180 GCF_001050535.1 Nostocoides australiense Ben110 | reverse complement strand
GTTCGAGGCGCGGATGGCGGGGCGGCCGTATGACGGCGGCGGCATCGCCACGACCGTCACCGCCACCCGCGCGGCCGACGACGACGAGCTGCGGGAGTTGCTGAGCAGCCGGATGACAGAGCTGCGCAGGCAGGGCAGCACCACCGTCGAGATCAAGTCCGGCTACGGCCTCCACGTCGACGGCGAGGCGCGCCTGCTCCGCCTGGCTCGCGAGGTGACGACCGAGACGACCTACCTCGGCGCCCACGTCGTGCCACCGGAATACGCGGGTGACCGCGCGGCATACGTCGAACTGGTTTGTGGGGCAATGCTTTCGGCGTGCGCGCCGCACGCGCGGTGGATCGATGTCTTCTGCGAACCCAACTCAGCGCACGCCTTCGACGGCGACGAAGCGCGGACCGTCCTGACAGCCGGCGTGGCCGCCGGCCTGCTCCCGCGCGTCCACGGCAACCAGCTCGGCCCCGGCCCCGGTGTGCAGCTGGCCGTCGAACTCGACGCCGCGAGCGTCGACCACTGCACTTATCTCAGCGACGCCGACGTCGACGCGTTGGCGGGTGCGCCCCAGACCGTCGCCACGCTGCTGCCCGGCGTCGAGTTCTCGACCCGCTCGCCCTATCCCGACGCCCGCCGGCTGCTCGATGCCGGCATCAGCGTGGCCCTGGCCAGCGACTGCAACCCCGGCACGTGCAACTCCTCGTCGATGCCGTTCATGATCGCCCTCGCGGTGCGCGAGATGCGCATGACTCCTGCTGAGGCCGTGCTCGGCGCGACGCGCACGGCGGCGAAAGCATTGCGGCGCAACGATATCGGAGCCATCACCGTGGGGATGCGGGCCGACCTGACGGTGCTGGACGCGCCCTCCTATGCACACCTGGCGTATCGCCCCGGCGTCCCCATCGCTCGCGCCGTCGATCTCGCCTGAGTGCTCAGGCCTGCGCCTCTTCTTCCTTCTTGCGCATCGGCTCGGGCAGGTGTCCGGCGGAGTTCGCGTAGTACTGAGCGGCCTTGCGGGTGAAGAAGGTCTTGGCGACGGCCGCTGCCATTGCGCTCACGGCGGCGAGGGCCAACGCCTCTCCGAGGGGCGTGTTGGGGTTTTGTGGGTCGACGTTCTCGTCTTTGCCCGCCTTGCTCCAGATCGCCGTCACCGACTTGTTCGCGACGAGACCCGCGACGACCGCCGCGCCCGCCGCAAGTGCCTTCCAGACCATTCCGCCCATGGCCACACGTTAGCCTGTCCATCATGCGGTGGCGGCGGACAGCCCTTGCCTTGTTCATCGGCGCGGCCGCGTCCGGACTCGGCATCCTCGCCGGCTCCAACATCTGGGTCGCCCGGGCGAGCGCGGACCGGATGTATGCCGTGGCGGACGTCCCGGCCAAGCCGGTCGCCCTCGTTCTGGGTGCCGGTCTGACGCCGGCCGGCGAGCCCACGCCATACCTCGCCTTCCGGCTCGACCTGGCCAAGCAGCTCTACGACGCCCGGAAGGTCGAGGTCCTCCTCATCTCGGGAGACAACCGCACCCACGCCTACGACGAGCCCACGGCGATGATGGACTACCTCGTCGCTCAGGGGGTGCCGGCAACCCGGATCGTGCGGGACTTCGCCGGCCGCGACACCTATGACTCGTGCGCGCGGGCCACGCGCATCTTCGGTGTCACCGAAGCGATCGTCGTCACGCAGGAATACCACCTGCCGCGCGCGGTCGCGACCTGTCGCGCGGTCGGTGTCGACGCGGTCGGCGTCGGTGACACCCGCGGCCAGCAGTATGGCGCCACCTGGAGTCAGGGCCGCCTGCGCGAGCGGGCGGCGGTGGTCAAGGCGAGCTGGGACATCAGTATTCGGCGCGACCCCGTCCTCGGCGCCCAGGAGAGCGGCGTGCGCGACGCTCTGAGCACCCCTCGCTGACGGATCAGCGGGCCCCGCCGACGCGCGGCCGCAAGGCAGGCGCGGGGCAGGCGCGCGGCATACGGCCCGGTCGATGGCGCGCACGCGCAGGACTAAGGTTTGGTTCATGAGTCGTTCCAGCGCCGTTTCGGCTGTCCCCGTTCCCCGTTCTCCTGCCCAGATCCGCAATGTCGTCCTCGTCGGGCCGAGCGGCGGCGGCAAGAGCACACTGTTCGACCGGTTGGTCAGCGGGGAATCGGCGTTGCGGCGCAAGGAAGACGACTCCGCATCGACGACATTACGGGTCGCGACCGTCGGGGTCGACGACCTTGCCGTCACCCTTCTCGACACCCCGGGTGCGCCGGACTTCGTCGGCGAAGTGCGCGCGGGGTTGCGGGCCGCGGACGCCGCGCTGTTCGTCGTCGCTGCGGGCGCGTCGGTCGACGAGGCCTCCCGGATGTTGTGGCGCGAGTGCGCCGCGGTGGGTATGCCGCGCGCCGTGGCCCTGACGAAGCTCGAGCAGTGCCACGACGACTACGCGACGATCGTCGAGGCGTGTCGTCGCGCGTTCGGCGATGCGCAGCCGTTGCAGGTGCCGATTCTCGAAGGGGACAAGGTCACCGGTCTGCTCGACCTGCTCGGCCAGAGCGTTCACGGCCCCGACGGCGAGGTGTCCGGCACCCCCACGGGCGACCAGGCGGCGATCATCGAGGACCTGCGCGGCGGAGTCGTCGAGGCGATCATCGAGGAGTCCGAGGACGAGACGGCCCTCGACAGCTATCTCAATGGCGACGAACTCGACGCCGACACGCTGACCAAGGACCTCAAGGCCGCCATCGCGACGGCCCGGTTCTTCCCGATCATCCCGACCCACTGGGCCAGCGGTGTCGGGGTCGGGGAACTCCTCGACCTCTTCGCCACCGGTTTCCCCTCACCGGCGGATGCCTGGCTGCCCGAGGTCACCACTCCCGACGCCGGCGAGTTCGGCGAGATCGCGTGCGACCCCGCCGGCCCGCTCGTGGCCGAGGTCGTCCGGACCAGCAGCGACCAGTATGTCGGCCGCCTCTCCCTCGTCCGCATCTTCTCCGGCACCCTCACCCCGGAGCAGCAGGTCCACGTCTCCGGCCACCTCGAGCACCTCACCGGGGAGGAGGTCGAAGGCCACCCCGGCCACGACGACACCGACAAGATCGGCGGGGTGCAGACCCCGACCGCCGTCGACCCGATTGTCCGCACCTCCGCCATTGCCGGCGAGGTCGTCCTGCTGACCAAGCTCGCGCACGCGGAGACCTCCGACACCATCTCCGCCACCGACAAGCCGGGCCTCGTCCAGCCGTGGCTGCTGCCCGCGCCCCTGCTGCCCGTCGCCATTCATGCGGCGTCCAAGAACGACGAGGACAAGCTCGCCACCGCCCTGCAGCGCCTCGTCGCCGAGGACGTCACGATGCGGCTGGAACACAACGTCGAGACCCACCAACTCGTGCTGTGGGCGCTCGGCCCGGCGCACGTGGACGACCTGCTCGCGCGCCTGAAGGACCGCTACCACGTCAACGTCGAGGTCGAGCCGCTCAAGACGTCGCTGCGCGAAACCTTCGTGCGCGAATGCGACCTGCAGGGCCGGCTGGTCAAGCAGTCCGGTGGCCACGGGCAGTATGCCGTCGTCAAGGTCAAGATCGAGCCGCTCGAGCGGGGCGCCGGCATCGAGTTCGTCGACAAGGTGGTCGGGGGTGCCGTGCCGCGCCAGTTCATCCCCTCGGTCGAGAAGGGCGCCCGCAACCAGCTCGAGAAGGGTGTCCTGGCCGGCTATCCGGTCGTCGACGTCCGCGTCACGCTCTATGACGGCAAGGCCCACTCGGTCGACTCCTCCGACATGGCTTTCCAGACCGCCGCGGCCACCGCGCTGCGTGAGGCCGCCAACGAGTCCACCGTCTCGATGCTCGAGCCGGTAGACCAGATCGTCGTGACCGTCGCCGACGACAACGTCGGCGCCGTCATGGCCGACCTGCGCGGTCGCCGCGGCCAGGTGCACGGCACCGAGCCCGCCGACACCGAGGGCTTTACCAAGGTGACGGCCGAGGTGCCGCAGCACGAACTCTCGCGCTATCCGATCGACCTGCGCTCCGTCTCGCACGGCACGGGGTCCTTCACCCGCACCTTCGTCCGCTACGACTACATGCCCGCCGCCCAGGCCAAGGAGGTCATCGCCAACGCCTGAAACCCCTTGCCCCGCAAGGAACTTCTGCTAGGCCCGCCACCCTGGCGTCAGGGTGGCGGTGGTCTGCCCGCCTTGCGGGCGCCGGCGCGTTCGCTGCGGCGGATGAGTTGGCGCAGTTGTGAGCGCGAAAGCACAACTCCCGCATCGGGATCCGCCGCCGGGAGCGACCAGCCGAGGCGTCGCGCGAGCAAGGTGAGCCCGCCGCCGATGACGATGCCGGCCGCCATACCCCACGTCAGCCGCGACTGCACCGGCACCAACAACATCGCCCCCGACGCCGCAGCGGCCGCCGTCGCATACAGCGTGTTGCCGCCGAGCACCGCAGGCACCTGCCCGATGCAGATGTCCCGCACCATCCCGCCGCCGACGGCGGTGACGACGCCGAGCAGGAGCGAGGGTAGCCAACCGAGTCCCACCACCTGCGCCTTGAACGTCCCCGTCGCCGCCCAGCATCCGAGGGCCAGGGCATCGGCGATCAGGAGCGGCCAGCGCCAGCGGCGCCCCTCGATCCGGAAGACGAGCGCGATCAGCACCCCCACGATCGCCGTCACCAGGTAGGCGGGATCCGTCAGGGCCACCGGCTGGCCGACGTTGAGCATGATGTCGCGCAGCGCGCCCCCTGCCAGGCCGCTGACGATGCCGAGCACGATCATGCCGACGAGGTCGAAGCGCCGACCACGGGCGATGGTCGCGCCGATCATGCCGTTGCACAGCACGCCGGCGAGGTCGACGAACCGGAACGCCTCGGAGACATCGAGCGCTGTGGACACGTGCGCCATTAGAGCAGGCGAGGGCTCACTCCGCCGTGTATGCCGTGACCTCGGTCGCCTTGGCGCTCAGCCACACGGCGCTTCCCGGCGTCAGGCCCAGGTCGAGAATCGCTGCCGGTGTCACGTCGACGAGGGCGTCGGGTGGGCCGGCGACGTCGAGGCGAGCGCGATCGGCGATCTGCTGTATGCCGCGCACCCGCCCCGCCCACACGTTGCGGGCCGATCCGTGGTCGGGCCGGGTCGTGTGGACAGTGATCGCGCTGGGCGCCAATGCAATCAGTACCTCTCGCGACCCCGATGACGATTGCGCCGGGAGGTCCACCGCCACCAGTCGTCCGCCACCGTCCAGCTCGATCCCGCCCCGCGATACGCGTCCCCGATAGTGGTTGAGCCCCGCCAACCGGGCCACGTATGCCGTCGCCGGACGCCGCGCGATCGTCGCCGGGTCGGCGTCCTGCGTGACGCGTCCCGCCTCGATGACCACGATGCGGCCGGCGAGGAGGAGGGCGTCGAGCGGGTCGTGCGTGACAAGCAATGCCGGCCCGGCGAAGGCGCTGACGAAAGCACGCAATTCGGCGCGGGTGGTGTCCCGCCTCTGGGCGTCGAGGGCGGCGAGAGGTTCGTCGAGGAGCAACAGGTCAGGTTTGCTGGCCAGGGCGCGCACGAGCGCGACGCGCTGGGCCTGCCCTCCGCTGATCCGCGCCGGCCGCCGGTCGGCGATCTCGGTGAGTCCGAAGTGCGCCAACTGCGCGTCCGCGTTCGCGAGGGCCGCGCCGTGCCGCATACCGCGGGCTCGTGCCGGGAAGGCGACATTCTCGCGGACGCTCATCGTCGGGAAGAGTCGGTGGTCCTGGAAGACGACGCCGAGCCGGCGCTGCTCCGGAACGACCCAGGTGCCCAGCGCTGGGTCGTCCAGGGTCCGGTCGCCAAGCCGAATCCGCCCGCCGGACAACGGGGTCAGCCCGGCGATGGCCCGCAGCAGCGTCGTCTTCCCGGCGCCGTTCGGGCCGAGCACGGCGACGACTTCACCAGGGCCGGCGGCCACGTGGGCCTGCAGCGCGAACGGCCGCGCCCCCTGATGGACCACCTCCACCCGGGCGTCCAGGGCAACAGGGTCGGCGGCGTCCGAACGAGCGGCCCCCATCACGCCGCCGACCCGGTCGTCAGCCAGCGTCCCCGTAGCAGGGCCAGCACCACGACGCATACGACGAGCATGACCAGCGACAGGGCGCTTGCCGCGTCCGGGTCGCGCTCCATCGCGAGATAGACCGCGAGCGGCATGGTTTGGGTGCGGCCGGGGGAGTTGCCGGCGAAGGTGATCGTCGCCCCGAACTCCCCGAGCGCCCGCGCCCAGGCCAGCACCGTCCCCGCGAGCAGGGCCGGGGCCATCATGGGCAGCACGACCCGACGGAAGGCGAACCACGGGCTGGCGCCCAGAGTGGCGGCGGCCTCGGCATACCCGTCGTCGAGGGTGCGGAAGGCGCCTTCGACGGTCAGCACGAGGAAGGGGAGCGCGACGAAGGTCTCGGCGACGATGACGCCGAAGGGGGTGAACGGCAGGCTGAATCCGAAGACCACGTCGATGGGCTTCCCGAGCAGTCCGCGGCGGCCGAAGGCGGACAGCAGCGCCACGCCGCCCACCACCGGGGGCAGGACCAACGGGACCGTCACGAGCGCCCGCACGAGCCCGGTCAGGCGTCCGGTGGATCGCGCCAGCAGCCACGCCAGCGGTATGCCGGTCACGGCAGCCAGCAACGCCGCGATCGTCGCGCAGAGCAGGGAGAGCCGAAGTGCTTCTCCGACAATGGGTTCGCGGAACAGGTCCGGCAGGTGCAACCACGGGACGCGAAACAGCAGCGCGACCAACGGCAGCACGAGGAACGCCGCAGCGACGGCCGCCGGCACTCGCAGCTGCCACGGCGTCCTCATCGCCGCCCCAGTCGAGGGCACACTCCGGGGCTGTCGAGAGCCACATCCTTGATCATCGGGAGGGCACTTCGGTTAGTCGAGGGTCATGGCGCGGGCGCGAAGCCGGCTGCCTTCAGCGCATCCTGCCCGATCGTGCCGGTGACCAGGTCGACGAACTGCTGAGCCAGCGTCGGGTTGGCGCTCTCCGTGGTGACCGCGATCGGGTAGTCCGTCGTCGCACTCACGTCAGCAGGCAGCGTGATCTGGGTGACCTTGTCGCGCGCGAGCGCGGCATCGGTGACATAGACGAGCCCGGCATCGACCTCGCCGAGGCTGACCTTGGTCAGCACGGCCGCCACGTCGACCTCCTCGCTGACCGGTGTGACGTCCAGATCTGCCTGTTCGAAAACCGTGAGCGCCGCCGCTCCACACGGAACGTCCTTGGCGCACACCGCAACCGTCGTGTCCTTGCTCGCGAGATCGCTGACATCGTCCACCGTGCCGGGATTGTCCTTAGGCACCACGATCGTCATCGAGTTGGTTGCGAAGGTGACCGGGGCGTTCACGGCGCCGGCATCTTCGGCTGTCTTCATCGTCTTCGCGCTGGCGCTCGCGAAGACATCCGCGGGAGCACCTTCGACGATCTGTGTCGCGAGACCGGAGGACGGGCCAAAGCTGAACTCCACCGTGGACCCGGGGTGGTCTGCCTCGAACTGGTCGCCCAGCTTGGCGAAAACGTCACGTAGCGAGGCCGCGGCGAGGATGGTGAGGCTCCCGTTGGTCACCGGTCCCGAGCCGGACCCGGAGGCCGATCCGGCGCCAGTCGAGCCCGCGCTCGACGATCCGGACGAGGAGTCGCCGCAGCCGGCGAGAGCCACGGCCGCGAGAATCACGACGGGGGTCAAGCGGGCGAGAGCACGCATGGTCAGGGGGCCTCCGGCAGTTCGATGACGACGTTTGTGGACTTGATGGACGCGACCGCCAGCACACCTGGCTCGAGTCCGAGGTCGTCTGCAGCCTCGCGACTCATCAACGACACGACCCGATGTGGCCCCGACTGGATTTCGACCTGCGCCATCACGGTGTCCTTGACAACCCGGGTGACGAGACCGACGAAGCGGTTGCGGGCCGACTCCGAGACCACCGGCCGGGGCTGCGGCCGGGGCATCTCGGCCGCCAGCGCCCGGGCATAGGCGGCCAGTTCGGCGCCGTCGACGGTCTGCCGGCCGGAGGCGTCCAGGCTCGCCCGCAGCCGCCCTTGGTCGACCCACCGCCGGACGGTGTCGTCGGACACCCCAAGTAGCTCGGCAGCCTCCTTGAACCGAAAATGCGGCATGGAAATGAGGATACACACGCAGACACGGATCGATTGGACGGGTGGGGGCGCACGCGCAATAGGGTCTGGTCATGGCCACGGTGTCCTTTCCCAGCAAGGGCTGGGTCCGTGACGTGGGACCCATCGAGGGAATCACCCCCGTCGTGTGGCACCCGGACAACCCACCGCCCGACGGCCCCTTGGATGTCGTCGTCGCCCCCTATGTCGGTGCCGCCGCGTGCATCGCCTCGGTGGACAAGGTCCCCGGTGTGCGCCTGGTCCAACTCCTCACCGCCGGCTTCGACGGCATCTTCGAACGTGTGCCGGATCGCATCGCAATCGCGAATGCCGCTGGCGTGCACGACGATTCGACGGCCGAGCTGGCGCTGGCCATGATTCTGGCGTCGCAGCGTGGCATCCCAGACTTCGTCCGGGCGCAGGAGCGGGGGGTATGGCTGCGGCCCGGCTTCCTGCCCTCGCTCGCCGACCGGCGGGTGCTGGTCCTCGGCTATGGCGGCGTCGGCCGGGCCATCGTCGCGCGGCTCCTCCCCTTCCGGGCACGCGTGAGCGTGGTCGCGACGACGGCACGCGACGGCGACGACCTGGTCAAGCGTGTGCGGGGCATGGACGAACTCGACCGGCTGCTCAAGAAGTCCGAAGTCGTCATCCTCGCCGTGCCCCTCAACGACACCACCCGCGGCCTGGCAGACGACGCGTTCCTGTCGAAACTTCCCGACAACGCCCTCGTCGTCAACATCGCCCGCGGCCCGGTCCTCGATACGGTTGCCGCTCTGCACCATACGGATCGGTTGCGTTTCGCTCTCGACGTCACCGACCCGGAGCCGCTGCCCCCGGAGCACCCGCTCTGGCAGGCGCCCGGGGTCCTGATCACCCCGCACGTCGGCGGCCCGTCCACGGCCTTCCGCCCCCGAGCCGTGGAAATGCTGCGCGAGCAGCTCGGCCGCATCGGCCGCGGTGAGGCGCCGGACCATATCGTGCGCCCCGCAGCCCCCTAGACAGCGGCCGCCCAAGCTGACTCAGCACCCTGTTGTGCACCGAGCGGGGCGACTTAGCAAAGGTTGGTGAAATCAGCACACCTAGCTAGGTCTGCTGATTTCACCAACCTTTGCTAGACCCTATGGGGGCGGGCGGGGTTTCGGTTGAGGGTTGAGGCCGGGGCCTCGCGTATGCAGAGAATCGTGGATCACCTGCCAGATGGGCTGGCGGTGCCGACATGCATAGGAGGCCCCGGTGTTCATAGAGCGTACGAGTATCGGCTTGGATGTGCACGCGAGATCGGTCAGAGCGGCGGCGATCGACACGGTCACGGGGGAGGTGATTGAGCGGACGGTCTCTGCGCCGGTGGTCGATGTCGTGGGTTTCGTGGAATCTGTTGCGGCAGAACATGGTCCGGTGTTGGTGACGTATGAGGCGGGGCCGACGGGGTTCGGGTTGGCGCGGGCGCTGCTGACGGCGCGTCATGCCTGTCAGGTCGCGGCGCCGTCGAAGGTGTTGCGGCCGGTGGGGGATCGGGTCAAGACCGACCGGCGGGATGCGTTGTTGCTGGCCCGGCTGGCCCGTAACGGCGACATCGTGCCGGTCGCTATCCCGACACCGTCTCAGGAATCAGCCCGGGATCTGGTCCGCGCG
>NZ_HG764815.1:3784753-3788340 GCF_001050535.1 Nostocoides australiense Ben110 | reverse complement strand
GGGTCGCTCCGCGAGCCCATCCCGCACCGGGTCGCTCCGCGAGCCCATCCGCTTGTGGTGATGTGAGCTGTGGGCTTAGGGGAGGAGTTCCCAGTACTGCTTGCGGGCTGGCATGGCGTGAATGACCATCTCGTCGCCGCTCTCGAAGATCAAGACGACGGTCTCGAGCAGGCGTGCTTGGGTGTCGAAGCCGAGCCGTAGTTCGCGGTGCGGCCAGCTCTCCTCGTCGAGGGGTTCCACCCATAGCGGCCAGTCGGCGGCCTGGGCCGCGTCCTCGGGGAGTGCTCCATGCTTGAGTGCGCTGTCGTGGACCTTCACGCCGCGAAGCCGGCCAGGGCCCTGCGGATCGCTTCGGATCGTGAGATGTGCTCGCGTTCGGCGATCGCATCGACGGCTGCAAGCTCCTCGGCGGGGGCCGTGGCGCTGCCACGACCTGCATCGGTTCGGCGCCACGGCCTGGGCGACCGCGTCCGCGACTCTTCATCTCCTCGACGTCGTAGCCGGCCTCGGCCTCATCAGCCCACTGCTGAATCTGCACCTCGCTCACCATGACAAAATCGTATGACGAAAACCTCGTCGGGGGAAGAAGCGCGCGGGGCGCAGACACTTGCACATCAACCATGCGAGGGCGTCGCTGGTGGGGTCGAGCTCTGCTCGATGCCCGAGCCGACCACGCACGCTGGCGCGGCCGGGCCAACCTCTGGGAGGTGCGCCATGAACGCACTACTTGTCGGGTACGCCCGATGCTCCACCGATCAACAAGACCTCACCGCGCAACGCGACGGTCTGCTCGGCCTCGGCGTCGAGGCCGAACGCATCTACGTCGACCACGCCGTTCCACCGTCTGCCGAGCGATCGAGCGGCAACGCACGGCGGCGAAGGCCGAGCTCGCCAGCGCCTCGACACGCCGCTGACCCCACCCGACGTCGGCGTCCCGCAACCGACACCCACGCGGGACGCCGACGCGCGAAGCCTTCTCGGAGGCAGGCGCGAGCGGCGTGTCCCGACAGCGGTTCGACGTGCGGGACGGAGAGCGTCGAGCGCAGGGGGCCGCGGTTGACGGGCATACGCGGTAACACGCACTCATCGATGGCTACCATCTCAGGCTGAAGGAGTTGGGGGTCTGCCCCGCGTTTGGTTGACACCTGACCTCTGAGGTTTCGGTCTCAGGAGGAAGGATGTCCCTGTGGCAAAGCCCTATCCCAAGGAGTTCCGCGATGATGTCGTGGCCGTGGCCCGCAGGGGCCAGGCCTCGCTGGCGCAGATCGCGAAGGACTTCGGCATCTCCGAAGGCTCGCTGGCGAACTGGATGAAGCAGGCCGACATCGAGGACGGCAGGCGTTCCGGCGTGACCGAGGACGAGCGCAAGCAGCTGCGTGAGGCGAACAAGAGGATCCGGCTCCTGGAGCAGGAGAACGAGGTTCTCCGACGTGCAGCTGCGTACCTGTCGCAGGCGAATCTGCCGGGGAAATAGTCTTCCCGCTCGTCCGTGAGATGGCCGCGGCCGGTGCCTGTTGACGGACGCGTCGGTTGAGGATGTGGGCGTCACTGTCGGTGGGGACGTGGTGGGGGTATGAGGTAGCCCCGCCGGGGGTCCGGCGGGGCTGTTGGTGGTCAGGGTGTCGCGGTGCTCGTCGGGGTGACGCGGTTGGCTATTCGGTGGTGACCTCGGTGACGGCGGCTCGGGCTGAGGTCTCGTCGACGATGGCCTTGCCGGCGGCGTATGCGGCGACGAGGGCTTGGACGGCGAGGTTGTTGATGGCTCGGGGGGTACCGCGGCCGACTTGGTGGATCAGCGCGGTGGCGTCGTCGGAGAAGAGGGGGTCGGAGCGGCCGGCGAGGGTGAGGTGGTGCGCGAGGTAGCTCTTGGTTTCGGTGTCGCTCATCGCGGTGAGGGTGTAGCGCAGCGCGATGCGTTGGTCCAGGGCGGCGAAGGTGCCCAGCTTGATCCGGCGGCGCAGGGTGGGTTGGCCGATGAGGAGGCACGCGAAGGGTGAGTGGGAGTCCATGTCGGCGTTGGTCAGCAGGCGGAGCTCTTCGAGTTGGTCGCTGGTGAGGAGGTGGGCTTCGTCGAGGATGAGGACGACGGTGCGGCCGCGTTCGTGTTCTTCGGCGGCGAGCAGCTCGACGGTTTGGGGGATGAGGGCGGCTTTGTGGAAGCGGGGTTCGCCGCCCAGGGCGGTGACGATCCCGCCGTAGAGGCCGCGGCCGCCGACGGCGGGGTTACCCAGGTAGATGGTGGTGTGCCGGGAGGGGTCCAGGTTCGCCAGGGCGGCGCGCACGGCGACGGTCTTGCCGGCGCCGACCTCACCGGTGACCACGCCCAGGGCGCGTTCGGTGATGCACCAGCCGATCCGGGCGACGGCCTCGGCATGGGCGGTGTGCCGGTGCAGCATGCTGGGGGCCAGGGCCTTGCCGAACGGCGTTCTGGTGAAGCCGTAGTGGGCTTGGAGTCGGTCAAGGGTCACGGGATCTCCTGATGGTCGGGTTCGTGGTGGACGGTGGGGGTTGGGTCGAGCAGGTCGAGCAGGTCGACCTGCCCGGGCAGTACGGCATTGGCGGCGGCCTGGGGGTGGACGGCGGGTTGCGTGATCGAGGCGTAGTTCACGCGCTGGGTCATGACCTGGGTGTGCCGGTCGCGGACCAGGGCCAGGTAGTCGATCCCGGTGACCGGCGCCGGCGCGGCGGTGGAGTCGCTCTTGACGGCGGGGTGCACGTGCCGGCCGATGACGTGCGCGATGGCGGTGCCGACTTCGCGGCCGGCGTAGCGCACCGTGATGTCGGTCAGGTCGAACGGGTCGAAGACGAGCTCGACGCGACGCCCGGTCAGGGCGGCGTCGACCTCGTAGGTGTTGCCGTGCAGCGAGACGGTGGCTGTCTTGGTCACGGCGCGATGCTCGGAGAACAAGAACGCCTCGCGGAGCTGGGTTGGGGTCGGGGTCGGCGGCGGGCCATCCCCCGCGAAACCGGTCAGGAACCGGGCCAGGGGTGCTTGCCCGGTTTCGGTGTGGACCCGCTGGTGGTACACGGTTTCGACCCACGCGGTGAACAGCTCGTTCAGCTCGGCCAGTCCGCTGACCTGCTCGGTCGCGCCGGGGGCGGTGAGCTCGATGAGGAACTGTTCGCGCACGGTGCGGAAGAACCGTTCGATCTTCCCGCGCCCTTGGGGTTGACCGGGCCTGGAGTGGGTCAACCGGATCCCCAGGACGGCCAGCGCGCGCAGCAGCTGCTTGGAGACCATCGCTGACCCGTTGTCCAGGTACACCACCTGCGGGATCCCCCGCGCGGACAGGCCAGCGCGTAACGCCGCCGCGAGGTGGAGCATGTCCTCGCTATGGCCCCACCGGTAGCCGACCAGCGCCCGGGAGTGGTCATCGATGAACGCCATCAGGTACGTCTTACGCCCGCCGATGACCGGCCCGTGCAGCGCGTCCCCGGTCCACCGCTGGTTCGGTGCGGCGGCCTCGAACCGGCCGAACACTCCCGGGGTGGTGCCGTCGGGTCGGGTGTTCAGCTCAAGGCGGGCGAAGTGGCGTTGCAGCGTGCGCGCCGAGGGCACCACTGCCACACCGTGCTCGGTCAGGATC
>NZ_HG764815.1:3779200-3784653 GCF_001050535.1 Nostocoides australiense Ben110 | reverse complement strand
CGAGACGGCGGGGCTGCGCTCGCTGGCGAACGGCGCCCAGCTGCTCGACCGGCACCCGGCCCTGGCGACGCTGCGCGCGATCCAGTCGGCACCGCCGGGCACCCAACTCGTGCTGCGCCTCGGCGGGGGCGAGGAGCGGGCACCCGGACAGTGACATAGCGCAGTGACATAGCGCAGTGACATCGCCCGGCGGGTCCGGCCTGCCTCGGGTGCGGCGTGGTCGCACGGGCCGGCGACAACGTCCCACCCGACGCGGACCCAGATACCCCGGGCAGTACCCTGGAGGGGTGATCGTGGCTGGGGGTGTCGTCGGGCGGAGCGTGCGTGCTGCTGCCCTGACGGCCCTCACCCTCGGCGTGTCCGGCCTCGCGCACAGCGCCGGCGGTATGCCGCTGAGCCTGCCCGGCGTGCTCGTCGCCCTGTGCGCGCTCGGCCCCGTGACGTGGGCGGTGAGCGCTTCTCGCCTGCGGCTGGGCCGACTGGTGGTGGTGCTCGGCGCGGGACAGGCGCTGGCGCACATCTCTTTCCTCATCGCGCACGGGACGAGCGTTGCTTCCGCCCTGAGCCACGCTGCTGCTCCGATGTCCGGGCTGTCAGGCCCGGCGTTGTCGGGCACGGCGTTGTCGGGCACCGCGTTGCCGGGCACGGCATTGTCGGGCACGGGCCACGGTGGCCACGTCGCAGCGCTGTCCGGGCCGGAGCTGCTGCCATCGGGCCGGATGCTGCTCGCGCATGGCGTCGCCACCGTGGTCCTGGCGCTTCTCCTCGCGGGGGGAGAGGCGGTGCTGTGGCGGGTGCTCGGCGCCCTGACCCGGCTGCCCGCGGCGGTCTCGGTCCCCCCGTTCGCCCGCCTCTCCGGCATACCTGACCGCCTGCACATCGCCCCTCCGGCCCTGTGGGCCGACGCCCGCGCGATGCGCGGGCCCCCGGGATGCGTGACCGCCTGACCGTGCCCTGGGCGCGGTCACCCGGCACCTCACTCACCCGGCACCTCACTCACGACCAGCACGTGCTGCTCGGCCTGGACCGCGCTGGAATCGTTCCGGCGGGGCACCTCCATACCTCACGTCCCTGACGCGCCCACGGCGCGACCTCGAAAGGCAACAACCGAATCATGATCTCTCGCAACCGTTCACGACTCGCGGCGGCGTCGGCCGCCCTGCTCCTGTCCACCTCACTCGCTGCGTGCGGCTCCGGCGACAGTTCCAGTTCGTCCTCCCCTGGCACATCCGCGGCGTCCTCGACCGCAGCTGGTTCCGCCGCGACGTCGGCCAGTGACTCCGGCACGCCTGCTTCCACCGAATCGGCATCCTCCGGATCGACGGGGCGGATCGGCCCGGTCACCATCACCGACGGATGGGCCAAGGCCACCGACATGGAGATGAGCGCCGTCTTCGGCACCCTCGTCAATAACAGCGACAAGGCGATCCACATCACCGGCGGATCGTCCGATGTCGCGGGATCGGTCGAGACGCACGAGTTCGTCAAGGACGCCGGCGGGAACATGGTCATGCAGAAGGCCCCGAACGGGTTCACGATCGAGGCCGGCAAGACCTTCGTCCTGGCACCTGGTGCCAACCACATCATGCTCCTCGGGCTGAAGGACAAACTCGTCGCCGGAGACTCGCTGACCGTCACCTTGGAGACCGACCTCGGACAGGTGCCCCTGTCGGTGATGATCCGCACCTTCGACGGCGCCAACGAGACCTACAACCCCTCCCCCTCGATGTCGGGCTCGGCATCGATGTCGATGTCCTCGTCATGACCCCCGCTGCCGGATGTCCAGCCGGCCGGACTACTCCGGCCGGCCCGGGCCGGCGTGGCGTGCTGACCACGGCCGCCGTCGCCGGTCTCGGGTTGGGCGGATGCTCGCTCACGACGGGGTCGTCGACCGAGTCAGCGGGATCCGCCGACACGGTCACGAGCGGCGCCACGGCTGCCGGAGCCGCCACGACGGAAGGCGTGCAGCCCTTCCGGGCAACCCGGCAACCGGGGATCCGCGGCCGCGTTCAGCCGTTTGCCGCCTTCGTCGCCTACGACCTCGCCAAGGGGGCATCGGCGACCGACGTGCGGCGGATCCTGCGCATCTGGTCCGACGACATCGAGCGCCTGATGTCCGGACGCCCGCCCCTGACCGACCCCGAACCGGAACTGGCGCGGCATACCGCTGGCCTGACGGTGACCGTCGGCGTCGGACCCCGGATCGTCGAACTTGTCCGCGGGGCGGACGCGGTGCCGGCCTGGCTCGGCCCACTCCCGGCATACCCCCAGATCGACAAACTCGAAGACCGGTGGAGTGGCGGCGACCTGCTGCTACAGATCTGCGCCGACTCCCCCACCACCCTCGCACACGCGCAGCGGCGACTCACCTTGGGCGTGCGGTCGATGGCCGAAACCCGATGGGTGCAAAGGGGATTCCGCGAGCCGCTCGACACCGGCGAGCACCTCATCGGAATGCGCAACCTCTTCGGCCAGGTCGACGGCACGATCCAACCGGCCGACGACGAGCCGGTGTTCATCGGCGCGGGCGGGCCGGACTGGCTGCGCGACGGTTCGAGCATCGTCATCAGACGCATCCGGATGGACCTGGACAAATGGGAGCAGGTCGACCGGCTCGGGCGCGAGAACGCCATGGGCCGCCGCCTCACCGACGGCGCCCCGCTGACCGGCGGTGCCGAGAACGACATCCCCGACGTCGACGCCAAGGACGCGCTCGGGTTCCCCGTCATCGACCCCGGCGCGCACGTCCGGCGCGCCCGCGCGACCACGAACACCGAACGCTTCCTGCGCCGGCCCTATTCGTATGACGACGGGACCGGCGAGCAGGTCGACGCGGGTCTGATCTTCGTTGCCTACTGCGCCGACCCGCTCGCCCAATTCGATCCGGTGCAGAAGCGGCTGGCCGCCAAAGACCTGATGAACATCTGGACCACCCCGATCGGCTCCGCCGTCTTCGCCATCCTGCCCGGACCCGGCGACGGAGAGAGCCTGGGGCAGGCGCTCCTTGCCTGATCCGACTTCGTCAGATCGACGAGGGCTCCGGCAACAAGGCCCCGGCCAGAATCTCGAGCAGTTCGAGGACGATGCGCTCGGGGGCGCTCGGGGGCGCTCGGGTGCCGGCGATGCACGGCGTACACCGGCACCGGGCTGACCGGTAAGCGTCGGACGGTGTCGATCACGATATCTGCATCGCCCGCCCACACGATATCTGCCCAAGCTGACCGACTTCCCGGGTCACGACAAGATCCAATTCGCGCGCCCCATCACGACGTGCGGCTTTGTCGTCCAGACCATGGGCTCTTACCTCGGGGGTTTGGGCGGCATCGAATCCCGAAGCTCATCGGTGCTCTACATCACGACGACGCGCCTGGCCACCAAGTCCCCCACCGGCGGTCAGCTGGTCGCCAAGCAGGAGAACATTTCCTGCACCCTGATCGGCGCTTGCCAATAGGTCAGCTCGCCTCGGCACTGCAGGCAGCCGAGGCGTCGATGCCGCGGCATACGCACAACGCTGCGGGCATAGGCAAGGCAAAGTGCTCGTCCGCAACGGAAATGTTCCGTTGCGGACGAGCACTTCGTGGCATCGGGCGGGCACGTTAGGCCCGCGGCTTCTCGCGCATCTCATAGGTGGCGATCAGGTCACCGAGCTGCAGGTCGTTGAAGGACCCGAGGTTGATACCGCACTCGTAGCCCTCGCGGACCTCGGTGACGTCGTCCTTGAAGCGGCGCAGGCCGGCGACTTCGACGTTCTCGGCGATGACGACACCCTGACGCGTGATCCGCGCCTTGGCGCCGCGCTTGATCTCGCCGCTGCGCACGATCGACCCGGCGATATTGCCGAACTTGGACGAGCGGAAAATCTCGCGGATCTCGGCGGTGCCGAGTTCGACCTCCTCGAACTCCGGCTTGAGCATGCCCTTCAGGGCCGCCTCGACCTCTTCGATGGCCTGGTAGATCACCGAGTAGTAGCGGATCTCGACGCCCTCACGCTCGGCATACTCCGCGTTCTGCCCTTCGGCGCGCACGTTGAAACCGATGATGATCGCGTTGGAGGCCATCGCGAGGTTGATGTTGTTCATCGTGATGGCACCGACACCGCGGTCGATGATCCGCAGGTCGACCTCGTCGCCCACGTCGATCTGGAGCAGGGCGTCCTCGAGCGCTTCGACCGAACCCGACACGTCACCCTTGAGGATGAGGTTGAGGGTGTCGACCTTGCCGGCCGCGAGGGCGGCGTTGAGGTCTTCGAGCGAGATGCGCTTGCGGGCCTTGGCCAGCGACGCGGCCCGGTCGGCCGCCTCCCGCCGCTCGGCGATCTGCCGGGCGGTGCGGTCGTCGGGCGCGACGACGAAGGTGTCGCCGGCGCGCGGGACCGAGGAGAGACCGAGCACCTGCACCGGACGGGACGGCGTCGCCTCGTCCAGGGTGTTGCCGTGCTCGTCGAGCATGGCACGCACGCGGCCGTGGCTGGAGCCGGTGACGATCGCATCACCGACGTGCAGCGTGCCGGACTGGATGAGGACGGTCGCGGTCGCACCGCGGCCCCGGTCGAGATTGGCCTCGATCGCCACGCCGCGGGCGTCCTTGTCGGGGTTGGCGCGCAGGTCGAGCGCGGCATCCGCCGTGAGCAGCACGGCCTCGAGCAGGTCGTCGATGTGCAGCATCTGCTTGGCGGAGACGTCGACGAACATCGTGTCGCCGCCGTACTCCTCGGCGATGAGGTTGTACTCGGTCAGCTGCTGGCGCACCTTGGCCGGGTTGGCGCCGTCGACGTCCATCTTGTTGACCGCCACCACGATCGGCACATCCGCGGCCTGGGCGTGGTTGAGCGCCTCAATGGTCTGCGGCATGACGCCGTCGTCGGCGGCGACCACGAGGATCGCGATGTCGGTGACCTTGGCGCCACGGGCACGCATGGCCGTGAAGGCCTCGTGACCGGGAGTGTCGATGAAGGTGATCGCCCGGTCGACGCCCTCGTGTTCCTTGTGGATCTGGTAGGCGCCGATGTGCTGGGTGATGCCGCCGTGCTCGGCCGCGACGACGTTCGCGTTGCGGATGGCATCGAGCAGCTTGGTCTTGCCGTGGTCGACGTGACCCATGACGGTCACGACCGGCGGCCGCGGTTGCAGGTCCTCCTCGTCCTCGGAGTCGATGCCGATCTCGAGGTCGATGTCAAAGGACTCGAAGAGCTCGCGCTCCTCCTCCTCCGGGCTGACCATGCGAATCTCGTAGCCGAGTTCGGCGCCGAGCAACGCGAACGTGTCCTCATCGAGCGACTGGGTGGCCGTGGCCATCTCACCGAGGTGGAAGAGCACGGTCACCAGCGACGCCGGGTTGGCGTCGATGCGCTCGGCCAGATCGGTCAGGCTGGCGCCCTGGCGGATCTGAACGATCCGGCCGTCGCCGCGCGGGATCTGCACCCCGCCGATCGTCGGCGCGGACATCTGCTCGAA
>NZ_HG764815.1:3776474-3779100 GCF_001050535.1 Nostocoides australiense Ben110 | reverse complement strand
CAGCACCAGCAGGGCGACGCCGGTGACGATCGCGGTGTCGGCGAGGTTGAAGGTCGGGAACCACCCGCTGTGCAGGTAGTCGGTGACCACCCCGTCCCCGGCCCGGTCCACGACGTTCGCGATCGCCCCACCTAATACCAGGGCGAGGGCGGGCAACCGCCCTGGCGAGGGGGTGGCGGCGATCCGCCAGGCGACCACGGCGACTGCAGCGGTGACCAGGGCGGTGACAGTGAGCACGAGCCAGGTCGGCGCGCCGTCGCCGACGGAGAAGGCCACCCCAGGGTTGTAGGCCAACCTCAGCTCGACCGGACCCAAAGGGATGACCCGCTCCTGCAGCGAACCCACTGCCCAGGCCTTGACGCCCAGGTCGACAGCGGCCAATGCAGCAGCGCCCAGCCCTGCCGCCAGGCGCCGCCGCGTCGGGCTGGCCAAGCCCCGTTTCTCCTCCCTTGCGGTGCCAGCGGTCACCGCGTGACCAGCGCCGGACGCTCGACGGCCGCAGCAGTTCCCGTGATGGCCTGCGGCAGTGGGCGAGTGCGGCCTGCGCGGACGCCGTTGGCGATCACTACGACCTCGGCCACCTCGTGAACGAGGACCACGGCGGCCAAGCCGAGGACACCGAAGAGGGCCAGGGGCATGAGCACGATGATGATCGCGAGGGACAGGCCGACGTTCTGGAGCATGATGCGCCGGGCCTTGCGGGCGTGGGTGAACGCCTGGGGCAGGTGGCGCAGGTCTTCACCCATGAGCGCGACGTCGGCGGTCTCGATCGCGACGTCGGTGCCCATCGCTCCCATCGCGATGCCGAGGTCGGCGGTCGCCAGGGCGGGGGCGTCGTTGACGCCGTCGCCGACCATCGCGGTGCGGCGCTGGGTGCGCAGCTGGGCGACCAGTGCGGCCTTGTCCTCCGGGCGCAGGTTCGCGTGGACCTCGTCGATGCCGACCTCGCGGGCCAGGGCGGTCGCGGTCAGGGTGTTGTCGCCGGTGAGCATGGTGACGTGGTAGCCGTCGCGGCGCAGCTGGGCTACGACCTGCGCGGCCTCTGGCCGGAGCTCGTCGCGCACGGCGACCGCGCCGAGCAGCGAGCCGTTCTCCTCGATCAGGACGGCGGTCGCCCCCGCCTGCTGCATCCGCTCCACCTCAGCGGCCAGTGATCCGGCGTGGACCCATCCGGGTCGCCCGAGCCGGGCAGGCCGACCCTCGAACGTCCCGGTCAGGCCCGCACCGGGGACTGCCTCGACGTCGGTGGCGGGGGTGGCCGGGGTTACGGCGGCCAGGATGGCCCGTGCCAGGGGGTGCTCGCTGCGTGCTTCGAGGGCGGCCGCGACCTGCAGGACGCGCTCCTGGGTGCGGCCGGGCGCGGCGACGACGGCCACGACGGTAGGGGCGTTGCGGGTCAGCGTCCCGGTCTTGTCCAGGGCGACCCCGCGGATGGCACCGAGGGCCTCCACGGCCGCGCCGCCCTTGATGAGCACACCCTGCTTGGAGGCGGCCCCGACGGCGGCGACCACGGAGACCGGCACGGAGATCGCCAGGGCGCACGGTGACGCTGCGACGAGCACGACCAGGGCCCGCTCGATCCACGTGCCCGGGTCGCCCAGCAGGCTGCCGACGACGGCGATGAGCGCGGCGGCGATCATCACACCGGGCACTAGCGGCTTGGCGATGCGGTCCGCCAGGCGTTGGGCTTCGCCCTTGCGGGACTGCTCGGCCTCGACGATCCGCACGATCCGCGCCAGGGAGTTGTCCTGCGCGGTGGTGGTCACCTCCACCTCGAGGACGCCGGATCCGTTGATCGACCCCGCGTAGACGTCTTGTCCGGGTCCGGCCTCCACGGGCACCGACTCACCGGTGATGGCTGAGACGTCCAGGGCGGTGCGACCGGTGCGGATGATCCCGTCGGTGGTGACCCGCTCCCCGGGCCTGACCACCATCAGGTCCCCGATGCCCAGCTCACCGGGAGCTACCGTGGTCTCTGCGCCGTCGCGCAGCACCGTCGCGGTAGCGGGCACGAGGTTCAGCAGCGCCCTCAGGCCGCGGCGGGTGCGGGCCAGGGAGTACTCCTCCAGGCCCTCGCTGATGGAGAACAAGAACGCCAGCGCGGCCGCCTCGGCGACCTCACCGAGCAGCACCGCGCCGATCGCGGCGATCGTCATCAGGGTCCCGACGCCGATCTTGCCCTTGACCAGTCGCCGGATCGTGCTGGGGACGAACGTCCACGCACCGACCAGCAGCGCCACCCAGTTCAGCACCGTCGCAACGGCGGACTGATCCCTGGACCCTGCGACCAGGCCCGCCAGGAGCAGCACGCCGGCGACGGCGGCGAAGCGGAGCTCGCTGACCTCCCACAGCCGCTCGGCCTCGTGCTCCTCGGCTTCCTCGCCGCCGGGGGTGGTCTCGTCGTCGCTGCAGCCGCAGGCGTCGCTCATCGTGCGCTCTCCTTGGTGATCGGGTCAGAGGTGGTGGGGTTTGCGTAGGTGGGGCACAAGGCCACAGCGTTGCCGGTCGCGGCCAGCAGGCCCTCGGCCACAGCGAGAAGGTCCACCAGCTCCGGGCGGGTCAGGTGGTAGACCGACGCGCGTCCCTGCGCGCGGTAGTCGACCAACCCGCAGTCCCGCAGGCAGGC
>NZ_HG764815.1:3774139-3776374 GCF_001050535.1 Nostocoides australiense Ben110 | reverse complement strand
GAGGAATAGTCAAGACCTGTGGATCGGCGTGTCACGCGACGTGTTGATCTCCTCCTGATTCGTCGGGTCGTTCGACGAGGATGCCCTTCTCGAAGGTGGCGCCGGCTCGGACCAGCGCGACGAGATGAGGCGCGTTGACGGCGCGCCAGCGGGCCTGTGCGGACTCGATGAGCTTGAACGCCATCGCGATCCCGGCGGCGCGGGAGCCGGGTCCCTTGGTGACCCGCTGCCGCAGCCGCACGGTAGCGAAGGTGGACTCGATCGGGTTCGTCGTGCGCAGGTGGGCCCAGTGCTCGGCCGGGTAGTCGTAGAAGGCCAGGAGCACGTCGAGGTCGTCGCTGATCTTGGCGGCGGCCTTGGGCCACTTGACCCTGTAGTCGGCCGCGAACACTTTGGCAGCCTTCTCGGCGTGCTCCTTGTCCTCGGCGTTCCAGATCTCGGCCAGGGCGGTCTTCGCGCCGCGCTGGGCCGACTTGGGCAGCGCGTTCAGAACGTTCGCGATCTTGTGGAACCAGCACCGCTGCTCGGCGGTCTCAGGAAACACCTCGCGCAACGCGGCCCAGAAGCCCAGCGCGCCGTCGCCGACCGCGAGCACCGGCGCCCGCATCCCGCGCCGCTTGCACGAGCGGAGCAGGTCCAGCCAGGACTGCGTGGACTCGCGGTGCCCGTCGTCGAGGGCGATCAGCTCCTTGGTGCCGTCAGCGCGGACGCCGATCATGACCAGCAGGCACACCTTGTCCTGCTCGAGTCGGACCTTGAGGTGGATCCCGTCGACCCACACGTACACGTAGTCCGAGTCGGCCAAGGAGCGGGTGTTGAACGCGGCGGCCTCGTCCTGCCAGTCCTTGGTCAACCGCGTGATCGTCGCCGGCGAGAGCCCCTGCGCCGAGCCCAGGAACTGGGTCAGCGCCGGCCCGAAGTCCAAGGAGGACAGGCCGTGCAGGTACAGCAGCGGCAACACCTCGGCCACCTTCGGCGACTTCCTGGCCCACGCGGGCAGGATCGCCGAAGCGAACCGCTTGCGCTCCCCGGTGCCCTCGTCGATGCGGTTGTCGTTGACCCGCGGGGCTCGCACCGGCACCGGGCCCGACGCGGTGAGAACCTCGCGTTCGTTGTGGTGACCGTTGCGCACCACCAGGCGCCGACCGGCCTCGTCAAGCTGGTCGGCAGCTGAGTCGATGTAGGCGGCGACCTCGGCCTGGAGCGCGACCGCAATCATCTGACGGGCCGCGTCGCGGACCAGCTCATCCAACAGCGACGCACCGGCTGGCTCGTTGGACTCCTCGGCGTCGTGAACTACTTTGAGCATGGGCGTACCTTCCCGAGCCGGCGCGCCAACGCCGACCCTGATCAGAACTTGCATGGGCTTCGATCTTGCTCGGGAGGTACGCCCGTTTCACGTCACCTCGCCGAGAGCCATCCACAGGTTCTGATCATTGCTCGCGCGAGATGACGCCCGGCCAAGTCCTGTACCAATCCGGCTACGACGACAAGGCCGACCAGGACGTGTACACCACAGGGTCGGTCCGTGAGTTCCAATCATTCGCATGCAGCTGATGAGCTACCGCAACGCGGCAGAAGCGGACGTTTTGGTGCGCATCATCTGTCATTCGTTGTGACCCAAGCGAGTACTCGGTCGCGTGCTTCGGCTGGGCCCATGGTCAGCAGGTCGTGAAGTCCATAGCCGTCCTGCAACATCCTGCGCGCGATCAGATCACCGACCCAGTAGCCGGATCGCGCAGGAATGCCGAGGGCGGTTCGGTTGCGAAAGAGCGGCGCCACTACCTCGTCGTCATCAGGGGTCTCAACGTGCCGCAGCAGCAGCGAGGCTATGGCCGCGGCATTGGCGTTGCAGTCGTCGAACCACGCCACATGGTGCTCATCCATCCACAGGTAGGCGCTGTCGGTGTGGCCCGGTCGAAGCGCCCGAGAGGTGGCGGTCGCGGCTCCTTCAACCATCACCGCGAGCGAGGAATCGTACGTTCGCGCACCGGTCGCGGGAGACAACTGTGCCTGGACCACGTGAGTGATCTCGTGGACGACGAGAAGATCGTCGTAGGGTGGCGTGCTCAGATACTCCAGAGCCAAGAAGAGCGAACGCCGGCCGTTGTGCTCCGCGACCCAACCGTTGGACGTGTGACCACCGACCATCAGGACCGCATGCAGTTCGCCTTGGAGCAGTCCACGCTCGTGGAAGTCGTTCTCGGCCTGCTCTAGGAGACTGCTGAACAAAAG
>NZ_HG764815.1:3772952-3774039 GCF_001050535.1 Nostocoides australiense Ben110 | reverse complement strand
CTTACCCGGCGCGGCCGCGCGGATCGCCCGCAGGGCCTGCTCGAGCGGGCCGGGGGTCAGGGTGTCGGCGCCGGCGGCGTTCTTGAGATGGATGTGCACCTCGGCCGCACCGGCGGCCCGCACGGCCACGGCGTCCGCCGCCAACTGCTCGGCCGTATGCGGAAGCGCCGGGTGCTCCCCCGGGAGCCGGGCGCCGTTGAGGCAGGCGGTGAGCATCCTCCGAACCTAGCGACCGCGGGCCGTGACGACAATGCGCCCCCGCCCTTTCCCGTCGAAAGCGCACGACACGCCGTAATGGCATGACCATTACGGCGTGTCGTGCACTCTCGACCGGGTCAGAACACGACCACGGTCCGGCCCATCGGCATCAGGTCGCGGGCCCAGATCATGTCCATGACGGCATTGCTCACCCGGGCGCAGCCGTGTGAGGCGGGATAGGCGGGGACCGAGGCGGAGCCGTGCACGGCATAGCCGCCGCGGAAGTACTTGGGGCGCCACAAGTCCCCGAGGGGGCCCTTGTCGAGGCCGTCGATCTGCAGGATGACCGAGAAGGTGCCGCGGGGGGTGGTGGCGACGGCGGGCTGGCCGTTGCCGCTGATGTAGGTCTCGCCGCTGCCGGTGCTGGTGTTGACGATCGCGACGATCGCGCCGTTCTCGACGATGGTCAGGACCTGGCGGGCGATGTCGATCTGCACGGCGTTGCCGCTGACGACGACCGTGGGCCTGACGCCCCGGTCGAGCGCGGCCCGGGTGGCCGGGCCGTAGATGCCGTCGCGGCCGAGGCCGGCCGTCTTCTGCAGGGCCATGACGGCTTGCGTGGTGTTGTAGCCGTAGTCTCCGTCGGGGGTGCCGAGCCAGTAGCCGAGGTCGGACAGGCGCTGCTGCATCCGCTGCACCGCGGCGCCCCGGTCGCCCGGCTTCATGGTCGAGGTGTCGGTCAGGGGCGGCGGGGTGGTGGCGGTCGGCTTCGGCGTGGTCGGGCTCGGCGTGGTCGGGCTCGAGGTGCTGGTCGTGCTTGACGGCGTGGATGTGCCTGACGTGCTGGTCGTGGCCGGCGTGCTGGTCGTGGCCGTCGTGCTGGTCGTGG
>NZ_HG764815.1:3766790-3772852 GCF_001050535.1 Nostocoides australiense Ben110 | reverse complement strand
GGCCCCGCCCCGCGGCGCAGCACCCCCTCGCCGACCCCGCAGCCGCGCCCCGGCAAGGGCACCCCCGCCCCGACAGGCAAGAACACCCCGGCCCCGGGCAAGAAGCCCGCTCCTCGGCAGCCTGCCCGTCCCTCGTCGCCGGCGTCCGCCACGCCTCCGGTGAAGGAGCCATCCCGGCCGAGCACGCCCGCTGCTCAGCCGCGGTCAGAGAACGCCCAGCGCGCCGACCAGCTGCGCCAGCGGCTGGCTGACCGTGCCCGTCGCCCTCGCCGCTCCGCCTGAAGGACGTGACCTGACATGCGCCGATACCTTGGCTCCCTCGTCCTGGCCGCCGTGGTCCTGGTCGCCCTGTGGTTCCTGCAGCAGCGTGACGACGCACCACCTGTCCCCGTCCAGCCCAGCGCGACCTCCTCCGCTCCTACGGCCGCGGCCCCGGTGCCGGTGCCGGTCACCCCGACCCCGGCCGCCGCTACCCCGACCGGCACCACCTCGACGTCGTCGAGCACCCCCCAGGCTCCTGCGGTCAATCCGGTCGAACCGGAGGGTGACCCGGTCGACCCCACGGCGCCCGCCACCGCCCGCGACGAAGGCCAGGCCAAGCAGTTCACCGCCTACGCCAAGGCCGCCGAGGCGTTCATGGCCGACTTCGCACGGCCCGCCGCCACGGTGACCGAGCAGCAGTGGTGGTCCAAGGTCTCTGGGCACCTGAGCGAGCAGGCCGTCACGGCATACGAGGGAACCGACCCCCAGAACGTCCCCTTCACCGAGGTCACCGGCCCGGCGACCATCGTGCCCAGCGACGCACCGAGCCAGCTGCTGGCGATCGCCCGGGTCCCCACCGACTCCGGCTGGTACCGGGTCGAGATGACCACCACCGCGGACGGGATCCGGATCACCCGGGCCAGCCCGGAGAGCGGGGGCCGGCGATGAAGAAGAAGCTCATCTTCGTCCTGGTCGCGCTGACCGGGATGGGCATGCTCATCGGCCCGGTCCTGCTCGGACTGGTGGCCGTGATCTTCAGCGCCAGCGCCTCAGCCACCCAGAACCCGTGCATCACCACGGTCGTCAACCCCGTCGGTGGCCCGGTCCGCCTTCCGGTCACCGGTGCCTTCACCGTCACCAGCGAGTACGGCATGAGGTACAACCCCGGTCCCTACGGCAACGGCGTCTACCGCCTGCACGGCGGCATCGACCTGGTCATGACCGGAACCTCCAAGACGGTCGTCGCCTCCAGCGCCGGCGTGGTCTCATCGCTGCCCAGCAACCCCACCGGAGGCGGCAACATGGTGGTCGTCGACCACGGGGGTGGCGTGAACACCGTCTACATGCACCTGGCCTCCCGCTCGGTCACCCTCGGAGAGAAGGTCTGGCCCGGCAAGCCACTGGGCGTCGAGGGCTCCACCGGCAACTCGACCGGCTCTCACCTTCACTTCACGGTCAAGGTGAACGGACAGCCCGTCGACCCGCGCCAGTGGCTCACCACCCAAGGCCTGAGCCTGCCGCCCACCCGCGGGACAGCAACGGCACCGCCGGCGGTCACCACCGCGACCCCCGGATCCACTCCCACCGGCAGCACCGACCCGATCCTGGCCACACCCGGGACCGGCACCATCACCGCCAAGCCCGTCATCTCAAGCCTCCCGGCCCAGGTCGGGCCCTACAAGGGCGAGCAGGTCGTCAACGCCGGTTACGTAATCAAGGCCGGCCAGGCCATGGGTCTGGACGCCAAGACGATCACCATCGGCGTGATGACCGCGATGGGAGAGTCCAGCCTGGTCAACATCGGCTACGGCGACGCCGCCGGCCCGGACTCGCGCGGGCTGTTCCAGCAGCGGGCCAACGGAGCCTGGGGGAGCCTAGCCGACCGGATGAACCCCACCATCGCCTCGACCAACTTCTTCAAGGCACTCATCGCCGTCCCCGGCTACCTTCAGATGGAACCCACCCTGGCCGCGCACAAGGCGCAGCGCAACGCCGACCCCTACCACTACCAGCCGTACTGGGCCGACGCCGTGCTCATGGTGTCCACGCTGACCGCCGACCCATCCCTGCTGGAGAGCCTGCCCGCCGGCGGCTTCCTCGAGGGCTGCGAGGGCGGCGGCCCAGGAGAACCGCTGAACCCGGGCGACGGATCCGGCGCGGCCATCGTCTCGGCCGCCAAGCACTACCAGGGCACCCCCTACAGCTGGGGCGGCGGCAACTACCAGGGCCCGAGCCTGGGCATCTACTCCAGCCCCAGCCTCGACGGCACCAAGACGGTCGGGTTCGACTGCTCAGGCCTGGTCATGTTCGCCGTCTACAACTCCACCGGCATCCAGCTGCCGCACAGCGCCGAGGACCAGGGAAAGGACGCCAGGGGCACCACCGTGCCCAGAGACTGGACGAAGATGCAGCCCGGCGACGTGATCGCTTTCAGCGAGAACGGGTCGGGCTCACCAGGCAGCTTCGGGCACGTCGGCATCTACATCGGCAACGGACAGATGATCCACGCACCCCGCCCCGGCAAGACCGTGGAGATCGTCCAGCTGAAGGGCTCCAGCTACTACGAGCCGATGGCCTGGTCCATCAAGCGGTACGCCAAGACCGGTGCCACGGCCTGACTCACGCACTCGCCGGCCGCAACCGGTCCGCGGGCAGCCACTCCTGAACCGTCACGTCCCCACCGGCCTGCTCGAGCACGAACACCACCAGGGCCACCCACCCTCGCTGGTCCTGCGCCCACTGCAACACCAACCCCTGGGCCAGACCATGCACCGGGTGGTTCACCACGCACCACCGCTGCCTCGCCGGCGCAGCATCCGGAGCAGGCTCCTCACGCGCGACCCCGTTGACCGGACGGTCCTTCAACGGAATCCCGGCCCGGGCCGGTGGCCCGGCCTGGCCCGACCTCGACATGCGACCGAGCGTAGATCGCCGCGCCGACCCCCGTCACAGACCGACCCGCAATGACCTTTCCCAGAACGCGCATCCACCCACATCCTCAAGCAGAACGGAACGCCGTCGTGACCCAAAAGCCGCCCCGCCAGACCGGTCGGATGACTGCCATCTTGGGCGTGGCCACGGTGGCCGCCGCCGCCGCAGTGATCTCCTTCTCCCACGTGCAGGCACTTGCCCGCACAGCCGGAGAACCCGAGCTGACCGCCTGGCTTCTCCCGCTCAGCATCGACGGGGCGATCGCCGCCGCGGCTGCGGTCGTCCTGGCCGACTCCAAAGCCGGCCGGCGGACCACCTTCTTGGCCTGGCTCATGCTCGCACTCGGTCTGGCCGCCAGCCTGGCCGCGAACATCGCCAGCGCCCAACCTACATGGACCGCCCGCGTCGTCGCCGCCTGGCCCCCGATCGCCCTGGCCCTGGGCATCGAGGTGCTGGCCTCGATGTCCCGCCGGTCCGGCCCGGTCGCCCTCGCCGGGACCGTCCCGCCCGGAACCACCACCGAGCCCAGCCAGGCCTCGTCCCTGGCCTCATCCCGGAGCGTCTCGACGTCCACGTTCCCGCCTGCTCCGCTCCTCGCCGGCGGACCGTCCACCACCACCCACGCCGCCGCGAAGCTCGGCCCGGGCCGCCCGTCGACGAGCGAGCAGCTGCACCTGGTCGACAAGCCGGCCCCGGCCAAGCCATCCCGCCTGGCCGCGGCCCGAACCGAGGATGACCACGCCATCGAGGTCATCCGTCGCCTGGACCAGGTCGCCGGCGGGCACGCCTCACGCCGGACCATCCAGGACGAGCTGGGCTGCGGAGCCTCACGGGCAACCCGACTGGCAGCCCTTGCCCGGACCGATGCCCGGTCCGGGCGGATGGGACAACGACCGGCCTGATCGGGTGCTCGCGGCGTCTTGCCCACACGCAAGTCCACCACTTGGTGCAACGCGCGAATCTGTTGGACGCACTCTCATGCCCTAAGCGAGCGCAGGGAGAAGCCTGATGACGCTGCGCCATCGGCCGTCCCCCAGGACGGCACCCGAATCCGGTGGGTCATCGCCGCCAAACATTGACGTGGTCTCGGGTGGTTAGCAGCGGCGCGCCAGCCGGGCCCTTTATGTGCGGCTCGATGAACTGGAGTCGGACCTGGCTTCGCCCTGGACCGTGGGGCTGACGGCGCCAGTGCCCTCGAACCACAAAGCGATGGGTGTAGTGCCGCCCTGACTCGTCCGTCTCGGTGTGGCGCTCGGCGAGTCTGCGGAGGTCGATGAGCTGGACCGGCGTCCTTCCCCTCGGTGTGCGGCCCTTCTTGTCCGAACCTGCTTGCTGCGTTCTCGGCTCAGCCAGCGTGGGCATCTGCATCAAGTGCCAGGTCGCTCCCAGGAGGAAGACGCACGCTCGTTCCGTGGGGGTGAGCCGTTCCTCATCGACCTCTTGGCCGACGGTGAGGTCGGTCGTGGCGACCGTGTACCAGCGCAGGGCCCCGATTCCGGCTGCATGCCAGCGTCGCCTCGCGTCATCGGGTGCGTCGGTGCCGGCGGCGAATGTCTGCACGACGACCTTGCCGCCCGCCCTGACCCATGTCATGAGTCGCACCCGCGTCACACCCTCTTGCCCGCCTGGGTGTGGGAGCGCCGGCAGCCCGTCTGCGTACGCAATGAGACCGTTCGGGCAAGGCATCTCTTCGTCGACGACGAACGGCGGCATGGTTGCGGCCGCCTCTAGGGCAAGGGTGGTCATCGGTCCGGTGACCCAGTAGAGCTCTCCGAGTTGGATCTTGGTCTGGAAGTCGCGGCTTTCTTGGATGCCAGTCACGATTCGGCGCTCACGCTCTGTCACGCTCGGCCCGCCGCGCATTACGTGCTCTTCGAGAGCGCGGAGGGTGTCGGGGTCGAGGCCTATTCGCCGCTGAAGGCTGTTCTGCTCAGCAATCAATTCGTCGCGTACATCGGGGAGGTAACTGGCCCGCCAGGGTGTCGACATACCAAGAAGGCTAGGCCGCGCGGCGGCCGTCGGTGAGTGGGGACGTCCGCCCTTGCGGGTGGTACGCTGCTCGCGCCTGGCACCTTCGTTTCTGTCCAAGATTCATCAGGGCCAGCGTCGAGGGGCGCCCGGTGCGAACGGGCGCCCCTCATACGTATTTCGACGGGTGGAATGACCCTAACGCGCTTCCCGCCGCACGACGTCACGCTGGGAATCTTGCACGCCGCGGCCCGCCGCTCAAGGTCGCGCAAGGGGTGGTGCACGGGTTCCGCCGCCGCCGCCCCGATCCTCGATGGGCTCTTCCTACGACCAGCTGCTGGCCGCTTCCGAATGGGATGTTTCCCCTGGTCACCGCGACTCGTCATAGCTTCCTGGGCGGTTGGGTCGCAGCTGGGGAGCGATGGGGAGCTATGGCGAGCCGCGGTGAGGACTCTCTCCCCCCTCGAGGCGTCTATGGCGCTCTGGCGGTGAGTCCTTGCCCACGTGCTTGGGGACTCGCGCCCCCTCTGCTGCGGCTACGCGCCGCTGCCAAGAGTGCGCTCCTCTACGGTGAGGTCTCATGAAGCCGACGTATCGGGTGCTGCGTGAGCGTCGGGGTGACGGCGCGACGCTGGACACGGTTGCGGATGATCTGCGGTGTGCTCTGCCGCTGGCGACTTCGGCTCGGTGTATGAACCCCGAGTGTTCGGAGATCTGTGAGTGGTCGCCTCGGCGTGGTCGCCCGCCCTTGTTCCACGATCGGCTCTGTCACGAGCGGTATCACTTGGTTCGGCGGCGGCTCGTGGAGGAGCGGGAGGACATCTTCGAGGCTTTGGCCCGCAAGCCGGGGCCGTCTACGTCTGAGCGGATCTACCTTGAGAACCAGTTGGCCCGCCGCCGGTGGCTGCTCGAGCGTTATCCGGAGTTGCTGCGTCGTCCCCACCGCGAAAAGTGAGCTGGAGGTGCCCAGTCTGAACTCGGATCTCGGCCAGAACCTCTTCGAGAACCGTGCCCGAGGCCGAGTTTAGGGGGCGCGTCAAGCGGCCAACTGACCCCTCGCTTGGGCAAGACTGACCCCTCACTGCTGCCCCACTCCTCATCCATGGCCCGGCCGCTGCCCCTCAGTTGACACGACAACGCACCGCCAGTTGACGGTCAACAACCCCCCACCACTGCCACAC
>NZ_HG764815.1:3764744-3766690 GCF_001050535.1 Nostocoides australiense Ben110 | reverse complement strand
GGCGGCGTCGGGAGTGGCGGGGTTGATCTGGTGAGCGGAGTTCGGCGACAGGCCCGATGTTTTCCAACCGGGTGAGCCAGTCCAGCAGTTCGTGGGAGTACCCGGCGCCGTCAACCCGAACCAACAAACTCTTGCGGTACGCGGGCGGGATTTGCGCGATCGCCTCGGTCAAGACCTGCGTGTGGTCCGCCGCGGTGTTCGAGCCGGCATTCCCCGGCCGCAACCGGGCGGCCAGGAGTTCGCCGGTGTTATCGCACCAGACCCCGATCGGGTGATACCCGAAGGTCTTCTTAAACGTCCGCGCCGCGTGTTCCTTCTCCGAGTGGGCGATCACGATCGTGGCGTCGACATCCAGCACGACCAGATCCTTCGGCAACGTGCTGTCGGCCACTCGCGCCGCCGGGAGCCCGCCCGGCAGTAGCTCCCACACCCGTTTGCGGGTCTTGGCCCGCGCGGCCGCGACCCGCTTCGCCGAGGTATCGGCCAGCTCGTCCAACGCGCGCCACACCGTCGCCGGCGACGCCACCGGCCCGAGCACATGGTCTTGGTGACGCAGCGTGTCTATATCCGAGATCGCTTCACCACCGGCGACCAGCATCGTGGCCACATCCACCAGCACCCGGCCCCGGTCATGACCCGGGACGAAACCGCGCCGCACGAGGGCCGTCGAGAGCGTCTCGGTCAGGCCGACCCGATCGGCAAGAAGCCGCACCGCGACGCTGCCCGCGTGGGCGACCACGCCGCTGCCGTCACCAGATATCGCCAACCCGCTCGACCACGAAGTACGCTTCACCTACGGAGTGCCTTCCCGCTCAGGAACTTTGAACTGTCGTAAGTCCAAGTATCCCGTTGCAGGACAGGCACTTCCGTACTTTCACACCCAGGACACGCCGATCACTGATGCACGATCGAGGCTTACACCGCTAAGTCGAAAACAAGGTTTCAGCAAGGGTCGTCTGCGCACGGCCTTGGGGAATGCCGGTGTGCGTTATGAGCACCTACGTCCCCTGGGGAACGCAAGAGAGAACCGGCCCCTCTTCGCTGGGGCGGAGGTGCAAGTGGGCAGGGCTCGCTATCGCGCGGGCCTCCGAACCCCCGAGGCGCGAGCGGCGCTCATTGAGTTGGCCTCGTGGAGACAGGAGCACCATGTGGCTCTCCTTTGCTTTGAGAAGGACGAGAAGCGATGCCATCGGGCGGTCGTCCTCGAAGAGCTCGCTCAACTGGGGTAGTACACGCCCAGGACATGGAACACATGGCGACGCTTGGCCTGGTTCCCGACGAAGAAGGCGGGTTGCCTGGGAGGCCGGAACATCATGTCAACGAACTTCTCCCGTAGCGCGGCTTTCACTTCGTCGGCGGGGAGGTTACCAAGTCGCCGTTGGAGCGCGACGAACTCCCAATCGATGATGCTCTGGTCGTGACCGTTGCGTTGGGCGTCGTAGCACTTCCATCTGTAGTGGCCCTCGAATCTCGGCGCTTCGAGAGGGCTCTTGTCCGAATCATCAAAGAGATCAAACTGATGACGTAGGCGTCGATCTTGGCCGACTCGTCGGGCGTCCAGCCATCATGGTCGGTGATCCGCAGATCGGCCATTGCACGTACAGGGACGAGCCCGAGCGATGGGGCCACAGTCGAGTGCTGATTCGTTCGGAAAAGAGGCTCATCGAACTTGAGCGGGCAACTCGTTGGTCCCAGCTGTAGCTCGTCGGTGTTGACGAGTGCAGGCCCAGCGTATGCGGCGGCGTTGGTTCTCGGTGTTGCGGAAGCCGAAGGCGTTGCGTCCTTGGTGCTTGGCGAGCCGGTTGTAGCCCTCGGAGCGGGCGTTGGAGTAGCCGGTGAGCAGGCCGGCCTCGATCGCGGGCCACCAGTTCTCGACGGTCGCGGCGAGGCGGTGGACCTCTGGGCTGTCGCTGGCGGCGGCGAGGGACAGGAAGCGCCACAGGCGG
>NZ_HG764815.1:3763332-3764644 GCF_001050535.1 Nostocoides australiense Ben110 | reverse complement strand
GCGCTGCAGCCGCGCCGAGGGCGGTGCGACGTCCACTGCGCCGGGACGGGCCGGGGCACCTCCGGGGCGCGCCGGGGCTTTGGCCTCCTGGTCCACCTGCTGGGAGATGACCAGCGGCGTCCGCGGCAGGTGCAACTCCTCCTCCACGGCCCCGAGCGCGCGGGCGAAAGCCTCGACGCTGGCATACCGCTGCTCGGGGTTCTTGGCCATCCCGCGCGACAGCACTCGCTCGAGCGACGCCGGCACATCGGCACGTCCTGTCGGCGGCGGGCGCGAGTCGCGGATGCGGCCCATGACGGCCAGCCGCGAGTTGTCGCCGCCGGGCAGTTCGAACGGGGAACGGCCCACGAGCAGATGCCAGATCGTCGCCGCGAGGGAGTAGACATCGGTCGCGACCGAGCCCCGGGTGGCGGTGAAGAGCATCTCCGGCGGCGACCACGGGATGGAGACCCCGACGTCGTCGTCGTCGGCGTCCGGACCGACCAGCCGGGTGGCGACGCCGAAGTCGGTCAGGCCGGAGGAGCCCCACGGGAGGGTGAGGATGTTGGCGGGCTTGACGTCGCGGTGAATGATGTGGGCCAGGTGGGCGCTGTGCAGCGCGCCGCTGATCTCGACACCGGTCGTCAGCACCTCGGCGACGCTGAGGTCACCCCCGGCCGAGCGGTCGGCGAGCGTCGCGTCGGGGCAGTAGGCCATGACGAAGTAGGCGAGGTCGTGGCGGGTGATCCCGACCGCGTGGATCGTGACGACATTGGGGTGGTGCAGGCCGGCCATCGTCGTCGCCTCGGTCTGGAAACGCATCCGGGCGGCGTGGTCGTGGGTGCCTTCCCGCAGCACCTTGACCGCGACGTCGCGATCGAGCTGCCGGTCGCGGTAGAGGTAGACGTCGCCATAGCCGCCGGTGCGGCTGAGCACCCGCTCGAATTCGAGCCCGCCGATCTGCGGCGGGCCGGCCGGGGCGCGTCTCACGCTGCTCCGCCCGAGGCCCTTGGCGCCAACCCCCACCGCACACAGGGACGATATCCGCTCTTGGTCGGTGCCGGACGGGTGGGGACCGGGTGTATCAGGGCCTCTCGCCGCGCCTCTTCCTGGACGTAGTCTCCCCCCGAACACGTGCGGAGCAGGACATGATCACCCTCGTCGTCGGCGATATCCACCCGATGGTGGTGGACGGGATCGCCCATCTCGTGCGCACCTCGGGACCGGAGCTCCGGTGGCGCGGCGCGGGTGCCTCGTGGCCGGACGTGCTCGAGCTGGCCGGCGGACCGGCCTCGGGGCCACGCGTCGTGCTGGTCGAGCCGGCGATCGGGCC
>NZ_HG764815.1:3757369-3763232 GCF_001050535.1 Nostocoides australiense Ben110 | reverse complement strand
CCCGCGGCTATCGCGCGCTGAGCTTCGTCGACGGCAGCGTGCCGCTGGTGCCGGAGGCGTCGGTCAGGCCCGGCGACCCGGGGGAGGTGGCGCGCGAGCGGTCGGTCGACGGCTGGGTGCTCGTCGCCGACGGCGGGCAGCCGCTCGGCTGGCTGGCCGTGGACCGGGTCGGCGCGCAGGTGGACATCGCCGATCTGGCGCTCGGAGGGACGCTCGCGCGCCAAGGCGGTCCGCTGCGTGCGGCCTTGGATGCCGCCTTGTCCTCGCCGAGCGGCCGCGGGGTGGTCGTCGGTGACCAGGGGGAACTGCTGGGCACGGTCCGGGCCCGCGACGTCATCGACGTCATCGAGGGATCGCGCGGCGGTAGCGGCGTTCAGGACACGCCGGCACCAGGGGTTTTGCCATGACCTGGGTGCTCGACCACCTGGGGCTGATCTGGGAGCTGACGGTGCGGCATACCGTCCTCGCGGGCATCCCGCTGATCCTCGGGCTGCTGCTGAGCATCCCGCTCGGCTGGCTGGCCCGCCGCTACCGCGTCCTCGCGCCCATCGCGCTCGCCGGCACCGGGCTGCTCTACACGATCCCGAGCCTGGCACTCTTCATCCTCATGCCGCTGATCCTCGGCACCAAGATCCTCGACCCGATCAATGTCGTGGTCGCGATGACCGTCTATACGGTCGCTCTGCTCGTGCGCACCGTCGTCGACGGACTCGCCTCGGTGCCGGACCATGTCGACGCCGCCGCGCAGGCGATGGGCCTGGGCCGGCTGGGGGGGGTGTTCACCGTGCCCCTGCCGCTGGCCGTGCCGGTGATCGCCGCGGGTCTGCGGGTGGCCGCCGTGAGCAACGTCAGCATCGTCTCGATCGCCTCGATCATCGGTGTCTCGCAACTGGGCTCGCTCCTGACCGACGGCTACAACCGCGACATCCCCGGCGAGCTGTGGGCCGGCACCCTCGCCTGCCTGCTGCTCGCCCTCCTCTTCGACGCCATCATCCAGGCCGGCGCCTGGGCGCTCACCCCCTGGCGGCGCGCCGGAGCCGTCCCGACCGGGGCCGAGCCGTGATCGCCGGCATCTGGCAGTGGCTGAGCGACCCGGCCAACTGGACCGGACCGGACGGCATACCCGTGCGCACCCTGGAGCACCTGCGCTACAGCCTCATCGTCCTCCTCGCCGCCGCGGTGATCGCCATCCCCACCGGCCTGTATGTCGGTCACACCGGCCGGGGTCGCTGGCTGGTCACCGCCGCCAACGCGCTGCGGGCCGTGCCCACCCTCGGACTGCTTTTCGCCCTCTCGTTGTGGCTCGGCCCGAAGATCCACGGCAACCTCGCCTTCAGTCTCCCGAGCATCATCGTGCTGGTCCTGCTGGCGATCCCGCCGCTGCTCGCCGGCGCGTATGCCGGTGTCGAGGCCGTCGACCCGGCGGCCCGCGACGCCGCCCGCGGAATGGGTATGCGGCCCGGTGAGGTGCTCCGGCACGTCGAGTTGCCCGTGTCCTTGCCGCTGCTGCTCTCCGGAGTCCGCGCCGCCGCATTGCAGGTGATCGCCACGGCCACCATCGCCGCCTATGTCGGCCTCGGCGGCCTGGGCCGGTTCCTGCTCGACGGGCTCTCCCTCGCCGACTATCCGGCCACGGCGGGGGGCGCGCTGCTCGTCTCGGCGCTCGCGCTGATCGTCGACCTTGTGCTCGCCGCCGTGACCCGCCTGGTCGTCAGTCCCGGGCTGACGGGGAAGTATCGCGGCGCGTCCGACGTTGACATCCAGACCAGCCGCACTGCCGCGGCCATCGAGCATTGATCACTGTGAGCACGGATCAATGTGAGCAGTGATCCAAGTGAACACGTGATCCAGCGAAACCTGATCCAGCGAACCCGACACGCCGGAGCGGGACCTGCCCGCCCGACCTACTAGAGGAGTTTCCCGATGCGCCGACCCGCGCTGATCTTCACCGTGACCACCGCCTCCGCCCTCACCCTGGCAGCCTGCGGATCCTCATCCGACCCGATGGCCTCCGGGTCGTCGACCTCGAGCGCGTCGGCCGCCACGAGTGCCGCGACGAGCGCCGACAGCAGCTCCGGCGGCGCGACGAGCTCGGCGCAGAGCATTGCGGTCGGCTCCGCGGACTTCTCCGAGAGCCAGTTGCTCGCCGAGATCTACGCCGGCGCCCTGCAGGCCAAGGGCATCAACGCCACGGCCAAGCTCAACATCGGCTCGCGGGAGGTGTCGGTCAAGGCGCTGCAGGACGGCTCGATCGACGTCATGCCCGAATACACCGGCGCGATGGCCTTCTACTACGACAAGAACTTCACCGAGACCGACCCGCAGGCCGTGTATGACGCGCTCAAGGGCATGCTGCCCGCTGACCTGACGCTGCTGCAGGCGTCTGCGGCCGAGGACAACGACTCGATCAATGTCACCAAGGCGACGGCGCAGAAATACCAGCTGACGTCGGTGGCCGACCTGGCCGCGCACGCCGGCGACCTGACCCTCGGGGCGCCGCCGGAGTTCAAGCTGCGCCCACAGGGCATCCCCGGCCTGGAGAAGACCTACGGCGTCACCTTCGGCACCTTCCGGCCCCTGAAGGGTGCGGCCTTGGTCAACGCGCTCAAGAACGGCCAGGTCGACGCGGCCAATATCTTCTCCACCGACCCGGCCATCGCCGCCAACGACTTCGTGACCCTCACCGACGACAAGCGGCTCTTCGGCGCCCAGAACATCGTGCCCCTGGTCCGCGCCGACGCCGCGACCCCCGAAGTGTCGGCCGCCCTCGACGCGGTCAACGCCAAGCTGACCACGGCGACCTTGTCGGACCTGCTCAAGAAGACCGACATCGACAAGCAGGACCCTGCCACGGTGGCCAAGGAGTTCCTCACCGCCAACGGCCTCGGGTGAGCCTGCACCATTGAGGAAGGCGACCCGGGTCTGCCCCCAGACCCCGGGTCGCCTTCCTGGCGGAACCGGACGGGCCCCCACCCGACGTTCCACAACGCGGAGCGCGATGGCAAGCCCCTCCCTCCGACGGGCTTGCCATCCCTCGGGACGTTTGTCCGAGGTGTTCCGGCTGACCACCACTCTTGTCCAGTCGGGGTAGTTCCCTGAACTACCCGATTCGGTTTCCCGAAACTCCCGGCCGGATGTGATCTGGCCGGGAGTTTCGTCGTTCCGAGGGTCGTGCTGGTCTTCGACCCCTCCCCTGGCGCCGATTGGGTATGCCGTGGGGCCGGTTTCGCTGTCTCGGGGCCGTTTCCGGGCAGGCTGGCGCCGGGCTCCGTGCTTGCTGATTTGGTTCGGGCTGGGCCGGTCAGTCGCCTTAGTGTCTGCCTCGGCCGCGGGTCCTGGTGGCCTTGTCGAGTGGTCGGTCGTCCACAGGATCACCGAGGTGGACCTGCCACGGTTCGGGTCGGCCGCGTGTGGTGTGCCACGCGTGGAGGCTGACGAGGTTGTGCCCGATCAGGGTGACGGCCATGAGCAGGGCGGTCGCGACCAGTCCGGTCTGTCGGAAGAAGCCGCGGTTGACGCTCAGCCGTTGGTAGCGGTTGATGCCGATGAGGCCTTCGACGAGGGAGCGCCGGTTGAACGAGAGCGCCCAGCGCGTGGACTGCCAGGGGTGGTGCTGCCGATCGCGTTCGAGCAGGCTGTCCGGGACGGTCAGGGTCTTGCCGCATCCGCAGGGCTCGCCGGGGGTGCAGGTCGTGGTCGGGATGGTGTGCGGCATCCGAATCGATGCGGGGGTGTTGGGGCAGCGGACCTTGAAGGGGTGGCCGTCGACGGCCGGTCCGCGAAAGCGTTGGGTGCCACGGTTCGGCTCGCGCTTGGCGTGGGGCACGAAGCGGTAGGGTTCGCGGGCGTCGAAGGCTTCCCGACGTCGCGCCTTCTCGGCGGCTGTCATGCCCAATGTCGGAGGCTCGAGATCCCGGTGGGTTTCGGGGAGCGCGCTGGAGTAGAGGCTGCCGTCGACCCACACCGTCCCCGCGTCTGGACCGGGGCGGACTCCGCGCTGGGTCTTGTGCAGGTCCATGGTCAAGGTGATGCCGCGATCGCGCAGCGGGCCGGCGAGTTTGTTTCCTTTGGCGGTCGTGTAGCCGCGGTCGAGCAGGAGTTCGTCGAACTCGGGCAGTGCGTCGACCATGCCGAGGCAGGCTCGCGTGCGGTCGCGGTTGCCAGGGCGCAGTGTGAGCCCGGCTGCCAGCTGGGGCACCGGGTCGGAGCCGACCTTGGGGGCATACGTGCCGAGGTGTGCCTCGTAGCCGAAGAAGTGCTCGGTGGGTCGACGGCTGGTGGCGGTGCGGTGGCCCCAGCGGGCGTCGCGATCGTAGGAGTAGAAGCTGCGGCCGTCGCTGTTGATCTTCTTGTCGTGGGCACGGGCGACGCTCTCGACGTCGGTGCCGTCGATGGCGACGACGGTTGGCCGCTCGAACTCTGGTGGGAGACTGGCCTGGATGAGCAGCGTGGCCAGTTGGTCGAGGCTGACCTGCTCGAAGGGGCAGCCCTCGGGGCAGGAGAAGACCTCGCCCGTGTCCAGGTCGACGTCGAGGTCGTGATCGTGGTCGACGAGGACTCCGTGCTCAACCACGCGACGGATCGCGAGCCACCCCGAATGCATCCGCTTGTACTTGACCTGCATGCGCTTCGGGATTCCCAGTGCCGCTCGCTTGCCCGGTTTGAGCTTCCTCACGGTCCGGCACACGCCGGAGGTCGTCATCGAGTGAGGCTGGTCGCTGGCGTGGAAGATGTACGCCGCGAGGACTCCCGACAGCGGGATGAGCCGAGGTCGTCCGGTCCTCTGCTCCGCGGCCACGCAGATCTTCGTGGCGATGTTGCTGTTGGCGACGGCGACGGCTCGCGCGATGCGCTGCTCGTCCGTCATCGGGTTGGCTTGCGTGGCGTCCGAACTCCGCCGCGGAGTTCCCGCGTTCGGAGGTCGTCGCGGTCTGCTCACCGGCGGACCGCCTGGGCGAACAGCTCACGGTCATCGGGTTGCGGGACGAACTGCTCGAGTGCCTGATACGACCGCCAGGACGTCAGGCCAGCGATCCGAGTCAAGCCGGCCATCGACATGCCGTGGGTGAGGTGCTGGACCATCCACGTGACGCGCAAGCGGGCCGGGGTGATGCGCGGGCATCCTGGCGGGATGTCCGCCTTCGCGAGCATCTCGTGGAATGGGGAGCGGTCCCACTTCCGCGGCCGATACGCCAAGATCGGTGCGTCCGGTGGTTCGCCCAGGAACGCGGCGAGGATCGTGTCGTTGGGTGCGGTGATCGGGACGACGCGCGGATGAGGACCACCGGGCACTCTGACGCAGAGGAAGCCGTGCATGTCCGCCAGATCGCCGACGTTGGCTCTCCAGAGTTCTTGGGGGTGCAGTCCCGCGCCGAGCCCGAGGGCCAAGCACCCGGTGAAGCGCCGACGGCGGATCTGAGTGCTCTGACTGTTGGCGATCTCCCACAGCCGGGCGATTTCATCCGCTGTGAAGGGTCGGGTGGTCTTGCTCTGTCGCAACGGGGCTGGCCCCGGTGTCCACGGCGCCTTGACCGTGATCTGGCGTGAGAAGCGTCGAAGGTCTGAGCGCCGAGTCGCACGTGACGAGACCGAGAGGTGGGCTGCGCCGACCAGGATGTACCGCTCCACCGCGTCGGGGGTGAACATCCGGTCCCGGTCGAGCGGGAATCCCTGGCGGTGCGCCCAGACGACGAAC
This sequence comes from Nostocoides australiense Ben110, assembly GCF_001050535.1. GTDB lineage: Bacteria > Actinomycetota > Actinomycetes > Actinomycetales > Dermatophilaceae > Nostocoides_A > Nostocoides_A australiense. The sequence continues at coordinate 3,757,537 of NZ_HG764815.1, read as the reverse complement.
TGCGACACGGTGCGCATCGCCTCAATCGCGTGGCGGGTGCTGCGGGGATGCACCATCAGCACGGACTCACGCGTGAAGTCCGCGACGGGCGCCCACTCTCCCTTGGGGATCGCGTAGGGCACGTAGTTGAAGACCGCGGACCGCGAGCCCTCGTCGTCGGCGTGGCGG
>NZ_HG764815.1:3755971-3757269 GCF_001050535.1 Nostocoides australiense Ben110 | reverse complement strand
GTGCCGCCGGGCTGCTGCAGGACCGGGGGGTCGGTCTCGGCGTCGCCCGCCGACCGCGGCAGTTTCAGGGGGGCGTGGTTGCCGACTTGGACGGTGCGGGCGACCGGGTCGGCGATGACCTGCTGGTGGCCCACGGTCGTCACGGTCACGGCCTTGCGGGCCCCGATGGCGCCGAACGCGGGACTGGCGAAGCCGGAGTCGCTGTCGGCGTCGGGGTTGATCAGCACGCGGGTGCCGGCGGCGTCGGCCACGAAGACGGTGCCGTCCTCGGCGACCGCCAGGTCGGAGAACGGCCCGGCGCCCGAGGCCTTTTTCGGGCTGGCGACCGAGGTCAGGGGTTCGGTGGTCGCGGCGAGTTGACGCAGGCGTGTGGCGGCCGCATTGGTGTCGCCCGCGCGGTAGCGGGTCGCCCAGATCCGGCCGGTGGCCCGGTCCAGGGCGGCGATGGTGCCGCCGCGCAGGTCGAGGACGGCATCCTGCGCGATGACGACGCCCTGATCCGCCAGCGGGACGGCGGTGCGCACGTCGACGGGATAGATCGTCGAGGTGTTGCGATCGACGGCGACGACCGTGTCGGCGTCCTGGAGCACGTCGAGGGTGGACTCGTCCTCCTTGCGCAGCTCGCCCGGCGGGAAGAAGCCCCCGTCGAGGGCCCCGGCGGCCCGGTTGAGGCGACCGAAGGAGCCCTCGCGGTCGTTGGTCACCCAGACTCCGGCATCGAAAAGATCCATGCTGCGGACGCTGTGCCCGGGTTGGCGCACGACGAGACCGACGAATGCGGTGACGAGCAGGCAGGCGGTCACGACCGCCCCGATCACGCGCACCGCCTTGCCGTTCACGTGCGCGAGTATCCCGCCTAATCGCCGCGTCCGCCTCCTCAGGGCGCGGGATTCGGGCCACTCTTGCCTATTCGGCGCAGCTCGGCGACGAGTACTCCTGGGTCGAGGTGCCATTGGCCCGCACGACGAGGACCTCCAGGCAGACCCGTTCGCCGTTCGGCGCGTCGAGCGTGAGCTTCGGTGTGCTGACCACGCCCTCGCGGTCGTCGTCGGTGCGCCATCGGTAGGAGTCGGACTCCAGCAGCCCCGCGTAGTCCCACGTGAAGACGAGGCGTTCGCCGCGCCGTTCGCCCGAGACCTCCACGGTGCCCGGCAGCAGGGTGGCGTCGTCGTTGCCCAGGCCTCCTGGCGGCGCCGAGTCGCTGACGGTCGCCGGCGGCGTGGCCGGCTGGTTGCCGTCCGGCCAGGCCAGGTATGCCGCGCCGCCGGCCAACAGGAGCGCGCCCAGTCCCGCTGCGA
>NZ_HG764815.1:3754784-3755871 GCF_001050535.1 Nostocoides australiense Ben110 | reverse complement strand
AGGATGCGGCGGTGCGCGTCGCCGTCGACTACGGCGACGCCGCCGAGCTCGCCGGCAAGCTGGACAAGCTGGTCAAGGCCATGGCCTCCGGCGCGCCGGCCGCCTTCAAACTCCTTCGCCAGCAAGGCGTTTTCGTCGGCCGCGGCCCCGCACCCAAGGTCGCCTTCCTCTACACCGGCCAGGGCTCGCAATACGTCAACATGCTCAAAGACCTCGCGGCCAACGAGCCGGTCGTCAAGGCGACCTTCGACGAGGCGGACCGGGTGATGACCCCGCTCCTCGGGGGTCGCCCCCTGACGTCGTACATCTTCATCGACGGCGACGACAAGGACGCGGTCGACCAGCTCAACAAGCAGCTGATGCAGACCGAGATCACCCAGCCGGCCGTGCTCGCGACCGACCTGTCGCTGACGCGCCTGCTCGCGGCATACGGCGTGCACCCCGACATGGTGATGGGCCACAGCCTCGGCGAGTACGGCGCCCTCGTCGCCGCCGGCTCCCTCTCGCTCGAGAGCGCCCTGGAAGCCGTCAGCGCCCGCGGCAACGAGATGAAGAAGGTCTCGGTCGCCGACAACGGCGCCATGGCCGCGATGTTCGGCCCGCTCACCGCGATCGAAGAGTTAGTCAAGACCGCGGACGGCTATGCCGTCGTCGCCAATATCAACAGCTACAACCAGGCCGTCGTCGGCGGTGCCACCACCGCGGTCGAGGATCTGGTCGAGAAGGCGAAGGCCGCGGGGATGTCGGCCACCCGCATCCCCGTCAGCCACGCCTTCCACACCGCGATCGTCGCGCCGGCGTCCGGGCCGCTCAAGGACGCGCTGCGCCGCCTCAACGTCGTCGGCCCGACGGTGCCCTGCGTCGCCAATGTCACGGGTGAGTTCTATCCGCTCGGCGCGAGCACCGACGTCATGCTCGAGATCCTCGGCCAGCAGGTCGCCTCGCCGGTCCAGTTCGTCAAGGGCCTGGAAACCCTGTATGCCGCCGGTGCGCGCGTCTTCGTCGAAGTCGGCCCCAAGAAGGCCCTCCATGGCTTCGTCGAGGACGTCCTCGGCAGCAAGCACGACGACGTCACCGCACTCTTCAC
>NZ_HG764815.1:3751685-3754684 GCF_001050535.1 Nostocoides australiense Ben110 | reverse complement strand
GGCTTGATATGCAGGTGATCGGCGCGTCGGTTCCGGGCTTCCGGCGGGGGTGGGTGGAGGCTGATGGTGAGGCATCCGTCGAGGAGGTTCGGACGTCTGGGATCGGGTCGTTCATGCCGTGCTTGGTGCGCTCGGCGGGAAGCGTGCCAAGCCTGGGTGATCCGCTGCTGGATGAGTACCTACGGTTCACCGCCGCTAGGGTGCGGCCCAACACGCTCATCGCGCAGGCGTTCGACCTGAAGGTGTTCTTCGCGGTCGTGAAGAAGCCGCCGCAGCAGGTGAGCGTGACGGACGTGCTCGCCTTCATCGAGGCCCAGCGGGCCCCGCGCCGCGGTGGCAACGTGGTGCGCCTGGCCGACGGCGAGGTGGGGCTGGCCGCCTCGACGATCAAGCGGCGGCTGGCGACCCTCTCCGCGCTGTTCGACTACCTGTTCCTCCGAGGCTTCTGTGACCGCAACCCCGTGCCGCGCAGCCTCGGCGCCAGGCACGCCCGCTGCTCCGGTACGGGGCAGGGGGCACGGCGCGGGGCGCCACTGGTCCGGACCCCGCGCAAGCTGCCGCGGGTGCTGTCTCCGGGCGAGGTGACCGCATTGACCGGCGCGCTGCGCACCGACCGGGACCGGGCAATGGTCGCGTTGATGCTGCACGGCGGGCTGCGCCGCTGCGAGGTGCTCGGGCTGCGGCTGTCGCACGTGCACGTCGGGGACCGGCGCGTGTTCGTGACGGATGGTAAGGGCGGCCACCAGCGCCTCGTCCCGGTCGCCAACGTCTTCTTCACCGCCCTCGCCGCCTACCTCGCCGTCGAGCGTCCGAAGGAGAGCGCGGACGATCACGTGTTCGTCGTGCTCAAGGGCCCGAACCGAGGCCGGCCGTTGACCGCGGCCGGCCTCGACGAGATCCTCACCGGTGCGCGCGGCCGTGCTGGGCTCACGCACGCGTCCTGCCACGAGCTGCGGCACACCTGCTTCACCCGACTGCGGGAGGCCGGGATGGCGCTCGAGGCGATCCAGGCGCAGGCCGGGCACGCCTCGATCGAAACGACCCGGATCTATCTTCACCTGTCCAACGACTGGCTCGCCGGTGAGTACCACAAGGCGATGGCCATTCTCGATGACTGGGATGGGGAGGAACCGTGAGCACAGCCGCCCACCTTGCCGGCCCCGCCACTGTCGAGCACACGCCCGAGCCGGTGCCGTTGTCGCTGGCGACGGTAGCGAACCGGTACGTCAGCCTCGGGGCGACGCCGACAGCGCGGCGGATCCGGGGAGCCGGGGTAAGCGGGTTCCAGCGCCGCTACGGTGACCTGGCCGGTTGGCGCACGGCATCGGTTGCCGAGCGGAGGCAGGTCCGCACCGAGGTCGCCTCGTTCGTCGGGCACACGGTGATCGCCTGCGCCTTCCCGGTTGACGTCGAGTTCGCCGTGGCGTCCGGCTGCCGGTGGGGCAAGTACCTGCGCGACGCGTACCCCGGGCAGGCCGACCGGTTCCATGCGCAGGCTGCATCACTCGGGTTCTGTGCCAAAGAAATCGAGCGGATGTGGTCGTGGTTGGCGAAGATCTGCATCGTCACGGGAACCAGTCCGGACCAGCTCGGCCCGCAGGAGTACCACGAGGCGAGGACCGCCGTGCATGACGCCGTCATCGCCTCGCGCGGTTACCGACCCAAGACGCTCTCGACACCGCTGTTCGGGCTCGACGCCGTGATGTTCCACCGCGGACAGGCGCCCGCCCCCGACATCCGCCGCCGCTGGACCGGCCGCCCGGTGCACGAGGTCGTCTGGGACCAGCTCGCGCAGGCCGCGCCAGTCATGGTCGCGACGATGCGCCGCTACTTGCGCCAGTGCGCCATATCCCTTCGGCCCTCCTCGGTGGCCCTGTTCGACACCACGCTGCGCCAGTTCAGCGCGTCCCTGATCACCGCGGACCCGCCCGTCACCCGGGTAGCAGACATCGGTCGCGGGCATGTCGAAGCGTACAAGCAGCAGCTGGCCGACCGTCCCGGTTACCGCGGCAAGCCGCTGTCCAAGACGACCCTCGGCATGCGGATGGGACACCTGCACACCTTCTTCACCCGGATCCTCGAATGGGACTACGACGACGTGCCCGCCCGGGTGCCGGTGTACCGCAGCGACCGGCCCCGCCTCGACGAGCCGCTGCCACGGTTCCTCGACGACGCCCAAGCGGCCGCGTTCATGACCGCCACCAGGAACCTGCCCGACCCGCTGGACCGGCTCATGGTCACCACCCTCGCACGGACCGGGATGCGCCGCGGCGAGCTGCTCGGCCTCACCGTCGACGCGATCGTTCAGATCGGCACCGGTTACTGGCTACGCACTCCGGTCGGGAAACTGCACACCGACCGGTACATCCCGCTCCACCCCCAGCTGAAGGACCTGCTCGACGCATGGATCGCCGGCCGTCCCGACTGGCAGGCCACCGACCTGCTGCTGACCGAACGCGGCCGCCCGATCCCTCCCACCCGGGTCGACAAAGCCGTACACAAGGCCGCCACCGCCGCCGGGATCGGGCACGTCCACCCGCACCAGCTGCGCCACACACTGGCCACCCAGGCGATCAACCGCGGCATGAGCCTGGAGGCCATCGCCGCGCTGCTCGGCCACCGCGACCTGTCGATGACCATGGTGTACGCCCGGATCGCCGACCGCACCGTCGCCGACGAGTATTTCGCCGTCACCAGCAAGGTCGAGTCCCTGTACGCGGCAAGCCAGCCAGCCGTGCTGCCCCCCGACGCCGCCGGCCCCGCGATGCGGGCCCTGCGCGCCGAGGCCACCAAGCGGCTGCTCGGCAACGGCTACTGCGCCCGTCCCATCGAGCTCGACTGCCGCTACGAGACGATCTGCGAGTCCTGCACCATGTTCTTCACCACCATCGAGCACCGCCCCACCCTCCAAGCGCAACGCGACGACGCCGACCTCAAGGGCCAAACCGGCCGCCGAGACATCTACGACGCGCTCCTCCAACGCCTCGATGACGCCCCCG
>NZ_HG764815.1:3747031-3751585 GCF_001050535.1 Nostocoides australiense Ben110 | reverse complement strand
TCGGTGTTCACTCGACGGGGGTGGGGGCGCGCGGGGAGGACGGACCCGCGGGTAACCTCGGGGCGTGACCACCGGCACGGGGACTGCGGCAGGCAGCGGTGCGCCCGACGCCGATGCCCCGGGTGGGGGCGCGCCCGACGCCGATGCCCGGGAGGCCGTCCTTGATGTCGACGTCCTGATCATCGGGGCGGGGCTGTCCGGAATCGGGGCCGCGTGCCATCTGACGCGCGAACTGCCGGGCACGAGTTATGCAATCCTGGAAATGCGCGAGCGCCTCGGCGGGACCTGGGACCTCTTCCGCTATCCGGGGGTGCGATCGGACTCGGACATGTACACCCTGGGCTACGGCTTCCGGCCGTGGCGAGGCAGGCAGGCCCTCGCCGACGGCCCGTCGATCTTGCGCTACATCGAGGACACCGCCGGCGAGTATGACGTCCTTCCGCGCATCCGCTACGGGCACAAGGTGGTTCGCGCCGACTGGTCCAGCGGGTCGGCCCGCTGGACCGTGACGAGCGAAGGCCGCGACGCGACCGGGGAGCCGCGCACGGCGACGGCAACGTGCCGGTTCCTCTACTGCTGCACCGGCTACTACGACTACACCGAGGGCTACACGCCGCACTTCCCCGGCATCGGGAGCTATACCGGACAGGTCGTCCATCCGCAGTTCTGGCCGGAGGGGTTGCCGTATGCCGGCAAGCGCGTCGTCGTCATCGGCAGCGGTGCGACCGCCATCACCCTGGTGCCCGCGATGGCCGCCGAGGCAGCGCACGTGACCATGCTGCAGCGCACGCCGACCTACGTCCTGAACATGCCGTCGGCCGACCCGGTCGCAGACCTGGTGCAGGGCCGACTGCCGCAGCGGGCGGCATACCTCATCAACCGCTGGAACCATCTGTTGCAGTCCTGGGGCCTCTACCGTGCGGCCCAGATCGCGCCCGGCGCCGTCCGAAGGCTCATCCGGAGGGACGCGAAAAGTCATCTGCCCCAAGACTTCCCGATCTACGTGCACTTCAACCCGCCGTATGACCCGTGGGACCAGCGGCTCTGCCTCGTCCCCGACGCCGACCTCTACCGGGCCATCCGTATGGGGCGGGCGGAGGTCGTCACCGACACGATCGACACCTTCACCCCGACCGGTATCCGTCTCACCAGCGGCCGCGAACTCCGCGCCGACGTCGTCGTGACCGCCACCGGGCTGAAGGTGCTCCCCGGCGGCGGCGCCACCCTCAGCGTCGACGGCGCCGACGTCGACTTGCGGGAGACGGTGTCCTACAAGGGAATCATGTTGAGCGGCATACCCAACTTCGCCTTGGCTCTCGGATACACCAATGCGTCCTGGACGCTCAAGGTCGACCTCGTGTCGCGCTACATCTGCCGACTGCTCGCCTATATGGAGCGGCACGGATTCGACGAGGTGCGCCCGCTCGCCCCACCGGCCACAGAGGCGCGGCGGCCGATCATCGATTTCGCCGCCGGGTATGTCCAGCGGGCCGACCCGATCATGCCGCGGCAGGGCACGCGAGGGCCGTGGCGGCTGCCGCAGAACTATCTCTCGGACCGTGCGCGGTTGGGTCGCCGCGGTCGGCTCGATAACGGTGTGGTATTCACCCGCCGCGCCGATCGGGTCGCCGTCAAGGCGGACGTCGATGACAAGCGCGACCTACCATGGGCGCCGTGACGAGCGATGAGAAGGCCAAGACTCCCGAGACCGACGAGTTCGGCGGGCTGATCGGGGTGGGTTCGGCCCGCACCATCCGTGCGCCGTGGCATCCGTCGTCGATCACACGGATCCGGGCGGCCGTGGTCGCGGACCTCCAGGCGCGCGACGTGGAGGACGAAACGCTCGACGAGGTCGCCGTCGTCACGTCCGAACTCGTGACCAATGCGCTGCGCCACGCAACTCCCTTGCACGACAACACCGTCCGCGTCCACTGGACCGAGCGCAACGGCATCGTCGAAGTCGAAGTCACCGACGGCGGCGGCGAGACCGAGCCCCGGGCCCGGCCCGAGGCCGTCTTCGCCGTCTCCGGGCGCGGCCTGCGCATTGTGCGCTCCTACGCCCACGAGTGGGGCGTCAGCGAGAAGAAGGGGGCCGTCACCGTGTGGGCGGCTTTGGGTGGACCCTCGCGTCGTCGGGCATGATCGCCGTCATGGGTAAAGCCTCACGCAAGAAGAAGGACACCGCCGCTCCCCGGGCGCCCCGCCCCGCGGCATACAACGCCCGTCCGTTCCGCGACCTGCCGGGCGAGAGCCAGTGGGTGGCGATGGCCGAACTCCTTCCGGCGGCCACGGTCACCGTGCCGCTGAAGGCCGGCGCCGTCGAGGGGGGTGCGCGTGAGGTCACGATCGTCACCGTGCTGCCGATGGCCTGGCCGGCCCTGCACCGTGCCGATGGCACCCTGCTCGTGGCCACCCAGGGCGGCGGGCAGAGCGGCGACAAATCCCGCGACCTCGCGAGCGCGATACTCGCCGCCGCCGCTGCCGAGCCGGGCACGCCATTGCCCCAGGTGCCCATGGCCACCGACGCGACTCCGGCGTTGCAGGATCTGCTCGACCTGACGTCAGCCCCTGAGGTGATGGTCCACGAGGGCTTCGACTTCTGGGTGGAGGGTCAGGAACTCGACGCCGCCGGACAGGAGTCGCTCGCCCGTGCCAACGACTCCGTGCTGCCGACCGCGAAGGTCGACGGCGCCGACGCGGCGTATTGGTGTCTCATCGGCGACCGGCCGCACGTGCGGGCCGTGCTCGCCGAGGACGAGGACGAGGCGACCAATGCCCTGGCCCGGCTCTGGGCCGCCGGCACGGCGGCACTGGGCGACGGCACCCGGCTGCTCGGCGCCTTCCGGGCCGCCGGACTGCTGATTCCCGTGTGGGAGTTGGCGGATGGCACGGACGCCGACGGCGTCGCGGCCCCGCTGGCCGAGTGGAAGGCGCGGTATGCCGCCGCCCTCACCGACGCTCCCCTGACCCCCGAGGAACGCCGCGCCAAGGCCGGCATCCTGAACCGCCAGGTCACCCTGCGCTGACGGCAATGCCTCCGATCACCCCGGCGCCGGCACCCGGGCCGACGACCGCGCCGACACGCGTAGCCGCGATCATCCCGGCGAAGTCGGAGGCCGACCGGATCGTCGCAACGGTCACGGCGACGGCGGGACTTCCGCATGTGGACCTCGTCGTCGTCGTCGACGACGGAAGCACCGACGCGACCGCTCGCCTCGCCGAGGAAGCGGGGGCGGTGGTCGTGCGACATACGGCCAATCAGGGGAAGGCGGCTGCGATGATGACCGGCGCCAAGACCGTTGCCGCCCGAGATGACCCAGCTGCGCCCAGGGCGCTGCTGTTCGTCGACGCCGACCTGCGGGAGAGCGCGGCCAATCTGGCCCCGCTGATCACGCCTGTCCTCTCCGGCGCAGTGGACATGACGATCGCGAACATCCCCCGCGCCAACTCCTCCAAAGGCGGCGGGCGGGTGGTGCGGCTGGCGCAGCGGACCATCCTCGGGCGCACCGGCCGGGAGATTGCCCAGCCGCTCAACGGGATGCGGTGCCTGACGCGCGATGCCTTCCGGGCCGCTGTGCCGCTCGCGCCCGGCTGGGGCGTCGAGGTGGGTCTTACCCTCGATGTCCTCCAGGCGGGACTGCGGGTGGTCGAGGTGCCCGTCGACTTCACTCACCGGGCGACCGGCAAGGACTGGCGCGGCGTGCTGCACCGGGGTCGCCAGTTGCGCGATGTCGCCCGGGTCGTGGCCCGGCGCGGCCGTTGCGATGAGCGGCCCGGCCGGCCGCCGTGCGTTGGGTGCTATCGCTGCCAGAGTACCGATAACGCCCCACGCACGCCGGGCGGGCCGTCTCGCGACGGTTGCCGCCCTCGCGCTCCTGCTCTCGGTCGGGTGGCTCGGCGAGTCTGCGGCCAAGCCCCCGCTGGGAGAACGGGGCTGGGCTCCTGGATCCTTGCCGTGGACTCTCGGCCCGGCCGCCGTCACGGGAATGCTCGCCGCGGCATACCTGCTCGGGGCCGCCGGCCTCTGGCTGAGCCTCCGGGACCGGGGGGGCTGGCCGGGGTGGGCCATCGCAGCGGTGGCGGCCGGCGCCCTCCTGGCGATGCCGTTCGGCTCGGCGGATCACACGAACTACGCGGCATACGGCCGGATCGCGCTGCAGGGCGGTGATCCCTACGTCGAATCTCCCATCGCGTGGGCCGGCGGCGACGACCCCGTGACGAGCGGGGTGCAGCCGCCGTGGCAGGAGACGCCGAGCATCTACGGTCCACTCTCGACCGTTCTTCAGGTGTTCGCCGCTTGGGCCGGAGGCGACAGCCTGCGTCAAGTCGTCTGGATGTGGCAACTGCTGATCGTCGGCGCCTGGCTGGCGACCCGCTGGCTGTTGCGGCGGCTCTTCCCCGACGCGTCTGGTCGCGTCGACGTGCTGTGGACGATGAATCCCTTCGTCATTGGCGCGGGGGTGCTGGGCGCCCACGTCGACACGCTCGCGACGCCGCTGATGGTGGGGGCGCTCCTCCTGGCGCGGCGGCCCGGCCGGCCATGGGCGCTGGCCG
>NZ_HG764815.1:3740657-3746931 GCF_001050535.1 Nostocoides australiense Ben110 | reverse complement strand
GCGGGCTTGTCGGCGGTGCCGAGTGTCGAGATCGCCCACTCCTTGACGGCTCGGGGCGCCCGGTCGACCAGGGTGGAGGCCACCGCAACGGCGGGCGATGCCGGCGGCGCGACGGCGGCGGCCACCAGGTGACCCGCGCCCAGGGCGAAAGTGGCCGAGCCGACCCCGATGGCGGCTGCCCCGGGGGAGGGGAGCTGCGCCATTGGTGCCTCCTGGGAGCCGGCGTGGTCGGATCGGTTGCCGAACACGGTAAAGGCGATCGGAGCGCAGCGCAGGGTTTCGGGATCTTACGGAGTCATGACGATTTCACCGCGCGGCGGGCGCGCCCGGCGCGTCAGTCGGACCAGCGGAAGACACGCGTGGCGAGGAACCCGCAGACGCCGCCCCACGCGAGCAGGACCAGCCACTGACCAACCGGCCACGACCCGTGCACGAAGGCCGCTCGCAGGGCATCGCCGAGGGCACCCGATGGGAGCGCCTTGGCGAGGCCACCAGCGGCGTTGGGAAGGGTCGTCGTGGGCAGCAGGAGGCCGAGGCCGAGGAAGAGCACCCACAGCAGATTCGCCATGGCGAGAACGGCTTCGGCCCGCAACCGGCCGGCCACCAGCATCGCGATCGCCACGAAGCATGCAGCGCCGATGACGGTGGTGATCAGGGCCGGCGCGATGCCGGATCCTGCCGGTCGCCAGCCCAGGGCCAGGCCCAGGACGCTCAGCGCGATGAGGTGGATCGCGAGGACGGCGAAGGTGGCGAGAATCTTGCCACCGAGGAGTCCGTCGCGGCCGAGCGGCGTCGTGCCGAGCAGACGCAGCACCCCATTGCGGCGATCGAAGGCCGTGGCAATCGCCTGGCTGGTAAAGGCGGTGGAGACGACGGCCAGGGCGAGCACACCGGGCACGATCGCGTCGATCCGTGGAGCGGGCAGGTCAGGGACGGACGCGAACTTCAGGCCGACCATCGCCATGGCCGGCAGCAGGAAGGCGACGAGCAGTTGCTCGCCGTTGCGCAGCATCGTGCGGGCCTCGAACCCCGCCTGCCGGCGGATGCGTATGCCGCGCACCGCGGCCCGCGGAACCGTCGCCGTGGTCGTCGGCCCGGTCATCGCTTGCCTCCGCGGGTGAGGGAGAAGTACACGTCCTCGAGGGATTTCGCCCCGGTCACCTCGGCCCGGCCACCGAACGCCCGTACCCGGCCGGTGTCCATGATGACGATGTCGTCGGCGACCCTGTCCGCCTCCTCGAAGGAGTGCGTGGCCAAGACCACAGCGGCGCCGGCGTCGGCCTGTTCGCGCACGATGTCCCACACATCGAGCCGGGTATGGGGATCGAGGCCGGCGGTCGGCTCGTCCAGGAAGAGGACGTCGGGCCGCCCGATCAGGGCCGCGGCCAGGGCAACGCGTTGGCGTTGCCCGCCCGACAGCCGCCGGATGATGGTGCGAGCGAAGCCGTCGATCCCGAGTCGCTGAGCCAGCGCGACGGGATCGGCGGGCGCGGCATACAGCGCGGCAAGGTGCGTCAAAAGCGTTGGGGGAGTGGACATCGACGGCAGACCGCCGTCCTGCAGCATCAACCCCACCCGGGCGCGATGCTCCGCGGAAGCACCCCAGGGATCCTCGCCCAGCACGTGCGCCGTGCCCGAATCCGGCCGCTGCAACCCCTGCAAGCACTCGATCGTCGTCGACTTGCCCGCGCCATTAGGGCCGAGCACAGCCGTCACCCGCCCCGACTGCGCCGACCAGGTGACCCCGTCGAGCGCTCGAGTGGCCCCGAAAGACTTCACCAGATCGCGGACCTCGACTGCGGGCACCACCGCAGTCTAAGGCGCCCCACGGGGTGACCTAATGTGCTGCCCATGTGTTTCGACGAACGCGCGGCGACGTGGGACGACGACCCGGACAAGGTGGCGCGTAGCGCCGAGGTGGCGGCCGCGATCCGGCGCCAGGTCGATCTTGGCGACCGGCCACGCACGCTGGAGGTGGGTGCCGGCACCGGACTCCTCTCTCGGGCCCTACGGGCCGACCTCGGGGATGTCGTGCTCTCCGACTCCTCGAACGGCATGATCGAGGTCGCCGAGCAGGTGATCGCCGCCGAGCGCCTGACCGGGTGGAGCACGGCATACGCGAACGTCGACCGCGGCGAGCTGCCCGCCGGGCCCTTCGACCTCGTGCTCAGTCAACTGGCGCTGCACCATATGGCCGAGCCGGAATCGGTGCTCCGGCTGATCCACGCTGCCCTCAACCCCGGCGGTCATCTCGCCATCGCCGACCTCGACCACGATCCCGATGGCGCCTTCCACAAGGCCCACGGCGACTTCCACGGCCACGACGGCTTCGACCGGGGCCGCCTGACCCACTGGTTGACCGAACTGCGCTTCGCCGACATTCAGATCAGCACCGCGACCACGCTCACCAAGGACGTCGACGGCGAACCACGCGAGTTCCCGATCTTCCTGGCCACCGCCCGCAAGCCGGGCTGATCCCAGGATCGCTCGCTACCGTCGAGCCATGCGACGCATCATCCGCGCGACGGCCACGCTGGCCCTCCTCACCCTCGGCACGGCCTGCTCGGGCGGGTCCGGAGAGTCATCGGGGACGAGCGCGCCGGCATCCAGCTCCGCCGCCTCGGCTTCCGGGACATCGGCTTCGGCGACGACGGGGGGTGCGAACGCCGCGCCATTCCAGATCACGGAGGTCGCGGCATACGACGAACCGTGGGCGATGACGTTCCTGCAGGGCACGCCCTACGCGGCGATCACCCAGCGGGGCGGCCAGCTGATCGTCCGCGACATGGAGGCCGGTACCGATCTCGACGTCGACAACGAGCCCGAGGTCGCGGCCGGCGGCCAAGGCGGTCTCGGCGACATCATCGCCGCTCCGTCCTACGAGCAGGACCAGCGGATCTACCTCAGCTGGGTGGAGCCGGGCGACAACGGGACGCGTGGGGCGGTCGTCGGCAACGGGCGGCTGGTCATCGACGACGTCAGCGCTCGCATCGAGAACCTCAACGTCATCTGGCGGCAGGTGCCGAAGGTGGAGGGCGAGGGCCACTTCGGGCACCGGCTCGCGATGAGCCCCGACGGCACCTACCTGTTCGTCTCCTCCGGGGAGCGGCAGCAGTTCGACCCCGCGCAGGACCCGGGCACCAACCTCGGCAAGATCCTGCGGCTGAATCCCGATGGCTCTCCCGCACAAGGCAATCCGCTCTCGGACCAGGAATACCCGTCGGACGAGATCTGGTCGTGGGGACACCGCAATCCGCTCGGTCTCGCGTTCGACGCCGCGGGCAACCTCTGGGAGTCCGAGATGGGCCCGAAGGGCGGGGACGAGATCAACCTCATCCGTGCCGGCGCCAACTACGGCTGGCCCAAGGCGTCCAACGGCTCGCACTACAGCGGCAAGGACATCCCGGATCATGCGGAGGGGGACGGGTATGAAGCGCCGAAGGTCTTCTGGAATCCCTCCATCTCGCCCGGTGGGCTGATGATCTATTCGGGTTCGGCTTTCCCGGAATGGGTCGGCGATGCCTTCGTGCCCGCCCTGTCGGGTCAGTCGCTGATCCGGGTCGACATCGACGGGACCTCCGCGACGGCCGCCGACCAGTGGTCCGACGGCCCGCTCGGCGAGCGGCTGCGGGAGGTCGAACAAGGCCCGGACGGCACGATCTGGGTGCTCCAGGACGGCGGCGGCGGCAAGCTCCTGCACCTGACTCCGCCGGCCTGAACCTGAAGTTAGGTTTACCTTATTTCGACAGGCGCGGAACAATTACCTAACATGGATGTGTGAATATTTCACGCGCCTCGCTGGCGACGGCCGACGCCGCGCCCGAGTCGCGCACGCGCGAACGCGTCCTGCGTGCCGTCAGCCAGCAGGGCCCGATCACGACGACGGCCCTCGCCGGCTCGTTGGAGTTGTCCGACACCGCGATCCGGCGCCATGTCGACAACCTCGTGACCGACGGACTGATCGAGGCGCATGACGGCGCGAACCCGCGCCGCGGGCGGGGCCGGCCGGCCAAGTCGTATGTCGTCTCCGAGGCCGGCCATGGTGCCCTCACCTCCGACTACGACCACCTCGCCGGTCAGGCGCTGCGTTATCTCGCCGAGACGATGGGGCCGCAGGCCGTCGAGGACTTCGCGCGGCAGCGGATCGCCGACTGGGAGGTGCGGTATGCCACGCAACTCGCCCCCGACCTCACCCCCAGCGAGCGTGCCGAGGCCCTCGTCGCCGCGCTGACCCGCGACGGGTTCGACGCCAGCCTGCGCCACGTCGGCGGGCCGGGCACCCCGAGCGCGCTGCACGGCATACAGCTGTGCCAGGGGCACTGCCCGGTGCGCGGCGTCGCGGCGCAATTCCCGCAGCTGTGCGAGGCCGAGACGGAAGCCTTCTCCCGCCTGCTCGGCGTCCACGTGCAACGCCTGGCCACCCTCGCGCACGGCGATCACGTGTGCACGACCTTCATCCCCACCCCCACGATCCCCCATCAATCGGAGGCGTCATGACCCAGAGCATCGAAGACCTCAACCCAGGTCTGAAGGGACTCGGTCACTACGAATACGGCTGGGCCGACAGCGACTCGGCCGGTGCGTCCGCGCGCCGCGGCCTCAACACCGATGTCGTGGAAGACATTTCGCGCCGCAAGAGCGAGCCGGAGTGGATGCGTGAGCTGCGCCTGAAGTCGCTGCGCCTCTTCGACAAGAAGCCGATGCCGACCTGGGGCAGCGACCTGACGGGCATCGACTTCCAGAACATCAAATACTTTGTGAAGTCCACCGAAAAGCAGGCCACCTCCTGGGAAGACCTTCCGCAGGACATCAAGAATACGTACGACCGGCTTGGAATTCCGGAAGCGGAAAAGCAAAGATTGGTCGCCGGGGTGGCCGCGCAATATGAAAGCGAAGTGGTATACCACCAGATCCGCGAGGATTTGGAGGAAAAGGGTGTCATTTTCGTCGACACCGACACGGGATTGCGCGAGCACGAAGACCTCTTCCGCGAGTACTTCGGATCGGTAATTCCCCCGGGGGACAACAAGTTCGCCTCGCTCAACACGGCCGTCTGGTCGGGCGGGTCGTTCATCTATGTCCCGCCGGGTGTCCACGTCGACATCCCGCTGCAGGCCTATTTCCGGATCAACACCGAGAACATGGGCCAGTTCGAGCGGACGCTGATCATCGCCGACGAGGGCTCTTATGTGCACTACGTCGAGGGCTGCACCGCGCCGATCTACAAATCGGACTCTCTGCACTCCGCCGTCGTCGAGATCGTCGTCAAGAAAAACGCCCGCGTTCGCTATACGACGATCCAGAACTGGTCCAACAACGTCTACAACCTCGTCACCAAGCGCGCGACCTGCGCCGAGGGCGCGACGATGGAGTGGATCGACGGCAATATCGGTTCCAAGGTGACGATGAAATACCCCGCCGTCTACCTCCTCGGCGAGCACGCCAAGGGCGAGACCCTGTCGATCGCCTTCGCCGGCGAGGGCCAGCACCAGGACGCCGGCTCCAAGATGGTGCACGCCGCGCCCAACACCTCCAGCCAGATCATCAGCAAGTCGGTGGCACGCGGCGGCGGCCGCACGTCATACCGCGGGCTCGTGCAGGTGATGGAGGGCGCGACGGGCAGCAAGTCCAGCGTCGTCTGCGACGCCCTGCTCGTCGACACGATCAGCCGCTCCGACACCTACCCCTATGTCGACATCCGCGAGGACGACGTCCAGATGGGCCACGAGGCGTCCGTCTCGAAAGTCTCGGAGGACCAGATGTTCTACCTGATGTCCCGCGGCCTGTCCGAAGAGGAGGCGATGGCGATGATCGTGCGCGGCTTCGTCGAGCCGATCGCCCGCGAACTCCCCATGGAGTACGCCCTCGAACTCAACCGTCTCATCGAACTGCAAATGGAAGGCGCGGTCGGCTGATCCATGTCGCTCCTGACTGAGAAGACCCAGCGACCCGGGCCGGCGCCGCATACCGATGCAGCGGCTGCGTTCGTGCCCGACCAGTCGCGCGCCGAGCGCACCCGGTCGTATGCCGTGGCCGACTTCCCCATGCCCACCGGCCGGGAGGAGGAGTGGCGGTTCACCCCCGTGGACCGGCTTCGTATGCTGCTGCGCGACGAGCCGACCGGGCTCTGCCTCGATTGGGACGAGTCGCTCCCGGCGGGTGTGCGCCTGGGCACGATGAGCGTCGAGGACTGGCGCGCCAGCGGCGCGCCGGCGCCCGGCGACCGCGCGGCCGCCATCGCGGCGGCGCACAGCGGGGGAGTGGCGGGGGGGGG
>NZ_HG764815.1:3739340-3740557 GCF_001050535.1 Nostocoides australiense Ben110 | reverse complement strand
GCGTCGCCGCGGCGGGTCAGGGCCGCGGGGGCCGTGTCGACGACCACCGCGCCGGTCAGCGCGCCCTCGGTGCCCGGGTCCCGCAGGATCAGCCGGTCACCGTTCGCCAGGGGCAGCGGCCGCTCGAACGACAAGCGTGCGGCTCCTGCCGAGAGCGGACGGACCCGGACGGGGACGGCGGCGGTCCCGTTGTGGCACAACACCTCTCGCGGCAGATCCGCCACCGGTCCGGCCGTTCGGACGTCGACATTCGCCGTCGACCGCCAACCCTCCGGGGTGAGCAGGGCATCTCCCCGGTGCACCTCGCCGGCGGCCACGCCGCGCAGGTTGACCGCGACCCGCGCCACCGCCGTGACCGCCTCCCGGGAGCGTTCCAGGGACTGCAGCCCGCGCACGGTCACCCGCCGCCGGGTCTCGCTCTGACCGGCCACCTCCAGCACGTCCCCGACCGCAATGGTGCCCGCGCCGAGGGTGCCGGTGACGACGGTGCCGCTGCCGGGGATCGTGAACGCCCGGTCCACCCACAGCCGCACCCGCCCGTCACGCACCGGAGCCGGAAGGGTGGCACACAGCCGCCCCAAGGCGTCCCGCACGTCATGGAGGCCTTGCCCGGACACGGCCGACACGATCACCGAATCCACCTCTCCCAGAGAGGAAGCCGAGATCCGCTCGCGCGCCGCAGCGCCCGCGCGAGCAGCCATGGCGGGGTCGGCGAGGTCGGCCCGCGTGACGACCAGGAGCCCGTGCGTCAGCCCCAGCGCGTCGATCGCCCGCAGATGCTCCTCGCTCTGCGCCGACCATCCGGCATCCGCGGCGACGACGACAAGCACCGCCGGCACGGGACCCAGGCCGGTGAGCATATTGCCGATGAACCGGCGGTGCCCCGGCACGTCGACGAACGCCACCTCCCCGGCACCCGGCAGCGTCGTCCAGGCATACCCCAGATCGATCGTCAGCCCGCGTCGCCGCTCCGCCTCCCACCGGTCGGGCTCGATCCCGGTCAGCGCCCGCACCAGCGTCGACTTGCCGTGATCGACATGCCCGGCCGTCGCGATGACATGCATCAGTTGCCCTCTGCCGCAAGGCGTTCCAGCCCAGCAAACAGGGCCTCGGCCAAGTCGGCCTCGTCAGCGACCGGAATACACCGCAGATCCACCAGCGTGCGGCCGCCCTCTTGTCGCGCCACGACGGCCGGCCGCCCGGCGCGCAGCACCAGC
>NZ_HG764815.1:3738240-3739240 GCF_001050535.1 Nostocoides australiense Ben110 | reverse complement strand
CAGCCGGTCGATCGCCGCGGGGTCCACCGCCCGCAACGAGTCGACGCCCCGGCACAACGGGCACCACGTGCACGTGGCCGGGTGCCCTTCGGATGCCGCCGCGGCCGGGCCCCCGAGGGCGTCGGCGAGCCGGCGGGCCTCTTCGGCAAGGGATCCGGCCGGGTCGGTGGTGTCGCTCATCGAGGCCATTGTGCGGGGTCGGGCACGAAAGCGATCGTCAAATGCCCCGAACGGACCCGCGCGTCGGCCACCGTGCATCGGCTCAGCACCGACGGCAGCGTCACGATGCGCCGGTGATCGCCGACTGTGAGCAGCAGTTCGTCGGCCCGCCGCTGCAGGCCGACCTCCTTGGCGCTCGTGAGCGGCAACCGCAGCGCCAGATCGAACCCGGCGTCGGTGCGCCGCACCTGCATCGGTTCGGCCGTGGCCGGCTTCGTGATGTCGCGGCCGGCAAGCGTCCCCAGGTCCAGCTGGCCGTGCAGCTCGGCCAGGGCCGCCGGCCCGATCGGTTCCCGCTCCAGATAGGGTGAACGCACGACCGGTATGCCGACGAAGGACTGGACCACTTCGTCGATGCCCCGGGTCTGGGCAGCGTTCCACGAGCGCAGCCACTGCGCCGCCGCGCCGTCGCCCTCCTTCAGAGCCGGCGCGGGAAGGATCTTGTTCACGTAAACGGCGTCCACGGCATACCCGTAGAGGCTCAACGAAGTCCAGGTCCGGCGGGACTCGGCGATGACGACGCTCTCGGGGGTGGTGACGAGGCGCACCGACGAGGTGGCGCTGGCGAGCAGGTGGCGCACCGCGAGCATGTCGTCGTGCCAGCGGCGCAGGATCTCGACGATCTCCCGCCCCGGCAGGGGGATGCCGAGGGCAGCGGCGGCAGCGGGCCGGGCGGCGCGCCGCATACCGGCGGTTCCGGGCAGGACCCGGCGCAGGTGCCAGGCGAGGTTCTCGGGGAAGGCGAGCAGCCGCAGCGTCTCGGCGGGGGGGGGGGGGGGGG
>NZ_HG764815.1:3736336-3738140 GCF_001050535.1 Nostocoides australiense Ben110 | reverse complement strand
CCCCCCCCCCGCCTCCGGCGGCGCCCCCACGACGGGCGGCGAGCCGGTCGTCATCACCGGTGCCGCGCTCGGCCTGCCCGGCGTCGAGAAGATGTTCGACGACGCCAATGTCACCCGCATCCTCGCCGGTGAGAACTTCATCTCCGTGCTGCCGCACGAGGTTCGCGCGCTCATGGCGGACAAGCGGGTCACCCGCATCGTCAAGGACGCTCACGGTGGCGGCAGCTTCCAGACCATCGACGACGTCGCCGACGTCATCAAGCTCGCCGGCATCCACGCGCCGATCGACGTCGTGGCCGAGTTCGGCCTGGACAAGGCGCGCGACGAGGCGCTCGACGTCACGACCCGGATGGCGGTCGCGGCCGGCTTCGACGCGCTGCGCGACGCGGGGATCCCCCTGGTCATGCGCTACAAGAAGACCACGCTCGGCACGCAGTTGCCCGACAAGTGGCTGCTGCCCGAGGCGCTGCGCGACACCACGGGCGTCATCTTCGCTTCGGCCTTCCCCGGCTACGACCGGTTCGCCGAGGAGATCGAGAAGTACGCCCTGCATCGCGGTCGTCGTGACAATCTCCTTGCGCTGGAAGGCGTCCGGGCCCGCATGACCGCCGACGACCCGGCGCGCGCCGAGGTCGACCGGCTCATCGGCGCGCTGCGTCAGGCCCTCGAGGCCGAGCCCTACGCGTTCGATCGCCGCTTCCTGTTCCGCGTGCTCGCGATGGGCCACTCCCAGTTCGCCGAGATCATCGGCGCCCGGGGCCCGAACACTCAGGTCAACGCCGCCTGCGCCAGCACGACCCAGGCAGTCTCCCTGGCCGAGGACTGGATCAAGGCCGGCCGGTGCGAGCGCGTCATCGTCGTCTCCGCGGACGACGCCTCCAGCGAGCACCTCCTCCCCTGGGTCACCACCGGCTTCCTCGCCACGGGCGCCGCCGCGACCGACGAGAAGGTCGAGGACGCCGCCACGCCGTTCGACAAGCGCCGCCACGGCATGATCGTCGGCACCGGCGCGGCGGCCATCGTCGTCGAGTCGGCCGAGTCGGCGCGCGAGCGCGGCCTGGCCCCCATCGCCCAGGTGCTCGCCTCCATCACCGCGAACAGCGCCTTCCACGGGACCCGTCTCGACGTCGATCACATCGGCGGCGTCATGCAGTCCCTGATCGCCGAGGCCGAGCAACGCGGCATCGACCGGCACGCCATCGCCCCGGCGACGATGTTCGTCTCCCACGAGACCTATACGCCCGCCCGCGGCGGCAGCGCCTCGGCAGAGATCAACGCGCTGCGACAGGTCTTCGGCGCCTCCGCCGACCGGATCGTCATCACCAACACCAAGGGCTTCACCGGGCACGCCATGGGCGCCGGCATCGAGGATGTCGTCGCGCTCAAGGCGCTCGAGACCGGGATCGTCCCGCCGGTGCCGAACTACAAGGAACCCGACCCCGACCTCGGCGCGCTGAACCTCTCCCGCGGTGGCACCTACCCCGTCGAGTACGCCCTGCGCCTGGCCGCCGGGTTCGGCTCGCAGATCGCGATGTCGCTGATCAAGTGGGTGCCCCCGGCCGACGGCCGACGCCGCGCGCCGCAGGAGCTCGGCTACGCCTACCGCGTCATCGACCAGGCCGCCTGGCAGACGTGGCTGGACACGCTGTCCGGGCACACCGGCAGCGCGCTGGAGGTCGACCACCGGCGCCTGCGCGTCGTCGACAACGGGGCCCCGGCCAAGCCGGTCACCCTGACCACCCGGGTTCCCGTGCCGTATGCCGGTCGCCTGGCCCCGCTGGGCGCCCGCGCCGGCGCGGCAGCG
>NZ_HG764815.1:3735235-3736236 GCF_001050535.1 Nostocoides australiense Ben110 | reverse complement strand
GCTGGACATGCCCCCGACCCCCGCCGCCCGGGGCGTGGCGCGCCGCGGGCCGCCCTCTCGGCCGGGCTGGGTCGTGCGAGCCCGGGTGTCGAGGGCGGGGTTGGCCGGGGTTGCGGTGTCCGGAGGCGATACTGGAGGGCGTGCCTGCTCCCCACCCCGCCACCACGCCGTGGCCCGTCGTCTCGGTGATCGTGCCGGTGCTCAACGAGGAGCGGCACCTCGCCGATGCCGTGGCGATGATCGCCGGACAGGACTACCCGGGAGAGATGGAGATCGTCGTGGCGCTCGGGCCGTCGCGGGACGCAACCGACGCCGTCGCCGCCGGGCTGGCCGCCGCAGACCCGCGAATTCGCTTGGTGCCCAACCCGACCGGCCGCACACCGGCCGGCTTGAACGCGGCTATCGCGGCCTCATACGGCGAGATCGTGGCGCGCGTCGACGGGCACGCCGAGATCCCGGCGGACTACCTGCGCACCGCTGTGACGGCGCTGCAGGAACAAGGCGCCGACAACGTCGGCGGGGTCATGCACGCCGAGGGGCGCACCCCGTTCGAGCGCGCCGTCGCCACCGCCATGCGCAGCCGCATCGGCGTAGGCAACGCCGCTTTCCACGTCGGCGGGCAGGCCGGGGAGGCCGAGACGGTCTATCTCGGGGTCTTCCGGCGGGCCGCGCTGGAGGCCGTCGGCGGCTTCGACGAGCACTACGAGCGGGCCCAGGACTGGGAGATGAACCACCGCATCCGCGGGCGCGGCGGCAAGATCTGGTTCACGCCGGATCTGAAGGTCACCTATCGACCGCGGAGCACCCCGAAAGCCCTTGCGCGGCAATACTTTCAGTACGGCCGGTGGCGGCACGTCATCGCGCGCCACCACCAGGGCTCGATCAACCTGCGCTACCTGGCGCCGCCGGTGATGGTGACCGGCACCACCGCCGCCACGCTGATCGGCCTCGTGTGGAAGCCGGCCCTGCTGGTGCCCGCGGCGTATGCCGGTGCCGTCGCC
>NZ_HG764815.1:3734118-3735135 GCF_001050535.1 Nostocoides australiense Ben110 | reverse complement strand
GGCGGCATACCCACCGACCCCAGCCAGCCGCCCGCCGCTCCGGCGCAACCGGGCCACCCCCCCGCGGATCCGGCTGCGGCACAAGGCCAGCCGGCGCAGGAGCCGGAGCCGCAGAAGTCGGTCGAGGAGCTATTGGCCGAGCTCGACGAGATGACCGGCCTGGACTCGGTCAAGCGCGAGATCCACCAGCAGGTCGCCATTCTCAAGGTCGAGAAGAAGCGTTCCGAGGCGGGCTTGAAGACCGCCACCATCACCCGGCACCTGGTCTTCGTCGGCAACCCCGGCACCGGCAAGACCACCGTCGCCCGCATGGTCTCCGGCATCTATCGCGCCCTCGGCCTGCTCACCAAGGGACACCTCGTCGAGGTCGACCGCAGCGAACTTGTCGCCGGCTACCTCGGGCAGACCGCGATCAAGACCGCCGAGGTCGTCACCAAGGCCATCGGCGGCGTCCTCTTCATCGACGAGGCCTACGGCCTGTCCGGCGATCAGTACGGCCAGGAGGCCATCAACACCCTCGTCAAGGAGATGGAGGACAACCGCAACGACCTCGTCGTCATCGTGGCCGGCTATCCCGGGCCGATGATGGAGTTCATCGCCCAGAACCCCGGCCTGGCCAGCCGCTTCAAGACGATGATCGAGTTCCCCGACTACACCAACGACGAACTGATCGACATCATGGCGGGACTGGCCGCGAAGTCCGACTACGACGTCATCGACGAGGCGGAAGCCGTTGTCCGCGAGATCCTTTCGCGCACCGAACGCAATTTCACCTTCGGCAACGGCCGCTTCGTGCGCAATCTGCTCGAGGAAGCCATCGGCCGCCACGCCTGGCGGCTGCGCGATGACGAGGACGTCACCACCGAGGACTTGCGGCGGCTCCTCGCGGAGGACTTCCGCGAGGCCGAGGAACACCTCGCCGAGGACGAGCCGGCGGGTCCGCCGCCGGCCGACGACACCGCCGAAGCGGAGGCCGAGATGACCGCCGAGGGCGGACCGGAGCCCGACGCCGAAGGG
>NZ_HG764815.1:3728588-3734018 GCF_001050535.1 Nostocoides australiense Ben110 | reverse complement strand
CCCCGCCGCGGGGGTCCGCGGCTGCGCGTGCCGGGCCGAGGGCACCAGGGCGTCGAACCCGCCGGTGCGCCACGCCCGCACCCACCGGTCCACGCTGGCCCGCGACACCGTCACCCGCGCCCCGAACGGCCCGGTGTGCTCACGGCCGGCGAGGTCGCGCACCAGCACCCCACGCTGGCGGGTGCTCAGAGAGGCGTCCGCTGCTTCGCGGATCAGCGCGTACCGGAACAACGCGACCTCCCGCGCCTGCTCGGCCCGGCGCGCCTGCTCGTCGCCCGGTCTGTGTCGTCCACTCATTCGCCTTGCCCTCTCCTGGTGCTGAACTGGTCCGCTCGAGGGTGCCCGTACCACCGGGGGCAGCGGCAGGGGTCAACTCGTGTTGCTCACCCCACCCCCCGCTGGCGGGGCCAACAGCAGCCCACCGGTGACCCTGGCGGCGTACTCCCACGGCGGCTGCGGGCACAGCCGTAGGACCGCCGCGGCAGCAGCCCGCCCGATCACCTCGACCGCGTCCGCGACCGGGCAGGCCTGCGGCACCAGCGGCCCAGCCAGAGGGTCCAGCTCGTGCAACAGCCGGGTGAACCCCACCCGCAGCTGCTCCGATCGGGAGGCGAAGCGGCGCAGCCAGCCCCGCACCGTGGACACCGGCCGGCCCAACCGCCCCGCGACGCTGCGGTGACCTGCCCCACCCGCCTTGGCCTCCAGCGCGGCCCCGATCACGCAGACCGCGTCCGCGCGCCGCGACAACCACACCTGCGCCAGCAGCACGTGCGTGCTCCCGCACGAGGCACACCGGCCCCGCCGCGGACGGTGCCGCACCGTCCCAGCCGCTCCCCGCGAGGACCGCCACCGAGCGTGCCCCCAAGGGGACAGCACACCCGTACACGACGGGCACACCAGCTCCCCGGCCACCAGCAACCGTTCGGCCTCGATAGGGTCGTTGCCTACCATCAGCATGGGTGCCCTCCAAGCACCAAGTGACGGCCCTCCTGCTCGCCAAAGCTTGGGAGGGCCGTCGCGTGTCCTCAGCGCATCATCACGCTCTTGACGCCAACCGTAGAGACCCCACCCAGATCACGCGTCGTCAACCGCAGTGACGCCCAGACACACCCACATGGTCAACCAGGGGGTCGCTCAACACTCCTCGCGCCCTTCGCCACTACCACAAGATCGGACTGCTCCCCGAGGTGCCCCGCGACACCAACGGGTACCGGCGCTACGGCGCGCGAGATCTCGTGACTGTGCTGCGGATACGCCAACTGTCTGCGAGCGGGGTACCGCTGCGCGACATCGGAAATCTCTTGGGGGGGGAGGTCGGCCAGGACCAGCTCCTGGCCGAGCTCGACAAGCAGCTCGAGGATCAGGCCGAACGGATCCGCATTCAGCGGAAGATGCTGGCGGACCTGCGCCGGACCAGCCCCCGGACCGGGATGCGTCAGCCGAACGGTGGTCCCCCCGCCTCCAGCCAGTCGTTCGATCACGACGTCTGGACACTCGCGACGGCGTCCGGCGCGATTGACGCAGACACCGCCACAGCGATGCTCGACGCTGTCCATGATGGGCCACTCGCAACGGACGCGGCGGCTTGGTTCGGACAGTTCGAGGACCTCAAGGACCAGACCCATGTAGACGAGGCGACAGCCGAACACCTGGTGGGGCAGATGGTGAGCTTCGGCCTTGCCGCTATGGACGCGACGGGCCCGATCCCTGCCGCTGGCGAGCAATCGACCATGGCTGCGGCGATGGAGCAGCTCGAGATCGAGGGGCTGAGCCCGGCGCAGCAGGTCGTCTGGGCCCGGTTCCGAAGCACCCTCCAGAACCGCGTCGGCGACGGAGCCGCGGTCCGCGAGTGACGACAGCGTTGGCCTGCAGGTGCGCACCCGACGACCTGAGAAGGAGATTCACATTCATGACACATGACCACCCAAGCCGTGGAGCGGCAGCGCCACGACGACAACGCCCCAGGAGTGCTCAGGATGAGCGAGGTCGAGGGGATCACCAAGACGTACGGCCAGGTGCGAGCCGTCGACGGAATCAGCTTCACCGCAGCCGACGGTCGTGTCACCGGCTTCCTCGGCCCCAACAGGGCGGGAAGGTCCACGACGATGCGCATGATGGCTTGGCTGGAGAGGCCGGACGTCGGCACGTGCACGGTGGGAGGCAGCAGCCCTAGGGACCTCACCGACCCGATCCGGACCATCGGCGTGCTGCTCGATGGCCAGGGCGGAATCCCGGGGGCTGCGCGCCCGGGACTATCTCCGAACGGTCGCGGCACCCGCCAGGATCTCCGGGGCGCGGGTCGACGAAGTTCTCGAGCAGACCGGCCTGCTCTATGCCGCCGGCCGGAGGATCCGCACGTTCTCCCTGGGCATGAAACAGCGTCTGGGCATCGCGACAGCGCTGCTTGGTGACACGGACCATTTCGTCCTCGATGAACCGATCAACGGTCTGGACCCCGAGGGTGTCATCTGGGTCAGGGGCCTGCTTCGGGACCTGGCCTCGGAAGGCAGGTGCGTCCTGCTCTCCTCGCACCTGATGCCCGAACTCGAGCAGTGCGTCGACGACCTGGTGATCATCCAGAACGGCCGACTGGTCGCGAAGGGGCATCTCGCTGAGATCATGTCCACCCACGAGCACACAGTGGTCGTGGACAGCGCGGACAACGGTCGACTCATCGAGAAGCTCGTGGCGGCGGCGCGCACGCCACCGGCGACGGGAATCAACTCGTCGTCCGCAACCTCGACCGCTCTGCCGTGGGCAGGCTGGCCCACCAAGCGGGGATCCCGCTGCGACTCTTCACGCAAGAACAAGGCCGCCTCGAGGAACGCTACCTCTCACTCGTCGGCACCCAGGAAGGACCAGTCGCACGATGACGCAGTCAAATGTCTCTGCCACCGGCCTCCTGAAGTCGCAGGTCATCCGAGTCACCCGCCAGCCCGGCCAGGTGTGGGGTTTCGCAGGCGCGGCTCTTCTTCTCGTCTTGGTCGCTGCACTCGCCTCCGTGGCGTTCGTCCAAGGCAGTCAGAGCGGCAGCATGGAGGTCACACCCAGAGAGAGATCCGCGAGATCCCCGGCTCGTCGCGTAGCGTCTCGCATTAACTCGACGCGATAGGCGCGCGGTTCACTTCTTACCGCTTCCAGACGTTAAAGCGCAAAACGGAACTCCACCGCGTCGCCCTTCACCAAGGAGTACCCGTCCGAACCACGAACAGCAGGGCAGAGACACCGGCGAAGACCAGCAAGGTGATGCCCATCCAGGGTGCGACCAGACGGCTGGAGACGAGCTCGCCCCCGACCCGAGGAACCAGCGCAGCGAGCCCAGCTGCCTCGATGACCCCCAGGCCGGCCAAGGACAGGTCATCGAGGAAGAATGCCAGGGGCACGAAGTGCAGGGCCACGACGAGAGCCACCCACCAGGCCATCCAGCGGCCCTTACCCCTGCGGTGCAGGAACAGGCAGCCGACCACCGCCAGCAGCACCTCCAGGCCGACGACCAGCCCGAACCACGGGTACCTGCCCTCCAGCGCACTGCCCTCACTCCACCGGGCGGACACCCCGTAACCGAACAGCCCTGCCAGCAGGAGGCCCATCACCGATCCGGCGCCGAGCCAAGATCGCCACGCCGGCGGCGGGTCCTCCTGACCCCAGCCGAACCAGACGAACGCCATCAGACCGAACCATGCGATGGTGAAGCCTCGATCCACCGATCGACTTGGCGCGGTGTGGTGATCCGGCGCGTCGGAACATGAGAATGCCCCTGTGCTGAAACAGAATTGGAGTTCTTCAGGCTTCAGTTCCGTCTCGCGCAAGGGGCATCTCGTAGGTGAAACTCTCTCACACCCTGACCCGCACTTCTGCGGTGTTCGACGACCCGAATCTCGTGTCGTCCGCCGGCCTGGTCCCGGTACTGGCACTGGCCGACCGGGCAGGGCTGCGCCAGCTGGCGGATGAGCACCTGAGCGTGCCGACGGACAAAGGCGCGAACGCTGGGTCGAAGGTGGCCTCGCTCGTGGCCGGGATGGTCGCCGGCGCCGACAGCATCGATGACATGGCCCTGCTGCGCCACGGCGGGATGGGCCGGCTCTTCGCCAAGGCGTACGCGCCCTCGACGCTCGGCTCGTTCCTACGCACGTTCACCTTCGGGCACGTCCGGCAGCTCGATGCGGTCGCCGCACGGTTCCTGCTCGCGCTGTCTCGCCTGGCCGGGCTGACCCCACCGGTCCCGGCACCATTGCCCGCTGGCGACGAGGCGGGAGCGGGCGTCGGGTACGCGTTCGTCGACGTGGACGACACGATCATCGAGGTCCACGGCCACGCCAAGCAGGGCGCCGGGTTCGGCTACACCCGGGTCCGCGGCCTGAACGCGCTGATCGCCACCCTCACCACCGCCGGACACGCGCCCTTGGTCGTAGCGCAGCGGCTGCGCAAGGGCTCTTGTGGGTCGCCCCGCGGGGCGAAACGCCTGGTCGGTGACGCCGTGAAACAGGCCCGCCGCCTGCTCGGCGTGAAGGCGCCGGTCCTGGTCCGGATGGACTCGGCCTACTACGGCCGCGACGCCGTCCACGCGGCGATCACCGGCGGCGCGCACGTGTCCGTCACCGTGCGGGCAACCAGCCCGGTCAAGGCCGCGATCGCCGGCATCGATGACGGTGCGTGGACCACGATCGAGTACCCGGACGCGATCTTCGATGAGATGAGCGGGGCGTGGATCTCGAAGGCGGAGGTCGCCGAGATCGACTTCACCGCGTTCGCCTCCAAGAAGAAGGCCGACCAGGTCCCGGGCCGGCTGATCGTGCGCCGCATCCCCGACTTCAACGCCGACAAGAAGAAGGCGACCGGGCAGGACACCCTGTTCGACACCTGGCGCTTCCACGCGTTCTTCACCACCGTCCCGGCCCATGTGCTGGACACCGTCGCCGCCGACAAGACCCACCGCGGGCACGCGATCATCGAACAGGTCCACGCCGACCTCAAGGGCTCCGCGCTGGCGCACCTGCCCTCCGGGAAGTTCACCGCCAACGCCGCCTGGCTCGTGCTCGCGGTCATCGCGTTCAACCTCACCCGCGCCGCCACCACCCTGGCCTCCGGTGCGACACCCCAGACCTCGAAGCTGGCGAAGGCGACCAGCGCGACCGTGCGTCGCAAGCTGATCCACGTCCCGGCCCGGGTCGCGTCCTCCGCCCGGCGGATCACCCTGCACCTGCCCCAAGCGTGGCCCTGGCACCAGGCGTGGACCCGACTGTTCGACCGCGTCGCCGACCCCCCCGCCACCGCACCGCCCTGACCACCCAGCCGACGACGGCGCGACCCGAGCAACCCCGACGTGGAACACCCCGACAGCGAGGTCGGGCGATCACCCACGCCCCCGCTCGCCTCCTCAGCCCGAGACGACGATCAACCCCACGCCATCAGCCCATCGGTGGATCGAGG
>NZ_HG764815.1:3727426-3728488 GCF_001050535.1 Nostocoides australiense Ben110 | reverse complement strand
CCCCCCCCCCCGCCCCCGACACAGCGGTGACCACCGACGAAGCCCGCGCGCGCCTGCGCGGGCTCCTCCCGGCATACGCCCTGCCCCGCCTGGTGCGCACCAGCGCGACCCCGCTGCCCGGACGCGGGCCGGGCAAGCCCGACCGCCGGGCCATCGCCGTGTGGGTGGGACAATAGGGGAATGATCCGCTTCCTGCCCGGGCTGCTCGCCCTGGTCCTGGCGATCTATACGCTCGTCGACTGCGTGCAGACGCCGGAGGAGGCCGTGCGCGGCCTGCCCAAGGTGGTGTGGGTCTTCGTCATCCTGCTCTTCCCGTTCGCGGGGCCGGCCGGGTGGTGGTTCGCGGGGCGGCCGAAGACCTATGCCCTGCCCGGGCGCGCGAACCCCAACCAGCCGCCGCGCCCCAAGGGCCCGGACGACGACCCCGACTTCCTGCGCGGCCTGTGACCCGCCCTCATCCCTGACGAAGGACGTTCGACACCTCCTATGGCCACGCCTGCCCAATGGATCGCCGGTGCCCGCCCCCGCACCCTGCCCGCCGCCGTCTCTCCCGTCCTGGTCGGCACGGGTGCGGCCGCCGCCATCGACCGCGCCGACCTCGGCCTCGCGCTGCTGGCGCTGGTCGTCTCGCTGGCGCTGCAGGTCGGGGTGAACTATTCCAACGACTACTCCGACGGCATCCGGGGCACCGACCACGAACGGGTCGGCCCGATCCGACTCGTGGGCCAAAGGCTCGCGACGGCAAAGAACGTCAAGCTCATGGCCTTCCTCTTCTTCGGGCTGGCCGGGCTCGCGGGGCTGGCGTTGTGCGCGCTGTCGGACACGCTCGGGCTGATCTGGGTGGGCGTGCTGTGCGTGTTGGCCGCGTGGTTCTACACCGGCGGCAAGAACCCCTACGGCTATCGCGGCCTGGGCGAGGTCTTCGTCTTCGTCTTCTTCGGGCTGGTCGCGACCCTCGGGACGCTTTACACGCAGGCGCACCGCCTCACCGCGCCGGGGCTGCTCGGGGCGTACGGCGTGGGCGCGCTTGCGACGGCGATCCTCGTGGCCAACAACCTGCGT
>NZ_HG764815.1:3699342-3727326 GCF_001050535.1 Nostocoides australiense Ben110 | reverse complement strand
TGGCCCGGGCGGCCGCCGCGGGCGCCGGCCCAAGGGCGATGTCCGCCTGGCCGCCCTGCTCCTCATCGCCGAGGAGCCGCGCAACGGCTACCAGATCATCGAGGAACTCGCCTCGCGCTCCAGCGGCGCATGGAAGCCGAGCTCCGGCGCGGTCTACCCCGCGCTCGCCCAACTCGAGGACGAGGGCCTGATCGAGGCCTTCGACAACGACGGCCGCAAGGCCTTCCGGCTCACCGACGCCGGCCAGCAGGCCGTCGAGGACAACGAGGCGCCGGCCCCGTGGGAAACGGCCACCGCCGACGCCAGCGAGGCCATGGGCGGCCGGCCCGGCGGCGAGATGTGGCAGGCCTTCGGGCAGGTCGCGATGGCCGCCAAGGCGGTGTCCGCCACGCGTGACGCGGCGACGATGACCGAGGCAGCCAAGGTCCTCGAGGACACGCGGCGCGCGCTCTATCGGATCCTCGCCGACGGCCCGCAGGACGAGCCCGTCGACGCCGAGATCGTGGACGACGAGAGCTGACGCTCACGCAAAACTGACTGCGCGGCATACCGAGAAGCGTTTCCGGTATGCCGCCCAGCCGCGTTGTCGTCCCGCTGCGCCAGCGGATTCACCGGCACGCGGGAGGCTCGAGCTGGGCCGGCCGAGTCTAGGCTGGTGGGCAACGAGAGGAGCCCCATGAAGATCACCGACAACGGTCCTGAGCCCAATGTCTTCGACATCGAGACGGCCACGAAGGAGAACACGACCTATCGCACGGTCGCGTGGACCGGGAAGTATCTCCAGGTGACCCTGATGTCCATCGAGCCCGGCGCATCGATCGGGCTGGAGGCCCACCCGGAGACGGACCAGTTCCTGCGGCTCGATGCCGGCGAGGGCGTGTGCAAGATGGGCCCGGCGAAGGACGACCTCGCCGAGACCGAGGTCAGCGACGGCTGGTCCATCCAGGTGCCGGCCGGCACATGGCACGACGTCGTCAACACCGGCTCCGAGCCGCTGCGGCTGTATGCCGTCTACGCCCCCTCGCACCACGCGCAGGGCAAGGTGCACGAGACGGCCGAGGACGCCGAGGCCGACGAGAAGGCCGGCACCGACGAACCGCCGGAGTGGACGGTCCAGCCGGGAGAGGGCGCCGCGGACAAGCACGCCTGACTCCCGCATCGAGAGTCCGGCATCCGCCTGAGGTCTCATGAGATCTTGGCTCATGGCTGACGACCCCGACCACGATCACTCCGGGGGCAGCGAGCTTTCCGAGATGGACGCCCGCGTTCGGGCACTGGAGACCCTGCTGACCGAGCGTGGCCTCGTCGACCCCGCGGCCCTCGACGGGATCGTCGAGACCTATGAACACGAAATCGGCCCACACCGCGGTGCGCAGGTGGTCGCCCGGGCATGGACCGACCCGGACTTCCGTGAATGGCTCGTGCGCGATGCCACCACGGCGGTCGCGTCGATGGGCTATGGCGGCCGGGCCGGCGAGCACCTGATCGCCCTGGCGAACACTCCGGAGGTGCACAACATGGTCGTGTGCACCCTGTGCTCGTGCTATCCCTGGCCGGTGCTCGGGTTGCCGCCGGTTTGGTACAAGACGCCCGCCTATCGGGCCAAGGCAGTACGCGACCCGCGCGGCGTGCTCGCCGATTTCGGTGTGACACTTCCCGATTCGACGCGCATCCGCGTGTGGGACTCCACCTCCGAACAGCGCTATCTTTTCGTGCCGATGCGGCCGGACGACACGGAGGGCTGGGATGCCGAGCGGCTCGCCACGCTCGTCACGCGCGACTCGATGATCGGAACTGGGCTGGCGAGTGCGCCGTCGCAGGAGACGGTCTCGTGAATGGCGTGCACGACGTGGGCGGTATGCAGTGCTTCGGCGCCGTCCGCCCGGAATCGGACGAGCCGGTCTTCCACGCCGAATGGGAGGGTCGCGTCCTGGCCCTCACCTTGGCGACCGGTGCCTTGGGGGCTTGGAACATCGACCAGTCCCGCAGCGCCCGCGAATCGTTGCCGCCGGCGGTCTATCTGAGCAGCAGCTATTACCGGATCTGGTTCGAGGCGCTGGAGGGGCTTCTCGGCCGGAGCGGCCTGCTCGACGGCGGGTTCGCCGCGCGGGCGCGCACGTGGCCTGAGATGAAGTCCGCCCTCGACGCCTCCAATTCCTTTGCCCGAGAGACGGATTCGCCGCCCCAGTTCGCCGTTGGCGATCGGGTGCGAGCCCGGATGATCCACCCGGCCGGGCACACGCGGCTGCCCCGGTCCGTGCGCGGCCAGGTCGGCACGATCGTGCTGGTCCACGGTTCGCAGGTCTTTCCCGATCGTGACGCCGTGCCGATCGGAGAGCCGGCGGACCAGACGCCCGAGTGGATCTATGCAGTCGAG
Organism: Nostocoides australiense Ben110; assembly: GCF_001050535.1. GTDB lineage: Bacteria > Actinomycetota > Actinomycetes > Actinomycetales > Dermatophilaceae > Nostocoides_A > Nostocoides_A australiense. The sequence goes on along the minus strand of NZ_HG764815.1, from coordinate 3,724,949 downwards.
TTCAGCGGCACCGACCTGTGGGGCCCGGACAGCGATCCCACTGTGACCGTCTGCGTGGACGCGTGGGAGCCCTATCTCGAGGCGGCGTCGTGACGGCCCCGGCGCCTCGGCCGCCCCGCGACTATCCGTTCGAAGCTCCTTGGCAGGCACAGGTTTTCGCGATGACGATCGCACTTCAGGACCAAGGCCTCGTCGGCGCCGAGGAATGGGCCCAGGCCCTGGGCGCGCGGATCGCCGCCAGTGCCGTGCCCGACGGCTCCGACTATTACGAGTGTTGGGCTGCCGCGCTCGGCGATCTGCTGGCCGCCAAGGAGCTGCTGTCGCGGGAGGACCTGCTCCGCACAACGGCCGCCTGGCACGCGGCGGCGGCTCGCACCCCGCACGGTCAACCCATCGTCCTGGACGCGGGGGGCAGCCGCGCCGGTGGTGTCACCTGAGCAGAACCGGGGTTTTGACGCCGGTTTCGCTACGGTGACGGGCAGGAGCCACGCGGGATCGGTTCACCCGTTGTATGCGGCCTCGAGCGGGGCGATGTCCAGCTTGGTCATCGCCTGCAGTTGGCGCACCACCCGGCCCACGGGTTCGGAATCGGCGAGCAGCTCGCCCAGACGAGTGGGGATGACCTGCCAGGACAGCCCGAACCGGTCTCGCAGCCACCCGCACATCGTCTCTTCGCCGCCGGCGAGCAGACCCGTCCAGATCCTGTCGAGGTCCTCCTGGGTCTCGACGTAGACCTGGAGCGAGACCGTCTCGGAGTGGGGGAACTGCGGACCGCCGTTCAGGGCGACATAGCGCTGGTCGCCGAGGCGGAAGTGGACCTGCATGACCGCGCCGGGCGTGCCCTTGTCGACGTCGTCGGGATAGCGCGAGACGCCGGTGATCTCCGCATCGGGCAGCAGACTCGTGTCGTGCTCTGCTGCCTCGAGGCCGTCGGTGTCGAACCAGAGACAGGTCTGGTAGCGCGCTGCATTGGTCGTCGTGCTCATGATTCCTTCTCCTTCGGGTGATTCGCTTCGGCGGTGAACAGTTGCCGCAGGTAGCGGCGGAGGTGCTCGATGGAGTCGAGCACGATCTGGGGATCGTCGCCGGCCTTGCTGACGACGAAGGCGCCGTGCAGGACGACGAGGATGTGGACCGCGAGGCTCCGCGCGGTGACCTCCAGGGCCGGTGCGTGCTGGTCGATGGCGGCCTGAATGTCGGACTCGAGAGTGGCGGCGTGCTCGAAAAACATTGTGCCGCAGGCGTCTCTGATGGCCGGGCTGGTGGCAAACGCCTCCTGGACCATCGTGCCGGCCACGCAGCTGTATGCCGCCGGCCCGCCCTCGATGAGAGAGGCCCGTAGATCGAGGTAGGCGAAGATGCGCTCGAGCGGGTCGCGCTGCTGGTGATAGCCGGCGACTGCGAAGGGTCACCAAGGGGGCGTTCTTTCATCAATTCGCCACCAAGGAGGCGCTCGCCGTGGCGGCGGCACAGGAGTGGGGGGCCACGACAGGAGCCTGAGTTCGAGGGCTCACCCCCACACAAAGTCCGACGTTTGGCGGGTCAGGACGCGTCAAACGTCGGACTCAGGGGGTAGCGGGGGTCAGCCAGCGGAGCAGGTGCTGGTAGGTCTCCTCGCTGTTGAGCAGGCCCAGATGGTGGGTGCCGTGGACGACGGCGATGTCGTCCTCGGTGAACCGCCGTGCCTCCCCTGCCAGGTGGGCGTGGGTGGCGGACGTGACGGGCACGAGGAAGTCGCTGAGTCGGTCGTGCCCGCCGTCCGGATGCGCCTTGCCCCATGCCGCGCCAACCGCCCGGTGCAGGATGCCCATTGCCGGAGCGGGATGGGTGCGGCCGTCGACCAACTCCTCTACGTCGAGGCTTTCCCAGTCTGCCGCAAGGATATTGCCGTGAGCCAGGTCGCGCACGGAGCCGCTGCGTGCACGCATCACCTGCGCTGCAGTCCGCGTATGGCGTGAGCGTCCGAGCCACGCCGTGGCCGCGAACGCTCCACGCGCCAGCGGTGAGCCATGGTGGGGCGTCCCGAGCGTGATCGTATCGGTGACCAGGCCACGCCACTGTGTCGCCGGGTCGTCCTCGACCTGCGCGAACGCACTGTGGATGATCAGGCCGCCCATCGAGTGCCCGATCAGCGCGATGCGCCGCACCGGGACCGGCCAGGCCTCGACGAGATCCGCCAGCAGGCCGGCGAAGAGGCGGCCGTTCTCCGACACCCGAAGCCCCGTGTTGTAGCGCACCATCACCGGGGTCAGACCGAGGTCGGCGCGCAACCGGTCGGCATACGGCGGGCGGGTCTTGGCCGACAGCCGCCACGCCGCCTCGGTCTCCACGAGCCCGTGCAGGAAGACGACGATCTCGTCCGTCGCTTCGGGGTATGCCGCGCCGACGCCCTCGCGCGTCAGTTCCACTCGGGTGCCGCGTTCGCGCACGTGCATCGTGGGGCGCAGCGACGGGACCTGTCCCACAAGGGAATCGTCGATGAGGCCACTGCCGATCGCGATGACGTGGTGAGCCGCCGGCCCGTCGTGCAGGCTCGCGTGGTCGGCGCCGGAACGGGCCTTGCGGGCGGCGACGGCGGCGCCGACGAGCCGGCTGCCCACGTCGAGACCGCGTCCGGTCACGGCATACACGCCCTCGGTGATCGTGTCCTGAACGACCCGGATGGGCCGGGCCGCGGGCCCGGCGAGGGCGTCGACGACGGCATACACCCCGTGGCTGATCCCGCCGTGGATGTCCCGGATCAGCCCGGTCCCGGTGCGCAAACCGGCGCTGGCGGCCTTGCCCGCATCCCGTGCCTCGTCAGCCTTCACCGTCCCATCATGACGCGGGCGGCGGCTCGGCCTGCTGGTAGGAGCGCGAAAGCACACGATAGGGCGGGGAGATCATCGCCACAGCGACGGCGACGAGCATGAGCAGGCCGGAGGCGATGAAGACCAGCGCGATGCCGCGGGCCTGGCCGGCGCCGACGAGCCACCCGAAACGCTCCTGCCCCTCGGCGGTCTTCATATAGGGGATGAGACCGTATTGCGCGATGGGGCCGATGAGGAAGGCCGAGACCGGACTCGCTGCCACCTCGACGCTCTGCGCGAAGCCGAAGACGCGTCCCTGCTTGGCGAAGGGCACCACCCGCTGCAGGATCGTCTGCTCGGCCGCCTCGGCGATCGGGATGACGCACATGAAGAGCAGGATGCCGCCGGCATACACCCACCACACCTCGCGGACGGTGAAGAAGATCCCGATCAGGGCGACGACGACGTTGACGAGCATGAGTGAGCGAAGTGGCTTCTCTCCCAGTCCGAACCGGGCCACCCACAGGCCACCGAGCACGAAGCCGAAGCTCGTCACGCCGAGCACGATCCCCCAGGACTCGACGCTGAACAGCGTCAGCCCATAAGGATCCATGAGAGCCATGTAGACGCCGCCGACCAGATTGTTGAAGCAGGAGAAGAGGATCAGCGCGCCGAGGCCCGGGACGGCCCGGATGGCGCCGATCGCGCCCCGGATGTCGAAGGCCGGGGGCCGGGCGCCCTCGTCACGCGGGGGCCGTTGCTCGGGGATGGTGATCGTGAGCAGGTGTCCCAGCGCGAGCGCGGTCAGGCCGATGGCGAGGCCGAGGGTCCAGCCCATGCCGAGCAGCCCGATCGACAGCCCGCTGAAGACACTGGTGATCATGAAGGCGATGCCCTGCACGGTGCCGACCTGTCCGTTGGCCTTGTCGCGCTGGCCGTCGGGGACCAGCAGGGTGACGGTGGTGGACAAGGCGATATTGCGCAGGCTCTCGACGACTCCGCCGAGCAGGATCACGCCGGCGAACGCCCAGAAGACGGGTCCGTTCCAGTCGACCAGGCGCTGCGTCGGGAACAGCAGGTACAACGCCCCCGCAAGCATGAACATGACGAGAGTGATCGCACTGGACGCCACCATGACGGCGTGCTTGCGGTGGTGATCGACGAGCGTGCCGAAGAAGATGCCACCCACGGCGATCAGCAGCATGTAGGAGCCGCCGAGGATCGAGGTCGCGAGCACCGACTTGGTCTCGAGATAGGCCCAGAACGTCAGGGCGAACCACAGATAGCTGGTCGTCACATTGGCCACGAGCGTGTTGGCGAGCACGGCCCGGAAGGCGCGCAATGTCTGCGGGCCGGGGGTGATGCCCGGCGGCAAGCGGGCGGCGTGGTGCTCGCTATGGCCGGGCGCGTCGGGGCCGTCGGCCGGGCTGCCCTCCGGTCCCTCGGTCATGGCCGAAACGCTAGCCGTGGTCACCGACAAGTCTGTGGTCAAGTCCGTGGTCGCGCTCATCTCGTCCTCCATCGATCAGTGTGGACACTGTCCACTTTGCAATGTTGACACCGTACACACGCTGGCCGCTTCCGTGTCAAGGGGATAGCGTCGAGAGATGTCGTGTGACGTGGTGGAGGCCGGGATCGTCCAGCTCGCCGCGGCGCTGGCACGGGGCGAGGTGACCAGCGCGGAACTGGTGGACGCCTACCTCGCGCGGATCGCGGCATACGACCACGCGGGGCCGCACCTGAACTCCGTTGTCGTCCTCGACCCGAACGCCCGCGCCGAGGCGGAGGAGTCCGACCGGCGCCGCACCCGGGGCGAGCTGATGGGACCGCTCGACGGCATCCCCTATACGGCCAAGGATTCCTACTCTGCGACGGGACTCACTGTCGCGGGCGGCTCCCCCGCGTTCGCTCACCTTGTGGCCCAACGCGATTCGTATGCCGTGGGTCGCCTCCGCGGCGCCGGCGCCATCCTCCTGGGGTTGACGAATATGCCGCCGATGGCCAACGGCGGGATGCAGCGGGGGCTCTACGGCCGCGCGGAGAGCCCGTACAACCCGGCATACCTCACGGCACCTTTCGCCTCCGGCTCCTCCAACGGTTCCGGCACGGCAACGGCGGCGAGTTTGGCCGCCTTCGGCCTCGGGGAGGAGACGTGGTCCTCCGGTCGCGGACCGGCGTCGAACAACGGCCTGTGCGCCTATACGCCATCGCGCGTGGTGATCTCCATCCCGGGGCAACTGGCCGCTGGTGCCGACGGACCTGCTGTGGGCGCTGGTCGAGGACGTGCGCGCCGCGGGAGCCGAGGTCGTCCTCACCGACTTCCCGATCGTCAGCAACTACGAGGCCGACCGGCCCGGCGCTGCCACCATCCGCACCCGCGGTCTCGTCAGCCCGGTCTATCTCGAGCGGGAGGTCCAGGATCTCGCCGCCTGGTCGTGGGACGACTTCCTCCACGCCAACGGTGACCTTGGCCTGCACCGCCTGGCGGATATCGATGGGGCACAGATCTTTCCGCCCCCGCCAGGCGCGCTGAAGGATGGCTATCACGACTTCGGCGACGACATCGCGCTCTTCCCCGGCTACGCCCGCGCCCACCCGCTCGTTCCGCTGCGTGAGCACACATGGGTCGCCGAGGGGATCGCGGGTCTGGACCGCACCCGCGAGCTGGACCTCGATGCGTGGCTCGACAGCGAGCGGCTCGACGCGGTGATCTTCCCCGCGGTCGCCGACGTCGGCCCAGCGGATGCCGACGTCGATCCCGCCTCCGCCGATCTCGCCTGGCGCAACGGCGTCTGGGTCGCCAACGGCAATCTCGTGCCGCGCCATTTCGGCCTCCCGACCGTCACCATCGCGATGGGCGTGATGCGCGACATCAGCATGCCGGTCGGCCTCACGTTCGCCGGCCGCCCCTACGCCGACACCGCGCTGCTGTCATATGCCGCGGCCACCGAAGTCCTGTGCCCGCGCCGCAGCCCCCACCCCGGACACCCGCACTGAGGTCACCCGCACACAGGTCACCCGCGCTCCGGTCGCCGTCACACTGACCCCTTCCGGCGCACGCGTGCCCGGCTGGGTGACCATCTGGCGACCCGAAAACGACCACGTGGTGAACCGGGTGCGTAAGCGGTTTCATGAGGCGCACAATGGAGGTATGAACGGCACCCAGCCCGCGTCGTCCGCAGACCTGCTCGCCGCCGTCAACGTGCGGCTCGACCTCTTGGGGCAGCCCAAGGTCGAGGCGGTGGAACCGGGTCAGGCCGTCGCCGACGATCTGGTCGCCCCGATCCTGAAGCGGCAGCGCGAGCTGAGCCGCCGCCTCGGTGACCGCCTCCCGCCGGTGGACGAGCGGATCGAGGCGTTCCTGACGGCATACCTGCACGGTGTCACACCGATCCCGCACCTGCCCCGGCGCACCCTGAGCCTCGACCTACCCGGCCTGGCGCGCACTCTCTCGCTGCCGGTCGACTCCGACGAGTACTCCTCCGGCCTGATCACGAGCTACCGCCTCGCCAACGGCGTGCTGCACAACCCCCGCAGCGACCGCCGCACCACCGCCGGCGTCTTCCACATCGCCGAGGGCGGCCTGCCGATCCCCGATGACAAGAAGGCCGTGCCCCGGGAGGTGTTCGCCGCGCTCCTCGACCGCGCGCTTACGCCCCCGGCCGCGGCGCTGGAACTGCCCATCACCTCCACCCAGGAAGAGAAGGCGGCCTGCTTCGTCTCCCTGCTGCTGCGGCCACTGGTCACGGTCGGCGTCCCCGGGCATACGCATGAGCGCCGGATGGAGACCCGCTTCATCGTGCCCGGATCGATGGTCGCCAACCTGGACTTCGTCGAGGGAATCTTCGGCAACGCCGGCGACCCCTACCTGCCCGAGAACGACGCCGCCCTCGACCCGCTGGGCTGGACCGGCCACACCGGCCTGGTTCTCCTTGCGCCGCACCTGATTTCGGCCACCAAACAGTCCCTCGGCCTCCCGCACAAGGACGATGCCACCGAGCGGCAGATCCGCGACGGCATGTGCTGGACCGACCCGGCGGAGCGCTACAACGACGGCCAGGCCTTCAAGGTGTGTGCCCGCGACGAGCGCGGCGTCATGGTGACGATCATCGCCGACAACTACTTCGGCTACTGCAAGAAGGAAGTCAAGACCCAGATCTCCATGTCCGCCAACCTTTTCGGCGGGTCGGAGGAAGAGCACTCCGGCGGCGCGATCGTGCTGCCCTCGTGGGACGAGGGCCAGGAGTTCGTCAACACGTATGCCGAAGGCGCACCGTCCGTGGCCGAGGTCACCGCGCGCGACCCGCGCGCGTGGACGCCGGACGAGGCCGGGTGGGCCCGCTGCGTCGACCACGAGGACATCGTCCTGGTCCCCACGGGAGCCAAGTTCTCCCTCCAGGAGCGCACCGTCTCATGGGCCGGGGAGAAGGCCACCGTGACCATCCCCTTCCGCGGGGACACCACCTATCTCGACACCTCCGGCTTCCGCGTCGTCATGAAGCAGGTGCGCCGGGAACCGGTGCAGTGGACCATCATCGGCACGGCCGCGACCTCGACGGTCTGCCACAAGCCGTCTACCGTCTCCGGCGGCGGCAAGTCCGAGATCTCCAAGTCGATCGCCGACGCGATCACGATCGGGCAGGCGTTCGTCGCCGACTTCGACGCGGACATGGACGCGGTCGAGCAGATCGTCAGCCGCGACTACAGCGAGCGCTACGCCAACCCCGAGTGGAACGGCAAGGACCACCGCTCGGTCCTCGGCCCGGAGCGCAGCACCGGCAGCGTCATCAAACTCTTCACGCCCAAGGCGGAGTTCTCCGACGAGCACAACGCCTTCATCCGGGCCATCCCCCCGCACGTGCTCGAACTGGTCTATGTCATCAAGCGGGCCTACCGCTCGGAGTGGGGCGCGGACTGGCGTAGCCACTGCTCGGTCAGCCAAGTCAACGGCCGCACCGGCAACCGCCTGCGGATCGACGGGCAGGCCGTCCTCGTCGACATGCTGCGCGTCGGGTTCGAGTCGGACGGCTCCTATCGGCTCTTCTCGCTCCGGCCGGACTTCGCGCCCTCGGTGAAGGTGCAGACCGAGGACGACATCACGGCCTCAGTCGTCGCGCCTACCAGCGGTCCGGGCGAGCCGTCGGTGAAATATGTCGAGAACTGCGAGCGGCTGCTTTTCCAGCGACCCGACGACGCGATCACTCCCGGCTACGACTCCACCGCCGAGGCCGACATCGCCTCTCCCGGAACGTTCTTGTCCAACTTCCAGCCGCTCGACGTCGCGGCCGCGACCGAGCTGGCCGACGACGCGATCGCTGTCAGCCAGTTCACCGAGCCGATGCGCGAGCTGATCACCGACTTCGCCGCCGGCACGCTGCCCGGCGACGCCACCTATATGGTCTGTTCGGCGCGCCCGCGCATCGTCGACGGCAAGCCGTCGAAGAACCCGCGCTACCTGCAGGTGCGGCCCGACATGGCCGACCCCGCCGGGACGGCACGCGCGCTCACCGCCCTCCGGATCGCCCGCGGCCTGACGATGGACGAGCCCATGGTCACCGGAGTCGACATCGTCGCCGCCGGCCGGCGCAACAACCCACCGGAGAGCGGGGTGCCCGCCCTGTGCGCGTTCGGGCCGCTGCACTATCTGGAGCTGCCCGAACTGCTCATGGAGTTCATCTCCTCCATGACCGGCAAGTCGCCGTCGACGACCGGCGCCGGCTCCGAGGGCGCGATGACCAAGGCGCCCTTCAACGCGCTGCCGACGACCTACGACCTCAACGCCGCCTTTCTCTCCTTCGCCCTGACGGGCTATGACGGCTGGATCTCCGGCGCCGGCTATGTCGGGCCCGAGGTCCGCGTCGACCACGACGTCAGTCTGCTCATCCCCGAGCTCTTCGCCAGGATGTCGCCGGCCGAGCGTTCGGCGGCGGCGCTCATCGAGGCCGGCTACCTCGAGCCGGTCGCCGACGTCGTCCTCGATGACGGGCGCGTCGTGGCGGCCAGCCGACTCGGCTACCGGATCACCGAGAAGTTCGCGTCGACCTTCCTCGGACGCATCTTCATGCACCCCGACGCGATCTTCACGGAGGCCATCCTGCGGCCGGAGACCCAGGACCGCCAGGTCTTCGTCGACTCGGTCGACGTCATGGTCTCCACCCACGAGCGGGTCGCCCGCGCCTATCTCAAGGACGGCACGATCGAGTCCGCCTGCCCGCCCGTGCGCGCGTTGCTAGAGATCATGGCGGACGGCATCTCCGCTGATGGATCGACCCTGGAGGATCCCGCCTTCCGCGCTATGTTCACCCGCGAGGCGGTGCTGGCGAGCAGCTGGTATGCCGCCCGCCTGGACGCCGCGCAAGCGCAGCTCGTCGCGCGCTCGGAGGCCGGCATCGCGGCCATCGAGGGTTTGCTCGCCGAGGACGGCGACGCTTCGGTCTCGGAGCGGATGGCGTTGCGGGAGCGGCTTTCCGACGTCACTGCCGCGCGTGACGATGCCGCCTCACCGGAGGCTCGCGCCCGCCTCGTCGGCACACTCGGGCGGCAGCCGTCGTTCCGCTCTGCGTAGGCGTGCCCAGGTAGCCGCAAACCGTGCGTGGCAACCTCCCGGGACCCCCGGACGTGTATGAGCGTGACTCACGCCACACCAGGCACTCACCGGAGGACAACCATGACGGCTGGAGAGTCCGCGGCCCGCGCGACCGTTGCAGCGAACACTCTCGCTGCTGTACACCGGCGCGACCATCACCACACGAGCGAGTGTTGCGCGCCGCACTGCGTCGAGACGGTCCACCTCGGCGGCAAGGCAGCAATGGTGTGCCACGACTGCGGCACCGACTCCGGTTTCCTCGACAATCGTGCCGTCGCCGTGCTGTGCCGCGAGCACGCGGAGGAGACCCGCGAGGGATCCGCGGCCTGAGCCGGCCCCGCCTAGCGGCCCTTTCCGCGCACCAGCACGTCGGCCCACACCAGCCGGTGATCGCTGGAGGGAAAGGGGTAGGTGCCGGTGAGTGCCGATAGCGGGTCGCTGCTGACCGGCCAGAACACTCCCGAGTCCTTGATGCGCAGCTGCTTGCTCGGCAGCACATAGTCGACGCGTAGGTTACCCGGGGGCTCGGAGAAGTCGGCAGTGTCGTGGGCGGCCGGGGTGATGTGAGTCAGGTTGACCCCACCCTGCAACTGCGTGGCTTCGACGGCACCGGCGCTCGTCGGCACGTGCGTCGAGTTCACGCGGGGGGAGTCGAGAAGTTGTTGTGCCGCACCGGGAACGGAGTCACCGTCATGCGGGTCGGCGTTCTGGTCGCCGGCGATGACGAACGTCGAGCCGGGTCGGAGTCCGCCGCGTTGCCCCGCATCGTCGTACACATAGTCCGCATTGCGCACATAGTCGGCCCAGAACCGGATCTCGTCGTGGTTGCGGGTTCCGTTGCGGCCCTCGGGGCCGTCGAAGACCGGTGGGGTCGGGTGCGACACGAGGAAGTGCACGGTCCGGCCGCCGACCTGGATCGGCATATCCCAGTGCGACTTCGACGACAGGCGCACCTGCTCCACCTCGGCTGCGGAATACCAGTCGCGCGGCGCCGGGGTGGCGGGGTCGTCCGGCAGCAAAGCCCCGGGCATGTCCTTCCATAAGAAGTGCTGGAAGGTGCGGACCGCGGCCTGGTCGATCGGGTGCTTCGAGTAGACGACCATGCCGTACTGGCCCGGGAAGAACCCGAAACCGCAGGCGTCATTGGGTCCACCCACGCTGCCGCTGTTGTCCAGATCCAGGCCGCTGGGCACGCCGGTGTTCACGGGTGCGACGGCACGGTGACCCGAAGGTCGCCGCCTACAAGCCTAGCGACTTCAAGATCCCGATCCTGCGCGAAGTCCTCAAAGCCTTCCCCGACACCCGGTCAATATCGAGATCAAGGGCACCAGCGACACCGACGTCGCCTCCTGCCATCGCACCGCGCGCCTCTTGGCGACGCAGCTGAACAAAGCCGGCCACACCGACGTCATCGTCGCCTCGTTCAACTACTCCGCCATCGCGCTGTTCCACTCCCTCGCCCCGCAGGTCCCGCTGTCCCCGGGCCGCGACGGGATGTTCGCGTACTTCCTCTACGGCATCAAGCCGATCGACGGCACCGTGGCTCTGCAGGTGCCCGTCACGTGCGCCGGAATACCTATGGTGACATGGGAATTCGTGGCCCGCGCGGACCGCCATGGGTATGCCGTGCACGTCTGGTTCAGCGGCAGCGCCCCGGACGACGCCGCGACCTACAACGCCATGATCGATACCTGCGCCGCTGCGGCGGCCGACCGGCATGCCGGCAGCCTTTTCGGACACAGGACACACACCGCCGGCGGCACGGCGTGCGGCGGGGTCTGGTTGTGTGGGGGTATGGCCGCGTCCCACACCAAGAAACCCGCGCTGTCCACGACGTCCAAGACTGTCGCGGCGAATCGGGGCGGCCCGAAGCTGGACCGAAAAACCCGTGAGGAGTTGCTCGAAGCCCACGTCGCATTCGAGCTGGACCGCTGGCACGGCGAGGCGTTCGCCGCGAGCGTGCGCGAAGAAGTAGCTGCCCTTCAGGCCTGGCTCGGCGAGGTGACGGTGGGCGACCTGCTACCCGGGGCGGACACTGCCCATACGCTCGCCACCGCTCTCGCAGACGTCGACCTGACCGACGCCGCGGCCGACCTCGCCACCGAGGTGTTCCGGGCGATCCGGGCTGCCCTCGCCGCATCCGAGGCGACCGTCGACGATGTGGCGGCCGCCCGGGACCTGCATGGGATCGTGGACCTCGTCACACACCTGGACGAATTGCGCGGCACAGTGATCGGCGCGGTGACGGACAGCCCGGCCTATCACGAACTGGTGGCCCACGTGCTCTATCACGGCGTCAAAGCATTCGTCCTCAACGAGAACATTGTCGCTCGCAAGCTGCCCGGCGCGCAGTCGCTGATCCGGATGGGGCAGCGAGGGCTGGCGACGGCGGCCCCCGGGTTGGAGAGCGGGGTCGACCGCCAGTTGCGCCGGTTCGTCCAGAACCAGATCGGCGACACCTTGAGCGACAGCAAACGCTTTCTCGACCGCACCCTCAGCGGCGAATCGGGGCACGAACTGCTCGACACCACCTTGAGCACCGTCGGACCGAAGCGACTCGCCGAATTCGCCCGCCTGCTCACGGACGACGACATCGGAGCCGTGGGAGATGCTGCTGCGCCGGTGGCGCGCGGGATCCTCCGGTCGGGCGTGGTCGCGCAGGCAACCGCGGCGGCAGTGGAGCAGGTGCTCACGGCATACGCGGACCAGCCCGTCGCGCCGCTACTCGCCGACCTCGGCCTCGACCTCGACGAGCTCGCCGACCGGTTCGTCGATCTCGTGGCTCCGGCCCTGGAACACGCCCATGCGAGCGGCTACACAGAGGCTCGGATCAGGGCCCGCCTCTCGGCGTTCTATCTGGCCTGAGGCCTAGTGGCCTGAGGCAGCGTCAGGTCGAGCCGCACGATCGGGCGTGACGTGGCGGTGCGTCCGACCACCTCGAAGCCGGCGGCGACGAAAGTGCTCAGGACGCCGTGAAAGAGGTCGGCTCCCGGGACATGCCAGCAGCCCCGCCGGCCGCGTCGTGCTGGGGCGGGCGGTCACCTGGCCGTGTAGTGCGTCCTTGTTGGCCGCGGCGGACTTCTCGTAGGAGGAGCCGGTCGTGACGAAGTATTGGCACCAGCACCAGGACGGGTCGCCTTTGGTGCCGAAAGTCCCGACGACATCGTCCCACCGGGCCGCTGTCGCCGGCGTGACGGTGATCGCCCGGGCGTAGGCTTGCCGTGTCGCCATCCTCGGGGTCCTCAGACGTTCCGGCAGTCGTTGCCGCAGCCGCTGACCGACTCGGGAACCGGCCGGCCGTCGGCGTGCCGCGCGGGTCGGTGCAAGATAGCCGAGGCGGGGGTGAACCGAATCCGATCGACGGCCGCCTCGGCCGTCCCGTCGACGAGGAGAGTGAACCCTCGCGGCGCCGGCGGGGGAAAGAGGAGAGTCGCTTTCGGGTTGGCGTCGAGGTTGGCGGTGCTGCCCGTGCTCGGTTGCAGGATCAGATGGCCTTCGGCCGCAACCGGCCCCACCGACACCGCCTTGACCGCCCCGTCCGCCGACGCGGTCAACAGATAGCCCTCGGGATAGTCGAGCAATACACTTGCGAGCCGTTCCAGATCGACAGGGATGCTCATCCGTTCACCGTAGGGGCAGCGAGCTTCGAGGTCACTACCCGCAGGCTCGGCATTGCGCCCAGTTCTCCCGCGCGGGGCCAGGCCCGTGACCTGTCGACGGTCCGATGGAATCGCAGGTCACGCGGGGAACGCCGAGGCTTCGCTGGGTCTTCTTCTCCTTGTCATCGGGGCGTTACCGACCGGGTTCTAGCGTCACAGGCAGAGCCGCGGGCGCTCGACCCCCCGGGCGCCCGTCGCAAACCCACGAAGGGATCCTGGACATGCGCAAACACGCAAGCACCATGACCGTCGCGGCCGCCGCCGCCTCGGTCGCCGGCGCCTCGGCGGGCGCCGCAGTCGCCGCGAGCAACGACAGTGACGCAGCCGTCGCAAAGGTTCGCGTCGGCGTCGTCGACCGCGAAGTAGACCACCCACTTCGGTGACGCCTGCTCCTGCTCGTCGGTGCTCGACAGATCCGCCACCATCGCCCCATCGGGCGCTGATGCGAGCCGGTAGTCCGCGTCAGGCATCCCCGAGTGGGCGACCTGCCAACCGAGGATCTGGCCGTAGAATGCGGCGCCCGCGTCGAGGTCGGTGGTGTCCAGTTCGAACCAGCACGGCGTGCCGGGCATACCCAGTGTCATCCTCTCGGTCGTGGTCATCCTCTCGGTCGTGGTCCTTCGGGCACTAGCGCCGGGCACCGACAGCCGTCCCGCTCCGTCCGAGAGTTCAGTCGCTGTTCACCCGCCGCCGGATTCCGCCGTCGGATTCCGCCGCCGCTCCGCGCCCGCGGGTATGCGGACCGGGTGCGGAAGAATCGGCCCCATGGACTTCTCCCTGTGGGCCTTCTCCGGCCGGCCGTTCGCCCGGACCCTCGCGGACGCGCGGTGGGCCGCCGACCGCGGGCTAAGAGGGCTGTGGCTCGCCGACCACCTGATGGCCAACACGCCGGACGACACCTCGGCCTGCGACCCGATCAGCGAGTGCTGGACCGCGCTCGCCGCCATCGCCGCCCTGGTGCCGCGCATCGAACTGGTCTCCCACGTCTCCCCCACCACCTGGCATCACCCGGTCGTGCTGCTCAAGCGGGTCATCGAGGTCGACCAGATCAGCGAGGGCCGCGCGGTCCTCGGCCTCGGGGCCGGCTGGCAGGTCAACCAACACGCGGCCTACGGCATACCGCTCCCGCCACCACGCGAACGCGTCGACCGCTTCGAGGAGTGCATCGAGGTGATCTCGCGGCTGCGCACCGGCGAGCGAATCACTTTCGACGGCAAGCACATTCAGCTGCGTGACGCCATCGTCTCCCCCACCCCGAGAGCGACCCTCCCGCTCCTCGTCGGCACCAACGGTCCGCGGATGCTGCGCATCACGGCACGATTCGCCGACCGATGGAACACCTGGGGCCAGCCCGGCCAGGTGGGACCACGCAGCGCCGCCCTGACCGAGGCCTGCGAGCGCGAGGGGCGCGACCCGGGCGGCATACGACGCAGCGCCCAGGCGCTGGTGCGGCTGACGACGGACCCGGCCGAGCGCGACGCCTTCCTCGAGGAGCACGGGGGGCGCGGGTTCGCGGGGTCGGCGGAGGAGCTCATCGACGCCTTCGGGCGCTATGCCGAGGCCGGTATCGACGAGTTCGGCATCCACACGATCGCGTTCAGCGACGACCCGGACCGCCGCCACGACGAACTCGACCGGTTCGCCGACGAGGTCCTCGACCGCGTCGCCACGAAGGCCCAGCGGTGACCACCCGGATCGCCTTCCTGCGGGCGGTCAACGTGGGCAAGCGGCGCGTCACCTCCGACCAACTGCGGGCCGTCTGCGAGGACCTCGGTTATGCCGACGTGGGGACCTACATCAACAGCGGCAACGCCCACTTCGAGACCACCGGGAGTCGCGCGTCGATCGAGCAAGCCATGGGGGAGGCGCTCGAGAAGGAGCTGGGTTTCGAGTGCACCACCTTCGTGCGCACCCTCACCGAACTCAAGAAAGCGTTGTCCGCCAAGCCTTTTGACGTCGCCGACGGCGACACCTACTTCATCACCTTCCTCAAGGATCCGCCCACCGCGGCCCAGAAGTCGGCCCTCGAGGGACTGTCCGGCGACATCGACACCCTCGTCGTGCTGGGCCGCGACGTCCACTGGCGCATGCACGGCACGTCGATGGAGTCCGCGCTCACCAAACGGCACTGGGAAAAGATCCTCGGGCCGCTCAGCAGCACCAGCCGCAACACCACGATGCTCACCAAATTGGCCGCGCGCCTGGGCTGATCGAGGCGCCTCGCGGGTGCGCACGGTGGCCGGCGACCAGCACGTCATACCGTCGCCGCAGGCCCATGGAGGGATGGTGCCGCGTGATGCGGCGCCGGCCTCAGCGCTCGCGCGCCTTCTCGTTCGCCTTGTCGTTGGCCGTGCGGATGGCCTCGACGAGCTCGTCCTTGGTCATCCGGGTCCGCCCGCGGATCTGCAGCCGCTTCGCCACGTCGAGTAGGTGCGTCTTCGTCGCGTTCGCGTCGACCCCGCCCGCGGACTCCTTGTCGTTGAGGCCGCCCTCCTCGGCCCGCTCGTCCGAGGGTCCGGACTCCTTCTTCGCCACCCACTTGTCGCCGATGCGCTCGTGGGTGCGCTTCAGCGAGGCGTATGCCGTCGCGTTGGCCCGCCCCTCGTCGTCGTATTGCTCCATCGCCGAGTCATACGTCTTGGCGAAGGTCTCCTGTGCCCTCGTGCTGGAGCGCTGGACGGGACTGGGCAACTCGTCCTCGATAGGCTTGCCGCTCTTGGTCGTCTTCGGCATATCTCGACGGTAGCCGTCGAGCCGCCCCCTAACCCTCCTCGCGCATCGCCCAGTCGCCCGATCCGAGCCAGTCGAGCAGCAGCCGCAGCGGCTCGGGTTCCTCCCCGGCGGTGAGGGCAACAGCCAGCGCGCCCGCGAGCAGTTCCTTGCGCCCGGAGGCCACCCCGCAGAACCGGTGCAGTGCCTCCTCGAGGGGCCGGCCGGCCCACTGCGGTTGCCCGAGCAGCGTGCGCAATTTCGTCGTGAGGCCAAGGTCGTCGATGACGGCGAGGGTGCGCGTGGGGCCGAGCGCGCGGATCAGTTCCTCCTCCAGGTCGCGCACGCAGACGAACCAGCCGTATGCCGGCAGGTCGCCGGCGTCGCGCACCGGCTGCCCGCGCTCACGCAGCGCGCGTTCGACGACGGCGCTCTCGCCCGCGTCGCACAGGCCGATCACCTGCGCCTCCGGCGTCGTTTCGTATGCCGCCGCAAGCGCCTTCCGCACGTTGGTCACCCCACCCATGGGGCGAATGTCGATGCGGGAGAGGCTGATCCCGCGGCCGACCGCGCCGGCGCGCACGGCCGCCGCGTCGCTGGCACCCTCGACGAGCACGATCACGCGACGCCTGGCCGGTCGAGGCGGAGGAGGTAGTGGAGTGGGTCGTCGTCCGGGTTGTCGGGCTCGCAATCCCCTTCTCCCACGATGCGAAAACCGACGCGCTCCAGCGCCCGCCAGGACGGCCGGTTGGCGGCGACGACGGTCACGAGGACGGCCGGCGCTTCCGGGCGCTCGGCCCAGCAGCGCGCGACGAACGCTCGCAGCATGTCGGTGCCGAGCCCTTGGCCGCGGGTCTCGCCGAGGAGGTAGTCGAGGGTGATCGCCCGGGGAGGCACCTCCCCCAGCGCCGAGAAGTCGGCCAGGTTCTCCTCGTAGTCGGCCACCGCGGAGCACTGGACGAGCCCGACCGGCGAGCCGTCGCCTAGGGCCAGCCAGTCCTCGTTCGGCTCGGCCCCGTCGACACTCGCCCCGAAATCGCGCTCCACCGCCGCGGCCGACCATTCGTGCTGCCACCACCGGTGCACCTCCGGCTGCGCCGGCCACGACGCCACCAGCGGGAAGTCCTCCCGCGTCACCCGGCGGAAACTCCACACCGCATCCGGCATCTCAGCTCCTCCCCCATCGACACCCACCACCCGGAAGTCTGCCGGATCCGCAGCTATCACGCGCCGGATGCGCGCTGTCGACCCCGGCCGGCGCAGGGCGGGCGCACCGCGAGTTCGTCGGGAGGCCGCCCGCCCGGCCGCGGGACGGAAGAGTCAGGGCCGGGCAGGACAGGCCCGCCGGCTGACAGGCACCCCGGAACGGAGCCAGGCCCGTGCGCCGGACGGAAGGGAGGCAGGCCAACAGGGGCAGGGAGAAGCCCTCGCCGGCGAGCCGTATCAGGCGACAGTCGGGCCCGCTCGGTAGGCGGCGACGGCGTGTTGATAACTGCCGGGGGTCAGTCCCAGACCACTCTCAGTCGTTGTTCGTCGAGCCCGGTGGCCCGGTCGTGACCGTCGCGGCGAGATGTCGGGAGTGGACGACGCCGTGGTGCATCCGGCACAGGAGGGCTGCGTTGTCGAGATCGGTATGCCCACCGTCGGCCCAGTGGATCGGGTGGTGTGCATCGGTCCAGTCCGGAGGCCGGGAGCAGCCGGGGAAGGTGCATCGACGATGACAGTGGTGTGGGTGGAGGAGCGGCCGAGGACGACGTCGCCGTCGCTCTTCTTGGTCGCCCGGTTGAGCAGGTCGATCAGGGCGTGCGCGCGACGGTTCGTCCACGGCCGCGGGTCCGGTTCGCCGTCCGGCCCGGGCACCGGCCGGGTCAACGACCCGAGCGCCCCTTCGAGGACGGCCGCGGATTCGGCGTCGAGGGTCAGGCGGTAGTCGACCAGCGCGCCCCCGTCACTGGCGCCGCCCGATAGGCAGGCCCGGGAACGGTCGCGTTCGTCGTCCTTGCCCTCGTCACCGTCGCCGTATTTCGCGATGAGCGCGGGTCGCAACTTCCGCACCTCACCGACGTCACCAGCAAAGGCAAGCTCGGTGTAGGCGTCCCAGCCCGCCGCGACGAAGCCGGGCTGCAGGTCGGGCAGCAGCCGCTGCATCTCGTCGGCCGCGACCGCCGCAGGCGCCACGGGTGCCTGTCCGCTCAGCACCGCCTCCGCAAGTCGATCGGGCAGCACCTTCTTGGCGATGTGCCCGGCGAGCTTGACGGACCTCGCGCACGTAGCGCCCGTGGGGTAGCGGCGCGAGTGGCTGCACACCCAGTCGCCGATGGCCAGGGGGGCCTCGCCGCTGGTGTGTTCGCCGCGCTGGAGGGTCTCGGCGATCACAGCGACCTCGGCGGCGTCAGCGATCAACGCCAGCTCACCGAGTTCGCCGAGGATCTCGCCGAGCGCACCTCCGGGGGCCTGCCACAGCACCTGGCGCAACTCGGCCAGAGCGCCCGCGGCACGTCCCCGGCCTGTCTTCACGTCCTGCAACGAGTGAAGCACAGCCCACCGACAACGCCCCCGACCTGCACAAACCCCCGCACCGGACGGCATACCGTCCCCTCGAAACGCCGGATCCGAGCGAGCGAACCCGGCGGCGTGGTGGGATGGAGACATGGCCAAGGGCAAAGGCAAGGGACGCCGCACACCTCACCGATCGGCCACGCGAGGACGGGCCGCAGTCCGCCGCCACCCGGCAGCCCCCGCCCCCGAGGATCTGGAACTCGCCCGGGGCCTGCGGGAGGCCATGCGCGGAGCGCCCCTGTCCACAGCGACGCTCGTCTCCCAGATGATCGAGTACACGGAAGCCGGAGACGACGAGGGCGCGCCACCCCTCGCCGCCGCGCCGACCCTCGCCAACCTGGTCGAGAGCCTCATCGGCATACCCATCGCCGAGACCACCGCGGCGCTGCACGTCATGGCCATCCTCCTCACCGACGAGGTGATGGCCGCGCGCATCCGGCGCGAACTCGCCGGCCGAAAGCACCCGATGCCCATCGACGTCGCCGAACTGGCTAGCCTGCGGATCACCCGCGCCGTCACGATGACCATTCCCGGCGACGTCGGCGAGGACCTGATGCTCGAACTGACAGGGCCGGGCGTGCGAGACGTGACCCTCATGACCTATGTCGACTTCCGCGGCGGTCCCTTTCTCAAGGACGCCTTCCTCATGCCGTCCTCACTCGAGCAGGCCAAAGCCCAGATGCGCGAGATCGCCGAGCGCGACGGCTTTGCCCCGGACTACCCGGAGGTGAGCCTCGCCGACGCCCGCGCGCGGCTCGAAGCCGCCATGGCCACATACGGCTCGCTGGAGCACATGCTCGAACCACAGGAGATGTGGCCCGGCCTGCGGCCGCTGCTGCGTTTCCTGCTCGCCCACCTGCCGACGGGAGGCTACGGATATCCCGGCGACGCGGGCATACCCATGGATCTCGACGATGTCGGCCTCGACCCTCTCGACGAAGAATTCGAGGAGGAGGTGCACGATCTCGCCCACGCCTTCCTCGCCGCATACCTCGGCAGCGAGGAGGCCGAGGCGATCGGGGACGACGATCTCATCCATGACGTCGCGCACGAGTTCGCCGCGATCATTGTCGGGGAGGATGAGCAATACTCTTGGGAGACAATCGATATCGAGCGCGTGATGACGCGGGTGCTGCCGCCGTTGATGCCGGCGGAGCTGAAGGAGTACTGCCGGGCGCCCGAGGTGTTGCAGGCGTTCGTCCGGCACTGTCACGCCGTGGCGGGGGTCGAGGAGGCGGTGGACTTCCGGGTCGGCATGGAGATCGCGCGGTGGGTGCCGGACTACCTGCGGATGCGCGAGGACCCGGGCGTCGTGGCCATCCGGAACGCCCTGGAGACGGCCGCGCTGGCCGCCGACAGCATCGGCTTGTCGTATGAGGACCCGGCTGTCGAGATCCTCGGGTCGGTGGAGGCGCTCGCCACCCTTGACGACGAGCCGCTGCCCGACGAGCCGCTCGACGTCAGCGGGGTGCCGGCGGACATCGTGGAGCGAGTCAGCCGTATGTCGGCGCTCGCCGACGGGGCGATCGCGCGGCTGTATGACGATGTCGAGCTGCGTACGGCTGCGCGGCGGCTCATCGCGAAGGTCGCCGCCGGTGATCCCGCGATCTTCCGGCGCAAGTCGGGCGATGAGATGGGGGCCGCCGCCCTGGTGTGGCTCGTCGCGAAGGCGAACGATCAGATCGGGGAGAGCTGGACCCTGACCGTGGGCGAGTTGATGGACCACTTCGGACTCAAGGGCAGCCCGTCCCAGCGCGCGCAACCGATGCTCGCCGCGATCGGGGGCAGCACCTACTACGACGGGCGCGTCCGCCTCGCCGACCCCCTCCTCCTCACCTCGGAGACCCGCGCCGAACTCCTGGACTGGTTCGGCGACCCCCACTGACGTACCCATAGGCGCGGCAAGGCGAGGGTGACGGGTCGCCACTGCGGCGCCAGGGCGGCGCCCATGCCAGTTCCCCACCAGCGCGTTACTTGGTGGGCGCGGGAACAGGATCAGTGATCCCAGAGGCGACGGTTTGTCGCTTTTCCTTCGGCGGGTTGGCTGACGTCCTCGATATGGATCGGGTCAGGTTCTCGAGGCGAGTCGCACTCGAACCTCCGGAAGGTCTGCGAAGCGCGCCCGCTCGTCGGTGGTGAGCACGATCCGATCCGTGGCACGAGCGGTTGCGGCGACGATCAGATCGTGCGTACCGCGCCGTGTGCCCGTCCGGTGCGTGTGCGCCAGGAGCCAGGCATGCTGTTCGGCGATGTCGATGTCGTAGCCCTTGACGGGCACGACGGCCAGGACATCGGCCAGAAAGGCGCGCTGCGCGCTCGCCCTGTCCGAGGGTGGGTCGAGGAAGACACCGGCGAGGTATTCGGCCACGGCGATCGCCGGGATCGCCACGTCATCGGCGTCGGCGAGCGCCCCGAGGTCGAGACGACCGCGGACCCCGGCGATCAACACACCCGTGTCAAGGATCAGTCGAGCCACGGGTCGTTATCCAGGTCGGCAAGCACGCTCGACCGGGCGGCCTCGATGCGCGCCTCCAGGGAGTCGTCGAAGGCTGGATCGCCCTGCCACCGGGAGAAGACCGCGCGCAATTCGGGCGCGTTGACGGTCGGAGCAGGGGCGATCGTCGCCACCCGTCGGCCCGCCCTCGTGACCACGATGGTCTCGCCCTCCTCGGCGGCGTCGAGAACCGCGGAGAAGTTGCGCGAGGCCTCGGATGCTGTCATCTCCCGCACAAGATCAGAATATCTGATCGACACCCGCAACGCGACGAAACGGCTCTGTTCGACAACATGGGCGTGCATCGCCGGCTTCGGCACAAGGCAATCCCGCCCGCACAAGCTCGTCGAAGCTTGGCGGCGGACTCGCTGTCAGTCCATGAGGAGCTGCACCCTGGCAAGGGCGAGTTCATCGTCGCCCCGGGCGTCGATCTCCCGCTCGAAGAGGGCGGCGGTCTTGGTGAGGACGAGCGTGAACGGTCGCCCCTGCCGACGGGTCGTGTGCGTCACTGGCAGTTCCGAGGCCTCGATGCGGGAGTGAATGTGTCGCCGATTCGGCCCGGCGAGCGGCCACTCCAGCGTGCGTTCATCCGGCGCGGAGAGGAAGGCGGCCAGTTGGCCACACAGGTCACAGTCGCAGGCGGACGGGGCGGGGACCGACCAGTCGTCGAGGCGGCGGGCGGGCCGCTCCAGGCGCTGGGCGAGCAACTGCGCTGCGTATGCCGCCGCCTCACCCACCCGGGCCTCCCGCCGGTCTTCCGCCGGCCAGTTCGCCGCAGCGTCGAGGAGAGGGATAAGCAGCGGGAGCGCGGGTTCTCCTTGGCGACACGAGGCCAGGACTTCATCGGCGACGGCGTCCAGACGGCATACGGCTGCAGCGTGGAGGACGGACGTGAGCGAGCCGGCGAGGGTCTCGAGTTGGCCACGAACCCGTGACGTGAGGTCCGCGGCGAGCAGCGGCGTGATCCGCGGCCGCACGCCGTCCCAGGCCAGCTCGACCATGGCTCGGGGGAGAATCTCGCTGTCGCACAGCGCCATAGCCAGTGACGGCAAGCCCGCCAGCCAGACCGGATCGGCCGTCCCCGTGCCCCGGCGCCGCGAGTTGGTGGACCACGCGGTGACCAGGTCTTTCGCCCAAACGTCGCCATACGTCTCGGCGAGTCGCAACAGGCGCGGTGCAACGGCTGTCGTGAGCACATCGATCCGGAACGTCCCGAGGAAGGTGCGGGCCAGGTCAGGCTCGTCCAGGTCTGCGGCCAGCGTCAGAGCCTCATCGACCAACTTCGGTGCAGGGTCAATCCCTCCAATCTGGCTGTGCCAGAACGGCATCATCGACACGAGGTCGTCGCGGGCTATGTCGGCCTCGCCCTTGTCGACGTGGTCTTGCAGGTCGGCGACCGCCCACGCCATCGAGACCTGGGCACGGTTGACGAACTGCAGCCGGACCGGCCAGACGAGGACCGCGGCCCGGTGATACCACCGGTCGACCGTGTTGCCATAGTTGCCCATGTAGCCCTCGTGTTCGGACTCGTAGGGCGTCAGGCGCACGGTGGGCGTCGAGGCGCACACCTCGCGACCATCGACATAGTCGCTGATCTCTTCAGTTCCGCGAGCCCAGGCGCCGCGCCAATGGGTGAGCGTGACCTCGGAATCGATCAGTTGGTGCGGGTCTGGATCCACGCCACCGCCGCGCCGCCGCGACCGGCGGCCCCCGAAATCGTCGTCGTCGAAGTAGACATCGTCCTGCCAGGTCTCGTGGACGTCGGCCAGCGCGAGGACGACCTCGCACCCGGCCCGCGTCCCCGCTGCCCGCAGCGTGGCGACTCGTGTGATGTCCGCGCCTTTCAGGGCCTTCCAGGTGAGGCTGCGCGGTGTGTACTCGTGGTCGAGCAGATACACCAGGCGCGTGGGTGAGGTCACGTCGTCGCCCCTCCACCGCGCCGGCACGGGAGCGGTGAAGTGACGCTCCAGCAGGAGCGCCACGTCGCCCACCGGGCCCGTCGCAGCATCCGGCTCGTCGGACTGATGACGAATCAGGTTGTAGGTCAGGGAGATTCGATGACCGGAGCGGACCGGTTGCACCTCGTGGCGCAGGTCGGCGTACAGCACCACAGCGATCGGTTCCTGGCGGCTCCCGCGGTATGACGTGCTCCCGCCCTTGCCGTGCACGACCAGTTCGCCCCCCGTGTGCGCGCTGGGGAGGGTGACCACGAGAGAGGCGATCATGTCGTCGTGCTTCTCGGAGTCTTGGTGGGAGGCGAAGAACTGGTCCTTCGCGTAGACGAGCATCGAGTGCAGCTCGGCAGTCAGCCGCGTCCGCGGCCCTAACCCGAGCGTCTCCCGGGCGGCCTCGAGGACATGATCAAGCTGACCGCCCCAGTCGACGGCGACCGCGTCGGTGGGGACTTGGGTCGTGTCGCGGACGCTGACATCCAGCACGGTCTCCGTGCCGAGCCCGAAAGCCGCGGGTTTGCCGAGCGCCGCAAGCTTCTTGGCCGTCGACGCCGTCACCGGCTGACGCAACTCTCCTAGCCCGGCGACCTCGACGCGGAGGTCGTCGAGGTCGACTCGCAGCTGCCCGTGCCCACGCACCGTGGGACGTTCGCCCGCGAGCAGTCGTGCCATCTCGTCTTTGGGCGCAATCGACATACAGACGATTGTCGGAGATGGACGGGAGAGCCTCAACCGTGTGCACGACTCCTGGATCGGTGGCGGTCGAACGCGGGCCCCGATCGGCAGAAGGTCGAGTTGGCTTCTCGACGCCAGGTCGATTAGATATCCGGCAAGAGGTAGAGTAGATATTCGGCAGGAGGGCTAGTACCAGGGCTCGGGGACCCCACCTCTTCACCAGGCCCGGCGGCGTCACGGTGGTGCCACTCGCGTGCCTATCGGATTGACGGCGCGTCAGCCTCGCCCTGCGTCCGCCGACGGTGACGTGGACGGGTAATGGAGGTCCGGCGAGCGCGCCAACACGTCCCCCGGGTCCAAGCCGGAGCACCGCGATCGAGACCCACCAGATACATTGCCCCCATGGACCAGGTGGTGGTCACGGAGGGGCTGACCAAGGATTACGGCGCGGTGCTCGCGCTCGACGGCCTCACGGTGCAGGTCGCTCCCGGCGTGACCGGGCTGGTGGGCGCGAACGGGGCAGGCAAGTCGACCCTCATCAAGATCCTCCTCGGTCTTATCCCGCCGACCGCCGGGCGGGCACGCGTCCTAGGCCATGACATCGCTACCGAGGGCCCGCAGATCCGCGCCGCCGTCGGCTACCTGCCCGAACACGACTGTCTCCCACCGGATGTCAGCGCCAGCGACTTCGCCGTCCACATGGCCATGATGTCCGGCCTCCCCCGCGTCGCGGCCCGCGAGCGCGCCGCCGACGTGCTGCGGCACGTGGGTCTCGCCGAGGAGCGCTACCGACCCATGGGCGGCTACTCCACCGGCATGAAGCAGAAGGCCAAGCTCGCCCAGGCCCTCGTCCACGACCCCAAACTGGTCTTCCTCGACGAACCCACCAACGGCCTCGACCCCGCCGCCCGCGACGAGATGCTCGGCCTCATCCGACGCATCGGCCACGACTTCGGCATCTCGATCATCGTCACCTCGCACCTGCTCGGCGAACTCGAACGCGTCAGCGACCAGGTCGTCGTCCTCGACGGCGGGCGGCTGCTGCGGGCCTCACGCACCGACGACTTCCTCGACGCCACCGGCGCCCTGCTCCTCGAAGTCCTCGGCGACGACGCTCAGGCCCGGATGCTGGATGCCCTCACCCGCGCCGGCCTGACCGCTGCACGCCGCGGCAGCATGCTCACCGTCGACGCCTCCCATCCCGCCGGCGTCCAGGACGGTGGGGCGGACGCGGACGTGCACGACGTCGTCCGCGACACCGCCGGCGCGCTCGGCCTCGGCCTCGTCCGCCTCCAGGCCGACCACCGCCGCATCGAAGACGTCTTCGCCGACACGAGCGGACCACGATGAGCCAGCCGGGCGGCATACCCGCAAACCCCAACAGCGCCAGCGTCATCCACGACATCGGCTACCGACCGTATGCCGGGCCCCGCCACGACGAGGGCGCAATCGCCCGCGCGCTCGTGACCACCGGCTTCCGCAACGCCTTCGGCCTCGGCCGCTCCGGCCGCAGCAAAACCCTCCCCTTCGTGCTGCTCGCCTTCAATCTCGCCCCGGCCCTCGCGATCGCGGGCGCCATCATGCTCGCCAACCTCAAGGAGATGCCGATCGGCTACGCGCGGTATGCCGCGACCACCCAGGTCCTTCTCGGCATCTTCGTCGCCGCCCAGGCGCCCGTGCTCTTCTCCCGCGACCAGCGCCACGGCACCCTCGCGCTCTATCTCGCCCGGCCACTCCCCGCGCCCGCCTATGCGATCGCCCGCTGGCTCGCCCTGCTCGGTGCCACCCTCGTCTTCCTCATCCTGCCGATCGTGATCCTGTATGCCGTTGCGCTGCTTGGGGAATTCGACCTCACCGACGAGACCCGCAAAGCCGCCGTCGCCGTCGGGCTTGCGCTGCTGCTGACCGCCGCCATCACCGGCATCGCCGGACTCATCGCGTCGGTCTCGACCCGCCGCGGGTTCGGGGTGATGGCGACCATCGCCTTCCTCCTCCTCGGCGACGGCATCGTCGCGGCCATCCAGGGGATCTCGTCGCAGGAGGGCAACGAGCGCATCGGCGAGATCGCCGGCCTGTTCTCCCCCTACTCCCTCTATCGCGGGCTCGTCACCGCGTGGGCCGACGGGTCGTCGATGACCCCGCCGAGCTCGACCGCCATGGAGTGGCTGGGGGGGGGGGGGGGGG
>NZ_HG764815.1:3696955-3699242 GCF_001050535.1 Nostocoides australiense Ben110 | reverse complement strand
CGGCGGCGTATGCCGCGGCGGGCGTCTATCTCGCGCCGACGCGGATGGAGGCTTTCGGCATCGCCGCCCTCGAGGCCCGCACCGCCGGGCTGCCGGTCGTGGCGATCGGCTCCTCCGGCGTGGCCGACTTCATCACCCACGACGTCAACGGACTGCTGGCGGAGGACGATGCCGGTCTGGTCGCCGCGACCCGCCGCCTGGTCGCGCACGATGCGCTGCGCCAACGGATCCGCGCTCACAATCTCGCCACTCCGCCGGCCGAGGACTGGTCGCATATCGTCGAATGCGTTCTCGCGGAATACCGTCGGGCGGGAGCAACGCGATGAGCCGCGGCATCCGTATCGTCGGCGTCACCCTGGCCGGAGACGAGGTCGTCGACGTCGTTCTCCCGCACGGCGCGGACCCCAGTGACGAGCTGCACCGGCGCGGCTGGAGCATGACGGGCGTCCGGCAGGCGTTCACGCCTTCCGATGAGGAGGGCGTCACCATCCAGGTGAGCGTCGTCGCCGAGGTGGGGGAGGAGCGGCATACGACCTGGGTGCCCGCGACGAGCGGCGAGCGGCCGCCGGAGGGCGTCGATGCCGTTGTCGTGCAACGACTTGCGGCGTATGCCGTGGTCGTCCGCGAAGGCCTCGTGCTCGCCACGCGACTTGCGGCGGACGTGCGGGGGGCGGCCCACCGCTGGACCCTGCCCGGTGGTGGGGTCGACCCGGGTGAGGACCCGGCCACCGGGCTGCGCCGCGAGGTGTGGGAGGAGACCGGCCAGTACCTGGGGGAGATCCGGCTGCTCGATCTCCTCACCTCGCACTGGGTCGGCCAGGCGCCGGACGGGACCTGGGAGGACTATCAGGTGGTGCGGCTGGTGTATGCCGCGACCGTCCCGGAGCCGGGCCCGCTCGTCGTCCACGACCAGGGCGGCACCACGAGCGAAGCGGCGTGGCTCGACGTCGACGCCCTCGCCCTTCACCAGCGTGCGCCGTTGCTGGCCGCCGACCGGTGGCTCACCTGGCGGGGGGGGGGGGGGCCCCGACAGCCGTGATGAACAGGCCGATCCCGACGAGGACGTAGGGCGCGCCTGTCGCGAACGCGATCGGTTCACGGCGCACTTGGGCGATGATCGTCAGGACCGCAACACCGAGGAGCAGCGCCCCGGAGAACATGGTGAAGACCGCGGGTCCACGCTTGTAAAGTCGCTGTGCGGCAACGGTTTCGGTCTGGCCCTCCGGGTGCGTCAGGGCGGAACTTCCCCGCCCCGAATCGGATGTCGCCGAACCGTTCTCCCCGGCCGGTGCCTCGAGCCAACTGCGCGGCAGCGCCGGAGCAGGCGGGCTGCCCTCGGTCGCCAGTGGGCCGCGCGCGATGGGTGTTGTGGGGGAGCTGGGTGTTGTGGGGGAACTGGGTTTTGTGGGGGAGCTGGGTGTTGTGAGGGAACTGGGTGTTGTGGGCGGGCTGGCGGTCGTGGGAAGGGCAGCGGTGAGGTCGTCAGCGCCGGTCGGCGCCGTCGGGGCGTCGAACTCGTCGGGACCGAGGTGCTGATTCACTTGCCTACTCCTTCGACCCGCACGTCTCCGGCCGTCATCGTGACATCGACGACGAACTTCGGATCGCCGGTGCCGTAGGTCCTGGTGAACCGGAGCCGCTCATTGCTGGCCACCTGCTTGCCGTCCTCGGACACCGAGCCGACGCGGGCGTCGACCGTCACCGTCGTGGTTCCGGTGGCGGGCAGGTTGATCACGAACTCGCCCACTCCAATTCGCACGGGGAACGACAGCCGGTCGGTGTGCGCGGGCACCGGTTCGTCGAGGTTGAGGGTTGCGGTGCCCAGGCCTAGCCGATAGCCGGCCGACCCGCCGCTGGCTCCCCACGTACGCTCACCGATGCCGCCGGACCAGGCGGGGTTGCTCGCCATGGCGCTGGCTCCGGTGGCGACGGCGAGGAGCAATGCCACCAGGGTGGTGAGTCCGCCGCGCCGGCCGGTCAGCCCGGCGATCAGCAGCGCGGCGCCGAAGAGTGCCAGCGCCGCGGCCAGCCCGACGGTCACCGAACTCCCGGCCGCGTTCGCGCTCTCGTGAGCCTTCGCGGTCACGGTCGCGACGACGATGCCCAGGCCGGTCAACACCAGAGCGACCCACGCACTCAGGCGCCGCCTGCGCAGGCGTGGTGCCGCCGCAGGCGGCAGCGCGGTGGCCACCCCCGCGAGCCGGGAAGCCCGCTGCCACGACGCCGGGTCCGCCGGCCGCGTCGCCTGGAGGGCGGGTATGGCGGGGGGGGGGCGGCGCGCTCGCTG
>NZ_HG764815.1:3694443-3696855 GCF_001050535.1 Nostocoides australiense Ben110 | reverse complement strand
CGGCTGCCGCCACCCGGCACCCACCAGACCATCCCCGGAGGCCACACCGTCCCCGGCGACCAGACCATCACGCGACACCGGGGCGGGGGCCGCCGGCCGGGGCCGCATCTGCCGCGGCGCCGGTGCCGCCAACGGTCCGAGCGGCGCGCCGATTGCCCCGGCGGCCAGCCGGACCCCGTCCAGAGTCTTGTTGAGCACCGCCTCGGCGACGGACAGCGATGTGGAGACGGCCATTCGGATGAGTGGGTTCACAAAACCTCCAAGGGCGACAACGCAACACGCGTGGGTACTCCGTCGAGCCTATATTCCCTCGCGAATGCGCTCAGCCGTCGCTGCCGATGCTTGTATCGCATCGGCAGGCCTTCGAGAGGACGGCCGGCGCGGCTACGCGCGGTCCGGAAGCTGCCCGGCGAGCCGAGCTGCTTCCTCCGCGCTCAAACCGCCGTCGATGGCCGACCAGATGGCCGCGAGCCCGGCCCGGATGACTTCCACCGGGTTGCCGTCGCCCGCGACGACCAGACGGTCGCCGTCGATGCGCAATTCGGCAGCGCCGCAACGGAACCCGCCATCGGCGGCCTGCGCAGCCGCATACGGCTGCATCAGATCGGCCAGCGCGGCGATGACATACCGGGGACGCTCCGGCAGGGGGGCCAGCGCCGCGGCGTGAGCGCCGTGGACGCCGGTGAGCACCAGGGCGCCGTCCATCCCGGCGGCACTCGCGCCGGCGATATCGGTCTCGAGCCGGTCGCCGACGCCGAGGACGGTGGCCGGGTCCAGGTCGAGGACAGCGCTGCTCATCAGATAGAGGGGTGCCTCGGGCTTGCCTACGACGAAGGGCTGCTTGCCCGTCGCGAGGCTGACACAGTGGACGAGCGAGCCGTTGCCGGGGGCGATGCCGCGATCGGTCGGGAGAGTGAGGTCGGTGTTGGTGGCGACCCATCGGGCGCCGGCCTGGATGGCATAGGCGGCCTCGGCGAGATCTGCGGCAGTGACCTGCGGACCATAGCCCTGCAGGACCGCCACGACCGGCTCGGCCGACGTCACCGCTTGAAACCCTTGCGACACAAGGGCTTCCTGCACGCCGACGCCTCCGACGGCGAGCACGCGCGCACCCGGCTCGGCGGACGCAGCGAGCTCGGCGGCCCCGGCCATGGAGCTGTTGACGACGCGGTCGGCAGTGGTCCGGACACCGAGGTCGGCCAAGTGGGCGGCGACCTCGACCGGTGGCCGCGACGCGTTGTTGGTTGCGTAGACGACCGGGACCGGCAGGGCGTTCAGCGCCTCGACCGCGCCCTCGACGGCCGCCGGACCGCGATAGACGACACCGTCGAGGTCACAGACGATTCCGCGGTATGCCGCGAGCAGGCTCGCCTCCGCCATTGTTCAGTCCTCCGTGGCTGGATGGGTTTCGCCGTCCTGGCGCCCGCGGTCCTGGTCGCCGATCGGTGGGGCCTCGTCCTCAGCGTCCCGGTCCCAGTCAGCGTCCTCCCCGGCGTCCTCGTCCCAGCCGGAATCGATGATCGTCACGCCGTCGAGGTCGTCGAGGCGCTCGGCGGCGTCGGTCTCCAGGTCGGTGTCGGCCGTGGCCGCCATGGCGAACCACTTGCGCGCCTGTGTCTCGTCGCCGCGGGCCAGCAGCGCGTCGGCGTAGGCGTAGTAGGCCCGGCCGCTCCACGGCCGGACCGGCCCGAAGACGAGCCGTTCCAGTCCGAGGACGGCGGCGTCCAGCTGACCGAGATCACTGCGCACGCCGGCGACGACGATGGCCAGCTCCGCCTGATCTGCGGCCGACAGGTGCGCGGCCTCCGGGCTGGCGGCGAGTTCGAGGGCTCTCTCGTGCCGGCCCAGACCCCGTTCGCTGTCCACCATGAGGGGCAGCAGGTGTGAGGAGCCACTCAGCCGGCGCACCGTGCGGAACTCCGCCAGGGCGCGGGCGAAATCGCCTGCCCGATAGGCCACCATGCCCAGCGCCTCGCGCGCGGCCGGGACTCGACCGGCCCGGCGCACTGCGGTCTCCGCGTGGGCCATGGCGCCGTCCACGTCGTCCTCGGCGAGCCGGATCGCCACCATCACGAGGTGTTGGGCGACGCCCTCCGCGTTCTCCTTCGACAGAGTGCGCAGTTGCGTCCAGACCTCGCGGTCGAGTTCCTTGCCGGTCACGCCTTCCTCGATAGCCGGCTCCGGGAGCCGGCCCTTCGTGGGCACGAGACGGGGCCCGTAACTGCGGGCGCTCTCACCTGTCCGTTCCTCACGACCGGCCCCACCCCGGGAACCGTCACGCCGTTGGTCACTACGCACATCGTCGCGCCGATCACCGCGCCGGTCACCGCTGCGGCCGTCCCCGCGACCGCCACGTCGATCCTCGCTGCGATTGTTGTCGCGCCGTTCGCGCTGCTGCCAGGGCTTGCGGTC
>NZ_HG764815.1:3693296-3694343 GCF_001050535.1 Nostocoides australiense Ben110 | reverse complement strand
GGCCCCCCCCCCGACGGCCTCGGCCTCACCGGCCGTGGCGAGGGCATCGCTGCCCTCGCCACGGCCCTGGTGTGGCCGACGGCCGACTGAGGCGAGACGTCACTGCTGACGAGCGGCGTTCGCGTCGATGGCGGCCTTGACGTAGGCCGCGAGCCCGGGGGCCAGATCCTCATACGTCTGCGTGAACCGCGCGTCGGTCACGTACATCTCACCCAGCCCTTGATGCATCGAATAGGACACGTCGTAGAACCGGTCGTTGATGTGCCGGCGGTGCGCCTCCGCGGCGTCCATCGCCGCCGCGCTTGTCGGCGGCTCACCGGACTCCAGGGCGGCGACGAACGCGGCGTTCACCGCGTCCATCTCTGCCTTCACTGACTCCCAGTCGGCCTTGATGTATGTGGCGGTGCGCGCCTGCGACTGGGTCCACGCCGGGGTGTCGCCCCAGCGCTCCTGGGCCTCAGCGGCATACGACTCGTCGAAGCCGTCGCCGAAGAGGTCTTTGAGTTCTTCCGTGGTTGCGGGCCGGTTGCCCATCTCTGCCTCCAATGCATGGTCGAGTGCCGTCACGAGTTCGCGCAACTCCGTCAGGCGGGTGGTGACCGCTGCGCGTTGACGACGCAGGTGCTCGACCAGATCGCCTTCTCCGGCAAGGAGTTCGGCGATCTCTTCGAGCCCGAACCCGAGGCGGCGATAGACCACGATGGTCGCCAGCCGCTCCAGGTCGCTCGCGGTGTAAAGCCGGTAGCCGGCATAGGACCGCTCACGGGGAGTGAGCAACCCGATCTCGTCGTAATGGTGCAGCGTGCGCACCGTCACGGCGAAGGTCTCGGCCACCTGCCCGACCGTGAGCAGGTCCTGTGTCGTCTCGGTCACGTGTCTACTCTGCGGGCTGACGTCGCGTGAGGGTCAAGCGCATAATCGTGGACATGGGGATGGCCTTCCTCGCGTTGGTCTTCGGGGCGGAACTGGCGGCGTGGGCCGCGATCGGCGTCGTCGTCCACCACCTGGCCGGCGGTGGCTGGCCGGGCGCGCTCGCCGGCGCTGCCG
>NZ_HG764815.1:3691884-3693196 GCF_001050535.1 Nostocoides australiense Ben110 | reverse complement strand
ACCGGCGGCTTCAGACCCCGACTACACCCTCGATTGGGATGAGCCGGGAAACGCTCGACCAGGTACGAGCACGGCGAGCGACGATCGCCCTGTCGCACCAGATCATCGACTTCGCGCTCCACGGACCGGCTGGCTCACCGAGCAGGAGAACCGACTCGGAAACGCTGTGGTCGCTGATCGACGGACTGTTCAGCGCTGGGGACGCTACGCCGACGCCATCGCCCGCTGGGAACACATCACCGGACGCCCCGCGCCAGCGCCAGCCCTCCTGAACGACGCGGACGGCCCGCGCCCAGCACCAGGATTCGTTGAGTGGCTCATGGGCCTGCCGACTGGATGGGTGACCGACACCGACGACCTGACCCAGAACCAGCAGATCACAGCCCTCGGCAACGGCGTACTGCCGCTCCAAGCCTCGATCGCGTCGAACCACCCTGGAGATCAGGCCTGTGCGCAGGGAGCTGGCACCCGTCCGGTCCTGAGCCCGTTCGTTGCTAGACGTGCCCAGGAAGCGAACCCGATTGACCCTAGCTAGTCAGCGTCCGGGAAAATCTCGTCAGCCGCAACGAACGCCCAGGAACCAAGCGCTGCGCACAACGTCTCGAACTCCCGAGCGATCTCAAATCGAATCGCGACGCGAGTGCGGAGTTGACCAGTGTTGGCCACTGCCCACGCGTTCACCTCCATGCGGAAGCGCCGCTCGACGAGTTCATCGACAAGTCGCTTCGCCCGCCGGTCGACGAACAAGTTGCCAGTCGTCAAATACCCTTGAGGGTCTACTGCGATCTCGGCGGCGCGAGTCCGATCAGTTGCCATTTTTCCCCTTCCAAGACGCACCTCTCCCTGAGGCGCTCTGGTCGGGAATCTGCAACTGCGGAAATTACTGTAGCAGGGATACGCGCTGTCGACGACCATTCGCAGCCACACCAGCGCTGTTCGCTTCCAGCCTTGTTCCCCCGGTCGAGGTTCTCCCCACAATGGGTGACTTGAGACTCACCAGGAGGAATTGTCAAGACCTGTGGATTGGTGTGTCATGAGGCGAGTTGGTCATCTCCGTTCTGGTTGTCTCGTTCGACGAGTTCGCCTTTCTCGAAGCGTGCGCCGGCTCGGACGAGGGCGACCAGGTGGGGCGCGTTGACGGCGCGCCAGCGCCGCTGCGCGGACTCGATCAGCTTGAACGCCATGGCGATCCCGGCGGCTCGGGTGCCGGGGCCTTTGGTGACCCGTTGCCGCAGCCGCACGGTCGCGAAGGTCGACTCGATCGGGTTCGTGGTGCGTAGGTGGATCCAGTGCTCGGCCGGGTAGTCGTAGA
>NZ_HG764815.1:3690718-3691784 GCF_001050535.1 Nostocoides australiense Ben110 | reverse complement strand
GCCCTGGCCACCCTGGCCGCCGCCGGACTGGCCACCGCCGGACTGGCCGCCGCCGGACTGCTGGCCCCAGCTGCCCTCGTCGCCGCCACCACCGAAGTTGCCGCCGCCGCGCTGGGTCTTGGTGACCTGCGTAGTGGCATAGCGCAGGGACGGGCCGACCTCGTCGACGTCCATCTCGATGACGGTGCGCTTCTGGCCGGTCTCCTTGTCATCCCACGAGCGCGACTTCAGCCGGCCCGAGACGATGACGCGGGTGCCCCGGTGGAGGGACTCGGCGACATTCTCGGCGACCTCACGCCATACGGAGCACCGCATGAACAGCGTCTCGCCGTCCTTCCACTCGTTGCTGTTGCGATCGAACGTGCGCGGCGTGGAGGCCACGGTGAAGTTCGCAACGGCAGCGCCGGAGGGGGTGAAGCGCAACTCGGGGTCACCGGTCAGGTTGCCGATGATGGTGATGGTGGTCTCGTTGGCCATGGCGGGGCTCCTCGAGTCAGTCGTGGATCAGGCGTCGGCGCGCAGCAGCTTGGTGCGCATGACCAGCTCGGAGAGCCCCAGCTGGCGGTCCAACTCCTTGGCCGTCGCCGGCTCGGAGGTGAACAGGGTGACGACGTAACTGCCTTCGTCCTTCTTCTTGATGGGGTACGCCAGGCGGCGCCGGCCCCACACGTCGATGTTGTCGACGGTTCCGCCGTCGGTCTTGACGACACCGAGGAACTTCTCCATGGTGGGCCCGACCTGGCGGTCGTCGAGCTCGGGGTCGAGGATGACCATGAGTTCGTATTGACGCATGCTGAAAACCCGCCTCCTTTGGTCTGATAGCGGTCACGGTCGGTCCGTGACAGGAGGGTTGTCATGCCGCCCGGCCGCCTCGGGGGCGGGGGCAACCTGTCAAGGGTATCGGGTGACTCGGCATACACAGAATCGGTTGTCCACAGGTGAGCGTTATCCGCTTGCGAGTGCCTGGGTCGCCTGGGTTGGCTGGCGGTATGCCGTCCGCCCCCGTCGACTACCACCGCACCTCCGCGCGCCCCGCCTTCGCCGCCCTGCCGGCTGCCGTCCGGGA
>NZ_HG764815.1:3680706-3690618 GCF_001050535.1 Nostocoides australiense Ben110 | reverse complement strand
GGTGGCGTCGCGGACCCGGCCGGGCGGGAGGCCCGGCGCGTGGGCGGGGCGACCGGCGCCTGGAAGACCAGGCCGAACGCCGCGGGGACGGCAGGCTCCGGGGCCTCGTCAAAGCCGCCGGTGTCGTCCGAGTCCTCCGGACCGTCAGAGAAGGCTCGGTGGTCCGAGCCCTCCCCTTCGTCGGAACCTTCCGAGTCGGCCGCTTCGTCGGAGTCCTCCGCTTCGGCCGGGTCGGCCGGGCCATCCGAGCCCTCTGCTTCGTCAGCGTCGGCCTCGTCAGCGTCTGCTTCGTCAGCGTCGGCCTCGTCCGAGCCGGGCTGGGGCTGGGGCTGGGAGTCGAACTCGTCCTCGGCCGGAGCCTCCTCGACGGCGTCGTCCTCGCGGTCGGCGTCGGCCGGCTCGTCGCCCGGGCTCGGGTCGTCGGCAGCGGCCAACTCCTCGGCCGTCGCGGCGACCTCCTCGGGCGTGACGGCCAGATCGTCGACCGGAGCGGCGTCGCCGTCGGCGATGGGGGTGCTCACGCCGTCGTGGTCGACCAGGAACAGCAGGTCAGCGCCGTCGGAGCCGGTTTCATCGGCGGGGTTGTCGGTGGGTGTGGTGTCGCTCATCGCGCATGCACCTTCTCGCGGCATACGGCTCGGCCACACCGGCCGGATCACCGGCCCCACGCCGCATACGGCGGTTCCAGGTCGCATCGGCTGACAGCCGACGCGGAAGTCGTCGGGTTCCTCGGGTGGCGGTTCGCGCGGGGCGCGTCACCGGTTCGAGGCGGCGGCGTCCTTGTCGATGGCCAGGGGATCGGCCACCTGCCCAGTTGCGTTGTCCCACGGTCCCTGCGCCAGCCGGGTGACCCGTGGGGGTCGGGCTGGCGCGAACCGGATCGACTCGCGCAACGCGGTCAGAACGTCGTCGGGGCGAACGGCAGGTGTGGTATGCCGAACGACCAAGCGAAGTATCGCACAGTCCTCCCTCTCACTGGGTTCGGCGCGCTCGACAGCGGCCAGCACGTCGAGCTCTCGCGGGCCGTTCTTGAAGACTCGGGTGACCGTGCCCCGCCGGCAGCGCGAGCAGCGCGTCGACCGCGGCGCGCAGCTCCTGCGAGGCGACGTCCGGGAACTCGATCAGCCAGTCGCTGGCCTCGAGCCGGTCCGCCAGCGCACCCGGCCCGGCGGGCACCACCTCCAGAACGTCCAGGTCCGTCGGCAGCGCCGCGTCGAGGTCGGCGCGCAACCGCTCGGGGTCGACGTCGCAGATGGTGCCGATCTCGAAGTACTCCGCCTCCGACGCCATCCCCGTCGGCGCTCCCCCGGCATACGAAATCTTCGGGTGTGGGTGGAAGCCGGCGGAGAAGGCCATCGGCACCTCGGCGCGGCGCAGCGCCCGTTCGAGGGCCCGGGAGAAATCCCGGGTGGACGAGAAGCGCATCCGGCCGCGGCGGGCATACCGGATGCGGTAGCGCGCGGCGACCGGTGCGGGCGGCGGGCCGTCAGGTGTGGGACTCATGGTCGGGCAATTATCCCCGCCCCTAGGGTGTGGGCATGGTCGCCATCGATCGTTCCCGTCTGGCTGTCCTGGTGGAGCAGGAAGCGCAGGCGTATGCCGCTGCCAACCCTCGCTCGCGTGAGTTGTATGACGCGTCGGGCAATCTCTTCGGTCACGTCCCGATGACCTGGATGAACAAGTGGTCGGGCGGCTTCCCGCTCTATCTCGACCACGCCCACGGTGCCCGCATCACCGACGTCGACGGGCATACCTATGTCGACTTCGCACTGGGCGACACGGGCGCCATGGCGGGCCACTCCCCCGACCCGACGATCAAGGCCGTCACCTCCCGGACCGGCGACCTCGGCGGGCTGACGACCATGCTCCCGACGGCGGACGCGCAATGGGTGGGTGCCGAGCTCACGGCTCGCTTCACACTGCCGCTGTGGAGCTTCACCCTCTCGGCGACGGACGCGAACCGGTGGGCGATCCGGTTGGCGCGGCTGGCAACCGGGCGCAGCAAGATCCTCGTGTTCGGGTACTGCTATCACGGCAGCGTGGATGAAACCTTCGCGGTCACAAACCCCGTCCACGGCGGCACCTATTCCCGGCCGGGCAATGTCGCACCGCCCGTGCCGGTGGACCTGACGACGCGGGCGGCGGTGTGGAACGACCTGGAGTCGGTCGAGGCTGCGCTGCGCCACGGTGACGTCGCGGCGATCCTGACCGAGCCGGCGCTGACGAATATCGGGATCGTGCTGCCCGAGCCGGGTTTCATGGAGGGGCTGCGGGAGCTGGCGACGCGGTATGGCGCGCTGCTGATGATCGATGAGACGCACACCTTCTCGGCGGGCTGGGGTGGGGCCACGACCGCCTGGGGTCTGCAGCCGGACATCTTCGTCATCGGCAAGTCCATCGGCGGCGGAATCCCCTGTGGCGCCTATGGTTTGAGCGAGGACGTCGCCGCGCGGGTCACGCATCACACGGACACAGGAGACGCCGACATCATCGACGTCGGTGGTGTCGGCGGCACTCTCGCCGGCAACGCTCTCTCGCTCGCCGCGATGCGGGCGACGCTCGGCGAGGTGCTCACCCCGCAGGCCTTCGACGCGATGATCGACCTCGCCACCGCCTTCACCGAGGGCGTGGAGGCGAGCATCGAGGAGTTCGACCTGCCGTGGTCGATCGCGCAACTCGGCGCCCGGGCCGAATACCGATTCGCCTATCCCGCACCGCGAACCGGTGAGGAGGCCGCCGCGGCGGCGGATGACGACCTGGACGCCTACATGCACCTCGCGATGTGCAATCGCGGGATCCTGATGACGCCCTTCCACAATATGGCGCTGATGTGCCCGGCCACTGAGCGCGCCGACGTGGACCGGCATACCGAGGCCTTCCACGAGGCCGTCGCGGCGCTTCGCGGATGACCGCGGGGGAGGTCCCAATGCGGGTGAACCGGGATGCGGCCTTCGTCGAGGCCGCCGCGATCGCTACCGACCTCATCGCTCGGCCCGTGATCGCCGGCCGGTGGGAGGAGCCGAGTGCGTTGCCGCGCATGACGATCGGCATGCTCACCTGCCACCTCGGGCGCCAATTCGTGCGCTCGTATCAGATCCTCTCCACACCAGCGGCCGAAGGCGCCGATCTGCTGGACAGCGCGCACGAGCACTATCGCCGGGCGTCCTGGGTCACGGCGCGATCACTCGACGACCCCGCGATGACGCGTGACCTCGACACCGAGGATGCGCGCGCCGGATTCGAGGCGATGGTGCAGCGCAGCCTGACCGCGTTCACGGACGTCACCTCCCTGCTGCGCTCGGGGGCGGCGCAGGACCCGGTGACCATCCCGTGGCAGGGATGGAGCCTGCGCCGCGACGACTACCTCCTCACCCGGCTCGTCGAGATCGTCGTGCACAGCGACGACCTGGCCCACTCGATCGGCGTGGCCACACCCGAGTTCCCGTCCGCGGCATACCAGCCTGTGCTGCACCTCCTCGCCGACCTCGCTGCCGGAAGGCACGGCCAGTCCGCCCTCATCAGCGCATTGGCCAGGCGGGAGCGCCGGCCGGAGGAGATCAGCGCGTTCTGACCGGGTGTGCCACTCCGACGGGCGATTTCGCGGAGGAGTGGATGGCTGCGAGGATGGGCGGCCGACGAACATCACCCGAGCGAAGGCGTTGACATGACCACCCTGCACGAGCTCTTGGACCCGAGCCGACGGCCACAGACCGTCGACGCCCTCGTCGGCGTCGTGGACGCGGAAGTCAAGAGCAAGTCCGGCCTCAGCGGCGCCGCGATCAAGACCGGCTACGCCGCGGCCAACAAGATCGACGCCAAGATCGTGCGGCGCGCGATCAACGGAATGCTGCCCGACTTCATGGCGCAGCTCGAACCGTTCTGGGCAGCTCGAGGCGAGCAGCCGTTCGGGGCCTACCTCGCGGGCAATGCCGACGCCGTGAGCGAGGCCCTGCTCGCGGTCACCGACGCACGCGCGGCCAACCCGAAACACGCGGCCATCGCCAAGGTCTACTCGAAGCTGCGCGGCAAGGCGAAGGACAATGTCGAGGCCGCACTCCCCCGTCTCGGCGAGGCGCTCCAGTCCCTCGCCGGCTGAGCCGGCGAGGGACGCGGACTAGACCTCGTGCCGGGCCCGGATCTCCACCAGCTCGACGGCGTGGGCATCCAGGGCCCGATCCTCATCGGTCACCGGCACCCACGGCGTGACAGGGACCGCATTGCGCGCCTCATCGATCGTCACGAACACGGTGCGGCAGTATGTCGTGAGCTCGAGCTCCCCGGTCGCCGGGTCGCCTGAGCGGACGTGGACACCGATGTGCATCGAGGTGCGGCCGGTATGCAGCAGGCGCGCCTCGACCTCGACGAGGTGGCCGATCCGCAAGGGCCGGTAGAAGCGCACGCCACCGGTGAAGATCGCGACATTGTGCGCGTCTCCGGTCCACGATGTGGCGAGCACGTGGGCGGCTTCGTCGATCCAGCGCATGACGATGCCGCCGTGGACCTTGCCGCCCCAGTTGACGTCGGTCGGCGCGGCCAGGAAGCGCATCGTGATCCTCGGTGCGGTGCCGGCTTCGCTGAAGACCGTCTCCTGCATCGCCTCCTCGACCTCCTTGCGGACCTCCGCCCGCCGGATGGCCCAGTCCTGCCAGAGCTTCTCCGACTCGCCATTGGGGATGCGCGCTGGCACCGCCTGGGACGCGCCCTTGTCGTCCACGGAGACGAACACCATGAGGCAGTGCGTCGCCGCAGCCAACTCGCCCGTCGCCGGTGGACCGCTGAAGGCCTCGACCATGATGTCCATGGAGGAGCGGCCGGTGCGCACGACGCGCGCTGTCACCTCGACGAGGTGACCGACCTCGATGGGCCGGGTGAAGCGGACATTGCCGACATAGGCGGTCACGGCATACGTGCCGCTCCAGCGGGCGGCCGCGGCATACCCGGCCTTGTCGATCCACTCCAGAACCTTTCCGGCAGAGACCGATCCGGACTGGCCGGCGTCAGTGGGCGCGGCGAGGAAGCGCAGCGTGATCTCTGCTCTGTCGGCGGTCAGCGTGCTCATGGGCCCAGCTTCCCATCCGCCGGGCTCAGCCGTCGGCGGTGAGCGACGGGCGACCCCGCCGGACCGGCGTCATGGCCCCGTCCCGGCATACTCAGGTGACATGGGCTCTGAGGACCGGGTGACGGCCGCCTTCCGCGCCGTGCCTCGCGCGAACTTCCTGCCGCCCGGCGAACGGGGGCGGGCGGCATACGACGGACCCATCGCGATCGGGCACGGACAGACCAACAGCCAGCCCCGGACCGTGGCCGACATGCTCCGTCTGCTCGACGTGCGCCCCGGTCAGAGGGTCCTGGACGTGGGTGCTGGATCTGGTTGGACCACAGCGCTATTGGCGTGGATCGTGGGCCCGGAAGGCAGCGTGCTCGGGCTGGAGAGAGTGGCGTCCCTCGCCGAGTTCGGCGCCGCCAATCTCGCCGCCGCCGGTATGCCGTGGGCTCGCCTCACGCTCGCCGATCCGGTCGCGCTCGGGGCCACCGATCACGCGCCCTTCGATCGGATCCTGGTCTCGGCTGAACCGAAAACCTTGCCGCACAGCCTTGTCGAGCAGCTGCGCGGGGATGGGGTCATGGTCATCCCGGTTGCCGGCCGGATGCTCCGCGTGGTGCGCACCGAGCGCGGGCACGACGTGACGACGCACGGCCACTACCGCTTCGTGCCCCTGATCACAGACGGCTGAATCACACCACCGTGAGCGGCAGGAGGTGCTTGCCCGTGGGGCCGATCTGAATGTGGGTGCCGAGCTGGGGGCAGACACCGCAGTCGAAGCAGGGGGTCCACCGGCAGTCGTCCTGCTCGCGCTCGTCGAGGGCGTCCTGCCAGTCGGCCCACAGCCAGTCCTTGTCCAGGCCGGAGTCGATGTGATCCCACGGCAGCACTTCGGTCTGGCCGCGTTCGCGGGTGGTGTACCAGTCGACGTCGACGCCATATGGCGGGAGTTCGGCTTCGCACGCGGCGATCCAGTTCTCGTAGGAGAAGTGTTCGCGCCAGCCGTCGAAGCGGCCCCCCTCACGCCACACCCGCTCGATGACCCGGCCGACCCGGCGGTCGCCGCGGGAGAGCAGGCCCTCGATGATGCCCGGCTTGCCGTCGTGGTAGCGGAAGCCGATGGCGCTGGCGTACTTGCGCTCCGACCGGATCGCCTCGCGCAGTTTCGCGAGCCGCGCGTCGGTCTCGTCGGCGCCGAGCTGGGCGGCCCATTGGAAGGGCGTGTGTGGCTTGGGGACGAACCCACCGATGGAGACGGTGCAGCGGATATCCTTGCGGCCGCTCACTCTTCGCCCCGTGTCGATGACCCTCTTGGCGAGATCGGCGATCTGCAGCACGTCCTCGTCGGTCTCGGTCGGCAGACCGCACATGAAATAGAGCTTCACCTGCCGCCATCCCGCGCCGTAGGCGGCGGCGACGGTGTCGATGAGGTCCTGCTCGGTGACCATCTTGTTGATGACCTTGCGCAGCCGCTCACTCCCGCCTTCGGGGGCGAAGGTGAGCCCGGAGCGGCGCCCGTTGCGGGTCAACTCGTTGGCGAGGTCGATATTGAAGGCGTCCACGCGCGTCGACGGGAGGGACAGACCGACTTGCTCCCCCGCATACCGGTCGGCGAGGCCCTTCGTGATGCCCGCGATCTCGGAGTGATCCGCACTGCTGAGCGACAGCAGGCCAACCTCCTCGAAACCCGTTGCGGCCAAACCCCGTTCAACCATCTCTCCGACACCGGTGATGGAACGCTCGCGCACCGGGCGGGTGATCATCCCAGCCTGGCAGAACCGGCAGCCGCGGGTGCACCCGCGGAAGATCTCCACGCTCATGCGCTCGTGGACGGCCTCGGCGAGCGGGACCAGCGGCTGCTTGGGATAGGGCCACTCGTCGAGGT
The DNA here is from genome assembly GCF_001050535.1 of Nostocoides australiense Ben110. Classification (GTDB taxonomy): domain Bacteria; phylum Actinomycetota; class Actinomycetes; order Actinomycetales; family Dermatophilaceae; genus Nostocoides_A; species Nostocoides_A australiense. The sequence goes on along the minus strand of NZ_HG764815.1, from coordinate 3,683,689 downwards.
CCATGACGGTGTTCTTGTCGATGCGCCACGGCACGCCCGTCTCGGTCGGTGCGACCCGGCGGATGCGGCCGTCGGGCAGGTAGCTGACGTCATAGAAACTCGGGACGTACACATTGCCGGTGTGCGCGAGGCGTCGCAGCAGCTCGCCGCGTCCGCCGGGCCGGCCTTCGCCCTTCCACTCGGCGATGACATCGCTGACCTGAAGGACCGCCTGCTCGCCGTCGCCGACGATGGCGGCGTCGATGAAGTCGGCGATCGGCTCGGGGTTGAAGGCCGCATGCCCGCCGACGATGACGATGGGCTCGTCGTCGGCGCGGTCGGCGGCGTGGATCGCGATGCCGGCCAGGTCCAGGGCGTTGAGGAAGTTGGTGTAGCCCAACTCGGTCGAGAACGAGATGCCGAAGACGTCGAACTCGCGCACCGCGCGATGGCCGTCCACCGTCACCTGCGGGACCCCCTCGGAGCGCAAGAGGGCCTCCATATCGGGCCACACGGCATACGTCCGCTCGGCGAGCGTGTCAGGGCGCTCGTTCAGGACTTCATAGAGGATCATCACGCCCTGGTTGGGCAGCCCGACCTCGTAGGCGTCGGGATACATCAGCGCCCAGCGGACGGTCAGATCCTCGCCGGCGGGGCCGACGCCGCCGCAGTCCCAGTCCTTGACGGTGGAGTTGAGCTCGCCGCCGACGTACTGGATCGGCTTGCTCACCCGCTCGAGCAGGGGCTCGAGTTGATCGAATCGGGACTGGCCAGGCATCCGATAAGGATAGGTGACCCTTGGAAGCGGTTCGGTCCCTCAGCCGGCGCCCGTTCTCGCAGCGACTCGTCCAACCCCAGCATGTCAGTCTGTTGGTGAGTCAGTTCGTCTTCGTTGAGATGGAGATGACCTGATGGATCCTGATGAGTTCACTGTTGAGCAGCGGCGTGATTTCGTGTTGGAGTATTTAGCGGTTCCGCATGGCCAGCGGCAGGCGTTTCGGCGTGCTCGCGGGGTGGGCGAGGCGACGTTGGCGCGGTGGCGTCGGCAGGTGATGGCCGGGGTTGTGGAGTCGGGTCGGATCCCTCGAGGAGGGGTGTTGGTGTCGATTGAGGAGAACCGGGAGTTGGCCCGGTTGCACGCGGAGAACAAGCGGTTACGCGCCAAGTTGGACACTGCTCACGCGTCGGCGCAGTCACAGGCTCGGGTGATCGACGCGTTGGGAAAAGCTATCGAGCTCTTGCGGGACGGGACGGCACCCAAGGGCGGCGATCCAACGGGCCGTCGGTGATGGATCGTCAGGCGTGGTGGGCGTTCGAGGCGACGGTAGTCGCCGGCCTGGTCGCGGCCGGGCTCTCGCAGCGGCGTGCGCTGGCGTTGCTGGGCATATCCCGTGGCTCATGGCAGCTGCGTCAGCATCCGCGCCCGAGAACCACGGATGTGGTTCCGCACCGGCGGCGGCGGTCGCCGGCATGGTTGACGGCAGCCGAGGTTGAGGCCATCACGGTGATGCTGACGGCGGCGTTCGCTGCCGGGAAGTCGGTATACCAGGCCTTCTACGAGGCCTGGGATGCCGCGACCCCGGTCGCCTCGTTGTCCTCGTGGTACCGGGTCGCCCGCGCCCACCTGGAGCCAGCCCGACCGGTACGGCGCCGGGCCCGCCGCCGCACCAGCGCGATGCCGCAGTGGGACGCCACCGGCCCGATGCAGGTGTGGTGCTGGGATATCACCAAACTCAAAGGCCCCTACATCGGTTGTTGCTACGACCTGTACATGGTCCTGGATGTCTTCTCCCGCAAGATCGTCGGCTGGCGCGTCGAAGACCACGAATCCGGTGACCTGGCCAAAGAGATGTTCGAACGCGCGATGGTCGACCACGGTGACCGAGCCCCGCGGATCGTGCACTCCGACGGTGGCTCCTCGATGACCTCGAAGGCCCTGACGGACCTGTTCCGCACGCTGGATATCGCGGTCAGCCGCAACCGTCCCCGGGTCTCCAACGACAATCCCTACGCCGAGTCGTGGTTCAAGACCAGCAAGTACACCCCGACCGCCCCTGCCTTCTTCACCGACATCGAGCACGCCCGCGCCTGGACCGCGTCATTCGTGGCCTGGTACAACACCGAGCACCGCCACTCCAGCCTCGCCGGACACACCCCCATCTCCGTCCACGACGGCACCTGGATCCACATCCACCAGCGCCGCCAAGCGGTCCTGGACCAGCTGATCGCTCAACACCCCGAACGCTTCACCACCAACCGGCGCGTCCAAACCCCCTACGCCCACGCCGTCCTGAACACCCCGAAAACCGGCGACCGACTCACAACAGGTTGACAGCTTCCGGACCACCCCACATACCAATGGGTAACGCCGTCGACAGCCGGGCCAGAGCCCACCGACGACTCCCTTTGACGTGCCTGATTCCTTTCGGAGTTGGATCCCAATAGAGTAGGATTCCTTGGAAGGGAGAATCGATTCAGAATGAGTAGCGGTAGGGTGAGTTTTTCGCCGGAGTTCCGCGAGCAGATGGTGGAACTGTTCTTGAGTTACCAGGGGCAGAAGAACCTGTCACAGGTCGCGCGGGAGAATGGTATCGGCGCGGAGACATTGCGGAACTGGGTGAAGAAGTACCAGGAAGCGAACCCGGTCGAGGACAAGCCCTTGACAATCTCGGAACGGGCGCGGCTTGAACAACTCGAGCGCGAGAATCAGGAACTGCGTCTGGAGCGGGAGTTCCTGGGAAAAGCCACCGCCTTCTTCGCGAAGAAGTATCGGTAGCCGACCGGTACGCACACATTCTCGCGGAGAAGGCGACCACGAATTCGGATGGTTCCGGCCGATACACGGTGGGCGCTATGTGTACCTGGCTGGGCGTGTCGGAATCAGGGTTCTATGACTGGGTGAAACGGCCGGCGTCGGCAACCGCGAAACGCCGCCGGAAGCTGGGCCGGCTGATCCGAGCCATCTTCGTCCGCCATCACGGCCGGTACGGGTACCGACGCGTCC
>NZ_HG764815.1:3679531-3680606 GCF_001050535.1 Nostocoides australiense Ben110 | reverse complement strand
GCTCCCGACGCCGAGCTCGCCGACGCCGCGGACGCTCCGGGCGCCGACGCCCCGGCCCAGGCCACCATCATCGACCTGCCGGCCGGTGCGGTCGCGGTCACCGAGGACGGCTCCGCCCCCGAGGGCTACACCGTCAAGGGCAACAAGGACTCCGGTCTCTACCACGTGCCCGGCTCGCAGTGGTACGACAACACCGAGGCCGAGTTCTGGTTTAAGGATGCGGCCGCCGCCGAGGCCGCCGGTTTCCGGCCGGCCGGTGGCGCCGAGAAGCAGCAGGTCGACGAGGCCTGAGCCACCTCGTTCTGCTCCGAAGCCCCGACCCGCCATCGCGCGGGCCGGGGCTTCGGCGTTCGCTGCGTCATACCCTCCCCGGCGCGCCCGTCGCTACCGGGATCGGCACACCCGCTCGTGTACGTTGATGAGCGTGGTCGACGTTGAGATTGCGGCCCCGCGGCAGGCGCTGGAAGAGCATGGCACCCCCCTCGCTCTGGCGATCGCCGACGCCCTCGGGCGGATGGCCGAGACGGATCTGGATCCCGACGAGCGGGCCGGAATCGCGGCCATCGAGGCGCGGCGGGCAGCGCTGCTCGAGGACAACAGTTTCGTCGCCGGGAGCGAAACCCTGACCGTGCACGACGCGACGCGGCTGGCGAGCAAGAAGGTCCGGGAGGCCCGGCTGCTGTTCCGCCTGGTGCGCGCCATCAAGCCGAAGGTGGCCATCGAACTCGGGACCAATATGGGCATCAGCGGCGCCTATCAGGTGCTGGCCCTGAAGCTCGACGGCGATGGCCGGCTGATCACCCTCGAAGGCCACCCGGCCGGGCGGCGGTCGCCCAGGGCACGATCGAGCCCTACGGCAACACCGAGCACTGAGCCCACTCGTCGCCGGTGAGTGGGCTGCGGATCCGGATCGATCTCGCGTATGACGGGACCGACTTCGCCGGGTGGGCCGCCCAGCCGGGACAGCGGACGGTCGAGGGCGAGCTTTCCACTGCGCTGACCACGCTGCTGCGCGCGCCGGCACCGGTCCGGCTCGTCGTCGCCGGCCGCACCGACGCGGGGGTGCACGCCCGCG
>NZ_HG764815.1:3678351-3679431 GCF_001050535.1 Nostocoides australiense Ben110 | reverse complement strand
TCGACGACACCCCCGCCGCCGGCGCCGCCCACGACACCGGTGAGGTCGCCGAGCCCCTGCGGCAGCGGGCGCTGCTCGACCGCCCCTGGGTGGGCGCGCTGATCGCCGGGGCCAGCGCCGCCGCGATCGGGTTGTTCGCCGTGCTCGCCGTGGTCGGCATCGTCGGCTCGCTCGCGCCGAAAGCCAGCTCCTACTGGGGCGACCTGTTCGGCGCCGGGGCGGCGTTCTGGCTGGTCATGGGCGGTTCGCGGCTGGCCGCCGATGGCGTCTTCATCGCGCTCACCCCGTTGCTGGCGACGGCCGGGCTGGTGTGGCTGGCCGTGCGCGGCGCCCGCCAGGGCATCCCGGAGTCGGGCTCGCGCCGCTATCCGTATGCCGCCTTCCTCGGCGGGTATGCCGCGCTCGCCCTCCTCGCGTTCGTCATCTCCCTCGGTGGTCCCGCCCGACCCGTCTGGTGGTCCGTGCCGCTGCCGGCCCTCGGCATACCGCTGCTCGCGCTGGCCCTGCACGAGGTGCCGCGCGGCCGGTGGGAGGGCGTGGTGCGGCACATGCCCCGCACCCTGCGGCGGGCTGTGCGCCCGGCCTTGCGCACCACCGTTGTGATGCTGCTGACGGGCATGGGTTTGGTGCTGCTCGCCGTCACGCTGCGGCTCGGCGAGATCGCCCGGCTGTATGCCGACCTCGGCGCCGGTCTGCTCGGTGGCCTGGCGCTCACGTTCGCTCAGGTGCTGGCGTGGCCCAACCTCGGGCTGTGGATGACATCGTTCCTCGCCGGCCCCGGCTTCACGATCACCGAGGGTTCGAGCGTCGGCCTCGGCGGCGCGGACGGCGGAGTACTCCCGCTCATCCCGGTCCTCGGGGCGCTGCCGGGCAAGGGGGAGTTCGGCTGGTATGTCGCCCTCCTTTATCTCGTGCCTGTCGCCATCGGCGGGTATGCCGCCCGCCGCGCCCTCGCCGAGATCCCGCGCCTGGCCAGCGCCCGCACCAAACTCGCCTCCGTCGCCGCGACGGTCTGCCTCGCGGCGGCGTTCACCGCGCTGCTCGACGGCCTCGCCGGGGGCTCGCTCGGCGACGGTCGCC
>NZ_HG764815.1:3677149-3678251 GCF_001050535.1 Nostocoides australiense Ben110 | reverse complement strand
GACCGGCTCGGCGCGCTGCGAGCCCAGGTGCGCCGTATGCAGTGCGTCCGCCAGGTCGCTCAGCCGGACCTGACGCAGCGCGGCGACGAGACGGTCGCGCACCAACTCCAGGTCCGCCTCGGCGACCGGGACGCCCGACCAGTCGAGACCGGGCGGGAAGGCAGCGCGCAGGTCGGCGTCGTCGGCGAGGCGCGTCACGGCATACCGGCTGAGGGTGTGCAGCAGGTGGGTGCGCGTCCACGTGTGCACCCCGATGGTCAGGTGGGTGCTGATCTCGCCCAGGGCGGTGGCGGCGTGCAGGTAGCCGCGCGGGAGATAGAGGCAGTCGCCGGGTTCGAGGGTGACCTCGAGCAGCGGTATGCCGGTGCTGGCCGCCTCGACCTGCGCTCGCCGCTGATCCCAGGGCTGGCTGCGCAGCGGGGTCGTCAGGATCGGTTCGCGGATCTGCCAGCGTTTGGCGCCGGCGATCTGCAGGACGAAGACGTCGTGGACGTCGTAGTGGGAGCTGAACCCGGTGTTCTGGGCGGGGGTGGTGTAGGAGTTGACCTGGACCGGGTGGCCCAGATCGGTGCTCAGCTGCCCGGTGAAATCGATGATCGGCGGCCAGGTGCGGTGCAGCGCCTGCAGGACCAGCGTCGAGCCGCCGGCGAAGAGGTCGAGGAGCCGGTCGTCGCTGAGCTGGTCGGTGACGCCGGCGCCCACGCCCCCGGCCCGGGTGAACTCCGCGTCGGCCAGCGTCGAGCCGTCCTTGGCCACGCGCAGGAACGGGGTGCGCAGGCCGCGCCGGGAGATGAGCTCGTCGACGGCGTCATTGCTGAACAGGTCGGCGAAGCCGCTCGGCAGGTCATCCGCCCGGGAGAGCAAAGGCGCTGTGCCCCAATGCTTATCGGCGAAATCATCGAAGGAAACGGAGAGCAGGCGCGCGAGAGCGGGGCGGACCTGCTGGTCCGCCCCGCTCGATGTGTCGGTTGGGTTCACGCGCAGATTATGTCCGGTCCTCCCGCGTGATGATGTGCGTCAGACGCATCACCACTCATGCGGTCAGAGCCCGCGGGCAACGTCCTCGGGCAGGTCGCCGTCGGGTGCCGCCGAGGCCACACCG
>NZ_HG764815.1:3668531-3677049 GCF_001050535.1 Nostocoides australiense Ben110 | reverse complement strand
TGCCCCCCCGCCGTGACGGCGGCCCTGGGGTCGGCGCTGGGGGCGGCCGGTGACGCAGTGGCTGATGCCGGGGCTGGCGTGCTGGTGGCCGTCGACGAGGTGGCCGCCTCGGTGCTGGAGAGGGACGCCGCAGGCGAGGACGACGACGTCGCGGCACGAGTCGGGGCGCGTTCGTGGTGCGGGGTGACGGTGACCGTCCGGGTCGCCGGGGGAGCGGGCGGCGCCGGCCTCGACGCGGTTGTGGTGACCGTGACCGTCGCGGTCACGGTGGCGGCAGTCGGCGCAGGCGTGGTCGTGGTCGGCGTCGTGGTCTGCGAGGGTGTGCCGCTCGTCGGCGGGCTGGACGTGCTCGACGAGCTGGACGTGCTCGACGACGAGGGTGAGTCTGAGCAGTCGCCGGCGGCGTCGGTCGCCAGATCGACGGAGGCGTCCAGCAGCCCGTCGGGGCCGAAGCTCAGGACCGCTTGAGCGGTCGCCCGGCGCTCCTGATCGTCGGCCACAGCCCCGCCGCCCTCGGCCACGAGCGCGTCATACCCGGCCTGGTCGTAGGCCACGGCGGCCCGCACGGATTCCGGTGCGTCACAGCCGAGTTGGAGACCGCCGAGGTAGTCGTTCGCCAGCGCCCATTCCGCCTCTCGCCCCCCGAGCCGGAAGGCCAGACCGGCCAGGCCCGTGCTGTTGCTGTTGACCCCCGTGGCGCCCGTGCCGCCGCCGAGACCGCCGGCCGAGGTCTGTGCGCCGGAGAGGTAGTCGAGCGCGGATGCCGCCTCGGCCTCGCGGCCACCGGCTCCGAGCAGGGCCGCCACGGCGAGCGAGGTGGCATCCGGATCGCTGACGCAGGGGTCAGTGCCGGGCACCATCCGCAAGCCGCCGTCCGGACATTGTTGGGCCACAAGGAAGTTCACTGCCTTCTCGGATGCCCCGCCGCCGGCGCGAGTCATCGCCAGCACACCTAAGGCCTGAGTGAAGGTGTTGCTCGTGTCGCCGTATGCCGTCCGGTCGGCATACCGTCCATCGGCCCCTTCCAGCCCACCCAGGTCCGCGACGAGATCGTGCCCGCCGAACGCGCGCACGTCGCGACCCGTCGCGGCGGCGAGGAGCATCGACTTGGCGACCGGCCCGGCATACAGCTCGGTGGCGCCGAATGTGGGACCGAGGTAGTCGTCGAGGTTCGCCGCGACGGCGTCGCTCGAGCGCTCCACCTGCGTCTTGCCGGAGCGGACGACGAGCATCCCCAACAGCGCGTCCATCGTGACGCCGATGTCGTCCTGGTCGGTGCCGGGGTAGTCGAGCACGTCACCGGACGCAGCCAGTTCACGCGCCAGGAACGCTGCCGCGTCGGATGCGCCGGCGCTCGGATCCGCCACAGCTCCCGGCGCCGCCGCGATCGTCAGGGCACACGCCAGCGCCACCGCGGACGCGGCAACAGTCAGGGGAGGGCGATGCACGATGACTCCGGCTCCTCGCGCGATACGTGAGCCGGTCCTGCCCGGCCCTGCGTACCGCATGCCTCGGCGGTGGACAGGACGACCGCAGCGGACGAGGCATTCCGGCTTGCCACCCGGTGTGGGCGGCCTACGGCTGCGGGTCAGCGCCGGACTTCGACCGGCTTCCCCTCGCACGTGCGGGGCACCGCGAAAGCGGCACCGAGTCAAGTCTAGCCTCCGGCGCGGGCCTCGACGACGAGGCCGGCGCCTGGCACGGTGCTGGAGGTCACACGGGCGATCCGACAGGGATGCGACGGTGAGGACGTCAGCGCTGTCTGTCCACAGGCCACGTCATGCATCTGGGGTGGCCGGGCCGGCGGCCACGCGGCGGCCACGGCGGCGGAAGCGACGTGTCCAGCGGCCGAGGTGGTGCTCCGGCTCGGACTTGAGGGGGCGCTCGGCGAAGAAGGAGCGCAGATCGGCCATGTCCCGGCCTTCGTAGAGCACGGCATACACCATGCCGCACAGCGGCATCTCCACCCCGGCCCGCTCGGCGAGCGCCTTGACCGACTTGGCGTTCAGCACGCCCTCGGCCACCTGCCCGAGCTCGGCCTGCACCTCGTCGAGCCGGCGGCCCTGACCGAGCCCGAAACCCACCCGGTAGTTGCGCGACTTGACCGAGCTGCAGGTCAGCACGAGATCGCCCACCCCCGCCAGCCCTAGCAAGGTGAGCGGGTTCGCCCCCCGGGCCACGGCGAGCCGGGTGATCTCCGCGAGCCCCCGGGTGATCGTCGCGGCCCGGGTGTTGGCGTCATACCCCAATCCGTCGCCGGCGCCGCAGGCGATCGCGATGACGTTCTTGGCACAGCCGGCGATCTCGACGCCGACGACATCGTCGGACACGTAGGGCCGTAGGAAGGGGGTGTGGAAGGCGCGCTGCACCTGGGAGGTCACCTCAGCGTCCTCGCCGGCGATGGTGACCGCCGTCGGGAACTCCCGCGCCACCTCCACTGCGAAGGACGGCCCCGACAGGAACGTCAGCCGCGAGTGCAGGCGCTGCGGCAGGACGTCCTGGAGGACCTCGCTCATCGTCATCAGGGTGTCGACCTCGATGCCCTTGGTCACCGAGCACAACAGTGCCTTGTCCCGGATCAGCGGGGCCGCCTGCGTGCCCACGGAGCGCATCGCCTGAGAGGGCACGGCGAACACCACCAGCTGGGCGCGGGCGAGCGCCGCCTTGAGTTCGGGCTCTCCGTGCATGGATGACGGCAGGGTGATGCCGGGCAGGTAGCGGGTATTCTCGTGCGCCGTAATCGACTGCAGCACAGGCATATCGATGTCCCACATGGCCACGTCGTAGCCCTTGGTCGCCAGGGCATAACCCAGAGCTGTTCCCCAGGAGCCCGCACCGAGCACCGCTACACGCACGCCAATCTCCTTAGGGCCGGTCGCGCAATGCTAACCGCGTCCGTTAATGTCGCGCGGCATGGACGAGGCCGCGGTCGAGCGTGTCCTGCGCGTCGTCGAGCTGATCCCGCGAGGCGAGATCGCGGCATACGGCGAGGTCGGTCAGATCGCCGGCGTCGGTCCCCGCCAGGTGGGGGCGATCATGAGCCGGTATGGCGGTGGGGTCGCCTGGTGGCGCGTCACCAACGCCTACGGCGACCCGCCCACGCATCTGCGCGACGAGGCCTTCGCGCACTGGCGCGAGGAGGGGATCGCGATCAAACCCAACGGACTGGGGTGCCGGATCGCCGAGTTCGGCACCGACCAGCGGGTCTTGGAGCAGCGGTATGCCGTCCACTCGCCTCCTCCCGCCGGCTAGGGGAAGTCTCGGCGCATGACCAGGCGGCGGGGAAACGGGTGCGCCACCTCCACCAGGCCCGCCGCGGCGTACATCTGCGGGGTGCCGGGGTGGATCTCGTCCCACGTGATCCGCGCGCCCGGCGTCGTCAGGATGGGATAGGCCTCGACCGCGGCAGCGCGGCCCGCTCGGGCATGCTCGACCGCGGCCGCTGCCAACGCGTCGGCGATTCCCTTGCCGCGGAAGCCGGTTCGCGTGAAGACACACGTGATGGCCCAGATGCTCGGGTCGCTCTTGTCTTCAGTGCGCCCGGCCCACGGCACCTTCTGATTGCGTGCCATCCCGTGGTAGTTCGCTCGCGGCTCGACGGCGCACCAGCCCACGGGCTCTCCGTCGAGATACGCGAGCAGCCCGCTCGTCGCCTCGGCGTCCGGGTCGCCCGCCGCCGTCTGCTCCTCCAGCCGCCGGCGCCGTTCCTCGACGGGGAACTTGCCGAACGCCTCGCCGCGGGCGAGTTTGTAACGCTGGCACTGGCAATCGCATGCCGAACCTCTGGTCCCGAACACGACCTGGATGTCCCCTGGAGTTGTCTCGTTAGCCGGCCGGATCGTCACGTCACCCATAGCGCCCCACGCTAGGGGCAATCCCGGACGGAAAACGTCCCGCAAATACGCGTGCGGACCCACCCGGGCCGGCAGGTAAACTCGGCACCACAGGCGTTCGAGCCGTCATCAGCGGCGAGCCTCCGGAAGAACGGCGAGGCGGCGGCATACCGCCCTCTTGCTCACTAGACCCGGACGGGAGTGGCCCGTCACAGCCGGCACGAGCGGTCGTATGCCGTGTCCCCGCGAGGGTGCGCGACCTGCGGCAAGCGAGGTGGTACCGCGGTGGCGGCCCCGACCGGGGCCGGCGTCGTCCTCGTGACCGGACCACAACCGGCCTCACGAGGGCCGGCCGAGCATGGAGCACCGCATACCGATGGCCTATCCCAAGGCGAGCACCACCGGTGCCGGCGCCGTCCCCGCCAGCCCCCGCTTCCCGGCGATCGAGGAAGCCGTGCTGAAATACTGGGACGCGGACGGGACCTTCCAGGCCTCCATCGAGAACCGCCCGGCCGGCCAGAACGGAGACAACGAGTTCGTCTTCTACGATGGCCCGCCCTTCGCCAACGGCCTGCCGCACTACGGGCACCTGCTCACCGGCTATGTCAAGGACATCGTGCCGCGCTACAAGACCATGCGCGGGATGCGCGTCGAGCGCCGCTTCGGCTGGGACACCCACGGGCTGCCGGCCGAGCTCGAGGCGATGAGCCAGCTCGGCATCAAGACCAAGGACGAGATTCTCGACCTCGGCATCGAGGCCTTCAACGCCAAGTGCCGCGAATCGGTCATGAAATACACCCACGAGTGGCAGGACTATGTCACCCGCCAGGCCCGATGGGTCGACTTCGACAACGACTACAAGACGCTCAACCCGACCTTCATGGAGTCGGTGCTGTGGGCTTTCAAGTCGTTGTACGACAAGGGATATGTCTACGAGGGCTTCCGTATCCTGCCCTACTGCTGGAACGACCAGACTCCGCTGTCCAACCACGAATTGCGCATGGACGACGAGGTCTACAAGATCCGCAAGGACCCGGCGGTCACCGTCGGCTATCGCCTGGCCAGTGGGCCGTATGCCGGCGCCCTCGCCCTGATCTGGACGACGACCCCGTGGACGCTCCCGTCGAATATGGGCATCGCCGTCGGGCCCGACGTCGACTATGTCGTCGTCGAGTCGGAGGCGACCGGCCGCACCGAGCGCTATGTGCTGGCCGCCGCCCGCCTCGCCTCTTACGCCAACGATCTGTGGCCCGGCAAGGCCGATCACGCTGTGGCGACTCGCAAGGACCCCAGCAGCCGGATCGTGGCTCGCCTCAAGGGTTCTGACCTGGTCGGCTCGACCTACACCCCGCCCTTCCCCTACTACGTCGGCTACGCGGGCGCCCACCAGGTGCTGGGGGAGGACTTCGTCACGACCGAGGACGGCACGGGTATCGTGCACATGTCGCCCGGCTACGGCGAGGAGGACAAGGCAGCGCTGGACAAGGTCGGCGTCGAGACGGTGCTGACGGTGGGACCGGACGGCACCTTCATCTTCCCGGTCACCGCCTACGAAGGCGTGCACGTCTTCGACGCCAACCCGCTCATCACCGAACACCTCAAGGCTCGCACGTTCGTGGATGGCGCTGGGGAAGAGGCCGATCCGGGTCCCGTCACCGAGGGCACCGTGCTGCTGCGCAAGGAGACCTACGAACACTCCTATCCGCACTGCTGGCGCTGCAAGCAGCCGCTGCTCTATATGGCTGTCTCGTCCTGGTTCGTCGAGGTGACGAAGTTCAAGCAGCGGATGATGGAGCTGAACCAGGAGATCGACTGGACCCCCGACAACGTCAAGGACGGCCAGTTCGGCAAGTGGCTCGAGAATGCCCGAGACTGGTCGATCTCGCGGAATCGCTTCTGGGGCAGCCCGATTCCCGTGTGGCGCTCGGACAACCCCGAGTATCCGCGGCTCGACGTCTATGGCTCCTTCGCCGAGCTCGAAGCAGACTTCGGGGTGCTCCCGCGCAACGAGAAGGGCGAGCCGGATCTGCACCGGCCGTTCATCGACGAGCTGACCCGGCCCAACCCGGACGACCCGACCGGACAGTCGACGATGCGGCGCGTCGAGGACGTGCTGGATGTCTGGTTCGACTCCGGCTCGATGAGTTTCGCCCAGGTGCACTATCCGTTCGAGAACCGGGAGTGGTTCGAGCATCACTTCCCGGGTGACTTCATCGTCGAGTACATCGGGCAGACCCGCGGCTGGTTCTACACGCTGCACATCCTCGCCACAGCGCTCTTCGACCGGCCGGCGTTCCAGTCGTGCATCAGCCACGGCATCGTGCTCGGCGACGACGGCCAGAAGATGAGCAAGTCGCTGCGCAATTACCCGGACGTCTCGGAGGTCTTCGATCGCGACGGCGCCGATGCGATGCGTTGGTTCCTCATGGCGAGCCCGATCCTGCGCGGCGGCAACCTGATCGTCACCGAGGAGGGCATCCGCGCGGGCGTGCGCCAGGCGCTGATCCCGCTGTGGAACGCGTGGTACTTCTTCGCCCTCTACGCCGGGGCCGCCGGCTATGACGCCCAGTGGCGGACCGATTCCACCGACGGCCTCGACCGCTACATCCTCGCGAAGCTGCGGGAGTACGTCGCGGATTCCGGTGCGGCACAAGACGTCTACGACATCCCGCGCGCGTGCGAACTGACGCGCACCTTCCTCGACGTGCTCAGCAACTGGTACATCCGCCGCTCGCGCGATCGGTTCTGGGCCGCCGGTGGCACGGTGACGCAGTCGAGCAAGGACGCCTTCGACACCCTCTACACGGTGCTGGAGGTGGTATGCCGTGTCGCCGCCCCCTTGCTGCCGCTCGTGACCGAGGAGATCTGGCGCGGGTTGACGGGCGGGCGCTCGGTGCACCTGACCGACTGGCCCAACATCAATGACCTGCCCGAGGACCACACCCTCGTCGCGGCCATGGACCGGGTCCAGACCGTGTGCTCGGTGGGCTCGTCGCTGCGCAAGGCCGAGCGGCTGCGCACCCGGCTGCCCCTGTCATCACTGACCGTCGTGACCGCGGATGCCGCTGCGCTGCGGCCCTTCTCGGCCGTCATCGCCGACGAGCTCAATGTCAAGTCGGTAGACGTTCGCGCTGTCTCCGACGCACACCAGTCCGACTTCGGCATCAGCCAGAAGCTGACCGTCAACGCCCGTGCCGCCGGCCCGCGGCTCGGCAAGGACGTGCAGGTGGCCATCAAGGGTAGCAAGAGCGGCGACTGGTCCATCGGCGACGACGGCACGGTTATCGCGGGCGGGCTGCCGCTGGTCGAGGGGGAGTACGCCCTCGAGACCGTTGTCGACACCGACGGCGGCGGCAGCGTCGCAACGGGTTTGCTTCCCGGCGGCGGATTCGTCGTCCTCGACACCGACGTTACGCTGGAATTGGAGCTCGAGGGCGTGGCCCGCGACCTGATCCGAGCCGTCCAGGGCGCCCGGCGCGATGCCGGCCTGGACGTCTCCGACCGCATCGCCCTGCTCGTGACGGGCGGCGACTTCGTCAATCGCGCGATGGAGGAACACCGCGACCTGATCAAGGGCGAGACCCTGACGAGCATTCTGGAGATGTCCGGCGATCTCGACGCCCTGACGCCCGGGAACCCGGGCGTGGTCGAGGCAACCGTCGGTGACCGCTACCCCGTGCGACTTCTCATCCGCCGCTGATGATCCGAGCACGGATCGGCCGTGAAATGCGGCTGATTGATAGCATCCGGCCAACGTAGACGGGGAGAGGCCGCACATGGTGAGCAGCACGCCCGAAGTGCGGCAGCTCAATCGCGAGCGGATCCGCAGAGAGTTGCACGTTCGCAAGACGTGCACCAAGGCCGAGATGGCGGCGTGGACGGGCCTGAGCGTCTCGACGTGCAACACCATCCTGAACGAGATGCGCGCCGACGGCGAGATCATCCGCACGTCCCAGGAGGACGGCTATGTCGGCCGTCCGGCAAGCCGCTTCGAATACAACGCGGACTACCTCCATGTCCTGGTCGTCTATGTCGTCACCGAGCACGGTGAGAACACCGTGGCGTTCGCGGTGGCGGACGCCCTCGGGCAGGTTCGTCTGAGCGAACAACGTCATCCGGACGCCATCACCTATTCCGTCATCGAGGAGCTGATCGCGGAGCAACTGGCGACCGACGAACTGATCCGCGGCATAGCCCTCGGCATCCCCGGAGTGGCACGTGACGGCGTCGTCGAAGACTGCGATGTCGATGCTCTGGTCGTCATCGCCGACCCCTTGAACTCGCCAAGCTCACCCGGCAGATCTTCCCAAGCTGCGAGAAGATCCGACTGGCCAATACGGGTTCCGAGGCGACGCAAGCAGCCATCAGGCTGGCGCGGGCCTTCACCGGCCGGGACAAGGTACTGCGCTTCGACGGGCACTCGAGCACGCCGTGCGTAAGTCCGCCGGCCAGCTCGCCGCCGTCATCCTGGAGCCGATCAGCTACAACTGCGGCTGCCTCGAAGCGCGCGAGAAGTTTCTGGCGGCAGTGCGTGAGATCTACACGCGCGAAGGGATCGTGTTGATCTTCGCCGAAGTCATCTGCGGCTTGCGGATGAGCCCCGGCAGCGCCCAGTCCAGATTCGGCGTCATACCCGACCTGACCACCGCCGCGAAAGCCATCGGCGGGGGGGGGGGGGGGGGGGG
>NZ_HG764815.1:3667324-3668431 GCF_001050535.1 Nostocoides australiense Ben110 | reverse complement strand
TCCCGCGCCCCCCAGGTGCCCGCGTCGAGCGCAGCCGCATGCGGCACCCCCGCCGCCACGAGCCGCTGCGCCTCCCGCGCGGCGAGACCGTGGCTCATCGTCCCGCCGGCATCGGTTCCGAGCCGGATCGGCACCCCCGCGTCGTATGCCGCGACGATCGTCTGATCGCGCCGCTCGTAGATGTCGATCATCCGCCGGTGGTAGTCGGGGAACTTCTCCCGCGCCGGCTCGGCGATCGCGGGGAAGTTGTCGATATTGATCAGCGTGGGGACGATCGAAATCCCTTGGGCCGCAAAGGACTCGATGGTCTCCGGCTCCAGCCCGCTCGCGTGCTCCACGCAGTCGATGCCGATCGCAGCGAGGTCATGGAGGACATCCGGGCCGAAGCAGTGCGCCGTCATCCGCGCACCTTCCTCGTGCGCCACGGCCAGGGCAGCGGCCACTGCCTCCCGGGGCCAGCACGGCGTCAGATCCCCGGTGTCGCGATCGATCCAGTCGCCGACGATCTTGACCCAACCGTCCCCGCGACGGGCCTGCTCGCGGACGGCGTCGGCCAGTTGGTCGGGCTCGACCTCGTTGGCGTAGTTGCGGATGTAACGCCGGGTCCGGGCGATATGCCGGCCGGCGCGGATGAGCTTGGGGAGGTCCTCCCGGTCGTCGATCCACCGGGTGTCGGCCGGCGACCCGGCGTCGCGGATCAACAGCGTCCCGTGGTCTCGGTCCCTGGTGATCTGCGCCTCGGCCGTCTCCGCGTCGACGGCCCCGTTCGTGTCGAGACCGACGTGGCAGTGCGCGTCCACCAGTCCCGGCAGGACCCAGCCGTCGATGCGCCCGGCCGGTTCCGCCGCCGGCGCCGTGAAGCTGATCCGCCCGTCGATGACCCAGATCTCGTCCCGTATCTCGTCCGGCCCGACGAGGACCGGTCCGCTCAGGTGCAGCGCTGTTCCCATGACGCAGAGCCTAGAGCGGCCCGTCACCCGGGCGGATCTCAGGGCGCGGCATCCAGGGCCAGTCGCCGCTCTTGCGCCTGGCTGACGGCCCGGCGGTAGTGCCCGACCAGCTCATCCGTCAGGGCCGGCCAGGTCCGGGCGGCAACCGCCTCACTCG
>NZ_HG764815.1:3664591-3667224 GCF_001050535.1 Nostocoides australiense Ben110 | reverse complement strand
GCTAACCCTCGTGGGCGTGTCGAGCAGCTAGATCGTCAATCGGACAATCTCCCAGCAACTCACGGCACGAACAGGGATTCGCTAACGATCTGCAGAATGGCTCCACCAGAGGCTTAGAGGCTCGTGAGGGAGCCATTAAGCGCCGCAATTGCCACAAAGTTTACCCCGCGCGCTTTGGAAAGACCTGCACTCCGCAATGAATTCGAGGAGCGTCGGGAGACGGCGCCGGTCACACATGAACTTCAGATGGCGCCGATGACGGACACGGGGGCCTGTCCAGCGCCAGGCCGACCGCCAACCCGATCAGGGCGTCCTCAGGTCTTGGTTCCGCCCTGTCAACCACACGCTGCCGCCATCGAGGCCTCTAGGGCATTTTCACACCCCCAAGGGTGGTTTCCGAGTCATTCGCTGGTTGGGCGGATCCTCTGCCGCTTTTCGACCCCGCGATGTCCCTATGGTCGTGGCCCAGGCCCGCTGGCGCGCAGTGTCGATTGGATGCTCCCAGGGGGTGCCACCGCCAGAAAGGCAGGCGAATGTCAGATTCCGTGTTCGACCAGAACAACGTGGTTGACGAGAACTACATGATTGACCAGGACAAGCTCCCGGACGGCCAGCCCGGGCAGCAGTCGACCTCGTCGCAAGCCGTTGACGAGGCCAAGAGCGTTGCCGCCGACGCGGCGTCCAG
This sequence comes from Nostocoides australiense Ben110, assembly GCF_001050535.1. Classification (GTDB taxonomy): domain Bacteria; phylum Actinomycetota; class Actinomycetes; order Actinomycetales; family Dermatophilaceae; genus Nostocoides_A; species Nostocoides_A australiense. The sequence continues at coordinate 3,666,539 of NZ_HG764815.1, read as the reverse complement.
CGGCAAGGCCGTCGCCGGGGCCGCCAAGGAGGAGGTTGCGCAGGTTGCCGGGGAAGCCAAGAACCATGCTCAGGACCTCTATCACCAGGCCCGATCGGAGGTCAGCTCGCAGGCTGCCACGCAGCAGGACCGGGTGGCGGGGCTCTTGCGGCTGCTGACCTCAGAGCTGCAGGAAATGGGCCGCAGCAGTCAGAGCGGTATCGCCAGCGGCCTGGTGAGCCAGGCTGCCGACCAAACCGAGCGGGTCGCCGGATGGCTGGAGTCACGGGACCCGAGTGACCTGCTCGAGGACATCCGGCGGTACGCACGCCGCAACCCCGGCAACTTCCTCGCCGGAGCAGCGCTTGCCGGATTCCTCGGCGGCCGGATCACGCGCAGCCTGGCGAGTCAGGACGACGACGCGGACCAGCAGTATGTCCAGCGGCAGCGGCCCGTGACCACGGTGCCGGCAGGCGCGGTGACGACACAGCACATACCCAGTGCCGTCCCGGCATACGGTGGCTCGCCCACCCCGGCCACGGCGCCGAACCCGGCGAGCGTCCGCACGGGGACCACCCGAGAGGCCGGCGGGGAGCTGCCCCGATGAGTCAAGTCGGCCACGAAGGGTCGACCGCAGCCGGCCCGCCGGTCCGTGAGCCGGCCGAGATCGGTGAGGTGCGCCCGGCAGAGCAGATCGAGGGTGCCCATGACACCTACGACAAGGGCGAGATCGGCTCCATCGGCGCATTACTGGGCGACATCGCCGGCGACGTCACGACCTTGATGCGTCAAGAAGTGGCGCTGGCCAAAGCCGAGGTGCGCCAGTCGGCCACCGACGCGGGCAAGGGCGCGGGGATGCTGGCCGGCGCGGGCGTCGCTGGCCACCTGGCTCTGCTCTTCCTGTCGATCGCCCTGTGGTGGGCGCTCGGGTCGTGGTGGGACAACTTCGGCGTCGCGGCTTTGGTCGTCGGCGTCATCTGGGCGCTTATCGCCGCCGTGCTGGCGGCGCGTGGTCGCACCGAACTCAAGAACGTCACTGGAGTGCCGCGCACAGTCGAGACCGTCAAACAGGTCCCGGATGCGCTGAAGGGAAACGAGGATCCGCGATGAGCAATGACATCCCCACGATCGACAGCAACGACCCGGAGCAATTGCGCCGGGACATCGAGCAGACCCGAGTCAACCTGAGCCAGAACGTCAACGCCCTGGGCGAGGCGGTCGAACCCGGCGCCGTTGCCAAGCGCCAGGTCGAGAAGGTGCAGGACAAGGTGGTCGGCGCCGGCCGCGGGCTGAAGGAGAAGGTCATGGGCAGCGACGACGACTATGGAGACTCCAGCGGCCTGACCGGGAAACTGAGCGACGCCGGAGACACGGTCGGCGACATGGCCGCGTCGGCACGCGCGCAGGTGGAGAACGCGCCGTCCGCCGCCCGGCGCCGCACCCGCGGCAATCCGCTCGCGGCCGGCCTGGTCGCTCTCGGGGCCGGGTGGTTGTTGGGCTCGTTGCTGCCCGCGTCCGAGAAGGAACGGCAACTGGCCGCGACCGCCAAGGACGCCGTCGAGGAGAAGGGCCAGCCTCTGCTCGAGGAGGCCAAGTCCGTTGTGCAAGAGGCTGCGGAGAACCTCAAGGAGCCGGCACAGGACGCCGCGAACGCCCTGAAGGAGAGCGCTCAAGAGAGCGTGGAAAAGGTCAAGGCCGAGGGCCAGGGCGCTGCCCAAACCGTCAAGGAAAGCGCGCAGGAGTCGAAGGACGCGGTGCAGCGCAACAGCTGACGCCGAGATCGTCGTCGGCGTCAACCTGGGTCGTTACGTAGTGATCCAGTGGGTCGCCGTTTCGCCGACGCGGAGGTGGGCGCTCTCGACAAGATGGTCGCGCGGGGCGGCGGACTCGGTCCACCGCCCCGCGCCGCACGCTTAGGAGACGCAGCCCTGCTCACGGCATACGGCACCGCCCTGGCCGTCTTTTCCGG
>NZ_HG764815.1:3663359-3664491 GCF_001050535.1 Nostocoides australiense Ben110 | reverse complement strand
CCGCCAGCTCCGTCGCGTCGACCACGTCGGACAGCGACACGGCCGGGTCCGGCGACTCGGCGTCGACCACCTCCGCCAGCACCTCCACCACCTCCGCTACCTCCACCACCTCCACCGACACCCACTACGACGATGACGACCTGACCTGGGAGGCCTCGGAGGAGGTCGCCGTCACCCTCGCCGACGGTGCCTCGAGCGGTGACGGTGTCACTGTCGACGGCGACACCGTGACGATCACGAGCGGCGGGGTCTACCGGATCTCCGGCACGCTGAGCGACGGTCAGCTGGTCGTCGCCGCCCCTGACGACGAGACCGTCGTGCTGATCCTCGACGGCGTGTCCATCACCAACGCCGACGGCACCGCCGTAGCGATCACCAGTGCGGACGAGGTCACGGTCTACCTCGAGGACGGCACCACCAATGTCCTCGCCGACGGCTCGAACTACACCGTCGCCGACGACGCCACACCCGTCGCCGCCCTCGCCTCGGCCTCCGACCTGACGATCGCCGGCTCCGGCACCCTCGACGTCACCGGCAACGCCGGCGACGGCATCAGCACCAAGGACGGCCTGGTCATCGCCTCGGGCACGGTCACCGTCACAGCTGCCGACGACGGCATCCGCGGCAAGGACTACGTCTACGTCCTCGACGGCACCCTGAGCGTCACGTCCGGCGGCGACGCCGTCAAGTCCGACAACGCGGAGGAGGAGGACCGTGGCTGGGTGCGCATCGACGGGGGCACGCTCTCGATCGAGGCCGGCGACGACGGGGTGCACTCCGAGCGGGCCCTCGACATCACCGGCGGCACTGTCACGGTGACGCAGTCCGTGGAGGGCATCGAGTCCCAGACCATCACCATCTCCGGCGGCACGGTGGAGGTGACCGCCTCCGACGACGGCATCAACGCCACCGCGATCAACGGCGTCACCGGCGGCACCGAGTCCGACGACGGCTCCCTGCTGACGATCAGCGGCGGCACCGTGACCGTGAACGCGGGCCAGGACGGTATCGACTCCAACGGCTCGGTCGCCCTGACCGGCGGCACGATCACGATCACCAGCGCCTCCGGCGGCGGCACCGGCGCCGTGGACGCCAACGGCCAGGTCACCCTCACCGACGCCACGGTCACCGC
>NZ_HG764815.1:3661420-3663259 GCF_001050535.1 Nostocoides australiense Ben110 | reverse complement strand
GGCGACGCCGGACTTCCGGCGGTTGCTGACGGCATACGTCCTGCAGGCCTTGGCGACCGGCTGCATGCTCGCCGGCGTCGACTACGTCGCCCGGTGGGTCGTCGGCGGGGGCGGCGCCGCGACGGTCATCTTCGTCTGCTTCGTCGCGCCGGCGCTCGTCGTGATGCCGCTGTGGCAGGCCGTCGGCGACCGGTTGGGCAAGAAGGGCGGCTTCCTCCTCGCGTCGCTGGTCCTGCTCACCGGGGCTCTGGCGATTTTCGTTGTGCGAGAAGGGTCTTTGGCCCTCCTCGCCGCCGCCGTGGCGGTCGTCGGGATCGGGTATGCCGGCACGCAACTCTTCCCGCTCGCCATGCTGCCGGACGTGGCGGCCGTCGACGCCGCGCGGACGGGCGAGAATCGGGTCGGCGTCTTCACCGGGGTCTGGACGGGCGCCGAAACCCTCGGCCTCGCGCTCGGCCCCGGGCTGTATGCCGCCGTCCTCGCCTTGGGCGGCTACGTCTCGTCCTCGGGTGATTCGGTGCGCCAGCCGGCGGGGGCGATCGACGCGATCCAACTCGGGTTCTCGCTCGTGCCGGCCGTCGTCATCGCACTGTCGTTGCTGGCGCTCGCTCGCTATCGTCTTGACGAGCCGGCCGTGCGGGCCGCATCCGAGGAAGGAATCGTATGACGCGCGCCGACGACATCCTCACGGCGCTGGAGGCGTTGCGCGCCAACGATGTTGCCACGCACGGCGGGCGGACGCTGTCCTATGTCTACGACTCGGGGCTGGCCGACGCCGACGAGATCGGCCGCCGCGCGCTCGCGTCGTTCGCCGGCACCAACGGTCTCGATCCGACAGCCTTCCCGTCGCTGCTGGCGATGGAGAACGACCTGGTGCGGCTCGCCGGACATCTGCTGCGGGCTCCTGACGGGTTCGCCGGGACGGTGACGTCAGGCGGCACGGAGTCGATCATGCTGGCTGTCCTCGCGGCCCGCGACGACCCGAAAAACTCTGCAGCCCAGCGCGATTCGCCGTCAATGGTGCTGCCGACCACCGTCCACGCGGCCTTCCACAAGGCGGCGCACTACGTCGGCGTGCGTCCGGTCTTCGTCAACGTCGACCCGGTGACCTTCCGCGCGGACCCGGCCGCGATGGCGGCGGCGGTCGACGGGACCACGGTGCTCCTCGTGGGCTCGGCACCCTCCTACGCCCACGGGGTGATCGACCCGATCACGGCGCTGGCCGACGTGGCGGGGGAGCACGGCATACGGCTGCACGTCGACGCCTGCATCGGCGGGTGGGTGCTGCCCTTCCTCGACGGTGCGCCGCCGTGGTCCTTCGAGATCGAGGGCGTGAGCAGCATCTCGGTGGACCTGCACAAATACGGCTACACGCCCAAGGGTGTCTCGATCCTGTTGCACCGCAACGCATCTTTGCGAAAAAGCCATTTCTTCGCGGCGGCGGACTGGCCGGGCTACACGATGTTGAACACGACGATGCAATCGACGAAATCGGGTGGCCCGCTCGCGGCGGCGTGGGCCGTCGTGCGCTATCTCGGCCTCGACGGCTATCGCGAACTCGCCCAGGTCGCCCGCGAGGCGACGGTGGGCTTGGCCGAGCAGATCGCGGAACGCGGCCTCGGGCTGCGCCCGCTCGTCGCTCCCGACAGCACGCTGCTGGCCGTCACGACGACCCAGGACGCCGGGTATGACGTGTTCACCCTCGCCGACGAGGCGTCCTCCCGCGGGTGGCTGCTCAGCCCGCAACTGCCCTTCCGCGGCGGCCCGCCGAGCCTGCACCTGAGTCTGTGCGCGGCGACGGCGCCCCGCGTCGAAGAACTGCTCGAGGTCCTCGCCGAG
>NZ_HG764815.1:3659830-3661320 GCF_001050535.1 Nostocoides australiense Ben110 | reverse complement strand
CGAGCGCCGGCGGCGGTGCGCTGACGAGGCTGGCGACGACACGCGCTCCGCGTTCCCGGTGGTATGCCGCCGCCTTCCGTGATCCCGCCTCGGCGCCGCCGAACTCGAAGCCGAGCGCGCCGTGGCAATGCAGGTCGAGGCACGCCGGGCCGGCGGGTTCGCTCACCGGTGTCCGCCGAGGCGGGTGGCGGCGAACGCGACGAGTGACCGGGCGACGTCGATGGTCTCCTGGATGGGAACCGACTCGCGCGGCTCGTGGGCGAGTCGCACGTCCCCCGGTCCGTACTGCAATGTCGGTATGCCGCCGTGCCCCAGATAGAGCCGCAGGTTCGAGCCGTAGGGGGCGGCGGCGGGCAGCGGGCGGGCGCCGGTCACGGCATACGCCGCGTCGGCGACCTCGGTGATGAGCGGGTGCGTTCCGGCGAGCCGGCCGGAGCCGAACTGGCCACCCGGCCAGGTGACGATGGCCGGATGATCGCGCAGCCAGGGATCCGTCGCGCAGGCCGACGCGACAGCGTCCTCGAACTCGCGGCGGGCCGCGCGGCCGGATCCTCGTTGAGGGCGATGTTGTAGCGCCCGTGCGCGACCAGCGAGTCGGGCACGCTGCTCGCCCAGTCGCCGGCGGTGATGGTGCCGACGCTGATGCCGTAGGGCAGGGGATTGCCCGCGAAGAGCGGATCGGGGTGGGCATTGCGCCGGCTCTCCAGCACGCGTAGCGCGCTGTGGATGGGCCAGAACGCCTCGATCGCCGAGACCAGCCGGCGCTCGAAGCGCAGCCCGCTCGCGTGCGACGCCCGGGCGACGGCGATATTGACCGCCACGCCCGGCTTTCATGTCGCAGGCCCCGCGGCCGTGCACCGCACCGTCGCGGATCGCGCCGGAGAAGGGATCGCCGTCCCACTTCGCCAAATCGCCTGTGGGGACGACGTCGATATGGCCTTGCAGGATGAGCGCCGGCTCTCCCTCACCTGCGGTGGTGCCGACCAGCCCGTAACCCTCGGCGCGCTCGGCCTCGATGCCCGTGAAGTCGGGGTCGGCCCGCAACTCGTCGAGATCGAGCGTCCACAGGTCAGTGTCCAAGCCGAGCTGGGCGAAGGTTGTGGCTTCGTTCGCTTGGTGGCGGGGTTTTTGCAGCGCTCCGTGGCGGTCTTGTTGCCGCGATCACGCAGGACTGGCTGCAGGTAGGTGTCGCGGTCTGAACCGAGAGGGGTGCGCCCGGTCGGGGCCGTTTGGATCGCTGCCGCTACGTCAGAGCCCGAAGGCTCCGCCGCTGACGAGGATCACGATGCCGAGGCCGATGAGAACGATGGGGAAGAGGATGTGCTCCCAGCGTTCGAGCACTTCGGCGATCGGGGGGCGGGTGGCGACGAACTTTGCCAGGGCCACCAGGACCGCGACGAGCGCGAGGAAGATGATGCAGTAGGCGACTACTGCGAGAGGTTCCACGCTGAGGAAGACAGGGGTGTAGACGCCGATGTTGTCGCCGCCGT
>NZ_HG764815.1:3658538-3659730 GCF_001050535.1 Nostocoides australiense Ben110 | reverse complement strand
CTGCCGCGCCGAGCGCCGAACCCACGGCGGCGCGCCGGCTCGCCCCGGCGCCATCGGCGCCAGGGGCGGGAGCAGGCCTGTCGGTCATGCCTTCGCGACGACGCCCGCGACCTGAGCGACGTTCTCGGAGAACGCATCCAGGGCCTGCGTCAGCTTCTTGACGTCGTCCTCGGTCAGGTCGGTGTAGAGCACGAAACCGTCGCCCTGGCGATAGGTCTCGAGCAGGTCGCCGAGGGCCTTGCCGGTCGCGTCGATCCTGCCGACGAGCGCCGCGTCCTTCTTGGTCAGATAGGGCCGCAGCTCGGCGATGGCCTGCTTGCTGCCTTCGAAATTGGCCTCGAAGTCCCACAGGTCGGTGTGGCTGTAGCGCTCTTCCTCGCCGGTGATCTTGCCGGTCGCGATCTCGTCGAGCAGCGCCTTGGACCCGTTGGCGAGCTGAAGCGGGTTGAGTTCGACGGACTTGGCCTTGGTGACGAGTTCGGTGACATCGGCGAGCAGCTGGTCGGCGATGGCGGAGGTGTCCTTCTGCAGTCCGTCGACCCACAGGTCCTTCTCCAGCCGGTGGTAGCCGGTGAACGCCATGCCCTCCTCGACGACATCCTCGCGGCCGTCGATCTTGGGGTCGAGATCGCCGAAGGACTCGGCGACGGGCTCGATGCGCTCCCAGTAGGAGCGCGCGACCGGATAGAGCGCCTTGGCCTCCTCGACCTTGCCCGCCTTGACGAGCTCGACGAATTCCGTTGTGCGCGTGAGGAAGGCATCTCCCTGGCTGTTCACCCAGCGGGAGTAGCCTGCGACGGCGGCCTGCAGGTCTTGGTCGTCGGTCTTGGCCGCCGGGGCGTCACCGGTCACGGTGAAAGCGCTGCGTATCCCGTTGCCCACCATCCCCGGCTTGCACGCCGTCTCGTAGGAGCCCGGCTCGCTCACCTCGACGATGAAGTCGCGCGACAGGCCGGGAGTGATGTTCTCGACCTCGCCGACGATCCGGTCGCCCTCGGCATACACATAGAACTCGTTGATCTTGGTGCCCTTGTTCGTGACGGTGAAGGTCACCTTGCCGGCGGGGGCGGTATTCGCCGAGACGGTGCATTCGGTGTCGGTCGCGGTCACCGTGATGGGGCCACCGGCACCGGCGGAACCCGACCCGGCGTCGTCGGAGGCACCCCCGCCACAGGCGGGGGGGGGGGGGGGG
>NZ_HG764815.1:3657260-3658438 GCF_001050535.1 Nostocoides australiense Ben110 | reverse complement strand
GAGGCGGTGTCCGGCATCGCGACGGGCGTGCGGTCCTTGGCCTTCTCGCGCACCTCCACGCGGATCTCCCCCTCGGCCGGTTCCGCCGTGCCGTATGCCGCGCGATAGCGGATCGGGTAGGTGCCCGGTTTGGTCGCAATCACGGTGAGGGTGCCGCTGGTCAGGTCGGTGTCGACGCGCAGCGGTTTGCTGCTCGAGCGGGTGAAGGCCGGCTCGCCGTCCAGGGCCAGGTGCGGGTCGCGGCTCGTCGGGTCGGAGCCGGGGATGTCATTGGCGAGTGGGGTGATCTGGGCCGGGCGGCCGGCCTCGGTCACGACGACATCGGGACGGGTCGTCGCCGGCCGCCGGGTCGTGGCCTGCGCGTCCTGGACCTCGACGCGCACCCGGGCGGGGGCACTGGTGGCCCGTCCGTCACTGACCCGGTAGGTGACCTCCATCGAGCCGGGGGTGCTGGGTGCGGTGACCTCGAGGGCGCCGTCGCCCGGCTGGACCGACCCGCGAGCCGTTTCGGCGCCGGCGATGACGAGCGGGTCGCCCTCACCGTCGCGCCAGGACCCGATGACAGGGACGGTCAGCACCCCGCCCGCTGGCACGGTCCACAGCGGGGCGGCGGTGGTCTTGCGGTGCTTGGGTGCGGTGTTCCTGCTGTCGGGCTGCGCGCGGACGCTGACCCGGCCGGTCGAGGAGATGCCGCCGGCATCGGCGGTGAACAGGAACGACCCGACCTCGGCGTCCTTGTCGAGGGTGAACCGCACCGTCTGCAGATCGGGGGCGATGACGGCCGTGCCGCCCTCGATCCGGGAGATGGCGGTGACGGCGAGGATGCGGCCGGCGAGGTCGGTGACATTGTCGAGGACGGGCAGCACGGAGGCCCGGCCGGGCCGGGCGCCGAAGACCGCCGGCGTGATCGTGGGCGGCTGCTTGGTGGAGCGCCCCGGATCCTTGCTCGGCCCCTTGTAGTCGGCAGCGGCGCGCAGCGGGCGGATCAGCCCGGTCCAGTCGTCGGTCGCCTTGCGGTTCTCGACGTCGAAGAGGCGACCGGACGCGATGTCGTTGATGACGATGTGCCCGCGGTTGACGCGCAGCACCGGGCGGCGCAGCGACTGGGCCCGGTCGACGATCTCCTCGGTGGCGCCGCCCACCCCGCACGTGCGGGCCGTCGCCGCCCGCTGGCCGGC
>NZ_HG764815.1:3650614-3657160 GCF_001050535.1 Nostocoides australiense Ben110 | reverse complement strand
CGCGGCCGGCGCCGCCGGCGGGGTGATGATGGCCGAGCGGCGCTCCTGCCAGCTGGCGATCTCCGACTCGTCGGCGCCGACCGACATGAGCAGGTCGCGCAACTGTGCCTCGCTCGGGATGTGCCGGCCCGCGCGGATGTCGGAAACCGTGGTCCGGCCCCATCCCGAAACCGCCGCGAGCTGCCGGACCGATTGCCCACCGAGACGCTGGGCGAGCGCTTGCGCGAAGTCCTCCGGGGCCGACGTGCTCACACCTTAGATATTGCCTCCCAAACCGCCTTCACGGCATGTGAAGTGGATCATTGGAGCAAAGCCGTTACGAGGGAGTGAATGTCGGTCCCCGGCGTACCAGGTAAGAAAGGCCGCCGCGTCCGGTCCCGGACGGGTGGGCGACGGCATACCGTTATCGCGACGGCATACGGCACGGCGACCGCATACGGCACGGGGAAGCAATCGTGCCGCGCGCGCCTCCCCTCCGGCGGCGCGCGCGACTCCCCTTAGAGCGCAGGGGCGGCGGATCGGTTCCCGGCGTGCGCGATTACGTGTGTGCGTGATTGCTTGTGTGCGCGATCAGGCGAGGCCGAGTTCGCGGGCTTCCTCCCAGAGCTCCTCGCGCACGTCGGGGTGGGCGGCGTCGCGGATCAGGTGGCGGGCCTGGGCCTGCTGGGTATAACCCCACAGTTCGGCGACGCCGTTCTCGGTGACGACGGCCGACTGCTGGAAGGAGGTGACCGGCTCGTCGACGAGGGGGACGATCGTGGACACGTTCGCCTTGGGGTGCCAGGAGCGCAGTGCCATGTATGCCGCGCCCCCCGGGGAGTGGAGGGCGCCGACGATGAAGTCGGTCTGGCCGCCGAAGCCGGAATAGATCCGCGCGTTGATGCGGCTGGCGTTGGCCTGCCCGAACAGGTCGATCTCGAGGGCGGTGTTGATCGAGGTCATGTGCCGCTGGAGGGCGATCAGGGCCGGGTCGTTGGTGCGCTCGGTGCGCATCATCCGCACGCGCGGGTTGCCGTCGACCCAGTCGTAGAGTTCGCGAGTGCCCATCAGGAAGCTGGTGGTGAGCGGGTGGTTGGGATCCATGGATCCGCCGCGTTCGAGGGCCAGGACGCCGTCGGAGAAGGTTTCGGTCCAGATCCGCAGGCCCTTGTGGGTATGCAGTTGAGCGATGGTGGCGTCGGGGATGGCGCCGATGCCGGCCTGCAGGGTGGCGCCGGCGGGTATGCGGGCGGCGACGAGTTCGCCGATGCGGTTGCTGTCGGCATCGGGGGTGGCCGGGGTGATCTCGGGCAGCGGGACGCTGACCTCGATGGCGTAGTCGACCAGGTCGACCGGTACCTGGGCGTCGCCGTAGGTGTAGGGCATCTGGTCGTTGATGACCGCGATGATGCGGCCGGAGCGGGCGCGGCAGGCGTCGATGGCGGCAGGCAGGATATTGCACTCGATGCCGAGGCTGAGCTGGCCGTCACGGGCGGGGGCGGTGTGGATGACGACAGCGTCCGGGGGGAGCGGGCCGTCGAAGAGGCGCGGCACGAGGGAGAGGCGACAGGGGACGTAGGCCAGTCCCGGGTGTTTGCGCATGCCGGCACCGACGAAGGTGGTCTCGGCCGTCACGCCCTCGCGCTCGGGGGCCGCGCCCTTGCTCGCGTTGAGGGCGTGGATGATGTAGCGCTGCTGGGCCTTGTCGATCAGTTCGATGGCGACGTGCGGGATCGCGGCATTGCCGCTGACGACGAATCGGCTGTTGTCCGCAAAGCTGGCGAAGATGCTCTGTAGTGCCTCGGGCGTGACGATCTGCATAGCCCCATCCTCCACCCCCGGGCGCGGCAAACCAAGGCGGGTCGGAAGGGTCGTGCAGAGTGTCCAGTACGGCGTTGTCCGGCAGCCTGTCCACTGGCTTGCGGGTGTGGATCACCGGGGTCCGACACGCGGAAAAACAATTTTCGTCCACAGGGGTGAATCATTGTTACTGCAGGTCACTGGCCTGCAACTGCGGTGACCGGCTGGTCTCCACAGGCTTTTCCCGAAGGTGTGCACAACCGCGGCGGGCGTGTTGCACAAGCTGTCCACACGGCATACACAGGGCGGCTTTGTCGTGACCGGGCCGGGTGTCTTACGTTGGTCCGACCCCTCCCCACCCGGCCCGCGGCAGCGGCGTTGTCGGTGCTCGCTGGTCTACTGCCGGTGTGGTTGGTGGAGGCGCTACGGAAGGTGGTTCGCGGTGACGCTGGCGCAGCTCGATGTCGGGGCTTTCGGCTCACCGGACGGGCCCGGCGGGGACCGGGTCCCCCCGCAGGATGTGCACGCCGAGCAGTCGGTGCTCGGCGGGATGCTGCTGTCGAAAGACGCGATCGGCGATGTCGCGGAGGAGTTGAAGTCGACCGACTTCTACCGCCCGGCGCACGAACTGATCTATGACGCGATCATCGACCTGTTCTCCCGGGGTGAGCCGGTCGACGCGATCACCGTCGCCGACGAGATGACCAAGCGCGGCACCCTGCAGCGCGCCGGCGGCCAGGCCTATCTGCACGACCTGATCCAGGCGGTCCCCACCGCCGCGAACGCCGGCTATTACGCGCAGATCGTGGCCGAGCGGGCGCTGCTGCGCCGGCTTGTCGAGGCGGGCACCAAGATCGTGCAACTCGGCTACGGGCAGGGTGAGGGTGACGTCGAGGAGATCGTCAACCGGGCCCAGGCCGAGGTGTATGCCGTGGCGGACAAGCGCGGGTCCGAGGACTATGTGCGCCTGGGGCTGACGTTGGAGGACACCCTCAACGAGATCGAGGTCGCCTCCGGTCGCACCGACGAGATGACCGGTGTCCCCACCGGCTTCACCGAGCTGGACGAGTTGCTGCACGGCTTGCACAGGGGCCAGATGATCGTCGTGGCCGCGCGCCCGGCTGTCGGCAAGGCGCTCGCCCTGGATACCCCCCTGCCGACGCCGACCGGCTGGACGACGATGGGCGAGGTCGCCGTCGGTGACCTCGTCCTCGGCGCCGACGGTCGCCCCACCCGCATCACCCAGGCGACCGCCGTGATGACCGGCCGCCCGTGCTTCGAGGTCGTCTTCTCCGACGGCGCAACCATCGTCGCCGACGCCGAACACCAGTGGGTCACGCACACCCGCGCCAGCCGCCGCAGTGCCCACCGCGTGCCCGCCGTTCGGACGACAGAGGAGATCGCGGCGACGCTGCGCACTCAGACGCCTGAAGCCCGTCTCAACCATTCGGTTTCGCTTGCCGAGCCGCTCGAACTCCCCGATGTTGAGCTGCCGCTGAGTCCATACGCGATCGGCGCGTGGCTGGGCGACGGCACGTCTGCCGAGCCCACGATCACCACCGCCGACCCGGAGATTGTCGCGTTCCTTGAGGGGGAAGGACTCGAAGTCACCCCTACGGCGGGCCTCATGCGTTACCGCTTGCGTCTGCCCCGTTCGGTGCTCGCGAGCCGCTCATGTGTGGTGTGCGGCACCACCTTCGTGCCCGCAACCTCACAGGTCAAGACGTGCGGACGCTCCTGCGGAGGGAAATCTCGAGGCACGAGCCGACTCGTCCCGACGTGCCCCGACTGCGGAGTCGTCACAAGCGGCCACGAGCGCTGCCAGGCCTGCCGCAACGATCACGGCACAGTCAAGGGCCTGCTCCGCGGGTTGGATCTGCTGGGCAACAAGCACATTCCGGCAGCGCTTCTTCGCGGAAGCGTGAGACAGCGACGCGACCTATTGGCCGGGCTATTGGACACCGACGGCACGGTGACATCCAGTGGATGTGTGCAGTTCACAACCACCAGCCAGCGCCTGGCCGCGGATTTTGCGGAACTGATCGCGTCGCTGGGGATGCGTGTCGGTATATCCCGCAAACGTGTCATCGGGCGAACCGAGGCATCGTCCACTGTCACGACTCTGACATTCTCTACTGATGAAGATGTCTTTTGGCTGCCGCGCAAGGCAATTCGTCACAAGGAGTTGCGCAAGCGCACCTTCCAGCGCCGCGACTCGCGATTCATCACGGCGGTCCGCCCCATTGCCTCGATCCCGGTGCGCTGCATTGAGGTTGACAACGCCGACCACCTTTATCTGGCCGGCCGAGAAATGGTGCCGACGCATAATTCGACATTCGGAATGGACATCGCCCGGACCGCGTCGATCAAGCACAACCTGCCGGCCGCGTTCTTCTCCCTCGAAATGAGCCGCACCGAGATCTCCATGCGTGTGCTCGCGGCCGAGGGGTCGATGTCAATGCAGGATCTGCGCAAGGGCACGATCGGCGACGCCGGGTGGCAGAAGCTGGCCAAGGTCGTCACCCGCATCGAGCACGCCCCCCTCTACATCGACGACTCGCCGAATATGTCGCTGATGGAGATCCGCGCCAAGTGCCGGCGCCTGAAGCAGCAGCACGGCCTCAAATTGGTCGTCATCGACTATCTGCAGCTCATGAGTTCGGGCAAGAAGGTCGAGTCCCGCCAGCAGGAGGTCTCCGAGTTCTCCCGGGCCCTGAAGCTGCTCGCCAAGGAGCTCGAGGTCCCGGTCATCGCCATCTCCCAGCTCAACCGTGGCCCCGAGCAGCGCACCGACAAGCGCCCCCAGATGTCCGACCTGCGCGAATCGGGCTCTATAGAACAGGACGCAGACGTCGTTATATTGCTGCATAAGGAAAAGGAACGCGAGGGCGAAGCCGACGTCCTGGTCGTCAAGCACCGCAACGGCCCCACCCGCGATATCACCCTGGGCTTCCAGGGCCACTACTCCCGCTTCTCCAATATGGCGACCAATGCCGGGTTCTGATTGTAGAGATGGGTCCTACTTTTCACAAACCGCCACCTATGTTTCATAGGAGGGTTTACGGCGTGTCTTCTTGTCAGATCGTGATTTCTGCGCTAGGCGGCGCGAGAGGGGAAGGTCTACGCTCAACGCACTAGACAAACGTCGAGGGCGCCCCGTTCCAGCGGAGCGCCCTCGTAAGACAAGTACCTGATCCGGGTGAGGAGACAGGAGGTGTCGTCATGCCCAGTGTAGGGCTACGGCCCGTCGGTGCCCAAGTGGGTGAAGCGACGTGGTCGTTTTGGTGTGCTGGGGGTTCGCGATCCGAGTGGTCATGGGTGGCGGGGCCGCCCGATCCACGCAGCTTGCAGCCGGTGCGGGAGACAAAGTCTGGCCGACTGTCGAGAAACATCCCGGTGCAGGCGATGTCGACGACGACGGGTGGGTGGCTGTTCCTCGAGTCTGGTCTTGAGCACGAGCTCGCGACATGGTTGGACCATCAACGTGATGTGACGTGGCTGGTCGGTCAACCCGTGTTGTTGCGCTGGGAGGACGGAACGAAGCACATCCCCGACGTGTTGAGCGCGCACCGGGACGGTTCGGTGACCATCTGGGATGTCCGCGCCCCGGAAGAACGCGACGACACGTTCATGGTGATGTCGACGCGTACTCAGGCGGCCTGCGCGAAGGTCGGCTGGCGTTACGAGCTGTTCGGTGGTCTGGACCCGGTGGCGTCGTTGAACCTCCGCTGGATCGCGTCGGCGCGCCGAGCCCCGGAGTGGGTGATGCCTGCCAAGGCGATCCTGCAGGGTGTCCTGACCGACGGTGACGGCACTGTCGGTGATGTCATCGCGGCCGATGACGATCGAGGGTTCCTCACGTCAGCCATGTGGCACCTGGTCTGGTCCGGCGAGATCGAGATGGACCTCAACGCCCCTTGGGATCAGCGCTCGCGCCTCGCGTGGGCAACCGATGCGGCGCGGACATGAACGCCCGAGTGACGCTCTACGAGGGCGCCACCATCCTCTTCCCGGAGGGACCCCGAGTGGTGGTCGCAGTCGGCCCGTTCGGGTACACGGTCCGCGACGTCACCGGCGGAGTCGACGAGGTGTCGTGGACCGACGTCCAACCGGCACGCGCCATCGTCCACGGGCGGGTGGACGCGGTGGCCGAGTCATTGATGGCCGTCTTGTCCGGGCTCAGCGATGACGCTGTCCAAGAGTCGCTGGACAAGCTGGAGGTCGTTCTGACCATTCGCACGGGCTTCGCCCGTGGGCACCCCGCTCTCGCACGACCAGGGGAGCCGTACTCGCTGTTCAACCCGGCCCGAAAGGTCTCGGACAGCAAGAAATGCGAGGCGATGGCCAAGATCCTTGCCCGGGAGGCTCTGCTGATATGTGACTGGTTTCTGTCAAGTGGCAGGGTGAAGCGGGGTCTGCTGTGGCCTGGAGCAGACCCCGCTTCGTCGTTCAGCCCGAGTCGTGCCAATTTAGTGTGTCGCGGGCTCGTGGCCTGTGGCGATGAGGATGTCTCGGGCGGCGTCAGTGAGGGAGTCGGCCGCGGTGTGGGGGTGGCCGGCGATGGTGATGGTGATCTGCTGGATCGGGCGGAGCGCGCGCACGATCTTCTTGATGCTCATGCCGGTCTGGTCTTGGAGGCGCCGGGAGATGGCCAGCGCGGCGAAGACGATGGTCAGGTGGGCCTCGATCGCGTCTTTGGTGTGGTGGAAGATCGGTCGGGCGCGTAGGTCGCTCTTGGACATCCGGAACGACGCCTCGACCTGCCAG
>NZ_HG764815.1:3647249-3650514 GCF_001050535.1 Nostocoides australiense Ben110 | reverse complement strand
CTCAAAGCCGGCGAAGCGGTGGTCGGCTCGCCCGTCACCGCCGGCTGAACCGCCGCGCGCCGGCAGCCAACCCAATCGTCCGTGACCCGGGCGAATTGGCCTCGTTATCCAATGGTGATCTACACTCGCCACGTCACGCCTGGTGCTGGCCCCTGTCTCGGGGCAGTTCGCCGCGGAGTATGGGCCGTGGAAAATCGCGGGCGCGACTGACCGCCGTCGTCGCACGAGTGAGAAACCCCACCATGAAAACCACCCCCTCTGTTCGCCTGATGTCATCCGGGCTGGCCGCCACCGTCGTGCTCGCGGGTGCGGTCGCCGCCGGGGCCGGCCCGGCCACCGCCGCCGGCACCGTCCTGGAGGTGTCAACCACCGGCAACGACGCCAACAGCGGCGCACCGGGCAAGCCCCTCAAGACCGTCCAGGCCGCCATCGACAAGGCTGCCGCAGGCACGACCATCAAGATCCACAAGGGCACCTACAACCAGCAGCTGAAGATCCGCAAGTCGGGCACGGCGAGCGCGCCGATCACCGTCATGCCGTATGGCGATGGCGCCGTCACCTTGACCGCCAATCTGCCGATGCCCGCGTGCAACAACAGCCAGCCCGACGGTCAGCGCACGATCCTGATCATCTCGGGCTCGGACTACTGGACCTTCCAGGGTCTCAACATCGTCGGTGGCGTCTACTCGACCGGCAAGGACGCGGGTTCGGCCTACACCTGGCACAGCAGGCTCGTCGACCAGGGCAACTGGCAGACGCGCCGGAAGGTGCCCGGCGCCGGTTCCTACAACCCGACCGCGGCCAGGCAGGTGGTTCCCTACCTGCGCACCGTCACAGGCGACCAGGACCTGGATTCCAACGATGGCCTGAAGTTCCTGAACAACACGGTCACCAAGAAGGGGCTCTTCTTCCGCATGAACTCCTACGGCGTGGCCTCCGGCAACAAGATCAGCGACCTGGCCTGCGGCACCGGCCCCGGCATCTGGCTGATCACCTTCTCCAACGGCTGGCAGGTCACCAAGAACGACGTGTCCCGCATCGCCGCCTCGACGTGGAAGCACTTCATGCAGGAAGGCATCCGCATGGGCACCGCGTCCAACTACAACAAGGTCACGGGTAACAACGTCCACGACCTGCCCGGTGACGGCCGGGCCTACAACACCGACGTCGACAGCAGCTGGAACACCATCACCGGCAACCGCGCCACCAATGTCGCCATCGGCTACAACGACCAGATGTCCGGCTGGGGCAATGTGTGGAAGAGCAACACCGTCACCTCCTTCCGCACCTACGGCTACGGCGTGCGGCTGATGGACGGCAAGCTCACGCTGCCCTCCTACAACTCCAGCGCCAACAAGATCAACATGTCCTGCAATGTCGCGAGTCGCCCGATCGGGACGGCCAAGTCCTTCGGCGTCGGCGGCACGATGTACGGCACCTACAACGGAAACGCCTGGACGACCGCCAAGGTCGCCAAGTCGGTGCAGAGCTACTGGGGCAAGTACGGCAACACCTTCAACGGCAAGCCGACCCCGCCGCCCGCCACCTTCGCCCCGAGCCACTGCTGACCTGGAGAATCGATGACCACCCCCCACAAGACCCTCACCCTCGCCCTGGGCCGCCGGCAGCGAGATCCACGTCTCCACCCGCGGATCCGACGGCAACGCCGGCACCGCCAAGTCCCCACTGCGCACCGTCCAGGCGGCGGCGGACCGGGCCAAGCCCGGCACGACGATCCGCGTGCACGGCGGCACCTATGTCGGTGAGATCCGGATCAAGAACTCCGGCACCGCCTCGGCTCCCATCACGGTGACGCCGGCGGGTGACGGCGCCGTCACCTTGACGTCCAACCAGTCGCCGGACTCCTGCTACAGCAGCGCCCCCTCCCCGCGGCGCACGATCAAGATGCTCTCGGGTGCCGACTACTGGACCTTCAAGGGCCTGAACATCCACCACGGCGCCTACCTGTCGGGCAAGGGCTCGGGCAAGGTCTTCTCGTGGCATGCCGCCTTGGTGAAGAAGAAGATCTGGCAGCCGCGGCGCGCGGTGCCCGGCGCCGGGTCCTACAACCCGACGGCCGCCCGCAACGCGATCCCGTACCTCGCCAAGGCGCTGAACACCGCGCTCGACCCGGTCGTCGGAGTGAAGTTCATCGACAACACGATCACCGGCCGCGGGATCTTCGCGACGCTGACCACCTCGGGCGTGGTGCAGGGCAACCGGATCTCGAAGATCATCTGCGGCTCCGGTCCGGGCGTGTGGATCATGAACCACAGCAACTTCTGGACCGTGACCGGCAACGACGTCACCGATATCGCCATCTCGCGCGCCGCCCACTACATGCAAGAGGGCATCCGGTTCGGATCGGCCGCGAACTACAACAAGATCACCAACAACAAGGTCCACGACCTGCAAGGTGACGGCCGGGCGTTCAACACCGATGTCGACTCCAGCTACAACACCTTCGAGAAGAACTTCGCGACCAATGTCGCCATCGGCTACAACGACCAGATGGCCGGCTGGAACAACCGGTGGCGCAACAACACCGTCACCACCTCCCGCCAGTACGGCTACGGCTACCGGCTGATGGATGCCAGTTTGTCGCTCCCCTCGATGAGCACCAGCACCAACGGCGTTGTCGCCTCCGGCAATGTCGCCTTGCACCCGGCGCGCTCGGGTGCCAAGGCGATGGGCGCCGGCGGCATGATGAAGGGCACCTTCTCCGGCAACAACTTCAACACCTTCTGGATCAGCAAGAACCTGACCCGGTACTGGTCGTCCTATGGCAACACCTGGAACGGTTCCCCGGCCGTCCCCAAGTAGCCCGCCGCCGAATCACCCCGGCGCACGAGCGAAGCCGCCGTCCCCCTCGGGGGGCGGCGGCTTCGCTCGTGGGCCGGGAGCGCTCAGCAGCCGGCGCTGGACAGCGTCGGGGTCTTGCTCGGCAACGCGCTGGAGCCGTTCCACGTGTTGCCCTGGGCGCTCCAGTAGGTCTGCATGTTCTTGCTGATCCAGATCAGGGGCATGTTGTTGCTCTGGAACTTGCCGTTCATCATCGCGCCGACACCGAGCGCCTTGGCCCGGTCGCCGACGGGACCGACGATGTTGTTGCACCGCACGATCGAGCCGTTGGAGCTGCTGGCCTTGGACGGCTGGGCGAGCCGGGCGTCCATGAGCCGGAAGCCCATCCCGTAGACGCGATAGTTCGTCACCGTGTTGTACTCCCAGCGGTTGCCCCAACCCGACATCTGGTCGTTGTAGCCGA
>NZ_HG764815.1:3644194-3647149 GCF_001050535.1 Nostocoides australiense Ben110 | reverse complement strand
TCGCGCCCGTGCCGCCGCCGCCGCCCCCACCGGCGCCGGAGCATCCGGCCAGACCCGCGGTGACGACCGCGGTCGCACTCGTGAATGCCCAGAACTTCCTACCAGCCATGCGATCTCTCCTCGTTGAGTGTTCGCCCGGGTTTGTCGCGCTCATTTGAGCGCACTCCGCGCACATATGAGTAAAGTGGGCCGCAGGACGCTTGTCAAGGACGACATCACCAGATGGGATCGAGCCGTGACCGATTCGTTAGGACCCGCGACCCGGGTGCTCGCCGCCGCGGTCGCCCGTCGGCACTACATCGCGGGCGAGTCTAAGGTCGACATCGCCGCCGCCCTGGGGATCAGCCGCTTCAAGGTGGCCCGGCTGCTCGACCTCGCCCATGAGGAGGGCATCGTCCGCATCGAGATCGCGAGCGACGACATCGTGGATCTCGAACTCTCCGAACAGATTCGAGAGCTCTGGGGGCTGCGCAACTGCGCCGTCGTCCTCGGCCACGGGCCGGACCCGGCGGCCCGCGAGGCACTCGCCCAGACCGCCGCCGATCTGCTCTGCGAGGTCATCACCCCGACCGACGTCCTGGGCCTGCCGTGGGCCCGCACGGTCTCGGACATGATCCGCGCGATCCGCGAACTCCCCCCGGTCGAGGTCGTCCAGCTCAGCGGCTCCCTCTTCGTGCCGGACGAGACGACCAGCCCGGTCGACATCGTCGGCCGGGCCGCCCGGATCGCCGGCAGCCGCGCCCGGCTCTTCTATGCCCCCCTCATCCTCGACGACGCCGCCTCCGCCGCGGTCCTGCGCAAGCAACCCTCCGTCAAGGCAGCCTTGAGCGCCGCGGATCGGGTGACGATCTCGGCAGCCGGCATCGGCGCGTGGGGACCGAAAGTCTCCACCATCTACGACACCATCACCGACGAGGACCGCGCCCAGGCCGCGGCGGCCGGGGTGGTCGGCGAGGTCATGGGTGTCTACTTCACTGTCGACGGCTCCCTCGCCACGACTCCCCTGGCCGACCGGATGGTGACCGTCGCGGCGGACACGCTGCGCGGCATACCGGAGGTCATCGGGATCGCCCGCGGCCGCGCCAAGGCGCCGGCCGTCATGGGCGCCGTGCGGGCGGGACTGCTCAAGAGCCTCGTCATCGACACCGAGATCGCCCAGCTCCTCCTGTCCACCGACCCCGCCCCCGCCCGAGGAACCTCTGCTAGCAAACGTTAGTGAAATCAGCACACCTAGGGAGGTCTGCTGATTTGACTAACCTCTGCTGAGATCAGGCGCCACCGAGGATCTCCCCGGTCGCGGGGTCGACCACGCCCTGCAGTTCGCCGGCCGGGGCGGGTTCGATCAGGCCCGGCCCGTTGGCCCGGTTGGAACTGACCGCGCGCGAGACCGGGTATGCGGTGAACCGGCCGGGTGCCCAGAAGTGGACGAGGTCGTCGATCGCCGCGACCTCGGTGACCGACGGATCGAGCCAGCGCGCCCAGTCCTCCCGCTCGAGCACCAGCGGCTGCCGGTCGTGGATGCGGTCCAGCCCCGGCTCGGCGGCCGTGGTGACGACGGCGAAGGTGACCAGCCAGGCCAGCGGGTCGTCCGGGTCGGCCACCGCCTTGTCCCGCCAGAACTCGTAGATCCCAGCCATCGCGAGCAGGTCGCCGTCGCCACGGCGGACGAAGAAGGGCTGCTTGCGCGGCTTGCCCTTCGCGTCCCTCACCGTAGGCGAGGTCTGCCACTCATACCAGCCGAGCGCCGGCACCAGGGCGCGCCGGGAGGCCAGCGCCCGCGCATAGGCCGGCTTCTCGGCGACGCTCTCGGCGCGCGCGTTGATCATCCGGTAGGCACCCTTGACGTCCTTGCTCCACGCGGGCACCAGGCCCCAGGTCAGCAGGCGCAGCTGGCGCCGGGGCACATCGTCGACCGGCCGCGTGAGAACGACCGGTGCCTGCTTGGTGGGCGCCATGTTCCAGTCCGGCAGTCCCGCCGGCGGCTGCTGCGGGTTCGCCAGCACCGACCGCGCGGGTTCGTCGTGCCGGTCCAGCTCGACGTCGAACTCCTCGATCAACTCATCCAGGTCTGCGCTGGCGGCATACCGTCCGCACATGTCTCCTCCGCTGCTCTGCTCGGGTTCTCCGCCCGCCAGGGCACCGGCGAGGGAGTTCGGCGTCTACGGTAGAGGGCAGACCGACGTCGACCCTGCCAAGGAGGAACCTATGAGCCTGGTGCGCCGCATCGCGCGACCCCTGCTCGCCACGATCTTCATCACCGGTGGCCTGGACGCACTGCGTCACCCGAGCAGCAAGGCGCAGGCCGCCCCCCCGGGGAGCCGATGGTCAAGGCACTCGCCGGGCCGCTGGGGCTGCCCGACGACACGGAACTGCTCGTGCGCGCCAATGGCGCGACGATGATTGCCGGCGGCGCCCTGCTGGCCACGGGCCGGATGCCGCGGGTCGCCGCCACGGCGCTGGCCGGCTCGCTCGTCCCGTCGACGATCGCCGGTCACCCGTTCTGGAACGAGACCGACCCGCAGAAGAAGGCCGAGCAGAAGCAGCAGTTCATGAAGAACCTCAGCGTGCTCGGCGGCGTCCTGCTCGCCGCGGTCGACACGGCGGGCAAGCCGGGGCTGGCCTATCGCGCCAGGATGCTCGGCGATGCCGCCTCGCGCACCAAGGGGTCGATCGTCAAGGACGCCCGGTATGCCGCGGGCACGGCTCGCCGCGAAGCGAAACTCAAGCTGGCCACGGCCACCGATGCCCTCAGCTGACGCTGATGCTTGGGCCGCGCCGGTCGCGGCCGGACCCGTCGATGCCGTGGTCACCCTGCCCGGCAGCAAATCCCTGACCAATCGCTATCTCGTCCTCGCGGCCCTCGCGGAGGAGCCGTCGCGGCTGCGCGCGCCGCTGCGCTCGCGGGACACGACCCTGATGGCCGCGGCGCTCCGCGCCCTCGGCTGGGGGGGGGGG
>NZ_HG764815.1:3642843-3644094 GCF_001050535.1 Nostocoides australiense Ben110 | reverse complement strand
CGGCGATCTCGACGGCGACCTGACGCGCCGGATGCGGCGAGCGGCGAGCGTCGCAACGGACCCGGATGCGGCATACGGCCTGGCCCGGCTGACCTGGCGACGCCGGTGACGACCGGGGCAGCGGGCGTACCTTCCGCGCGCGCGCCCCGTCGCCGGGGCGCCCTGGCGACCGTCCGGATCGTCCTGGCCGTCCTCGTGCTGGCGGGGGTGCTGCTCGCGCTCTGGCGCAACTGGGGTGCCGTCTCCCCCCACCTCGGCGACGTCTCGCTGCGGGCGTGGGCGCTGGCGCTGCTCGCCGGATTCGTCTCGCCCTTCCTCGGCATGCTCGGCTGGCGGGCGCTGCTGACCGACCTCGGCTCCCGCCTGCACATTGCCCCGGCCAGCGGGGTCTTCCTCGTCGGGCAACTCGGCAAGTACCTGCCCGGCTCGGTGTGGAGCGTCTTCGCCCAGGCCGAGATGGCCGCCCGCCTCGGCGTGCCGCGGCGCCGCACCGGCGTCGTCGGCCTGGTCACCATGGCCCTGTCGCTGCTGACCGGCGTCATCATCGCGGTGCCGTCTCTGCCGGTCCTGCTGCGCCGGGGCGATTCCAGCACGGCCGTCCTCGTCGGGGTCGCGGGGATGCTGTTCGTCATCGCGATGTGGCCGCCGCTGCTCAACCGCGGCATCCGCCTGGGTTTGCGGCTGCTGCGCCGCGACCCGCTCGAACACGACCTCAGCGGCCGCGGCATCGTCACCGGCGGGGCGTGGACCCTGCTCGCGTGGCTGGCCACCGGCGCGATCTGCTGGGCCTTCGCCGCCGACCTCGTCCCCGACAGCGCCGACACCGGCGAGGTGGCGCTGATCTCGTTGAGCGGGTTCTGCCTCGCGGCCGTCGTCGGCATGGCGTCGGTGCTGCTGCCGGCCGGGGTCGGGGTGCGCGAGGGCATCCTGCTGCTCCTGCTCGTCACCGTCATGCCCGGGTCGGCCGCGACCGCGGTCGTCGTGCTCACCCGCTTCGTGACCCTGGCGATGGACATCCTCTGGGCCGGCATCGGCTGGCTCTGGGCCCGCGCTCACCACCTGCTGCCCGACCGGCATACCGTTACTGTCCGCCCACCCGACTAGGTTGACCATCCATGACCACACCGCATACCCCGCAAAACGCCGCACCCCCGGGCGGACGCGCTCTGGCCGTCGCCAAGCGCGGGGCCGAGCATGTGCTCTGGGCGCGGGTCGCCGGGCAGCGGCGGCTGGAGGCCCTGCGCGGCACCG
>NZ_HG764815.1:3641472-3642743 GCF_001050535.1 Nostocoides australiense Ben110 | reverse complement strand
CGGTGAGCCGATCGCTCAGGGCCGCGGCCTGGGCCGTGATGCCGCGCGTCGCCGCGCGCCAGATCTCGCCCGGCGCGGCGTCGGGGTCGATGGTGACATCGCCGGAGCCGGGGCCGATGGTGACGGCCGTAGGCACATCGTCGGCTGCTGCGGCCGCCTGGTCGAGTTGCGGCAAACCGTCCCGGTCGACACCCAACGCTGCCATCACCTTGCCGAGGATGAGGCCGCCCTGGGTCGCGCCGAGCAGGCACCAGCGGCCCGGGGCCGCGTGGTGGCCGACGGTCACGCCGGCAGCCGTGAGCGTGCGCACGGCGTCGGTGGCGATGTCCGGTGCGGAGGTGCGCAGAATGGCCTCTGCCGTTCCCGCAGAATCGAATTCGTCACCAGGACGATGGGCACCCATGCCGATCGCCGCGACCTGATGGTCGTGGCCCGCGACCGTGACGACCGCGCCGTCGAGTGCCGCGAGCGCACCCTGCCCGCGGGCGGCGCCGATGCCGGTGCCGGCCGGGACGAGCGGCCCGAACAGCGAGGCCTCGGCGCCGGCCCAGTGCAGCGCCGGTTCCCACCACGTCGCGGTGCGCAGGTCGAGCATCCCAGTCCGCGAGGCGAGCGAGGGCTCACTGGCGTGACCCGCGCCGAGATCGTAGGCGAGCCACTCGGCCACGCTGAACCGTTTGGTGGCCGCGGCGACGGCAGGCACGTGGCGGGTCAGCCACTTGTGCTTGGTGACACTCCATTGCGTCCACAACGGCAGCCCCGTCGTGGCGGAGTAGGTCTCACCCCCGAGTTCGGCGATCAGCTCCTGCAGTTCGTGCTCGTCGCGGTGGTCGTGCCAGGCGATCACCGGTGCCAGGACGCGGCCGGCCTCGTCGACGAGGACCCCCGCCTCGGCCATGCTCGCGATGCCGATGCCGATGATCCGGCAATCGGGAGACTGGGCGAGAGCGTCGGCGAGGGCGACCCGGGCGGTGCGGGTCAGGGCGGCGGCGTCGGTCTCCTCACCGTATGTCGTGCGCTCCCACGTGGTCGGCGCGCGGCCGAGGGCGATCTGCTCTCCCTCCGGGGTCAGCAGCGCGACCTTGACCGAGGTGGTCCCGGCGTCGATCCCGGCCAGCAGTTCCCGCGGCATACCTGCGTCTCCGTCGTCGTGGTGTTGGGAATAGTTGTAGTTGGTTGGGAATGCTTGTGTCAAGGGGTTGTCTTGAATCACGGGTTGTCCGGAGGCGCGCATAGGGTGGTCTCTCATGACCGACCTGCCGATGCCCACG
>NZ_HG764815.1:3640082-3641372 GCF_001050535.1 Nostocoides australiense Ben110 | reverse complement strand
CGGTGCAGCCTGCGCGACGCCCAGTTCGTCTCGGATCCGGTCGTATGGCGTATCCCTCGTCATGGAAGCATCATACCGCAGTTATTGCGGCCCCGCACTATCTGCAGCCCCGCGGTTTCTGCGGGCCCGGCTCGAGCCGGCCGGCGGCGTCCGGGCGGGCCGCCGCGCACTAGGCTGGGTGGCAGCCCCCATGCCGGCGATCGAGGAACGGCGAGCGTATGCGCGACATCGTGGTGTTCTCCGGGACGAGCCACCGCACCCTTGCCGGGCGCATCTGCAATGCGCTCGGAGTGCCCCTTTCCCCTAGTCTCACAACACGATTCAGCAATGACTGCCTGCAGGTGCAGTTGCAGGCGAACTGCCGCCAGCGCGACGTCTATCTGATAGCGCCGGTCGTGCCGCCGACGCAGGAGTCGCTCATGGAGTTGCTCTTGATGATCGACGCGGCCAAGGGCGCATCGGCAGCACAGATCACGGCGGTGATCCCCCACTTCGCCTACGCTCGCTCCGACAAGAAGGACGCCTCCCGCATCTCGATGGGCGGGCGGTTGGTCGCCGACATGATCGTCGCCGCCGGCGCCCACCGGGTGCTGACCATGACCCTGCATGCGCCGCAGGTCCATGGCTTCTTCTCGATCCCCGTCGACCACCTGACGGCCATCGGAATCCTCGCCGACCACTTCCGCGCCCAGGACTTGACCGACACCGTGGTCGTCTCCCCCGACCTCGGCAACGCCAAGACGGCGAGCCAGTTCGCGCGTCTCCTCCGGCTGCCCGTGGCGGCCGGGTCGAAGGTGCGCAAGGCGGACGACAAGGTCGTCATCGACATGATCGTCGGCGACGTCGCGGGCAAGAAGGCCATCGTCCTCGACGACGAGATCGCGACCGGTGGCTCGATCGTCGAGTTGATGGACCGGCTCAAGGACTTCGGGTGCACCGAGGCGGCCGTTGCCTGCACCCACGGCCTCTTCACCGGCCAAGCCGTCGAGCGTCTCGCCAACCACCCGATGATCACCGAGATGGTCACGACCGACACCGTCCCCCGGCCCCACCAGTCGTGGGAGGCTCTCCAGGTCCGCTCGGTCGCCGGCCTCTTCGCCGAGGCCATCGGCCGCATCCACGCCGGCGAGTCGATCTCCTCCCTCTTCGACGGCGTCGACCCGACCCACGCGCCGCCCCAGGCGACACTCTTTCCCTGAGGCGGCCGCCGGGGCGCCTGGCTGCCGGGCCGGGCTGTCGTTGTCGGGCCTGGTTGTCGTTGTCGGGCCTGGTTGTCGTTGTCGGGGGGGG
>NZ_HG764815.1:3638692-3639982 GCF_001050535.1 Nostocoides australiense Ben110 | reverse complement strand
CGGCGGCCAGGGTGGCCAGGGCGGGTGGGGCCAACAGGCTCCGCAGTCCGGCAACCAGGGCGGCGGCTGGGGGCAACAGGCCCCGCAGTCCGGCCAGAACGGTCAAGGCGGCCAGGGCAACTCCGGCGGCTGGGGCGGCGGCGCCCCGTCCTACGACGAACCCCCGTTCTGAGTCCAATGGGTTCGATTCCGGTTCGCCTCGGGCGATCTGCGAGTCGGCTTATCGATAGGGAGCCCGGCCTGCGTCCTCACCAAATGAGGACTCACCTGATCTGCGCTCCCACCACTAATCCAGTTTGATCCATCCCGAGTTCGAAGCTCGGGCTCATCCGAAAAGGAGAGCACCACGATGGCTAAGCCCGTTGTGCGTCGGCCCAAGAAGAAGGCCAACCCCCTCAAGTCCGCGAAGATCGAGAACATCGACTACAAGGACGCCGCGCTGCTGCGCAAGTTCATCTCCGACCGCGGCAAGATCCGTTCGCGCCGCGTGACCGGGGTGTCGGTGCAGGAGCAGCGCCTGATCGCCCAGGCCGTCAAGAACGCCCGCGAGATGGCGCTGCTGCCCTACAGCAGCTCCTCCCGCTGACCCCCGAGACCGAAGGAGAACACCTGATGAAGGTCATCCTGACCCACGAGGTCACCGGCCTCGGCACCGCGGGTGACGTCGTCGACGTCAAGCCCGGTTACGCCCGCAACTTCCTCTACAAGCGGGGCCTGGCCACCGCGTGGAGCGCCGGCGCGCAGAAGCAGATCGATGCCATCGCCCGCGGCCGTGAGGCCCGTGCCGTCAAGTCCCTCGAAGAGGCCCAGTCGATCAAGGGCAACCTCGAGGCCAGCACGGTCCAGGTGGCCGCGCACGCCGGCAAGGAGGGCCGCCTGTTCGGCGCCGTCTCCACCGCCGACATCGCGGCCGCCGTCAAGGCCGCGGGCGGTCCGGACCTCGACCGCCGCACGATCGAGGTGCCGACCCCGATCAAGGCCGTCGGCAGCCACACCGCCCTGGTGCGTCTGCACCCGGAGGTCCAGGCGAACCTGACGCTGGACGTCGTCGCCGGCTGACCGCATACGACTGCGCAGCGCCCCCGCATCCACCCGGATGCGGGGGCGTGCTGCTTTGCCGGGCAGGCCAGGCCGGGTTCGGTGCGGATTCATCCATCTCGTTAGATCACAGGTGGGCGGCGGTTCCCCCTACGGTGGGCTTGGCCGCGGATGTGTGATCCACGGCACAACCCACGAGGGAGTCTTCACATGCAACGCACCCGTTTCTACGCCGCCGGTGCCGCGGCCGCC
>NZ_HG764815.1:3635486-3638592 GCF_001050535.1 Nostocoides australiense Ben110 | reverse complement strand
CTGACACCGATCGGGTCCTCACACCGATCGGGTGCTGACACCGATCGGGTCCGGAAAACCTCGCCCCCGAAACCCTCGATTCCGGAAACGCTCGGCGCCGCGAGCCTCACGGGGGGGGTGGAGGTCGTCGGCACCCTGCCTCCCCTTGCTCGGCGGCACCACGCAAAGCGGCCGAGGGGCCGGACGGCTCAGCCATCCAGCCCCTCGGCCGTGATTCGTCGAACCGGCGCTCAGCGCACCCGGTCGGTGTCGACGATGTCGATCCGGACGTTCTGACCGCCCGCAAGGGCACTCATGACGGTCCGCAGGGCGCTCGCCGTGCGGCCCGAGCGGCCGATGACCCGGCCGAGATCGTCCGGGTGGACCCGGACCTCCAGCAGGCTGCCCCGGCGCAGGTCCTTGGATCGCACGGCGACGTCGTCCTTGTGGTCGACGATGCCGGTGACCAGGTGCTCCAGCGCCTCTTCGAGCAGGGTCACTGCTCTGCGACCTCGGCGGCGGCCTCGGCCGTCGTCGTGGCGTCCGCGTCGGCGTCGACGCTGTCGGCAGCGGCGCCGGATCCGTCGGTGTCGGCGGCAGGAGCCGCGTCCGCACCCGGAGCCTGAGCGGTGGGAGCCTCAGCAGCCGGAGCCTCAACAGCCGCGTCCGCAGCCGGAGCCTCAGCAGCCGGAGCCTCAGCAGCGGCCGGAGGCTCAGCAGCGGGAGCAGCGGCCGGGGCCTCCTCGGCCTTCTTGGCCGCCTTGCGCGGCGTGGTGGCGGGGCCGGCGTCGGCGCTCTTGCCCGCAGCCGCGACGGCGGCCTCGTAGAGCTCCTTCTTGCTTGCCTTGGCGGCCTTGACCTTCAGGGTGCCCTCGGCGCCCGGCTCGCCCTTGAACTTCTGCCAGTCACCGGTGATCTTCAGCAGCGCCTCGACGGCCTCCGTCGGCTGCGCGCCCTGGGTGAGCCAGTACTGCGCACGCTCGGAGTTGATGTCGATGAGCGAGGGCTCCTCGGTAGGGTGGTACTTGCCGATCTCCTCGATCGCCCGGCCATCGCGCTTGGTGCGCGAGTCCATGACGACGACGCGGTAGAACGGGGTGCGGATCTTGCCCATCCGCTTCAAACGAATCTTGACGGCCACGTGTGTGGTCTCTCTTTCCGATATGAGTCCGGCAAGACCGCGCAGGAGTGCCCGGGGGGCCGTGACTCGGGGTAGGTATCGCCGCGGGGAGGCCCGCAGGCGAAGGTGTACGAACCTCCATTGTCGCACGCGTCCAACACCGCTGGTGACGCCACCGCCCGCGAGGCCGGCACAACCGGACTGGCGGCGAACTGACCCAGGGCCGAGTCGATCGGCGAGCAGATCGACGTCGGAGGCCGACGCGGGGCGGTCAGCGGTTGCGCCAGGCGTCGGGATGTTCGGCGAGTTCGCGGACCTGCTCGGGCAGGTCACCGTTGAGGACATCGGCCAGGCTCACCTCGTCCAGCACGCTGCGCAGGCTGGCCCGCAGCGCCACCCACACCACCGGCAGGTGCTGGGCCACCCCGTCGTATGCCGCGTCCTGCGGACGAATACCGCGCACCTCCGCCAGCGGCCCGTCGACGATCCGCACCACGGCCCCGAGCCGGATCTCGTCTGCGCCCGTGGCCAGTTGGTAGCCCCCTGCGCTGCCCCGCCGTGACGAGACCAACCCGCCCCGTTTCAGGTCGAGCAGGATCGCCTCGAGGAACTTCTTCGGCAGCCCTTGCGCCCCCGCCAACGCCTCCGCCGAAACCGGCCCGGCGTCCTGCGCCTGTGCGTCCGCCAGCGCCAGCAACGCGCGAATCGCGTAGTCGGTGCGGGCCGAGATGTTCACGCCGTCATCCTGGCACTTTCCCCGTGCGGCCCGCGCCGCGCGGGCCAACTGCCTGAGATCCCGCGAACCGCCTCAGATCCCGCGAACTCCCGCACAAATACCTGAGGGAGTTGGCGGCTTCTCACGGAGTTGGCGGCTACTCACGGGCGCGGCGTCTCCGAGAAGGTCACGGGTCGGCTACTCACGGGCGCGGCGTCTCCGAGAAGGTCACGGGTCGGCCCCGCCCGCGGCAGCCCGTCCCCACGGGGACTTGCGCGCAACCCGGACCGGAGTTAAAGTCATGCCGCTTTCCTATTAAACCAATGGGATTTACCTTTCTAGGGGATGATTATGCGCAAGCTCGTCCTGCTGGCCCTGGTGGGCCTGGCCGCCCAACTCGTCGACGGCGGCCTCGGCATGGCCTACGGCGTCACGACCTCGACACTGCTGCTCGCGATCGGCACCAACCCGGCCGCCGCCTCGGCCACGGTCCACCTCGCCGAGATCGGCACCACCCTCGTCTCCGGACTCAGTCACTGGCGCTTCGGCAATGTCGACTGGATGGTCGTCGTCAAGGTCGGCATCCCCGGCGCGGTCGGCGCCTTCCTCGGCGCGACGGCCCTGTCGAACCTCGATGCCGACACGGCCAAGCCGGTCATGTCCGCGATCCTGCTGGTCCTGGGCCTGTACGTGCTGCTGCGCTTCACGTTCAAGGGCGTGCGCACCGACAAACTCGGCCAGCGGCTGCGCGCCCGCTTCCTGGCCCCGCTCGGCCTGTTCGCCGGCTTCCTCGACGCCACCGGCGGCGGCGGCTGGGGCCCGGTCGGCACGCCGGCCCTGCTCGCGAGCGGCCGCATCGAGCCGCGCCGGGTCATCGGCTCCATCTCGGCGAGCGAGTTCCTCGTGACCGTCGCCGCCAGCCTGGGCTTCCTGCTCGCGCTCGGATCGGAGGGCATCAACTTCACCTGGGTGGCTGCCCTCCTCATCGGTGGCGCCATCGCCGCCCCGATCGCCGCCTGGCTGGCCAGGCATGTCCCCGCCCGCATCCTCGGCTCCGCCGTCGGTGGCCTGATCATCCTGACCAACACCCGCACGATCCTGCGATCGGACTGGGTCGACCCGTCATCGGCGACGACGTGGACGATCTACGGCCTCATCTGGGCCGGCTGGGCCAGCGCCATCGCCTGGTCGGTGATGCAGCACCGCCTCGACCGCACCGGGGGCGTCACCACCGACGAGGAGAACGCGGCGCTCGTCGGACACTCCACCCACTGACATACGACGCGGCTGAC
>NZ_HG764815.1:3634064-3635386 GCF_001050535.1 Nostocoides australiense Ben110 | reverse complement strand
CTCGCGGCATACGGCGATCGGGTGCGGATCGTCGACGCCGTCTATGACGAACTGCCCGAGGTGCTGGCCGGGCTCGGCATCGGCAAGGTGCTGGGCATCCTGTTCGACCTCGGCGTCTCCTCCCTCCAACTCGACGCCGCCGAGCGCGGCTTCGCCTACCGCTTCGACGGGCCGCTGGACATGCGAATGGACCCCAGCCGGGGGGCGAGCGCGGCGCAGGTGCTGCGCGACTACGACGCCGCCGGCCTGACCCGGGTGCTGCGCGACTACGGCGAGGAGCGGTATGCCGCCAAGATCGCCCGCGCGATCGTCGCCGAGCGCGAGCGGACCCCCTTCGAGACCTCCGGCCAACTCGTCGAGTTGCTCACCCGGGTCATCCCCGCGGCGGCCCAACGCAGCGGTGGGCATCCGGCCAAGCGCACGTTCCAGGCGCTGCGGATCGAGGTCAACGACGAGTTGCGGGTGTGGGAGCGGGCCCTGCCGGCCGCCCTGGACGCCCTGGCCGTCGGGGGCCGCATCGTCGTGCTGTCCTACCACTCGCTCGAGGACCGCATCACCAAGACCGATCTGGCCGCCGGTGCCCGCAGCAGCGCCCCGGTCGGGCTGCCGGTCGAACTGCCCGAACACCGCCCCTACCTGAAGCTGCTCACCCGCGGGGCCGAAGAAGCCGGCGCCGCCGAGCGGGCCACCAACTCCCGGTCCGCCTCGGTGCGGATGCGGGCCGCCGAACGCATCCGGGACACCTCGAAGGGATCACGATGAGCTCCACCGCACTGAAACTGAGCGGCGCCCCGGCCAAGGCCCCCGGGGGCCCACCGCTGTCGGTCGTGCGCGGGGGCGCTGGGGTGCGCCAGGCGTGGTTCTCCCTGGCGATGCTCGCCGTGCTCGTCCTCGGGCTGCTCGCGACCCTCGTCATCAACACCGCCCTCGCCGAGGGCAGCTACGAGCGCGGGAAGCTCGTGACCGAGTCGACCGTCCTCGCCGACCGGCAGGAGTCACTCACCACCGACCTGGACAACCTGCGCGCACCGGCGGCCCTGGCCAAGGAGGCAATGTCCATGGGGATGGTCCCGGCCCAGTCCGCCGCCTTCGTCCGGCTCGCCGATGGGGCCATCCTCGGCGTGGCGGAGGCAGCAACGGCCGACAAGCGCTTTACGGTGGTTACCTCCCCGGCACTGCCCACATCGACCGCGAAATCCTCCGCGGCGGCCCCGAGTTCGGCCCCCACCTCGAAGGACTGAGACCCAGTGACTCCCCGTAGCTCGCCACCGCAGGTGCGGCAGCCGGCGAGGAGTCGCGGCGGTGCTGCGGCACCGCCGCGC
>NZ_HG764815.1:3632608-3633964 GCF_001050535.1 Nostocoides australiense Ben110 | reverse complement strand
CCTGACTCGTGCCACGTTGGCGTGATTCCGGGTCGGGCCGGATGTTTGTGCTGGTCAGCGGCTTGAAGGCTTCGAGGTTGACACACTAATCGGGCCGGTAGGGTCGGTGCTCGTGGTGTTTGTGCGGAAGGTCCCGACCGCTTCGGGGGCCACGGCGGTGCAGATCGCTGAGCGTGTCGGGGACCGCGACAACGTGATTGAGCACGTGGGATCGGCACGCACGCCGGCTGAGCTGGTCGCCCTGCTCGAGGTCGCGCGGGCACGGATGCATCCCGGGCAGGGCGAGCTGGAGCTGACCATGCCCGCGGGCCCGGTCAGGCAGGGGGTGATCACCGGCAAGCGGTGCGCGCTGCTGTGGCAGGTGCTCACGAGCGGGTTTCGCGAGCTGGGGTTTCACGCTGTGGGTGATGACGCGTTCGAGCAGATGGTGCTGGCCAGGATCGTCGAGCCGACCTCGAAGGCGGACTCGGTGCGGGTCTTGGAGGAGATCGGTGTCGAGCATGCCTCGCTGCGCACGATGTTCCGGTCGTTGAAACGCTGCCAGGACCGCGGGTACCGCGACACCCTCGCAGCTGCGTGCTACGAACACGCCTCCACCGCAGGGGATCTGTCCTTGGTGCTCTATGACGTGACGACGTTGTACTTCGAGGCTGAGGACGAGGACGCCCTGCGCAAGGTCGGCTACTCCAAGGAACGCCGGGTCGACCCGCAGGTCCTGGTCGGGCTCCTGGTGGACCGCAACGGCTTCCCCCTGCAGGTCGGCTGCTTTGAGGGCAACAAGGCCGAGAAGGCCACCATCATCCCGATCGTCACGGCGTTCGCGGCCCGGCACAGCATCGAGGGCATGGTCGTGGTCGCCGACGCGGGGATGCTGTCCGCGGCGAACCTGCGCGAGCTCGACGAGGCCGGGTTGCGGTTCATCGTCGGCTCACGGGTGAGCAAGGCCCCGATCGACCTGGCCTCGCACTTCCGGTGGCACGGGGACGCGTTCACCGACGGTCAGGTCATCGACACCCTCACCCCGCGCCGGGGCCGCAACAAGGACAACGACCCCGCATTGCGGGGCAGAGCCGGTGTGGGAGCCCGAGGAGCATGACGGGTCGTGGCGGGCGGTGTGGGCGTACTCCGCCAAGCGCGCCGCGAGGGACGCCAAGACGCTGACCCTGCAGGAGAACCGGGCCAAGGCCGTGGTCGCCGGGGAGAAGGCCGCCCGCACCCCGCGGTTCGTCAAGACCAGCAACGGTGCCCGCACCCTGGATGAGGCGTCGCTGGCCCGGGCGCGCCGGCTCGAGGGCCTGAAGGGGTACGTCACCAACATCCCCGCCGAGCTGATGCCCGCCGGTGAGGTCATCAGCT
>NZ_HG764815.1:3628855-3632508 GCF_001050535.1 Nostocoides australiense Ben110 | reverse complement strand
CCGCCGGGAACCGGCGGCGGGGACGGAGCGTCGGTCACGGCATACCCGGCGCTGGTCCAGGCGGCAAGGCCGCCGTCGAGGACGCGCACGTCGGCCAGCCCCACATACGTGAGCAGCCACCAGGCGCGTGCCGACCCCATCCCGCTGCCCTGGTCGTAGACGACGACCGGGCTGGTGTCGTTGATGCCGAGGCGGCGCAGCGTGCCCTGCAGACGGGTCATGTCCGGCAGGGGATGGCGACCGCCGGGACCGGGCGGGTCGGCGAGGTCGAGGTCGACATCGACGAACAGCGCACCGGCGAGGTGGGCGGCGGCGTACAGTTCCCGTCCCGGCGTGCCGGTGAGGTTGTACTGCGCGTCGAGCAGCAGCGGTGGGCGCTCACCCGCGAGGGCGGCGTGCAGGCCGTCGGGCGTGATGAGCGTCGTCATGCACCCATCCTGGCACCGGTCACCCGGCGGGCGGCCTTCGTCGGGTCACTTCTGCAGAGTCAACTGCCCCCACGCGAACCGCCACTTCAGTCCGCTGCCGCGCCGCTGCGGGTTGTTGGACAGCAGGGCGGCGAGAGAGCCGCGCTTGGCGCCACTCGCGACCGCGTCGGCCTGGAGAAGCTGGCCCGCGAGGGTGAGTCCGGCCTTGGGTTTCTGGCCCAGATCCGACCACGGTATGGCTGCCTCGACGACCCATCCGCTCGCCGTCCGTTTGGCGACGGCCGATCCGCTCGTCCAGGTCGTGCCCTGGTCGAAGTCGTCGCCGTCGGCCTTGGCGATCGCGCGCAAGGTGCCGCCGGTTTCGTTGGGGGCGATCAGGGTTCGCGTGTCCTTGGCATCGAGTTTGGTGGTGCTGACGCGGTCGCGGAAGGTCCCGATCTCCAGGCCGATCGCGTCGCCGGTGCCGATGAGCCACGGCCGTTGCACGTGCGTCTGGGTCAGCGCCGGGTCGGCCGCGCGGGCGAAGAGGTAGAGGGCGTTCTCGTCCCAGCCGAGGCGCCACGAGGAGGTCGCCTTGGTGCTGCCCTTGCCCCCGACCTGGGTCTGCACGCTGTATGCCGGGACCTTCTCCCACTCGCGCTGGTCGCCGTCGATCGTCGGGGCCTTCGACAGGGCCGCCACCTCGACCTCGGGCCCGGGGATGGCCTCGCGGGTGTCAGGGGCCTCGTCCCCGCTCTCGGTGGCGCCGGCCGAGGTGGACGAGGCGGACGTCGTCTTCTCCGGCGTGCTCGGCGTGCTCGAGGCGCTCGCCGTCGACGCGCTCGCCGTCGAGGCGCTGCCCGAGTAGGTCACTCGGACGCGGCCCCCGCCGGACCCACCGGAACACCCGGCGAGCGCCACCAGCGCGGCAACGGCACCGGCCGTGGGGCATACGTCTGCTCATCGATCGTTCTCCCTGTCCCCAGTGCGGTCACGATAACTTGCCCGGCGCCCACCCGCGAGGATGGGACAATTTCCCGGTCATGACCGCATCCCTCCTGCCCGCACCCGCAGCCCGGCCGCTGCGCCTCGGGCCGCTCACCATCGCCTCGCCCGTCGTGCTCGCGCCGATGGCGGGCATCACGAACCGCGCCTTCCGGCGCCTGTGCCG
Organism: Nostocoides australiense Ben110; assembly: GCF_001050535.1. Taxonomy (GTDB): domain Bacteria; phylum Actinomycetota; class Actinomycetes; order Actinomycetales; family Dermatophilaceae; genus Nostocoides_A; species Nostocoides_A australiense. The sequence continues at coordinate 3,630,930 of NZ_HG764815.1, read as the reverse complement.
GGAGTACGGCGGCGCCGGCGGGTCGGGAGCGACCTCGCTGTATGTCAGCGAGATGATCACCTCGCGGGCGCTCGTGGAGCGCAACGAGTTGACGATGCGGCTGATCGAGCACGACCCCGACGAGTCGCCCCGCTCCACCCAGCTCTACAGCGTCGACCCGGTGACGACGGCCGCCGCCGTGCGGATCCTCGTGCAGGAAGACCGGGCCGATCACATCGATCTCAACTTCGGATGCCCCGTGCCGAAGGTGACGCGCAAGGGCGGCGGGGGAGCGCTGCCGTGGAAGCGCGAGCTGTTCCGCTCGATCGTCGCCGCGGCGGGGTGCGGGAAGCCGAGCCGTATGACGTGCCGGTCACCGTGAAGATGCGCATGGGCATCGACGACGGACACCTGACCTATCTCGACGCCGGGCGGATCGCCGCCTCGTCGGGGGCGGCGGCGGTGGCTCTGCACGCGCGCACGGTCTCGCAGGCCTACAGCGGCACGGCGGACTGGAGCGCGATCGCCCGGCTCAAGGAGGCCGTCACATCCATCCCGGTGCTCGGCAACGGCGACATCTGGTCGGCCGAGGACGCGGTGCGGATGGTCGCCGAGACCGGCTGCGACGGCGTGGTCGTCGGACGCGGATGCCTCGGCCGCCCATGGCTTTTCGCCGATCTGGCGGCGGCCTTCGCCGGCCGGTCCGAGCGCGTGAGGCCCACCCTCGGTGAGGTGGGCGCGACGCTGCGCCGGCACGCGGCATACCTCTGCGACTTCTATGAGGACGAGGCGAAGGGCTGCCGCGACATCCGCAAGCACATCGCCTGGTATCTCAAGGGCTTTCCGGCCGGTTCGACGATCCGCCACCGGCTGGCGCTCGTCAACACCCTGGCCGATCTCGACGACCTGATCGCCGATCTCGACCCCGCCGCTCCGTGGCCGGGCGCCGACGCCGAGGGCCAGCGCGGCCGCTCGGGCAACCCGCGCCGTGTCGTGTTGCCCGAGGGCTGGCTGGACAATCCCGACCTGACGCCCGAGCAACGAGCGCTCGTGGCGCAGGCCGAGGACGATGTCAGCGGTGGGTGAGCCTCACCTGGTGCTGATCAGCGCGATCGCGCCGGTCTTGTGCGTCCATTTGCGGATCTGACCCGAGTCGTCGGCATACGCCACGCTCTGACCGTTGGCCGCGAGGGCGGGAGTGATGGTTTCCCGGGCCAGCGACGCGACCGCGTTCCCGTCGGGAGCGTCATCCCATAGGTCGAGGTCCTTGTCGAAGAGATACAGAGTGGTCGCAGACCCCCAATCGCCGATCACTACGGCCATCATCGTGCCGGCGGGATTGGCGTCCATGGTCTGCCCGTTGTGACCGGTGCACTCACCCAGATAGACGTCCAGGGCGGGGTCCCCGGCCTGCGGGGCGGTGGCGAGTTGGCTGTCGCAGTGGCCGCCCTCGGCGTAGGCGCCGGCGAGCCAAGCCACACCGTGGTTGGTTCCCGCCACGCTGCCGTAGTACTCGGCGGCGTCGCTCAGGTCCGAAAGGTAATTCGACGAGCGGGTCCATTGGTAGCCAAGATCCGACCGCCCGCCTGGTAGCTCATAGACGAATCCGACGTATGCAGCGTTGGGACTGATGGTTGTCATCTCCACCGTGCCGGAGGTGATCTGCCCGCCGCTCGACGACCTCGAGATCCGTCTGGTCGTCGCTGTCGTCACATCGCGGACGAAGACGTCCTCTGTGCTGTTGGTGTCGCCGGTAACGAGGTTGGTTGCCGTGGAACTGAAGACGAACTTCGTGCCGGTGGCGTCCATGTCCAGATTGGCCGACTTGCCGTTGGCCTGCTTGCCGCCGGCGCCGACGCTGAGTCGCAGGACGGCGCCCGTCGTGGTGTCGACGCGGAAGGCATCGGCCTGGGCGTTGGTGTCGCCGGCCACGAGGTTGGTCGCGCTGGAGATGAAGGAGACGTACCGGCCGTTGTCGGAGATCTTCGGCCAGAAGCTGGATCCATTGGCCTGCGTCGCTCCCGCGCCGATCGACACCCGGCGGGTCTTCTTCGCCACGGTGTCGCGCACGAAGATGTCGCGCTTGCCGTTGGTGT
>NZ_HG764815.1:3625174-3628755 GCF_001050535.1 Nostocoides australiense Ben110 | reverse complement strand
CCCCCCCCCCCGCCGATTCGCGCTCCGCTGTGACGGGCCGCCTGGTCCACTGCGGCCTCGGCAGCCTGGTGCGTGAACCTGGCACCGGGTCAGCGCCTGCGGCCCATCGGCCCAGCCAGTTCGCGCGCGCGTCCCAGGTGCAATCGGCCTGGACCTCGGCGGGGCGCGAACTCAGCGAACATGTGGCGCGGATGCATCGCGGCCGGGAGCCCTGGTCGCTCAGTGTCGATGAGATCCAGGAACGCATCGCGGCCGTCTGCGAGGCGCCCGAGCCTCCGCGATCCAAGATCCGGCTCAGCGGCCCGCACCTGGGGGCGCTCGGTCCGGCGGAGGCGGAGCGCTGGATGACGACCCTGCGCGGCGTCGCCGAGCGCGGGGCGTGGCCCTCGGGCGAGGAGCCGGCCGACCCGTGGTGGGGTGCCGCGATCCGCACCGACGAGGACGCCGAGCGCGCTCGGCTCGCGGCGAAGGCCCTGGGCGCGAGCGGTCTGGCCCAATTCGACGCGGTGTTCACCGAGGTATTCGCCGGGGTCAGCGTGCCGCCGCTGCGCACCCTCGGCCAGCACGGTGCCTTCATCGCCGAGATGGCCCGGATCGGGCAGGTCCTTGAGGTCTTCCGTCTCGGGGTCTTCGACGCGCCCTTGGAGGAGTGGACCGCCCACACCTCCGGTGGCACCTTCGAGCGGTGGCGGCACGGACGCGCGGTCAAGGCGCTCTTGCGTCCGGGCGCGCCGCACCACGACGTCGACCCCCTGCTGCACTCGGCACTGCAAGCGCGCCCGGTCTGGCAGCAGGTCCGCGGTTCGCAGATCATGCCGGGACAGGTAGCGGGGCTCGGGCGGGCCCGCGAGGCACACGACAAGCTCGCCGCGCACGCGAGCTACCTCGGCGAGCGGTTGCGTGGCCATCCCGACCTGCTCGCGGAGCGGTTGCCGCAGCTGGCTGCCCGGGCCGCGGACCTCTCCGCCCAACGCAGCCGGCTCGAGGTCCTGCCGGCCGTCACGGACGATCTGGACGCGGCCCGGACTGCGGGGTTGGGCGAGCTGATCGAAGACCTCGCCGCGCGCCGGCTGTCCCCGGAGCACGTGGCCGCAGAGACCGAATTCGTTTGGCTCGCATCGGTGCTCGCGCAGACGACCGCATCGGACAGTGGGTATGCCCGGGTCACCGGGGACGCTGTCCGCGCAGCCGTCACCCGCTTCCGCGAGAACGATCGCGCGCTGCAACGAGCCGCGGCAGCGGGCATCATCGCCGAACGCGGCGAGGGCAAGCCCCTCATCTGCGTATGCAGCCCGCACACCGTCGGTCTGTACCTGTCCCGCAAGGCGCACTTCGACGTCGTGATCATCGACGATGCGCAGGCGCTCGCCACCGCCGACGGGATCAGCGCGCTCGCCCGCGCCGACCAGGCCGTCGTCGTCGGCGACTCGCACCTGCCCGGGCCGACCTTCTTCACGGCGGCCGGTGCACCGCTTTGCGTGGCACTACCGCAGCCGGGACCAGCGCCTGACCGAGTCGCCGGTCGCCGCGGCATACCCCGAACTGCGGACCTTTCCCTCGCCCTCCGACACCGGGGTGGTCCGGGTCGAGGCCGCTCCGGTCACCGAGCACGACCACGGCCTCGTCGCGCAGGCGGTGCGCGCCGTCGTGACGCACGCGCGTCTGCAGGCGAAGGAGTCGCTGGCCGTCCTGACCGTCGATCCCGAACTCGCGCAACGCATTCGGGACGGGATCCGCGCAACGACCGACCCGAGTGTCGCCGACTTCCTCGGCGGGCAAGGCGGAGAAGCCCTGGTCGTCCTCGACGCCGCCCACGCCACCGGTGCGACTGCTCACCGCGGCACTGACGCGGGCCCGGGCTCGCCAGACCGTGCTGCATACCCTCGACGCGGCGAAGCTGGCGGACGCGGCCGGCGACGGTCCGGCTCGCCTCGGCGCGCGGATCCTTGCCGATCTCTTGGCGAACGACCGGCCGAAGGTGACCACGACCTCGGAGTCCACACTGACCCGCGACCTTGCCCGCCGACTGAAGAGCCGTGGTCTGCGCGTGCGCGAGGGCGTCGCCCCCGGGATGGTCGACCTCGCCGTGCGCGACCCCTTCACCCGTGGCCCGGTCGCGCTGGCCATCCAAATCGACGGACCCGCGTATGCCGCTCTCGGGGGCAACCGGATGCGCGATCGCCTTGTGCAAGAACAGCTTCGGCGCCTCGGCTGGCGCCCGCTACGCATCCTGACCGTCGACCTGTTCCGAGACCCGGCGCGCGAGGAGGCCCGCATCGTGGCGGCGATGGAGCGGATGGCGGCCGGTGACATGCGCACCGGACCGATCACCGGCAAAGGGGCCCGGCGCGCCAGCCGCCCGGCGACGGGAAGGGCCGCTGACGGTGCCGCAGACCAACCCGCCGCAACCGGACGCCCCGAGCAGACGCGCGACGACACCGACGCCGGCTGGGGCGAACGCCCCGCCTCCGGAGGCGACCCGGCGCACGACCGTTGGTTGCAGGAGAACCGCCCCCCGCACTGGGACTGACGCTGCACCGGATGTGGCGGGTGGCACGAATTGCCATCTCGATGGGGCGGAATCGACATCTCGACGGGGGTGGGTCGGGGCACGGCGAAGGGCGGGTGGAAGGGAGGCTTCCACCCGCCCTTCGGCGGTTATCGGTGCCTAGCGCGGTAGGCGGGGTGAGTCAGCGGCGGGTCAGCGCGTCGCGGATCTCGGTGAGCAGGGAGATCTCGTCGGAGACCTGCTCGTCCTCGGCGAGGAAGCGGTCGCGGGCGGCCTCGTAGGGCTTGACGACGAAGAAGTAGAGCATGAACCCGATGATCAGGAAGGCGACGAGGGCGGTGAGGAACGGCCCCACCGAGGTCCAACCGCCCGGCTTCCAGTCGTCGAAGTTCGGGGCCCCGCCGGCCTTGGCCAGGCCTTCGATGATGATCTCGGTGAACGCCGTCACGACCGCGGCGAACGCCGTGCCCATGACGAACGCGACGGCAAGCTCGATGAGGTTGCCGCGCAGGATAAAGTCCTTGAAACCCTTCATGGGATTCTCTGTGTCCTTTACTTAGGGAGTCTGGGCGCCGTCACACACATTGGGAGGCACCGGGCCCGGAAACGGGCCACCGAAGAGGATAGTGGAAACCCGGAGTAATGTCCCGTCGGCCCGGCCCCCACGGGCGCGCGACGCGGCCGCCCTAAGGGATTCTGCGCGCTTGGTCCGAGGCCCGGCTCGCCAGGACGACGAGCATCGGCGATCCGGCGCTGGAGGCGCGCTGGCCTGCGGAGACGTGCTCGACATCGGCGCTGTCGATGGCGAGGAAGACACTCGCCTCGCCACCGGGGGACGCGCCGGTCGCGGGATCGGTTCCGGACCCCTCGCCCGGGCGTGTCACCTCGACGACCTCGGCGTCACGGGCCATCGGTTTGCGGGCGCCCGCGGCATACAGATCGACCGTGTCTCCGGGCCGCAGCCGCACCGCGAGCGCGGCGGGCACCGGCAGGACCACCCCGACCCGGTCTTCGGGCAGCGCGGTAGCGCCCAGCGCCGAGGTGCGTGGGGTGGCCGGGGCGGTGGGCACCG
>NZ_HG764815.1:3621974-3625074 GCF_001050535.1 Nostocoides australiense Ben110 | reverse complement strand
CCTCGGCGCCGGCCTGCGCCGCCGCCTTCGCGATGCCCGCGCCGAGGCCGGCCGTGCCGCCGACCACCAAGACCACCCTGCCGTCCACCAGTCCCATCGCGTGTCCTCTCGTGTGAGTTCGGTGTGGCGAGTCTGTCCTAGCGCGCCAGGCTTCGCTCAGCCGCGCAGAGCCTGGATCTCGACCGTCAGCTCGAGGTGTTCGCCCGGGGCGAGCCAGGCCAGGTCGATGCCGTTGTTGAAGGCGTCGGGCGGACAGGTCTGCGGCTCGATCGCGACCGCGCTGCGACGCAAGTCGCCGGGCAGGTCATCACAGGTGAAGAGCTGAAGCCAGGGCCCGGCTGCGCCCCAACGGAACTCGACCCCATCACCGTTCGCGTCGACCAGAGAGGCGCGGCGCACCCCGTCGCCCGGGAGCGGCAGCCCGGTGACCGCGCCGTCGAAGCTCACGCCGGCAAGGCGGCGCCCCCGCCGGAGCGACTCGGCATCCGGCAGGTCGGCGATCCCGGTCGGGACCAAGCGATCCGCGGTGGCGAGCTGAATGCGGGCCGCATCGACGGTGAGTGTCCAGTCATCCACTCCCCCGCTGGGGGCGACGGCATAGGGATGGATACCGAGGCCGACCGGCGCCGGCTCGTCGCCGCAGTTGTGTGCCGACACGCTCCACGTCAGTCCGGTGTCGGGGTCGAGGGCGTAGCCGGCGGTGATGCTGAGGGGCCACGGATACCACGGTTGCGGGACGAGGTGTATGGACCAGGTCGCCGAAGCTCCCGCGTGCTCGGTAAGTCGCCAGCGGCTCCACGCGACCAACCCGTGCAGCGCCTGGCCTCGCGCGGGCTCGGTCAAGGGCAGTTCGAACTGTCGCTCACCCACGGCATACCGGCCGTCGACGACCCGACCACACCAGGGCGCGAGGACCGCACCGGCATACGAGGGACGGATCTCATTCTCTCCGTAGGACATCAGCAGCGGGCGACCATCATAGGTGAGCAAGCGCAATCCGCCACCGACCTCGGTGGTGACCGCCTCATAGGAACCTGCGTGGAGTGAGACCTGCTGGCCAGATGGAAGCGTCATGCCTCGATCCTCGTCAAGTCCTCAAGGGCAGACAACTCAGACCGAAGGGGGAGTGCTGCAGTGGCCAGCGCGGGGCTGCGTGGCCGTGACTCGATCACGCGTCGAACGCAGCTTTCAGGCGCATCAGCAACATGTCGGTGTCACGTTCCGGCATGCTGGCTCGAGGTCGAGGATCTTCCCACGGTGCGTGATGTGGGCGAGGATCCTGTGGTCGTCGAGGGATTAGGTGGCCATGGACGTGCGGCTCTTGGTTGCCGAGCACCGCGAAGTTCACTCGCTCGGCGCTTAGCCTCGATCCACCGATCGACTTGGCGCGGTGTGGTGATCCGGCGCGTCGGAACATGAGAATGCCCCTGTGCTGAAACAGAATTGGAGTTCTTCAGGCTTCAGTTCCGTCTCGCGCAAGGGGCATCTCGTAGGTGAAACTCTCTCACACCCTGACCCGCACTTCTGCGGTGTTCGACGACCCGAATCTCGTGTCGTCCGCCGGCCTGGTCCCGGTACTGGCACTGGCCGACCGGGCAGGGCTGCGCCAGCTGGCGGATGAGCACCTGAGCGTGCCGACGGACAAAGGCGCGAACGCTGGGTCGAAGGTGGCCTCGCTCGTGGCCGGGATGGTCGCCGGCGCCGACAGCATCGATGACATGGCCCTGCTGCGCCACGGCGGGATGGGCCGGCTCTTCGCCAAGGCGTACGCGCCCTCGACGCTCGGCTCGTTCCTACGCACGTTCACCTTCGGGCACGTCCGGCAGCTCGATGCGGTCGCCGCACGGTTCCTGCTCGCGCTGTCTCGCCTGGCCGGGCTGACCCCACCGGTCCCGGCACCATTGCCCGCTGGCGACGAGGCGGGAGCGGGCGTCGGGTACGCGTTCGTCGACGTGGACGACACGATCATCGAGGTCCACGGCCACGCCAAGCAGGGCGCCGGGTTCGGCTACACCCGGGTCCGCGGCCTGAACGCGCTGATCGCCACCCTCACCACCGCCGGACACGCGCCCTTGGTCGTAGCGCAGCGGCTGCGCAAGGGCTCTTGTGGGTCGCCCCGCGGGGCGAAACGCCTGGTCGGTGACGCCGTGAAACAGGCCCGCCGCCTGCTCGGCGTGAAGGCGCCGGTCCTGGTCCGGATGGACTCGGCCTACTACGGCCGCGACGCCGTCCACGCGGCGATCACCGGCGGCGCGCACGTGTCCGTCACCGTGCGGGCAACCAGCCCGGTCAAGGCCGCGATCGCCGGCATCGATGACGGTGCGTGGACCACGATCGAGTACCCGGACGCGATCTTCGATGAGATGAGCGGGGCGTGGATCTCGAAGGCGGAGGTCGCCGAGATCGACTTCACCGCGTTCGCCTCCAAGAAGAAGGCCGACCAGGTCCCGGGCCGGCTGATCGTGCGCCGCATCCCCGACTTCAACGCCGACAAGAAGAAGGCGACCGGGCAGGACACCCTGTTCGACACCTGGCGCTTCCACGCGTTCTTCACCACCGTCCCGGCCCATGTGCTGGACACCGTCGCCGCCGACAAGACCCACCGCGGGCACGCGATCATCGAACAGGTCCACGCCGACCTCAAGGGCTCCGCGCTGGCGCACCTGCCCTCCGGGAAGTTCACCGCCAACGCCGCCTGGCTCGTGCTCGCGGTCATCGCGTTCAACCTCACCCGCGCCGCCACCACCCTGGCCTCCGGTGCGACACCCCAGACCTCGAAGCTGGCGAAGGCGACCAGCGCGACCGTGCGTCGCAAGCTGATCCACGTCCCGGCCCGGGTCGCGTCCTCCGCCCGGCGGATCACCCTGCACCTGCCCCAAGCGTGGCCCTGGCACCAGGCGTGGACCCGACTGTTCGACCGCGTCGCCGACCCCCCCGCCACCGCACCGCCCTGACCACCCAGCCGACGACGGCGCGACCCGAGCAACCCCGACGTGGAACACCCCGACAGCGAGGTCGGGCGATCACCCACGCCCCCGCTCGCCTCCTCAGCCCGAGACGACGATCAACCCCACGCCATCAGCCCATCGGTGGATCGAGG
>NZ_HG764815.1:3618514-3621874 GCF_001050535.1 Nostocoides australiense Ben110 | reverse complement strand
GCGGTGCTCGCGGGCGACCAGCCCTTCGTCGACGCGGCCGCGCTCGCCGAGTTGCGCGCTGCCCTGATCGCGGAGCCCGGCGCGGACGCGGCGGCCTATGTCACCGATGACGGTGTGCTGCAGTTCCTTTGCTCCGTATGGCGCGCGCCCGCCCTGCGCGCTCAGCTCGCGTCCGCCCGGGATTCGATGCGCTCGGTGTATGCCGGGGCGCGGGTCGTCCAGGTCCCCGACCAGCGGGCGGTGAGCGCCGATATCGACACGCCGGAGGATCTCGCCACGGCGCGCGCGCGGATCACGACGGCGGGCGAAGACGCTCCCCACCGACATACATATTGACGCTCTCGCCGCGCGCGAAGGCCAGCAACGTCATCCCGAGATCCCGGGCCGCCTCGACGGCCAGCGAAGACGGTGCCGACAGCGCAATGACGATCGGCACGCCGGCCATCGCGGCCTTCTGGACGATCTCGAAGGAGGCGCGGGAGGAGACGAGAAGGATGCCGCCGAACGGCACCTCGGCGCCGGCGCGCAGGGCCGCGCCGATGACCTTGTCGACGGCGTTGTGGCGTCCGACATCCTCTGCCGCAGAACGCAATTCGCCACCGGCGCCATAGAGCGCCGCCGCGTGGGTGCCGCCGGTCTTGGCGAAAGTGCGCTGCGCGGCGCCCAACCCCTCGACCAGCTCCGGGATGGTGGCGATATCGAGCGTGGTGTCGACGTCCGCGAGGCCGCCGCCGGGCAGCTTGGCGGCGAGCACCTCGATGGAGGCCGAGCCGCAGACCCCACACGCACTGGACGTCAGCCCCAGGCGCTGCGCGGCGGGCACCGCGGCGAGCGCCTCCGGGGCCAGGTCGACGTCGAGGACGTTGTAGGTGTTCTGCGGCGTGCCGTCCGGGCCGGTCTCCACGGCGCCGGCGCAATAGCGCGCGGTGCGCAGGTCCTCGGCCCGGCGCAGCACGCCTTCGGCGAGCAGCCAGCCGTGGACCAGGTCGAGATCGTCCCCGGGCGTGCGCATGGTGACGGTGAGCACCTGCCCGCCCGCCCGGACCTCGAGCGGCTCCTCCACCGCGACGACGTCCGCGCGCCGACGCGCACCGGAGGGGTCGGCATACCGCACCTTGGTGACCGGCAGGCGAGCGGTGACCCGGCCCATCAGCTCGTCACCAAGGGCCGTAGGGCCCCATCCGCTGCCCGCCCTTGCCCTGCGCCTGATCGAGGGCCGGGCGGACATCGGCGAGATAGACGGCGCCGGCGACGACGGCGAGCAGGCCGAAGATGTTGAGCGGGCTGAACAGCGTGACGAACCCGATCGCGGCGGCGACGCCGAGCAGGATCGTCCAGAACTGCTTGGTCCGCTTCCCCGCGGCGACGAAGGCGTCGGGGCGGCGGCGCAGCGCGTCGACGACGGCGAAGGCCTCCAGGCCGAGGGCGCCGGCACCGAGGATCAGCAGCACCCAGGACTGGACGGTGTGCAACATGCGCCAACGATAAGCGACCGACCTGCACGTGGCCTAGATCACGACACCCGAGTTTGCATTTTGCTAACTACAGCAAGCACAATGGAGGGGTGAAGACGAATCCGCTCGGCGACCTGGGCCAAACCCTGGGCGAGTACCTGCGCGAGCAGCGCCAGGCCGCGCGGCTGTCCGTCCGCCAGCTCTCGGAGCTCGCCGGCGTCTCCAACCCCTATCTGTCGCAGATCGAGCGGGGTCTGAAGAAGCCGAGCGCCGAGATCCTCAACCAGCTCGCCAAGGGTCTGCAGGTTTCCTCGGAGTCCTTGTACATCCGCGCCGGCCTTCTCGACGCCCACGAGGGCTCCGCCCCCGCTCGTCCGGAAACCCGTGCGGTCATCAAGTCCGACCCGCGACTGACCAGCCGCCAGAAGAGCACCCTGCTCGCCGTCTACGACAGCTTCGTCGACGCCGAGTCCACCCCCACTCCCCCCGAGATCCCCGCTTCCGAGCCGGCGCAGGCCCCGCGTCCGGCTCGGAAGCGTGCGGCCGCCAAGGCTCCCGCCGAGGCCGCCGCCCAGGCGTCGCACACCGCCTGACCCCACGCCCCGGCTTTCGCGAGCCGGCAACCGAAAGAAGGAAGATCGTGGCCAAGACCACCAAGAAGTTCGACCTCCGCAAGGCGGTCACCGAAACCACCGCGCCGGTCTACGCCTACATCGGCATGACCGACCTGCTCATCGAGCGGTTCCGCGAGGCCACCATCAAGGCCGGCGAGACCGCCGAGAAGAACCGCGCCGAGTTCGCTGCCCTGCCCACCAAGGTGCAGGAGAACGCCGCCGAGCTCATGGAGGAGCTGCAGAACGCGCCCGCCAAGGCTCGCGAGATGGCCGAGAAGGCGCAGGAGCAGTACGAAGAGCTCGTCACCCGTGGCGAGAAGCTCGTCGACCGCATCCGCAACCAGCAGTCCACCAAGGACCTCGTCGCCCAGGCCAAGCACACCGTCGAGATGACCGAGGACGCCGTCGAGACGGCCCGCAGGTCCTTCATGGACGTCGAGAAGTCCGCCAAGGCCACCTTCACCACCGGCCGCAAGGAGGCCGCGAAGTTCGTCGGCTCCGTCAGCGACACCGTGGCCCAGGACGCCAAGGAGGTCGCCGCCGAGGCCGAGGGCGCCGTCAAGCGCACCCGCACCGCGGCCAAGCGCACCACCACCACGGCCAAGAACCGCACCACCAAGACGCGCACCGCCGCCAAGACCGCCGGCACCAACGTCCGCAAGACGGCCACCGCCACCAGCAAGGCCACCAAGAAGGCCGCCGAGAAGGTCGGCGACTGAGCCCAACGGGGCTGACCCCATCGTGAAGGGGGTCCGGAGGAGTAGTCCCCGGGCCCCCTTCGCCGTGCCCGGGTATGCCGCGGTGGGCTACTCTCGCCAGGCGTGAGCACCCCCGACGCCCCCGCCGTCCTGACCGAAGCGCCCGTGCTGGCCCACATGCTGCGGGGCGGCTTCGTCGAATCCGTGCACCGCGCGAGCGTCGCCGTCACGGCCGCGGACGGCTCGATCGAGCGGGTGCTCGGCGATGGCGTGAGCCCGATCTTCCCGCGATCGGCCAACAAGCCGCTGCAGGCCCTGGCGATGGTCCGTCTCGGGCTCGACCTGCCCGACCACCTGCTGGCGCTGGCCTGCTCGAGCCACTCGGGCCTGCCCTATCACCTGGCCGGCACCCGGGAGATCCTCGCCGTCGCGAGCCTGGACGAGAGCGCCCTGCAGAACACTCCCGACTATCCCTACGATGCCGCCGAGCGGGACCGGGTGATCGCCGGCGGCGAGCCGAAACGCGCTGTCTACCAGAACTGTTCGGGCAAGCACGCCGGGATGCTCGTCACCTGCGCCGGCCAGGGCTGGCGG
>NZ_HG764815.1:3616950-3618414 GCF_001050535.1 Nostocoides australiense Ben110 | reverse complement strand
CCCCCCCCGCCCCCCTGCCGCTCGACGTGCTCACCGCGGCCGGCCGGGCCGCCGTGCCGGCGCTCGTCGACGACGGCCTGCTCACCGACGAGCCGGCGGACGCAGGACGCCCCCGCCGGGTCGTGTTGACCCTGCGGGGGCGGCTGCTCACGGACACCGTGGTGCGTGCCCTGCTGCGGTAGGAACCCGTCGGGCGGCTCGCGAAGTCCTGCAGCGACGCAGGAGCGAGGACACGTCGTGGGGCTACTTGAAGAAGCTCATGGTGAAGGGCGGCTTGTACCACTCGCCGGCGCTCGCCTTCATCGCCGCGACGATGTGCACGACGAAGAGGTAGACGACAGCGACGATGGCGCCGATGATGCCCACCGGCAGCAGGATGATCGTGATCATCATGATGACGGAGATGATCGACCAGATCAGGGCGGTGAGCTGGACGTTGAGGGAGTTGGCGGCATTGGCCCGCACGAATGGGCCGCGGTCCTTGTACATGAACCACATGACCAGAGAGGCGACGAACCCGAGGGTGCCAGCGCTGAGCACGAAGCAGACCAGCGGGATGACGTGGGAGAGCATGCCGAGGTTGCGCTCGTCGCGCGCGGTGAGCGGGGCGGAGCCGGTGTAGCGGTCCGCGGTCTGGCCGAACGGGCTCTGGTGCGGAGCCGAGTAGCTGCTGCTGCCGGTCGACGGGCCCTGCGGCGGATAGTGCTGCGGCGGATAGTGCTGCGGCGGCAGGGGCTGGCCCGGTCCGGACTGTTGCGGGAACGGCTGGGTCGGGTGCGCCGGCTGCTGGCCCGGGTAGACCGGCTCGTTGGGCTGCTGCGTCATGGCTGTTTCTTCCCCTTGTGGCGGCAGGGCTCGGGACCTTCCCGGACTGTGCCGTCGTGACTAGTCAACCGCACAATCGGCGTGCTGCATTCCATTTCGGCGCCAAGTCGAGGGCCACCCCGGGGGGGAGTCAGGGCGCACCCTCACTAGGTGAGGTGACGAAGTCGATGAGTTCCTCCACGCGCCCGGAGAACGCGGGCTCCAGGTCGGCATACGACCGCACCCGCGAAAGCACGTGTTTCCAGACCAGGCCGATGTCCTCCGCAGTCGTATGCGGCAGCCCCAGGGCCGCGGCGATGCCCGCCTTCCAGTCCTGGCCGCGGGGGATGACCGGCCACGCCGTCAGGCCCACCCGGTCGGGCCGGATCGCTTGCCAGACATCGACATACGGGTGCCCGACCACGAGCACCCGGTCAGCGCCGAAATGCGCGACGGTGTCGGCGACGATCCGGCTCTCCTTCGTGCCGGCGACGAGATGGTCGACGAGGATCCCGGCGCGGGCCCTCGGCGTGGGGCCGAATTCGCGCAGGGCCGCCGTCAGGTCGTCCACGCCGTGCAGGACCTCGACGACCACTCCCTCGACCCGCAGGTCGGCGCCCCAGACCTTCTCGACGAGTTCGGCGTCATGGGTGCCCTCGA
>NZ_HG764815.1:3615407-3616850 GCF_001050535.1 Nostocoides australiense Ben110 | reverse complement strand
TCGGACTTACATGCTGGTATGGCTGCGCGAGGGTCGTGACCCTTGATCTGACTGGTGCCCTGCTGGGTTGCCGATGGACTGATCCGTCCGGCCCTCGCGTAGTAGCGGCACCGGCCGGTCGGGCATGACCTCATACGAGCCTGACCCCAGCGCACGGGATCTGGTGTAAGTCCTGTCTGACCGGCCCGGCCGGTGCCGACCCATCGGCTACGGAAGGGCAGCATCATCATGACAAACCAGGATCACCGCGTCGGCGGTATCGACTCACATAAGGACACCATCCACGTCGCGGTCATCACTGCGATCGGGCAGCCGGTCACGGACCGGGAGTTCCCCACCACGGTGGCCGGGTACCGGCGGGCGGTGGCGTGGCTGATCGAACACGGACCCCTGAGCGCGGTCGGTGTGGAGGGCACCTCCAGCTACGGCATCGGGATTACCACCGAACTTCTCGCGGCAGGCATCCGCGTGGTCGAGGTCAACCGGACCCGCGCGGCGGAGAAACGCAAGCAGGGCAAGACCGACCCGCTGGACGCCTACCGCGCTGCCCGGTCGGTGCTGTCCGGCGAGGCCTCAACCGAGCCGAAGAACCCCAGCATCGAGCCGCTACGGGCGCTGACCATCGCGCGCCGTTCCGCGGTGAAGTCACAACAAGCCGCCTGGCGTCAGATCGGCTCCCTGCTGGTCACCACCCGCCCCGCCCTGCGGGACCGTTTCCGGGACCTGCCGGAGACCAAACTCATTGCCACCCTTCGGGATTGCCGCCCCGATCAGATCCATGACGTCGACGACGCCGACACCCTGTACGCGTTGCGGACCCTGGCGCGACGCTACCTCGCCCTCCAGGACGAGATCACCGCGCTCGAGGAACGGATGCTGCGGCGCGCCACCCGCGCCAACCCAGCCCTGATGGCCATCAAAGGCGTCGGCCCCGCGGTCGGCGCACAGCTGCTGATCACCGCCGGCGACAACCCCGACCGGCTACGCACCTCCGCCTCGTTCGCCGCCCTGTGCGGAACGGCGCCGATCCCGCTCTCCTCCGGCCGCACCGACAAACATCGCCTCTCCCGCGGCGGTGACCGGCAAGCCAACGCCGCCCTGCACCACATCGTCAAAGTCCGCATGTCCTACGACCAGAGAACCCGCGCCTACCGCGACACCCGCCTGGCCAACGGGTGGACCACGAAGGAGGTCTTCCGCGCCCTCAAACGCGCCGTCGCACGAGAGATCTTCCACGCCCTGGCCGGCCACACCCTCGCGCCCGACTACTCCGACCTACGACCCGCACGCCACGCGAAGAACCTCACCCTCACCGCCGCCGCACAACACCTCGGCGTATGGCCCGCCAGAATCGGCGAACTCGAACTCGGCAGACGCCCCAACGACGAACTCGCCACCCGCTACAGAGCCTGGCTCGCCGCCGCCTGAAACTCCCCCTCCCCA
>NZ_HG764815.1:3613883-3615307 GCF_001050535.1 Nostocoides australiense Ben110 | reverse complement strand
GGCGGGCGCCGGAGGCGGGGGACACGGCATACAACGCGGTGTATCTCGGCGAAGCCGACGGGTGTTCCCGGCTCGCACTGCTGTTGCCGCCGGATCAGGCCGGAGACGGCTGGTTCACCCTGCGTGGCGAAGGGGCCGACCTCGAGCCCGTCGACGCCGAGGCCCTCACCACAGGCGTTGCCCTGGCCAATTGGCATGCGACACATACCCATTGCCCGCGGTGCGGCGCCGAGACCGAGATCGCCAACGCCGGCTGGACCCGGCGCTGCCCGGCCGACGGGAGCGAACACTTCCCGCGCACCGACCCGGCGGTCATCATGGCGGTGCTCGATGCCGACGACCGGCTGTTGCTGGCGCGTCACCCGAACTGGCCCGAGGGCCGGCTCTCGGTGCTGGCCGGGTTCGTCGAGCCGGGCGAATCGCTGGAGATGGCTGTGGCTCGCGAGGTGTTCGAGGAGGTCGGGGTCGTCGTGCGTGATGTGCGCTATCTCGGCGATCAGCCCTGGCCCTTCCCCAACTCGCTCATGCTCGGCTTCGAGGCGCGAGCCGACGACCCCACGCTGGTGCTGAACGAGACCGAGATCGCCGAGGCCTTCTGGGTGACGCGCGAGGAGTACCACGCCAAGGTCGACGAGGCCGCCTGGGGTGGCGGCACCTCCTTGAGCATCTCGCGCCGGCTCATCCTGCGGTGGCTGCATCGGGGCGGCTGACCGCGCCCTGGAAGGCCTGGGCCGATCACGTCAGGGACGAGGCTTTTCCAGGCCCAGGGCCGATCATCTGGCGGACCACCGGATGATCGCGGACGTCTTCAGGACAGCTTCTTCTTGACCTCGATGAGGGAGGGGTTGGTGGCCGTGCTGCCATCGGGGAAGAGCAGGGTGGGGACGGTCTGGTTGCCGTTGTTGGCCGACATGACGAAGGCCACCGCGTCGGGGTCGTGCTCGATGTTGACCTCGGTGTAGGCGATGCCCTCGCGGTCCATCTGGGACTTCAGGCGTGTGCAGTAGCCGCACCAGGTCGTCGAAAACATGGTGACGCTTCCGGCGGCCGGGGTCTCGACGGGCATACGGGGCTCCTTGAGGTGTGGGACTTACGGTGTGGATAACGCGGGACTGATTGGGACAACGTCGATCGGGGGTCGTACCTTCCCATCATGACCTTTCCCGACGCCGACGCGATCCTCGCGGCGCTCGATCCCGAGCAACGCGAGGTGGCGCGCACGCCGGTCGGGCCGATGCGGGTGATCGCCGGCGCGGGCACGGGCAAGACCCGCGCGATAACCCACCGCATCGCGTTCGGGGTCCGCTCCGGGGCGTATGCCGCGCCGCAGGTCCTCGCGCTCACCTTCACCGCGCGGGCGGCCGGGGAGATGCGCACGCGCCTGCGCGAGCTGGGCGTGGCCGGGGTGCAGGCGCGCACCTTCC
>NZ_HG764815.1:3612350-3613783 GCF_001050535.1 Nostocoides australiense Ben110 | reverse complement strand
GATCGGCCCGCGCCTCCTGAGCCGGATCGGCCCGCGCCTCCTGAGCTCGGGCCCGCGGAGCGGCGGCGGTACGCCCGCCACCTCCTCCTGCCGGAGTTCGGCGCGGCCGGGCAGCAAGCGCTGGCCGGATCGCGGGCACTGATCATCGGCGCCGGCGGGCTCGGCTCGGTCACGGCGACCTATCTCGCGGCCGCGGGTGTCGGCACGATCGGAATCGTCGATGACGATGTCGTCGACGAGTCGAACCTGCAACGCCAGGTCATCCACGACACCGCGGCGATCGGGCGGCCCAAGGTCGACTCCGCCGCGGACCGGCTCACGGCGATCAACCCGCTCGTCCGGGTCGAGCGCCACCCGTTGCGGCTCACCGGCGCCAACGCGGTCGGCCTGGTGTCGGGCTATGACGTCGTCGTCG
Source organism: Nostocoides australiense Ben110 (assembly GCF_001050535.1). GTDB lineage: Bacteria > Actinomycetota > Actinomycetes > Actinomycetales > Dermatophilaceae > Nostocoides_A > Nostocoides_A australiense. Next base: position 3,613,368 of record NZ_HG764815.1, on the reverse strand, counting down.
ACGGCGCCGACAACTTCGCCACCCGGTATGCCGTCGCCGACGCCTGCGCCTTGACCGGCCGCCCGCACGTGTGGGGGTCGATACTGCGCTTCGACGGGCAGGTGAGCGTCTGGTGGCCGCCCCACGGTCCGTGCTATCGCTGCGTCTTCCCGGCGCCGCCGCCCGCGGGCAGCGTGGCCTCGTGCGCGGAGGCGGGGGTGCTCGGGTCGCTGTGTGCGGCGGTCGGGTCGATCCAGGCCACCGAGGCGATCAAGGTGCTCAGTGGCGTCGGGCGTCCGCTGACGGGCCGGCTGCTCATCCACGACGCCCTCGAGGGGACCTGGTCCACCGTCCCGGTCGCCCGCAACCCGGTGTGCCGCCTCTGCGGGCCGGAGGCGACAATCACCGCACCCCGGGACGAGTCGGCGGCCTGCGAGACCGGGGGCCCGCGGCATACCGCCGAGCAGCTGGCGCAGGTGCTGGCGAGCGACCCGGGCGTCGTGCTCGTCGACGTGCGCGAGCCGGCGGAATGGGCGGGCGGGATCATCCCCGGCGCCCTGCTGCACCCCGTCGGGCGGATCGAGGAACTGGCGGTGGACCGAGATGCGCGGGTGGTGTTGTACTGCGCCGCCGGAGGCCGGTCCGCCGCGGGGGCGCAGCGGCTGCGGGCGGCCGGTTTCACCGACGTCACCGACCTCGAGGGTGGGATCAGCGCCTGGCCCGGCGAGTTGGCTGACCAGCCCGGCTGACCAGCGCGGTTGACATGTAGATTCGCCGCGCACGGGGGACACGCCGGGGCTGCCTGACGGGGGTTGTCGGTGCTCGATGGTGGACTGTTTCGTATGACAGCGACCGCACTTCGCGCCGCCGCCGCAGGCACTTTCGCCCCCGACGCGCAGCAGCAGCGTGCGCTCGCCCACGACGGCCGGCTGTTGCGGGTGCTGGGGGGTCCGGGCACGGGCAAGACCACGCTCGCGGTGGAACTCGTCGCCGACCGGGTGGCACGCGGGGTCGCCGGGCCCGAGCAGTGCCTCGTGCT
>NZ_HG764815.1:3610751-3612250 GCF_001050535.1 Nostocoides australiense Ben110 | reverse complement strand
CGCGCCGCCCGCCGCAGCCGCCACGCCTGCGGCCCGGCGAGCCACCGGTCGCACCGGCGCAGCCGGTTGGGGTTCGTCGTGCCCCGCGTGACGGCGCCGACGACGGAACGACTCACGCCGGTCAGCATACGAATCGTGGGAGGGTGAAGGGCATGACGCCGACCCGTGAGCTCATCCCTTCGGCCCTCGACGAACTCGACGTGGAATGGGAGCCGGGGGTGTCCGACCATGAATGGGTCGTCACCCTGCCCGGGGAGAAGAAGCTCAAAACGATTGTCTCGCTGTTGATCTCGGGCGAAGCGCTGGTGACGCGCGCCTTCGTCGTCCGCAACCCCGACGAAAACCACGGCGAGGTCTACCGGCATCTGCTGCGCCGCAATCTGCGGCTGCCCGGTCTCGCCTACGCCATCGACGCCACGGGCGATGTCTATGTCGTCGGACGCGTGCCCGTCGCCGTGGTCGACCTGGGGTACCTCGACCAGCTCCTCGGGGTCGTTCTCGAGGCCGCCGACGCACCCTTCAACGAACTGCTCGTCCTCGGCTTCCTCACCTCGATGAAGAGGGAGTGGGCCTGGAGGGTGGCGCGGGGGGAGTCGCTGCGCAATCTCGAGGCCTTCCGGCCGCTGCTGGAGGGCAGCGAGAACGATCCACGGTATGCCGTGCGCGACGACCCCGGCGAGGAGACCGAGGCCACAACGACAGCGGGGGAGCCTCGATAGGGTGGCGGGTATGACGTACACGCTCATCCTGCTGCGCCACGGCGAATCCGAGTGGAACCAGAAGAACCTCTTCACCGGCTGGGTCGACGTCGACCTGACCGACAAGGGCCGCGCCGAGGCCGCGCGCGGCGGCGAGTTGATGAAGGAGGCCGGCCTCCTGCCCGACGTCGTGCACACCTCGGTGCTGCGCCGGGCCATCACGACGGCCAACCTCGCCCTCGACGCGTGCGACCGGCACTGGATCCCGGTGCACCGCAGCTGGCGGCTCAACGAGCGTCACTACGGCGCGCTGCAAGGACTGGACAAGGCGGCCACACGCGAGAAGTACGGCGACGAGCAGTTCATGCTGTGGCGGCGCAGCTTCGACACCCCGCCACCCCCGATCGAGCAGGGCAGCGAGTTCGACCAGACCGGTGACCCGCGCTATGTCGGCGTCGAGGTGCCCCTGACCGAGTGCCTCAAGGACGTCATCCCGCGGATGATGCCCTACTGGGAGGACGAGATCACCGACGACCTGAAGTCCGGTCAGACCGTCCTCGTCGTCGCGCACGGCAACTCCCTGCGCGCGCTCGTCAAGCACCTCGACGGCATCTCCGACGAGGAGATCGCCGGCCTGAACATCCCCACCGGCATGCCGCTCGTCTACGAGATCGGCGACGACATGATGCCCACCGGCCCGAGCCGCTACCTCGACCCCGAAGCCGCCGCCGCGGCCGCCGCGGCCGTCGCCAACCAGGGCAAGAAGTAACCCACGGGGGCTCCGCCCCCGTGCACCCCCGA
>NZ_HG764815.1:3609179-3610651 GCF_001050535.1 Nostocoides australiense Ben110 | reverse complement strand
CGGCGGTCACCGGCGTGGCTGTGGGCGCGGATGGCCGTCATCAGGGCGTCGGTCTGGTCCCTGCGGGGCAGGTCCGTCTTGACGGCGTTCTCGTCCTCCTCCTCGACCACCCCACCGGTCTTCTCGACGTCGAAGACCTGCTCGCCGCCGTAGCGGTGCACCTGCGGGGTCACCGGCCCGTGGTCCTCGTCCTCGGAGAGCCAACGCGCCTCGTCGTCCTCGGCCTCCAGATGCTCGGTGGCGGGGTCGAAGCGCCACGACGCCCGCCGCTCCCGGCCACCCGCAGCGAAGTCGACGTGCACATGCCAGGCGCCGGAATCGTCTCTGCTGGAATCCCATTCGGCCCCCGCGAGGTCCACGCCCCGCCCGGCCAGTCGCTTCTCCACACGCGAACCCAGCAGTTCGGGATCGCCGGCTCGGGGCCGCATACCCTGGGCCAACCCGGCCACATGCGCGCGCTCGGCGAGCACGGGCGCGGCGAAAACGTTGACCTTCGATACCGGCCAGCCGGCCCGCTCGGCGACCTCCTCGACGTCGTGCCCGGCGCGCACCAGCGCCTGGACGTCCCGGGCCGTCAAGGACGCCGACTCGCTCGCCCCGCTGTGGGTGCGGACGCGGCGGGCCGCGACGCGCAGATCCTCATCCAGGGGCAACCGGTATCGGGTGCCGTCCGCCGCGGCGAGCAGCACGAACCGGCCGTCCTCCTGGACGCCGAAGAGACGCAGCTCTTGCATACGGTTTGCCTCTCCACCGAAATTCGACGATCAATGCCCCACAGATGCTGCCACGTCACGCCGCTCTGCGGCGGCCAGGCCACGCCGCGGGCGACGTCGTGGGTGCCCCGCCGGCGCTTGTACGGTGGTGCGGTGCCCGCCGCCCCCGACGCCGACTCACCGCTCCCGCCCTTTCGCAGCGTCGTGGTGCTCGGCTTCGGCGGCCCGGAGGCTCCGGAGGAGGTCATGCCCTTCCTGCGCCGGGTGACGGCCGGCCGGGGTGTCCCCGACGAGCGGCTGGCGGATCGTGGCCGAGCACTATCACCAGTTCGGTGGGCGGAGCCCGATCAACGACCAGAACCGCGCGCTCGGCGCCGCCCTCGCCGCCGAGCTGGCCGATCGTGGTGCACCGGTGGCCGTTCGGTTGGCCAACCGCAACAGCCCGCCGTATGCCGCGGACGTCCTCCCCGAGCTCGCTCCCGGGCCCGTGCTGGTGATGCTGACCAGTCCGTGGCGGTCCTACTCCTCGTGCCGCCAGTACCGCGAGGATCTCGCGGCCGCCGGCGCCGGGGTGACCCTCGCCAAGCTTCCGCCGTATGCCGCCCTCCCCGGCTTCCGCTCCGCCGTCACCCGCCGCACCCTGGAGGCGTTCGACGCCGCGCTCGCCGCGGACTCGCAGGGGCCGCTCGCTCTGGTGTGCATCGCTCACTCCATCCCCGCCGCCGCCGACGCGGCGGCCGGAAGGCCGGGGGAAGGCGG
>NZ_HG764815.1:3607588-3609079 GCF_001050535.1 Nostocoides australiense Ben110 | reverse complement strand
CGGCGAGCGCGGCGTGCAGGCCGGTGCCGGGGGCGACCCGTTGGATGCGGTGGCTGGGCAGCCGCGTGGCGAGGGCGCTGTCGGGTCCGAGATGGCCGGCGAGGTCGCCGGCGACCGTGGCGTCGAGGATGAGCAGCCGGTCCGGCCGGGTGGTCTGTGCCGCGACGGCCTCAAGGGCGTCGACGAGACGGTCGTCGATGCGCGCGACGAGCAGGACCGCTGTCACCGGGACAACGGCCGGGTCCGGCGTGGGTTCGGCCATGGCGAGGTAGGGCAGGTGGGCCGCGGGGGCGGCGGTCACCGGGCGGGACCGGTCACACGGCGCGGCGCTTCAGCTTGCGCCGCTCGCGTTCGGAGAGGCCGCCCCAGATGCCGAAGCGCTCGTCGTTGGCCAGCGCGTAGGCGAGGCATTCGCTGCGCACCTCGCAGCCGGTGCAGACCTTCTTGGCCTCCCGGGTCGAGCCGCCCTTCTCGGGGAAGAACGCCTCGGGGTCGGTCTGGGCGCACAACGAGCGCTCCTGCCAGGAGAGGTCTTCCTCGTCCAGGGCATCTAGGTAAACGACATCACGCACGGGCCACTCCTCGCCATTTCTGCCTGAACTCGTGCGACACGAGGTCGGATTCCCGCCGCGCCGCAGCACCACACCAGTGGAATTACACGCGTGTCATACCCCGGAAGTCAAGCCATTGCGAGGTATGAGTGAAGATTGGCCGCATGCGAATCACTGCCTTGGCGGGTGGAATCGGCGGCGCGCGCTTCCTGCGCGGCCTGCGTGCGGCCCTCGACGCGGACCCCGTTCTGGCGCAATCGGAATTGACGATCGTCGCCAACACCGGCGACGACATCACCCTGTTCGGGCTGCGGGTCAGCCCCGATGTCGACACTCTCCTCTATACCCTCGGGGGCGGGATCGACGAAGCGCAGGGGTGGGGCCGAGCGGACGACAGCCGGCGGGTGCAGGGCGAACTGGCGGCATACGGGGTGCAGCCGCAGTGGTTCGGGCTGGGCGACCTCGACATCGGCACCCACATCGCCCGGTCGTTGTGGCTCGGCGAGGGGTTGACGCCGTCGCAGATCACCGAGCGGCTGGCGACCCGGTGGGGGCTGCCGGAACAGCGGATCCGGCTGCTGCCGATGAGCGACTCCCCCGTCGAGACGCATGTGATCGTCGAGCGCGACGGCGGGCCGGAGGCGATCCACTTCCAGCAGTGGTGGGTCGGCGAGCTGGCCCAGACCCCGGCTCAGCGGTTCGTCGCCGTCGGGCTGGAGCGGGCGGCGCCGGCGCCGGGCGTTCTCGAGGCGATCCGCGAGGCCGACCTGATCCTGCTGCCGCCGAGCAACCCGGTGGTCTCGATCGGGATCATCCTCGGCGTCCCAGGGGTGCGCGACGCCCTGCGCGGCGCCGTCGCACCGGTCGTCGGTGTCTCGCCGATCATCAGCGGCCGCCCGGTGCGCGGGCACGCCCACACCTGCCTGCACGTCATCGGCGT
>NZ_HG764815.1:3605997-3607488 GCF_001050535.1 Nostocoides australiense Ben110 | reverse complement strand
CCGACCCCGGCGCCGCCGCCGCCGTGGCCGAGGCCTGGCGGGGCCGGCTCGCCGGGCGCGCTGTCGTGCTCACGCGCGAGCAGGCGATCGACGAGGGCTGGTTCGGTCCTGTGGCGCGCCGCAATGCCGGGCGGATCGGTGACCTCGTGGTGGCCATGGGACCGCGCGGGGCGATCGAGGACTCCCGCACCTCCAAGCCGATCCTGTTGCAGCTGTTGGGAATGCACGGCTCGGTCACGCGGGACGAGGTCGCCGTGCCGTTGCTGCACCGGCCCGCCGAGTCGGACTGACACGCGCGATCTCTTAAGCTTCTCCCTCGTGGCCGAACTCGTCTTCTTCTCCGGAACCATGGACTGCGGGAAGTCGACCCTGGCCCTGCAGATGGACCACAACCACCGAGCCCGCGGCCGCCACGGACTGACCTTCACCCGCCTCGACCGCGCCGGCGAAGCCATCCTCTCCTCGCGCCTCGGGCTGGCCACCCCCGCCATCGAGGTCACCCCCGAACTCGACCTCTGGGAGGTCGTCGTCACCCACCTGATGGGCGGCCAGAAGGTCGACTTCGTCATCTGCGACGAGGCCCAGTTCTATGCGCCCGAACAGATCGAGCACCTCGCCCGCGTCGTCGACGAACTCGACATCGACGTCTTCGCCTTCGGTATCACCGCCGACTTCCGCACGCAGCTCTTCCCCGGTTCCCGGCGCCTGATCGAACTGGCCGACCGGGTGCAAGTGCTGCAGGTCGAGGCCATGTGCTGGTGCGGCCGCCGCGCCACCCACAACGCGCGCATCGTCGACGGCGTCATGGTCGTCGAAGGCGAACAGGTCGTCGTCGGCGACACCGACGGCGGCGCCTCCGGCCTCGTCGAATACGAGGTCCTCTGCCGGCGCCACTTCATGCGCCGCATGAACGCCAAGGCCGCCCAGGCCGCCGCCCTCTCCGCCGACGTGCTGCCCCTCGAACTGGACGCCTGCCCCATCCCGCCCTGCTGAACGGGCGTCGAGATGTCGATTCCCGGGCGTCGAGATGTCGATGCCGGGCGTCGCAACTGCGCACCAGCCCGCCGCTACTGGTCGCCACGGGGCCTACCCATTGGTACTGGTTGCGCGCACGACGACTATCGATGGGTAACCCCGTCGGTATGCCGAGGGCCGGCTATTCGCTGTCGGGGGTGCTGCCGCGGCTGGGGCCGAACATGACGTCGTTCCAGTTGGGGACGCCGACGCGGCCCTTGCGCCTGGCCCCTCCTGACTTGGGCGGAGCGGGCTTCGAGGCAGCGGGCTCGGGTTCGGGTTCGGGTTCCGGCTCGGGCTCCGGCTGCGGCTCCGGTTCGGCGGCGACGTCGTTGGGGTGGGTGCCACGGGCGGGCGGTGGGATCTCGTCGCTGTCGGGGAAGTCGACGAGGTCCGGATCGTCCGCGGCCTCGGCGGCGCGTGCTGTGGTGGGCACCGCGGCCACCGATGCCACGGGGCCGGCTGCCGCGGGGCCCG
>NZ_HG764815.1:3604404-3605897 GCF_001050535.1 Nostocoides australiense Ben110 | reverse complement strand
GCACGGCGGTGACGGGGCCGTTGCCGGCGGGGGCCTGGGCGACGACCCACCGCACGCTGGCCGGATCGCCGGCAACGGCCTCGGGATGCATCGCGATCATGGCCACCACGCTCAGGTCACGGCCGCGGTGATGGTGCGGGCGAGGAATGCTGCGACCCAGGCCAGCGTGAACATATAGGCGAAGGCGAGCAGCGGCCAGCGCCAGCTGCCGCTCTCGCGCCGCAGCACTCCGATCGTCGAGACGCATTGCAGCGCATAGACGAAGAAGGCCAACAAGGCGGCGATCGTCGGCGGGGTGAAGAGCCGTTCGCCGGCGCGTGGGCCGTCGGCCACTCGCATCGCCCGCAACGCCTGCCCGGGGTTCTCCGGGTCCTCCGCCGCCGCCACCTGCCCCATGGTCGCGACGAACACCTCGCGGGCCGCGAGGGAGGAGACGACGCCGACGTTGATGCGCCAGTCGAACCCGAGCGGCGCGAACACCGGGCCTACGGCGCGGCCGATGTCCGCCGCGAAGCTGTTGTCCAGGACGTATGCCGCGCTGGCGGCCGGGTCGGCGGGGTCGACCCCGGCGGCGCGCATGTCGTCCGCGCTGCGCGCCGGCAGGTTGAGCAGGAGGAACAGGAGCAAGGTGGTGGCCAGGATGATGTGGGTGACCTTGCGCAGGAACGAGCGGCAGGCGTCCCACACGGAGAAGAGCACCACTCGCAGGCTGGGGATGCGATATGGCGGCAGTTCCATATAGAAGGGCAGCGCCTGCCCGGTCCCGCGGCCGACCCGCGTGAACAGCGCGGCGGTGAGCAGCGCGGAGAGCGCGCCCACGACATACAGCGCGAACAGCACCACCCCACGCGCCCCGAACGGCCCCACCTGCTCCGACGCCGGGATGAGCATCGACACCAGCAGCACGAAGACCGGCAGCCGCGCCGAACAGGTCATCAGCGGCGCCGACATCATCGTCGCCAGCCGGTCGCGCGCCGAGGGCAGGGTGCGCGTGGCCATGATCCCCGGGATCGCGCACGCCACCGATGACAGCAGGCTGACGAAGGCCCGCCCCTCCAGCCCGAACCGGGCCATGAACCGGTCCATGATGAACGCCGCCCGAGACAGGTAGCCGACGCCTTCGAGCAGCGAGACCATCAAGAACAGCAGCGCGATCTGGGGCAGGAAGACCAGCACCCCGCCGATGCCGCCGAGCAGCGCCGTGCCGACGAACTCCCCCGCCCACCCGTGCCCGAGGCGGGCCGCGGCGAGCGCGCCGAGCCAGCCGAAGAACTGCTCGATCCAGCCCTGCAGCGGCGCGGCGACGGTGAAGATGATCTGGAAGAAGGCGAACATGACGGCGAAGAAGATGAGCCCGCCGAGCAGCGGGTGCAGCAGCACGGCGTCCAATTTCTGGGTGCGCCGGTCCGCCCCGGCCGGCCGGTAGTCCGCCGCGGCCAGCACCGAGTCGATCCAGGCCGCCCCCTCCGGGCCTTCGACCGGCGGCGGCAGCG
>NZ_HG764815.1:3601359-3604304 GCF_001050535.1 Nostocoides australiense Ben110 | reverse complement strand
GCGGTCGACACGGCGCGGGCGTTGCTCGAGGTCCTCGAACCCGGCGTGCCGGTGACGGCGGAGCTTGCTGCGTCCGCAGCCCGGCCCGGGGTGCAGCTGATTGCGCAGAACCTCTCGGGACAGGTGGTCCAGGTCCCGGTGCCGCCGACGTGACCGGTCACCGTGTGCCCCCTGCCGGTGAGCTGAACGGGGGCTTGCTGTCGTGGCCGACGGCCGTTATTGCATCGTCACCGTGAGGTCGGCGCCGGCGGCGCTGGCGAGGACGAGCCGGGCGTTGGCCTCGTCATTGCGCATGACCCATTCCTCGGCGGCCTCCGGGGCCTTGCCGACCTGGATGTGGCGGGCGATCAGGCGCGGCACGCGGATCGCGTCCTCGACCGCGACGAACCAGACTTCGTGGCAGGCGGCCCGGACCCGCGGCCACGCGCCATCGGGAAGGAGGAGGTAGTTGCCCTCGGTGATGACCATCTCGACACTCGGCTCGACGTTGATCGACCCCGCGATGGGCTGCTCGACGGCGTGCTCGAAATCGGGGGCGTACACCGTGCGCTGCCGGTCGCGGCGCAGGCGCTCGAGGAGCACGGCATACCCGACATCGTCGAAGGTGGGCGGGGAGCCCTTGACCCGGCGCAACCCGAGGCGCTCCAGTTGAACGTCGGCCAGGTGAAAGCCGTCCATCGGGACCTGCACCGCGGTGCCGGGGGCGCTCTCGTTGAGCGCGACGGTCAGCGCCCGGGCGAGTGTGGACTTGCCGGCCCCGGGTGCGCCGACGATCCCGAGAATCACCCGCTCCCCAGGCTCGGAACGCAGCGCGCGGACGCGCTCGATGAGGTCGTCAAGCGGTGGGGCGAGATCCATACCAGCGTTGTACACCTCGCGCCGGGAACCGCGCAGCAGGCGTCCGGGTCACAGGAGTCCGGGTTACAGCGCGTGGCAGGTCGACTCGGCCTCCCCGCTGGGGCCGACCCAGCACTGGTGCCCAACACGCAGCGTCCTCGCTGGCCTGCGGTACCGTGCGAGGGCCCCAATCGACTAGGGAGTCGCCATGCCCCGCGCCTTCGGGATCGTCTTTTACCTCATCTTCGCAATGGTGCTCGCCGTCTTCGTCCTCGTCGCGGTGACCATCGCGAAGGCCGGTGTCCAGAAGCGCAGGGAGGACGCCGCGAACGCCGCAGCCCCGGTCCTCAACCGGCCGGCCCGCGTCGTGGCCAAGCGAACCGCCGTCACCGGCGGCGAGAAGTCCACCCGGACCACCTATTACGCGACCTTCGAGTTCCCCGACGGCCAGCGGGCGGAGTTCCAGGTGGACGGGCAGCCCTACGGGATGCTCAGCGAGGGCGACACCGGGATGTTGACCAATCAGGGCACGTGGTACCAGGGGTTCGCGCGGGCCGGGCGCATCCAGGACCGGCCGGCCTGAGCGGGCATACGCGAAAAGGCGCCGAGGGCGAACCCGGCTGGGTTCGCCCCCGGCGACTGGCGGTGGCGCAGGGATTCGAACCCTGGGTGGAGTCGCCCCCACACGCGCTTTCGAGGCGCGCTCCTTAGGCCGCTCGGACACGCCACCGTCGAGCAGGGTACCCGAGGGCCGGCGCCCGGCAGAAATCCCCGTCACCGCAGACAGCGCCACCCCGGGCTGGGCCGTATGACGGCGGGCATGCGGGAGGACTGGCGCTAGTCAAGGAGTCGCTGCACCGCACCCGCGGCTGGCTCGACGGTACGACCTGGGCGATCCTGCGCGACGACTGAGAGGCCGCTCAGGCCTCGCGGTGAGCCGCGAAGAAGTCGAGCAGCAACTCGGCGCACTCGGCCTCGCGGACTCCCCCGACGATCTCGCAGCGGTGGGTGGCGCGCCGGTCGCGAGGGATGTCCCACACCGAGCCGCAGGCGCCGGCCTTGGGGTCCCACGCACCGAAGACGACCCGCGCGATCCGGGCGAGCATGAGCGCGCCGGCGCACATCGGGCACGGTTCTAGGGTGACAACGAGGGTGCAGCCGGTCAGGCGCCATTCCCCGGTATGCCGCGCCGCCTCCCGCAGCGCCAGCACCTCGGCGTGGGCGGTCGGGTCGCCGTCGGCCTCCCGCGCGTTCCAGCCGGTCCCGATGATCTGTCCGTGCGGGTCGACCACGACCGCCCCCACCGGTACATCGCCCGTCGCGAGCGCAGCGCGGGCCGCCGTGAGCGCGTGGCCCAGCCACGCGGCATACTGCTCGTCGTCGGTCGCCATGGGGGTAAGTTTCCCGTATGCGTGTCGTCAAGCCGGATCACCCGCTCATCGCCCACAAGCTGACCTACCTGCGCGACAAGCGCACCGACTCCCCGACGTTCCGGCGGCTCGCCGAGGAGCTGATGACGCTGCTGGCCTATGAGGCGACCCGCGATGTGCGCGTCGAGCCGTTCGCGATCGAGACGCCGGTGGCGCCGACGACGGGGATCAAGCTGTCCAACCCCAAGCCGCTGGTCGTGCCGATCCTGCGGGCCGGGTTGGGGATGCTCGAGGGTATGGTGCGGCTGCTGCCGAGCGCCGAGGTCGGCTTCCTGGGTATGCAGCGCGACGAGGCGACGCTGGCCATCACCACCTACGCCAACCGGCTGCCGTCGGATCTGTCGGGCCGGCAGGTGTATGTGCTCGATCCGATGCTCGCGACCGGCGGGTCGATGAGCGATGCGATCCACTTCCTCATCGAGCGGGGGGCCGACGACATCACGGCGGTGTGTCTGCTCGCCGCGCCCGAGGGCGTCGCGCGGCTCGAGAAGAATCTCGCCGAGGTGAGCCCCCCGGTCACCCTCGTCGTCGGCGCGATCGACGAGAAGCTCAACGAGAACGGCTACATCGTGCCCGGGCTCGGCGACGCCGGCGACCGGCTCTACGGCCTGGTGTAGCCACCCGCCGGAGGCTCCGCTGGGAAGGTAAGACGGACTGGCGGGGGGGGGGGGGGGGGGG
>NZ_HG764815.1:3599750-3601259 GCF_001050535.1 Nostocoides australiense Ben110 | reverse complement strand
CATCGCCCGCCGGCGCGCCGGGCGAGGCGCTCGGCGCGCTTGCGCCGGGTGCGCTCGCTGGTCTGTCGCAGCCGGCGCCCCTTGAGCGCGATGTCGATGCCGGTCACGAGGGTCAGGATGACCGCGGCGGCCATGATGATCCAGGCCACCCACATCCACACATCCGGCTCCGGCAACGTCCACAGCGGAGCGATGAAGAACCCCAGCGCCAAAGCCTGCAGCGCCGTCTTGGTCTTGCCGCCCTGCCCGGCCGGCATGACGCTGTGCCGGATGATGAAGAAGCGCATCGCGGTGATGCCCCACTCCCGCACCAGGACCGGGATGGTGATCCACCACGGCAGTTCGCCGAGCACGGAGAGGCCGACGAACGCCATCCCGGTGATCGCCTTGTCGGCGATCGGGTCGGCGACCTTGCCGAAGTCCGTCACCAGCCCGCGCCGACGAGCGATGTCACCGTCGATGCGGTCGGTCAGGACCGCACCGACGAAGAGCGCCAGCGCCCACCAGCGCAGCCCGACATCCGAACCGTGATCGACGAGCAGCAGCCATCCGAAGAAGGGCACGACGAGGATGCGCATCACGGTGAGCGTGTTGGGCAGATTCCACGCCGAGACCTTGGCGGCGGGCAGGGTCATCGGGCGACCGCCTGCAAGTCGACACCCGCGCTCGCGACGATCTCGGCCGCCACGATCTGGCCCGGCACCAGGTCCGGCACCGACTCGACACTCGTCTGCCCGTCGATCTCGGGACCCTGAAAAGCGGTGCGGCCGAACGGCATACCGTCCTCGACGCCCTCGATGAGCACGTCGGCGACCGTGCCGATGCGTTCCTCGGCCCGCTGCGCCGTCAGCAACTCCGCGAGGTCCTGCAAGCGGGCCACCCGAGCGGCGATCTCGTCCTCGTCGACCTTGCCCGGCATGCCCAGACCCTCGGTGCCGTCCTCGTCGGAATATCCGAAGACGCCCACGACATCGAGCCGGGCCGCCGTCAGGAAGGACTCCAACTCCGCCACGTCCTCCTCGGTCTCCCCCGGGAACCCGACGATGACGTTGGACCGGACGCCCGCCTCGGGGGCCAGGGCACGCACCCGGGCGATCAACTCGAGGAAGGAGTCGCCGTCGCCGAAGCGCCGCATCCGCCGCAGCAGCGGCCCCGATGCGTGCTGGAAGGAGATGTCGAACCACGGCACGACCTTCTCGGTCGCCAACATGGCCTCGAGCAGTCCGGGGCGGATCTCCGCCGGCTGCAGGTAGGACACGCGCACCCAGTCCAGCCCATCGACCGCCGACAGGCGCGGCAGCAGTTTCTCCAAGGCGCCCAGGTCGCCCAGGTCCTTGCCGTAGGAGGTGCTGTTCTCGCTGACGAGGAAGACCTCCTTGACCCCCTGGCCGGCGAGCCACCGGGCCTCGGCGACGACCTCATCCGGGTGCCGGGAGACGAAGGCACCCCGGAACATCGGGATCGCACAGAAGGCGCAGCGCCGATCGCAGCCGCTGGCGATCTTCAGCG
>NZ_HG764815.1:3598137-3599650 GCF_001050535.1 Nostocoides australiense Ben110 | reverse complement strand
CGGAAGGTGTCAAGCCGTTTGAGACATCTGCGGTCAGGCGCTTTGTATGAGGGCCTCCCGTGAGGGTTGGTTGATCCACGCGGCGGTGGGCAGTTTCGGCGGTGCCGGCCGGCGGTGGCCGAAGCGGTCGGGGTGCGCGGCGTAGGCAGCGTCGAGGGTGGCCTGCCGCTGAGCGCGGACCTCGGTCGCGGTGCCGTAGTGGACCGAGGCGGGGGTGTGCAGCCCGATCCCGCAGTGGCGGTGCTCATGGTTGTAGTAGCCGAAGAACCTGGCGCAGAAGGCTCTGGCGTCGGCGAGGCAGCCGAACTCGCCAGGGAAGACCGGGGCGTACTTCAACGTCTTGAACTGCGCCTCGCTGTAGGGGTTGTCGTTGGACACGTGAGGGCGGGAGTGGGAGCGAGTCACGCTCAGGTCGACGAGCAGCTGGGCGACCGGTTTGGAGGTCATCGAGGTGCCCCGGTCGGCGTGGACGACATCGGGGATGCCGTGCACACCCATCGCCTCCTCGAGCATGCTCTTGGCGATCTGAGCGTCTTCGCGGGCGGCGACGGTCCACGCCACGACGTAGCGGGAGAAGATGTCGAGCACGACGTACAGGTCGTAGTACACCCCACGCTGCGGTCCTCGGAGCTTGGTGATGTCCCAGGACCACACCTGCCCGGGCCGGGTCGCCACCAGCTCCGGTTTGACCCGGGGCGGGTGGGTGGCCTGAGCTCGGCGCTCACCCGCGGCGTCGTTCGCGCGCAGGATCCGGTGCATCGTGGACCGCGAGCACAGGTAGGTACCCTCGTCCAACAGCGTCGCCCACGCCTGGGCCACGGACTTGTCGATGAACCGGTCGCTGGTCAACACCGCGAGCACCTGCGCCCGTTCGGCGTCGGTCAGCGCGTTCGGCGGGGCCGGGCGCGGCGCCGAATCCCTCACCGGGCGAGGAGCTTTGGCCCGGTAGTGGCTACCCCGCGCCCGGCCCAGCAGCGCGCACGCCGTCTTGACGCCGGTGTGCACCGCCAGCTCGTCCACGAGCGGGTTGATCACCGCCGCGACCGCTTGGTCGGCTCCGCGCCCTCGGAGAGCGTCTCCAAGAGCGCGTGTGCTTTTCCCACCAGGTCCAGCGCCGCCCTCGTGCGCGCCAGCTCGGCCTCGGCCCGCTCGGCCCGGGCCGTGAGCTCCTCAATCTCCCGGTCGCGGCGGTCCCGCGAGACCGGGCCCAAACCAGCCCGGGCACCGGCGTCAGCCGCTCGACGCCACTCCACGATGTGCGAGGAGTACAGCCCTTCCCGGCGCAGGACCGCACCCCGCCCACCGTGCTCGGCCGCGTCGTACTCGGCCAGGATCCGCGCCTTGTACTCCGCCGTGAACACCCGCCGCTTGGGCCGGTCACCTCGAGGTCCCATGACCCCATCATCAACGGCCCCATCGGCCAAAGTCATCGTCATCAGCTACTACTCGCTTCTCACCCCGTGCAAGGGAAGGAACTCAGTCGTCGTGTCTCACCACAGCCTGACGCACAGGG
>NZ_HG764815.1:3595582-3598037 GCF_001050535.1 Nostocoides australiense Ben110 | reverse complement strand
CCCCCCCGCCCCGTCCGCCTCCGCGCGCCCGCTCAGCACCGACGCCCCCGGCGCCGCGTGCGTGACCCACACCGACGCCGTCAACGCCGGCCGCGCCGGCGCCAACCGCCGCGATGGCAACGAAATCTCCGCCGAGCAGGCCACGGCCCTCGAAGCCGCCCTCGGCAAGGCCCTGGCCGCCAAGGGCCTGCGTACCTCCTCGTCGGGCCGTGTCGTGAGCGCATCGGGCGCCGCCACCTTCGCCGCGACCACCGTCAACGTCTCCTTCCACGTCATCACCGACGGCACCAAGGGCAACCTGAGCTCGACGATGATCTCCAAGCAGATGACCGTGCTCAACAATGCCTACGCCGGGACCGGCTTCAGCTTCACCCTCGCCGGCACGGACTACACGAACAACGCCAGCTGGTACAACCTCAGCAACGGCTCCACCGCGGAGCGCGCGATGAAGACCGCGCTGCGCCAGGGCACGATGGCCGACCTGAACATCTACACCGCCAACCTCGGTGGCGGCCTGCTCGGCTGGGCGACCTTCCCCAAGAGCTCGTATGACGCGATGGACGGCGTCGTGCTCCTCGACCAGTCGCTGCCGGGCGGCACCGCCGCGCCCTACAACCTCGGCGACACCGCCACCCACGAGGCCGGTCACTGGTTCGGGCTGTACCACACCTTCCAGGGCGGCTGTAACGGCAACGGTGACTACGTCTCCGACACTCCGGCGGAGCGGTCGGCGGCATACGGCTGCCCGACCGGCCGGGACTCCTGCCGCAGCAAGGCCGGCAACGACCCGATCACCAACTTCATGGACTACACCGACGACGCGTGCATGGACCGGTTCAGCGCCGGCCAGACCTCGCGGATGCAGACCCAGTGGGCGGCCTACCGCGGCTGACACGCCGGTCCACTGCCCACTAAGCGCACGTCAGTCAAATCAGCAGACCGTCCTAGGTGTGCTGATTTGACTAACCTTTGCTAGCAGAAGTTCCTTGGGGGGCAAGGATTTTCACTCGGGCAGCAGAGAGATCTTCTGCCAGATCTTGCCGGCCATCTGGGTCGTCATCGTCTCGATGGCGACGATGGTGTCGAGGACGACCGCGTCCTGGGTCTCCTCGGCGCACAGGGCCGCGACCTTGCCGATCAGGCTGAGCAACTCCGAGCAGTAGTCGAGATAGTGCTCCAACTCGTCGCGCTCCAGGCCCGGCTCGACGGACTTGGAGGTCTTGACGAAGTCCGGGCGCAGCCGCTCGGGGTCCTTGGTCAGCTGGTGCATGTCGACGATGTGCGCGAGCGAGCGCAGCCGGTGGAGCACCCCGAGCAGCTCCCGGCGCATCAGCCGCTCCGGGAGGGCGATGAGGAAGAAGAGCGCGATGCCGGCGAAGACGAGATCGTTGATGATCGACTCGATCAGCGGCACCCACTCGAAGGAGCGGTCCGGCCCGTGCGCCAGCGCGTCGCGGATCGTGATGACGAACAACGCGGCCGTGGCCACGAGGATGACCGCGCCGACCACGCGCGCGAGCCAGGACACGACGCTGGCGCGGGTGCGCAGGGCGGGTGCCTCGTCCTGGACCTGGGCGGCGATCGTCGCCAGTTGGGCGGCGACCTCGTTCAATCCCCGGTGTGGGAAGCGCGCGTGGATCCGGTCGCCGAGCCGCACGACGGTCACGTGCACCTGGTCCGGGTCCAGGCGCGTTGTCGAGGCACTCCCCACGGGGAGCACCCTAACCACCCCGGCGCCGCCACGCGCAGCGCCGGGGTGGTGTCGCCGGCACGATCAGCTGGGGTCGGGCACGCTGCCCGCGGTGTTCGAGCCCTTGAACTCGGTCACCCCGGTGGGCGTGGGCCGGGACGGCTCGACATCGGTGCGGACGGTGCCGTCGGACAGGGTCACGTCATAGGTGAACAAGGGCTCCGCCCCACCCGGCCCGGACGTGGCGCCGGGATCCGGGAAGGCCTGGCCCGGCCCCCAGGCGAGGTAGCGCCCGTTGGTCACGGTGGCGGTGACGGAGACATCCTTCAGATGCAGGGTCACCTTCTCCACGTCCGGGGCTGCCGTGCCCGACACCGTCCAGGCCTGCTCGTTCATCCCCGTCATCGATCCCTCGGCGATCTCGCCGGCCGGGGGGATCCACCCCTCTCCGCTCCCGCCGGTCCCGCCGGCCGCCGTGGCCGTGACCTTCCCGGAGCCGGGTTCGATCGTGGACAGGCAGGAGGCGTCCACAGTCTGCGCACCGTCCTGGTGGAGCATCACGGCGACGATGTCGCCGCGGCGTTCGGCCAGGACGACCGGGATCGCCTCGGCGTCGAAGGCCGGCCCGGACCTCTGGTTTGACGCCAGCACGTCGCGGCAGGCAGCCGTCGCCGCGTCCAGATCGGTCTTGGCGACCGCGCTCGGCGTCGGCGTCCAAGAGGCGTAGGCCATGCCGGAGCCCCCGAGCCCGGGGATGACCACCGC
>NZ_HG764815.1:3593950-3595482 GCF_001050535.1 Nostocoides australiense Ben110 | reverse complement strand
GCGGGCGGCGGCAGACCCGCCGTCGGGTCGCCGGCGCCCGGGAGGTCGTCGAGGTCGCGCACGGTGAGCGCGTCGCCTGCGGTGCTCGGCTGCTCGGCACGCAGTTGGGCCACGATTTCCTCGAACCGCGCGTCGAGGTCGTCCTCGGGCGGCAGCGGATCGGGCTCGGGCACGCCTTATCCTCGCACGGCATACGACTCGCGGGCCATGGCCGCCGGCTCGCTGATGACATGTCCGACGCGCGGTCGCGAACAGCGAGGAGTCCTCGCGTCAGGGGCTGGGTGCCGTAGAGTCGACCCACCGAAGGAAAGGCGACCAGCGTGCTGTATTGGCTCCTCAAGCACATCCTCGTGGGGCCGATCCTGCGGGTCCTCTTCCGACCCGACGTCCAGGGTCTGGAGAACATTCCTGCCGAGGGTCCGGCCATCCTGGCCAGCAATCACCTCTCGTTCAGCGACTCCTTCTTCCTCCCGCTGGTCGCGCCGCGGCGCATCACGTTCCTCGCCAAGTCCGACTACTTCACCGGCCGCGGACTCAAGGGCCGGCTGACCGCCGCCTTCTTCCGGGGCGTCGGGCAGGTGCCCATCGACCGCTCCGGAGGCAACGCGAGCAACGCCGCACTCACCAGCGGCCTGCGAATCCTGCACGCCGGCGACCTGCTCGGCATCTACCCCGAGGGCACCCGCAGCCCCGACGGGCGCCTCTATCGCGGCCGCACCGGCGTCGCGCGCATGGCGCTCGAAGGCAAGGTGCCGGTCATCCCCGTCGCGATGATCGACACCGACAAGGCGCAGCCGACTGGGCAGGTCGTCCCCAAGATCCATCGCATCGGCGTGAAGATCGGTGCGCCGCTTGACTTTTCGCGCTACGAGGGCATGGAGGAGGACCGCTTCGTCCTGCGCTCGATCACCGACGAGATCATGTACGCGCTGATGGAGTTGTCCGGCCAGGAGTATGTCGACGTCTACGCCTCGGCGCAGAAGAAGCGACTCCTTGCCGCGGCGCGCGACCGGGCCAAGGACCTCGAGTCGCGGCTGCCGCATCGTCACGCAGCTGCCGACGAGCCGGCCCTGGGTGTCGTCGAGGGCAGGGGGGTCGCGGACGCGCCGGATGACAATGCCGGTGACGTCGAGCCGCCCTCGGGCACGGCCCTGCCCCGCGCGAGCTGACCGATGGCCCTGGGCCGCATCCGCAACACCGGTGATCCCGGCGTTGTCGGTGCCTTCACCCGCGGCCTGGCGCTGTTCCGGCCCCTGGCCCTGGCGTATGCCGCGCTGCTGGCCTATCTCCGCCGCGACGAGATGACCCGTCCCGGCGTCGCGGTCGCGGTGTTCGCCGTGCTCGGCCTCTGGTCGCTCGTGGCCGCCTGGCGTCACCGGGTCGCCTGGCAGACAGCCGCCATCGACCTCGTGCTCGCCGTGGCCGGCATCGCGGCCACCAGCCTGGCCTATCCCCGGGCCACCGTGGCGGCGGGCGCGCTGACGCTGCCCAGCATCTGGTCGAGCGCCGGCGTCGTCGCCGCCGCTGTCCGC
>NZ_HG764815.1:3572887-3593850 GCF_001050535.1 Nostocoides australiense Ben110 | reverse complement strand
GGCGGCCCTGCTGACCGGCGCCGGCCTCGACGACGTCGAGGTGACCGGCATCGACCTCGTCGCGTCGAAGCGCGACCTGGGCAGCGACCTCGGCGCCCACGCCTCGATGGCACCGGAGGAGGCACCCGACGCCGGATTCGACGTCGTGATCGAGGCGGCGGGCAGCGGGCGGGCGTTCGAGACGGCATACCGTCTGCTCGCCCCCGGCGGCCGGATGGTCACTGTCGGCCTGCCCGCCCCCGACGCGACCGCGACGATCACGCCCCTCGATCTCGTGGCGGGAGGCCGCACGATCGTCGGTAGCTACCTCGGCTCAGCCGTGCCGGCGCGGGACGTCCCGCGGTTCGCCCAGCTGTGGCGCGAGGGCCGGCTCCCCGTCGAGCGTCTCGTCTCGCACGAGTTGGGGCTCGACGACGTCAACGCCGGCATGGACCGGCTGGCCCGGGGGGAAGCGGTCCGCCAGATCGTCCGCTTCTGAGGGTTCAGAGAGCACGCCGGATCTGCCGCGTCGGCCATGATGAGGCGGTGAGTTCACTCTTCGACATCGCCGGCCGCCGCGCCCTGGTCACCGGATCGAGCCGGGGCATCGGGTTCGCACTGGCGCGCGCCCTGGCCGAGGCGGGCGCGGAGGTGATCCTCAATGCCCGGAACGCCGCCGCCCTCGACGCGGCGCGCACCCGGCTGCAGCAGGTTGCCTCCGCACCCGTGCATACGGCGCCCTTCGATGTCACCGACGAGGACGACGTGCGGCGGGCCATCGGTGACCTGGGTGCCGTCGATATCCTCGTCAACAACGCAGGCATGCAGCGACGCGCGCCCTTCCCCGACTTCGCGACGACCGACTTCGACGCCCTCCTGGCCACCAACGTCCGCTCGGTCTTCCTCGTCTCGCGGGAGGTGAGCCGTGCCATGATCGAGCGCAGTGCCGGCAAGATCATCACGATCTGTTCGGTGCAGTCGGAGCTCGCCCGCCCAGGGATCGCGCCGTACAGCGCGACGAAGGGCGCTGTGCGGATGCTCGTCAAGGGCATGTGCGCCGACCTGGGGCCCCACGGCATACAGGTGAACGGCCTTGCGCCGGGCTACTTCTCGACCGAACTGACCCAGGCCCTGGTCGCCGACGAACAGTTCACCGAATGGGTGCGCACCCGGACGCCCGCAGGCCGTTGGGGACAGGTCGAAGACCTCGCGGGAACCCTGCTGTGGCTCGCCAGCCCGGCATCCGACTTCGTCAACGGCCAGACGATCTTCGTCGACGGAGGGATGACAGCCGTCCTGTGACGGCGATCAGGCCCACGAGGTGAGGTCCCGGACGGCGTGCGGGCCCAAGGATCGCCGTGGCGCTACTCTCCCCGGCTCACGCCGCCCCGCCTCCACCAAGGCGTCTGCGTCAGGCAGAATCGGGGGATGACCGACATCGTCAAGGAAGACGTCCGCCGCGACCTCATCGCCCACCTGCTAGGCGGCGAGAGTGCCACCGACGACGCGATCGGCGTGCAAGCCGTGGCGGCGGAATGGGTCGATGACGAGGCCTCCTCGGTCGACGACATCTCCCAACGCGATGCGGCCGGTGACCTGCACGCGCTGATGCAGGAGCACGACGACCAGCAGCAGGCGTTGGTCGCCAAGGCGCGGGCGCTCGACATGACTGCCACCGAGACGGTGCGGCCCGGTGCCATCATCGGCCTGGACGGCGCTCACTACATCGTCGGCGTCGCCAGTGACGAATTCACGTCTGGCGCACTGACATACGCCGGGATCTCCGTCGATGCCCCCCTCTACGGCCGGCTCGAGGGAGCTAAGGCCGGAGACCCCATCGCCTTCAACGGCCACTCCAGCACGATCGACTACGTCGCCTGACCCCCTCCCGGACGAAAGGACCACCATGGCCGACTTCGACGCCCGCATGATCATCTTGTCGACAGAGAACCTCGACGAGTCGATCCGGCTCTATTCGGAGGTGCTGGGCATGCCGCTGAAGTTCCGCGACGGCGACCACTTCGCCGCGCTCGACGGGGGCTCGGTCACCGTGGCTCTCGCGACCGCCATCGACCATCCACTCCCCGGGCAGGTCGTCGTCGGCATCAAGACGCCCGACGTCGAGGCCGCGGCCAAGGCAGTCGAGGATGCCGGTGGCGGGATCGCCAAGGCCGCTTACGACGATGCCCACGAACGCCGCTCTGTCGTCTACGACCACTTCGGCAACGGCATCGTCTTCTATTCGCCCCTGCAGCGCTGATCGTGCCTGAACGCGTCTCCTACCGGGTCTACTACGAGGACACCGATTCGCTCGGTGTCGTCTACTACGCCAACTACTTCAAGTACTTCGAGCGGGGCCGCAGCGAATTCCTCCGAGCCCACGGGCACGACGTCGCCGATCTCAATGCCCGGGGGTTCGGCCTCGTCGTCCACGCGGTCAGTGCCACGTTCCGCAAGCCCGCGGCCCTGGGTGAACTGGTCGAGGTCGTGACGTCCTTCGCCGTGACCTCGTCCTACCGCGGCCGGTTCACTCAGCGGGTCGAGCGGGACGGTGAACTCCTCGTCGACGGGGTCGTCGACGTGGTCTGCCTCGACGGGTCCGGGCAACTCATCGAGATGCCGGCGGAGTTGACGGCTCTCAGCGGGCCGTGAGCCGCACCCTTGGTCGTCGCCGGGATCGGCTGTGGTGGCTCGCGCTGCCGGTCGCGCCGATTCAAGGCGCGTGGCTCACCCGAACGATGGTGCGCTTCACCGACGCAGAGGGCGTCGCCGGCAAGGTCGGCAACGGGGCGCGGCAACTGGTTGTCGTCGCCCTGGTCGACAGTGTCACGGCGGGGTATGCCGTGGCCCACCACCGCTCGTCGATCGCCGGCCAACTGGCCGACCGGCTCGCGCAGCGGTATGCCGCGACCGTCGAGTGGCGAGTCGCCGCTCGCTCGGGTGCCACTGCAGGAGAAGCGATTTCGCTGGCGAGGCCGGACGTCCTCGGGGACGCCGACCTCGTCTTAGTCTCGGCGGGCGTCAACGACCTGAAGAACCTGCACCGGGCGGCGCAGTTCCAGCGGGAGTTCGGGCAGCTGCTCGATGCGGTGCTGGCGGCGGCGCCTCGTGCCCAGGTGTGCTGGCTCGGCATTCCGCCGCTCGATCACTTCCCGGCGTTCCCGCGGCCGCTCGCGGACGTCCTCGGGTGGCGGGGTCGCGTCTTCGACGCGATCGGGCTGGCAGCGGTCGACGCGCGCGACCGATGCTTTCGCATCCAGTCCGACGGGCCGCTCGGGCTGGAGATGTTCGGCCCCGACGGTTTCCACCCGAGCGAGACCCTGCACGCCGCCTTCGCCGACGCCGTCATGGCCGCGCTCCCGCCGGACGCCTTCTGATCAAACCGGGTCGACGAAGTAGCTGTCGTCCATGGCGGGGTGCGGCTGGACGGGCACGACCTGCAGGCGCATCCGCTCCTCGGTCCAGCGTCGTTCCTCGATCGACTCCCGGGCGTCGTTCATGGCCTCGCATTGTGGTGCGGTCATATAGAACTCGAGTTTCTCGCAGGCCCGGTTGAGGCGGGCGAGTTTCTCGTAGTCCTCCTCGTCGGCGACCGCCTCGGCGAACTGATCGACGACGGCCTGGACGGTCTCGCGGCGCACGCGGCGCATGAGTTTGGGCAGCAGGTCGATCGTGCCGTCTTCGCTGACGATGATGACCATCGAGCCCTTGCCCTCGCCGGCGAGATAGCGGATGGCCGAGTTGTAGCGTGCGCCCCGGCTGCCGTCGCCGGTGCCGGTCGCCGCGCCGTCGAGGATGACCCCGACCGCGTGGCACTGGGCATCGGGTGCGACCAGCACCGCCCCGTCGATCTTGGTCAGCGTGTGAAACGCCTTCTCCCCCAACGTGGCCGGCATGATCGTGAAGGCTTGTGGCAACAACCGCTTGCCTTCGGCGGCGGCGTCGGGATGCACGACGAGCATGGTCCCGTGCTGCTGGCGGGAGCACGCCTGCGCCATCTCCCACAGGGCCTCGGCCTCGGCCTGGTTGCCGAAGACGCGGCGCACGGTGTCGGCGAAGGTGCCCTTGTCCATGGCGTCGACGGCCACGGACGGTTGGCCGTGGTCGACCCGCAGCAACGGCTCGTCCTGGTGACGCAGTTCCCACGCGCCGTTGCCGACGATGTCGATGAGGAAGCATTGCTCGCTGGCCTCGTCATACGACGCATTGATCGCACCCAGGCCATAGACCTCCCGGCCGTCGGTGAGCAGGCGCAGCCCGGACCCGGACATCTCGAGCACTTTGCGGAACAGGCTCGGGACGGTCACCGGCGTCTCGTGTTCGAAGCGGATGTCGACGCTGACGGCCGGGTGTTCGCGCGGTGCCAGCACGAGGGACCCGAGGCTCGCCCGGCCCTCGTAGGTCTGAGCCGAGACGGCATCGAGCGCGTCCCGCAGGCCGTGCGCGAACTCCTGGCCGGTCCGGGCGACGACGCCGTTGACGAAGGAGTCCGCGGCCGACCGCAGGACGGCGCCGGCATCGATCCCCATGAGCGTCGTCGGCGTGACCCGGTCCAGTTCGCGCGCGGCGGCCCGCAGCACGTCGTTGATGATCGCCTCCGGGAAGGACTCGTCGACCGGCAGCCCACCGACCCATGGCCGGTGGTGATGCCTGGCGGGCCCGGCTCGGCATCGTGTTGCAGTCCTGGCGTGACCACAGCCGCTGGCGAGTGCGTGACCTGGTCCGCCATCTCGCCGGGTTCTACGAGCCGTGGAGCACGCCGCAGCATCCGCGACCGTGGGACACCGACGCCTTGTTGGACCGCGTCGGACTCGGCGACAAAGCGCAGTCTCGCATCGGCGACCTGTCCGGTGGGCAGCGCCGCCGTCTCGACGTCGCGGTCGGTCTCGTCGGCCGCCCGGAACTGCTCTTCCTCGACGAACCCACGGCGGGTTCGACCCCCAGGCCCGGCGCGACTTCCACGACCTCATCGCCGAGTTGTCCGACTCCTCGGTCACCGTCATGCTGACCACCCACGACCTCGACGAAGCCGAGAAGCTCGCGGACCGCATACTGGTGCTTGCGGGCGGGCGGATCGTCGCCGACGGTTCGCCCGACGCCTTGCGCGCCCAGGTCGCCACCGAGGCCGAGGTGCGCTGGAGGCGCGACGGCACGACGCACGTCCACGCCACGGACCACCCGGAAAGCTACTTGCGATCCGTTCTTGCCGAAGGCGGTATCACTGATCTGGAAGTTCGGCGCGCCACGCTCGAGGACGCCTATCTCGACCTCGTACGGCGTCATGGGCGCACCGACGAGATCGACGACCTGACGAGCGACCTGCGACTGGTGACCGGAGGCCGGAAATGACTCCCACGATGCTGCGCGGCGCGCTGCGCCAAGCAGCCATCGAGTTGCGCGTCCAGTTGTTCTCCTGGAACGTCCTCAGTTGGCTCCTATTGCCGGGGATCGGCCTCGGGGTGCTCCTGCTGCTGCGCGACCGCCGCGTCATTGACACCGATCTGTCGCTGGCGCAACTCGGCGTGCCCGGCATCCTCGCGTTCACGCTGCTCTCGGGCGCCGTCATGGGGGCAGCGGGTCAGTTGCTCACCGAACGCGACGACGGCACCTTGCTGCGCTCGAAGGCCGTGCCCGGCGGCATGCCGAGCCACCTGCTCGGCAATGTCTTCATCCTCTCCGTGACCACCCTCTTGCCCACCATGGTGCTCCTCCTCCTCGCGAGCCTCCTCGTGGACGGGATCGCCCCGACCACCGCCGGTTCCTGGTCGACGCTGATCTGGGTAAGCCTTCTCGGCATGGCCGCCTGCGCGCCGTGGGGCGGAGTCCTCGGTGCGATCCTCAAGGACCCGGTGATGATGTGGATCACGGCGCTTGTCGTCTATGCCTCGATGGCCGTCTCCGGCATCTTCTATCCGATCACTGCCCTCCCCGATTGGCTTGCCGTACTGGGCAAGTGCCTGCCCACCTACTGGATCGGGCTCGGCTACCGCTCCGCGCTGCTCCCGCCCGAGGCCGCCGCCCTCGAGGCCGGGGGCTCCTGGCAGACGGGCTTGACGGCACTGGTCCTGACCGGATGGGCCCTCGTCGGTCTGTCGGTCGCACCCCGCGCCTTGCTGCGCTTGGCCCGCCGCCAGTCCGGCTCGCAGGTCGCCGCGGCCCGCGACCGGATTATGTCTCGCGGCTACTGACCATGAGACTGAGACCTCGAAGGAGGATCCGGTGACCGACCAGGTGCACAACCGCATCGCCATGCTGCGTGCCGAGCGCGGCACCTCCCGCCGCGAACTCGCGGATGCCTTGGGCGTCCACTACCAGACGATCGGCTACCTCGAACGGGGCGAATACTCCCCGAGCCTGCACCTCGCCCTGCGCATTGCCGGCTACTTCGACGTGCCCGTCGAGGTCGTCTTCTCCACCGAACCCTTCCCCCGCCTCGGGTCGGGCCGCGCGGGCTGATCCCGCCCTGCGTGTCGGTATGCGGTGGCTCTAGTCTCGAAGGGTGCCTTGGGCCGCGTCGTGCGGCCGCCGTTCACCCGAAGGAGTGTGGATCGTGAGTGTCACCGAGACCTATCGCGCCGCCCGCGACGAGTTGCTGCGGCTGCGCGGTGATCACGACCGAGCGGTCACCGAGTTCCGGTGGCCCGACCTCGGGGAACGGTTCAACTGGGCGATCGACTGGTTCGACGCGATCGCCCGCGGCAACAACCAGCCGGCCCTCGTCGTCCTCGAGGAGGACGGCAGCCGCGCGGAGCGCACCTTCGACGAATTGGCGACCGCCTCCGACCGGCTCGCGGCGTGGCTCGGTGAGCGTGGCGTGGTGAAGGGGGACCCCGTCATACTCATGCTCGGCAACCAGGTCGAGCTGTGGGAGTCGATGCTCGCGATCATGAAACTCGGCGCCGTCATCATGCCGACCACGACGGCTCTCGGCCTGACCGATCTGACCGACCGGGTCGAGCGCGGCGGCGCCAAGCACGTGCTGTGCAACGCCAAGGATGCCTACAAATTCGACGGTGTCCCAGGGGAATTCGGCCGATTCAGCGTCGGCGCGGTGGACGGGTGGGAGGACATCACCGGCGTCGGCGCGGACCCGGTGCCGCCGGCGGCCCACCCTGGCACGACACCCGCCGACCCGCTCCTGCTCTACTTCACGTCCGGGACCACCTCGCGCCCGAAACTCGTTGTGCACAATCAGGTCTCCTATCCCGTCGGACACTTCAGCACGGTGTACTGGATCGGCCTGCAGCCGGGCGACCGGCACCTGAACATCTCCTCGCCCGGCTGGGCCAAGCACGCCTGGTCCTGCTTCTTCGCCCCGTGGATCGCCGAGGCGACGGTCGTGGTCGTGAACTACGCGCGGTTCGAGGCCGGACCGCTGCTCGCGCGGATCCGCGAGGCGGGTGTGACCACGTTCTGCGCGCCGCCGACGGTCTGGCGGATGCTCATCAACGCCGACCTGTCCGCCGGGCCCGGATCCTTGCGCGAGGTGCTCTCCGCGGGTGAACCGCTCAACCCCGAGGTGATCGACCAGGTGGAGGCGAAGTGGGGGCTGACGGTCCGCGACGGCTACGGGCAGACCGAGACGACCGCGCAGGTCGGCAACACGCCCGGCTCACCCGTCAAGCACGGCTCCATGGGCCGGGCGCTGCCGGGCATGCCCGTGGCCCTGGTCGATCCGCTCACGCACGAACGCGTCCACCCCCCGGCCGAGGGAGAGGTCTGTCTCGACCTGTCGGCCTCGCCGCTGGCACTGATGGACGGTTACCGGGGCGACGACGGCCGCAACGCCGAGGCGATGGCCGCCGGCTTCTACCACACCGGTGACGTCGCGAGCATCGACGAGGAGGGCTACATCACCTTCATCGGCCGCACCGACGACGTCTTCAAGGCGAGCGACTACAAGATCAGTCCCTTCGAGCTGGAGTCGGTGCTGATCGAGCACCCGGCCGTCGCCGAGGCGGCGGTCGTGCCCGCTCCCGACCCGGTGCGTCTCGCCGTGCCCAAGGCCTATATCGCCCTCGTCGACGGGCACGCGCCGGACGAAGCGACGGCCAAGTCGATCCTCGGGTATGCCCGTGAGCACCTTGCCCCCTTCCAGCGGGTGCGGCGCATCGAGTTCTACGAATTGCCCAAGACCGTCTCGGGCAAGATCCGGCGGGTCGAGTTGCGCCAGCGCGAGAACGAAGGCACCGACGCCCATCGCGGCACGGAGTGGCGCGACGACCAGTTCCCCGATCTGTTGCGGTGATCTCGGCGCGGTTGTCGGCGACACTGTCGAGATGGCGCGCAGCAGCGGGACCCCGGTGAACATCGACGGGCATACCGTCATGCTCACCAACCTCGACAAGGTGCTCTACCCCGAGACCGGGACCACCAAGGGCGAGGTCATCGACTACTACCGTGCCGTCGCGCCGTGGTTCATCGCCCACAACTCGCGGCGGCCCGCAACCCGCCTGCGTTTTCCCGACGGGGTGGGCACCGCTGCCACGTCGGTGACGCCCTTCTTCGCCAAGAACGTCGACTCCGGCACGCCGTCCTGGGTGCCGACCGTGACGATCACGCATCAGCACCGGGAGGCGGACTATCCGCTGATCGACGACGCGGCCACGCTGATCTGGATGGCGCAGATCGCCGCCCTCGAGATCCACGTGCCCCAGTGGCGCGTCGGCCCGCGTGGTGGCCACCACGACCCGGACCGGCTCGTGCTCGACCTCGACCCGGGCGAGGGTGCCGGGCTGGCCGAATGCGTGCGAGTTGCCTTCTTGTGCAAGGAGATTCTCGACGGTATGTCGCTGCCCTCGGTGCCCGTGACGAGCGGCAGCAAGGGCATCCACCTGTATGCCGGTCTCGACGGCCGCACCAGCGCGAGCGTCGCCTCGCAGGTGGCGCACCAGCTCGCCCTCGCTCTCGAGGTGTCGCATCCGGACCTGATCGTCAGCGACATGAAGCGATCCAGGCGCGAGGGCAAGGTGTTCATCGACTGGAGCCAGAACAACGGCCACAAGACGACCATCGCGCCGTATTCGTTGCGCGGGCGCAGCCGGCCGTATGCCGCCGCCCCTCGCGCGTGGGACGAACTCACCGAGGACGTCACGAACCTGACGTTCACAGAGGTGATGGAGCGGCTGCGCGCGGGTGACGACCCACTGGCCGTGTTGTTGCCGACAGACGCCGCCGTCGCGGATGCCGGCGACCGGCTCGCGACCTATCGATCCATGCGCGATGGCGCGAAAACCCCTGAGCCCGTGCCCGACAGCCCGCCGACGGCGACCGGCGTGACCGGCAACTCCTTCGTCATCCAGGAGCATCACGCGAGTCGGTTGCACTGGGATTTCCGGCTCGAACACGAAGGCGTTCTCGTGTCCTGGGCGCTGCCCAAGGGCCCGCCGACAGATCCGAAGAAGAACCACCTCGCCGTGATGACGGAGGATCACCCGCTCGAATACGGCACCTTCGAAGGCACCATCCCCAAGGGCCAGTACGGCGGCGGCGAGGTGACGATCTGGGACGCCGGGACCTATGACCTCGAGAAGTGGATCGACGGCCGCGAAGTCATCGCGACGCTGCACGGGCGACCCGACGGCGGTTTGGGCGGCAGCGCGAAGTTCGCCCTCATCCATACCGGCAAGGGCAAGGACGACCGGCAGTGGCTAATCCACCGGATGACCGAGAGCCACGCGACGACCGACTCGGCGAGAGCGACGAAAACGGCTGCGCCACAAGGTGATCCCCTGCCTCATATCGGGCCAATGCTCGCCACCGCGGGTGACGCCTCGGACCTGCGCGCTGGGGAGTGGGTCTACGAGACGAAATGGGACGGCTATCGGGCCATCGCGGAGGTGGCCGACGGGGTGGCGCACTTCCGCAGCCGCAACGACAAGGATTTCACCCGCACCTTTCCCGAACTCGGCGAGCTCGCCGCTCTGCTCGACGGACACCGAGCAGTGCTCGACGGGGAGATCATCGCCCTCGACCCGTCCGGGCGCTCCAGCTTCGGGACGCTGCAGAATCGTGGCGACGCCAAGGCCGGCATCGTCGCGCACTACATGGCCTTCGACGTCCTCCATCTCGACGGCGAGTCGCTCCTGAGGCGCCCCTACCGAGAACGCCGAAAAGTGTTGGAGAGCTTGGGGATCGACGGCAAACACATCCACGTTCCCGTCACCTTCGGCACCGACCGGGAACTGGCGCTGCGGACCAGCCGCGAGCTCAAGCTCGAGGGTGTCGTTGCGAAGACGGTCGACGGGATCTACCAGCCCGGAGCCCGCGCGCGCACCTGGATCAAGCTCAAGCATGTCTATGCCCAGGAGGTCATCGTCGTGGGCTGGCGACCGGGGGAAGGCCGCCGCGCCGGCGGGATCGGCTCGCTCCTGATCGCCGTCAACGAAGGAGGTGGCCTGCTGTATGTCGGCAAGGTCGGCACCGGGTTCACCGAGGCCGCATTGGCCGAGATCCAAAAGCGCCTCGACCGGATCGAGCGCAAGACGCCACCACTCGACGGCGTCCCCCGCGCGGACGCCAAGGACGCCCACTGGGTCACGCCGACGCTGGTCGGAGAGGTCTCCTTCACCGAGTGGACGACGACCGACCGGATCAGGCACCCGTCGTGGCGGGGGTGGCGACCCGACAAGGACCCGAAGGACGTCGTCCGGGGCGCCGGCTGACCCCGGTGCCGAGGGCTGGCGAGGCGGCGGCACTCGGCACAGCCGTGACACACGTCCGGCTGCCCGCTCGATCTCGTGCCGGTGGGCCTGGTGTGGCCGTGACCGGGGTCATCCCGGGTCTCGCCATGGTCGGTCCCAGAGACACGTGCCGACGCTATTTCCCCAGGCGTAGGTTCGAAGCGAACCGTTCATCGTCGTGGGAAGGAAAAGCCATGAGCCGCAACCGGTCTCATGTGGCACAGGTCGAGTCGAGCAGCGCGGGAATCGACCCGGTCGCCTATCGCTACGACCGGCCGGTCACCTTCTACGTCCTGGCGTCGGCGATCACCTGAGCGCTCTGGCTGGTGGCCGGCCGTCTCAGCCACCTTCCCGACCAGACCGCGACGGTCCGCTTCCTGACCGCCGCCGCCGGGCTGGCCGGATGTCGGGGACCTGTCCGGGGAAGTTCTGCTCGAGTTCGCGGTAGGCCCGATGGGACTCGGCGGAGTTGTTCATGCCGGTGTCGGTGGTCAGTCGCTCCAGGGACACCCGCCCGATGCGGTCTGGATGCCGGAGGCGCCGCGGCCGAAGCCAGCGCGGCCAGAGCCTGGGCCGCGCCAGCGCGCTGATGGCGTCCGGGACGAGCACTGCAGACGTGCGCCGGCGGCTGGTCCACGCCGCGATCGGGCAATTGGCCGACGAGGGGATGAAAGGCCTCACCCATCGCAAGGTCGAGCAGCGAGCCGAGCTGGCCCAAGGCCTCGTGAAGTATCACTTCGGCTCCCTCGACGGGCTGATCGAGGCCGTGCTGGCTCACCTCGCGGTGCTCGGCTTCGACAACGTCATGCAGGTGCCGCAGGACGTGGTGGCCGAGTCGCTCGGGACCGGTGTCGTCCCGGACAGTATTTGGCGTGAGGCGCGCCGGGTGATCGACAAGATGACGTCAGATCAGGACGTCAATCGCGCCCGATTCGAATTGTTCCTCCACGCCAAGGACCGGCCCGAACTCCAGGCGATCATCCGGCGTGAACGTGACCGGTTCGTCGACTTCATCACCGCGGTCTTGCCGGGAGCCCAGGGAGAGGCGGCGGCCCGCATGCTGATGGCCATGATCGACGGCGTTCTCCTGCATCAGATCTCGGCTCCGAGCGAAGTGGTCGAGGAGATGGCGCCGGCGTATCTCCTCGGGACGATCAGCGCCGGCTTGCTGCTCCCGGCTCTCGAAGACCTGCCCCCGGCTGCTCGCCGGTGACACCGCCAGACCGAGAGCGTCAGCCGAGGGCGAGGAGGCCAGGCACGTCGGCCAGTGAGCGCAGCAGGTCGTTGAGGTGCGTGCACGACTCCGGGCCGAAAAGATCTGACGAAACCCGTTCTCGCAGTTGACCAAACGGTATGCCGCGCATCCGCTGTGCCGAGGCTGCGGCAACGGGGCATTCGCGATGGGGCAGGACGCGCGGGTGCGCGGAGAGGTGGCGCACGGCATACGACCCTCGGTCGGCGGTGACCGAAACGCGGTATTCGTGGAGCACGCGGTGTGCGCCGTCAGCGTCGGTGAACGAATCACGGAACCAGGCCTCGGCGACGACTTCCTCCCCGGTGTCGAGGACATCGATCCGCCGCCGGCGGGAGATGCCGTATGCCGGGAGCTCCGGAAGCGTATGCCACGCCAGGGAATCCGTATCGCAGCCGAGGTCAGGGGCGAGCGGAGTGACCGGAGCGGGAGGTATGCCGGTCTGCGCCAACGTGATTGCCGCGCGGGATTCGGCGGCCCAGCCGGCGCACACGTCAAGTCGCCGACCCGGTTGCGGCAGTGGGCCACCGGCGGATTCGGCGATCGCCCGACGACGGGTGAAGCCCCCGATGATCATGCCGCCGGGCAGATCGTCCAGCACCAGGTGCAACACGGTGCCGGCGTCATGCTGCCCGCGCAGGTGACGCCACAGTCCGGTGCGCCACCCGACAACCGCACGCCGGCCCACCATGTCGGCTATCCCCGGGGGACGTGGATGGGTCGTCAGCGCGGTGACACGGTCGCCCTCGACGGTCGCGGCGATCAGAGCGGTAGCGCGGACGATGCCCCGGCCGTCGGCAGCCGTCCGCAGGTCCCGTCCCCGGCCGGTGATCCGGATGGGACCATCGGGTCCCTCCGGGCGAATCAGGTCCAGATTCGTCGTCCTCCGGATCGATCCGGCGACGCGTTCCGGGGTGCCCCTCAGCGGTCCGTGCAGTCCGTTGTGAGCCATGGTGCCCGGGTCACTCGCGACCACCGCGGGTAGCACGCCGGTGCGGCCGTCAGTGTCGGGTGTATCGGTGCTCACACCGACATCCTCGCGCACGCTCAGCAAGCCTCGGTCAGGCTGGTTGCCATTGGCTTATGGCCGCCCATTGGTGGGAGGCTTAGGGGCATGACTCGACCCGTGATAGTGAACATCAGTCTTGGCGGGCCGGAGTCCGACTACGACCGGCAGGCCACCCTGCTCGGGCACACCTTCCGCATCATCCGGGTCGGGACGTCGGGTGACGTCGAAGCGGCGATCGACGTGGCGCGCACCTGGTCGGAGCGGGCCGCCGCCTTCGCCTTCTCCGGCATCCGCGAAACCCCTGGTGGAGCCCTCCTCGATATCACCGACGCTGACGTTGCGGCCCTGCGCCGCGCCTGCCGTCGCGTCCCGCTCACGGATGGCCACCGGCTGGCAGATGTGTTGGAGGAGTGGAGTATTCGCGCCGTACAGACCGAGTACCCCGCCCACTTCACCAACGCGCGCACGAGTGTTCTCGGTGGCGGATACAAGCGGGCCGTCGCGGTGCTGGCTAGCTTCACCCGCAACATCGAATATGTGCCCGTCAAGGGGGAGCGGCCCAATCCGGTCATCCAGGCGGCGAAGTCCGTGAAGGGCCTGGCCGACGAGTTCGCGGGCAAGGCCAAGGAAGCCGTCCGCGATCCGCTCGCGCCGGCGCTGTGGGCGATGGGCAAGATCGCCCAACCGTCCCACAAGGGCCAGGACGTCGTCGTCGGGCTCTTCGACGACATCGTCTCCGCCGGTCCGTCGGAGTTGTCCGGGATCACCGTGATCTCCTCGGCCATCTCACCCGAGCGCGAGGCCGAACTCGCCGAACGCGATGTCGACATGATCGTCGACACCACTCCGCAGCCCTTCCGCAATGTCACGGTCGTGACCGCCGTCCTTGAGGCGATGATGTTGCACCACCGCGGCAAGCGGAAGCTGGACGTCGAGTCGATGCTCACCGCCATCGAGGAGGCCGGGCTGCAACCGCGCATGTTGCACCCCAACGGCCCTCGGCGCAAGAGCCGGTTCGCGTTCGTCATCCACCCCCTCTCGACCCAGTACTTCCGCAACGTCGAGCCCCTCGGTTCGCTGACCAAGGTGCCCGGCATGACCCCGGTCATCGAGAAGGCCGCCGCCTACTTCCCACCCTTCGTCTACGGACGGATGACCGGCATCACCTCGCCGACGGGTGCCGAGGCCGAAGGGTGGCTGATCTCTGTCGGCGGCACACCCAAGGAGTTGCTGGCGCACAGTCCCGAGTTCACCTACGACCGGCTCCTCGAAGCGGCCGAGATCGCGCAGGGCCTCGGCGCCCAGGTGATGGGGCTCGGTGCCTTCACCAAGGTCGTGGGCGATGCGGGTGTCACGGTGGCACAACGGGCTCCGCTGCCGGTGACGACGGGCAACAGTTACAGCGCGTCCGGTGCCCTGTGGGCGGCGCACGAGGCCATCCGGCGCCTCGGCATAGCCGAGATCGACGCCGACGGGCGGTTGCGTGGCAAGGCGATGGTCGTCGGCGCCACGGGCGCCATCGGCTCGGTGTGCGCGCGGCTGCTCGCGATGGCGTGCGACGAACTGTGGCTCGTGTCACCGGAGACGGCCAAGCTGCTCACGATCAAGCACTCGATCGAGCGGGAGAACCCGCGCGCGAGTGTGCACGTGGCCGCCAAGCCCGACAAGCACCTGTCCGAGATGGACATGATCGTCACGGCCACGTCGGCGGCCGGTCAGAAGGTCCTCGACGTCATGCGCATCAAGCCCGGCTGTGTCGTCACCGATGTCGCTCGCCCGCTTGACCTTTCGGCCGATGAGGTCGCCAAGCGCCCCGACATTCTCGTCATCGAATCCGGAGAGATCGAGCTGCCCGGCGATGTGCACATGCGCGACATCGGTCTACCCAAGGGCGTCGCGTATGCCTGTCTCGCCGAGACCGTCGTGCTCGCCCTCGAGGGCCGGTACGAGCGGTTCACCGTCGGCCGGGAGATCGAGTGGGCCAAGGTCAAGGAGATCTATCAACTCGGGCTCAAGCACGGGATGAAGCTCGCCACGATCTCCGGAGTCAACGGCGTCTTCACCGAGGCCGACTTCGCCCGCGTCCGCGAACTCGCCCTGGCTGCCCGCGCTGCTCAGGAGGCCAAGAAATGAAGGATGTCGCCGGTGCCACGGTCCTGATCACGGGCGCTGCGATGGGGATGGGACGCCTCTTCGCCGAGCGCGCCATCGCCGAGGGAGCCGACACGGTGGTGCTCGTCGACGTCAACGCCGGCGCCCTCGAACAGACGGCGGCCGAATTATCCGGCGGTGCCACCCGAGTTCTCGCCGAGGTGGTCGACGTGCGCAAGCTGACCGACATCCGGGCGTGCGCGAAGCGCGTCGCCAACACCGCCGGCCCGGTCCAGATCCTCATCAACAACGCCGGTGTCGTGCGGGGCAACCACTACTTCTGGGAAACCGACCCGGTGGCGGACACCAAGTTCACGATGGAGGTCAACGCGCTCGCTCCGATGTATGTCGCGCGGGTGTTCTTGCCGCAGATGATCGAGAGCGACGCCGACTGCCGCCTGGTCAACCTCGCCTCCGCCGCCGGCCTGACCGCCAATCCCCGGATGGCCGCGTACGCCGCCTCCAAGTGGGCCGTCGTCGGCTGGTCCGACTCGGTGCGGCTGGAGTTGGAGCAGGCCGGACACCACCACGTGAAGGTCACGACGGTCTGCCCCTACTACGTCAAGACCGGCATGTTCGACGGGGCCCGGTCGGCGCCGCTGTTGCCGTTGCTCGAACCCCAGGACGTCGTCGACAGCACCTGGCATGCGATGGTGCGCGGGGACGCCATGCTGGTCATGCCGCGGACGGTGATCCTCAGCGAGACGGTCAAGGGGATTCTGCCTGTGGGAGTAAGGGATTTCGTCGCCGACAAGGTGCTCGGGATCTATCACACGATGGACGACTTCACCGGGCGTAACCCTGGTTGATCCCCCATCATCGGTGGGGGTCCTTGACGCGGGTCGAGGTTCGCTTGGCACACTTCCCTGCATGACGTCCGTGAGGACAGCTGGGGGGAGTTGACGAGTGAGCGCGACGACAACGTCCGTGACACCGGTGAGTGCGTCCACGGCCGTGAGTGTGCCCAGGACCGTGGGAGCCAAGCAGCGGGTGGCCGCGGCACTCGGGGAGGCGAGTGCGGTGACTGCGCTGCTTGCGGTCTTTACGTGGATCCAGAACCGGCTGGGCACTAATACCGCTGCGGCGCACGCGAATGCTGACGTTGTCGCCCGCCTGGACGGAAGCGAGATCCTGGGGTGGGAGGTCAGTGCGAACACGTGGCTCGCCGGGATCCCTTGGCTCGCAGCGTTTTCGGCGCTGCTCTACAGCGTCGTTCTCTTCGCGCCACCGGCGGTCCTCGCGTGGGCCTGGTGGCGGGACCGCGCGGCATACGGCCGGCTGCGCACCATGCTCGTGACGTTGACGTTCGCCAGCCTCATCCCGTTCGCGCTCTTTCCCGTGGCCCCGCCGCGGCTGCACGTGCCGGGCACCGTCGACATCGTCGAGCGCTACCGGCTGCTCGGTTCGTCGACCACGCCGACGACCGAGAGTGCGGCCAACCTCTTCGCCGCTACCCCGAGTCTCCATGTCGCCTGGGCGTGCTGGTTCGCCTACGCGGTGTGGGTGGTGCTGCGGCGCCGCGGCTTCCGGCCGTATGCCGTCTGGTCCTTCCCCGTCGTCGCGGCGGCTGATGTCGTGGTCACCGCGAATCACTATCTCCTCGACGTCTTTTCGGGCGGGCTGCTGGCTCTGCTCACCATCGCCGGCGTCGGCGCCGGCCACCGGTGGCTGGCCCGCATCTGAGGTAGCGCAGCGGGCAAAATTGGGCGTCCTGCCGATGTGCGGTACTACCTCAATCCGGACCCTGGTCGCCAACCTGCCCGAACACCCATCCGGCGCACCGGAACTGCGCGCCATCGACGCTCGCGAAGCGGACCGGGCGGCATACCCCATGGGGTATAATGGGACGCGACACAAGACTTAACACAGTGAGGACGACGATGACCACCCGGGAACTCACCGACGCCGACTTCGAGCAGGTCGTCTCGAGCAACGACATCGTGCTCGTCGACTTCTGGGCCGCCTGGTGCGGCCCGTGCCGCCAGTTCGCGCCCGTCTACGAGGCGGCGTCCGACAAACACCCGGACATCGTGTTCGGCAAGCTCGACACCGAGGCGCAGCCGGGCATCGCGAGTGCGGCGAATATCACCTCGATCCCCACGCTGATGGCCTTCCGCGAGGGCATCCTCGTCTTCTCCCAGCCCGGGGCCCTCCCCGCCGCCGGCCTCGAGCAGGTCATCGAGGGTGTCAAGGGCCTCGACATGGCTGCCGTGCACGCCCAGGTCAGCGCCCAGCGCGACCTTATGGACAAGCCGCGCGAGGTCTCCCTCGACGACCTCGAGGCCGCGCGGGCAGGCGGCGAGGTGGCGCTAGTCGACTGCCGCGAGCCCGCCGAATACCGCGCCGGGCATGTGCCCGGGGCGCTGCTGATCCCGCTGGGGCAACTCGTGGACAAGCGCGACGAGATCCCCGCGGACGGGCCCGTCTACGTCATCTGCCAATCGGGCAACCGCAGCCTCAGCGGCGCGGATCTGTTGCGGCAGATGGGCATCGAGGCCTACTCGGTGGCCGGTGGCACCGGCGGCTGGGCCGCGTCCGGCCGCGAGATCGTCGCCGGGCCCTACCCCACGGCCCAGGACTGACCCGCCTCGTCGATAGTGCAGTCCGCCGAGGCGGGCCGGTCACCCGGCGCGACGGTCCTATGCGCGCCAGACCTCGGCTTCGCTGATGAAGGCGGACGTCCACGGCCGCGTGGGCGTGCCCGCCCTCTGGAGTTCACCCGGCAGCATCCGGCCCCGCATCCGGATCGAACCGCTGCCGCACGGGGCGAAGACCAGGCTGAGACTGTGCATGACGTCCCCCAGCGCGAAGTCGTCCGTGACGAAGGCACGACGATCGAGGACCGGACTCATGCGGATGTCGAAACCGCCGCCATGAGCACGCATGCCGGTCGCGAGATCGATGTCGATACCGACGCTCGCCGGATGATGGATCGGTTCCGGCCACGCCAGGCCCTCGACCTCGGGGAAGTGACGGGTGAAATGGCTCTCCAGCCAGCGCGCAAGCGTCTCGTCGTGCCCGACCAGGTGCACCTGCCCGGCACACCAGACCACCAGGGCGGTGCCGGCTCCCATGACCGACCAGTCGACCCGCCAGCACGACGCATAGGCGGTGCAGGTCTCGCCGTCGAAGAGCTGGATGCCGGGGTTGGCGCCCACGAGGATGACCTTGCGGGTCGCGGGGTCGGTCACCGCCGCGCGTGCGGTGCTGGGCGCGACCAGTCCGCCTACGGCGAGGAGCCCAGCCCCCGCCGCACCATGCAGCAACCCGCGCCAATCCATCTGTCCGTGACTGCATGACGTTCTTCCTTCCCTGCACATGGACATGCTGACGGCGGCAGTACACTCGCGTGCCCCGGGCGTGGGGAAGCATTTCGAACAGGATCGAATCCGGCCCACCCGGACCGGGCCAGTGGCACCCTGAGACGGTGTTCCGGATTCCACTGACGAGCGACAGCCTCGCGCGCTCGCGGTTCGCCCTGTCACCGAGGCCGGAGATCACCGAGACGCTCCACCTGCGCGGTCTGTCCACGGCCGTGACAAAGTCCCCGCTGGTGGCCATGTGAGGTCCCCGCTGGTGGCCAAGTAGAAGTCCCCACCCTCTGCTCGTGTCGTCCATGAGCTGAGCCCCTGGGCGGTGGACGGTGGCGGTGTCTAGCCAGTCACCGCACCGCCCAGGGAGCTCCATTGAAGAACATGAGGGAAGAGTTGGACATCATCACCGCCTACCAGAAGGTCGGCACCTACCGAGGAGCCGCGGACATCTGCGGCACCACGCACAAGACCGTCAAGCGCGTCGTGGAGCGTCACGCCGCGGGCCAGGACCGTCCGGTGCGTGCACCGCGGCCGGCGAACTACGAGGACGTGCGCACGCTCGTGGCCCAGGACGTCAAGGACACCAGGGGCCGGATCAGTGCCAAGCGGCTGCTGCCCAGGGCCCGCGCTGCCGGGTACACCGGCTCGGCCCGCAACTTCCGCCGCCTCGTGGCCCAGGAGAAGAAGGCGTGGCGGGCCCAGCACGGGCGGACCCACCGGCCGGCGTCGTGGTCCCCGGGTGAGCACCTGGTCATCGACTGGGGCGTGATCGCCGGCGTGCACGTCTTCGCCGCGGTGTTGGCCTGGTCACGGTTCCGGTTCGTCCGCTTCGCCGCTGATGAGAAGGCCGCGACGACGATAGCGATGCTGGCCGAGTGCTTCGAGGTCCTCGGCGGCACACCCAAGGTCGTCCTCGCCGACCGGATGGGGTGCCTGAAGGGCGGGGTGGTCGCCAACCGGGTCGTGCCCACGCCCGACTATGTCCGCTTCGCCACGCACTACCGGTTCCGGCCTGACTTCTGCGAGGCGGCGGACCCGGAGTCCAAGGGGATCGTGGAGGCCCTCGTCCGCTACGGCAAGGACGACCTGGCCCGCCCGCTCATCCTCGAGCATGCCGGTTCCGGGGACCTGGCCGCCGGCGCCGCCCGGGTTCTGGCCGACCTCGGTGGCGCCAACCAGCGCGCGGCGGACTGGTGTGCGGAGGTCAACGCCGCGCTCCACTCAGAGATCGCCGCCGTCCCGGACCAACGGTTGGCCAAGGAGGTGGACCTGCTCACCGAGCTGCCCTCGCTGCGCCCGCTCATCGGGCCAGCACCGGTGAGGCGCAAGGTCGACAAGCTGTCCACGATCCGCCTGGGTTCGGCCCGGTACTCGGTGCCCACCGCGCTGATCGGCACCCAGGTCGGTGTCCTCGTCGACGGCGCCCGGGTGCTGATCCTGGACGTCGGTACCGGGGAGGTCCACGCCGAGCACCCCCTCGTTGGCCCGGGTGAGGCTTCGGTCCTCGATGAGCACTACGGAGGTGCTCGCCCACCGGTCCCGGTGCGGGCGATCCGCCCGCGCAGCGCGGCGGAGAAGGACTTCTGCTCCCTCGGTCCGGCCGCGGAGGCGTTCATCGCCGGTGCCGCCGGCGCCGGGCACACCCGCCTGGGTCCAGAGCTGGCCGAGCTGAACACCCTCACCGCCGCCCACGGACAGGCCGCGATGGTCGCAGCCCTGGAGCGAGCCACCGCCTTTGGTCGGTGGAAGGCCAGCGATGTCCGCTCGATCCTGGCCGCCGGCACCGGCGTCCCGACCCCGCGCCCGGCCGGGGACGCGCTGGTCATCGATCTGCCGACCAGTACGGGGCGGTCGCTGGCCGAGTACGCCCCGGCCACCAAGGCGGTGTCCTCGTGAGCACCACCGCACCACCGTTGGACGCGGACCTGACCGCGGGGCTGCGCCGGTTGAAGCTGGCCGCGATGCGTCAGCTCGCCCCCGAGCTGCTCATCACGGCCAAGACCCAACGCTGGACACCGGAGGAGGTGCTGCGGGCCCTGGTCGTGGCTGAGATCGCCGCCCGGGACGCCTCCAACGAACGAGCACGCATCAAGGCCGCGGCCTTCCCGGTGCTCAAGACGATCGAGGAGTTCGACCTGGCCGCGTCCTCGATCCCGGCGCCGACGTGGGCGTACCTGACGTCCCTGGAGTGGGTCAGGGCCAGGGAGAACGTGGCCCTGATCGGCCCCGCGGGGACGGGCAAGTCGCACACGCTCATCGCACTTGGTCACGCGGCCGTCCTGGCCGGGCACCGGGTCTGGTACGTGACCGCGGCCGACCTCGTCGAGACGCTCTACCGCGGCCTTGCCGACAACACCGTCGGCAAGACCATCGAGGCCCTGCTGCGCAACGATGTCGTCCTGGTCGATGAGATCGGCTTCGCCCCGCTGGACGACACCGGCGCCCAGCTGCTCTTCCGGTTCGTCGCCGCCGCCTACGAACGCCGCTCCCTCGGCGTCGCCTCACACCACTCCTTCGAGGACTGGGGACGGTTCCTGCCCGAGCACACCACCGCCGTATCCATGCTCGACCGGCTG
>NZ_HG764815.1:3571205-3572787 GCF_001050535.1 Nostocoides australiense Ben110 | reverse complement strand
GGCGGGAGGCGCGGCCGGAACCGCCGCTGCCGGCGGCGTTCGAGCCGGCCCCGGTCATGCCATTTCCGGCTCCGGAGATGTGCCCGCGGTCGTCGGCCGGTTCGGCCGGGGTGTCCACGGGGGTACCGCGCACGATCACGCCACGACCGTTGCAGCAGTCGCAGTTCTCGGAGAAGACCTCGAGCAGCCCGGAGGCGACCCGCTTGCGGGTCATCTGGACCAGGCCGAGGGAGGTGACCTCGGCGACCTGGTGCTTGGTGCGGTCCCGGCCGAGGCATTCGAGCAGGCGCCGGACGACCAGGTCGCGGTTGGACTCCAGGACCATGTCGATGAAGTCGATGACGATGATGCCGCCGGTGTCGCGCAGGCGCAGCTGGCGGACGATCTCCTCGGCGGCTTCGAGGTTGTTCTTGGTGACCGTCTCCTCGAGGTTGCCGCCGGAGCCGACGAACTTGCCGGTGTTGACGTCGATGACCGTCATCGCCTCGGTGCGGTCGATGACGAGCGAGCCGCCGGAGGGCAGATAGACCTTGCGGTCGAGCGCCTTGGCGAGCTGCTCATCGACGCGGTGGGCGGTGAAGATGTCCTGCTCGCTCGTCCACTTCGTCATCCGGCCGGCGAGGTCGGGGGCGACATCCTCGACGTACGAGGAGATCTCGTCCCACACCTCGTCGCCCGAGATCACGAGCGAGGCGAAGTCCTCGTTGAAGACGTCGCGGATCACGCGGACGGTCAGGTCGGGCTCCGAATAGAGCAGCGACGGCGCGCCGCCCTTCTTGCCCGACTTCGACGCCGATGCCTTCGACACCTTCTCCCACGTCTTCGCGAGCCGCTCGACGTCGCGGCGCAGCTCGTCCTCCGAGGCGCCTTCGGCGGCCGTGCGCACGATCACGCCCGCGTCGGCGGGGACGATCTGCTTGAGGATCGACTTCAGCCGGGAGCGCTCGGTGTCGGGCAGCTTGCGGGAGATGCCGGTCATCGAGCCCTGCGGCACATAGACCAGGTAGCGGCCCGGCAGCGAGATCTGCGACGTCAGCCGGGCGCCCTTGTGCCCGATCGGGTCCTTGGTGACCTGCACGAGCACCGACTCACCCGAGGTGAGGACGTTCTCGATGCGCTTGGCCTCGCCGCTCTCCAGCCCGGCGACGTCCCAGTTGACCTCACCGGCATACAGCACCGCGTTGCGGCCCCGGCCGATGTCGACGAAGGCGGCCTCCATCGACGGCAGGACGTTCTGAACGCGGCCAAGGTAGATATTGCCGGCCATCGACGCATTCGTTGTCCGTGAGACGTAGTGCTCGACGAGGATGCCGTCCTCGAGCACCCCGATCTGGGTGCGGCCGTCCTGGCGGCGCACCACCATCGTGCGCTCGACGCTCTCGCGCCGGGCCAGGAACTCTTTCTCG
The DNA here is from genome assembly GCF_001050535.1 of Nostocoides australiense Ben110. GTDB lineage: Bacteria > Actinomycetota > Actinomycetes > Actinomycetales > Dermatophilaceae > Nostocoides_A > Nostocoides_A australiense. Next base: position 3,571,381 of record NZ_HG764815.1, on the reverse strand, counting down.
GTGATGATCGTGCGGCGCCGGCCCGCTTCGCGCCCCTCGCGGCGGCGCTGTTTCTTCGCCTCCAGACGGGTCGAACCCTTGACGGAGGCGACCTCGTCACGCGGGCGGGACTCGCGCACGCGGGTCGTGGTGCCGGGTGGGTCGTCGCCCTCGCCGCCCGCTGCGCTGCGGCGCCG
>NZ_HG764815.1:3569066-3571105 GCF_001050535.1 Nostocoides australiense Ben110 | reverse complement strand
AAAGAAAAACCCCCCCCGTCGCCGATGACGATCGCATCGTCGCCGAGGCGGGGAAGCAACTCGCCGTAGATCCGGGCGGGGTGGATCAGGTCGCCTCCGGCGGTCAGGAGCGGGGCGTCGGCCGCGCCGGCCGCGTCCGCCTGCTCGCGCAGGCCGCTGCGCCACTCGCGCCACCCACCGGGGCCGCCGACGAGGTCCCAGAGCGTCCGCAGTATGCCGCCCAGGTCGCCCGCCGCGCTCGCCGCCAGTGTGCGGTGGGTCGCGATCTGGTCGGTGCTGTCGGCAATGTGGATGACGGGCGTGTCCGTGCCGGCCGGCCCGAAGGTGCCGTAGCCGATCCGGAAGTCGAGCGGGGCGCCGACGACGATCGCCACATCGCACTGTGTAAACGCGGCCCGCCGGGCCCGGGTCACGCAGCCGGGGTGGGTCGGCGGGAGGATGCCACGGCCCATCCCGTTGCCGATCGCGGGCAGGTCGAGTGCCGTGACGAAGTCGAGCGCGGCCTGCTCCGCGCCATCTGCCCACACGTCGCTGCCGAGGATGACGATGGGCCGCCGTGCTTCGCGGAGCAGGCGCGCGATCTCGGCAACGGACTCCTCGTCGGGGGCCGGGCGGCCGCCGGGCCCGGGTTCGGCAGTACCCAGGTCACCGGCGGGCGCGAACAGCACGTCGATCCCGGCCTCGACGAAGGCCGGCCCGCGATGCGCCGTGCTCGCCGCCGTGAAGGCCGCCGCCGTGAGGGCACCCACCTCATCAGGAGTGTGCGCGGTCGCGCTGCTCTTGGTGATCGTGGTGAAGAGCGGCGCCTGATCCATCTCCTGCAAAGCGCCGCGACCCCAGGTCAGTTCCGGCGCCCGGCCGCCGAAGACGACCACGGGAGCACCGCTGAAGTGTGCCTGTGTCACCGGGCTGACAGCGTTGGTCACTCCCGGACCTGCGGTGACGACAGCGAAACCCGGTGTGCGCGTGAGCTTTCCGACCGCTTCGGCGGCGAAGACGGCACTCGCTTCGTGGCGCACGTCGATCATCCGCAACGGGGCCGCGCCTCGGTGGGCGGCGTCATACAGCGGAAAGACGTGCGCCCCGGAGAGGGTGAACATCGTCCTCACCCCGGCCCGCGCTGCAGCCGCCACCGCGGCGGCGCCGGCGGTGGCGTCGGGGTCGGCAGCGACCGACGGAAGCGTCACAGCGCTAACTTACTCGCCAGTTGCCTAGGGCGGGGGCCGACACGTCGCGCAGCCGAACCGCGGTTGCGCCGGGCCGCCATTGGCCCTATGCGCCCTGCCCACCAAGGCCTAGATTTGCCCGCGTGACCCAGTCCCGCAGCGTTGCGCCGGACGCCCTGCCGCGCCGGGTGCGCATCGGCTATGGCCTCGGCGGTGTCGCCACCGGGTCGTTCGGCACCGTCCCCGGCCTGCTCCTGCTGCCCTACCTGACCGACCACATCGGCGTCGGCGCGGCGATCGCGGGCCTGATCGTGTTGCTGCCCAAGGCGTGGGACGTCGTCCTCAACCCCATCGCCGGCCGCATCAGCGACCGATCGGCCCACCCCGACGGCCGCCGCCGGCCCTTTCTGCTGCGTGCCGGGCTGGTCCTGGCCGGCTGCTTCGTCCTGCTCTTCGCGGGCCCGAGCGCGCCGACCTGGCTCGGCGGCGGTTGGGTCGCGCTGGCCTTCCTCGCCTGCGCGACGGCATACGCCTTCTTCCAGGTGCCCTATGTCGCGATGCCGGCCGAGCTGACCTCCGACTACGCCGAACGGACTCGCCTGATGACGTGGCGGGTGGCGATCCTCGCGCTCGCCATCCTGCTCAGCGGCGGGCTGTCGCCGGCGATCCGGGACGCCGTCGGCGGTGCGTGGGGCTATCGGGCGGTGGGCATCTTCGTCGCCCTCCTCATCGCCGCCGGTGCGTATGCCGCATGGCGCGGCACCGCGGGCGTGCGCCTGCACGACGTCGCCGCCCCCGTCGCGGGCCTGGGGGAGCAACTGCGGCTCGTCGCGGCGACGCCGGACTTCCGGCGGGGGGGGGGGGGGGAGTGAG
>NZ_HG764815.1:3567164-3568966 GCF_001050535.1 Nostocoides australiense Ben110 | reverse complement strand
GAGGAATAGTCAAGACCTGTGGATCGGCGTGTCATGCGACTTGCTGATCGCCTCCTGATTCGTCGGGTCGTTCGACGAGGACGCCGTTCTCGAACGTGGCGCCGGCTCGGACTAGCGCGACGAGGTGGGGTGCGTTGACGGCACGCCATCTGGCTTGTGCGGACTCGATGAGCTTGAACGCCATCGCGACGCCGGCCGCTCTCGAGCCGGGGCCCTTGGTGACTCGCTGCCGCAGTCGGACGGTGGCGAAGGTCGACTCGATCGGGTTGGTGGTCCGCAGGTGGATCCGGTGTTCGGCGGGGTAGTCGTAGAACTCCAACAGGACGTCGAGGTCGTCGGTGATCTTCGCCGCGGCCTTGGGCCACTTGGGGCCGTAGTCGGCGGCGAACGCCTTCGCCGCAGCGTGCGCGTGCTCCTTGTCTTCGGCGTTCCAGATCTCAGCCAGCGCGGCCTTCGCACCCAGCTGGGCGGACTTCGGGAGCGCGTTGAGGACGTTGGCGATCTTGTGGAACCAGCAGCGCTGCTCGCGGGTCTCGGGGAACACCTCACGCACCGCAGCCCAGAACCCCAACGCCCCGTCACCGATGGCGAGCACCGGTGCTCGCATCCCGCGGCGCTTGCACGAACGGAGCAGGTCAGCCCACGACTCGGTTGATTCGCGGTGTCCGTCGTCGAGGGCGACCAGCTCCTTGGTGCCGTCGGCACGCACCCCGATGATCACCAGCAGGCACACCTTGTCCTGCTCGAGTCGGACCTTGAGGTGGATCCCGTCGACCCAGCAGTAGACGTAGTCGGTGCCCTTCAACGGCCGCTTGTTGAACGCAACCGCCTCCTCTTGCCACTGCGTGGTGAGCCGGGTGATCGTCGAGGCTGACAGGCCGGCGCCGGAGCCCAGGAACTGCTCCAGCGCCGGACCGAAGTCGCCGCTGGACAGCCCGTGCAGATACAGCAGCGGCAACACCTCCGCGACCTTCGGCGACTTCCTCGCCCAGGCCGGCAGAATCGCCGAAGAGAACCGCTGCCGCTTGCCGGTCACCTCATCGGTGCGCTTGTCGTTGACCCGCGGAGCCCGCACCGGGATCGCGCCCGCAGCCGTCATCACCTCCCGCGGTTCGTGATGGCCATTGCGGACCACCAGCCGACGACCGCGCTCGTCGAGCTGGTCGGCGAACGCCTCGATGTACGCGGCGACCTCGGCCTGTAACGCCGCCGCCAACATCTGCCGGGCACCATCGCGGACGATCTCATCCAGCACCGACCCACCGGCCGGCTCGCCTGCCTCTTCGGCATCGTGGACTACCTTGAGCATGGGCGTACCTTCCCGAGCCGGCGCGCCAACGCCGACCCTGATCAGAACCTTGTGATTGCTTCGATCCTGCTCGGGAGGTGCACCTACTTCACGTCACCTCGCCGAGCGCCATCCACAGGTTCTGATCATTGCTCCGGGCGAGCGAGACGCCATCATCTCCCTCCTGGTGCTTGATGGCGACTGCTTGCTGGTCCTCCTGCCCGCGATCACAGCAGCACAGGCGGGCAGTGTCATAGCGTCCAAGCAACGCCCCGGAAGGTGTCAAGCCGTTTGAGACATCTGCGGTCAGGCGCTTTGTATGAGGGCCTCCCGTGAGGGTTGGTTGATCCACGCGGCGGTGGGCAGTTTCGGCGGTGCCGGCCGGCGGTGGCCGAAGCGGTCGGGGTGCGCGGCGTAGGCAGCGTCGAGGGTGGCCTGCCGCTGAGCGCGGACCTCGGTCGCGGTGCCGTAGTGGACCGAGGCGGGGGTGTGCAGCCCGATCCCGCAGTGGCGG
>NZ_HG764815.1:3565480-3567064 GCF_001050535.1 Nostocoides australiense Ben110 | reverse complement strand
CGCGCCTGCGCGAGGTCGTCGGTGCAGGAGGTCGCGATCGCGTGCCGGGCGCCGACGAGCGCCTCGAGCGCCGCGACAGCACCGGGCAGGGTGGGGATCTCGCTGACATCGTCCAGTTCGAGTCGGCGAATGTGCTGCTCGGCCTCGTCGCGCCGGTCTTCGGTCAACAGCCGCTCGATGATCCCGCGGGCCGGTATGCCGTGCAGCCCCCGCAGTCGGCTCAGCTCGATCCCGTAGGTGGGCGCCCACGCGGCCCAGCAGCGCGCGATGGCGGCGGTGGAGTCGATGAGCGTGCCGTCCAGATCGAAGAGGACGGCAGCGAATCTTCGCCCCTCCAACCGGTCCAGACCGTGCACCTGCGACGATGCCGTGCTCGTCGCGTTCGGGACCGGCGAGGAGGCGTGAGGGTGCGTCATACCGTCAACTTTAGGCGGACGCTGCGACGCACGCGGTGCCCCTTGGGAGGGCACACTGGCCTCATGGCTGAATACACCGAGGCCGAACACGAAACCATCCGCAGCGCTGCCTTTGGTGCCATCGCTCTCGTCGCCAAGGCGGACCCTGGGTTCTTCTCCACCTTCAAGGAGTCGATGGCCGGCTCCCGCGCCTTCGCCGTCGCACCCCCGGCGGTCCAGGAACTCCTCAAGACCGGCGGCTTCCCCACGCCGCCCAAGGGTGACGCTGCGGAGGTCGAGCGGCAGATCCTCGACGGCCTGCGCCAGTCGATGACGATCCTGAACGGCAAGGACGCGGCGGCCGCGGGCGGCTTACGCGACGTCATCGTCGCCGCCGCCGACGCCGTCGCCGACGCCTCCAAGGGCACCTCTGCCGAGGAAGCGGCGGTCATCGCCAAGATCCGCGAGGCCGTCGGCGGCACCGCGGGCCCCGCGGCGGGCGGCACTCCCTCGCTCGTCTGATCCCCTCTGCACTGACGGCCGGCGTCCCCTGTGTGGAGGCCGGCCGTCGGTCGTTTCACCTCGCGTGGCGTCAGGAGTCGAGCAGCGCGGTCTCGTAGGTGACGGCGACCTTGTCGATCTCGGCCCGGCAGGCCCGGGGCGCCGGGCTCAGCACGATGCGGCGGACCTCGACGCGCACCTGCGCGACGGCGGGGTGACCGGTCACGCTCACGTGCCAGCGATCCGGCGCCGGGTGGCCGACGATCTCTCCGTGCAGCCGGTATGCCGCCGACGCGCCGTACGCCGCCAAGGTCGCCGTCACCGCCGCCTGGACGCGCTGATCCTGGGTCGTCACCCCGCGCAGGTGCGCCGGATCGTCGCGTCCGGCGAGGTGGGCGGCCACCACGGCCGGAGCCGTGTCGGCGTCGAGCCGGCCGAGGTAGGTCCCGGTCGGGAGGGCCAGCAGGTTGCCGCCGAAGCGGTCACCGCCGACGTGACTGCACTCGAGGACGTGCTCGTAGCGTTCGGCGAGAACGGCCGCGACCGGCCGGCCGCGCACCGCGCAGCACTGGTCGTGGGTGCCGTGGGAGCACACGAGGAGGACCTCGGCGGCCGGTTCGGCCAGCGGCCCGTCGGCGTCGAAGGCGGCCAGGGCGGCGGTCAGATCCGCGGCGGGGCGTCCCGCGGC
>NZ_HG764815.1:3563519-3565380 GCF_001050535.1 Nostocoides australiense Ben110 | reverse complement strand
TGGCGGTCATCGCGATGGCGGCCGTGATGGGATTCGTGCGCACGACGCGCTGACGCATCCGGGATGGCCGTGCTTATTCTCACGTGTCACTTAGGGCACAATGGTCACGGTTTTTCGCGTCCGGAGAGGTTGTTCCATGTCCACGACGTCCTTCATCGGCAGCGCCGCCGCCATCGCCGTCGGTCTGTCCCTCGCCACCACGACCGGGGCCGCCGGCCCCGACGACACCCCGGACGATGCGCTGCGCGCCGCCAGCGGGTGCACCGGCACGGCATACGTCTATGGCGTCCGACGGGACGCGACCTTGACCTTCGCCGCCATCAACGCGGCGACCAATGTGCGCACCCGCAAGCTCACCGGACCCAAGCTCCCCTGGGGGGTGCGGGCGATGACCGCACTGAACATGAACACGCTGCTGGTGACCACGAGTCAGGGCGCGCTCTATCGGATCGACGTCACCGGCAACACCAAGAGTCTGACGATCGGTGCCCCGGTGCCGATGGCGTATACCGGCTGGAACTACGACAAGCTCGCGGCCGACGGCGCCGGCCACCTGTTCGCGACCGGTGACACCAACGGCCAGCTGTGGCGCTGGGACGTGAGCGCCAAGAAACCCACCGGCTCGCAGATCAATCAGAAGGTCCGGATCGGCGCGGGCGTGATCGCCAAGACCCTGACCGGCGTCGGCGGCGGTCGCCTCCTCGCGACGACCAGCGGGGGGAAACTGCTCGGCATCCGCGCGGCGGGAGCGGGCAACCTGACGATCTCGACGTTGGGCAGCAGCGGCTGGGGCGGGGTGTCGGCGCTGGCCTCGCCCGGCGGGGGCCTCTTCTTCGCGCGCACCGACTCGTCGGGCGTGCTCTCGACCCGCCGGGACGCCGATATCACCAACAGCAGCGGCACCGACATCAGCCTGATCGGGTATGTCGGAGACGGTGGCTGGACGCAGAAGCTGCTGACCACCGGACCGCGCAATGTCGTCTGTCCCTCGGGGGGCATCACCTATCACGGGCTCGTGACGATGTTCGGCTCCGGCTGGGTCGGCCCGCGCGACATCGTCGAGCGGGGGCTTCCCGGGTTGCAGGCCGAGATGACCAAGGGCGCCATCAACACTCCGGCGCGCAAGGCCGCCTTCCTCGCCACCCTCGTCAGCGAGTCGGCGATGCGCTACGACGCCGACGAGAGCGGCAACACCCAGACCTACCGCGGGCGCGGCTACATCCAGCTGACCAACGACTTCAACTACGCGTCCGCCGGCACCTACTTCGGCATCAACCTGCTGGGGCAGCCGGATCTCGCGAAGTCGCTGCATTACAGTGCTCCGATCGCCCGGTGGTACTGGACCGTGGCGCGCACGACGACCAACGCCTACGCCGACGACCACGACATGAACGGTGTCAACCGCAATATCGGTTTCGCCTGGTCCTATGAAGAGGCGACCCGGCGCTGCGACCGGTTCAAATCCGCATACAAGTACTTCACGGGCGCCTACCCCACGAACACCACGTGCTACCCGGCCCGACTGCCCGCACGCGGCGACACCGACTGGTATTTCCACCCCGAGCGTGGAGACAGCCGCTGACCTAGGGAACCGCTGATCAACGGGCGATTCGTGGTCGGGCGGGCGAGGGATGTCGTGGGGGCGTCGGGATCGTGGCGATGGCCTGCTTGAGCATGGATCCTGGCCCCGGTTACGGGGGCCCTCTGGGCGGTTTCGGGCAGGCTGCCGCTATGCCGTCGCCTCGGTGAGGGCGACGGCACGGGCTCGCATCAGCCAGTTCGCTGAGGCGAACAGGACATGGAGGTGGTTGAGGTTCTTGCCGATCCCGCGGTACCGGGTCTTGGTGAACCCGAAGTCGCG
>NZ_HG764815.1:3561808-3563419 GCF_001050535.1 Nostocoides australiense Ben110 | reverse complement strand
TGGCCGTCGTGCTCGCCCGCCCGGCGCCGGGCGAAAGCCAGCACGTCGGGGTAGGTCGCCGCATACAAGCTGCGGAACCGCTCCTCGGGACTGACCGGCATACCCCTAACTGTCCGGCATCGACGCTGATGTAACGGCGAGGGCGCGGAGGTCAAGTCCGCTGGGGTGGTGTACGAGGTTGATCCTTCTGTTGGGCGTGTCGCTCAGGCTGTGAGGGCCTGAAGTTCGGTGGTCACCTCCTCGGTGGTGGCGGTCTCGACGGTTTGGGCGCGGGCGAGGACATCGAGTCCGAGGTAGCGGCGGCCTTCGGCCCACTCGTCGTGTTGTTCGGCTAGGACGGCGCCGACGAGGCGGATGATGCTGGCTCGGTCGGGGAAGATGCCGACGACGTCGGTACGGCGGCGGATTTCCCGGTTGAGTCGCTCGTTGGGGTTGTTCGACCAGATCTGACGCCAGATCTCCTTCGGGAGCGCGGTGAACGCGAGGATGTCAGCGCGGACTTGCTCGAGGTGGTCAGCCACCGCAGGGAGCTTGCCGGCCAGAGCCTCGACGACGCGGTCGAACTGGGCGTGCACCGCCTCGGCGTCGGGCTGGTCATAGATCGAGTGCAGCAGCGCCTTGACCCACCCCCAGCTGTTCTTCGGGGTCGCCGACATCAAGTTCGCGGCGTAGTGAGTGCGGCAGCGTTGCCAGGCCGCGCCGGGCAGGGTGGCACCGATCGCGGAGACCAGCCCCGCGTGGGCGTCAGAGGTGACCAGCTTGACCCCGGACAGGCCGCGGGCGGTCAGATCGCGGAAGAACGCCAGCCAACCCGCGCCGTCCTCGCTGGAGGTGACCTGCACCCCTAGGATCTCGCGGTGGCCGTCGGCGTTGACTCCGGTGGCGACCAGCACGTGCACCGGCACCACCCGGCCACCCTCGCGGACCTTGAGCACGAGGGCGTCGGCCGCGACGAAGGTGAACGGTCCGGCCTGCTCCAGCCGGCGGGTGCGGAATTGCTCAACGTGCTCGTCGAGGTCTTTGGCCATCTCCGAGACCTGCGACTTCGACAGGCCAGTGATCCCGAGAGCCTGCACTAGCTTGTCCATCCGCCGCGTGGAGACCCCGAGCAGGTAGCAGGTCGCCACCACACTCGTCAGGGCCCGCTCGGCACGCTTGCGACGCTCCAGCAGCCAATCCGGGTACAACGAGCCCTGACGCAGCTTGGGGACCGCGACATCCAAGGTGCCGACCCGGGTGTCAAGGTCGCGGTGACGGTAGCCGTTGCGGGAGTTCACCCGATCGCTGGTGCGTTCGCCGTAGCCGGCGCCGCACACCGCGTCAGCCTGCGCGGACAGGAGCGCGTTGACGAAGGTGGTCAGTAAGTCTCGCATCAGATCGGGGCTCGCCTGGGAGAGCTGCTCGTTGAGGAACTGGGCAGGGTCGATACTGGGCACAGCGGTCATCGTGTTCTCCGTTCGAGAGTGCTTTGGAAGGTTCACTCGAAGGATGCACCCGGTGACCGCGCCTACGTTGGAGGCGGACGCTCACCCGGGTCCGTCGTACACCACTCTGCTGGACTCCACTGGCGCGGACAGAACCGGAAGTGAGGTGCTGGATCGTTTTCGGAGT
>NZ_HG764815.1:3558859-3561708 GCF_001050535.1 Nostocoides australiense Ben110 | reverse complement strand
CCGGGTCGAGTGTCATCGTCGGTATGCGGTGTGGGCGCGTCGCGTTCCTCAGCTGCCGGCGGCGCGCTCGGCGGCCTCGACGACATTGCTCAGCAACATCGCCCGCGTCATCGGGCCCACGCCGCCGGGGTTGGGGCTGACCCAGCCGGCGACCTCCCAGACGCTCTTGTCGACGTCGCCGGCGACGACGCTGTGGCCGTCCTCGGCGGTGATCCGGCTGACGCCGACGTCGAGGACCGCGGCTCCCGGCTGGACCATGTCGGCGGTGACGATGCCCGGTACGCCGGCGGCGGCGATGATCACGTCGGCCCGGCGCAGCTCGCCGGCGAGGTCCTTGGTGCCGGTGTGACATGTGACGACCGTGGCGTTCTCCGAGCGGCGGGTGAGCATCAGGCCCAGCGGCCGGCCAACCGTGATCCCGCGCCCCACGATGGCGACGCGGGCACCCGCCAGGGGCACGTCATACCGTCGGAGCAACTCGATGCAGCCCTTGGGGGTGCACGGCAGCGGGGCCTCCTTGCCCAGGACCAGCCAGCCGAGGTTGGTCGGGTGCAGTCCGTCGACGTCCTTGGCCGGGTCGACGCGGCTGAGGATGGCGTTCTCGTCCAGCCCGGTCGGCTGCTGGACCAGGAAGCCGGTGCAGCCGGGCTCGGCGTTCAGTTCGTCCACGGTGGCGAGGACGTGGTCCAGGGTGGCCGTGGCGGGCAGGTCGCGGCGGTAGCTCGTCACGCCGATCTGGGCGGCGTCCTTGTGCTTGGCGTTGACATACCACGTGCTCGCGGGGTCGTTGCCGACCAGGACCGTGCCGATGCCGGGGACGACCCCGCGCTCGGCGAGCGCCGCGACCCTTTCGGTCAGCTCGGCCTTGATGGTGTCAAGGATCGCTTTGCCGTCGAGGGTCTGGGCCGTCATACGTCCGATCCTGACACACCCGTGACGTGCGTTCGTGCACCGGTGCGGCCAGGTCCGGCGGCACGGAGGGGGTAATGCCGCCGGACCCGCCGCCGCGCCCTTAGGGCTTGACGATCAGGCTCGCGTCGAAGAACAGGTCACTCGTCGCGGTCGCCGTGAACTGGTGCACCTCCACGGCGATCGTGTTGCTGCCGTTGCGGAAGGCGCTGACGGGCAGGGCGATCGAGTAGGTCGTCCCTTGCTTGCCGGGCAGCACATCCGACTTGGCCCGCGTGGTGTGCGTGATCGTGCCGGCCGGCATATTGCTGCGGGCGACTTCCTTGCCGTTGACGTAGATCACGGCGCCGTCATCGCGGCGCAGCCGCAGCGTCACGCCGGTGCGCGTGCCGGTGCCGATGTCGAAGGTCTTGCGGAAGTAGTAGCAGTAGCGGCCGACCGCAGTGTTGATCGTGGTCTTCTGGGTGGACCGGAAGCCCAACGGACCGGCACCCGTCTTCCACGCCGAGTCGATGAAGGTCGGGCTCTTCCAGTATTGGTTGGGTGCCGCCCATGGGTACCACTTCCAGCTCGATCCCATCGCGAAAACGATTGTGCTGGTTGGCGGCTGGGTGACGAAGACGGAGTTGCGCATGCCGGCCGTGCCCCTGCGGGGGTCGGTGCTGAAGGCCCAGTTGCTGCCGACGCTGTTGTCGAGGGCGGGGTCCTTCAGCTCCAGCGAGGGACCGGACGGGCCGGGCCACGGGCTTGTCGTGGCATAGGTCACCGAGTCGGCCACACGGGTGCCGTCCAGGACTGCCACCTCCTCGCCGGTGTCGGCGAGATCACCGCTGAAGACGCCGCCGGCGATGAAGTCGCCGCCGAACGCGCTGACGAGTTTGGCGTCGTCATTGCTCCAGACCAGATAGCCCTGCGGCGGCACGACCGTGCCGGGCACCAGCTGGCTGAGCCCAATCGCCGGGATCGACCAGTCGCTGATGTCCAGGCCGGTGGTGCCGGGGTTATAGACCTCGAGGTATTCCGGCGTGGTGGCGCCGGGCACGGCCTGGATCTCGTTGATCACCGGGGCGGCCGTGGCGCTCTGCGAGGTCGGGATGATCCCGCTGGTGGTGCCATTGGCGATCTCCCGGCGCCGCTCCTGCACACCGGCGACGAAGTTGCTGCGGGCGGTGGTTGGCGAGATGCCACCCCACTTCTGGTAGTCGAGGTTGAGGTCACTCGCGTGACCCGCCGTCAACTCGTCATACCGCTCGACCAGCCCGTTGCCGACGAGGAACCGGTCGTGCAGGGTGCGCACGCGGCGGAAGTGCATGGCCCGGAAGTCGGGCATCTTGAACAGGTTTTGCCAGATGCCGGGTCGGTCGATCCTGGGCGTCAAGAACGGGCCTGTGCCGTCGGCGCCGTTGTTGAAGACGAGGTCGAAGTCCCACGCAAGCACCTGCCAGCGCAGGGTCTGGGGGTTCTTGACCATGTAGAAGTTGCGGCTCCCGGTGTCCCAGCGGCGAGTAACGACCGTATGTGCCGTGTAGTTCGCGATCTCGGGCAGCGCCAAGTTGGCGCGAAGCCAGGCGAACTTCTCCGGGGAGTCCGGCGCGGCAAGTCGCTGGGTCAGTTCCCAGATGTCGGTGAAGTCGGTGTCATCGGGGTTCTTCTTCTCGACGTCCCCGCTGGCGGCCATGGTCGCTGCGTCGGGATAGCTCTTCAGCCCGTAGTTTTGGACCTTGTACATCGGCACGTCATCCATGCCGTGCGTCTTGCGCCAGGTCCCGTCGTAGTTCTCCAGGATCGTCACGACGGAGTGGAAGTCGCCATTGCGCTGGATGCGCACGGTGCCATGGCCGACCGTCATCTCGCGCGTCGCCGCGGCCACCTCCCACCCGACCCGCGAGCGAGGGACGCGCTCGTTCTGGATGTCGAACTTCTTCACGGGATAGGGGAAG
>NZ_HG764815.1:3557076-3558759 GCF_001050535.1 Nostocoides australiense Ben110 | reverse complement strand
CTGTCGGCAGGTCGCCGCCGGACGACCCGCTCCCGGCGCCGCCGGCGTCCGAGGCGGCGTAGCGCTGCAGGCGCTGGCCGGCGACCCAGGCGATCCGGGCCATCTCCGACTTGGTGACGGGGCTGCCGTCGGGGGAGTCCCACACCTCGAGGTAGGTCACATCGCGCCCGGCGTTGGCCAGGGCGACCCAGGCCGTCCCGTTGTCGCCCGTGAAGCGCCACAGCTTGCCGAACTCCTCGAACTCGTCGGAGAAGTCCTGCGTCATGTCGCTGGGTCGGCTGCAGTTGTCGAACGCCGCTCCCATTGCAGCGGCGGCGTCTTGGGCGCCCTGATCGCTGCCGTAGCTCCAGGTCCACTCGTGGGCGAAGGCCGACGGGGCGCCGGCGGCGGTGACCTCCTGGCGGTCCAGCGCGATGCCGTCGCCGACCGGCAAGTCGCACACCGGCGTGGTGTCGAGGGCCGTCGGCTCCGCGACAGTGGGTTCCTCGGCGAGACCGAAGGCGGCCTGCCACTCCGCGGCAGACGGCTGGATGAGGGGCTTGGCGGCGAGCAGCTGCTCCCAATCCACCTGTGGCGCAGTCGATTCGGTGGCCGAGCTGGTCGGCGTGGACGAGGTCGTTGAGGTCGTAGAACGGGTGATGCTCGAGGTGGACTGCGTCGCCGGATCGGTGTTGTCGCCATTCGGCCGGCCGAGCCCGGACAGTCCGACGGCCGCGACCACGACGGCCGCGGCGGCGACCGCGGCGCCGGCGGACCGCCATATGGTCTGCTTGCGCCGGGTGCCGCGGGACTTCACCTGGGACAGCGGCGGCAGGGGCAGGTCGTTGACGTCGTGGCGCAGCGAGTCGAGGGCGGCCCGGATCAGGTCGTCATCCTCCCGGCTCCAGTCGTCGAGGAAGTCGTCGTGGTCGGTCATGACGACGCTCCCTTCGCGCGTAGCTTCTCGGCGAGGGCCTTGCGGCCGTGGTGCAGGCGGGCCTTGACGGTGCCCAGGGGAGCACCGAGGTCCTCGGAGATCGCCTCCAGGCTCATGTCGAGCAGGTAGTGCATGGCCAAGACCTCCCGGTGCTGGGGTGAGAGGGTCTTGAGCGCCTCGACGATATAGGCGCGGTCCTCGTTGGGCTCGGCCGTGGGTGCCGGCACCAGTGACAGGCGGCGGTGCGCCTCGGTGCGGTTGGTGTCCTTGCGCCACTGGGATATCGCGAGGCGGCGCGCCACGGTGCGCACCCACGAGAGGGGGTCGTCGGCCTTGCTGACCTGCGACCACCGTTGCCAGGCCCGGGCGTAGGCCTCCTGGGTGCAGTCCTGCGCCAGCGACAGGTCACCGGTCGTCGCATAGACCAGGTGGATCACGCGGTGGGCGGTCTCCCGATAGAAGGCGTCGAAGTCCAGGGTGGTCGCGATGGCGTGCTCCCTCCCTGCGCTCACCGGGCGCGCGAAGACGGCGCTCGGTTCCTGGACGATGGCGGTCATAACCCACCGGACGCGTGGCCGGGGATTGAGGTTGCCAACCTAGCCGAGAACCTTCCCGTCGCCGCTCACCGGGTCCCACGGGCCCTGGTCGCCGCCACCGGGTCCCCGTCGGGGCCTACCGGGTCCTGCCGGGCCGCGCCGGGTCGCGCCGGGTCGCTCCAGGTCCCGAAAAGCCGCCTTCCCCCGGCGTGGGTCCGCGCTCGTCGCCTC
>NZ_HG764815.1:3555282-3556976 GCF_001050535.1 Nostocoides australiense Ben110 | reverse complement strand
AACCGCGGCCGCCGGCGGTCACCCAACTCGGCCCCTGGTGGCTGGTCGCCCTCGGCGTTATCGCCGGAATCGTCTGGGCCGCAACCGATCACATGCTCCGCGCCACGGTGACCCTCGGCGCCGCCTGCCTGCTGGGCGCCGGCCTGCGCCTGGTGCTGCCCGCTCGCCGCGCCGGTGGCCTGATCACCCGCGGGCGCCCGTTCGACGTGCTCGCGCTCCTCGTCCTCGGCGCGGCGCTGCTGGCCGCCGGCTTCGCCCTCGATCTGCGGGCGCGCGTCTGACCGTTGTCCTCCAGATGGGGGACACAAGTACGCCCACATTCGGTGTGCGTTCAGCCCCGTAACGGAGCATGATCGACTCATGGGAGGGCGGCTGAAGGTGGGGTTAATTGACGACCACCCGGCCATCTCCACGGGGGTTCCTGCAGGCCTGGGCCAGGTGATCGTTCCCGCGCCGGTCTTCACCGACGCCAAGACCGTGGACGAACTGGTGACCAGCGAAGTGGGCGCCGACGGTTTCGACGTCGTCATCCTCGACGTCCGGCTGGCCGACGAGAGCACGCCCGAGGACAACGTGCGCCGGCTCAGCGAACGCGGCTGGCCGGTGCTGCTCTACACCCGCGAGCCGCGCCCGGCCGTTCTCGCTCGCTGCTTCGCGGCCGGCGCGCGCGGCGCGGTCGGCAAGCACGAGGACTGGCCGGTCCTCGTCGAGGCCCTGCACGCCGTCGCCGCGGGGGAGTTGTACTACAACGTGGAGTGGGCGTGCGCCGTCGAGGCGATGAGCGACTCGCACCGCTTCCCCGAGCTGGCGCCACGGGAGCTGGAGGCCGTGCAGCTGTATGCCGCGGGCATCCCGGCCAAGTCCGTGGCCCGCCGGATGGGCGTCAGCGAGACGACGGTCAAGGAGTATCTGCGCCGGGCCGGCAAGAAGTATGAGGACGCCGGCCGGCCGGCCGCGACCAAAACCGGTCTCGCGCAACGAGCAATGGAGGACGGTTTCTACTTCCCGGTCAAGGAATGAGCGTCCCCGCCGAACAGTCGCCGCACCAGATCATCTGGGTCGCGGTGTCCTGGGCGGGCATCGCGATCGTCGGGCTGAACCTGCCCGTCACGGTCATCGACGTAGCCGGCTCGCGGACCGCGTATGTGCCGTGGTTCGCCGAGATCGTCTGCGTGCTGTATGCCGCGCTGTGGGTCAGTGCGCTGGTCCTGATCCTGCGCCGCCGCAGGGCCCGAAAAGCGATGCAGGCCACCGTTATTCTCTCACTCGCCGTGCTGGCGCTGCACCCGCTCACGCTGCGCACCGGCGGCTCGCAGTACCCCCCATTGCTGCACCTCGTCGGTGCCGGACTCTGCATGTCGGCCGTCGTCCACCTGCGACTGGCCACGACGCTCATCGTGCCGGCCGCCAGCGCCGCGGTCGCGTTGATCCGCATCCCGGAACTGGGCGTAGGACGCGCTTGGGGCGAGGCCGCGCTCCTCGCCGTCAGCGCCTGGCTCGCCACCTTCGCCATCCGGATCGTGTTGCGCGCCAACGATTCCGTCGACGACGCCGTGGCGGCCGCGGCCCGCGCCAGTGAGCGGGAGTTGCGGGCCCGGCGGCAGACCTATGAGCGGTTGCGCTGGAACGGGTTGATCCACGACAAGGTGCTGGCGGCGCTGCGCGCGGCCAGCCGCGGCGCCGGCGACACCATC
>NZ_HG764815.1:3553484-3555182 GCF_001050535.1 Nostocoides australiense Ben110 | reverse complement strand
AGCCGGCCGACGCGCCGGCCGCCGAGCCCGCTCCTGCCCAGACCGCGCAGCTGGCCCCCGCCGCAGAGCCGGTGCGCCCGCCCAAGCAGGTCGTCTTCGACGACCCCGAGGACCTCGACGTCCCCGAGTGGCTGAAGTAACCCGTCAGGCCCCGGCGTGTTTGCCTGGCTCGACGAGGGCTCCCGGGTCGTCCGGGGGTTCACCGACCGGCACGACGGCCACAGCATCGGCGCCCACGCCGGCCTGAACCTCGGCTCCCGTGTCGCTGACGATCCGGCGGCGGTGGCGCGCAATCGCGCCGCCGCCGCCGCGGCATTGGGGGTGCCCGCCGGCAACCTCGTCTTCCTCCACCAGGTCCACGGCGCGCAGGTGGCGACCGTGACCGAACCATGGGGACCGGAGGACGAGCCGGAGGCCGACGCCCTGGTCACCACCGTCCCCGGCCTCGCGCTCGTCGTTCTCGCGGCAGACTGCGTGCCCGTGCTGCTCGCCGACCCTGTCGCGGGAGTCATCGGTGCGGCCCACGTGGGCCGCCCGGGTCTGCTCGCCGGGACCGTGGCAGCCGTGGTCGAGCGCATGCGTTTCGTTGGTGCCGTGAACCTCGATGCGGCCGTCGGCCCCGCGGTGTGCGGGTCGTGTTACGAGGTCCCGCAGCAGATGCACGACGATGCCGTCGCTCTGGTCCCCGAGGCGCGGGCCGTCAGCGCCACCGGCACCCCGGCCCTCGACATCGCCAAGGGCGTGCTGGCGCAGCTCTCGGCCGCCGGCGTGAGCGCCCGGCAGGTAATCGGCTGCACCCGCGAGTCCGGCAACCTCTACTCCTACCGCCGCGACGGCGTCACCGGCCGCCACGCCGGCCTCATCCTGCTGCGCCCGCCGGCTGCCCCTGCCCACCGTCCGGGACGACACCACCCGGGATAGCCCGACGGGGCTCGCTCACTGAAGCGTTGCCCCGACATTCGGCATACCGCGAATTCGGAATACCAGTCGGGCCGGTTGACCGGTCATTCCCGGGGCTTCGAGCGCTCCTCGTAGTTCGGATGTCACAGCTCTGTCCGCCGGCCCGCCCATCCAGCAAGATGGGGGTATGTCCGCCGCGCGTGCCGATGCTGTTGCCGCCCGTCCCGAGCGGGTCGAGGAGATCCGGGCCGGGTTGGCCGCCGTCGAGGAGCGCATCACGGCCGCGTGCGCCGCGGCCGGCCGGGCTCGGGAGGAGGTCACGCTCATCGTCGTGACCAAGACCTTCCCCGCGAGCGACATCCGGATCCTCGCCGGGCTCGGGGTGCGCGATGTGGGGGAGAACAAGGTTCAGGAGGCGCACGCGAAGGCGGAGGCGGCGGCATACGACGGCCTGCGGCTGCACCTGATCGGGAAGTTGCAGCGCAACAAGGCGGCCGAGGCGGCGCGCCTCGCCGACACCGTCCACTCCCTCGACCGGCCCAAACTCGTTGCGGCACTTGCCCATGGGCGCGAGCGTGCCGGCCTTGCGGAGCCGCTTCGCGTGCTCATCCAGATCAGCCTCGACGGTGATCCCGAACGCGGTGGCGCGCCCCGCGACACCATCCCGGCGCTGGCGGAGGCAGTCCTGGCCCAGCCACTGCTGCGCCTCGGTGGCGTGATGGCGGTGCCGCCACTGGCGGCCGACCCGGCCGCGGCCTTCGCCGACCTCGCCGGCCTGGCCGCGGCGGGGGGGGGCGG
>NZ_HG764815.1:3551669-3553384 GCF_001050535.1 Nostocoides australiense Ben110 | reverse complement strand
GCCCGGCCCGCGCCCCTTGGGGCGGCGGGCCGGGTCACGACGAGGGCCGTTGGCTGCCATGCGCAAAGGTCAGGCCGAGAAGCGGGGGAAGGCGCCGGCGCCGGCATACACCGCCGCGTCGTCGAGTTCCTCCTCGATGCGCAGCAGCTGGTTGTACTTCGCGACGCGCTCGGAGCGGGCGGGGGCGCCGGTCTTGATCTGGCCGCAGTTGGTGGCGACGGCCAGGTCGGCGATCGTGACATCCTCGGTCTCGCCGGAGCGGTGGCTCATCATGCAGGTGTAGCCGGCGCGGTGGGCCATGTCGACGGCGTCGAGGGTCTCGGTCAGGGAGCCGATCTGGTTGACCTTGACCAACAGCGCGTTGGCGGTCTTGGTCGAGATGCCCTTGGCGAGCCGCTCGGGGTTGGTGACGAACAGGTCGTCACCGACCAGCTGCACCTTGTCGCCGAGGGCCTCGGTAATCTTGGCCCAGCCGTCCCAGTCGTCCTCGTTGAGCGGGTCCTCGATGGACACCAGCGGGTATTTGGCGACCAGGTCGACGTAGTAGGCGGTCATCTCGTCGCTGGACTTCTTGGTACCTTCGAAGGTGTAGGAGCCCTTGTCGTAGAACTCGCTGGCGGCGACGTCGAGAGCGAGCGCGATGTCCGTGCCCGGCTTGTACCCGGCCTTCTTGATCGCCTCGAGGATCAGGTCGAGCGCGGCGGCGTTGGACTCGAGGTTGGGGGCGAAGCCGCCCTCGTCGCCGAGGCCGGTAGCCAGGCCCTTGTCGTGCAGGACGCCCTTGAGGGCGTGGTAGACCTCGGCGCCCCAGCGCAGCGCCTCGCGGAAGGAGCCGGCGCCGATGGGGGCGATCATGAACTCCTGGATGTCGACATTGGAGTCGGCGTGGCTGCCGCCGTTGAGGATGTTCATCATCGGGACGGGCAGCACGTGGGCGTTGGGGCCACCGACATAGCGGAACAGCGGCAGCCCGGCGGACTCGGCGGCCGCCTTGGCGACCGCGAGCGAGACGCCGAGGATGGCGTTGGCGCCGAGTTCGCCCTTGTTGGGGGTGCCGTCCAGGGAGAGCATCTCGTTGTCGACGAGCCGCTGGTCGGCCGCGTCATAGCCGTAGAGCTTGGGGGCGATCTCTTCCATGACCGCGTCGACCGCCTGCTCGACGCCCTTGCCGAGGTAGCGCTTCTTGTCGCCGTCCCGGCGCTCGACGGCCTCGAAGGCGCCGGTGGAGGCGCCGCTGGGGACGGCCGCCCGCGCGACCGTGCCGTCGTCGAGGCCGACCTCGACCTCGACAGTGGGGTTGCCGCGAGAGTCCAAGATCTCGCGCGCGACGATTGCCTCGATGGTGGCCACGGAATCACTCCTTGGTGATGGCAGATGAGGGCCCAGATTGGCTCGGGTCCCAGCCTAGCCCTGTCGCCGTTGCCTATTCGTGACCGACCCACCAACTCCCGGTGATGAGGCGCCGACTACCTGGTACGCGACATCCGCGTCGGCCCCGTGCCAGACTCCCGGCCATGCCCCACGATGCCTCTGTCCAGCAGATTCAGACTTTGACCCGGCGGACTTTCCTCGGCGGAGGCGCTGCCGCGCTCGCTGCGTATGCCGCCGCGCCGGCCCCCGCTGCCGCGTTGGACCTCGGCGCGGGGTCGGGTTATTGGCTCGGCGAGCGCTACTGGGGCAACCGCCTGCAGGACTGGCTGGGGGGGGGGGGGGGG
>NZ_HG764815.1:3549843-3551569 GCF_001050535.1 Nostocoides australiense Ben110 | reverse complement strand
GACGTGGCGGCGGCGCGCGCCGCTCTGGCCAAGGAGCCCCGGCTCGCGACCGCCCTCGTCGACCAGGAGGAGGTGGAGGAGCAGCGCCGAGCCAATCCGGTCAACGCCGGTATGCGGGCGGCTCTCCGCCTCGTGACCGCCTCGGCGCTCGTTCTCGCCAGCCTCGGGTTCGCCGCTGCCACAGCGGAATTGGCGCTGGCCCGCCACCGGGAAGGAGCCATCCTGCTCGCTCTCGGCACCCCGCCCGGGCACATCCGGCGGGCCGTCGTCGGCGAACGGCTCGTCGTGCTGGTGCTCGCCAGCCTGATCGGCGTCCTCGCGGGCCTGGCAGCCGCCCGGGTGATCGTTCCGCTCGTCGTGGGCAGCGACGGCTACGAACAGATCCCGCCGGTCGCGGTCGACCTGGACGTGCTCCGCCTGCTGGTCTTCGTGGGCGTCGTACTCGCCGTCCTGGCCCTGATCTCCATCCTCGTCATCGGGCGCACCGCCCGCGACCTGGCCGATGTGCTACGGGCCGGTGAGCGCGAATGAACGTGCCGTTGACCCTGTTCGCGCTCTGGCGTCGCCAGCTGCGCGACCGCGGACCGGGCCTGCTGTTGGCCCTGCTCACCCTGGCCACGACGGGCTACCTGGTGGCGGTGCCGGGCCTGGAGCGCGCGGCATACGACCGCGCCATCGGGGACCGCCTCGGTGACGCGCCACGCACCACGCGCGACCTCCAGTTGACCTATTCCGCCGGCCGAGTTCAACCGATGGGCACCTATGGGGGCGAGGCCCTCGACGCGCCGACCAGCCCGGAGAAGCCGATGGCGGCCACGGCGGCGAAGGTCATGGGGCCCGACGTCGCCGCCCTGCTCGCGCCGCCGCTCTTCTCTGCGCGCAGCGTCGAGTTCGTCGTCCAGACACCGCAGGGCGACTTCTTCCACAACCCCGGCAGAGAGGGCGTCGTGCGTGCCCAGGCCGGGCTCGACAAGCGGGTCACCTGGGACCGCGGGCAGTTGGGTCCATCCACGAAAACGGTGACCTATCGGGACAAGGATCCCTACAGCACCGACGAGTCCGGCAACCCGGTGACGATGGTGCGCAAGGTCCCGGTCATCCCCGTCGCGTTGGCAACATCGGTCGCGGACGAGTGGGACGCCAAGATCGGGGACCGGTTCCAGCTCACCGCCCTCCGCCACGTGCCGTACGAGAGCCCGTTCCCCTTCCAGGTCGAGCTGGCCGCGACCTACACCCCCACGAATCCGACGGACCCCTTCTGGTCCGATGACGCCCGACTCGTGAAGTCGAACGCCGTCGTCAACGGCGAGGGCGGCACCTCCTCGTCCGTGGCCTTCCTCATCCCGCCCGAGACGATTCCGGCCCTCGGGCAGGCGATGGAGGCCCAGCCGGAGGGTATGCCGCGAATGAACCCGACCGACTACGCCCGTGGCCTGAACTACACCTGGCGCTACGGAATCGACCCCGAACGGGTGCGGAAGGCGGCAGCCGCCGAAACGCTGCGCACCGGCGTGAGCCGGCTGCGCACGGGTGGTCCCGCCTGGGGGGAGGCCAAGCCGGGAGTCGTGACTGACGTCGTCGAACTGCTCGATGCCCACGACCGTGCGGTCGCCGGCACTCGCGCCCTGATCGCCTTCGTGACCATCGCCCTCCTCGCGCTCGGCACGCTCGCCGCGGGCCTGGTCGCAGCCGTTCTCGCCGGCCGGCGCGCGGCGTCCGCTCGCGT
>NZ_HG764815.1:3548002-3549743 GCF_001050535.1 Nostocoides australiense Ben110 | reverse complement strand
CGCTCGGCGGCCTTGGCCTCGCGGCGGGCCGCGGTCCGGGCATCCATCTCACGCCGGGCCGCCCGGTGCGGGTCGACCGGTTCGGTGCTGTTGCCGGAGGTCTCGCGCAGCTCGCGGCCCTCGGCGACCTTCTTCTCGAGTTTGGCGGCGGCCTTCTTGGAGCCGGTGTCGTCCCGGGGCGGCAGTTGCAGGTTGCGTTCGGCGACGATGCCGGCCTGCAGCTGGCGCGCCCGCTCCAGTTCGGAGTCGACCTCGGCGCCGAAGAGCAGCGCGAGGTTGGTGAGCCACAGCCAGAGCAGGAAGACGATGACACCGGCGAGCGAGCCATAGGTCTTGTTGTAGTTGCCGAACTGGGAGACATAGAAGCCGAACGCCAGCGACGCGACCACCCAGGTGACGATGGCGATGGCCGCGCCGACGCTGACCCACTTCATCTTCGGCTGGCGCACGTTCGGGGTCGCGTAATAGAGCACGGCGACCATGGCGACGATGATGAGCAGGATGATCGGCCACTTGGCGATATTCCAGGTCGTCACCATCGCGTCCCCGAGCCCGATGGCGTCCCCCACGCTGCGGGCGATCGGACCGGACACCACGACACCGAGCAGCACCAGGCCGGCGAGCACGACGAGGAAGAACGTCACCGCGAGGTGGAGCGGGCGCAGCTTCCAGAACGGACGGCCCTCGTCAATCTGATAGATCCGGTTCATCGCGCGGCCGAAAGCGCCGACATACCCCGACGCCGACCAGAGGGCGCCGGCGATACCGGTGACCAGCGCCAGGCCCGCGCCGCCGGCGTTGACCATGCTCGTCAGCACCTTGCGCAGCTCGGCGTTGACGCTGCCGATGCCGGCCTCGTCGAGCAGGTCGACCATCGCATCGACGGTCGTCTGCCCCTGCCCGAAGACCCCGAGCAGGGAGACCAGAGCCAGCAGGGCAGGAAAGACGGCGAGGACGGCGTAATAGGTCAGCGCCGCCGCGAGATCGGTGCACTGGTCGCGGCTGAACTCGGTCCAGGCCGCCTTGAGCGTGTATTTCCAGCCGGGCTTCTTGATGTCGGTCGGCGCGCCCGGCTTGCGCGGGTCGTCCGGTTCCGGCGCGGTCTGATCCTTGGCGGCGGCTTGACCTTCGGCGGCCATCGAGTCCTCCGGGTGTCTCGGCTTCAGTGGGTCGTATGCGGTGGGAGCCGGACCAACGCTAGGCCGCGCGGAGCGCTCGTGGCGGGTTAGCACGTGGGCAGCTCAGTCAGTGGGCGCGCGTTCCATCAACTGTCCGTGGCGCTCGCTAGGCTGGAGGACCTCGTGGAGGGTTTCTGCCCTGACACATCGCGAGAATCCATGGGTGAGCACGCGAGCGCGTCTGCGCCCCGATGAAAGGACTCGGGGAGAGATCCCGCGACAGGCGACGGCTGACTACTACCAAGCGCAAATACTGACACCCCGGGCTGCCGTTGATCACGCCCGTGCCAATGCGCGTCTCGAGGGACTCACCGCCGATCCGCGCCTCGACGGCCTGCTCACCGACATTGCTAGCGGAGAGCGTGACCCCGAAAAGGTTCTCCAAGAACTGGTGGCCGAGTACACCGCCAGCACGTGATCGACCCTTACGTCGATCGCGAGACGGGGGTGCTCTGCAACCGCCTTGGACTCACAGATGCGGCGGCGCTACAGGGAGCAGAGACGATTGTCGATGCTTCGGGATGTGCAAATGCCCAGCTGTTGAGCGACCCCCTGGTTGACCA
>NZ_HG764815.1:3544943-3547902 GCF_001050535.1 Nostocoides australiense Ben110 | reverse complement strand
GCAACGGCGGCCGCCCCGAGCGCCAGGGCACCGGCGACCGAGCCGGACAGGCGGCGGGCCAGCACCAGCGGGAAGCCGACGAGCGCGGGGACGAGGAGCGCGGTCAGGATCAACCCCACAACGCCACCCCCGCGATGGCGAGCAGGCCGATGGCGACCCAGACGAGGTTGGTGGCGACTCGTTCGCGCCGGTGCGGCCACTCGGCCGCCCACCCCGCGAGCCCGCTCCCCCAGCCGGCTCCGCGGACATACGTCTCGACGACCTCCCGGTCGAGGAAGGCAACGAGTCGCGCCAGCGCGAGCACGGGGACCGCGACGAGTTGGCGGTATGCCGTGTCCGCCCCGAATCCGTTGCTGGCCAAGGTCATCAGCCGGGAGGGCGGGAGCGCGTCGTCGGGTCGCAGGTACCAGCCGACGAGGACGCCGACGGCGATCAGTGCCACCGACAGGGCGAGCAGGCCGACATTGACGTGGCCGGGGTCAAGCGGGCCGAGGAAGGCCAGGCCGCCGGCCAGCGTCGCGATCGCCAAAACGATCAGGACCGCCTTCACGAGCGGCCCGGCGTCGCCGTGCTCGTGCCCTTCGGCCGGTGTGAAGACGGCCTGGGCTGCGCCGTCCGCGTCCGGCTCGGCGGTGCTACGCCGGCCGGCGACGATCTCGTAGGCGCGGGTCGCGTAGGCGGCGGTCAGGGCCACGGTGAACAGCAACGCGACCGTGACGATCCCCTGCTGCAGGTGCGCGCCCCCGTCCTCGGCCCAGGACGCGACGTCGATGACGTGCTCCTTGGAGATGCCGCCGACGGTCAGCGGCACGCCGGCGAGCGAGATGAGCCCGAGGCCCCAAACACCCCGTGCGAGACCGGAATCGGCGCCGATGCCGTCGAGGTCGCGCGCGGCCGTCGAGCCCGCGAGCACCGCCAGCCAGCCGACCGTCAAGAAGAGCAGCGCCTTGAAGATCGCGTGGGAGAACAGATGCCCGGTCGCGGCCGCCGAGCCGCTCTCGGCGCCGGGCGCGACCGCCAGCGGGCTGAGCATCACGGCGACCTGCGAGATCGTCGACCAGGCGAGGACGCGCTTGACGTCGGTTTGGAAGAACGCGCAGAACGCGGCATACACCATCGTCGCGACGACGGCGAGCGCCAGCACCCACGACGCCACCGACGTGCCCTCGAGGCCGACCCGCAGCACCGGGGTGAGCTGGCTGAGCACCCACGTGCCGGCGGCCACCATCGTCGCGGCGTGGATCAGCGCCGACGCGGGCGTCGGACCTTCCATCGCGTCGATCAGCCAGTCCTGGAACGGGATCTGCGCGGACTTGCCGAGCACCCCGATGATCAGCGCCGTCATCGCGAAGTCCACCGCACCGCGCCCACACCCGCCGGCCGGCGAACACGAGGTCAGCCACGAGACGACATCCCGGTTGAGCGCGTCGATGTCGCTGGTGCCGGCGACCGCGATGAGGGCGACGACGCCGATCACGAAGCCGACATCGGCGAGCCGCGTGACGAGGAAGGCCTTGTATGCGGCCCGCCGCGCCGTCGCCTTGCGGCTCCAGTGCCCGATGAGCAGGTAGGAGCACCACCCCATGACCTCCCACCCCACGAGGGTGAGGATCAGGTCACGAGAGATGACGAGCAACAGCATCGCGGCGGCGAACAGGCTCACCGTGGCCTGGAAGGCAGGCTGGCGATCGTCGTCGCGGAGGTACCACCCGGCATAAACCTGCACCGCCAGGACGACGGCGAGCACCGTCACGGCGATGGTCGCGATGACCGGGTCGGTCGCGACGTGGCCGGGGAAGTCGACGCCGGTCAGATCGCTGGTGCCGGGCGGATAGATCCGAAGCACCGGCAGCGCCTGGGCACCGTGGCCGGCGAAGAGCGACGCCACGCCGCAGGTGGCGGCGGCAAGCGCGCCGAGCTGGGCCAGCCCGGACGCGATGCGCCGGCTGGCGAGGCCGGCCAGCAGGATGAGCGGGGCGCCGGCAGCGAGGACCACGAGGGCGATCTGGAGGTAGTGCGGTCCGGTCACGACCCACCGCCGTTCGCTCCGGGGTCGGCGGGCGCGGTGATGTCGATATGGCCGCGGGCCCGGAAGACGGCGACGATCACGGCGAGCGCGAGCACCACCTCGGCGGCGGCGATCGTGATGACGAAGAGGGTCAGCACATTGCCGGAGGACCACCGGTCGCCGCCGAGCGCGCCGGCGGTGACGAGCAGCAGTCCGGCACCCCCGAGCACCAGCTCGACGCCGATGAGGACGAGCACCGCGTTGCGACGGGCGAGGATGCCATAGGTGCCGATCCCGATCAGGGCGGCGGCGACGGCATACGGCAGCGCGGGGTGGATCACCGGCGGACCTCCCCGGCCGGGCGGGTGAGGCGGGAGACGGCGAACGCGCCGATCAGCGCGATGAGCAAAAGGAGCGACAGGGCCTCGAAGGGCCAGACCCAGGTGCCGAAGATGTCCTCGGCGATTCCGGTGGTGGACACCGGGGTTCGGGCGACCACCTCGCCACCCAGGGGCAACAGGACGGCGAGCAGGAGGGCCGTCACGCCGGCGCCGAGCACGGCCGCCAGCAGCCGGTGCAGCCGGGAGGTCGAGTGGTCCGGGCTCGGCCCGATGGGCGCGCGGGTCAGCATCATCGCGAAGATGACGAGGACCACGACCGCACCGACATAGACGAGCACCTGCACGAGCGCGACGAGCTCGGCACCGAGGACGAGATAGCACCCGGCCAGCCCGCCCAGCGCCAGCACCAGCCAGAGCGCCGAGTGCACGAGGTGACGGGTGGTGACGGCCAGCAGCGCGGCGGCAACGGTGATGGCGCCAGTGGCGAGGAAGGCGATGTCCAGGCTGGTCACGACTCGGGCTCCGGTGCGGCCTCGGGCGCGCGGTTCCGCGGGGTCCGGGCGGGGCGTTCGGTGCCGGGGCCTTCGGGGCGTTCGGTGGCGGAGGCGCG
>NZ_HG764815.1:3540746-3544843 GCF_001050535.1 Nostocoides australiense Ben110 | reverse complement strand
CGGTGGTTGGTGATCATGTCGGTGTAGACCTCGTCGGACATGAACCACTGCAGGACGGGGTATGTCGCGGCGTCCAGTTCGGGGTCACGCACGACATACCCGTCATACGGCCGCGAGTCGCCCGCCGCGGGGTATGCCGCCGTCTGCGTTCCCTGGGTAGCGCTGACGCGGTAGCGCACGAGTTCGCCCGCGCCCGCACCCGGGATCGTCGCGGCATACACCCCGTCGCCGGCGCCGCCGGGGCTCGCGGCGTCGTCCGCCATCGGGATGACCACGTCGGTGCCGAACATGACCTTGTAGGTCAGGGCGAGGGTGGCACCGACCGGCGCGGTGGCGGTCATGGTCACGTCCGCCCCCGGATCGGGCGACGTCGTGCTCGGCGCGACCCCGGTCAGCGCCAAGGGCCGGGCGGAGTTGGCGGCGCCCGGGGTGCCGAAGTCGACGGCGCTGGCGTGCCAGTTGGCGCCCATGGAGTTGTCGGTGGCGCCCGGGTCGAGTTCGAGGGAGGGTCCGGAGCCGTCCGGAGCCACCGGCCACGGGGGGAGGTCGTCGTAGGTGACCGTGTCGATTTCGTTGGTGGCGGCGTCGCTCAGCGTCACGGTCTCGCCGCCATTGGACAGGGCCTCGCCGGCGAGGAATTCAAACCCGGCCGCGACACCGAACCGGTCCTGGAAGAGCGCGGCGTTGTTGGTGCCGACCAGATAGCCGCCGGCGGGGATGGTTGTCCCGGCCGGGAGCGTCGTGCCGGCGATGCCGGCAGTGAATTCCCAGCCGCCCACGTCGACGGGCTCGCTGCCGGCGTTGTGCACCTCGAGGAACTCGAGCGCGCCGTAGGTCAGGTCGGCATCGGCAGCGTGATAGAGCAACTCGGTGATTTGCACATCGCTGGCCGCGGCATTGGCGGGGACGCCGGTCAAGGCCGTGACGGCGAGGGCCGTCGAACCGATCAGGGCGAGCGTGCGAGTCGCTCTTGTCCTACGCATGTTCCCTCCGTGCTTACTGAATTGTTGGGTCGGTCTTGGGGTATCGGTCGCGGAAAGTCATCGCCGCGTGATGTAGATCGGATTGCTGAAGGCGACGCGTGAGCCCCCGGCCCACACTTCGGTACGGACATACGAGTTGGCGTTCGTGAAGGTCACCGAGGTGGAGGTGGCCGAACCCGGGGTGATGGTGATGCTCATCAACGGCACCCGGCGGGTGCTGCCGCCGGGCCGCACCGAAATGGCGTAATGGAAGACCTTGACGGTCATGCCAGAGCAGCCCTCGTGGGTGACGGTCAGGCCGAGGGTCGGCCGGGTGGTCTCGATGGTCCACCCATGAGGATGTCCGCGACATAGAGCCGATTTGGCCAGCAACTGCGTGGCGGTGGTCCGCATCTTGTCCGTGCGCGCTGTGCCGGTGATCAGCGGCCCTGGGGTCGCACCGAACATGTGGTTGTAGCAAGCGGCACCGCCGGCCGCCCGTATCGCGTCGATGCATCCGCATTGGCGGGTCGGCGTCGCCCCGCCCGCCGGTGGGGTACCCGTGATGGGGGTGCCGTCGTTGGGCACCCAGTTGATGTGGGTCGCGTGTGACAACTCAAGGCCGTTCCCCGACATGCCCAAGGCCATGGTCGACCGCTTCCACCGCGAACAGATGCCGCCCGAAAGCCGCTCTGCGTTCATCCACTGTTAACCCCAAACGGTATTGAGGCCCGGCGATCGCCCGCAAGCCCTCCAAAAGGTGGACGCAACAGTGTTTGATCTGGTCAGCGGCGGGCCGCCGGTGAATTGCGTGCCGACCCCACTCACCCGGGCGGAGGGCGGCTGTCGACCCTCCTCGTCATCGCCATCGCCGCCACCGGTCTCCACTTTGCCTAAGCGCAGCCCTAGGCCTCATGGCGTGCAATGACCACCGGACCCAGCACACGTTCGAGGGGAGCGTAGTTGCCGTTCATCGCCGCCACAGATGCTGCGACATTGGCCTCCGGGTCCAACTGTGACCAGTCCAGAAACCAGCCCGCCCCCGGCAAGCTCAGCTGGGTGTTGACGGACGCGTCGGTTGAGGATGTGGGCGTCACTGTCGGTGGGGACGTGGTGGGGGTATGAGGTAGCCCCGCCGGGGGTCCGGCGGGGCTGTTGGTGGTCAGGGTGTCGCGGTGCTCGTCGGGGTGACGCGGTTGGCTATTCGGTGGTGACCTCGGTGACGGCGGCTCGGGCTGAGGTCTCGTCGACGATGGCCTTGCCGGCGGCGTATGCGGCGACGAGGGCTTGGACGGCGAGGTTGTTGATGGCTCGGGGGGTACCGCGGCCGACTTGGTGGATCAGCGCGGTGGCGTCGTCGGAGAAGAGGGGGTCGGAGCGGCCGGCGAGGGTGAGGTGGTGCGCGAGGTAGCTCTTGGTTTCGGTGTCGCTCATCGCGGTGAGGGTGTAGCGCAGCGCGATGCGTTGGTCCAGGGCGGCGAAGGTGCCCAGCTTGATCCGGCGGCGCAGGGTGGGTTGGCCGATGAGGAGGCACGCGAAGGGTGAGTGGGAGTCCATGTCGGCGTTGGTCAGCAGGCGGAGCTCTTCGAGTTGGTCGCTGGTGAGGAGGTGGGCTTCGTCGAGGATGAGGACGACGGTGCGGCCGCGTTCGTGTTCTTCGGCGGCGAGCAGCTCGACGGTTTGGGGGATGAGGGCGGCTTTGTGGAAGCGGGGTTCGCCGCCCAGGGCGGTGACGATCCCGCCGTAGAGGCCGCGGCCGCCGACGGCGGGGTTACCCAGGTAGATGGTGGTGTGCCGGGAGGGGTCCAGGTTCGCCAGGGCGGCGCGCACGGCGACGGTCTTGCCGGCGCCGACCTCACCGGTGACCACGCCCAGGGCGCGTTCGGTGATGCACCAGCCGATCCGGGCGACGGCCTCGGCATGGGCGGTGTGCCGGTGCAGCATGCTGGGGGCCAGGGCCTTGCCGAACGGCGTTCTGGTGAAGCCGTAGTGGGCTTGGAGTCGGTCAAGGGTCACGGGATCTCCTGATGGTCGGGTTCGTGGTGGACGGTGGGGGTTGGGTCGAGCAGGTCGAGCAGGTCGACCTGCCCGGGCAGTACGGCATTGGCGGCGGCCTGGGGGTGGACGGCGGGTTGCGTGATCGAGGCGTAGTTCACGCGCTGGGTCATGACCTGGGTGTGCCGGTCGCGGACCAGGGCCAGGTAGTCGATCCCGGTGACCGGCGCCGGCGCGGCGGTGGAGTCGCTCTTGACGGCGGGGTGCACGTGCCGGCCGATGACGTGCGCGATGGCGGTGCCGACTTCGCGGCCGGCGTAGCGCACCGTGATGTCGGTCAGGTCGAACGGGTCGAAGACGAGCTCGACGCGACGCCCGGTCAGGGCGGCGTCGACCTCGTAGGTGTTGCCGTGCAGCGAGACGGTGGCTGTCTTGGTCACGGCGCGATGCTCGGAGAACAAGAACGCCTCGCGGAGCTGGGTTGGGGTCGGGGTCGGCGGCGGGCCATCCCCCGCGAAACCGGTCAGGAACCGGGCCAGGGGTGCTTGCCCGGTTTCGGTGTGGACCCGCTGGTGGTACACGGTTTCGACCCACGCGGTGAACAGCTCGTTCAGCTCGGCCAGTCCGCTGACCTGCTCGGTCGCGCCGGGGGCGGTGAGCTCGATGAGGAACTGTTCGCGCACGGTGCGGAAGAACCGTTCGATCTTCCCGCGCCCTTGGGGTTGACCGGGCCTGGAGTGGGTCAACCGGATCCCCAGGACGGCCAGCGCGCGCAGCAGCTGCTTGGAGACCATCGCTGACCCGTTGTCCAGGTACACCACCTGCGGGATCCCCCGCGCGGACAGGCCAGCGCGTAACGCCGCCGCGAGGTGGAGCATGTCCTCGCTATGGCCCCACCGGTAGCCGACCAGCGCCCGGGAGTGGTCATCGATGAACGCCATCAGGTACGTCTTACGCCCGCCGATGACCGGCCCGTGCAGCGCGTCCCCGGTCCACCGCTGGTTCGGTGCGGCGGCCTCGAACCGGCCGAACACTCCCGGGGTGGTGCCGTCGGGTCGGGTGTTCAGCTCAAGGCGGGCGAAGTGGCGTTGCAGCGTGCGCGCCGAGGGCACCACTGCCACACCGTGCTCGGTCAGGATC
>NZ_HG764815.1:3537522-3540646 GCF_001050535.1 Nostocoides australiense Ben110 | reverse complement strand
CCGGCACGTGGAAGGCGGCGAGCAGCCGCCCTGGCACGGACCGGACCTGCAGCGGGCCCGGTTGCGCGAGGTCCTCGAGCGCATCCTCACCGTCGCGCGCCTGGCCCCCGCCCCCATCGCCGCCGGGCCGTATGCCGTCGCCGCCATCCTGGCCGGCCGGCTCGGCGAGGGATTGGTGTGCACCGGCGCCATCGAGCACGCGTTGGAGGCCGACCCCGATCACGTGCTCGCCAACATCATGGCCGACATGGTTGCCGCAGGTCACGTGCCCGGCCGGCCACCCGGCACGGTGGTTCAGGACAGCGGAGCGGCGTGATCTCGGCGGGCACGCGGCGAGCGTCAGGGGACCACCGGCGCCTCCTGCGGCACCCCTGCCCCGCCCGTACCTCGCCTTCGGCGGTGATCGGGTGTGAACTGCGGCGCGAGTCGCGCGTGAGGGTGCGCGATCTCGGGTAGTTTTGGGGGCAACGGCCGCGAACTCAAGGAGGAGCCGCAGTGGCGATCGTCGTTGGATATGTCCCCACCAAGGAAGGGCGGGCCGCGCTGACGCGCGCCGCCGAGGAATGCAAGTTGCGAGGGACCTCGCTCGTCGTCGTGAACTCCGCTCGCGGTGGCCGCGACATGGTCGATCCAGAGCAGCGCGACGGACTGGACAACCTGGCCTCCGACCTCAAGGCGGACGGCGTCGAGGTCGAAGTGCGCTCGCCCGTGCGCGGCCTCGAGCCGGCGGAGGACCTCATCGCGATCGCGGAGGAGATCAACGCCGACTTCATCGTCATCGGCCTGCGGCGCCGCACGCCCGTCGGCAAGCTGATCCTCGGCTCCAACGCCCAGCGGATCCTGCTCGATTCACCCTGCCCGGTCCTGGCCGTGAAGGCGGACTGACCAGCCGACGCGGGCAGGCCCGGCACCCGGCCGGACGGCGTGGCAGCGCGAGCCACCCTGGCACGGCACGAAATCCAGGGTGGGAATAACGCTGTGCGGCCTGGCGCTTTATAATGTCGATGTCGATGTCGACGTGCGCACCTCGGGCCAACTGCGCAAGGCATAACAGGCCCGCTGTCCGACACGGTCCACGCGACGCCTGTCACCAGACAACCACCCCCTTAAGAGTCGCTTCGTCACGCCCTGACGAGGCGACTCGATCTACCCCGTGAAAGGGTCCCGTGCCGCTCGTGCCCCGTTCCGTAGCGCCAGCTGCCGAGTTGCCCCGTGAGTTCAGCCATACGGCGCTGCAGGACCTGGTCCGGCTCGGACATACAGCGGGCGCGATCTCGGCGAACCAGCTCGTCGCGGCCATGACCGCGGCCAGCGTCACCGAACGCCGGCGCAAAGCCGTCGTCCGGGCGATCGAAGAACAAGGAATCGAGGTCGTACTCGACATGCCCACCACCGCCAAGACCACCAAGACCACCAAGGCAGCCAAGGCACCAGCGAAGTCCGCGGCGAAGAGCGCCCCGACCAAGCGCGCGGCCAAGAACGAACCCGCGGACGAGGCGGTCGAGACGACCTCGGATGCGACGAGTGCGGCCAAGCCGGCCCGCAAGACCGCTGCCAAGGCCGCCGCCAAGGCTCCGGCGAAGACTGCCGCGAAGGCCGCCGCCAAGACGACCACAGCCAAGACGACCGCGAAGAAGGCCAGCGCGAAGACGGCCACTGAGACGACGGCCACTGAGAAGACGGCCACTGAGAAGACGGCCCCGGGCGACGCCGCCGACGTCGCTGAGCAGCCCGAAGGCGAGGAGGCCCTGGCTGACGACGCCGACACCGCCGAGCCCGAGGACCTCGAGGATGCCGAAGAACCCGACGTCGAGGCCGACGCCGAGGCCGAGGGGGAGGCGCCGGGGTCCGCGGACACCCAGGACGGCGAGGAGGCGGACGGCGAGGCCGCTCCCGCCGCGGCCGGCGAGGACGACCAGGACGAGAGCGCCGGCTTCGTCATCCGGGACGACGACGAGGACGATGCGCCCGCCCAGCAGGTCGTCACCGCCGGGGCGACCGCAGATCCGGTCAAGGACTATCTGAAGCAGATCGGCAAGGTCGCCCTCCTCAACGCCGAGCAGGAGGTCGAACTGGCCAAGCGCATCGAGGCCGGCCTGTTCGCCGAGGAGCGCCTGAACTCCGGCGAGATCGCCGACCAGAAGCTCAAGCGCGAACTGTGGTGGATCGCCCAGGACGGCAAGAGGGCCAAGAACCACCTGCTCGAGGCGAACCTGCGACTGGTGGTCTCGCTCGCCAAGCGCTACACCGGCCGCGGCATGCTCTTCCTCGATCTGATCCAGGAGGGCAACCTCGGACTGATCCGGGCGGTCGAGAAGTTCGACTACACCAAGGGTTACAAGTTCTCGACCTACGCGACCTGGTGGATTCGGCAGGCCATCACGCGCGCCATGGCCGACCAGGCGCGCACTATCCGCATCCCGGTGCACATGGTCGAGGTCATCAACAAGCTGGCCCGGGTCCAGCGGCAGATGCTGCAGGACCTCGGCCGCGAGCCCACGCCGGAGGAGCTGGCCCGCGAGCTCGACATGACGCCCGAGAAGGTCGTGGAGGTGCAGAAGTACGGCCGCGAGCCCATCTCCTTGCACACCCCGCTCGGTGAGGACGGCGACTCCGAGTTCGGTGACCTCATCGAGGACTCCGAGGCGGTCGTCCCGGCCGATGCCGTCAGCTTCACCCTGCTGCAGGAGCAGCTGCATTCCGTCCTGGACACCTTGTCCGAGCGGGAGGCCGGCGTCGTCGCCATGCGTTTCGGCCTGACCGACGGCCAGCCCAAGACGCTGGACGAGATCGGCAAGGTCTACGGCGTCACCCGCGAGCGGATCCGCCAGATCGAGTCCAAGACGATGAGCAAACTGCGTCACCCCAGCCGCAGTCAGGTGCTGCGCGACTACCTGGACTGACCCCGAGGCGCTCGCCGCTCGGGCGGCCCTGTTTCCGGTCCCACCGCGAAGGGAACGCGGCTACTCGTCGCCGCGGTGGCGCAGCTCGTCGCCGAGGCGGGCGGGCAGGTTCGTCACCCGCTGCACCAGCGAGCGGACGGCGGCCCGGCCGGCATACGGCAGCAGGCGGGCGCGCAGGCGCACGCTGGGGCTGCGGCTCGCGTCGACGCTCTCGAAAACAC
>NZ_HG764815.1:3525412-3537422 GCF_001050535.1 Nostocoides australiense Ben110 | reverse complement strand
CCGCCCGCCCCCCCCGCCGTGATCGCCGGGTCGGGCCGGGGCCGGTGCCGGTCGGGGGCGGCGACGGCATTGGCGCGCATCGTGGCCGCCGGCCGGCCGACGGCCTCGGGCAGCGCCCGGATGATCTTGCCCAGCGCCGAACCGACAGGGTCGTCGGGATCGGCGGCCGCATGGTGTCCGTCGAGGGTGGCCATGACGAGGCCGAGCGCTTCGGTGGCACTGAAAACCAGTGGGGGAAGCCGCAATCCGCGCCCCAGTCGGTAGCCGCCGTAAGGACCGCGCACCGACTCGATAGGGATATCGGCGTCGCGGAGGGTCTGCACGTAGCGGCGGGCGGCGCGCTCTGTCACGTCCAGCGCGGCACCGAGTTCGGTTGCCGTGATGCCCGGGCGGGAGGAGATCGCGTCCAGCGCGCACAGCGCGCGTGCGGTGGGGTTGGCGGACGGCACACCCACCAGGTTACGGACGATGCGGAACGTTTCTGTCCGGAATCATCTCTAGGGTCCTCGACGTCATCACCTCAACGACGGAGAAGGACCAACCATGGACATCATTCTCGCCGGCGGACTGTGGCTCGACGGTCGCGCCTGGGACGCGGTGCTTCCGGGGCTCGAGGCCCGCGGCCACCGCGGCGTGCCCGTAACCCTGCCGGGTCAGGGCGACGGCAACCCCACAGCCACCCTCGACGATCAGCTCGAGGCGATCCTTGCCAAGGTCGATGCCGCGGCCGACCCGCCGCTCGTCGTCGGCCACTCGGCCGCCTGTACGCTCGCGGGCCTCACGGCGGACCGGCGTCCCGACGCCGTGGCCGCGATCGCCCTCATCGGCGGATTCCCCAGCACGGCCGGCGATCAGTATGCGGCGTTCTTCCCCATGGAGAACGGCGGCATGGCATTCCCCGGGTGGGAACCGTTCGAGGGCCCCGACTCCGGCGACCTGAGCGCGGAAATGAAGGCGGAGATCGAGGTGCGCGCGGTGCCGGTGCCGGAGGGAGTCGCGACGGCCGTGGTCACCTACGGCGACGAGCGACGGCATACCGTCCCCACATTCCTCATCTGCCCGGAGTTCAGTCCCAAGCAGGCACAGGAGTGGATGGACAGCGGCCAGGTCCCGGAACTGGTCGCCCAGGCGCCGACCCTCGTCGACATCGACTCGGGGCACTGGCCGATGTTCAGCGCGCCGGAAGCGCTCGCCGAGGTGCTCGCCGGAATCGCCGACAGTCTCACCCCAGCGGGCGCACCGTCAGGAACTGCGAGCTGACGCCGATCGGGCCGGCCGGTGCGTGCAGGACACTCGTCGTCACGCCGATTCCGCTGGCGCCGAAAGAGACTGAGGTGTCGAAGCCGATCCAGTCCGGATCGGGGTCGGCGAAGAAGTGCGCGGTGAGGTCGACATTGGGGAAGGCAACCTGGCGCGGGTCGTGACGCACCGTCATGCCGTTGGAGATGTCCAGCAAACCCGCAACGCGAGCGAGTGGGCTGACCTCCTCACCGTCGACGAGCGGCAGGCCGGTGCGGACCCAGAAGTGGGCGCGGCCCGGCTCATCCTGGGCGCGCCGCACCTCCACCGACTCGATGAAGCCACCGGGCCACACCTCGCTCGCGGGCCACACCGGCGTCTGGTCAGGCCCGGGTATGCCGGGCAGCGGGCTCGCCGCCACCGAGCTCGTGTCGCGGGTCGCCATCAGCCAGGCTCGCGCGACGACGATCGCGCGGCCGGCGTGGGTCATCGTTGCCTCGGCCAGTTCGATGGTGCGACCGGGGCGCAGCACGCGGGTCTCCACCTCGACATCGGCGACGGGCACCGTGCCGAGGATGTCGTAGGAGAGGCGGCCGATGACAAGGCCGTCGTTGCGCCGAGCGTCCCGGTCCCGTTCGATGCAATGCGCGATCAGTCCCAGCGACGGGGCGATGTGCTGCTCGCTGACCTCCCACGCGCCGCTGACATGCTCGGTCGCGCAGAAGCTCGTCGGTCCGGTGCGCTCGAAATAGGCCACCACATCAGGGTATGGCGGCAGTGGCACAGGCCATAGTGGCCACCCTCTGGCCCCGAATACTAAATTTGTTGCATACTGGCAAACATGACTAGCTCGACGGCCTACCCCCACCTCCTCGCCCCGCTCGACCTGGGCTTCACCAGCCTCCCCAATCGGGTGATCATGGGGTCGATGCACGTGGGCCTGGAGGAGGCTCCTGGCGGATTCGAGAGGATGGCGGCCTTCTATGCCGAGCGGGCCCGAGGTGGCGTCGGGCTCATCGTCACCGGCGGTATCTCCCCCAACGAAGCAGGGCGTCCCTACCCGGGCGGGGCCATGCTGACCACGCCGGACGAGGCCGAGAAACACCGCCTCATCACCGCGGCGGTGCACGCCGAGGGCGGCAAGATCGCCATGCAGATCCTGCACTTCGGCCGCTATGCCTATCACCCGGATCTGGTGGGGCCCAGCCGGATTCAGGCGCCGATCAGCCCCTTCCCGCCGCACGAACTGACCGGCGCGGAGATCGAGCAGACGATCCGCGACTACGCCCGGTGCGCGCAGCTGGCCCGGGAGGCCGGCTACGACGGCGTGGAGATCATGGCATCGGAGGGCTACTTCATCAACGAGTTCATCGCCGCCGAGACCAACAAACGCACGGACGAGTGGGGCGGCTCCTACGAGAACCGGATGCGGCTGCCCGTCGAGATCGTCAAGGCCGTCCGCGCAGCCGTGGGCGAAGACTTCATCATCATCTTCCGGCTCTCGATGCTCGACCTGGTGCCGGGCGGTTCGACTTTCGAGGAGGTCGTGCGGCTCGGCAAGGAGATCGAGGCCGCAGGCGTCACGATCATCAACACGGGCATCGGCTGGCACGAGGCGCGCATCCCCACCATCGCCACCCCAGTCCCGCGAGGTGCCTTCGCGTGGGTCACGAAGAAGCTCATGGGTTCGGTATCGGTGCCGCTGGTCACGACGAACCGGATCAACACACCCGAACGCGCCGAAGAACTGCTCGCGGGCGGGTATGCCGACCTGGTCTCGATGGCGCGCCCGCTGCTCGCCGACCCCGACTTCGTCGCCAAGACTGCCGCCGGTGCGCCCGAGACGATCAACACGTGCATCGGCTGCAACCAGGCCTGCCTCGACCACACCTTCGCCATGAAGATCACCTCCTGCCTGGTCAATCCGCGCGCCTGCCACGAGACCGAATTGACCTTGGCGCCAACACGATTGCGCAAGCGCGTGGCGGTTGTCGGCGCGGGCCCGGCCGGGTTGGCCGCCGCGACGACGGCGGCCGAGCGGGGTCACGCGGTGACCCTGTATGACGCGGCCGACCGGATCGGCGGGCAGCTCAATGTCGCGCGGGAGGTGCCGGGCAAGCAGGAGTTCGACGAAACGATCCGGTATTTCCGCAACCGGCTGGAAGCGCTGAGTGTCGACGTGCGCCTGGGCGCCATGGCCAGCGCGGCCGACCTTGCGGAATACGACGAGGTTGTCATCGCGACCGGGGTCACGCCGCGCGTCCCGGACCTGCAGGGAGTCGACCACCCGAAGGTCCTCGGCTATCTCGACGTGCTGGCCGGCAAGGCGCCCGTCGGCGAGAAGGTCGCCATCCTCGGCGCCGGCGGCATCGGATTCGACGTCGCCGAGTACCTCACCGACTCCGGCGCCGACACCAGCCGGGACATTCCCGCCTTCCTCGCCGCATGGGGTGTCGATGCGGACCACCTGACGCCCGGCGGGCTCACCGAGCCGGCGCGGCATACCTCCCCCCGGAAGGTGACACTGCTGCAGCGCAAGGGTTCCAAGGTGGGCGCCAATCTCGGCAAGACGACGGGCTGGATCCACCGGACGGAACTGAAGAACCGCGGCGTGGAGATGATCCCCGGCGCGACATACGACCGCGTCGACGACGCCGGCCTGCACTTCACGGTCATGGGGCATGAGCACGTGCTCGATGTCGACAACGTCGTCCTGTGCACCGGGCAGGAACCCAACCGCCGGCTGTATGACGAACTGGCCGCGGCCGGTGTGACCACCCACCTCATCGGCGGCGCCGACGTCGCCGCCGAACTCGACGCCAAACGCGCCATCGATCAGGGCACTCGCGTCGCGGCCGAGATCTGAGATAGGCACCAGGACAAGGAGTTTCACCATGAAAACCTTCCGAGAGGCCGTCGAGAGCCGCGACCTGGACGCGGCCGAGGCGCTGCTCGCCGACGACATCGTCTTCCGCAGCCCGGTGGTGCACACGCCCTACCCGGGCAAGGCGATCACCGCGGCCATCCTGCGCCACGTCATCGAGGTCTTCGAGGACTTCCACTACGTGCGCGAGCTGTCCGACGGTCCGAACCACGCCCTGATCTTCCAGGCGAAAGTCGACGGTCTCGACATCACCGGGTGCGACTTCCTCGTCATGAACGAGGAGGGAAAGATCGCCGACTTCATGGTGATGACCCGCCCCTTCAAGGCGACCCAGGCCCTGATGGCGCACATGGGAGCCCGGTTCGATCAGATCAAGGCCGACGCCCTGTCCGCGATGGCCATCGGCCGCAGCGGCGAGGGCTGATCGGGTGGCACTGCAGGACGCGATCCTGGTGACTCTGGCCAATGGCGAGTCGTCGGGCTATGACCTGGCCAAGTCCTTCGACGTCACGGTCGCGAACTATTGGACGGCCACCGCCCAGCAGCTCTACCGCGAGCTGGACAAGATGGCTGCCGAGGGCTTGGTGTCGGCACGCGTCGTCGAGCAGGAGCGCCGGCCCAACAAGCGCGTCTTCGCCCTGACCGAGGCCGGCTGGACGGCGCTGCGCGAGATGACGACCCGGACACCGAAGCCCACCGCCATCCGTGACGAACTCCTGGTCCAGGTCGAGGCGATCGACCACGGGAGCGAGGACACCGTCCGAGCGGCCATCACGGCGAAACGTGATGCGTCACATGAGAAACTTGCACGCTATCTTCGCCGCCGCGCCGCCATGCTCGACGGGCGGGACGAGGCGGCATACCTGCGGCAAGCCCGGCGCCTCGGCCCCTATCTCACGCTCGCGCGAGGCATCGCCTTCGAGGAGGAGAACATCGCCTGGTGCGACTGGGTGCTCGCCGTGACCGACCCCGGCGACGGTGCCTAGTACCGGCCGGCCAGGGAGCCGTTGGTGAGATCGTCGAGCGACTCGGCGACCAGGTCGGCGATCCGTTGCGGGTCGCGGACCAAGGCGGCGTCGGCGCTGATCCCGATGCCGATGCGCCCGGCATACGTGAAGATGCACAGACCGAGGGTCTGATCCCCGGAGAGGGGCACCCACCCGAGGACCGACTCCACGCGCGCCCCGGCGAGGTTGAGCGGTGATTGCGGGCCCGGCACATTGGTCAGCTGGCCGACGCACTTGTCGGCGAGATAGTTGCGGACACCGGCTGACAACATCCGGGGGCCGAGCGCCAACGTCTGCAGGATGGTGTAGGCGACGTGCGGCTCGAGCGAATGCTTGGTCCGGTTCATCATCGAGCGGGTGGCGCGCAGGGCATCGATCGGGTCGTTGATCCCGACCGGCATCCGGAACATCACGAGGCTGAAGTGGTTGCCGAGGTCGGGCGGCAACTCGGCGTCGAGGGGGGCCAAGGAGATCGGCACGAGCCAGTTGAGAGCGCCGCCGGTCACGGGGGTGCCCTCTTCGGCCAGATAGGTCGTCAGGGCGCGGGAGACGCTGCTCATGAGCACGTCGTTGACGGTCGCGTGCCGGTCGCGTGCCAGGGCCTTGACCTCATCGAGGGGGATGTCGTCGACCCAGCCCACTTTCTTCTCCAGGCCAGGCGTGCCGGACCAGGCGAGTTTGGGACTGCGCGGCTCGAAGACCAGCCGGAAGACGGCGCGGCTGGTGTTGACGAAGGTGTTGTCCTCGGCGGTGAAAGAGGCCAGCCCCTCGACGACCTCACCCGGCACCTGGCGGATGGTCCCGGGGCGCCGGATCACCCGGCGGGCGGTCTCGCTCACCGCGTGCGGGAGCCGCGTGAGCTGTTTCATGGCGTCCGGCGCCCCGACCGGGCTCGTCGCGCGCGCCAGGTCGCCGGCGTCGTGCACGACGTGCCGGCCGACGAACTCGAACAGATCGAGCGGGCCACCTGGCGCGTGCCGGTCGCCGACCCGGGCGACACTGTGCTCGCCGGCGTCGTGGTCGCACATGTTCAGCAGCAGCTGCGTCGAGCGGATGCCGTCGGTGATGCCGTGGTGGATCCGGATGAACAGCACCGACTCGTGGCCGTCGCCGATGCCGGTGAGCAGTTCCATGCTCCACAACGGCCGCCCGGACGGGAACGGGGTGCCGAAGCACGTCGACAGGTGGTCTTGCACATCGGCCTTCGTGCTGCCCTTCGGCATCCGGCGCTGCGTGACGTGCCGAGAGATGTCGAAGTCGGGGTCGGGCTCCCAGAACCAGGCGCCGCCGTCCTGCACCGCCCGGCAGCCCATCACCGGATGCTTGCCGACGACCCGCTCCTCGATCACCTCGACGAGGTCCGCGAAGTCGGGCGTCGAGCGCATCCAGAGCAGCGCGTTGATGTACATCAGGTTGTTGGGCTTGTCCATGAACAGCCAGGTCTGGTCGTGGACAGGGATCGGCATTCGCGCCGGGGGTTCACTCACATGTCCACTAGATCACGTCCGGCCGGGCCTGCGAAAGTGCGCGCGGGGCGGCACAGTGGAGGGTATGCAGTTCCGCACCGAGATGCGCTATCCCGCTCCCCCTGCGGAGGTCTACGCGATGCTTGCCGACCCTGGCTTCCGGGAGCAGGTCTGCGTCGATCAGGACGTCATCTCGGCCGACGTCGACGTCACCTCGAACGGGGACCTGATGAGCGTGCGCATCGATCAGGTGCAGCCCACCCAAGGCGTCCCCTCCTTCGCCAAGCCGGTCGTCGGGGAGACCTCGCGGGCCGTGCAGATCGAGGAGTGGACCGACCAGACCTCGGCTGCCCTGGAGATCAAGACGCCGGGAAAGCCGGCGACGATGAAAGGCACGATCACCCTGACCCCGGAGGACGACGGCACCCTCGAAGTGGTCGAACTCACGATCAAAGTGTCGGTCCCGTTGGTCGGCGGCCGGATCGAGAAGCTGCTCGGCGACCTGGTGCGGCGGAGCACCTCGGCCGAGCGGGAAACCGGGATGCGTTGGCTCGCCGCCATGGATTGAGGGCTGGGTCCGAACGAGAGGCATCCCGCGCGGCCGCCGGCCGACATCCCCTTTCCGGGGTGCCAGACTGACCGGGTGGCGGATCAGCTGACGGCAGCCGGCAAGGCCCTCGCCGTGCTGGGCACCTTCACCCGGGACCGGCCGAGCCAATCGCTCAGCCAGATCGCCAACCGCACCGGGCTGGCCCTGAGCACCACCCACCGAGTCGTCACCGAACTGGCGCAATGGGGCGCGCTCGAACGGACCGACGAGGGCGACTGGCACATTGGGTTGCGGCTGTGGGAGGTGGGGTCGGTATGCCCGCGCGGCCAGATCCTGCGCGACGTCGCCCTGCCCTATATGCAGGATCTCTACGAGGTGACCCACGAGAACATCCAGCTCGCTGTGCGCGAGGGAACGGAGATGGTATTCGTCGAGCGCATAGCGGGTCACCGGTCCGTCGAACTGCGGACGATGGTGGGCGCGCGGCACCCCCTCCTCGGGACGGCCATGGGAATGGTGCTTCTCGCTTACGCCCCCAACGAGATTCGCGAGGCTGTGCTCGCCGGCCCGATGGACCGGCATACACCGCACACGGTGACCGACCCCAAGACGCTGCGGGCGATGCTCGCCCAGACCCGACGCGCCACGTGTGCCGTCAACGACCGGCAGTTCCAGGACCACACGGTGGGGGTGGCGGCCCCGGTGCGCCTCGGGGAGCACGGTGACGTCGAGGCCGCCCTCGGTATCGTCGTCGCCGGCCAGACCGGTGCGGCGGTGCGCCAGTTGCGCCACCCCGTACTCGCCGCCGCCCGGGCCATCTCGAACGTCCTCGGTCAGCGGGCCGGCACCCGTTGATTGACGGCTCACCCCACGGCCCTGCTTCCGCGTGACGGAAGCGGCGTCGCGCGAGGGGCCCCCGCTGTTCGAGAGTGGGGGGACTGCATACGGAACGGAAGGACCGCCCAATGACGAGCGCCCCCATCGACACGACGACGACGGCGCCGGTCGCCATCGTCGGCGCCGGGCCCGCCGGCCTGATGCTGGCCCACCGCCTCGGGCGGGTGGGGATCGAGTGCGTGAACATCGATATCCGCACCCGCGAGGAAATCGAGACGACACACCGGGCGGGGATCATCGAAGCCGTTGCGGCACAAGACTTGGTCGACACCGGAGTCTCCGACCGCATCCTGCGCGACGGTCACGAGCACCCGGGCGTGGATCTGCGGTTCGGCGGCCAGAGCCATCGGATCGACTTCCAGGAGCACGTGGGGGCGAGCGTCTGGCTCTATCCGCAGACCGACGTCTTCATCGACCTCGCCGACGCGCGGGCGCGTGATGGTGGGACCGTCCATTTCGGCGTCACCGACACCGAGGTCGGCGACGTCATCACCGAGCAGCCCTATATGCGGTTCACGGCCGCCGACGGCGCCCGGCACGAGGTCCGGGCACAGTTCCTCGTCGGCGCCGACGGCTCACGCAGTGTCTGCCGCGACCTGGTGCCCGAGGGTGAGCGGACCCAATACTTCCGCGAATACCCGTTCGCGTGGTTCGGTTTCATGACCCAGGCTCCGCAGAGCGCGCCCGAGTTGGTCTACACCCACTCACCGCACGGTTTCGCGCTGCTCAGCCAGCGCACTGACACCGTCCAGCGGATGTACTTCCAATGCGACCCAGAGGAGTCGGTCGACGCCTGGAGCGATGAGCGCATCTGGGAGAAGATGCAGCAGATCGTCGCCGGGCCGGATGGCTTCACCTGCCAGGAGGGCCCGGTCCTGGAGAAGACCGTGCTGCGGTTCCGCTCCTTCGTGCAGCAGCCCATGCGCTATGGCACCCTCTTGCTGGCCGGCGACGCCGCGCACACTGTCCCGCCGACGGGTGCCCGCGGTCTCAACCTCGCCCTCCACGATGTGAAAGTCCTTGCGGGAGTGCTGCAACGGGCGGTCGGATCCGAGGGCGAGTCCGCGCTGGCGGACTATGAGCCGGGAGCGCTGGAGCGGGTATGGCGCGCCCAGAACTTCTCCTACTGGATGACGCAGATGCTGCACGCCGCCCCTGGCGCCAGCGACTTCGACCTGCGCCGCCAGATGGGTGAACTCGACAATGTCGTCGCCACCCGCGCGGGCCGCACCTACCTCGCCGAGCAGTACACCGGCTGGCCCAGCGACGAGCGCTGACGATCAGGTCACCCGGACGATCGGCAAGGACTGACCCGGACCGGCATCGACTCCCAGCCACGCAGGGTGTTGTTGAGATGGCGGCGGGGAGGGGCGGCAAGCGATGCTCGAGACCCGATCCAGCAGCGCGCCCAGGACGGCCATCGCCTCGAAGCGGGCCACAAGCTGGCCGACGCACTGATGCAGGCCCATCCGAATCCGGCGTGCCCGGACGGGTCGCGGGTCAGGTCGTAGCGGTCCGGGTCGGCCCAGTGGCGCGGGTCGCGGTTCGCCGAACCGAGAAACATCAGCACTACGACACCGTCGGGCAGCACCACATCTATGTGGGCGCCAGGCGCCCAGTCGGGCAGGCGTGAGCCGTCGGGCCGCGCGAGGGTGAACTCGACGATCGAGTGGGTCAGGTCGCGCCGCTCGCGCACGACGACCATGTCCGGTGCGAGAGCCCGCGGCGGGCGCGAGACTCGGTGGCGCCGCAGTCATTCGATCAGCCTCTGGGCTGCAGGGTCGGTGTTTCGGCGAGGCTAGCGCGGTCGTCGTGCCGCCGACCCGCGGCTTCCTTTCAACGGAAGTCCGTATGCTGCGGGCATGGCTCGTGCTTCGGCCGGCGAATCGGCTCTCCACCGGCACCTGCGCGTCCTCGACGCTTTCGATGTCCGGCGCCCATTCCTCACGCTGACCGGGATCGCCCAGCGATCGGGCTGCCCCTCTCCACCGCGTACCGCCTGGTATCCGAACTGACACGTGAAGGCTTGCTCGAACGCCTGCCCGACGGCACCTTCCGCCTCGGAATTCGTTTGTGGGAGTTCGCATCCCGCACACCTGACGCGCTCGGCCTGCTCGAGGTGGCGCGACCGTGGATGCAGGCCGTCCAGGACCGCATACGGCAGCACACCCAGCTCGGCGTCCTTTCCGGGCGCGACGTGCTCTTCATCGAGCGAATCTCCGACCCGGCCGCGGTCGTCAACGCGACCCGCATCGGCGGCCGGCTCGCGCTGCCGCTCAGTTCGAGCGGATTGGTACTCCTCGCCCACGCCGATGCGAATCTGGTCGACCGAGTGATTCAGGCCGGCTGGCCGCGTCCCACCTCGAAGGCTCTTCGAGACGGCCCGCGCTACGGGCCGCCCTGCGGCACGTCCGCAGCCGCAGGTATGCCGCCTTGGACGGCCACATCCACCTCGACTCTCGCGGCATCGCGGTCCCGGTGCTCGGCCCCCTGGGGTCGGTGTATGCCGCGCTCAGTGTCGTCGTGCCCAATGACCACTCGCCGCCCCAGCGGCTCGTCGACCTGTTGACGGTCGCCGCCGCGGGGATCGCGCGGGCGTTGCGGGCGGCATACCTCCCCGACGGTGCGGCGGCCTCCGATGCGGTCCGCGTGCAGCCCTTGATCAGCACGTCGAAGGCGACCCTCGACTACTTCACGTCATTGGATCCAGCATCATCGAGGTCGTGACCTCATCCTCCCGCCGGCGTCATCCCGCAACCTGTCACGATCGCTGAGTAGGCGGGGTCCGCCATCCGCGACAGGGCGCCGGAGGCCACGTCCGGCCGTCCGGAGGCCGCGAGCACACCGCCGGAGAAGACCGTGGTGACCGCGCACTCACCGGGGAGGGGGCCAAGCACCCGGACACCCGGCATACCCGCGAGCTCGCTGTTCTGCTGCAACCCCACGTCGGCCTCGCCGTCGGTGAGCAGCCGGCCGACCGGGACGCCCGGGCGGGCCTGCACGAGACGGCCGTCGATCTCCGGACGCAGGCCCCACGCCTCCAGCTGGCGGAGCAGCGCGGTCCCGCTCGGCCCGGTGGAGTAGCCGATCCGGAGGTCGCCGGAGATCAACTCGCGTATAGCTCGCGGCGACGAGACGTCGGGCACCTCGGCACTGTCGGGGATGGCAATGACCATGTCGCTGCGAAAGAGCGGGCGGACCGAGTCGGCGATGACATGGCCCTCGTCGGCCAGCGTGCGCATCGCGTCCGCACCGAGCACGACCAGGTCGGCGGCATCGCCCGCCCGGACCCGATCGGCCATGATGACGCCGCCGCCCGACTCGAACTCGATCGCCACCCCTTCGGCGGTGCACCGCTGGGCGAGCTGCGCGAGGACCTCCTTCGTGGCCATGGACGAGAGCCCTTGGAGAGCGGCCGCGGCGTTCGGCTGGGGGGTGAAGGTCTTGGCCATGCCCTCATGATGCCCGCGCTCGGCGGGGACCGACCAGCGTCGCGCCCCAGCGGCTTTACGAGACTCCCCCGCCACCACGTGCCTGGGGTTGCCGTCACCGCGAGCGCGAATCCGACGACCTTCCCCTCGACGCGTGCGAGCGCCAGCCGCGAGCCCTGCCGCTCGACGGCATACTGCCGCACTCGATCGGTGAACTTGTCGGCCTGCTCGGCCGTCTCGCGGTAGGGCGCTTGCGCGAACGCCGCGTCCCCAGCGCTAGTCAGGGGCCTGCGACGTAAAAGCCGATTCCGACTCCCGGTGTGCGACAATCGCCCTGACCCGGCGATCTAGATCGCGCCCCCTCGGTTCCGCCCTTCATAATGCTCGCGACCACCAACGCAGATCCACAGTGTTGCGCCGTCCCGCTCCCGGACGGCAGCACTGTCCTGGCCTCGAGCAGCGGCCGGTCGGCGCGTCTGTGGGACCCCTCCACGGGTACCCAGATCGGGGAGCCCCTGACCGGCCACACCGGTGCG
>NZ_HG764815.1:3523490-3525312 GCF_001050535.1 Nostocoides australiense Ben110 | reverse complement strand
ACCCGGGCCACGGCGGCCCCGCATCGGGCGCGGGGCGATGATCGACTGCCATACCTCGTCCGGGACCGGCCGCTCGCTCGGCTCGACGCCCTCGGCGGCGGCGCCGGCGTTGTCGAGGCGCTCGGGGGCGATCGACAAAGCGACCTCCTCGATGATCTTCTCCATCGCCTTGCGCTGATGCGGCAGGGCGAGGGTGACGACGGCCCCGGTCGAGCCGGCGCGGGCGGTGCGGCCGGCGCGGTGGACGTAGGTCTTGTGGTCGGCGGGCGGGTCGACCTGCACGACCTGGCTGACGTCGTCGACGTGGATGCCGCGGGCGGCGACATCGGTGGCGACGAGCACCTGGAGGCGGCCGTCCTTGAACGCTTCGAGGACCTTGTTGCGCATCGACTGATTGAGGCCGCCGTGGATCGGGCCGGCCATGATGCCGCTTTCGCGCAGTTGTCGCGCAACGCGATCCGCGCCCAGCTGGGTGCGCACGAAGACGAGCGTCTTGCCCGGCCGGCCGCTGATCTGGGCGGTGAGCGTCTTCTTCATCGACGGCTCGATGAGCAGCACTCGGTGCTCCATGGTGCTCACGGCCGCGGTCGGATCGTCGGTCGAGTGCGTCACCGGGTCGACGAGAT
The DNA here is from genome assembly GCF_001050535.1 of Nostocoides australiense Ben110. GTDB lineage: Bacteria > Actinomycetota > Actinomycetes > Actinomycetales > Dermatophilaceae > Nostocoides_A > Nostocoides_A australiense. The sequence goes on along the minus strand of NZ_HG764815.1, from coordinate 3,524,686 downwards.
ACTTCTGCGCGAGTTCGTCGATCCCGCGGTCCAAGGTGGCCGAGAAGAGCAGCCGCTGACCACCCTCGGGGATCAGGTCCATGATCTCGGTGACCTCGGGCAGGAAGCCGAGATCGGCCATGTGATCGGCCTCGTCGAGGATGACGATCTCGACGTCGTCGAGCAGCGCAGCACCGCGCTCGATCAGATCCTGCAACCGGCCCGGCGTGGCGACGATCAGGTCGACTCCCCGGTCCAGCGCCGTGAGTTGCGGCGGGTAGGGCATGCCGCCCGCGACGACCTTCTGGCTGACGCCGACGGCCCGCGAGATCGGCTCGAGAGCGTCCGAAACCTGAAGTGCCAGTTCACGAGTCGGCACCAGCACCAGCGCCCGCGGGCGGTTCGGGGTGGCACGCTGACCGCTCAAACGCGCAATCGTCGGCAGCCCGAAGGCCATCGTCTTGCCCGATCCGGTCTGACCCCGCCCGAGGAGATCCTTGGCCTCAAGCGCGTCGGGAATCGTGGCCGCCTGAATGGGGAACGGCCGGCGAATCCCGCGGCTCGCCAGCGCCGTCACGATCGCCTCGGGAAGCCCGAGGTCGGCGAACGTCGGCCCACCGTCCTCGTGGTCGACCGACGCCGGCGCTGGTGGTGGCGTGGTGTCGGGTATGCCGCGCGACCGCGCCCGCTCCTCCCGCACCGGTCGGGGGGTATGCCGCGCCGCCTCCCCCGCACGCCCTGCCGGCCGGCGAGTGGGGCGCTCGTCGCGTTCCCACGGCCGGACTCCGAACCGTTCGCCGCCCCGGTCGTCGCGGGAAGACCGGTTCTCCCGGGAGGCCCGGTCGTCGCGAGAGGCTCGGTCATCGCGGGACGGGCGGCGCTCATCGCGAACCCGGAAGTCACCGCGATCGTCGCGGTACGACCCGCGCTCGCCATCCTCCCGGAACGGACGCCGGTCGTCACGGCCCCGGGAGCCATCGCGGTCCTCACCATACGGGCGACGGTCGCGTTCCTCCCGGAACGGACGGTCGTCCCGGTCCCGCCGATAGCCCCGGTTCCCCCGATCATCACGGAAGGCGCGGGCACCCCGGTCCTCCCGGTCGTTTCGGCCTCGCTCGTCCCGGTCGTTTCGGCCTCGCTCGTCCCGGCCGTAGCGACGCGATCCGCGGTCGTCGCGGAACGGTGCCCGGTCGTTTCGGCCCCGCTCGTCCCGGCCG
>NZ_HG764815.1:3512401-3523390 GCF_001050535.1 Nostocoides australiense Ben110 | reverse complement strand
GGCCGGGGCGCTGTATGCCGCCAACCGCGCCGACGCGGCGACGTCGCCGGGGCAGGCGAGCACGCCGCATACCGCACGTCCTCGCGGGGGCGACCCCATCGCCTTCCGCGGCGCCCACCAGGCGGGCATCACCACGCCGGCTCAGGACCGCATGCACTTCGTCGCCCTCGACGTGACGACCGAGTCCGCGGACGAGTTGCGCGAGATGCTCACCGCATGGACGCGTGCGGCCGAACGGATGACCTACGGCGCCGAGGCAGCGCCGGGCGGTGCCGTGGGGTTGGGGCCGTATGGCGTGCCCACCGACACGGGTGAGGCGCTCGACCTGCCGCCCTCGAACCTGACGATCACGATCGGTTATGGGCCAACCCTTTTCGAGCGTTTCGGCCTCGAGGCACGGCGGCCGGACGCCCTGGAAGAGTTGCCGGGTTTCATGGGCGACGACCTCGATCCTGCGACCTCGGGCGGCGACATCTGCATCCAGGCCTGCGCCGACGACCCGCAGGTCGCCGTGCACGCCGTGCGCAACCTGATCCGCCTCGGCTTTGGCGTCGTGTCGGTGCGATGGAGCCAATTGGGTTTCGGCAGAACGAGTTCGACGTCATCGAGCCAGGCGACGCCGCGGAATCTGTTCGGGTTCAAGGACGGCACCGCCAACATCATGGCCGAGGACACCGCGGCGCTCGATGAGCACGTGTGGGTCGCGCCGTCCGATGTGTCCGGCGAGGCGGCGTGGATGGCCGGCGGGTCCTATCTCGTCGCGCGGCGCATCCGGATGCACATCGAGGTCTGGGATCGGACCAATCTCCAAGAACAGCAAGACATTTTCGGCCGCGGCAAGCTCAAGGGCGAGCCGCTGGGTGGCACGGACGAGTTCGAGACGATCGACTTCGCGGCCAAGCGCATGGATGGCGAGCCCGCCATCCCGATGGTCGCGCACGTGCGGCTGGCCCACTCCAGCAACCTCGGCGGAGTGCGGATCCTTCGGAGGGGCTACAACTTCACGGACGGCTCCGACGGTCAAGGCCACTTGAACGCCGGCCTCTTCTTCATCGCGTTCATGCGGGACGCCCACAAGCAGTTCGTCCCGATGCAGCGCGCCCTCGCCGCCAAGGACGTGCTCAACGAATACATCGAGCACACCGGCTCCGCCCTCTTCGCTTGCCCGCCCGGCCTCGGCCCGGACGAGGACTGGGGCACCCAGCTCTTCGGTCGCTAAGTCCGACGTTTGACGAGTCAGGACCCGCCAAACGTCGGACTTTGCGAGGAGGCCCTCATTCGCCCTGCCGCTCGACCCAGGCGTCGATCTCGGCCCAGCGCGCAGACAGCCAGGACTCGATCGCGGCGGGTTCGTGAGGGACCGTCTCGGCGGGGTAGGTCCAGGTGTGCACGAGGAAGGGCCGCTCGAACGGGATCGCGGCATAGATCTCCCGTGCCCCGGTCAGCCGGCCCATGCCGGCATGCGCGACGATCATGACGTCAGCGTCGGGTCGCGCCGACAAGGTCGCGATGGCCCCTTTGGTCTTGGGCGGCAACACATTCCGCAAACGCTCGGCCTGTCGGGCCCGGGCGTGCTGACCTGCTTCCCGCAGTCGGGTGATCAGGAGGCCGCGGCGCGACGGCGTCCAGTTCTCCCCCTCGGGAAAGAGCAGCAGGGCATCCTTGCGCGCGAGCGAATCGGCGAGGCGGCGCACCCCGGCCAGTCGGTCGTCACCCGCTCCGGACGCGGAGGGGACGAAGGAGGAGCCCAGCCGGGTGAGGATGAGGTCGATGCCGGGGTCCCAGCGCAAGGCGTCGGCCAGGACGATGCGGGGCAGCCGGCCGCCGGTGCGCGAGAGCAGCCAGGCGACCGCGAGGGAGTCGGCCGGTCCGGCATGGCGGGCAAAGGCGATCAGCGGCTTGCCCGGGTCGCCGAGGTCCATGACGTCGTCGAGCCGCACCTCGAATCCGACCCACTTGCGCCCCAACGCCATCGCCTTGTCCAGGACGTCGGAGAGCAACTGCTCGTGGTCGGGATACCAGGAGGGCGACGCGCCGCGCGGGTCGGCCAGCCGCAGCCGCCAGCAGCCGATCAGCAGTTGCACGTCGAGCCAGACGACCAGGATGAGCAGGCTGGTCGCGCGGAAGAGCCGCGCGCGGCGATCCACGACCGACGCCAGCGCACCGGCCACGAGAACGGGCAGCCCCAGGATCGTGATCGTGAGAGCGAGGAGCGGCCACACGACACGCAAGGCGCGGCGCACCAGCACCGGCGGCGGCTGGATCGACCGCATACCCATGTCCCCCAACCCCTTTCAGTCTGGCTCGACCGGATCGCCGGCCAGATAGGCGGTGCTGGCGGCATACGCCTGCTCGATCCGTTCGGCGACCCGGCGCCCGCGCGCCTGGCTCAGCGATACCGTCGGTGCCGAGGAGGTCCCGCTCGGAAGCACATGCACGGCAACGGATTCGGGGATGCGCGTGAGTTCCTCGACGTAGCGATGCCGGCGCGAGATCTCGAAGGCCACGGTCGCGACGTCCCACGGCGCGCGGGGCACCGCGAGGGGCTGTTCGACGCGGCCGACCTGGAGCACATAGACGCACGTCGCGCCGAGTTCGAGGGCGCGCCCGATGGGAATCGAGTGGACGAGACCCCCGTCGAGATAGTGGGCGCCGTCGATGCGCACAGGCGGGAACAGCCCCGGCACCGAGCACGACGCGAGCACTGCCGGCGCGATCGGCCCTGCGTCGAACCACGCCGCGCTGCTGTCCTCGATCCGCGCGGCCACGCACTGGAACGGAACGGCCAGGTCCTCGAACTCGTGCACCGGCAGGTAGCGATCGATGAGCGTCGCGAGCGGGGCGTGGGTGAGCAGGTGGGTGACATTGCGCGCGATCTTGGCCGCCTTGCGCACCGGCCGCTCCCACAACACGCCCTCGCGCACCACCTCCTCCCACACCGACGCCAGCCGTTCGGCGCCCCAGACGGTCGGGTCGGAGGCGATGAAGGCGCCGTTGAGGGCGCCGATGCTGGTGCCGACCACCAGGTCGGGTGTGATGCCGGCCTCCGCGAGGGCGCGCATCATGCCGACCTGGGACGCCCCGAGCACGCCGCCGCCGCCGAGGACGAAGGCGGTCCGCTCGGTCATCACCCCAGCCTAGTTTCGTCCCGCCGGACCGGCGCGCATTCTCACCCGGCGGGGGGCCGCCGACTCAGTGACATGGCCAGCGCCGCGAGTTTGTCGACGCGATCCGGACACCGAGCCGCTCCAGTGCTGGGAGGAGGTGCCGCCTCCCCGAATCGGAGTAGCTGGTGCCGACCGGGATGGGGTCGGCGAGAGTGAGGCGCAGGTCGGGGCGCGCATACGCGATGTCACTCGCCACCTCGACACCGGTCAGCCCGGCGCCCGCCACCGCGACGCTTGCGCCCGGGGGGAGACCGGCGACGGCGGCGTGGTTCGTCTCCGCCCACTCCAACCCGCCTGGCCCGGCGCCGCTGCCGGTGGCGACGACGATGTGGTCGCCTCTGACCGTCTCGCCGGTCGCCAGTTCGACGGTGCGCGAGCGGATTCGGGCTGCCGGGGCGATGACGAGGCGCACGCGCGGGCGGACCGCCTTTTCCAGCGGGATCTGGGCGGCCTCGGGGGTCCTGATACCGGCGATGACCTCGTGCAGCCGGATCCGGTCCACGAAGCTGTCGCGGTCGTTGACGAGCGTGACCTGGTGGCCTTTGGCGGCGGCTCGATTGGCCGCCAACACACCCGCGTAGCCTGCCCCGACGATGACGATGTGAGTGTTCTTGTCTTCGTGAGTGTTCTTGTCTTCGTGACTGTTCATGCCCATGTGACAGAGCAACTGCGCCGAGTGTGACATCGCCCTGCGATCGGGCAGCGGATCAGGCCGAGGTCGGGTCCCGAGATCAGGCATATGTGGACCTCACCCGCCGCGACCACCCCGGGCGGCCCGGGGCCTTGTTGCGTGATCCGTCGCGACTCAGAAAAGCGCTTGCGCGGAACTCCCGGCGTCGTCACCCTTTGGAGGTGAGCGAGCCAGCCTTTCCGATGCGCACCGATCGCCTCGTCCTGCGCTTCGTCGCCGACGAGGACATCGCGCCGCTGACGGCATACCGGAACGACCCTCAGGTGGCGGCGCTCCAGGACTGGGATCTCCCCTATTCCGAGGAGAAGGCGCGCGCGCTCGTGGCCAAGCATGAGGGGCTAACCGATCTCGTGGCCGGGCGCGGTCATCAGATCGCCATCGTCCGGGACGGCCAACTCGTCGGGGACGCCTATGTCGGGATCGACGAGCACGGGGGAGTCGCCGACATCGGGTTCAGTCTGATCCCCGCCGCCCAAGGCCAGGGCATCGCTCACGAGGCCACGACCGCCCTCATCGATCACGTCATCGAGCGGCACGGCGTGCACCGGATCACAGCGGAGCTGTCGACGCAGAACCTGGCCTCGGCCCGGCTGTTGGAGCGGCTCGGTCTCACCTTCGAATCCTTGACGCGCCAGTCGTTCTGGTGGCGAGGGGTCTGGGACGACAACCTCTACTACTCGATGACGGCCGACGAACGGCGGGCTTGGCGCGACCGCCCGACCGGACCGCCCGCGGATGTCCGGCTGGTCCCGATCACCGACGACAACCGCTGGGCCTATTCGCGGCTGCGCGTGCATCGCTCGCAGGAGCGCTTCGTGGCGAGCGTGCAGGATTCGTATGCCGACGCCTTCTTCCACGGCGACCGTCACGGCCTCCCGCTCATCCCGGAACTGCGCGGAATCGAGGCCGACGGGGAGCCGGTCGGCTTCGTCATGTATTCCGAGGCCACGCCTTACCTTTGGCGGTTCCTGATCGACCGGCGTCACCAGGGGCGCGGGACCGGGCGCCGGGCGCTAAGTCAGTGGATCGACGGAATGCGGACCAACGGGCATACCGAGATCGAGACCAGTTGGGTGGAGGGCAAGGGCAGCCCGGCGCCGTTCTATCGGGCGCTCGGTTTCGAGCCGACAGGCGAGTTCGACGAGGGAGAAACGCTGGCCCTGCTCAGGCTCGGGCCAACGCCACGGTGAACAACGCCACGATGGGCAACGCAACGGTGACCAACGCCGTCGTGAACGCGTGCAGTCCCTCGCCTCCCTCGGACGGCTGCGGCGAGACGCGTCACTGCGGATTCCGGGCGAGCTGGATCAACTATGCAGTGTCGTTGCGGCGGTAGGTGATCCAGCCGTAGTCGGCGCGTTCGCCGAGTGGTGGAGTGTAGGAACCCGCGTCGGTCGGTCGGCCGCGACCAGGGTCGTCGGCTTCGGGCGGCGTCGCGTGGATGGCCCACCCCCCGCGGGCAGCGAACGTGAACGGTATGACCGCGTTGTGGCTCGCCGCGATGGTGAAGACTCCGGCGTGGTGGGCATCGTGGTGGTGCGGGCACAGGCAGATCAGGTTGTCGTAGTCCGTGCCTCCGCCGTCCTCCCAATGCTGGAGGTGGTGGATCTCCACGAATCGGGTCGCGGTGCAGCCGGGGTAGGCGCAGCCGCGGTCGCGGTCCTGGGACTCACGTCCGACGGCCGCGTCCGGGCTGCCGGCGACGATACCTGCGGCCAATGCGACGTGGCCGCGTGGACGGACATCGTCGCGATTGCGGCGGGGTCTCGGCACACCGTCGGCATCCGGCCGGATGGCACGGCGATCGCCGCAGGATGCAATGACGACGGGCAGTGCGATGTCGGGACGTGGGCCGGCCTGCGCCCAGGTTGACCTTCCCCTTCATCAGCGGCGTGCACCGAGATCGGGCGGGCTATCCGTGGCGCCCTCGGCCCCGCAGGCGCCAAGATGAACGCATGGCTGCTCCGCTTACCGTCATCCTGTTCGGTGCCACCGGCGATCTGTCCAAGCGCAAGCTCATCCCCGGGATGCTCCATCTCTTCCAGAGCCGGCTGCTCGACGACGTGCGCGTCGTCGGCACCTCGCTCGACGACATCAGCTTGGAGGAGTTCCGCGACCTGGCCTTGACTGCCATCAAGGAGCACAGCACCCGCAGCCTCAACGACGAGGACTGGAATGCCTTCGCCCAACGCTTGGACTATGTGCCGCTCTCCGCAGGCCCGGAGGCCCTGCGTGCCGCGGTGCTGCGCTCGGAGGAACTCCTGCCCGGTGACAACGAGCTGCGGGTGCACTATCTCTCCGTCCCCCCCAAGGCCGCGCTCGCGGCGGTGTCGACGATCGCCGCGGCGGGGCTCGTCGAGCGCTCGCGCATCATCATGGAGAAGCCGTTCGGCATCGACCACGCGTCCTCGGTCAAGCTCAACGCTCAACTGCACGAGGTGTTCGACGAGTCCCAGATCTTCCGGATCGACCACTTCCTCGGCAAGGAAGCGGCGCAGAACATCCTGGCCTTCCGCTTCGCCAACGGGCTCTTCGAGCCGATCTGGCACCGCAACCACATCGACCACATCCAGATCGATGTGCCCGAGACGCTCGGCCTGACCCAGCGGGGCGACTTCTACGAGTCGACCGGCGCCTATCGCGACATGGTCGTCACCCACCTGTTCCAGGTGCTCGCCTTCACGGCGATGGAGCCACCCACCGCGTTGGAGCCAGCGGCGATCAACCGGGAGAAGACGAAGGTCTTCCGATCCATGCTGCCGATCGAACCGACCAATGTCGTGCGCGGGCAGTATGTCGGCTACAAGGACGAGCCCGGTGTCAAGCCCGAATCCGAGACCGAGACCTTCGTCGCCTTGAAGTGCTATGTCGACAACTGGCGCTGGGCGGGCGTCCCCTTCTATCTGCGCACCGGCAAGCGCATGGCCCAGGGGGCGCGCATCATCTCCATCGCGTTCAAGGAGCCGCCGCGCTCGATGTTCCCGGCGGGCTCCGGCGTCGGTGACCACGGCCCCGATCACTTGACCTTCGACCTGTCCGACCAGCCGAAGATGTCGCTGTCCTTCTACGGCAAACACCCGGGTCCCGGTTATCGCCTCGACAAGCTGTCCATGCAGTTCTCGATGGAGGAGACCAGCTGGGCCGGGGCGGTCCTCGAGGCCTACGAACGCCTCATCTACGACGCTGCCCGCGGTGACAGCACCCTGTTCACCTCCGCGACCGGGGTCGAGCGCCTATGGGAGATCAGCAACCCGCTCATCGAGAACCCGCCGATCGTGCGGCCATACGACCAAGGGTCCTGGGGTCCGAACCAGATCCACCAGCTGATCGCCCCGTTCAGCTGGCGCCTGCCCTTCGAACGCAAGTGGCGCGACGGCACCTGACGACTGGGTCTCGAGTTTGAACCGGGCGGGGTGGATCCGGGACCAGCCCTCACCCGGCCGGGCCGGGTTCGCCCAACGCTGCCACGCGCACCAGGAGGGCCTTGGCCACGATGCGAGCCGTGAGCCGTGTCGTCTCGCCGATCACGTCTCCGTCCAATTGCACTGCCTGTGCCTTGTCGGTGGCGATGACGACCTCGGTGGCCGTATGCCGTTGCAGGCGCTCCGTGCGATTCGACCGGTGCTGGGTCAGCACCCGCGCGGTCACATCGACCCATCCCGGAAAACCCTTGGGGGACAGGACGACAACGTCGAGGACACCGTCATCGATGCGCGCGTCGGGCATCAGGTTGATGCCGCCCGTGATCCGTCCGCAGTTGCCGATGAGCACCGTCGACGCCGTGACACTCCGGGCCGGACCACCATCGACGGACACGTCGGCGCGAATGCGGGTGCCGAGGAAGTTCTTCAAACCCGTTGCCGCGTATGCCGTCCAGCCCAGTTTTGCCTTGGACTCCTCGCTGGTCTCAGACATGATCGTGGCGTCCAAGCCGACGCCCGCCATCACCAGGAACGCGTGCTGCGCCACCGCGTCCGCCGCCTCCGTCGAGTCGCCCGCTCCCTGGCCGCCGGCTTCCTGCTCGCCGGGATGAGGGGCTGGGGAAGGCGGAGGAGCGAGGGCCGCATACGCGACGTCCACCGCCCGGTTCCGGCCGGCGCAGGCGACGCGGAACGCCTCGCCGATATCCGTCAGCGGCAACTCGAGATTGCGGGCGAGCAGGTTCCCGGTGCCGCCGGGCAGCAGACCCATCGGCGTCGAGGTGCCCGCCAGCACGCTCGCGACAACGCGCACGGTGCCGTCGCCACCGAGGGAGCAGATCAGGTCGACCCCCGCATCGAGGGCGCTGCGGGCCTGCCCATAGCCGGGATCTTCGCGGGTGGTCTCCAGGATCAGCGGCTGGTCCCAATCGAGTTCTGCCGCAACGGAACCGAGCGCCGACCGCACAGGCGTCAGCGTGGTGAACTTGGTTGGGTTGACGATGACGGCGGCGCGTTTGCGGCGCGGCGGTGTCGTCGCGGCGCCACGAAAGGCGTCGCGGTGCGGGCGGGGTTTCGCGTGACGTCCCGGTCGTCCGTTGAGTGCCAGCACGATCGCGACGGCCAAGAGCGTCACGTTGAGTGCCACCGCGGCAGCGAGCATCAGGGCGTTGGGCACCATCCGAAACTATCGTGGCCGTGCTCCGGCGTGAAATGCCCTACGCCGAACGGGCCGACATACGTCACCATGACCCCATGCCCGACCCGACGAGCCAGACGCCTCCCACCCCCGCGCCCGACGCGAAGGACTGGACGTGGGTCATCGAGCAGCCCTGCCCCGACTGCGGCTTCGCCGGGGCCCTGATCGCGCCCGGCGAGTTCGCGATCCGCATCGCCGCCGCGACCGCGCCCTGGCAGGAGGTGCTCCGGCGTTCCGACGTCCGCGACCGCCCTGCCCCGACGACGTGGAGTCCGCTCGAATACAGCTGCCATGTCCGGGACGTCTGCCGCATCTTCGACGAGCGCACCCGGCTGATGCTCACCGAGATCGACCCCGGATTCGCCAACTGGGATCAGGACGCGACAGCACTCGAGGAGCGCTACTGGGAGCAGGATCCCGGCCAGGTCGCGGCCGACCTCGCCACCGCGGCAACCCAGTTGAGCCGGACGTATGCCGCCGTCCCCGCAGATGCGTGGGGGCGCACCGGGCGCCGCAGCAATGGGTCCGTTTTCACGGTGACGACCCTGGGGCGCTACCTGCTGCACGATCTGGTCCACCATCTCTGGGATGTCGGTGCCGCGCCGCTCGCCAGGGAGAAGTGATCCGTATGCCGCCCGCCCACTTGTGGTTCAGCTTCCTGATCGCGGGGCTGGTCCTGTGCCTGATCCCCGGGCCCAGCCTGTTGTTCACCATCGGCCGGGCGTTGGCTGAAGGCCGGCGCACCGCGCTGCTGTCCGTCCTCGGCAACGGCTTGGGCATCCTGACCCAGATCCTCGCCATCGCCGTCGGCCTGGGGCCCCTGGTGGCGAGGAGCGGGGCGCTCTACACCACCCTCAAACTCGCGGGTGCGGCATACCTGGTCTATCTCGGGGTGCAGACCATCCGGCATCGTCGCGACGCCGAGGCCGCGCTCGCGATCCTCGATGCGCCCCGGCGTCCGGCGCACCACGCGGTGCGGGACGGATTCGTCGTGGGCGTGACCAATCCTAAGACCACCGTCTTCTTCATCGCCTTGTTGCCGAGCTTCGTCGACCCGGCCGGTGCACCTGTGCCGCTGCAGATGGCCGTCCTCGGCGTCACCTTCTTCCTGATCGGCATCACGTGCGACGGCCTCGTGGCCACCGCCGCCGGCACCGCCCGGCAATGGTTCGCCCGCAGCCCCCACCGGATGCGCCAGCTGAGCGCCGCGGGCGGGGTGATGATGATCGGCCTCGCGCTCGCGCTGGCCCTGACCGGCCGTCCAGGTGAGGCCCACGCCCGCTGACGCTCGTGGTAAGCATGGGGCATGGAGCCGCCCGGAGCGTTGCGCGTCGTCTTCGTCTCGATGCACACCTCGCCCGTCGCCGACCCTGGTTCCGGTGATGTCGGGGGCATGAACGTCGTGGAGTCCGCCCTCGCGGACGCGCTCGCCGATCGCGGACACCAGGTCGAGATGATCACCCGGCGAGCCGACACCGAATCCCCGGACATCCGCGAGTTGCGACCCGGCGTCACCCTGCGGCAGGTGTCCGCTGGACCGCCAACGCCCTTGCCCAAGAGCGTTATCGACGACCACATCGACGAATTCGCGGCTGGCCTGCGCGCTGTGGCGCGGCCGGACATCGTCCACTCCCATCACTGGATGTCCGGCGTCGCCGCCCTGGCCTGGGCACGCGAGATGGGAGTCCCGCACGTGCAGAGCTTCCACTCGGTGGCCGCGCCACCGAACCGCCCGCTCTCCGACGGAGAACCACCCGAGAGCCCGCGGCGCGTCGACGGCGAACGGGTCGTGGCGAGGCTCTCGGACACCATCGTCGCCATCAGCGTGGCCGAGGCCCGCACCGTCGTCGACCGGTGCGGCGCCGACCCCGACCGGGTCGTCATCGTGCGTCCCGGCGTCGACCTCGACCTCTTCCACCCCGCCGACACCCGAACCCCCGACGCCAACCCCACCGAAGGCAACGGTGCAGCGAGCGCGGGAGCCACGGGTGACAACGGCTACGTCATGTTCATCGCCCGCCTGCAACCGCTCAAGGGCCCCGACCTGGCCCTGCGCGCCCTGAGCCACATCGAACAGTGGCAGCGCCCACACCTGCTCGTCACCGGCGACGTCTCGGAGGACTTCGCGGAGTATGCCGCGGAGCTTCACGCGTTGGTCCGTCGGCTGGGTCTCTCCGACTTCGTGACCTTCACCGGGGCCGTCGACCGGCCCCGCCTGGCACAGCTGCTCCGGGACGCAGAACTGTTGCTCGTGCCGTCCCACTCCGAGACGTTCGGGTTGGTCGCCCTCGAGGCGGCGGCCTCCGGCGTTCCCGTGCTCGCCGCCGCGGCCGGCGGGCTGCGCGAGGCGGTGGCTCACCAGGAGACCGGGCAGCTCATCGACAGCCGCGAACCGGAGGACTGGGGTCGCGCCATGCGCCACGTCCTGCATACCCCCGGCCTGCGCGCGTCGATGGGACGGGCGGCCCGCATCCACGCCCGTCGCTTCGAGTGGCGGGGGGGGGGGGGGGGGGG
>NZ_HG764815.1:3510183-3512301 GCF_001050535.1 Nostocoides australiense Ben110 | reverse complement strand
GGCCCTCGACGACGAGGCTGGGCGCGGGCGCCCGGACGAGAGCGGCGTCACCGCGGGCGCCGAAGAGCAGCCCCAAACCGGTGACGACCATGGTCTTGCCCGCGCCGGTCTCGCCGGTGACGACGTTGAGACCCGCGTGCAGGGGCAGGTGCGCCGCCTGGATCACCCCCAGCGAGCCGATCCGGATCTCGCTGATCACCCTAGGGACCCGCCCGGTTGGGGCGCGGACCACGCCAGCCGTGCACGGACAGGTCGAACTTCTCCACCAATCGGTCGGTGAACGGTTGCTCCGACAGGCGAGCCAGTCGCACCGGCTCGGCCGAGCGGCATACCTCCACCCGGGCACCGGCCGGCAGGTCGACGGCGCGCCGGCCGTCGCACCACAGCACCCCTTGCCCCTCGTTGCCGCTGACGACCTCGACCGCCAGCCGCGAGCGCGGCGAAAGCACCAGCGGGCGGGCGAAGAGCGCATGCGCGCTGATCGGGACGACAAGCATCGCGTCCACGTCGGGCCACACCACCGGCCCGCCCGCGGAGAACGCGTATGCCGTCGACCCCGTCGGCGTGGCCATCACCACACCGTCACAACCCCAGGTCGACAGCGGCCGGCCGTCGATCTCGACCGTGAGCTCGAGCATCCGCTCGCGGGAGGCCTTCTCGACCGTCGCCTCGTTGAGCGCCCACGTGCGCGCGAACTCGCGACCGTCGAGCCGGCTGACCACATCGAGGGTCATCCGCTCGGTGATCGCATAATCCCGATCGAGGATCCGCTCGATGGTCGCGTCGGTGTCCTCGCGTTCGGACTCGGCGAGGAAGCCGACGTGCCCCAGGTTGATGCCGAGCAGCGGGGCGTCGGAACCGCGGGACAGCTCGGCCCCCCGCAGGATGCTCCCGTCGCCGCCGAGGACAAGCACCAGCTCACACCCCTCGGCGGGCCGGTCGCCGTCGCCGATGCTGACCAGGTCGTGGCCGGGATCGACCGCCTGCGCGGTCATCGGGTCCAAGACGATGCCGATGCCCTCGCCCAGCAGCCGCTGGGCGACCTCGCGGGCCAGGTGGATGGCGTCGGGCCGGTTGGGGTGAGCCACCAGCAGGATGCGGCGGTGCGCGCTGCTCACGGGTCCCTCCTGACCAGGTCGTCGATCTGCTCCTCCAGAGCCTGCCATGAGGCACTGACATTGCCGCCCTTGGCCAGCCACCCAAGGTACTCCCGGTTGCCGTGGGTGCCCACGACCGGGGAGGCGATCAGCCCACGCACGCACAGGCCGGCGTCGACCCCGGCCTGCAGCACGTCGCGCATGGCGCCGGCCCGGTCGGTGGGGTCGCGGACGATGCCCTTCTTGTCGAGGCGGCCGCGGCCGACCTCGAACTGCGGCTTGATCAGCAGTATGAGGTCCGCCGCCTCCCCGCTCACCCGCTCCAGGTCGGCCATGACGAGGGTGAGGGAGATGAAACTGAGGTCCGCGACGAGCAGGTCGACGGAGCCGCCGATGTCGTCGGGCGTCAGGCCGCGGATCGAGCGGCCGCTCAGATCGTGTACCCGCGGATCCGAGCGCACCGGCTCGGCGAGCTGGTCGTGCCCGACGTCGAGGGCGAGCACCTCGCTGGCGCCCCGCTCGAGGAGGATCTGCGTGAAGCCGCCGGTACTCGCCCCCACATCGAGGGCGCGCTTGCCGGCGACCGCGAGCCCCGCGGGCTCGAATGCCGCGACGGCGGCGTCGAGCTTGTCGGCGCCGCGGCCCACGCGGATGTTCAGGTCGCCGTCGATCGCGAGCCGGTCGCCCGGGCCGACGCGTGTGGCGGGTTTGGCCGCGGGGGCCTCATTGAGCCGGACTCGCCCGGCCTCCAGCAGTTCTCTGGCCTGCCCGCGGGAGCGGGCCAGACCGCGAGCCACCAGCGCCTGGTCGAGCCGCTCGCCCCCGCTCACCCGTCCAGGTCGCCGAGCCGGGCGCGGAGGACGCCCTCGAGCGCGCTGCCCTGCTCGAGTACCGCGTCCAGGTCCGCTCCGCTGGTCTCGGCGAGGTCGCGCAGGGCGCTGTCGATCACCAGGTCGCCGGTATGCGGTGGGCTCGCCTCCTCTGTCCTGTCCGGCTCGGTGTTGGCGGGCTCAGTGCTGGC
>NZ_HG764815.1:3501482-3510083 GCF_001050535.1 Nostocoides australiense Ben110 | reverse complement strand
GCGGGGGGCGGCGAGCGCCCCGTCATACGGTCGATCACCGGCACCTGACCCGTCACTGCCCTACGATCAATCACTGCCATACGACCAATCACTGCCATACGACCAGTCCCGCGGCGACCAATCACGCGGCGACCACTCCCGCGACCGGTCGCGCGAGAAGGACCCGCAGCACCACTCGACCCCGTCGCGCATGGCGCCGGCCGACCGGCCGTGGCTGGAGATCGACGGCGACCGCTACCCGCTGATCGGCCCGACGACCGTGCTGGGTCGCGACACCGGCGCGAGCATCATCCTCGACGACGCCAACATCAGCCGGCGGCACTGCGAGATCCGGGTGACCGCCGACGGCCCGCACCTCGTGGCCCGCATCAAGGATCTCGGCTCGACCAATGGCACCTGGGTCAACGGTGGCCGGGCGGATTCGTTGCTGCTCAAGACCGGCGACCGCATCACCATCGGCCAGACAGCGCTCATCTTCCACGCCGGGCGGCGGTGATCGGCGCCGCATGAGCGAACTGACCCTGACGGTCCTGCGCCTGAGCCTGCTCGTGCTGCTCTGGCTGTTCGTCTTCTCCCTGGCAGCGGTGCTGCGCGGCGACCTGTTCGGCACCCGCGTCGTCAACCGGGTCACGACCACCGGCGGCGGCAGCGGCTCGCTGGCCGCGACCGTCCCCCGCGACCGGCGCTCCTCCAATGGCAACATCCTCGTCACGTCCGGCCGCCTCACCGGCACCCGCATTCCCCTGGGCACCGGCGACATCCTCATCGGCCGCAACCCCGAGTGCCTGCTCGTCCTCGACGACGACTTCGCCTCCGGCCGGCACGCCCGGATCTTCCCGGCGCAGGGCGGCTGGGGGGTGGAGGACCTCGGGTCCACCAATGGCACCTTCGTCAACGACGTCCGCATCGAGGAGCCCGTCCAGTTCGAACCCGGTGCCCAACTGCGCATCGGCCGCACGACGATCGAGCTGCAGAAGTAAGCCGTGCCACACGCCTTCCACTACGCCGCCCGCTCCGACGTGGGGCTGGTCCGCTCGGAGAACCAGGACTCCGGGTATGCCGGCCCCCACCTCCTCGTCGTCGCCGACGGCATGGGTGGGCACGCCGGCGGCGATATCGCCTCCTCGACCGCGGTCGGCTATCTCGTCGAGCTCGACGACGAGTCCCACTCCGCCAACGAGACCGGCGACGAACTCGCCCAGGCGATCGCGACCGCCAACGCCGAGATCGGCCGCATCGTCGCGCAGCGTCCCCAGCTGCACGGGATGGGCACGACGATCACGGCGCTGCTGCGCTCGCGGCATACCCTCGCCATCGCCCACATCGGCGACTCGCGCGCCTACCTGTTGCGTGACGGCGAGCTGGCGCAGATCACCACGGACCACTCGTTCGTCCAGACCCTCGTCGACTCCGGCAAGATCACCGCGGAGGAGGCCGGCAGCCACCCGCAGCGCTCCCTCGTCACCCGCGTGCTGACCGGCAGCCGCGGCGACCAGCCCGACCTCGGGGCCCGCGAGGCGTATGTCGGCGACCGATACCTGCTGTGCTCCGACGGGCTGTCCGGGTTCGTCGCCGCCGACACCATCGCCGACGTGCTGCGGGCCGGTGCCGCTCCCGAGGAGACCGCCGACCGGCTGGTCGAACTCGCCCTGCGCGCCGGCGCCCCCGACAATGTGACGGTCATCGTCGCCGACATCGTCGACATGACCGCGGGGCGCCTGCCCCCGGTCACCCCGCAGATCGTCGGCGCCGCCACCCAGAGCCGCGCCGGCAACCGCGCCCTGCGCGAAACCCCTGCCGCCAAGGCCGCCGCCCTGCGCCCCACGCTCGGGCTCGACGAGGAGAGCGAGACCGTCGAGCGGCTCGCCCTCGCCGAGGAGTCCTCCTCCTCCCGGCGCCTCCTGAAGTGGCTGGTGGGCGCCCTCGCCGCTGCCGTCATCGTCATCGCCGGTGGGGGCGCCGCGCTGTATGCCTGGTCGCAACGGCAGTACTTCGTCGGCACCCAGGACGGTGAGGTCGCGATCTATCAGGGCATCAGCTCCGACCTCGGCCCGATCGACCTGTCCACCCCGCTGACCAAGACCGGTATCAAGGTCAGCGACCTGCCCGACTTCTGGCGGACCGAGGTGGAGTCGAGCATCACCGCCGACAGCCGCGACGACGCCGAGAAGCGCGTCGCGACGATCCGCGCCCAAGCCCAGGCCTGCATCGCCGCCCGCGCCAAGGGCCAGACGTGCGGCGCCGACACCAATCCGGGGGCGAGCGCCTCGTCCAGCAGTTCCAGTGGGACGAGCAGTTCCAGTGGCTCGGGCAGTTCCAGTGGCTCGGGCAGTTCCAGCGGCTCGAGCAGTTCCAGCGGCTCGAGCAGTTCCACCGGGTCGGGCAGCTCCTCGACCTCGAGCCGCCCGGCGAGCACGACGACGAGCCGCGCATGAGCGTCGTCACCTCGCTGCGCCCCCGCCGCGGCCGCAACGTCGAGCTGCTGCTCCTGTTGTTCGCCGTCGCCATCATCACCCTCGCCTATGCGACCGTCGAGGCCAGCGCAAACGGCGCCTGGCCGGCCAATCTCGCCACCCAGGTCGGCGGGGTGCTGGCGATCGCCGTCGTCTTCCACCTCGTGCTGCGCTGGACCGCGTCGTATGCCGATCCGCTGCTGCTGCCCATCGCCACCCTCCTCAACGGGCTGGGTCTGGTGATGATCCACCGCCTCGACATCGCCAAGGGCAACGAGCTCGGCGAGGGTATGGCGTTGCGCCAGTTGACGTGGAGCGCGCTCGGCGTCGCGATCGCGATCGGGGTGCTGCTCTGGCTGCGGGATCACCGCACGCTGCGCCGCTACACCTTCCTGGCCGGCACCGCCGGTGTGGTGCTCCTGCTGCTGCCGCTCTTCCCGTTCATCGGACGCGAGATCAACGGCGCCCGGATCTGGATCGGCCTGGGGCCCTTCAGTTTCCAACCAGGTGAGATCGCCAAGATCGTGCTGGCCGTCTTCTTCGCCGGCTACCTGGTGCGCACCCGCGATGTCCTGTCCATCGCCGGACCGCGGGTGCTGGGGATGCAGTTCCCCCGCGGCCGCGACCTCGGCCCGATCCTGCTGATGTGGGCCATCAGCCTCGCCGTGCTGTTCTGGCAGAAGGACCTCGGCAGCGCCCTGCTCTTTTTCGGCCTGTTCGTCGCGATGCTCTATGTCGCGACCGAGCGGGTCGGGTGGATCGCGATCGGCCTGCTGCTCGCCGCCGGCGGCGCTGTCATCGCCTTCCGCCTCTTCGGGCACGTCCAGACCCGGGTGCTGCTGTGGCTGCACACGTTCAGCCCCGAGGCGGTCGCGCAGTCCGACCAGCTCGCCAAGGGTCTGATGGGGATGGCCAGTGGTGGCCTGCTCGGCACCGGGCTGGGGCAGGGCCGGCCCTACATCACCTACTTCGCCGAGTCCGACTTCATCATCGCCAGCTTCGGTGAGGAACTCGGGCTGGTGGGCCTGATGGCGATCCTGATCCTCTATGTCCTGCTCGCCGAGCGCGGGTTCCGGATCGCCGTCGGCGTCCGCGACGGGTTCGGCAAGCTGCTCGCCGCCGGCCTCGCGTTCTCGCTGACCCTGCAATGCTTCGTCGTCGTCGGCGGCGTCACCCGGGTCATCCCCCTGACCGGCCTGACGATGCCGTTCCTGTCCTCGGGCGGCTCGAGCCTGCTGGCGAACTGGACGCTCGTCGCGCTGCTGCTGCGGATCAGCGACCAGGCCCGCCAGCCGGTCCTCGACACCGCCGACAGCGGCCCGGTCCCGGCTGCGGTGGGCGGCCGATGAACTCCCCCATCCGCCGGCTGTCGGCCATCGCGGCCGCCTTGTTCTTCTGCCTGCTGGTCTCCAGTTCGTGGATCCAGTTCGCGGCCGCGAAGAAGATCAACGACCTGCCCGACAACAAGCGCACCCTGCTCGCGTCCTACAACCGCGAGCGCGGCTCCATCCTCGTCGGCGGCGAGGCCATCGCCCGCTCGGTCGCGACCGACGGGGAGTTGAAGTGGGACCGGCGCTACCCGATGGCACAGCTGTATTCGCATGTCACCGGCTACTACTCCTATGTCTACGGCGCCGGCGGCGGCATCGAGGGCGCCGAGGACGAGTTGCTCTCCGGCCGCAGCGACAAGCTCTTCTACCGCCGCGTCTCCGACCTGCTCACCGGCAAGGACCCCGTCGGCGCCTCCCTCGAGCTGACCATCAACCCGGCCGCGCAGACCGCGGCCGACCGCGGCCTGGGCACCCAGCGCGGCGCCGTCGTCGCCCTCGACCCGAAGACCGGGGCCATCCTCGCGATGGTCAGCCACCCGGCATACGACCCGGCGGAGCTGAGCTCGCACGACATCGGCGCGGTCGAAAAGGCATGGCCGCGGCTGCTCAAGGACGAGGGCGACCCGCTGATCAACCGGTCCATCGCCGGCGACCTCTACCCGCCCGGCTCGACGTTCAAGCTCGTCACGGCCGCCGCGGCGCTCGAGTCCGGCACGTACACGCAGAACTCCACCGTGCCCGGCCCGGCCACGCTCCAGCTGCCCGGCGTCGCGGCCCCCCTCGCCAACCACGACCGCGCCCCGTGCGGGCCCAATGACAAGACGACGCTGATCCACGCGCTGGAGATCTCGTGCAACACCGCCTTCGCGAGCCTCGGGATGCAGCTCGGCGCGGAGGCGCTGCGGGAGCAGGCGGGCAAGTTCGGGTTCGGTCAGACATTGACCGTGCCGATGCGGGCGACGGCCAGCTCGGTCCCGGCGAACATGAACGAACCCAACACCGCGCAGGCCGCGATCGGCCAGTATGACGTGCGCACCACCCCGCTGCAGATGGCCATGGTGGCCGCCGCCATCGGCAACGGCGGGGAGGTCATGAAGCCCTATCTGGTGCGCCGCGTCCTCGGCTCCCAGCTGCAGACGATCGACGAGGCCACGCCCGAGCGGCTATCCGAGGCGGTCTCAACAAGCACAGCGCGGCAATTGACGACCATGATGAAGGACGTGGTCACCTCGGGCACCGGCACGGCAGCGCAGATCGCGGGCGTTGACGTGGCGGGCAAGACCGGCACCGCGCAGCACGCCAAGGGCGCCGCCCCGCACGCCTGGTTCGTCTCCTTCGCTCCCGCCGCCGACCCGAAGGTCGCCGTCGCCGTCGTCGTCGAGGACGGCGGCAACGCCGGCAGCGAGGCCTCGGGCGGCGCCGTCGCCGGACCCATCGCCAAGTCCGTCATGGAGGCGGTGTTGAACTCATGAGCGCGACCCCACGAAGTTCCTCCCACGCAGCGCGTGTGACCCGCCCCGCCTCGCTTCGCCTGATTACTGCGCGAGGTCCGCTCATGACCAGCTCCCCGAACCTCCCTAGGGGGCCCGAATGACCATCCATGTGCCCAAGCTCCTGGGCGGCCGGTACGAAGTGGGCGAGCTGATCGCCCGCGGGGGTATGGCCGAGGTCCACCACGGCTACGACACCCGCCTGGGTCGCACGGTCGCCATCAAGATCCTGCGCAGCGATCACGTCCGCGACGCCCACTTCCTCTCCCGTTTCCGCCGGGAGGCGCAGTCGGTGGCCGGGCTGAACCACCGCAATATCGTCGCCGTCTACGACTCCGGCGAGGACCAGCTCACCGAGACCGGCGGCGCACGCGTGCCGGTGCCGTGGATCATCATGGAATACGTCGACGGCTATACCCTGCGGGAGTTGCTCAACGAGCATGGGGACCTGCCGCCACAGGAGGCCGCCCGGATCACCGAGTCCGTCCTGGACGCCCTGGCCTATTCGCACGAGATGGGCATGGTGCACCGCGACATCAAGCCCGCCAACGTCATGGTGGCGGGCGACGGCACCGTCAAGGTCATGGACTTCGGCATCGCCCGCGCGGTCGCCGACACCCAGGCGACGATGACGCACACCTCCTCGGTCATGGGCACGGCGCAGTACATCTCCCCCGAACAGGCCGAGGGCCTGACGGTCGACTCCCGCTCCGACCTCTACTCGACCGGGTGCCTGCTCTTCGAACTGCTGACGGGGCGCACCCCGTTCGTCGGGGAGCCGGTGTCGCTGACCTATCAGCACGTCTCGAAGCCGCCGCCGCTCGCCTCCTCCCTCAACCCGGCGGTCTCCGAGGATCTCGACGCCGTCATCGCCCTGGCCCTGACCAAGGACCGGGAGCAGCGATATCAGGAGGCGGAAGACTTCCGCGACGACCTGCGCTCGGTGCGGCTGGGACGGCCGGTCAGCGCAGCGGCATACGCAGCCCTGCGCGCCGACCAACCCACGGCCGTCGTCGCCCCGGCGCAGCACATCCCGCCGACCCCCGTCGACGTGCTGGCGCCCGAGCAGCCGTATGACGAGCCGCGGCGCCGCGGGTCCGGCGTGCTCATCGCGTCGATCCTGCTGCTCGCCGTGGGGGTGCTGGGGTTCGCCGCCAAGACCTATCTGGACTCCCGGCCCGAATATGTGACGGTGCCGTCCGTCGTGGGCAAGACCCTGACCAAGGCCAGCAGCGACCTGCAAGCCGCCGGCTTCGAGGTCAGCTCGTCCTATCAACCCTCGTCCGAATACGACAAGGACAAGGTGATGGATCAGGACCCCAAGGGCGGCACCGAACAGCTGGCCGGCAAGCAGATCAACCTCACCGTGTCCGGCGGTCCGGCCGCGACGCGCGTCCCGCCGCTGGCGGGGCTCACGCTCGACGAGGCCACCGCGGCGTTGGAGGATGCCGGGCTCGAACTCGGAGATGTGCGATCGCTCGACTCCCCCGACGCCAAGAAGGACGAGGTCGTCTCCTCCACGCCGGAGGAGTATGCCGACGCCGCCGAGGGCGACGAGGTCGACCTGACCGTCGGCACTGGGAAGGTCGCGCTGCCCGACCTGGTCGGCAAGACCCAGGACGAGGCCCGAGCCATTCTGGCGGAGTTGAAGCTGCCGGTCCTGACCGTCCTGGAGGAGAGCTCCGAAACCGAGGACACGGTGCTACGGACCGACCCCAAGAAGGGCGAGGTCAACGTCGGCACCACCGTGACCTTGACCCTGGCGAAGCCGCGCACGATCGTGCAGACGACGACG
This sequence comes from Nostocoides australiense Ben110, assembly GCF_001050535.1. GTDB lineage: Bacteria > Actinomycetota > Actinomycetes > Actinomycetales > Dermatophilaceae > Nostocoides_A > Nostocoides_A australiense. The sequence continues at coordinate 3,503,014 of NZ_HG764815.1, read as the reverse complement.
ATCACGACGACCCAGTCGAGCACCCCGCCGCCGACCGAACCGACGACATCGACGGACACCGCGACGTCCACCTCGACCACCCCGCCCCCGACCGACACGGGCACCGGCGGCGGCGGGACCAACACGGGCAACACGATACCGACCATCTCCCAGACGTCCGCGCCCCCGCTGCGCAACTGACCATACGATCAGCCGATGGCCAAAATCCTCGTCGTCGACAACTACGACAGCTTCGTCTTCACGATCGTCGGCTACCTGCAGCAACTCGGCGCCGAGACGACCGTGGTGCGCAATGACGCGATCACACCGGACGAGGGCACCGGCTTCGACGGGGTGTTGATCTCGCCCGGGCCGGGCACACCTGAGGAGGCCGGGGTGTCGATGGCGATGATCGCCGCGTGTGCCGAACGCAGCCAGCCCATGCTGGGGGTGTGCCTGGGGCACCAGGCCCTCGGGGTGGTCATGGGGGCGACCGTCGGCCGGGCGCCGGAGTTGTTGCACGGCAAGACGTCTCAGGTGCACCACGACGGGACCGGTGTGCTCGACGGGCTGGCGGATCCGTTCACGGCGACCCGATACCACTCCCTGACGATCGACCCGCCCACGCTGCCGGACTCCCTGGTCGCCAACGGCCATACCGACAGCGGCATCATCATGGCCGTCCGCCACCGCGACCTGCCCCTGCACGGCGTGCAGTTCCACCCCGAGAGTGTCCTGACCCATGGGGGCCACCGCCTCCTCGCGAACTGGCTGGCCGTATGCGGTGAGCCCGCCGCCGTCGCCGCCGCCGAGGGCCTGAGCCCGCTCGTCCGGGACGCCGCCGGCATCGCCCGTGTCGTCGCCGGCTGACCCTCTCCCCGCGACGTTGGTGGGGCGAGGCACCGGTTAGTCGGCGACCCGGGCGGAGGTGAGGGAGAGGGTGCCGGCGAAGGCGGGGAAGGTCTTGATGCCGGTGCGCTCGACCGCATAGCCCAGGCCGAGGGCACTGACGTACTCCCGATAGCGATCGATCGTCGGGTCGGCGTCCAGGGCGGCCTCCAGCGCGGCGGGATCGCCGATCACGCTGATCACGAACGGCGGTGAATAGACGCGGCCCTGCAGGATCAGGGTGTTGCCGACGCACCGGACGGCGCTGGTCGAGATCACCCGCTGGTCCATGAGCATCATCGCCTCGGCGCCGCCGCGCCACAGGGCGTTGACGACGGCCTGCACGTCCTGCTGGTGCACGACGATGTCGTCCACGGTCGCCCATTCGGGCAGCTGATCGCTGGTCAGGGGCGAGTCGTCGAGGGCGACGGTGAGGGTGTCCCCCTCGACCGCGGCGGTGCCCGCGCCCGCGGCGAGCGCGTCGGCCGCACGGGACAGTTTCGCGATCCGCTCACTCCCGGGAGCGGCCGCGGCCGTGAGCCGGTCGACGTCCGCGCGGACCGCGGCGACCTCGCCCACTCGGTCGGCCATCAGGCGCTGACGCTCGCGGATGACGTCGGCGAGTCCGGGCGCGTCCGAGCGCAGGTCGGTGCCGCGGGAGGCCT
>NZ_HG764815.1:3494217-3501382 GCF_001050535.1 Nostocoides australiense Ben110 | reverse complement strand
ACGAGCTGGCCGGGCGCGGCGGCGGCCTTGACCAGGGGGCCGCCGATGATGAGGGATTCCTTGTTGGCCAGGGCGAGGGTGGACCCGGACTCCAGCGCCGCGAGGGTGGGGCGCAGGCCGATCGACCCGGTGATCCCGTTGAGGACGACGTCGGCGCCGGACGCCGCGACGCGGGTCGCCGCGTCCGCTCCCGTGATGACCTCCGGACGGTATGCCGCACGGTCACCTGCTGCGCTCACGCGCGCGGCGATCGCCGCGCGGATGGCGTCGGGGTCGCCGGTTGCCGCAGCGACGAGCGCCGGCCGGAACGTCGCAGCCTGCTCGGCGAGCAGGCCGACATTGCCTCCGGCACTGAGGGCGGCGACGGTGAAGCGTTCGCGATTGCGGGCGATCACGTCCAGGGCCTGGGTGCCGATGGAGCCGGTCGAGCCGAGCAGGGCAACAGAGCGGGTGGTGGTCACGCTCGCCATTCTCCCCGTCTCTCGACATTCTCACCGTCTCTCGGCGGTCGAGGACGCCTCTCAGCGGTCGAGCACGGTCACGTGCAGCTGGCCGGCGTCCGCGGCGACGTCCGCGAGCACGCCGACGATGCCGTCGTAAGCCGCCGGGTCGCCGGCTCGCAGCGCACCGGCGGCGTCCCAGACGAGCGCCCAATCGTCCGGACGGTCCGTGGCGACCTGGCGCAGGCAGTCGTACAGCGCGTCGAGATTGCCGCCGAAGTAGTCGGGGAAGTCGAGAATCTCGGCGAACAGCCGGAGCGACTCGGCCTTGTCCACACCTGCCGGCACGACGCTCACGGCGCGCCCCGCGGCATACTCCTCGCGCATCACCGCGACAATGCTGGCATCCGGCCCGAGGCGACGAACGGCGTTGACGGACATGGTCATTCACCCTCCAGGATCTGCCGGAAGCTGTCGTAGTGGTCGTCGGTGTAGTAGCGGTCGCCCTTGGCTCCGCCGATGATGCGTCGGGCGCCGCGGTCGTCCGAGCCGGGCGTCTCGACCGTGTACTCGCGGTAGTAGCCACGAGGTTGCTGCTGCAGGATACGCTCCCGGTTCTCGAAGACCCCGTCGTCCTCCGAATAGGGGTAGGGGCCGCCGGCCCGGATGAGGGCCAGGGTGTCGCGGCCCTGTGCGGGCAGCTGCGACTCGGCAATCGTGTCCAGCCCGGAGACCGGCGTGACCGGGGCGATGACGGGGTCCTTGGGCCCTGGTCCGGTCGTCGGGGCCGTCGGGAGCTTCGGCGTCGTCGCCTCGCCGCCACCGGTCGCGATGGCACTGGTCGTCACGCCGCCGCTCGTCACGCCGCTGGTGGTCGCGCCGCCGGGCTCGCCACCTCGGCCCACCGCCCACCACACCAAAGCAATGCACACCGCGACGCCGAGCAGCATGAGCAACTGCCGGTCGGCCTTCTTCATCGGCAATCCTTGGGTTCGAGGGGGTCGTTCGGGCTGCCTTTAGTGTGGGGCATGTGACAAGCGCGCTCACCCGCCTGGCCGACGGCACGGTCAAGCAGATCAACGTCTTCACCGGCACGGAGGTGTGGACCGTCCCGGGCCGGGCGCACCGCCCACTCGTGCAGGAGGAGCGGGCCAAGCACCCGATCCGGGCGTCCCAGGCCCGATCGCTGTGCGCGTTCTGCGAGACCCGGCGCCTCGAGACGCCCCCGGAGAAGGCGCGATTCGTCCGCGCCGGCGGCGGCTGGGAGGTACTCCGCGGCATACCGGCTGAGGAGGTCGACGCGACGCAGGCCGAGTTCCGGCTCGTGCCGAACCTGTTCGAGATCGTCTCCCTCGACTACTGGCGCATCAACCACGGCTTCGTCCTGCCACCCGCCGAGACCGCCCGCCGCCGGGCCTACCTCGCCACCCCCGGCGGACGGGCGCACCTGCACCGGCTCGTCGATGCCCACCGCCCGCAGCTCGCCGCGGGCGGGGACGAGGCGATCGTCGAAAGCAGCCTGTTCGGCGGGTTCCACGACGTCGTCATCGCCCGTCGCCACCTCGTCGACCGGGCCCGGTATGACGACCAGCTCGCCTCCTCCGGCCGGCTGACCCCCGAGGAGCACGAGCGCTACCTCGCGTTCACCTTCGAGGCGGCCCGAAACCTCTACGCCGCCAACCCCTTCGCGCGCGAGGTCGTGATCTTCCAGAACTGGCTACGCCCGGCCGGGGCCTCCTTCGACCACCTCCACAAGCAACTGGTCACCGTCGACGAGCTCGGCGCCTCTCGGGTCGCCGACATCGAACACCTGGGCCGCAACCCGCACCTGCTGGCCGACTATCACGGCGTCCTCGCGGGCAACGGCCTCATCCTCGCCGAAACGGACAGCGCCCAGCTCGTCGCGGGCGTCGGCCACCGGTTCCCCAGCCTCGAGGTGTGGAACCTGCGGCGCGAAAGCGATCCGTGGAATATCGCCGACGACGAACTGGCCGACCTGTCCGCGCTCGTGCACGCCGGCCACGTCGCCATGGGGGCGCGGCTGCCCGCCAACGAGGAATGGCATTACCGCCCGCCCACGATGCGCGAGCACTTGCCGGTCCGCGTCATCCTCAAGTGGCGCATCTCCAATCCGGCCGGCTTCGAGGGCGGCTCGGGCATCTACATCAACACCATCGACCCGTGGACAGTCGCCGAGCGCACGCGACACGAGCTGGCGGCCAAGGCACACCGGCTCTCGACGCGGGTGCGCCTCCTCGGCTGAAATGTCCGACATGACTCCCGAGTCGCCCCCGCTGCCGTTCACCACCGCCGAACTGGCGGCCATCCGCGCCCTGTGGCCCCTCGATCCCGGCCGCGCCTTCACCAACCACGGCTCCTACGGCGCGGTCCCCCAGCCCGTCCTCGATGCCGTCGCCGCCCTTGCGGCGCGGATCGCCCACAACCCCAACGCCTTTCGACGTGGCCGCGATCGCCCGGCTGCGACCGCTGGTCGTCTCCTGGCGGGAGGAGGAGGGTTATCCCACCGCCGTGACCTATCAGGGCACCAGCAATGTCACGAGCTGGCTCGCGGCGCCGGCGGCCATCGCCCTTCACGAGGAGTTGGGGTGGGAGCGGGTGCGGGCGCACGGCATACGACTCGCGGAGCAGGGCGGACAGATCGTCGCCGACGCACTCGGGACCAAGCCCATCCCCGGCGACCCGGTGCCGATGCGGCTGGTCCCGTTCGAGTGCGAGGAACGGTTCGCCGCGATGGCGGCGATCCGCGAGGCGCACCCGGTCGAACTGGCGATCACCGAGTACGCGGGAGACCACTTCGTGCGCGTCAGCGCCCACCTGTACAACACACGCGAGGACTACGTCGCCCTCGCGCGGGCGTGCGCCGCCTATGTCACGCACAACTGAGAGACCAACAAAACGGAGAGCCCACACGACGGAGAGCCCACACGACTGGGGGCCGCTCAGAACTGAGCACACCATCAGAACTGAGCACACCACAGACTGGGCCGACCCGCGCGGTAGTGGGAAGGTAACGGCATGGGGATTTTCGAGGCATTGCGCGGCCGCGGCGAGGAGGCGGAGAGCATGCCAGGCACCGCGGGTCTGGCGTCCGACCCGGCCGACGAGGTGACCGACGCCGAACTGCGCGACCGGGCTGCCGATTACGTGTTGCCCGGCTTCCTCGACCGTGAGGAGGCGACGGTCGCGCTGCGGGACTACTTCGAACTGGCCGACGACGACCCCCGGCCCGGTCAGGTCATCGACCAGCTGTGGGCGGCGCGGCTGGCGGAACAGGAGACGTGGACCGAGCGCAGCGACTATCAGCGTCTGGAATCCGCCTTCGACCGCCTCGGCAGCGAGGGGGTGCTGACGCGGACGAACTTCACGTGCTGCCAGAACTGCGGCACGACCGAGATCGACGACGAGCGCACGCCGGCTCCGGCTGCGGACTATCCGTGGCGCGAGTGGGCCTACGCCTTCTTCCACCAGCAGGACGCCGAACGCCTTGCCGAGGGGCCGACCGTGCTGATGCTCTCCTTCAGCGCGTTCCGCCCCGCCGCTGACCTGGACCCCGAACTGCTGGCGGCGGCCGCCGCCGGCGACGACGGCGCCCGGCGCAAGGTTGCGTCGGGACCGACCGCCGCGTCGGCGAACTCGTTGTGGGGACCCTCCGCGACGCCGGTCTGACGGTCGACTGGAACGGCGATCCGCGCACTCGGATTGCGGTGCGGATCGAGGATTGACGCAAGCCGCTGGAGGTGTGATCAAGGCGGGCGATATCGACGGGACTGGTTCAGCGGCCGAGCAGCCCCGCGATCGTGGTGTCGACGGTCCGTTCGGCGAGCGTCATCAGCGAGTCGGTGTCCTTGCCACGCAATGGTCCTCGCAGCGCCAGTTCGGCGAATCCGTGCACCGCGGCGAAACACGGCCATTCGGCGCCCGCTCGATCCGCTGGTGCGAGGCTCGCGGTCGTGACGAGCGCGTCCAGGGCGGTCTCGAGCGCGACGAAGGGCGCGGGCCATGCGGTATCGCCGAACGCGCGTTGCGCATCACCCTCTCCGAAGAAGGCGACGGAGAACCAGCCCGGCTCGGTCAGGGCGAAGCGGATGTAGCCGAGGCCGACGGCCCGGAGCATGGCGATCGCAGTCTCCGTGGTGTCGGCTTCCTGGTCCATGGTCCCCATCCCGGCGGCCATCCGCTGCTGGATCGCGACCCGCACGGCCTGAAGGAGCGCTGCCCTGTCGGCGAAGTGCCGGTATGCCGCATTGGGACTCACTCCGGCCCGCCGGGTGGCCTCGCGCACCGTCAGGGCTGCCGGACCGCCGGCCCGGGTCAGGTCCAGTCCCGCGGCGATGAGGGCGTCTCGCAGGTCGCCGTGGTGATAGGGACGGATCTCCGACACGGTCTCGTCATCCTCAGGGCTCGACGTGTATACGCCGTCAACATATCCCACCGATCCGCTAGAGTCGCACGGATGGAGCCCGACGTCGTGATCGTCGTGGGAGTCTCCGGCACGGGCAAGACCACCGTGGCCACGGGGATTTCGACCCGGATGGGGTGGACCTTCGCCGAGGGCGACGCCTTCCACCCCCAAGCGAATGTCGACAAGATGCGCGCCGGAGTGCCGTTGACCGACGAGGATCGCGCGCCCTGGCTGCGGCGCATCGGGGATTGGATCAGCGAGCAGGTCGCCGAGGGCGAGAGCTGTGTCGTGACCTGCTCGGCGTTGAAACGGGATTATCGCGACGTGCTTCGAGAGGGCCGCCCGCAGGTGCGCTTCCTGCACTTGCACGATGACATGGAACTGATCGCAGCGCGAATGGCAGCGCGCAAGGATCACTTCATGCCGCCGACCCTGCTGCCGAGCCAGTTCGCGACGCTTCAGATGCTCGGCCCGGACGAGCCAGGCGTCGTGGTGACGGTCCGCGACGATGTGCCCACCGTCATCCGCAACTCCATGACAGCCCTCGGGCTGACCCCTCCCGACCCCGCAGGCGAAGAAGTCCTTGCATGAGTCCGGCGGGCGGACCGTTCGCCGTCCCACTCCGGCATTTGATCCGCTGAGTCACGCAGCCGAAGCACGACTTAGCAGAGGTTGGTCAAATCTGCACAGCTCCCTAGCTGTGCTGATTTGACTAGCCTCTGCTAGCAGAGGTTACGCGGCGGCGGCGCGGATTCCGCTGCGCTACAAGGCGATTCCGACGTACTTGGTTTCGAGGTACTCCTCGATGCCCTCGAATCCGCCCTCCCGGCCGAAGCCGGAGTGCTTGACGCCGCCGAAGGGGGCGGCGGGGTTGGAGACGATGCCCTGGTTGATCCCGACCATGCCGAACTCCAGCGCTTCGGCGACTCGGATGGCGCGGGAGAGGTCCTTGGTGAAGACGTAGCCGACGAGGCCGTATTCGGTGGCGTTGGCCTTGGCGATGGCGTCGGCTTCGGTGGTGAAAGTGCAGATGGGTGCGACCGGGCCGAAGATCTCCTCCGTCATGCAGCGCGCGCCGGCGGGCACATCCGTCAGCACGGTCGGGGCATAGAAGAAGCCCTTGCCGGCGACCGGTGCACCCCCGGTCAGTGCGCGGGCGCCCTTGGCCACGGCGTCCTGGACGAGCTCGTCGACGCCGTCGCGGGCCTTGGCCGTGATCAGCGGGCCGACGTCGATGCCCTTGACCGTGCCCTTGCCCACGGTGAGAGCCCCCATGGCGGCGGCGAACTTCGACGCGAACTCCTCGGCGACCGAGGTGTGCACGAAGAAGCGGTTGGCCGCCGTGCACGCCTCCCCGATATTGCGCATCTTGGCCAGCATGGCCCCCTGCACCGCCGCGTCGACGTCCGCGTCCTCGAAGACGACGAACGGTGCGTTCCCGCCGAGTTCCATCGACAGCCGCAGCAGCTGTTCCGAGGACTGCTCGACGAGCTTCTTGCCCACCGGCGTCGAGCCGGTGAAGGTCAGCTTGCGCACCCGCGGGTCCCGGATGAGCGGCTCCATGACAGCGCCCGAATGGCTCGTCGTGACGACATTGAGGACCCCCTTGGGCAGCCCCAGATCGTCGAGCAGCTGCGCCAGGGCAAGCATCGACAACGGCGTCTCGTGCGCCGGTTTGACGACCATCGTGCAACCAGCGGCGAGGGCGGGGCCGATCTTGCGCGTGCCCATCGCCAGCGGGAAGTTCCACGGCGTGATCATCAGCGTCGGCCCGACGGGCTGCTTCATCGTGACCAGGCGGGTCGCACCGTTGGGGGCCACGGCATACCGCCCGTGAATGCGCACCGCCTCCTCCGAGAACCAGCGGAAGAACTCGGCGCCGTAGGTCACCTCGCCGCGCGCCTCGGCGAGCGGCTTGCCCATCTCGAGCGTCATGAGGAGGGCGAACTCCTCGGCCCGCTCGGTGAGCTTCTCGTATGCCGCCCGCAACAGTTCGCCGCGGTCGCGCGGGGGCACCCTGGCCCAATCCGCTTGCGCGGCAACGGCAGCGTCGAGCGCCGCTAGTCCGTCTGCCGGCGACCCGTCGGCGACCTGGGTGAGCACACGGCCCGTTGCCGGGTCGTGCACGTCAAGCGTTGCGCCGCCCTCGGCCGGGCGCCAGTCACCTCCGATGAAGAGGGAGGTCGGGACGGATTCGAGCAGTGCTTTCTGCGACGGTGCAGCCATACCTGCGATCGTATGCCGTCGCCCCCCGCGCGCACACCCGCCCGCGTGGTCAGTGGCTGGGGGGGGGGGGGGGGGG
>NZ_HG764815.1:3491516-3494117 GCF_001050535.1 Nostocoides australiense Ben110 | reverse complement strand
CCCCCCCCCCCCCACCACGAGCGAGCGGATGCCCTCGATGAGTTGGGCGGCGGCGGCGTCCTCGACGGCGGCCTGCCCGGACAGCACCGCCCGCAGGAACCAGCGTGGCCCGTCGACGCCGACGAACCGGGCCGGCGCGAACACGGTGCGACCGTCCGGACCGGCCTGCGGCATACGGACATTCAGCTCGGGCCCGAAGGCCCCGTCGACGGTCTCGACCGTGCCGCCCGCCGCGACGATGGCATCGGCGATCTCGGTGCGCACGTCGCGCCACACCCCACCGGAGCGCGGGGCCGCGAAGGCCTGGATCTGGGCGGCCGAGGAGCTCTGCGGGATGACGAGTTGGATGGCCGAGACCGTATCGGTGGCCGCGTCGACCTCGAGGCGCAGTTCGGCACCGTCGAGGGGCGGGACCCAGACCGCGGCGAGGTCGAGCCGGTCGCCGAGGCCGTCAACCTCGCTGCGATCCCACGGCCCCTGGGAGCGGTCGCTGACCTCGGGCTCGTCGTCGAACTCCTCGACGAGGTCACCCGCGCCCACCTCGCCGGACGCCATGTCGTCGAGCGCGGCATCGTCGGGCGCAACGACTTCGGGCGAGACGCTCTCGTCGCGGGCCGGATCGCTCGATTTGCGGCGGAAGATGCTCACGGTGGGTCGGTCCTTCGTGGTGGGTCGTGTCTAGGTGGCGCTCGTGCCGAAGCCGCCGGTGGATCCGTGTCCAGTCTCTCCCCGACTCGACTCTGGAAGCGAATCGGCGGCCGTGAAGTGCGCGCGGGCCACCTCCTGGAGCACGAGCTGGGCGATGCGATCGCCCGGGGTGATTGTGAAGGACTCGCGCGGATCGGTGTTCAGCAGGTTGACGAGGATCTCGCCGCGATAGCCGGCGTCGACGGTGCCGGGGGCGTTGACGATCGTGATGCCGTGCTTGGCGGCGAGGCCGGAGCGGGGGTGGACCAGCCCCACCCAGCCGTCGGGGATGGCGACGGCGATGCCGGTGCGCACCAGGGCCCGCTCCCCCGGGGCGAGTGTGCGCTCTTCGATACAGGCCAGGTCGGCGCCGGCGTCGCCGTCCCGCGCGTACGCCGGGAGGGTCGCGGCAGGATCGAGTGTCCGCACGAGCACGACCGGCCGGTCGCCTCGTGCGGACCCGTCCGCCTGGCCATTCACCGCTGGGAGCGGCCTAGGCGGCGCACTCGTTGCAGACCAGCACCCCGCCCTTGTCGGAGGCGAGCTGGCTGCGGTGGTGGACGAGGAAGCAACGCGAGCAGGTGAATTCGTCGGCCTGCCGCGGGATGACCCGCACGGAGAGTTCTTCACCGGACAGGTCGGCCCCGGGAAGTTCGAAGCCCTCGGCCTGCTCGGTCTCGTCGACATCGACGCTCGAGGTGCTCTTGTCGACCCGGCGGGCCTTGAGTTCCTCGAGCGAATCCTCGTTCAGTTCGTCGTCGGTCTTGCGTGGTGCGTCGTAGTCGGTTGCCATGCCTGGAAATCCCTTTCCCGTTCCGTCCGGCAGTCGTTACATAGTCCGCTGCGAGTGGAACGCAGCTGGCGTCGTCAAAGATCCCGCGCGGGCGCAGATTGTTCCCTACTTAAGCGCCAATGTCACGCGGAGATTTCGCAGCCGCCGTCCTAACCCCGGTCGGCCGCCTCGAGCGCCCGGCGCACCAGCTCGGACAGGGCGCCGAATCCCGCTCCGGCAGCAATGGTCATGGGCCGGTCGGGAGCCTGCCCGGAGGGCCCGGCGACCGCTCCGCCGGCCTCTTCGACGATCAGCCAGCCCGCCCCGAAATCCCACGGGTTGAGACCGTGTTCGTAGTAGCCGTCGAGGGTGGCGTCGGCGACATGGCACAGGTCGAGCGCGGCGCTGCCGCCGCGCCGGATGTCCCGGCCCCCCCCCCCCCCCCGCGCGCCCCCCCCCCCCCTGCCAAGCCCTCGTGTCCGCGTCATACGAGAACCCCGTCGCGACGAGGGAGGCCGCGGGATCGGCCTGCCCGGAAGCGTGGACCGCGATCGGGTCGAACCGCCCCCGCTGCCGCCACGCGCCGCCACCGGCGCGCGCCCAGAACCGTTCTCCCGTCACGGGATTGACCACCGCGCCGGCGACCGGCCGCCAGGCGCCCGGGGTCTGCGGGTCGCCGACGACGGCGGCGACGGACACGGCATAGGCCGGGATGTCGTAGACATAGTTGACGGTCCCGTCGATCGGGTCGACGACCCACGTGATCTCGCTGGTCCCCGCCGCGCGGCCGTCCTCCTCCCCGAAGAAGCCGTCCTGCGGGCGTTCGGCGCGCAACAGGGTCTGGATGAGTTCCTGGCTGCGCCGGTCCATCTCGGTGACCACGTCGGTCGGGGAGGACTTGGTGGCCGCGACCGTGGCGGCCGACCGGTCGACGATCAGCAGCGCCGCCTCCGTCGCGACGTGCAGCGCCACGCGTTCCAGTTCGACGAGGGTGGTCAGAGGCGGGATGGGCAGGTCAGGGAGCATCGGAGCCTTCCTCGGGTCCGCACAGGGCCGGGCGCGGGCCGCGGCCCCGGCAACAATCGGGTGGGCAGTCGGCGGGTGGGTATGCCGCGAGCGCCGCATCGTCGCCGCGCGCCGCC
>NZ_HG764815.1:3477361-3491416 GCF_001050535.1 Nostocoides australiense Ben110 | reverse complement strand
GCGGGCTCAGGCGCCGGCGAGCCGTCCGGCAGCGTCGGCGATCTGGGCGTCGGTGCCGGTCAGCGCGATCCGCACGTGCTGGGCGCCGGTGGGGCCGTAGAAGGCGCCGGCCGCCGCGAGAATTCCCTTGTCCGCCAACCGGTTCAGGGTGACCCAGCAGTCCTCGCCCGCGGTCGCCCACAGATAGAGCCCGGCCTCGGAGTCGTCGACGCGCAGCCCGAACGACTCCACGGCGGACAGCAGGGTGGCCCGGCGCACGGCATACCGAGCTTTGATCTCGGCGACATGGTCGGGGTCGGCGAGCGCGGCGACCAGCGCTCGTTGCACCGGCCACGGCACCATGAAGCCCGCGTGCTTGCGCACCTCCAGCACCCGCTGCACGAGCGCGGGATCGCCGGCGAGGAAGGCCGCGCGATAGCCGGCGAGATTGGACTGCTTGGACAGGGAGTAGCAGACCAGCATGCCGTCCATCGTCCCGCCGGTGACGCGCGGGTCGAGCAGCGACGGGGTCGTCGGCGGCTCGTGGCGCCAGTCCCCCACCGATCGGTCGCGCCAGTCGAGCTCGGCATAGCACTCGTCGGAGGCGACGATCACGCCGTGCCGGCGCGCCCATTCGACGACCTTGCGCAGGTGATCGACGCCGAGCACCTTGCCGTTGGGGTTTCCAGGAGTGTTGAGCCACAACAGTTTCGGCGCCGTCTTGCTCGTGACCGGGCCGAGGGAGGTCAACGCGTCCACAGCGAGCGGGGTGGCGCCGGCGAGGCGGGCGCCCACGTCATACGTCGGATAGGCGACGCGGGGGAAGGCGACCACATCCCCCGGCCCGAGGTCGAGGAGGGTGGGGAGCCAGGCGACGAGTTCCTTGGAACCGATCGTCGGCATGACGCCGGCCGGGTCGAGGTGGCGCACGCCGCGCCGCGCTTCGAACCACACCGCCACCGCCTCGCGCAGATCGGGGGTGCCGTGGGTCTGCGGATAGCCCGGCGCGTCGGCGGCCGCGCAGAGGGCGTCCTGGATGATCTGCGGCGTCGGGTCGACCGGCGTGCCGATCGAGAGGTCGATCAGGCCCCCCGCGTGGGAACTCGCCCGCGCCTTGATCGGCGCGAGCGAGTCCCAGGGAAAGTCAGGCAGTGAGCGCAGGCTCACTCGTCGTGCTCCTGCGGCGGCAGCGCCGCGATGATCGGGTGGTCCTTGGGAATCATGCCCATCTTGGCCGCCCCGCCCGGGCTGCCCAGGTCGTCGAAGAACTCGACATTGGCCTTGTAATAGTCCGCCCACTGCTCGGGCACGTCGTCCTCGTAATAGATCGCCTCGACCGGGCACACCGGCTCGCACGCACCGCAGTCCACACACTCGTCGGGGTGGATGTAGAGACTGCGCTCGCCCTCGTAGATGCAGTCGACCGGACACTCCTCGATGCAGGCCTTGTCCTTGAGGTCCACACACGGCTGGGCGATCACATACGTCATGGCGGCATTCTATGCAGGCCAGGCATACGCTGCGGCCCATGGCCAATGCATCCACCCCGGTGTCCGTCCCGACCGCGCTGGGCACCATGCCCGCCCACCTCTGGCTGCCGCCGGCCGGCCGCGGCCCCGGGATCGTGCTCTTCCAGGAGATCTTCGGGATCAGCGCCTACATCGAGAAGCGCGCCGCCGATCTGGCGCAGGCGGGGTATGTCGTGCTGGCGCCGGAGTTCTATTGGCGCCTGGGCGAATCCGGCGTGGCCGACGGGCCGGACATGCTCGAGCAGGGTGTCAACCTGATGCAGCGTTTCGACTGGGAGGCCGGGGTGCGGGACGGCTTGGCGGCCGCCGGCTGGCTGCGCGAGCATTCCGCTGTCACGGGCCGGGTCGGCTATGTGGGCTTCTGTTTCGGTGGCGGGCTCGCGTTCGCGGTGGCCGCGCACAGCGACCCCGATGCCCTCGTCAGCTACTACGGATCGGCCCTGCCGAACCTGCTCGACCTGGCCCCCCAGGTGACGGCCCCGAGCCTGCACCATTTCGGCGACGAGGACGCCTATATCGACCGGGAGACGGTCGAACGCATCCGGGCCGCCGTGGCCGGCGAGCAGACCGAATTTTTCACCTATCCCGAGGCCGATCACGCCTTCGACAACCCCGACTTCGTCAACCACCACCCGGAGGCGTCGGTCATCGCGTGGGGGCTCACGGTGAAGTTCCTCGCGAAGCACCTGCCGGTGTGAGCCGCGGGACCGGTATGCGTGCCACGGTTCGCTTCCGCCTCGACCCGCCACCTCCCCCCGGCGAGCCCACACTGACGGACGCGGTGGGCGAGGTGCTCGTCAACAGCGACGACGAGATCGTCGTCGAGACCCGGCGCGGGGTGGTCCGCATCCCGCGCGATCTCGTCGTCGCGACGCGCATCATCCCGCCCAAGCCGCAGCGCCGGGGCGTGGTGGGCGGCAGCCTGGCGCCGCTCGAGCTGCATCGTGCGGTCGCCGACGGCTGGCCGGCCATGACGACCGACTCCCTCGGCGACTGGCTGCTCCGCGCGTCGCGCGGCTTCACTGGCCGCGCCAATTCCGTTCTCCCCGTGGGTGATCCCGGACTCCCATTGATTCCGGCACTGGATGCGGTCGAGGCGTGGTACGCCGCCCGCCACCTTCCCGCGAATCTCACCATCGCCGGGCCGGTCGGGTTCGACCCGGCCGCTGATCCTGTCGGCGCGGCTGTGCTGGCGCGCGGGTATGTCGTGTCGGACCCCAGCCTCTTCCTCACCGCGGACGCGGCAGAGGTCAGCCGTGAGCTCTCCGACGCCGCCACGCAAACCGTTGCGGCAGTTGGCGATTCCGTGAGCGTCGAAATCGGGGACGAGCTGACTGAGGTTTGGCTCGCGGCATACGGCGGATATCGCTCCGGAGATCGCGAGGAGATCCACGCGGTCATGACCGGGTCCCCCGCGCAACGCTTCGCGACGGCACGGGCTGACGGCACCGTCGTCGGGGTGGGGCGGCTCGGCGTGAGCGGAGACTGGGCCGGCATCGCCGCGATGTGGGTCGACCCGGCATACCGCCGGCGGGGCCTCGCCCGCGCGATGATGCGCGAACTCGCCAGCGCCGCACCGGATCTCGGCGCTTCCAGACTGCACCTGCAGGTCTGGGCGCACAATGCGCCGGCCCTCGCGCTCTATGAGCGCATCGGGTTCCGCCGCCACCACGCCTATGTCAATGCCGTCACTTCCGGGTGAGCCTGCCCATAGGCGCGGATGGCCTCGAGCACCGGCGCGGCGTCGTGGCCGGCCTCGGTCAGGGTGTAGGTCACCGAGACCGGTGGACCGGGCTCGACGTGCCGGATGACGAGCCCCCGGGCGCACAACTCCTTCAGCCGGGCCGAGAGCACCGCGTCGGTGGCACCGCCGACATAGCGCGCGATCTCCGTGAAGCGCGTGTTGCCGACGAGCAGGGCTTCGATGACGGCGCCCGCCCAGGCCCGTCCGAGGACGCCCATGACACCCTCGATCACCGGGCAGCTCGCTCCGCCGGAGCGCTCCGGCGGAGCGAGCTTGCGGGCCGTCACCGGCCGGCTCCCGAGACCGACTGCAGCAGCTCGTCGAAGGGCGTGAAGCTGCCGAGCAGTGGGCCGGCGTCGATCTCCGCGTGACCGGAACCCGCCGGCTCCGGGGCTTCCGCAACCGTGACGCCACCGACCAGGGTGCGCAATTCCCTTGCCGCACGGTGGATTCGGCGGGTCAACTCGGGGGCGCCTGGGCCGCCGAAGTCGGCCGTCGCGGCATACACCCCGGTGGGCACGACGAGCAGGCCGAGGTAGGCGGCGAGGGGTCGCATCGCGTGTTCGATGACGAGCGAGTGCCGCTCGCTGCCACCGGTGGCGGCCAACATCGTGGGCTTGCCGCGCACGGCGTCGGGCTCGACGAGGTCCGCGAAGGACTTGAAGAGGCCGGCATACGACCCTTGGAAGGTCGGGGTGACGAGCACCAGGGCATCGGCGTCACGCACGCTCGCCAACGCCTCCGCGAGTTCCCCCGAGGGGAAGCCGGTGAGCAGTGCGTCGGTGATGGCGTGGGCGTGCTGGCGCAGATCGATGTGCCGGATCTGCGCGTCGGCCACCTCGGCCGAGATGGCCTCCACGAGACGGTCGGCGAGCATCCGGGTCGAACTCGGCTCTCGCAGCCCGGCATTGACGACGGTGATGGTGGTCATGCGTTCCTCCGTTCGGCGTCGGCAGACGCGGTCAGAGCGCGCTCGGCGCGTTGTCGGTCTCGGCGGTGGTGCCGGTCCAGCGGTCGGTGACCGGGGCGGCATACGACTGATCGGTCTCCTTCGTCGCGGTGGCGCGACAGGCGGCCAGCAGCGAGGCATGGGTTGGCGCGTCGGGCACGTGCCCGGGCTTCAGGGCGGCAAACTCCTTGCGCAACACCGGGATCACCTCTCCGCCGAGGATGTCGAGCTGCTCGAGCACGGTCTGCAGCGGCAGGCCGGCGTGGTCGATGAGGAAGAGCTGACGCTGGTAGTCACCGACATACTCACGGAAGCCGAGCGTGCGCTCGATGACCTGCTGCGGGCTGCCCACGGTGAGCGGGGTCTCGCGCATGAAGGACTCGAGCGAGGGGCCACCGCCGTACACCGGCGCGTTGTCGAAGTAGGGGCGGAACTCGCGGATCGCGTCCTGGCTGTTGGCGCGCATGAAGACCTGCCCGCCGAGCCCGACGATCGCCTGGTCGGCGCTGCCGTGGCCGTAATGCTCGAAGCGCCGGCGATAGAGATCGACCATCCGCTCCGTGTGCTCCTTGGGCCAGAAGATGTGGTTGTGGAAGAAGGCGTCGCCATAGAACGCTGCTTGCTCCGCGATCTGCGGGCTGCGGATCGACCCGTGCCAGACCACCGGCGGGATGCCGTCCAACGGCCGCGGGACCGAGGTGAATCCGTAGAGCGGGGTGCGGTACTTGCCCTCGAAGGAGACATTCTCCTCACGCCACAGCTTGTGCAGCAGGGCGTAGTTCTCGACGGCCAGGTCGATGCCGTCGCGGATGTCCTTGCCGAACCACGGATAGACCGGGCCGGTGTTGCCGCGGCCGAGCATCAGGTCGATGCGCCCGTCAGCGAGGTGCTGGGCATAGGCGTAGTCCTCGGCCAGGTGCACCGGATCGTTGGTCGTGATGAGCGTCGTCGCCGTCGAGAGGATGAGCTTCTCGGTCTTGGCGGCGAGATGGGCGAGCAGCACCGGCGGGTTGCCGGGCGCGGCGAAGGGCGGGTTGTGGTGCTCCCCGGTCGCGAAGACGTCGAGACCGACCTCTTCGGCCTTCTGCGCGATCGCGACCGTCGCCTTGATGCGCTCGTGCTCGGTCAGGGTGGTCCCGGTCACCGGATCGATGGTCAGGTCACCGACGGTGAAGATGCCGAACTGTATGATGCGCTCCTGTTGTCGTGGCAATGGGTCTGCCACTATCAACAACATAGCTGCTCAGGTATTCCGAGTGGTGCAGCCGCCCTCGTCTCAGCCGTAGGGCGCGTACTCCTCGTCGTCGTCGAGGAAGCCGTCGGCGCGTTCGTTGAGCTCGTAGGAACCCTTGCCGTCGATGCTCTCGCGGATGATGTCGGCGTGGCCGGTGTGCCGGGCGACCTCGGCGGTGATGTGTGCCAGCACCCAGCGCGCCTCCCAGCTGGCCAGGTCCGGCGGGAACCACGGCGCGTCGGGCACCGGCACGGCAGCGGCCAGGTCCGTGACGGACCGGATGTTCGCGTCGGTCGTCGCAACGCACCGGTCGAAATAGTCGAGAGTGTCCGCGAGGTTCGTCGCCTCAGCGACACACTCCTCGATCGTCTGTTCCTCGCCGAACTCCTCGGGGATCACCGGGTCCCCCGGCGCGGCCGCGGCCGCAGAAGTTGACGCTTTGGCGAACTCTGAGGGCGCCTCGCCGCGCCCGCCGGCCCACGGCGCCCCGGGATGGTGCACACCAGCTATGAGTAGCGTGGGCAGTCCCCGTGGTCATCTCTCTGACCAGCACCGATATCGGCGGTCACGAGGTGTGGCCCGCCTACTCATAGCTGGTGTGCACCCGCCCGCAGCCTCCTAAGCCTGCCGGGCCTGCCCGCCGAAGTCCCGGCGGGCGCATTACGACGGTTATCCACAGCCGGCTCCGGGATGCCGCGACAGATCCCCCATCACGCGACACCCTTCGAGCATGACAGTCAGCGAGACGCTGCGCGAACTCGGCGGCTTCGCCACCTATCGCGCGCTGCGGCAACGGCATTCGCGCAAAGAGTTGGTCCAGGCGCACGCGGCCGGCGCGATCGTGCGGGAGTCCCGAGGCCGGTATGCCGTCCCGGAGGTCACCTCGCACGCGGCCATCGCGCACCGTTACACCGCGGTCCAGTCCCACCTGAGCGCAGCGCTCGCGCACGGGTGGAAGGTCAAGACGGTGCCGGATCGTCCGTGGCTGTTGCTGACCCCGGGACGGCGCATACCCAAGGGCCTGAGGGACGAGGCTGAGTACGTCTGCCGCGCGACACTGAGCACGCACGAACGCAAAACCGGCGTGACGGCCCCGCTGCGCACCGTGATCGACTGCGCTCGCGAGCTGCCTTTCGACGAGGCGCTGGCGGTCGCCGACTCGGCGCTGCGATCGAAGAAGGTGCGGCGGGAGGACCTGCGCGCGGTTGCTGCTGCTGCCCGCGGTCACGACGCCGACCGGATCCGCACAGTGGTGGCCGCTGCGGACGGGCGGGCGGCCAACCCCTTCGAGTCCGTCCTGCGGGCCATCGTCCTGGAGATCGACGGACTGCACGTCATCCCGCAGGCGCAGATCGCCGAGCCGGGGCTCTTCGCGGTCGTGGACCTGGCCGACCGGGCGCGCAAGCTGGTCATCGAGGCGGAGGGATACGAGACCCACGGCACCCAGTCGGGTTTCGTCAAGGACGTGCGCCGCTATTCCGAACTGGCGATGTACGGATGGCGGGTGTTGCGCTTCACCTGGATCGACGTGATGTTTCACCCACAGTGGGTGCGCTGGGTCATCGAGACATGGCTGGCCGTGGACGACGGCACGCAACTGCCTCCCCAACCGGACGACAGCCCCGGGGTTTATGACCGCGCGAGCTGATCGGTGCACGCCGGCTACGAGTGTCGGCCGGATCCGCCGACAGCACGCCTGTGACCTGCACCTTCGTCCGGCAATCCGCCGCGGGCACCGACTACTCGTAGCTGGTGTGCACCGGTGCCGGCTACTACCCGGCGTTGGGGTGGGTGCAGATGACCAGGTCCTCGGGGATGTAGTGCGTGGTGAGATAGTCGGTCTTGACGACCTTGCCACCCTGCTTGAAGACGCGCCCCACGGTGACGTCGAAGCCGTCGTTCGGGCTCTGCGGGACGCAGTCCTCCTTGTCGTCCTCGATCCGCTGCGGTTTCGTGATATTGGTTCGGGGACCCTTCGTCGCCTCGATGTCCCACGTCTTCTTGCCCTTGAAGGTCACCGTGATCGAATCCGGGCCGACCGAGGCCTGGATGAGGATGCCGCCCTTGGTCGTGTTGGTGAAGCGGTTGTCGACGTTCGGCCAGCTGATGGTCGCCTCACGGCCTTCGGGGTAGCGGGAGATATAGAAGCTGTGCGGGGTGTACTGGTCGATCTGCGCGCCGGAGAAGAAGATCGCGTTGAACAAGGTGGTCGACACCTGCGAGATGCCACCCCCGTAGTCCTTCGTCAACCGGCCGTTGTAGATGACCGGCGCGCCGCGATAGCCCTTTTCCGGGGTCCGCTGCCCGAGCCAGGCGTTCAGCGAAAAGGTCTCTCCCGGAGCGACATAGGCGCCGTTGAGTCGCTTCGCGGCGAGGGTGATGTTGTGCGTCCGGTCCGGCGCGTAGGGGAAGTGGGTGGTGAAGGTGGAGATGACGCCGGTCGGCAGCGAGTCCTTGGCCTCCTTCGTCGTGAACTTCGCCGGCGCGGCCTTGGCTGCCACCGTGGCGACGCGATCATCGCTCACCGCGGCCTTCTCCACGGCGGCCGTCACGGCGTCGGCGTCGACGTCCAGCCCGTCGACGGACGGTTCGACATGGAAGGAGCCGTTGGCCGACGAGACGACGGCATCCTTGGCCTCCTTGAGAACACCGGCCTTGGTGCCGGCCGCCCGTACTGCCTTGACGAGAGCATTCTCGTCGTAGGAAGGCACCAGGTCACCGTTGGTCTCGGTGAAGCTCAACGTCTTGCCGATGGCGTCGGCAGCGAGCGGGAAATCCTTGCCGTCCACGGAGATCGTGACCGGGCCGGAGAGCACCTTGTCGGCAACCTCGCGCTTGGCCGACTCGGCCTCCTCGGTCGTCACGTCGGCCTCCTGCGCCGTCAGCGCCCCGTTGATCTTGCCGCCCTTCAGCCATCCGGTCGTGACCGCGTCGGCCGTCTTCGCGACATCAGCCGCGACCCCGTCCACCGCGTCCGTCACGACCGCTTTGCCGTCCTTGACGACGAGCCTGGCGTTCTTGGGCTCCACCGCGATCGTCTCGGCGATCTCGGTCAACGCGGCCGTGAGCTTGCCGTCGTCCACGGCGAGGACCGGGTCGCGCTCCACCGAGCCGGTCAGCCGGTCATACAGCGCGACGGGGTTGAAGCTCGCGCCGGTGAGGCCGTCGACGCTCGCGGCGTAGTCGACGGACAGGCCCGCCGTCGCCGGATCGAGGTTGGCCTGCTGCTCGCCGAACGCGACGGGCACCTTGGCTTTCGCCTTGTCCTGCAACCCTGTCCGCACTGCGTCGAGGGCCTCGGCATGCGTCATACCGCCGACCTGTACCCCACCGACCGTGGTGTCGCTGGCCGTCTTCGACCCGAGCGTGAGCGCGGCTGCGGCATACCCGGCCGCCCCGAGCACACCGAGCGAGGCCACGACCCAGGGCCAGCGGCGCCGGCGGCGCGGCGCCTGGGCGGGCGTCGTCGGAAGGGGTCGTGTGGTGCTCATGCAATGCTCCCGTAGCGGCTGCGGTAGTGGACGAGCGCGTCGTCCGGGTCGTCGTCGAGGCCGGTCGCGATGACCTCGCCGACGATGATGGAGTGGTCCCCGGCCTGATGTATGGCCGTGGTCCGGGCTTCGAGGGTAGCGAGGCTACCCGTGAAGAGCAGGACGCCACTCTCGGCGCGCCAGTGCGGAATCGCGTCGAACTGGCCGACAAGCGGCCGGCCGGGCGTGGCCAGCCACTCCGCGGCGGCCCGCTGCTTGCGGCCGAGGAGGGAGACCCCCCAGACGCCGGAGTCGGTGACCAGTTCGTGGAAGCGCGCGGCCTGCTCGACGCACGCGAGCACGAGCGGCGGGTCGAGCGAGACGGACGTGAACGCCGTCGCCGTCATCGCGTGGTCATGCCCGTCATGGTGGGCGCTGAGCAGCACGACGCCGCTGACGAGCCGCGACATGACGGCACGGAAGTCGTCCGCGCCGGCAGGTTGCGTTCGGTATGCCGTCATCCGCTCAGGAGTTCTTGGCCCTCGCCGCGGCGCGCGCTCGGGCGTTCTGGTCGAGTTCGACCTTACGGATGCGGATCGCCTCGGGGGTGACCTCGACGCACTCGTCCTCGCGGCAGAACTCCAACGACTGTTCCAGGCTGAGCCGCCGCGGCGGGATCAGCCGCTCGAGCACGTCGGCGGTGGAGGAGCGCACGTTGGTGAGCTTCTTCTCCTTGGTGATATTGACGTCCATGTCGTCGGCGCGGGAGTTCTCGCCGACGATCATGCCCTCGTAGACCTCGGTGGTCGGCTCCACCAGGAGCGTCCCGCGCTCCTGCAGGTTGAACATGGCGTATGACGTGGCGACACCCGAGCGGTCGGCCACCAGGGAGCCGGTCAAGCGGGTGACGATTGCGCCGGCCCACGGCTCGTAGCCGTGGAAGACGTGGTGGGCGATGCCGGTTCCCCTTGTCTCGGTGAGGAATTCGGTGCGGAACCCGATCAGGCCGCGGGAGGGGACGAGGAATTCCATCCGCACCCAGCCGGTGCCGTGGTTGGTCATCTGCGTCATCCGGCCCTTGCGCTGAGCCAGCACCTGGGTGATCGTGCCGAGGAACTCCTCGGGAGCGTCGATGGTCAGCTGTTCGACGGGCTCGTGCACCTTGCCGTCGACCTCGCGGGTGACGACCTGCGGCTTGCCCACGGTCAACTCATAGCCCTCGCGGCGCATCTGCTCGACGAGGATCGCCAGCGCCAGTTCGCCACGGCCCTGGACCTCCCAGGCGTCCGGCCGCTCGGTCGGGAGCACCCGAAGTGACACATTGCCGACGAGTTCGCGGTCGAGCCGGTCCTTGACGAGCCGGGCGGTGACCTTGGCGCCGCGAACCCGGCCGGCCATCGGCGAGGTGTTGGTGCCGATGAGCATGGAGATGGCCGGCTCGTCGACGGTGATCAACGGCAGCGGCCGCGGGTCGTCGGGGTCGGTGAGCGTGTCGCCGATCATGATCTCGGGAATGCCCGCGATGGCGATGATGTCGCCCGGGCCGGCGGAGTCGACCGGCTTGCGTTCGAGCGCCTCGGTCATGAGCAGTTCGGTGATCTTGACCTTCTGGACCGAGCCGTCATGACGGCACCAGGCGACCTGCTGCCCCTTGCTGATCCGCCCGTTGTGGACCCGCAACAGCGCAAGCCGGCCGAGGAAGTTGGAGGCGTCGAGGTTGGTGACGTGGGCCTGCAGCGGCAAGCCGTCGTCATACTGCGGCGCCGGAATCGTCGACAGGATCGTCGCGAACAGCGGCTCGAGGTCCTCGCTGTCGGGCAGCTCGCCGTCCGCCGGGCGGGTCAGCGACGCGCGGCCCGCCTTGGCCGAGGCGTAGACGATCGGGAAGTCGAGAACGTGCTCGGCGTTGCCGCCGTCCTCCATCAGGTCCATGAACAGCTCGTAGACCTCGTCCTCCACCTCGGCGATCCGGGCGTCGGAGCGGTCGACCTTGTTGATGCACAACACGACCGGCATGTGCGCGGCCAGCGCCTTGCGCAGCACGAACCGGGTCTGTGGCAGCGGGCCCTCGGACGCATCGACGAGCAGCACCACCCCGTCGACCATCGACAGTCCCCGCTCGACCTCGCCGCCGAAGTCGGCGTGCCCCGGGGTGTCGATGATGTTGATCGTCACGCCCTCGGGGTGACCGGCCTCCGCCGCCGCGGCACCGGAATACCGGATCGCGGTGTTCTTGGCGAGAATCGTGATGCCCTTCTCGCGCTCCAGGTCCCCGGAGTCCATCGCTCGCTCGTCGACGTGCTGGTGGGCGCCGAAAGCGCCCGCCTGCCAGAGCATCTTGTCGACGAGGGTGGTCTTGCCGTGGTCGACGTGGGCGACGATCGCGACATTACGGACGTCGCTGCGAGACTGCGTGGGCATTACCCGATTCTCTCAGGCCAAACGGCATACCGACGAATCCGCGAAACGGGGTCAGCAGGACTGTGTCGGCCGGGCGGCGCCGGTGGCGATGAGCGAGTCCATGTCGCGTTCCACAGATGACCGACCTCTTGGGCGAACGTCCCGCTCGCGGAGCCTACTTCGCGGTCAACGGCGGGATGCGTCCCCACGCCCGCGCGACGGTCGCCGGGTCGGTGACCTTGGCGCTGGGACTGCGGGCGTCGAGCATCTCTAGATAGGTGTTGCGACACGAGATCTCGGGCTGGCTGGTCCACCGGTTGCGCCAGTCGCTGCTCGTGCAGTCCCAGGAGAAGACCTGCGGCGTCGGCTGGGTGGGCATGGCGCCCTGCTTGCCCTCGACGAACCGGTACGCCTGGACGACCGACCAGGTGTCGGGCGCCGGGTTCATCAGGGTCTTGAGCCGGTTGAGATCGGTCGCGCGCCGGTCGTTGGCCACGGGGAAGTCGTAGCACTTCAGGTTCACGTTGTTGCACTGC
The DNA here is from genome assembly GCF_001050535.1 of Nostocoides australiense Ben110. Taxonomy (GTDB): domain Bacteria; phylum Actinomycetota; class Actinomycetes; order Actinomycetales; family Dermatophilaceae; genus Nostocoides_A; species Nostocoides_A australiense. Next base: position 3,479,575 of record NZ_HG764815.1, on the reverse strand, counting down.
CCGCCGTTGATCGACAGCGTCGTCATGATGTAGGGGAAGGTCGTCGCCTTCGCCTTGCGGGTGACGCCGTCGCCGTACTTGCGAAGGAAGGCGAAGTACTTCGAGACCAGCTTCTGCGCCGGCAGGTCCATCTTGTTGTTCGCGAACGCGAACGAGCCCCACGCGCGGGTGAATCCGTGGTCGCGGAAGATCGGCAGCGTGGCCGCGCTTTCGGCATACCGCTGCGCGTCAGTCGTCATCAGCGTCATGTTCTTGTAGTACATACCCTGTGAGGTGACCTGCCAGCCGTACTTGGAGCGCAGGTTGGCCAGGTCCTCCCACGACGACTGGAGGGTGTAGCCGCCGAAGCAGGAGTGGCCGGTGTCGACCGTGCGGCCGACGACGACCATGGCCGTGCCGGTGACTCCGCGGGCCTTCATGTCCTGGGCGTTCTGCTCCAGGGTGCGCGCGCCGGGGAAGGTGATCGAGCAGTCCCGCCCGCCGGCGACCTGCCAGTTGGCGCGCCCGAAGAGCAGAGAGATGTATGCCGGGGCCGCCTTCGCGGGTGCGCTTGCGGCGTCCGCGCCGCTCGCCGAGGCCGCCTGTGCGGTGGTCAAGGCAGCGCCCGCGATCAGACCGGTCGTGGCCGCGGAAATCACGAGGCGACGTGCCCCCGTACGTCGAGTCATGGATGCTAGTAAAGCCGACGACGCAGCGAAACGCCTAGTCCTCCGGTGTGCGGACACGCCCGCGTCAGTCTTCGTCGGACGGCGGGGCGGTGTGGGAGGAGATGGCCGCCAGATCGTATGGCGTGCCCTGGTAGACGCAGTAGTTGAGCCAGTTGGCGTAGAGCAGGAAGGCGTGCGAGCGCCAGCTCACCATCGGCGGCTGCGTCGGGTCGTCGCCGGGGTAGTAATGCCGCGGGACGGCGATGTCCAGGCCCCGCCCGATGTCGCGGTCGTATTCGGCCTTGAGGGTGTCCCGCTCGTATTCGGGGTGGCCGGTCACGTAGAGGTGGCGCCCGTCGGTGCTCGCCGCGAGATACACCCCCGCCTCGTCGCTGACCGCGAGCAACTGCAGCCCGTCGGTCGCCTCGACGTCGGACGCCCGGATCTCGGTATGCCGTGAGTGCGGTGCCGGGAAGACCTCGTCGAAGCCGCTCAGCACCCGGTTGCGCGGATCGAGGACGCGGTGGGCGAAGACGCCGAACATCTTGTGCGCCAACGGATATTTCTCGATGCCGTAGTGGTGGAAGAGGCCGGCCTGCGCGCCCCAGCAGACATACAGGGTCGAGTAGACGTGATCCGTCGCCCAGTCCATGATCTCGCACAGCTCGGGCCAGTAGTCGACGGCCTCGAACGGCAGCGTCTCGATGGGTGCACCCGTGATGATGAGCCCGTCGAACTTGTCGCCGCGGGCCTCTTCGAAGGTCGTATAGAAGGCGTCGAGGTGGGCCTGGGCGGTGTTGCGCGGATCGTGGCTCGCCATCCGGATCAGAGTGATCTCGAGTTGGAGGGGGGTATTGCCGAGCAGCCGCAACAGCTGGGTCTCGGTCGCCATCTTGGTCGGCATCAGGTTGACGATGGCGATGCGCAGCGGCCGGATGTCCTGGTGGCCGGCGCGGCCCTCGGTCATGACGAAGACGTTCTCGCCTTCGAGGATGCGCCGGGCCGGGAGGGCACTCGGGATGGTGACGGGCACGCGCTGAATCCTTCCGTGATCAGCCGCCCATTGTCGTCGCGGGGTCCGGTCAGTGCTCGGGCGTCCAGAGTGTGGCCGCGATGGCGGCCAGGATCGGCCGGTTGGCGGGGAGCCAGTCGACCGACCACAGGGCATGCTCGGGCAGCCAGCGCAGCTGCGAATGTCCTTCCAGCGGTTGGGGTATGCCGTCGCTCACCCGCGCCAGCCACACGAGCATCGCGTAGCGCTCGCCGAGGGGCCACCACCCGTCGAGCGGGCCGGGTATGCCGTCTCCCACCTCGATCCGTACGCCGAGTTCTTCGTGGATCTCCCGGTGGAGCGCATCGAGCGGCTCCTCGCCCGGGTCCACCTTCCCGCCGGGGATCTCCCAGCCGCCCGCCAGCAGCGGCGGCTCCGTGCGCTGGGCGCTGAGCAACTGGGTCGGCGCCGTGAGATCGTCAAGAAGCGCCGCCGCGACGACGGCGATCCGCCCGCCAGGGGCGAGGCTCGCCATCACGTCGCGTGGAGACGGCGGGGGGGGGCGGCGGGGAGGGG
>NZ_HG764815.1:3475282-3477261 GCF_001050535.1 Nostocoides australiense Ben110 | reverse complement strand
AGGCGGCCGGGCTGGTCCTGCTCGCCGCCACCCGCGAGGCGGTCTACGGCACCGAGGTGGCGGCAGCGCGGTCCACGGACGCCCAGCGCACCAAGGCGATCGCGGCGCTCGAGCGGCTACGCGGCTGGGCCACCACCTTGGAGGAGGACCTGGGCGCGGACGCCCCACCGATGCCCACGGCATACGCCCTGCCGCTCGACGCGACCGACAACGCGACGGCGAAGCGCCTCATCGCCCACCTGACCCGCAGCCTCGTGCAGTCGTATGCCGCCGTCCTCCCCACCGTGTCCGGTGACGCCGAGGCCACTCTCGCCGCGACCGGGTGGCTGAGCAGCGCCGTGACGCTCGACGGGTCCTGGGGGGCGACATGGGATCCCTTCCCCGGATTGTCCTGACTGCGCGCGGGGAATGCCGCGTGTCATCGTGGGTTTGAATAGAGCATGATCTTCGGCCGCCAGCCCAAGCCCATGCCGACCGCCGACACGGCTCTGCCCGGCCGCGCGCAGCCCGTGTTCGCCGTGCCGACGACGCACGAGGTGCTCGGCACCCCGCTCGCGGGCCCCTGGCCCGACGGCACCGAGGTCATCCATGTCGCGATGGGCTGTTTCTGGGGCGCCGAACGGATCATGTGGCGCCTGCCCGGAGTGGTGGCCACAGCCGTGGGCTATCAGGGTGGGTTCACGCCGAACCCGACCTACGAGGAGGTCTGCACCGGGGAGACGGGCCATGCGGAGGCCGTGCTCGTGGCCTATGACCCGGCGCGGATCACCCCATCGCGAATCCTGAAAGCCTTCTGGGAGAACCACGATCCGACCACCCCGAACCGGCAGGGCAATGACGTCGGCACGCAGTACCGTTCGGCCATCTACTGGACGAGCCAGGAGCAGCAGGCCGCCGTCCGTGCCACGCATGCGGCCTTCCAGGGTGAGTTGACCAAGGCCGGCGCAAGCGACATCACGACCCAGGAGCTGCCAGCCGAGCAGGCCGGCACCTTCTGGTATGCGGAGGCCTACCACCAGCAGTACCTCCACAAGAACCCGGGTGGCTATTGCAACCACGGTCCCAACGGACTGACGTGTCCCGTCGGGATCGCCGATCTGCCGGCGCAGGTGGACGTCGAACCCCCTGCCGAGCACCGGTGACCGAAAACGACATACGCGGCGTGGCCGGTCTCTGCGGAACCTGTGCCCACGCGCTGATCCGGCCGACGAACAAGGGCACCGTCTATCTGCGGTGCGCCTTGGCGGCCACCGACGAGCGCTTCGCCCGCTATCCCCGCCTGCCCGTCCACGAGTGCCCGGGGTTCACCCGTCCCGGTAGCGCCTAGGGCGTTTCGGTGCGCCGGCCCTGGGCCCACGGGAAGACCATCAGCGCCAGCCACAGGGCGCCCACGACGAAGGCGCCGACGCCGAGCCAGGCCTTCCACAGGGCGTCGTTGTCGACGAGGCTGGGGCCGAAGGCCACGCCCATGCCGTAGAGGACGGCGACGAGTCCGACGATGCCGCGACGCTGGTCCTTGCTCATGCCCGGTCTCCCATCCACGGAACGACGACGAGGGCCAGGGCGCACGCGAGCACGAGCAGCGACCCCGCCATGGCGTAGCCGCGCTCGACCCGCGGCGAATCGACGAATTTGGGAAGGAAGGCGAACCCGACGCCGAACAGCGCCGCGATCACGCCGGTGACGGCGAGTCCTGTCTCGATGCCCATCGATTGCGCCCCTTCTCGTCTGCGCCCTTCCTCGTCGCGGACGGTTTCGCCCGCTGCGCCACGAGTCTCACCGGGCAGCGATGACGAATCAACGCGCGGGCACACGGATCGGGCAGCGTCAATGCGTAATCTGATCGGCCGCATACGTAAAACCCCCGCAAACCGGCGACCGGGCGGGGTCTCGGCGGGCGCGGGGGCGACGCCTGCGCCACAATTCTCCGCCGGCGAAAGCGCCCGTTCGTGGCTAGGAGACTGCTGAACAAGGTGCCT
>NZ_HG764815.1:3465736-3475182 GCF_001050535.1 Nostocoides australiense Ben110 | reverse complement strand
ACCGGCGGCGACGAGGGCACGGTCCGGGTCTGGGACGCCACCACCGGTGATCCGATCGGCTTCCGCATCTATCTGTTGCCCGGTCGACAGGTCGCCGTGTTCGACGTTGCTGGCACGCTCGCCGGTGCGTCGGAGGACGCCTGGCAGTGGCTTGGATGGAATGTCGTGCTGAATGGCCAGATCACTCGCCTGCCCGCCGAGACCTACGGGCCGCTGCCACCCCTGCGACCGTCAGCCCAGGAGGTCAGCCCATGACAAACAGCACGCAGACCTGGGCGCTCGTCATCTCGGTCATTGCGCTCCTTGCCTCGGCCATCGCAACGTGGTCAACCCTGCGGCACAGTTCGCGCAGCGCGCGGCTGGCAACGTTCGAGCGAATCCACGAGGCGCTCATCGACCCCAAGGCCGCAGGGGGTCGCAAGCTGCTGTACGTCGGGGCCAAGAATGGCGACTTTCCGAAGCTTGGCGACCCCGAGTGGGATCAGGTCAACTACGCGCTGGCGCTGTACGACACCTTGGGCGGCTATCTCTCTCAGGGGCTCGTCGACAAGGACGTCGTCACTGCCGCGTGGTATCAACCCGTGACCGATATCGCCCGTCCGGTCGAGCAGTTCCTCGCCTACCGCCGAAGCCTCGGCATCGACCAGCCCTGGACCTACCTGCTCGACTTGATCGACCTCATGCGCAACACGACGTGCCCGTGCCGGGTCTGGAAGGGGAGCCGCCAGAGCTGACGCACACAGTACTCTTCGGAGCATCTTCGAGAGTACGGGGATCCCGACGCCGCGGCGACCTGATTGTCGGCGTGTATGCCGGCGCCATAACCGGGGTGACCACCCCATAGGGGAACTCTCGAGCAGGCTCGGCGGGCCAGATGGCTCGCAGTCGTTGACCTGTCAGTCTCCTCGGAATTGCGCCGCGTCAGCGCTTGATGAGGGGGGAGTTGACGCCGGCGGCCTTGTCGCCCTCGTTGAAGAACTCCTCGCGATAGATGTCGCGGGGAAAGAGGCGCTTGGACATCAGGGTCTTCAGGGCGGCCTCGACCATCAGGGGCGGGCCGCACAGATAGCCCTTGCAGCCGGACAGCGAGGCGTGGTCCGCGGCGATGACGTCGGTGACCATGCCGAAGCCGTATGCCGCGGGGTCGTCGCCGGCGGCAGCCACCTCCTCCGCCGTCTCTTCGGACAGGCACGGCCGATAGGTGAACTGGTCGTATTCCTCTGCGAGAGAGCGGAAGTAGTCCACGTCATACAGCCACTCCCGAGACCGCCCGCCCTGATAGAGGGTCATCTCCCCCTCATACATCTCGTTCTCCAGACCGTGCCGCAGCATGGCCTTGATCGGGGCGAGGCCGGTGCCGCCGGCCACCATGATCGTGTGGTTGTCCTGGCCGGTATGCAGCACGAACCGGCCATAGGGTCCGCTCACCGGGAACTGGTCCCCGACCCCGAGGTCCTTGAAGACCCAGCCGTCGGTGCCGCGCCCGCCGGGGACGAGCCGGACGTGGAACTCCAGCGTGCGCGGCTGGGTGGGCGGGGAGGCGATGGACCAGGTCCGGTCCACCGCATCGCCCGAATCACCTGCCGGCACAGTGAATTTCAGATATTGCCCGGCGTTGAACGACATGTCCCGGTCGAGTTCCAGGACGAGCCGCACGGTGTCCTTGGCGATCTCGTCCTTGGACACCAGCGTGGCGACATAGTCCTCGACGGGGAACATCTCGATGTCCTCGTCGATGTCGATTTCCGCCTCAAGGGTGACGTCGCTGCGCGGCCGGGCGCAGCAGGTCAGCATCTTCTCCTCGCGCTCGAAGTCCATGAGCGCGAACGAACTTGCCTCCCCGTGGTCGACGTCGCCGTCGACCCGGTCGACCTTGCAGGTGGCGCAGGTGGCGTGGGTGCAGGAGTGTGGGAGCCACACCCCCGCGCGCAGGCAGGCATCGAGGATCGGCTGGTCGTCACGGCATACGACCTGCCGGCCGAGCGGCTCAACGGTGATGACGAACGACTCAGCCATGATTCCTACTTGTTCTTGAAGCCGAGGACGGCCTTGTGGGTCAGGCCGAGGTCGGCCAGGGACTTGCCGGCGGCCACCTCGACGGGCGCTTCGGTGCGATTGACGGCGAGGAACCAGTCGAACTGCTCCCAGCCCTTGCTGGCGTCGAAGTCCGGGTCCTCCTCGTGATAGGGCACGAAGACCTCGGCCCAGAAGGTCTCCCACGGCATGGCCTCGGGCACGCGACAGCAGGCCGCGGCCACGAACCACGGGTTGCCCTTCCACCAGACCATGAGCAACATGTCGTCGCCGTAGATCTCCTTGGCGGAGCGGGAGGGGTGGTTGTAGTCACCGAGCGCGTGGATCGCCGGAGCGCTGATGGTGTCGTGGAGCGTCATGTCAGTGTCCCTTTCCGGCGTATGCCGCGTCGCCCTCGTCGATGCCTTCGGCCGAGTCGGCCTCGCCGTGCCACTTCAGCCAGTTCTGGTGGTCCATGGACCCCAGGTATTCCCCGCCGTCGCCCGGCTTGAGGTTGTACCACTCCAGGACGTCGGGCAGCGTCGGCCCACCGCAATTGCCCTGGTAGATCTGATGCACCGGCAGCCAGGCCTGGCGGTACTTCACCGGCTCGTGATCGAAGATGTACTGACAGCCGTCGGAGCAGAAGTTGTAGCGCTCGCCCTCGAAGATCGACTCGCGCTGCGCCTGGACGAAGGGGTCGTCGGCCTCGGTGAAGCCCATCGGGATCTGGCAGACCTGACACAGCTGCGGCAAGCCGCGGATGAAGTGGCGTCCGCCGTTCTCGATGTTCTTCTTTTCCTTCTCCCACAACGTCTTGTAGGTCGGGAAAGTGTTGGGGTACTGCTCCTCGAGCCACTTCATGTGCTCGTCGGTGGGCACCGAGGTGGTGAAGGCGGCGGCGTGGCCGAACTGGTAGAGGATCCAGTAGGCCTGGTGGGAGACGTACTCCTTCTCCTGGATGGCCTTGTCGACGTGCAATGGCGGCCGGATGCCGTAGTAGGCCAGGTCCTGGAAGAGGCCGTTCATCATCTGCTCCTCGAAGTAGAGCTCGAACGCCTCCTTCCAGCTCATGACCTTGCGCGGCAGCATGTAGTCGAGCATCTGGGCGACGAGGGCCAGGAGCCGGTAGCCGCGCCAGAACCACTTGTCGAGCCAGTACTGCACGATCGGGACGTTGCGCTCGTCCTGCTCGAGGAGGAACTTGATCGCCTCGAGGCCGAGCGTCATGTGTCGCGACTCGTCGGACTGCGCGGAGAAGCCGAAGGTCATCGTCGGCAGGTCGCCGTTGAACGAGGCGCCCGACATGAAGGGCACGAAGAGGAGGTTGGTCAGCAGGTACTCGAAGGAGAACCCGATCGAGATGAGCCACTCGAAGGGGCCGGCGGAGAGGGCGTCCTCGAAGAAGGACTTGGGCACCGAGAGGTACCACACGCGCTCGTGCTGGTGGAGGAAGGAGTGGAAGCCGCCGTAGTACTTGTTGTAGTTGGCGAGCGTGTGGATCTCGGTCTGCGCGTGGCGGATCTCGTCCAGGCACTGGCACAGGGCGGCGAACCGCGGGCCGCCGCCGTTGAGGTGGCGGGCGAGCATCGCGAAGTTGCGGTGCGCGTTGTACTCGTTCGGCGCGATGCCCTGGATGAAGAGCTTCATCGCGTTCAGGTATGACGCGTCGGTGAGGCTCAGGTGACCCTGGCTCTGCGCGAAGCCGTCGAGCACGGCATACAGCCGCTTGTCCTTCTCCGCTTGGTACTTGGTGTAGGCATCGACGGTGAGGCGGAAGGGGTCCTCCCACTTGCTCCAGTCGTGGATGATGATGCCTTCGAACTTGGTCTGCGGGAACAGCTCGTCGGGGCTGACGTAGGACGGCTCCCAGTCCAGGTCACGCGTCAGCGCCGAGTAGCGGTCCTTCATGCTCAGCTTCCGCGGAGCCTTCGGTGCGATAGTCATGAAATTGCCTCTTTCTCAAGTCTTTTCAGGAGGTCGACACGGGTCGTTGGACTTTGTCGGGGTCCCCGCGACGTACCGCAGCGAGGCACGAGCGAGGACACTTCGTGGGGTGACTCAGTGGTCCCAGGCGATGAGGATCTGGTCGTCGTCCCATTCCTTGATGTGGCCGAAGTAGGAGATGATCGCGAGCTGGAACTCGTGGGTCTCCCATTCGCGGCCGATGCGCTCCTCGACCGACTCGCGGTTGATGACGAGTTTGCCGGGAGACTGCACGCGGACCATGCCGGGCATGTGCCGGACGGTGGCCTCGGGGTTGTCGGCTTCGATCGCTTCGATGACCGCCCGGTTCTGCTCGTTCTCCTGGATGTCGACGCCCACGGGGCGCTCGGCGGCGGGGATGGTGGTCATTGCTCAGTTCTCCTTGACGGCGCCGAGGGTGACGTATGCCGCGCGCGCCTGGTCGGCGGCTGCGGAGAGGGCGTCCGTGGTGCCCGCGTCGATGAGTGAGTCGGCTGCGGCGGCGACCGGCGCCATGGCTTCGCGGACGGTGGCGATGGTCGTGTCGACGACGGCGGCGATGGTGGCGGCGTTGGCTGCGCCGTGTTCGGGGTCGGCCACCCACGCCTTGTAGAGCGCGTCGAGCCACTTGCGCTGGTCGGCGAACCAGCTGGAAAGGTGCTGCGCGACAAGGGAGTAGGAGCCGGCTCCGGAGGTGATGGCCGCGTCGTCGAGGTGGACGAACAGCAACTGGTAGATGATCCGGTCGGTGACGTCCAGGGCGACGAGGGACTTGCCCCAATCCTGCTCGACCATCATCTGCTCGACGTGTTTGCGCATCGGCTGCCACGCGTCGTCCTCGAGCCACGCCGTCTTGGCCAGGGCCAGCGGCTCGGCCGTGCCGCCGCCGTAGGAGATGCCCGTGCGGGAAAGGATCTGGGCGTTGCCGATCCGGTCGAAGGATGCATAGGACGCGCACTGGGTGATGGAGGTGCCCCAGCCGTAACGGCCGGCATACGCCGAGATCATCTGGGCCGCAGCCTCATAGTGCCGTAGCGGCAACACGACGTTTTGCAGGACTCCGCCCCAGGCCTCGGGCAGGCGCTCGAACAGGCCGCGCTTCTCGAGGTAGCCGAGGGTGGATCCGAAGGCCTCGTGTAGGTCGGCGCGGGCGGTGACATAGGGCGCGTAGTAGTACTGCCGCGGGTCCATGAAGGAGTAGGGATCGGCCAGCTTCAGTTCGCTGAAGTCCGGGGAGTAGATGTCCTTGTCCGGAGCCCAAAGCGGCTTGTAGTGGTAGTTGACGGTGCTCTGCAGGTCGATCGTGCCCTCTTCGTAACGAGTGGAGGGTCGGTCGCCGTAACGGTCGCTGATGTGGGTGAAGGTCTTGCGCTGCGGCTCGATGACCTGGGTGCGCAGTTCGATCTGCACGTGAACTCCTTTGTCCTGAAATAACTTTTGCTTGCTATCAGCCGTTTACGGTGTGATGGGGTGTGCCCGATTCGATGATCAGGCGCATGAGGAGATCGGGCACGTCGTCGGCGCTGTTCAGCTCCTGCGGCAGTTCGCTCTCGAAGCCGTCACCGACCAGCCGGCCGTATGCCGTGCCGTCGGCGAAGGTCGTCGAGACCCGTGCCGCGCGGCCCCGGAAGCCGACCTCGAAGGCGAGTTCGTCGGGCAGCGTCTCGTCGGTGAGGGTGAGGTGGTCGCTCGCGTGACCGAGGACGGCGTTGGCCTCGCACACGAGCTGCTCGGCAAGCGATCGAATCGCGACCTGCTTGTCGGCGCCGTGACTGGCGGCGATCTTCTGGCTGATCCGCGTGGCCGGCATGGGCGCGACGATGTGGTCGATCTCGTCCTCGTCAGCACCGACATACTCGGCAACGCGCAGCATGAACGGGGTCATGAACGGCCTTCTTTCGCAACGGATTCGTATGCCGCGATCACGGCGTCGGCTCCGGCCTGGGCGACCTGCTCGTCCTGCGCCGCCGAGCCACCCGACGCCCCCACGGCCCCCGCGAGGGCACCGTCGATTCGGATCGGGACACCACCGCCGAAGGCGGCGACTCGGTCCCGGCCCCCGATCCCGTCGCGCACGGCCGGCTCCGCCTCGATCGCCTCGTAAAGGGCTCGCGACGGCAAGCCGGCGAAGCTGGCGACCGTCCACGCCTTGTCCCTGGCGATGGCTCCCGACTCGGCGAAGGCGCCGTCCATCCGGGCGAAGGCCAGGAGCACCCCGCCCGTGTCGGCGACAGCCACATTGAAGGCGCCGCCGATGCGCTCGGCCTCGGCGACTGCAGCATCCAATGCGAGCCGGGCCGCGGCATACGTCAATTGCGGGCGGTTGACGATGAGGGGAGTGTCGTTCATGTCGTTCCTGGATCAGGGCAGGCGGCATCGCCCCGTGGCACAACAGATTTGAGAGGTGTTGCGGGGAGGACGGCAAGGGGCCGTGGCCGCCCTCCCCGGCGCCTGGATCCGCCCGGCGTGAGCCGGGACGGTCGATCAGGTGTAGACGGTGGTGAAGCGCTCGTTCAGCTCACGAGCGTGGTAGAAGATGCCCTTGGCGATGGCATCGGGGGTCCACTTGTTGATGGGCCGGTCGCGGTAGGCGGGGTAGCCACCGGCGAAGACCTCGTTGCGGTTGCCCGCCGGGTCGAAGAAGTAGATCGTCTGGCCGCGGGTGATGCCGTGACGTGTCGGGCCGATGTCGATCGGCACGTCGTCCATGGAGAACAGGTCCGCGGCGCGGCCGACCTGGTCCCAGTTGTCGAGCTTGAAGGCGAAGTGGTGCAGCTTGGACTGCTCGCCCTCGAGAACGGCGATCTGGTGGATCTGGTTGTTGCAGGTCATCCACGAGGCGATGAAGTGGGCGTCGTCGTCGTTGAGGTCGGTCTGGACGCGCTCGGTCGGGAAGAAGTCGAAGACAGCCTTGAACATGTCTTCCATCTTGCGGACGTTCTCGGCGAGGATCAGCGCGTGGTCCAGGGCGGGCACGCCGACACCGACGAGGTGGCGCGGGAACGCGTCCGGGTTGTGGGTGCCGACCTCGGTGCCGATGACCTTCTGCGAGTGGTAGACCTCGAAGACGTGCTCGGACGGCGAGGTGAAGCGGATGCCGTCGGAGACCTCGAGGTTGTCGCCGGCGCTCATGCGCTCGACGGTCAGGCCGAAGTCCTGGGCCTTCTTCTCGATGGCGTCGATGTCGGATTCGTATTCGACCTTGAAGCCGAACTTCGCGACCCCGACGCCGCCCTCCTCGAGGACGACCGAGTGGTGATCCCACTCGTCCCAGCCCTTGTAGAAAACCTTGCCCGGCTCCGAGTGGGTCTCGTAGAGCCCGAGGGTGTTGGCGTAGTGCTCCTTGGCCTCGGCCAGGTCGGTGACCCGGGCGTGCACGTAGCCCATGCGCATGACAGCCATGCCGTTACTCCTTTGTGGTGGTGCTGGTCAGCCGCTCGGCGTCCGCGGCCTGCTTGGCCTCGGCACGCAGTCGCGCCTTCTCATTGATCTGGCGCAGAAAGGGATTGACGAGGCGCACGTTCTCGCCGCGCATCTCGATCGTGATGTCCCCGTCGGGCACGGCCCGGCAGGACAAGCAGGTGCCGTCCGCGCGCTCCGTCTCGTTGATGACGGTGTCGGCGATCGGCCGGTTGTAGTGGAACTCCCCCGCGCGGCAATCGACCTTGCAGATCGCGCACCCGCCGCGCCGGCACCCGATGGTGTAGGCGTATCCCGCCTTGTAGAGGCCGCTGAGGACGGTCTCGTCCGGCTCGAGATAGATCACCTCACCCGAGGGCTCGATCGTGACGGTAGGCAATCTGTGCTCCCTTGCACTGCGCTTGGTGGTCAGCCGTGGCTGCGGCTGCTCTGAGACCGAGCCTGTCGCGCCAGGGCCCCGCTGCTAAGGGTCGTTCCTCAGACGGGAACAGCCCCCGGGGGTATGCGGCCCCGGCCACCCTCGCCCCGATTCCACTGCATACCGCTGTCTAAAGGAATGACTAGAAATTCATATCGAGCAACATCGGAGCGCTACTGGTCGTGCCAGGAAAGGGGAGACACGGTCGGCCGACAAAAGGGCGACCCGGCCATCTCATACGTGGCCGGGTCGTGCCAGTTCTACCGTTGCCAGGGGGGTCATCGTGGGACCGACACGTTTTCGCGAGGTAAACACCTGCGGGCGAAGCGGTGTCGATGGCAGGATCTGGGCATGAGCACGGAGAAGCGATCGCTGCCCGACGAGGAGACGAAGCGGAAGTTCCGGGAGGCCCTGGAGAAGAAGCAGGCCGGGAGCAAGGTCGACGTCTCCGACCACAGCGAGCACGGCAAGGTGGATCACGCGAGCGGCGCCGAGGGCGGCCAGCGGATGTTCCGCCGCAAGGCGGGCGGATAGCCAGGCGCTCGGGTGTAGGCCTGGCCGCATGCGAGGTGGGGCGGCCGCAAGTGGGAGGATGACCCCTCATGGCCCCCCGAGTGATCCACACCGCCCAGGCTCTCGTCGACGAAGTCGTCGAGGTGCCGGGGTTGCCCGAGCGGGGCGGCAACGTCATGGCCGGGGCGCATTACCTGTATGCCGGTGGGGCGGTGAACATTCTCATCGCCGCCGCGCGCTCGGGTGCCGCGTGTGTGCACGCGGGCGCGTTGGGCACCGGACCGAACGCCGACCTGGTGCGGTCGGCGCTGGCCGCCGAGGGCATCGCGTGGTCCGCGCCGCCGGTCGCAGACCTCGACACCGGCGTCTGTTTCGTGATGATCGAACCCTCGGCCGAGCGCACCTTCGTCACCACCCAGGGCGCGGAGCGGCGGATCAGCGTCGAGAGCCTGCAGACCTCCGACCCGCAGCCGGGCGACATCGTGTGTGTCAGCGGGTTCTCCTTGGTGGGTATGACGCGTGACCCGCTGGTCGCGTGGCTGCACGGTCTCCACGACGATGTCGTCGTCGTCCTCGATCCCGGAGCGGCCTTCGCCGACCTCGACTCGGCCCTGCGCACTGAGGTCCTCGCCATGACGGACGTCTGGACCTCAAACGCTGCCGAGGCCTTGGACGTAACGGGGCTGCCTGGCATGGCCGAATCCGTCGTCGCCGTGGCCGCCTTGCTGCGGCCCGAGGGTGTGGCGATCGTGCGTGACGGCCCGAAGGGCTGCGCGGTGCACGTCGGCGGGGTGACTACGGAGCTACCCGGCTATCCGCAGACGCCCGTGGACACGAATGGCGCCGGCGACACCCATACAGGGACCCTGACCGCCTGCCGCGCCGCCGGGATGGAGTGGCTCGAGGCCGCCCGTCGCGCCAACGTCGCCGGGGCGATCAAGGTGACGCGCCGCGGCCCGGCTACCGCTCCCACCGCGGACGAGATCGACGCCTTCCTGCGCGAGCACGACCCCACCCCCCGTCGAGTGAACACGTAACGCGCGTCGAGTGAACACCGCAACCCCAGCGCAACGCCACCACATGTGGACAACGTGTTCACTCGACGTGTTATCGGTGT
>NZ_HG764815.1:3462506-3465636 GCF_001050535.1 Nostocoides australiense Ben110 | reverse complement strand
GACGGGACGTGGCGGGCGCGGCTGACCGGGGTCGGGCCGGGCGCGCACTACGGCTATCGCGTGTGGGGGCCGGGCTGGACCGTCGACCCGGCCTGGACCCCCGGTTCGGCCGCTGGTTTCGTCGCGGACATCGGCCCGGGCGGCGAGCGTTTCAACCCCAACAAGCTGCTGACCGACCCGTACGCCCGCGAGATCTCCCACAGCCCGGCGAGCCCGGAGGTGGCGGCGGCGGGCGCGGACGCGGGGATCTTCGGCTGGGGCCCGCGCGACTACCGCGGGCGGCCGCTGCGGGAGTGGGACACCGCGGCATACGCTCCGAAGGCCATCGTGGTCGCCGACGCGACGCCCACCGGCACCAAGCCGAAGGTGGCGGCGCAGGACGCCATCATCTACGAGGCGCACGTGCGCAACCTGACCTCGCACCCCTCGGCGACGCAGCTGCATACCCTGCTCTCCGGCCTGCCGCGCTTCGCCGGCGTGGGCGACGTCCCGGCGCACCTGCAGGGCACGTATGCCGGTGCGGCGCTGCTCGCGCCCTACCTCAAGGGCCTCGGCGTCACGACGCTGGAACTGCTGCCGGTGCACGAGACCAGCGGCAGCGAACTCGACACCGCCGGATCCTCGAACCACTGGGGCTATATGACGCTCGGCTTCTTCGCGCCGAACCGGCAGTATGCCGCCGACAAATCCCCCGGCGGGCCGACGCGGGAGTTCAAGGCCATGGTCCGCGCCTTCCACGACGCCGGCATCGAGGTCTATCTCGACGTCGTCTACAACCACACCGGCGAGGGCGGCAACTGGGGCGACGGCGACACGGTCGGGTTCACGAGTTTCGGCGGATTCGCGACGCCCGACTACTACGTGCTCACCGACACCGGGCTGCTCGTCGACGGCGCGACCGGCTGCGGCAACCAGACCGACCTCTCCTCGCCCGTGGCGCAGCGCCTCGTGCTCGAATCGCTGGCGTACTGGTGCGACGAGATGGGCGTCGACGGGTTCCGGTTCGACCTGGCGCCCGTGCTCGGCCGGCTGCCCGACGCGGCGCCGCGGGAGGCATGGGGGGAGCAGCGGCGCTTCCACTCCGAGCACCCGATGCTGACGGCGATCCGCGACCTGGCGGCGGCCCGCGACATCGAGGTCATCGCCGAGGCGTGGGACCTGTGGGGATACGAGGTAGGCAACTTCCCCGACGGCTGGGGTGAGTGGAACGGCCGCTATCGCGATGCCGTGCGGCGCTACCTGAAGGGGGACGGCAACACCGGCACGTTCATGGCGATGATGAACGGCGACTATCAGGGCTTCCGCGACCAGGGCGGGCCGCAGCGGTCGATCAATTTCGTCACCGCGCACGACGGTTTCTGCCTGCTCGACCTGGTGTCCTATGACGGCAAAGTCAACGGCCAGCCGTGGCCGTTCGGGCCGTCCGACGGCGGCAGTGACAGCAACGACTCGTGGGGCAGCGGCGGCAACCAGACCCTCGTGCGGCAGCGCCTGCGCAACTTCATGGTCGCGCTGATCCTGGCCCGTGGCGTGCCGATGATGTGCTCCGGCGACGAGTTCGCACGGACCCAGAACGGCAACAACAATCCCTACAACCTCAACACGATCGGGATGTGGAACAACTGGGCCGCCGCAGCGACCAACGCGCCGACGCAGGCTGCGGTCGGGGTCGAGGGCGCGGCCTACCACGACACCTTCGGGGTCGCGGCCGCGCCCGCCGGGGTCAATCCGCACTTGGTGTTCACGACGTATCTGACGGCGCTGCGGCGCTCGCACCCGGGGTTGCGGCAGCGGTCGTACGGCGATGCCGAACTCGGCGGCACCGACGTGAGCTATGTCTTCACCCAGCCGCAGTCGGCGGACGCGCCGGCGGACGGTGACCGGGCGGTGCGGCTGTGGATCGACGCCTCGCCGGTCGGCGGATCCGATCTGTTGGTGTTGATCAATATGGCCGACCAGGCGGTGCGCTTCGGGGTGCCCGCGGCCGCCGAGGGGGTGGCGTGGCACCGGATCGTCGACACCGCCTCGCACTTCGAGGCCGGCTACAACTGCTGGGCGCTGGAGGAGTCCGACGTCATCGTGGGCGACTATGCCGCCGCGCCGTGGTCGATCGTCGTGCTGTCGGAGGGCGCGCCGGGCGTGGAGTCGGCCGCCAACTCCCCCGACGGCCCGCCGGCGTCGAGCATCGTCACGGAGGTCGCCGACACCATCATCGACACGGTCCGGGACTGGCTGCGCCGCCGCTGAGACCGTGCGGTAGGTTCGGGGTGTCCCTCGCGGGGGAAGCCGGTGCGAATCCGGCGCTGACCCGCAGCGGTGATGTCGGCCTCTGGCCGGATGAGCCCGAATGCCTGTGACGGACATGTCCATTCACATCGACTCCCCGCCGAGGTATGCGGAGGAAGGACCTCTCGTGTCTGTCCCCTCTCTTGCTCTGTCCCCTCTTTCCCTGTCCCGCAAGGGCGTTCGCCGCGCCGGCGTGACCGTCGTCGCCGCTGCGGCCACGCTGGCCGTGGCGGCCGGGCCGGTTGCTGCGGCACCCACTCCGTCCGACCGGCTGGCCGGCCGCACCGCCGCCGGCTGGCTGAACCGGCAGTTCGTCGACGGCACGCACCTGCAGACCGACTTCGGCGGCACGGCATACGACGACCCGGGTCTGACGCTCGATGCCGTCCTGGCCTTCGCCGCGGCGAAGACCAACAAGGTCACCAGTGACCGGGCGATGTCCTGGATCGCCCAGCCCGCCACCCTGGGTGCCTATGTCGGAACCGGCGGCGAGTCGTATGCCGGCGCGCACGCCAAGCTGGCCCTCGCCATCGACGTGACCGGGCGCGATGTCCGCTCCTTCGGAGGGCGCAACATCATCGCGGAACTCACTGCGCTGCAAACGAGTTCGGGGCGGTTGTCGGACAAGTCTGAGTGGGGTGACTATTCGAACGCCTTTGGGCAGAGCTTCGGCGTGCTCGCGCTGCAGCGGGCCGGGCTGTCGGGTCGGGCCGGGTGGGCGGCGGGTTACCTGCAGCGGCAGTCCTGCGCCGACGGCAGCGTTCCGATCGCCTTCGACCAGAGCCCGTGCGCCGGCGACCCGGACGCAACCGCCCTGGCGATCCAGGCGTTCGCCGCGACCGGG
>NZ_HG764815.1:3456570-3462406 GCF_001050535.1 Nostocoides australiense Ben110 | reverse complement strand
CGGGGCCCCCCCCCCCGCCGGTGCTCAGGTGAAAGAGGTGTTGGAGTTCGAGGTGGTACCGCTCGGCGTGGGGACCGGCAGGGTGCCCGAGCCGCCGGACTGGCCGGGAGCCTGGCCGGGCATCCCGCCGCCGTGGTGGCCACCCATGCCGCCGCGGCCCATACCCGGCCCGCCCTGGCCGACCTCGACAGTCTTGAGATCGGCAGAAACCTCGACCCGCACCATCTGCCCGTCCTTGGTGCCGAACGCGTCATACGACCCGTCCTCGTCCTTCATCACCTGCGTGACGGTGACGTCCGAGTCCTTGGCCTTGATGGCGTCCTTGACCTTGGTCAACTCATCGCCGGTCACGGCCGTATGCGCGTGGCCGCCCATGCCCTGGCCGTCACCCATACCGCCGCGGCCCATGCCGCCCTGGGGTGCCAGCTGGCCCGTCTGGCCGTTGTTCGCGCCCTGGCCGTTGTCCAGGCTGGGCAGACCGCTCGACGTCGACGAGCTGGCGGAGGACGTGGGAGTGGTCGTGGAAGTCGAGTCGCCCGTCGCGGCATACGCGATCGCGCCGCCGCCGGCAATGAGCAGACCGGCCGCGCTCGCGGCGAGCGCGCCTTTGCCGAGCTTGCTGGAAGCCATAGTCTTCATGCTCCTTGTGCGAGGTCGAGAGCGGCATCTCCGCTCTCCCTGATGGCCTCAGATTGGGCCGCGAACCTGTCATGAAGCTGTGGCCGGGATAAGTCTTCGCTCAGCGTCACCGACCCCCGGCGCAGGTCACCTCACGCGGACACGGCTTTGCCGACGGGGGTCCGCGCGGTAGTTTGCCTCCCAAATCCCAAAACAACGTGCTGCTCACAGGGGGACCCATGCCCACATTGCCGATCGCTGCCCGCCTGGGCGCCGGGCTGTTGACCATTCCGGTGTTCGCCGCCGGCACCACCGCGACCGCGTCGATCCCGGAGGGCGGCCGCCTCGTTGGCGCGAGCATCCACGTGGCCACCACCGGCAGCGATGCCAACCCCGGCACGGCCGCCAAGCCGCTCCGCACGATCCAGAAGGCCGTGGACCGGTCCGGGCCGGGCGCGAAGATCCTGGTCCACAAGGGCACCTACAACCAACAGATCAGCATCACGCACTCCGGCACCGCCCGGGCGCCGATCACCCTGACCGCCGCCGGCGACGGTCCCGTCAAACTCACCTCCGTGCAACCGGCCA
Organism: Nostocoides australiense Ben110; assembly: GCF_001050535.1. GTDB lineage: Bacteria > Actinomycetota > Actinomycetes > Actinomycetales > Dermatophilaceae > Nostocoides_A > Nostocoides_A australiense. The sequence continues at coordinate 3,461,200 of NZ_HG764815.1, read as the reverse complement.
CCAAGTGCTCCTCGATGAAGCCGACCTCGGACCGCACGATCCTCGTCAAGGGCGGGGCGGACTACTGGACGATCTCCGGTCTGCAGATCCACAACGGCGTCTACATCAACGGCGGCGGGGGCTTCGACGCCTTCACGTGGACCGACAGCCTGGTGGACAAGAGGAACTGGCAGGAAAGGCGTCGGGTCCCCGGCACCTCCACGAACGACCCGGAGGTCAGCAGGGGCGCCATCGCCTACGTCGAGAGCAAGATCGGCCGGACGCTGAACCCCGCCGACGGCATAAAGCTGATCGGCAACACCGTCACCGGCCGCGGAATCCACGCCACCCTCGCGCGCTCGGGCCTGATCCAGGACAACACGATCACCCGCGTCGACTGCGGCACCGGCCCGGGCATCTGGGTGCTGACCTTCAGCACCTTCTGGCGGATCACCGGCAATGACGTCTCGCACATCGCCGACGCCAGCACCAACCACTACATGCAGGAGGGCATCCGGCTGGGCACCTCCTCCAATTACAACCGCATCGACAACAACTACGTCCACGACCTCGGTGACGACGGCCGCGGCTTCGCCACCGACGTCGACGCCTCCTTCAACATCTTCGAGAACAACCTCGTGCGCGACGTGCCCGTCGGCTACAACGACGAGATGTCCGGATGGGGCAACGTCTGGCGCAACAACCGCGCCGACCGCTACACCACCATCGCCTTCGGCTTCCGGATGAAGGACCGCGAGCTGACGCTGCCGTCGAAGGACACCAGCACCCACTACTCCATCGTGACGAACAATGTCGCCACCAACCCGAAGGGTTCCACGGCCTACGGTCTGGGCATCGGTGCCATCGCCGGCAGCACCTTCAGTGGCAACCGGCTCGGCCGCGTCGTCCTCGGCAAGTACCTCAAGGGCTACTGGGCCAAGCAGGGCAACACCTGGAACGGCACCACGCGCCCGCCGAGCAACTCCTGATCGGCCGCTGACAGACTGGGCCCTGTGCCCGCGTTCCGTCAGATCGACGTCTTCACCGCGGTCCCGTTGCGGGGCAACCCTCTTGCCGTGGTGCACGACGCCGACGACTGGTCCGACGAGCAGATGGCCCAGTTCGCCAACTGGACCAATCTGTCGGAGACCACATTCCTGCAGCAGCCGACCGACCCGCGCGCGGACTACCGGGTGCGGATCTTCACGATCGCGGGCGAGCTGCCGTTCGCCGGCCACCCCACGATCGGGTCGGCGCACGCGTGGCGGGAGGCGGGCGGCATACCGAAGGCGGAGGGCCGGATCGTCCAGGAGTGCGGGGTCGGGCTGGTCGATGTGTCGTATGCCGAGCGGCTCGCCTTCGCCGCTCCCCCGCTCCTGCGCAGTGGGCCGGTGGAGCTGGACCACGTGGCAACGATCGGCGCAGCGCTCGGGCTGACCCCCGACCAGATCCTCGCCGCCGCGTGGATCGACAACGGACCGGGCTGGATCGGCCTCGAGATCGATTGCGCCGCAAGCGTTCTCGCGCTCGACCCGGATCCGGCCAGAATGCGCGGACTGAAGGTCGGCGTCCTCGGCCGGCACGCCGACAGCGGCCCCGTGGCGGTGGACGTCAAGGGCGTGGACGTCAAGGGCGTGGACGTGGAGGGCGTGGAGGTCGAGGTGCGCGCCTTCTACTCGGACGGCCGCGACGCAGGGGAGGATCCGGTGACCGGTTCCCTGAATGCCGGTATGGCGCAGTGGCTCATCGGCGAGAGCCGCCTGCCGGAGCGGTATGTCGCCCGGCAAGGGACAGCGCTCGGCCGCGACGGGCGAGTGCACGTCCATACTACCGACGACCGGATCTGGGTGGGCGGTGACGCGGTGACAGTGCTGACAGGTAGCGTCGCAGTGTGACTGAGTATGCAGGGGCTCCCGGACCCACCCCACACCCCCCTCCGCAGGCGGCGCCTCAAAAGGCGGCGCCCACCCCACCCGCGCTGGCCATCCGCGGTCTCGGCAAGGCCTTCGGCGGCCGGGTCGCCGTCAACGGCATCAACCTCGACGTGCCCGCCGGATCCTTCTACGGGCTCGTCGGCCCCAACGGCGCCGGCAAGACGACCACCCTCTCCATGGTCACCGGCCTGCTGCGGCCCGACCAGGGCCAGGTGTGGGTGCACGGCGTCGACGTCTGGGCCGACCCGGTGGCCGCGAAAAAGGCGATCGGGGTGCTGCCCGACGGGCTGCGCCTTTTCGAACGGCTCTCCGGCGCCGAGTTGCTGTCCTATCTCGGGCGGCTGCGCGGCATACCCACCGAGGTCGTGACCCAACGCAGCGGCGAGCTGCTCGACGTGCTCGACCTGACCGGGGCCGGCGACAAGCTCGTCGCCGACTATTCGACGGGGATGCGCAAGAAGATCACCCTCGCCGCGGCGCTGCTGCACTCGCCGCCGCTGCTGCTGCTAGACGAACCACTCGAGGCGGTCGATCCCGTCTCGGCGCGCATCATCCGCGAGGTGCTGCACTCGTATGTCCGCGGCGGCCGCACGGTCGTCCTGTCCTCCCACGTCATGGACCTCGTCGAGGACAACTGCACCCACGTCGCCGTGCTCAACGAGGGCAATATCGTCGCGGCCGGGCCCCTTGCCCAGGTGCGGGGCGACGCCGCGTCGCTCGACGACGCCTTCTTCCACATCGTCGGCGGCCGGGACATCGCCGAGGGGGGCCTGGAATGGTTGCGCTCTTCGCAGGACTGAAGCTGCGCCTGATCCGCAACCGGGCGATGAACCGCGGCGACCTCGGGATCCTCTGGCTGATCCTCGGCGTCCTCGCCGCGATCGTCGTGGGCGGCCTGGTCGGCCTGGGTTTCGCCACCTTGCGCACCGCACCGGACGCCGCCCCTCTGGGGCTGGCCAGCTTCTTCTTCAGCCTGCTGCTCGCGTGGCTGGTGATGCCGCTGGTGGCGTTCGGCGTCGACGAGACGGTCGACCCGCGCCGCTTCGCGCTGCTCCCGATACCCCTCGGCCGGCTGCAGCGCGGCCTGCTCGTCTCCTCGCTCGTCGGCTATCTCCCGCTCGCCAACGCGATCGCGCTGACCGGCGCCGCCATCGGCCTGAGCCGGAGCTGGTCGCTGCTGCCGGTCGCCCTCGCCTGCGTGCTGGGGGTGCTGCTGATGTGCGTCATCGGGTCGCGCGCGCTCGCCGCCTCGATGGCCTCCCTCATGGGTTCGCGACGCGGCCGGGACCTCGGCATGGCCGTCACCTTCGCCCTGTTCGTCGTCTACGTCGTGCTGTCCGGCGCGGCGGGCGGCGCCCGGGCGGGGTCGTTCGCCGACTCTCTGGCCGGCTCCGTCGGCCGCGTCCTGGGGTGGACGCCTCCCGGAGCGCTGGCCGTCATCCCGTCGGATCTCGACGAGGGCCGCTGGCTGTCTGCCGCCGTCCGCGCCCTCATCGCCGTCGCCTTCCTCGTCGCGCTGTGGGTGTGGTGGGGCCGGGCCCTGCACAAGAGCCTGACGACGATCGGCTCGACGACCGAGTCCTCGGCCGTGGCCGGCGGGCTCATGGACGCCGACGCGGTCGCCACCGACACCCGCTCGACCGCGCAGCTGATGGTCGGCCGCGATGCGACGATGACCTGGCGCGACCCGATGCGGCGCCTGCCGCTGCTGATGATCGTCATGCTGGCGGTCGGGTGGCCCTTCCTGGTCACCGGAAGCGAACGGTCGGGGTATGCCGTCGCCTTCGCCGGAGCGATGGCCGGCATGCAGGCCGCGACGTCCTATGCCACCGAGGGTTCGGGGCTGTGGCTGCACCTGGTCGCCTTCGCCGACCGGGCCCGCGCCCGGGGCGAGCTGTGGGGGCACGCGATCGCCGCCATCGTGCCGGGGCTGGTCATCAGCCTCGTGGGGGTGCTCATCCAGGTGGTCGTCCGGGACGGCTGGTCGCACCTGCCGGGCATGCTCGGGCTGTGCTTTGGCGCGGTGATCGCCTCGCCCGCCGCGGCGGCGGTGTTCGCCTCCGCCTACGTGCCGTATGCCGTGCCCCAGAGCCGGACCTCGCTGTTCGCCTCCCGCGTCCCGGGCCAGGGTGGCCGCGCGTTCGCGGCGTCGCTCGTGACGATGCTGGGCGGCGCGGCGCTGTGCATCCCCGTCATCGTGCTGGTCGTGCTCGGGGAGACGGTCGACTCGATGTACGCGTGGGCGGCGCTCGTGCTCGGCCCGCTCTATGCCCTCGTCCTGCTCTGGTTCTCGGTCCGGTTCTCGGCGGAGCGCTATTTGAGCCGTGCCCCGGAGATCCTTCAGACCGTCAGCGCCGGCGACCGCGTCTGAGCCGCGACGTCTGAGCCGAGACGTCTGAGCGGCGACCGCCCGCGAGCGGCGATCCGGGCACTCGGGCGCTGGGCAGATCCGGGGTCGGCGCTAAGTGCCGTGGACGGCCCGGCCCTCCGTTACGGTTTGACACCTGACCCGGAGGTAGCACGTGGCCGATTACGCCCCCCAAGACCCACCGGCGGGCGTCGTCATACGGCTACCTGTGGCTGATGTTCTCCGACCCGCCCGAGTAAGGCAGAAGGACGCGCGGAAACCCTTGGGGTTGTCGGCGCGATTTGTCAGGATTGGTCTGTGAGCCCGTCGCCACCGCCGCCGCCCCCGCCGGGGTGGCGGCGTGCTGCGC
>NZ_HG764815.1:3447338-3456470 GCF_001050535.1 Nostocoides australiense Ben110 | reverse complement strand
CGGTAGTCGCGGGCCGACACCAGCCGGGTCGCGAGGGTGGGGTCCTGCAGCCGGAGATACCAGCGGGCCTTGAGGGCGTGCAGGGGGTTAGAGACGATCATGATCTCGTCGACGGCAGCCAGCAGCGGCCGCACGTTGGCGATGTTCTCCCACGTGCTCAACGAGTCCTCCTCCACGACGACCCGTTCCGGCGCCACCCCGTGTCTGTCGACCAGGTATTTCCGCAACAGGGCCGCCTCGCTGAGCCCGGGCCGGCGGGAACCTCCGCTGGCGATGATCAGCGGGGCCTGCCCCCGTGGCGGCACGGAGCGCAACGCCACATCCGCCCGCCACCGGTTGAGCCGATTGATCGCCGCAGGGTCCTCATTGTGATGGCCCAGCACGACGACGGCAAGCGCTCCCCCGTCGGACGCCGGCCGGCGGCGGGGCAACAACGCACGTGCGGCGAGCGCATGCACCGCCTCGGACGACAGCCATACCGTCATCACCACCGCAGCACCTCTGACCAGGTGTTTTGACCGTGTCAAAGAATTTCCCCATGTAAGCGCTTACCTGGACCCGATCGCTGAAAGGGTGTTCTCACCGCGACGCCGACCCGCTACCGTGGCCAGGAACCGTTCGCCAAAGGGGGCTACCGGATGCGTCACAGAGATCCATTCGTCGTCGTTGCCGGGGCGCTGATCGCCGCGGGCTTGTTGCTCAGCGCTCTGAAGATGTCCACCAGTCTCGCTCATCCGGAGGGGGCCACTCCGGCCGCCGCGGACCTCGTCTATCTGGTGCCGTATGCCGCCACCGCCGGCTTGGTCCTCCTCCTGCGTCGCTCCTTCCGCCGCGGCAGCGTCAGCCAGGAGCGGCTGCTGTCGTCACTCGTCGGTGGCACCGACCGCCGCCAGGTCCGCGAGCCCGTCGATCGATGACCGGGCCGGTCCCGGGCTAGGCCAGCACCGTCAGGCGCGACCCCAGCCGAGCGTGGCGTATGCGGAGCGGATGTGCTCTTCGACGGCATCGGCGGCCGCGGATTCATCCCCGCTCGCGATCGCCTCGAACACGCGGCGGTGATCGGCGCACAGTTGCTCCGCGAGCGCGGGCCAGTCGGCGTGACCGTGGAAGGATTCGAGCACCAGCGAGCGAATCGAGTCGCGGAGCGCGGTCGTCATATCCGCCACGAGCCGGTTGTTGGACGCGCGGGCGATCGCCACGTGAAAAGCCGTGTCGTGCTCGTTGAAGGCCTCCCTGTCGCTTCGGCCATTCTCCATCTGGAGCAACTCATGCTCGATCGCGGCCAGATCGTCCGCGCTGCCGTGCCGAGCGGCGAGACGGGCGCTCCACCGCTCCAGCATCGCCCGCGCCTCGATCACATCCGCCATGGGGAAGTTGGCCAACCCGATGTGCAGACGCAAGACCTGGGTGAGCGCCTCACTGGGCATCGATGTCAGTGTCGTGCCGCCCTCGGGACCGGGGTCGGTCCGGACCACGCCATAGGCCTCAAGCACCCGGATCGCCTCGCGCACTGCGCCTCGACCGACCCCGAGCAGAGTGGCGAATTCTCGCTCGGGTGGCAGGCGATCGCCGACCCGCAGGGCCCCGCTCACGATATGTTCGTCGACCTGGTCGATCACATAGGTGTAGGTGCGCGACCGCGGCATCGGTCGCCAGGTGTGACCGCCCGGGCGACCGCGCGAGGTTTCAGCGCGGTCGTCGGAGGTCCCGTCGATGGGTTGTGCGGCATACGTCACGTTCCTCACTATCGCATGACCAACCGTTGACCGATCCGATTTACGCCCCTACCTTGAGTTGGTCGTACCAAGGTGAGGAGCGAGGATGCTTCACAGTGAAACTGGACCCACCCAGGACCTCATCGCGCGGCTGCAGGCCGCCGTCGGGGAGAAACGCGTCGCGGACAGCCAGCTCGACCGCTCCCGGATGGCCCATGACGCGTCGCACTATCTCCTCCAGCCGCAGGCCGTCGTGTTCGCCCGCGACGGCGCGGATGTCGCGGCTGCCGTTGCCGCGGCAGCGCAGGCCGGCGCATCGGTCACCTTCCGGTCGGGCGGCACCTCCTTGTCCGGGCAGGCGGTCACCGACGGCGTCATGATCGACACGCGGCGCGGCTTCCGCGACGTCGAGGTGCTCGACGGCGGCGCGCGAGTGCGGTGCCAGCCGGGGGCGACGGTGCGGGCGGTCAATGCCCGGCTCACGCCCTACGGCCGCCTCCTCGGCCCCGACCCCGCCAGCGAGATCGCCTGCACGATCGGTGGCGTCGTGGCCAACAACTCCTCAGGGATGACCTGCGGGACCACGGCAAATACCTACCGAACCCTCAGCAGCATCCAGGTCGTCCTCGTGACGGGGACCCACATCGACACCGGGGCGCCCGACGCCGACGAGGCACTCCGGGCTCTCGAGCCCGACCTGTACGCGGGTCTGCTCCGGTTGCGCGATCGCGTGCGCGGCAATGCCGCGTCCGTCGACCGGATCCGTCACCAGTTCTCGATGAAGAACACGATGGGCTACGGACTCAACGCCTTCCTGGACTTCGACACCCCGGCACAGATCCTGGCCCACCTCATGGTCGGCTCCGAGGGCACGCTCGGCTTCATCGTCGAGGCGACCTTCGACACCGTACCTCTGCACGCCCATGCCGGCACGGCGTTCCTGGTCTTCGACGACATCAGCCATGCGACCGACGCGCTGCCCGCCCTCGTCGCGGCCGGGGTCGCCACCGCCGAACTGCTCGACGCGAGTTCGCTGCGTGTCGCGCAAGACCTCCCGGTCACGGTGCCGGCGTTGCGCGATCTGGCGGTCGCGCGGCATACAGCCCTCCTTGTCGAGACCCAGGCCGACGACCCGGAGGAACTGCGCGAGCGTGTCGCCCGACTCGGGGGCGTCGTGGCCGGTCTCGGCGGACTCACCGACCTCGGCTACCCGGTCGAGTTCACCAGCGACCCGGGCGAGCGCGCCGTGCGGTGGCAGGTGCGCAAGGGCCTCTACACGGCGGTGGCCGGCGCCCGGCCGACGGGCTCCACGGCTTTGCTCGAGGACGTCGTCGTGCCGATGCCGGCACTGACCGGGCTTGTCGGGGACCTGCAGGAACTCTGTTCCCGGCACGGCTACGGCGACACCGTGATCTTCGGTCACGCCAAGGACGCCAACCTCCACTTCATGATCAACCCCGATCTGCGCGACCCGGTCCAGCTGGAGCGATATGCCGCCTTCAGCGACGATCTGGTGGATCTCGTTCTCGCAGCCGACGGTTCGCTGAAAGCCGAGCACGGGACCGGGCGGATCATGGCCCCCTACGTCGAGCGGCAGTTCGGCCCTGAGTTGTATGCCGTGATCCGCGAGATCAAGCGGCTCTTCGACCCGGCCCATGTCCTCAACCCCGGTGTCATCGTCACCGACGACCGCGACCAGCATCTGAAGAACCTCAAGATCCCTGAGGTCGTGGACGCCGCCGTGGACCGGTGCGTCGAGTGTGGCTACTGCGAACCCGCCTGTCCGTCAAAGGACTTGACGACGACACCTCGTCAGCGGATTGCACTCATGCGCGAGCTTGCGGCCGCCGAGGGGGCGCGTCGCGAGGAGTTGGCCCGCGACTTCACCTACGCCGCGGTCGAGACCTGCGCTGCGGACTCCCTGTGCCTGCTCTCCTGTCCCGTCGGGATCGACACGGGGAAGGTGATGAAACGCCACCGGCACGATGCCCAGCCGGCCGCGGCGCAACGCATCGCCGCGGGGCTCGCCACGCACTGGGATGCGACGCTGGCGGCGTTGCGCTCCGGAATCGCTCTCGCAGAACACATCCCGGCTGGGCTGCTGACGACCGCGACGGAGGCCGGCCGGGCGATCGCCTCATCTGACCTCGTCCCACGCGTAGGAGACGATCTCCCGGGACCCGGCATCAGCCGGCGGACACCGGCGCGCCACGAGCCGGGCGATGTCGTCTTCTTCGCCTCCTGCATGGGTGAGCTCTTCGCGCCCGCCGCGTCTCCCGGCGCCACCACTCGTCCGCGCGGGGCGGCGTTCGCTTTCCTGCGGCTGTGCGACGCCGCCGGCGTGCGGGTCCAGCTGCCCGTCGGCCTGGAAACGCTGTGCTGCGGCACGGTATGGCGTAGCAAGGGCTTGACCGACGGGCTGCGGACGATGGCGATCGCGACCGCGGTGGCCCTACTCAGCGCGAGCCGCGATGGCGAGGTTCCCGTTGTCTCGGAAGCCAGTTCGTGCACCCATGGGTTGCACAGCCTGGCCGAAGATGTGGCGGCCGCGGGTGAAGCCGAACTCGCTTCCCGCGTGTCCCGGCTGGACATCGTCGACAGCACCCGGTTCGTGGCCGAGCGGGTGCTGCCGAGCCTGACGGTGCCTAGGCAGCTCGGCTCGGTCATGGTCCACCCGACCTGTTCGGACCGCCATGCCGGGGATGTCCCGCATCTCCTGGCCATCGCCCAAGCGTGCGCCGAGCGGGTCGTCGTCCCCGACGACGCCGGCTGCTGTGCCTTCGCCGGCGACCGGGGCCTGCTGCACCCGGAACTGACGGCGTCGGCGACCCGGCGCGAAGCCGCGGAGGTGGGCCGCGCGGCATACGACGCATTCGTGTCCTCGAACCGAACGTGCGAGCTGGGCATGACCCGGGCCACCGGGCAGCCCTATCGACATGTCCTCGAACTCCTCGACGACCTTGTCGCGGAGTCCCGTTCACCGATCCCCGAAGGAGGCCGGTCGTCATGACGGCTGCGTACACCCCCAATCCCACGGCGTTGGGCAACAGCCTGTGGCTCACCGCACTCATCGCCTTGCTTCCTCTGGTGACGATTTTCGTCACGCTGGGGGCACTGCGGTGGAAGGCGCACAAGGCCGGGCTCACGTCGTTGGCGGTCGCCATCCTCGTGGCCATCCTTGCATTCCGGATGCCCGTCGACCTGGCGCTGCTGTCAGCGACGGAGGGCGCCGTCTTCGGCCTCTTCCCCATCACCTGGATCGTGATGACCGCGATCTGGCTCTATCAGGTGACGGTGGTCAGCGGACGCTTCGAGGACCTGCGCGAGACGTTCAACCTCGTGTCGGACGATCCGCGCGTCACGGCGATCCTCATCGCCTTCTGCTTCGGGGGGCTGATGGAGGCCCTCGCCGGCTTCGGCGCGCCGGTGGCCATCACCGGTGTGATGCTGATGGCCGTCGGCTTCTCAGCGCTGCGGGCAGCGATGATCGTCCTGCTCGCAAACACCGCCCCGGTCGCCTTCGGTGCGATCGCAATCCCGATCATCACGGCCGGCAACCTGACGGGGATCGACTACCACGACATCGGGGCGTATGTCGGCCGGCAGACCCCGTTGCTCGCCGCATTCGTCCCCCTGCTTCTCGTTTTCCTTGCCGACGGCAGGCGCGGCTTGCGGCAGACGTGGCCGGTGGCCCTGACGGTGGGCGTGTCCTTCGGGGTCGCGCAGTTCATCAGTTCCAACTACGTCTCCGTCGAGCTCACCGACATCATCGCCTCCCTCGTCGGCCTCGCGGCCGGGGTGTTGCTGCTCCAGGTCTGGAAGCCCGCCGGCCGGGAGGAAGCCAATGAGCGCCTGCGCACCGAGCTCGATCGTGAGCACGCCGAACTCGGCCTAACGGATCCGGATGCCGGCGGCGCCGGCGGCGTGTCGACGATGACGAAAATCGCTGTTGCACAACCGATCACGGGCTCTCGAATCGGAATGGCGTTGTTCCCCTACCTGCTTGTGATCGCGGTCTTCTCCCTGGCCAAGCTCTGGGGTCCTCTCAAGGATTTCCTGGCCGGGACCGACCGCAAGATCCACTGGCCGGGCCTGGACGGGGAGATCCTCAACGCAGCCGGCAAACCGGTCAGCTCCACGGTCTACAACTTCCAGTGGCTCTCCTCGCCGGGCACCCTGCTGCTGATCTGCGGGTTCATCATCGCTCTTGTCTACCGGCTCCCGATGCGCAAGGCGATCGGGGAATTCGCGGCCACGGTGCACAAGATGCGTTTCCCGATGCTGACGATCGCTTCGGTCCTTGCTCTTGCCTATGTCATGAATCTCTCCGGGCAGACGATCACGATCGGCACCTGGATCGCCGGGACCGGCGCGGCATTCGCCTTCCTCTCCCCCATCCTCGGCTGGATCGGCACCGCGGTGACCGGTTCCGACACGAGCGCGAACGCGCTCTTCGCCACCTTGCAGCAGACGGCCGGCGCCAAGGCCGGAATCGATCCGACCCTGCTCGTGGCGGCGAACACCTCCGGTGGTGTCGTCGGCAAGATGATCAGCCCCCAGAACCTGACCATCGCCGCCACAGCCGTGGGCCTGCTCGGCCAGGAGTCGCTGATCTTCCGTAAGGTCGTTGCGTGGAGCATCGGGTTGCTGGTCATCCTCTGCCTGCTGGTCGGCCTGCAGTCGACCGTGCTGTCGGGGATGTTGCCATGACAGGCGAGAACCTGGAGGCGAGCGTGCGCCCAACGGCGATCACCGACCCTGGGGCGGGACGTCCTGGAGCGGGGAAGACCGTCGCGCTGTTCGCCACATGCATCAACGACACGATGTTCCCGCAGACGCCCAAGGCGGTGGTCTCGCTACTCGAGCGACTCGGGTGCCGCGTGGAATTCCCTCTGGGACAGACCTGTTGCGGCCAGATGTTCACCAACACCGGGTTCTTCGACGAGGCCCTGCCGACGGTGCGCCGGTATGCGGAGGTGTTCGCGCCATACGACTACATCGTCGCGCCGTCGGGCTCGTGTGTCGGGTCCGTCCGCGACCAGCACCCGATGCTCGCGGAGCGCACCGGGGATCGCTCGCTGGTTGAACGCGTGCGCGCAGTGACCGCCCGGACCCTCGACCTCAGCGAGTTCCTCGTGGATGTCCTCGGCGTCACCGATGTCGGGGCCTACTTCCCGCATCGGGTGACATATCACCCGACGTGCCACTCCGTTCGGGTGGCCAAGGTGGGCGACCGGCCATATCGCCTCCTGCAGGAAGTTCGCGGCATCACGGTCGTCCCCCTGCCGGCGGCCGACCAGTGCTGCGGTTTCGGCGGCACCTTCTCGGTCAAGAACCCGGACGTCTCGGTAGCGATGGGCGCGGACAAGGCCCATCACGTGATGGAGACAGGCGCCGAATTCGTTGTCACCGGCGACAACTCGTGCCTGATGCACATCGGAGGGGTGCTGAGCCGACTCAACTCGGGGATTCGGCCGATCCACCTCGCCGAGATCCTCGCGTCCACCGAAGGAGCGCACCCATGACCCGCGTGCCCAAGCAGCCGACCGTCGCCGTCGCGCGTAAGCGCCGCACCCCGGCCCCGCCTGAGGAGACCTTCCTCGGGATGCCGGCCTTCCGTCACGGCGCCAAGAACGCGCTCGCCAACACCCAGCAACGACGCAACCTGCGCCATGCGACAGGGACGATCCGCGCCAAGCGAGCCGCCGTCGTCGGCGAGGTCGCCGACTGGGAGGGACTGCGGCGCGCCGGTGAAGACGTCAAGAATGACGTGCTAGCCCACCTCGACAGCTATCTCGTGCAGTTCGAGGAGCAGTTCACCAAGGCCGGCGGCACCGTGCACTGGGCCAGCGATGCCGACGAGGCCAACCGGATCGTCACCGATCTGGTCCGCGCCACCGGCGCGGACGAGGTGGTCAAGGTCAAGTCGATGGCCACCCAGGAGATCGATCTTAACGAGGCACTTGAGGACGCCGGGATTGCGGCATGGGAGACCGACCTCGCCGAGTTGATCGTCCAGCTCGGCCACGACCGACCCAGCCACATCCTCGTCCCGGCGATCCACCGCAACCGGTCCGAGGTGCGCGAGATCTTTCTGGAGGAGATGGGTCGCTATGGCACCGCAGCGCCCGGCGACATTTCCGATTCCCCGCCCGAGCTCGCAGGTGCGGCACGAATCCACTTGCGCGAGAAGTTCCTTCGCGCGAAGGTCGCCATCTCCGGCGCGAATTTCGCAGTGGCCGAGACCGGCACGCTGGTCGTCGTGGAGTCCGAGGGCAACGGGCGCATGTGCCTGACCCTGCCCGAGACCCTGATCTCGGTCGTCGGGATCGAGAAGATCCTGCCGTCGGTGGCCGATCTGGAGATCTTCCTGCAGCTGCTTCCGCGCAGCAGCACCGGTGAACGGATGAACCCCTACACCTCGATGTGGACCGGGGGCGGGAGCGGCGATGGCCCGCACGACGTGCACGTCGTGCTCATCGACAACGGGCGGACCAACGCCTTGGGCCGCCTACACGGCCGGTCCGCGCTGCGCTGCATACGATGCTCGGCCTGTCTGAACATCTGCCCGGTGTACGAGCGGGTCGGCGGCCACGCATACGGCTCGGTCTATCCCGGGCCGATCGGCGCGGTGCTGACGCCTCAGCTGCGCGGCATCACAAGCGACATCGACGCCTCGCTCCCTTATGCATCGAGCTTGTGTGGGGCGTGTTTCGAGGTGTGCCCGGTGCGGATCGACATTCCCGAGCTGCTGGTGCAACTGCGGCACGAGGTCGTGGAGAAGAAATCCCATGCCCGGGTGCCCAGCGCCAACCAGGCGATCTTCGCCGGGGCAAGTTGGATGATGGCCGATGCCAGACGCCTCACCGCCGCCCAGAAGCTCGCGTCGGCGGCCAGCCGTATCCTGCCGAAGTCGGGACACCTGGGACCGTTGCCGTGGCCGATGTCGAAGTGGTCCAACGCCCGAGACTTGCCGAATCCCCCGGCGGAGTCCTTCCGGGATTGGTGGAAGCGCGAGCATGAAGGGGGCCGACCATGAGCAGTCGCGAGGCGATCCTGACCCGAATCCGCGAAGCGAACCGCCACGTCAAGTCGGAGCAGGAGGCCTTGGCGCGGCTTCGGCCGGCCGAGCCGTCCCAGGCTCCCGACGCGTGGGAGTACGGCCGGCCGACGGAGATGCCCGATGTCCTCGGCAGGTTCGTCGAGCGGGTCGAGGACTACCGCGCCGTGGTCGTCCGGATCCCCGAGACGGAGATCGCCGAGACGATCGGACGCGCCCTCGGCGACCACCGCGCCGACAGCGTCGTCGCGCCGGGCGGCATACCCGCGCAGTGGCTGACGGCGCTGGCCGACACCGTACGCGTGCACCGAGACGATCCGGTCCTCTCGCATACCGAGCTCGACACGACGTCGGCGG
>NZ_HG764815.1:3445307-3447238 GCF_001050535.1 Nostocoides australiense Ben110 | reverse complement strand
GCGGCGACCGACTCGGCCAGCGTGACCCAGAGCGCCTCCGCGTCGGCGACCGCCTCGGCCTCGGCCACTGACACCGCGGCCTCCTCGACCAGCAGCGACGCCGGCGGGGGCGCAACCGTCGACCTGGCCGACGCGCAGGTCGGCGATCAGGTCGACGCCACCGCGCTGGGTGCGGCCATGGCCGAGGTCTTCAAGGACGGTCAGAGCGGCCACATGACGATGGACATGTCGCCGATCAAGGCCGAAGGCGATTTCGAGGTCAAGGACGGCAAACAGAACAGCACCATGACCATGGAGATGGGCGGCCAGAAGATCGACATGATCTCGGTCGACGGCGTCACCTACATGAAGGGCCTGACCGGCGGCACCAAGTGGGTCAAGACCGATGCCTCCGCCATGGGCGGCGCGCCCAACGCCAGTGCGTTCGACCCGGCCACCATATCCAAGGCGTTCGGCGGGCAGCAGGCCAAGGTGACGGCCAAGGACGGCGACACCACGACATACAGCCTCGAACTGGACCTGAAGAAGCTCTTCGAGGCGATGGACACCGAACTGCCGACGACCATGACGCTGCCGGAGACCATCCCGGTCACCTACGTCCTGGACGGCGAGAACCGCCCGGTCAAGTCCACGATCAACATGGGCACCAATATCGTCGTCGAGTACTCCGACTGGGGCAAGAAGGTCGACATCAAGGCCCCGCCGGCCTCCGAGGTCACCACCGGCTGATCCCGGGCGCCGGCTGATCCCGGCGCCGGTCGGAGACGAACCCCGAGTGCGGGCCATGACGCTCATGGCCCCGCACTCGGGGTTTTCGGCATCGGGCGGGGATCCTGCGGCCCCCGCGATTTGGGGGTTCCGGGGGGAAGGACGTAACCTTGACGGGACCAATGACCGCCGGTCGCTGACGGCATACCGCCGCCAGTCGAAGGTCCCGCACCGCGGGCGACCAGCGCAGGACGACAGCTTCACACGGTATGACGTGTGCTCGCCTCGGTGCCCTGCGCCGGGGCGTTTTCGCGTTTCGGGCCCACCCGTCGGTCGAGACGACGGAAGGAGGCCCACATGGCGAAGACCGACAAGTCGGCTGCCATTGCCGAGTTGACGGAGGCATTCCGCAACTCGAACGCGGCCGTTCTCACGGAGTACCGCGGCTTGACCGTGAAGCAGCTCACCGAGTTGCGCACCAACCTCCGTGGCAACGCCACCTACGCCGTGGTCAAGAACACGCTGACCGACCTGGCCGCCAAGGAAGCCGGGGTGACCGCTTTCGAGGGTCAGCTCGCCGGCCCCAGCGCCATCGTCTTCGTCGACGGCGACGCCGTCGAGGTTGCCAAGTCGCTGCGTGACTTTGCCAAGGCTCACCCTCTGCTGGTGATCAAGGGTGGTGTCCTCGACGGGCGCGCCCTGACCGCCGCCGAGATCACCAAGCTCGCCGACCTCGAGTCGCGCGAGGTTCTGCTCGCCAAGCTTGCCGGGGCCATGAATGCCTCGCTGAGCCGCGCTGTCTACCTCTTCGCCGCGCCCTTGTCGCAGGCCGCTCGCACCGTCGACGCCCTGCGCGCCAAGGTCGAGGCGGAGGGCCCCGCTGCCCCGGCAGCTCCCCAGGACCCGGTCGAGGCCCCGGCGGATTCCCCGCAGGACGCTCCTGCGGACGCCCCTCAGGACGCCCCGGCCGCCGACGTCGCCGAGGGTGGCGACGACAACGCCTGACCCGCACCCGCGGACGCAGGCACCCAAACCGCCACTCACGGCATACGAGAAGTAACGAGAAAGGACGCCCATCATGGCGAAGCTCAGCACCGACGAGCTCCTTGAGGCATTCAAGGAGATGACCCTGATCGAGCTCTCCGAGTTCGTCAAGCAGTTCGAGGACACCTTCGGCGTCACCGCCGCCGCCCCGGTCGCCGCCCCGGCCGCCGGCCCGGCCG
>NZ_HG764815.1:3442986-3445207 GCF_001050535.1 Nostocoides australiense Ben110 | reverse complement strand
CCGACACGCCAGCACCGCCCGGCCCACCTCGATCCGCTGCCCGGTAATGACCAGCCCCAAGCCGTCCACACCGGCGAAGGTGTCCAGATCCGGGCGCGTGAAGGTAACGTCAGCCATGTCGAGGTCTTCCAGATCGAAGGCGTAGGAACCTCCATCATCGGAAGGCCTCGACCCTCAACCAAGCAGCGACGCGCACACCCAACCCACACTCTCCTTTGGGAAGAGCCGGTTTGCTGGGCAACGGATCTGACCGATGGTGGTGCCGCGTTGCTGATCGCTCTGCTCGCCGCTCACGGGCAACGGCTGCTCTATATCCCCGGCAGGATCGTGCATCACGCCTCGGCGACGTATCGGGGTGACGGGAAGACTGACGCGAAGGACGCTCGGATCATCGCCGATCAGGCGCGGATGCGCACGGACCTGCAACCCGTCCGGATTGCCACCGACGTCGCGCTCGGTCTGCGTTTGCTGACATCTCACCGCCTCGACGTGATCCATGATCGGGTTCGCGCGATCAACCGACTGCGCGCGACGATGCTCGAGTACTTCCCTGCGTTGGAGCGGGCTTTCGACTACTCGAAGAACAAGGCCGCCCTCGTGCTGCTGTGCCACTACGCGACCCCGGAGAGTCTTCGTCGGATAGGCGTCGCCCGGCTCGCCGCATGGTTGAAGGCGCGGGGCTGCCGCAACAGTTCTGGCGTCGCCAAGACGGCGGTCGATGCCGCCCACGAGCAGACCACCGCGCTGCCCGCGCTATCGATCGGGTCGGCGCTGGTGACCAAGCTCGCCGCGGCGATCATCGCGATCGACGAGGACCTCGCCGGCATCGACGCTGAGATCACGGAGCGTCTCGCGCAACACCAGAGTGCTGCCAATCTGCTCAGCATGCCGGGGTTCGGGCCCGTGCTTGCCGCCACGTTCCTCGCCCAGATCGGGGGGACCCTGGATGCGTTCGAGAACGTGGATCGGCTTGCCTGCGTCGCCGGGCTCGCGCCCGTCCCTCGAGACTCCGGACGCATCAGCGGGAACCTGCACCGACCTCGCCGGTTCAACCGTCGCCTGCTGCGGACCTGCTATCTCGCCGCTCTGTCGAGCCTCAAGAACAGCCCAGCGTCGCGAGCGTTCTACGACCGCAAGCGCGCCGAGGGCAAGTCACACAAGCAAGCCCTCATCGCTCTCGCTCGGCGACGCATGAACGTCATCTGGGCCATGCTGCGCGACAACACCCACTACGTCGAACCCACCGTCAACGTTCCGATCACCACTTGACTTCTTCATTGAGATTCCCAGTGCCCGGGTACCCGCCGGTCGGCTGCGTCCGGGTCACGCTCGTCGATCGAGACCATCCCGAGGATCGGCGCACCGCGCCGACCAGCGGCTTTGCGTGGCCGTCGCCGGGTCTGCTTACGGCGCAGGAAGATCCCGTGCCTGGCCAGTTCACCGCGGGGCATCGCATAGATGAACTGGTAGATCGCCTCGTGCGAGGCGGTCTTGCCCTCGGCAGGCGTGGAGCCCTTCATGAGTTCCACGGTGTCGTCGCTGGCCTCCAGGGTCAACCGGCCCGCGATCTGGCGCGGCGTGCGGGACCGTTTCAGATCCCCTAGCACCCGCATCCTCAGGACCGGGTCCAGCGCGACCTTGCGGTCTTGGGGGCGGGCGCGTTTGCGCTGGGCGGCGACGTCGGCCGCGACCATCCGATAGCCCTTGGTCTTGGTCGAGTTCCGCTTGACCTCCCCGCGAGACGACCGAGGTCGCCCGGTCGATGCCCTTCGCGATCCGCGTCAACGACCACCCAGCCTTCAGACCGGACGCGATCTCCGCCCGATCCGCCGCGGTCAACATCCGCCGAGTCCCAGCCACCAGCACCCTCCATCCCCAGGCCCCTCAGCGGGGGCGTTGCTTGGACGCTATGACACTGCCGAGGGCCGCTCGAGTGAGGTGTTCGCCACCTGGCTCAGTGATCAGGATCAGGCCTGGCGCGATGCCATCGAGGTTGTCGCGATGGACGGGTTCACCGGCTTCAAAACCGCTGCCGCGCAAGAACTTCCGACCGCGGTCCCGGTCCTTGACCCGTTCCACGTGATCCGCCTCGCCGGGGACGCCCTCGATGAGACACGCCGCCGGGTTCAACAGGCCACCACCGGCCACCGCGGCCGCAAAGGCGACCCGCTCTACGCTGCCCGCCGCACCCTAAACACCGGCTCCGACCTCCTCACCGACC
>NZ_HG764815.1:3440945-3442886 GCF_001050535.1 Nostocoides australiense Ben110 | reverse complement strand
CGTTCGATGCGGTCGAGGCGGGCGGCATACCCATGCTCACCGGCGGCACCGGGCAGCAGGACGCGGGCGGCGATCAGTTCCAGTTGCAGCCGTGGCGCCGTGGCGCCGGTCATCTCGCTCAGCCCGGTGTTGACCAGGTCGGCCGCGTGCGAGAGCGCCCCGGGACCGAACCCACCCGCCTGCACCCGCATCCGCTCGATCTGATCGCTCGGCAACGCCCGCAGCACCGACGACCCTGCGTCGGGCACTGCGGTCAGGACGATCAGGTCGCGGAAGCGCTCGAGCAGGTCCTCGATGAAGCGCCGGGGGTCGTGGCCGGTCTCGATGACCTTGTCGATCTGGGTGAAGACCCCCGCGGCGTCTCCAGCCCCGAAGGCCGTGACCGTCGCATCCAACAGTTCACCGTCGGTGAACCCGAGGAGCGCAGCCGCTCCGTCATAGGTCAGCCCACGCGCGTCCGACCCCGCCATCAGCTGATCCAGCACGGACAGCGAATCTCGCACCGAACCTCCGCCGGCCCGCACGACGAAGGACAGCACGCCCGGCTCGACATCGACACCCTCGGCGCGGCACAAGAGCTCGAGATAGTCGTGCAGCCGGGCCGGCGGCACGAGGCGGAAGGGGTAGTGGTGGGTGCGGGAGCGGATGGTCCCGATGACCTTTTCGGGCTCGGTGGTCGCGAAGACGAACTTCACGTGCTCGGGCGGCTCCTCGACGATCTTGAGCAGAGCGTTGAAGCCTTGCGTCGTGACCATGTGGGCCTCGTCGATGATGTAGACCTTGTAGCGGCTCTCGGCCGGCGCGAAGGCCGCCCGCTCCCGCAGCTCACGGGCATCGTCGACGCCGCCGTGGCTGGCCGCGTCGATCTCGATGACGTCGATCGAGCCGGGCCCCCCGCGCGCCAGCGCCACGCACGAGTCGCACTCGCCGCACGGGGTGCCGGTCGGCCCCTGCTCGCAATTGAGACAGCGGGCAAGGATGCGGGCGCTCGTCGTCTTGCCGCACCCACGGGGGCCGGAGAAGAGGTAGGCGTGATTGATGCGGCCGGAGTCCAGCGCACGCATCAAGGGCACCGTCACGTGCTCCTGCCCGATCACGTCGGCGAACGTGTCGGGCCGGTAGCGGCGATACAAAGCGGTGCTCACCCTCGGAACCCTAGCCGTGGGTCCCGACAACGTCATCCGGCCCGGCTACCGGTCACGCGGATGTGCGCTCTCGACGGCCCCGAAGTGCACTCTCGACCGGATGGGGGCGCATAGAGTCGGGGCATGCGTATCGACGTCTGGTCCGACATCGTCTGCCCGTTCTGCCACGTGGGCCGGCGCCACCTCGACCTGGCCCTCGCGGATTTCGAGCATCGTGACGACGTCGACGTCATCTGGCACAGCTACGAGCTGGACCGCAACGCCCCCGCGGTCGGCACCGGATCCAATGTCGATCGGATCGCCCAGAAGTACGGCGTGACGCGCGAGCAGATGGTCGCTCAGCACGAACAGATGGCGGCGGGGGCAGCGGAGGTCGGGCTGGACTTCCAGTGGGACCGCGTCGTGCCGAGCAATTCGTATGACGCGCACCGCCTCATCCACGCCGCGCGCGAGGCCGGGGTCGAGGGCCCGGTCACCGAGCGGATCATGCGCGGGTGGTACACCGAGGGCGCGGCGATCGGCGACGCCGACACCCTCCGCCGGCTGGCCGCCGAGGGCGGCCTCGACGCCGAGACGATCGAGCGGGTGCTGAGCAGCGACGATCACGGCATCGACGTGCGCACCGACGAGGCGGTCGCCGGCCAGATCGGCATCACCGCGGTCCCCACCTTCGTGCTCGACCAGAAGTATGCCGTGACCGGGGCTCAGCCCCCGCAGGTCCTGCTCGAGGCCATCCGGCACGCCTGGGCGGACCGCGCCAAGCGCCCCGAGCCCGTCGCGGCCGGCGGGTGCGGCG
>NZ_HG764815.1:3434575-3440845 GCF_001050535.1 Nostocoides australiense Ben110 | reverse complement strand
CCCCCCCCCCCGCCGTCAGCCATCCGGTGGTGGTCACCGTTCTGCTGGCGGCGGTGGCTGCCGGGTTGCTCTTCGGGATGCGGCTCGTGCGGGCGCGGGCGGACGCGGTGCCCATCCCGGCACTGTCCACGATGACGGACCCGCGGGCCACGGGCGGCGGCGAGCCGGCCGCGGCCGGCGGCGCGTCCGGGGACTCCCGTGTGTCAGGCTCAAGTGCGCCCGGTCCGCCCGCGACGGATATCTCTTCGGGTGGCTCGGCGAGCGCCGGGGCCATGGTGCGGGTCCATGTCGTGGGCCAGGTCAAGCGTCCCGGGGTCGTGGAGGTGCCCGCGGGGGCGCGGATCCTGGATGCGATCGAGGCGGCCGGGGGCGCGACGAGCAAGGCGGACCTGGACGCGATCAACCTGGCCCGCGCGGTGGTCGACGGCGAACAGATCCAGGTCCTTCGGCCTGGAGAGTCCCCGACTCCAGCGTCCGGGCCGGCGGCGCCGGCCACCGGATCCGGGTCGGGCGGCACAGGCGGAGGGCCCGGAGTAAAGGTGCCCATCAACACAGCCGACCTGGCTCAACTCGACACCCTGCCCGGCGTGGGTCCGGTTCTCGCGCAACGAATCCTGGACTGGCGCAGCCAGCACGGCGCATTCGCGAGCATCGATCAGCTCGGCGAGGTCAGCGGCATCGGCGAGAAGCTGCTGGCCAATCTCACCCCGCTCGTGACGCTCTAGACGATGTGGGGACAGACGCGCGACGGCAGCGTTCGGCTCGACCCGCGTGGCCACGCTCGGCAGACGCGTCCCGGCGACGGCCACCCGGACCGCCGCCCGGGTGTCGATCTGCGGCTGCTGGTGCCGGCGCTGTTCGGGTGGGGAGCAACCGCCCTGACCCTGGGCGTCGGCGGGGGGATCCGCGTGATCATCGGGGCTGTCGCCCTGGTCGTGGCGGCCTGGCCCGCGTGGCTCGGCCGGGCCCGGCATCGCCGAGGTGGTGGGGCGTTGCGGATGGCGGCACTGGTGGCCGCCGTGACCGGAGTTCTTGTCGCCACGGCGGGCCTGGCCGACCTGCGGCGCCGCGCCGGGGTCGTCGACGAACTCGCCAATCGAGGCGGCGTCGGCCGCGTCTCCGGGCCGGTCGTGGCCGAGCCGGTGCCGATCGACAACGGCCGGTTCGTGGTGCGCCTGCGTGCCGAGACGGTGCTCAGCGCCGGGCAGGTCACGCGTTCGTCCGCGACGATGCTCGTCATCGGGGACGACAGGTGGTCGCATCTGCAGTGGCGCGATCACGTCGACGTGCTGGTGCGGATGCGGCCTGCCGACCCCGGCGATTCCGTTCTCGCCATAGCTAAACCGTTGTACGGACCCACGAGCCGGCCCGCCTCGTCCCGGCTCGTGGCGTGGTCCTCCCATATCCGCGGGGCACTGCGCGGTGCGGTGTCGGCCTTGCCGCCGGATGCCCAGGGCCTGGTCCCGGCCATGGTGTTCGGCGACACCTCCCGCTCCCCGCCCGAGCTGACCTCCGACATGCGCGCCGCGGGTCTGGCGCACCTGTCGGCGGTCAGCGGCGCCAACGTCAGCATCCTCGTCGTGTGTGCCGTGGCCGGGCTGGGGGTGTTGGGGGTTCGCCGGCGCTGGCGGCCTGCTGCGCTGCTCCTTGTCATCGCGGCCTTCGTCGTCGTCACCCGCCCGGAGCCGAGCGTCATCCGGGCCGCCGCGATGGGCGGCGTCGGAGTCCTGGCGTGTTACCGATCGACGCGGGCAGCCGGCATACCGGCTCTCGGCGCGGCCATCGTCGGGCTGCTGATGGCGGACCCGTGGCTGGCGCGCAGCTTCGGGTTCGCGCTATCGGCGCTGGCGACCCTGGGGCTGCTGGTCTTCGCCGGCCCGTGGTCGCGGGCCGTGGTGCAGCGCTTCTCGCGTTGCCCGGCGCCGATCGCCGTGGCGGTGGTGGGTCCCGGTTGCCGCGCAGGTGACGACTGCCCCGGTTCTCGTTCTCCTGCAAGGGAATATCAGCGTCGTGGGGATTCCCGCGAATATCCTCGCCGCTCCCTTCGTGGCGCCGGTGACGATTGCCGGTCTCGGTTTGGCAACCCTTGCTGCGCTCGGCCTGCCGACCGGCTGGCTGGCCTGGGCGCCGGGCGCACCGGCACTGGCCATCACCTGGATCGCCCACCGTGCCGCCGGCGTGTCGTGGGGCAGCATCGACTGGCCCGACGGTGCCGCCGGCGCGATGCTGCTGACAGGAGTGACGCTGCTGCTCCTCGTCACCGCCCCTCGGCTGCGGTATGCCGCACGCGTGCGCCCCCGCACGAGTCTTGCCGGGCTGTTGCTCTCGCTGGCTGCCGTGCTGCCGACCGGGTGGTGGGGCCGGCCACCTGGGCCATGGCAACTCGTGGCTTGCGATGTCGGCCAGGGTGATGCTCTCGTCGTCGCGACGACACCCGGCCGCGGCATCCTCGTCGATGCGGGTCCGGAGCCGCTCGCTGTCGACCGCTGCCTGCGGCGGCTCAGCGTCAAGGCGCTGGACCTGATCGTCCTGACCCACTTCCACGCCGATCACGTCGACGGCCTAGCCGGAGCCCTGCGCGACCGATCCGTCGCGGGCATCGTCACCTCACCCGTCGCGGACCCACCCGACCGAGCTGCCACCGTCGCGCGGCTGGCCGGGCAGGGCGGCATACCCCTGCGTCCCGCTCGGCTCGGCGAGCAGCTCCGGTTCGGCGCCACGACGCTGAGCGTCCTCGGGCCCGCGCGCCGCATCGACGCCGGCTCGGTCCCCAACAACGCGAGCGTCGTGCTGACCGTGCGCATCGGGGACTTCGACGCCCTCCTCACCGGGGATGTCGAGGCGGAGGCGGGCCGTTCTCTACGCCTCACCCAGCAGGCGAACCTCTTTGGCCCGCAGTCGAATCCACGGTTCGACGTCGTCAAGGCTCCCCACCACGGGTCGGCGAACTACGACGACATCCTGTTCGCTGAGAC
The DNA here is from genome assembly GCF_001050535.1 of Nostocoides australiense Ben110. Lineage (GTDB taxonomy): Bacteria > Actinomycetota > Actinomycetes > Actinomycetales > Dermatophilaceae > Nostocoides_A > Nostocoides_A australiense. The sequence goes on along the minus strand of NZ_HG764815.1, from coordinate 3,437,870 downwards.
CCGGGCGCCGGTGACGCTGGTCAGCGTCGGCGCCGACAACGACTACGGCCATCCCGCCCCACGCTTCCTCGACGCGGCCGCGGCGCTCGGCACCCGGGTCCTGCGCACCGACCAGGCCGGCGATATCGCCCTCTGGGTGGCCGGCGGCCAACTCTACGTCCGCACCGATCACTAGCCCCCCGTCGAGATGTCGATTCCCACCCCGTTGAGATATCACTCCGCCTCACCCGTCACCTCCGTCATGCCCGGGGACTGCCCGGCCCGGCGTCAGAGGTGATAGTCGAGCTCGGGTTCGGGAACTGACGCAGCGTCACCGGGGAAGGTCGGCAGGAGGTCGGGTGAGGCGGCGACCTCGGCCAGCGCTTCGAGCGCGGCCGCGACGGCCGGCACCCGGCGCAGGTCGGGAGTGGTCACGGCCAGGATGTCCCGGCGGGAAGCCGGCGTGACCTGGCGGATGACGACGTCGGGGTTGTAGGTGGTGCGCACGATGAGGTCGGGGATGAGTGCGACGCCGAGCCCCGCCGCCACCAGCCCTTGGACCGCGACATAGTCCTCGGTCTCGAAACTGACGTCGGGACTGAACCCGGCCTGATCGCACATGGTCAGCAGGTGACCTCGGCATCGGGGACAGCCGGCGATCCAATGTTCCGTGGCTAGGTCTGCGAGATCCACCGCCCCGGTGCCCCGGGCCAGCCGGTGGCTGGGGGGCAAGGCGATCAGCACCTCGTCCCGTAGGAGGGGTTCGGTGACCAGGACGTCCAGATCCTCGCTGTCGGCGGCCAGGTCGTCACCGGCGTAGGTGAAGGCCACGGCCAGGTCACACTCGCCGGCGCGCAGGGCGGCGAGCGATTCGGGGGGTTCGGCCTCGGTGAAGGTCATCGAGATGTCCGGGAAGCGATCCCGCACCAGCGCAAGGGCTTTGGGCACGAGCGTCGCCGATGCGGATGGGAAGGCCGCCAACCGGACACGACCGGCCCGCAGCCCGGCGATTGCGGAGACTTCCTCCTCGGCGGCGTCGAGTGCGCTGAGAACGGTCCCGGCGTGCCGGGCCAGGGCGGCACCCGCTTCGGTGAGCCGGACGGTGCGGCCGACCCGGTCGACGAGGGGAGTGCCGGTGCGTTGCTCGAGCCGGCGGACCATCTGTGAGATCGCGGGCTGGGAATAGCCGAGGGCGGTCGCCGCGCCGGTGAAGCTGCCCTGCTCGGCGATGGCGCGCATCACCCGCAGCCCCGCGGCATCGATCATCCCGACACCATATAACGGCGTGTTATGCGTCGAGGCATTTCGTGTCGGTGAACCGCAGTATTCGCGTGGTCCACAGGCTGACCCGACGGCGGGGGCACACCGCATACTGCTTGTCGTGCACGACTGGACCCACGCCGCCGCCGAACTGGCCGACCTCCTGGAGGATCGCCCGGCGCTCGTGTTGTCCGGGGCGGGGCTGAGCACCGATTCGGGGATCCCCGACTATCGCGGGCCGGACGGCACTCGGCGGGTGACGCCGATGTCTCATGGCGAGTTCGTCACCTCCCCCGTTGGGCGGCAACGCTACTGGGCCCGGTCGTATGCCGGGTGGGAGCGGTTCTCCGCCGCCCGCCCCAACGACGGGCACCGGGCGATCACGACGCTGCAGCAGGCCGGTCGCGTCGGCGCGATCATCAGCCAGAACGTCGACGGGTTGCACCAGGCTGCGGGTGCCCGTGACGTCATCGACCTTCACGGCCGGCTGGCGGAGGTCGTCTGCCTGACCTGTGACGCGCGGCTGGAGCGCAGTGCCGTGCAGGAGTGGATGGCCACGGCGAACCCGGACTTCGCCCGCACGGTCGCGCTGGCACCTGGCGGCGGGTCGCGGGTGTCGGCGCAGATCCGGCCCGACGGTGACGTGGTGCTCGACGATGCCGCGGTCGCCGGCTTCCGCGCTCCGCGGTGTCCGCTATGCCGCGGCGACGCCCTGAAGCCCGACGTCGTCTTCTTCGGTGGGAGCGTGCCGAAGGTACGCGTCGAGAGGTGCTTCGCCCTGACCGATCAGGCTCGCGCTCTGCTCGTCGTCGGCTCCTCGCTGATGGTGATGAGCGGGCTACGGTTCGTGAAAAGGGCTGCGGCACACGGCATACCGATCGCCGTTCTGACCAAAGGGCCCACGCGCGGCGACGATCTGGCGACGTTGAAGATCGATGCCCCCATCACGCCGGTGCTCAGCCGGCTCGCGGGGGCGGTCAGACCCGGCGCAGCACCGCGGTGACCTTGCCCAGGATCGTCGCGTGGTCACCGTCGATGGGGGAGAACGCGTCGTTGTGCGGCATGAGCCAGACCTTGCCGTTCTTGCGCCTGAAGGTCTTGACCGTGGCCTCGTTGTCCAGGAGCGCGGCGACGATGTCGCCGTTGTCGGCGGTGGGCTGCTGGCGCACGACGACCCAGTCGCCGTCGCAGATCGCTGCGTCGATCATCGAGTCGCCGACGACCTTGAGCAGGAAGAGCGAGCCCTCGCCCACGATCTGCCGGGGAAGCGGGAAGACGTCTTCGACGACCTCGTCGGCGGTGATGGGCACGCCGGCGGCGATGCGACCGAGCACCGGAACGTATGACGCCTCGGGGCGCGCGTCGCCGCTGCCGGTCTCGTCGACGAATTCCTCGGGCGCCGGGGCCGGCTTCGCCGTCTGGCGGTAGCCGCGCTTGCGGGGAGCATCCGGGCTGACCACCTCGATGGCACGGGGCCGGTGCGGGTCGCGTCGCAGGTAGCCCTTGTTCTCGAGAGCGTGCAATTGATAGGCCACGGAGCTGGGAGAGACCAGGCCGACGGCCTCGCCGATCTCACGCATGCTGGGCGGATAGCCGCGGCGGTCGATCGAGTTGCGGATGACCTCCAGGACCCGTCGCTGGCGGACCGTGAGCCCGTCGCCGTCCGATCGTTCGGGCATCGGGTGGACCTGGCCCTTGCCGTCCTTGGTGCTCATGCCAACCTCCGCTAGCGCTTGTCCGCGTGAATTGCCTGGTCAGACACCTTGTCAGTGGTCCCTGTCAGGCTTTGTTCCATGGCATCGAGCCTAGGGCCTCAAGGTCACGAACTCAAACATCTGTTCGAGGTGTGTCTTGCGTCCGGGATCGACTGCGTGCTAGACATCGTACAACCGTTCTATCGAACTGAGTTTCGATAGACACGCCGGAAGGAGTTACGACATGGGTGCAGCACTCGCACAGGTGAATGGTGGCGCACTGGGTGAGGGGCCCTGGGGGGCTCGTCCGCGCCGGGTGGCCGCGCCGGGTGGGCCGCGGCGCGCGCACCTCACGGTGGTCC
>NZ_HG764815.1:3432262-3434475 GCF_001050535.1 Nostocoides australiense Ben110 | reverse complement strand
GCGGTGGACCTGGCGGCGGACGACGCTGACTCGGCACGGATCGCAACGCACCACAACCCCCCGTGGGCCGCGATCAGGCCAGGCTGCGTTGATACTCCTCCCACGTGACCTTTGTGACCTTCGGCCCGTCGTCGACAGCGTTGCTGGCCAACCCATTTCGACCCTCGTAGTAGGCACCGACCTGCTTCTGCGCCTGCGGCGCCAGGTCCGTGTCGCTGATCGCGACCGCGTGAATGTGCCAGTCCCAGTTGCCCATTGCCGGTGAGCGCACCCATGCGGCAAAGCCGGCTTGGCGCAGCGCCGTGGCCGCCGCGGTCCGCTGGGAGCTCGTCAGCGCGACCACGTCGAGGTCGACGACCCCGCCGCCGTCGTGCGTGCCCGCCGATGTCACGTCCCCACCGGGGTTGTAGGAGCCCTGCTCCATGACGAAGGTGAAGCCCAGTTTGCCCTCGGCGGCAAGGAGCATGGCTCGGGTGCGCGAGTTGATCGTCACCCCGCGGAAGGCAACCTTCGCGCCCGGTGCCAGTGGCCTGACGACGGTGAAGCGATTCGTCGCCAGGGCGGCCAAGGACGCTGGGCCGGGTATGCCGTTGGCTCCGATTCCGCTGTACCCCAAGGATTCTTGCCACGCCTTGTAGGCCGCGACGGTGCGGCTTCCGTAGTGCCCATCGGCATAGCTTGCGGCCAGTAAACCCTTGGCCACCAAGGCCTTTTCGACCTGGAGCACACTCGCGCCGGCACCTGCAGTGATGCCGGTGTCCAGCTTGACCGGATCCCACTGGGCCGCTTTGAGCAGCGCCTCCATGTCGACGGTGGGCAGCGCCGCGCGGGCGGGTTCGGACAGCAGGAGGCTCGTGGGCGCCGCGAACAGGGTCGCGGTCAGCAGGGCGCGTCGGGTCGTCATGGTCCTGTTCTCTTCGTGAATTGCCGGTTGACGGTTGTGGGGGCGGGTATGCGGTGTGGCAGGCGCGAAGCGCCGCCGCCCGGCGGAGGGGACCGGGCGGCGGCGTCACCCCGGCAGGTGCGCCAGTCAGCTGCGCGGGGTGGTCACTTGAAGTGGATGAACTGGTCGAACTGGTTGCTGCCCGTGCCGCGGGTCGCGGTCCAGTAGCCGTAGGTGTACGCGCGGACGTGGTTATAGTCCTCGACGACGAAGGAGCCGTCGGCGTTCACCTTCTCGACGTAGGCCACGTGGCCCCAGGTGCCGGAGTTGCGCACGGCGATGTCACCGACGCGTGGGGTGGACGTGACCGAGATGCCGGCCGAGCGTGCCGCGTTGTCCCAGTTGATCGCGTTGCCCCAGTGGACGCCCTTGTAGTAGTTGTGGAACGGCAGCCCGAGGGTCCTGGTCACGCGCCAGGCGGCGAAGCTTGTGCACTGGCCCTTGTAGAAGTTCCACGGGTCGACCCCGCCGGTGGCTCCGCTGTAGGGATAGTCGTTGCCGATGTGGGTGGTCGAGCCGTCGGTGCAGAGGGGGGCGACGAAGCCGTCGGAACCGGTGTAGGTGTAGGCGTCGGCGATATAGCGACCGGTGCCGATCTTGTTCCAGATCGCCGAGGTGCCGTAGGTGCCGGTGACCGTGCTGCCGATCGTCTGGCAGCTGATGGTCACGCCCGTCCCGTCGGCCAGGCTGCCGACGGCGGAGTAGCCGGTGCCCGGGCCGCTGCGGACGGTCAGCGGCAGACCAGAGGTGTTGACGGTGCCGCTCGCGGCCAGGGCTGCGGTCGCGCTGAGCGAGACGGCTGCGAGGACGGCGATCGAGGTGGCGGCGGGACGACGAACGGACGTGCGCATGGCGAATTCCTTTCAGGAATGACGAATTGAAATAAAGGCGAAGAAGGGGCTTCGGCGTTTTCTGTCAGGATCTCTCCTGCCTGCCGAAAGAGACTTCATCAGCCCAGCCACGGCAAGGGAAGAGTTTTTGGGCTCATCGAACTTGAGCGGGCAACTCGTTGGTCCCAGCTGTAGCTCGTCGGTGTTGACGAGTGCAGGCCCAGCGTATGCGGCGGCGTTGGTTCTCGGTGTTGCGGAAGCCGAAGGCGTTGCGTCCTTGGTGCTTGGCGAGCCGGTTGTAGCCCTCGGAGCGGGCGTTGGAGTAGCCGGTGAGCAGGCCGGCCTCGATCGCGGGCCACCAGTTCTCGACGGTCGCGGCGAGGCGGTGGACCTCTGGGCTGTCGCTGGCGGCGGCGAGGGACAGGAAGCGCCACAGGCGG
>NZ_HG764815.1:3423617-3432162 GCF_001050535.1 Nostocoides australiense Ben110 | reverse complement strand
CGCGCGGACCAGATCCCGGGCTGATTCCTGAGACGGTGTCGGGATAGCGACCGGCACGATGTCGCCGTTACGGGCCAGCCGGGCCAGCAACAACGCATCCCGCCGGTCGGTCTTGACCCGATCCCCCACCGGCCGCAACACCTTCGACGGCGCCGCGACCTGACAGGCATGACGCGCCGTCAGCAGCGCCCGCGCCAACCCGAACCCCGTCGGCCCCGCCTCATACGTCACCAACACCGGACCATGTTCTGCCGCAACAGATTCCACGAAACCCACGACATCGACCACCGGCGCAGAGACCGTCCGCTCAATCACCTCCCCCGTGACCGTGTCGATCGCCGCCGCTCTGACCGATCTCGCGTGCACATCCAAGCCGATACTCGTACGCTCTATGAACACCGGGGCCTCCTATGCATGTCGGCACCGCCAGCCCATCTGGCAGGTGATCCACGATTCTCTGCATACGCGAGGCCCCGGCCTCAACCCTCAACCGAAACCCCGCCCGCCCCCATAGGGTCTAGATCGGCGTCGTCAACGCAACATGGAGGCGGGCAAAGTCACACCTCGAGCGAGGGTTGGCGCGGTCTCACAGCGTCAGCTGATGAACTGGCTGTCCGACTTCGACCGCCCGATCAACGGCGGCCTCCTGGCCTTGGTGGACAAGCGCCGTGTTCGCCGGCATTCCGCCTTCGGAGGTCTCGATCCTGAGGTGCGACGCGTCGCCGACGACATCGCCGCCCGCATCGATGGGACACAAGCGGTTCGCTCGATCGATGAACTTCTCCGCCGCACGCTGTTGGCGCTCAAAGCCGAGGGTTTGGACTCGCTCGACCCACCGGAGTCGACCCTGCGGACCTACCTGACGCAGGCTGCTCAAGCCGCTGGCCGCACAACTCGTTCCCACACGACCAAGAAGCTTCGCGGTGTCCTGGCCTTGACCGCCTACCCCGCCCTTCGACCGGGCCAAGTCGTCGCGATCGACGTGACCCGCAGCGACACCTTCTGCGTCGACCCGTGGACAGGCAAACCCATATCGGTCGAGATCATCACCGCCCTGGACGTGTGTACGCGTGTCGTCCTGGCTCTACGGGTCGTGCCCCGCAGCGCAAACGCCATCGAGGCCGGCCTCATCCTCTACGACGTGCTGCGCCCGTTCAGCCAAGTCGTCGAACCCGGCCAGGTTCATGACTGGCGCTGGGCTGGAGTCCCGGAGGCGATTGGCTCGATTGATGATGCCGTCGTCGAGGCCGAACGCCTCTCCGGGCGCCCGCTGATCGGGGAGCATGCGATCCCGGGACTGCTCCCGGACGCGATCCGCGCCGACAAGGGCAGCATCTTCACCGGCCGCTACTTCCGCGAAGTGTGCACCCTCTTGGGAATCCACCTCCTGCTCTCCCGGGCGAAGAAGCCCACCGACAACGCGTTTGTGGAGCGCTGGCACGAGACGCTGCAGCGCTGTTTGCTGCAGTTGTCCGGCCACAAGGGCCGCAACGTGTCCCAGCGGGGCAGCGACGCCGGCAAGATCGTCGTCGACAAGAAGGGTCGCGCCGTCTTCAAGGGCGACGGCCCGAGCCTGACGCCGCGCGAGCTCGAACTCCGGCTGCGGGAGTTCATCTGCACCGACTACCACCGCACCCGCCACGGCGGTCTCACGGTCGTCGACCGCACCATGGAAGACCGCTCACCGGCGGTGGGGATGACCCCGCTGGAGGTCTTCGACGCGCTCCTGGCCGCTGTGGGCCGGCTGCACGTCCTCCAGCGCCCGGACCTTCTCTATGACCTGCTGCCACAGCTGTGGCTGACGATCCGCCACGACGGCGTCGAGTACAAAGACCTGACGTTCGACTGCGCGGAACTGGACGACTTCCGCTCTGTCCCCAAGGGGTTCTTCCGCGACCAGGACCGTGCCGCGCCCTTCTTCATGGATCCGCGGGACCTCGCGCGGTTGTGGTTCCGTCGACCTGACACCGGCGCCGTGGTCGAGGTCCCTTGGCGGCGAGCATTCCAGCTGCAGGCGCCGATGACCGACCTGGTCCTCGACGCCGCCGCCAAGGCCGTGAAACGTCGCGGCGGCACGAACACCACCATCAACAAGGACAGCGTTCAGCGGGAAATCCTTGAGGCCATCAACGACATCGCCTCAATCGACCGCCTCCGAGCCAACCCGGACCTGGTCGACTGGAAACCCAACAAGGTCGCGGCGGCCCACCTGCGCGAATCACGATCCCAGTTCGACCACGCCGAAGCCGCCGAAGCTGGCGCCCGCGGCACCCGACGCACCCGCCACGGTGCCTCATCCAAGGGAACCCGCGCCGATGCGAGCAGGTCGAGCACTCCACCAGCATTTGACCCGACACAGACGGCGTGGCCGACGCTGGAGTCACAGGAGGGGGAGCCGTGAAGGCGTCCCGCCTGCACGCGCAGGCCTACGCACCTCCTTTGACACCGCCGCCGACGTTGACTCGGGCTGAGGCCGGGGCAATGTCGGAGGCCAAGCGTCGTGAGTATGCCCGTGAGGTACGCCGCTACCTCAACGGCCACTACTTCGACTCCGAGCGGGATCGTCGGATCCGGCAGGTCCTGAACGACCTGATCGAAGACAACGCCCAGATGCTGACCGGGACCCGGGAGGTCGCACTCCTGACCGGCTTCAACGTCCTGGGCAAGTCCACGGTCCTGTACCAGCTGTCGTATGCCGTGCACCGCCACCACGTCGGGCCGGACGGTGACCCCGAACGTATGGCGCGGCGAACCACGACCCGCCGGTTCGGGGGCCGTGACCAGGAAATCCACCCCACCCACGCGCCGGTGCTGTTCTTGTCCCTGGAAGCCGCGACCACCGTCACCCGGTTCAACGAGCTCGTCGTCGAGGCCTTCGACATGGACAAGAGCACCGCGAAGAAGGCCTTCACTCTCGACCTGGTGCTCGAGCATGGGGTACGGCTGCTGGTCATCGACGACCTCCACCAGCTGATCCTGACCGAACGCCTCGGCCGGTACGCCCTGGACCACCTCAAAGCGATCGTGACCGCCCTGGGTGAGTACGGCATCACTGTCATCTTCTCCGGCGCGAACCTGCACGCCCACGACGTGATGAGCGACCCCCAGATCACCGGCCGCGCCTACGCGATCACCGTCGCCCCCTACGGCTCCGACACCCGCGACCAGGTCCTGGCGTGGCAACGCTTCCTCAAAGAGTCCGGCGACGTTATCGCCCCGTTCCTTCCCGCCGCAGAACCGGGCATGCTGCACAACGACCTGCCCGGGTTGATCCTGGAACGCACCCACGGACGGATGCAGGCCATCGTCACCCTCCTGCGCCAGGCCACCGTCGCGGCGATCGTGGACGGCACCTGGGCGGTCACCGAGGAACATGTGCTGGCCGTTCCCGCGTCCAAACTGACCATCGACGAACTCGCCAAGAAGGCCGACAAAGCAGCCGCGAAGCCAACCCAGCTCCATCCCACGGTCAGCGTCACCCAGCACGGGCAGGTCACCGGATGAGCGACGCCAGCCAGCTCCCCGTCGCTGTCGACATCCAGCCCGGGGAAGACATCGCCGCCTACCTGCAACGGGTCGCCGACGCCAACTACCTCGATTTCCGCGATTTGACCAGCCACCGGCGCACCGCCCGTGTCTGGGAGAACCCAGAGCACCCATTTCTGGCCCAGCTCTCGTCGATCACCGGGGTCGCCGAGGAACGCCTGCGGGCTGCCACGCTGGGGGGTACCTATCCGGGGATGGCGCTCGGACGGGCCCGGACCGGGCGCCGGTATGCCGGCCAACCCGCTACATGCCCCCGCGGCTGCTTTGACACGGTCGCCGCAAGGCTCAACCTGGTCGTCCTCTGCACCAACTGCGAAGAACTCTTCATCGATCGTCTCGACCCCACGCCACCACCGGTCCCGACCCGCGTCCGCCATGTTCACCGAGAGGTGATGGCCACCCTGGCGGCGACGACGTCCAGCCAGTCTGCTCAAGATCGGCTCCGGCGCCTGGAATCCCTCATGGCCGAGGTCGAACTCGCCCTCTGGCGGAACTGGCCCCCGCTGTTCGACGGGGAAACGCAACAGTGGAGAACTCGTGCGGTGCGCTGGGTCGACCGTAGCGTCATCACCGGCCGGTACACGATCGCACGCCCCCCGTCGATCACCGCCACCCTGCTCACCCTCACCTGGGACGCGTCGGTTGATCGGGCCACCGCCGAGGCGATGCTCGATGACATCGCCATCATGGCCGACCCGTGGGATCCCGACCCCCAGGAGATGCCGGACTGGCGCAACGCACTCGACGCGCGCGGCGGTCTACTCGACCTCCTGGAGAACCTCGGCATTCAGGCGCGCCACGTCCCGACCACCCTGCGGCTGCACGACGACCCGATGATCCTTCCGGAACACCACCGCACCCACCGAACCGCCGAAGCCCTCGCCCTGACCGCCCTAGCCAGCGAAGCCCACGGCACCGCCATGACGATCGCCGCAGCCGCCTCCCTCCACGCAGCAGGCTCCTCCCCGCGCGCCCAACGCGTCGCAGCACGCCTGCTCCACGACACATACGCCCTCCGCCGACTCGCCGTGCATGCTGAGCGACTGCACTCCGCAGGCCTGCTTGACCGGGCTCAAGCCCGTGCGGAACTGCGCGGAATCCAACGTCTCCCGTCGAGCGCCCTCCGAGATGTCCCGCGAGCCGGTGGCGCGCACATCGATCGCGAGGTCGCGGCTGCCTGGGTGTGGCTCGACGCCACCGCAGGCCGGCCCGCCGGTGGGCCCCATCCACACCGAGCCAGTGCCGACATCGTGACCTTCGATACCGCCCTCGACCCCGAAACGAAACTCCACCTGCGCGCCTGGTGGCAGGACCGGCTCGCCAACAGCAGCGACCTGCTCAGGACCCAAGAATCCGCCTCGCCGGCCGCTGCAACCGAGGAGAGTCGGGATGCTGGCTGACAACGCCGATACCTACCTGCCGACCCTCGTCGATCTCGCTCCCGGAGAGGCCCTGGATGCCTACCTCGAACGCGTTGCTGACGCCAACTACCTCGCCACGGCTCGCCTGATCGAGATGGTGCGGGCCGGGCATGACACCACCACTGCGTACCTCATGCTTGCCCCCACATCGGTGACCCTTGAGCGGATCGCCCGCCTCACCGGAGCCGAGACCGCCGCCCTGCAGAACGCGACCCTGGCGGCATTTGACGGAACGAGCCTCGATCTGCGGGGGCTCGACCCCGCCCACCAGTCCAGTTTCCGCACCATTTCCGCTCGCGGCTGGATCCCCGGCCACGGCACCCAGATCTGCCCGGCATGCCTCGCCGACGACGGCATCTGGCGCACCACTTGGCGCCTGCCCACCACGACCGTATGCCGCACCCACGGCACCTACCTGCTCGCCACGTGCCCCGGCTGCCAGCGCCCCTTCCGCGACCAGCGCCACTCACCCCTGCGCGTCGTTGGTCCCCAGACGGTGTGCGGCAACCCTCTTGGCCAAGGCCCACGCAAGCAATGCCGCGTCGACCTCACCACTCTCACTGCCGAGCCGGCCGACGATGGCTGCCTCCAACGCCAAGCACGGCAAGACGCCACCGAGGCCGGCGGGACCGTCGCCACGTTCGCCGGCGGACTCGACGCGCCAGAGTTCACCGCAACCCTCCGATCATTGACCGCCCTTGTGCTGCACCTCGCCGCGGCATCCCGAACGCCGGACAACCTCCCTTGCTGGGCACGTGACGTCGCGGATGCCAGCACACCCAGTGTTCGGCGCTGGAGCATCCGCCCGCCCCAAGACCCCGTACTTCGCTCACGCGCGCTCACGGCAGCCGACCGCATCCTCGTCGCGGAGGACATCGACACCGCCGCGGCCCGATTCGGGCACTGGCTCCAGCACGTCCCCGACGTCCCCGAAGGCCGGCTCGGATGGCTGGCCGACCACACCCGCATGACCTCGACCCTCACGCGGCTTGTCATGGCCGCCCACGCACCGCGGCGTCGCCTGTCCCATCTCCTCGACCAGCAACCACCGCTGACCGACTCGACCCGGCAGATCCCGCAAGTCCTCCCCGCTCGCCTCATCGACGAACACCTCGGCGGGCTCTTCGACTCCCGCCCTGCGACTATCGGCCTCTTCGCATCCCTCTGCCTCGCCAGAACCCACCCGCACATCCACTCCTGGGCCGATGCAGCCCGCGAACTCGGGCTTTCACCCGAGGTCGGCGAACGCACCGCACGCGCCGGCTCTGCATCGATGACCGCATCGCCCGCCGCCGTCGTCGCCGCCCTCGGCGCAGCGAGCCGTGAGCTCGAGATCGACTACCGAGATCTCGAAGACCGTGTCCGGCACCTTGCCCGCACCACCCGCTGGTTCACTCGCTGGGCCCGTGCCAACCGTCCAGGTAGTCGCTCGTCTAGCCACTCGTACGCCGTCCAGTGGTTATGGCTCGAAGCGGCGCAGAGCCACCTCGCGTCGGCGCCGACAACTGGTGACCCATGGCGCTATCGAAAGTTCGCGCGATCCCTCACCATCGCGCAGACCCGGGCCTTGGCCGAGATCGTTCTGAGAGTCACCCATCAGCCGGAGGAGCACCGATGAGTCCTCGTGCCACCGTCCCTTTGACCAGCGACATCAGCGCTGCCCTGGCCATGTTCTTCCACGCTGGCGCGGGGCCTAGCCACACCACGATCACGACCGTCCTGACGGGCTCGGGATACGGGGACAATTACGTCTACAACCCCAATGCGCAGGGTACGAACAAGCAACAGCGGGTGCTGACCGCGTTGAGAACCGCGCAGCGTGAGCCGACTCGCGCCCGCACCCTCGTCGACGAGCTCCTGTCGACACTGCGGGTGGCGGGCCTGATCGGAGAAGAGGCTTCCGGGGAGAACGTGGACCGTCTGAAGCGCGCCCTGGCCTCGTCCGGCTGGTACCTGACCGAGGACGGATACCTGCAACCCTTTGGCAATGTCGATCTAGACACCGGTGGCCGGCCAGCCCTCGAGGAGCAGGTCGATCGCCTTCGTCGCTCCACCAGTGACCCGGCGCTGCTCATCGGGACCGCCAAGGAACTCCTGGAGTCTGTGTCGAAATTCGTCCTAGAAGAGCTCGGCATTCCGGTGGGCAACAAGATGTCATACGACCAGTTATGGCACCTCGCCAGGGAGCGGCTCGGCGTGCTGCCCCAGCAGGTCGACCCCAACCTGCCGGGCGTCGAAGCCATTCGCGCAATCCATCAGTCAACCTGGAACATTGCCGACCAGATCAACAAGCTACGCAACCTGCAAGGAACAGGCCACGGCCGGACTCTGCCCAGCGGTGTCTCCGAGGATCTCGCCATGCTCGTCGTCCGCGAAGCCGCCACAGTCGCGGACTACATGCTCGCCAGACTCGACCGAGAGAAGGGCTGACGTGCCCAGCCAAGGTGCTCTGTTCGGCGGGCCAGACCGGGAGGTTCCAAAGCCCGCCCGCCCGGACGAACTGGAGGTCCTCATCACCGTCAAAGCCGCGCCCAACCCGTCAGCGAAAGCGGGCGAGACGGTATGCGTGGCCGGCCTTGGGCTTTCCCGCGGCCGCACAGAAGCGCGCTGGATCCGCCTGTACCCCATCAACTTCCGATTCCTCGAGCAGGACCAGAAGTTCAAGAAATACGACATCATCCGAGTCAGGGCCACGCCCGCCACCGGCGACTCCCGTGTCGAGTCATGGCAACCGGATATGTCCACCATGGTCGTGATCGACCACCTCGATCCCTGGAAGCGTCGTCGTGCACTTCTCGACCCAACGACTGTGGACACCATGTGCGAACTGAACCGGCAGAACCAGCAGGCATCGGCGGCGCCATCGCTCGGGCTCGTCCCTGTACGGGAACTGATCGATCTGCGGATCACTGATCACGCCGGCTGGACGCCAGAAGAACAGGCCAAGATCGACGCGTACGTGAACCAGATGGACTTGTTCGACGACTCAGACAAGAGCCCGCTCCAGGCTCCACGACTCGAGGGTCACTACCGATGGAAATGCTACGACCCTCAATGCAAGAGCCACGACCAGAGCATCATCGACTGGGAGTTCGTAGCGCTCCAACGCCGCCTCGGTAACAGCACCGAGGCCGCTGTCCGCGCCGCGCTCAAGGAGCGGTTCGTCGACATGATGTTCAAGCCGCCCCGGACACCCGCCTTCTTTGTGGGCAACCAAGCCAAACGCCACCCCCTGTGCGTCAGGCTGTGGTGAGACACGACGACTGAGTTCCTTCCCTTGCACGGGGTGAGAAGCGAGTAGTAGCTGATGACGATGACTTTGGCCGATGGGGCCGTTGATGATGGGGTCATGGGACCTCGAGGTGACCGGCCCAAGCGGCGGGTGTTCACGGCGGAGTACAAGGCGCGGATCCTGGCCGAGTACGACGCGGCCGAGCACGGTGGGCGGGGTGCGGTCCTGCGCCGGGAAGGGCTGTACTCCTCGCACATCGTGGAGTGGCGTCGAGCGGCTGACGCCGGTGCCCGGGCTGGTTTGGGCCCGGTCTCGCGGGACCGCCGCGACCGGGAGATTGAGGAGC
>NZ_HG764815.1:3419476-3423517 GCF_001050535.1 Nostocoides australiense Ben110 | reverse complement strand
CACAAACTGTCATGGCAGTTTGTGCCGCCTCGACCTGTTCGGATCAGGTCAGAGCCAGCCGAGTTCCTTGGCGCGGACACCGAGTTCGAAGCGACTGCCGGCACCGGCCCGCTCGTGCAGATCGGCGATGAAACGACGGGCCGTGCGGACGGAGACACCGAGGTGGTGCGCGACGGCCTCGTCCTTGAGACCCCGGGCGAGCAGTCTCAGCACTTGCGTGTCCATCGGGGACAACACCTCGACATCGTTCTCGGGCGTCGGGACCTCGAAGGGGGCGCGGGCGGCCTCCCATTGCATCTCGAAGAGGGCAGCGAGGGCGATGAGAACGCCGCCTCCGCGCAGCACGACGGCGCCGGCGCCGATGTCGTCCGGATCGGTCGCGATGACGGCGACCGCACGATCGAAGATGAGCATGCGCACCGGCAGAGTCGGGGCCAGGCGCACTTCGGCCCCCTCGGAGACGAAGCTGAAGAGCGACTGCCGGAATGCCTTGTCGACGACACCCTCGAGATAGATCGTGCGGGAGCGCACCCCGCGCGCCAGCGTCGCCGTGTCCGAGTCGCGTGCCTGCTCGACGGCCTCGGGCGCGGGTCGGGACGTCGACATCGACAGGATCTCGGTCGTGCTGGCGGCGCTGAGTTCTTCGAGCATCGACACCACGGCGTCACGACCGTCGAGTCGTTCGACGGTGCGGGCGAGCCGGGCTTCGCGTTCTTCGCGATAGTCGGTGACGAAGGCGAGCACGTCGTCGCGAACCCGGGCGAGCCGGACGGCCTGCCGGGCGTGCGCTTCCTCGAGCTCGGCGACGAGCCGTCGCAGGGCCACTTCGGGAGAGATGGGCCGCCAGGTGCCGGCGTGGCTCTGGCTGGGACGCAGCAGGGCGGTGGCGGCAAGGGCATCGAGAGCGTCGCGTGCCTGCGGCTCGCCGACACCGCAGGCCTCGGCGAGGGTCGTGAGGTCGGCCTCGGGACGCAGCAGCAACTGGCGATAGACGTCCAAGGTGACCGGCTCGAGCCCGAGAACCGCGAGTCCCTCCACGGGCGGCCGGGCCCCGGAGCCGTCACTTCCTGTCATGTCAGGTTCTCCCCCCCATATCTCGCACACTACACGACCAATTGTGGCGACGATAACCCGGATGTCTTTAACGACGAAAGGGTCGATCATGGATATTTACCCATTTCGCCTTGCCTGGAAATATCCAGAGAATTTGCGACTTGCCGACGAGAGCGAAGTCGTCCTCCTAGAGATCCGCTCCGCGATCGCGGCATTCAATGACAGTGGTAGTGCGGGAGCGGACGGCGTGCTGCAACACGTGAGCATCCAGCCGGATCCGGCGGACGGGTTCATCGACGGACTGATCTTCGCCGTGGGCACCCCCGACACCGTTCGTCGTGCGGCGACCCGCCTGTTGCGGGGAATACTCGCCCAGTTCACCGAGGCCGGCGAGCTGCTGGAGATCCAGGTGCCGCCGCCGATGGCTACCGAAAGTGCTGCCATGGCAGTTTGTGCGTCGCCCAGACCCCTTGGCGCGGGTGAGCCGGGCCGGTTGACTTCCCCCAGATCCGGACGCCAGCCGGGCCACGACACGAAAGGACTGACCTGATGCGCCGTTTCACCGCGACCCTCGCCTTCCTCCTTCTCGGCGGCCTCGGTCTCGCCCCGGCGGCGCACGCCGACATCGCCGGCCCGAACTCCACGTCCGACGGGGCCTGCATCGCCTGCTGGGTGACGGGTCACTGATCGGTCGATCCCACCCCGGTCGAGCCTCGACAGCGACCGACGCAGCGAAGGCGGTGACCCGGACCGGGTCACCGCCTTCCCGCTGCGCTGCGCCCCGTCAGGAACGGGTGAGATCACCGAGCGAGCGGCGTTGCGCTCCTGCGGCATCGAAGTTGCCCGGGGCCAGCCACGCGTCGTATGCCGCGGACAGCGCCGGCCATTCCGCACCGGTGATCGAGAACCAGTCGGTGTCGCGGTTGGGGGGCTTGTAGACCATCGCGTTGCGATGCCGCCCTTCGTAGGTGAACCCCAGCCGGGTCGCGGCCGCCTTGGACGGTTCGTTGCACGAGTCGCACTTCCACTCGTATCGGCGGTAGCCGAGGTCGTCGAAGACATGCCGGGCCATCAGGATCATCGCTTCCGTGGCGGCCGTGGTGCGTTGCAGCGCAGAGGAATAGACGATCCCGCCGACCTCGACGCTGCCGTTCGGCGGGTCGATCCGCAAGAAACTCGCGAACCCCAGACCGGCACCGTCCGGCGCCATGATGGCGTGCGCCGCGCCCGCCGGGTTGCGCAGCTGGACGGCGATGCAGGCGTCGAACTCGGCACGGGTCATCGTCGGCGAGTAGGGGTAGTAGGTCCAGATCCGCGGGTCGGATTCGAGAACCATCGGCGCGTAGAGAATTCCGGCGTGTGCCGCCGTGAGCGGTTCCAACCGCACGTGCCTTCCGGTCAGGGTCACGGGTATGACGGGTGGCCGGGCCTGCCAGCCGGGCAGCGGCTCGCCGACGGGTTGGCCGAACTCGTTCTGAGGCACGCGGCCGATCCTACGGAACGGCCCGGCCCGCTCAGGTGACGTCGCGGCGGGCGTAACCCCACCAGCCGGCCGCGAGCAATCCCAGAGCCAGGAGCGATTCGACGACCACGGGGACCCAGTCCATTGGCTCGGCCGGAGGTCGTGGCAGATAGGCGAAGGGGGTGGCGTCGAGGACTCGCTGGGGGAAGCCCAGCACCGCGCCGATCCAGTTGACGACGAGCGACCAGCCGGTGACGAGCCAGGGCAGCAGCCGCAGCCGTGGCGCCAACCCGTGCACGGCAACCGCGAGGCCGACGATGAGTGCGATCCCGGGTGCCTGGGCCGCGGCGCCGCCGCCGATCCGTGCGAGTTGCTGCGGGTCGCCACGCAGCGCCGCCGGCAGCGCCATCAAGAGACCACTGAGGATCAGCACCCCGATCGGCACGATCAGCGCCGGCAGGACGAAGGCACTCAACACCCGGGATCGAGACGTCGCGCCGGCGAGCAGCAGCTCACCGCGCCCGGACTCCTCCTCGCGCCGGAGTCGCTCCACGAGGGAGATGCCGATCAGGGCGAAGAGAACGACGAGGATGCCGATCATCGCCACATAGAAGGCGTCGGTCAGGTCGGTCGCGCCGGCACCCATCCGGCGGAAGCGATCGGCCAGCGTGGGATCTTCGGCGATCGAGTCGAAGACATTCGACATCGAGCCCATGACGAGCGCGAAAAGGCCCATCCCGACGAGTGTCCAGATCGCCGTGCCCCGATCGAGCCGCCGCGCGAGAGCGCTCACCGATCCCAGGGCCGGTGCGGCGTGCTCCGGGCCGGGGCGGGCGGGGCGCAGGCCCGCGCCGTGATCACGGCGGGCCTCCAGTGCGAAGGCGAACCCAATCAGCCCGGCCGCCAATGCGATCGGGAGGGCGAGCACCCACCAGCGCTCCCCGGCATACGGCCGCACGTACGGTGACCACTCGAGCGGCGAGAGCCAGCCGAGCCACCGCATACCGGCGTCCTCCGAGGTCCCGTCGGCGACGGCGCGCAGGAGGTATGCCGCGCCGACCGACCCCATCGCGATGCCCCGGGCGGTCCGGGCCGACGCGGTGAGTTGGGCGGCGACGGCGCCCACGCCGGCGAAGGCGACACCGGTCACACCGATGCCCAGCCCCAGCGCGACGAGCAGGGCGGCGAGCAGGGGCGCGTGCCGCCCGATCGACCCGGCGCGCAACAGTTCGGTGCGGCCCGCCTCCTCGTCCGCGCGAGTGGCGCGGATGACGCCGAGCCCCGCCATGACCGCGGCCATCATCGCGACGAAGCCGCCGACACGCCAGGACGTGAACCCGCCGACGTGCAACAGGTCGTAGGGCGGGCCGAGCATCGCCCGCATCGTCGGATTGGCGGCCAGGCCCGCGGCGACCTCGCGACCGGCCGCGTCGTCGGTGATCGTCTCGCGATAGGCGCTCCACCGGTCGGCTCGCAGGATACGGCGCAGCACCACCCGGGTGCCGGCGGCCGGGCCCGCGTCGCGC
>NZ_HG764815.1:3417391-3419376 GCF_001050535.1 Nostocoides australiense Ben110 | reverse complement strand
CCGGAGGAGCGGCGGGCGCTCGAACGGGACCTGCGCGCCGGGACTCTGCGGGGCCTGGCGGCGACCAATGCTCTCGAGCTGGGGATCGATATCCACGGCCTGGACGCGGTGGTCATGGCCGGGTGGCCCGGACGGTTGTCGTCGTTGTGGCAGCAAGCCGGACGGGCGGGGCGCCGCGGGTCCGCGGCGCTGGCCGTCCTCGTGGCCGCCGACGACCCGCTCGATGCCTATCTCATGAAGCATCCGGAGGCGATCTTCGGCGAACCGGTGGAACGGACCGTCGTCAACCCGGGAAACCCGCGCTTGCTGCCGCCCCACCTGATCGCGGCGGCGTACGAGCGGCGCATCACCGAGGCGGACGAGGGGGTCTTCGGGCCGGGGATGTGGCCGGCGCTCGACGAGCTCGTCGCCGCCGGACAGCTGCGCCGCCGCCCGGGCGGCTGGTTCTGGCCGCAGGACACCCGCCCGGACGCGGTCGGGTCGCTGCGCACGGCAGGCGAGGTGGTTGCCATCGTCGAAGGAGCAAGCGGGCGGATCATCGGCACGATCGACTCTGCCTCCGCCGACCTGCAGGTCCACCCGGGCGCAGTTCACGTGCACCAAGGACAGACGTATGTCGTGACCCACCTCGACCTGGAACGGGCGAGCGCGACCGTCGCCGCCGGGGACCCGGGCTGGTCGACGCAAGCGCAGTCGCGCTCGGAGTTCACCTTCGCGACCCCCGATGCGGCGCAGTTGTCGGGGAGCCTGACCGTATGCCGCGGACAAGTCACGGTGCATACCCAGGTCGTCTCCTTCATGCGGCGGCTGCCGGGCGGCGAGATCATCGGCCGGCACGAACTGGACCTGCCGGTGCGGGAGTTCGTGACGGAGGGGGTGTGGTGGATCCTGCCCGCCGACCTGGTGGGCGAGGCGTTGCCGGCCCAGGTCGTGCCCGGCGCGCTGCACGCCGCAGAGCATGCGGCGATCGGCATGCTCCCGCTCTTCGCCACGTGCGACCGGTGGGACATCGGCGGGGTGTCGAGCGCGTGCCACCCGGCGACGGGCGAACCGACGATCCTCGTCTATGACGGGTATGCCGGCGGCGCGGGCTATGCCGCCCGGGGGTTCGAGATCCTGCCGCAGTGGCTGAGTGCGACCCGCGCGTTGATCGCCGAGTGCCCGTGCCAGCGCGGCTGCCCCCGGTGCGTGGTGTCGCCGAAGTGCGGCAGCGGCAACGAGCCGTTGGACAAGCCCGGGGCGATCACCGTGCTCGACCTGGTGCTCGGCGAGTTGGCGCGCGGTCCGGGCTGAGCAGGCCCGGGTGAGAAGGCCCGGCTGAGCGCGCGGGATCCGCGGAGCGGGGTCCCGCCGGAGCCGGGTGGTGGTCCCCGGGCGGAGGGAGTCCCGCGTCCGTGACGTGAGTCGGGAGACGTGACTCGTCCGGACGCCAGGAGCCGGGAATCGCCCGCGCCCGGCTACCGTTGTTGGCACGGTCCTGCAACCGGTGGACCGACCGGCAGCACGCCGGGACACCAGTCGAACCCGGGCTCCTGGGTCGGCAGACACGAAGGAGTGCTCGATCCCGATGATCGTGCTCGGTTTGCTTTTCATCCTTCTCGCGGCCCTGGCTGGCACGTGGCTCTATCTGGCCCTGATGGACATGGTGGGCGATCACACCGTCGACTTCACCGCGCTCGGTGTCACCATCGGGTTCTCGCCGATGGCGTTGCTGCTCATCGGCTTCGGTCTGGCCTGCGCCCTGGGAATCGGCCTCTATCTGATCCGGGCCGGCATCAGCGCCGGTGCCCGCCGTCGTCGTGAGCGCAAGGAACTCGAGCGGGAGGCCGCCGAGAACCAGCGCGCCTCGGAAGCCGCCGCCGCCGAGCGCCTGCGCGCCGAACGTGCTGCTGCCGACGAGCGTGGCCGCAGCATCACCGACCCCGTCAACCGCACCGACTCGGTCAATCGCAATGACGCCGGCTGGACCCCCGGAGACGGCCGCC
>NZ_HG764815.1:3415306-3417291 GCF_001050535.1 Nostocoides australiense Ben110 | reverse complement strand
GCGGCCGGGGCACCCGGTGCTCGTCGGCGCGATGCACTTCGCGCCGATGCTCGCGACGCTGCGCGGCGACGCGGGCGGACGCGGCTACCTGGCCGACAAGCGGGGCCTGGTGATCGTCGAGTGCGGCGATCTGGCGAGCGGCGCGGACGTCGACCGTCGGCCCGGCGTGCCAGACTCTGCGGAATGAGCGGCCTGCAGAGCGACCGGAACTATCCCGTCACCAAGTCCGACGAGGAGTGGCGAGCGACGCTGAGCCCGCAGGAGTATGCGGTCCTGCGCGAGGCCGGCACCGAGCGGCCCTTCGTCGGTGAATACACCGACACCAAGACCGTCGGGGTGTATGCCTGCCGGGCCTGCGGCGCCGAACTCTTCCAGTCCGAGACCAAGTTCGACAGCCACTGCGGCTGGCCGAGCTTCTATGCCCCGCTGGCCGGTGACTCGGTCGAATATCTCGAGGACCGCTCCCTGCCCGGGCGTCCCCGTGTCGAGGTGCGCTGTGCCGCCTGCGGCAGCCACCTCGGGCACGTCTTCGAGGGCGAGGGTTATGAGACGCCGACCGACCAGCGCTACTGCATCAACTCCATCAGCCTGACGCTCAAGCCGGCCGGGTAATCAGCTATCGGAGCGCCGCGACGGCGGCCGCCACCTCGACCCGCGGGCCGGTGAAGAACGGCGTCTCCTCGCGCACGTGCAGGCGGGCCCGCGAGGCCCGCAGTTCGCGCATCAGGTCGACGATGCGGTGCAATTCGTCGGCCTCGAACGCGAGGATCCACTCGTAGTCGCCGAGGGCGAAGCTGGCGATCGTGTTGGCGCGCACGTCGGGATAGTCGCGCGCCATCTGGCCGTGCTCGCGCAGCATGTCGCGCCGCTCGGCGTCGTCGATGACGTACCAGTCGTAGGAGCGCACGAACGGGTAGACGCAGACGAAGGCCCGCGCCTCCTCGTCGGCGAGGAAGGCGGGGATGTGGCTCTTGTTGAACTCCGCCGGGCGGTGCAGCGCGAGTTGGCTCCACACCGGCTTCAAGTGCTGCCCCAAACCGGTGCGCAGGAACCGCTGGTATGCCGCCTGCAACGCCGTCGCGTCCGGCGCGTGCCACCAGATCATCAGGTCGGCGTCCGCGCGTAGGCCGGAGACGTCATAGAGGCCGCGGACGACGACATCCTGGCCGGCGAGATCGGCGGAGAGCTCGTCGATCTCCGCGGCGTATGCCGCGCGGTCGGCCTCGCCGAGCCGGGTCTCGATCGCGAAGACCGACCACATCGCGTAGCGGATGGTGTCGTTGATCTCGCGCATGCGGGCGGGGCTCGGCTTGGCCGGCGTGGGGCGTTCGGTCATGGGGTCAGTCTCTCAAGCCGGCCGTCGCCGCCAGGTCCTGCGCTGCGCGGCGGCCGGAGGCGATGACCGCGGGGATGCCGACGCCGTCGTATGCCGCGCCCGCCACCTGCAGGCCCGCGTGGTTGGTGATCTCCTTGCGCAGCAACGCGATCCGGTCCAGGTGGCCGACTCCGTATTGCGGGAGTCCCCCGCCCCAGCGCTGCACGTGCACCCCGATCGGTGCGGGCAGGGTCACACCGAGGATGCCGGTCAGGTCGGTCAGGGCGAGGTCGGCCAGGTCATCGTCGGAGCGTTGCAGGGCGGCCTCGTCGCCGTGCCGGCCCAGGGAGGCCCGGACATAGGTCACGTCGGGGAACTGCTCCGGCATCCACGCCCACTTGTTGGAGCTGAACGTGCTGGCCTTGACCGTGAAGCCTTCGACCGGGGGCACGAGGAATCCGGAGCCGGCCAGATCGGGCATCTGCGCGGAGGGGAAGGCGAAGGTGACGACGGCCGCCGAGGCGGTCTCGATGCCGGCGATCAGTTCGGCCGCCTCCGGTGCGACCGGTTCGAGGAGTTTGCGGGTCGCGGCGGCGGGCGTGGTGAGGATGACGGCGTCGGCGTAGACGTGCTCGACATCGGTCGTCGGACCGCAGGTCAGCCGCCAGCC
>NZ_HG764815.1:3413219-3415206 GCF_001050535.1 Nostocoides australiense Ben110 | reverse complement strand
GCCCCCGTCGCGGCGCGGCGGGCCACGCCGGAGGAGCAGCCGGTCACCGCGGCCGGGTTCCTCGGCATGATCGGGCTGGTGATCACCCGCATCCTCGCCAAGCGCAAACGCGCTCGGCAGGCCGCGTCCTAAAGGCGGTGGTGCGTCCGCTCAGGAGGAGCGGACGACCAGGCTCGCGTCGAAGAACAAGTCGCTCGTCGCCGTGGCGGTGAACTGGTGCACCTCGACCGCGATGGTGTTGCTGCCGTTGCGGAAGGCGCTCGGCGGCAACGTGATCGAGTATGTCGTTCCCTGCTTGCCGGGCAGGACGTCCGACTTCGCCCGCGTCATCGGCGTGATGGCGCCGGCCGGCATATTGCTGCGCGCCACCTCCACGCCATTGACATAGACCACCGCACCGTCATCGCGACGCAGGCGCAAGGTGACGCCCGCGCGCGGACCGGAGCCGATGTCGAAGGTCTTGCGGAAGTAGTAGGAAACGCGCCCGGTGGCGGTGTTGATGGTGGTCTTCTGCGTGGACCGGAACCCGAGCGGGCCGGGGCCGGTCCTCCAGGAGGAGTCGTTGAACGTGAGGTTCTTCCAGTACTGGTTCGGGGTGACCCACGGATACCACTTCCAGGTCGAGCCGAACGGGAAGACCGTGGTCGTGGTGCTAGGCGGTTGGACGAACACCGCGTTGCGGGTGCCGGCCGTGCCGCTGCGTGCGTCGGTGCTGAAGGCCCAGTTGGCGCCGAGGCTGTTGTCGAGCGCCGGGTCCTTGAGTTCCAGCGACGGACCCGAGGGTCCCGGCCACGGGCTGGTCGTCGCATAGGTCACCGAGTCGGCCACGCGCGCACCGTCCAGGATGGCGACCTCCTCGCCCGTGTCGGCCAGGTCACCGGAGAAGATGCCACCGGCGATGAAGTCGCCGCCGAAGGCACTGACGAGCTTGGCGTCGTCGTTGCTCCACACGAGGTAGCTCTTGGGGGGCACGACGGTCCCCGGGATGAGCTGTGTCAGGCCGACCGCGGGGATCGACCAGTCGCTGATGTCCAAGCCGGTCGTGCCGGGGTTGTAGACCTCGAGGTATTCGGGGCGCGTGGCTCCCGGCACTGCCTGGATCTCGTTGACGACCGGGGCCGCCGTCGGGCTCTGCGAGGTCGGGATGATCCCGTTGGTCGTGCCATTGGCGATCTCCCGGCGGCGCTCCTCCACACCGGCGACGAAGACGCCGCGGGCGGTGGCCAGCGTCGGGCCGCCCCATTTCGCCACGTCGAGGGCGAGGTCGCTCTCATGGCCGACCGTCAACTCGTCGAAGCGATCGACCAGGCCGTTGCCGACGAGGAAGCGGTCGTGCAGGGTGCGTACGCGCCGGTAGTGCATGGCCTGGAAGTCGGGCATCTTGAAGAGCGTCTGCCACAGGCCGGGCCGGTCGAGCAGCGGGGTGAGGAAAGCGCCCTTGCCGTCGGTGGCGTTGTTGAAGACATTGTCGAAGTCCCAGGCGAGCACCTGCCAGCGGCCCGTCTGGGGGTTCTTGACCATGTAGAAGTTGCGGGTTCCGGTGTCCCAGCGGCGGGTGACGACCGTATGCGCCGTGTAGTTGGCGATCTGCGGAAGGGCCAGGTTGGCGCGGATCCAGGCGAACTTCTCCGGCGAATCGGGTGCGGCGAGCCGCTGGGTGAGCTGCCAGATGTCGCTGAAGTCGGTGTCGTCGGGGTTCTTCTTCTCGACATCGCCGGTTGCGGCCATCGCTTCTGGGCTGGTGTAGCTCTTCAGGCCTCCGCCTTGGACCTTGTACATCGGGACGTCCATGCCGTGCGTCTTGCGCCAGGTGCCGTCGTAGTTCTCGAGAATCGTCACGACCGAGTGGAACTTGCCATTGCGCTGGATGCGCACGGTGCCGTGGCCGACCGTCAGCTCGCGGGTGGCCGCGGCCACCTCCCACCCGATGCGCGAGCGGGGCACCCGCTCGTTCTGGATGTCGAACTTCTTCACGGGATAGGGGAAG
>NZ_HG764815.1:3410626-3413119 GCF_001050535.1 Nostocoides australiense Ben110 | reverse complement strand
GCGGGGCCGCCCCCGCCGGCCGCCGGCGTGGCTGGAGCCCGGGGCGCCGCTGCGGTCAGCCCGGCGCGCAGCTATGTCTCACAGCCCGATCCGTTCCACTCCCAGGGTGCGCCCGAGGACTCTGGCGATGCCGGCAGCCACGAGGTCATCGTCCACGATCATCCCGTGGTCGACGGCGGCTGGAGCGTCGGGTCTGCGGCTCCGCTCGAGGACGGTTGTATGCCGCTCGGTCACCCCATCAAGGGGGTGTACTCGCTCGGCATCTACCAGGTGCCCGGCTCGGACTGGTACGACATGACGGTCCCGGACGTCTGGTTCATGGACGAAGAGTCGGCTCAGCGCGCCGGCTTCCGCCGCGGCGACGGGTGAAGCGGGCCCACGCTGTGCAGTGACCCTTGTCTCGCGCGGTGCGGCGACGGCATACCGCCCGCCGTGACATAGGCTTGGCCGCAGAGTTACTGGCTGGTACCCGAAGGAGAACCCACCGCATGGCTCGTTACGACATCAACACCACTACCATGGGCGCTCTGCTCGACGACCCCGAGGTCGCGGCCATCATGGAGAAGCACGCCCCCGGCGTCACGTCCAACCCCATGATCGGCATGGTCCGCGGCATGTCCGCCGCACAGGCCATCGGCATGGCCGGTGCGATGATCGGTGCCGACAAGATCGAGGCGATCAAGGCAGACATCGACGCGCTAGCCTGACGGCGAACCACCCACCGCACGACCTGTCCCGCCCGCCACAAGCGGACGGCTGGCAGCTGCACCACTGGCGCCGCCGTGCCTTCCCGACCGGGGAGGGTGCGGCGGCGCCGGCTTTTCCCGGGGAATGGATCTTGGCATGGCGGCGTTTCGACGATATAGTTGAAAAAGAAACGAATCGGGAGGTCCTCATGCCAGCCATCACCGCCGCTGACTTCAGCGTGCTGCCCCGCGTCGCCCCGGTCGCCCCGGAGGCCGTCTCGCGACCCGTGCTAAGCGTCACCAGCGCCCCGACCGGTTACGAGGGCGAGGGCTTCCCGGTCAAGCGGGCTTTTGCCGGCATCGACCTGGCGCACCTCGATCCGTTCATCATGATGGACGAGATGGGCGAGGTGAACTACGCGCCGGGGGAGCCCAAGGGCACCCCGTGGCACCCGCACCGCGGCTTCGAGACCGTTACCTACATCATGGACGGCACCTTCGTGCACCAGGACAGCCACGGTGGCGGAGGGACCATCACCAATGGCGACACCCAGTGGATGACCGCCGGGTCCGGTTTGCTGCACATCGAGACCCCGCCCGAATCGCTCGTCATGAGTGGCGGCCTGTTCCACGGCCTGCAGCTGTGGGTGAACCTGCCGCGCGCCGACAAGCTCGTCACTCCCCGCTATCAGGACCTGCGCGCCGAGTCCACCGCCCTGCTGTCCTCCGAAGACGGGGCGAGCATCATCCGGCTCATCGCCGGTGATGTGGCCGGCCACCAGGGCCCAGGCTCCACGCACACGCCGATGACGATGATCCACGCCACCGTCGCGCCGGGCGCCGAGCTGGCGCTGCCGTGGCGGCGCGACTTCAACGCCCTCGTCTATGTGATGGGCGGTGCCGGCGTGGTCGGCCCCGACAGCACCCCCATCCGCGCGGGCCAGGCCGCCGTCCTCGGCCGCGGCGACGCGCTGCGCGTGGCCGCCGGCGCGGCCGCCGACGGGCAGGGTCAGCGTGGCCTCGAGGTGATCCTCCTCGGCGGCAAGCCGATCCGCGAGCCCATCGCCTGGGCCGGTCCGTTCGTCATGAACACCAAGTCCGAGGTCATGCAGGCCTTCGAGGACTACCAGCGCGGCGCCTTCGGCCAGGAGCTGCCGCATACGGCCGCCTCGGCCCTGGCGGGCTGACGCTCGCCCGCGGCATACCCAAGCAGGGCTGCGCGCCAACTCAGCAGAGCTAGTGAAATCCGCACACCGTCCTAGGTGTGCGGATTTCACTAACGTCTGCTAGACCCTATGGGGGCGGGCGGGGTTTCGGTTGAGGGTTGAGGCCGGGGCCTCGCGTATGCAGAGAATCGTGGATCACCTGCCAGATGGGCTGGCGGTGCCGACATGCATAGGAGGCCCCGGTGTTCATAGAGCGTACGAGTATCGGCTTGGATGTGCACGCGAGATCGGTCAGAGCGGCGGCGATCGACACGGTCACGGGGGAGGTGATTGAGCGGACGGTCTCTGCGCCGGTGGTCGATGTCGTGGGTTTCGTGGAATCTGTTGCGGCAGAACATGGTCCGGTGTTGGTGACGTATGAGGCGGGGCCGACGGGGTTCGGGTTGGCGCGGGCGCTGCTGACGGCGCGTCATGCCTGTCAGGTCGCGGCGCCGTCGAAGGTGTTGCGGCCGGTGGGGGATCGGGTCAAGACCGACCGGCGGGATGCGTTGTTGCTGGCCCGGCTGGCCCGTAACGGCGACATCGTGCCGGTCGCTATCCCGACACCGTCTCAGGAATCAGCCCGGGATCTGGTCCGCGCG
>NZ_HG764815.1:3408523-3410526 GCF_001050535.1 Nostocoides australiense Ben110 | reverse complement strand
CTGTGGGGGCTCGACCTGTCGCCGGCCGAGCTGGCCGCGATCGCGGCCGGTTTGGGCAGCGATATCCCCTTCCTCCTCGCCGGCGGCACCGCCTTGGGCGGCGGCCGGGGCGAACGCGTGGTGCCGACCGCGACGCGGGGCACCTATCACTGGGTGTTCGCCCTCTCCGACGAGGGGTTGTCCACGCCGGCCGTGTATGCCGAGTGCGACCGCCTCCGCGGTGCCGCGCCGGTGCCGCAGCCCGAGCCGAGCGCCGACCTGCTCGCGGCCCTGAGCTTCGGCAATGCCGAGGTAGTCGCGGACGCCATGGGCAACGACCTGCAAGAAGCCGCCCTGTCCATGCAGCCCGCCCTGGCCGGGGTCCTCGAGGCCGGCCTGTCGTTCGGCGCGCTGGCCGGCATCGTGTCCGGCTCCGGTCCGACGCTGGCCTTCTTGTGCCGGGACGCCGAGTCGGCCATCGACCTGGCCGTGTCCTTGACCGCGTCCGGGGCGGCCGCCGATGTGCGCAAGGCTCATGGGCCGGCCGCCGTGGGTCCGGTCGAGGTGGCGACCTGCCGCTGATGGCCAATCTCGTCAATATCGAACGGGTCACCGTTCACTCGGGGATTGTCGCCGTCCTCGACGACATCTCGCTCGGCATCAACACCGGCGACCGGGTCGGGGTCGTCGGCGCCAACGGCGGAGGCAAGTCGACCCTCCTCGGGGTGCTGGCCAAGACCCGCCGCATCGACTCCGGCCGCATCACGCACAACGGCTCCCTGCGCATCGCGCAGGTCGCCCAGGACGACACCCTCGACCCCGCCGCCACGGTGCGCCAGGTCGTGCTCGGCGAGCTGGACGAGCACGAGTGGGCGAGCCAGCCGCGCATCCGCGAAGTGCTCACGGGCCTGCTCGGTGACGACCGCGCCGGCGCGCTCGGCGGACTGGACGCCGTCGTCGGGTCGATGTCCGGCGGCGAACGCCGCCGCCTCGCCCTCGCCGCCGCCCTCGTCGCCGACGCCGACCTGCTGCTCCTCGACGAACCCACCAACCACCTGGACGTGGAGGGCGTGGCGTGGCTCGCGGCATACCTCGCGGGCACCTGGGCGCGCCCCGACCGGGCCCTCGCGGTCGTCACCCACGATCGGTGGTTCCTCGACGCGGTGGCCACCGAGACCTGGGAGGTCGTCGGCGGACGGGTGGAGTCCTACGAGGGTGGGTATGCCGCATACGTCCTGGCTCGAGCGGAGCGCGACCGCATCGCCCAGGTGACCGCGGAGCGGCGAAACAACCTGCTGCGCAAGGAACTTGCCTGGCTGCGGCGCGGCGCCCCCGCCCGGACGAGCAAACCGAAGTTCCGCCTCGACGCCGCCTCGGCACTGATCGACGACGAGCCGCCGCCGCGCGATTCGGTGGAACTGATGCGCTTCGCGACCGCCAGGCTCGGCAAGGACGTCATCGATCTGCACGACGCGTCCCTGGCATTCGGCGACCTGCCGATCCTCGCGCGGGTGACCTGGCAGCTGGCGCCGGGGGAGCGGATCGGGCTCGTCGGCGTCAACGGCGCCGGCAAGTCGACCGTCCTCAATGTGCTCGCCGGCCGCCAGCCGCTCGACTCCGGCAAGCGCAAGGTCGGGGTCACCGTGCGGATCGGTGTCGTCAGCCAGGAGGTCCGCGAACTGGACAAGCTGGCCGGGCTGAAGGTCATCGAGGCGATCGAACAGGTGCGCGCCTCGACCATCCTCGACGGCAAGCCGGTCAGCGCCTCCAGCCTGGCCAAGCGCCTCGGCTTCCCCGGCCCGCGGCAGCAGGCGCGCGTCGGTGACCTGTCCGGCGGCGAGCGGCGGCGCCTGCAGATCCTGCGCGTCCTGCTCGACGAACCCAACGTCCTGCTGCTCGACGAGCCGACCAACGACCTCGACATCGACACCCTGACGGCACTGGAGGACCTGCTCGACGGCTGGGCCGGCACCCTCGTCGTCGTCTCCCACGACCGTTACCTCCTGGAGCGGATCACCGACCGC
>NZ_HG764815.1:3405130-3408423 GCF_001050535.1 Nostocoides australiense Ben110 | reverse complement strand
GGTGGTCGCGTCGGTGGACCGCCGCGAGCGTCACGGCGGCGACGGCGGCGCGGGTCTCGCTCTCTTGCTTGGTCATCACAACCCCCTCATTGGTGCCTTTGCACCATGAGACGCCCGGATGCGCCGATTGGATACCGGTGATCCGGAAAAAGTGGATAACTCGGGGGCCACTCCCGGGTCGACCCTGATCACGGCGGGCGACTGGGGGTGGCTGAGGTCCGGCTTCGCGTGGCGATCCCCGGACGACGCGGTGGGCGTCGTCGTTGACGCTGTCGTCGTTGACCCGCGGTAGTCGCCAGCCTATGCCTGGGTGCGGGCGGACGCGAGGGGTCTGGGGGGCGTCGGCGGCGGCGTGGCGGGGATCACAAGTCGTTCGCATCCGAAGCGTGGCTGTGGATAAGAGGGCGTTCCGGTGGCGAGATCGGGCGACCTGGGTCAAGGTGGAGGCCAGGACACGTCGTGGGCGGCCCCCGGGAAGCCGCCCGTCGGGAGGTTGGGAATGGCTCGAATTGGCAGCGCCCGCGCAGGGGCTTGCGTGGTCGTCATAGTCTGTGGCGCCCTGCTGGCTGGGTGTGACGGCGGCTCGGATCCGACGACGTCGGCGGCGACGGCGTCGGTGACGAGCACGAGTCCGGCCCCGACGAGTTCGTCGTCTCCGGCCTCGTCGAGCAGCACGTCGGCGAGCGCCAGCGAGTCCGCAACGAGCGAGGCGTATGTGCCGGTGAAGCCGAAATTCCCAAAGGGGGCGAAAGAGAATAGTGAGGCAGGCGCCGTTGCATTTGTAGAGTACTACTGGGCCGTAGTCAACTATGCCTTAACAAAACCCGACGCCGAACCGCTAATTCCGATCAGCGAGACTGATTGCAAACAGTGCGATCAGTACATAATCCTCGCAAATGACCTCCTGAGCAAGAGCGAGCGATTCGCCCCTGCCTTACTCTCCGTATCGACCACATCTATCGTTGCCTGGACCTCTAAGGACGTCCGCGTGAAGGCGGACTTATTGCTTCTAGAGTCGTGGCGCCTGTCGAGTTCCGGCGAGGTCAGGGACAAACAGGATTCGGAGAAGGCCAGTTTCCTACTTCGGCCCACTTGGAACGGTTTCGAGTGGAAAATGAAGGTTATCGGAGACCTCGGATGAAGAGGTCAGCTGCTTTGCTCACCACTTGGGCGGTCGCAATGGGCGCTCCGACTCTGTTCCTCGCAGAACCGATTCTGGCCTGCAACCCAATAATCAAGACCTGTGATACTGATCCTCACAGCATCGAGATCGGTGGGGAAACGACATGGAAATTGCCGCTTGGCTTAGGCCCGGGCGGCAGTGCCCCTTGGTACGCCTACGGCATATCAACGCTTTGCCCAGGCAACAATAGTAAAGAGCCTGGACATGATGACTTGTGCAACGCCGCGCAAATCTATTGCGACACTTCCCCTTACGGAGGGGATGGTCCGGCAGCTTACGTATTTCGCAGGTTGGCGGGCTCGGATGACCCGTGGGAGCGCGCCGCCGTCACCTGCTGGCCAGAGCTGGTGCCTGGCCCACGAACTCCCACTATGGGTGACGTCCAGAACGCCTTCCATCGCACCCCGTTCGCTAAGCCGCTGATCGGGATGCAGCCCCCGGACGGACGGACACTGATTCGACTTGACAACTACTTCGCCATGAAGTGGAGCGAGCAGGGGTACGAGCCAGAGGAGGTCGACAGCCTCAACCCGGCCGATTGGTTTGGGCTGACGGTGCGCATCAAGCCACAGTTTAAGTCCGTCGTCTACGACTTCGGCGACGGCACCTCGTTCGGGCCCACTACGGACCTTGGCGGGCCATACCCGACCGGCAACATCGTGAAGGCATACACCGACGCGGGCGTCTACACCACCCAGATCCACGCGACGCTCACCGGCCAGGTCTCCTTGAACGGCTCGGAGTGGATCGACATCCCCGGGCAAGCCGACCTCGACGGGCCCGTGACGCCGTTGACCGTGCTCACGGCGGACAACCGGCTGTACGCCTCGGGCGGCTGACTGGCGGCCGTTCGCTATCACCCTCGCCCCCACGTCCCGCCATCAGCGTCATGTGAGACCTAGGGAACCGCTGATCAACGGGCGATTCGTGGTCGGGCGGGCGAGGGATGTCGTGGGGGCGTCGGGATCGTGGCGATGGCCTGCTTGAGCATGGATCCTGGCCCCGGTTACGGGGGCCCTCTGGGCGGTTTCGGGCAGGCTGCCGCTATGCCGTCGCCTCGGTGAGGGCGACGGCACGGGCTCGCATCAGCCAGTTCGCTGAGGCGAACAGGACATGGAGGTGGTTGAGGTTCTTGCCGATCCCGCGGTACCGGGTCTTGGTGAACCCGAAGTCGCGCTTGACGATCAAGAAGGGATGCTCGACCTTGGCCCGCACACCCGCCTGTCGTGACTCCACGTCCCGGTCGTGGGCGTGCATCGTCTTCAACGTGCCCTTGCGGGCCGCGACCCGCCAATGGATCTTCGAGCGGTGTTCGTCGCCGGTGATCTCGGGCCGTTTCTGAGCACCCTGGTAGCCCGCGTCGGCGTAGGCGACCTCGTCATCGTCCCGCACCAGGTTGGCTGCCTCGTCCAGGTCGTGCACGTTCGCGGCGGTCGCGGTGACCGAGTGGACGTACCCGGTGCCCGCGTCGGCGCCGATGTGGGCCTTCATGCCGAAGTACCACTGGTTGCCCTTCTTGGTCTGGTGCATCTCCGGATCCCGGGTACCGGTGGCGTTCTTCGTCGAGGATGGCGCGGCGATGATCGTGGCATCCACAATCGAACCGCCCCGCATGATCCACCCCCGCTCCTCGAAGACCTCGTTCTGCGCCGCAAACAACTTCTCCCCCAGGTGGTGCTCCTCCAACAGGTGGCGGAAGTGGAGCAGGGTGGTCGCATCGGGGACCTGCTCGACAGCGAAATCCAGGCCCATGAACTTCCGCATCGCATAGGAGTCGTAGATCGCCTCCTCCACGCCCTCATCGGAGAGGTTGAACCACACCTGCAGCAGATACATCCTCAGCATCGTGCCGATCGGCGTGGCCTTACGGCCCCGCTTACCAGGCCTGTCCTGGAAGTAGTGGGGCTCGATCAACCCCACCCACCGACCCCACGGGATCGTGGCGTCCATCTGCTCCAAGAACTTCTCCCGGCGCGAAACCCGCCGCCGGTTGCCGTACTCGACGTCGGTGAAGGAGAGCTGCTCACTGTCCACGACCCCATCATTTCCCGACCCGCCCGGCCGAGCCAGCCAACAGGCCGCACAGTCCTAAAGATCAGCGCTTCCCTAG
>NZ_HG764815.1:3403013-3405030 GCF_001050535.1 Nostocoides australiense Ben110 | reverse complement strand
CCCCCCCCCCCCCCCCCGCCACGTCCCGTCGGGGCCGCGCTGCGCGTCGACCACGGCCACCGGACCCGCGCCGGTGGCGCGCGCATAGATCTCCAACTGCACGCGCGTCGCCGCGGGAGCGGTCACGGCGAAGGTCGTGCTCGAGGAGTTCGCGTCGAAATGCGCCCCGAGCGGCCAGGTGGCGGCGGCCCAGGAGGGCGCATCGACGGGGGCGGGCAGGGCGGCGATGGGCGCAGCGGTGGTGGTCACGGAAGGAGCTTCCCGGGAGTCGGAGCAAGGTTGAGGTGCGGCCCCTCAGCGGCAGGCGGCACAACTGCCCGAGAGGGCGGTATGCGTGGGGTCGAGCTCGAAGCCGGCCCGTGCGACATAGGCGGCCACGGGATCGAGGATCTCGGCCGGCAGGTCGAGGACGGCCCCGCAACTGCGGCACTGAAGGTGCACGTGGGCGTCGTCGCCGTCGGTCAAATGATAAGCGGTCGCGCCGTGCCCGAGGTGAATGTGCTGGACCACGCCCACCCCGGAGAGGGCCTCGAGCGCCCGGTAGACGCTGCTCGCCGGCAGGTCGGCGCCAGCCCGGGCGTGGATGTCGTCGGCCGTCAGATGTCCAGGGGTGGTCGCCAGCGCCACGAGCACCGCCCGGCGGGCCTCGGTCATCCGCTCGCCCCGCTCGCGGAGCCGGACACCGACGCTGGACACCAGCTCCGCGATGTCGCGGCTCATCGCCCACCGGCGAGGTCGGGCGCCGACTCGCCCACGGAGGCCCGGCCCTGGCCGGTGCTGCGCGAGCGCAACGCGGCCAGCAGCGCCAGGGTGATCGCACCGCTGACCACGGCGAACCCGAGCCGCGGCTGCAACGGCACGACGATGCCCGCTGCCCCGCCGATGACCCAGAACGTCTGCAGCAGCGTCTCCGACCACGCGAAGACCCGCCCGCGCAGGCGGTCCTGGACGTCGCGCTGGATGAGGGCGTCCAGGTTGAGCTTGCCGAGCTGACCGAACAGCCCGGCGATCAGGCCGAGCGCGACGAGGCTCCATACGGCATACACGAAGGTCGCCGTGACGGCCGCGGCGACGGCCACCCCGAGCAGGATCGTGGCCAGCAGTTCCGGCGGCGGGTTGTGCTTGCGGTTGCCGATGAAACTGCCGAGCGCGTTGCCCACGCCGGCCGCCCCCGCGACGAGCCCGACGACGAGCGATCCGCTGATGCCGGGGATCGGGTGCTCGCGCATGAGGAAGACGAGGAAGAGGGTGAGGAAACCGGACAGCATCCGCGCCCCCGTGAGCAGCCACAGGACATAACGCACGCTCACCGGCAGCGCCCGCAGCCGGCGGGTCGGGGAGGCGGCCTCGTCACCGGCGAAGTCGGATTCGCCGCGGTCGGAGTCGACCCGGGACGGCAGCCGGATCGCCAGCACGGTGGCGACGATGTAGAGGACGAAGGCGGCCCGCAGCGACCAGTCGGGACCGATGCGCGACAACGCCCCGGCGATGCCGCCGCCGGCCATCATCCCGAGCAGGCCGGCGATCGTGAGCCGGGAGTTGGCCTTGACCAGCGTGATGCCCTGGGGGAGCAGGCGCGGGACCGCGGCGGCCCGCGTCACGGCATACGACTTGCTGGCCACGAGCGCACCGAGCGCGGTCGGATAGAGCCACACCGAGTCATCGACGATCGCCGAGGCGAGCACCCACGCGAGGAAGGCGCGCAGGGCCAGCGTGGTGCCGATCGCCCACCGCCGGCCGTGGTTGAACCGGTCGAGCAGCGGCCCGATGAGCGGGGCGAGCAGCACGAATGGCACCATCGTGAGGGCCAGGAAGAGAGCGACCTGGCTGCGGGCCTCGTCGGTCGGGAGGGCGAAGACGGTGCCGGCGAGCGAGACGGTGAGTGCGGCGTCGCCGGCGACATTGGCCGTATGCAGCTGGATCAGCCGGGCGAGCCCGGTCGCGTCCGCGCCGTGCGCCGTCGCGAAGGCCTGATAGCGCCGCGTCCCGGCGCGGGTGCCGGCCCCGACGACCCGGG
>NZ_HG764815.1:3400891-3402913 GCF_001050535.1 Nostocoides australiense Ben110 | reverse complement strand
GGCCCCTCGCTCGGCCCGGCGCCAACCCGCGGGTGCGGGCCCGCGGCATACTCATCGGCCTGCTCGTCGTCCTGAGCCTGTTCGCCGCCCAGCTGGTGCGCGTGCAGGGCCTCGACGCGGGCGCGGCGGCAGCGCTGGCCATGCAGACCCGCGTCTACACCGAGACCACGCCGGCCCTGCGCGGCACGATCTACGACGCGACCGGCACGATCCTGGCCTCGAGCATCGAAAAGCGCATCGTCATCGCCGACCCCAAGGCGGTCGTCGAATACAAGAAGAAGGTCGACGGCAAAACCACCAAGGTCGGCGCCGCCGGGGCGGCGGCCGACCTGGCACCGCTGCTGAAGATGTCCGAGGCCGATGTCCTGACGGAGATCACCCGTCCCAAGACCCGCTACGTCGAGGTCAACAAGAACGTCTCCCCGCTCACCTGGCACACGATCGCCGAACTCGGCATCCCCGGCATCTACAGCAAACGCACTTCCGTGCGCACCTATCCCCAGGGCTCGACCGCGGCCAGCCTCGTCGGCTTCACCGGCGAGAACCAGGAGGGCGCCGGCGGCATCGAGACCTATCTCAACTCCAGCCTGCGCGGGGTGCCGGGCGAGCTGAAGTACGAAGTCGGCCAGGACGGCATACGGCTGCCCATGGGCGCCTCGACCGAATCCCCGGCCAAGACCGGCCGCTCGGTGCAGCTGACCATCCGCAACGACCTGCAGTGGTACGCCCAGAACGTGCTGGCCCAGAAGATGATCGACGTGCGGGCATCCTCCGGCACCGTCGTCGTGACGAACGCGAAGACCGGCGACCTGCTGGCCATCGCGTCCTACCCGACCTTCGACCCCAACACGAAGATCGCCGACAACGCCCAGTTGACCAACCTGGCGTTCACCGAGGTCTTCGAGCCCGGTTCGACGGCCAAGGTCATCACCGCGGCGGCCGCGCTCGAGGAGGGCAAGGTCACCCCCTCGACGCCGATGATCGTCCCCTACTCGCTGCGCCGCTCCGACGGACAGATCAGCGACAGCCACAGCCACCCGACCGAGTACCTCACCTTCGCCGGCGCCCTGGCCCAGTCGAGCAACACCGGCATCGTCCTCGCCGGCGAGCAGATCCCGCCGGCGACGATGGAGAGCTACTTCCGCAAGTTCGGCTTCGGGTCCAAGTCGGCCGTCAACTTCCCCGGCGAGAGCGCCGGACTGCTCGCACCGGCCGGCCAGTGGAGCGGGACCCAGCGCTACACGGTCATGTACGGGCAGGGCTTGTCGGTCACGGCGCTGCAGGCGGCCGGGGTCTATCAGACGATCGCCAACGGGGGTGTGCACATCGCCCCGAAGCTCGTCACGGCGATGGCGGACGCGAACGGCAAGCTGCAGCCGACACCGGAGTCCGCCAAGACCCGGGTGATCTCGCAGGATTCCGCCCGCCAGCTGTCCCAGATGCTCGAGGGCGTCGTCGGCGCCGACGGCACCGCGCCGGCCGCGCAGATCCCCGGCTATCGCGTCGCCGGCAAGACCGGCACGGCGTTGCGTTATGACAGCAGGGTCAAGGGGTATGCCGGGTACACCGCGAGCTTCATCGGCTACGCCCCGGCCGGCGATCCCGAACTCGTCGTCTCGGTGATCGTCCAGAACCCCAAGAAGGAGTATTACGGTGGCTCCGTGGCTGCACCGGTCTTTCACGACGTCATGCTCTATGCGCTGACGTCGCTGGACATTCCCCCGACGCCGGGTGACACCGAGCCACCCAAGCTGACCCTGAAACTGGACGAGACGCCCGACCCGGACGACCCGGCCGTGCTGCGCGACCGACGGTGACCCGGACCCGATGATCGACATCCGTCCAGAGCGTCGTGCTCCGGTGCCGCTGGCACGCGTGGCCGCCGTGGCCGGCGCCACCGGACCCACTGCGGACGCCGCGGCCGTCACGGTCACCGGGGTCGGCCTGGACTCGCGCACCATCCGCCCCGGGGACCTGTATGCCGCGCTGCCCGGCGCCAATGTCCACGGCGGGCGGGTGGTG
>NZ_HG764815.1:3392739-3400791 GCF_001050535.1 Nostocoides australiense Ben110 | reverse complement strand
CGGGGGCCACCGCCGCCCTGTCCGGCGCGCTGGGTTCGGCGGGCGAGGCCGGGCGAAAACTCGCCGGAAGGCTGCGCCAGGGCGCATCGTCGATGGGGGCTGCGGCCCGGTCGGCCACCGCGCGAGCCGAGGGTGCGGTGGCCGAGAAGCGTGAGCTCAAGGCCGCGATCCGGCGCGTCGAGGCCGACTCCGAGGTCACGATCGACCAGACGCCGCAGCAGCCTGTCCTCGAACCCCCGGTCCCGCTGCTCCCGCCCGAGTCCGGTGCGCAGCCGAGCCGCGCCCAGAGCCGCTTCGTCCTCGCGTCCTTCGCCGCGGCGACCCTTGCCGCCGGCCTCTTCGCCGGGGCAGTCGCGTTCCGGCCGCCGCAGTCCGACCTCGAGGCCATCCTCGGATCCGACGCGACGGCGCCCGTGAGCACGTCTACCAGCAGCCAGAGTGCCAGCCCGACCAGCGAGGACTCCGCCGCCCCCGGCACGGGCGAGCAGCTCGCCATCGTCGGCGCCACCGGATACGACCCGGAGGGCGACAACCTCGAATACAACGACCTGGCCGCGCGCGTCTACGACGAGGACAAGGCGAGTTTCTGGCAGTCCGAGGGCTATCAAGGACCGAAGTTCGGCGGCCTCAAGAGCGGTGTCGGGCTCATCGTCGACTTCGGTCAGGATGTCACGCCCAAGCAGATCACCCTGACGTTGCCGAACCCCTCCGACCTCGAGCTCTATCTCGGCACCTCGCCCGACCGCGCCGGAGCCAACCGCATCGGGACGGTCAGTGGCGAGCAGGGCGATGTCACCCTCGATGTCACCGACGGCGCGGCCGGCCGCTATCTCATCGTGTGGTTCACCGACTCACCGCTCGTGTCCGACGGCCGCTATCGCGCCATGCTCGCCGAGGTCAGTGCGACCGGATGAGCGACATTGCAGGGGATGCCACTCGGCCGGCGACCCCGGACGGGCTGCTTGACCTGCGCGAATGCTCCGACAAGGGGCTCATGGCGCGGCACAACGACGGCGACACCGACGCGTTCGGCGAACTCTTCCGCCGGCACAAGGACCGCATGTGGGGGGTGGCGCTGCGCACCTGCGGCAACCCCGACCTGGCCGCCGATGCCGTCCAGGACGCCTTCATCTCCGCGCTCCGCCGCAGCGACAGCTACCGCGGCGATGCGGCCGTCACGACGTGGCTGCACCGGATCACCGTCAACGCCTGCCTCGACCGGCTCCGCCGGCAGAAGCCGACCAGCGAGTTGCCCGAATACGACCTCACCGACGGCAGCGACGCGCCACGTGATGTCGACATCAGGCTGACGGTCCAGGAGGCGCTGGCCAAGATCCCCGAGCAGCAGCGCGCCGCCTTGGTGCTCGTCGACATGTATGCCGTGCCCGTCGCGGAGGCGGCCGAGATCCTCGGCGTCGCCGAGGGGACGGTCAAGTCCCGCTGCTTCCGCGGCCGGGCGGCCCTGGCCGAGATCCTCGCCGACAAGGCGCCGGAGACATCCGGAAAATCCGTTGAAAATTCGATGGAACCGGACGGCGAGGCATGACGTCACAACCGGGTACCAATCCCGCGTATCGCGACCGGAGACCCCGCCCGGGCCGCCTCCGCGCGCATTCGATCGACCGAGGGAGCAGGCGGTGAACACCCCCGAGCTGGGCAACGTCCCCATCGAGGACGACCCCACGGGCATGCGCGCTCTGCTGTCCTCCCTGCCCGATCCCGGGCCGATGCCCGAGGAATTGTCCGCCCGCATCCTGGCCGCCCTGGAGCGAGAGGCGCGATACGCCGAGGCCGGCAGCATCTGGGACGAGGAGCCGCCGCCCGAGGTCCCCGACGTGCCCGAGCGCCCGGCGACCCATCCGCCCGCTCACGGCGCCCACTCGACGATCACGCCGCTGGTCCGCAAGCGCCCGAGGTGGCAACCACTGCTCGCCGCGGCCGCGGCCGCCGGCGTCCTCGCCTTCGGAGGTGGGGCGATCTTCCGGCTCCTCAACACCGGGGCCAACAGCAACAACTCGGCTGTCGGTGGCGCGCAAAACGATGCCTCGGCCAAGAGGGAGAACGTGGAACCCGCGGCACCGGCGGCCACCGCACACGAGAGCTCGGCCGCGGCGTCGGCCTCCTCGAGCGCCGAGGGCGGCGGCTATGCGGCGGGCTTCCGCGTTCTGGCCAGCGGCACGGCATACAGCGCCACGGACTTCGCCGCGCAAGCGGGTCGCGTCATGTCCGCACCCGCACCGGGCAGCTCGACGACCCCCGCCGGCGGGCTCGCCGTCGAATCCGCGGCCCGCGCGTGCGCGAAAGCGATCGGAGCACCCGAATCCAGCCTGCTCGTCGTCGACTTCGGCACCTTCGACGACTCCCCGGCCGTGCTGATCGTCGCCGAGGGCACCACGGGCGACCCGCAGGCGTATGTCGTCACCCCTGAATGCTCGGCGACCGACGACACTGTGCTCGCCGGCCCGGCCGCCGTCGGCTGAGGGAACAAGCAGCGCCTAGGATCTGTTCAAGACCGCATCGCCCGCGCTTCGGCATCGGGCGGCGACCCGAGACGACCCACCTGCTTGCGTCCGCGAAGGAATGATCACCGTGTCGAGCGAGCCCACCAAGGCCCCCGTGCGCTCCGTCATCATCATCGGCTCCGGCCCCGCCGGCTATACGGCCGCGATCTATGCCGCCCGCGCCGCCTTGGAGCCGCTGGTCTTCGAGGGTGCCGTCACCGCCGGCGGCGCGCTGATGAACACCACGGAGGTCGAGAACTTCCCCGGGTTCACCGACGGCATCATGGGGCCCGACCTGATGATGAACATGCGCGGCCAGGCCGAGCGGTTCGGTGCCGAGATCATCACCGATGACGTCGCCGCGGTCGACCTGACCGGCGAGATCAAGTACGTCACCGACGGCGAGGGCAATGTGCACCGGGCCCGCGCGGTCATCCTGGCGATGGGATCGGCATACCGTGAGCTCGGCCTGCCCGACGAGAAGCGCCTCTCCGGGCACGGGGTCTCGTGGTGCGCGACCTGTGACGGCTTCTTCTTCCGCGACCAGGACATCGCCGTCGTCGGCGGCGGCGACTCGGCCATCGAGGAGGCGACCTTCCTGACCAAGTTCGCCAAGTCGGTCACCATCGTCCACCGGCGAGATGAGCTGCGCGCCAGCAAGATCATGGCCGATCGCGCCTTCGCTGACCCCAAGATCTCCTTCGCTTGGAACAGCAAGGTCACCGCCATCCACGGCGGCGACAAGCTGACCGGCATCACGCTGGAGGACGTCAACACCGGCGAGTCCCGCGAACTGCCCGTCACCGGCCTGTTCATCGCCATCGGGCACGACCCGCGCAACGAACTCGTCAAGGGCGTCGTCGACCTCGACGACGAGGGCTACGTCTTGGCCCAGGAGCGCACCAGCCTGACCAATGTGGCCGGCGTCTTCGCCTGCGGCGACCTGGTCGACAAGCGTTACCGCCAGGCCATCACCGCGGCCGGCTCCGGCTGCGCCGCGGCACTCGATGCCGAAAAGTTCTTGTCCCACAACTGAATTCGTCTCTTCTAGACCACCAATAACCGACTGAGAGGTATGCCGCAATGGCGACCCTGACCACCACCGACTCCACCTACGAACTCGACGTCCTCCAGAGCGACACCCCCGTGCTCGTCGACTTCTGGGCCCCCTGGTGCGGCCCCTGCCGCGCCGTCGCCCCGGTGCTCGAGGAGATCGCCCGCGACAACGACGGCAAGATCAAGGTCGTCAAGCTGAACACCGACGAGAACCCCGACGTCACCCGCCGCTACGGCATCACCTCCATCCCGACCATGCACGTCGTCGTCGGCGGCGAGGTCGTCAAGACCCTCGTCGGCGCCATGCCCAAGCCCAAGCTCATGCGCGAACTCGAGCCCTACCTGGCCTAGCTTGCCGTGCTTCCCGCCTGCTGCTTTCGGGCCGCAATCCGGGCGAGACTGGAGCCATGACTCGCACCGAACACGACTCCATGGGCGCCATCGAGGTGCCCGACGATCGCTATTGGGGCGCCCAGACCGAACGCAGCCTCCACCACTTCGATATCGGCCGGGATGTCTTCGTCTGGGGCCGGCCGATGATCCGAGCCCTCGGTGTCCTGAAAAAGGCTGCAGCACAGGCGAATTGCGAGCTCCGTGAGCTTCCCGCAGCCACCGGTGAGCTGATCGGGCGGGCGGCTGACGAGGTCATCGCCGGCACTCTGGACGACCACTTCCCCCTCGTGGTCTTCCAGACCGGTTCGGGCACTCAGTCCAACATGAACGCGAACGAGGTCATCGCCAATCGGGCTGCCGAACTGGCCGGCGGTGTCCTCGGATCGAAACAGCCGGTTCATCCCAACGACGACGTCAACCGTGGTCAGTCCTCCAATGACACCTTCCCCACGGCGATGCACATCGCAGTCGTCAGCGAGCTTCGCGAGCGCCTCTATCCCGGTGTCACGCACCTGCGCGAGACGCTCGCCGCCAAGTCCGCCGCCTACAGCGACGTCGTGATGGTCGGCCGCACCCATCTGCAGGACGCCACCCCGGTCACCCTCGGCCAGGTCATCGGCGGCTGGGTGGCCCAGATCGACCAGGCGATCGCCGCGGTGCAGCGGGCCGAGGACGACGCACGTGGACTGGCCATCGGAGGCACAGCGGTGGGCACGGGACTCAACGCCCATCCCGACTTCGGCCCTCGGTGCGCCGAACGCATCTCCGCTCTGACCGGCATACCCTTCCACCAGGCCCCCGACCTCTTCGCCGCCTTGTCCGCCCACGACGCCATGCTGGGGGTGTCAGCGGCACTGCGGACGCTGGCGATGGCGTTGATGAAGATCGCGAACGACGTCCGCTGGTACGCCTCAGGACCGCGAAATGGTCTGGGAGAGCTAGTTATTCCCGAGAATGAGCCGGGCAGCTCCATCATGCCCGGCAAGGTCAACCCCACCCAGTGCGAGGCGCTGACGATGGTGGCTGCCAAGGTATTCGGCAACGATGCCACCGTTGCCCTCGCCGACAGCCAGGGCAACTTCCAGCTCAATGTCTTCAAGCCGGTCATCGCCTGGTGTGTGCTCGAGTCGATACGGATCATCGCCGACGCGTGCGTCTCGTTCACCGACCACTGCGCCGTCGGCCTCGAGCCCAACCGCGACCGCATCGCCGAGAACCTCAGCACGAACCTGATGCTGGTCACGGCGCTGAACCGGCATATTGGCTATGACCAGGCGGCCGCCATCGCCAAGCGGGCGCACGCTGCCGGGCTGACTCTGCGCGAGGCGGCGCTGGAGTCGGGTGCTGTCACCGCCGAACAGTTCGACACCTGGGTGGTCCCGGCGGACATGACTCGCCCATCGGGCGCCTGAGGGCCCATAAGCCTGAACCCCCATCATGCGCCTGACACGCAGCGGCGCCTGACACGGCCGGTGCACGAGCACGTGACGATCGGCGGTTAGGGTGGAGTGGTGCCGATCGATGTTTCACGTGAAACCGAGCCCGAACGTGTCTCGCTCTTCCGCGTTTCACGTGAAAAGCCACCTGTCGGAGACCAGCAGCGCAGCCCCAAACCCGCCACCCCGCGGATCGTCGCGGTGTCCAACCAGAAGGGCGGCGTCGGCAAGACCACGACCGCTGTGAACCTGGCCGCTGCCTTGGCCCAGGACGGGCTCGGCGTCCTGCTCATCGACATGGATCCGCAAGGTAATGCCAGTACGGCGCTGTCCATCCCCCACGACGAGGACGACCTCGGCATCTACGACGTCATCATCGACGGCCGGCCCTTGATCCGGGTGGTCAAGGAGTGCCCCGACATCACCGGATTGTGGTGCGCGCCCTCGACGATGGACCTCGCCGGGGCAGAGATCGAACTCGTGGACATGCCGCATCGGGAACGCCGGTTGAGGCAGGTCATCGAGCAGCTGTATGCCGCCCTCGACCGTTCTCGTCGCCCCGCACCCGACTATGTGGTCATCGACTGTCCGCCCAGTCTCGGT
Organism: Nostocoides australiense Ben110; assembly: GCF_001050535.1. Taxonomy (GTDB): domain Bacteria; phylum Actinomycetota; class Actinomycetes; order Actinomycetales; family Dermatophilaceae; genus Nostocoides_A; species Nostocoides_A australiense. Next base: position 3,394,802 of record NZ_HG764815.1, on the reverse strand, counting down.
CTCCTCACGCTCAATGCGCTGGTTGCCGCGGATGAGGTCTTCATCCCTATCCAGTGCGAGTACTACGCCCTGGAAGGGCTGACGGCGCTGATGCGCACGATCGGATTGGTCCAGGGGGCCTTGAATCCCACGCTCACGGTGGGTGCCATCCTGCTGACGATGGTGGACGGGCGCACCAACCTGGCAGCCCAGGTGGCCGACGAGGTGCGCGCCCACTTTCCGGCCCAGGTCCTGCGCAACACCATCCCGCGCTCGGTGCGCCTGTCAGAGTCACCGAGCTTCGGCCAGACCGTCATGACGTACGACCCGACCGGCACCGGCGCCTTGAGCTATCGCGCCGCGGCTCGCGAATACGCCCATCGCCAGGGCGGCACCCATCACAAGGAGAGCGCTCAATGAACGAACGTCGCCGTGGACTCGGCAAGGGCCTGGGCGCCCTCATCCCGCCGGCCCCCACCAACGGAGCCGGGGACGGGACGGATCGGCCGCGGCCGGTTGACGTCTTCTTCCCCGACGGCCGGCCTTCCGTCGACTCACGGCCGGAATCCACTGTGCCGCAACGCGATCCGGCACGCGCGGGCACTGTGGCGAACCGCGCAGGCACCGTAGCGGACAGCGCGGGCACTGTAGCGGACAACTCGGGCACTGTGGCGGACAGCATGGGAATCATGGTGGACACCGCGCCCGCCTTCGCCCCGCCGGCGCCCTCGACGACGACCCCAGGCGACCTCGTCGACGTCCCCGGCGCAAGCTTCGCCGAGGTCGCGATCACTGACATCCGGCCCAACCCGCGCCAGCCGCGTTCGGTGTTCGACGAGGACGAACTGGCCGAACTGACGGCCAGCATCCGTGAGATCGGCGTCCTGCAGCCGGTGGTCGTGCGCCCTGCACAGGGCGGCTACGAACTCGTCATGGGTGAGCGTCGCTGGCGGGCCGCCGGCGCCGCCGGCCTGGAACAGATGCCCGCAATCATTCGCGCGGTCGACGACGACGACCTGCTGCGCGATGCCCTCCTGGAGAATTTGCACCGCAGCCAGCTGAATGCGCTGGAGGAGGCCGCGGCATACCAGCAGCTTCTGGACGACTTCTCCTGCACGCAGGAGGAACTCTCCGCCCGCATCGGCCGCTCCCGGCCCCAGATCAGCAACACGCTCCGTCTACTGAAGCTGCCGCCGCTCGTGCAGCGACGGGTAGCCGCCGGTGTCTTGTCGGCCGGCCACGCGCGCGCCCTCCTCGGCCTCTCCGACGGAGGCGCCATCGAGCGCCTCGCCCAACGCGTCGTGGCAGAGGGACTGTCGGTGCGCACGGTGGAGGAGATCGTCGCTCTCGGAGATATCGGGAATGACGAAAAGCCCTCTCACACAAGGAGACCCGTCGCCGCTCGGCCCGAGCTCGTGGAGATCGAGTCCCGTCTCTCGGACTTCCTCGACACCCGCGCCAAGATCGCCATGGGAGCCAAGAAGGGCCGGGTCACGATCGAGTTCGCGACCCTGGAAGACCTCGGCCGCATCCTCTCTGCCATGGGCGTCGACCCCGCCGACCGCCTCCCCGACGACGCGTAACCACCCGGCGCTGGTGATCCCGGCCGCTCCAGCCATGACATGGTCGGGACTGTCCACCCATGTTGGGTCAGCGGTGTGGAGAAGCCGAACCCTGGGAGGGTGGGGATGACCAAGTGTTAGGCGTCCCGAGGGTCGCCGCCGTGGGCGCGAGGATTCGTCAACGGCCCGATCAAGTCCAGGTACTCGATGATGGAACTCGGCCACCCGGTGGTCATGATCATCGGGATGGCGTCCGGTTCGGGGGAGCGGACGTGCAGCACGTGCAGGTGTGCTCCGTCGATCTCGGTGATGAACTGCTCGTACTGGTTGATCTTGTCTTCCGTCTCGCGCCAGTCGAAGTCGTTGCGCCAGTAGTCGACCAAGTCGCGCATGTAGGCCAGCGGCGCGCCGCGGCTCCAGCCGACATCAGGAGTGGCGCCCGCCAACGGGTCGCGTCCAGTCGCTGATGCAGGTCATCGATGGCGGACTGAGGGATCTGTGGTTCCCCCCGAATCGTGGAGG
>NZ_HG764815.1:3390551-3392639 GCF_001050535.1 Nostocoides australiense Ben110 | reverse complement strand
GCCGTGCGCGCCGGCGCGCTCGGCCGGCTCACCGTCGAGAAGGCCGACGGCACCTCCGTGCTCGCCGCCGGCAATCCCGTCGCCGAGGCACTGGCCCGGTCCGGCTTCACCCTGACCCCTCGCGGCTTGCGTTTGCGCCGCTGAGCGCCGCCCGTGGCGGGGTCGTGTTGATGGCCTCGTGGAATCCGAGGGTCGGCCACGCCGAGACGGCAGAATGCTGCAATGCCCGAAGGTGACACGGTCTGGCGCACCGCCGAGCGCCTCCACCGGGCATTGGCCGGTCAGCCGCTGACCGCGCTCGAACTGCGCTGGGGCGATCTGGGGGCGCTCGACCTGTTGCCGGCGACGACCACCGCCGTCCGTGCCCGCGGCAAACACCTGCTCCACGAGCTGGACTCCGGCGTCACGATCCACTCGCACCTGAAGATGGAAGGCAGCTGGCGGATCGCCGCGACGGCCGAGGTGACCCGACGGACCCGCGCGAATCCGCAGCTTCGCATCCTTGCCGAGACGGCGGCCTGGAGTGCCCTCGGATTGCGCCTGGGACTGGTCGAGGTATGGCCGTCCTCCGAGTCTGCCACCCGGCTCGCCTACCTCGGCCCGGACATCCTCGGCCCTGACTGGGACCCCGAGAGTGCCGTGGCGAACCTCCACCGCCAGCCGGCAACTGCCATCGGCGTGGCCCTGCTCGATCAGCGCAATCTCGCCGGAATCGGCACGTTCTGGGCCGCGGAAGCCCTGTTCCGCTACCGACGCAACCCGTGGACGGCCGCCGTCGAGAGCACCCGCGACGATCTTGAGAGTCTGGTCGAGTGGACGCAGGGAATGATGCGCCGTAGCGCCGCTACCGGCCACCAGACCTCGACCGGGCGGACCGAACGCGACGCCACGGCATACGTCCATGGCAGATCGGGACGACCCTGCCGCCGGTGCGGCACAACGGTCCGGGTCGCCCCTCTCGGTCAGGCACCACGCGCGCGCGTGTTCTTCTATTGCCCGTCCTGCCAAGGCGGCCTCGCCCCGACCGACGAGGGCACCACCCAGGTGCCACTCGGCGCCAGCGGCGTCAAGTCACCCCGCCGGCGCCGCTAGGACGAGTAGCGACAAGCCACCGACGTGACGGGTCCCCGCGAAGTACCGGAGCGACGAGGGCGCGAGGACACGTCGTGGGGTGGCCTAGGCGAGCACGGCGAACTGCGTTGTCTCGCGGCTCTTGCGGTCGGGGAACGCCTCCCGGCGAGGGCTCTCCGCGAGCCGTCAGGCCGCGGAGGCGGAGACGCCGCGGCGGGCGGGGGTGACCGGGAGGGTCGGGACGCCGGCGGCTTCGGCCTCGGCGCGTGCGACGCGCAGGCTGACATCGCTCAGGACGTCGGACAGGGGGACGCCGAGGGCACCGCATACGGAGGTCAGCAGTTCGGACGAGGCTTCCTTCTGGCCACGTTCGATCTCGCTGAGGTAGCCGAGGGAGACCGAGGCGGCCGCCGAGACCTCGCGCAGGGAGCGGCCCTGGGCGGTGCGCTCTTCGCGCAAGGCTTCGCCCAGCTCACGCCGAAGCAAGATCATCTGGGCTCCTCATCGTCTCGTCGCTTGTGGGGAAAGATAACGGTCGCGACCGACACCGGTCACGAGGGTGGGTCCTCGAGCGTGTCGAGCACCGCCTGGAGTGCTGCAGCCACCGTATCCGACCGGATCTGTGTCCGCGACCCCGATAGGGCAAGTTCGCGCACCCGCTCACCCCGGGGGCCAGTAGTGGCAACAAAGACGGTGCCCACAGGCTTCCCGTCGGCTGGGTCCGGGCCTGCCACCCCGGTCGTCGCCACCGCGAGGGCACAGCCCAGCACCCGCCGGGCCCCGCGGGCCATGGCCAGCGCGACGTCGGGATCGACGGCGCCGCGCTCGGCGAGCAGCCGGGAGTCGACGCCCAGCACGCTTGCCTTGACCTGCGTCGCATAGGACACGATGCCGCCACGCACGACCGTCGATGCACCGGGCACGCCGGTCAGGGCGTGGGCCACGCCGCCACCGGTGAGGGACTCGGCGGTGCCCAGCGTGGTGGCGGTGTGCCGTGCGCGTGCGATCACCCGCGCC
>NZ_HG764815.1:3384323-3390451 GCF_001050535.1 Nostocoides australiense Ben110 | reverse complement strand
CGGCGTCGGAGTGGCCGTCGAGGCCGAGCTCCCCCGGCCAGTGCAGCCCGGCCACCCACAGCGGACGGTCGCTGCCCTCGGGCGCGAACGCGTGCACGTCCACCCCGATCCCGACGCGCGGTATGCCGGTCATCCGCGCCCCTCCGGCACGCGACCGCGGATCTGGCGCACGATCGCTTCCACGTCCAGGCCCGCCGTGTCGATCGTGACCGACTCCGGCCACGCCTCGAACTGCCGCGCCTCGACGTCGGCCCAGGTGGGCAATCGGTGCCCGGGGATGTCGGCTGCGCGGTTCTCGACCCGGCGGCGATGCTCGGCGGCGTCGGAGCAGACGAGCTGAATCTCCCGGATACTCGCGCCGGCATCGCGGGCGACCGCCCGCAGGGCCTCGCGGGTCAGCGGGATGGGATTGACGAGGTCGGCGACCACCGACCCACCGAGGCGCAACTGGTCGCGAGCCACGGCATACAGCGCCGCGTAGCCCTCGCTCGTCACTTCGTCGACCCCCGCACCGAGTAGGGCGACCTCGATCGAGTCCACGCGCAGGTGCGTCGCCCCCTCCTCGGCAGCGAGCACCCGGCCGGCCGTCGTCTTGCCGGTCCCCGGCAGGCCGCCGATCACCCACAGCGTCGGGGCCGAGGCCAGCAGCTTGTGGGCCTGGTCAAGATCGGCGGGGGTGGTCACCTTGAAGGCGAGCGGGTCGCCGTCGACGACGCGCACCGGTATGCCGCATTCCTCGGCGAGCATCGCATCGTCGCTGGCGTGCACACCGCTGGCGTGTGCCTGCTCCAGCGCCACCCGCGCGAACCCCTGCGGGGTCTGGATGGCCCGCACCCGCGACCGGTCGGGGGTGTAGACGACCAGCCCGTCCGGACCGACCACTTTCATCGTGTCGACCACCGCCAGGCCGGGGACGACGGCGCGATCCCCTGCGACGACGGCCGCGATGACCCGCTCATAGACCGCGGCGGGGGTGAAGCAGCGGGCGGCGTCGTGGACGAGGACGATGTCGATATCGGTGCCGAGCGCGGCCAGGCCCGCGCGGACGGAGTCCGAGCGCTCGGCTCCCCCGGCGACGACGGTGACCGGCACCCGATCGGCCGCCGCACCGGCATACAGCGCCTCGGTCAGCTCCGGATCGGGCTCGACATCGACATCTCGACGGGGCGGAATCGGCATCTCGACGTGGGCCGGGGGGACGACGACGACGACGTGGACGACTCCCGGGACGGCCCGGGCACCATCGACCGCCCAGTCGACGATGCGCCGGCCGCCGACGTTGACGAACGCCTTGGGGATCCCCGCGCCCAGCCGGGTGCCGGAGCCGGCCGCAACGACGACGACGCCGACACCGCGGGGAGCGGTGCCGGCGTCGGACACGTTGGATGGTGCGGGAGGAATCAGGAGGCGAGCACGCCGTCGAGAATCGACTCGGCCTCGACCTCGTCGGTCTTCTCGGCCAGCGCGAGTTCGGAGACCAGGATCTGGCGGGCCTTGGCGAGCATGCGCTTCTCGCCGGCGGACAGGCCCCGCTCCTTGTCGCGGCGCCACAGGTCGCGCACGACCTCGGCGACCTTGATGACATCGCCCGAGGCGAGCTTCTCGAGGTTGGCCTTGTAGCGGCGCGACCAGTTGGTCGGCTCCTCGGTGTAGGGGGCCCGCAGCACCTCGAACACCCGGTCGAGGCCCTCCTGGCCGACCACATCGCGAACGCCGACGAGATCACAGTTCTCGGCCGGCACCTCGATGGTCAGATCGCCTTGCGCGACCTTGAGCTTGAGGTAGAGCTTCTCCTCGCCCTTGATGACCCGGGTCTTGATCTCTTCGATGAGTGCGGCCCCGTGGTGGGGGTACACGACCGTCTCGCCGACCTTGAAAACCATATGTATTTGGCCCCTTTCGCGACCTCAAGAATAACACGGGGTTCCGTCGGCGTGTCTGGCTCGTCACACTGGAGGGCATTGGTCGGCGAAGCGGTGCCATCAGACGTGTCCGGCGAGGTCGTGAGGCAATTGTGCCGCCCGCCGCGCCGAGGCACCGGCGGCACCGCTACGCTGGTTCGCGTGAACTCACCCTCCACCTCGCGCCGCGGGCGCGCCATGCTCGCCACCGTGGCCGTCGTCGCCGGCACGGGTCTGCTCGGCGGGTGCCAGTTGATCTCCCCCCGCCAGACCGACGAGATGTATGACGCCGCCGACGGGGTTTCCGTCGACGCCGGCGATGTCCAGGTCCGCAACCTGGTCGTCGTCCGCGACCGCGGGGCCGCCAGCGGGGTCCTGAGCGGTGCCATCGGCAACCCGGGTGCCGAGCCGGTCAGCGTGACGTTCGCGACCGCCGACGGCGGCAGCGCCAAGGTGGATGTCCCGGCCTACACCACCCTCGACATGTCGACCGGCGACAGCGCCAAGGTGTCGCTGCCGGTCAAGGACGAGCCGGGTTCGATGACCGCGTTGACGGTCTCCACGCCGGCCGCGGGCAACTCACCCGTGTCCGTGCCGGTCCTGCCGGCCACCGGCTGGTACGCCGACTACAAAACCTCGTAGGGCAGGCCTCCCTGGCGCTCGGGCCGCTCGTCTGTGCCGGGAGCCCGAGCTCGCATCGTTCGACGGCTTGCCTGGTCAGGCCTCGAATTTGTAGCCGAGGCCGCGCACGGTCAGGATGTGCACCGGCTCCTTCGGCGTGAACTCCACCTTCTTGCGGAGCCGCTTGATGTGGACATCGAGAGTCTTGGTGTCGCCGACATAGTCGCTGCCCCAGATCCGGTCGATCAACTGGCCTCGCGTCAGCACCCGGCCGTTGTTGCGCACCAAGAACTCCAACAGCTCGAACTCCTTGAGCGGCAGCGAGATCCGGTCGCCGCGGATGGAGACCACGTGGCGTTCGACGTCGATCGACACCGGGCCGGCGCTGACCGTGCTGGGCAGGAGCTCCTCCGGTTCGGCGCCCCGCCGCAGCACCGCCTTGATGCGCGCGAGCAGCTCGCGTGAGCTGTAGGGCTTGGTGACATAGTCGTCGGCGCCGAGCTCGAGGCCGACGACCTTGTCGATCTCGCTGTCCTTGGCCGTCAGCATGATGACCGGGACGTTGGACTTGGCGCGCAGGTTGCGGCAGACGTCGATGCCGCTCATCCCGGGCAACATGACGTCGAGGAGGACCAGGTCCGCGCCCGTACGGTCGAAGGCGGCCAGCCCCTCCGTGCCGGTCTCGGCGACCTGGACCTGGTAGCCCTCCTTGCGCAACAGATAGGTCAGCGGTTCCGAATAGGACGGCTCGTCCTCGACGACGAGGATCCGGGCGGGGGTCACGCGGCGCTCCCTTCAGCGGGGGTGGAGGCGGAGGCCGGCGGGTGCGGCAGCCGGATGGTGAAGGTCGATCCTTCACCCTCGCGACTCCAGACCGTCACCGAACCACCATGGTTGGCGCAGATGTGCTTGACGATAGCGAGCCCCAGGCCCGTCCCGCCGGTGCTGCGGGAGCGGGCGGAGTCGACGCGATAGAAGCGTTCGAAGATGCGTTCCTGTTCCGCTACCGGTATGCCGAGGCCCCGGTCGGCGACGGTGATGGTCACCCCTTCGGCGCTCACCTGGGCGCCGACGCCCACCTCGGTCTGTTCCGGCGAGTAGGCGATGGCATTGCCGATGAGGTTGCGCACGGCCGTCACGAGGAGACCATGGTCGCCGTAGGCGATCGCCGCCGGGTCGGCCCGCTGGACGATGCGGATCTGCTTCGCGTCGGCCTCGACCAGGCTGAGGTCCACGGCCTCCCGGATCACCTCGGCCAGCCGGACGCGTTTGGGCTCTTGCAGGGCGTCGCTGGCCTGCAGACGGGAGAGGTCGACGATCTCTTTGATGAGCTTGCCCAGCCGCGCCGACTCCAGCTGCATCCGGGACGCGAAGCGTTCGACGGCCTCCGGATCGTCCTTGGCGTCCGCGATGGCCTCGGCCAGCAGCGACAGCCCGCCCACGGGTGTCTTCAGTTCGTGCGAGACGTTCACGACGAAGTCCCGGCGCACCTCTTCGACGCGGTGGGCCGAAGTGCGGTCGTCGACGAGCAGCAGAACGTGCGCATCCATCAGGGGCGCCGCCCGCACGTGCAGCCACGCGGGCGGCCGCCCGCGCCCCGCCCCGATCGACAGCTCGGTCTCGCGGATCTCCCCGTCGCGATGCACCTGGCGCACCAGCTCCAGCAGCTGGGGCTGGACCAGGCGGTCCTCATCGACCAGCCCCATCGCCACCGCGCTCGGGCTGGTGTTGACGACGCGCTCGGCCGTGTCGAGGACCAGCGCACTCGAGCGGAGCACCGCGAGCACGGCGGAGGCTCCGGGAGGGATGCGCGGCGCGACCGGCACCTGCGTCATCCGGACCTCGGATTTCTCGGAGGCCCGGACGGCGAAAACGGACATGGATCCGATGACCACCCCGGCGAGGCCGCCGAGCAGGGCAGCGTTCGTCGGGTCCACGGCACCCAAGCGTACGGTGCTAGTCGGACCTGTTCGGGACCGCGGACAAGGATCGCCGATTCGGCTCCCGCCGTTCACCTGGGAGACGGAATACGTTCACCGGTGCCTGATCAGATGCTCATCGCGGGCGCTGGCCGTCCGCTCGTCGACGCCAAAGGACACCGATGCGCACCGCATACCACGAGGATCTTGACCGCATCAGCGAGCAGCTGGTGGAGATGACGCGTCTCGCCGGCTCCGCCATGTCGCGAGCCAGCAGGGCGCTGCTCGACGCCGACGTGCAGATCGCTGAGACGGTCATCTCCGCCGACCAGGAGATCGACCAGGCCCGCGAGGACCTCGACACCCTCGCGATCGATCTGCTGGCGCGGCAGGCGCCGGTGGCGACCGAGTTGCGTCAGGTCGTCACGGCCATGCGGATGAGCTCCGACCTGGAGCGGATGGGCGATCTGGCCCGGCACGTGGCCAAGGTGGCCCGGCTGCGCTATCCCGAGTCCGCCGTGCCCGCTCAAGCCCGCGCCATCATCATGCAGATGAGCCAGGTCGCCGAACGTATCGTCGCCAAGGCCGGCTCGGTCATCGCCTCGCACGACCTCAAGGAGGCCGCCAGCCTCGAGCGCGACGACGACGCGATGGACGAATTGCACCGGCAGTTGTTCAGCCTGTTGGCGGACCCGGCATGGGAGCACAGCACCCCGGTCGCCGTCGACCTGACGCTGCTCGGCCGCTATTACGAGCGGTTCGCCGACCACGCCGTCTCGGTTGCCCGGCGGGTGACCTTCCTCGTGACGGGTGAGTACGACACGGCCACCGACCGTCAAGAGGACGAGGACGCGGCCATCGTCGGCGCGGCGCAGCAGCCGTAACCGAGCCACCCCGGCGACGGGGTTGGAGGGGAAACGGGGGACAGAGGCCCGGTCGGAGAGATCCGGCCGGGGCCACGTTGTTTTCTCCTTCCCGGATGTGGAGAAAGTCCGACGGCGTGTCAACCTGCTGCCGGCCCCGGCACCTCTCGTAGATGAAGATCTCACCGGGAGGAGGCCGCGATGGATCAGCACCACGAGGCGCAGTTCCGTGAGTTCGTCGAGGCGCGCTGGCAGACGTTGCTGCGCACCGCGATCCTGCTCACCGGCGATCAGGGCCGTGCCGAGGATCTGGTGCAACAGACGCTGGTCATCGTGCACCGAAAGTGGCGCATCATCGGACCCGGCAACGCCACGGTATACGCCCGGGCGGTGCTCGCCAACGAGTCCGCCTCGTGGTGGCGCCGCATGCGGTATGCCGAGGTCTCCCTCAGCACGCCGGCGGGCGAATCCGCGGCTCAGGTGCATGCCGACCCCGCGGCACCGGACTGCAGGGCGAGTCAGGCGGGGCCGCCACGAAGATCCCTGCGGTCGCACTCGACGCCAAGACCGTGACATGGTCGATGGGCGATCTGCACGGCATCGTGGACGTCACGGCCGACGGCCTCGTCGTCATCGACGCCCGAGCGGACGCCGAGGTCTCCTCCTTGCGCCTGGTGAGTTCAGACGCGAACGGCAACACCCTCGCGGACTACTCCGCCAAGACCGCCCCCGATGCCGCGGACCCCTTCGACCTGCACCCCTGACCGCTTCCGGGCAGAGCGCCACTTCCCCGTGGGCTGTCATCGGGGGTTGTCGTCGGGGGT
>NZ_HG764815.1:3381211-3384223 GCF_001050535.1 Nostocoides australiense Ben110 | reverse complement strand
GCCAGCGCGCGGACCAGGTGCTTGGCCACGCGCCCGAGGAAGGCCTGCCGCTGCACCGACCCGGGCGCACCCACCCGGGCCCGCATCCCCAGGCCGTCGGCGACGGCCTGCACCTGCGCGAGCGGCGCATCGAGATAGCCGGGCAGGGACAGCATGACCTTCACCGCCGGGCGGGTGAAATAGAGGTTCGGACCCTCCAGGAGACGGACCTCGGTGGTGACGATCGGCTCGGACACCTACTGCCCCATCGCGTGCACGCCGCCGTCGACGTGCACGATCTCACCCGTCGTCGCCGGGAACCAGTCGCTGAGCAAGACGGTACAGGCCTTCGCGGTCGGCACCGGGTCGCCCACATCCCAGCCCAGGGGCGCCCGCTCGTCCCAGACCCGCTCGAACTGCTCGAAGCCGGGGATCGACTTCGCGGCGGTCGTCCGGATCGGGCCGGCGGCGACGAGGTTGCACCGAATTCCCTTGGGGCCCAAGTCTCTTGCCAGATAGCGGTTGGTCGACTCGAAGGCGGCTTTGGCCACCCCCATCCAGTCGTAGACCGGCCACGCGAACTTCGCGTCGAAGGTTAGACCGACGATGGACCCGCCCTCGCTCATCAGCGGCAGACACGCGACGCCGAGCGACTTGAGGCTGTAGGAGCTGATCTGAATCGCCGTCGCGACGTCCTCCCACGAGCCCTCGAGAAAGTTGAAGGCGCCCTGCGGTGCGAACCCGATGGAGTGCAGCACCCCGTCGAGGGAGTCGGTGTGCTCGCGCAGCCGCTCGGCCAGGGAGTCCAGATGCGACTGATCACTGACGTCGAGTTCGACGACGGGTGGCAGCTCTGGGAGCCGCTTGGCGATCGTCTGGGTGATCTTCATCGTCCGCCCGAAGGAGGTGAGGATGACCTTGGCGCCCTCCTCCTGCGCCAGCTTGGCGACGTGGAAGGCGATGGAGGAGTCCATGAGGACGCCGGTGATCAGCAGGGTCTTGCCCTCGAGCAGCATCAGTTCGTCCTTTCGGGTATGCGGTGTGGTCGGGTCGGCGAGTCCGGGCTCAGTGGCCCATGCCGAGGCCGCCGTCGACGGGAATGACGGCCCCGGAGATATAGGCGGCCTCGTCCGAGGCGAGGAAGAGCACCGCCGCGGCCACCTCGGGCGGGGTGGCGAACCGGCCGGCAGGGATCGCCGCCTTGTACTCCTTCTGCCGGTCCTCGGGCACTTCGGCCGTCATATCGGTCTCGATGAAGCCGGGAGCGACGACATTGGCGGTGATCCCCCGGCCGCCGAGCTCACGGGTGATCGAACGGGCCAGCCCGACCAGACCGGACTTGCTGGCGCTGTAGTTGGTCTGGCCGGGACCGCCATAGAGTCCTACCACGCTGGAGATGAAGATGATCCGGCCGAACCGCTTCTTGATCATCCCGACGCTCGCGCGTCGCGCGCACCGGAACGACCCGGCGAGGTTGGTGTCGACGACGGCGTCGAAGTCGGCGTCGCTCATCCGCATGAGCAGCCCGTCCTTGGTGATCCCGGCGTTGGCCACGACGACCTCGACGGGTCCGCCCAGGAGTTCTTCGGCGGCCGCGAAGGCGGCGTCGACCGACGCGGAATCGGTGACATCGCCGCGGACGGCACGCAGGCCCTCGGGTGCGTCACCGGAACGCGTCGTGACGACCACATTGTGTCCGGCCGCGGCCATGGCCTCGGCGATCGACTTGCCGATCCCTCGATTGCCACCGGTCACCAGGACATTGCGTGCGGTCATCGATCGCCTCTCACGTTCGGGGTGCTGCAGGTCACAGACGAACCTAGTGGACGGCGCACCTCGATGCACACGCCGCTCGCGGCATACCCTGCTTATGTGACTCGGCCGCAGCCCTCCGCGCAGTCGGTGACGACTGCCCCGGAGAGCCTGCGCGAGGAGCAGGGTTCGCGGATCCGCAGGTACCTCGTCATGATGGCGATCCGCACGATCTGCTTCATCGCGGCCGTGCCGCTGCAGGGGTGGATGCGCTGGACCGCCGTCGCCGCCGCCGTGGTGCTGCCGTATGTCGCGGTCGTCTTCGCCAACGCCGTCAAGCCGCGGGCAGAGGGCACCATCACGCCGGTCACCCCTGTCGTGCCCATGCTCTCCCACGAAGCCGAGGCTCTCGAAGGCCACGTCGTTCATCACCCGAGGGACCCGTAGCCCCCCTCAGCCTCCGATGGCGCTCATGGGGCGGTCGGGCTGGTGGAAGTCCGGTCGTCCGATGCCGTGGCCACGGGCCTTGCGCCACATCTCGCCGCGGATGATGGCCTCCAGGTCGGCGTCGTCCGCGCCGTCGCGCAACGGCCCGCGCAGGTCGGATTCGCTGTTGGCGAAGAGGCAGTTGCGCAACTGGCCGTCGGCCGTCAGGCGCACCCGATCGCAGGCGGCGCAGAAGGGCGCGCTGACGCTCGCGATGATGCCGACGGTATGCGGTCCGTCGTCGATCAGGTAGCGCTCGGCGGGTGCGCTGCCACGACCGTCGAGGGGGGTGAGCCGGTAGGTCTTCTCCAGTTCGCTGCGGATCTCGCCGGCGGTGACCATGGTGCCGCGCTGCCATTCGTGGCCCGCGTCGAGGGGCATCTGCTCGATGAAACGCAACTCGTAGCCGCGATCGAGACACCACGCGAGCAGGTCGGCGACGTCCTCGTCGTTGATTCCGCGCATGGCGACGGCGTTGACCTTGACCGGCGTCAGGCCGGCGTCCTGAGCGGCCTTGAGCCCGGCCTCGACATCGCCGAGCCGGTCCCGCCGCGTCAGCGCGACGAACTCCTGCGGGTCGATCGTGTCGAGGGAGACGTTGACCCGGTCCAGCCCGGCCGCCCTGAGTGGAGCGGCCAGCCGGTCCAACCCGATTCCGTTGGTGGTCATGGCGATCGTCGGCCGCGGGTCGAGGTCGGCGATGCGCTCGACCACGCTCACCAGTGACTTGCGCAGCATCGGCTCGCCGCCGGTGAGACGGATCTGGCGGACCCCGAGGCGCACGAAGAGCCCGAT
>NZ_HG764815.1:3379057-3381111 GCF_001050535.1 Nostocoides australiense Ben110 | reverse complement strand
CGTCGCTGCTGCCGGCCGCGCCTGGCACCGAGCCCGGGACCCGCTGACGTGGGGGCCCAGCGCCGCGACCGCCGACGCCACGACGGTGACGATCACCGTGGCCTGACGGCAGCGGGGTCGGAGGGACTAGCCGGGCGGCACGCCCAGGCACACCACGCGCCCGTAAGGCGGCCCGGAGACAGTGACGAAGATGCGCCCGCGCGCCCGTGTCGGGCCGGCCTGGGAAAACCGGGAATCCTGACGGTGCGCAGCGTGCCACCGGACGCCAGGGAGAGGATCGAGACGACCGTTTCGAAGGTCCGGACACGGTTGATGACCTTGGTGTGGATCAGCAACCCAACGCCGGCCGCCATCTTGGGATGGTAGAGGCGTTCGAGCCGTCGCCGGCGAAAGGAGACGCTCGACGCGGTTCCTCAGATCGTCGGCATAGTCGTATGCCTGTGACCAGTCCGCAGCCGTGACCGGCGGCCCCGGCCACGTGACCGCCTCGGCAGGTGCCCGCACCGACCAGTGCTCGTCTTGTCAGCACACCGAAACCCACCGGGTCGATGGCCGGGCCGATCCCGGCCGTGACCACACGGTATGCCGCGCGATGCCCCGTTGGCTAGGGACGCAAGGCTTTCAGCGCTGGTCGATGGCGACGTAGTCGCGCGCGCCCTCGCCGATGTAGACCTGCCGCGGGCGGCCGATCTTCGTCGCCGGGTCCTCGATCATCTCGCGCCACTGCGCGATCCACCCGGGCAGGCGGCCGAGGGCGAACAGCACGGTGAACATCTTGGTCGGGAAACCCATCGCCTTGTAGATCAGGCCGGTGTAGAAGTCGACGTTCGGGTAGAGGCGGCGCTCGACGAAGTAGTCGTCGCCCAGGGCGATCTCCTCCAGTTCCATCGCGATGTCGAGCAGCGGGTCGTCGACACCGAGCCGCCCCAGGATGTCGTCGGCGGTCTGCTTGATGATCGAGGCCCTAGGGTCGTAGTTCTTGTAGACCCGGTGCCCGAAGCCCATCAGCTTCTGCTTGGTCTCCTTGTTCTTCACGTGCATCATGAAGTCCTTGGGGGACTCGCCGGAGTTCTTGACCTGCGCGAGCATCTCCAAGACCTGCTGGTTGGCGCCCCCGTGCAGCGGCCCGAAGAGGGCGTTGATGCCGGCCGAGATCGACGCGAACAGGTTGGCGTGCGAGGAGCCGACGAGGCGCACCGTCGAGGTGGAGCAGTTCTGCTCGTGGTCGGCGTGCAGGAGCAACAGCAGATCGAGGCCCTTGACGATGGTCGGGTCGAGTTCGTAGGGCTCGGCCGGGAAGCCGAAGGTCATCCGCAGGAAGTTCTCGGTCAGCGACAGGTGGTTGTCCGGGTAGAGGAAGGGCTGGCCCATCGACTTCTTGTAAGCGTAGGCCGCGATCGTCGGCAGCTTGGCCAGTAGCCGGTAGGTCGAGATCTCGACCTGGTCCTGGTCGAAGGGGTCGAGGCTGTCCTGGTAGAAGGTCGACAGGGCCGAGACGGCGCTGGAGAGCACCGGCATCGGGTGCGCGTCGCGCGGGAAGCCGTTGAAGAAGGCCTTGAGGTCTTCGTGCAGGAGGGTGTGCCGCCGGATCTTGGCGTCGAAGGAGGCCATCTCGTCCGCGCTGGGCAGCTCCCCGTAGATCAGCAGGTATGCCGTTTCGAGATAGGTGGATTGTTCGGCCAGCTGCTCGATCGGGTACCCGCGGTAGCGCAGGATGCCTGTGTCACCATCGATGAACGTGATCGCGCTGGTGCAGGCGGCGGTATTGACGAAGCCGGAGTCGAGGGTGACATTTCCGGTCTCCTTGAGCAGGGCGGAGATGTCGTATCCGTCGTTGCCCTCGGTGGCGGATACCCGCTTGAGGTCGAGTTCCTTGCCGTCCGCGAGGAGTTTCGCACCAGCCGTTGCGTCGTCTGCCATGGGGTGGAAACTACCGCACGGGAACCGCGAGGGTGGCACGCGGTCCGCGAGATCTGCGTCCTTGACCGGCGCCCGGCACCGCACCCGGGATCCGTCGGCGGGTCCAGCGCGCGGGCTCAGGCGCCGGCGAGGCG
>NZ_HG764815.1:3376811-3378957 GCF_001050535.1 Nostocoides australiense Ben110 | reverse complement strand
TGTCACATCGAGATAACGGTGGTGGCGCGGGTTGAGAGGATGCGGCGATGGGATTCACCCGCGCCCAACTTCAGGGTTTCCGCGATCACGAGGTGCCCGACCTCATCGGGCCGGGCCTGGTGCTGCTCTTCGTCGGCATCAATCCCGGCCTGTGGACCGCGGCCACCCAGACTCACTTCGCCCGCCCCGGCAACCGCTTCTATCCCGCCCTGCTGCGCGCCGGCATCATCGACCGGCGCATCGACCCAACCGCCGGGATGACCGACGCGGACCGCGCCTACCTGCTGCAGCGGGGGATCGGCATTACCAACATCGTCGGCCGCGCCACCGCGCGAGCCGACGAACTGAGCGCGCAGGAGTATGCCGCCGGCGGGCGCACCCTCCGCGCGACCGTTCGCGAACACCGGCCGCGGGTCGTCGCGGTGGCCGGGATCACGGCATACCGTGCCGCCTTCGGCGAACGCCGGGCCCGCCCCGGCCGGCAACCCGGCGACCTCGTGGGCGCGCAATTGTGGGTGGTTCCCAACCCCAGCGGCCTGAACGCCCACGAGACGATCGATTCCCTCGCGCAGGCCTATGCCGCGCCGGCCCGCGCCGCCGGCCTCCTCCCGCCCACCTGAACGCCGGTTTCGGGCGCTCACCGGCCGGCCCTTATTGCGAACGAATTGCAGTAGCGTGGAGCCATGCACGTGCCCGACGGCTTCCTCGACGCGACCACCTCCCTGGCGACGGCCGCGACAGCCGTCGCGGGAGTCGGCCTGTCCCTGCGGGGCGCGCGGCGCGAGTTGAGCGACTTCGCCGCCCCCCTCGCCGGGCTCGTCGCCGTCTTCGTCTTCGCCGCCCAGATGCTCAACTTCCCGGTCGGCGCCGGCACCTCCGGGCATTTGCTCGGCGGCACCCTGGCGGCCGTCCTCGTCGGGCCGGCGACCGCCACCTTGTGCCTGACCGTCGTCCTGCTGATCCAAGCGCTGGCGTTCGCCGACGGCGGGCTGAGCGCGTTCGGCACCAATGTCACGCTCATGGCGCTGGTCGGGGTGTGGGCCGGCTATGCCGTCTTCCTCCTCGCCCGCCGGGTGCTGCCGCGCCGGGTCGCGAGCGTCCCGGTGGCGGCCGCGGTCGGGGCGTTCGTCTCCGTGCCGGCGGCGGCCCTCACGTTCACCGGACTGTATGCCGTCGGCGGCGCCGCCCCGATCGACCTCAGTTCGCTCGCCACCGCGATGCTCGGCTGGCACTCCCTCATCGGGCTCGGCGAGGCCGCCATCACCTTCCTCGCCGTCGGGGCCATCACGGCCACCCGTCCCGACCTGGTCCACGGGGCCCGGGCGCTCGCGGGAGTCCAGGACCTCGAGATCCGCGAGGGCGTGCGCGCATGAACCGCGACGTCAGCACGCGCAAGCGCATCAGCACTCGCACGCTCCTGCTGTGGGGGCTGGCCGTCACGCTCGTCCTGGCAGGCGTCGTCAGCTTCTACGCCTCCGGTCACCCCGACGGCCTGGAATTCGTCGCTGAGAAGCTCGGCTTCGACAGCACGGCCGCCGGCCACGCCGGCGGCGACTCGCCCGTCGCCGACTACGGCGTCCGCGGCGTCGAGAACTCCCGCCTGTCCGGGGGGCTGGCGGGCCTGATCGGAGTCCTCCTCGTGGGGATCGTGATGACCGGGCTGGTGGCGCTGCTGCGCCGCCGCACGCCCGCGAAACGCGACTGACGTGGGCGCGGGGCACGGCCACTACCTGCACTACCACGGGCACTCGCCGGTGCACCGGCTGCCGGCGCACACCAAGCTCGTCGCATTGCTGGTCTTCGTCGGCGCGGTGGTGGCCACCCCGCGGACGGCGGTCTGGGCCTTCGCCGGGTATGCCGCGCTGCTCCTCCTCGCGATGGCCCGCTCGGGCGTGCCCGCGGCCTACCTCGCGAAGCGTATGGTCGTCGAGGTGCCCTTCCTCGTCTTCGCCCTGCTGATGCCGTTCGTGGCCACCGGGCCGCGGGTGGAGGTGGGTCCGCTGCGCCTGTCCGAGGCCGGCCTGTGGGGGGCCTGGGGGCTGCTCGCCAAGGGCTCGCTGGGTGTCGGCGCGTCGGTGCTGTTGGGGTCGAGCACCGAGCCGCGCGACCTGGTCCGCGCGCTCGATCGGCTGGGGGGGGGGGGGGG
>NZ_HG764815.1:3368668-3376711 GCF_001050535.1 Nostocoides australiense Ben110 | reverse complement strand
CCTCACGTCATCAAACCGCTGCCCCGTGAAAGACGGAGGCTAGTTCAGCGGACCGGCGGCTGCCTCCGCGGCAGCGAGGAGCGAGCCGTCGGCCACGGCATACACGGCTTCCGCGATGTCGTCGGCCAGTATGCGGTCGGGCCCAGGAGCCGTCCGCGTGACCTCGTCGAGCGCGGCGATGACCGCCGCGCTTACCGGGGAGGGCCGCAGCGGTGCGCGTAGCTGTATGCCGCGGGCGGCGGCGAGCAGTTCGATCGTCAGCACGTGGGTCAGGGCATCGACGGAGCGGCGCAGCTTGCGGGCCGCGCCCCAGCCCATCGAGACATGATCCTCCTGCATGGCGCTGCTGGGGATGGAGTCGACGCTCGCCGGCGCGGCGAGGCGCTTCATCTCGGAAACCATTGCGGCCTGGGTGTATTGGGCGATCATCAGGCCGGAGTCGACGCCAGGGTCGTCGGCGAGGAAGGCATGCAGGCCGTGGTTTCGGGCCTTGTCGAGGAAGCGGTCGGTGCGCCGTTCGCTCATGCTCGCCAAGTCCGCGGCGGCGATGGCGAGGAAGTCCAGGACATACGCGACTGGGGCTCCGTGGAAGTTGCCATTGGACTCGACTCGGTCGTCGAGGGTGACGACGGGGTTGTCGACGGCACTCGCCAGCTCCCAGCCGGCGACGCGCGCCGCATGGTCGATGGTGTCCCGGACGGCGCCGGCGACCTGGGGCGCGCACCGCAGCGAGTAGGCGTCCTGGACCCGGGTGCAGGCGTCGGGGTCGCGGTGGGAATCGCGGATCTCGCTGACCGCCAACACTTTCCGCATGTTCGCGGCGCTGAACGCCTGACCCGGCTGCGGGCGCAGCGCCTGCAGATCGGCGGCGAAGACGTCGTCGGTGCCGAGCAGGCCTTCGACGCTCATGGCGGCCGCGATGTCGGCGACGGTGACGAGCGCGCGCAGGTCCGCGATCGCCATACAGAGCATCCCGAGCATGCCGTCGGTGCCGTTGATGAGGGCCAGGCCCTCCTTCTCGGCCAGGTCGACCGGCTCGATGCCGCTAGCGGCTAGCGCCTCGCCGGCCGAGCGCAGGTCGCCGGCCGCGTCGCGGACAGTCCCTTCTCCCATGAGCGCGAGCGCGCAGTGGGCGAGCGGGGCGAGGTCGCCGGAGCAGCCGAGGGAACCGTATTCGTGGACGACGGGGGTGATGCCCGCGTTGAGCATCGCCACGTAGGCGCGCAGGGTCTCCTCCCGGATGCCCGTGCGCCCGGTGGCGAGGGTCTGGATGCGCAGGAGCATGAGCGCGCGCACGACTTCGCGCTCCACCTCGGGTCCGGCGCCGGCCGCGTGGGAGCGAATCAGGCTGCGCTGCAACTGATGTCGCTTATCGACGGGGATGTGCATGGTCGCCAAAGCGCCGAACCCCGTCGAGATGCCGTAGTGCGCCACCGTGTCGTCGGCCAGCCCTTCGACGACGGAGCGGGTATGCCGCACCCTCCCCCATGCCGCCTCGCTCACCTCGACGTGGATCGGCTCGCCCAGATAGTCGCTGCCGGGCGGCACCGACCGCGCCACCGCCTCGACCTGGTCGATGGTCAGGGGTTCGTCACCGAGGATCACCGTTGAAGTCACGGACCCTATCCAACACGTTCACGTGGAGTTCCGGAGGCGCGACTGAGTCGGTGATCCCCGTGCCATCGGCGAGATCCTCGTGTGCGTCGGCATACAGATCTCGGAAGCGCCGCTCGGTGGGTGCTGCGCTCAGCGCTCGCGGGAAGGACCAACGCTATCATGAGTGATATCAACTGGGGAGGTGGGGAGTGGCGTCGATCATCGTGCGCGGGCTCGATGAGTCCGTGAAGCAGCAACTGGCCCAGCAGGCCCGCGAACACGGCCGGTCCATGGAAGCCGAGGTCCGTGACATCCTCACTCGGGCTGCCCGAGGACCCAATATCGGGATTGCGTTGATGGAGGCCGCGCAAGCCGTCGGCGGGGTCGACGATTTGCCTGTACCAGCGCGCACCGATGTCGCGCGGGCCGTGGAGTTCGAGTGATCGTGGGGTTCGAGTGATCGTGGAGTTCGAGTGATCGTGGAGTTCGAGTGATCGTCCTCGACACCAACGTCATCTCCGAGCTCGTCAGGTCGCAGCCCGAGGCGCGCGTGGTGGCCTGGGTGCAGGCTCTGAGCGGCGACGTCGCCATCACGGCTGTCACCCTGGCCGAGTTGCTCGCGGGAGTTCAACGCCTTCCGAAGGGCAAACGGAAGACGGCTTTGAGTGCGGCCATCGACGAGGCTCTGCGCCCCATTCGCGGCACCAACTCGATCCTGGCCTTCGACGAGACCGCCGCCGCAGCGTACGCGGACGTGCTCGCTGGTCGCGAACGGGCCGGCCTGCCGATCGCCACGGCCGACGCTCAGATCGCCGCTATCTGCCGCGCCCATCACGCCACGTGTGCGACCCGGAACACCTCGGATTTTCTTCACACGGGCGTCGACTTGGTGGATCCGTGGTCACCGTGAGCCATCAGAAACGCCCGGCCGACGTCAGCCTGAGCCTCGGCCGCGCGTTCATCGTGCCTACTCGATGTCGGCTGACTCCGGGGTGACGCTCAGCCCGCAGTGGGCCACGTCGAGGACTTTGCCGAAGCCCGTGAACTCATAGGTGACGCGGTGGGGTCGACACCCGCTCTGACGGGAACAACCCCGGAGATCCTCTGGGCCGACACCACCCAGACACCCATTCGCGTCGCGATCGGGATGTGCGGGCTCGCCGAAGGACACGGAGGCAAAGGCGAGGTCGCCAGGTTATGCCGAAGGCGCCTCAGGTCAGCTTGCGCACCACCTTCAGCGGCGCGTGGCGCATCGCGGTGCCCAGGGGCACCCACGGCCAGGCGGGGACCCGAGCGTGGGCGCGCTTGGCCTCGACCGCCTCGACGATGGCCTTGACGCCCGTCTCGGTGTCGACCATGAAGGGGGTGTGCTTGACCCGCTCGTTCATCTCCGAGCGGATGTAGCCGGGATAGATCACCGACACGTCGATGTCGAGCGCGGGCTCGCCGGCCATCTCGTTGCGGATGCCCTCGGCGAGGGCGGCGACACCGGCCTTCGTCGCGGCATACGTCGTGATCGTCTTGGGCATCCCGCGCATGGCGGACATCGACGAGATCATCACCAGGTGACCGTGCTTCTGGACGCGGAAGATCTCCATTGCCGCCTCGCATTGCGCCAGTGCCGCAACGAAATTCGTCATCGCTGTGGCCTTGTTGGCGTCATACCTGCCGGTGCCGATCGGGGCACCCTTGCCGAGCCCGGCGTTGACGATGACCCGGCCGATGGCGCCGAAGTCGTCGCGGAACCCCCGGAAGACCGCGAAGACCTGCTCGTCGTCCGTGACATCGAGCGCCCGGATCTCCACCCGCCGCTCCGGATGCCGCGCCTGGATCTCGGCGCGCAACTCCGCGAGCCGGTCGAGACGGCGCGCCGCCAAGGCGAGGTCGTGCCCGCGGGCGGCGAACTGGCGCGCCATCTCGGCACCCAGGCCGGAGGAGGCGCCGGTGATGAGGATCGTCGTCATGGGTGGCTCCCTCAATAGATGAGTTCGGAGAGCAGGTCCGGCTGGCGCTCCAGATGGGAGAGTTCGCCGAGTGAGCGCAGGCGCAACCCGCGCTCGCCGTGGGTCAGGCGCATCAGACCGGTGTTCGGGAACATCCCGAAGATGCGCCGCCACGTGTCGGAGCCACCACCGAGGATCTGCGACGCGATGGCGTTCTGCACGCCACCGGAGGTGACGACCACCGCTGTTGCCTGCGGCGCGAGGCCGGCCACGAGCGCGTCCAGTGCCGCGTTCACCCGCTCGACGAACTGGGTGAAGGACTCGACGTGCCCGCCGTCCCCACTGAGCCAGCGATCCATGGCCTGGTCGAAGAAGGACTCGAAATCCTGCGGCGCCCCGCGTCCCGCGAAGTGCGCCAGAGCGCCGGTCATCGTGTCGTGCTCGGGGTCGTGCACCCGGATGATGTCGTCGGCGTCGAGTTCGTTCCATCGGGTGTCCTCGACGACGGTCAGCGGCCACTGCGCTCCTGCCAACAGCCCCGCCGCCGTCTCGCGATGCCGGCGCAGCGTCCCCGACATCACGACGCCGGGGACGACGCGACGCGCCACCAGCTCCTCCCCCACGGCGCGCGCCTGAGCGTGTCCGCGGTCGGTGAGCCGGTCGTAATCGTCACTGTGCCAGGACGCTTCGCCGTGGCGTACGAGGAAGATCCGGCTCATGGCAGCAGCTCCGTGCAACGGGCGTCGAGGATTCGGACGAACTGGCCCATCATGCCCGCCTTGGGGTTGGTGGTCTGCCCGTGGAAGAAGCGGTAGTAGATCTGCTGGGCGATGACGGCCAGCCGGAAGGTTCCGAAGAGTTCGTAGAAGCGCCGCTCGCTCTCGCTCACCGCCAGCCCGCGCCGCGCACCGTATGCCGCCCACACCTGATCGCGTGTCCACATCCCTGGGGCGTTGGTCGGCTGCAGCCGGATCGCCTGGATGGCCTCGGGGTCGTCCGCCTGCGCCCAGTAGGCGAGGGCGGAGCCGACGTCCATCAACGGGTCACCGACGGTCGCCAACTCCCAGTCGAGAACGCCGACGACGCGGACCGGTTCCGCGTGGTCCAGGACGAGGTTGTCGAAGCGAAAATCGTTGTGGATCATCGTGTGCGGCCGATCGGCGGGCTGGTGCTCGGACAGCCAGAACATCACCGCTTCGAAGTCACCGACGTCCTCGGTCCGGGCCCGGCTATAGCGCTCGGACCACCCGCCGACCTGTCGAGCGACGTACTCCGGACCGCGATCCAGCTCCTGCAACCCGGTCGCGCCGAGGTCGGCATCGTGCAGGTCCGCGAGGGCGCCCACGAGTGCCGCGCACAAGGCCCCGCGCTCGGCCTCGGTGTCCAGCCCGATCCCGGCCGGGATGTCGCGGCGCAGGATCAGCCCGTCGAGCCGCTCCATCACATAGAACTCGCTGCCGATGACGGACTCGTCCGCGCAGTAGCCGACCATCGGCGGCACCAACGGATAGACCGGCGCCAGGGCGGCTTGGATGCGGTATTCGCGGCCCATGTCGTGGGCGCCCTTGGCCTTCGTGCCCGCCGGCGGGCGACGCACGATCAGGTCGCGAGAGGGCCAGCGCAGCAGATACGTGAGATTGGAGGCGCCCCCGCTGAACTGCTGCACCTGCGGCGCACCGTCCAGGCCCGACGCGTCGGATGCGTTGTCGCGCAACCATTCCGCCACCACCGCCGCATCGAACGAGTCCTCGGCGCGGACCTCACCGGCGCCCGCGACGAACTCGGCCATCAGAGGCTCCCCCTCTTCGCCAGTCGGAGGCCAGACGACCCGATCGCGATGTCATAGGCCGGGCGTGCCACCCGCTTGGCCCACGACGCGACATACCCAGTCTTGTCCGTGAGGATGATCTTGCGGTCCTTGTCGATGCCGGACATCACCTTCGCCGCAATGACGTCGCCGTCCGGCCCCGCTCGCGTGATGAGCTTGACGGCCGACTCCTCCACCTCGGTGTCCTTGCCCTGCAGTGACGTGTGCAGATTGGTCCGGAAGAACGCCGGGCAGACGACGTTGACGCGAATCCCGAAGGGCGCCAATTCGAACCGCAGCGTCTCCGACAGGGCGACCACCCCGGCCTTGGCGGTGTTGTAGGACGACATCGCCGGCGCATGCACGAGCCCGGCGAGCGAGGCGACATTGACGATCCGCCCCTCGCCCTGTTCCTTCAGCAGCGGCACGAACGTCTGGCAGCCGCGCACGACACCCATCAGGTTGATGTCGATGACCCGCTGCCAGTCGGCGAACGACTCGACGTCGATCCGCCCGCCGGTGGCGACACCCGCGTTGTTGACGAGGACGTCCAGACCGCGCCAGCGCTCCTTGACCTCCAAAAGCGCTGCGTCCCAGTCCTGTTGCGAACGCACGTCGAGCTTGCGGTATGCCGCCTCCGCCGGCACGTCGTCCGGCCGCTCGTCCGCCAGGTCGCCGACGAGGACCTCGTCACCTCGCGCGAGGAAGGCCTTGGCGAGCGCCAGCCCGAGCCCGGACGCGCCGCCGGTGATCAGGACGCGGCGAGTCTCACGACTCACCGGGCGACCCCGCCGGAGCTCTGCCCGGCACGCTGGGCGGCGCGAGCGGCATACGGCGCCAACATGATTCGGCCGATGACTCCCAGATGCACTTCGTCCGGCCCGTCCGCGAGCCGCAGCGAACGCGCCCCGGCATACGCCGCGGCGAGGGGGAAGTCGGGACCGGTGCCACCGCCGCCGTGCAACTGGATGGCCAGGTCGATCACCTCGCACGCCATGGACGGCACGGCGGCCTTGATCTCGGCGACCTCGGAGAGCGCGCCGGCCGTGCCGAAGGTGTCGAGCTTCCATGCCGCGTGCAGGACATGCAGTCGCGCCTGGTTGATCGCGATGCGCGCCTTCGCCAACTTCTCCCGGTTGCCCCCGAGATTCGCCAAAGGCTTGCCGAACGCCACGCGCGTCGTCGACCGCTCGAGCGCGAGCTCAAGTGCCTTCTCCGACAAGCCGATCAGCCGCATACAGTGGTGCACCCGGCCGGGCCCGAGGCGGCCCTGGGCGATCTCGAAAGCCCGTCCCGGTCCGCCGATGATGTGGTCGACCGGCAGGCGCACATCCGTCAGCGACACCTCGCCATGACCGAGCGGCTCGTCGAACTGCCCGAGGGTCGACAGCATCCGCTCGACCTTCACCCCGGGGTGATCCATCGGCACTACGACCATCGAATGCCGGTGGTGGCGATCGGCATTCGGGTCCGTGACGGCCATATAGATGCCGACCTTGCAGTCCGGATGCCCCGCACCGGAGGACCACCACTTGCGCCCGTTGAGCACGACCTCGTCGCCGTCGACGGCTGCCGTCGCCGCCATATTCGTCGCGTCGGAGGACGCGACGGCGGGCTCGGTCATCAAGAAGGTCGAGCGGATCCGCCCGTCCAGCAACGGCTCCAGCCAGGTGTCCTTCTGCTCCTGGGAGCCGTACTTCAAGAGCACTTCCATATTGCCGGTGTCCGGCGCGTTGCAGTTGAAGATCAGCGGAGCCATGAAGGAGCGGCCCATCTGCTCGGCGACCGGGGCGTAGTCGAGATTGGTCAGCCCGGTGCCGCCGTCGGTGCCGAACTTCGCGGCATACGGCCCCTCGTGGCCGGCGGGGAGGAAGAGGTTCCACAGCCCCTCCGCGCGGGCGGCGGCCCTGAGTTCCTCGATCCGCGGATCGACCGCCCACGAATCCTCGCCGCGCGCCCGGCGCGCCTCGATGTCGGCGACCAACTCCCCTTCCACCGGCTCGATGCGCTCGTCGAGGAACTGACGGACGCGGGCGGTCAGATCGGCGGCGCGCGGTGACGGGGCGAAGTCCATGTGCTTGACCTTAGCGTCCTATTGAGCAATGCTCAATAGCATGCCGAGTCGGTCAGCTCACACGACGAGTCGGGTTCGTCTGACCCCCGAGGAGCGGCGCCGCCAACTGGTCGGCATCGGCCTGCGCAAGTTCGTCGAGCGCCCGGCGCTCGAACTCTCCCTCGACGAGGTGGCGGCGGAGGCCGGCGTCTCGCGCGGCCTGCTCTTCCACTACTTCCCCAGCAAGACGGCATACCACCGGGCGGTCGTCGAGGCGGCCGGCCGACGCGTGCTGCGCACGGTGCGGCCCGACGCGGGCCTGACCGGTGCCCCCGCGGTCCGGCAGATCGTCGAGCGTCTCATCGCCCAGATCGTGCGCCGGCGCGCGTCCTATCTCGCGCTCGTCTACGGACAAGCCGGGCCGCTGCACGACCAGGACGACCCGGGCGCGACGGCCACCTCGCTGCGCGCCGGCATCGCCGAACTGGTATGCCGCGCGCTCCCCGGCCTCGACCCGGGCGTCACTCACGCGTGGGTCGCCTATGTCGAGGACCGCGCCCTGCACGCCGGCGCCGACACCGCGCGGGAGGCGGCGCACTGTGTCGCCGCGCTGCAGGCCCTCCAGGCGCTCGAGGCCGCGGGCT
>NZ_HG764815.1:3364269-3368568 GCF_001050535.1 Nostocoides australiense Ben110 | reverse complement strand
GCGCGACATCTTCGCCGATCCCTTCCTCGAAGGTCCGCCCGCCCCCGAGGTCGGCCTGTTGCTCGTGCGCGACCGCGACCCGCGGGCGCGCGAGGAGGGGTCCGCGGTCCGGGCGAGCGGGGCCGCGGCATACCCGGAACCCAATGCACCAATCGGACCGCAGGACGCGGCTCGCATCAACCTGACCCAGGCGATCGTCGACCTGGCGCTGGCCCGCGGCACCCGCGTCCACGAACTCACGCCCGGCCCCGGCCCCGACATCGTCCGGCTCGCCGAACTGATCGCCCAGATCGACTTCGCGGCCACCTATCTCGCCCTCGGGCACGGCCTCGATCCCGCCGCCGCGCCGGCCGTCGCCGACCTGCGTGACCTGACCAGCTAGCCGGCCGGCGCCCGCTAGACTGAAGGCTCCGGCGTGGGTGATGACCCGCGCGCCGAGATCGGCGGCGCCGGTGCGTTGCCGGCCGCGTCAACACCCATCACCAGGTCCAGCCGTATGCCGTGACGCACCCGACACGCCAACCGCACCTCATACCGCAAAGGCTTTTTCATGTCCTTCGACTTCAAGGTCAAAGACCTCGCCCTCGCCGAATCCGGCCGCCACCAGATCCGCCTCGCCGAGCACGAGATGCCCGGCCTGATGTCCCTGCGCACCGAGTTCGGCGGCGCCCAGCCGCTCAAGGGCGCCAAGATCGCCGGGTCGTTGCACATGACCGTGCAGACCGCCGTCCTCATCGAGACCCTCGTCGCCCTCGGCGCCGAGGTCCGCTGGGCCTCGTGCAATATCTTCTCCACCCAGGACGAGGCCGCCGCCGCCGTCGTCGTCGGCCCCGACGGCACCACCGCGAACCCCCAAGGCGTGCCGGTGTTCGCGTGGAAGGGCGAGAGCCTGCCGGAGTACTGGGAGTGCACCGACGCCATCCTGACCTGGCCCGGCGGTGACGGCCCCAACATGATCCTCGACGACGGCGGCGACGCCACCATGCTCGTGCACAAGGGCAAGGAGTGGGAGCGCGCCGGGCAGGTCCCGCCGGTCACGGAGGAGGACTCCGAGGAGTTCGGCGTCTTCAAGGAACTCGTCCGCGCCACGATGGCGGCCGACCCGCAGAAGTGGACCCGAATCGCCGACGGCATCACGGGTGTCACCGAGGAGACCACCACCGGCGTGCACCGCCTCTACCAGCTCGCCGAGGCCGGCGAACTGCTCTTCCCGGCGATCAACGTCAACGACTCGGTGACCAAGTCGAAGTTCGACAACAAGTACGGCTGCCGCCACTCTCTCGTCGACGGCCTGAACCGGGCCACCGACGTCCTCATCGGCGGCAAGGTCGCCGTGGTCGCCGGCTACGGCGACGTGGGCAAGGGCTGCGCCGAGTCGCTCCGCGGCCAGGGCGCCCGGGTCATCGTCACCGAGATCGACCCGATCTGTGCGCTGCAGGCGGCCATGGACGGCTACCAGGTCGCCCGCCTCGACGAGGTCGTCGGCGCCGGCGACATCTTCGTCACGGCCACCGGCTGCTTCGACGTCATCACCGCCGAGCACATGCAGGCGATGAAGAACAAGGCGATCGTCGCCAACATCGGTCACTTCGACAACGAGATCGACATGGCCGGCCTGGCCAAGGTCGAGGGCGTCACCAAGACCGAGATCAAGCCGCAGGTCCACGAGTGGACCTTCGCCGACGGCCGCTCGATCATCGTGCTGTCCGAGGGCCGCCTGATGAACCTCGGCAACGCCACCGGCCACCCGAGCTTCGTGATGTCCAACAGCTTCTCCAACCAGACCATCGCCCAGATGGAGCTGTTCGCCCACCCCGAGTCCTATTGCGACGAGGACGGCAAGCCCACCGTCACCACGCTCCCGAAGCACCTCGACGAGAAGGTCGCCCGGCTCCACCTCGAGGCCCTCGGCGTCGAGCTGACCGAGCTGACCAAGGAGCAGGCGGAGTACCTCGGCGTCGACGTCGCCGGGCCGTTCAAGCCGGAGCACTACCGCTACTGACCCCGGGTGACTCTGCTCCCGGGGTGACTCTGCTCCCGGTGTCGGCTAACCACTGCCAACCCATGGGGTTGACCATCGGGCTACCCATCGGGAGTTGGGGTGATCACCCCAACTCCCGATGGGTAACGCCGTGCTCAGCCTCGCCGCCGTGGTGTCCGGCGGCGCCACCACGCTCTGTGCCCGGTGCCTCCCGGTGCCTGAGGGACAGCTCGGCGCGGCGAGCGGGGGAGGCTCGAGTCACGGATTACACTTGGCCGAATTGTTATCGGGGCGCAAAGGGAGTGCTTGTGAAGGGTCGCGTGCTGATCGTCGATGACGACCTGGCGCTGGCGGAGATGCTCGGCATCGTGCTGCGTGGCGAGGGGCTCGATGTCGTTCACGTCGCCGACGGTTCGGCGGCGGTGGGGGCGTTCCGGGACCACAAGCCCGACCTGATCCTGCTCGATGTCATGCTGCCGGGCCTGGACGGGATCCAGGTATGCCGTCGCATCCGCGCCGAGTCCGGGGTCCCGATCGTCATGCTGACGGCTCGCACCGACACCGTCGACATCGTCGTCGGCCTCGAATCGGGCGCGGACGACTACGTCGTCAAGCCGTTCAAGCCGGCCGAGCTGATTGCCCGGGTCCGGGCGCGGCTGCGGCGCGGCGAGGAGGCCGAGCCGGAGCGACTCGAGATCGGGGACCTGGCCATCGACGTCGCCGGGCACTCGGTGACCCGCGACGGCAAGCAGATCCCGCTCACCCCGCTCGAGTTCGACCTGCTGGTGGCGCTGGCGCGCAAGCCGTGGCAGGTCTACACCCGCGAGGTGCTGCTCGAGCAGGTCTGGGGCTACCGCCACGCCGGCGACACGCGGCTGGTCAATGTGCACGTCCAGCGGCTGCGCAGCAAGATCGAGCACGACCCCGAGGACCCCAAGATCGTCGTGACCGTCCGCGGCGTCGGCTACAAGGCCGGCCCGGGCGGGTGACCGCGTCCCGCCGGCCATGAGGCGGCTCCTGCGCGGGCTGCTGGCGCCCTGGCGCCGGTCCCTGCAACTGCGGGTCGTCGCCTCCACCGTCGCCCTCGGCATCCTGGCGATCTCGCTGCTGGGTGCCTACCTGTTCCAGAAGGTCGCCGACGGGCTCACCGAGGACCGCATCGGCTATGCCGAACGCGAGGCCGCGGTGCTGGCCGCCCGCGCACAGACGGCCTTCGACCAGACCGATGCCACCGGGGACATCTCCGAGTTCAACAACTTCGCCAGCGGCGCCATCGTGGCCCTGGCACCGCCGGCCAACGACACCAGCCGGTATGTCGTCTTCCTCCGCTCCCAGGACAACACCAACGCCGTCCGTCTCGACACCGTGCTCACCGGTGGCCTGCGCACCTCGCCGGTGCCCGTCGCGCTGCGCGAGGCCATCTCCTCCGATGTGGGGCGCCAGCAGCGCATGGTCATCGACCTCGACCGCTCCGAACTCGTCGGCGAGCCGTCGGCCAACTGGGCCCGGGCCCGCATACCGGCCGTGATCGTCGGCCAGCAGATCCAGGTGCCGACCGCCGGCCCCTACGACCTGTACTTCATCTACCCGCTCGATCGGGAGCAGGCGACGATGGATCTGATCCGCCGGCTCTTCCTCATCGGCGGGTTGCTGCTGGTCACCCTCGTCGGCGGTATCGCCTGGCTGGTGACCAGGCAGGTCGTCAACCCGGTGCGACGGGCGGCCGGGGTGGCCGAGCGGCTGGCCGCGGGCCACCTCAACGAGCGCATGAGCGCTCGCGGTGCCGACGACCTGGCCCTCCTCGGCACCTCCTTCAACGGCATGGCCGACCACCTGCAGAGCCAGATCCGCCAGCTGGAGGACCTCTCCCGGGTCCAGCAGGTCTTCGTCTCCGACGTCTCCCACGAGTTGCGGACCCCGTTGACGACGATCCGCATGGCAGCCGACCTGATCCACGAGGGCCGCGGGGAGTTCAGCCCCGCCCTGGGGCGCAGTGCCGAACTCCTCAACACCGAGCTCGACCGGTTCGAGGCACTGCTTGCCGACCTGCTCGAGATCAGCCGGTTCGACGCGGGGGCCGCGGCCCTCGAACTGGACCGGGTCGACCTCGGTGCGCTCGCCGAACGCGTCGTCCAGGCCGCCGCCCCCCTGGCCGACAAGCGCGGCAGCACCGTCACGGTCGACGTGGCGCCGGGCGGTGTCTTCGCCGATGCCGACGCCCGCCGGGTCGAACGCATCGTGCGCAATCTCCTGGTCAACGCCATCGAGCACGGTGAGGGACTGCCGGTGACCATCCGGGTCGCCGCCAACTCCACCGC
>NZ_HG764815.1:3362060-3364169 GCF_001050535.1 Nostocoides australiense Ben110 | reverse complement strand
GGGAGGCCCGGGCGGCCGCGGCGCAACGCTGGGGGCCGGCCTCCGGTGGGCGGTGGCTGACCAATAGCCAGGTCCCCGGCCCCGTCCTGCGAGTGGGATCATTCCGGTTGCCGGGGCCGGTCACGGCCGACCTCGACCGGGCCCTCGAGCGGGGTGCCCTGACGATGCGCGGCTACGACCGGACGCTGCGGGTGGCGTGGACGCGCGCCGACCTGACGGGGCGTTCGGTGCCGGTCGCCGATGACGTCGGGCTTGCCCTCTTGCTCCGCGCCGGCGCCCAGGCGGCCTGAGATGAGCATCGCCAACCCCTATGAGCACGTGCTGCGCGACGAGCGTTCGGCGCGGATCGCGTTCGCCCGGCTGGCCGAGCCCGCCGACCCGGCGGTCGCCGAGGTCGTCGCCACCGAGGGATATGCCGGGGCGCTGCGAAGGGTCTTGTCGGGGCGGCATACCAAGCTCAGTCGCAAGCTCGCGCCGCGCATCGGGCACCTCGACCAGATCGACGACGATGCGATCGCGGCGGCGTTGCAGGCGCGGATCGTCGTGCCCGGTGACCCGGCGTGGCCCCGCGGGCTGGACGATCTGGAGGCGGCACCGCATTGCCTGTGGGTGCGAGGTGGCGCCGCGGAGGCGCTCGACAACCTCTGCACCCGCAGCGTCGCCGTCGTCGGAGCGCGGGCGGCCACCGCCTACGGCCTGGACCGGGCCGCTGATCTGGGCGCGGAGCTGTCCGAGCGCCGGTTCACCGTCGTCTCCGGGGCGGCGATCGGCATCGACGCGGCCGCCCATCAGGGCGCGCTCGCCGTCGAGGCCCCGACGGTAGCCGTCCTCGCCTGCGGCATCGACCGGATCTACCCGCGCTCCCACGAGGTGCTGCTGCAGCGGATCGCCGAAACGGGGGCGATCGTGACCGAACTCCCGCCGGGCGCCGCCCCCTATCGGCAGCGCTTCCTCCAACGCAATCGGCTGATCGCCGCGATGACGTGCGGCACCATCGTCGTGGAGGCGGCCTTGCGGTCCGGTTCGCTCGCCACTGCCGCGGCGGCCACGCAGCTCGCCCGCCCGGTCGGGGCGCTGCCCGGCCCGGTCACCTCGATGTGCTCCGCCGGGTGCCACCAGGCGATCCGCGAGGGCATTGCCTCGCTGGTGACCGACGCCGCCGATGTGGCCGACCTGCTCGGCAGCTTCGGCCGCGACACCGCTCCACTGCGGCGGGCGCCGGTGCTGCCCGAGGACGAACTCCCAGGCACCCAACGCTCGGTCTGGGAGGTGCTGCCGGTGTCCCGGCCTGCGTCCGTGGCTGCCCTCGCCGAGCGATCGGCGCTGGACGAGCTCGCCGTCCAAGCCGCTCTCGGCCCGTTGGAACTCGCTGGCCTGGCCAGACGGTCGGGCGAGCACTGGATGCGCGCTTCGCGCGTGGCGCCTTGAACCGGGCGGTCCTTTTTGCGACCGTTGGCCCGTGGAGTCGGACACCGCGGTCGTGGCGGCCTTTGCGCGTCACCTCGGCGCGGAGCGCGGCCGGTCGGCGCACACCGTGCGCGCTTACGAAGGTGACCTGCGGTCGCTTGCGGCCTATCTCGACCCACCCGGCGCGAACGCCCGTCCTTCCGGCGGCGAAGGCAAATCCCACCTGCTCGCCGCCACCCTCACCGACCTGCGTGGCTGGCTCGGTGCCCAGGCCGGGGAGGGCGTCGCGCGCGCCACGCTTTCCCGGCGTGCGGCGAGCGTCCGCACCTTCTTCGATTGGGCCCTGCAGACCGGTCGGCTCGAGACCAACCCCGCCTTGCGGCTGGTCTCGGCGAAACGCTCCCGCCGGCTGCCGACCGTTCTCTCGGCGGAGGCTGCCGGTGAGGTGCTCGATGCCGCGGGTGTCGCCGCCGATGATGACGAGCCGTTGGCGCTGCGCGACCGGGCCATGGTCGAACTGCTGTATGCCAGTGGCATCAGGGTCGGCGAACTCACCGGTCTCGACGTCGACGACGTCGACCTCGACGCCCGGGTCGCCACGGTCATGGGCAAGGGTGCCCGCGAACGGACGGTGCCGTTCGGGGCCCCGGCCGGTGCCGCCCTCGAGCGCTGGCTGCGCGTCGGCCGTCCCGCGCTCGCCGG
>NZ_HG764815.1:3359849-3361960 GCF_001050535.1 Nostocoides australiense Ben110 | reverse complement strand
CCCTCGCCCAAGCAGCTGGCCCGCGCCCTGCGGGGGCGGGAGAAGACCGATGCCGAGGCGGCCGCGCCCGATGCGCCCACCGGGCCGGTCATCCGCAAGGCCAAGAGCCGCGACCTCGCCGCCGTCGTCGCGCTGCGCGCGCTGATGTATGCCGCCATGGGCGCCAGTCCCGAACGGGTCTCGGACGCGGCGTGGCAGGCCAACGCGCTGCGCTGGCTGCAGGTCAACCTCGGCAACCGTGATGTCCACGTCGCCGTGGCCGACGTCAACGGGTCGACCGTGGCGACGGCAATGGGCGAGGTGGTCGAGCGGGCGCCGTCCCCGGACAACCCCACGGGACGAGTCGGGCTGCTCCTGAACGTCGCGACCTTCCCGCAATACCGCATGACCGGCCTGGGACAGGCCTGCGTCGATGCGGTGATGGAGTGGTTCCGCGAGAGCACCGATGTCACATCGGTCGAGGTGTTCGCCACGACCGGCGGGCGCCGGCGGTATGAGGCGCACGGGTTCGCCGAACACGCCCTGCCCAGCCTGCGGCTGGCGATCGACCGCACCCCGGTGCCCGCCGACGCGGACTGAACCGCGCGGCATACCGAAACGCGCGGACTCAGGCCTGTTCGTCGTCGTCGAGGCGGATCGAACTCGTCTGCTGGACCTGGATGAGGAACTCGTAGTTGCTCTTGGTCTTCTTGAGCCGGTCCAGGAGCAGTTCGATGCCCTGCTGCGGGTCGAGGGCGGAGAGCACCCGGCGCAGCTTCCACATGATCTTCAACTCCTCCGGCGCGAGGAGGATCTCCTCGCGGCGCGTGCCGGAGTTGTTGACGTCGACCGCAGGGAAGATGCGGCGGTTGGCCAGCTGCCGGTCGAGCTTGAGCTCCATATTGCCGGTGCCCTTGAACTCTTCGAAGATGACCTCGTCCATCTTGGACCCGGTCTCGACGAGCGCCGTCGCGAGGATCGTCAGCGAGCCACCGTTCTCGATATTGCGGGCGGCGCCGAAGAAGCGCTTGGGCGGATAGAGCGCGGCGGAGTCGACACCACCGGAGAGGATCCGGCCGCTCGCCGGGGCGGCGAGGTTGTAGGCCCGGCCGAGACGGGTGATGGAGTCGAGGAGCACGACGACGTCGTGGCCCATCTCGACCAGTCGCTTGGCCCGTTCGATCGCCAGCTCGGCGACGGTGGTGTGGTCGTCGGCCGGACGGTCGAAGGTGGAGGCGATGACCTCACCCTTGACGGCCCGCTGCATGTCGGTGACCTCTTCCGGGCGCTCGTCGACGAGCACGACCATCAGGTGGGTCTCGGGGTTGTTGGTGGTGATCGCGTTGGCGATGGCCTGCAGGATGAGCGTCTTGCCGGCCTTGGCCGGGGCGACGAGCAGACCGCGTTGGCCCTTGCCGATCGGGGCGACCAGGTCGATGACGCGCGTGGTCAGGATGCCCGGCTCGGTTTCCAACCGCAGGCGCTCCTGCGGGTAGAGCGGGACCAGCTTGCCGAACTCCGGGCGCAGCTTGGCCTGCTCGGTGGTCATGCCGTTGACGGTGTCGAGGCGCACGAGCGGGTTGTACTTCTGGCGCTGGTTGCGGCCGGCCTGGACGGTCTGGCCGCCCTCCTCGCCGTCGCGCGGAGTCTTCACCGCGCCGGTGACGGCGTCGCCCTTGCGCAGGCCGTGACGCTTGACCATGCCGAGCGGAACGTAGACGTCGTTGGGCCCGGGCAGGTAGCCGCTGGTCCGCACGAACGCGTAGTTGTCGAGGATGTCGAGGATGCCGGCGACCGGGACGATGTTGTCGTCCTCGGAGAGCTGCGGCTCGCCGTCGAAGTCGGTGCCCTCGGGGCGGTTGCCTCGGCGCTTGTCGCGGTTGCGGCCCCGGTTGCGGCCGCGACGACGACTGCCCTGGCCGTCTTCGTCGTCGTAACGGTTCTGCTGGCCGCCCTGGTTCTGACGGTTGTCGTTGTCGCGGTTGCCGTTGTCGCGGCTGCCGTCCCGGTTGTCGCGCTGCTGGCCATCGCGGCCCTGGCTGTCACGGTCGCGGTCGTCGCGGCCCTGGCTGTCGCGGTCGCGGCCGTCGCGCTGCTGGGCCTCGCGCGCCTGGCGGTTCTGCCGGTCCCCG
>NZ_HG764815.1:3357595-3359749 GCF_001050535.1 Nostocoides australiense Ben110 | reverse complement strand
TGGTGGGCGCTGCGCGCGCTCACCGACGACCGACCGCGGGTGCCGGGTTCGGCGTTCGTGCCGGTCTCACCGTCGTCGCTGGTCACCTTCGCCTCGTGCCGGTTGCGTTGGCTGCTGACCCGCGCGGGCGGTGACGGCCCGGCCATCGGATCGGCCGCGCTCGGCACCCTGGTGCACGAAGTCCTGGCCGACGGAGGCGACGCCGACGCCGCCGCGCTCGGTGGCCGGCTCGATCTCTCCTTCGGGCGGCTGGGCCTGCCTGCGGGCTGGATCACCCGGGCCAAGCGGGCCGAGGCGGAGGCGATGCTCGGGAGGGCGGCGGCATACTTCGAGCACGCCGCCTCCCTCGGCTGGCGGCGGCTCGCTGCCGAGCAGCAGTTCACGGCCACCGTGGGCCGGGCGCAGATCAGCGGGATCGTCGACCGGCTCGAGACCGACGACGACGGCCGCATCCGCGTCATCGACTACAAGACCGGCAGCAGCAAACCGGCCGCCGCCGACCTCGCCCGCCATCCGCAGCTCGGCGCCTATCAGGTCGCAGTGGCCGAAGGCGCCTTCGGTCCCGACGCCATCGGTGCCGGCGCCGTGCTGGTCCAGCTCGGCAAGGCCGCCACGACCAAGGCTGCGACCTCCGTCCAGGCCCAGACCCCGCTCGCCGACGATCCCGAGCCGGGCTGGGCCCACGACGCCGTCGCCGACGCGGCGCACGCCATGGCCGGGTCGCGATTCACCGCCACCGTCGGGGAGGGCTGCCGCACCTGCCCGGTCGCCACGTCCTGCCCGGCGCGACCCGAAGGCGGGATGCTCACATGACCCCCTCCTCCACACCGCCCCCGGCAGGCCCGCGGATCAGCGCTGCCGAGATCGCCGCCGCCCTGCGCCTGCCGGTCCCGACCGAGCAACAGCAGGCGATCATCGAACATCCGCCGGCGCCGATGCTCGTGGTCGCCGGCGCCGGCTCGGGCAAGACCGAGACGATGGCCGCCCGGGTAGTGTGGCTGGTCGCCAACGGCTACGCCGAGCCCGAGCAGGTCCTCGGGCTGACCTTCACCCGCAAGGCCGCTGCCGAACTGGCCGGCCGGGTCGGCACCCGCCTCCGCGCGCTGACCGCCGCGGGGGTGATCGACGGCGCTGCCGGAGCCCGGCCGGAGGAGACGGACGGGGTCGTCGCCGCCCCGCCGACGATCTCCACCTATCACGCCTATGCCGGCCGGCTGGTCCGCGAGCACGCCCTGCGCCTCGGCCGCGAGCCCGACGCCCGCCTGCTGTCCGAGGCGGCGGCCTGGCAGTACGCCCACGCCGTCGTCAGCAACGACGAGGGCCCGCTCGAGGAGATCGGCAAGGCCGAGTCGACCATCACCAATGCCGTGATCGATCTCGCCGGCGAGATGGCCGAGCACCTGGTCACGCCGGACCAGCTCGATGCCTGGCTGGCCGGTTTCGACGAGCGGCTCGAGGTCATCGAGGGCGCCGGACGGGCGCTCCTTGCCGAGAGCAAGGCGATGCGAAAAGCGTTGCGCGCCAAGCGATCCCTGGTCCCCGTTCTGCAGCGGTATGCCGCGCTCAAGCGCGACCACGGCGCCATGGATTTCGCCGATCAGATGGCGGTGGCCGCCGAACTCGCGATGCGCTTCCCCGAGGTCGGACGCATCGAGCGCGAACGATTCAGTTCAGTGCTGCTCGATGAGTTCCAGGACACCTCGCACGCGCAGTTGCACCTGCTGGCCGCCCTCTTCGCCCCGGCCGGCGCCGATGGGCCCGGCCACTGCGTCACCGCGGTCGGCGACCCGCACCAGTCCATCTACGCGTGGCGCGGCGCCAGCGCGGCAACACTCGCGCAGTTCCCCGCGGTCTTCGGTGCCGCCTCGGTCTCGGTGCTGCCGCTGTCGGTGACCTGGCGCAACGATCGCGCGATCCTCGACGCCGCCAACACCGTCGCCGAGCCGCTGCGCGCCGGGGCTGTGGTCCCCGTCGAACCCCTCTCGGCAGCCCCCGCTGCCGGAGACGGCCGCATCGAGGTCGCCCGCCTCGAGACGGTGGACGCGGAGGCGGCCCTCGTCGCGGACTGGATCGCGCAGCGCCGCGCCGAGGGGGCGCAGTCGGCGGCCGTGCTGTGCCGCAAACGATCCCAGTTCCCGGCGGGGGGGGGGGCGG
>NZ_HG764815.1:3355341-3357495 GCF_001050535.1 Nostocoides australiense Ben110 | reverse complement strand
GAGCCAGGGCGTAGGCGAGCGCGCCGACGTGGACGGCGCCGGCACCGGCATACCCCGGCCCCCAGGCATCCCCTGGGCCCCCGGCATACCCCGGCCCCCCGGCATACCCCAGCGCGCGCGCCAGCGCGAGGGTGGCGAGATAACCGGCGGTGAGCAGCGCCGACCACCACAACCGCTCGACCACCCAGACCGGCAGGATCTCGCCCAGCACGGCATACCAGGGACCCATCGGGAAGAGGTAGCCGTAACCCTGGTTCTGCAGCATCCCCCACGTGACCTGCGGATCCCACAGGTGCAGGGCCCGGCGCAGCAGCCCCCAGGCATCGACATACAGGTCGTTCTTGGTGTCCTCGCCGATCTGCCCGGTCGGCGTCGACCAGGCGACGGTCCAGATCACCAGCAGACCGGCCCACGTGTAGAGGCGGGCGGCGGGACGATTACCGTGCGGTATCTTTCCCTCTGCCTCGGCCTGCACCCGCACATGCTAGGGGCGAAGTCCGACCCCAGCCGCCAGAGGATGCCCGTGAGCCGCCGCCACTTGCGCGTCCTGTTCCTGTCCTGGCGCGACCATCACCATCCCGAGGCGGGCGGCGCGGAGAAGTACCTCACCGAGGTCGCCGAAGGGCTCGCCGGGCGCGGGCATCAGGTGACGATCCGCACCGCGGCCTACCCCGGCGGGCTGCCGGACGAGGTGGTGCACGGGGTCGCCTATTCGCGCCGGGGCGGCCATTACGGCGTCTTTCCGCGGGCGCTGGCCTCGCAGGTCGCCGGCCGGCAGCGCGCCGACGTGATCGTCGACGTGCAGAACGGTATGCCGTTCCTCTCGCCGCTCGCCGGCCGCACCCGCGTGATCAACCTCGTCCACCACGTCCACAAGGAACAGTGGCCGATGGTCTTCGGGCAGCGGGCCGCCGGGGTGGGGTGGGCGTTGGAGTCGCGGGTGGCGCCGCGGGTCTACGCGGGCAGTGAGTATGTCGCGGTGTCGGATTCGACGCGCGCCGAGCTGGTCTCCCTCGGCGTCGACGCGGATCGGATCACCGTGATCCACAACGGCACCGATGTCGTCGCCGACCCCGATGCGCGGCGCTCGCCGACGCCCCTGGTGACGGTGCTGGGCCGGCTCGTGCCGCACAAGCGGGTCGAGTTGGCCCTGGATGCGCTGGCGGAGCTGGGACCGCAGTTCCCGGGGTTGCGGCTGGACGTCGTCGGGTCCGGGTGGTGGGGGCCGCAGCTCGAGGAGTATGCCGCCCGGCTCGGCGTCAGCGGCCAGGTCACCTTCACCGGGCAGGTCTCGGAGGCGGAGAAGCACCGGCTCCTCGCCGAATCGTGGGTGCTGGCCTTCCCGTCGATCAAGGAGGGATGGGGGCTGGTCGTCGTCGAGGCCGGCGTGCATGGGACGCCGTCGGTGGCGTTCCGGGAGGCAGGCGGGTTGCGCGACTCGATCCGCGACGGCGAGACGGGGCTGCTGTGCGACGAAGGCGGCGCCGCCTTCACCGCGGCGCTGCGCTCGGTGCTGGCCGATCCGGCTCTGCGGGACCGCCTCGGCGAGGCAGCGGCCGCGTGGGTGAGCCGCTTCCGGTGGTCACAGACGATCGATGCGTGGGAGCGACTGCTCGTCGGCCCCGGCGCGCCGGACTGACCAACCCCTGGCACGAGTTCGGCCCCACTGCCCTGGACGGGAGTGGAGCCGCAGAAGAACGCCGGGAACCGGCGTCAGGGAGCGTCGTAGGTCGCGAGCTCGGCGGGGGCCTTGTTGGCGGCCGGAGTGATGGCACCGACGCCGCCCCAGATCCCGAGTAGAGCGAGGACGACGCCCGTGACAAAAGCGGCGGCACCGCGCTTACCGGTAGACATGTACCGCAGGGTAGCAAAGCGATGGCGGGCTGTGGAACTTGTGGGTCAGGGCACGCCGACGAGTTCGCTGCGCCGCCCTCGGGCGACCGCGGACAGCACCCTGAACAGCATGATCGCCGCCCACGACGTGACGAAGATCGCCCACCCCGCTCGGCCGGCAACGGTGGCGGGCCGGCGGCCGTCGTCCGGACCCGGTCCGAGGTCGTAGGCCACGGCGTTCGGTCCCTGCGCGAGCGGCGCCTGTGCCGCCAGGCTCGCCGGGATCAGCGGCCGTTTCGCGGCCGGCCCAGCGGTGTCCCG
>NZ_HG764815.1:3353040-3355241 GCF_001050535.1 Nostocoides australiense Ben110 | reverse complement strand
GCGCGTCGGCGCTCGGCGCGGGCGCGGCATACGGGTCCGTGGCGACGATGCGCGACAGCAGGTCGGCGGCGCGATCACGTTGTGCCGCAGTGATTTCCGGCGTGGCCGGATCCAGGTTGCGCAAGGTGGTGTGCAGGTCAGGCGCGTTCATGGGATGCCTCCGCGGGGTCGGTGGGAGTCGAGGTCGAGCGGCGGTCGAGATGACGGCGCAAGGTGGTCCGTGCGCGCATGAGGCGCAGGCGGTAGGCCACCGGGGAGATGCCGAGGACACGACCGGCTTCGGGCGCGGTCAGGCCGTCGAGAGCGGAAAGGGCGAGCGTCTCCTGGTCGGCAGCGTCGAGTTCGCGCCAGGCCGCCGCGAGATTCACGCGCGCGACCACGGACTCGGGATCCGCTCCGGGTGGCGCCGGCGTCGGCACGGCGTGCGCGAGGTGGACGGCGAGCGCCTCCGAGCGGTCGATGCCCCGCCGGGTGTTGAGGAGGCAGTTGCGGGCGATGCCGAAGGCCCAGGTCCGTTGTCGATCCAGCCCTGGGGGCGCTTCGTCGTAGCGACGCCAGGCCATGAGGAAGGCGTCGGCGACGACATCGGCGGCGTGCGACGGATGGACCCGGCGCTGGACGAAGCGCAGCAGGTCAGGGATGAGTCGCGGTGAAGAATGCCCGGAAGGCCGCCTCCCGCTCCGCGGGTCCCCGGGCGTTGTGATCGTGTCATGTCCCCTACGTGTCCTGCGACGCTCCCACTGTTTCGGCGCGCGGTGCGACGACCGGCGGCGCCGCATACAGTCTGATCCGTGAGCCCCGACCTGACCACGCACCCCGCCGTGACCGCCGTCCGCGCCGCGCTCGCCGAGCGCGGGCTCGATCCCGAGTTCCGGGTGCTGCCCGATGCCGTCAAGACCGCGCAGGCCGCCGCCGATGCCCTCGGCATCACCCCCGCGGAGATCGCGAATTCGTTGATCTTCAAGGCGATCGACGCCGACGGGTCGGTCTCCCCGCTGCTGGTGATGGCTTCTGGCGGGCACCGCGTCGACACCGGCTTCCTCGCCGGGCAACTCGGGATCGCCACGCTGGAGCGCGCGGACCCGGACTTCGTGCGCTCCGCCACCGGTATGGCGATCGGGGGCGTCGCCCCGGTCGGTCACCCGACTCCCGTGCGCACCGTCGTCGACCGCGTTCTGGAGCGCTTCGATCAGGTGTGGGCGGCGGGCGGGCACGCCCATGCGGTCTTCCGCACGTCGTATGCGGACCTGCTGGCCATGACCGGCGGCGCGGCCGCCGACGTGGTCGCTCCCACCTGACCGGGCGTCGGCGCGGCGGGCGCCCGGCACCCTCGAAAAGAGTTATGCGCCCCGGACCCCTCGGCCACCGCGGCCAATCGCTCGATCGAGGCGAGCAGACGGTCGCTCGTGGTCCAACGGGCCCTGGCCATGCCCCTCGTCGGTCAGGTCCCGCCAGTCATAGGTGTGGCGCACCAGCGTGTGGGCGGCGTCGACGGGTTCGAGCTCCCACATCCACCGATGGCCGAAAGGCGCGGTGCCGACACCCCCGGGCGCCAGGCGATGAGGCGGCCTTCCTCGAAGGCGTCGACGTGATTGACGCGCACATTGCCTGTGCGCGTGTTCATCACGAAGATCTCCCCGCCGCGCGGACTCGCTGACCCGAATCTGCTTGCAGCAGATTGTCATTCCCGTCCCACTCCGGTTGCCGCGCCGGATCCGCGATCAGGTCGAAGATCACCTCGGCGGGAGCGGCGACAACCTGCTCGGCGCTGACCACCTTCGTCTCAGCCACCAGTCCAGTATGCCGCGCACCAGGCCGAGCATCGGCATACGGGCTGGTCAGCGTACCGGCAGCCGCATGGGCTCTTCCGGGAGCGGCCGGCCGGGCCGGTAGGGGCCGATGAGCACCGAGAGCGATGCGAGGCCGTGCAGGATCGCCATGGCGGCGATCGTCCGGCGCACCCCGAGGTGGGTGCCGAGCCAGCCCCGCCGCCAGGCCGCCGAGCGGCATGGTGCCCATAGTGATCAGGGCGGACGCGGAGACGACCCGCGCCATCACCGCAGTCGGGACATAGCGCATCCGGAAGGCAGCGCGCAGGACGTGGCGCCGACGACGCCGACCCCGACGAGCGCCGCGCCGAGGGGGACGAGCCCGACGAGCAGACCCGGCCGGGCGGCGGCGATGAGCAGCGCGGTGGGGCC
>NZ_HG764815.1:3348840-3352940 GCF_001050535.1 Nostocoides australiense Ben110 | reverse complement strand
ACCTGCCGCAGCTGGCTGGCGAGCACGGCGACGATCGGGACCGGGTCGAGGCCGGTGGCGATCGCGTGCCGCAGCAGCCGCAGCGCTTCGCCCGCATCGCCGGCGATCGCGGCGTCGGCGACCCGGAAGCCCGTGGCCTCGACCTTGCCGCCGTGATAGATCGCCACCACGTGCTCGTCGATGGTGCCGGTGGTGTCGGAGATCAGCTGCTGACACGCGCTGGCGAGCTCGGCGATGTCGCTGCCGACGGCCTCGATGAGGGCGCGGATGGCGTCTGGTGTCGTCTTGCGCCCGGCCCGCCGGAACTCGTTGACGGTGAAGTCCTGCTTGTCGCGGTCGGACTTGATGGCCGGAGTGTCGATGACCCGGGCTTTGGCTGCCTTGAGGGAATCGACGATCTTCTTGCCCCGGTTGCCGCCTTTGTGGGCGACGACGAGGATCAGCTCCGCGCCCGCGTCGGGCAGGATCGCTAGCAGTTCGGCCTGGAAGGCCTCGTTGCCCTCGTCGGCGTCGGTGACGATGACGGCCTTGGACTCGCCGAACAGGCTCGGGCTCGCCTGCAGCGGCAACTCCCCCGCCTGGTATCCGGTGCCCGAGACCTTGACGATCTCGATCTGCGGGTCGGTCAGTTTCAGATCGGCCGACACCTGCGCGATCGCCCGCTCGATGAGAACCGACTCGGGGCCGTGGATGAGCACGAGCGGAGGCACCCGGCCGGCGACGACGGTCTCACTCACGAGGCTCAGCCTGCCACGCCGGGCCGACAGCCCAGCCGCGAAGGGTCAGTCCAGGTGAGCTAGAGGTGCGGCCAGAGGTCCGCCCAGGGTGGGGTGCGGCCGGCACAGAGCGTGAGTTCTTCTCCCTGCTCCTCGTTGTCGACGTCCACGCCGTTGTCGAGTTCGCCCACCCGCTCGCAGCGAGCGAAGGCCGGGGCGAGGTGGCGCCACGCCCCTTCGAGGACCAACACCCGGTCCCGCGTCGGCATCGTCAGATCCGCGAGCGCATTGTGCCCGCTCACCGGTGCGGGCAGGCCGTATGCCGGTCCGAACCGGGCGACCGCGCCGGCCTCACCGTAGTTCGACGTCAGGATGTCGGCGTCGCCCGCGCGGTGGTATGCGGTGGCCACCTGCTCGTGGCCGGCCCGGTACGCGATCTGCGGGGCCGCGACGACGAGGGCTGCCAGCGCGCCGAGCCATGGCCACGGCATACGCAGCGTGGCGCGCGGGCCGAGCGCGAGCAACCCCACGACGAGGACCCGCCAGCAGGGCGACGACCAGGAGCCGGTTGTATGCCGCCGCGCCCGCGAGCACTCCCGCCGCCAGCCACGATTTCGGTTGCCCGTCAACGGCTTTGACGACAAGGAGGACCACGCCGAGGAGGATGGGCAGGTCGATCGTCGAGGTGAGCAGCAGGTGGCCGAGCATGAGCGGGAAGGCGGCCCCGGCATACCCCCAGGCCGCCAGCCGCTGGGCCG
Source organism: Nostocoides australiense Ben110 (assembly GCF_001050535.1). GTDB lineage: Bacteria > Actinomycetota > Actinomycetes > Actinomycetales > Dermatophilaceae > Nostocoides_A > Nostocoides_A australiense. The sequence continues at coordinate 3,351,466 of NZ_HG764815.1, read as the reverse complement.
CGATGCCGCCGCCGAGCCGGTGTGTCAGCAGGGCGAGCAGGACGACGGCGAGCGTGCTCGCAGGGTGGCCGGGATGCGCAGCGCCCAGGTTTCGTCGGCGAGGTGGGTGGTCAGCCGCGCGAGGAACGAGGTCAGCGGCGGCTGGTCGAGGTAGGACCAGCGCGGCGGCAGATCCGGAAGTAGAGCTCGTCGCGGTGGTAGCCGTAGCCGGCGCTCCCGAGGCTCAGGAGGAGAGCGTGCACCGCGGCCGCCGCGGCGATGCTCCCCCGCGCGACCGGTGTACCCCCTCGGCTCACGCGTCCACGATAAGGGTGACTCCGCCGCTGCGCGGGAGGGTCTTCGCGGGGTTGTCACCCGGTTGTGATCGTCAACCGCACCACCGGGATCGGAACCGGGATCAGTCGAACGACAGCTGCGTCTCGGGCGAGATCTCCAAGCCGAGCCCCTGAAGGCGGGCGGCGATGATCTCTTCGGGCAGTTCGAGGGATTCGGCGAGCTCGTCGAGGCTCAAGCCCATCTCGACGCCGTCGCGCAGTTCCTCGTCGTCCTGCTCGGTCCACGGGTGCCCGCTCGTGACGGCAGTGCGCGCGTTCTCCGGCGGCGGTGGCGGCGGGGCGGTCGGCTTCTCCGGTTCGGCGTGGGCGGCGCCGTCGGCGTCGACCTTCTCTGCGGCCTCGGCGGCGACGCCCTGCAGGGTGCGCTTGCCGGGCTTGGGGACCTCGCGCGGCGGCGGGGCGGGCGCTGCAGCGCAGAGAGCACCAGTTGCCGGTCGGTCGTCGGCCAGAACGGCGGCAGCGAGCGTTGGAGGAACCCGGCATACCGCGCGGTCATCATGCGCGAGTCGAGGAAGGCGACCACACCGCGATCGCTCGCGGACCGGATCAGCCGGCCGGCGCCCTGGGCCAGGCGTAGGGCGGCGTGGGTGGCGGAGACGGCCATGAAGCCGTTGCCGCCCATCCGTCCGATGGCCTCGGTGCGGGCCGACGCGAGCGGGTCGTCGGGGCGCGGGAAGGGGATGCGGTCGATGAGGACGAGCTGGCAGGACGAGCCGGGCACGTCGACGCCCTGCCACAGGCTGAGGGTGCCGAACAGGCAGGTTGTTGGGTCGCGAGCGAAGTCACGCACCAACGTGGAGATCTGGTCCTCCCCCTGGCACAGGATGCTGATCTCGCTCTCTCCCAGGCGATCTCGCATCGCCTCGGCGGCCTCGCGAGCGGCGCGCATGGAGGAGAAGAGGCCGAGGGTGCGCCCGCCGGCGGCCCGGACAAGCGCCTCGATCTCGTCGAGCATCTGGTCGCTGAGCCCCCCGCGACCGGGCGCCGGCAGCTTCGCCGCGACATAGGCGATCGCCTGCTCGGGGTAGTTGAAGGGGCTGCCGACATCGAGCCCGGTGTAGGCCGGTGCGCCCTCGCCCCGTAGCCCCATCGTGCCGGCGAGGGCATCAAAGGTGCCGCCGAGCTCGAGTGTGGCCGAGGTGAGGATGACGGTGCGGTCTTGAAAGATCTTGTCGCGCACCAGCATCGCCACGCTCATCGGTGCGACGTTGAGGACGGCGCCCCGGCGCTGATCGACGCGATTCCACAGGACGTCGAGTTCGCGCTCCTCGAGCATGCGGGCGCTGTTGTCGAAGATCTCGTCGACGGCGGCGATGGCCACCTGTTTGGCGCCGTCGATCTGCTCGCCCGGTTGCGGTTTCAGCTCGGACTGGACGGTGCGGGCGGCGTCGCGGACCGTCGCCAGGGCGAGCGCGAGTTGCTCGGGAACGGCGTCGATCCGCGCCTCGGGCAGTTGCTCCAGCGCCCTTTCGAGCACGAGGGCGGTGTCGTCGAGGACGTCGCTGGAGTCGGCGGAGCGGGCGCGCTTGGCGGCCCGTTTGACCATGCCGGGGGTCAGCTCGTCGGTGATGGTGGAGGTGATCCGGTCGACGAGCTCGTGCCCCTCGTCGATGACGAGCAGTTCGTGCTCGGGCAGCATGAAGCGGCCCTCGAAGGCGTCGATCGCGAGGAAGGAGTGGTTGGTGACGACGATGTCGACATCCTTGGCGGCGGCCCGGGAGCGTTCGACGAAGCACTCGCCGGCCAGCGGGCAGCGCGAGCCGAGACACTCCTCGGCGGCGACGCTGACCTGGCGCCAGGCCCGCTCGGACACACCCGGGACGAGCTCGTCGCGGTCACCGGACTCGGTCTCCTGGGCCCATTCGCGCAGGCGAACGACCTCCTTGCCGAGCCGGCCTGCGGAGGCATCGGCCTCCCCCACGTCGAAGAGGCCCTCGTCCTCGTCGGGGAAGCCGCCCTCGAGCTTGTGCAGGCAGACATAGTTGCGGCGGCCCTTGACCAGGGCATAGGTCGGGCGCCGCCCGAGGATCGGGGCCAGGGCGGTGGCCAGCCGCGGCAGGTCGCGATCGATGATCTGCCCCTGGAGGGCCAAGGTGGCCGTGGCGACGATGGCGGGCTTGCCGCTGCGCTGCGCGTGCAGGATCGCCGGGACGAGGTAGCCGAGGGACTTGCCCGTGCCGGTGCCGGCCTGGACGAGCAGGTGCTCCTCCTTGTCGACGGCGTCGAGCACCGCCTGCGCCATCTGGGTCTGACCCGGCCGCTGCGTGCCGCCGAGGTCGCTGACCGCGGCG
>NZ_HG764815.1:3346530-3348740 GCF_001050535.1 Nostocoides australiense Ben110 | reverse complement strand
GCTGGATCGGCAGCTCGCCCGGGCCGTGGGTCTCCAGGTCGGAGAGCGGGTGGGCGACGTCGATGGTGAAGGCGCCGACGCGGGTGCGACGCAGCGCGGTCAGATGGCCGCCGACGCCGAGTGCGGCGCCGAGGTCGCGCGCCAACGCGCGCACATAGGTGCCGGAGGAGACGTCCACCTCGACGTCGACGTCGAGCATGGGTATGCCGTCCGCCTCCACCGACCGCCGGTCGCGAATCTCGAAGCGGGAGACCGTGATCGGTCGTGCGGCCAGCGCGACCGTCTCACCACCGCGGACCCGGGCATAGGAGCGGACGCCGTCGATCTTGATGGCGCTCACAGCGCTCGGCACCTGCTGGATCTCGCCGGTGAGACCGGCAACCGCCGCCTCCAACGCTCCTGGTTGCAGGTCGACCGGTGTCGCCTCGGTGATCTCCCCCTCGGCGTCGTCGGTGACGGTGCTGGCACCCAGGCGGATCGTCGCGGCATACGACTTGTCGCAGCCGACGAGGAAGGTGAGCAGCTTGGTGGCGCGGCCGATGCCGAGGACGAGCACGCCGGTGGCCATCGGGTCGAGGGTCCCGGCGTGCCCGACCTTGCGAGTGGCCGCCAGGTAGCGCACCTTGGCGACGACGTCGTGGCTGGTCCAGCCGCCGGGCTTGTCGACGATGAGCAGGCCGTCGGGGGCCGGCTCGCGGCGTGGCGACCGGGTGTCTGTGCCCACGAGGCGCTACGAGCGGGAGATCTCGGCGTCCGCCGCAGCGTCGGCAGCGTCGTCGTCGTCCTCGTCGCCGTGCTTGTAGGGGTCGGACTCCCCGGCGTATGCCGCACCGGCCGCCGTGGCGGCGACCTCCGCGTCGCGGGCCTTGGCCTCACGGAGCAGACCGTCGATATGGGCGGCGCTGTCGGGCAGCGCGTCGGCGAGGAACTCCAGGCTCGGCGTCAGCCGGATGCCAAGGTGTTTGCCGACGAGGCTGCGCAGCTTGCCGGTGTTCTGCTGCAACAGTTTTGCGGTCTGCTCTGCTTGATTCTCGTCGCCGAAGACGGTGTAGAAGATGCTCGCATGCTGCAGGTCGCCGGTCACCCGGACGTCGGTGATGGTGACGAAACCGAGGCTGGGGTCCTTGACGGTGGCATCGAGGTTGCCCGCGATGACGTCCTTGATCCGTTCGGCGACCTTGCGAGCTCGTGCGGTGTCGACCACGGTCGCGCCTCCTTCACTCTCGGCGGGAAAAGCTGGGCAGCGCCCACCATATGTCAGGGTCACCCGTCCGGCGCGCGAGAGAATGGGCCGGCAGCCACCCGAATAATCACTGGCGGCGCCCCTCTTGGGACGGCATCCTGGTCAGCCGGCGCGGAAGCGGCCGAGGTGGCGTGCCACGATCTCGGTTCCGCGTATCGCCGCCCGACCCGTGCACGGCAAATGCATCCAGGTCACCACTCCAAAGGGTGGGGTTCGAATCCCCAGGACCGGCCGCCGGTGGCACCGGCGCGCCCGGCGCTCTGTGGTGCCGCTTCGCCCCTCGGGGCCGGGCGGCGAACCCCGCGCCGGGCCGCCGCCACCGGCGGACCGGCCACCCCGGCGCACAACTGCATACCCCAAACCGCTCCGGCACTGAGTCGTTCCACCGAACTGATCCATCCACCGAACTGATCCGAAGGAGGTCAGCCCATGTCCACCATCACCATCGCTCCCCGCCAGGTCGCCATCGAGACCAAGGACGGCCTGGTCACCCGCACCCTGACCTCGGGAAAGCACCGCCGGATCCGCGGCGCGACCTACACGATCGTGGATCTGCGCGAGCAGCTGCTCACCGTGGCGCCGCAGGAGGTCATGACCGCCGACGGCGCGCAGGTCCGGGTCTCCGCAGCCGTGCGGTGGGCGGTCGGCGACCCGATCGCGTTCCACGAGAAGGCCGTCGAGCCGCTCTCCAGCGTCTACCTGGCCACCCAGGTAGCCCTGCGGGATGCCCTCGGCGCCGTCGGGATGGACGCCCTGGCCCAGCGCGGTGCCCGCCTGCCCGTCGCCGAGATCACCGCCGCGGTCGCGGCCGTCGGACTCGAGGTCGGCATCCGCGTCGTCGAGGTGATCGTCAAGGACGTGATTCTCCCCGCGGAGCTGCGAGCGGCCGCGACGGCCGTGCTCGCGGCCAAGCAGCGTGGCCTCGCCCAGCTCGAGGCCGCCCGCGCCGAGACGGCGGCGCTGCGCT
>NZ_HG764815.1:3326411-3346430 GCF_001050535.1 Nostocoides australiense Ben110 | reverse complement strand
GTTTATCTAACCCTTCAGGCGGATTGCCGCACAGGAGTAGGCTTCTCAGTGTCCACGACTGTCAGAAGCGGGAGTGGGGCGCCCCAGCAACGGTCGGCATTGAGAACCCACGTAGGTGTTGGCCACGGTTCCGAGCAGTTTTGTCCGGCTGCCAGAGTGGTGTCCGCCACGTTCGGATCTGCCATCGGACATGGCCCCTCGATGTGACATATATCACCATGTCGGTGTGGGGGGAGATGATGGGGCCGGCACTTAAGAGGGGTTGAACACCGAGAAGCTTGCGCGTCGGTGCTCAAGCCCGACAGATGAGGAGACCTTTTGATCCCGCCCCCCGAGGAGGCGCCCGACGGACAGCCCGTCGGGGACTCGGGGGCGCCCCGGATACAACCGGACAAGAGTGGGACGATTGCGCTCGGGGTGCCGGAGGCGTGGCTGGCGGACCCCGCCTTTGACAAGCCCGCAGCTGATGTGGATCGGCTCGCCGGTGACCTCGACCTCTATAACACCCTCGCGCTAGCCGGATTCTGCGGGTCAGGCTACGACTACTTCGCGGACGAACTCGCGCGCTACGGACTGGCCGTCATCGGCTCATGGGTGCGATCTGGACTGATCTTCGCCAAGTGTCGTGATCGCGGCCTGGGCGGACTTGCCCCTCCGTCATGGGAGCTCCGGGACGACCACGCCGAGGAGCTGACGAACGAGACAGTCGGTCTGGCGGTGATCAAGTTCCGGGAGACGGTCCTGCTCAAGAAGAAGTGGGACCCGCGCAAGGGTGCGAGCCTGCGCACCTTCTTCATCGGGCAGTGCCTCATCCGGTTCGCCAACATCTACAGGAGTTGGCTCGCCCGGGAGGACCGCTGGAGCGCACAGCGCGAGATGACCGAGGATCTGCACCCTCACGTGCGCCCTCACGACCGCGCCCTGGACGACATGCTGGCCCAGGCCGAACTCGGCGAGATCGAGGACCGCAGGCTCCGCCTCGCCATCGTCTATACGGCGGCCGGTTGGCGCCAGTGGGAGATCGCCCAAGAGCTCAGTGTCTCGGAGAAGACGGTCGAGCGGATGCTCGCCAACCACAGGCAGAGGATCCAGAAACGGAGGAGCGCGTGAGCGACAGCAACATCGTCCAGAAGGTGAACAAGAGCTCACTCGGCAGCCGGCAGGCGCGCACTCTTCGAGCCTCGGTGTCCGTCACCCGGGCTAGGAGCGTCATCGCCCAAGCCCAGGCCAAGCAAACTCCCCATCAGCCGGGGGGTAGCGACGACGGCACCACTAAGAGATAGACGACCGACTCCAACCGGGAGCCGGCCAGGGTGGTGCAACAGCACCGCCCTCCGAACCGCGGGACGGAGCGAAGGGCGAGCATGGTGTGGAAACCGACAGCCTATCGCCTCCGAGCCCGCACGTGAACCCTTTGGAGGTTCGACATGGCAGGAAAGTCCAGCGGCCGCGGGCGCGCAAGATCGGCCAAGACCGGCCGGTACGTGACCCGGGCGACAGCAGCGCGCCACCCGAAGAGCACCGTCATCGAGGCGGGCGGCAATAAGGGATCGGGGACGCGCTCCCGCAGTGCGATCACCGGCCGGTTCGTGACCCCGGCGACGGCCCGGCGCCACCCCGGCTCGACCGTCACCGAGAACGGCTGATCGTGGTGTCGACCACTCGTCGCACCCGTGTCATCCGCCGTGGTGGCATCACCGTCAGGGTGACGACCGTAGTCACCACCAGGCGCCGCATCGTCCCCCTGCCGGCCCGGGTGGTGCGGCAGGTCGGCTGACCGACGCCTCAACGTTGCCCCCGCCCAACTATCTGGGCGGGGGCAACTTGTGAAATGCAAGGTCAGATCATGTCGCCAGCGGTCATTCCATCGGCTTGATGTGGGCTTCGATGAAGGCGATCTCGTCGGCGTCGAGGCCGTACTTCGCGTAAAGCTGCTGGTCAATTTGCGGGATCGGAGTCGTCCAGTCGATGTCCGAAGCCGACGTGAAGTCTTGGAGGGGGACGTACTTCCAGACCCTGGCAGGGTTGTGCTGAGTGATCTTCAGGACACCGAGAAGCGCGCGGGCGAACTTGGTCTTCACGTACTTGAGACAAGCGTCGGCGGCGACCTTCTCATCGAAGGATCCGATCGTGATGAAGGTCTGGGTGACCCCAACACTGGGCTCACCAATCATCGGTTCACCGATAACCAAGGCCGGCTCCCTACCGAGTGTTCCGAGGTGCCCTCGGGAAGCCGGCACCAGGACCTTGTACTTACCGAGGCCCTCCGGACCGGTGAGGTAGTCACGGCGAATCCAGCGGTAAGCGCGGCTCCTGCCAGCGAGGCCGTACACACGGACATACTCGTTGCCGTCGGCGGGCTTGTCTGCGTGGTAGAGAAACGCGAACTGCTCGAACGTGTTCGTATTCACCAGCGCCGTGTTGCCTTCTGGTCGCAGGTCACGAGCCTGCGGGTGGTCTTCGTACAACTTGTCTGTGTAGCGGTAGGAGCGCGAACTCGTGATCCCGATCTGGGCCAGCGAGGCATCACCGGACTCGATCACCTTGTGGAGGATCGTGTTGAGCTCCGGGAAGCTCGTGAACGTGCCGATTGACTCGCCGTCGTGATCCTCATCCCAGTAGGTGACTGCGATCCCGCCATTGATCGTCGTACCGGGGAACAGGGCGTCACTGTCAGGCACGTAGTGCGGGACCCTCAGGCGAGGGTCAGCGAGCATCTTCTCGTTCCACGCCTTAGGGGTGAAGCCCGCGTTGAACAGGAAGCGTGCCGGGGTGATGAGCACGACTTTCTTGCCTACTTCGTAGGCCGCGTCCATGAACAGGTGGTACACGGGGGTGTCACGGGTGCCCCCTCCCTGCGCCTCCTCCTGATAGGGCGGGTTGCCGATGACAACATCGAACTTCTTGCTCATGGTCAGGACCCTACTGTCAGCATGTCCTCGACCATCGTCTGTCGCTCTTCGGGGGTCATCCGAGCGAGGTTGCCCACCCTGAAGTGTCCGGACTCCTCCATCCAACGCTTGCGTTCGGGGATGCCGCCGGAGACGGCCTCGATAGTGATGCGGTGCAGGATCTGGTTGTGGCTCATCTCGAAGATCTGCGAGGTGAGGATGTGCCGCAGGCGCTCGTCCTGGTCTGGGATCTGGTCGGCCAGGCCGTGGTCGAGGCGGCGAACAAGCTCCATCAGGAAGAGTCCCGCCGTTGAGAAGAGGTCCGCAAAGGTCTTTTCCGGGTCGGTGAAGATGCCGGGGTTCTCTTCTTCCAGGATGTCAACCATCTTCTCGACGACGGGTTTGGGGGTGAACACCAGCGAGGTCTTCTGCCGAGGGATGTAGGCGAAGATGTCCTCGGTTAGTTCGTCGTCGAAGTAGTCAGCCAGACCCTCTTTCTTGTCCAGGAACTCCTGGACGGCCTGGTCGAAGACGGACTCGTCGAACAGGCCGGGGATGATCGTGACCGTCCCGTCGTCTTCGGTGATCTCTTGGCCGTCGCGCAGCACCCGGAACTCGGCCTCGGTGATGCCGGTGATCTCCTCGAACACATCGTCGGGGGTGTAGTCGTCGAAGTTCGCCAGGCGGGTGTCCCGATCGCCGTAGGCCATGAGGAACATCGGGATCGTGCGGGCGAAACCCCGCAAGTGGGACCGGGCGTCCTCCATCGTCTTGTCGGCGCGCTTCTGCTCCGACTTGGTCTCTTCCCGCTTGACCACCTCGGGGACGATGGTCTTCATCACGTCCTCCACGATGGCCGCCAGGTCCTTCTTGAACGCCTCCATCTCGCCCGCCTGCCGAGACTTGACGTCTTCGGCTTCCGCCTCCGTGGCCGCCGCGTCGAACTCATCCTGAAGGTGCTTCTGGGTGATCTGGTGGTCGGTCAGTGCGCGCTCGACCTTGTCGGCCACCTGCTGCTCGGTGCGCTTGACGTCTCGCTCGACCTGCTTATTTGTCAGCTGGTAGGCGTCCTTCAGTTCCTCGCGCTTGGTGCCGGTCTGGCTCGTGACGAACCTGGCGATCTCGGTGGCGGCCTTGGCCGCCGGAGTTGCGGGGTCAATGGCGGGGATGTCCTCGACTGACCACACCGGCGGGCCGAGCTCGGCGACCTTGGGGTTGATGACGGTCTCGTCGACCTGCACGTTGCCGTCACGGTCCGTCGTGGGCGGCGGTTGTGGGATGTCGAGGGTCTCACCTTTCTTGACCTTGCCCTGCTTGGCGCTCGGCAGTTTCTCCAGGATCTCCTTCACGTGCTCGGAGTAGCGGAAGATGCCGGCGACGTTCTCGAACAGCAGGTTCGACAGGAACCCGCGACGGACCACCTCGCGGGCCTTGAAGATCCGCGGGAAGGTGAGCACCTGGGAGGCGTCGAGCTCGATCATGCGCCCTTGTGAGTCCTCACCCAGGACTGGGAAGAAGTTGAGCAGGGTACGGATGTTGTCCTGCCGGACCTGTGCGCTCGAGGGCGGCTTCGGGCTCAGGTTGTTGGCGAAGTCGTCGAAGATGGTGAGCGTGCGCTCGGGGGCGAAGTCGAAGATGTAGGCGTTCTGCTTCTGGAGCACCTGGTCGGCACGCATGAAGGTGTGCGGGTTCTGGGCACGGAAGGCCGCCTGCATGTACTGGGCCGGCGAGGCCATGTTGGACAGCATGATGACTGCGGTCCACTCGGGGACCGTGACGCCGGTGGTGAGTTGGCCGACGGAGAGCGTGATGGTCTTGCCACCCGAGGCTTCCGCGCTGGCGATCGCCCCACGCACCTTGTCCAGGGACTTGCCGATAGCGACCGGGTCGTCCTCGTCGGTGCGGCCGTCACCGGCTGCCAGGACGACGGTGTAGTCCCTGAATACCGGGTGTGCCTTGAGGAGTTTCTCCAGCGCCTTGGCGGAGGCTACGCGGTGGAGCAGCCAGAAGGAGTGTCGGATTTCGTCGCGCAGATCGGGGGTGGAGAACGGGTACTTGTCGTTGGTCGTGAGGGTGTCGAGGAACTTGATCACCTCGGCCTCGTACTCGAAGAAGCCGTTGTCCTTGGTGGCGAAGAACTGGTTGAGGTCGAACGTGAAGTCCACGCTCGCCTCGTCCTCGTCGATGGCCACGCCCTCGGCCAGGCGGTCGGTGATCATGCGGGAGAGCTGGTAGGTGAGCAGGTTGAGGGTGGGAAGGGCAGCGTAGGGGTTCTCCTGGGTCCCGTCGTCCCAGTCCGCCCGAGCCTGCTGCTCGTCCTCGTAGGTCCAGTTGAAGATCTCGGCGTCGGTGAACCGGCCGGAAGCCAGCGCCTTAAACGGTGTGCCCGACAGGTGGAGCGTGTGCTTGCGCTTGATCTGGTCGAAGGCGATGTCGGTCTTCGTGGTGTCGACGCCCTCGTGGGCCTCGTCGATGACGAGCAGGTCCCAGTGGAAGTCGGCGATGTGCTTCAGCTTCTTGTGCGTGCCGCCGAAGTACTGCGACCCCTTGAGGTCCTGCAGCGAGAGGAACTCGACGACGCGGGGATCCTTGTCCATGTGCTCGTTGGAGTAGGCGATCCACTGGGCACGGGTCATCGGTGAGCGTCGCGCCAGCGACGGCGACTCCGAGACGAACTTGAAGGTCGTCTGGTGGCCGATGAAGCGGGTGAAGTCGTCGAACCAGGAGTTGGCGATGGCCGGGCGGTTGGTGACCACGAGGACGCGGACCGCGTCCAGCTCGCGCATGAGGTGGTAGGTCGTCAGGGTCTTGCCGAACCGGGGCTTGGCGTTCCACAGGACCTCCTCGGAACCCCTGGCGTAGGCTGCCTTGGCTTGGGCGACGGCCTCCTGCTGCTCCGGCCGCAGGACGTAGTCTTCCTCCCCGCTGCCCTGGAGGTCAGAGTAGTCCTGGCTAGCGAACGCGAAGAAGTAGTCCTTGGAGGTCTTCGGGGCTTCGCGGAAGTCGTGCCATTCCGTGAGCTGAGGGCGAGCATCAGGATCGAACTCACGCTTGATGCCCTGCTGCTTCAGGTACTCGTGGAAGTCGTGGTCGCTGAACCAACCCCCAGACTGCGTCATGAACCTTGCCGGAAACGCCCACAACGTCTCCTTGCGGATCGCCAGTTGGGACGCCTGCTGGGCGATCCGATCCTCGACGGTCTGGAGACGTGTCTCGCCGATCTTCTCCCAGCCGTCGTACTTGGGCACGTCCGGGGTCCGCCACGAGTAGACCATCGGGTTGATCTGGCGGAACGTGTCGATCTTGGGGCTCGTCACGGGGCTTTCACCTCCTGGTGGACGCGGTCGATGGGACACGGTGCGTAGACGTCGTAGTCCGCGAAGTCGAGCATGGCGTCCTCACGCAACGAGGCGAACGAGAAGGGCTCGCGCACCACGATGCCCGGCTCCTCGGGGGACCTGTGCCACCACGAGAACTGGATCTCCTGGCCGCGCCAGTCCAGACCGGTGAGGGTGTTCCCGCGGATGATGTTGGTGTCGATGAGGAACGCGGCCGCGCGGTGCAGGTTGGTGCGGGTGCTGCACGGCGTGCTGTGCCTGTGGTGGAAGGTGAGGAACTCATCCAGCATGGCGACCTTGGCATCGGCATGGTTGTCCTCGAGGAGCTCGATCCCGTAGATCGAGGCGAGGGCGAACAGGGACTCCTGGAGCCAGAGCGCCGGCTCCACCCGCAGCTCCATTGCGCGCAGCTTGCGCTGCAGGATCGCCACGAGGAAGTTCCCGTCGCCGGCAGCCGGCTCCAGGAAGGTCTTGTCGACGAAGCCCGGGCCGGTCTCCAGCTCCTCGCGCACCAGGTCGAGCATCTTGTCGACCATGTGGCGGGGGGTGAAGACCTCCCCGTAGGACTTCACGCGGATCCGGGACTTCACGAGCTGTTCCTCGACAATCGTCTCAGCCAGCGTCACGGATGCTCCCGACGGGACACGTTGTGGGCGAAGGAGTCCGTCCCAGCGGGGTCCTCGGTCGACTGGTCATCTCGTGACGACGACATGGTTGCACTCCATATTCTGTGGGCCGGGGCCTTCGGCCAGACGCTAGCGGTTGGGGCTGACAGGCTCGTTGTCGCCGTGGTGTGGCGGAGAAATGACCGGCGTCGCGGGGCTCGGTCATCGTCGTGACGCCATTGTCGTCACCGTTGCGGCGGTGTCGGGAAGCAGGTTCGCGACGTCTTCTGCGTGGGCTTGCCGTGAGGCGGCCAGGTCTGCCTCGAGGATGGTGTTGATCCGGCGCAGTTCGGTGACTTGGGCGGTCAGTGAGGCGTTCTGGGCGGTCAGTCGCTCGTTGGTGATCCGAAGCTCGGAGTGAGCTTCCGGATCGATGGATGCGTCAGCGTTGAGCTGGGTGCCGAGCCAGCGTTGTCTCTGGTGCTCCAAGGTCGCCACCTGTTCCTTCAGGTCGGTGATGGCCGCAGCTTGGCGTTCAACCTTCGCGGTGAGGATGCGGCGGTCGGCTCGCAGCCCGCGGGACATGTGTGCTCCGGCGTCTTCGTCGTGTTGCTCCTTGCTGCCAGCGGGGGTTGCTTTGGCGACGGCCTGTCGGAGCGCCTCGTGGGTGTAGAGGAACTGTCGAGACACTCCAGCTGCGCGGGCGACGGTCGAGATGTTCACCTCGTGCCCGGCAGCGCAGAGGCGGTCGAGTGCTGCCAGGACGGCTTGCTGCTTTGCCGTTGAGGCTTGGGCGCGGTTGCGTCGGAGGGCGTCGACGGCTGTGTCAGGTGTCATCGTTGGCCTCCAGGAGCTGGCGCAGATCGATCTTTCGGGCGGCCGTGGCCCGGCGTCGGATGTCGGCCATCCGCTCCACGGCTTCGCGGATGGCTAGACGTTCGTGCTCGGGCAGCCCGTCGATGTAGGCGTCGATGCCGTCGATGATCGTGCTGGTGTCCTTGATCCTGGCCTCGTAGTGGTCCAGGAGGTGCTGCTGGGCGTTGATCACCCTGGCCCGCTCAAGTTTCACGCGCAGCGCATGACGCTTAGCCTCCATGCCATCGCGTTCGAGGGGGTCGACGAGGAAGAACGGGCAGGACTCGCAGGCGTGGTCGACCATGCAGCCGTGACCGCCGGCGGCGACGTTCTGAGGCTCAGTGCAATGCCCGAGGGACACGGCGACCTTCGTGAAGCCGTCCCGCTCTCGAGCCACGCTGATGGCCGCACCCTGGAGGTTCAGTCGTCGGGGAGCTACCGCTTCCAGGGCCTTCTTCCGCCGCTTCGCGGTGACCTGGTAGTAAGCCATGGTGGTGTTGAAGCTGCCATGGCCCATGTACTCCTGGAGTACGTCGGGAGGCGTGGTCGACCGGCCGTCCGCGTCGACGGCATCTGCAAAGCGCTGCGCGAAGGCGTGCCGGAACGAGTAGGCATCCAGCGCCCTGAGGTCGAAGTGCATGAGGTTTCCCTCCGGCCCCTCGGCAACTCCCTCGTAGGGAGCCTGCTCCAGCACCACGTTGACCAGGTCTTGGACCCGCGTCTGGAGGTAGGTGGAGTTCCACGGTTTGTCGACGCCTGGCCTCTGTACTGCGGGGAAGAGCCATCGGGACTCGATGCCGTGTTCACGTTTGATCTGTTGCCATTGCCTGATGACGTCGTGGGTCTCCTGATGGATGGGCAGCCGCTTGCCCATCTTGTACGGCGGCTTGCACTGCTCCCACTCCAGGTACGGCGCGCCCTGGTCGTCGTAGGAGATGCAGTCCTCCTTGAGCCTGATGGTCTCGGTGGTGCGACGCCCGCACCGTTCCTGCAGGAACAGCATCGCGCGTGCCTCAGCGGTTAGGTAGGGCGTACGACGCTGGAGCAGGTTCAGGTTGTCCATCAGGTGGTCGATGATCGGTTGCGGCACGAACCGGAAGGCGTCGTCACCGTCCCGGGTGCGTGACTTGGTTCCCCGTGGCCGGTGGCGGGCCAGGTCGAGGGCGAACGTGGCGGGGATGTCGGCCCAGTGCGCCTGAAGCTGTTCGTCGCGGCGGCAGTCTGCCAGGAACTTGTTGAGCAGGCCGATCTGGCGTCGCTGGGTGTGGTCCAGGTGCCAGCGCTTCCGGATCCCGTTGACGATGGCATCCATGTCAGGCCTACCCAGTGCGGTGCGGGGTGTGCCTCGCACCGTCAGGATCTCGTCGATCAGGACCACCATGTGGAGCAGGTACGAGACGTTGTGTCTGCTACGCGGCGCAGCGCGGACCCAACTTTCGTAGGAGTCCGCGATCCATGACTGCCGGATCGGTCTGAGGTCCACCTTCGCGTGTGGCCCGACGGGTGTCGCCGCGGCGGTGAGCTCGAGGTCGCGCAGGTAGATGATCTGAGGATCACGATCATCGATGCCGGACCAGCTGCGATGGGCATCGTCGATGTGCCGCTGCCACTCGTTGAGCAGCCCCAAGAGGTAGGGGTTGTTCGACGTTCGGCCGAGGAGCGTTGCGCCGACGACGGAGGTGCGGCCGCTGCGAAGAAGGGCCCGGTAGGTGCCCCGCAGTTCTGCGGTTGCCAGCACCCCGCCGCCGAGGTCTCGCTGCTGGACGGCGTAGAGGAGTTCCCACCTCAGCGGTTCGGGCAGCGCGCCGAACGGGACAGCGGCTGCGCTTGAGTAGGAGGTGAGTTTCTCGGAGTCCATCGGCGGCTCGCGGGTGGTGCGCAACCAGGTATCGGCATCTACTGCCAGTCCGGTGGTCCCGCCGGATCGTTCCCACTTGAGGTACTCGCTTTGGTGGCCGTAGCACAGGCCGTTCCGACCGGTACCGTCTGCGCGGCAGGCACCGGCGCGACAGCGCGGCCTGGCCGACAGCGCCCTCGGCCGATCGTCGACGATCCACGCCGCCACGTCGCCGTCGTCGTGGGTCTTCCTCCACCTACCGAACCGGGCGTTGTGAGAGTGGCACAATCCGTTGCCTCCATGTCCCCGTTCGCAGTCGGAGACGAGACAACCCACCTTGGGCTCGAAGCGTGCGGGGGGCTCGGCCTGTGGAGCCCATTCGCTCAGCGAGAGAACAGTCCCAGAGCGCTTGTGGTCGTTCCGGCAGCTGTGGCACACGGCTGCTCGCGGCAGGAGCGTGGCGCATCCCGATCGTTGGCAGTAACCGGCCGAGGTCCTTGGGTTTCCTGGGTCGGGTGTGAACACGAGCTTCTTGGCGTCGAACTCGTCCTTGCGCCAGTCCCGGACAATGCGACTCTCCAAATGCTCGGTCCAGGTCGGGGCCACGCTCGGCTGTGGGTCGGTCAGCGCGGAGGATAGCGCTCGACGAACTGCGGTAGTCATCGCGATGGCCCCAGCACGACCGAGCGGGGTGCAAGTGCTGCGAGGGCTTCCTTCTTCGCCCGCTCCAGATCGTGGGTGTAGACGTGCGTCGAGTGGATGCTGCGGTGCCCAAGGACGGCCTGGACCACATCCATCGCCTGGGGTTCGCAGCCGATGCCGCGGACCAGTCGAGTGGCCAACGTGTGGCGAATCATGTGTGGTCCGGTCAGCTCGTAGCCGATCCGCGTACCGCATCGGATCACGAGTTTGCGAAGCCCGGCGTACGTCATCGCCCGTCCACGTCGCTCGGCGTCGTAGAGATTGACCAGCACGTGCGGTGACCGGTCGTCGGCCCCGAGGGTCCGCTGGCGCTCGAGGACGTAATCGATGTAGCGCTCGACGAGCTGGTCGTGCACGTACAGGGTCCGCTCGCAGCCCTTGGACCTGGCTCCGTTCTCGACAGGATTGTTCTGTCGGACGTGGAAGTGCGGGTCAACGATCCGGCAATCGAGCTCCGGCGACCCCCCTCCGAAGTGCACGTCTGCGGTGAAGAGGGACAACGCCTCGCCCGCCCGGATGCCCGTGTAATAGAGCAGGTCGACGATCAGTCGGTCGCGGGCATTGAGCTCAAGGTCGAGAAGCTGCTGACGAGCCTGCTCGTCCTCGATCCACTCCGGATCCTTCACCACCGGTCGCGAGGCCGGCTTCAACTCCGGGGCCAGAACCCGCTGGGTCCTGCCGTACTCGCCACCTGGCCGAGTGCCTGGCGCGAAGTACCTGACCTCGGTCATCCGCTTCGCGACGTCAGTAGTGAGCAGATCATGGGCGTCGGCCCACTCGTAGAAGGACCGCACCGGCGTCATCCACAAGGAGACCGTCGCATCGCTCCGGAACGACTCCTCACCGTTGGTCTTACGCACCGGCGTCGACGCCAAGACCCGCCGCCACATGGTGAAGTGGCCCAGGCTCACCGACCGCCAGTCTGCGGTCTGCGCGGTCCAAGAGAGGTACCACGCCACTCGACTTCCATAGCTCTTCACCGTGTTGGGCGATCGGCCGACGTCATGCAAGAAACCGAGCCAGTCGCTCGCCGGGCGGTGCAAGCAGTCGTTCTCGTCAACCACGACGAACCGCTGGGCTCCACCGTCGCCGAGCAGCGCGAGGTCGAGCCGGTAGCTCGGGGTCACCTCCATGGGCAGCAAGTTACGGACAGGGGTAGCCGGAAAGTGTCAGACACGCCGGAGGCTGACTAGTGGCAGCCAGAAGACGACACCGAGAGGCCGGGGTTAGATAACGGTGTTGTAGAACATCTGGTCGGGCAGGGCGACGATGCCTTCGAGCCAGTCGTTCTCGAGGATCCAGCGGCGGATCTCAGACTCGCCGGACCCGGCTTGGCCCGAGAACAGGGGCGACCCGGACAGGACGATCCCGACCCGGGAGCCGGTCGGTTTCATGTGGGAGAGCATGTGCTGCAGGAAGAGGAAGGACCCGTCCGAGACGCGCGGTAGGCCGGCGCCGAATCGGCCGTGGAAGCCCTGCTTGGTGTGCTCGTCCTTGATCGGCGCGGCATACGCCTTCCAGTCCACTCCATAGGGCGGGTTGGCGAGGATGTAGTCGAACTTCTCGGTAGGGAAGGCGTCGGCGGTGAGGCTGTTGCCGTTGCGCATCCGCTCCGGCGCGGTGTCCTGCATCATCAGGTCGGACTGGGCGATGGCCCACGTCTCGTCGTTGAGCTCCTGGCCGAAGACGTTGACGATCGCTGCCGGGTTGAGGTCCTTGATGTGGTGCAGGGCGGTCATGAGCATCCCGCCAGTGCCCGCTGCCGGGTCGTAGACCGTGCGGACCGGCTTGGGGTTGTCGGTGAGCTCTTGGGCCGTCTTTCCGGAGACGAGCAGGTTCACCATGAGGCTGATGACCTCGCGTGGCGTGTAGTGCTCACCGGCGGTCTCGTTGCTCATCTCGGAGAACTTCCGCAGCAGCTCCTCGAAGATGTAGCCCATCGCCTCGTTGCTCACCACCGACGGGCGCAGGTCCAGGTCGGCGAAGTCGGCGATGACGGCATACAGGATCCCCGCGCGGTCGAGCCGCTCGAGCTTGGGGTCGAAGTCGTAGGCCTCCATCACGGCATACGCCTCGGGGGAGAGCTTGCGAATGTAGGTACGGAGGTTGTCCGCGAGGTTCTTGTCATCCCCCAGCAGACTGGCGAAGGTCAGCGGTGAGGTGTTGTAGAACCGGTGGCCGGCCTTCTTCTTGAGAAGGGCCGCCTGGCCCTCGCCAATGTCCGTCATTCCGGCGGCCGCGTCTAGCACTGCCTGCTTCGTCGGCACGAGCACAGCGTCCATGCGGCGAAGCACGAGCAGCGGCAGCATGACCGAGCCGTATTCGTGCTGCTTGAAGGTGCCGCGCAGTTTGTCCGCGACCCTCCAGACGAAGGCGACCTTGTCCTGGAACCCGACGGGGGTCATTCGTTTCCTTTTCTGCGCTTGCGTGATGGGGTGAGCTGGGCGGAGTCGAAGAGGTAGCGCTGCATCCCCCACCGGCGTTTGGCCAACTCGGTTTCGACTCGGCGGCGGTCTCTGTAGCTGCCATCAGGAGCGTCGAGGGCCTCCTCGAGGGCCTTGATGTCCTCGGCCAACTGGGCACGTTCGTACTCGTACTGCTCCCGGCAGGCGCTCGAACAGAAGTAGCTGGGTCGACCCCTCGCTGGCCAAGTGCACACACCAGAACGCTCAGCTGGCCCGGCAGACTCTGGGTCCCTCCCCTGACAGGCGGGGTTTAGACAGGGCCAAGTGTCCGGAGCAGCGGTGGCACTCGGGAGGCAATCCAAGGCTGCGGGCACAGTGCGCTCACCGGGCGGCATTGCTCGATGGAGTCTTGGCACAGGAATGATCCCACGGTTCTCGCGGGGACGGCAGGTCAGCCCGTCCGAAGGGTTGGTATCCCTCACGCTAGTCGACCTCCGCTCGTCTTGCCACTGTCTGGCCCAACTTTATGTGCAGTGCAGCACATTAAACGGGTAACGCTGCGACCTGCAGAGTTGCCTCTCGCACGGCAGCCTGTGGCTAGTGCCTAGCGTTAAACCAGAAGTGAGGCGGCGCGGCATCCAAAATTAATGGGCGCATTTCCCTTGTAGCGTGCTCCTGCCCGGTCTAGGCTGCGATCAGGTCGACCGAGAGGGTCCTGACTCCAGACATGGATGAGGGGCGCCCGTTGCACCGGGCACCCCTCGACGCCGACCCTGATGAATCTGTTGCGCAGAAACGAAGGTGCCGTCGCGTGGACGAGTCTATTTCGCATGCCCGGAAGCGGCCAGCCCCTGTGCAATCTGATGTAGTCACGCCTACCGGAGGAGATGCCTTGGTATGCCGGGTCGCTGCGGCTGATTCGCGAGTACCTGGAGGGCGACGGGACGATCGAGGACGTCCTCGCTCTCGACGCGGGCGGCGGCCACGTTGTCTCGGCGATGTGGCATGGGATCTGGAGCGGGCAGATCCCCCGTACAGCCGTCGCGCCGGCCGGTTGGCTCGGCCGGTCGCGGCGACGGCAGGACCGCGGGCAGCGCGCTCCACGAGGGCGCGGCCGAGACCGCGTCGCAGGTGCTCGGGGTCCACGACCAGGCGCTCGATGTCGGTCGTCCCGTCGGCCAGCCGACTGAATGCCAGGGCGCGACCACCTGCTCGTCAGCCAATGCCACCAACCACCCGAGTCCGGCCGCGATCAGTCAGGTGCCGCCGCGCTGAGTTGCGGGATGCGGTCGTCACCGATGAGATCGGCCTCGATCCGGTATGCCGCTCGCTGCAGTCCCACCAGCTCATCGGCGCGTTCGATGACCTCTCTCGGCGTCAGCAGCCGGATCTCCGGGCACGCGTCAGCAGGAGTGGCGCTCACCGCCACAGTGCACCACATCCAGCCCATCGTGCCGACGTCCGGTGTGTGAAGCGAGAGCGCGCGGACGCGCAGGGGAACCGGCCGACCACTCGAGGTGAGGCGCTGCGCAGCCCGTCCGCGGCATACCGGTCTGCCGCCCCCGGTCAACACCGGGATCGAGATGCCCGAGAAGAAGCTGGCCGAGCTCGGCACGAGCAAGCGGCCGAAGGTGAAGGTCACGGTGAACGGCGACTACTCCTTCGTGACCACGGTGGCCAGCCGCGGCGGGAAGTACCTCATCGCCTTCTCGAAGGCTCGGCGCGAGGAGAACGGCCTCAGCGCGGGCCACCCGATCCAGGTCACCCTGAGCGAGGCCTGATCCCGGCAGTCGGCCCACGGCGCCGGGCACCCCGGCGGAGGTTGCCGAGGCGGCAGCCACTGTGTGGGATGGGTGCATGAGGTACGCGAGCGTCGACATCGGCAAGCAGGTCTCCCAGATCGGGCTGGGGACGTGGCAGTTCGGCTCCAAGGAGTGGGGCTACGGTCCCGACTACGACGAGCGCGAGGCGGCGGCGATCGTGCGGCGCGCCGTCGAGCTCGGCGTCACCGTCTTCGACACCGCGGAGATCTACGGGATGGGCCGCAGCGAGCGCATCCTCGGCGCGGCACTGAGGGCGGCGGGCGCGGACGTCGAGGGCCTCGTCATCGCGACCAAGCTCTTCCCGGTGCTGCCCATTGCACCCGTCGTCCAGCAGCGGGCCTTGGCCAGCGCCCACCGGCTCGGCGTGCGCCGGCTCGACCTCTACCAGGTGCACCAGCCGAACCCGCTCGTCAAGGACGGCACGACGATGCGCGGGATGAGCGCGCTCATCGACGTCGGGGTCGTCGGGCACGCGGGGGTCAGCAACTACTCGTTGGAACGATGGCAGGCTGCCGATCGCGCTCTCGCCGAGGCCTCCCCGGGCAGCGGCCGGGTCGTGCTGAGCAACCAGGTGCAGTACAGCCTCGTGCAGCGCGCGCCGGAGCGGGACCTCATCCCCTTCGCCGAAACCAACGGCCGGATGGTCATGGCCTACTCGCCGCTGGGGCAGGGGCTCCTCTCGGGCCGGTTCGCGCCCGGGGACAGGGTCAGCGGGGTGCGTCGGGCCAACCCGCACTTCCTCCCGGACAACCTGACGGCGCTCGCCCCGCTCCTCGACGTCCTGCGGGACGTCGCGTCGACCCGCCAGGTCAAGCCCTCCCAGGTGGCGCTGGCCTGGACCATCCGCCACCGCTGCGTCGTCGCCATCCCCGGGGCCTCGAGCGTCGAGCAGCTCGAGAGCAACGTCGCCACGGCTGAGCTCGAGCTGACTCCCGACGAGATCACCGCGATCGACGAGGCCGCGGCCACCTACCGACCGACCACCGGCTTGGCCGCTGCACCGGCCGTCGCGAAAGCGATGCTCAGGTCGCGGACCTGACATCGATTGCCGGAGACGAGCGCGGCGAGCAGTCCCTCGACGCCCTCGCGACGGCCCTGGACCTCGCCGGCGGGGGATGGGGTGGCGGCGGCCAGGGGCTCGGCATACGGCGCGAACGCGGCCAGGAACTCTGGGTCAGGGGTGAGCGTCATGAGCCCGCTGCCCGCCGGACCGACCCGGAAGGACGAGCGGCATACCCGCCTTTCGGCCGAGTCAGGTCGGGCCCGCGGGCGGAGGACTCGACGGCCGGCCGCGGCCATCGTGGTGACACCAACCGCTCCACGACCGTGAAAGGCCCTCCATGTCAACCTCGACAGCCCGCCCCACGCCGCCCACTCCCCACGTCCCGGTCCAGCTCAGGCTCGCCGCGGCGTGGGCCAGCTTCATGGTCATGTACGTCTACGTCGACGTGCTCGGCCTCTACAAGCCCGGCGCCGTCCGGGGCATCCTCGACGGCCGGGTATGGGAGTTCGACATCACCCAGACCTTCGCCGTCAGCGCCCTCGCCGCCTCCCTCGTGCCGACGCTGATGATCGTGCTCTCCACGGTCATGCCACCCCGGGCCAACCGCCCCACCAACCTCGTCGTCGCCGCCCTCCTCATCCCGTGGATGGCGTTCAACCTCGCGGGCGGGGAGTGGATCTACTACTACGGCCTCGGCTTCGCTGCCGAGCTCGTCGTGCTCGCCCTCATCCTCCGGACGGCCTGGACGTGGCCGCGATCGAGCGCCGCGACCGGGTCCTTCACACGTCGAGTGCGCGACGCGGAGCGCGTCCCTACGCTGGCGCCGTGACGGTTGTGCGGCGCTCCCTCTGGGACGAGCCGCGCCCACCCCACGCACCGCCGGTCAGCCGGCTCGACCGGCTGCTCGTCGGTGTGCTGGTGGTGATCGCGCTCGTCGAGGGCCTCGCCCGCCCGGGCCTGGCCGGGCAGCCCCTCGTCACCGCCCTCGCGATGGCGCTCATGCCCGTCCTCCTCTGGCGCCGCAGCCGCCCACTCCTGGCCTGCCTCATCGGCTGGGGCGCCGCCGGCCTGCTCTCGATCCTCCAGATCGCTTCTGGCAGTGCAGATTCCGGACTGCTGTCCCTGATGGTCATCCTCGTCCTGCTCTACACCCTCGTCCGTTGGGGGTCCGGTCGCGAGGTCACCGTGGGGCTGGTCGCCGTTGCCCTGGTCGCCACCCTCGGCATGTATGCCGCGTCGGCGAGCCTCGCCGAGGTCGTCGGCGGGGGCCTCTTCCTGCTGCTCTTCGTCGCGCTCGGCGCGGTTTTCCGCTACCGCGCCAGCCTCTGGCACCGCCAGGAGCGCGAGGTCCGCAACGAGGAGCGGCTGGCCCTGGCTCGCGAGCTCCATGACACCGTGGCACACCACATCTCGGCCATCGCGGTCTCCGCCCAGGCCGGCCGGGTGCTCGTGAGGGGGCAGCCCGAGCGCGCTGCCGCGCTCCTCGCCTCGATCGAGGACGAGGCGTCCCGCACGCTCGCCGAGATGCGTGACATGGTGCGGCTGCTCCGCGACGACGAGGGGGGAGGCGCCGCGGCATACGCCCCTCAACGAGGCGTCGCCGATCTGACGGCGCTCACCCGGCCCGCCGGCACGCCAGCGGTCGCGATCCGGCTGGCGGGCGCCCTCACCGGCCTGCCCCGACCCGTCGACGCCACGCTCTATCGCCTCGCCCAGGAGGGCCTGACCAACTCCCTCCGCCACGCGAGAGGTGCGACGACGGTGGTCATCGAGGTATGCCGCGTGGGCGAGGAGGTCCACCTCCGCGTCACCGATGACGGCGCCTCCGCTCCCGGTCCGCGCGCCGAGCCCGGCCTCGGCCTGACCGGCATGACAGAGCGTGCGCGGCTCCTCGGCGGATCCGTCACGGCCGGCCCCGGGCCCGAGGGCGGCTGGGTCGTCGACGCGGTCCTGCCTGCGAGGATTACGCCGTGAGCATCCGCGTCGTCGTCGCTGATGACCAGGACCTGGTGCGGGCCGGGCTCGTCCTCATCCTCGGGGCCTACCCGGACATCGAGGTCGTGGGGGAGGCGGCCGACGGGATCGCGGCCCTCGACCTCGCGACCCGACTGCTACCCGATGTCCTCCTCGCCGACATTCGCATGCCGGGACTCGACGGCGTGGAGGTCACTCGTCGGGTGGCCGGGCCGGACGTGGCGAACCCCATCGCCGTCGTCGTCATCACGACCTTCGACCTCGACGAGTACGTCCTGGGCGCCCTGCGTGCCGGGGCGCGCGGGTTCCTGCTCAAGGACGCCGGCCCCGAGCTGCTCGTCCAGGCCATTCGCGCGGCCGCGACCGGGGACGCCCTCATCGCGCCGAACGTGACCCGCCGCCTGCTCCAGGCCTTCGCCGACCGGTCACCTCAGGCGCCGACCCAGCCAGTCGAGCCGCTCACCGACCGCGAGGAGGACGTGCTGGCGCTGGTGGCCCGGGGCCGCACGAACGCCGAGATCGCCGCGGAGCTCTTCATCGGACTGAGCACGGTCAAGTCGCACATCGCCTCGCTCATGGCCAAGCTCGGCGTCCGCAACCGGGTCGAGATCGCGATGTGGGCCCACCACACCAAGCGGGTCTGAGGACGGCCGCCCCCTCGTCGAGGTGGCGGGCCGCACAGTTGCCGGGGTGCGCACGCGTCACGTATCCTCGGTCGCCACGAGGGGAGTACTTCCCAAGTCGGCGCCGGTCATTTCGCGCGGCCCATGCCGCGCCCGGCGCGCGCCCCACCCGGGGTGAAGGAGACCTCGCACCGTTAGATCACGATGCGAGGACTCATGCTCCGCACCCACCTGGCCGCTGCCACCCCCTCGACCACGCTCGAGACCATCGCCACCCCCACCCTGTGGGCGCTGACGATCGCCGGCGTCATCGCCCTGCTCGCCCTGGACTTCCTCCTCACCCGCAAGCCGCACGAGGTGTCGATGCGAGAGGCCGTCGGGTGGTCCGCCTTCTACATCGCGCTCCCGCTCGCCTTCGGCCTGTGGGTCTGGACCACGCACGGCTCCCAGACCGGGCTCGAGTACTACACCGGCTACCTCGTCGAGAAGTCCCTGTCCGTCGACAACCTCTTCATCTTCATCCTCATCCTGTCCTCGTTCGCCGTGCCGAGGGTGCTGCAGCAGCGGGCCCTGCTCTTCGGCATCATCGGCGCCCTCGTGATGCGGGGGATCTTCATCGCCCTCGGGGCCGCCCTCATCGCCCGCTTCTCCTGGATGTTCCTCATCTTCGGCGCGATCCTGCTCGTCACCGCGTGGGGCGTCCTGCGCGACGCCCGCCACGGCGGGCACCAGGTCGACGTCAACGAGCTGCGCATCGTCCGGTTCGCCCGCCGGTTCTACCCGGTCACCGATGACTATCGCGGGACCCGAATGAGCGTCCGTGAGGCCGGCCGCCGCGCCCTGACCCCCCTGGGGCTGGTCATGCTCGCGATCCTCGGGACGGACCTCGTCTTCGCCATCGACTCGGTGCCCGCCGTCTACGGCATCACCGGCGACCCCTACTTGGTCTTCGCCACGAACGCCTTCGCGCTGCTCGGCCTGCGCGCCCTCTACTTCGTCCTCGAGGGCGCGCTCGGCAAGCTCCGCCACCTCGGCTACGGCCTCGCCGCGATCCTCGCCTTCATCGGGGTCAAGCTCGTGCTCCACTGGGCGCACGGCGTGTGGACCTGGGTGCCGACCATCCCGACCGTCGCCTCCTTGGCCGTGATCGTCGCCGCCCTCTCGGTGACCACGGTGACGAGCGTGCTCGCCAACCGGCGGGAGGCCTCGGTGCTGCCCTCCGGCCACCGCTGAGCACACCGCTCGGGAGGGCTGGCCGAGCGGCGGTATGCCAGGCGGCCACCCAGCCGTCCGGCATACCGAAGGCTGTCACTGCATCTCGAGCACGGCGTGCCCGCGAAGGTGACCTGACGCCATGGCGGCGATCGCGTCCGCCGCGCCGTCCAGATCGACCGTGCGGTCGATGACGGGCGTGACCGCCCCCTCGGTGATGAGGCGGGCGACCTCGGCGCAGCGCGCGGTCGTCGTGCTCGAGAACATCCATCCGAGGTCCTTGGCGGTGAACCAGCCGGCCATGGTCGCAAGCAGGTTGCGCTCGATCCCGCCGAGGAGCCGCCCACCTCCTTCTCCGCCGACGATGACGAGGCGGCCGCCCGGCGCCAAGCAGCGCCGCAGGGCGGAGACCGGGTTGTTGCCGGCGATGTCGATGATGACGTCGAACGGTCCACCCATGGCAGGGAGGCGCACGGACGCGTAGTCGACCGTCCGATGCGCCCCCTGCGCGCGGACCAGGTCCTCCTTGCTCGCGCTGCACACCCCGGTGACGTCCGCCCCGAGGTGTGCCGCCAGCTGCACGGCATACCCTCCGACCGCTCCCGACGCCCCGAGGACGAGGACCCGGTCTCCGCGCTGGACACGAGCGTGCTCGACGACCGCCGCGAGGGCGGTGACGCCCGAGACCCCGATCGTCGCCGCGTGACGGTCCTCGACGCCGTCCGGGGTCGGGGCGAGGGTGCCGGCTTTG
>NZ_HG764815.1:3324080-3326311 GCF_001050535.1 Nostocoides australiense Ben110 | reverse complement strand
GGCCGCCGCGGTGAGCGCCCTCGCCGGCGCTCTCGGCGACATCTCGCAGCACCTGCGCGAGCAGTTCGCGCCCGGGGTGGGCGGGGCGCCGGCACCGAACGCCGGGGGCGACCGCACGGCATACGACATCCCCGTGAGCGACGAGGAGGACTAGATGGCGCTGGCCATTGGCGTGGACATCGGCGGCACCAAGGTGGCCGCAGGGGTGGTGGACACCTCCGGGCAGGTCCTGCGGCGTGCGCGAGCCGACACCCCCGAACGTTCGGTCCGGCCCCAGGTGGTCGAGGACACGATCGTCGGTGTCGTCACCGAACTCATCGAGAGTTGCGCCGAACCGATCGTCGCCATCGGGATCGGCGCCGCGGGATTCGTGGCCGCCGACCGGGCCACCATCGTCTTCTCTCCGCACCTGTCCTGGCGCAACGAGCCCCTGCGCGACCGCCTGAGCGACCGGATCGGCCAGCCGATCTTCATCGACAACGACGCCAATGCCGCCATGTGGGCCGAGGCGAAGTACGGCGCCGTGCGGGGCGAGACCCACGCGATGATGATCACCCTCGGCACCGGCATCGGCGGCGGCATCCTCATGGGCGGCGAGGTGATCCGCGGGCTGTTCGGGATCGCGGGGGAGTTCGGCCACATGCAGGTCGTGCCCGGCGGCCATCGCTGCGAGTGCGGCAACCGCGGATGCTGGGAGCAGTACGCCTCCGGCAACGCGCTCGTGCGCGAGGCGCGCGGGCTCGTGGCCGCCAACAGCCCGCTGGCGCGGGACCTGTATGAACGTGTCGCGGGAGACCCGGCGCGCCTGACCGGTCCGCTGGTCACCGAGGTGGCCCAGGCCGGCGATCGCACCGCCATCGAGTTGCTCACCGAGGTCGGCACCTGGCTCGGCATCGGCATCGCGAACCTCGCGGCGGCGTTCGACCCGGGGGCCTTCGTCATCGGCGGCGGCGTCAGCGCCGCCGGCGAGTTGCTGCTCGACCCGGCCCGGCAGGCCTTCCGCAAACAGCTGACCGGGCGCGGCTTCCGGCCGGAGGCACGGATCGTGCGGGCCGAACTCGGCAACGAGGCGGGGCTGATCGGTGCGGCCGACCTGGCCCGCGAGAGCGTGGCCGGCTGAGTGTCCCGGCTGCGCATCGCGAGCTACAACACCCGCGATTTCCTCGACGACCGCGCGGCTGCTGCCCGGCTCATCCGGGCCATCGACCCGGACGTGCTGTGCCTGCAGGAGGTGCCGCGGCGGCTGTTCGCGCCGCAGCGGGTGGCCGCCTTCGCTGCCGAGTGCGGGCTGACCTGGTCGGGGCACCACCGCGGCAGCGGAGGCACGACGATCTTCACCTCGCTGCGGGTGCAGGTCGTGGAGTCCAAGCACTTCCGGCTGCGGGTCAAGCTGGCGCAGCGGACGCGCGGCTTCGCGCTCGCCCGGGTCGCGATCCCCGGGCGGGAACCGATCGCCGTCGCGTCTGTGCACCTCAGCCTCGACGCCGCCGAACGGGCCGTCCACGCCCGCGAGATCCTGCGCGCAACCGGCACGACCGACACCGTCCTGTGCGGTGACCTCAACGAACAGTCCGACGGCGCCGCCTGGCAGCTGATCGCCACCCCGCTGCGGCTGATCTCCCCGACCAAGCCGACCCATCCCTCTTGGGGGCCGCGGCGCCTGCTCGACGTCATCTTCGCCTCACCGGGCATCGAACCGCTGCCGCACGTGGACATCGCGCTCGACCCCGAGGACATGTCGATGGCCAGCGACCACCGCCCCGTGTGGGTCGACGTCCGCACCGGCCCGGACGACTCGTAACCGTCGGATCGGAGTGACCACGGAGCGGCTTGACCTCGGGGGATCCTTCAGACCACCGCGCCGTCGCCGCGGTCGTGGTCGTCGCCGCGCAGGACCAGCAGCACGAACCCGCCGATCGTCATACCGGCGCCGGCCCAACCCCACAGATCGGAGACGTCGGGGCGGAACAGCACGAGCCACAGCAGGATGAGGGGGCCGCCGACGAGGCCGATGATGATCCCCCAGAAGTGCAGATCCTGCTGCGGCGGCAGGGGGCGCGGGGGCGGCGGCTCGTAGTGGTCCTCCGCCTCGATCTGATCCAGCAGTTCGTCGTATGCCGCGTCACCGCTCGCGCCGCGCCATACCGGGACGTCGAGCCCCCGCGGCGGCGGGGGAGCAGGCCGGAAGACCGGGGGCGGGTTGACCGCGTCCCGCGGCGGGGCGGGATCGG
>NZ_HG764815.1:3312174-3323980 GCF_001050535.1 Nostocoides australiense Ben110 | reverse complement strand
TCCGGGCAGGAACTCCTGGACGAGGGCCAGGTGCCCGTGCGCCGTGCTGTCGCCGTCGGCGCCCGGCCAGGACCCGGCCACCGCGCCCAGGCTGGCGGGCACGCAGGTGCAGCCGGCGGAGGCCAGTGCCCCCTGCAGGATGACGTCGGGGTTGTCGCCGTCGGCCAATGCGCGGAAGACCTTGGTGATCACCGGGTGCTCGGCGCCGGCCTCGTCGACCGCGATGGAGATGATCGAGGTGTTCGACTGCTCCCCGGTCAGGACCCGAGAACTGGTCAGCCGCAACCCATTCGGCGTTCCGGTGCCGGTGACGGTCTCCTCGACGGTGTCGTTCGCGCTGCTCGAGGCGGCCTGCGCCTGTCCGGTGGCGAGCGCGAAGAGGCGCTCGGCGAAGACGGGGTCGTGGGGCGCGTCATACACATAGCGGGTGCCGAGCACAGAGTGCTCGACCACCCCGACGAGGGCGGCGGCCGCGCCGGCGAGAGGGGCCGACCGGTAGGTCAAAGGCACCTGATAGACCACCGGCGGGCTGCTGGAGTCGTCCGCGAGGATGATCGACTCGATGCCGACCTCGCCCTCGGGGTCATCGAGCCGCCAGCTGAACAGCCGCCGCGGCTGCGGTGTGCTGCCTTTGCCGGCATACCACCGTTGGGAGCCGATCCAGCCGGTGAGCAACTCCAGCTTGGTGGGGGTGATCGAGGCGCCGAAGTGCAGGATCGCCATCGACTCAGCCCCGCCGCACGTGGATGATGTGCACCGGTTCCCACTCCGGGCCCAGCCGCACATAGTTGCGCTCCCCCCACTGCCAGTCGGCGCCGCTGATCTCGTCGTGGGCGGTGAAGCTGTCGCCCCAGTCCATGCCCAGGGCCGGCATGTTCAGGCTGACGATGGAACTGCGGGTCGAGTGCGGGTCGAGGTTGGCGACCACGATGATCGTGTCCACCTCGCCCGAGGGCAGCACCCGGTGCTTGGAGAAGCAGAGCAGGTTCTCGTCGGCCACGGTGTGGAAGGTGATATTGCGCAGCCAGTGCAGCGCGGGGTGGGCGCGGCGGATCTCGTTGAGCCGGGTCAGATAGGGCGCGAGGGTCTGACCGCTGCGCGGGCCGCCCTCCTCGTAGTCCATCCAGCGGCGGTCCTTGAACTGGTATTTCTCGTTGTCGATCTGTTCCTCGGCGCCGGGCCGGGCGACGTGCTCCATCAGCTCGTAGCCGGTGTAGATCCCGTAGGTCGGGACGAGCGTCGCCGCCAGCGCCGCCCGGACCTTCCAGGCCGCCGGCCCGCCGAACTGCATATAGGGCGTGAGGATGTCGTGGGTGGTGGGCCAGAACGACGGGCGCATGTATGCCGCGGCCTCGCCCGCCAGTTCCTCGACGTACTCGCGCAGGTCCCACGGCTGGTTGCGCCACGCGTAATAGGTGTAGCTCTGCTGGAAGCCGACCTTGCCGAGCGTGTGCATCATCGCCGGCTTGGTGAAGGCCTCGGCCAGCCAGATGACATCGGGGTGGTCCTTGGCGACGTCGGCGATCAGCCATTGCCAGAACTCGACCGGCTTGGTGTGCGGGTTGTCGACCCGGAAGATCTTGACGCCGTGGTCGATCCAGACCTGCATGACCCGGCGCACCTCGGCATACGCCTTCTCCGGGTCGTTGTCGAAGTTCAGCGGATAGATGTCCTGGTACTTCTTCGGCGGGTTCTCGGCGTAGGCGATCGTGCCGTCGGCCCGGTGCTTGAACAACTCCGGGTGGCTCTGGACCCACGGGTGGTCGGGGGAGGCCTGCAGCGCGATGTCCATCGCCACCTCGAGGCCGTGCCGGCCCGCCTCGGCGACGAAGAAGTCGAAGTCGTCGAAGGTGCCCAGGTCGGGGTGGATCGCGTCGTGGCCGCCATCGGGCGAGCCGATGGCATAGGGGCTGCCCGGGTCGCGGGGGCCGGCGTCCAGGGTGTTGTTGGGGCCCTTGCGGGCCGTGGTGCCGATGGGGTGGATCGGCGTCAGGTACACGACGTCGAAACCCATGGCGGCGATGGCCGGCAACCGCTTCGTGGCCGTGCGGAGCGTGCCCGAGATCCAGCCGCCCGCGCCCTCGTCGTAGTAGCACCCCTCGGAGCGGGGGAAGATCTCGTACCACGCGCCATACAGCGCCCGCTCGCGCTCGACGAGCAGCGGGAAATCGGCCGTGGGGGAAACGTATTCGCGCATCGGGAGCCGGTCCATCTCGGCGTGCACGTCGGGATGGACGCCGCCCGCGAGTCGCGCAGGCGGGAAACGGCCTCGTCGAGAAGCAGGCGGCCCTCGCCGCTGCGGCCCGGCTGGGCCGCCGCCCGCTCCAACAGCAGCGCGCCCTCGGTGAGCATCAATTCGACATCGACGCCGGCGGCCACCTTGATGGTCGCGTCGTGTTCCCACGTGCCGAACGGATCCCCCCAGCCCTCCACCCGGTAGGTCCAGTCGCCGACCGCGTCGGGGGTGACCTCGGCGATCCACAGGTTCAGGCCGGGGTTGATGCAGTCCATGGGCAGGTGCTGCGTGGACCCGTCCGGCCGGGTCAGGACGACGGTCGCGTTGACGGCGTCGTGACCCTCGCGAAAGACCGTGGCCGAGATCGTGAACGTCTCCCCGACCACCGCCTTCGCCGGCCGGGCGCCCCCGTCGACCAGCGGCTTGACGTCCTGGACGGGTATGCGGCCGATCGGTGTCTGCGGGGGCGTCGTCACGGGGGCTCGCGGGGTGCTCGGTTGGGCTGTCCGGGTGGCCGGTCGAGTCAGGGGAGTCACGGCGCAAACCTATCCAACGGAGGCCCACACTTGCAGGCTGCATGGCGCCGCCTTGACCTGGTCGCCGAAGCCGCGCTCGTCCTCCCGGCTCAGGTCGGCCTCCTCGGCGGCCGAATCCCACATCAGCCGGTAGCGCTGCCGTCCCGGGATGTCGGGCAGCGTCATCTGGACCGGGTGGGTCTGCCCGTTGACGATCAGGAGGATGTCGGTCTCGGCGGCATTGGCCGAGCCGAGCAGCATCGAGAAGCTGCGCGTGGCCGGGTCCTCCCACTCCTGGGCGCCGAGCGGCGCGCCCTCGGGCGAGCGCCACGACACGTCGGCCGGCCCGCCCTCGTATACCGGGTCGCCGGTCAGGAAGCGCCGCTGGCGCAGGACGGCGTGCTCGCGGCGCAGCCGGGTCAGCGCCGCCACCTGGTCGACGAGTTCGGCCTGCCACGGCTCCCAGCGCCAGTCCAGCCAGCTGATCTCGTTGTCCTGGCAGTAGGCGTTGTTGTTGCCGTACTGGGTGCGCCCGAACTCGTCGCCCGCGCACAACATCGGCACCCCGCTGGAGATCAGCAGGGTGCCGAGGAGGTTGCGGATGCTGCGGCGCCGGGCGGCGTTGACCGCTTCGTCGTCGGTGGGGCCCTCGACGGTGTGGTTCCAGGACCGGTTGTGCGACGCGCCGTCGCGGTTGCCTTCGCCGTTGGCCTCGTTGTGCTTCTCGTCGTATGCCGTCAGGTCGGCCGCCGTGAAACCGTCGTGGGCCGTCACGAAGTTGATCGACGCCGTCGGTGCGCGATGGCCGTGGCCGAAGAGGTCCTGGGACCCGGCCAGCCGGGTGGCCAGCATGCGGGACCCGTGGCCGGGGCCACCGCCGAGGACGCTCGCGACGTCCGAGAGCCAGAAGGTGCGCACGTCGTCGCGGAAGCGGTCGTTCCACTCGCTGAAGGGCGGCGGGAACTGGCCGGTGCGCCAGCCGCCGAAACCGATGTCCCACGGCTCCGCCACGAGTTTGGTGGTGGAGAGCAGCGGGTCGGTCCGCAGGGCGACGAGGAAGGGGTGGTCCGGGTCGTAGTCGCCGTTCTTGTCCCGGCCGAGGGCGACGGCCAAGTCGAACCGGAAGCCGTCGACGTGCATCTCGCCCACCCAATAGCGCAGTGAGTCCAGCACGAGCTGGCAGGCCACCGGGTGGCACAGGTCGAAGGTGTTGCCGCACCCGCTCATGTCGACATCGCGCCCGAAGGCGTCGATGCGGTAGTAGGCGGCGGCGTCCAGGCCGCGCCAGGAGAGGGTCGGCCCGTCGATGCCCTGCTCGGCCGTGTGGTTGTACACGACATCGAGGATCACTTCGATGCCGCCGGCGTGCAGGGCTCGCACCATGGCCTTGAACTCGTCGACGACCCCCTGCGGGTCGGCCGCGGCGGCATACCGCCCGTGCGGAGCGAAGAAGCCGAGGGAGTTGTAACCCCAATAGTTGATCAAACCCCGTTGCAGCAGAGCGGGTTCGCTGACGAAGGCGTGCACGGGCAGCAGTTCCAGCGTCGTCACGCCGATGCGGTGCAGGTGCTCGATGAGCGCGGGGTGGCCCAGGCCCGCGTAGGTCCCGCGCAGGTGCGACGGTATGCCGGGGTGCAGCATCGTCAGGCCGCGGACGTGGCCTTCGTAGAGGACCGAACTCGACCAGGGGTGCCGCGGCGGCACGTCGCCGCCCCAGTCGAACGTGGGGTCGATCACGACCGCGGAGCCGCCGAAGTCCAGGGCGCGGGCGTAAGGGTCCAGGAGAGGGGTGCGGGCGTCATACCGCAGCGAGCGGCCGGGATCGACGGGTCCGTCGGCGTGCAGCGTGTAACGGGTGCCCGGTCCGACTCCGGGCAGGTCGGCGCACCACCAGCCGTGCAGCGGGCCCTCCAGCTCCACCCGGCGCTCCCGGTGGCCGTCGTCGAGGCTGAGGGTCACCCCGGTGGCGTGTGCGGCATATACGGCGAACTCGGCGCCTCCGGGCACCAGCGTCATCCCGGGGGCGGGTGGCAGTTCCCGCGACATGACTGACATGAACATCTAGCCTAAGCATGGATAGGTTGGAGCAATGACTGATCCCACCGCATTGCCCAATTTGCCCGGATTCGGCACCAACCCGGCACCCTCCGAGACCGGCCCCGCCGAGGCGCCCCTGACCGAACGCGTCACGGCCGCGCTGCGCGAACTCGAACTGGAGCCGAGCACCGACTCCGACGGCGACATCACCTTCACCTTCCAGGACCAGCAACTGTTCATCCGCACGAGCGAGGACGACGCCCAGATCCTGCGCGTGTTCGGTCAGTGGCGTCTTGCCGAACCCGTGCCGACCGACCCAGTCGAGCGGCTCCGGGCGTGCAATGACGTCAACATCGCTTTCAACATGATCAAGACCTCCATGGCCGAGGACACCTTGCTCGTCACGTCCGAGCACATGCTGCCGCGCGGGGCCGACGTCCGCAGCCTGCTCATGGTGGCCATTCCCCTTGTTTTGCACGGGGTTTCGCTGTGGCATCAGCGGGCCATCGGGGAGGAGAAGCTCGCCGAGATGCAGGCCGCCGAGACCTCTGGGGAGGCCACCCCCGGGTCGGCCTTCGGGATGAACGGCTCCGGCCCCAACGGCAGCGGGAACTAGGTGCGTCATGGGCGAATTCGTCACCCTCGAGGTCGAGGACGGCATCGGCACGATCCGCCTGACCCGGCCACCGATGAACGCGTTGAACCTGCAGGTCCAGTCCGAGCTCGGGGAGGCCGCCGCGGCGGCGTCGGCCGACCCGGCCGTAGCTGCGGTGATCGTCTACGGCGGTGAGAAGGTCTTCGCCGCCGGCGCCGACATCAAGCAGATGCAGCAGATGTCGTATGCCGACATGGCCACCGCGGCGGGTGGGCTCCAGGGCTTCACGCGCGCGCTGGCCGCGGTGCCGAAGCCGACGGTGGCCGCGATCACCGGCTATGCGCTAGGCGGGGGATGTGAGGTCGCTCTCGCGTGCGACTTCCGGATCGCGGCGCAGGACGCCAAGCTCGGGCAGCCCGAGATCCTGCTCGGCATCATCCCCGGCGCCGGCGGCACCCAGCGCCTGGCCCGGCTCGTCGGCCCGGCGCGGGCGAAGGAGATCGTCTACAGCGGGCGGTTCGTCGACGCCGCCGAGGCGCTCGCGATCGGCCTCGTCGACAAGGTGGTGCCCGCCGACCAGGTGTATGCCGCCGCCCGCGACTGGATGTCCCGGTTCGTCGGCGGCCCCGCCCTGGCGCTGCGGGCGGCCAAGGAAGCCATCGACAAGGGTCTGGACAGCGACCTGCAGACCGGGTTGGAGATCGAGCGGATGCTCTTCTCCGGACTGTTCGCGACCGAGGACCGGCAGGCCGGCATGGACTCCTTCGTCGAGAAGGGCCCGGGCAAGGCCACCTTCACCGGCCGCTGAACACCCCCCGTCGAGAGTGCGCGACGCGCCGGCATTCCGCCGGCATTACGGCGCGTCGCGCACTCTTGACACGCTGGGCGTGTTGACAATCACGCCGCGACGGGACCGGTTCGCCGAGCGGTGCCTGAGAGACTGAACCGCAGTGCCCGCGCCGGGATCTGCCGGCCAGACCAACCGTTAAGGATGCAACGCGAGATGAACATCGTCGTTTGTGTGAAGTACGTGCCGGACGCCCAGGCGGACCGGGGCTTCGACGAGGCGGACCTGACCACCAACCGCGAGAGCGTGGACGGGCTGCTGTCCGAACTCGACGAATACGCCGTCGAGGAGGCGCTGAAGATCGCCGAGTCCGGCGAGGGTGCGGTCACCGTCATCACCATCGGCCCCGATCAGGCGGCCGACGCCGTCAAGAAGGCCCTGCAGATGGGCGCCGACAAGGGCGTCCACGTCAACGACGAGGCCATCAAGGGCTCCGACGCCCTGGCCACCTCGCTCATCCTCGCCGAGGCCATCAAGAAGGTCGGCATGCCCGACCTGGTGCTGACCGGCATGGCCTCGACCGACGGCACCATGGGCGTGGTCCCGGCGATGCTCGCCGAGCGGCTCGCTTTGCCGCAGGTGACCTATGCCTCGGAGCTGACGGTCGACGGCGGCACCGTCACCGCCCGCCGCGACGGGGACACCGCCAGCGAGACCATCTTCGGCGCCGTACCGGCCCTGATCTCCGTCACTGACCAGATCAACGAGCCGCGCTACCCCTCCTTCAAGGGGATCATGGCCGCCAAGAAGAAGCCGGTCGAGACCTGGACCCTTGCCGACCTCGGCATCGACGCCGGACAGGTCGGCGCCGCGGGCTCCTCGACCGAGGTGATCTCCGTCGCCAAGCGCCCGCCGCGTGAGCAGGGCGAGATCGTCACGGACGAGGGAGACGGCGGCACCAAGCTCGCCGAGTTCCTGGCCGGCCGCAAGTTCATCTGACCCACGAGACCTTCATTTCCAGGAGTAACCAATGGCTGAAATCTTCGTGCTCGTGGACCACGCGAACGGGCAGGTCCGCAAGACGACCGCCGAGATGCTGACGATCGCCGCCCGCCTGGGCGAGCCGTCCGCCGTCTACCTCGGTCCGGGCGCCGCCGAGGCCGCCGCGACCCTGGGCAAGTTCGGTGCCGGCCGCGTCTACGCGATGGACAGCGCCGACCTGACCGGCTACCTCGTCGTGCCGCAGGCCGAGTTCCTTGCCGCACTGGTCGGCAAGCTCAAGCCCGGCGCCGTCCTCATCCCGTCCAACCCCGCCGGCAAGGAGATCGCCGCCCGCGTCGCCGTCAAGACCGGCTCCGGCCTGGTCACCGACGCCATTGACGTCCAGCCCGGTGACGGCGGCATCGAGACGACGAAGTCCGTCTTCGCCGGCTCCTACACCGTCAAGGCCAAGGTCACCAAGGGCACCCCGATCATCTGCGTCAAGCCGAATTCGGCTGCGCCGCAGGAGAAGCCGGCAGCCGGGCAGGTCGTCCCGGTCAACCTGACCATCTCCGACGCCGCGAAGACCGCGCAGATCACCGAGGCCAAGGAGAAGCAGGCCTCCGGCCGTCCCGAGTTGACCGAGGCCGCGATCGTGGTCTCCGGCGGCCGCGGCACCGGCGGCGACTTCTCGCCCGTCGAGACCTTCGCCGACTCCCTCGGCGCTGCCGTCGGCGCCTCGCGCGCCGCCGTGGACGCCGGCTGGTATCCCCACACCTCGCAGGTCGGCCAGACCGGCAAGCAGGTCAGCCCGCAGCTGTATGTCGCGTGCGGCATCTCCGGGGCCATCCAGCACCGCGCCGGCATGCAGACGTCGAAGACCATCGTCGCGATCAACAAGGACCCGGAGGCGCCGATCTTCGAACTGGTCGACTTCGGCGTCGTCGGCGACCTCTTCACCGTCCTCCCGCAGGCGACGGAGAAGGTCCAGGCCTCGAAGGGCTAGTTCGCGTCGTCTTGTGCTCGCCGGACGAGGCGGCGGCGTCGGGGCGGGAGATTCGACACTCGGTCGCAGAGCGACCTTCGGTCTCAACCGCCCCTCTCGCCCCCGCCTCACCCGGCTTTGCTTCTCGTCCCGCCTGCCTTCGTCGAGACGTCGGTTCCGGGCCGCCGAGATCTCGCTCGTAGAATCTCTCGGTGCACTACCTCGATCACGCTGCCACGACACCGCTGGTGCCGGCGGCGCGGGCTGCCCTGATCGAGACTCTTGACCTCGTCGGCAATCCGTCGGCGGTCAACGCCGCCGGTCGGGCGGCGCGGCGGATAGTCGAGGAGGCGCGCGAGCGGATCGCGGCGGCCCTCGGTGCGCATCCGTCGGAGGTCATCTTCACCTCCGGGGGGACCGAGGCGGACAACCTGGCGATCAAAGGGACGTATGCCGCGCGGCATACTGCTGAGCCGGCGCGCACCCGAGTCGTCACCAGCGCCATCGAGCACCACGCGATCCTCGACTCGGTCGATTACATGACGGAGTCCTCGGGCGCCACGGCGGTTTTCGTGGAGCCCACGGTGGTGGGCGCCATCGCGCCGGACGCGCTCACGTCGGCGCTCGGTGACGGCGCGGACGTGGCGCTGGTGAGCATCATGTGGGGCAACAACGAGATCGGGACGATCCAGCCCATCGCGCAGCTGGCGGCCGTATGCCGGGAGCTCGGCATACCGATGCACTCCGACGCCGTGCAGGCGGTCGGGCATGTGCCGGTCGACTTCTCCGCCAGCGGGCTCGACCTGCTCACGCTCACCGGACACAAGCTCGGCGGACCGGTCGGCAGCGGCGCGCTGCTCGCTCGCCGGGACGCCGCGCTCGCGCCGCAGTTGCACGGCGGCGGACAGGAGCGCAAGGTGCGCTCAGGCACGCTCGACGCGCGCGGGGTACACGCGCTCGCGGCGGGGGGGGGGGCGGTCGAGACCGCGGTGGCCGGCCTGGACGACGAGATGACCCGCGTCATTGCGTTGCGGGACAAGCTCATTCGCGGGGCACTCGCGCTCGGCCTCGGCATCGAGGTCACGGGCGCCTGGACTCCGGGGAGTGCCGCCGACCGGCTGCCCGGCAATGCGCACCTGCGGGTTCCGGGCGCCGATCGCGATGCGTTGCTCTTCGTCCTCGATGCGGCCGGGATCTCCTGCTCGGCGGGGTCGGCCTGCACGGCCGGCGTGACGAGGCCGAGCCACGTCCTGACGGCACTCCGCATCGGCGACGCCGACGCCGCCGGCGCGCTGCGTTTCAGCCTGGGGCACACCAGCACCGAGGAGGACGTCGACGCCGTCCTCGCCGTGCTGCCCGATGCGGTGGCGCGCTCGCAGGCCGCGCGCGGGGCGGCCTGATGCGTGTCGTCGCGGCCATGAGCGGGGGAGTGGACTCCGCCGTCGCCGCCGCCCGCATGCTCGATGCCGGCCACGAGGTGGTCGGGGTCCACCTGGCGCTGTCGCGTTCTGCCGCAACGCTTCGCGAGTCCGCGCGCGGCTGCTGCACCATCGAGGACGCCGGCGACGCCCGCCGGGTGGCCGACCGGCTCGGCATACCGTTCTACGTCTGGGATCTCGCCGACCGCTTTCAGCGCGACGTCGTGGACGACTTCGTCGCGGAGTACGCCGCCGGCCGCACCCCCAATCCGTGCCTGCGCTGCAACGAGAAGATCAAGTTCTCGGCGCTCCTCGACAAGGCGCTCG
This sequence comes from Nostocoides australiense Ben110, assembly GCF_001050535.1. Lineage (GTDB taxonomy): Bacteria > Actinomycetota > Actinomycetes > Actinomycetales > Dermatophilaceae > Nostocoides_A > Nostocoides_A australiense. Next base: position 3,314,099 of record NZ_HG764815.1, on the reverse strand, counting down.
CCCTCGGGTTCGACGCCGTGGCGACCGGACACTACGCGCAGATCGTCGACGGCCCCGACGGACGGCAACTGCATCGCGCCGTCGACGCCGCCAAGGACCAGTCCTACGTCCTCGGCGTCCTCACCCCCGACCAACTCGACCGCGCGTTCTTCCCCCTCGGCGATACCACCAAGCCCCGGGTCCGCGAGGAGGCAGCCGAGCGGGGTTTCTTCATCGCCAAGAAGCCCGACTCCTACGACATCTGCTTCATCCCCGACGGCGACACGCGCGGTTGGCTCACCGACCGGCTGGGGGAGCAGCCCGGCGACATCCTCGACGCCGACGGGCAGGTGGTCGGTCACCACCACGGCGCCTACGGCTTCACCATCGGGCAGCGCAAAGGCCTTGGCCTGGAACGCAGCTCGATGGACGGGCAGGCGCGCTACGTCACCGCGATCGACCGCGCCGCCAACACCGTGACGATCGGCCCCGCCGACCTGCTCGGCGTCGACGAGATCCGCGGTATCCGCGCGCTCTGGTGCGGCCCGGCCCCGAGTGGTCCCATCGCGGTGGGCGCCCAGGTGCGCGCCCACGGCGAGGAGATCCCTGCCACCGCGCACGTCGAGGGCGACGAGATCGTCGTCCGCCTCGGACGCACCATCCGCGGTGTCGCGCCCGGCCAGTCCGTCGTCCTCTACGACGGCACGCGCGTCGTCGGCTCGGCGACGATCGCCGAGGCGGGGCGCGCGCGGCATACGACCGGCGCATGACCTGGCGACGACGGCTCGCCGGCCTGCGCGTCGACCTCACCCCCGCCCGCGAGTCCCGCGACTACCGGCTGCTCCTCATCGCGGGCACGGTCTTCTATCTCGGGCACATGGTCTCCTATGTGGCGCTGCCGTTCCTGATCTATCGCGAGACCGGCTCCAACGCCATGGTCGGCCTGATGGGCGTCGTCGAGCTCGTGCCGCTCATCGTCTTCGGCCTCTGGGGCGGGGCGCTGGCCGACCACGTCGATCGCCGTCGCCTGCTCGTCACGTGCGGCATCGCCCAGGTCGTCCTGATGGCCGCCCTGGCCGCCAACGCCTTCCGGCAGCGGCCGAGCATCGTCGTGATCTTCGTCATCGGCGCACTGCTCATCTCCGTCGGCGCGGTGCAACGACCGTCGCGAGAATCGTTGCTGCCCAGGACTGTTCGCCACGACCAGATCAGTCAGGCCAACGCCCTCTCGTCGTTCGGGATGCAGGCCGGCCTCTTCGTCGGGCCGACGATCGCCGGCCTGCTCATCGCCACTGTCGGGATCGGTTGGTGCTTCGTCGTGGACTTCGCCGGCATGCTGTTCGCCACGGCCATGTATGCCCGGATGCGCCCCTATCCGCACCGGGGCGAGACGACCGCGCCGTCGGTGCGGGGCATCGCCGAGGGCTGGACGTATGCCGTGCGCCGCCGGGATCTGCTGGGCACCTATCTCATCGACATCGCGGCGATGCTGCTCGCGATGCCGATCGTGCTCTTCCCCGCGTTCGCCACGGACGTCTTCGAACGGCCCGAACTCGTCGGCCTCCTCTACTCGGCCGAGACCGTCGGCGCCCTCGTCGCGACCAGCCTGTCGGGGTGGATGCACCGGGTGCACCACCACGGCCGGGCGATCACGATCGCGGCGACGGCATACGGCTGCGCCATCGCGCTCGTCGGTCTCGCTCCGACGATCTGGCTCGCGATGCTGGCACTGGCGCTGGCGGGCGCTGCGGACAATGTCTCCGCGGTCTTCCGCGGCACCGTCTGGAACCAGACCATCCCCGAACGCATGCGCGGGCGTCTGGCCGGCATCGAGATGCTGTCCTTCTCCGTCGGCCCGCTCGGCGGGCAGGCTCGCGCCGGCCTCGTCGCCGACGCGTGGAGCGTCCGCGGCGCCATCACCAGCGGCGGGCTCGCGTGCGTCGCCG
>NZ_HG764815.1:3309818-3312074 GCF_001050535.1 Nostocoides australiense Ben110 | reverse complement strand
TGGGCGAGGGCGGGCGGCCGGGGCCGCGCCGCTTCGCCGGCTTCTCGGCCGCGCTCGTCGGCTCCGCCTCCGCGGCGGCCGTCTCCTCCGGCTCCTCGCTCACGGGGGCCAGTATGCCGGGCCTGCCGCGTCAGGGAATGTGGCCGGGTCGCCGCGCGTTTGGGTGAGGGCAACCCTCTCTGGCACAATTGAGAGGTTGGGCCGGTTCACGACAGGCGCCGCCGATGGCGCAGGGCTTGCACTTTGCGACAAGTGGGCTCGTCGACCCGGCCGATCTGCCTAAGGAGCAGCGTTGAAGAAGGACATCCACCCCGACTACGTGGAGACCACGGTGACCTGCACCTGTGGCAACACGTTCACCACGCGCAGCACGGCCAAGAACGGCGTCATCCACGCCGACGTCTGCAGCAACTGCCACCCGTTCTACACGGGCAAGCAGAAGATCCTCGACACCGGTGGCCGCGTGGCCCGCTTCGAGGCCCGCTACGGCAAGAAGGCCGCCAAGTAGCTTTCCCGGCGCGCCGGTCCACCCTCGTGGTGGGCCGGCGCGTTCGCTTTTGCCACGGCATACCGAAAAGGAAGTCCTGATGCTCGAGTCCGCCGAGGCCCTGCTCGCCGAGCACGCCGAGTTGGAGGCCCAGCTCGCCGACCCGGAGGTGGTTGGCGACCAGGCGCGCTATCGCGATGTCGGCCGGCGGTATGCCGCGTTGAGCCCCGTCGTCGCGGCATACCACGCGTGCCAGACGGCGGGCGAGGACCTGGGCGCGGCCCGCGAGCTCGCCGCCGAGGACGCCGCGTTCGCCGAGGAGATCCCGGCCCTGGAGGAGGCGCACCAGGCCGCCGAGGAGAAGCTGCGCCGGCTCCTCATACCGCGCGATCCCGACGACGACCGCGATGTCATCCTCGAGGTCAAGGCGGGGGAGGGCGGCGAGGAGTCGGCCCTGTTCGCCGGCGACCTGCTGCGCATGTACCTGCGGTATGCCGAGAAGCGCGGCTGGCGCACGGAGGTCATCGATGCGACGGAGTCCGACCTCGGCGGCTACAAGGATGTCCAGGTGGCGGTCAAGGCCAAGGGCAACCCCGGTCCGGGCGAGGCGCCGTGGGCGCGGCTGAAGTTCGAGGGTGGCGTGCACCGGGTGCAGCGGGTGCCGGTCACGGAGAGCCAGGGCCGCATCCACACCTCCGCCGCGGGCGTTTGGGTGATGCCGGAGGCCGAGGAGATCGACGTCTCCATCGACCCGAACGATCTGCGCATCGACGTCTACCGCAGCTCCGGCCCCGGCGGACAGAGCGTCAACACGACCGATTCCGCGGTGCGGATCACCCACGTGCCCACGGGCGTGGTCGTCTCGTGCCAGAACGAGAAATCCCAGCTGCAGAACAAGGAATCGGCCCTACGCGTGCTGCGCGCCCGGCTCCACCAGATGGCGATGGACGAGGCCGCAGCGGCCGCCTCCGACGCCCGCAAGTCGCAGGTGCGCACCGTCGACCGTTCGGAGCGGATCCGCACCTACAACTTCCCCGAGAACCGCATCAGCGACCACCGCACCGGTTACAAGGCCTACAACCTCGAGATCTTCCTCGGTGGCGAGATGGACCCGGTGGTCGAGGCCGCAATGGCCGCCGACGAGGCCGCGCGTCTCGCGGCCCTCGGCGAACCCACATGACGTCGAGAGTGCACGACGCGCCGCAATGGCGCGGCGATGACGGCGCGTCGCGCACTGTCGACGTGGGGCGAGGGCGGCGGTGAGCGGCCTGCGGCAGGTGATGAGGGACGCTGCCGCCCGGCTCGCCGAGGCGGGTGTCCCGTCGCCCGACGCCGATGTCGTCGAACTGGTCTCCTTCGTTCTCCGCATCGAGCCGTCGGAGGTGCGTCGCCGGATGATCGTCGGCGCGGAACTCACTGCCGCGCAGGAGGATCGACTCGGCGACTTGATCGAGGGGCGGAGCCACCGCATACCGCTGCAGCACCTGACCGGGCGCGCCTACTTCCGTCACCTGACCCTCCAGGTGGGGCCGGGGGTCTTCGTGCCGCGCCCCGAGACCGAGATGGTCGCCGGGCTCGCGATCGAGGCCGCGCGCGCCGCCGGGCCGGCGCCGGTGGTCGTCGACCTGGGCACGGGCTCGGGGGCGATCGCGCTCGCCGTCGCCGACGAGGTGCCGGCCGCGCGGGTGTATGCCGTCGAGTTGTCCGATCTCGCCGTCGCCTGGGCGCGGCGCAATGTCGAGGCCCTCGGGTCGCCTGTGGAGTTGCGG
>NZ_HG764815.1:3306380-3309718 GCF_001050535.1 Nostocoides australiense Ben110 | reverse complement strand
GCCCACTCGACGACGTCGGCCGTGGTGATGACGGTGAGGCGGTAGCCGCCGATGGTGACGCCGGTGTATTCGGCGGTCATCCCGGCGCACTCCTTGCACACGAACCGGTCGGAGGCCTCGTAGAGCTTGTCGGCGGCCAGGACGGGGGTGGGGTTGCTGCTCATGTCTCGTCTCTCCCGTGTCGGGACCAGCTGGTCAGGCCGGTGTGGTGGTTGGTGTCTTCGACGCTACCGGCCAGCACCGACAGTGCGCGGTGGTGTGTGGGTCCGGTCAGGCGGCAGTGATCGGGTGCAGGGAGGCCAGCAGGGCTGCGCCGGCGAACGCGGCTGGGGCGAGGACGGCGTCGTGGGTGCCTTGGCGGTGGCCGTGGGCGAGGGTGCCGATGGCGGCGCCGATGGTGCGGGTGATCGGTCCCCACATGCGGGCGGCGGTGGATCCGGAGGTGTCCAGGTCGGGGATCAGGCTGGCTCCACCGAGTGCGATCACCCACGCGGCCTGGGCGGGCGGGCCGGTCCCGGGGGCGATGGGCAGGGTTGCGATGCCGGCGAGCAGCCCGCAGCTGACGTGGTTGTAGCCCATCATGTGGATCGCCTCGCGATGCCGTGCAGGACGTCGAGCGTGGCCAGGCAGTCGCCGAGTGCGTGGTGTGGTCCCCCGAGGGCGACCCAGCCGCGGTTCTCGACGAGCGCGCGAGCTCGCATCAGGCAGACCCAGTTCTGGCGGTCGGCCAGGTGGGCTGGGTCCAGGCCGGCAGTGGTCAGGTCCTTGGTCAGGACCTGACGGTCGTAGGGAGCGTTGTAGGCCAGCAGCTGGCGCCCCCGGGTGACCTCGAGCAGCTGACCGGCGATCACCGGCAGGGCGGGCGCGGCCAGGAGGTCCTGGTCGCTGATCCCGTGCACCGCGGTCGCGGCAGCGCTGACCGGGGTAGTGGGTTGCACGAGCGTGCTGAGCAGGACCTGGCCGGTCAGGTCGATGACGCTGATCTGGATGACCTGGCCGAACAGGTCGGTGGTCTCGGTGTCCAGGATGACGGCGTCCTGGAGGCGGAGCCGGGAGCGGGCCCAGCTGCGCAGCTTGAGGGCTCGGAGCTTTCGACGGATGCGGCGGGTGATCTTCACACCGAGGGAAGGTTCCTGGGCGGTGCTGCGGTGACAGGTGGGGGCCGTGATGGCTGGTTCCCCTTCTCTTCGTCGACGTCGAGGTGTCGTCGCGGCCGGCTGGTCGGGCCGACGCTTGGGTGGTTGCTTCTGAGAGTGCCATCAGGCACCGACACCCTGGGGTCCTCGTCACGGACCGCGGGCGAGTGCACCTTCCCCGGATCGACGGAACCGCAACGTTCTTCCACTGCCACACCCGGCACCCCATGCCGGGTGTGGCAGTGACGTTGTGGGGGTTTGTGAGGCCGGGTTGTCGGTGGTGGGCGGTAGCGTCGAAGACACCAACCAAGTGCTCGGGCTGACCACCCGAGGGAGATTCGACCCGACAGGGAGTCTGTGATGGAGATCGTTGCCAACCCTTACGCCGCCACTGATGACGGGTGCGGTGTGACCGCGTCCTCGATCGAGACGTGGAAGGGCACCAGGGCGATGTTCGGCCGGTTCGTGGAGGTCCGGCTGGGAGGGCCGCAGGAGGCTCAGGGGTGGGCTTACGGGCGCTCGTCGGCGGGGATGCAGGTGTTCCCCTCGATGACGCTGACCGATGCTTCTGGGCGGGTTCTGGCGCTCAATGGTGTGACGTGCGGTTTCGACGGGACCGGCCCGCGGGGTGCGGCGCAGATTCTTGCGGCCGAGGGGTTCTTCGGTGAGGCCGAGGCGCTGCGGGTGGCCACGACGTTCCAGGAGGTTCGGCTGCGCCGGTGATGCGGGCGGTGGGGAGGGGTCGGTGCGGTCTGCACCGGCCCCTCCCCTTCTGCTGTCAGTGGTGGTGGTGTGTGGTTCAGCTGGACGCCGGCCCCTGGGCCAGGCACCCCATGCCGCCTGGCCCAGGGGCTCGCGGGCGGGCGGTGGGCGCGGGTCAGGTGAGTAGCGCGTCGAGCAGGGCGCGGTGGGTGAGGGTGGCTGGGTCGGGGTCGGGGCCGCGCAGGACGGCCGGGGTGGCGGTGTCGGTGACGACGGTCAGGTGTGCGCGGTGGCGCGAGAGCATGACGCATGCGCGGCCGAGGGCGGTGCCGAAGGCGGTGGGGTCGCGGTATCCGGCGAGGGGGTGCAGGACGACGGCGGCGGGGCGCTCCATGCCTTGGAGTTGGTTGGCGGTGCCCACGAGCACGTCGGGCAGGTCCGCGAGCAGGGCGCGCACTGCGGCGGCTTGGCTGACGTGCGCGGCGACGACGGCGAGGTCTGCTGGGGTGACGGGGCGGGTGCCTTCGCTGGTGGTCAGGGTGGTGGCGAGCAGGGCGCGGGCGAGGTCGGCGCAGGTGCCGGTCAGGGCGGGGTCGCCGGGGCCAGCGGTGGCGGTGACGGGGTGGGCGCTGACCTCGGGCAGTGGGGTGCCGTCCGGGCCGCTCAGGTGCTCGGGTGGGCGGCGGCTGGTGAAGGGCAGGTCGGGGTAGAAGGTGGGCTGGATCAGGCGGGTGGTGGCCGGGCCGAGCCGCCATGTGTGGCGCAGCGTGACCACGGAGACGGCTTCGCCGTGGGCGGCGATGAGCGCGGCCGGGGCGGGCAGGTGTGGCCCGGTCGGGGATGCGTCCCAGCGGCGGGTCTGGCCGGTGACGACGGGGTCGATCTGGCCGGGGTCACCGACGCAGACGATCTGGGGGGCGAATGCTCCGAGCGCGCCCACGTCGGCATAGGTGGCTTGCCACGCCTCATCGACCACGAGCACGTCGGCGGCGAGGACGTTGGGGTCGGCGTAGGTCCATCGTGCGGTGGTGGCGATGAGCACTCCCCCTCCGGAGTTGGGGAAGCGAACGGAGCGGCCGGTGACGACGGTGGCGGTGCCGTCGCTGAGGTCGGGGGTGGGGTGTTTGGCGGGCCAGATCAGGCGCGCGGGGCAGTCGAGCGCGCCGAGGCGGCGGGCGATTTCGACGGCTTGGTCGCGGGTCTGGGCGGCGATGCCGACGCGCAGGTCCGCGCGGGAGGCGAGGGTGGCGGCGAGCAGCGCGACCAGTCGGGTCTTTCCGGCACCGGGTGGGCTGGGCACGACGACGGCCGGGTCGCCGGACCACGCGGAGTGCAGGACGCCTGCGGTGGTGGGGTCGTCCATGATCGCGGCGGCGGGGTGACGCTCGGGACGGGCAGTGAGCGGTGCCGGGTGGGCCGAGGGTGTGGGGCTTGCTGGGGTCGGGGTGCCGGGTCGGGGGATGGTTCGCATGGGGTGAATGTCCTTCTCGCTCAACGATG
>NZ_HG764815.1:3304013-3306280 GCF_001050535.1 Nostocoides australiense Ben110 | reverse complement strand
GGGCGTCGTCGGCCGGGTCGGCGGCACCGCCGGTGGCCGGCGGCGCCGGGAGGGCCGGAGGAAGGCGAACAGTCCACCGACGATGGCGACCAGCAGGACGCCGGCGACAACGAGGTACTCCCACAACTGGTCGATCACAGGCCCATCCTCACACTGCGGAGCATTGGGGCGTTAACTCTGTCCGCTCTCGAACTCTGCCCGGTCTCGGCCTCTCGAACTCTGCCCGCTCTCGAGTCCGTCGCCCGGTATCGGCTTCCTCGGCTCCTGGCCCCCGCTCAGCGCTGCGGGGCGCTCTCCGTCGAGGAGTGCGGGGCCTCACTCACCGGCGTGGCCTCCTCGCCACCCGTCGGGCGGATCTTGGCCGCGGCCGAAGTCACCAGCCCGGTGGTCTTGGTGGCCGCTGCGTCCGTGCCGGCCTTGACCTTGACGAAGACCTCCTCCCCGCGCGCCGTCAGCAGGTCCCGGCCCTGCCGCCGCGCCGGGATCGCCACCAGCGCCAGGACGACGATGGAGATCAGGACGCACAGGATCAGGGGAAGAAGGACGCGGAGCATGGCTCCAGGTTCTCAAATGTCTACACGTGTCCCAAATGCGACACGCACAACGCAGCAACGGCCGGGTGGCAAGTGCCACCCGGCCGTTGCGGGAACCCGTTAGGGCTTATGTCACATGGTCACGCCGTGGCGGGCCGGGACATAGCGCACGGAGGCGCTGTAGAAGGTGCGCGACGCCCCGCCACCGGCGAAGGTGAAGGTGGCCTTGGTCCGCCACACGCCCGGGCGCGCCGCGTGGCTGTCGGGGAACTGGACGTTGTTGTAGCCGACGTACTTGGTCTGGGTCGTAGCGTTGCCACGGTCGTACCAGTAGCCGTTGACCAGCTGCTGGATCGTGACGCGACCGCGGATGTAGGCCCCGCCGCCGGCGCAGTAGATGACGCCGACCTGCCGGCTGGTGTTGCCGACGCCGCCGATGATGAACGGCTTGTTGGCCTTGCCGTAGCAGGTGACCTTGGCGTCGCTGACGGCACCGGTGTCGGGCGCGGCGTTGGCGGCGCTGGCGCCACCGAGAGCCATCAGGCCGGCGGACGCGACGGCAACGGCGGCGCGAGTCATGGACTTCACGATTGTTTCTCCCCTCCAGCCACCGACCCTGCGTCGGCGGCATGAGCAGAAACCTTAGAACGACTCCGGGGGCATTGGCAGCATAACGGACCGGTAACACTGTGGCGGGTTACCGACAGCCCTGGTGACTTGCCGCCAAAGCCGTCGCTGACCTGCAGACTTCAGGCGGGCTCGTCGAGCGAACGTAGCCGCTGGGACACGACATTAGTCACGCCGTCACCGCGCATCGACACGCCGTACAGCGCGTCGGCGACCTCCATCGTCCGCTTCTGGTGGGTGATCACGATGAGTTGCGAGGAGTCGCGCAGCTCCTCGAACAGCGTGATCAACCGTCCCAGGTTGGTGTCATCCAGGGCCGCCTCGACCTCGTCCATGATGTAGAACGGGCTCGGCCGGGCCTTGAAGATCGCGACCAGCAAGGCGACGGCGACGAGCGAGCGTTCCCCGCCGGAGAGCAGCGAGAGCCGCTTGACCTTCTTGCCCGGGGGGCGCGCCTCCACCTCGATACCCGTCGTGAGCATGTCCGACGGATCGGTGAGGAAGATCCGCCCCTCGCCGCCCGGGAAGAGCCGGGCGAAGACCCGCTCGAACTGCTCGGCCGTGTCGTGGAAGGCGGCCGTGAAGACCTCCTCCACCCGCTGGTCGACCTCGCGGACGATGTCGAGCAGATCACGCTTCGAGGCCTTGAGATCCTCCATCTGCTTGGTCAGGAAGCTGTGCCGCTCCTCCAGCGCCGCGAATTCCTCGAGCGCCAGCGGGTTGATCCGCCCCAGCTCACGCAACCCCCGCTCGGCCCGGCGCAACCGCTTCTCCTGGACCTCACGGACATACGGCTGCGGCTCCCCCGGCTCCTCGCCCGCTGCCACGACGACCGGAACCAGCTGGTGCGGCCCGAAGTCCTCGACGAGGACGTCCGGGTCGATGCCCAGCTCCTCGATCGCCTTCTGCTGCAACTGTTCCACGCGCGCCTGCTGGGCGGCCCGGGCCACCTCGTCGCGATGGATGTCGTCGGTGAGTGCGGCCAGGTCGTCCTGGGCGGCGCTCAGCTGCACCCGCAGCGCGGCCAGCTGCGTCTGCTGTTCTCGCGCCCGCGCGTCGAGGGCCGCGACGGCACCCTCCGCCCGGCCGGTGGCGGCGCTCACGCGC
>NZ_HG764815.1:3291675-3303913 GCF_001050535.1 Nostocoides australiense Ben110 | reverse complement strand
CGGGTCGGCGGTGCTCGCCTGGGCGCTGCGGATCCCCCCCGGGGACCCTGCCTTCTCCTGGGCAACCTTTTTGCTCGCGGGAATCTGGAGCGCCGGGGCGTTGGCGTCCGGGCCGCTCCATCTCGGCCGCGCGCACACCCGCGCCGGCGGTCCCGACGCCCTTCCGATCGTGCAGAGCCTGGCGCTGGGCGGGCTGCTGGTTGTGGTCTTCGCCCTCGGCGCCCTCGTGGTCGCGCAGGTGCCTGCGCTCAGCGCGCAGGTCAACGCAGTCCTCGATCACGCCCGAGTCGGCTCGCTCGGGCTGATCGCCGCCATCGTCGCTGTCAACGGCATCGCCGAAGAGCTGTACTTTCGCGGCGCGTTGTATGCCGCCATCGGACGGCGCTATGCCGTCACGATCACCACTGCCGTCTATGCCCTGACGACCGCGGGCACCGGCAACCCCATGCTCGTCCTGGCCGCCGCTCTGCTCGGGTTGCTCACCGGGCTGCAACGCCGGGTCACCGGTGGAGTGCTCGGCCCCATCCTCACCCACGTCATCTGGTCGAGCTCGATGCTCTTCCTGCTACCCCCGATATTGGAGACGCTCGCATGAGTACGACGGATTCCCCTGCCGCACAATCTACTTCGCCGGCAGGGCCCCCGGGGAAACGAACGGTTCTGGTGACCGGTGCGTCCGGATACATCGGAGGGCAGCTAGTTCCTGCTCTCCTCGAGGACTTCACCGTCCGGGTCCTGACTCGTTCCCCCGACGGCGTCGAACGTCACGCCTGGCGCGACGAGGTGGACGTCGTGGTGGGGGATGCGTCACGACCGGAGGACCTGCGCCGCGCGCTGGACCGAGTCGACGTGGCGTACTACCTCATCCATTCGATGGAGGCAGACACCACCGGCTTCGAGGAGCGGGACCGTGCGGCCGCGACGCTCTTCGCCGAGGAGGCGGAAAGAGCCGGGGTGCAGCGGCTGGTCTATCTCGGAGGACTGCATCCGCGCGACGAGCGGCTCTCCCCGCACTTGCGATCTCGCGTCGAGATCGGCCGTATCTTCCTCGACTCCTCCGTGCCCGCCGCGTGCCTGCAAGCAGCCGTCATCCTCGGGGACGGATCGGCTTCCTTCGAGATGCTGCGCTACCTCACCAGCCGGCTCCCGGCCATGGTCACGCCGTCGTGGGTGGACAACCCTGTGCAGCCCATCGCCGCCGAGGACGCCATTCGCTGCCTACGGGCGGCAGCGGACCTCCCCTCCGGCGTCAATCGCACCTTCGACATCGCCGGACCGGACGTGTTGAGCTACCGCCAGCTCATGCAAACCTTCGCCGAGGTCACGGGTCGGCGCCGGCGGCTGATCCTGCCCTTGCCCGTGCTCACGCCGGGGCTGGCGAGCCTGTGGGTCGGTCTGATCACGCCCGTCGATGCGGCCCTGGCCCGGCCCCTCGTCGGAAGCCTTATCCACCCTGCCGTAGCCCACGAGTCCGACCTCGACGAGTATCTCGGGGGGCCCTGCCAGATCGGCGTCGACGAGGCAATCCGCACGGCGATGCGCGACGCGCGACCGGACACCGGGCCACGCAACCTGGCCCTTTGCACGGCGGCTGTCGTGGCCACCGCAGCCGCCGGCACAGCCGTCACCGATCCCGAGTCACAGTGGTATCGACGACTCGACAAGCCCGCGTGGCAGCCACCAAAGGCAGCCTTCCCGATCGCGTGGACCAGCCTCTACGCCCTCATCGCCGGCACCTCGGCCGCGCACCTGACCACGCTGGAACGACAGGGCCGCACCGAGGAGGCGACGGCATACCGAACGGCGCTTGGCGCGAACTTGGTGCTGAACGCGGGCTGGAGCGCCCTCTTCTTCGGCCTCGGGCGACTGTCGCTGGCCAGCGCCGAGGCCATCCTGCTCACGGCCTCGAGTGCCGACCTGGCCCGGCGCGCCGGTTCGACCCGGCCGCGGCGGCGCAGGCTGCTCAGTCCGTATGCCGCGTGGTGCGCCTTCGCCACAGCTCTGACCGCCGACATCACCCGACGCAACCGAAGGAAGTCATGATCACCATCGAACGCACCGTCTCCACGACCACCGACGCCGAGACGGTGAGCACCTATCTCGCCGACTTCACCAACGCCGAGGAGTGGGACAGCGGGACCAAGTCCTGCGCCCTCATCTCCGGCGATGGCGGAGTGGGCACGCGCTATCGCAATGTCTCCACCTTCGCCGGACGCACCGTCGAACTCGTCTACGAGGTCATCGACCGCACGGATGACCGCCTCGTCATCGAGGGCTCGAACCGGACCACGACATCCCGCGACACCATCACGACCGTGGCCGCCGGTGGCGGTAGCGACGTGATCTATCGGGCGGACTTCACCCTGCAGGGACCGGCACGCTTCCTCGGCCTCGTCATGCGGATTCTGCTGAACCGGCTCGCGAATCGCACTGCGGCACAGATGAAGACGGTCCTCGACTCGCTCACTGCCCGGTCGTGACCGTGTCTCTGACCGGCCTAGCCGGCCTTGCCGGACGCGCCATCGACAAGGCGCTCGATGCGAGCATCGCCGGGGGATTCGGCGAGCCCGGCTATCTCCTCCGTCGGCATCTGCCGGCGTGGCCCGACGACCCGCGTCCGAATGCCTTGGTGGGCAAGCACATCGCGGTCACGGGTGCCTCGTCCGGCATCGGCGTGGCCGCCTCTCGGCAGCTTTCGGACCTAGGTGCCCACGTCCATCTCATCGTGCGCAATCCTGACAAGGCGACCCCTGTCGCCGCTGCTCTGCCAGGCGCAAGCACCGTATGGATGTGCGATCTGGCCGATCTCGACTCGGTCGCCACGTGTGCGAAAGAGTTGGACGAGAAGGGAATCGATCTCTCGGGGCTCGTGCACAACGCAGGGGTGATGCCGGCGCGGCACACCCTGACACCGCAAGGGTTCGAGCAGTCGATGGCCGTCCACGTGCTCGGACCGGCGCTGCTGACGGAACTGCTGCGGCGTCGCCTCAGCGGAGGCCGGGTCGTGTTGGTGACCTCGGGCGGCATGTACGCGCAGCGCCTGCGTATCGATGATCTCGCCTACCTCGAGGAACCCTATCGGCCGGCCAAGGCTTATGCGCGCAGCAAGCGGGCTCAGGTGGAACTGCTCCAGCCGCTCCAGGACAGGTGGTCCGATCTGACGGTGGCCGCCATGCACCCGGGGTGGGTGGACACTCCCGGGGTGCGCGAATCCCTGCCCGGATTCGCGCGGCTGACCCATCCCGTCCTGCGCGACGCGGACGCAGGGGCGGATACCATCACGTGGCTCGCGGCCACCGAAACCCGGCTGCCCGGTGGCCGGCTTTGGCATGACCGCCAGGCGCGTCCGAGCAACCGACTGGGCCGTACCGCAGCGGGCCATGACGAGCGAGACGTCCTTCTCGACTGGGTCTATGAGGCCCTCGAGCCGTGGTTGGAGCCGGGTCGAAACCCGCATCCGGGCCGGGAGGAAGGTGGACTCGCCCGTGAAGTCGAATGACGGCAATTGCACACCGATCGACGCGTCGTGAGCTGAACCTGCCGGCTACGGCTTCATGACGACCTTGATGCAACCGTCCGTGCGCGCATCGAAGGTGGCGTACATCTCCGCGGCCTCGTCGAGCCCTGCGCGATGGGTGGTGAGCGCCTCCACACCGAGCACGTCGTCCTCTTGACACAGGATCTCGAGCAACCGGTCGGTCCAGTGGCGGACATTGCACTGGCCCATGCGCATGGTGATCGCCTTGTCGAACATGTCCATCAGCGGCATGGGATCCGCACTGCCGCCGTAAACACCGCTTAACGAGACGCAGCCGCCGCGCCGCACCGCGTCGATGGCCGTATGCAGCGCATTGAGCCGGTCGATGCCTACGGTTTCGATTGCCTTGCGCGCCAATGGCTTCGGGACTCGTGCCGTTGCGGAGATCAGGGCGCCCGCGACCGGGTTGCCGTGGGCCTCCATGCCGACAGCGTCGACGACGGCGTCGGGGCCGCGCCCGTCAGTCAGGTCCCGCAGGGCGTCGCCGACGGAGGTGACCGAGCCCATGTCGACCGTGCGCGCACCGCGGCCGGCGGCAGCCGCAAGTCGCTCCGGGACCAGGTCCACGCTGATCACCTTCTCGATGCCGAGATGTTGTGCGGCGGACACGGCCAGCAGGCCGACCGGACCGGCGCCCAGCACCGCCAAGGTCTCACCGGGCTGCACCCCGGAGGCGGTCACCCCCTGCCAGGCCGTCGGGAGGATGTCGGACAGGAAGAGGAACCGTTCGTCGGCCGGTCCGTCCGGAACCTTGACCGGTCCGAAGTCGGCGTGCGGGACGCGCACCCGCTCGGCCTGACCGCCGGGCACCGAGCCGTACAACGCGGTGTAGCCGAACAGGCTCCCGCCCTTGCCTTGGTCTCGGTTCTGGGTCGTCTCGCACTGGGCGAAGAGGCCGCGATCGCACATCCAGCAGTGTCCGCAGGAGATATTAAAGGGGACGACGACCCGGTCTCCCACAGCGATATTGGCGACCGCGCTGCCGACCTCCTCGACGACGCCCATGAACTCATGACCGAGGATGTCGCCCGGCTGGAGATACGGGGCGAGCACGTTGTACAGGTGCAGGTCGGAACCGCAGATCGCGGTCGAGGTCACGCGCACGATCGCGTCCGTCGGGTCGACGATGACCGGATTCGGGACCTCCCGGACCTCGACGGAGCGCATTCCTTGCCAGGTGAGGGCCTTCATGACAGTTGTTCCTTTCGTTCGCCGCGGCGTTCGTTCCAGGTGTCGGCGGCCCGCTCGCCCAGCACGGTCAAGCGGCGCACGAGTGGCGAGCCGAGCCGCCGGTCCGCCTCGCCGCCCTCGACCAGGCGCGGGCGGATTGTTCCGAGTTCTCGGGGGGCGCGGTCGGACTCCGGCAGCAGCCGGTTTGCCAGACCCATGACGCGCGTCGTCGTTGCCGGCATCAATCCGCGCACGCGCACTCCGACCTTGGCCAAGGGCGTCAGGATGACCATCGGCCGGCCGCGCAGAACGCCGGCGACGATGCGCGCCGCCGCCCGCTCCACGTCCATACTCAAGAGCGGCAGCGATGCGGCCGGGGCGAACCACGCGTACTCAGCGGCCGCATCGCCGGCGAACTGGGCCCGCCGGTGAGAGCCGGTCCGCATCAGGCCGGGCACGACCGTCGTCGCCGTCACACCTGTCCCCGACAGGGCTGCCGCCAACCCGTCGGAGAAGCCGACCGCCGCGAATTTCGCTGTGGCATAAGGCAGTAGATGGGGCGGCGAGACCATGCCACCGATCGAGGTGATGACGCCGATACGGCCATGACCGCGGCGGCGCATGGCGGGCAGGACCGACCACGCGAGATGGATCGGGCCCCAGGCCATGGTGCCCATGGCGTCCCGGAACTCCTCCGTCGTCATCGTCTCTGCGGGCCCGACCTGGATGGTGCCGGCCACGGCAATCGCGATGTCGATGGGGCCGAGGGTCTCTTCGACGTCCGCGACGAGTGCATCGACCGCGTGTTCGTCGCCGATGTCGACCACGCGCGTGTGCACGGTCGCTCCGGGCCGCCGCGCCGTCAGCTGGGCCTGCGCGGTCTCGAGGTCATCGCCGGTCCGGGCGCAGATGACCACCGGGTGGCCGCGCTGCGTGAGGTCGGCGGCGATGGCCATGCCCAAGCCCCGCGACGCGCCGACGACCAGGGCGAGCCCTGGGGCAGCCGGCCGGCGTTCGGGTATGCGGTGCGTCATCTCATTCCTTCCTGCGGTTGGCGCTTCCTGTGGTTTGCGCAATCGCGCCGGGCCACGACCATATGCACGGCGGGCGGCACCGCGATACACCCTCCGGAGTGGCCGGGGGAAATGGCGGTCGACCTAGGGCTGGGTGGCTCCTCCGATCCCCCTTGCTCACGGGGGCGAAGGAACGCCAACTCGCGACACCGCCAAAGAAGCGCTCGAGGAGGAGAAGTCCCACCCCTCATCAACGAAGTGAATGAAGTTGGTCAGGAGACCGAACTAGACCTGAAGAAATCGGCGAAAGAAGCGCCTCGGCGTTGATGACTTCGGCCCGGGGAGGCGTGGAGAGAGTTGACGCTCGAGGGCCATGACGCAGCCACGACGTGACGACACCGCCCAGACCTCCCGAGCCGCGATCACAAAGAGGCACGCAGCGACTCGTCCTGAACAACGCTGGGTGGGCTGCGGGCCCCTTTGACTGTGCAGCCACCGACGCTCCTATGACACGACGGCGTCAATGGCCTTCTTCAACGCGGACGGTTGCGATGGCCCAGTTGGAGAAGTCTTTTTCAGCTCGAGCATCCGGGCGCCCATTTCGGATAGCTGGGAGCGGCCGAGCGCGTCCCGCAGCTTCGGGAACCACTCGCCCTCCTCTTCCTTGACATGGTGGCGAACGTTTTCGATCAATACGGTGAACTTAGCCTCGAAGCGTTCGTCCTCGCGCGTCATCGCATCCAGCTCGGTCGCGAGCAGGTCGACGACGTGATGCTCTTCGTAGGACTCCAGGATGTGCTGCTCGAGGTCGGGAACCCGTTCGCGAGCTTCGGGATAGAGGATTTCGTTCTCGATGTAGGTGTGCACCGTCAGGAGCTCGATGACCTTGCGGACGATCTGTTCCTTGCGCGCGGGGGTGGTGGCTTTCTTCTCGAATTCTGCGAACAGGCGGGCGACTTCCTTGTGGTCGGCCTTCAAGACGGTGATGGCGTCGGTGGACATCCGTTTTCCCTATTCTGACGGTATGGAGGGGTGTCTCATTATGACAGGCGGACAGCCTGCAGGAACCTGATGACATCATGTGCGTGTCCCACATGCCTCTCTGTGGCGGCACAGCAGTGGTGTTGCAGCGAAGGAGGAGACATGAACGTGGCCGATAGAGCCGAACAGCCGCACCATCGAGAAATGTCCGATCCGTTGATCGCCCCCGGAGAGGGCGCTGGTCAGCGCGTGGACGACGACCAGGTGTGTTCGCCACTCCAGCCGGCCCGGATCGCATCAGAGGGATCGGAGCCAGCAGCTGAGGACCCTCGAGCCAATTTGGATGCGGACAACCTTAACTCCATGGTGCACAGCCCTGTACCGCAGACCGACACGCCGTCAACACAACGGTGACCAGTCCTGCGTCGGGCCGCGACGCCCGGGTGGACACGCGGCCGCGGCGGCGGCGGTCCTCACATCTAGGGGTGCGGCGGATGAGTGGGTTTGCGTGTTTGGATCGCGAGTGTGACCTCCACGCCCCAACCTCAGCCGCTCGTGCCGGAGAGCCTTGATCGCGACCTGCTGCAGCTCTACCTCAACGACCATCTCGCAGGAGCAACCGCGGGCAGATCACGTGCGCAGCGCATGGCACGCGAGTACACCAATCTTCCGATCCACCAGGATCTGGTCGAGTTCGCGGCCGACCTCGATCGTGAGCATCGCCGACTCTCTCGGCTCATCGACGAGCTGGGCCTCGGGCACCATTCCGCGCGCCTCATCGCGGGCAAGGTCGTCGAACAGCTGGGCCGCCTTAAGCTCAACCGCCGACTGTTCACACGCTCACCGATGACGCCCTTACTGGAACTGGAACTCGCCAGGGGCGCCGTGAACGCGAAGGCCGGTCTCTGGCAAGAGCTTGCCGTCCTCTCCCCCGCCTTGGGCTTGGCCTCCGACGAGTGGCTCGAGTTGGCAGACCGTGCCAAAGAGCAATCAGTCCGCCTCGAACGCATGCATGCCGCCATCCGGGGGGATGCTTTCAACGTCGAACAGACTTAACGGGGCCCGGCGCGCCGCGACGGCACTCGGCTGGATCTGCGTGGCGGCGTGTGCCTGTGCCCACGTCGCCTCCTGCTTTGTGGGCCGTGACGCTGTCCGCGACGCAGGCGACCGCTCAGTCTGCGGAGGTGACCGAAAAGGTCGCGACAGCGTGCGCGACGGCGGTCTCGCCCGCCATGACGTCGGCCTCGGCCATGACGAGCGATTGGCCGCGGCGGCGGACCTCGGCGCTTGCGCAGAGCTCCTGCCCTACCTCGGCCGGGGCGAGGTAGGTGACGGTCATGGACACTGTCGCGGAGCGCTCGCCCTCCTCGAGGCCCGAGCGGACGGCCTGGCCCATGACCGAGTCCACGAGAGTCGCGATGAGACCGCCGTGGACGGTGCCATTGATGTTGGCATGCTGTGCCGTGGTGACGATGCGCACGCCGGCGTCGTTTCCTGGCCGTGCCACGTCGTCGGGGTCGGCTAAGGCGATGCCGAGGTAGTCGAGGAATCCTCTCACCGGGCAGATTCTCCCCTCTTCCGGGTCTGCACCAACCACCCAGTCGGGTGTGCGATCCGGCGCGTTGCGCAAGCCGGATCGCCCATGGAGAAGGCCACGAGCGCCGGCGGGATCGGCTTGGCATCGTTAGGTTCCGCAGATCGCCCAGAGCGTGGAGCGTCGGCTCCCACCTCCCCAGGACCGAACTAGCCGGCCCGCGCGGGCCACATACCGAGCGATGAGCGGTGCAGCGGCGGCGAGCCGGCCATGACTCCATGAACCCGCTGCCGACCGCTTCGGGGCCGCCCTCGCGGCGGAACGACGCTAGCGAAACGCGGCATACCCCGTCAGCTGCTGACCGAGGATCAGCTGGTGCACCTCGGCGGTGCCTTCGTAGGTGAGCACCGACTCCAGATTGTTGGCGTGCCGCATGACTGGGTACTCAAGCGTGATTCCGTTGGCGCCCAACAGAGTCCGGCACTGCCGCGCGATGGCGATCGCCTCGCGGGACGCGTCGAGTTTGCCGAGCGAGACCTGCTCGGGCCGCAGCGCGCCGGCATCCTTGAGCCGGCCGAGGTGCAGCGCGAGCAGCATTCCCTTGCCGTAGGCCAGGGCCATGTCGGCGAGCTTGGTCTGGGTGATCTGGTATGCCGCGAGCGGGCGCCCGTTCAGGTCCCGGTCGCGCACATAGGCGATGGTCGTCTCGAGGCAGTCGCGGGCGGCACCGAGGGCGCCGAAGATGATCCCGAACCGGGCCTCGGTCAGGCAGGACAGCGGCCCCGACAGGCCCGCCGCCTCGGGCAGCATGGCCGACGCCGGCAGCCGCACGTCGTGGAGCACCAGTTCAGAGGTGATCGACGCCCGCAGCGAGAGCTTGGAGCCGATCTTCGGTGCCGAGAAGCCGGGCGTGGCGACCGGGACGACGAACCCGCGGATGCCGCTCGGCGCGTCGGTCGTCTGGGCCCACACGATGGAGACATCGGCGACCGAGCCGTTGGTGATCCACATCTTGGTCCCGGTGAGGATCCAGTCGTCGCCGTCGCGGGTCGCGCGGGTGAGCATGCCGCCGGGGTTGGAGCCGTAGTCCGGCTCGGTGAGCCCGAAGCAGCCGATGGCCTCTCCGGTCGCCATCCGCGGCAACCACTCCTGCTTCTGCTCCTCGCTGCCGAAGCGATAGATCGCGTACATCGCCAGCGACCCCTGCACCGAGACCAGCGAGCGGATGCCGCTGTCGGCGGCCTCCAACTCGTGGCACGCGAGACCGTAGGCGGTCGCGCTCGTCCCGGCACAGCCATACCCCTGCAGGTGCATCCCCAGCAACCCCACCCCGCCGAACGCCGCGGCGAGCTCGCGCACGGGAATCTCCCCGGAGGCATACCACTCCTGCAGGTGCGGCCGCACGTCGCGCGCCATGAGATTGCGGACCGTCTCCCGGACCACCAGCTCGTCGTCGGTGAGCAGTCCGGTGATCCCGAAGAGCTGGTCAGGACTCTGGGATGGTTTGGCGGAGTTCGGCGTCACGGCGCGGTCCTTTCCTCGCATTCGATCGTATGCCGCGCCCCCGCTCCGCAGAAGGGGGCGTCGTGCCCCCGCCGGCTCAGAGCGTGTTCTCGGGCTTTGTCGACCCGCGAGACCAGCCCTGGCCGGCGGCCACCCGGATGAACTCGACCGCGCCTGGAGCCGGCGTCGCCCGCCGGCGGCTGCCAACTCCGCGAGGGCGGCAAACCTCATCGTCTGCGGTGCCGGGGAGGCGTGCGGTGACCCATCCAGTGGGGTGGCGATTTGCCGCCGGGCGCCGGCATCACGGGATCGGCGAGGGCGCAGCCATGGCGGGCTGTCTCACCCCCCATCCCTTGCTACTGCGGCGCCCCCACGTCGGCGAGAACCTGCCCCGCGACCCGCTCACCGGACACCAATGCTCCCTGGATCGAGGCAGTGTCGCGGTGGTCGCCGCAGACATACAAACCGGGGGCGACCCGGGCGGGCTGGTGATGGTGCAGCGGCGGAGGGGAGGCGGGCAGAGCTCGCGGTATGCGGTGGCGAACGACGACCTCCCAGTCACCGGTGGCGCACTGGTAGATGTCGCCCAGGTGCGCTCGTACGGTCCGTTCGTCGCTGTCGCCGTCGGGCCGGTCGAGCAGCGTGGTGGCTTGAATGAGCACGCGCCCGCCGGTCGCATACGACGGGGCCGCGGCGGTGACGACCGCGGCGTTCCAGACCGGCCCCGGCGGTCCGTCGTCCGGTCCGTGGCGGCCGTCGACCACGAGCAGCGGCCGGTGGTCCGGCGCCTGCGGAGCGTTGAACCACCACGTGACCAGGCCCTTCATCGGCGTTGGTGGCAGTCCCGCGAGGTGCGCGGCACTCGCCGGGTCACTGGCGATCACCACAGCACGGCCGGTTATCGTCCCGCCGTCGGTCGTCACGGTGTGGCTGCCGTCTCCGGTCGTCGAGGGGTGCACGGACCGCACGGCCGTGTTGAGCCGCACGTCGGCCAGCGTCGATGCCAGCTGCTGTGGCAACGCGCTCATCCCGTCCCGCGGCAGCCCCGGTGCACCGAGCGCAAAGCTGCGCAGCAGCAGCCGCGTGAAGTTCGCGGACGAGGTCCCCCAGCTGTCCACCAGCACACCGGCCAGGAACCGATCCATCCCCCCGCCGCAGCGGCCCCGTCACTCCTGCGTTGTCTAGAGACAGCGTCAGACGTTCGTCGCCGGATCGCGAATTCGGCTGCGGTGCAACCAGAATCGGCGCCAACCAGCGTGTCAGCGCGAGCAGCTCCCCGGGCCTGACGAGCCCGCTGGACAACGTGGATCGCAGCAGCTGCGGGGCCCGCACGGGGTCCGCAACGACTCGCAACCCATCACCCGCACGGACCAAGACCCCCGGCGCGAATTGCTGCAGTTCAAGCGCATCCAGATCCACCGAGCGACGGACTGCCGGATACGCCGGGTTAAGCACCTGGAAACCGCGATCGCACAGGAATCCGTCGATGCATTCCGTGCGCACGCGACCGCCGACCGCGTCCGCCGCCTCGAGGACGACGACCTGGAGGCCGGCTGCCGTCAGCGTACGCGCGCACTGCAGACCGGCGAGTCCGGCCCCCACGACGACGACATCTGCGTCCATCACGTCACTTCCTCATCGTGATTTCGCCGTCGCCGTGCTCGTAGGTCCAGTAGCTGATCCGGTTGGCGTCCACGATGATCATGCAAATGCCCGCGGTCTCGACACCATCGGCGAACCAGCGCTCGACATCCGGGACCCAGTGCTCGGCCATGAGCTTCTTGTCGGTCGTGATCCTTGCGGTCCCTTGAACCGCCACGAACACCCCCTTCGGATCCGTGAACGTCAGGAGCACACCGGGATCGCGGCGGATATCCGGGCCATCCGGGAGTCCGCCCAGGTGAAGAAGTGGTGAGGTGCCGTCATACTCGACGTCCTTGTTGTTGCTCATCGGCCGGGCGGCGAGCGTGCCCCGGGTTCCATGGGTGCCCAACATGCAAATATCCAGCTTGCGCAACAGTTTCGACAACTCACTGAGGGACATGGACATGGGTGCTGGGCCTCTCTCGGGGACGCTCGGTGAGCTGCACGCCGAGTCTGTCCGCACCCTAGATGATTGATTCCAAGGTGACTGGTGTGGCGTATGGGACTCGGGGGGTGAGGGTGCCCAGACTCGGTGTTGCGAAGCAACTCGAGCTCTGGAGGCTCTCGTGGACACCGATCTGGACACCCTCGCCACCGCACTGTATGTGACCCTTGACGATCTGCTGAAGAGACACCCCGAACTGGCGCCATGGCGACCCGCGGTCGGGATGAAACCGCAGGTCAGCGACGCCGAGTTGGTGACGATGGCGGTGCTGTCAGCGGTCCTGGGATTCGATGACGAAGCCCGCTGGGTGCGGCACGTGCGCGCCAACCTGCGCCACCTCTTCCCCTACGTACCGCACCAACCCGGGTACAACAAGCGGGTCCGCCGGCTCGGCCCGACGATGCTGGCGG
>NZ_HG764815.1:3289229-3291575 GCF_001050535.1 Nostocoides australiense Ben110 | reverse complement strand
CCCCCCCCCGCCTGCAGGACTGGCTGTCGCGTGCCGGGCGGATGGAGTGCGTCGCGGAGCCGGGGATGGGGGTGGGGCGCACCGTGGCGTTGCTGACGCACGAGATCCGGACCGGCGACTTCGACCTCTCGGTGCGCACCGGCACCCTGGCTCTCGGCGAGGGCCTCTCCGGTTTCGTCCTCGGCACGGGCGTGCCGGGCGAGGACGCTCGGCGGCGGGCGCTGCTCGGGTCGGCGAGCGGGGTGGGGGGTGGACTGATCGCCTATGTCGATCACAATGGTGCGGTCGGTTTCCGCGACCACACCCCGGAGGGGGCCCAGCTCAACTGGCCGGCGATGTCCGCCACGGCGAGCGGCACGGGCAGTCCCCGGAGCCTCGATGAGGATCTGACCCTGGCCGTGACCTGTCGCACGGTCAACGAGACGACCGTCTCCTTGCGGGTCGCCGTGCGCCGGACGTCGGATGACACCGAACTGACCAGCGCCACCATCGCCGCCCTCCCCCTGACGCGCGTCCGCGGGGGGATCGCGCTGATGTCCTCCAGCCGGCAGGGGTCGGAGTCCCGCTACTGGGTCACCGGATTGTCCGCGACCGGCTCCGGGCTGACCGTGATCCCGGAGCGAGCGCTGGGTCCGGTGGTGGGCACCCTCTTCACGTCGGTGGCGGGCGTCTTGCGGATGACCGTGCAATGCATGCCGGTCGACCCGCGTGACCTGCCGTCGGTGAGCCTGGAGGTGTTTCGCTCCGGCAGCTGGATTCGCTTGGGCACCAAAGAGATCGGACCGGGCTACACGGCGCAGTTCTATGCCTCCGGCATGGACCCCACCACGCCGACCGGCTACCGCATCGTCGCCGGAGACCAGACCTTCTACAGCGGCACCATTCCGGCCGAGCCGCGCGGCGGGATACGGATCGCGAGCCTGAACTGCCTCAAGGCGAGCCACCGTCCGCTCGATGCGCCGAGCGCCTGGCAGGCCCGCCTGCCTGGCTCGGTGTCCCTTGACCTCTACAGCCGGCGCAATATCTACTTCCCGCACAACGAGATCGTCGACAGCATCACCGCCCAGCGGCCGGATCTGCTGGTCGCCCACGGTGACCAGCTCTACGAGACGTCACCCACCCGCAAGGACACCAGCTCGGCACCGGAACTGGACTTCCTCTACAAGTTCCTGCTGTGGCACTGGGCGATGCGCCCGCTGACCCGGCGCCTGCCGATCGTGGTCCTCACCGACGATCACGACGTCTACCAGCCGAACCTCTACGGCGAAGGCGGCATCGCCACCACGGACTTCCGGACCGGCGGATATGTCAAGTCGGCGAGTTGGGTCAACCTGGTGCAGCGGATGTCCTCGTGGCACAACCCCGACCGTTTCGACCCGACGCCCGTAGCCCAGGGCATCACCGTCGGGTATGCCGCGTTCAGCTACGGCGGCACGTCGTTCGCCATCGTCGAGGACCGCAAGTTCAAGACCGGACTCATCAAGCCGGGCGCGACACCGCACTTGCTCGGGGCGCGGCAGGAGGCCTTCCTCGGCACGTGGGCGAATATGCATCCCGGTCAGCCGAAGGTGATCCTCACCGGATCGACCTGGGCGTGCGTGCAGACCGACGCGGACGGGGCCCCGCGCCTGGACGCCGACAGCAACGGCTGGCCGGCCCCCGGCCGGATGCGGGCCGTGAAGCTGGCACGTGCAGCGCATGGGCTCATCGTGTCCGGCGATCAGCATGTGGGCCACTTGGTGCGGCACGGCATCGACGGATTCGCCGACGGGCCGCTGCAATTCACTCCCCCCGCCGGGTCGACGAGCTTCCAACGCTGGTTCCAGCCGGCACAGCCACTGCCCAACTCGACGGGAACGCCGGATACCGGCGACTTCACGGACCGTTTCGGCAACCGGGTCCGAGTGCTGGCGGCCGTGAACCCGAAGTTCACGCTGCGTCAGTTGTGGGACCACTACCCGGCGCCCGGGCAGGACTTCGGTGACCGCAACCTCAAGCGTGAGGGCTTCGGCCTCATCGCCTTCGACCACGCCCGCCGCAGGGTGCGGATCGAGTGCTGGCCGTGGAACGCCACCGAAACCGGAGCCGGCCAGTACCCGGGCTGGCCGGTCACGGTGCCCTATTCCGCGCTCTGAATCGAGATCGACGGTTCGGGCGAGCCCACGATCGAGCTGCTGATCCGGGCGAACCCGCGATGGCATGGTGGACCGGCCTGTGGGGTGTGCTCCTGCTCGCCGGTTTGGGCCGGCGGCTCGCAGGAGTGAATCCCCTCTCAGCTGCCGGAGCCGCCGCAGCGGAGCGCGCCCATGGCGAGAAGGTACTGGGCGGCGGTGTAGGTGGCCATGA
>NZ_HG764815.1:3273216-3289129 GCF_001050535.1 Nostocoides australiense Ben110 | reverse complement strand
CCCCCCCCCCCCCCCCCCCGCCGTCACAGCCCACTGGTCGCGCGCACCTTCCTGATCGAGGACGAAGAATCCCGATCAGAAGGAGGCCGGTATGCCGGCAGCTCGAACACTCCAGCGCCGCCCAGGCACGCCGCGGCCTCCGGCTGCGCCGCCGGCCCCGGCCGCGAAGGTCCCGTCGCGGCCGACCACGCACCTACGAGATGCGGGTCTGCTCGCCGCCGCGGGCGTCGCCGGTTTCGGAGCAGCCCCGCTGGTCGGGTATCCCGGGCTGGAGGTGCCGTCGTTGCTGCTCGGCCTCGGAGGGGGAGCAGCCCTGGCGGTGACCGGCCAACGCACCAAGTTGCGCCGCGAACTCGAGGACAAGGTGCTCGAGGCGCTGGCCCCGTTGCTAGGTGTGCGCCACCTGGACCGTCGCATCGTGAAGATGACCAAGTGGACCAACCGGTGGCCCGGCCTGCCGGCGAAGGTGCGGATCCACTACGCACCGGGCGCGCCCGACAGCGACCCGATGTGGAAGAGCGAGATCCTCGCAGTCCTGGACTCCCGAATGCTGGCCCGCTACGAGGTCGCCAGGCACGAGCCCCGCCGATGCACGCTCTGGCTCACCTTGGTGACCAAGGAGCAGACCGAGGGCAAGGAGCCGCCCTACTCCCAGGTGCGCGCCGAGCGGGCCATCACCGAACTGATCGGCCCGACCGCGAAGGTCACCGACGTCGAGCTGGATGGGGAGGAGCTGTGCTCCCTCACGGTCACCCACCAGGCCGGCGCGAAGCTGGCCGCCTCCGGGTACCGCAACCGGATCGAGCGGGTGATCTCGACGATGATGCCCGGACGATGGCGAGCGGTCTGGGACCTGGAAGGAGATGAGGTCCGCTTCGAGGTGCGCCCGACGCTGCCCTCCAGCGTCTGGCTCCCACCTCGCGCACCCGAGGACACCGAGGACCTGCTGCGCAACTACCGCCAGGTCAAGATCCCGTGCGCCATCGACGAGGACGGCCGCGAGATCCTCTGGTACCCGGCCCGGGTTCCCCAGGCGATGCTCACCGGAGGCACCGGCACCGGCAAGACCTCGACCGCGCACGTGCTGCTGGGGCAGTTCACGCAGTACGGGTGGCCGGCCTGGGTGCTCGATGCCAAGCGGGTGGAGTTCCTGGACTTCCGCACGTGGCCCAACGTGCAGATCGTCGCCGGCAGCATCCCCCAGCAGGTGGCGCTGATCCGTCGAGTCTGGGAGCTGATGGAGTACCGCTACCAGCTAATCGAGGAGGGGAAGGCGACCGTCAACGACTTCGAGCCGCTGGTGGTCTTCCTCGACGAGTTCGCCGAGTTCCGCTCCAACCTCTTCGAGTGGTACGCCCAGATCAAGGTCAAGGGCGACCCCACCAAGCCCCCGACCTTGGCCGAGGTGGCCTCTCTGGCCCGCAAGGCGCGCACCGCCCGGATCCACCTGGTGCTGTCCACCCAGCGCCCCGACGCCGAGTTCCTCGGCGGCGAGATGAGGGACAACTTCGGCTTCCGGATCTCCATGGGCCGGCTCAGCCCCCAGGGCGCGATGATGATGTGGGAGAACCCCGCCGTCGGGGTCAGCCTGCCTCGAGCCCGCACCGGTCGCGCCACCGCCACCCACGAGGACGGCAAGCCCGTCGAGGTGCAGTGCTACCGCTTCCCCGACATCAACGCCGACGAGGACAGCGAGGAGCGGCAGCTGCTCGAGTCGATCCGTCCCGCCGAAGCCCGCTGGCCCCGCCTGGTCATCGTGCCGCCCGAGGCGCAGGTCGACCTCGACGGTGGAGAGCCGACCCCACCGACATTCCGTGACTACGCCCGCGCCGTGTGGGACCTGGCCGAGAACCGCCCCGACCTCGACCCGCTCTCCGGCGCAGCTGGCGAGGACGCCGTCGACGGCCGCGAGCTCTCCTCGACGATGGCCTCGCTCGGGATCAGCACCAGCGACCACCCCGGTCCCTGCTCTCGCCCGCACCTGCGGCTGGTCGACGCGCTCGAGCAGGACGCAGCCGAGACCGAGCAGGGCGGCGGCCTGACCTGGGACCTCGACGAGTACGTCGGTTACGCACCCCCGGTCAGCTGCGCCGCCCGCGACCTGGTCGTCGGAGACCTCATCCAGATCGAGGACGGAGCAGGGGAGTGGGTCGTGGTCGACGAACCACCGGAGGAAGACCTCGCCGCCCCCGGCATGATCGCCGTCTCCTGGCGCGGTGACGGCGACGAATCCGGATCCATCTCCCTGCCCGACGACAACTACATCGAGGTACGCCGACCCGAGGAGGACGCATGAGCAACACCCCCTACCGAGGCAACGGCCTGGCCGACACCCCTGAGGAAGAGGTGCTGCTGATCCACGTCGGCCTGGCCCTGCTCGGGATCGTGGCGGCATCGGCTGGCGCATTCTGGCTCAAGGGCACCACCTGGCTGGTCGAGCACCAGGTCTTGGTCGCCGCCAAGTCCGATCCCCTCGTGCAGATCCCCGGCTCGTCCGGCGCCGGTCTGGACGTCCCCCGCCTGGCGATCCTCGCCGCGATCCTGGTGGCCACCTTGGTCACCGCAGTCAGCTCGGCCCGCCGCGCGATCGCCCGCCGTCGAGAGGACCTGGCGTGAGCGCCCGCCGCAAGGAAGCACTGGCGCAGGCGGCCTCGGTTCGGCTGGTCGCGGCCGCTTGCGCCGGTCAGGGCAAGATGTGGAACCGCCAGGAGCAGCTGCACTCGGCCGCCGGCTCCCAGTCCAAGGCCTGGGCGGCGGCTGAGCCGCTGGTCAAGATCTGTGCCGGCTGCCCGATCGTGGCCGAGTGCCGAGCCTGGGCTGAAGCCGACGAATACACCGGGATCGCCGCCGGATCCGCGTGGGTGAAGGGGACCGAGAAACCGGCCCACTGGATCCACCGCCATCCGATGAAGAAGCTGGCCAGCTGACCGGCCAAGTCTCACGCGGGCCGCCGTGTCCCGACCGTCGAGATCAGGAACATCTCACCGTCCCGGGTCGCCGCAGTGGAGTAGTCCCTCCACCGCGGCGACCCGACACTGTCCGGGCGCTGCTCCTCGGCGCGAGCGAAGGCGAGCTGGCGGTGGGGCTGCTGCCGCTCGAGGTCACGCCGACTCCGCCACTCGGTCAGCTCGGCCTCGACCCGGCGCAGGTTGTCCTCGTGACGTGCGATCCTCGCCGGCGCGTGATGGGCCCGATGCGCGGCCAGGAGATCGTCGACGTCGGCACGTTCGAGGAAGGCCTCGACGAGGCGGGCCACGATGTAGGCCGCTCGTTCCTTGGTCTTCCACGGGACCTGCTCACTCCAGCTGGTGTTACGGCGGAAGACGGTCAACCAGCCACACCAGTCGTTCTCGGTCTCCCGCAGGTGCGCCAGCGCCTGGTCAGGGTCGAAGACCGACCCGCCGACCAGGCGGATCCCGTTGATGACCGGTGCCCCGTCCAGTTCGCGGGCACGACCGAAGAGCTGGTCGTCGGTCCATCGCCCGTAGACGACCTCGAGCCGCTCGGTGTCGCAGTCGTGGGGATACCCGTTGGCCCCGAACGCCACCGTGAACGCACCGACCTGCTCGACGTCGAACTCCACCCGTCCCCACTGGGTTGCGGTGGCGGTGAAGGTGATGGGCCGGCGTGCGTGGCGGTTCATCGCAGGTCTCCTCTGGTCGCTTGCTGCGAACCGTAAACCGGTCCTGAGAGATGATGGCGACCCACAGCGGGTGGACGGGTCGCAGCAAGCCGTGTCAGGTTGGGGCAACCAACCAACGAGCCTGACCAGCTCGACTCGAGGGAGCGATCCTGATGGCAACGACCAGCCCGACCCCCGTCCTGACCGACGACCACATCGACCTGCTCATCACCGCCGCCGCAGACTGGCGACTG
This sequence comes from Nostocoides australiense Ben110, assembly GCF_001050535.1. Taxonomy (GTDB): domain Bacteria; phylum Actinomycetota; class Actinomycetes; order Actinomycetales; family Dermatophilaceae; genus Nostocoides_A; species Nostocoides_A australiense. The sequence goes on along the minus strand of NZ_HG764815.1, from coordinate 3,285,253 downwards.
CTGGCATCCCCGACGACGGCGGCCTTCGCCCAGTCCGCACTGGAGCGCCACGTCATCGTCGCCTCGAGCACCGAGGCCGGCCGGATGCTGCGCGCCGAGAACACCGCCTCGGTGCGGTGGCTCTCCGACCGCGGCCGCAACCGGCTGGTCGACCGAGCCCCGACCGGTGCCTACACCCACACTCGGGTCGAGACCATCGACCCGGTCGAGGTGATCAAGGCCGCGCACAGCGCTCAGGCTGCCTGCAAGGACAGCCCGACCTGGTCGAGCAGCCCGACCGCACGGCTCATGGCTGCCCTGATCACCGCCGCCACCCACCGCCTGCCCGGCTACGCCGACGCGCCCTGGTTCTGGACCCGCCCTCAGTTGCGCTCGGGCACCAGCATCGGCGTGGCCCTCACCCACTCCACCCCGCCGCAGCTCCCCGGCCTGACCTGGGTCGCCCCCGACCAGGCACGCGAGCACTGGGACGAGGCGCCGCTGGTGGTGATCCGCTGCGACGCCGCGGCCGCGCTGCCGGCCGATCTGCCCGCCCGCAGCGGCGTCTTCGTCCTCTCCTTTGACGGCCAGGAGGACGCCAACCTGGTGTGGGAGGCCGTCAGCGGACTGAACATGCCCGCCCTGGCACTGCTGTGGCCCTCCTGCCAGCCGTGGCTGCAGCAGCAGCTGCGCGACCCCGCCCCGGAGTTCGTCGAGCACCGGAGCCGGTCGTGACCCACAAGCAGCCGGGCACCGTCCCCGGTCCCATCTACACTGGGCCCGGCCGGACATGTCCGGCTCCCCGGACCAAGGATCCGTGGGGTGGTTCCTGCGCCCTTGGTCCGTCATCCGCGTGGGTCGAGTTGAGTTGCGCCGGTGTGGTAACCGGCAATGCCTCCTCGGCCCCGCGGATGTCTGGGTCGTCCTCGGCCACGTCACAGCCTTCTGCCCTCTCGCACCTTCCTTCGGGTATCAGCACCCGGCTGGAAGGCGGCACCGAGATGGCACCCCACGGCGTCCTCGACACCTACGTCAACCACGGCTGCCGTTGCGCGGCATGCACCAAGGCCTCCCGCGAGTACGGCCGCCGCCGGGCTCGGTTGCGTGCATACGGTCAGCTCGAAGAGCTCGTCCCGCTCGAGCAGGTCGCCGCTCACATCGCTTGGCTGTCGACACAGGGAGTTGGCTCCCGGCAGATCGCCCAGCTCGCCAACATCGGTCGGATGACCGTCGAACAGGTCACCCGTCCTAGCAGCTACCGCCGCGGCGTGACCCCCCGTGTCGCCGCGGCGATCCTGGCGGTTCGCCCCACCCTGGATGCTCTGGCCGACTCCGCGCTGACCACATCTGCCGGCACCCAGCGTCGACTTCAGGCGCTGATGGTCCTGGGGTGGTCCCTCAGCCAGATCCAGCACGCAACGGGCACCTCAGCCCTGCACCGCTGCCTCACTCGCGAGACCGTCACCGCGAAGCTGGCCCGCGAGATCCGCGACTTCTACGACGCCCACTGGACCAGCTCACCGAAGGCAGACGGGCCCCACGCCCAGACCGCGATCACCCGCACCAGGCTGCGCGCCGAGAAGGCCGGCTGGCTGCCGCCACTGGCCTGGGACGACGACACGATCGACGACCCCAACCTGCCCGCCCCGGTCCGCGCCCGCCGATCCGCCAAGTCCTGGCAGCGCATCTACGTCGACGACATCGCCGAGCTCGCCACCCAGGGCGCCACCTGGGCCGAGCTGGAGCACCGGGTCGGCGCCTGCCGCAACAGCATCGAGATAGCCCTGACCCGCGCCGGCCGCACCGAGCTGATCGGCCGGATCACCAGCAACCGGTGGGTGGCGGCATGAGCATCCAGACTCCCGCCACCCACCGGACTCCATCATCGCGATCGCCACGCCGGACCCGCACCGCCCACCACATGCACGTCTACCGGATCGCCGAGCGCTGCTGGCTGTGGGACTGCCCGTGCGGGGGAGGCGTGCACGCAGCCACCCAGTCCCTGCCCACCCAGCGAGCCGCGTTCGTCGCGGCCCTGGACCACTCCACCCGAAACCCTGGGAGCTGACCCCGATGACCACCACCGCGACTCCCCGGCCTCCTCGAGGACGCTGGCAGCAGGCCAACGTCTGGGCCGGGTACCTGATCTTCGGGTTCCCCGCCGTCGCCGCAGTCCCCGCCCTGATCGCGACCATCGCCCGCTTCGGCCTGCTCGACAGCATCCTCAACGCCGGACCTGCCGCCCTGGCCGCCTGCCTCCCGCTGGCCCTGTGGATCCGCTACACCCGCCGCCGGCCCGGGACCTACACCGGCAAGTTCACCTGGTTCGTCGTTGCGGTCATCGGCATCGGGGCGCTGGCCTTCTCCCCGCTCTTCTTCTGGGCCGGCCCGGCCACCTTGGTCCTGCTCTCGGAGATCCTGCGCCTGCTCACCGGCCCCGCCCTGTCCTCGGCCACCCACCGCCTGCGCGCCGGCAGGCGTGCCCTGACCACCCGGAGCGAGCAGTGACCCCCACCCCCCGGTCCCACCAGCTGGAGGCGATCGCCGCCATCCAGGCACACCTGCACACCACCGACCGGGTCAACGTGCTCATGGCTTGCGGCTCCGGCAAGACGCTCGTTGGTCGCTGGCTGGCCGAGCAGCGCCGGTGCGCGACAACGCTGGTCGTCGTCCCCTCCCTGGCCCTGATCGCCCAGACCCTGACCGAGTGGCGCTCGGCCAACGGCTGGCTCTTCGAGGCGCTGATCCTCTGCTCTGACCCCTCCACTGCCGCCGGCGCCGAGGAACGAGCCGCCAGCGACGGCGAGGACATCCCCACTCCCTTCTGGGCCCGGCACCGGGCTCAGGTCACGACTTCCATGCACGCCGCGGCCCACGTCCTGACCGAACGCCGCCCCGACCGGCCACTGGTGGTCTTCTCCACCTACCACTCCGCCCCGGTCGCCGCGGCGGCGGCCCGAGCCGCCGGCATCCAGTTCGACCTGACGATCGCCGACGAGGCGCACAACCTCGCCGGCCACCCCCGCGCCGACTTCCGGGTCGTCCTGGGCACCGAGCTGCCCACCGCCGCGCGCGTGTTCATGACCGCCACCCAGGTCAACGCCGTCCCCGCCCCGCCGCAACCCGGATGGGACGACTGGTCGGCACCGCTGTCCATGTCCGACACCACCCTGTTCGGCCCGGTCGTCTACCGCCTCGACTTCGCCGAGGCCATCGAGCGCAAGCTGCTCAGCGACTACGAGGTCCTCATCTACGAGACCCCCGGCCAGACCGCCCCCGACCCGGTCGCGGCACTGAGAGCCGCCGCCCCCACCGGCCTCTCGCGAGTCCTCACCTTCCACGGCCGCGTCGCCAAGGCGCGAGCCTTCGCCGAGGCCATCGACGGAACCGACCTGCCCGACGGGCGCCGGGTCCGCGCGATCGCCGTCGCCGGCGCCGACCCGGCCCTGCACCGCTCCCGCGCCCTGGCGGCCCTCGAGCACCCCGACCCGTCCACCCTCATCGTGGTCTCCAGCGCCCGCTGCCTCGCCGAAGGAGTCGACGTCCCGGCCGTCGACGGCATCCTTTTCGCCGACCCCAAGGCCAGCGACGTCGGGATCATCCAGTCCGTCGGCCGAGCCCTTCGCCTGGCTCCCGGCAAGAAGACCGGCAAGGTCCTGATCCCCGTCTGCTACTCCGCGGACCTGGACGAGGACACCACCTTGTCCACCAGCTCGTTCTCAGCCGTCTGGAGGATCCTGCGCGGCCTGCGCACCCTCGACGCCCGCCTGTCCGCCGAGCTCGACAGCTACACCCGCCCCCCGTCCCGCCGCGGCCGCGAGGACGGCTCCCGTGACACCAGTCTCGTCACCTTCGACCTGCCCTCGGCCACCGACCTGCCCGCCCTGATCGCCCGCCTGGTCCAGAACACCTCCAACGCCTGGGACGAGCGCTTCGCCGAGCTCGAGGCCTTCGCGATCGAGCACGGCACCGCCAACCCACCGGCCAAGAACAAGCGACTGACCACCTGGTGCGAGTACCAGCGCAAGGCCTACCGCCGAGGGATGCTGCTGCCCGACCGGGCCGCCGCACTGCGCTCCCTGCCCGGCTGGACCTGGGACGCGGAGATGCGCGCCTGGGTCGAGCAGTGGGGAGAGGTCTACGCCACCATCGCCCCCGGGGGCCGTCTCGACGTCGAGAACCCCGAGACGATGACCCGCCCGCTGCAGACCGTCTCCGGCCGCAACCGCGCCACCACCATCGGCCGCTGGTGCGCCCACCAGCGCGTCCTGGCCCGCCGGGGCGACCTGGACACCGCCCGCCGCAACTACCTCAAGGAACTGCCCGGCTGGACCTACCACGCTCTCTCCGACGTCGACGCCGCCTGCCTGGACCTGCTCGCCGAGTACGTCGCCTGGAAGGGAGAGGCCAACCCACCAGCCGACTACGTCGACGACGACCTGCCCATCGGCCGCTGGCTCAACCAGATCCGCCGCGCCAAGGTCCTGGGCACCCTGAGCCAGGCGCTCCTGGACGAGCTCGAGGTCACCACTCCCAGCCCCGGCTCCCCGGGCACCCTGCGCTGGGAGACCCGTCAGACCCAGTGGCAGATCGGCCTGGAGGTGCTGCACCAGTACGCCGCCCGCGAAGGCCGCTGCCGGATGCCGGAGAACCACACCGAGCCCTTCGAGGGCATCGAGTACCCGCTGTACGTGTGGTGCCGAAGGCAACGCCACGACCACCGTTACGACAACCTCGACCCGGCTCGGGCCGCCGCCCTGGAAGCGGTCCCCGGCTGGCTCTGGGAGATCCAGCCCACCCCACGGATCAGCATCGACATCGGCGACGCCCGACATGGCACCCGCACCGGCTACGTCAAGGGCTGCCGCTGCCAACCCTGCACCGACGCCAACCGGGTCGCCCAGGCCAGTCGCGACCAGCGGGCCCGCGCCGGCGGCCCGTCCACCGACCTGATCAGCGCAGCCCGAGCCCGCGGCCACCTGCGGATCCTGACCGGCCAAGGCGCCAGCCAGAAGGGACTGGCCCGCGCCGCCGACCTGAACGTCAAGACCATCGTCGACATCCTCGAAGGCCAGCGGACCCGGATCCAGCCAGACACCGAACGCATCGTCCTGGCCATCACCATGAACGACGTCCGCCAGTCCCACGCGCCCGGCACCCTCGTGCCCGCCGCCCCCACCTGGCAGCTGATCAACGACCTGGTCGCCCGCGGCTGGCCCAAGAGCTGGATCGCGCGCGAGGCCGGACTTGGCAACACCCTGCAGCTGAAGACCGACCAGGTCACCGCCGGCAACGCCCAACGCATCGCCGAGCTGCACGCCCAGCTCGACGACATCACCCCACCCCCGCGCCGACACCGAGCCCCCATGCCCCCGCTGTCCGAGATCACCGCCGACCTGACCCGGTCGGCCTGACACCTAAGGAGAACCATGTACGACTACCCGCACTTCGACGGAACCCAGGCCTGCCACAACCCCACCCCGGCCGCGGCCTCCGCCTTCTCCGGCACCATCGGCGCCGACCCGAGCCCGGCCCTGGCCCTGTGCTCGGCCTGCCCCTTCGTCGACGAGTGCCGCGACTGGGCCCTGGCTCACGACGTCTACGGCGTCTGGGGAGGAACCACCGAGGACGACCGTGCCGAGATCCGATCCCAGAGCGAGCTGCCCGCCCCGCCCTCGATCCCCGACCAGCTCGACGACCTGGTCCTCGCCATGCGCGCCCGTGTCGTCGACGACGACCCGATCCTGCTGGTGCGCGCCTCATGACCGCCCCGGGCGCAGCACCACCCTTGCGCGGGCATACCGCCTGGCACCTGCTCCGGTTCGCCATCGCCTGCCGCTCCTCGGCGATCGTGCTGGACCTGCAAGGACATCCCGACCACGCCACCCACCTGCGCGCGCTGGCCACCGCCTCGGACAACCGGGCTGCCCAGCGCACCGCCGCAGCACCAGTCAGCCTCCCGCGCGCCGCCTGACCGAGAGAAGACCTGATGACCGTCTACGTCGACGACATGCTGAAAGACGCCGCCGTCCGCAACGGCGACCACACCGTCCGCGGCCGCTGGTCTCACCTCATGGCCGACACCAGCTCCGAGCTCCTCGACTTTGCCGCCGCCCTCGGCCTGAACCGGTCCTGGCTCCAGAAGCCCGGCAGCCCCCTCGAGCACTTCGACATCACCGCCGGTAAGCGGCTGCGCGCTCTCGAGCTCGGTGCCGTGCAGATCACCTACGGCGAGGGAGGTCACCTGACCCGAGCCAAGCGCGCCGGCGTCACCTTCGACCTCCAGCTGCTGCGAGAGAACCCGCGCGCCTTCGAGGCCGCCCTGGCCCTGCCCACCCACCGGCCTGCTCCCGGGCGCCCGACCCGGGTGAGGCTGTCCCGGTCGGCCGGGTTCACCCTGCCGCCCAACACCGTGTCGGTGGCCGCCCCCACCCGCTGGGCCAACCCGTTCCGGCCCGCGGCTCGCACCCCCGAAGCCAACCACGCCGCCGTCGAACACTTCACCGCCTACCTGCGCCGCAACCCCGCCCTCGTCGAGGAGGCCGTTGCGGCGCTGCGAGGACGCAACCTGGCCTGCTGGTGCGCCCCCTACCTGGCCTGCCACGCCGACGTCTGGCTGGCCCTGGTCAACGAGAGCGCCGGGACGAACCATGGGTGACCGCACCGCCATCTCCTGGACCGAGGCCACCTGGAACCCCGTCACCGGCTGCACCGAGGTCTCCGAAGGCTGCGACCACTGCTACGCCCGCTCGGTGGCACACCGCTTCGCCGGCACCCCCGCCTACCCCCGCGGCTTCGAGGTCACCCTGCGCCCCGAGCGCCTGGACCAGCCGCTGCGCTGGCGCCGGCCCCGGATGATCTTCGTCAACTCGATGAGCGACCTGTTCCACGCCCAGATCCCCGACGGGATGATCGCCCAGGTCTTCGCGGTCATGGCGCTGGCTCCCACCCACACCTTCCAGATCCTGACCAAGCGACCGGCCAGGATGCGCTCCCTTCTCACCTCACCCGCCTTCAGGTGGCAGGTCTGGCACCACATGCTGTCCCTGACCCACAACCGTTCGCTGCCGATGCCGGCCGAGCACGCCACCGCCCTGTCGTGGCCGCTGCCCAACGCATGGATGGGCGTCTCCGTCGAGACCCAGAAGTGGGCCGACATCCGGATCCCGATCCTGCTGGCCACCCCCGCCCGGATTCGGTTCCTGTCGATGGAGCCCCTCCTGGCACCGGTCACCCTCTCCTCGTGGACGCTGCTTACCCCGCAGCTGCACTGGGTGATCGTCGGCGGCGAGTCCGGTCCCGGAGCACGCCGCATGGACCCCCAGTGGGCACTGGACCTGGCGCAGGAGTGCCGCGCCGCCGGCGTCGCGTTCTTCATGAAGCAGACCGGCTCCGTCCTGGCCCGCGAGTGGGGGATCCCCGGCAAGGGCGAGGACCCGACCCGTTGGCCGGCCCCGCTGCCACAGCAGATGCCCGGCCCCGCGGCCTAGTCTCGACCTCGCCGCCCGCCACCGACAAGGAAGCGCTCACCCCACGCCATCGCCGGCGACGAGACGCCACCAGAGGACAACGAGCAGCAGCCGTAACAGCCGGCATGGGGTGCCCCGCTGGGCGTGGCTGGAGTGGGGGGAGAGGGCCGGACGACGAATCGTCCGGCCCTCTCGTGTGTCTCAGGCCAGTTGCAGCTGAGCCAGTCGGGCGAGGTTCATCAGCGCCTCGACGTGCTGTTCGCTCAGCCCGAGGGTCTCGCCCTCCTCGTCCCCGCCGCCGGTGAAGACGGCCGTCCCGAAGTAGGGCTGATGGGTGAAGCCGAACCCGCGCGCGATCGAGGTCGCCACGATGTTCATCGGCATCCCCTTGACGATGCCCTCGTCGTTGACCCACATGGTCACGTGCTCGTGCAGCGCGACCAGATCCACCAGGCCACCCACGGCCTGCTGCAGGTGCGTGAGCGTGCCGGTGGTGGTGTCCCACTGGACAGCCTCGGCGTTGCCGTCGACGTCGATCGTCACGGCCCGGAACAGGTTGCTCATCTCGTCCCCTCCTCGGGGTCTCGGTGCGAAGCGGTGGTCAGCCGCTCGCGGTTGGTTGGTGCTTCCCACCCTGCCACCGACCACCGACAACGCCCAGGGCGAAGCCCCCGGGACCGGCGGCATGGGGTGCCGGTCCCGGGGTGGTGAACACCGTTGCGGGGCAACGGTTGTCGGTGGTCGGTGGCAGGGTGGGAAGCACCAACCACCAACACCGGACTGACCATCCGGACGACCCGAAAGGGGTGTCTCTGCAATGAGCGACCTCGCCACCACTGTCACCGTGATCGACGCCTGCGGCCGTGCCGCCGTGCCGGTCCTGCTGCTCTCCGATCCGGGCATGGGCAAGTCCAGCCTCGTGCGCGGTATCGCCACCGCCGAGGGGGTGCCGTGCGAGACGGTGCTCGGTTCGATCCGCGAACCGGCTGACGTTGCAGGCCTTCCGCTGGTGACCGACGACGGGGTGATCCTGTCCCCGCCCGCGTTCGCTCGTCGGCTCTCGGCCGAGGGAGCGGGCTACCTGTTCCTCGATGAGTTGACCACCTGCCCTCCGGCCGTGCAGGCCGCGATGCTGGCGCTGGCGCTGGACCGCACGGTCGGTGACCTGACCCTGCCGGTGGGGGTGCGGGTCGTGGCCGGGGCCAATCCTCCGGACCGGGCCGCTGACGGCTGGGAGATTTCGCCGCCGCTGGCCAACCGCTTCTGCCACGTCGAGTTCCGTCCCTCGGTCGATGAGTGGCTGGACGGGATGACGGTCGGCTGGGCCGCGCCCCCGGCCTCACGGGCGATCACCGCTGACCCGACCCGGATCGAGGCCGTCAAGGCAATGGTCACCGGGTTCATCCGGCACAAGCCCGAGCACCTGCACGCCTTCCCGCGCACCGCCGAGGCCACCGGCAAGCCGTGGCCCTCCCGGCGCACGTGGGCGATGCTGGCCGGGGCGCTGGCGAACGTGCGCGACGACGACGCCGCCGCCCGGCAGGGCATCACCTTCGGGCTGGTCGGTGAAGGGGTCGGGGTCGAGTTCCTCACATGGTGCGAGCAGGCCGACCTGCCCGACCCCGCCGCCGTGGTCGAGGACCCCGCGCTGGTGGACTGGACCGACCGCCCCGACCGGGTGTGGGCGGTGCTGTCCTCGGTCGTCGGGTGGGCAGCCAGCGCCGGGACCGTGGAGGCCTGGCGCAAGGCGTGGGGGCCGCTGCTGGCCGCTGCCGAGGCCGGAGCACCCGACGTGTCTGCTGCTGCTGCCCGGCCACTGGCCGCATGCCGCCCCGCCTCGGCCCGTGTCCCGGCTGCCGTGCGCGAACGGTTCGCCCCGGTGCTGGCTGCCGCTGGCCTGAGCACGGCAGGTGCGGCATGAGCGTGGCGAGCCGGTCGCTGACCGACGATGAGTGGGAGGCGTTCCGGCTCGGTCGGCTCGTCGCGGCCGAGCGCGCGCCCTACTTCATGCACGCGCTGTTCGCCGCCGCCCCGGTCGCCTCTCCCGGCTTGGGCACCTTCGCCGTCGATGGGTCATGGCGTCTCTACATGGACCCCGACCTGCTGGTCGGTGAGGGCCGCTGGGACTCAGCCACCGTCGCCGCCGTGCTGCTGCATGAGGTCGGTCACCTGCTGCGCGACCACGCTGCCCGCGCCGCGAACCTGCCCACCCCACGGCATCAGCTCGCGTGGAGTCTGGCCGGGGACGCCGAAATCAACGACGACCTGATCGCCGCCGGTGTCCCGCTTCCTGAGGGGTGCGTGACCCCGGCCGCGTTGGGCTGCCCTGACGGCGACCTCGCCGAGACCTACTACGCCGCGCTGGTCCCACCTGAGGGAGCGGACGGGTCGAGCCTGCCCGACGACGACTCAGCCGGGTGCGGGTCGGGGTCCGGGTGCCCCCCGGTGCCCGGCGAACTGCCCTCCGGGGTCAGCCTGCCCGATGGAAGCGCCGAGCCGGTCACCCCGGCCGAGGGTGACTTCGTGCGTCGGCGGGTCGCCCACGACGTGCAGGCCGTCGAGCACGCCAAGGGCCGAGGCTCCATGCCCGGTGGCCTGACCCGCTGGGCCGCGTCGGTGCTCGCCCCGCCGACCGTGCCCTGGGCCCGGGTGCTGCGCGCCGCCGTGCGCCGTGCCGTGGCCGAGCGGGCGGGCCGGGTGGACTACACCTACAGCCGCCCCTCCCGTCGCCGCCTGCCCGGCATCCTCAAGCCCGCGATGCGCGCCCCCTCGGTGATCGTCTCGGTCGTGGTGGACACCTCCGGGTCGATGAGCCAAGCCGACCTCGACGCGGCAATGGGCGAGGTTCACGGGGTGCTGCGATCCTCCGGGGTCGCCCGCGAGCACGTGCGACTGCTGTCCTGCGACGCCGCCGCGACCACCGCCCAGCGGGTCCGCTCGGCCACGTCGGTGCGGCTGACCGGGGGAGGGGGCACCGACATGCGCATCGGTATCGCCGCCGCCGAAGCTGCCACCCCGGCCCCGCACGTGGTGATCGTCCTGACCGACGGGGACACCCCGTGGCCGGACACCCCCACCCGTGCCCGGCTGGTCTGCGCAGTGATCAGCCACCGCGCCCCGCACGGCACCCCCGAGTGGGCCACCACGGTCCACATCCCACCGGCCGCATGAGCCGAACGCGGGAGCACCGACCCGTTGTCGGTGCTCCCGCCTACAGTGGACCTCACCAACCAAGACGACGACTGACCATCGTTGAGCGAGAAGGACATTCACGCCATGACCACCCTCGACCCCGCATTGCGCGAGCACGCCGAAAGGCTGCTCGTCGGAACGGACCTGAGCGTCGATGACCTGCTCGTCGTCGCCACCGGAGCGCTGCCCGCCTCGGCACCGGCAGCCGCCGCCGTCCGGGACGGCTGGAACGCCGCCGACCCACAGATCGGGCCGGTGAGCCAGCCATGACCGCCGAGTGGTTCGACCTGGGCCAGCGCCTTCGCGCCTCCCACAGCGGGCACCCCGTGCCCCGCCTGCAGCACGCGCCCGTGGCCCGCGTCCTGCACCCGGTCGCCGTCCGTGCCCGCCGTCGAGGGGATCGCATCATGGTCACCGCAACCGCTCCCGGCCACCGCCCGGCGACCGCGACCGGCCCCGCCGCGCTGGACCTGCTCGGCACGCTCGGGGTCACCCTCGCCGCACCGTCACCGGCCACCCTGATCACCGACGACCCGACCACCTTGGCCACCCTGCACCGGCTGGCCCTGAGCGCCGCCCCCGACAGCGACCACGACACCGTGGCAGCCCACATCGCATGGTGGCGCGACCGCGCCGACTACCCGGCCGGTCGTGCCGTCGTGGACACCCTCAGCGCCGCCCGCACCCGCTGGACCCTCGGCACCGTCCCCGCCGCCGAGAACCACCCCGGCCCGTGGCGCGCATGGCTCGGCATCCGCGACGACTCGGTGACCGGCCTGCTCGACCTGCACACCCTGCTCACCGCTGGCCCGCCGCTGCCGTGGCTGGACGTGCTGGCCGAGGACGACGTGTGGTCCTACGGCCCCGCCCAGAGCGAGCACAGCGACGGGCTGGACTGGCGACGCCCGGACAGCACCAGTCGTGCCGCCCTGGGGCTGCGGTCCCGCTGCGACGCCGCCGACCTGTACGCCGCCGCGCTGCTGACCGACTCCATCTACCGCCGCCGCGCCGTCCACACCGGCCACGTGGTCACCGGGACCGCCAAGCCGCTCAGCGACAAGCTCAAGCGCGTCGAGGTCACCTGCACCCGGCTCGACTCCCGGCTTCGTCCCGGCAACGCGATCACCGGCTGGGTCGGTGGACCCGCCACCAGCGCCGCCCCGTTCAGTGCCTCGGTGTCCACCGCGACCGTGCGCGCCGGTCACCTGATCCTCACCCTGTCCGGCACCACCGGAGCCGCACCCGGCGACGGCGACCCGGTGACCCTGACCACCGCCCCACCGAACCCGCACCGACAGCGCGCCGGACGCAAGACCTACCGCGCCCTCTACAGCGCCCGCCGCTCATGGCTGACCACCGGGCGCACCCCGACCGCCACCCGCCGCCCGGTGCCCCTC
>NZ_HG764815.1:3270804-3273116 GCF_001050535.1 Nostocoides australiense Ben110 | reverse complement strand
CCCCCCCCCCCCCCACCGGGAGGCCGCGACCCGCGCGGCCGACCGCCGGGCTGCGCGCCGGTCCGGCTGAGGCTCCTGCTCGGTCATGGTGCCCCCACAGTAGGTCATTCGCGCAGGACCGGCTCGTGCGTCGACTACCCTGGAGGCCAGTTCCGCGAATGACGCACAGGGAGATCCGCACGTGCCAGAGTCGAAGGGCCGCAAGAAGGCGACCTACACCCCGCAGGAAGCGCCCCGCGCGCAGAAGGTCAAGACCGGCAACCCCTCGTGGTACGTCCCGGTCATGCTCGGCCTGATGATCCTCGGCCTGCTGTGGGTCGTGACCTTCTACATCACCAAGCAGCAGTATCCCATCGAGGCCCTCGGCCGCTGGAACCTCGGCGTCGGCTTCGCCCTGATGCTCGCCGGCTTCGGCATGACCACCAACTGGCGGTAAGCCGCCGCCGCGCTAGATCGGGCGACCGTTCAGTCGTCGCCATGGTCCGCTCACTCGAGCTCACGACAAGCGTCACGGCGCAACTAACGCCCGCTTGTCCTCAGTTGTCCCCAGGGTTATCCCCGGACTGTGCGTTATCCACCCAGTTGTCCACAGCTGGGGACGAATGACACCGGTGTGATTCCCGGGGGATGGTATGCCGCCCGGTCCGGCGACTCGGAAAACGGTCGCCTCGGAAAGCGGCCTCAGCCGGTCAGGTAGCGCGCCACGCCGGCGGCGACGATCGCGCCGGTGACGGCCGCGGCGCCGCCGTACGCCACCGCCGCATTGCGCCGGCCGCGCGCGAAGACGAACGCCAGGAGCAGGCCGGTGAGGAAGCCGCCGACGTGCGCCTGCCAGGCGATATTCGGATAGAGCAGCGGCAGGGCAGCATTGATCGCGAGGTTGAGCATGATGCCCTGGGTGCTGCGCCCGAGGGCCCGGTTGAGGACTATCAAGGCGCCGAACAGCCCGAACACCGCGCCCGAGGCACCGACGACCCCGCCGGTCGCGGTCACCGGGTTGAGCAAGATGTAGGCCACCCCGCCGCCGATGGCGCTGACCAGGTAGAGGATCAGGAAGCGCACCTTGCCCAGCAGCGGCTCCAGATAGGAGCCCAGCATCCACAGGGCGAACATGTTGAACAGGATGTGCATCGGCGGCCCGTGAAGGAAGGCCGAGGTGACGAACCGCCACGGCTCCTCCTCCCCGATGGCCGGGGAGAGCGCGAACCGGTAGAAGATCTCGTCGCTGCGGCTGGCCTGCTCCAGCAGCCAGATGCCCACGCACGCGGCGATGAGGATCAGCGTGACGATCGGCCGACCGCCCCGGTCCCCCGTCCGGGCACCGAGGACCGTCTTGGTCGTCGGGTGCTCCCGCGCCGATTGGGCGACGCACGAAACACACTGCACCCCCACGGCAGCGGCCCGCTGGCACTCGGGGCATGTGGGGTTGCCGCACCGCTGGCAGCGGACATACGAGATCCGGTCGGGGTGGCGGGGACACACAGGCGCGGGGGCGCCGGGACCGGCATACGGCTCGGTCATCCGGCGCTCCCCGGCGTTCCCGGCAACGGGCGCGGCATAGGGGTCACGCGGTCAATAACGCGGACGGACTCAGGAGAGTTCGACCGACTCGATGACGACCGGCTCGACCGGCTTGTCGTTGGGCCCGGTCGGCACGGCGGCGATCGCGTCGACGACCTGGCGCGAAGCGTCATCGGTGACCTCACCGAAGATCGTGTGCTTGCCCTGCAGCCACGGCGTGGGCTCGACGGTGATGAAGAACTGGGAGCCGTTGGTGCCCTTGCCCATGCGCTTGCCGGCGTTGGCCATGGCGAGCAGGTAGGGCCGGTCGAACGCCAGCTCGGGGTGGATCTCGTCGTCGAAGGTGTAGCCCGGGCCGCCGATGCCCTGGCCGAGCGGGCAGCCGCCCTGGATCATGAAGCCGGGGATGATGCGATGGAATCCGAGCCCGTCGAAGAACTTCGTCGGGTTGGAGCGCCCGGCGTCGTCCTTGTACTCCTTCTCGCCGGAGGCGAGGCCGGTGAAGTTGGCGACGGTCTTGGGGGCCTGGTTGTCGAAGAGTTCGACCACGATGTCGCCGAGGTTGGTGTGCAGGGTTGCCTTCATGGCGCCAAGTCAATCACGCGTTCCCTGTGAGTTCCCTGGGAGCGGTCACTTCGTCGGCCCCTAACGACGCATCGCCCGTGTGGAGGAGGCAGGATGGAGGCCAGATACGACCGCATCCCGAAGGAGAGACCATGCTGTGCAGCAAGCCCCCGTCGAAGACCGAGAAGGCCAAGGCCGCGGTCGCCGACTACGTCAACACCGCCGCG
>NZ_HG764815.1:3268378-3270704 GCF_001050535.1 Nostocoides australiense Ben110 | reverse complement strand
GAGATGCGCCCGTCGGCGAACCACGCCTTGGCCGCGCGCGGCGCGGGCAGCCGGCTGGTGTCCACGCCCGGCCGCGACAAGGCGGCAGCACCGTGCGCGTTGCGCAACTGCATACCCAGCCACACGCACCGGGCGGCGTGGGTGGGCTGGGTCTCCCTCAGGCACAGAGCGAGCCCGTCGAAGGCGTCGGCGATCCGCAGCGGAAGGGGACACGCGGCGGCGTGCCGGGCGGCAGCGGCATACGTGCTGGCGGCCTGCCCGGTGTCGCCCAAGGCCAACAAGGCGTCGGCGAGCACGATCCGCGCCTCGATCCCGTCGCGCTCGAGGCGGGCGCTGTCGGCGAGCACGACGACATCGGCTGCGATGCCGGCCGCGTGCTCGAAGCGCTCCTCGCACGCGGCATCTCGGGCACCCTGCAGCTGGTAGCCGAGCCGGACGGCCCACGGGAGCGCCTCGGGTTCGGGGGTCAGGGCGGGCGGTTCGCAGGAGATCCGCCGGGCGAGGACATCGGCCAGCAGGGCGATCCGGTCCTCACCGCGGGCCATCGCATCGTGACGTGCCGCGCGAGCGGCGGCCAGCGCCTCGACCTGCCGGCCCTGCTCGCGGGCGATCTGGGCCAGCAGCACGCGGGCGGCGATTCCGAGCCACGCCTCCTCGCCCGTGGCGCCGTCGATGATGAGGGGCGCGATGGCCTCCGCCGTGGCGAGATTGCCCGCGCTCGTCTCGACGTCCATCAGCGTGCGCCGGGCCTGCCGCTCGGCATACGTGTCCTCGCAGCCGAGCGCGAAGATCCGGTCCACCTCGGTGCGGGCAGCGTCGAGTTGGCCGGCGTCGAGATACATCTCGGCCCGGATCGAGGCGATGCGGGCCCGTTGGACATCGGGTGCCAGGGCGATGTCGGCGTGCTGCTCGGCGCGGTCGAGGAAGCGCAGCCCCTCGAAGGTGCCGAGCACCTCGGACGCGCAGATCCCGGCCCGCCGGGCCACCTGGGCACCGACCTCGGGCGGGCCGTCGCCGCTGGCGAGCACGGTCTCGAGGAGGGTGAGGGCGTCCCGCGGACGCATGGCCGTATACAGCGGGCCGAAGGCCCGGTTGGCCATGTCGTAAGCCAGGTCGCGGGTGGCCGGATCGCCGGCACCGTGCGCGATGGCGAAATCGACCGCGTCGTAGTCGGCGAGCCACGGATCGCTTCCCGACCCCTCCTCCTCGCTGGCCGGCAGCGCCGCGTCGGCCCACGCGAGCAGCGCGGCCGTCACGCACGCGGCGTCATCGGTATGCCGCGTCACCTCCAGCGCGTGGCGCCGGGCCGCCGCCGCCATCCGCACGCGTTCGTCCGGGGTGATCTCGACGAGGGAGTGCCGCTCCAGCTGGGCCGCTGCGGCGATGGCCAGGGCCCGCGGCAGCTCGGCCAGCGCCGCGAAGACGTCGAGTCCGACGGGGAAGGCAACGCAGCCCAGCCGGCGGAAGGCCCGTTGGCTCGTCGCGTCCACCATGGCGTAGGAGCGCCCGATGGCGTCGGAGAGCGAGTCTGTCGGCGCGACGGCCGCGAGCCCGACCTGCGCCGCCTGCGCCGCCAGTTGTTCGATGACGAGCGGTATGCCGCCGCTCGCCTCGAGCAGGGAGCGCAGCACAGCCTCGTCCCGGCGCAGGTCGACCAGTTCTCCGCCGGCGCTGGCCAACCGGCCGACGAAAAGCTCCAGGGAGGCGCCCTCGAGGGGTTGGCCCGGAAGCGGCGTGGGCAGCGGCTCCACCCGGAGGTCAAGTCCGTGCGGGGAGCCGGACGGGGTGTGGCTCGTGCTCAGGATCCGGGGCAGGGTGGTGGCCGCGAGGGTCGCCTCGATGAGTTCGAACAGGCCCGGGATCTGCTCCTCGGAGACGCCGTCGAGCACACTGAGCCGGCCCGTGTCGTCCAGCGCCCGGATCAGGGCCGGCAAGGGCGCATCACCCGGGGCGACATCGGGGTTCAGCGCCTGCAGCCAGGCGCCGATGAGCCCGTCGACGTCGTGCACGACGCGCGCATCCACCCACGCGACCTCGCGATCGGCGACGGCGTGCCGCGCGATCAGCGACTTGCCCATGCCGGATGGGCCGACGAGGGTCACCCACCGGCGGTCGATCAGGCTGGAGCGGACGTGTGCCAGCAGGTCACGTCGGCCCAGGCACGGGGGCAGCACGCCGCTCAGGTTACTGGACCTCGGGAGTCCGCCGTCGGTGAGATCTGAACCCGGTGAGCACAGCGGCCAATTGCGCCACCTGAGCAGACAGATTGAGTGAAATTACCGATGCGCAGGGGTCCCGACTGGGTAGTTCCCGAAAGTCGCTGACC
>NZ_HG764815.1:3265953-3268278 GCF_001050535.1 Nostocoides australiense Ben110 | reverse complement strand
CCCCCCCCCCGCCTCGATCCGCGGGCTGGGGCCGGCGCTGGTCGACGTGCTCGGCAACGACCGCGACCCGGCGGGCGCGCTGCTGACCGTGCAGTCGGCCACCGCGAGCCCTGCGGACGCGCTGTCCGTCGCGATCGTCGGCGGCCGCTGGTTGCGGCTGACCCCGACCGGCGTGGCCACGAAAACCCCTCCGCTGGTGACATATTCGGTCACCAACGGGTCCGAGGCGACCATGGGACAGGTCGAGGTCGCGATGCTGCCCGGCGTCGAGGAGGACCGCATCACCGTCCGCTCCGACACCGCCACGGTGCGTGCGGGCGACTCCGTCCTGGCGCCCGTGCTGGACAACGACTCCACCCTCTCCGGGTCCGCCCTCACCCTGCTCGCCACCGTGCCCGACGCGCCGGCGCCCGGTCAGCTCCGGGTCACCGACCCGCTCGATCCGGGCACGACGAAAGCCGACGTCGGCGCGGCATACGTCTCGGGTCAGTCGATCCGCTATCTCGCGCCCGCGAAGGCCGCCTCCGCCCGCACGATCAATATCGACTACGTCGCGCAGACCGACACGGGCCAGAGCGCCGCCGGGCGGCTCACCGTCGTCGTGACACCCCGGCCCGGCCCCGAAGAGGTCAATTCCCTCCCGACCCCCGAGGGCCTCGAAGCGCGGGTCGTGCAGGGCGGCAATGTCACCATCCCGGTGCCGACGACCGGGCACGATCCCGACGGTGACTCGACGATGGTCACCGGCCTCGCCTCGGCACCACGGCTCGGGCGGCTGGTCTCCTTCAGCCCCAATAGCCTTACCTACCAGGCGTATCCGAACTTCACCGGGTCCGACAGCTTCCGGTATGCCGTGACGGACGCCTTCGGTGGCGTCGCCGAGGCGACGGTGCGAGTCTCCGTCGTGCCCGCCGGCGACCCGCAGCCCGCGGTGCCGCTGCCGGACACCATCACCGCTGCGCCCGGCGCGACGGTGACGATCAACCCGCTCACCAACGATCTGTTCGCCGCGGGCGATCCGGTGCGCATCCACCCGCTCGCGGACCACAACCCGCACCTGCCGGCCGACGTGAAGCTCATCAGCGACACCGGGCCGATCACGGCGAAGGTCCCGAAGGTCGGCACGTCGGAGGTCATCAAGTACGGCCTGAGCGGCAACGCGGGCGCCTCGGCCCTGAGCACGGTCACCGTCCGCGCCGCCAAGGGGGCACAGATCCCGCCCCGGATCACCGACCACGTCGCCAAGGCCACCTCCGTCGACTCGACGACCGTCGACGTCCTCGCGGATGCCATCGACCCGGACGGGGATTCGAGCCGGTTGCGGGTCACCTCCGTCGCCCTGCCCGACGCCGGGGTCCGCGGCGGCCGGATCACCATCCCGGTCACCGACGCACCCCAGGCGGTGCCGTATGTCGTCACGGACACCTCCGGATCGAGTGCCGCCGCGGTCGTCTATGTCCCCGCCGCTGGATCGGGCGGACCCTTCGCGGTGCCCGGCGCGTCGATCGCGATCAAGGAGGGCGGCAGCGTCAAGGTCGACCTCGCCGACCTGGTCCGCTCACCCACCGGGAGCCCGGTGACCCTGGCCGACCAGACGGACCCGATCATCACCACGCCGGCGAAAGCGTTCTCCGCGAAGGCTTCTCGCACCACGCTGACGCTCACCGCGGCCAAGGGGTATGCCGGTCCCGCCGCCTTGATCCTCGCCGTCACCGACCGCACGGGAGCCGACCGCGAGGCAACTCCCGCGTCGTTGGTGAGCATCCCGGTGCAGATCGGCGATGACGCGCCGATCCTGCGCTGCCCGAACCTGATCTGGGACTTGGTGGCCGGCGCCGACCCGGTCGATATCGACGTCGCGAGCGTCTGCCACGTGTGGACCGCCGACCCCGCCGCGGCGGGCCGGCTCACCTTCGACGCGTCATGGACGCAACCCGCCGACGGGGTGACGATCGCGGGATCGGGCACGGACCGCATACGACTGACGGCGCAGCCGGCGGCACGCGCAGGCACCGAGGGCGAGTTCGAGGTGAAAGTTCGGGGCGAGTCGAGCGAGCCCGCGCGGATGCGGGTGCGGGTGACCGACGATCTGCCGCTGCCGACGATCCTTCCGGTGCGACTCGATCACGTGGCCGCGGGCCAGTCGGTCGACGTCGACCTCGCCGAGTCGATGACCTCGCCGTTGCCGAACCCGGCCTTCCGGGTGCTGTCGGCGAGCCCGGCCGGCGGGGCCGCGGTGGGCGTGCAGACCTCCGGCTCGCACCTGACGTTGACCCCGGCCGCCGACGCGTCCGGTGTCCTGACGGTCGCCGTCGCGGCCACCGA
>NZ_HG764815.1:3263527-3265853 GCF_001050535.1 Nostocoides australiense Ben110 | reverse complement strand
CGCCCCCCGCCCCCCACCCGCACCGAGGACCACCCCGCGCCGCATCGCGCTGGAGGTCGAGCGGTCAGGAGCCTTTCACGATGTCGTACCTGTCGCGTCCCCGCACACCCCAATCGCGCCCCGGCAAGGGCGCCCTGCGCGTCCTGTTCACCGGAGTACTCGGCGCCTCCTTGCTTCTCGGCGCCGGCGCCCCAGCCGTCGCGCGATCCATCTCCGACGAGCCCGGCACAAGCGCCCGAGACACGCAACGGCCGACTGCGCCGACCGGCCTGAAGGCCATGCCGGGAAGCTACGGCGTGACGCTGAAGTGGACTGCGTCCCGGGACAACGTCGGCGTCGCCTACTACCGCGTCGTCCTGGGCAGCAAGGTCCGCACCCCCACCGGGACGTCCACCTTCATCGGGTCGCTGTCTCCCAACACCACCTACACCGCCTCCGTGCAGGCTTTCGACGCGGCCGGAAACTCTTCTCCCGCAGTGCGGATCACCTTCAGGACGAAGGTGCCGGCCGAGAGCCAGCCGCCCAGCACCCCGACGAACCTCACGGCCGACCCGACCACCGATGCCGTCACCCTGACCTGGACCCCCAGCACCGACAACGTCAAGGTCGCGCAGTATGTCGTGACCGTCGGATCCCTGACCCTCGCCGTCACCGAACCGCGGACGACCATCACCGGGCTGACGGCGGACACCGCATACCGCGCCACCGTGATGGCCAAGGACACCTCCGGCAACACCTCGGGGGAGGCGGCGGTGGACTTCCGCACCGTCACCACGGCGGACACGCAGGCCCCCACTGCGCCGACCGCGCTGAGCGCAACCCCGACCACGAACGCAGTAACGCTGACCTGGACGGCGAGCACCGACAATGTGGGCGTCGTCGGCTACGACGTCACGATCGGGTCGACGACCCAGACGGTGACCGGGAGCCCGGCCACAGTCACCGGGTTGAGCCCCACAACGGCATACCGCGCAACGGTGGTCGCCAAGGATGCGGCCGGGCACGTCTCGACCCCTGCGGTCATCGACTTCCGCACCGCCACACCGGCGGACACCCAGGCTCCGTCGGCGCCGACCGGCCTGTCGGCGACCCCGACCACCGACGCGGTCACGGTGAACTGGACGGCGAGCACCGACAACGTCGGCGTCGCGGCCTACGACGTCACCGTCGGCGACACAACGAAGACGGTGACCGGGACGTCCGCGGCCTTCACCGGGCTGACGCCCACCACGGCATACCGGGCGACGGTGGTCGCGAAGGATGCGGCGGGCAATAGCTCGACGCCCGCGACGGTCGACTTCCGCACCACCACGCCGCCGGATACCCAGGCACCGACAGCCCCCACGAACCTGCGCGCCACCGCGGACTCGACCTCGGCGAGCCTGACGTGGACCGCCAGCTCGGACAATGTCGGCGTCACCGGATATGTGGTCAGTGTGGGATCGATCACGCAGACCGTGACCACCACGTCGGCGACCGTCACCGGCCTGAGCGCTGCGACGACCTACACCGCGCGTGTGGTGGCCGAGGATGCCGCCGGCAACCAGTCCACCGGGGCGAGCGTGACCTTCACGACCGCGGCCAACCCGACCGGCAAGGTCATCTACGTCAGCCCCGACGGCTCGGACGCCAACCCCGGCACCGCCGGCAGCCCGAAGCGCACCATCCAGGCCGCCGTCGACCTGGCGGAGCCGGGGACGGTCATCCGCCTGTACGCCGGGACCTACGCCAACGGCACCACCATCCGGATTCGCACCTCGGGCCGCAGCGACGCGCCGATCGTCATCCAGCCCGCCGGCAACGGCGAGGTCACGGTGACACACCCGGTGACGACCGCGTCGTGCAGCAACAGCGCCCCCGCATCCGACCGGACCTTCACCTTCAGCAATGGCGTCGACCACTGGCGCATCGAGAACCTGAACATCCACAACGGGGTCTGGATCGCGGGCAAGCGCTCCAACTACGCCTACAACTGGCTGACGAACTATGTGAACAACGGCGACTGGGCATCCCGCCGGCGCGCCCCGGGTCACGGCGAATACAACCCCGCTGCAGCCCGCACCGACCTCGTCCCCTTCCTGCGCGCACAGACGGGCCAGAGCGATCTGGACATGGCGGAGGGCATCACCATCCGGGGCAACCACCTCACCGGGCGCGGCGTCTACGGTGCGCTCACCAGCTATGGGGAGATCAGCGGCAACCGGATCGACCAGATTCCGTGCGGGATCGGCCCGGGCATCTGGCTGATGACCTTCAGCAACGGCTGGAAGATCTTCGACAACGACGTCTCCGATATCGCCATCTCGCACGCGGCGCACTACATGCA
>NZ_HG764815.1:3261100-3263427 GCF_001050535.1 Nostocoides australiense Ben110 | reverse complement strand
CAGCTGGTCGCCCTGGCCCGGGCCTACCTGGCCGACCCGGACCTGCTCGTCCTCGACGAGGCCACCTCCGCGGTCGACCCGGCCACCGAGGTCCGTATCCAGCGCGCCCTGGACTCGCTCGCCCGGGGCCGCACCTCGATCGCCATCGCCCACCGCATCTCCACCGCTCAGGCCGCCGACGAGGTGCTCGTCATGGACGCCGGCCGAGTCGTTCAGCGCGGCCCGCACGCCCGCCTGGTCACCGAGGACGGACCGTATGCCGCGCTCTACGCCTCGTGGGTCGCCAACCAGGGCGCTCACTGAGGTGCCGGCCTCGAGTTCCACGCTGCTCCGCACTTCCCGGGCCAGGCGCCATGGACGCCGAGCTCGAGCGGCGCCGGCCAGTTGGCACAATGACCCGGTGAGTCTCGACCCCGCCATCGCCGCCCGCCTCAAGCGGGACGCCCAGGGGCTGGTCGCCGCGATCGTCCAACAGCACGACACCCGTGAGGTGCTCATGCTCGGCTGGATGGACGACGAGGCCCTGCACCGGACCCTCACCTCCGGCCGGGTGACGTTCTGGTCGCGCAGCCGCGGGGAGTACTGGCGCAAGGGCGACACGAGCGGGCACGCCCAGATCGTCAAGAGCGTCGCCCTCGACTGCGACGGCGACGCCCTCCTCGTCACGGTCGACCAGATCGGCGCCGCCTGCCACACCGGCGATCGCACCTGCTTCGACGCGGGCGACCTCCGCGCCACCATCTCGCCCGATGCGCCCGCGGGAGGCGAGGCATGAGCGCGGGGCCGGCCACACTGCCATACGGCAGCACGTGGCCCGCTCTCGAGACCTTCACCGTCCTGGCCCAAGACCGGCGCGTCGTGCCGGTCGTCCGCCGCCTGCTCGCCGACGGCGAAACCCCCCTCGCCCTCTATCGCAAGCTGGCACAAGGCAAACCGGGCTCCTTCCTGCTCGAGTCGGCCGAACACGGGGGCGTCTGGAGCCGCTACTCGATCATCGGCGCCGCGAGCCGCGCCACCCTGACCGAGCGGGACGGCGAGGCCGTCTGGATCGGCGAACCGCCCGTCGGGGTGCCCACCGGCGGCAGCCCCGTCGATGCCGTCCGCGACACCGTCGCCGCCCTCGCCACGGAGGCCCTTGCCGGTCTGCCGCCGCTGACCGGCGGGCTCGTCGGCGCCATCTCCTACGACGCCGTCCGGCGCTGGGAACGCCTGCCGGAGAAGGCGATCGGCGACCTCGACCTGCCTGAGGTCGCGATGGTCCTGGCCACCGACGTCGCCGTCCTCGACCACAGCGACGGCTCCGTGCTCCTCATCGCCAACGCCGTCAACTACGACGACACCGACGAGCGTGTCGAATGGGCCTGGACCGACGCCGTCGAACGCCTCGACGCCATGACCGCGGCCCTCGCGACGCCGACCGACAGCACCGTGGCCGTCCTCGACGCCGCCCGCGCCGACACCGCTCTCGAGAACGTCCGGTCCAATCTCACCCAGGAGCACTTCGAGGACCTCGTCGAGCAGTGCAAGGAGGACATCCGCGCGGGCGAGGCCTTCCAGATCGTCCTGTCACAGCGATTCGACATCGACTGTCCCGCAGACGGACTCGACGTCTATCGGGTCCTGCGCTCCAGCAACCCGAGCCCCTATATGTACTTCTTCCGGCTCGACCACCCGGCCGGCGGATCATTCGACATCGTCGGCTCATCGCCCGAAGTGCACCTCAAGGTCACCGGCCGCGAGGTGATCCTGCACCCCATCGCCGGCACCCGACCCCGCGGCAAGAACCCCGAGCACGACCTGCTGCTCGAAGAGGAACTCCTCGCCGACCCCAAGGAACGCGCCGAGCACGTCATGCTCGTCGACCTCGGCCGCAACGACCTGCAGCGCGTCTGCTACGCCGGCACCGTCGACGTCGTCGAGTTCCTCAACATCCGCCATTACAGCCACGTCATGCATATCGAGTCGACGATCGTCGGCCAATTGGCCAGGGAGGCGACGGCATACGACGCCCTGGCCGCGACCTTCCCCGCCGGCACCCTCTCCGGCGCGCCCAAGCCGCGGGCGATGGCGCTCATCGAGGAATACGAGCCGACGCGGCGCGGTATCTACGGGGGAGTCGTCGGCTACTTCGACTTCCACGGCGACATGGACGTCGCCATCGCGATCCGGACCGCCGTGATCACGCAGGGCAAGGCCTTCGTCCAGGCCGGGGCGGGCATCGTCGCCGACAGCGTGCCCCTGTCCGAATACGAAGAGACCCGCAACAAGGCCGCCGCGGTGCTGCGCGCGGTCGCCGCGGCCGGCACCCTGGGACCGCCGTGGTGAGC
>NZ_HG764815.1:3258669-3261000 GCF_001050535.1 Nostocoides australiense Ben110 | reverse complement strand
CCCCCCCCGCCGCCGCCATCGCCGTCCACGACCTCGGCGTCGGTCTGCGGCCCGGCGAGGCGTCGCTGGTCTTCAACCGCTTCTGGCGCGCCGACCCCGCGCGGGCCCGCACCACCGGGGGGACCGGCCTCGGGCTGGCGATCTCCCTCGAGGACGCCCGCCTGCACGACGGCTGGCTGCAGGCATGGGGTGAAGCGGGCCGCGGATCGGTTTTCCGCTTGACCCTGCCCCGGGTCGCGGGCGAGCCGATCGGTGAATCGCCGCTGCCGTTGGCGCCCGAGCCTACCGACGTCGATGCGACG
This sequence comes from Nostocoides australiense Ben110, assembly GCF_001050535.1. Classification (GTDB taxonomy): domain Bacteria; phylum Actinomycetota; class Actinomycetes; order Actinomycetales; family Dermatophilaceae; genus Nostocoides_A; species Nostocoides_A australiense. The sequence continues at coordinate 3,260,698 of NZ_HG764815.1, read as the reverse complement.
ACCCGGCTGCGGCCGGTCCGCCTGACGGAGACACGATGACCGCCCGCCGGGCCCGAGCGCTGCTCGGCGCCCTCCTCGCGCTCCTGCTGAGCGGCTGCGTCGGCCTGCACGCCGACCCCCGCATCCAACCCGGACTCGGCGTCGGACCGGCCGACCGGGACGAGGTCGGCTTCATCCCGCCGGGTCCGCAGGACGGGTCGTCGCCGGAAGCCGTCATCCGCGGCTTCCTGCGGGCCGCCGGCGTCTCGGGGCAAGGGGTCGCCGTGGCCCGGACCTACCTGACCCAGAGCCTGGCCGCGTCCTGGAACCCGGAGGATCGCGCCGTCGTCACCGAAGAGGGGATCGAGGCCTTCCTCGACCAGGTCGCCACCGACACCTACTCACTCAGCGGGACCCTCACCGGCACCGTGGACGCCCAGGGCCGCTACGAGCCGGCCGCCTCGGCGACCCGCACCACGGCCCGAATCAACGTCACCCAGGTGGCGGGGCAGTGGCGGATCAGCGGGTTGCCGGACGGGTTCGGCCGGTGGCTGTCCAAGGCCGCCTTCCGCCAGCTGATGACGCCATACGACTTCTACTACGTCGGACCCGACGACGCCCTGGTCCCCGACGTGCGCTACGTCGCCACCGACAAGCTCGCCACCCGCCTCACCCGGGGCGAACTCGGGCCCGCGCCCGCCTACCTCGGCGGAGCCGTCCGCACCGATCTCGGTCCGGGAGTTCGGCTTTCGGTCGACGCTGTGCCCGTGGAGGGCGGGGTCGCCGCGATCGATCTGGCCGCCGCGCACGTCAGCGCCGACCCGGCCGCGCGGCGGCGCATGTGGGCCCAGCTGGTCGCCACGGTGACCCAGGCGCCCAATGTGTCGAGCATTGCCATCACCGTCGAAGGCGCCGGCCTGGACCTCGGCGGGCTGAATCCGCCCGTGTCGGGCATCGACGCCCTCGGCTTCCAGGAGACCGCCGCGCCCGTGGGCGTGTTGCCCCTCCTGCGGCTCGGCCGCGGCCTCGTGCCCACCGACCCGGGCCGCATCGGGCAGCCCGACCAAGGCGGTATCGCCGAGCAACCCTCCGCCTACCCTCGCATCGAGCGAACGTTCACCGAACTCGCCCTGGCCTTCATGGGGGAGGAGGTGGCCGCGGTCGCGGAGGGCGAACTCGCCCGGTTCCGCGCCAGCGCGGGTGCCTCGGTGCCGAACTTCGGCAGCAACCTCACCGGCCCGGCATACGACCGCAAAGGCTTCCTCTGGGTGGGCGGCCGGATGAGCGGCGGACGACACGACGGCGCTGTCTGGGTCGTCGACTCCGGGATCTGGCCGCCGGCCAACGCCCCGGCCCGCCGGATCACGGCCTCGTGGCTGGCCGGCCGCCGACCGGTATCGATCGCGATCGCGCTCGACGGCGCCCGCGCGGCCGTCATCAGCACCGACGACAAGGGTCGCGACGCACGACTGGACATCGCGGGGATCGTCCGCGACGACCTCGGCGCGCCGGCCGGCCTCGCCGAGAGCCCGCTGCGGCTGGCGCCTATGCTCTCGACGCTGCGCGATGTCGTGTGGCTGAGCGAGAGCGATGTCGCGGTGCTCGGCGGCGAGACCAAGCAGGCCCTGCGCCCGTATGTCGTGACCCTGGGTCAACAGGTCACCCCCCTCCCGGAGGTGAAGGGCGCGGAGCGCATCGTCACCCTGGGCGGGGAGCGGCGGCTGTTCGTGCGCACCGCGGACGAGCTCTACATGCGGGCCGGCGGTCGCTGGGCGGAGGTCGGCGTGGGCGACGACCTGGTCGTCCCGGGTCGCTGAGGCACCCCCCACGACGTTGTCCACACCCGGCGTTGTCCACACCCGGCACACCCGGGGTGGCCCGGTCCCGCCCGGGAATGGTTGCCTGGATCGTATGCGGCGGCGGATCGACATCGGCGGGCTCATCGACCTCGCCCTGCCGCGCGCCTGCGCCGGGTGCGGCCTGCCCGGCCCGAGCGTCTGCCCCGACTGCGTCGAGGACATCGCCGCCACGACCTTCGCCGGCGGGCCCA
>NZ_HG764815.1:3253608-3258569 GCF_001050535.1 Nostocoides australiense Ben110 | reverse complement strand
GCGGTCGGGGCGCCCCACCGCTCGACCGCCTCGACGAGGGTGGGGTCGGTGCGGAAGAGGTCGTCACCGCCATACGGCGTGGGCTGGTTGAACACCTCGTGGGTCGCCATGACCGCAGGATAGGGCGGGCGTCCGCGGCTGCCGGCGCGGGTGAGTACAACGCCTCATGTGAACTCCCTCTCCCGCCTGGCATGGTGGCGGCGTGCGCTCTTCAGCTGCCCGTGTCGGCCTGGCCACCGTCTCGATCCTCGTGGCGGCGCCGGCCGGCTGCGGCAACGCGGTGACGACGGACGTCGTCGGGATGACCGGCGTGACGGCCGACGCGCAGGGCCGGCCGGTGGTCATCGTGGCGGCCTGCGGGGCGGCATACGACCGGATCGCGGTCAGCGACATGCTCGACCGGAGCACCGTCCCGGCGACCCAGGTCAACGAGACCCTGCTGACCATGACGCGCGAGACACCCCTCACCGGCACCGAGACGGTGTCGCTCACCGACCCGCTCGCGCCCTGGAGCGCGAGCAAACGCTTCGAGCCGACCGAGCCCGACGGGATCGACGTTGCTGCGTTCGCGGAGGGGGAGGACCGGACCACGACCTCGGTGATGGTGACGCGCGCGGAATACCAGCAGGTCAGCGCCGATGTGGTGCTGGTCCGCCAAGGGGAGAGGTGGACTCGCGCGCAGTTCGACGCGCGCGCCTGCGACCGCGACAGCTGGCCGGAAGTGACCATCTCGTGACCCAAAAGGTCTTGCGGTGTGCGCCGTGTCGTCACACGAGGATCACCCGTAACACCTACGCTTAGCGGCGTGGTGGAGACGAAAGGAGCAATCAAGCGCGCCATCGCACCGATCCCCGGTGCGATGTGGCTGGCCCGGATCATCGCCGAAACCGTGCGGATCTGTATGCGCTACCGCGTCACCGGGCTCGCCTCCGAAGCCGGCTTCTTCGCCCTGCTGTCGTTCCCGCCGCTGATCCTCGGACTGTTCGGTGGCGTCGGCTACATCGGCCGGTGGCTCGGCGAGGTCACGATCGAGTCCTTCACCCAGCAGATCGGCACCTACGCCGGCCGCTTCCTGACGCCGGACGTCATCGAGCAGCTGCTGCTGCCGACCGTGAGCGACGTGTTCGCCAACGGCCGCACCGACCTGATCTCGCTCGGGTTCGTGCTGTCGCTGTGGTCGGGGTCGCGGGCGCTGAACGTCTTCATCGACACGATCAGCATCATGTATGGGCAGTCCGGCGTGCGCGGGATCGTCCGGACCCGGGTGCTGAGCTTCACCATGTATGTCGTCACGCTCATCGTCGGTGTCGTGATGATCCCGCTGGTGCTGATCGGCCCGACGCTGCTGGGCCGGATCCTGCCCGACCGGCTCGACTTCCTGGTCATCCTCTATTGGCCGGTCGTCACCGTGCTCGTCGTCTGCTCGCTGACGACGCTTTACCACATCGCCACCCCCAAGCGGACCCCGTGGGTGCGCGACATCCCGGGCGCCGTCGTCACCTTGATCCTGTGGGCCATCGCGTCGTATGTCGTGCGGGGCACCATCTCCGCCTCGCTCGACGGGACCTCCATCTACGGGCCCTTGTCGACCCCGATCGTGCTGCTCATCTGGCTCTACTTCATCGCCATCGCCGTGCTCATCGGTGCCGCCTTCAACGCTGCCACTTTGCACATCCAACCGGCCGCGCGTGAGGTCATTCCCTTCCGCGAACGGGTCAAGCGACCGCTGACGCCGTTCCCCGAGGGCAAGGACCCAGTGGAGCGCAACATCCGATTTGGGTATGCCCGCTTGCATGGGTTAAGGTCTCTGAGCGCACGAACGAGGGAAACCTCGCGGGTGCCGAGTGCGGATGTAGCTCAGTTGGTAGAGCGCAACCTTGCCAAGGTTGAGGTCGCCGGTTCGAGGCCGGTCATCCGCTCGGAGGGTTAAGGCCCCCTTTGGTGGAGTGGCCGAGAGGCGAGGCAGCGGCCTGCAAAGCCGCGTACACGGGTTCAAATCCCGTCTCCACCTCAACCTTAGACTTGGGCGATTGGCGCAGCGGTAGCGCGCTTCCTTGACACGGAAGAGGTCACTGGTTCAAACCCAGTATCGCCCACCAGCACGAAACGGCCCCTGACCAGCGAAAACGCGAGTCAGGGGCCGTTGTCGTTCGGCTGTCGTGCGATAAGCGTGCGATACGAAAGGCCCCTTCATACCGACGAGGGGATCTACCGCATGAGCGCCAACGCAGTGACTGACGGCGGCGAGGTCCGACGCTCCAGCCTCCAGCGATGCTGTCCTCAGGCAACTCCAACCCGACTCTCGGCACCCTGGCGGAGGTTGCGTGTCAAGGGACAGCAGGAACTGCCCAGTGGCGGACATGAAACCTGCCCGCTGACGGTCACGGGAACTGCCCGGTGGTGGCCATGGGATCTGCCCAAGGGGCTGCGGCCACTACCGACCAGGGGCATTCAGTTCAACGGGCTCACCCCTTGGCCGGCGAGTGCCTGGGTGAGTCGCACGCTGTCGCCGCTGGTCTGGCAGACGTGGGCGTGGTGCAGGAGCCGGTCGACGGTAGCGGTGGCCAGTGTCTTGGGCATCAGCTCGTCGAACCCGGACGGGTGCAGGTTCGAGCTGATCGCGACCGAGCGCTTCTCGTAGGCGGCGTCGACGAGCCGGTACAGGCCCTCGGCGGCGTCGACGGCAACCGGTAGCAGCCCGATGTCATCGACGATGACCAAGTCGGCTCGCAGGACGCGGGCGATGGCCTTGGTGACTGTGTCGTCGGCGCGATGGCGGCGCAGCAGGCCGCCGAGGTCTTCCAAGGTGAACCAGGCGACCTTCAGCCCCTGCTCAACGGCAAGTTGTCCGAGTGCTTCCAGCAGGAACGTCTTTCCGGTGCCCGACGGCCCGCACACGACGAGGTTCTCCCGGCGGTGGACCCATTCCAGGGTGCGCAGCGCCTGCTGGGTCGGCGCCGGGATCGAGCAGACCTCGGGCTGCCAGGCATCGAAGGTTTTCCCGGTCGGGAACCCCGCGACCGCCCGCCTGGTCGCTAGTGCGGAGCGTTCCCGACCGGCGACCTCCTCGGCGAACAGCGCCTTGAGCACCTCAGCCGGTTCCCAGCGCTGAGCCTTCGCGGTCGCGACCACCTCGGGTGCGTGGCGACGGATGTGGGGCAGCCGCAACCGACGCAGCAGATCCTCCAGGTCCGCCGGCAGCGCCGGCGCGGACCCAGCCGCCATCGTGGTGCTCCTGGTCGTCATCAGAGCGCCTCGTCTTTGCTGTGCTGGCCGAGTCGTGCCCAGGCGCTGGTGCCCTGGGTCAGCGAGCGATCCTCGCTGGCCCGGTGTTCGCCCGCCTTCGGTGCTCGGGCGTGGTGGTCCAGGATCGAGGACAGGTCGGCTTCGGCGAACCGGCCGTGCACGGCGGCGTGGCCCAGTGCCCAGTCGACCTCGACGGGGTCGAACAGCTTGGCCAGGGCGAGCGCTTCGGTCATCTTGACCCGCATCCGCGGCGTGCCCGCGGCGGCTGCCTCGATCAGCCACAGCCGGGCGCCCTCACCCAGGTCGAGGAACTCCGACTCGGCAGCGTTCCTGGCACGGGGTCGACGGTCCAGCGGTCCCTCGGGCTGGGGTGGGAAGTGGGCGTCGTAGATCTTCGGTGTCCCGGGGGTGGCCCGGTAGTGGCGGGCGATCTCGACAGGGCCGTCGGCGCCGACGTGGACAATCACGACCTGCTCCTCAGCGCCGACACCGTGGACCCGCACCCACACCGTGGCACCGAGCAGCTGATGTGGAACCGAGTACTGGCCGGACTCGAACGTCACCATCGGCGTGTTCACCGGCACCTGTCGAGTGGTGCCGAACGCGACCGTGTGCGGTGTCAGGGCGACCGGGTGGAGTCGGGCGCGCTCCTCGGCGAGCATCTCGACCGGCGGCCGCTTGGTGATCCGGTGCGGGCGGGTGTTGACCTTCTCGCAGAACGCCACACAGGCGGCCTCGAGCTCGGCGAACGAGTCGTAGGCCTCGCGCAGGTTGGTGTCCTTGGGGACGAGGTCGGCCTTGCTGATCTTCACCGACGCCTCGGTGCCGCCCTTGGATGCCGGGTCGGCCGGCACGCAGGTATGCACGCTCATCGAGTAGTGCTCGGCCAACGCGACCAGCTGCGGGTTGCGGACCGGGATCCCGGCGATGTGCTCGACCGTGACGGTCTTCTCGTTGTCGGTCAGCACGTAGGTCGGCACCCCGCCGAGTCGCCGGAACGTGACGTCGAGTGCGGCGAAGACGCTGGGCATGGTCTTGTCCCGCAGCGGCAGCACAACCCGGAACCGGGACCAGGCCAGCCAGGCGACGAACAGGACCGTCTTGACGCCGTCGACGACCGGGCCGTCGCCGTAGTCGTACTGCAGCCACATCCCCGGCTCGGTGATCCAAGGTCGGTGCACCCGCACCCGCCCGGCCCGGTAGGACTGCTTCACGGTCGCGACCGCGCGGCGGGAAGTGCGCTCCGAGCCGGTGTAGCCCAGCGCCACGAGCTTGTCGTGGGCCACGTCGGCGCGGACCTTGCCCTTGGACCGCTCCACCCACTCCTCGACCTTGGGCAGGTACTCATCGATCAGCATCGGCCGACGCGCGGCCTGATCCAGCTCACCGCCGGCGGCACGCCGCTCGACGTAGTGCTTGACCGTGTGGTGGGAGCAGCCAGCCAGCTCCCCAGCATCACGCAACGACCCAGTCAGGTCGTAGGCATTCAAGATTTCCATGATCTCCTCGGCAGACTTCAACTCATCCCTTCCTCGGGAGCGAACGGGCGCATCAGCACCGCTCATCGCACCCGAGGAAAGGGCCTCAACCGCGGACCGCGGCGAGGCAGACGACGTCGTGTCGGGCAGACCCCATGACCGTCAGTGGGCAGTTCTCATGTCCGCCAGCGGGCAGCTTCGTGGCCGTCTCCGGGCAGTTTCTCGTGGCCGCCGACA
>NZ_HG764815.1:3251133-3253508 GCF_001050535.1 Nostocoides australiense Ben110 | reverse complement strand
CCGGCTCGCTCGCCGCCACCGCGGCGAGCGCCCACGGGATCGCCGGCCGCGGCATACGACCCAGGGCGAAGATCACGGCCAGCGCCGCGACGAGCGTGCTCAGCGTCAGGGCGGTCACGAGAACCCGCACGAGGGTGACGGGCAGATGGGCGAGTCCGAGCAGCGGCACCACCGCCCCCGGCGGGTAGGTGAACCCCAGTTCGCTGCACTCCTGCAGGCAATAGAGCTGCCCGGTGTCGGCATACCGCTGGGCGGAGGCGAGGTAGATGTCCAGATCGACCCAGTGCTGCCCGCGGGGCAGCGACCACCCGCGCGCCGCGACGAGACACTGCATACCCAACGCGGCCACCAGCGCGACCAGGCCCGCCCCCGCGACGACACGGCTCCCGGTGAACCTGGGCGTCGGTTCGCGCGGCGGGGTCATTCCTTCAATGGTAGGCGCGGCCCGGGAACACCGCTCAACCCGCACCACGTGACCGGGGACAGGCCCCCAGCCGCCCGTCAGGAGGCGGGGGCGAGCCACAGGTCGATGCGCAGCGGGACCAGGCCATCGGGGCGGCGTTCGAGGAGACGCTCATCCTCGAGCACCGCGCCGCTGGCGACCGGTTGGGGGGTCAAGCCCAGTCGGGCCAGGGCCTGCGGCGACTCGCCCGCCAGCAGCACCACCCGCGATCCGGGCGGTGCGGCGTCAACCACCCCGTCGACGAGGATGCGCAGCGCCTCGGGGTGGCGACGCGCGTAGTACTTCGCGACAAGGGCGGGCTTGTTGCACATGCCGCGCACGACCTGCGGCCACTCATTAGCCGCCCGGTCATCGACGCTCAGGACGATATCGCCGGGTTGCAAGGCCCGGCAGAGCGCTGCTACGCGCGCCTGGGAGCCGGCCTCGACCCGCTCGCTCCGGTGCGGCCAGGTCGCCAGCGCGGTGGGTATGACGAGGCTCGCCAAGGTCAGGAGGGCCAGACCTGCTCGGGCCGGTTGGCTGCGCAGGCTTGTCGCGGCGCCGCGCCACACCCACGCAGCACCGACCACAACCAGGACGGCAACGAAGGGCAAGGCGATCAGGAGACGACGCTCGGCCCACGGATGATCCGGCGTGATGCCCGGGCGCCACAAGGTGAGCAGCGTCGAACCCAGGGCCACGACATACGGGCCGGCCCAGGTGGGCAGCGGGGCCGGCGGCTGATCGGGAATCTGCGGCCGGGCTGTCCACGCGCGACCCAACCGGGCAGCGAGCGCGGCCGCGACGAGAAGCGCGATGACGAGCGCGACTGGCCCGACCCACCAGGACAGCCACGCCACCGACTGCTCGGCGTAGGTGCGGGCGCCATCGATCGTCAGCCCTTGTCGCAGTTGCAGCCCGGCGACGACATCCGCGCCGGGGTCGTTCGGGTTCTGCCGGACGGTCATGAACAGGGGGCGGAGCGCGAGCAGTAGCCCGATCACGAGGACACCCAGTCCGCATGCCGCGGGTAGGAGCCGGCGCACCGAGTCCGGCAGTCCCGCGCCGCGGCGGGAGAGGACGACGAGCGCCCAGCTCACCAGCGCCATGAACGCCCCGAGGGCGATCAGGGGCAGCAGGCTGCCGGCGATGTCCCCGAGATAGCGGTAGGACAGTACCTGCGCGGCGGCCCCGCCGCCGAGCGCTCCGATTGCGGTTCCGCGCACCAGCGGGGCGGGCCAGCTGCGCCGCTGGATCAGGCCCAGCGCCGCGACCGGGATGAGCAAGATGGCCTCGCGCAGCCCGTCGATCCGCACCAGGGTCGTGCCGCCGACGAGCAAGCCGGCGAGCAGCGCCAGGCGCCGGTGGTCGAACCGAGCTGCCAGCACCCACGCAAGAGCCCCCGCGACGATGGTCAGTTCGGCGAGGGGCTCCGAATACGTCGCTCGGGCCGTATGCAGCAGCGGGAACTGCAGGGCTACCGAGGCCGCGGCGACCGGCCCCCACCAGCCGCGCAGCAGCACCGCGACGATCAACCCGAGGCCCAAGACACTCAGCCCGGCCAGCACCGCCGGTTGCACGAACATCGTCGAGAGGCCGCCGAGCCAGCGGCCGGGTGAATAGATGGCGGCCGGGCCGATGACGAACTGCGGCTGGATCGACGGGTGAGCGGCATCGCCCAGCTGATAGAAGGCCGGGCTCCCCAGCGTGACGTCGTGCACCCGCAGGACGGCCGGCGCCCCCATGCCCGCTGGCGACAGTGGGACGATGCGATATCCGGTGTCCGCCAGCGAGATCGCGGCCTGCAGGTTCGAGCCGGCGTCACGGCGGGGCAGGATCTGGGTACTGTGCGTGGCCGCCGCCCACGCCGTGTATGCCGCCCCCACGAGGGCGAGCGCCGCCGCCGGAGCGGTGTCCACGCGGGCGGCCGGCA
>NZ_HG764815.1:3239906-3251033 GCF_001050535.1 Nostocoides australiense Ben110 | reverse complement strand
CCGCCGAAGACATCCTCAAATCCCTCGGAAGACTTCTCATTAGAACTTACGGCGCGGGACTAGCAGAGGTTAGTCAAATCAGCACACCTTCCTAGGTCTGCTGATTTGACCAGGCTCTGCTAGCAGAGGTTCCTTGGCTCCGGGTCAGCGCGCGGCGGCCGCGCAAGTGGGGCAGAGGCCCCAGTAGATGACCTCGGCCTCGTCGATGGCATAGCCGTGGTCGGGCCGGGCGTCCAGGCAGGGCCGCTCGCCGGCCGCGCACTCGACGTCGACGACGGTGCCGCACGAGCGGCATACCAAGTGGTGGTGGTTGTCGTCGACGCGCAACTCGTAGCGCGGCACCGAACCGGCCGGCTGGATGCGCCGCAGGATCCCGGCGTCGGTCAGGGCGGACAGCACGTCATAGACGGCTTGGGTGGAGACCGCCCCGAGTTGCGTCCGGACCCCCTCGGTGATCGCGGCGGTGTCTGCGTGCGGATGCGCGGCGAGCACGTCGAGCACCGCCAGCCGAGGTCGCGTCACCCGCAACCCGGCCGCGCGCATCAACTCGCCGTGATCGTGTTCCATCCCTTCCAGATTCTCACAAATCTGGAATGAGTCAAGAAACGAGGGCGGGCTACCGCCGGGCGCCGAGCTCGTCGACGAGCCGCGTCGTGGTGGGCACCGGTATGCCGTGGCGTTGCGCCGCCCGGAGCACCGCACCGCCGATGGCATCGAGTTCGAGGGGGCGGCCGGCCTCGGCGTCGCGCTGCATGGAGGACTTCATCTCCGGTGTGAGGGTCTCGACCACGGCGGCCATGGCCGTCGCATCGCCCGGCCCGCCTTCCGCTCCACTGACCGCCGCGAACTCCTCGATGACCTTCCGGAGTTCGTCACCGTGCTCATCGCGGATGATGCCGATCGGGGCCTGGTACCGCGTCGTCAGCAGCGCGATGGGGCCGAGGAAGGTCAGCTTGCTCCACATCATCGCGTTCTCGTCATCGCGCAGCGTGGCGTCGAAGCCGGCCGCACGTAGGTCATCGACGACCCGTCCCGCGGGCCCGGCCAGCTCACCGGTTGCCGCGAGTTCGATCCGGGCGAAGGCACTGGCGTGCTCGATGACGCCCGGTGCGACCTTCGTCGACTCGACCCGGATGACTCCGGGGACGACATTGCGGTAGCGCTCGCGCAACAGTGCGAGGTGGTCGACGCCGTTGAGGAACGGAACGACGATGGCGTCGCCGACGGCGTCCAGCGGCAGCAGGTCGAGGGAGTTCGTCAGCGCCGTCGCCTTGGGGGTGACGAAGACCGCGTCGACCGGCCGGTCGAGCACGGTGGCGACGTCGAGGGACTCGGTGCGCTCGCCGAACAGCGGGCTCGCCAGGCGGAATCCGCTGTCGCGCAACGCAGTCGCGGTTTCGGGTCGAGCGAGGACGACGACATCGTGTCCCTGTGACGGCAAGACGATCGCGAGGAGTCCGCCGACTCCGCCGGGCCCCAGCACTGCATACCTGGTCATGTCCCCAGACTAGGGCTCGGGCGGTCGTGCGAGCGAGTGAACACCCGCCTCGCGGGTGGCCGGCCCGCTCGCCGGACTCGTGCGGACCCGCTGTCCGGATGGGAGACTGGGTGCCATGCGGGAGCCATTCGTCAACCGCCGTGCCCGGGACTGGACCAGCGGCGCCCCCAAGGCGGCCGTACGCGACTTCCACCGCACTCTTCCGGGATACGCACCGACGCCCTTGCGGGAGGTGCCGGTCCTCGCACACGAACTGGGGGTCGGCCGGTTGCTCGTGAAGGACGAGTCGGCGCGACTCGGGTTGCCCGCCTTCAAGATCCTCGGCGCATCGTGGGCCTGCCACCAGGTCGTCCAGCGTCGTCCGGGCGTCGAACTGGTGACGGCGACCGACGGCAACCATGGCCGGGCCGTGGCCCGCATGGCTCGCCGACTGGGCTCAACCGCAACGGTATTCGTGCCGGGCGTCATGCTCGACCGCACGTCGGAACTGATCGAGAGCGAGGGCGCCCACGTGCGTCGGGTCGCCGGGGACTATGACGTTGCCGTCGCCGCAGCGGCCAAGTATGCCGATGCGGACACCGGTCGTGCACTGGTTCAGGACACGGCGTGGCCGGGCTACGAGGAGGTGCCGCAATGGATCGTCGACGGTTACGAGACGTTGCCCGACGAAGTGGACGAGTCCCTCGGCGCGGCCCCCGACCTCGTTGTCGTCCCCGTCGGTGTGGGCTCCCTCGCCCAAGCGGTGGTGACGCATTATCGGCGGCCGGGCACGGGCGGTTGCCGGATCCTCAGTGTCGAACCCGACACGGCAGCAGGGATTCTCGCGAGTCTGCAGGCGGGGGAACCCACGAGCGTCCCGACAGCCGACACGATCATGGCGGGCCTCAACTGCGGCACCGTGTCCGCCGCCGCGTGGCCTGTCCTGCGGCGGGGACTGGACGCGGCGATCAGCGTTCACGACGACGAGGCGCGCACCGCGGTGACCGACCTGGCGACCGAGGGTGTCTCCGCGGGACCGTGCGGCGCGGCGACGCTGGCCGGGCTGACGGCATACCTCGGCCGATCCGGCGCCCGCGACGCGATCGACCTGCCCGACGACGCGATTGTCGTCCTCCTCAGCACCGAAGGAATCCTCCGATGACGCTGCGCATTCGACGAGCCGCTCGGTGTGCTCGGGGGCATCGAGGTGATGCGTGCGCGGGGGAGTACGGCGGCATCAGCCACACCCCGCGCGAGTACTCGACGCCCGAAGCCTGCGGTGACGGTATCGACATCCTCGCGAATGCCATTGTGCAGCTTGCGAATCAACCCGCCGGCGTGACCCCATGACCTCCCAACTGGTCGCCGATCCGCTCGCCCGTCAGCAGGAGTGGCGCCACCACCTGCACCGGCATCCCGAGACCGCCTTCACCGAGATCGCGACCGCGGACTATCTCGGCGGCATCCTCGCCGGCCTCGGCTACGACGTGGAGCACGGCCTGGGCGGGACCGGGCTCGTCGCGTCGTTGCGCCGCGGCGACGGCATACGCAGCATCGGGCTGCGCGCGGATATGGACGCTTTGCCGATCACCGAGGCGCCCGGTCGGGTCCACGGCTCGCGCAACCCGGGCGCGATGCATGCGTGCGGCCACGACGGGCACTTGGCGATGGCGCTCGGTGCTGCGGCCCTGCTGGCGGCCGAGGGCGGTTTCGAGGGCACGGTTCGGTTCGTTCTGCAGCCGGCCGAGGAACCGGGCAGGGGTGCCCAGGCGATGATCGACGACGGACTGTTCGAGCGGTTCCCGATGGACGCGATCTACGGCCTCCACAACCTCCCCGGACTGCCCGCCGGCCACATCCACCTGCGCGCCGGCGGCATCATGGCGAGCGAGGACAACTTCACCATCGTCATCACCGGTCGCGGTGGTCACGCGGCACGGCCCGAGGCTGTCGTCGACCCGCTCGTGATCGGCGCCGAGATCGTCATCGCCCTGCAGAGCGTCGTCGCCCGCACGATCTCGCCGGTCCAGCCGGCTGTCCTCTCCTGCACTGGATTCCACACCGACGGCGCCCGCAACGCCATCCCGACCACTGTGCGCATCACCGGTGACACCCGCAGCTTCGACCCGGCTGTGCAGGCGCTGCTCGAGAAGCGCATTCGTGAGATCAGCGCGGGCGTGGCGGCAGCGCACGGCGCGCAGGCCGAGGTGACCTACACGCATGAGTTCGCCCCGACCGTCAACGATCCCGGCTGTGCCGACATGGCCGCTGCCGCCGCCCGGGCGGTCGTGGGGCCGGACGCTGTCGAGGCGGACTGCGAGCCGATCATGCCGAGCGAGGACTTCGGCGTGTTCGGGCGGCATACGTCCGCGTGCTTCATCCTCATCGGCAATGGAGCGAGCGGCGAGATCGGCGGCACACCGCTGCACAGCAGTGACTACGATTTCAACGATGCCATCATGCCCACCGGCTCGCAGGTGCTCGCCGAGATCGTCCGGCGCGAACTGCCCTAGGCGTGAGCCCGGACCGACGTGATGACCTGGACCGTCCTGCTCCTGCTCGGCCTGGCCATCGCCGCAGGCGCCTTCATCCAGTCCGCCATCGGATTCGGGATCAACGTCGTCGCCGGACCGATCGTCCTGCTGGCAGCTCCGGACCTCATGCCCGGCGCGCTCGTGCTCGGCGGCTTCATCCTGCCGCTGATCCAGATCGCACGTGAGGGGCTGGACGTCGCCTGGCGGCCGCTCGGGTGGTCCATACTAGCTCGTGCCCTCACGACACCCATCGGTGTCTGGCTGGTTCTTGTCCTGTCCCCCAGCCAGATCGGCATCGTGCTCGGTGCCGTCATCCTGCTCACTGTCGCGCTTTCGATCTGGAGCCTGGACATCCGCGCAACGGTCCCCAACGCGCTGGTCGCCGGCGCGCTGTCGGGGATCTCGGGTGCCTCGGCCGCGGTCGGTGGCCCGTTCACCGCCATCCTCTTCCAGCACGAGCCGCCCGCCCGCATGCGCTCCACGCTCGCCGTCTCCTTCCTGCTCGGCAGCGCCCTGTCGACGATCGGGCTCGCGCAGGCCGGCGCCCTCGGCTGGTCGGACCTGCGGGCTGCACTCGTCTGGGCTCCGTTCATGGTGGTCGGGTATGCCGCCTCCGGTCGCCTGCGTCGCCGGCTCGCGGAGTCGGGGATGCGCACGGCGGTCCTGGCGTTCTGCGTCATTGCGGCCTGCGTCATAGTCATCCGCGCGCTGGCGGCGTAGCGTTTGGTTGTGGCACTTTCGCCGTGCCTCGACGGCACCGCAGCTGAATGGATCGTCCGCGACAAGCGGCCGTGGACGAGGGTCGCTGGTTTCGGCCCAGGAGGCTTCTCCGCGTACGCCCGGTTGCGCTTCCTGCCCGACCCGGGGTCGCCCGGTGACCGGGAGGCCGACGCGCCGGAGCATGAGCTGACCGACCTCGAGGAGATGGCCCGAGCGGCGGAAGTCCTTGCGCCGCATACCACCTCGTCCAACCGCTACTTCGGCGTCTGGGACGGTTGGGGCGGGGCTTTCGACTCGCCCGCCCTGCCGCGGTTCGCCATCCGCAATCGCGTCTACTACCTCCTGTCGGGAGTGCCGGAGGACTTGTGGACGTTCGGCACAAGTGGCATGGCGACCTATTGGCCATGGCCGGCGTTCGTCTGGCCGGAGGATCGCGCGTGGTGCCTCGCTCATGACGTCGACCCACACTGGGCCGGCATCGGCGCCAGCAAGGAGGGCATCAAGGCCCTGCTGGCGGATGACCTACTCGATGTCGTCGAGGCCGACCCACGCGTTCCTCAGCCCTTCTATCGCGGCTGACGCCGTCACCACATCGACACCCGCACCGACGCCACCTCGCCATTGCGTGAGACCTCCCACCGGGTCGTCGGCGCCACGGCGTCCAGCAGGGTCCGGTCGTGCGTGACGATCAGGAGCGTCCCGCCGAAGGCGGCGAGCGCCGATTCGATCTGCTCGATGGCCGGCACGTCGAGGTGGTTGGTCGGTTCGTCCAGGATGAGCGTGTTGACGGCGCGGCCCTGCAGGACCGCCATGGCGGCCCGGGTGCGTTCACCCAGCGACAGCGAATCACATTCGCGCTCAACCATTTCTGGCCCAAGTCCGAACTTCGCGAGGAGTGTGCGCACGTCGGCGCGGTCGGTGCTGCCGAGCGCCGCGGTGACGGCATCGAGCAGGTCGTCGGGGCCGGCGATCACTCCCCGCGCCTGATCGAGCGTGCCGGTATGGACGCGCGTCCCCCATGAGATGCGGCCGCTCGCGACCGGCACCTCCCCGAGGAGCGCGTGCAGCAGGGTCGACTTGCCGCTTCCGTTGTCGCCGACGATCGCGATGCGCTCCCCGCGGGCGACTGTCGTCGAGAACGGTCCGATCCGGAAGGCACCGCGCTCGACGGACACCTGGTCGAGGGTGATCACGACCTCCGCCGACGGCGGCGCCTCGGCGATCCTGTAGCGCAGCTCCCATTCTTTGCGCCGTTGCTCCACCTCGGGCAATCGCTCGGCCGCCGCCCGGGCTCGGGCCGCGCGCTGATCCATCCGCTTCGCCTTGTCCTCGATGTACTTCTTGCCGATCCCGTCGTGCGGTCCGAGGTCGGCCTTGCCGGCACGGCCCTTGGCCGCCCAGTCACTCTGTCGTCTCGCTCGCTCGACGAGGGCGTCGCGCTGCAGGGTGTAAGCCGCATACGCCTCATCAGCCTGATCGCGCGCCAGATCCTTGGCCGTCCGGTAGTCCGACCAGCCGCCGGTGAAGCGGGTGACCGTTTGCTGGTGGATGTCGAGTTCGAGGACGCTGGTGGCCACCTCGTCGAGGAAGCGACGGTCATGAGAGGCGATGAGGACAGGTCCCGCGAGGCTCGTGACGTATGCGGTGAGGACGGCAAGACCGCTCGCGTCGAGGTTGTTGGTCGGCTCGTCGAGCAGCAGCACCTCCTGTTGGCTCACCAGGATCGAGGCCAGCGCTGCGCGCGCCGCCTGGCCACCGGAGAGCCGGCCGAGGGGACGATCCAACGCGACGTCCAGACCGACGCGCGCCAACGACACCCCGAGGCGAGCGTCGAGATCAGCGGCACCCAGCGCCATCCAGCGCTCCAGAGCCACGGCATACCGCTCCTCTGCTCCTGGCGCACCATCAGCCAACGCCGCTGTGGCGGAGTCGAATTCGCCCTGAGCAGCGGTGACGCCGGCGCGGCGGGCGGCATACTCGTGGATCGACTCCTCGGGGCGGGGAGGCGACTGGGGGAGGTAGCCGATGCTCGCATCCTGCGGGGCGAGCCGGACGGTGCCGGTGTCGGCCGGATGCTCACCCGCAATGATCCGCAGCAGTGTCGACTTCCCGGCGCCGTTGGGGCCGACGACCGCGGTGACGTCACCCGGCCCGAGAGTCAGGTCGAGTCCGGAGAAGATGGGGCGGGCGCCGAAGCCGGCGGCGAGCGCATGGATGTGCAGGGATGCGGGCATGGGAGACCTCTGATCGCTTGATGGGCAAGGGAAAAGAGGTCAGTCGCACATGCCGCCAGGGTGCCCGACGGGCCGCCGCCGGGTCAAGTCAGTTCACGGCCTCAGGCTTTGCAGCCGATCGGACCACCGTGGAAGGAGAGCATCTCCGGCCATACGTCCGGCACCCGCAGCCGGGTGAAGAGGTCGTTGCCCGACAACTCGGAGTAGGCGCGGTGCAGATTCCCGACGAGGCGCTCGGTCTCCTGCCAGCCGGAGTAGGGATTGTCCTTGTACTTCTCGGCGACCTGCAGCGGCGTCATACCGTCCGCCATGCCCTCGCTCGCGATGCGCGAGACGAACTCGACATAGCCGGTCAGGTCGTCGAGGAGGCTGTTCACGTCCGCGCCGCGCACCACCGGACCGTGGCCGGGCACGAGCGCTTCGGCGCCCAATTCCTTGATGCGCGCCAACGCTTTCGGGAAGCCGGCCAGCGATCCCTCAAGCAGGAACGGCTGCCCGCCGGCGAACGCGAGATCCCCGGCGAAGACGACCTTCTGCTCCGGCAGCCATACCAGGACGTCATTGCTCGTGTGGGCCGGACCGACGTACTCCAACTCGACCGGCGTCTCGTCGAGGTGCAGGGTCAGGCGGTCGGTGAAGGTGAAATCCGGCGGCCGCAGTTCGAGGTTGCCGTAGTCCGGGGTCGTGATGACCTTCGTCGCCTCCAACCCGGCGGCGAGCACTTCCTCGCGGCAGCGCACGTGACCGACGACCGGAGTCCCCTGGGGCGCAAGGAAATTGCCGTAGGTGTGGTCGGGATGGTGGTGGGTGTTGACCAGAGCCATCGGTGGCTGGCTCGAGTGGGCGCGCACGGCATCCATGAACTGGGCGGTGCGCCGCTCCGTCGAGGAGGTGTCGACCAGGACGCTGCGCCCGCTGGAGCCCACGACGAACCCGCAGTTGTTGACCATCCAGGACCCGTCGGGCTGGATGAAGGCGAAGACGTCGCGGGTCACTTCCTCGACATAGGTGTCGCGCTCGGCCCAGGTCATTGCTCGCTCCTTCGTGTGGGTATAGCGAGTCAAGCACCAGTCCTCGCGCGCGGGGAGAGGGCTAGGTATGGCTGCGCGTGATGGCTCGCATTCCCGCCCGTTGCTTCCGAGGGTCGTATGCCGCGTGCTCTCCTACTCGTCAGACGCCGGCGACGTCCGTCGGCACCGCTCAATGAGGAGATGCTCATGTCACACTCGACCGCCGGCCGCGTGGGCCGCATGTCGCCCGCGATCGCCGCTGCAGTCGGTGCGGTCTCTCTGCTCGCCGCCTGCGGCGGGACCACCCAACCTGCGGGTGGGGGTTCCTCGACGGCTGGGAGTTCGTCCGGATCGGCGGCCTCCGCCGCCGGCGGGAAAACCATCGTCTTCTCCCCGCTCGCGCTGAAGATTCCCGCGATGAAGGGCCTGTCCGAGGGCGTGAAGGCCTATGGCGAAGGCAAAGGGTTCACCGTCGACATCCAGGACCCGAACCTCGACCCCCAGAAGCAGATCCAGCAGCTCACCGCCGTCATCGAGTCCGGCAAGGCCTCGGGCGTGTGGATGATCGCCGTCCAGCCGACCGCCCTGAAGTCCGTCGTGCAACTGGCGATCGACAAGAAGGTCCCGATGGTCGTCAACGGCGTCCCCGCCGACTATGGGTTCGACGGCCTGCAGCCGGGCATCACGTTCGACACCATCGACTACACCGCACAGGGCAAGGCGATCGGTGAGCAGCTGGCCAAGTGCATCAACGAGAAACTCTCCGGCAAGGCCAAGGTCCTCTTCGTCGACGCGACGACCGGCACCGCCGGCAAGAAGGAGATCGAGGAGGGCGCTATGGCCGCGCTGACCGCTGGTGCTCCGGGCGCGGAGGTCGTCACGCACGTGGAGGTCACCGACCGGGCTGCGACCCAGACCAAGATCGGCAACGCCCTGCAGGGCAACCCGGATGTCACGGCCGTCCAGGGCATGAACGACGAAGGTGCGCTTGCGGCGCTCGGTGCGTTCGCTGCTGCGGGCAAGGAGTTGCCGTGTGTCACCGAGGCCGGCGGCAACGACGAGGTCCTCAAGGCCGTCCAGGACGGCAAGATCTACGCCTCGGTCGCCCTGCAGTTCCAGGATGACATGGCCCAGTCCTTCGACACTCTCGTGGGCCTGATCGCCGACCCGACCCAGACCGGCCAGCAGCTGACCGTCCCCCAGAAGATCTACACCAAGGACAGCTGAGCCATGAGCACTCCTGTCAGTGACTCGGCGTCGCGGGGAGCCCCGTCTTCTGCCGCGGCGGCCGACACGGTCGTCCCGACCGGCCATGACATGCCGAGAGGTGTTGCAGCACTTGTCTTTCTACGCGACCGAGGCATCTTCATCCTGTGGTTGCTGCTGATCCTCGTCTTCTCGTTCTGGTGCGCTCCGTATTTCTTCACGTGGAGCAACGCCATGCTCATCGCGAACGCCGCGGCGCTGACAGCGATCTTCGCGGCCGGCGTCGGGCTGGGCGTCATGTCGGGAGTGCTCGATCTGTCGTTGCCGGGCACTGCCGCGTTCTGTGCCTGTCTGACAGGCTGGCTGGCCGTCAACAAGGGGGTCTCCCTCTGGATCGCGGTGCCGATCGCGTTGGTATGCGGTGCCTTGGTCGGTGTCGTCAACGGGCTGATCTCCCTCCAGGGCTTCAACCCGATCATCGTCACGATCGGCACCTTGTCGGTGCTGACCGGGCTGGCGTCGGTCATCACCGGCGGTCTGACGATCCCCGGCCTCGACGGGCTCACTTTCATGGGGACTCGCCGCTATTTCGGGGTTCCCGCACCCGTCTACATTGTCGCCGCTCTCTATCTCGTGGGAACGATCTTCTTGACCCGCACCCGAGACGGCATTCGGTTCATGGCCGTTGGTGGCAATGCGGAAGCGGTGCGGCGCAGCGGTATCCACAGCGATCGCTACAAGGTGATGGGCTTCGTCATCTCCGGCATCTGCGCCGCCATCGGCGGGCTCGTCGCCACGGCGATCACGACCGAGGCCAATCCGGATGCCAGCCCCGCCATCATCTTCAGCGCCCTGACAGCGGTGGCGCTCGCTGGGGTGGCCATGAGCGGGGGTCGTGGCTCGCTGCCCCGCGTGCTTGTCGGTGCGCTCATCCTGGCCACGATCGCCAACGGCCTGATCATCCGGGGCGTCCAGACCTATTGGGCGACGGTCATCACCGGTGTGCTGCTGCTCGCGTCGCTGGGCCTGGAGCGCTTCATCCAAAAGAGCGTCTCCGACCGGCTGATGGCCACCTCCAATCTGTCGGTCCACCAGAAGAAGGTCTGATCACGATGACATCCACCGACGTGACCACTCCTGCCCTCGACCTGTCCCACATCGACCTGCATTACGGTTATGTGCGTGCCCTGGCGGACATCGACTTCCACGTCATGCCCGGCGAGGTCGTCGGACTGCTCGGCGACAACGGAGCCGGCAAGTCGACCCTGCTGAAGGTGATGTCCGGGGCGCACCGGCCCAGCGAGGGCACCATCCGCGTCCACGGCAAGGAGGTCTCCTTCCACTCCCCGAGCGACGCCTCGGAAGCGGGCATCCAGATGGTCTATCAGGACTTGGCTCTCGTCGACGCGCAAGACATTTCGACCAACCTCAACATCGGTCGGGAGATTCTGCGCAAGGGTCCGCTCGGTTGGCTGGGGTTCGTGGACACCAAGGCCATGCGCAAGCGTGCCGAGTCCGAGCTGGATCGCCTCGGCGTGCGCACCGCCCCGATGACCCGGCCTACGGAGATGCTCTCCGGGGGCCAGCGTCAGGTGGTTGCGGTGGCGCGCAGCGCGATCCGGGTCTCCGGCGACGCCAACGGTGTGCTCCTGCTCGACGAACCCACCGCTGCTCTGGGTTACGAGCAGACCAAGCTCGTCGAGGGCCTGATCCGCCGGATGGCCGATCAGGGCATCGCCATCGTCATCGTCACGCACAACCTCCCGCTGTGCCACGAGGTCGCCGACCGCGTCGTCATCCTCAACCGGGGGCGCAAGGTCGCCGACGTCCCGATGCGGGGCACCGACCCCGACCACATCGTCGGCTGGATCACCGGCGCCCGGCCCTCGATGTTCGAGGACCGCGCATCATGACCCGCGAGTAGGTAAGACGGTTGGGCGGTTATA
>NZ_HG764815.1:3237423-3239806 GCF_001050535.1 Nostocoides australiense Ben110 | reverse complement strand
GGCCGACCGGCTGGCCCGGATCGTCGCCGACGCCGGCAGCACGCAGCGGCGCCTCCTGAGCGACCGGCTCACCAGCCTGCGCAGCCACCGGGTGCCCCTCCGGGCCATCCACCACTCCCCCGTCCCCAAGGTGGCCCGGCTGCTCTTCGCCGACGGCACCGTGATCCTGGCCCGCTCGCTGGTGCAGGGGGAGGTGACCCGGCTCGGGCTGATGCGGGAGGCTGGCTCGGTGGTCATCGCCGACTTCGGTAGCCACCCCGACGGGATCGAGGTGGCCCTGAGGGGTGTTCGCGGCGACGCCTGCCGGGTGCTCGCCGTGGGCCTGGACCAGAGCGACTGACCCTCCGTCGGCGCGTTGGCGGGCCTAGGTGAGACGCGGAGACCGCGTGCATGGCAAACTCTGCACCGTGGATCTTGACGTGCTACGACGCTCGCCCCTGTTCGCCGGACTCGATGAGCAGGCAACCAGTGATCTGCTGTCGTCGATGATCCCGATCCGCATGGAGCGCGGCGACATCCTCTTCAACGAGGGCGACCAGGGCGACCGGCTCTACGTGATTGCCGAGGGCAAGGTCAAGCTGGGCCGCACGTCATACGACGGGCGGGAGAATCTGCTGGCCATCCTCGGCCCCGGCGAGATGTTCGGCGAGCTGTCGCTGTTCGATCCCGGCCCCCGCACCGCCACCGCCACCGCCGTCGCCGAGACCCAGCTCGTCGGGCTCGGCACCGACGCCTTGCACGCCTATCTCAGCGCCCGCCCGCAGGTCTCCTTCACCCTGCTCGCGGCGCTGGCCCGCCGGCTGCGCCGCACCAACGAATCCATCGCCGATCTCGTCTTCACCGACGTGCCCGGCCGCGTCGCCAAGGCCCTACTCGAGCTCTCCCAGCGTTTCGGCCGTCCGGTCGAGGAGGGCGTGCTCGTCGCCCACGACCTGACCCAGGAGGAACTCGCCCAGCTCGTCGGCGCCTCCCGCGAGACCGTCAACAAGGCGCTGGCCGACTTCGCCACGCGCGGCTGGATCCGCCTGGAGGCCCGCGCGGTGCTGCTGATGAACGTCGAGCGCCTGCACAAGCGCGCGGGCGTCTAGGACGTCGCTGCGATATCTCGCGGGGACCCCGCGCCTGCGCTATCGGGCGGCGAGGTAGTCGAGTTGGGCCTGGATGCTCAACCGGGCTGCGGGCCAGACCGCTTCGGGCACGTCGGCATAGACCCGCCGCAGCACGCCCTCGACATCGGTGGCGCCGTCGGCGAGCGCCTGGCGCACCTGGTCGAGCCGCTCGCGGCGGTGGGTGCGGTAGTAGCCGACCAGGCCGTGGGCGTCGGGTATGACGGAGCCGTGACCGGGCAGGATCGTCACCACCTCGCCGCCGCCAGTGAGCGCCCTGATGCGCTCCAGCGAGTCGAGGTATGCCGCGAGTTCGCCGTCGGGGTGCGCCACCACGGTCGTCCCGCGGCCGAGGATGGTGTCGCCGGTGAGGAGGGCGTGGTCCGCCTCGAGGACGAAGGAGAGGGAGTCGGCGGTATGACCGGGTGTCGCCACCACCCGCAGCGCCACCCCACCCGCGCTCACCACGGACCCGTCGGCCAGGTCGTCGTGTCCGGGGCCGACGGGGTGCACGCGGCAGCCGGTCAGCTCGGCGAACCGGGCTGCGCCCTCGCTGTGGTCGAGGTGGGCGTGGGTGAGGATCGTCTCCGTGACGCGGGCGCCGCGGCGCTCGACCACGCGGCATACCGCCCGCAGGTGGTCCTCGTCGAGGGGCCCGGGGTCGATGACCATCGCCTCGCCGGCGCCGGGTGCCATGACGACCCAGGTGTTCGTGCCGTCGAGGGTCATCGGACCCGGATTGGGCGCGAGCACACAGGTGGCGTGCGTCGTGATCTCGCCGCCCGACCAGGCCGGCAGCACCCCGCGCGGGTCGGGAGTCGTCATGGCCGCACCTGCATCCGCATCGCCCACCCGTCCCCGTGCCGCACCGGGACGGGTTGGATGACCTGGACGTCGCGGCGCATGCGGACCAGGCCGGCGGCACTGGTGGCGGCGGCCACGTCTTCCAGGCAGACGATCGTCGGCGGCATGAGGGCGGGGCGTTCGTCGCGGAGCATGGCTGCCGGGTCGACCCACTCTGCGCTCTCGGCCTCGGGGGTCTGGTCGTCGGCGTGCTGTCCCGGCGGGCAAAGCGCGGTGAAGAAGAACGTGTCGTAGCGGCGCGGCTCGACCTCGGGGGTGATCCAGTGGGCGTGAAAGCCGAGCAGGTCGGTCCGGGCGACCAGATCGCCGTCCCGCAGCACCGAGGCGATGGTCGCCTCTCTGGCCAGGATGCGCCCGCGCTCCTGCGCGAGCCACTCGGCCGCGGGCCGGCCGTCACCGCCGCCGGCCGGGCC
>NZ_HG764815.1:3234201-3237323 GCF_001050535.1 Nostocoides australiense Ben110 | reverse complement strand
CCCCCCCCCCGCCAGTGCACCTTCAAGGAGATGTCCCGGGTGCTGGCCGGCTTCCACGACGGCCTGGCCGACCAGGGCGTCGGCGCCGGCAGCGCCTCGCTCGCCGGTCTGCGCGTCGCCCGCGAGCAGGGCTGGGTCGCCCCCGGAGACGCCGGCTCCGACTCGGGCAGCGGCCCGGTGGCCGACGTTGCCCCCGTCGCCGACAGCGCCCTGCAGGGCGAGCGGGACAAGATGACCGATGTCGCGGGCGAGTCCCTGCAGCGCGCCCAGCAGACCGAGCAGGCAGGGGAGTGACCCGATGACGCAGCTCACGCCGATCTTCACCCGCTACTGGGACCAGCCGAACTCCTGGACGTTGGAGACCTACGCCAAGCACAGCGGCTACGAGGGCCTCAAGAAGGCGCTGGGTATGCCGCCCGCCGACATCATCGCGAGCGTCAAGGACTCGGGTCTGCGCGGTCGCGGCGGTGCCGGCTTCGCCACGGGCGTCAAGTGGGGCTTCCTGCCCCCGCCGGACGGCGGGCCCCGTTATCTCGTCGTCAACGCGGACGAGTCCGAGCCGGGCACGTGCAAGGACATTCCGCTGATGATGGCGACACCGCACTTCCTCATCGAGGGCGTGGCGATCACCTCCTTCGCCATCGGCTGCAACCACGCGTTCATCTACCTGCGCGGCGAGGTCGTCCACGTCTACCGCCGGCTGCTGCGCGCCGTCGAAGAGGCGTATGCCGCGGGCCACCTGGGCAAGAACATCCACGGCTCGGGTTTCGACCTCGACGTCACCGTGCACGCCGGCGCCGGCGCCTACATCTGTGGCGAGGAGACGGCACTGCTCGACAGCCTCGAGGGCCGCCGCGGCCAGCCGCGCCTGCGCCCGCCGTTCCCCGCGGTCGCCGGCCTCTACGCCCGCCCGACCGTCGTCAACAATGTCGAGTCGATCGCCTCGGTCGCCCCGATCCTGCTCTACGGCGACGAATGGTTCTCCGCCATGGGCACCGAGAAGTCCAAGGGCTACGGGTTCTTCTCCCTTTCCGGGCACGTCAAGAACCCCGGGCAGTATGAGGCGCCGCTGGGCATCACTCTCCGTGAGCTGATCGACATGGCCGGGGGGATGCGCGACGAGAACCACCCGCTGAAGTTCTGGACCCCGGGTGGTTCCTCGACGCCGCTGTTCACCCAGGAGCACCTGGACGTGCCGCTCGACTTCGACTCGGTCGCTGCGGCCGGTTCGATGCTCGGCACCCGAGCGCTGCAGATCTTCGACGACACCACGTGTGTGGTGCGCGCCGTCGACCGGTGGACCGACTTCTACAAGCACGAGTCCTGCGGCAAGTGCACCCCCTGCCGTGAAGGCACCTGGTGGCTGAAGCAGATCCTCGGCCGCCTCGAGCACGGACACGGCGACGAGGAGGACCTGGAGAAGCTGCTCGACGTCTGCGACAACATCCTCGGCCGCAGTTTCTGCGCGCTCGGCGACGGCGCCACCTCCCCGGTCACCAGCTCGATCCAGTACTTCCGCGACGAATACCTCGCCCACCTGACGCAGGGTGGCTGCCCCTTCGACCGGGATGCCTCCGCAGTCTTCGCGAAGGAGAACGCGCACGCATGAGCGTCACCCCCGCCCAGACCGATCTGGTCAACCTGACCATCGACGGCATACCGGTGTCGGTGCCCAAGGGCACGCTGATCATCCGGGCCGCCGAGCAGATCGGCATCCAGATCCCCCGATTTTGCGACCACCCGTCGCTCGACCCGGTCGGCGCCTGCCGGCAGTGCCTGGTCGAGGTCGCCATGCCCGGCCCGCCCGGACCGGACGGCAAGCCCAGCGCCCCGCGCCAGATGCAGGGCCCTCCCGGGCGGATGAAGCCGCAGGCCTCCTGCACCATGACGGTCGCGGAGGGCATGGAGGTCAAGACCCAGTACACCTCCGAGGGCGCCGACAAGTCGCAGCAGGGCGTCATGGAGCTGCTGCTGATCAACCACCCGCTCGACTGTCCGGTCTGCGACAAGGGCGGCGAGTGCCCCCTGCAGAACCAGGCGATGAGCAGCGGCCGGGCGGTCTCGCGCTTCGAGGACGTCAAGCGGACCTATCCCAAGCCGATCAATATCTCCAGCCAGGTCCTTCTCGACCGCGAACGCTGCGTGCTGTGCGCCCGCTGCACCCGCTTCTCCGACCAGATCGCCGGTGACCCGTTCATCGCCCTGGTCGAGCGCGGCGCGCTGCAGCAGGTCGGCATCTACGAGGAGCAGCCCTTCGAGAGCTACTTCTCCGGCAACACCGTGCAGATCTGCCCGGTGGGCGCGCTGACCGGCGCGGCATACCGCTTCCGCAGCCGTCCGTTCGACCTGGTCTCCACCGCCGGCGCCTGCGAGCACTGCGCCAGCGGCTGCGCGATCCGAACCGACCACCGTCGCGGCGTCGTGCTGCGCCGGATGGCGATCAACGACCCCGAGGTCAACGAGGAGTGGAACTGCGACAAGGGCCGCTGGGCCTTCACCGCACCCACCGTCGGTGACCGCATCTCCCTGCCGATGGTGCGCGGCGCTTCCGGGCAGCTGCAGGTCGCCTCTTGGCCCGAGGCCCTGGCCGCCGCGGCCGCCGGCCTGCAGGGTCAGAGCGCCGGTGTCCTGACCGGTGGCCGGATCAGCGTCGAGGACGCCTACGCCTACGGCAAGTTCGCTCGCACGGTCCTCGCCACCAACTCGATCGACTTCCGGGCCCGCCCGGCCAGCGCCGACGAGGCCCGATTCCTCGCCGCGAGCGTGGTGGCGACCGGCCCCGCCGGCGGCAGCGTGACGTATGCCGCGCTGGAGAAGGCCCCGAAGGTGCTCCTCGTCGGCTTCGAGCCGGAGGAAGAGAGCCCTATCGTCTTCCTGCGGCTGCGGAAGGCCTTCCGCAAGAACAAGACCCAGATCTCCTCCATCGCCCCGTTCGCCACCCGCGGGCTGGGCAAGATGGGCGGCACCTGGATCCCCGCGGCCCCTGGCACCGAGACCGAGATCCTCGGTTCGGTGGACGCTGCGGCGGCGCTCGACGGCGAAGGCAGCGTCCTGCTCGTCGGTGAACGCCTGGCCACCGTCCCCGGTGCGCTGGCCGCCGCCACCGCTCTCGCCGAGCGCAC
>NZ_HG764815.1:3231699-3234101 GCF_001050535.1 Nostocoides australiense Ben110 | reverse complement strand
ACCGGCCCGGGAAGCCCGGCCGTGGAATCGGTGACCCGGGTCCTCAGTCTCGCGGCCGTGCTGCTGGCCTTGCTGGGGCCGGCGCATCTGCGGCCGTCACATCTGCCGCCGTCGGGTCTCCCGATCCGGGAGCGGGCGCCGGCACACGCCGCCGGCGCGCCGCCCAGCGCATCGCCGGCAGTTCGATCCACCGGTAGCTCGCGGCGGCAAGCCCGAGCGTGACCGGCACGCCGATCGCCAGCAGCGCGGCCAGGCCGCCGTTGAAGATCCGGGCGCCCGAGACGGCATACAAAGCGACGAACACCGGCAGGTGCCACAGGAAGATCCCGTAGCTGATCCGCCCGAGGGTGCGCAGCCACGGCCGGGCCAGCCACGCGGCATACCCGCTGCCCGGCCACAGCACGACGGGGGCGAGCAGCGCCCCGCTCACCACGCACGAGAGCAACATCTTGATCCCCAGGTGCCACCCGCTGATCGTGCCGAGCGTCAGCAGGCCCGCGAGGGGCGTGGTGGCCAGCAGGTATGCCGCGCCACCCAGCGCGAGCACCGGGCCCGGCGTCCGCGTCCCGGCCCGTAGGCGGCGGGTGATCGGGTGGTCGGGACGGGCGATCGCCTCGGCGAGGATCATCCCGACGAGGAAGCACCCCGCGCGCGCCGGCAGCCACCGCTCCACCGGCACATCGTGTTCGAGATCGGCTCCCGGGATCAGCCCGGCCAGCAGGACCGCCGGACCGAGCAGCCAAACCAGCAGCCGCAGGGGCGCGTCGGGGCGGCGGCGACGCAGCCGGTGCAGGGCGGCGGCGACGAGGGGCAGCAGT
The DNA here is from genome assembly GCF_001050535.1 of Nostocoides australiense Ben110. Classification (GTDB taxonomy): domain Bacteria; phylum Actinomycetota; class Actinomycetes; order Actinomycetales; family Dermatophilaceae; genus Nostocoides_A; species Nostocoides_A australiense. The sequence goes on along the minus strand of NZ_HG764815.1, from coordinate 3,233,283 downwards.
AGGTAGAAGGAGAGTTCGGTCGCGACCGACCACGACTGGGAGAAGCTCGGGATGTGCGAGCCCGGCGCATAGATCTGCACGGCCAGGGCGTGCAGGACGCTGTCGAGCGCCGGCGGCCGGGCCAGGGCGACGACCGCGGCGAGGGCCACCCAATAGGCGGGGAGCACGCGCGCCAGCCGGCGCAGGTAGTAGCTGCCGAGGGCCAGCCGCTCCTGCGGCGCGGTCAGGAAGCCGCGGTGCAGCAGATAGCCCGAGAGCGCGAAGAAGAGCGCAACCCCGAAGTCGCCGCGACCGAGCAGCCGGCCCCACAAGCCGCCGGTGGTGACACTGCCGGACAGGTAGGCCGCGTGCGTCGCCACGACGAGCGCAACGGCCACGGCGCGTAACCCGTCCAGGGCGCCGACGTGCCGCGGCAGGCCGTCGCCCTGGGGCGGCATAGCGTCGGTGCCCCGGCGCGGCATACCGTCGGTGCCCCGGCCACGCGTCATGGCGGGCAGGATACGGCCTGACCGCCGTGGTGTTTCCGATTCCTTTTACCCGCTGGTAGCATCTGCCGACCCCTCGCGACGGCGGCGAGCGGCAATCATTCGGAGGAGAGCCACTCGACCATGCGGAAAATTCTCGGCCCGCTGCTTCTCGGCTTGGGAGGTTTTCTTCTCACGACGGCGCTCCTGGTGCTGCTGTGGGTGCCTGGTCAGGTCAAGAAGACCCCGCTCGATGTCGACAGCCTCACCACGCTCAGCGGCGACGCGAGCTACCTCGGCTCCGATCGGGCGCCGATCAAGGCGACCAGTCACTCGGTCATCGACGGCGATGCATCCGACGGCAAGACCGCGGTCTTCCAGACCTTCTCCTGCTTGATGTGGAACAAGGACGGCAATGCGCCGGACTGCGTCTCGGGTGAGGGTGAGGACAGCCAGCTGATCAACGCCGGCACCGACGCGTTCGCGACCGACCGCAAGACCGCGCTCGCGGTTTCCGACCAGGAGAAGTACCTCGGCAACCTTGCGACGACCCACCAGGGGCTGATCAACAAGTTCCCCTTCGACGTCGAGCAGAAGACCTATCCCTTCTGGGACGGCATCCTCGACCGGGCGGTGGACGCGGTCTTCGTGGCAGAGGAGAAGCTCGACGGCCTCGACACCTACAAGTTCAACGTCAACGTCAAGGACGAGCCGGCCGAGATCGCCAGCGGCGTGCAGGGCAAGTACTCCCTCGACAAGACGCTGTGGATCGACAAGGCCACCGGCTCGATCATCAAGCAGGTCGAGAAGCAGGTCCGCGTCACGGCGGACGGGGCCTCCGCCCTGGACCTGAGCATGGGGTTCACCGACGACCAGGTCGCCGCGAACATCAAGGACGCCAAGGCCAACGGCAGCAAGCTCGGCCTCATCGGCACCCTGCCGTGGATCGCCGGCCTCCTCGGTCTGCTCAGCCTGCTCGCCGGCTTGATGCTCAACCGCGACGACGAGCGCCATGCCGGTGAGACCGTGCGCACCCGGACGGTGACCCCGGACCTCACCCCGAGTGCCGCCGCTGGGGCGACCGCTGCCGCGCCGACGCGCGGGTCGGTGCGGGCCGCCG
>NZ_HG764815.1:3229177-3231599 GCF_001050535.1 Nostocoides australiense Ben110 | reverse complement strand
GTCGACATGGCCGTCGACCGAGGGCCATCCGGCGAGCCGAGGGCCATCCGGCGCGCCGCGCGAGGCGGGAGTCCGCGGATGTCCTACGCTTCCGGGGTGACCGTCGCCCGCCAATGCACCCGCACCGCCTGCGTGCGCCCCTCCGCCGCGACGCTCACCTATGTGTATGCCGACCAGGTCGCCGTCCTCGGTCCGCTCGCGACCTACGCCGAACCGCACTCCTACGACCTGTGCTTCGAGCACGCCAGCAGCCTGACCGCCCCCCGGGGCTGGGACGTCGTGCGACTGGCCATCGACGCCGCCCCGCCGCAGACCCACGACGATCTCGTCGCGCTCGCCAATGTGGTGCGCGAGAGCCGGCGCCCCAAGCCCGCCGACCGACCGGCCGCCCCGCCCCTGGGCAGCGGCCGCGCCCGCCTCCGCGCCGTCCCCGCGCCCCCTGAGTGAGGGTGGAAGTCACCGGCGCAGGGCGTAGGCGGGTGCTGACGTAGCCTGAGGCTTGTGCAGCGACGCGACCTGAGTGCCATCGTCAAGGCGTATGACGTGCGGGGCCTGGTGCCCGACCAACTCCACCCGGAGGTGGCGCGGACGCTCGGTGCGGCCTTCGCCGCCGAGATCGCGCTGCCCGAGGGTGCCGAGTCGATCGTCATCGGCCACGACATGCGACCGAGCTCGCCGGAGCTGAGCGAGGCCTTCGCCGCCGGCGTCCAATCGCAGGGTGTCGCCGCGACGCTGATCGGACTGTGCAGCACCGACGGCCTCTACTTCGCCAGCGGGGCTCTCGGCCTGCCCGGGGCCATGTTCACCGCCAGCCACAACCCGGCGGCCTACAACGGGATCAAGCTGTGCCGCGCCGGCGCCCGACCGGTCGGCAGCGACTCGGGCCTGACGCGGGTGCGTGAGCACGCCCAGGTCCTCCTCGACACCGGTGCCCTCGACAGCGGCTCCCAGCACACCGGCGCGCCGGGCAGCCCCACCCGGCGCGACCTGCTCGGGGAGTACGCCGCCTTCCTGCGCGGCCTCGTCGACCTCAGCGCCGTCCGGCCGCTCACGGTCGTCGTCGACGCGGCCAACGGGATGGGCGGGCATACCGTCCCCGCCGTCCTCGAGACGGCCGCCGGCCTCCCGGCCCTGCCCATCGAGATCGTCCCGCTCTACTTCGAGCTCGACGGCACCTTCCCCAACCACGAGGCCAACCCGCTCGACCCCAAGAACCTCGTCGACCTCCAGGCCGCCGTCCGCGACCACGGCGCCGATATCGGGCTCGCCTTCGACGGCGACGCCGACCGCTGCTTCGTCGTCGACGAGCGCGGCGAACCGGTCTCCGCTAGTGCGATCACCGCCCTCGTCGCGATGCGCGAGATCGCGAAGGAGGCGGCCCGCGGCATACCGGCGGATCAGGTGCGGATCGTCCACAACGTCATCTCCAGCCGGGCGGTGACCGAGTTCATCGTCCGCGCCGGCGCCCAGCCGGTGCGCACCCGTGTCGGCCACTCCTTCATCAAGGGCGAGATGGCCAAGCACGACGCCGTCTTCGGCGGCGAGCACAGCGCGCACTACTACTTCCGCGAGTTCTGGTTCGCCGACACCGGCATGCTCGCCGCGATGCACGTGCTCGCCGCGCTCGGCGAACAGGAGGGCCCGCTGTCGGCGCTGGTGGCCGAGTACGCGCCGTATGCCAGTTCGGGCGAGATCAACTCGACGGTCGCCGATGCGGCGGGCATCACCGAACGCGTTGCCGCGTGGGCGGGGGAGCGCGGGCTGCGGATGGACCGGCTCGACGGGCTGACCGTGTGGCACCCGACCGACGAGAGCGAGCCGATGTGGTGGTTCAACCTGCGCTCCTCCAACACCGAACCCCTGCTGCGGCTCAACGTCGAGGCCGCCGATCCCGCCACCATGGAGCGGGTGCGCGACACGCTGCTCGGCATGATCCGTGGCGCCGCACCCGCCGCCGACCGAGGAGAATGACGCCATGACGAATCCTTCCGACACCATCGAGCCCTGGGTGCGCGAGTTGCTGCGGTGCCCCAAATGCCTGACCACGCTGCGCGATGACTCCCGCGACGGCGCCCCCGAGCTGGTGTGCGAGTCCGCGGAGTGCGGCCTGGCCTATCCGGTGGAGGACGGCATACCGGTGCTGCTCATCGACAAGGCCCGCCCCCGGGGCTGACCGGTGCCCTTCGAGATCGAGCGCCTCGACGACACCGAGGCGCTGGCCGAGACCGACCGCTCCGGGATGCTGCGCGCCCTGGCGACGGCGGGTGCGCAGGTTCGCCGGGCCGTCACGGCCACGCGCGAGGCCGGCCTGCTCGAGCGCGACCCCGATGACCGCCCGCGGGCCGTGCTGGTCGCGGCGATGGGCGCCGACAACCTCGTCGGCGACCTCGTCTGCGCCCTCGCCGCCCGGCATTCGCCAGTG
>NZ_HG764815.1:3218198-3229077 GCF_001050535.1 Nostocoides australiense Ben110 | reverse complement strand
CCGCGCGCGGGCGAGGTGGTGGCGGCGACTCGGGAGGCGGCCCACGGCATACCGTCGGCTCATGCCCTCGTCGGCGGATCACCGGCGCTCACGGTCGACGCGAAGGCCGCCGCCGAACGCGACCTGCGCGTCATCGCCCCGCTGATCCTCGCGTTCACCGGTCTGGTGCTCATGGTCTTCCTGCGCGCGATCCTCGGACCGCTGGTGCTGCTCGCCATCAACGCCGAGAGCAGCCTGGCGACGATCGGCGCCGGGGCGTGGGTGGGCCGTGAGTTCTTCGGCTTCCCGGCGCTGGACGTCCAGGTCCCGCTCATCGCCTTCCTCTTCCTCGTCGCGCTCGGCGTGGACTACACGATCTTCCTGGTCCATCGCGCCCAGCTGGAAGCGAGCGGGCACGGCATCCGCGAGGGGATGGCGCGCGCCCTGGGCCACACCGGCGCGGTGATCACCAGCGCGGGCATCGTGCTGGCGGGAGTCTTCGCGGCGCTCGGTGTGCTGCCGCTGGTGGTGCTCGGCCAGCTCGGCCTGATCGTCGGACTCGGGGTGCTCATCGACACGTTCATCGTCCGCGCGCTGCTGGTGCCGGGTGTGATCGCGCTGCTCGGCAACCGGGCGTCGTGGCCCTTTGGACGCGCCGCGCGCCCGTGACCAGGACTCTCGTTCGCTCTGATAGTCGTCCCCTGGGCAGATGCGGCCCCGCGGCCTGGCAATCCTGTAGAACCGAGTCATAGACATGCCAGCACAGACATGCCAGCACGGGCTGACGTGGTGCGGAACGCGGAAGGAAAGACGCGATGAGCGAATCGACGAGCGGATCGGAGCGGATCACCGCTGCGCAGTTCCACCGGTCCCCAGGCGTGACCGACTGGCGGGTCACCGACACCGGACCCCAGGCAGTCTTCACTGCACGTTCCCTGGCGCACGCCGCCAGCCTGGTCGCGCCGGTCGTGGCCGCCGCGGAGCGCTGCGGCGTCCTTGCCGACATCGACGTGCGCCCGGAGGGGGTCGTCGTCCGTATCCCGCACCGTGACTGGGACGGAATCCCTGCTGCCGCAACGGATCTGGCTGCGTCGGTGTCGCAGGCGGCGGCGGAGCTCGGGTTGACCGCGGATCCCTCTCGCGCCCAGTCCGTCGGGATCTACATCGCGCAGCACTCGGAGGCCGACACGCGGCCGTTCTTCATGGCGGCCCTGGGCTATGAGGGATTCGGCGAGACCGATGCCGTCGACCCGCTGCGTTGCGGGCCACACCTCGCCTTCAACCCCATCGCCGGCGACAAACCCGGCCGTGGCCGCTCCCACCTCGACATCTTCGTGCCCGCCGATCAGGCCCGTGCGCGGGTGGAAGCGGCGCTCGCTGCCGGCGGCCGGCTCGTCGACGACTCGCGCGCCCCCGACTGGTGGACCCTCGCCTCACCCGACAACCACGGCATCGACATCGCGGCCTGGACGGACGTGGTCGGCTGACGGTCCGACGGGGTTTTGTCGCCACGGCAGAGGCGTACCGTTTCCCGTGACGACGACGGCGACCCCGCCGCCAACAGGCCCGCTGCGCAGCCTCACTCGGCTGCAGCATGTCCTCTTTGCCGCCCTCGTCGTGGTCGGGACCGTCCAAGCGTGGCGCACCGGGACTTCGCGACTGCCCTTGCTCATCGCGGTTGTGGCTCTGGGCGGGTGGTATGCCGCGGGCGCTCGGCTGTCTGGTCACCCGCGTGCTCGGGTCGGCGGCGGGCGAAGGCAAACGGCGAGATGGTGGTTGCTCCTCCTCGCGCTCGTCTGGGCGGCCGCGCTGATCGCCCCAGCGTTGGTGTGGGTCGCCTTCGCGTTGTGGATGCTCGCCGGTCATGTGCTGTCGCTGCGCTGGGCGATCGTCTTCTCCGTGGCCGTCCTGTTGGCGGTCGTCCTCATCCCGCCGCTGTCCGGGGCGCCATGGACGATCGCCGGCGTCGTCGGTCCGAGTGTGGGTGCCCTGTTCGCGCTCGGCCTCTCGCGCGGACAGGTACTCCTCGCGCGCGATGCCCTGGAACGCTCCCGGCTACTCCAGTCCCTCGTTGCCGCCCAAGAAGAATCGACGGCCCTCCAGACCCAGTTGCTCCAGGTGCAACGCGAGGCCGGTGCGCTCGCCGAGCGCAGCCGCCTGTCCCGAGACATCCACGACACCCTCGCCCAGGGGTTCTCCTCGATCGTCCTGCTGGCCCGGGGGTCGGTGGGCGTTTCCGGCGAGGGAGAACTGCGGGAGGTGATGCGGCGTATCGAGCGGGCCGCCGGCGACAACCTCGCCGAGTCGCGGCGCATCGTCGCCGCGCTGGCCCCGGAATCCTTGTCGGACAGCGGTCTTTCCGTTGCGCTGCGTCGTGTGCTCGCCGATCTGGAGGAGGCCGGTATCACCGGGCGGCTCCGTGTCGAACGGGACCACCCGCGGCTGCCGGAGGAGGTGGAGGTCGGTCTACTGCGGACGGCGCAGGGCGCGCTGGCCAATGTGCGGGCGCACTCGGGAGCCCGCACGGTCGTCGCCACCCTGTCCGGCTCGACGGCCGAGGTCCGCCTGGACATCGTCGACGACGGAGTCGGCTTCGATCCGACCCGTGTCGACGCGTCCACTCGAGATGCGGTGCGCGGCGGCTACGGCCTGGCCGGCATGCGTGCTCGGCTGCGCGAACTCGGCGGGGATCTCGACATCGAGTCCGCCCGGGGCCAGGGGTGCGCGATCTCGGCCCACGTGCCGATCGCGGCCGCAGCGCAGGTGCCGGATACGGGCATACGACCGGACGAAGCGTCCGGGGTGGGCTCGTGACCCGGGTCCTGATCGTCGACGACCACCCGGTGGTCCGCGCCGGGGTGCGCTTGCTGCTTGCATCTCAACCGGTCTCGACATCGTGGGTGTGGCCGAGAACGGTTCCACCGCAGTCGAACTCGCCCGACAACTCCGCCCGCACGTAGTGCTCTGCGACCTCCGCCTGGGTGACGGGATGGACGGGGTCGGGGTCGCCGCCGCGTTGCGCGGCCGTGACGATCCTCCGGTGCTCATCCTCACGACATACGACCACGACAGCGACATCGTCCGCGCGGTCGGGGCCGGGGCCGTCGGCTATCTGCTCAAGGACGCCGCTCCGGCCGAGATCGTCCGGGCCGTCGCGGCGGCGGCGTCGGGTGAGTCGCTGCTCTCGGCGGCGCAGACCGAGCGCGTGGTCGCCACCTGCGCGCGGAGCGAGCCTGAGGTCGAGGTGCTGCGGCTCGCCGGTGAGGGATTGTCGAACCCGGAGATCGCCAGGGCGCTCTTCGTCACCGAAGCCACTGTGAAAACCCATCTCGCCCACGTCAACGACAAGCTCGGCACGGGTAGTCGCACCGCGGCCGTCGCTGCAGCCCGTGCGCAGGATCTCCTCTGAGCGCTGCCTGTCCCGATCGCCCAGGGGATGACCACCGCCGCGGGAGCTGACCACTCCACGCCCTCGTCACGACGCCGACGATGGCGGCTCAGGCGGCGGGGGGTCCGGTGGTGCGGGCTGCGACGGCGCGGTCGTAACTTCCGGGAGTGAGGTCCCAGATGACGCGAAGTCGGTGTTCGTCGGGGGTGCCCGGTGGCCCGGCGCCGACGCAGCCGGCGAGGCGGCGCGAGTGGACGATCGTGTGATGGAGCCGGCAGAGGAGCGCGGCGTTGTCGAGGTCGGTGGCGCCGCCGTCGACCCAGTGGATCAGGTGGTGGGCGTCGCTCCAGTCCGCAGGACGGGTGCAGCCGGGGAAGGTGCAGCCGTTGTCGCGGGCAGCGAGGGCGTGGCATTGCGCCGGGGTGACGAGGCGTTTTGTCCGCCCGACGAGGATCGGGTTGCCGTCGTGGTCGACGACCACGGGGGTGACGTGCCCGCCGCAGGACATGGCCCGCACGGTCGGGATGGACAAGAACCGGCCGGCGTCGCAGGCGCCTGTGGACTGTCCGGTGCCCGCGCCGCTCGCGAGGTCGTCGAGGGTGACGATGACGGTGGTGTGGGTGGAGGTCCGGCCGACCACGGATGTGTCGGCTACCTTGACCGCGCGGGTGATGAGTTCGATGAGGGCGTCCGCGCGGCGGGCGCCGTAGCTGCGATCATCGGGTTGCCCGTCGGGGCGGGGGATCGGGGTGGACAACGGGCCGAGCGCCCTTTCGAGGACGGCCGCGGCCTCGGGGTCGAGCCTCAGGCGATAGTCGACGAGGGATCCGCCGTCGGTGGCGCCGCGGGTCAGGCACCGGTGCGCGCGAGCGGCTCGTTCGTCCTTGTCCTTGTCGTCGGGCTGGCCGTATTTCGCGATCAGCGCGGGCCGCAGTTTGCGGACCTGGCTGACGTCGCCGGTCTCGGCAAGATCGGTGTAGGCATCCCAGCCGGCGGGGACGAACCCGGGTTGCAGGTCGGGCTCGAGCCGCAGCATCTCTGCCGCCGCGGCTGCAGCCGCGGGCACCGGCGCCGCTGCGGTCAGGACCGATTCGGTCAGCCGCTCCGGCAGTTCACGCTTGATGATGTGCTGGGCGAGCTTGACCGTCTTCGCCGCAGTCACCGGGGTCGGGTAGCGGCGGGAGTGCACGCTGACCCAGTCGTTGATCGCCAACGGCGCCGGACCGCTGGAGTGTTCGCCGCGGGTCAGGGTCTCGCCCACCAGCGCGACCTCGGCAGCGTCGGTGAGCAGCGCCAGCTCCCCGAGTTCGCCGAGAATCTCCGCCAGCGCCCCGCCGGGCGCCTGCCACAACACCGATCGCAACCCCGCCACCGCAGCGGTGGCCACCGCCACCGCCGACCGGATCTCGGTCACCGACGCCAGGGGCGCCTCAGGCTCAGGACCGGAGTCGGGCTCAGCACCGGCGGGCTCAGCACTGGCGGGCTCAGCACTGGCGTCGGGCTCATTGCTGGCGTCAACGGACGACTCGCCGAGTCTGGTCGCACCGGTCCCAGTCTCGAGGGCCTCAGCCAGACCGTTTTCAGGCAGACCGGTCTCAGTCAGACCGGTCTCAGTCACACCGGCGACCGCCATGTCGCTTGGACCGAAGGCGGGCTGGGCGACCTCGTCGGGGACGGCACACAGATCAGGCGTTCGTCCGTCTCCTGAGGCGGACCACAGCCCGGGCACGCTCCACTCCACGACCCCGAGTTCCGGGTCGCGCCCGGGCTGCTGCCCGCGGCTGGAGTGGAGGTCATCGGCCATACTCGATCATACATCCGTTCGACTCGAAGTGCAAGCACTCTTCTCATTAATTATGTTGCGCTGCAACGCTATTCGCCATCATCACGCGCCGCATCGCCGGCACCACGCGCCACGATTATGAGCCGCAAGCTGCCGTAACCATGACCCAACCACAAGCCACCGACAACGTCCTCACCGCAGACAACAGCCTGTGGACCAACGCGGCGGCGACGCGCCCACCGCCCCCCGCCTCGTCACCCCGTCCGTCGGCCGCAACAGGCCCAAGCAGCAGATCCCGACCCTCGCCGCGTCTGACAACGTATGGGGGTCATGAGGGTCTCGACGCAGGCGCCGGGCGACGCGGTGAGGTTCGACGGCTTTGTGGCGGCCCACGGTCGCAGCCTGCTGCGCCTCGCCCACCCTGACGGGCAACCGCGGCGACGCCGAAGACCTGCTCCAAGACACCCTCGCCGATGCTTATCGCAACTGGTCCAAGGTCGCAGCCAGCCACGCGCCCTACGCCTACGTCCGCCGGATCCTGGTCAATCGGCATACCAGCCGGATGCGCAAGCGGTCGGCGAGCGAACGACCGGTCGACCCCACTGCCATACCCGCCGCAGCGGAGCCGGACCACGTCACGGCCGTGGCGCCCTTCGCCGGCTCCGGCGGAGGCAAAGGCTCGCGCCGGGAGCCCGAGGGTGGCCAGCAGTCACCAAGGCGAGACAACCAACTCCCAGGTTGCGGCGTCATACTGATAGGTGCGCCCCCGGGAGGGCGCCGTGACCGTCGTCGCCTCACCCCACGAAAGCCGCAATGCCGACCCCTCGCACGTCCACGCCTGCCACCACGACGAAACCCAAGAAGAAGCGCCGCTGGCTGCGGCGCACGCTGTGGACCCTGTTCACCCTCGGCCTGCTCGGCGCCATCGGCCTGGTCATCGCCTACATCGTGACGCCCATCCCCAAGCCCAACGAGGCGGCACTGCAGCAGTCCTCCACGATCTACTACAGCGACGGCAAGACCGTCATGGACCGGTTCGCCGAGGTCAACCGGTCCATCGTGCCCATCGACCGGATCCCCAAGGAGGTCCAGGAGGCCTTCCTCGCCGCCGAGGACCGCAGCTTCTACGACAACAACGGCATCTCCCCCAAGGGCATCGCCCGCTCCATCTGGGTGGGCCTGCGCGGCGGGCCGCAGCAGGGTGGCTCGACGATCACGCAGCAATACGTCAAGAACTACTACCTGACCCAGGACCGCATCCTGACCAGGAAGTTCAAGGAGATCATGATCTCCGTCAAGATCGACGGTGAGCTCTCCAAGGACGACATCCTCGCCAACTACCTCAACACGATCTACTTCGGCCGCGGCGCCTCCGGCATCCAGACCGCATCGCAGGCCTACTTCGGCAAGAGCGTCAACCAGCTCACCGTCTCCGAGGGCGCCCTGCTCGCCAGCGTCATCCGCGGCCCGTCCTACTACGACCCGCGCCTGGGGGCGGAGCAGAAGCAGAACGCCAAGGAGCGGTGGGGCTACGTCCTCGACGGCATGGTCGACCAGGGCTGGCTGACCCAGGTCGAGCGGGACAAGGCGAAGTTCCCCGCGACGATCAAGATCCGCACCAACCGCATCGCCACCGGCCCGGAAGGCTTCCTCTCCGAGATGGTCCGCGCCGAGTTGCAGAGCAAGGTCGGCCTGACCGAGGACGACCTGGCCCGCGGCGGCTACCGGATCACGACGACGATCGACAAGCGTGCCCAGGAGGCGGCCAAGTCCGCCATCGCCGCCCGGATGCCGCAGGGCGTCAACGACCTGCACGTCGGGTTGGCCGCGGTGGCCCCCGGCGACGGCGCGATCCGCGCGCTGTATGGCGGTGCCAAATACGGATCCGGCGACCTCGGCTACTTCAACACCGCCACCCAGGCGGCGATGCAGGCCGGCTCGACCTACAAGGTCTGGACGCTCGTCGCGGCGCTGGAGCGCGGCATACCGCTGTCCACCCGCTTCGACGCCCGCTCGCCGATGTTCTTCGAGCAATTCAAGAGCACCGAGCCGGGGGCGACGCCCGCGGCGGCGGCCGGTGAGGTGGTCAACTTCGGCAACCACGGCTACGGCGTCGTCGACATGGCGACGGCCACGGGGCTGTCGGCCAACACCTACTACGCGCAACTCAACATCGAGGTCGGCCCGGAGAGCACCCGTGACGCCGCCGAGACCGCCGGCCTCAAGGCCGCGGGCGCCCAGAAGGAACTGGGCGACAACTACGCCAACGTCTTCGGCACCGACCTGGTCAGCGTCCTCGGCCAGGCCAACGCCTACGCGACGATCGCGGCCGATGGGAGGCGGGCCACGCCGTACATCATCTCCGGCGTGCGGGCGACGGGGCAGTTCAAGATCAACTACAAGGCCGACAAGCAGGTCAAGACCGTCTTCGACAAGGCGGTCATGCGCGACACCATCCAGGCGATGGCGCGGGTCACCCAGGCCGGCGGCACCGGCGCCGCCGCGGCCGCCCTCGGCCGTCCCGCCGCGGGCAAGACCGGCACGACCAGCGACAACTACTCCGCCTGGTTCGACGGGTTCACACCCGGCCAACTCGCCGCCGCCGTCGGCATCTACAAGGGCGACGGCTCCCTGGTCCCCGAGAACCAGATGAACGCCATACCCGGCGTCGGTGAGCTCACCGGCGGCACCGTGCCGGTCAATATCTGGACCGACTTCATGCGACTCGCGCTCGAGGGCCAGCCGATCGCGCCGCTGCCGCCGGCCGGCAACGTCAGCGGCGGCAGCCCGACGAGCGTGACAACCGCGCCGACGACACAGTCGAGCACGACCACGCAGTCGAGCTCGTCCAGCAGCAGCAGTTCGAGCAGCGAGAGCGTGACCCAGACCCAGACCGAGACGACGACGACCGAGTCCTCGACGCCCCCGCCGACCACCGACACGAGCACGACCGCGCCCCCGACGACCGACACCGGCACGACCCCGCCGCCGACCGATCCCGGGACGACGCCGCCGCCGGCGCAGGAGACGGGTCTGCCGACCAACTCCTCCTCGGGTCCGATACGGCCGACGGACACCACCAGCGCACCGTAGGCTGCAGCCGTGCGCCCCGACGTCCTGCCTCCGCGGTCGACCGCGTTCCTCGGTGGCCCGCCCGGACGGTATGCCCGCGAACGCGGCTGGTGGCGCACCATCGCCACCTGGCTGGTGCCGCTCACGGCCATACCAATGGCCTTGGCGGTGTTGCAGCGCGAGCGCTGCATCCGCTACGGGTGGACCGGGAGCGACCAGTTCTGGCGGATGTGCTTCTCCGACCTGCCCGCGCAGTACGCCATCGCCGGGCTGGACACGGGCCTGACCGGGTATCTGCGCGACGCGACCCTCGACCAACCCGTGCTTGCCGGCTCAGTGATGAGCCTGCTCGGCGGGCTCGTCCCGGACGGCAGCGCGATCGACCAGTCGCGCTCGTACTTCCTCTACTGGGTCGGGCTCATCACCCTGCTGCTCGCGGCGTGCGTCTGGTGCACCGTCCACGTCGTGCCCGACGATCTGCAGGCCGCGGCGCAGGTCGCGCTCTCCCCTGTCATCGTGCTCGCTGCGGTGTTGAGCAGCGACGCGCTCGCCGTAGCCCTCGTCGCCGGGGCGATGCTCGCCTGGCACCGCGACAAGGTGGCGCTGACCGGCATACTGCTGGGCCTGGGCATGATGACCCGCGGGTATGTCGGCCTGGTCGCCATCGCCCTCCTCCTCGCCGCCCGCCGCGAGGGCCGGCTGCGGGCCGCATGGGAGGCGGTGCTCTTCGCCGCCGCGACGGCGCTCTTCGTCGCCATCTTCTTCATCATCGCCGCGCCGGATGCGCTGCTCGCGCCCTATCTGAACTGGTGGGAGGGCGATGCGGGCTACGGCTCGCTGTGGCTGATCCCGTCGATCGCCGGTCACGCCCTGCCCGCCTGGGCGGTGGCGCTGCTCGCCGCCGCGGGGTGGGTGCTGGCGGTCGTCCTCGGCTGGGTCTTCACCCGCGACGCCTATCGTGCGCCGACGTGGCCGCAGGTGGCGCTGGTCGTCGTGGGGATGGGGATGATGCTGGGCAAGACGGTGCCGGTGCAGGCCGCGTTGTGGCTGCTGCCGATCGCCGCGATGGCCCGGATGCGGTGGCGCGATCACCTCGTCTGGGCCGGCGCCGAGGCGCTGCACTTCATGGCCGTATGGCTGTATGTCGGCGCCCAGACCACGCCCAACCGCGCCCTGCCGGGGGCCTGGTATGTCGTGTTCCTCCTCATCCGTACCGCCGGCATCACGTGGCTCGTCACGCGCGTCTGGCAGGGCGGCCTCTTCCCGCCCGCCCGGCACGAGCGCCACGATGACTACCAACCGGTAGGTAAGACGGTTGGGCGGTTATAACCGCCGAGGTGTCTTACCTACCCGCGGGTCATGAGTCGTATGCCGTGGGCCACCTGATCGAGGAAGGCGCCGGGGTCCAGGCGTAGCCCGAGCACAGGGATGCGCAGCACGCGCCGGTTCTGGAGGGTTACGGCGTTGGCCCGCAGGGCGTCGTCGACCGGTGCGAGCCCGAGGCTGTGCTGCACCCCGTCGATCTCGACGACAAGTCCGCACTCGAAGGCGACATCGAGATAGATCCGCCCTTTCGGCCCGCGCCGGAGCTGTTGGCGCACCGGCTCCGGGAGCCCCCGCTCGCGGCAGAAGCGGGCGAAGTCCAGTTCGCCGAATGAGTGCGCCCCATCGCACACGTCCTTGATCACCGCATCGAGGAAGCTGCGGCGGGGCGAGCGCCGGACCGTGGTCCAGCGCGCGAGCAGTTCTTCGGCCCGCACGATCCGCTGCTGGACCGGGAGGCAGATCAGCAAGGCCGCCTGCCGGTCGCTAACGGCCAGTTGTGCGGCGCGCACGGTCGCCATCGCCGGCTCGACCCGCGGCAGCCCCGGCCGCAGCGGTCCGAGGACCCGCCGCTGGGTGATGCGGACCCCTGGGTGCGGGTGGATGCGCGCCCCCAACGGCACGGAGATCTCGATGTGGTCGAGGACGAAACCCGACATCCCCTCGGCGATCAGGGCGCTCGCGCCGTCGAGGGCCGCCCGGGTGCCCGATTCCCATACGGCCCACCAGAAAGGGGCGAAGGCCGTGTCCACGGTGGCGGGGCCAGCCTTTCGGGGCGGCGCCATAAGGGCGGTGGCCTTCAACTGCCGCGCCCGCCGGCCGTCCTTGGCCATCCCGGTCACGCCGAGGGGGAGGTGGTGCCCGTCATACTTCTTCCCGTATCCCAGCCAGTGCGGCACCGCCGCGGTGGGGACGGCAATCGTGTTGGGGCCCACCATGATCAGCCGCCCGGCATCGAGATCGGCCTCGAGTTCGGCCTTGGTGAAGCCCGCCTCGAGCAGATCGGCACGCCGGGCCAGTCCACAATGCCGGACCGAGAAATGGTGTGCCACGGCGGCGCGCCACGGACCCCGGGGCAGGCCCTCCGGGGGCGGGGAGGGGACCGGTGGTGGCGGCATACGGGCAGCCAACCCGGTCTGGTCCGATCTGTCTCCGCCCCCGGCCACGTCCTGTGGACAAGTTAGGTAAGACGCTTTGGCGGTTATAACCGCCCAGGTGTCTTACCTACCGGCGGGTCACTCATCGCCAGCCGCGACGAGATGCGGCACGCAGGAGAGGGAGGCGAGGATCGGCAACACCTGACCCTCGCGCCGCAGCCCACTCACCACGTGCGG
>NZ_HG764815.1:3213835-3218098 GCF_001050535.1 Nostocoides australiense Ben110 | reverse complement strand
CGGCCGGTCATCCTCGCGGCGGTGCTGCGTGCGCTCGGGGTGGAGTCCGCGGCATACGAAACGCTGGAGGACGCGCCCGTGCTCGGGCATGGTGAGCCGGTCGGCGCGGTCGTCGCCGTCGGCGTGTGACGCTGCCGTGAGAGCTGTCGTCCAGCGCGCGCACGGCGCGAGCGTTTCGGTTGCGGGAGAGCGCATCTCGGGCTTCGACGGGCCGGGGCTCGTGGTGCTTGCCGGGGTCACCCACGACGACGGACCGGATCAGGTGGAGTGGCTGGCGCGCAAGATCGCCCAGCTGCGGATCCTGCGAGACGAGCGCTCGGCGCAGGACGAAGGTGCGCCGGTGCTGCTCATCAGCCAGTTCACGCTCTATGCCGACACCCGCAAGGGCCGGCGCCCGTCGTGGAACGGCGCCGCCCCCGGCCCGGTCGCCGAGCCCCTCGTCGCTGACCTCGGGCGCGCGCTCGCGGCATACGGCCTGCCGGTGCACGAGGGCGTCTTCGGTGCCGACATGGCCGTGCAGTTCACCAACGACGGCCCCGTTACCATCATCCTCGACACGGCCACCCCCTGAGCCGGATCTCCCTGCCGCTCAAGGCACTTCGGCGTCCCCACGTAACCTCTCCTAGTAGCAGAGGTTACGTGGGGAGCCGGGGCCTCAGCGCGCCTTGATGCCGAGGAAGGCGCGGGCCTCGGTGGTGGTCATCGGGGGGCGCTGGAGTTCGGTCGCGAGGCGGGCGGCGCGGGCGACGAGCTCCGAATTGTCTTGCACGAGTTGACCTTTGGCGTAGACGATATTGTCCTCCATCCCGACCCGGGCGTGGCCGCCCGCGGCGAGTGCCGTCGCGAGGATCGGCAGGTGAGTGCGGCCGATGCCGGTGGCCGACCAGCTCGTCACCTCCGGCGGCAGCATCGCGACCCCCGCCATCAGCGCCGCCGGCGTGCCCGGCATCGCGCCGGGGACGCCGGTCACGAAGTCGACGTGCACCGTGCCGCCATAGGGCAGCCCGTGCGCGTTGATCAGCCGCGACAGCGCCGCCACATGCCCCAGTTCGAAGAGCTCGAACTCCGGCACCACCTCACGCTCCTGCGCCAGGACATAGAGCTCACTCATGAAGCCATGCGGGTTCATGAACACGTCATCGCCGAAATTCGTTGTCCCACAGGTCAAACTGCACGAGTCCGGAGCGGCGTCGAGGACCTTGAGCCGGTTCTCCAGCGGGTCATGCACCGAGCCGCCCGTCGACAGCTGCACGATCAGGTCCGTCGCCTCCCGCACCGCGTCGACCGCCGCGGTGAGCAGCCCGACGTCAAGCGTCGGCCGGTGCTCGGCGTCGCGGATGTGCAGGTGAATCATGGCCGCGCCCGCGGCCTCGCACGAGCGCGCCGTCTCGACCAGCTCCTCGAGGGTGGTGGGCAGCTGGGGGACGTCGGCCTTGGCATGCTCGGCGCCGGTGGGCGCCACGGTGATCAGGGTGCTCATGCCCCCATCATGGCGGGTCGTCAGGGGGTGACGATCACGGTCTGGGCGGCGCTGATGTCGCCGGCATGCAGGACGGCGTCGACCGGGGTGTTGCGCTTGATCATCCCGAGGGCGATCGGCCCGTCCTCGTAGTGCCGGGCGACGCTGGTCAGGTGCCCCACCGGCCGGCCGTCCAGCTCGATCGCCGCCCCGCGCTCGGGCAGCGTGTGCCCGGAGCCGTCGAGGTGGAGGAAGACCAGCCGCCGCGGCGGGCGGCCCAGGTTGTGCACCCGGGCGATCGTCTCCTGACCCCGATAACACCCCTTGTGCAGGTGCACCGCGGTGCGCAGCCAGTCCACCTCGTGCGCGATGGTGCGGTGGTCGGTCTCGAAGCCGAGCCGCGGCCGCCACGCCGCCACCCGCAGCGCCTCGGCCGCCCACATCCCCGCCAGCGGCCGGTCCCCGACCGCCGCCTCCAGATCCTCGCGGGCCACGATCAGCTCGCGCCACGCACGGCCGGTCGCCGGGTGCTCCACGGGACCGTATGCCGCGGTGTCCCCCACCAGGTCCGGCCACGGATCGCGCCAGGCCGCCACGCCGGCCGGGTCTCCCGGGGCGAACTCGCGCCCGATGGGCTCGCCGAGCACGGCATACCGCTCGGTGACCAGCTCGGGCTCGACCCGCAGCATGAAGCGCATCTTCGCCAGCCACTCGACCAGGGCCGCGCCGGTGCCGGGCTCGAGCGTGATCCACGTCGTCTCGCCGTCGTCGACCAGGTGCAGATCGTGCTCGATATGCCCCTTCGGCGAGAGCACCAGGGACTCCCGAGAGGTCCAGGCCGCCAGGCCGGCCAGGTGTTGTGTTGTCATCGAATGCAGCCAGGAGAGCCGGTCCGGGCCGGTGACGGTCACGACATCCCGGTGGGACAGATCGACGGCCGCGAGGCCCTCGACCAGCAGCCGCTGCTCCCGCAACGGATCGCCGTAATGAATGGCGACGCCACCCTCGACCCCGTCTCCGGCGACCGCCCCGGCGCGGGCCAGCAGCGGTGAGGTGGCAGAAGGCGGGGCAGGCACGGTCATACGTCCATGATCCCAGGTCGAAAGCGGGCCTACCCCGCTCAGCGTCTGCTCGTACACTGCAGCGGTGTCGCACAGCCTCCCCGATCAGGCATCCCCGCCGCGCACGAGACGCCGAGGGCGGCGCATCCTCGCGGTCCTCCTCGGCCTGGCACTGCTCGCCGTGGGCGCCATGGGTGGGTTCGTGCTCTATCTCAACAACCGGATCTCCCATATCGCCGTCGACGACACCCTCCTGCCGCCCGACGCGGCCCAGGGCAACGACAACGCCGACCCGGCGGACGAGGAGAGCGAACCCCTGGTCGAGTCACCGGGCACGAACTATCTGATCATCGGCTCCGACGCCCGTCCCGGCGACGCCGGCCGCAGCGACGTCATCATCCTCGGCCACGTCACGGAGAAGAGGGACAAGGTCTACCTGATCCACTTCCCCCGCGACCTCTACGTCGACATCCCGGGGCGGGGCAAGGACAAGATCAACGCGGCATACGCCTACGGAGGCGGCGCCCTGCTCGCCAAGACGCTGCAGAACCTCACCCACGTCAAGATCGACCATGCCGCCAAGATCGACTTCAACGGGTTCCAGCGGATGACCGACGCCGTCGGCGGGGTCCGGGTGTATGCCGAGGAGGCGAGCAAGGAGTCCGGCTTCACCATCCAGAAGGGCTGGAACAACCTCAACGGTGAGCAGGCCCTGCAGTTCGTCCGCGAGCGCTACCAGCTCAAGGAGGGCGACATCTCCCGCGGCCGGCGCCAGATGGCTTTCGTCAAGGCGCTGATGGTCAAGACCCTCAGCCCCGGCGTCGTGCTGAATCCGGTCAAGCTCACCTCGTTCATCAACGCCGCGACGGACAATGCCGTCGTCTCGAAGGGCCTGACCGGCAAGTTCCTGCGCTCCGAGGCGATAGCGATGCGCCATCTGCGCGGCGACGACATCGTCTTCATCACCGCCCCTTTCTCCGGCTACGGCACCGCGCCCAATGGCGGCGCCATCGACATCCTCGACCAGCCCCGGATGGAGAGCCTCGCGCTCGCCCTGCAGGACGACAAGGTCGAGGAGTACCTCGCCGACAAGTGACGCACCCGCACGGGTGGTCCTATTCGACGCGCTTGAGCTCCGCCGAGGCGTGGCTGGTCAGCGGCGTGCCGACCGCGGCCATGTCCATCGCCCACATCAGGTTGGAGTTGACCAGCCCATAGAGCCGCGTCGCCGCGTTGTACTCCTTGGCGTGTGCGCTGCGCAGCACCCCATCGGTCTTCAGGCTGATCCGGGCCGGCTCGACCGGCCCGAAATACAGCTCGAGGATGCCCGTCGGGTGGGCGAGCAGCAGCTCGGCCTCATCGCCGGCCACCCGCCAAAAACCCATCTCGGTCGACGCCGGCCGGTCGATGGTGCCGTCCTCGTTCAGCAGCCAACTGCGCGTCTGCCAGCGCAGGAAGGGCCGCCCGTCGTGCTCGACGACGATCTCCTGCCCGAAATTGCGCGACTCCATCGTCGGATAGCCGACGACCCCCGCGCCCTCCCAACGCCCGATCAGCCAGGCCAGCGGGCGGACCTGCTCGTGAATGCTCTCGTCGAGGGTGAACACGGTATCGATCGTAGTCTGGCGCTATGACATCGCCAGCCCCCCACCTGCTCGTCAAGCTCACCTGCGGGGAGGAGGCGTTGGAGCGCGCCAACCAGGCCCTGACCGTCGCCGCCACCGCCGTGGCGAGCGGCGCCGA
>NZ_HG764815.1:3211290-3213735 GCF_001050535.1 Nostocoides australiense Ben110 | reverse complement strand
GCGTGCGCCGCACTCGTGGCGGCGTGCGAGCGGTTGCCCGACGAGCCGGTGTATGCCGAGACCCGCCTGTGGGCCGGCCAGGTGGCGGCGAGCGCGCACAGTCTCGGCGCGGACACCGCCTTGGACCCCAGCAGCCGGGAGAAGCTCGCCGGCCGCCTTCGCGCCGTGGCTGCGGCGTCGCGGCAACTCTTCGACGAGATGGACTTCGGATTCCTGCGCGACGACCGGCGCGGCCTGCTCTCCGTCGGCTTCCACATCCCCACCGGGCGGCTGGACGAGTCGTGCTACGACCTGCTGGCCTCCGAGGCCCGGCTGGCGAGCTATGTCGCGGTCATCAAACGCGATGTCCGCACCCGGCACTGGTTCCTCCTCGGGCGGCCGGTCGCCGCGGTCGGGGGTGGTGCTGCCCTGCAGTCGTGGTCGGGCTCGATGTTCGAGTACCTCATGCCGCCGCTGCTGCTGCGTTCGCCCTATCAGGGACTGCTGGCCAAGACCAACCGGCTGGTGGTGCGCCGACAGATGGAGTACACCTCCGAGTCGGGGATCCCGTGGGGAATCTCCGAGGCCGCCTACAACGCGCGCGATGTCGCCTATACCTATCAGTACTCCCCCTTCGGCGTCCCCGGTCTCGGCATCATGCGCGGCCTCGCCGACAACCTCGTCATCGCGCCCTACGCGACGGCCCTAGCGGCGATGATCGATCCCGGTGCCGCGCTGACGAACTTCGGACGGTTGGACGGCGTGGGGGCGCTGGGCCGGTTCGGGTTCTACGAGTCGGTGGACTACACGCCGGCGCGGCTACCCGAGGGCGCCGGCCACGCGGTCGTGCGCTGCCACATGGCCCACCACCAGGCGATGTCGATCCTGGCGATCCACAACGTCGTGCAGCAGGGTGCGCTGCGGGACTATTTCCACGCCGAGCCGCTGGTGCGCTCCGGTGACCTGCTCCTGCAGGAGCAGGCGCCGACCGATGTCCCGGTCACCCACCACCGGCGCGAGACCGGCCAGGCACGCGTGCTGCGGGCCCTGACTGCCCCGGAGGAACGCGTCTTCACCGGCCCGGCGGCATACGAACCCGCGGTCCACCACATGTCCAACGGGAGCCTGAGCCTGACCCTGACCCCCGCCGGGGGCGGGCACCTGCGCTGGCAAGGCGTGGCCCTGACCCGCTGGCACCCCGACCCGACGTCGGAGGAAGCCGGCTCGCACGTCTTCCTGCGCGACGAGGCCGAGGGCGACTACTGGTCGGCGACGCCGCTGCCGATCCTGGCCGGTGCCCACAGCGTCGAGGTCCGGATGGCCGACGACAAGGTCACTTTCACCCGCAACCATCACCGCTTCACGACCCGGCTGACCTACCACCTCTCCCCGGAGGCCGACGCCGCGGTGCGGCACCTGACGATCCACAACCGGCAGCGGAAGGAACGCCGCCTAACCCTGCTGACCTACGCCGAGCCCGTCCTCGCCCCGGCCCGCGACGACGATGCGCACCCGGCGTTCGCCAAGCTGTTCGTCGCGACCGAATTCCTGCCCGAACGGGGCGCGGTCATCGCCCACCGGCGGCGGCGCAACCCGTCCGAGCCGGAGGTGTGGTTCGGGGAGATGATCCGTGTCGAGGGGCAGGCCGCGATCGGCGCGCTGAGCGTCGAGACCGATCGCGCCACCTTCCTCGGCCGCGGCCGCACCATCCGGGAGGCCGGCCAACTGCACCGGGGCGGCGCCGCCAGTGGCCGGACCGGGCACGTGATCGATCCCGTCCTCTCCCTCCAGCAGCGCGTCCGCATACCCGGCGACGGCGAGGCCCAGGTCACGATCTGGAGCTTCGCCGCATCCACCCGGGAGGACCTGCTGGCCCTCATGGACCGGCATTCGGCCCCGACCGCCGTCCCCCGGCTCGCCATGCTGGCGTGGACCCAGAGCCAGGTCGAGTTGCGGCACCTGGGCATCAGCACCCGCGAGGCCGGGGTGTTCCAGACTCTCGCCGGGCGCATCACCTACCCGATCGCCGGCCTCCGTCCCAGCCCGGCCGACCTCGCCCGCGACGCCGCCCCGCAGTCCGCCCTCTGGCCGCTCGGGGTGTCCGGAGACCTGCCGATCGTCGTCCTGCGCATCCCGGACACCAGCCACGTCCCGGTGGTGCAGCAACTCATCCGCGCCTTCGAATACTGGCGGTTGCGCCGCTTCGCCGTCGACGTGGTCCTGCTCAACCTGGAGCCGACCTCCTACGCCCAGGATCTGCACCTGGCCCTGGAGAGCCTGGCCGGCTCGATCCGGGCCCGCACCGGATCGGCCGACTCCACCGGGCGGATCTTCGTGGTGCGCGGCGACCAGACCGATCCGGCCACGCTGAACGCCCTGCTGGCGAGCGCGGCCGTCGTGCTGGACGCCGGCGTGGGTGACGTGGAGGATCAGCTGCCCCGCGCCGCGGCGCCGGCGCTGGGTCCG
>NZ_HG764815.1:3208734-3211190 GCF_001050535.1 Nostocoides australiense Ben110 | reverse complement strand
GCTGCTCGCCGCCTTCCACGTGCCGGCGTGCCGTCCGGTGCCGGTCCAACTCGTCGTGCAGCGGGGCGAGGATCCGGGCGGCGCGGGTGGCAGCCGGCTCGACGAGTTCGGAGTCGGGCAGCGTGCCGGGCACCAGCCCGGCCACCATGGCATCGCGGAAGTCGCGGTCGAGCAAGGAGCGCGAGAGCCGGATCGCCGTCGCGGGGCTGGGCTGCCACGGGTCCGGCTCGTCCGGCGGAACGAGGGCGAGCAAGGCACGCCACTCCCCGATCGCGTGCACGGGCACGCTGCACTCCCGCGCGGTGAGTTCGGTGCCGGCCGTGGTGGGCGGACGACAGGGCGCGAGGCACGCGATGGCCGCGTCCCGGTCGGGCGCCACCGACCGCCCCTGGGCCACCAGCTCGGCGACGATTGCACAGTCCTCCGGCCGCGGCAGGGTGTCCCAGTTTCCGTCGGGGGCCCCGAGCAGCCGGAACATCCCGTCGCTCACGAGAGCTGCCAGCCCGAGCGTCACCCCGCTCTCGGCCAGTCGGTCACCGACCCGGACGAGGGCGGCCAGGCCCAGCAGCGAGTCGTCGAATAGCGCGAGATGGGCGCCGTCGAGGTTGCCGGCGCCGATCTGTCGTTGCAGGTCGGCGCACCCCGCGTCGAGGGCGCGATCGGCATGGACGGGATGCTCCGGCACGTCCATGCGGGCGACGAGGATCACCGTCTTGTCGCGCGTCATCACCACCACGAGGCTGCGGTGCGGATAGAAGCCGATCTGATAGGGCAGCGAGGTCAAGAACTCGCCCGGGCTGGTCATATGCACTGTCATACGACGAGGCTCGCGGGTCGCGAGCACGGACCGCCAGACCCGCGAAAACCCCTGTGGAAAGCGCGAAGTTGCCGCTCCACCTGTGGATTGCGGGCTGGCGCGTCAGCGCACGACGCGGCCCGAGACGGTGGCACCGGCCCCGGCATACGCGCTGGTGGCGGCATCCTGCGGGTCGGGCGCCGTGGCGTTCGAGCCCGGCGTGCCGGCGCGCTCCCACTCGAGGAACTCCTCGGTCTCCGTGACCAGGTTGGCGGCGAGCCAGCTCAGAACCATCGCGTCGTCGGCGAGCCCGAACACCGCGAGGAAACCCTCCGGCAGCAGATCGACCGGCGAGATGACGTATGCGGCGGCGACCGCGAGCATGCCGAGGCGACCGACCGTCATACCGCGGTAGTCGCCGGCGGCCACGGCGCGCACCAGGCGCGGCACGGAACCGGCGCGCTCGGCCATCGAGGGGGCGCCGGGGCGGGTCGCCGAGCGCACGGCGGACATCAGCGAGCGAGCCAGAAGCAGACGGGAACGAGCGGCCACGGCGGGTCCTTCTTCGAGGCGGCCACACGGCGTGACCGGATCGCCTCAGTCAACGCGGTATGCCGCGCCGCGATTCCCGCGTCAGCGAACGGTGCCGTCCGTCACCGGCGGGAACTCCCGGCGGGCCGAGTCGGCGATCTTGCGGATCAGGTAGGTGTCCAGACCGGCGCCGACGAAGCCGCCCGCGACGGGCAGGCCCTTGCCGAAGCGGGCGAGGGTGTTGCGGCCGGCGCTCGCGAGCAGCCGGAACGCCACCGCCTTGTTGACCACCATCAGGATCGGCCCCGGAAGGCGCTGCGCGGCGAGGTTCGACAGCCGGCCGGTGGCCACGACGCCGGCCTTCTTGAGCAGGTCGTCCGCGTCGGCGCCGACGAGGGTCAGCAGGATCGCGGAGCGGATCTCCGGCTTGTCGATGTCGTAGCCACGCGTCTTGGCGATGCTCGCGACCATGCGCGTGGCGAGGAGATAGAACTCGACGATATTGGCCGGCATCGCCACCGGCATGGTGATGAACCCGCCGAGGCTGGTCAGGAAGCCGCCGGTGGCGGCCATCATCGTGTGGTCCTTGACGATCTCGTCGACGGCCTCGTCGGTGGTCCTGCGCTTCGCCAGCGCGTCCGTGGCGATCTTGTGAGCGGAGTCGAGGGGACCGCGGCCGTCGATGCCGGTGTCGAGGAGCCGCTCCATCAGCCGCGTCGCGGCGCCGGCCATCCCGCCCTCGTCGCCCTTCTTGGCACGCTCCAGGGCGGAGCCGGTCACGGAGATGTCCTTTTCCATCTCCTTGACGTCGTCGTCCTTGCCGAAGCCGAACAGTCCCATGGGGTCACCTTTGGTCTCGTACGCGTGGTCTCGCAAGCGTGGTCGTGTATGCGGGAACTGGTCGATCTTGCCATGGGTCGGCGCGTCCACGGCGCTTGGCGCCCGCCAGCTTGGTCCCGGACGGCAGCTGCTGTCGGCCCTGCGGCATAGGGTCGCACTCGTGCCCAGCCCGAAGTCCCTGGTCGCGCTCGTTGCCGGGCCGGCCGGGTTCGCCGTGACCGACGGCAGGCAGCCGCGAGCGTTCGGCCCGGAGCAGGTGGCGGAGGTCGCCGCGGCGCTCGCGGATGCC
>NZ_HG764815.1:3206171-3208634 GCF_001050535.1 Nostocoides australiense Ben110 | reverse complement strand
CCAGCCGGCGACCTCGGCCGTCGCGCGGGCCAGGCCGGCGTTGGCATGCGGGCCGTATGCCGCCAGCGCGCCGACCACCCGCCCCTCGCAGACGATCGGGGCGATGACGGCAGCCCGGATGGCGCAGTCCACATCGGTGCAGGCGACCTCGCCGTGGTCGAGGACGGCGGTATGGCCGTCCCGCAGCACCGGTTCGGCGAGCTTGGCGACGGCGCCGGCGTGGTGGTTGTGGGCGCCCTCCCAGGTGACGGTTCCGCTCTGGTCGATCAGGGAAAGGGCCGGGGTGTCGAGGAGGGTCCGCAGGTGGCGTGCGGCCTTGGCCCCGCCGGCCGGCGTCAGCCCTGATCCGAGGTGGCGTGCCGCCCGGGCCGCCGTATGGAGCGTCTCGTAGGTCGCCCGGTTGGCGTCGCTGAGGAATCCCCGGGACCGGCCGCGCACCGTGACCACCAGGCGGATCCCCAGCCAGATGAGGAAGACGATCAGCACGGTCACCATCGCCGTGGGCAGATCGAAACCTCGCATCCCGCCAGGGTAGGGCTCACCTCGCAGGTCGCGCAGGAAGACTCGGATGCCGCCGCCGGGCGGCCCCGGCGGGGAACGGTGCGGCCCCGGCTGGGGGGAACAGGTGCGGGGTGCGGGTGCCGCCGGGCGGCCCCGGCCGGGAACGGTGCGGCCCCGGCTGGGGGGGAACAGCCGGGGCCGCTGCGGGCGATGCCCTCGGGGGGTAGGCACCACACGCAGGTTGCTCAACCCGAAGGGAGCGACCTGCCTCAATCCTTGGGCAAATTGGCGGATCATGCAACAGCAACGCCGCATGTGGCGCCGACAACTTTTCGTGGGACGAGATAAATGCGGCGTACGCCCGCCCACCGCATAGGGTGCCGGGGTGTCCGATGCGCTCGCCGCTCTCCAGTCCCTCGCCGCTGACGAGCGGGTCACCGCGGCGTCGGACCGGGCGCGGGAGGCGTGCACGCAGTTGCGCTGGCACCAGGCGCTGCGCCGCCGCATACCGGAGGCGGCAGCCGAATCGCGCGTGCGGGGAGCGTGGGCCAGCGGCGAACTGGACGGCGCGCGCAGCAGCATCGAGATCGTCCGGGACCTGATGCGCGGGGCCCGCGAACCGTCGCCCGACCCGGACCCCGCAGAGCGGGTGCTGCACGGGGCGATCGCGGCGACGGCGGCGACGGAGGGTCTGGTGGCGTCGGTGCGTTCGGCTCCGCGACAGGCATACGCCCGGCTCCACCTCGCCGCTGCCTCTCACCTGGTGGACAGCGGCGACCTCGGCCGGCCGCGGACGAGCGCCGAGTGCGCGGAGTTCTCCCTCCTGGGGCCGGCCCCGGATGCCGCCGAAGCGGCCGCCCGGCTGTTCGCGCTCGATGACGTCATCGCAGCCGACGACCTGCCCACCCTGCTCGTGGTCGCCATCGCGCACGCTGAGATCGTCCATGCCCGCCCGTTCGCCCGCGGCAACGGTCTTGTCGCCCGGGCGCTGAATCGCGTTCTGCTGCAGGCGTGCGGACTCGACCCCACGGGGGTGGTGGTCCCGGAAGCCGGCCACGGCGCCCAGGGGGGTGTCGCCTATCACGGAGCCTTACAGGCATACGGTTCGGGCTCCCTCGCGGGCCTGATGCTGTGGATCGACCACTGCGCCGACGCCGTCGTGGCGGGTGCGCGGGAGGGCGGCGAGATCGCCGATGCAGTTCTCGCGGGCCGTTTTTCGGCGACACCCACGCAGCCGGGCTGACGAAGTTATCCACAGCCTCGCTGGGTGTCGGTAGCCCGATCGGCCGGTTGTCGGCACGCTGAGGGGCATGACGATTCTTGGGGTGGTGAGTGGGTCCGGCGGCGCCGGCTGCTCGACATTGGCGGCCGCGCTGGGGGTGCAGGCGGCGGCGCTCGGGGGCACGGCCGTCGTCGTCGACGGCGACCCGGTCTGCGGCGGCCTGCAGGTCACGACAGGGGTGGAGCACCTGCCCGGCCACCGCTGGGCCGAACTCGCCGAGGTCGACGGGGTGGTCGATGGCTCGCGGCTGCGCGAACGGCTTCCGCAGGCGGACGGCTGCGCGGTGTTGTCGGGTGGCCGGGTCAGTTCCACCCTGACTGCGCTGAGCCCGGAACCGGTGCCGCCCACCGCTTTCGACGCCGTTCTCGACGGCCTGGAGCGCTCCTGCGATCTCGTCGTCGTCGATTGGGGCCGGCAGCTGCGGCCGGGGCAGGGCGCGAGTCTCTATCTGCTCCCGCTCACCGCTCGCGGCATCGCCGATGCGCAGGCATGGCTTGAGCAGTTCGACGCCGAGCAGTTGGCCGGCGTCGTCACCCGGTCCCGTCGTGGCCGGCGCAAGCTGGCCGAGGCCGCTGCTGCAGGTCTCGGGCTGCCCCTGCTCGGCGAGGTGGTCGACGATCGGCGGGTCGCCGTGGCCGAGCGGCGGGGTGGTATGCCGGGTGCCGGCCGCGGACCGCTCG
>NZ_HG764815.1:3202731-3206071 GCF_001050535.1 Nostocoides australiense Ben110 | reverse complement strand
CCATCGCGCTCGCAATCGCCGGCGTGCGGGTCGAGGCGATCGATGCGGATCAGGTGACGGCCGCGATCGCCGGCGCGAACCTGCGCCCGTGGCCCGGCAGCACCGCCGAGGTCGGCCTGGCCGAGGACTTCCGTCCGCCCGCGGACCGGGATCAGATCGGCGCCTGGCTCGACCCCGCGCGACGCACCACCGGTGCCGCGGACATCAGGGGCCGAACTCGGCGCGTGTTTCGCCTCGACGACATCTGCCCCTCGTGGGACGTGGTTCGCGGCATCGCTGCCGAGGTCCCGGCGACCGGCGTCAAACTGTCACCGTCGTTCCCGCACAACGAGATTCCGCCCGGAGCGGAGTCGCAGTGGGTGTCCCGGGCCGGCACGGTACTGGAGTGCGCGATCTGGTGCGGACCGCTCGTCCGCTCCCCCGGCCGTACCGCTCGCATCCTCCGTCCCGGCGGCCCGCCGGTGGACGTGACGGAGGAGGACGCGACCGATGACGCGTCGGCTCTCACCGGCGCCGGCGGCCTCGGTCCGTGGCTGTACGAGGTGGATCGCGCCCTCGTCCAGGCGGGCCTCATCAGCGCCGTGACCGCCGCCACGCACGGCCGTGAACTCGAGGCCGGCGTCGGTTACGTCACCGGCGACACGGCATACGACCTGCCCACCGCCCGCCGGTATGCCGTCCTGGACGCCCTCCCGTTCCACCCCAAGACACTCCGAACCCTCTTGCGGAAGAAGGGGATCGGCGGGCTGACGATCAAGCAGCGGGGCGTGCGGATCAACGAGGACACCTTGCGCAAGCAGCTCAAGATCGGCAGGAGCGGCGGCGACCAAGCGACCGTGCTCCTGACCCCGGTCGCCGGCCGCCCGACGGCGCTCCTCGTCGCCGCCGACCTATAGACCCGCTTTTGTCACCCCGTACTCAGCTTCTGATCGGGTGTATCCATCTCCCGCCTCAGACGTGAGCTGCTGGATGAGACCGGTTCGCGAGAACGGCATCATGTCAAGGTAGTTCTTCGCAGCCTTCGCCGCCTGTTCCTTCCAATTGACCTTGACGTGATCCGCTGCGAAGGTAGCGTCCTTGAGGGAGTATCCGTCGCCTGCATCGGACGACAACTGCTGGATGAGTCCCTTGCGTGAAAATGGCATGAAGGACAAGTAGTTCTCCGCAGCCCGCAAGGCGTTCGCCTGCCCAGAAGTCATCTCCTCCTCGGCGCTGTCCTCACTCGTTGAAGGGGTTGTCGACGAGGCTTTCGTGGAGGTCGACGACGAAGCTTTCGTGGAGGTCGACGAAGAAGCCTTCTTTGATGCCGCGGAACTCGACTCTGGGCTTGCCGAGGACGACTGCGAGGTAGACGAAGTCGTCGTGAGCCCGCTCGCTGCGGTCTTGCCGTCATCCCCACCGGATATGGCGTTCACAAGGCCGACGAGCAACAGTGCTGCGCCGCCGGCGAGCAACCACTTCTTCAACCCTCCGCCCTTCTTCGGAGGACGCGTCGCGTTCGGCCCGCGGCTGACTCCTTCCTGGAGCATGGGCTGCTGGGAAGCACCCGGGCGCACCTGGTCGGTCCATTGGGTCCCATCGAAGTACCGCTCCTGACCATCGGGCTGAAGGTACCAACCTGCGTTGTTGCTCATAATGCCTCTCTTCGCTGGACGCCATGTGGGTCTCAAGACGGCCGATATACTGCATATTGTAGGCAGTATATCGATAGGAAGAGTTGTGCATGAGCCAGTCTTGTAACGAATCGTGAACGGTTCAGCGAGGGGCAGGCTCAGCGGGCGTTGAGCGCGTCGCGCCAGGCGAGCCAGGGCTCGATGACCGAGACGTCGTAGGTCGGCCCGCCGATACCGACGGTGAAGAGCCGGGCACCCATGTCGTAGAGGGGCAGGCCCTCGACCTCGGGAGGGTCGGGCAGGCGCCCGAGGCGGCCGGGGCCACCGACACCGACCGAGACCTCGATGTCCGCGAACTCGCGGCCCTCCCGCCCACAATGACCGCGCAGGACCTCCATCTTGTGGGCGAGTTCCTCCCCCTGGGCGAAGGTGTGCCAGATGTCGGCATGCCGCGCGACGAGCCGGAGGGTCTTCTTCTCGCCGCCGCCGCCGATGAGGACAGGGATCTGGCGCGTCGGCGGTGGATTCAGTGCAGCCCAACGCTTTTCGATGCGTGGCAGCGCCGCTGCCAAATCGTCGAGCCGGCTACCGGCCGTGCCGAAATCGAAGCCGTATTCGGTGTAGTCCCGCTCGAACCAGCCGGAGCCGATGCCCAGGACGAGCCGGCCGGCGCTGATGTGATCGACGGTGCGGGCCATGTCGGCGAGCAGGTCGGGGTTGCGATAGCTGTTGCAGGTGACGAGCGCGCCGATCTGCACGCGCTGGGTCTGCTCCGCCCACGCGGCCAGCATCGTCCAGCACTCGAAATGCTTGCCGTCGGCGTCGCCATAGAGCGGGAAGAAGTGGTCCCAGTTGAACAGCACGTCGACGCCCAGTTCCTCGGCCGCCGCGACCGACTCACGGATGTGGGCGTAGTCGGCGCCTTGCGGATGCAGTTGCAGGCCAACGCGAACGGGGCGGTTCTTCACCCCTCGACCCTCTTGGCAGGGCAAGACTCAGATGTCGAGCCACTCGCGCCAGCCGCCGTTGAGGACGAGCCAGGCGATCAATCCGTAGCCGGCCTGGCCCGGGTGCCCCTCGACGGTCGCGAGCGCGAGGTCGGACTCCCACTGATCGTGACCGAGCAGCGGGCGGTAGGCGTCGACGAAGGGCACGCCCCGGCGGGAACAGACGTCGGCCTGCGCGTCCACGAAGACGTCGAGCAGGGCGTTCGACTGGGCGTCGGCACGCGGCGACGGGCTGACGACGAAGGCCGCCACGCCGCTGCTCGCCGCCTCGTCGAGAATCGTGGCGAGGTTGAGACGGTGACGGGCCACCGACATACCGGTGTAGATGTCGTGGGTGCCGGCCGAGATGACCAGGCGCCGCTCCCCGCGACCCTCGAACCGGGCCGGCACCTCGGTGCGATAGCGCTCGAGCACATCACTGCTCGTCGCCCCGCGCACGCCCAGGTTGTATGCGGTCAGATCCACATCGGGGGTCTGGCTGCGCGCGACCACCCGGGTCACCCAACCCTGGCCCTTGGGGTCGCCGACGCCGGTCACCAGCGAGTCGCCGAGGAAGACGAGTCCGAGATCGCGGCGGGCGGGGGTCGAGGGTTGGTCACTCACGGCGGCAACTCTAAACGTCGGGGGGAGGATCCGCCGAGTCGGCTCGGCCCGGCGGACCGTATGCCGCCCGCTCCGCCCCGCGCGCCGGCTCGGCGTCGCGGCCGGCGAGCACCAGTT
>NZ_HG764815.1:3200104-3202631 GCF_001050535.1 Nostocoides australiense Ben110 | reverse complement strand
CTGTCAACGGCCAGTTGGAAGTCCCCGGTTTTGGCCAGGTGGAAGTCCCCACCCTCTGCGGGGTTGATCAGGGGGTGGGTAGCTCACCTCCTCGGCGTTGACGGGCTTGGCGCATGCGGTAGGACTGGCCGTTGGTGACCACGGTGGTGGCGTGGTGCAGCAGCCGGTCGAGCATGGATACGGCGGTGGTGTGCTCGGGCAGGAACCGTCCCCAGTCCTCGAAGGAGTGGTGTGAGGCGACGCCGAGGGAGCGGCGTTCGTAGGCGGCGGCGACGAACCGGAAGAGCAGCTGGGCGCCGGTGTCGTCCAGCGGGGCGAAGCCGATCTCATCGACCAGGACGACATCGTTGCGCAGCAGGGCCTCGATGGTCTTGCCGACGGTGTTGTCGGCAAGGCCGCGGTAGAGCGTCTCGACGAGGTCGGCCGCGGTCACGTACCAGACCCGGTGCCCGGCCAGGACGGCCGCGTGACCAAGTGCGATGAGCGTGTGCGACTTGCCCGTCCCCGCGGGGCCGATCAGGGCCACGTTCTCCCTGGCCCTGACCCACTCCAGGGACGTCAGGTACGCCCACGTCGGCGCCGGGATCGAGGACGCGGCCAGGTCGAACTCCTCGATCGTCTTGAGCACCGGGAAGGCCGCGGCCTTGATGCGTGCTCGTTCGTTGGAGGCGTCCCGGGCGGCGATCTCAGCCACGACCAGGGCCCGCAGCACCTCCTCCGGTGTCCAGCGTTGGGTCTTGGCCGTGATGAGCAGCTCGGGGGCGAGCTGACGCATCGCGGCCAGCTTCAACCGGCGCAGCCCCGCGGTCAGGTCCGCGTCCAACGGTGGTGCGGTGGTGCTCACGAGGACACCGCCTTGGTGGCCGGGGCGTACTCGGCCAGCGACCGCCCCGTACTGGTCGGCAGATCGATGACCAGCGCGTCCCCGGCCGGGCGCGGGGTCGGGACGCCGGTGCCGGCGGCCAGGATCGAGCGGACATCGCTGGCCTTCCACCGACCAAAGGCGGTGGCTCGCTCCAGGGCTGCGACCATCGCGGCCTGTCCGTGGGCGGCGGTGAGGGTGTTCAGCTCGGCCAGCTCTGGACCCAGGCGGGTGTGCCCGGCGCCGGCGGCACCGGCGATGAACGCCTCCGCGGCCGGACCGAGGGAGCAGAAGTCCTTCTCCGCCGCGCTGCGCGGGCGGATCGCCCGCACCGGGACCGGTGGGCGAGCACCTCCGTAGTGCTCATCGAGGACCGAAGCCTCACCCGGGCCAACGAGGGGGTGCTCGGCGTGGACCTCCCCGGTACCGACGTCCAGGATCAGCACCCGGGCGCCGTCGACGAGGACACCGACCTGGGTGCCGATCAGCGCGGTGGGCACCGAGTACCGGGCCGAACCCAGGCGGATCGTGGACAGCTTGTCGACCTTGCGCCTCACCGGTGCTGGCCCGATGAGCGGGCGCAGCGAGGGCAGCTCGGTGAGCAGGTCCACCTCCTTGGCCAACCGTTGGTCCGGGACGGCGGCGATCTCTGAGTGGAGCGCGGCGTTGACCTCCGCACACCAGTCCGCCGCGCGCTGGTTGGCGCCACCGAGGTCGGCCAGAACCCGGGCGGCGCCGGCGGCCAGGTCCCCGGAACCGGCATGCTCGAGGATGAGCGGGCGGGCCAGGTCGTCCTTGCCGTAGCGGACGAGGGCCTCCACGATCCCCTTGGACTCCGGGTCCGCCGCCTCGCAGAAGTCAGGCCGGAACCGGTAGTGCGTGGCGAAGCGGACATAGTCGGGCGTGGGCACGACCCGGTTGGCGACCACCCCGCCCTTCAGGCACCCCATCCGGTCGGCGAGGACGACCTTGGGTGTGCCGCCGAGGACCTCGAAGCACTCGGCCAGCATCGCTATCGTCGTCGCGGCCTTCTCATCAGCGGCGAAGCGGACGAACCGGAACCTTGACCAGGCCAACACCGCGGCGAAGACGTGCACGCCGGCGATCACGCCCCAGTCGATGACCAGGTGCTCACCCGGGGACCACGACGCCGGCCGGTGGGTCCGCCCGTGCTGGGCCCGCCACGCCTTCTTCTCCTGGGCCACGAGGCGGCGGAAGTTGCGGGCCGAGCCGGTGTACCCGGCAGCGCGGGCCCTGGGCAGCAGCCGCTTGGCACTGATCCGGCCCCTGGTGTCCTTGACGTCCTGGGCCACGAGCGTGCGCACGTCCTCGTAGTTCGCCGGCCGCGGTGCACGCACCGGACGGTCCTGGCCCGCGGCGTGACGCTCCACGACGCGCTTGACGGTCTTGTGCGTGGTGCCGCAGATGTCCGCGGCTCCTCGGTAGGTGCCGACCTTCTGGTAGGCGGTGATGATGTCCAACTCTTCCCTCATGTTCTTCAATGGAGCTCCCTGGGCGGTGCGGTGACTGGCTAGACACCGCCACCGTCCACCGCCCAGGGGCTCAGCTCATGGACGACACGAGCAGAGGGTGGGGACTTCTACTTGGCCACCAGCGGGGACCTCACATGGCCACCAGCGGGGACTTTGTCACGGCCGTGGACAG
>NZ_HG764815.1:3197482-3200004 GCF_001050535.1 Nostocoides australiense Ben110 | reverse complement strand
GGAGTGCCGCCGTCCCCGTGGCGCCGCGGACAAGCTGGCGCACCACGCGGCGCGGGCCCCTCCTGCCGCCAGCCCGGCTGCACCGGCACCATCGTCGACGGCTACTGCGATGTCTGCGGCACACCCGCGACGCCCACCTCGACCATGGCCACGCAGCCGGTCGGCTCCGGTGAGAGCCCGGTCGAGGCCAGCAACTCGCAGGTCTCGGCCCGGCTGGATGCCACCGCGCTCGGCTCCGAGCGGGCCCGCAGCGGCGGCACCATCTCCACTCGCCGGGTCTCGGGCCACAGCCAGCGCATGCGCACCGCCCGGATCGGCGCCGGCGTCACCAGCGTCCCGCCGGTGCCCGAGATCGATGCTGCCAAGGCTGTCATCAAGAATCCCGTTGTCCCGGAAGACAAACGCTTCTGCCCCAAGTGCGGCGAGCCCGTGGGACGCGGCCGGGACGGGCAGGAGGGGCGCACCACCGGCTTTTGCGCCAACTGCCGCACGCCGTTCGACTTCTCGCCGAAGCTCAAGCCGGGAGACCTCGTCGCCGGGCAGTACGAAGTGGCCGGCTGTCTCGCGCACGGGGGGCTGGGCTGGATCTATCTGGCCCGCGACCGCAATGTCTCGAACCGGTGGGTGGTGCTCAAGGGCCTGCTCAACTCCGGCGACCCCGACGCACTGGCCGCGGCGCTGGCCGAGCAGCGCTTCCTCGCCCAGGTCAGCCACCCCAATATCGTCGAGATCTACAACTTCGTCTCGCACGAAGGCGCCGGCTATATCGTCATGGAGTACATCGGCGGCACCTCGCTGAAATCCCTTCTCAAGCAACGGATGCGGGCCGCCGGGAAGTATGACCCGCTGCCGGTGGACCAGGCACTCGCCTACATCATCGAGATCCTGCCCGCCTTCCAGTACCTGCACGACCTCGGGCTCGTCTATTGCGACTTCAAGCCCGACAACATCATCCAGATCGGTGACGAGGTGCGCCTGATCGACCTCGGTGGGGTGCGCCGCCTGGACGACCAGGACTCGGCGATCTTCGGCACCGTCGGCTACCAGGCTCCCGAGGTCGCCGAGCACGGCGTGAGCGTCGCCTCGGACATCTACACGATCGGTCGCACCCTCGTGGTGCTGACGATGGAGTTCCGGGGGTATCAGACCAAGTACGTCAAGTCGCTGCCCCCGGTCGAGGAGGTGGCGGTCTTCGAGCAATACGACTCCTTCTACCGGCTCCTGCTCAAGGCGTGCGCCCCCTCGCCCGACGACCGGTTCGTCTCCGCCGACGAGATGCGCGTGCAGATGCTCGGCGTGCTGCGAGAGGTGGTCGCCCAGGACAAGAACGCCGGTGCCGCA
This sequence comes from Nostocoides australiense Ben110, assembly GCF_001050535.1. GTDB lineage: Bacteria > Actinomycetota > Actinomycetes > Actinomycetales > Dermatophilaceae > Nostocoides_A > Nostocoides_A australiense. The sequence continues at coordinate 3,198,663 of NZ_HG764815.1, read as the reverse complement.
ACGACATCCGCGCCATCGGTGCTCTTCGCGCCGCCGGCAGCCGGTGACAGCCACCTGACGTATGCCGACCTGCCGGCGTTGCATCCCGACTCGAGCGACCAGCAGATCGGCTGGCTCGCGACGATCGCGGCGCAGGAGCCGGCCCAGCGGCTGCGGGCGCTCGCGTCGGCGCCGGGAGCCACGCCCGAGGTCTTCCTGGCCCAAGCCCGCGCGGCCCTCGAACTCGGCCAGTGGGAGGTGCTCGACGGCGTCGTGCAACGGATGCTCGCCGAGGACCCGTGGGAGTGGCGGGCGGTATGGATGCAGGGTCTGGCCGCACTGGCCCGCAAGTCACCGACGGAGGCGCAGAGCGCCTTCAACGCCGTCTACGGGCAGGTCCCCGGAGAGCTCGCGCCCAAGTTCGGCCTGGCCATCGCATGTGAGTTGTCGGGCAATGACGAGATCGCCGAGCGGCTCTACACGATCTGCGCTCGCACCGACGCGGCATACGTCCCGCAGGCGGCCTTCGCCCTGGCGCGGATCCGGGGCAGTCGCGGCGACACCGACGGCGTGCAGCAGGCTCTGACGCTCGTGCCACCCAACTCCTCGGCATACCCGCTCGCGCGCCAGCACTGGGCCGAGCACCTCGCGGCACAGCCGCGCGACACCGCCGACCTGACCCTCGCCCTCCAGACCGCCGACGACGCCGGATTCAGCCGCCGCCGGCGCGCCGAACTCGGCGTCGACATCTACGGCAAGGCCCTCGCGCGGGTCGAGGAGAGCGGCCCGAAGCCGGGGGAGCGGATCGGCGACTTCCCGGTCACCGCGGACGGTATGCGGTCCGGTCTCGAACGTGCGCTGCGGCTGCTCGCCGACGTGACGGACAACCCGCTGGAGCGGATGCGGCTGATCGACAAGGCGAACGACATACGGCCGTGGAGTCTCGTGTGAGACTGCCCTGGCGCAAGAAGGAGGAGAAGGTGGCTGAGTCGTCCTGTCCGGCCTGCGGAGCCACAGTGCCCGCCGACGCAAGCTTCTGCGAGGCCTGCGGCGCCGACATCGCGACCGGTCCGGGGCCTGCCGCTGCCGCGCCAGGAGACCCGGGTCCGGCTGCGGCACAAGGGAATCCGGGAGCTCCCTTCCCGCCGGCTGGCTCTCCTGGGCTGCCTGCCGTGCCTGGCTCGCCGGCCGCGCCCGCACCC
>NZ_HG764815.1:3194626-3197382 GCF_001050535.1 Nostocoides australiense Ben110 | reverse complement strand
CCCCCCGCCGCAGCGCCGCCGAGTGGATGAGCCGTCCGCGGTCGCGGGCGAAGTCGTCGCGGTCGGTGCGCTTGAGCGCCGGGTCCTCGCCGACCCACCGCTCCCGGTCGTGCGGGCCGTATGCCGCGCTCACCGCTCCTCCGGCCCGCTCGCGCCGGTGCCGTCGCCGGGGTCGGCAAGGCCGAGCGTGGCCCGGTTGCGCACCACCCAGGCCGGCACCGCGCCGTACCGCTGCGGTTTGACCAGCAGCCCGCGGGCGCTGTCAGCGACCAACTCGGCCATCCGCTTGTCGCGGGTCGCCTGCTGCTTCGCCGCGAGCACCCAGTGGATGACCAACCGCCGATAAGTGGGCGTCGCCAGCTCTAGCCAGCGGGCGGCGACCGGATCGGCGGCCAGCTGCGCGGCATACTCGGCAGGCAACTCCTGATCGCCCGGCTTCTCGTAGGCGTAGATGCCTGACCGCTCGGGTTGTCGCCGCTCGAAGGCGGCGATCCCGGCCGGTTGCATCCGCCCCCCGGCAGTGAGCTCCTCCACGAGTGCGATGTTGACCGAGCTCCACACGCTGCCCGCCCGGCGAGGCGTCCAGCGCTGCCGGGTCGTGTCCTCGTCGATCCGTTGCGCGACCGAGTCGATCCAGCCGAAACACAGCGCCTCGGGCACGGCCTGGGCCCAGGTCAGCCCCCGGTCGGCGACATGGCGCTTGCGTAGGCCCATCCACAGTTCCGGCGCCGTCTCGTGGTTGGCGGTCAGCCACGCCCGGAACTCCTCGGGACCGGAGAAGAACAGCGCGGGCCGCTCGGGACTGCCTCCCGGGGTCCCGATGCCATCGTGCTTCGCCCTCGCCATGGCCACCACCTTGCCAGAGGTGACCGACAGGCCACCTGAGCTCGGCATGTCGCGGAACCACGCCTCCCGATCCGCGGGATCCGGCCCTATCCGGCACCGTTGGGGAGGTGACCCGGCCACCGGCGCGTGGTGCTCGAGCCGGTGCACGACCGCCGCTTCGCCTTCGGCAACATCCGGCAGCCCCGAGGTCAGCTCGGGCAGGCGCGCCGTGGCGAGCAGACCCGACAGGTGCAGGTACTCCCCGGCGATCCGGGTGTCGTCCAGGTAGCCACCCACTCGGGTCAGGATCCGCAACACGTCCTCGCCGACGCCGCGAACCCGTTCGAGACACACCACCGTCGTGTCGGTGAAGCGCGCCGACACGCCATACCGCTGGCCCAACAGAGCGGCGATGATCTCCTTCTGCACCTCGCCGTGCAGGCTGACGGCAGCCTGGCCGGTGTTGTCATCGAGGCGCAGGTCAATGAGCGGATCCTCGTCGGCGAGGTCACGCAGTCCCGCCCACAGCAGTCCGCGCTGGGCCGGATCGACCGGTTCGACGAGGGACTGCAGCACCGGCGGCGGGAAGGCCGCTATCGCCCGGCCCCGACTCGCCCCGCTCTCATCGCCGATGCGCAGCGGTACGCCGGAGATGGCGACGATCTGACCGGCCGTGGCCACGCGCGCATCGCACACGCTATTGGGCATCGTCACCGCCAGCCTGGTCACCGGAGGAGTGGTGTGGTCCCCGTCGCGCAACCGTTGGCGCGCCCGGATCTGCCCGTCCCACAACCGGATCCAGACGCGTCGAGCCCCGCCGGACCGGTCCACTGCGAACACCGTGCCAGCCGGTTCACCGGTCCTATGCGGCGCCGGCAGTCGCGCGCCGAGGTCGCGCAGCGCGTTGGTCAGCTCGGGCACCCCGGCTCCGGTGATCGCCGAACCGCAGTATGCCGGGACACAGCGCTCCGGGGCGGGGGACTGCGAGCCGCCGCCGGCAGACCCAGGCCGGAGTGCGCGGACGTATGCCGTGCGTTCCCCCTCCGCGTGGGCTGCGGTCCGCTGGTCGAGGACGACGCCGAACCGTTCGCGAATCGCGTTGAGGACGGCGCAACTATCCCCGGATCGGTCGATCTTGTTGACGAACACCAGCATCGGCACAACGACCCGGCGCAATGCGCGCCACAACACGACCGTCTGCGCCTGCACTCCCTCGACGGCCGACAGCACGAGGACGGCCGCGTCGAGAATGCCGAGGGAACGCTCGACCTCCGCGATGAAGTCCGGGTGTCCGGGGGTGTCGACGATATTGACCTGCAGGTCGCCGAGCGCGAAGGACATCACCGCCGATCGGATCGTGATGCCCCGATCACGTTCGAGGACAAGGGAATCGGTGCGGGTCGTCCCCGCATCGACGCTTCCGAGGGCGTCGATGACGCCCGCGTCGAAGAGCAGGCGTTCGGTCAGGCTGGTCTTACCGGCATCGACATGCGCGACGATCCCGAGGTTGAGGGTGGTCAAGGGACAGCTCCACGGCAGAAGGGAAAAGGGTCCGGAGCGGGAGAGCTGTCATGGATGACACGCTGCCAGCCCGGCATCCGTGGGCGCCAGGCATTTTCGGAGTCGGGCCGGAGGCGTGGCCCAACCACCCGATTTCGCCGTTTCCCTGCGAGCCGGCTTGACTCCGTACCATAATGGAGCACGCTGCCACGGGGGGCGGCGAACGAACACCATAGGGGGACAACAAGAATGAACTCACGCACGACTCGATTTGTCGCGGCCCTGACCACGCTTGCCGCGACCGGCGCCGGACTAGGGGCGGCAGCAGCCGCGGCACCGGCGCCGGCCGCGGGCAACGGCACGTCGTACACACCCGCAATCTCACGCGACGGCCGCTTTGTCGCCTTCGCCTCCGACGCAACCAATCTCGT
>NZ_HG764815.1:3191989-3194526 GCF_001050535.1 Nostocoides australiense Ben110 | reverse complement strand
CGACGGTCGCCTGGCCAGCCTCGGGCCGTCCGCGGGGGCCCTGTTCGTCAGCCTGTGCATCGCCCTCGGCCTCGGCGCCTTCGTCGTCACCGCCCGCGACTGGTGGCGCCTGCGCCGCTGACCGCCTGCGCCGCGGGCTGCGTGAGGTGTTTGGCCGCCGGCCGTGTCGTCGTCGCCTTGGGCGTCTCCTCTGTCACGACATGGGGTATCCGCCGGAGCGCATGACCCACGTTGTGACACGGCGGCGGCCTTCGTGTCACAAGGTGGGGGACTCGACATCTCCGATAGCCCATCTTGTGACTCTGGCCTCTGACGGTGAGCGCCGGCTGATCGGCGCCGGCCGACCCATCGCTAGGCTTGCGAACCGTGATCCCTGCCCGCCTCGTCGTCCTCGTCTCCGGCTCCGGCACGCTGTTGCAGGCGCTGATCGACGCGGCCGCCGACGCGGCATACGGCGCCCAGATCGTCGCCGTCGGCGCCGACCGCGACGACACCCTGGGGGAGCAGCGGGCGGCGCGGGCCGGCATACCCACCTTCGTCGAGAAGGTGAGCGACCACCCGAGCCGGGAGGAGTGGGACGCCGCCCTGACGGCGCGGGTGGCGGCATACGACCCGGACCTGGTCGTGAGCGCCGGCTTCATGAAGGTGCTCGGCCCGGCCTTCCTCGCCGCCCACCGGACGATCAACACCCATCCGGCCCTACTTCCGAGTTTCCCTGGGGCACATGGGGTTCGCGACGCGCTCGCGCACGGGGTCAAGCTGACCGGGTGCACGTGCCATTGGGTGGACAGCGGCGTCGACACCGGGCCGATCATCGACCAGCGGGCGGTCCGGATCAAGGACGGCGACACCGAGCTGAGCCTGCACGAGCGGATCAAGGTCCTTGAGCGCGACATGCTCGTCGACGTGGTGCGGACACTGGCCTCAGCCCGGTCACGACCGAACTAGACTCGAGCAAGTGAGTAGCGTCAGCGCCCCCGGTCCCACGCAAGACCTCCGCCCGGTGCGCCGGGCCCTCGTCTCGGTCTACGACAAGAGCGGGCTGGAGGAGTTGGTCCGTGGCCTGCACGAGGCGGGCGTCGCGCTCGTCTCGACCGGCGGATCGGCGAAGTTCATCGCCGGCCTCGGCCTCCCCGTCACCGAGGTGGCCGATCTGACCGGCTTCCCCGAATGCCTCGAGGGGCGGGTCAAGACCCTCCACCCCGTCATCCACGCCGGCGTGCTCGCCGACACCCGCAAGCCCGACCACCTCGAGCAGCTGGCCGGCCTCGAGATCAAGCCGTTCGAGCTGGTCGTCTGCAACCTCTACCCGTTCGCCGCGACCGTCGCCTCAGGGGCCGGGCCCGACGAGTGCGTCGAGCAGATCGACATCGGCGGGCCGACGATGGTGCGCGCCGCCGCCAAGAACCACCCCTCCGTCGCCATCGTCACCGACCCCGCGGCATACCCGATGGTGCTGGAGGCCGTGACCTCTGGTGGGTTCACCGTCGAGCAGCGGAAACTGTTGGCCGCCAAGGCCTTCCAGCACACGGCGGACTACGACAACGCGGTCGCCAACTGGATGGGCAATGCCTATGTCGATACCTCCGGCGGCAGCGGCTTCCCGGCGTGGGCGGGTGCGACGTGGACCAAGGCGCAGTCGCTGCGCTACGGCGAGAACCCCCACCAGCGCGCCGCGCTCTATCGCTCCGGACGGCCGGGGCTGGCCAGTGCCGAGCAGCTGCACGGCAAGGAGATGTCCTACAACAACTACGTCGACACCGACGCCGCCGTGCGGGCCGCCTACGACCAGGGCGACCAGCCGACGGTCGCGATCATCAAGCACGCCAACCCCTGCGGGATCGGCGTCGGCGACACCGTGGATGCGGCGTATGCCGCCGCTCACGCCTGTGACCCCGTGTCCGCGTATGGCGGTGTGGTCGCCACCAACCGCACGGTCAACCGCGCGATGGCGCTGGCGCTCAACGACACCTTCAGCGAAGTTGTCGCGGCGCCCGGCTTCGACGCTGACGCGCTGGACGTGTTGCGGGAGAAGAAGAACCGACGCCTCGTGCAGTTGCCCGACGGTATGCAGGCGGCTCGCGACGCGGTGGAGTACCGCCCGATCTCGGGTGGCGTGCTCATGCAGACCGTGGACCGGTTGGATGCGGTCGTCGAGGATGCCTCGGGCGGCGTCTCCGGTGGGGACGAAGCGGCAAACTGGCGCCTCGTGGCGGGATCTGCTGCCGATGCGGCGACGCTGGCGGATCTCCAGTTCGCCTGGCGCGCAGTGCGATCGGTGAAGTCCAACGCTATCCTCCTTGCCCGCGATGGCGCGTCGGTCGGCATCGGCATGGGCCAGGTCAACCGGGTCGACTCGTGCCGCCTGGCCGTCTCGCGGGCGGGGGAGGAGCGGGCGCGTGGGGCGGTCGCCGCCTCCGACGCCTTCTTCCCCTTCGCTGACGGGCTGCAGGTGCTGCTCGACGCCGGCGTCGAAGCCGTTGTGGCGCCGGGCGGTTCGGTCCGCGACGAAGAGGTCGTCGCCGCGGCCGAGGCGG
>NZ_HG764815.1:3189348-3191889 GCF_001050535.1 Nostocoides australiense Ben110 | reverse complement strand
CGCGGGCGGGCACGAGGGGGCCCACCGTCGCCGTGTCCGGGCCGAGGGCGACGGGCAGGTGTGGTATGCCGCGCGCCCGCCACCGCTGTGCGTCGCGGGCACCGGTGGGCTGGTCGGTGACGAGGACGACGAGGGCGGGTCCTCGCCGGTATGCCGGGATGGGGTCGTCCGCGGTGAGGCGGGCGAGTTCGCCGATATCGCCCTCACGCAGCAGGGCGGCGATCCGGTCGGCGAGCCGCAACCGGCCCTCGACCCACACCCGGGCGGTTTCGCCCCGGGCATCGCCTCCGTGCCCGCCGAGGAGGTTGGCCTGGCCGAGCAGGTGGAGCAGTTCTTGCAGGCGCGCGGGGTCGACCCCGGCTCGCGTGCCCGAGCGGACCGGGTCGGCACCCCCGTCGAGGTTGCGCAACCAGCCCACTTCGGCCTCGGTCAGCCCGCATAACCGCACCCCGGAGCCGGGGTCCAGCCCGAACTGCACGCTGCCGTCCAGCCGCACCAGCGGCCGGAACTGCTCGGCCAATCGTGGCCACGTGGCCATGACACTCCCTTCGCGCCGCCCCGCCGGGGGCCGGAACCCGTGTCACCACCCTGGCAGAGGCCGGACGCGGCGGAGGGGCGTTGTCCACAGGGTGTGGACAACGCCCCTCCGGGGGAGCGGTGCAGCTCTCAGGCCTTGGCGAGAATCCGGTTGAGGTTGGTGCCGCAGACCGGGCAGACGCCCTTGGCCATCCGCCGGCCGTTCTCGGTGACGACGATCTTGCCCTCCGCCTCGCGCTTCTCCTTGCACTTGACGCAGTAGAACTCGCCCTTGTAGATCTCCTCGGACATGGATGCTCCTTATGTGGTTCTGAGTCAGGCTCTCTACCCGGGTGGGTGCCCCGGGGCCGTGCCCACCCTAGATCACGCTCAGCGTGAGAGTGGGATTGGCGCCACGCGTAAACGAACGGGGTTTACGCTCAGCGACCGTGACCCCCGACCTACCCAGCCCGGCTCCGGACGTCGAGATCCGGCGCAGCGCCCGCCGCCGGCGCACCGTCAGCGCCCGCCGGGAGGGGGAGCGGATCATCGTCATGATGCCGGCCGGCCTCAGCGCAGCCGAGGAGCAGCGGTGGGTCGAGACCATGGTCGGCAAGCTGGAACGCTCCGCCCGCCGGACCCCGCGCGGCCGCAGCGACGCCGAGCTGACCGACCGGGCGCGCCGGCTCTCCGCCGCATACCTGGAGGGCCGGGCCCAGCCCACGTCCGTGCGCTGGGTCGGCAACCAGGAGCGCCGCTGGGGGTCGTGCACCCCGTCGACAGGGCAGATCCGGCTCAGCGACCGACTCGCCGGGATGCCGGAGTATGTCGTCGACTACGTCCTCGTGCACGAGCTGGCCCATCTGCTCGAGCACGGCCACGGCCCGGCCTTCTGGGCGCTGGTGGACCGTTACCCGCGCACCGAACGTGCGCGGGGCTTCCTCGACGGGATCTGCCTGGCAGCCGGGCTCGACATGACCGCCCCGGACGAGGAATAGCCACCCCGAAGCAGAGCGGACCTGCGCGGGCTCAGGCGCCGGCGGTCAACCGGGCCCGGCCCACGTCGATGAGCCGGGGGAGATCCGCGGCGATATTCGACGGGAGGGCGTCAACGGGGAACCACGCGATATCGGTGGACTCGTCGCTGGCCCGAGGCATCCGCCCGGACGGGGTGACCGCGAGGAAACGGATGTCGAGGTGTTCGGTGCAGTGGCCGAAATTGCCGACGAGCGCGTGCCGGTCCAGGTCGATCGGGGCCGGCAGCGGTTCGAGGCCGTCCAGGCCCGATTCCTCCTGTGCCTCCCGCCGCGCGGCCGCCCAGATGCTGTCATCGCCCATTTCGAGGTGACCCCCGAACTGCAGCCACATCCCGGCCCGGCCGTGCAGGTGCAGCAGCACCGACCCGCCGTCCGGGCTCAAGACCAGGCAGGACGCGGTCAGGTGGGCCGGCGGCCCGGACTTTGACACCGCCATCGGGTCGCCCGCGAGCGCCGACAGGAACCCGCGGCGCAACTGCTCCTGCGTCTGGTTCGGGGCCCGCCAGGAGAGCAGGAGGGCCAACGCGTCGTCATACAGGTGGCGCACCGGCGTCGGCGCGATCCCGGCGACCTGCCGGCCCTGCGGCTGACCGGCGTTCACGGGGAATCATCTCGAGGGGCCTCGCTGGGGTCGTCGCCCGACGACGGCTCGCCCGGCGGCGGCTCGTCGCCCGGCGGGGTCTCCCCGAGGATCGCCGCCAGCGCGGCATCCAGATCGTCGGACGCGGCGGGATTGCTGCGCCGGTCGACATACCCGAGCACGTCGTCGAGATCCGCTCCCATCGGCGCGACGTCGGGGTGACCCCACGCCGAGTCCCGCAGTTCCGCGCCACCACGATCCTCCAGGGCGGCGAAGAGATTGGCGGCATCGCGCAGCCGGCGCGGCCGCAACTGGAGGCCGACCAGCCCGGAGAAGGTCTTCTCGGCCGGCCCGCCGAGGGCCCGCCGGCGCCGCACCGTCTCGCCGAGCGCGGCGCTGTGCGGCAGG
>NZ_HG764815.1:3186705-3189248 GCF_001050535.1 Nostocoides australiense Ben110 | reverse complement strand
GCGGTGGCCGGCAGCCAGCCGAGCACGAGGATGCCGATCACCATGCCCGCCAGGGTGCGGATCGCTCTGCGGTGGTATGCCGTGTCCATGCCCCCCAGCCTTCCGGCGCCGGGGTGAATGGCCAAGGGGGGTCGCGAACCCCTGTGGAAAGGCCGAAGTTGCCGCCCCGGCTGTGGACAAACCGCGCGGACGCGGCGGCAGCGGTGTCAGGTCATTCGATCGTCAGGCGGGCCAACCGCGCGGCGGCATCGGCGAGCACTTCGTCGCGTTTGCAGAAGGCGAACCGCACCAGGCTGCGGGCGGCGGCGACGTCATCGCAGAACACCGAGACCGGCACCGCGACCACGCCCGCCCGCTGCGCGATGACGTCCCGGCAGAACGCCAAGGCATCCGAGACACCCAGCGACGACACGTCGGCGATGACGAAATAGGTCCCCTGCGGCACGGCCACGGCCAAGCCGGCCGAACGCAACCCCGCGACCAACAGGTCGCGCTTGCCCTGCAGCGAGTCGGCCAGGGCGGCATACACCTCATCGGCCAGTCCCAGTCCCGTCGCGGTCGCCAACTGGAAGGGCCCGGAGCCGACATACGTCAGGAACTGCTTGACCCCGCGCACTCCGGCGACGGCTGGGGCCGGCCCGCTCACCCACCCGACCTTCCAGCCGGTCGTGGAGAAGGTCTTGCCCGCCGAAGAGATCGCAAGCGTCCGCTCGGCCATGCCTGGCAATGTGCTCATCGGGATGTGTTCGCGACCGTCGAAGACGAGGTGCTCGTAGACCTCGTCCGTGACGACCCAGGCGTCGTATTCCCGTGCCAGCCCGGCGACGAGTTCGAGTTCGGCGCGGGTGAACACCTTGCCTGTCGGATTGTGCGGGGAATTGAGAAGCACCACCCGGGTGCGCTCTGAGAAGGCACTGCGCAGTTCGTCAGGGTCGATGGCGAAGTCGGGGAAACGGAGCACGCACGTGCGCCGCTGCGCTCCGGCGAGCGCGATCGTCGCGGCATAGGAGTCGTAGTAGGGCTCGAACGTGACGACCTCGTCGCCAGGAGCGCACAGTGCCAGGATCGACGCGGCGATGGCCTCGGTGGCCCCGACGGTCACGAGGATCTGATTCGCCGGGTCGAGTTCGATGCCGTAGAAGCGCTGCTGGTGTGCCGCAACGGCATTGAGAAGTTCGGGGAACCCCGGGCCGGGCGGGTACTGGTTGCGACCAGCATCGATGGCCGCCTTGGCGGCGTCGAGCACGGCCTGCGGCCCATCCGTGTCGGGGAACCCCTGCCCGAGGTTGATCGCGTCCCTCGCGACGGCCAGCGCCGACATCTCGGCGAAGATCGTCGTGCCGAACGGCTCGAGGAGCGCATTGGCCGGGGGTCGCGCGCCGGGCTGCATGAAACGCAGCGTATGCCCTGGCGACCCGGTGCCGGGGCAGCCCGGTTCCAGGTCAACCCGGTGCCGGGTCAGCTCCGTGCCGGGTCAGGCCTTGGTGGGCCAGGGCCAAGCGGTGCAACCTTGCAGGCCGAGAGTCTGCTGCAGCATGATCGGGGCCGGCTGGCCCTTGGCGGGGCAGGTCTCGTGCGGGTGCCAGAGGCTGTGGCCGACCTCGTGGTTGATGATGTAGATGCGGTACTGGCTCAGGTCCTTGTAGTACTCGACGCCCTGTCCCCAGCGCTTGGCGTTGATCACGGCGCGGCCGTGCCGGTTGCAGGAGACCTCGCCATTGGTGCGCAGGGGGGCACACAGCTCATCGGTCAGCTTCGGGCTGGCCAGGGTGATGCGCACGTCCGGCACGGTCCCGGCATCGATGTTGGCCTTGTCCACCAGTTCGAAGTGCAGGGAGTCCTTGGCCTCCCAGCCGCGTTCGTCGCCGAGGACCTGCCGCACCGTGCTCGCGAACTGAGCGAGGTCGACCCCGAGACCGCCTTCGGCCTCGACGGAGAAGGTGACCTTCTTGCCGGTGCGCGAGCTATCGCTGCCGGGGACGGTCAGGACAGAGAGTTTTCCGTCGCCGCTGGCGGGGACGGAAACGGCTTTCGCGGACTGGGTGCCCGCCGACGCGCTTGCGGACGCGGACGCCGTCGCCGAATTACTCGAAGAGGCAGACGGGCTGGCGCCCGCCGCGGTGGGCGAGGTCTTGGCGCTCGCCGCCAAAGTGTCGTCGCCGAAGGCGGCACCAACCAGTTTGACGAGAAGGAACAACACGACGAGCAGCCCGGCCAGCGCCATGGTGCGGCGCAGTCGGTAGCGGCGCTCCATGCTCATCGGGCGCCGCGGAGGCGGTGGCGATGAGGCAGGCACCGGGCGCGTGCGCTCAGGCACGGGGGTGGGCGCGGGCATAGGACTCCTTCAGCCGCTCGATCGAGACGTGGGTGTAGAGCTGGGTGGTCGCCAGGGAGCGGTGGCCGAGGAGTTCCTGCACGGTGCGCAGGTCCGCTCCTCCGTCGAGCAGATGCGTGGCAGCGGTATGCCGCATGCCGTGCGGAGCCATCTCGGCGCCGCCCGGGACGCGGGAGGTGGTGGCGTGGACGACCTCGCGGACCCGCCG
>NZ_HG764815.1:3184061-3186605 GCF_001050535.1 Nostocoides australiense Ben110 | reverse complement strand
GGGGTCCGGGTCGGCACGAGCGGGACCTTCGGGGCGTCGTCCTCGAGCCGGATGCCGCACGCGCTGAGGGCCAGTCCGGCCCCGGCCAGAAGGCCTCCGCGAAGCGCCGCGCGGCGGGGCCGGCCCGCGTCGGCGGAGGGTCGGGGAGACGACATGGGCCGATGATGTCACGCGGAAACCAAAGGAGGGCGCGGTCCGTTGGGTCGCATAGAGTGACCTGTCACAACTTAACGAGAGGAGCCGGTCATGAGTGCCGCCGACCGCGTGCGAGAGATCGCCGCCGCCGCTGTGGCCGACCCTGCCCTCGTGATCGACGGTGTCGAGGTCTCGGCCGCGGGCAAGCGCAAACTCGTGCGGATCACCCTCGATCGCGTGCCCGCTGCCGGCCCCGACGGCTGGAGCGATGCCCCCACCCCGGCGCTGAGCCTGGACGAGATCGCCGACCACTCGCGGGCGATCGGTGACGCACTGGACCGTGACGAGCCGTTCGGCGGCGCGGCATACGTCCTGGAGATCAGTTCGCCGGGCGTCGGCAAGGCCCTGCGCGAACCCCGGCACTATCGCCGCAATGTCGGCCGGCTGCTCAAGGCGACCACGGCCGACGGGGAGGTCACCGGCCGCATCGTGCGGGCGAGCGAGGAGTCGGTGGTGCTGGCCGGTGGTGAGCCGCCGGCCGAGACCGATCTGGGGTATGCCGCGATCGAGCGCGCCAGCATCGCCGTCGAGTTCACGAGCACCGAGGAGAAGGACGAGTAAATGGATATCGATCCGGCCACCTTGCGCGCCCTCGAGGCAGAGCGTGGGATCTCCATGGACGTGCTCGTCCCGGCGCTCGAGAAGGCGCTGCTCTCGGCATACGAACGAACCGACGGCCACTATCGCCACGCCCGCGCCGAATTGGACCGCAAGAGTGGGCACGTGACCATCTGGGCGCAGGAGGAGATCGAGCTGCCCGAGGAGGAGCTCGACGCCGAGGCCGAACTCGGCGAGGAGGCGCGCCCGCGGCGGCCGCGCTACGAACTCGGCCCGGAGTTCGACCACACGCCACAGGACTTCGGCCGGGTGGCCGCGGCCACGGCGCGGCACGTCATCCTGTCGCGGCTGCGCGAGGTCGAGGACGATCAGATCCTCGGGGAGTTCAAGGGCCGCGAGGGTGACATCGTCGCGGGCGTCATCCAGCAGAGCCCGAATCCGCGGCATGTGACGGTGAGCTTCGGCTCCGTGGAGGGGATCCTCCCCAGCGCCGAGCAGGTGCCCGGCGAGAGCTACAAACACGGCGACCGCATCCGGTGTTATGTCGTGACGGCCAAACGGGGGCTGCGTGGCCCGCAGATCGAGCTCTCGCGCACCCACCCCAACCTCGTGCGCAAGCTTTTCGCACTCGAGGTGCCGGAGGTCGCCAATGGCACGGTCGAGATCGTGCAACTGGCCCGGGAGGCGGGGCACCGCACCAAGATCGCCGTCCACTCCAAGGTGCCGGGCTTGAATGCCAAGGGCGCCTGCATCGGCCCGATGGGCGCGCGGGTGCGGGCCGTCATGGCCGAACTCGGGGGCGAGAAGATCGACATCGTCGACTGGTCGGAGGACCCGCGGGAGTTCGTCGCCGCCGCCTTGTCGCCGGCCCGGGTGCAGTCGGTCGAGATCGTCGACCCCAAGACGCAGAGCGCCCGAGTCGTCGTGCCGGACTACCAGCTCAGCCTGGCCATCGGCCGGGAGGGCCAGAACGCCCGGCTCGCGGCCAAGCTGACCGGCTGGCGCATCGACATCCGGCCCGACGTGGCCAGTCCGGCAGCGGGGGGCGGCACCCACCCGCACCACGGATCGGGCGGGCAGGGCGAGGGCCAGGCTCCTGGCCGAACGCCGGGCCAGACGCAGGGGGAGGCGCCGGGCGCCGCCCCGACCCGCTAGAATGGGCAAGACCGATCGGACTGGACTGCGTCCTTCGACGTCCATGGCACCTGCGGGCCCGATCCGCACGTGCATCGGATGCCGGGTGACGGATAGCCGATCGGCTCTCTTGCGCATCGTGGCGGGGGAGGGGCACGACGGCCACCCGGCCGCGGTCCCCGATCCTGCCGCTCGGACGCCCGGGCGTGGCTGCTGGCTGCACCCGGACCCCGAATGCCTCGCGCTGGCCGTCCGACGACGAGCCTTCCCGCGGGCGCTCCGAATGAGCGCGCCGCTGGAGGTCACACTCGTGGCGGCATACCTCGAAGCATGTGCGCCGGAAGCAAACCTGACCGAACCAGACCGAAAGCGGGTCAACCGCGATGAGCCACCGATGAGCACTCAGAAATGAGTTCCCCCCGGCTGTAACTGGTCCGCCTCAACTCGATGCGGACCGAGTAGAGGAGAGAAGTGTCGAAGATCCGTGTCAGCGCCCTCGCCAAAGAGGTCGGAGTACCCAGCAAGGTCCTCCTGGAGCGCTTGAACGAGATGGGCGAATACGTCAAGGCAGCGAGTTCGACCATCGAGGCCCCCGTGGTGCGTCGTTACCACGAGAAGTACCCCACCGAAGCAGCGGCCCCGGCGCCCGCCCCGGCC
>NZ_HG764815.1:3181395-3183961 GCF_001050535.1 Nostocoides australiense Ben110 | reverse complement strand
CCCCCCCCCCCCGCCACTGGCAGGTCAGCCACGGCAGGTCCTCCGCGGTGGCCGGGCGGATGGCCACGGCGTCGCGCGGTCGTCCGGACTCGAGCCCGGCGAGCCGCGCGCGCAGGCCGCCCGGGCCGATCTCCTCGGTCGTCAGCGCGAAGGAGAGATGGTCGCACCAGGCTCCGTCGATGTGCAGATAGCGCGGCCGGATGCACTCGGAGCGAAACCCCAGCTTGTGCACCACGGCCAGGGAGGCGACGTTCTCCGGCCGGATGTTGATCTCGATCCGGTGCAGGCCGGCGGCGGCGATCGCGTAGTCACCGGCGACGGCGACCGCCAGCGGCGCGATGCCCCGGCCGGCGAACTCGCGCCCCACCCAGTAGCCCATCGTGCACGACCGGAAGGCGCCGCGGACGATATTGCTGACGTTGAGCTGACCCGCGAGGGCTCCGTCCACGGTGAGGGCGAACGGCAGGAGCGACCCGGCGCGGGCCGCTGCCTTCTGCTCGCTCAGCAGGCTGGTGAAGGAGACCGTGCGCGGTATGCCGTCGGGGCTCGTCGGATCCCACGGCCGCAGCCAGTCGGTGTTGGCCGCGCGCAAGAGCAAGTAGTCCTCGCGGTCCTTGCGGCCCAGGGGCCGCAGGCCCAGCTGTCCGCCATCCGCCAGCGGGGCCGCGAGGTCCACCGGCCACAGCCGCGAGCGCACCTAGTGATCGCCCCCGCGCAACTGCTCGACGAGGTGCCCCAGGATCGGTGCGATCACGCGCAATCCGTCCCGCACCCCACCGGTGGACCCGGGCAGGTTGACGACGATGCACCGTCCGGCGAGCCCGGCGGTGGCACGCGAAAGCATCGCTCCCGCAACGCCGTTCGCGAGGCCGTCAGCCCGGATGGCCTCGGCGATGCCGGGGATCTCCCGAGTCAGGACGGAGCGGGTGGCTTCCGGGGTGAGATCGGTCGGCGCACAGCCGGTGCCGCCGGTGGTGATCACCAGGTCGTATGCCGTGACGGCCTCCCGCAGCGCCGTCGCCACCGCGTCGCCGTCGGGCACGACGACGGTCGGTGCGACCAGTGCGCCCCAGGACTGCAGGGTCTCGGCGATGATGGGCCCGCCCCGGTCGGGGTAGACGCCGCTGTAGGCCCGGGTCGAGGCCGTGATCGCGACGGCCCGGACGCCCCGGAGCGGCGGCGGGCGATCCTGAGCGGTGTCGGTCACGGCATCTCCTGGCTCGGCTGCGGACGAGTTCGTGTTGTCTCGGTGGGGGTTTCGGCCCAACCGCCGGACCGGCCGCCGGACTTGGCGGTGACCCGGATGTCGGTGATCCGGCCATGCTTGTCGATGGCCTTGACCATATCGATCACCGTCAACGCCGCCACGGCGACGGCCGTCAGCGCCTCCATCTCGATGCCGGTGCGATCAGCGGTCCGGACGCTCGCCCGGATGTCCACGCCGTCGTCAGCGACCGTGAGGTCGACCTCGACGGCATGCACCGCGATCGGATGGGCGAGGGGGATCAGGTCAGGGGTCCGTTTCACGGCCTGGATGCCGGCGATCCTGGCCACGGCGAGGGCATCTCCCTTGGCGACCGCGCCATCACGCAACGCAGCAACCGCCTTCTCCGACAGCAACACTCGGCCGGCAGCCGAGGCCTCGCGCGCCGTCACGGCCTTGGCCGAGACATCGACCATGTGGGCGCTGCCGTCGGCGCGGACGTGGGTCAGGCGCAGCTCGTTCATGGGATCGGCCCGGGGTCGGAGAGCAGCCAGACCTCGACCTCGTCACCGGCCGCGAGCGACTCGGCGTCTGCGGGCACGATCACGAGGCTGTTGGCCCGCACCAGATCGGCAACGAAGTGCGACCCTTGTCCCACAACAGGATTGACAACCCACGCACCGCCTTCGGGGGTCGTCACCGCCCTCGCGATCTGTGTCTTGCCGCGAGGTGAGGTGAGTGCGTGGCCCATGACACCGGTGACGACGCGCCGCTCGTGCGTGCCGCCCATCATCGCCTCCAGGGCCGGCGCGACGAACACCTCGAAGGACACGAACGACGAAACCGGATTGCCGGGCAGCGCGAACACCGGCACCCGGTGCTCCCCGAAGAGGCCGAACCCCTGCGGTTTGCCCGGCTGCATCGCCACCTGCACGAACTCGATGCCGTGCTCGCGCAACGCCGCCTTGACGACGTCATAGGCCCCCATGCTCACGCCGCCACTGCTGACGATGGCGTCGCACTCCGACGCGAGATCCTCGATCAGGCCGACGAACGACTCGGGCTCGTCCCCGGCAGCGACAGTCGCGACGACCTCGGCGCCGCGGCTGCGGCAGGCCGCCGCCAGCATCACCGAGTTCGACTCGTGGATCTGCCCGGGAGACAACGGTTCTCCGGGCGGGATGAGTTCGTCGCCGGTGGAGACGATCGCTACGCGCGGGCGCGGCCGGACGGGCAGGGTGGGGTGGCCGGTCGCGGCGGCCAACGCCAACGTCCGGGCGTTGACGCGCGTCCCTGCCGGGATGACCAGCGCACCCTGCGCCACGTCCTCGCCCGCGGTGCGGATGGAGCGGCCGGGGGGGG
>NZ_HG764815.1:3176703-3181295 GCF_001050535.1 Nostocoides australiense Ben110 | reverse complement strand
CTCTGCTCGCGTGCACTCTCTGCTCGCGTGCACTCTCTGTTCGCGTGCACTCGTTGCTCATGTGCTCCCGTGACCCGAGCGGGGTTGCCGGCGCGGGATGCGCGTCGGCCCGGTCGCCTCCAGTGAGGCGGCCGGGCCGGATATGTCGCGGGCGGAGCTACTTGGTGAAGGCGTCCTTGACGTCTGAGGCGGCGTCCTTGACCTTCTCGCCGGCCCTCTTCACGCCCGCCGAGGCCTGGTCGCCCTTGCCTTCGGCTTCGAGACGCTCGTCGTCGGTGGCCTTGCCAGCGGCCTCCTTTGCCTTGCCGGTCGCGTCCTCGGCGGCGTTGCTGATCTTGTCGGAGATTCCCATGATGTTTCGTCCTTTCCGAGCGGAATCGGTCCCATCCACGATCGCCCTCCGGCGGGCCCACCGCACTGCTTAGCCGCCGGGCAATCGCAAAACCACCCCTACGGGTGGGCGCCGCGATGCGGGCAGCCCCGCGCCAGCAGCTAGGTCTGGGCCGACCCCGCACCGCCGTAGAGACCACAGCCAGCCGGGGCACCCCCTGGGTTTCCGCGACGTGAGCTATGCCGGGGAGGTGTCGAGCGGGCGCGACCGGTACGACTCCAGGGTCTCGCAGTTCACCGTCGGCTCACCGTCGCCGCCGACGGCGTAGTCCTCCTCGACACCTCCGCCCTCGACTTCGACGGCAGCGTCGCGGCCGGCATCGCCTTGTCGAGAACACGGGGAGCGCGAGTAGCCACTCGCTCCGAACTGCCTCGGAAAGCGCGAGCCGCCTGGGTTCGCGCGGACTGCCTGAGAAATACGTCAGGCAGTTGGCCCGAAGTCAGGCAGTTGGCAATCGTGCGCATGCTGCGCCGCATACCCCTCGCGGATCCCGAGGGGCCGCATCGCCAACCTGCAGGGCGACCTGACCCCCCATCCACCGGCGCGGCGGCGAGCGTTCCAGAACAACCTGTGGCAGGCACGGTTCCTCCTCGCCAACGCTCACAAGGCGCTCACCCGGCGGGACACCGCATACGTCGCGCTGGTGCAGCACAGCCGTCATGATCGCCGCGCATGCCTGGCACGCCGCGGCCGGTCAGTGGGTGACCAACGAGAAGGACCTGTCCCGAATGTCGCCCGGCCCTCACCCGGCTCGCCGGACTTCAGCAGGCGCGCCGGCCGGGCGCTGGCCCACCTGGGCGAAGATCCGGAACAGCTGGCGGCGGCCATCGAGGAGATCGAGGGCATTATTAAGCAGCCGATTCCCAGCAGCCGGAGTTAGTTTGGCCCCATGAGTGGGGCACCGGATATCGCCACTGTCAGCCAGCTGCGCGCCAGCGGGCATGTCGCCAAGGGTCTGCGCGAGGAGATGCGCGACAACCTCCTCGCGAAGCTCGCGGCCGGGGAGGATCCGTGGCCCGGTCTGCACGGCTTCGAGGGGACGGTCATCCCGCAGGTCGAGCGGGCCCTGATCGCCGGGCACGACATCGTGCTTCTCGGCGAGCGGGGGCAGGGCAAGACGCGGCTGTTGCGCACCCTGATCGGGTTGCTCGACGAGTGGACGCCGGTGATCGCCGACTCCGAACTCGGCGAGCATCCCTACGAGCCGATCGCGCCGGCCTCGATCCGGCGCGCTGCCGAGTTGGGCGATCACCTGCCGGTCGCCTGGCGCCACCGCGACGAGCGGTATGCCGAGAAGCTCGCCACTCCCGACACCTCGGTCGCCGACCTGATCGGCGACGTCGACCCGATGAAGGTCGCCGAGGGCCGTCACCTCGGTGACCCGGAGACCATCCACTTCGGCCTGATCCCCCGGTCGCACCGCGGGATCGTCGCCGTCAACGAGCTGCCCGACCTCGCCGAGCGCATCCAGGTCGCGATGCTGAATGTCATGGAGGAGAGGGACATTCAGATCCGCGGCTATGTGCTCCGCCTGCCCCTGGACGTCCTGGTCGTCGCCTCCGCGAACCCGGAGGACTACACCAACCGCGGCCGGATCATCACTCCCTTGAAGGACCGCTTCGGCGCGGAGATCCGCACCCACTATCCCGTGGAACTGGCGGACGAGATCGCCGTCATCCGGCAGGAGGCGCACCTCGTCGCCCACGTCCCCGATCAGCTGATGGAGATCCTCGCCCGCTTCACTCGACACCTGCGTGAGTCCTCGGCGGTCGACCAGCGTTCCGGTGTCTCGGCGCGCTTCTCCATCGCGGCCGCCGAGACGGTGGCGGCCGCGGCGCTGCACCGCGCGACATTGCAGGGCGAGGCGGAGGCCGTCGCCCGGGTCGTCGACCTCGCCGGGGCCGTCGACGTGCTCGGCGGCAAGGTCGAGTTCGAGAGCGGCGAAGAGGGCCGGGAGCGGGCTATCCTCGACCACTTGCTTCGCACCGCGACGGCCGAGACGGCGCGAGAAACGTTCCGCGGCATCGACTTCCGGCTGCTCGTCGACGCCCTCGCCGCGGGCGCATTGGTCATGACCGGTGATCAGGTGTCGGCGACCGAGTTCCTCGACGCACTGCCGGTGCTCGGTGAGTCGGAGCTGTATGACGAGGTGGCCGCCCGCGCCGGGGCCGCCTCCGCCGGAGAGCGGGCAAGCGCCCTTGAGTTGGCCCTGGAAGGCCTCTTCCTCGCCAAGCGGATCGGCAAGGACAGCGACGGGCAGCGCACGGTTTACGGCGAAAAGGCCTAGGGGACAAGGTGACTCGGCGCCGAGATCCGCACCGGTCGGCATACGGACCGTATGCCGGCGGCGACCCGCTCGCGCCGCCGGTCGACCTCGGCGAGGCGCTCGCGGCGATCGGCGAGGACGTCATGGCCGGCTACGCCCCCGAGCGGGCGATGCGCGAGTTCCTGCGCCGCGGCGGACAGACCCAGCGCGGGCTGGACGACCTCGCGCGGCAGGTCGCCGAGCGACGCCGCGAGTTGCTGCAGCGGCACAACCTCGACGGCACGATGCAGCAGGTCAAGGAACTCCTCGACAAAGCCGTTCTCGCAGAACGCAAGCAGCTTGCGCGTGACCTCGACGACGATGCGCGCTTCCAGGAGATGCGCCTCGACGGGCTGCCTCCGTCGCCCGCGGCAGCGGTCTCGTCGTTGAGTGACTACCAGTGGCGCAGCAGCGAGGCGCGCGAGGCCTACGACCAGATCAAGGACCTGCTCGGGCGGGAAATGCTGGACCAGCGCTTCGCCGGTATGAAGCAAGCCCTCGAAGGCGCCACCGACGAGGACCGCGAGCGGATCAACGAGATGCTCGGCGACCTCAACGACCTCCTCGAGAAGCACCGGATGGGCGAGGACACCGACCAGGACTTCGCCGACTTCATGGCCAAGCACGGCGACTTCTTCCCGGAGAACCCACAGAATGTCGATGAACTGATCGACACTCTTGCCCAGCGCGCGGCGGCCGCCCAACGGATGCTCAATTCGATGACGCCGGAGCAGCGGGCCGAGCTGATGGCGCTGTCGCAGCAGGCTTTTGGGTCGCCGCAGCTCATGGATTCGCTCAGCCGGCTCGACGCCAACCTGCAGATGTTGCGACCTGGTGAGGACTGGAGCGGCGGCGAGCGCTTCCAGGGCGACGAGGGACTCGGCCTCGGCGACGGCACGGGCGTCTTCCAGGACCTCGCCGAACTCGATGCGCTGAGTGAGCAACTGGGACAGTCCTATCCGGGCGCCCGCATGGACGACATCGACCTCGAGGCCCTGATGCGCCAGCTGGGCGAGGAGGCCTCGGTCGACGCCCGCACCCTGGCCCAGATCGAGAAGGAGCTGCGCGAGAGCGGTTTGCTGCAACGCTCATCCGACGGCTCGCTTCGCCTCTCCCCCAAGGCGATGCGACAACTCGGCAAGTCCTTGCTGCGAGACGTGGCGGACCGCATGTCCGGGCGCACGGGACAGCGGGACCTGCGCCAGGCCGGGGCCGCCGGCGAGCCCAGCGGGGCCAGCCGACCGTGGGAGTTCGGCGACACCGAGACCTGGGACGTCACCCGCACGGTGACCAACGCGGTCCAGCGCACGGTGAGCCGGGGCGAGTCCGTGCGTGGCGGCATACGGCTGGAACTCGAGGACATCGAGATCGTCGAGACCGAGGCGCGCACCCAAGCCGCCGTGGCGCTCCTCGTGGACACGAGCTTCTCGATGGCGATGGACGGCCGGTGGCTGCCGATGAAGCGCACAGCGCTGGCGCTGCACCAGCTCGTCTCCACCCGGTTCCGCGGCGACAAGCTGCAATTGATCGCCTTCGGCCGGCGCGCCCAGGTCATGGACATCGAGGAGCTGACCGGCCTGGAACCCTTGTGGGACAAGGGAACAAACCTCCACCATGCGCTGCTGCTCGCCAACCGGCACTTCCGCAAGCACCCGAGCATGCGCCCGGTCGTCCTCATCGTCACCGACGGTGAACCGACCTCGCACCTGGAGGGCAGCGGGCGGGTGTTCTTCGACTACCCGCCGCACCCGGTGACGATCGCGCAGACCGTCGCCGAACTGGACGCCACCGCCCGGCTCGGCGCCCAGGTGACCTTCTTTCGCCTCGGCGACGACCCCGGCCTCGCGCGTTTCATCGATCAGATGGCCCGCCGCGCCGACGGCCGGGTGGGCGCGC
>NZ_HG764815.1:3173287-3176603 GCF_001050535.1 Nostocoides australiense Ben110 | reverse complement strand
CGGTGCGACCGAACCCTCCCCGAGCACGTCCGCGTCCTGACCCGTCGCGCGGCGCCCGACGATGGCACAGGCCGGCCGAGGCAACACGGCAAGGCCCCCGGACCGCGATGGGCCGGGGGCCGTGCCGTCTTGCGTGGGGTGGTCCGCTCAGGCGGTCGGGTCCCGATAGGTCGGACCCGAAGGCGGGGGCGGCGGCGGGGTCTTCGGCAGTTCGCTGGTGGGGTTGCCGTCAGCGTCGTATGCCGTGCTGCCGCCTTGAGTGCCGCCACCAGGGCTGGACGGCGCATCGCCGTATGCTGGGAAGCTCGGCGTCGTGGACCCGCCGGGTGCCGGCGGGACGGGGCCCTGGCTGGGCGGGGTGTAGGCCGGCGGCTGCGAACTCGCGCCGTACGGCTGCGGCGGCACACTGTCATACGTGCCCTGGGCGGAGGTGCCCGAGGCGCCCGGAGGGGGCGGCACGGCATACGCGTTGCGGTCCATCGACGGGTCGCCATAGGGCTGGGTCGGAGCGCCATAGGGGGCGCCGCCCTGGCCGTAGCCGCCGTAACCGCCGCCGCCCATCCGGCGCTCGCGGCCGGAGCGGACGAGCTTGACGATGCCGACGATGGTCAGGATCAGGCCGAGCAGGCCGACCAGGATCGAGCCGAGGACACCGAAGATCACGGCCATCACGGTCTTGCCGCCGAGCTTTTCGGCGTCGTTGCCCGTGAGGATCTTTGTCGGGCCGGAGCAGGTGAAGGCGTAGTCGCCGTCGGCCGGCGCGGTGAAGCCGCCGGCGCTCTCCCACGTGCGGCCGTCGAACGTGGCCCGCAGCTTCGTGTCACTGTCACGCGTCAGCGACGCCCCACTGCTCGACGCGATCTCGCAGGACTGAATGGTGCCGTCGACCGTCTCGACGCTCGTGCCGTTGCCCGGGCCGACGTCGACGAGTACGAAGACGGGCTCGTTCGCCGTGAGGGCGACCGTGTCGCCGGGCTGGTGGACCGGCGCCGCCTTCGCCACGTCGGCCGCGCCCTTGAAGGCGTAGGTCGCGCCGCCGACGAGCAGCCCCGGCGCCCCGACGAACATCAACAGGAGTCCAAGGATGAGTGGGATGATTCCTCGCCTTTTCGGCTGCATGAGCCGGTCCCCCTTCTGGGATGTCGAACAAGGCCGTGGATGACCCTGGTGGACTCCATTTAACGCGACGGGGGCCTGCGCGGCGAGCAGCTCCGCCTCGGTTAGAGTCCGGGCGGGACCCTGAATCGTCCCCGGCGCCGACCCGGTCGCGGGGCGCCGACCACTGCAGAGGGGAATGGCATGAACGGACGACGGATGCGCGCGGCGGCAGTGCTCGCGAGCGTGACCCTGGCGGGGAGCGTGGTCTCGGCCGCCCCCAGCACCGCCTCGGACCAGCCGAAGGAGCGCTACGACGTCTCCCGGCACCAGACCACCGACCGTGCCGCTGCGGCACAGGTGCGGGCGATCCTGGACCACCTGCCGGCCGACTGGCAGGCCAACCGGGACGCCTTCCTCGACAAGGCCGGCATCGAGCCCAGCCCCGCCGAGGACGCGATCATCGCCTATCTGGAGCGCGCCACCTGCGAGGAGACCGAACTCAACGCCTACATCGAGACCCTGCTCAAGGGCGTTCCGGACGACACGCTCTTCGTTCTCGCCGTGCTCGGCGTCCTGAGTTACCCCACCTTCGACGCCGTCATCGGCGGCACCAAGACCGACCCGCGCTACTCGCTCGAGACGGGCACCGTCGGCAAGGTGCGCCAGTCGATGGCCGCCGCCCGCCAGCTTTGGGATGTCAAGAACGGCGATATCGACGTCATGGGCATGCACAGCGACATGGTCGTCGACCGCGCCCGCGTCATCAGGGTGCTGCGCGTCGTCTTCGGCGTCAGCCCTAAGGACGCGCAGGAAGCAGGGACCCAGATCGTCCGGCTCATCAAGGCCACCCCGGCGCTGCGCGGCGGCACGAACCCGCTGTTCAGTCTCAACGCCTTCGCCTTCACCGGCGAAGGGGATCCGGACTTCGGGGGCATCAGCGACCGGATCGTCATGGGCGAGGGCATCATCAAGGCGCTGCGCTGGACCGATGACATCGCCGTGGGTCCGCAGATGGTGCTCAGTCATGAGTTCGGCCATCACATCCAGTTCGAGAACCATGCCTACCCGGCCACCGAGAGCCCCGCGAACACGCGCAAGATGGAGTTGATGGCCGATGCCTACGGGGCCTACCTCGATGCCCATTCCAAGGGCTTGAACTTCACGCCGAAGCAGATCGACGGGACCGTCGCGGTGTCCCATCTGGTCGGCGACTGCTCCGTCGATTCCCTCGGCCACCACGGCACGCCCGCCCAGCGCGCCCGGGCCGCCCGCTGGGGCGCCGACCTCGCACTGAAGAACGGCTCGAACGTATTGCCCTCCAAGCGGGTTCAGGCGCTCTTCCTCACGGCGCTGCCCGGGATCCTGCGCGGCTGACCTGGTCGCGACCCCGGCGCGGATGGCCGCCCACCCCGGTGGACCGCCATCCGCGCCGGCGCGGCTCGGCCCCGCCGGGGATGAAAGGATCGGCGGTGTGCGGTCCTATTGCGCCATCTATGTCGACGTCGGCTACCTGCTCGCGTCGTCCGCGACGCGCGTGACGGGGACCTCGCTGCGCCGTGGGGTCACGGTCGATCACGAGTCGCTCATCCGCGGGGTCATCGAGCAGGCCGAGCAGGACAGCGGTATGCCGCTGCTTCGGGTCAACTGGTACGACTCGGGTGGTCGTCCGGGCGGGATGCCGGACATCCACCAGGAGCATGTCGGGTTGTTGCCGCGGGTGAAGCTGCGGCTGGGCCGGCTCTCGCAGACGGGCGAGCAGAAGGGCGTCGACCTGCGCATGGGCCTGGACCTGGCCACCTACGGCCGCAACCGGGTCGTCGATGTCATCTATCTGATCTCCGGCGACGACGACCTGACCGAGGCCGTCGAAGAGGCGCAGTTCCACGGCCTGCAGGTCGTCATCATGGCTGTCCCCGATCAGCGCGGCCGCCCGCACGCCGTCGCGCGCAACCTCCAACGCGAGGCCGACAACGTCATCCTCATCGACGCCGCGACGATCGACGCCGCCGTCAAGCCGGTGGCATTGCCGCCGGCGCTCATTCCCGGCGGGGAGGACAAGTCCGTCGAGTCCGCCTCCGTCGCTCCGCACGAGGACGCACCCGGAGGTGGCCTGGAGCCGTCGGCCGAGGGGATCCCCGCGCCGGCCGCATCGCCCGACACGACGGACCGGTCCGCCCAACCTGGCGAGCCGGCCGAGCCGGCCGCGCCGCATCCGAAC
>NZ_HG764815.1:3168838-3173187 GCF_001050535.1 Nostocoides australiense Ben110 | reverse complement strand
CCCCCCGCGCCGTGCGCGCCCCCCCCCCCCGCCGGCGACACTCAGGACCGGCGGCCCGAGCCCGACCGGGGCGAGACCGTGGAGCCCGTGGCCGTCGCGGCCGGACACGCCGTGCTCGATCCGGGCACCGAGGTCAGCGGCACCGATCTCGCCGGAGTCGATCGCGGCCCCCGCGGCCGCTGGGCCGTGCTGCTACGCCGCCGCACCAGCGAGGTGCCCCCGCCCGCGCCGGCTCCCGAGGCTGCCGAGAGCCGAGAGGCAGATGGCGAGGACGCCCCGAACCCCGTCGAGTGAGCGCGACACGCACACCGTCCCGCGGGATGGTGGGCGTGTCGCGCTCACTCGACAGGGCTCACTCGACGGGCCGGGACCCGGCGTTTGGTCTCGCTGACAAGGTGCGGCGTAGGCCGACGAGGTCGGCGTGCGCGGCCGCGGGGGTCACATCCCCGGCGGCCAGCGCGTCATACAGCACCACCGTGAGTTGGTCCGGCAGGACGGCCGGCCCCAGATCGGGCAGGGGTATGCCGGGGTGGCGGGCGGCGGCATACTGCTGCGCGAGCGCGCGGACCGGCGCCGAGAACGACAACGCCTGGTCCAGCGGCAGCGCTTGCCACCGCCGGACCAGGCGTGTCAATTCGTCGGCGACCGCCTCGGGAAGCGGGGCCGGCATCGTCGCTTACTCGCTGCGCAGGCGGGCGAGCAGGCGCAGGAACTCGATGTAGAGCCAGACCAGGGTGACGATCAGGCCGTGCGCGAGCAGCCAGGAGTACTGCTGCGGGGCGCCGGTGCGGACCGCCTGGTCGATCGAGTCGAAGTCGAGTGCCAGCGACAGGGAGGCCAGGCCCACCGCGAACAGCGAGAGGGCGATGCCCAGCCCGCCGGTGCCGCCGAACCCGAAGGGGGTGTCGGAGACCATCGCGAAGATGAAGTTGACGACCGCGAAGATCGCGTAGCCGAAGATCATCAGCGTCACGATGCGGCGGAACTTGTTCGTGACCTTGATCAGGCCCGACTTGTAGGCCAGGAACATGCCGGCGAAGGTCGCCAGGGTCGCGACGACGGCGGTGGAGACCAGGCCCTCACCGTAGAAGTCGTTGAAGAAGTTGGACACGGCGCCGACGAAGAGGCCTTCGAGGGCGGCATACCCGATGATCAGCGGGACGCTGATGGTCTTCTTGAAGGCGATGACCAGGCCGAGGATCAGGGTGCCGATCATGCCGCCCATCCAGAACATCTGGCCCAGGGCCCGGTTCTGGTCGGAGACGATCCAGCCGAAGGCGCCCGTCGCGAGGACGATCCCGAAGAGAGTAAGCGTCTTCATGACGACGTCGTCCATCGTGACGCGGCCGGTCTGGTTCGGGCCGGCGGAAGGCCGGTTGTACATGTCCTGCAGCTGCCCGGGTGTCGGGTAGCTCTGCTGGCCATAGGGCTGGCCGTATGCCTGCGTGGTGGGCTGGTTGCCGAAGCCGGCGTAACCCTTCCGGCCCTCGCGCTCGATCCGGTCGAAAACCGGGTTGCTCGCCATAACTCGTGTCCTCCGGACAGCTCGGGCGCGGTCACCTTGCCGGCCGCGCTCATCTGAGTCAAGCGTGGCAGATGATTCTTTTGTTCCCACCCGTCGGGCGCCCGGTTCGCGATAACGATCGGGATGCGGAATCGGGAGAGCGCTGGGTGCCCCCGACGGGAATCGAACCCGCACCGTTGACGATTTTAAGTCGTCTGCCTCTGCCAGTTGGGCCACGGGGACAGCGGCAACTCTACGACGCCCGGAGCGGGCCACTGCCCGTCAACGCCCCTCTCCGGGCCCGCGTCCGCCCGACAATGACCACGGGCTGGATGGGCCGGTGTCTGGGATCGCACGGGTGGATCCCATCGGCAGTGAGAAAACATTGTTATCAGGGCCGCTCGGGAGTGTGGATGAACAAGAGCAGCACGCAGCTTCCGACCCGTGGTCGGCGCGGGCCACTCCCGGGGATACCGCGGGGGGCCGCGCTTGCCGCGCGCCGAATGCAAGGCCCAGCTGATCGCCGTCGCAGAGGACATCTTCGCCCGCGTGCCCGCCAGCGATCGATGGCGAGGCGATAGAGCACGACCCGCGCGTATGCCGTGGGGTCACCTCCGTGCCGTTGCAGCCGGGGCCAGTGCTGGGCCGCGCGGGCGTAGGTGTCCTGGACGAGATCCTGCGCGTGGCCGCGGTCGGTGGTGAGCAGGTATGCCGCGTGCAGAAGCGCGGGGCTGCTGCCCCGCACGAACTGCTCGAATCCGGCGTCGACGCTCACACCGCACTAAACGACGGGCACCCTCCCCGTGGGTGGATGCGTACCGCCGACGATAGGAAGCCCACCATCCCCACCCTCTGCCGCGTGCGGACACCGCTGCGCCGGACTTGTTGTCGTCGGAGGTCCGGGGTTGTCGCCGAGGCGAGGGGGGTCAATGGCTGCCGCCGGCGGCGGACAAGGCGATGCCGTCGAGGATGTCGTGCTCGGAGGTGACGACCGGCACATCGCCCGCGACCGCTTGGATCCGCTCGACGATGGCCGACCACACCAGGGCGCCACCGCCGATGACGTCGACGCGGCCCGGGTGCATGAAGGGCAGGGCCGCGCGGTCGGCTCGCGTCATCGTGAGCAAGTCACCACCCGCGGCACGAATCTCGTTGCCGGGCAATGCAGTCAGGTGTATGCGGTCGGCACGGTATTCGGGCAGGCCGAGCGCGTGCGCCGTCACCGTCGTGACCGTGCCCGCCAGGCCGACCAGGGCCTGCACGCCCGCGAAGGGGACGACTGCCAGGGCGGAGTCGATGGCCGCCTCGACATCGGCCCGCGCTGCCGCGATCTCGGCGGCGGTCGGCGGGTCGGAATGGAGATGCCGCTCCGTGAGCCGCACGCACCCGACGTCGGTCGACAACGCGGCCTCGACGTGGGCCTCGCCCCGGACGAACTCCGTCGAACCGCCACCGATGTCGACGACGAGATAGGGGCCGGGGATGGCGGCGGCCCGCAAATCCCCCGTCGCCCCGCGGAAGCTCAGGTCGGCCTCCTCGGCACCGCTGATCACCTCCGGCGAGACACCGAACCCGGCGGAGGCGAAGGCATCCTCCACTCCCGAAATGAAATCCGCAGCGTTCTCGGCATCTCGGGACGCGGACGTCGCGACGAAACGAACGGCCGCGACGGCGTGTTCGCGGCACTGCGCGGCATACTGCCGGGCCATCGCCACAGCGGCGGCCATCCGCTCCGGATCGATACGGCCGGTGCGATCGACGCCAAGACCGAGGCGCACCACTTCCATCCGACGGACGACATCGCGCAGCGCACCCGATGCAGGATCGACGTCGGCGATCAACAGCCGGATGGAGTTGGTGCCGCAGTCGATCGCGCCGACGCGCATGCTCACGACCGCACCCTCACGCCTCGGAACCTGGGCGCAACACGTCGGCGCACGGCGAGCGCTCCCACCACTTGGGCAACAGCTCCAGGGCCTCGTCACCGAACGGATTGACCCCCGGCCCGACCGCGAGAGAGTGCGCGACCAGCACGTGCAAGCACTTCACGCGCGACGGCATACCACCGGCGCTGATCCCGTCGATCTCGGGAACCGACCCGAGCTCGGCGCGCCGGGCGAGGTAGTCCGCGTGCGCCGATCGGTATGCGGCAGCGAGACTTTCGTCGTCCGCCAGCCGGTCCTGCATCTGCTTCATCACGCCCTCGGACTCGAGGGTGGAGATGGCCGCCGTCAGCCGCGGGCACGTGGCGTAGAAGGTGGTGGGGAAGGGCGTGCCGTCGGGCAGCCGCGGGTTGGTCTGCACGACGTCCACCTCGCCGCAGGGACAGCGGTGGGCCACGGCCCGGACGCCGCGCGGCTCGCGCCCCAGCTGGGCGGCGACCATCGACGCGTCACCGGCGGCGGGGTCGCCGAAATCAGGTGACGGGTTCATGCACACGCGGTTCAGCGGGCGGGGATCAGCGGGTCGTCGGCGACCTTGACCGACTCCCAGACCTGGCCGTACCACGGTGAGCGGGAGGCGGCCTCGGCCACCGGGTCGGCCTTGGCCGGGGTCGCTTCGTCGAGATCGACGATGGTGTACGGCTTTTCACCGACCTTGACGAACTTCAGTCGCTGGCGGGCCTGCTGCTCGACATAGGTCTTGTCGCCCCAGAGGGCCTTCTCCTTCTCCATGGCCGCGACATCGGCCCGCTGCTCGGCGACCTTCTCCTGCAAGGAGGAGATCTCACGGCGCTGGTCGACATAGGTCTTCAGCGTCGGACCGAGCAGGAAGGCGAGCATGATGAAGACCGTCAGCGCCCCGATCCAGCGGCCGGCCGAGATGGCGGAACGGCGCTGGACCG
>NZ_HG764815.1:3162044-3168738 GCF_001050535.1 Nostocoides australiense Ben110 | reverse complement strand
CGGCCGACGTCGTCGAGTGGGCCGGCTACGACCAGGGCCCGCTGACCTGCGAGTGCCGCCGCCTCGAAGCCGTCCTGGACGAGCAGCAGCAGCTGCAGATCCGCCCCGGCACCCCCCTGCCGCGCCCCGCGGCTGGTGCCCCGGCCGACCCGGCCCCGGCGTCCTACCCAGTCACCGCGATGACCATCACCGACGTCGTCGAGGACATCCGGCTCCTGCTCGACGCCGGCAGCGCCGACGTCGACGGCATCACCGCCGCCGCCGACCCCCACCCCGCCCTCGACCCTGCGGCCGCCATCCCCGGCGAGAGCGCCGTCCTGGTCACCTTCACCGACGCCGCCGGCCGCAACCGCGTCGCCGAGGTCCAGATCACCGCCACGTGGCGCGAGGACGGCTGCGACCACTCCTCCACCCGCGCTGGCGCGCTGGGCGAGGAGTGCACCGACTGCGGCATGGTCACCACCCCCACGGTCGTCACCGCCCGCTGCCCCGACTGCAACAGCCCGGTCAGCGACGCGATCACCTACTTCGGGGTCCACACCGCCTCCTGCACCCTGGTGATGTGCCAGTGCGAGCACGCCGACCACGAGCACCCGGCCACCAGCCACCCCTACCTCGGCGTCCGCGCCGGCACCCACCGCGCCCAGCACGTCGGCCTGGTCTGCGACGAATGCGCCGCCGGCCACCTCGCCGGCTACCTGCTCGATGACCTCACGGACAAGGGCGGGCCGCGATGAACATCGGCGAAGCCAGCGCTGTCACCACGCTCGTCCAGCACCTCACCGAGAACGCGGCCGCGGTCGACACACCCGACGACGTCGTCCTGGCCGTCGTCGAGCTCAACGGTCGCGCACGCAAAGCCCTCGGTGCCGGCGTGATCCTCCCGACGATCTGGATGATGCGTCGAGAGGAGATCCTCGCCGCCCGCAAGACCCCGCCCAGCAGCTCCCCGACGCCTCGCCGGTCCACATGAACACCCCACCGGTGCAGCTGCGCGAGCCCTACGTGGGCGAGGGCGCCGACGGTGCCCGTCGCTCGGCCCAGATCGACCTGGAAGAGGCGGACTGCCTACCCGCCGGAGAGCAGCGAGACGACTGCCTGCTCTCGGCGGAGCGGTGGATCCTGCAGGCCGAGCACCTCGAGGGCCACGCACCAGACCCCCAGCCCTGACCCGTCGGTCCCCTGTAGACCGTCCGGCCCGTCACCAGTGGCGCACCTCTTGCACCTTCCCCCAGTGACGGCGACCGCACCACGGTGCGACCGCCGCCAGAAGGAGGTGCTCCACCATGACGACGACCGTCGAGACCGACTCAGACATCTGGGTTCACGACTACACCACCGCGACCGGTGTCCAGGTGGCCGGCCACTGGCGCAAGCGCCGAGCTGGCTCGGCTGCCGCAGATGACGACCACCGTCCGCCGGGCGGCGACGCCGACCCCACCCGGTCCGCTGCTGCGACGGCGCCATCCTGCACGCCACAGGCCGCCTCTGAGCCCCCCTCATCCCTGGGCGGCACACCACAGGCCACCCCGGCGGCCGCGGCCCGCCTGGCGGCCGCTGAGACGCGCTACAAGGCTGCGCTGGTCTCCGCCGGCGTGAGCGCCCTGAAGCACCGTCGTGGAGAAGATGGCGGCCTCCAGTCCGCACTCCGAGAGCGCACCGAGGCACGTGCCGAGCTCGAAGCCGCCCGTGCCGAGCTTGCCCAGCAACCGTCCACGGCCGCCGACCCGAGCAGCTCCGAAACCAGCACCGCCAGCGAGGGTCCGGAGACGTCGACCGGCTCAGGGGCGGACCGTTGCCCAGGCTGCGGCCAGTTCCGTTCCCAGGACCATCAGTGCCCCACCCCGGCCGGTCTGCCCGCCGGCGACTACGCCGGCCTGAAAGGAGACGAGCGAGTCAAGGCGATGGTCGCCGACCTCGAGTCGTCGGTGAAGGCCATCGTCGAGTCCGGCCAGCTGCACCGCTGGCTCAACGCCATGGCCAGCAATGGTCTGAGCCGGTGGAGCGCCAACAACCGCCTCCTGGCCGCAGTGCAGATGCTGCAACGCGGAGAGTCCCTCGACGACCTGCACATGATGGGCTTCCGCCAGTGGGAGAAGTGGAACCGCAAGGTCTCCAAGGGTGCCAAGGCCGTCTGGATCCTCGCCCCGATCACCCGCAAGATCGTCGACGAGGACGACGACGGCAAAGAGACGCACCGCGTGGTGGGATTCAAGGGAGTGCCCGTCTTCAACGTCTCCGACACCCACGGCGACCCACTGCCCTCATCACCGGCCCGCCCTGCGCCCGGTCGGGCTACCCCCGGCACTATCGAAGGCCTGCGCGCCCGAGTCGGCCAAGCCGGCTACTCCTACGAAGAGACCGAGATCCCAGGCTGCCGCCCCGAAACCGGCGAAGGCACCCTGGGCTACACCGACCCCAAGAGCAAGCGGATCGTCGTCGACGCGCGCCTCAACGAGGCACAGAAGGCCTCGGTCATCGCCCACGAGCTCGGTCACGTCCACTGCGGCCACGTCGACCAGGACTACAGCGAATACCAACGCCACCGCGGACAGATGGAGACCGAGGCCGAGATGACCGCCTACCTCGTCAACCGCTCCCGGGGGATGACCCGCGACCAGGTCGACGCCTTCAGCCCCGGATACATCGCCGGCTGGTCCCGCGGCAATCCGACCGTGATGCACCAGGCCGTCGACAAAGCCACCCGCGCGTTCAACAAGATCACCGACGGGCCCTGGCCCGACCAGAAGGGAAACTGACCCATGACCACCCGCCACGTCGCCGACATCACCGACCCCGTCACCGGCGAGATGACCACCCTGACCGCCGCCACCGAAAGCGAGCTCGACCAGCTCGTCGACGAGCACCTCGAGCAGCACTACCCCACCCTCCAGAGCGAGGACCCCGAGCCAGCCGGCATGGGGTGATGAGGGGGTGACCTCGGTGCGTCGGAACCGGGGTCGAGTGTCGGTGGTGGGAGGTAGCGTCGAAGACACCAACCACCCGGGCCGAGCTGACCACTTGGCCCCCTGACTCCGCGAGGAGACGACCGACATGGGAGACCGCACCTACTACCGCCTGGCGTTGCCGGCAGACCTCGACCGAGAGGCCATCCGGATGGCCGCGATCGCGTTCACCGATGACCCCTGGACCGACGACGACGTCACCCGGCTGCTGGACAACAGCCGCCCTGACCAGCCCCTCTGGGTCGACATCGAAGAGCGCTCCGTCGGCGAGTGCCGCGACGCCGCTGAAGCCGTCCTGACCGCGCTGCGCGAGGAAGGCCAGGACGTCGCCTTCACCGTCACCGAAGATCCCAAGTACGAGTGGCTCGGGACGCTGTGTCGCTACCAGCCCGGCAAGGGGATACACGAGGTCGATTGCGACGCCAACGCCCAAGCCGTCCTGACCGACGGCGAGCTCACCGTCCTCATTCGCACCCTCACCGACCCTGCCGCGATCCTGGACCGGATCACGGCCCGCCTCGGCCTGGACTGGCAGACCCCGGCCGCCGCCTGACCCCCACAGCCCAGATCAGAGAGGAGGTGACCACCATGCCCGAGGACGACCTCGACATCGGCTTCTGCCCCCGCTGTGGGGACCAGCTCGACGGCGCGACCCCGCCCGCCGACCTGATCTGCTGGCGCTGCGCCGCCGACGAGGAGGACTAGGTCCAACCACACCGAGGGCTCCACCCGGACCACCCCGGGAGGGGCCCTTCGGCATGCCCCACCGTGGCAGCCGGAATGGGGTGCCACGGTGGGGGAGGAGGCGACCTGCAGGGGGTGGTGTTGTCGGTGGTGGGCGGTAGCGTCGAAGACACCAAACCACCCGGGCCGAGCTGACCACTTGGCCCCCTGACTCCGACAGGAGACGACCATGACCACCACCGCCACCCGCCGCCCGGCGACCGACGAGAAGATCCCGAGCACCGGTGCCCTCACCACCGGCTACCGCGGTCTCGCCGAGGCACTGAAGACGCTCGCGCTGCCGGCCGCCGGCCGCAAGCCACTGCCCGTCTTCAGCCGAATCCTGGCCACCGTCCGCGCCGACGAGATCGAGCTCACCACCTTCGACACCGCGGCCACCGTCACGCTGCCCGCCACGGGCACGAGCCCCGGCCAGCTGCTGCTGGACCACCCCAGCCTCACCAAGGTCCTGGCGGCCGCAGTCAAGGGCAGCCGCAAGGCGACCGTCGACCAGCTCGACGTCACCATCGACACCCCCGACCACACCCCAGTCGTGCACGTCGCCGGCTACAGCATCCCCCTGGACGACACCGTCACCGTCGACGCCTTCCCGGCCCTGCCGGCAACCACCGCCCCGACCCACGTCGTCGACCGTGAGGCACTGAGCGTCCTGGTCGATCGCGTCACCGTCGCGGCCGACCGAGGAGACACCCTGCCGATCCTCACCGGCATCAACGCCACCCTCGACAAGGGCGCCATGACCCTGACCGCCACGGACCGCTACCGGCTCGCCTCCGGCACGATCCCGGCCAACGGCACCACCACCGAGAAGGTCCTCATCCCCGCGGCCACCCTGGCCAAGCTGCTCCCGCGCCTGACCAGCGCGCAGGCACGCCTGGGAGTCGACGTCATCGCCGGCACCACCTGGCTCACCCTGGCCGATGACACCGCCACCGTGCGGATCCGCACCCTCGACGGCGAATACCCCAAGGTCTCCTCGATCCTGGAGCAGACCCCGACCCGCACGGTCACCCTGGCCCGCGACCAACTGCTGCAGGCAGCCACCCGCGCCGCCTCGCTATCCGCCGCCGTCAAGGCCGGCAAGAGCCCGGTCACGATCACCGTCACCAGCGATGCCGTGACCATCGCCCCCGCCACCGACGGGGACCGCGCCAAGGTCACCGCCCCACCGCTGCCGGCCACCACCGGCGGCGAGACCGGGCACTGGACCACCGGCGCCAACCCGGCCTACCTCCTCGACGCGATCACCACCCTGACCGCGGACGAGGTCACCCTCCACTTGACCGCCCCCGACCGGCCGATGATCCTCACCGACGCCGGCGATGCCGACTACCGGCACGTGCTCATGCCCGTCCGCCTCACCAGCTGATCCCCAGCACCGAAGGGCCCCAACCGGCCACCCCGGGAGGGGCCCTTCGGCATGCCCCACCGTGGCAGCCGGCATGGGGTGCCACGGTGGGGGAGCCGGGCGTCGGAACCGAGGTCGAGTGTCGGTGGTGGGCGGTAGCGTCGAAGACACCAACCACCCGAGCCGACTGACCATCGGCTCCTGACTCCGCGAGGAGACGACCCCATGTCCAGCACCCCCACCATCCGCATCACCGGCCCTGAGTCCCTGCTCTCCGCCCTCCCGCATCTGCTCGGCTACCAGCTTCTCCGGACTAACGATGGGGTAACAATGCGGCCTTGGGCGTGCCCTGTCGGGCGAGAGGGCGGGTTACGAGTCGTCTGACGGTTGCCCATTTCGCCAGGCCAGCGGCCGCGGTTTGGGAGACGGGGATGACCAGCGCGATGAATCGCCCGTGCTGCGTCGGTGTACTTGGCCGCGGGCCCGTTCGATGGTGGCTGCCTCGGGCACCTGCCAGTAGTCGCTGAGCGGGTCATTCGTGGGTGGCGTGTTCATGGGCAGCGTGGTCAACGGACTCGAACTGGATGGTCGAGTGCTCGATGCCGAAGTCGGTGTGGATGCACGCCTGGACTTGGTCGAGGAGTTCGCCGAGGTGGCCGTCGTGGAAGCAGGTGTCGTCGACGACTAGGTGTTGCGGCTCATGAGGTTGGTGTCACCCGGCGCCGTAGGTCGTGAGGGACGGGCAGGTCCCCGGCGGCAAAGATGGAAGTCGACCAAGACAACCGTCGCCGACACGAAGGACCTGCCCTGTGACCCACCGTAATGCTCCGCTGACCCCTCAAGGCCGTCTGCGGTTGGTGCTGCGCTGCCGCCATCGACCGATCGCCCACATCGCCGCCGAAGCAGGCGTCTCCCGCCAGTGCTTGGGCAAGTGGGTGGCCCGCTACCGCGAGCACGGCGAAGCCGGCCTTCACGATCGTTCGAGTGCACCAGCCCAGCGGCCCACCCAGACACCTGTTGCGGTGGTCGAGCAGATAGCGGTGATGCGGAAGAACAAGTGGTCAGCGCGCCGGATCGTGCGCGAACTCGCGGCCCAGGACATCCCCATCTCGGTGGCCACGGTGACTCGGTGGCTACACAAGCTCGGCCTCGCGCGCCTGGATCACCTCGACGTCGACGGCGAACCGCTGCGCAGGCCCGGCACCATCAAGGCCTGGTGGCCCGGGCACATGATCCACATCGATGTGAAGAAGGTCGGCCGCATCCCCGACGGCGGCGGCTGGCGCATCCACGGCATCAACTCCGACCAGGCCCGCGCCGCAGCCAGGGCCACCGCCAAGGCGAAGGCCAGCGGGACCCGGCCGGGCTACGTCTACCTGCACTCCGCAGTCGATGGGTTCTCCCGTCTGGCCTACACCGAGGCCCTCGAGGACGAGACCGCGAAGACCGCGATCGGGTTCCTCTTCCGTGCCCGCGTCTGGTTCGCCGCCCACGGCGTCACCCGCTTCACCCGGATCGTGACCGACAACGGCTCCTGCTATCGCGCCAAGGACTTCACCCGCGCGGTGTGCTCCTTCGCCGCGCGCCATCAGCGGACCAGGCCCTACACGCCCCGCCACAACGGCAAGGTGGAGCG
>NZ_HG764815.1:3159323-3161944 GCF_001050535.1 Nostocoides australiense Ben110 | reverse complement strand
CCTGCCCGCACGCTGCCGGCGGCGCGCGCCAGCCAGGGCAGCACGGCATACCCGAGCAGCACGGTCCAATGCCCGATCGCGAGCCGCTCGGCGACGAAGGGATTCCAGATCGCGACGATCGCGGCGACCACCCGTCCGGCACTGCCCACTGCCGGGGTGACCGTGGTGACTAGGCGCGCCGCGCCGGCACCCGCGAGGACCAGGATCGCGGTGAGGATGAGCGCCTGGGCCGCACCCGCGGTGAGCAGCCTGCCGAGCAGGACCGCGGCGGCGTCGCTGGGGACTGCTCGCGGTGCCGGGACGCCGGTGCCGAGCACGAACGGCGTCCACTGCGGGCGCGGCGACCACGCCATGTCGTAGGCGATCACCGTGCCCGGCCCGAAGACCGGCCCGCAGATCAGGAGCGCAGCGGCGAGGGCGGCCGCATCGGCCGGCCGGGCGCGCAAGAGGCTGATGGCGGTCTCCTGAAGGTCTCGTGGGCGCATTCACCATGCCACAATCGAGCGCCCGCCCCCCTTGCACGACCCGGAGGTCCCCGCCCGTGCCTGCACCGCCCCGGGTCCACCGAGGAGTGTCCCGATGAGCGCCGACTCCTTCGACGCCGCCTTCGCGCACGCCGCCGACATCCCCGGCTGGCTCACCCCCGACCAGGCCCGCCTGCTCTGGGACAGCGCTCGGGGCGCCGGCGCGGCACCGCGCATCCTCGAGATCGGCAGCTATCAGGGCCGCAGCACCGTCGTCCTCGCCTCCGCGGTCACCGG
This sequence comes from Nostocoides australiense Ben110, assembly GCF_001050535.1. Taxonomy (GTDB): domain Bacteria; phylum Actinomycetota; class Actinomycetes; order Actinomycetales; family Dermatophilaceae; genus Nostocoides_A; species Nostocoides_A australiense. Next base: position 3,161,183 of record NZ_HG764815.1, on the reverse strand, counting down.
CGATGGCCGGGTCATCGCCGTCGACCCCTTCGTCGACGACTGGAAATACGGCTCCCCCCAGACCCGGGACAAGTTCGAGGAGCACCTGCGGCGGGCGGGGGTCGAGCACCGGGTACGCCTCATCGCCGACCACTCCACCGCCGTGCGGCCGCTGTGGACCGACCCCCTCGACCTGCTCTTCATCGACGGCAAACACGATGTCGTGACGGTGCGCGACGACCTGCGCTGGACGGCATACGTCCGGCCGGGCGGGCGGGTGCTGGTCCACGACTGCTTCTCCTCCGTCGGGGTGACCCTCGGCGTCCTCCCCCTCCTGGGGCCCGGGGCACCGCTGCGTTATCTCTCCCGTACCGGCTCCCTCGCCGTCTTCGAGGCCGGCACGCCGACGGCGGCCGATCGCGCTCGTCTGCTGCGGGAAATGCCCTGGTGGGCCCGCAATATCGCCATCAAGGTCTTGTTGAGGTTGAGGCTGCGGGGGGTCGCGAGAGCATTCGGCCACGACTCGCCGTACGACCCCTACTGAGCTGCATCCCCGAAGGCTCCCCCATGTCCCCTGCACCAGCCCAGCCCCCCGCAACAGCCCAGTCCCCCGCAGCAGCCCAGCCCGTCCCTCTCGAGCCTGCCGCCCCGGTTCGCGACGCTGGCCCGGCTGGTCGACCCGTCCACCACGGCCCGGCTGTTGATCGTCAACTACCACCTGGTCGCCTACGCCATGGACGGCACCGGCTATCACCCCGACCGGCCCCGGCTGGCGGCCCGACCTGCCCGGCTCCTACGGCCCGCTCAAACGCATCGACGACATCTTCGGGCCACGGCCGGCGCCCCGGCTGTGGCTCCTGGACACCCCGTCCGACCACCGCGCTCTCGTCGCGACCTTCTGAGAGCCTCGCGGCTCAGCGCAGGATGCGTTCGACCGTCGCCGCCAGGTCCGGCACGTCCGTGCCGAGCTGGTATGCCGTGATCCCGAGGCCGCGTGCCGGCGCCACATCACCGGGCATGTCCCCCACCATGACGCAGCGGGCTGGGTCTGCCCACGGCGCGGCGGCCAGGGCCTGCCGGAAGAGGCCGTCGGCGGGTTTGCGGCAGTCACACTGTCCGTGATCGTGCCGGCACACGAAGGTGGCGTCGATCCAGGCGCCCCGGGCGGCGAGGAGGTCGGCGATGCGGGCGGTGACGGCGGCATACTGCTCCTCGCTCAGCCGCCCGGTGGCCAGCCCGCGCTGATTGGTCACCACGACGACCGGGAGGCCGGCGGCGTTGAGCCGGGCCACCGCCCCAGCAGCGCCGGGCAGCAGCACGACGCGCTCCGGGTCATCGACATAACCGCCGACGACCCGCTCGTTGAGCGTGCCGTCCCGGTCGAGAAAGACGATGTCCCACAGCGCATCCGGCCGCGCGGGCGGGATGGTGACCGGCTCGCTCACGAGCGCGCCCAGACGGTGTCGACCGCCTCGCACCACGCGTGTGCCCACATCAGATGCACTTCCTGGATGCGGGGGGTGTAGTCCGAGGGCACCAGCAGCGCGTGGTCGGCGTGCGCCGCCAGGTGCCCGCCGCCGGAGCCGGTCAGCGCGATGGTCACCAGGCCGCTGGCCCGGGCGGTGTCCAGGGCGGTGAGGATGTTCGGCGAGGTGCCGCTGGTCGACATGGCGATGAGGACATCGCCCGGCCGGCCGTGGGCGCGGACGCCGCGGGCGAAGACCAGTTCGAAGCCGTAGTCGTTGCCGATGGCGGTGATGGCCGTCGAGGACTCGGCGAGGCTGAGGGCGGGCAGGGGTTCGCGGTCCAGGACGCAGCGGCCGGCGAACTCGGCCGCGAGATGGGCGGCCATGGCGGCGCTGCCGCCGTTGCCGCATACCA
>NZ_HG764815.1:3156593-3159223 GCF_001050535.1 Nostocoides australiense Ben110 | reverse complement strand
GGCGGCGGCGGTGGCCGAGGCCGCCGGGCGACTGCGGCTGCGCCTGGGCAGGGACGAGCTGCGCGACGCGGCGGCCGAGATCGAGTGGGCGAAGGTGGGCATGCACACCGCCGATTCGTATGCTGCGGCCGCCACGCGTGCCCGCCGCACGGCCCCGGGCATGGACCTGACGGCGATGGCGCGGCTGCTGGCGGCCTACGAGGAGGTCAAGGGCGAGCGGGGGGTCATCGACTTCGAGGACGTCCTGCTCGTCACCTTGGGGATGCTGCGCAGCGAGCCGCGGATGGCTGCTGCCGTGCGCGACCAGTATCGCCACTTCGTCGTCGACGAATACCAGGACGTCAACGCCCTCCAGCAGACGCTGCTCCTCGCCTGGCTGGGGGAGCGGCACGAGGTGTGCGTCGTCGGCGATCCCGCCCAGACCATCTACTCCTTCACCGGCGCCAGCGCCGATCACCTGCGCGACTTCACCCGAGTCCACCCGGGTGCGGCGAGCGTCGAGCTGGTCCGCAACTACCGCTCCACCCCCCAGGTCGTCACGCTCGCCAATGGGCTGGCGCGCGGGCCGAGCGGGTCCCGGCGGTGGGGCGGGGTCGAGTTGCTCGCGCAACGCGACGCGGGACCGGGGCCGGTGCTCACGGCATACGACGATGACGCGGGCGAGGCCGCAGGCGTCGCGACGGTGATCGAGCGCGCCATCGCTGCAGGCACGCCCCCGCGGGAGATAGCCATCCTCTTCCGCACCAACGGGCAGAGCGAAGCGTTCGAAACCGCGTTGGCGGAGAAGGCGATTCCCTATCTGATCCGCGGCGGTGAGCGCTTCTTCCAGCGGCGTGAGGTGCGTGAGGCCACGGTGCTCCTGCGGGGTGGGGTGCGCAGCGACGACTCCTCCGTCGAGTTGCCCGAGCTCGTGCGCTCGATCCTCACCGGCGCCGGCTGGGGGCCGGTGGCGCCGGTCAGCGGGGGTGCGGCGCGGGAGCGCTGGGAGTCGCTCGAGGCGCTCGCGGTGCTCGCCGACCAGTTCGTCGCGGGTATGCCGGCCGCTCGCCTCGCCGACTTCGTGCGCGAGCTCGACGAGCGGGCCGCGGCGCAGCACGCGCCGTCCGTCGAGGGGGTCACGCTCGCGTCGTTGCACGCCGCCAAGGGGTTGGAATGGGATCTCGTTGTCCTGGCGGGGGTTTCGGACGGGCTGATGCCGATCGTCATGGCCGAGACCAATGCCGAGATCGACGAGGAGCGCCGGCTGCTGTATGTCGGTGTGACCCGGGCCCGGCGCGAGTTGCACCTGACCTGGGCGCGAGCCAAGGTCGCCGGGGGGCGGGGCAATCGTCGGCCCTCGCGGTTCCTCGGCGGCCTGCTCGAGGGGGCGTCGGCGCCGGGAGCGGACGGGCCGCCGGCCCGCAAGCGCACCAAAGAGCGCAAGCTCGCGACCTGTCGCACGTGCGGGACCGTCCTGGAGTCCGCGGCCGAACGGACCACCGGGCGCTGCGCGACCTGCCCGGCGACCTATGACGAGGCGACGTTCGAGGCGCTCCGGACGTGGCGGAGTCTGGTGGCCAAGGCAGCCAAGTGGCCGGCGTATGTCATTTTCACGGACGCGACATTGACGGCAATCGCCGAGGCGTCGCCCGAGGACGAAGCGTCGTTGGCGCGGATTTCCGGTGTGGGACAACGCAAATTGGCACTCTACGGCGATGCGGTGCTGGCAGTCCTCGGGGGCGGCGACCCGGCTCAGGCGGCTGCCGAGATCAAGAAATGAGCAACGACTCGATAATTCGGATGACAGCCACCCCTAGGTGCGTCTACCCTCATTGAGGACGCCACCCGGCGCTCACCCTTGGCTCACGACCTGATCGAAGGAGGCAACCGTAATGAGCAACAGCATGATCCCCACCTGGACCCCGCTGTCGATGACGGCTGCCTGCGCGCAGGTCGGTGTCGTCGTCCGGGGTCGCGGTCACGTCTGCGTGAGCTCTGTCGATCTCGCCCGCTCCCTCGACCAGACCGCATACGCCACCAAGACCACCTTCGCCACCAAGACCACCGGATCTCCGCCTGGAGTCGCCCCGTGACAACACGTCACAGGCCCTGACCTCCAGGCCGCGGATCCGATACAGGATCCGCGGCCTTCGTCATTCCTGGGCATTCCCAGACGACGGGCCTTCCGACACAACTGAATCCGGGACGCAGATGCCAACCACCGCCCTGCCCGACCAGACCTGTCACACGCAGGACCGCGCCGGACCCGGCGCACCACACCACCGCCATACCCGGCGGCCGACCAAGGAGGTGACCCACCCCATGCAGCTCACAGCGCTGCTGGACTTCGGCTCCACGGCCACTCTCACCGAGGGGGAGATCCCGTGCCAGTCCAACGACCCCGAACTGTGGTTCGCGGACACCCCGGAGGGCGTCGAGTTCGCCAAGGCGCTCTGCGTCAGCTGCCCGATGATCGAGGCGTGCCTGGACGGCGCCCTCTCCCGGCGCGAAGCCGCCGGCGTCTGGGGTGGTCAGTACTTCGTGGATGGTGTCGTCGTCGCCCGCAAGCGGCCCCGCGGCCGTCCCCGCAAGGACTCCTACGCCGCCTGACCGGCGCGCCTTGTACGTAACCTCTGCTAGCAGAGGCTAGT
>NZ_HG764815.1:3141264-3156493 GCF_001050535.1 Nostocoides australiense Ben110 | reverse complement strand
CGGTCGTGGTCGCGCCGGCGCGTGGTGATCGGATCGTGAACCGGGCCGAAGAGAAACGGCTCCGCGATCCGGGGTCCGGGTCATCTGCGCGGGCCAGTGCCCGCAACATGCCGGCCAGGTCGCTCGCCTGCCGGCCCCACTCCACAGGTATGCGGGGCGGGGCCGGCTCGCACACCGCCCGGAGGCGCTGCTCGAGATCATCCAGTGGCTGCCCCGAGGTCTCCACCTGGTGCTGCCAGCGAACCAGCGCATCGGCCAGCTCGCGCCGGACCTCCTCGACGGCGTCGAGTCCGAGCCGGGCCACGCCGGCGTCGAGCGGCGCGACGTCGGCCAGGAGGGTCGTCCCCAACTGCAGCAGACAGCGTTGTGCCGCAACGGGATCCGGGTCGGCCGGCCAGCCACCGACATCACCGAGCAGGACCGACCCGTCCGCGTCCACCCAGACCCCGCCGGCGTCCAGCACCGGGTGTCCCTGCCCGCGACCGGCCAAGCCGGCCAGGGCGGCGTGCAGGGTCAAGAGCACCTCCACCACCCCACTGGCGCAGATCGGTCCGTCGGCGATCAGGTCCTCGAGAGTGTGGGCGGGTGGGTCGGCATACAGCAGCGCGCACCCGCCCGGCACGGCGTGCACCTCCGCGAGGGTGAGCACCCCGGGAAGGTGTAGCCCGGCATACCCGGCTCGGTCGTCCTCCTCCCCCGGACGCACCAGAACGGCGACGCGAGTGCCATCACTCTCGCGGGCGCCGATCCAGCGGGTCGATCCGTCGGGTGCCGTGGTCGCCGGCCGCAACCGGTACCCCGTGAGCGTGACGTCCATCCCCTGCCCCTTCCGCGATCCGCCGGCTGCGTCCCCTCAAGCCTCTCGCACCGGCCGCTCGACCCCCGGAAGTTATCCACAACCTCCTGGTGAGGTCACGCCCGCCGTCGCGAGGCGACCTCCTCGACAACCCGGATGTCGCCGGCCTAGGGGGGCTCGGGCCGCGGCCAGGAGCACACGACGTCGGTGAACCCCAGGGCGGCGGCCCGCCCGGCGGCGTCGTCGAAGCAGTCGGCGCTGCTGAAGGGGTAGGTCGGTTGGGAGTCCAGCCCCAGGTAACGGCGCAGCGGCCGGTTGCGGCCGGCGCGGCTCACCTCCGCGTCCATGCGGCCGGCCGCGCCGGCCACGAGGGCCCACCACGCTGCATCGTCATCGGCCTTGCCGCCGTAGGTGATCCAGCCGTCGCCGCGCTCGGCCGCCAGGGCGATTGCGCGGGGCCCGTTGGCGGCGACGAGCAGCGGTATGCCGTGCTGCTCCCCCGCGTTGGGTGGCCCGGGCAGGCTGCCGGCACCGTCGAGGTCGTAGCAGGGGCCGTGGTGGCTGATCCCGTCCTCGCGGAGCATCCGGTCGACCACGGTGACGAACTCGCGGAAGCGGGCGCTGCGGGCGCCGGCGCTCACGTGCGGGGAGGTGAGGCGCGCATCGGTGTCGCCACCGGCGCCGACACCGAGCAGCAGCCGCCCACCCGAGAGATCGTGCAGGCTCAGGCTCTCGCGGACCAGTTGCGCTGGATGGTGGGTGTTGGGCGAGGAGACGAAGGTGCCGAGGCGGATGCGGCGGGTTTCGAGGGCAGCGGCGGCGAGCGTGGGGAAGGCGGCGAACCAGGGCGAGTCGGGCAGCCCGCCCCAGGTCAGGTGGTCGTAGGTCCAGGCGTGGTCGAAGCCGAGTTCGTCCGCCGACAGCCAGTCCTGGCGGGCCTGCGCCCACGGGCGATCGGGGAGGATGCAGACCCCGACGCCGATGGGCCGCGTCATGATCGGTCGGGATGGGCGGCTTCGCCCGTTGACGCACTCACGGCGGCGTCCTCACGGGCCAGACGCGAGGGGGCCCAGATGCGCGGGCCGATGTCGTAGGCCAACGCCGGCACCAGCAGCGAGCGCACGATGAGGGTGTCGAGCAGGACGCCGAAGGCGACGATGAACCCGATCTGCACCAGGAAGATCAGCGGCAGTACGGCGAGTGCGGAGAAGGTCGCGGCCAGCACGATGCCGGCGGACGTGATCACCCCGCCGGTGACCGCCAGCCCGGTGAGGATGCCGGGCCGCGTGCCGCGCCGCTGGGCCTCCTCGCGGACTCGAGTCATGAGGAAGATCGAGTAGTCGATACCGAGGGCGACCAGGAAGACGAACCCGTAGAGCGGCGTCGCCGGGTCGGAGTTCGGGAAGTCGAGGATGTGGTTGAACACCAGGGCCGCCACCCCGACGGTGGCCGCGAACGACACCACATTGGCCACGACCAACAGGACGGGGGCCACAAGCGAGCGCAGCAGCAGGGCGAGCACGATGAAGATGACGATCAGGATCGCCGGGATGATGACCCGCAGGTCGCGTTCGGTGGCGTCGAGGACGTCGAGGCTGACCGCCGTGCTGCCGCCGACCTGCGCGTCCGGGGTGACGGCGTCCAGATCGGCCCGCAGACGCCTGACGACCTCGGTCGCTTCGGGCGAGTCGGCGGGGACCGCCAGGGTGGCCTGCACGATGTGCTTGCCGTCGACGGCGACCGGCGGGGCGCCGGGCACGAGACCGACGTACGGGTCCTGGACGTCCGCCTCGGTGCGAAGACGCTCGACGACCGCCTCCGCCTGCGGCTGCGGCACGACGATCTGGACCGGCGACCCGGCACCGGCGGGATAGTGCCGCGCCAGCGCCTCCCCCGCCTCCACCGACGGCACATCGGTCAGGAAGAGTTCGTCGGCGGACAGGCCGTCGGCCTTGAAGGTCGGGATGAAGGCGGCGAAGGCAAGCAGGCCGGCCAGGGTGATCACCCACGTGCGGCGCGGGTGGGTGCCGACCAGTTTGGCCACCCGGCCCCACACGCCGCGGGTCTCGAGCGCGTCTTCGAGGTGGCGGTGATCCAGCTTGGGCGCCACCGGCCAGAAGATGCGGCGGCCGACGAGCAACAGGACCGCCGGGAGGAAGGTCAAGGACGCGGCCATGGCCCCGGCGATGCCCAGGGCGCCGACCGGACCCAGCCCTGCCGTGCTGCCCAGGTCGGAGAGCATGAGGCAGAGCAGGCCGAGGATGACCGTCGCGCCACTGGCGAGGATCGGCTCGACCGCACCGCGCCAGGCCGAGCGCAGTGCGTCCCAGGTGTCGTCGGTGTCGTGCAGGGCCTCCCGGAACCGGGACACGAGCAGCAATGCGTAGTCGGTCGCGGCGCCGACGACGAGGATGAACATGATGCCCTGGGACTGACCGGACAGGTCGATCCGGCCGGCCTTGGCGAGCGGGAAGACCGCCAGCGCGGCAAGCGCCAGCCCGAAGACGGCGGAGATCAGCACCGCGAAGGGCAGGATCGGGCTGCGATAGACGACGAGCAGGATGAGCAGCACCACGACCAGGGCCACGAGGAGCAGCACGCCGTCGATACCCTCGAAGGCCGTGACGAAATCGCTCAGCAGCCCACCCGGACCGGCGACGTGACCGGTCAGGCCGGTCCCCTTGAGGTCCGTGTCCAGGAGCGTGCGCAGTTCGAGTGCGGTCTCATAGAGCGGCGTGGTCTTGTTGATCGTGTCGTCGGCCTTGGCGTTGTCGAGGTTGAGCACGACGAGGAGTGCCTTGCCGTCCTGGCTCGGGATGGGCGCGCTGGTGGGGGAGCCGATGAACTCGCCGATCGTGCGCCCTGGCCCGAGCTTGTCAAGGGGTGCCGCAGGCAGCTTCTGCACTAGGGCGGCGGCGGCCGCCTGCTGGGCGGGTGTGATGGCCGTGGGTGACTCGAGGACGAGGAGGTAGGGCAGGTCGTTGTTCGCGCTCGCCCTCTGGACGAAGTCGGCCACCTCGGTCGACTCGGCCGTGGCCGGCACGAACGAGGCGTTGTCGTTCTTCTGGACCTCGGCCAAGCCAGCCACAGCAGGACGACGAGGGCCGCGACGAGCCGCGGCCGCCGGGTGCGTCGTTGCTGCGGTATGGCGTGCGCTCCCCCGCTCCCGACCCGCCGGCTCATCGCGCAGCGACCGAGGAACGCGCCGAATCCCCATGGGAGAGCAGGAAGTCGAGAACGACCGGCAGCTGAGCGTCCCATAACTCCCAGACGTGATCACCCGGTTCGTAGAGGGTCGTGACGTCGGCGCCCACGCCCTGCGCCGCGGCCTCGAAGTCGCGCACCATGGGATAGAGGATGTCCTCGGTGCCGCAACCGATCCACATGGGCGGCAACGATCGTCCGCTGCGGACGAGAGAAAAGAGATCCGCCTCCGGCGGCACCTCTCCGGCGAAGATCACCTCGTTGAGGCGAGCTCGGCCGGGCTCGCGCATGAGGGCCCGCACGTCCACAGCCCCCGAGAGGGAGGCGACCGCGGCATACCGCTCGGGGTAGGTCAACGCCAGCCGCAGCGCACCGTAGCCACCCATCGACAGCCCGGCGACGAACGTCTGCGCCGGATCGGTGCTGACCCGGAAGAAGGTCCGCACCAGCTGCGGCAGCTCCTCGCTGACGAAGGTCCAGTAGCGGTGTCCCCCGGCCTCGTCGGCATAGAAGCTGCGCGAGACCGCCGGCATCACGACGGCGAGCCCGCGGGCGTCGGCATACCGCTCGACGCTCGTGTAGCGCGTCCACGCCGAGTGGTCGTCCGAAAGCCCGTGCAGCAGATAGAGAACCGGCGGGTCGCCCACCCGCTCGACGGACTCGACTCCGACCTGGGCCTGCGTGACCTGGGGCAGGACGACGGTGAAGGTGACTCCCACCTCGAGGACATCGGAGAAGCAGTTGATCGTCGCGACGGCCACGGGCCGGCTCCTTGTCCTCGGTGAGTTCACGTGTCAGCAGGTGAGTCACCCTAATCGAGCGGGCAGACAACCCGGGCCACGACGGCATACGGTGGCTGTCATGCGCTTCGAGCACCTGGGCTTCGACCCCGACTTCGTGGACTACCTGGCCGCCTGGGATCACCAGCGGGAGGTCCACGCGCAGGTCGTCGACGGGTCGCTGCCCGACACGGTGTTGCTGCTCGAACACGCGGCCGTGTTCACCGCCGGCAAGCGCACGCTGCCGCTGGAACGGCCCTTCGACGGCACTCCGGTGATCGATGTCGACCGGGGCGGCAAGATCACGTGGCATGGCCCGGGGCAGCTGGTCGGCTACCCGATCGTCCGGCTGCCGAACCCGGTCGACGTGGTGGCCCACGTCCGACGGCTGGAGGAGGTCATGATCCGCACGTGCGCCGACTTCGGCGTCGAGGTCACCCGGGTCGACGGGCGCAGCGGCGTGTGGATCGTCGGCACCGGCATCGGCGACCCAGACCGCAAGCTCGGGGCCATCGGCGTGCGGGTCAGCCAGAACGTCACCATGCATGGCTTCGCCCTCAACGCCAACCCCGACCTGGGCTGGGCCAGCGTGATCGTCCCGTGCGGCATCGCTGACGCGGGCGTCTCCTCGCTGTCCATCGAGGCCGGCCGCGAGATCACGGTTGCGGACGTGCTGCCGTATACCGAGAAACACCTCGCCGAGGTCCTCACCCTCTCCTGACTCCCGGCGGCGGCGGGATGCGGCTCGGCGTGGAGGCCGCGAGCTCGCGCACGCCGCACGCGCTGCGGTATGCCGCGCGCACGGCCGCCCCGGTCACAAGTTGGGGTGTCTCGGGGCCCGGAACGCCCAGGTTCTGACGCGAGAGAGTCGCTGCTGACGCGACATGGGCGATCGCTCGATGTCGATCGCCCATGTCGTGACGGGATGGTCGTGCCGGGAGGGTTGTGTCGTGTCGGAAGGGTTGTCGCGTCGGAAACGGTTGGCGTGTCGGAAACGGTTGTCGTGTCGGAAGGGTGGTGGGGGGAGGGGCGCGGTCAGGTCGTGCCGTTGGCGGCGGTGGAGTCGCTGGTCGCCGATCCGGAAGTGTTCGGGTCGAGGCTGCTGCCCTGTTGCGAGGTGCCGTCGGGAGCCTGACCCGGCTGACCGCCCAGCTGGCCGCCGTGACCGCCCATGCCGCCGCCGGTGTTCTCGGTGATCGTGGCCAGGTCGGCGCTCACCTCGAAGAAGACGGGCGACCCGTCCTTGGTGCCGAGCGCGTCATACGACCCGTCGGGGTCCTTGCGCACCTCGGTGATCGAGGCGGCGGAATCCTTGGCCTGGACGGCGGCGACGACCTTGTCGGCCTCGTCGCCGGTGATCGCGGTGTCCTGCGAACCGCCCATCTGACCATCGCCCGGCTGGCCGCCGTGACCGCCCGGGCCCATCTGCCCCTGCTGGCCGGCTGCCCCCAGGTCGGTCGTGCCCTGCTGGTTCAGCCCCGGGAGCCCGGAGTCGGTGTTCGCGCCCTGCGAGGTGCTCGTGCTGGGAGCGGTGGTCGTGGTGTCGTCGGCGTTGGCGGCCAGGACGACGCCACCCGCGAGGACCAGCCCGGCGGCGGCGCCGACGGCGCTGGTGATGATCGTGCTCTTGCGTGCCATGGAGGCAACTCCTGTCGTGTTCGGCCGGCCCGGTGCCGACCTCTGGCCCAAGAGACTGGGCGCCGGACCTAGGGGTGGCCTGACCACGAGCCTTCGGCGGGCTGTGGATTCGGGTCCGGCCCTGTGAACATCCTTTGGGCCCAACGCCACGCGGCGGAACCAGCCCACCCCAATTTCGCCGCGCCCAGGTCGACCCCGGGCGACGTAGGCTAAGCGAGTGACGATCGCCCCCGAAGGACGCAAGCTGCTGCGGGTCGAGGCCCGCAACGCCGAGACGCCCATCGAGCGCAAACCGAGCTGGATCCGCACGACCGCGAAGATGGGCCCGCAGTTCACCGAGATCAACGCCCTCGTCAAGGGCGCCGGCACGCACACGGTCTGCCAGGAAGCCGGCTGCCCCAACATCTTCGAGTGCTGGGAGGACCGCGAGGCGACCTTCCTCATCGGCGGCGACACCTGCACCCGCCGGTGCGACTTCTGCGATATCGCCACCGGCAAGCCGCAGCCGCTCGATCGCGACGAGCCGCGCCGGGTGGCGGAATCGGTGGCCACCATGGAGCTGCGCTATTCGACGGTCACCGGGGTGGCCCGCGACGACCAGCCCGACGGCGCGGCGTGGCTGTATGCCGAGACCGTGCGCCAGATTCACGCGCTCAATCCCAACACCGGCGTCGAGATCCTGCCGCCCGACTTCGGCGCCCAACCCGAGCTCGTCGGGCAGGTCTTCGACGCCCGCCCCGAGGTCTTCGCCCACAACCTCGAGACCGTGCCGCGGATCTTCAAGCGGATCCGCCCGGCCTTCACGTACGAGAAATCCCTGCGCGTGCTGACGATGGCCCGCGAGGCCGAGCTGGTCACCAAGTCCAACCTCATCCTCGGCATGGGTGAGCAGGAGGCGGAGATCGCCCAGGCCATCGAGGATCTGTATGCCGCGGGCTGCGACATCCTGACCATCACCCAATACCTGCGCCCCTCCCCCCGCCACCACCCGATCGACCGGTGGGTCAAGCCGGAGGAGTTCGTGCACTGGAGCGGATATGCCGAGGGGCTGGGTTTCAAGGGCGTCATGGCCGGCCCGCTGGTCCGTTCCTCCTACCGGGCCGGGCGGCTGTGGGCGAGCGCGATGACCAAGTCCGGCCGCGGCATACCGCCGCACTTGGCGCACCTGGGCGAGGCGGGCGAGCCGGCGCGCCAGGAGGCGGCGACGCTGCTCGCCGGAGGTGCGAAGGCCGGCGCCTAGGACCGTATCCTTGGGAGCTATGGCCAAGGATCCGGCGGCGCCGAAGAAGCAGCGCAGCAACCCCTTCAAGCAGATCGCCTCCGTCTACAAGGCGGTCAAGTCGATGGATCCGTCCATCACCTGGTGGTTGCTCGGCGTCTTCATCGGGGTGCTGGCGCTCTTCGTGATCATCGGCTTCCTCGTCGACCACCCGATCTATTTCGTCTTCATCGGCCTGCCGATCGCCGCACTTGCCGCGATGATCACCCTCTCCCGGCGCGGCGAGAAGGCCGCCTTCGGGGCGATGCAGGGCAAGGCCGGGCAGAGCGTCGGAGCGCTGTCGATGCTGCGGCGCGGCTGGTACTACGACCAGGAACCCGTCGCCGCCGACGTCGCCCGCCCGCAGGAGATCGCCAACGCCGCGATGATCTTCCGCGCCCTCGGCGCCCCGGGTGTCGTGCTCATCGGCGAGGGCCCGCTGCCGCGGGCGAAGAAGCTGATGGAGAAAGAGGTCAAGAAGGTCGCCCGGGTCGCCCCCGGCGTCCCGATCCACCAGCTGTATGTCGGTGACGACGACGGCCAGGTCAGCGCCCGCAAGCTCACGCGCACCATGACCAAGCTCAAGGGCACGCTGACCAAGGAGGAGATGTCCGCGGTCAACAAACGCCTGAAGTCGATCCCGGGCATCCGCCAGGGCATCCCTGCCGGTGTCGACCCCACCAAGGCCCGCATGGACCGACGCCAACTGCGCGGGCGGTAGGCCCCACGGCACTCTGCGAGCCCTGCTGCCCGGCATACGACCGCCTCATCTCACTCTTCGGGATGGGGCGGTCCGCGTAACACGCCGGAAACAACTGGGTGAAATTCCATTAATGCGGCCCTCGTAGGGTGGCGAGCAACGCACGGGCCGGCGAGACGCGCCCATCCACCCTCACAGGAGGTCCCTCTTGTTCAGCTCCGCTGACGAAGTCCTCGCGTTCCTCAAGGACCAGGACGTCAAGTTCGTCGACATTCGCTTCTGCGACCTGCCCGGCGTGATGCAGCACTTCAATGTGCCCGCCGAGTCGCTCACCGAAGACTTCTTCACCGAGGGCCAGGCCTTCGACGGCTCCTCGATCCGTGGCTTCCAGGCGATCCACGAGTCCGACATGAAGCTCGTGCCGGACGTGGCGACGGCATACCTCGACCCGTTCCGGGCCGAGAAGACCCTCATCATGAACTTCTCGATCGTCGACCCCTTCACCGACCAGCCCTACAGCCGCGACCCGCGCAATATCGCGATCAAGGCCGAGGCCTACCTGAAGTCCACGGGGATCGCCGACACCGCATACTTCGGCGCGGAAGCCGAGTTCTTCGTCTTCGACGACGTGCGCTTCGAGACCAAGCCGCAGGCGGGCTACTACTTCATCGACTCCGTCGAGGCCGCGTGGAACACCGGCCGCGAGGAGGAGGGCGGCAACCGCGGCTACAAGACCCGGGTCAAGGGCGGCTACTTCCCCGTCCCGCCGGTCGACCACTTCGCCGACCTGCGCGACAAGATCTGCCTCAACATGAAGGAGGTCGGCCTGACCGTCGAGCGCAGCCACCACGAGGTCGGCTCGGCGGGCCAGCAGGAGATCAACTACAAGTTCAACACGCTGCTGCATTCCGGCGACGACATGATGAAGTTCAAGTACGTCGTCAAGAACACCGTATGGGACGCCGGCAAGACGGCCACCTTCATGCCGAAGCCGATCTTCGGCGACAACGGCTCGGGCATGCACACCCACCAGTCCCTGTGGAAGGACGGCGAGCCGCTCTTCTACGACGAGAAGGGCTACGGCGGCCTCTCCGACCTCGCCCGCTGGTACATCGGCGGGCTGCTCAAGCACGCTCCCGCGCTGCTCGCCTTCACCAACCCGACCGTCAACTCCTACCACCGCCTGGTGCCGGGGTATGAGGCGCCCGTCAACCTGGTCTACTCCGCGCGCAACCGCTCGGCCTGCATCCGCATCCCGATCGCCGGCGCCTCCCCCAAGGCCAAGCGCATCGAGTTCCGCATCCCGGACCCCTCGTGCAACCCCTACCTCGCGTTCGCCGCGCAGCTGATGGCCGGCCTCGACGGGATCAAGAACCGCATCGAGCCGCCGGAGCCGGTGGACAAGGACCTTTACGAGCTGCCCCCGGAGGAGCACGCGGAGATCAAGCAGGTCCCCGGCTCCCTGCCCGAGGTGCTCGACGCTCTCGAGGCCGACCACGAGTTCCTGCTCGAGGGCGACGTCTTCACCGAGGACCTGATCCAGACGTGGATCGAGTACAAGCGCAAGAACGAGGTGGACCCGATCCGCTTCCGCCCCCACCCCCACGAGTTCGAGATGTACTTCGACCTCTGAGCAAAACCGCAGGTCAGAGGACTAGAACACCCCCTCAGTCCGCAGCGAGTCCGCACGAGCAGCCAGAACCACAGCGACGGCCGCTCGTGCGGACTCGTCCGTATCCGGCCACAGATGCGCGTAGGTCCGCAGAGTCGTGGTCGCGTTCTTGTGCCTCAACCGCGCCTGCACGACCTTGACGTCGAGCCCCGAGCCGATCAGCAGCGAGGCGTAGAAGTGCCGCAGATCGTGGAAGCGGAACCCGTCTGGGAGGCCATCGACGCCGGCGCGGCGCGCGCGGACGGCCCGCTCAATCGTCCACGGCGACACCTGCCGGCCGATCTCGTTCGTCACGACGAACTCACCGCCGAACCGCTCCACGAATCCCGCGAGCTCGAGCGACAACTCCCGAGGAATAGGAATCGCACGCCGGCTCTCCTCGGTCTTCAGCGGCTCGGCCGGATACTGCATGGCCGGCTGAATCAGGCCCCGCATGAAGTCGACGTCACTGACCCGCAGCGCCGCCGCCTCCGACACCCGCAGCCCGGCGAATGCGCCCAGCAGAATCGCCGGCCGAAGGTGATCGGGCATCGCATCGAACAACCCCTAGACCTGGGCCGTCGTGGCGACGTAGGGCCGTTGGTCGACCTGGCCCGGCGAGGTCTTGCGCGAGCACGGCGACCGAGGTATCAGCCCATCGTGGACCGCGTCGCCCATGATCTGCGCGAGCCGGCGGTAGACCGCGTAGACGTAGGAGTCGGACAGGCCCTCGGCCTTCAAGCGAGCCGTTCACGCCTTGACGGCTGACGGCTTCACCGCCACGAGCGGCACGTCGCCGAACTCGGCCCGGATCAGCCGGATCTGAACCTTGGCCTGGCGCACGGTCGACGCGCGGCGGCTTGCGTAGCCGGCCAGCCACTCGTCGCACCACTCCCCCACCGTCTTGCGGGCATCCCGCGGGTCGACGTAGTCGCCCCGGACCAGCGAGGCCGTCACGCCGTCGAGCCAGGCCTGCGCCTCCACCTTGCGCCGGAAATGCCTCGCGTGCTCCTTGCCGGCCGCGTCCCGGTAGCGAGCCCGCCAGACGCCGTCAGGCCTCTTCGTGATGCTCGCCAAGGCCCTCGCCCCTCCCCTCCAGCTCTTGCTCGGTGGGCTCGTAGTCATCGTCGAAGGCTGTTCTTAGCCAACGAATCTCAGCATCGGCTTGCGCCAACTCCGTCATCGACTTGTCGAGGGCAAGATGCAGTCGACGCAGGTGTAGCACCAGCATCGCATTCAGAGTCCCGCGCGCGGCCTGGGCAAGCGTCCCCGCGAAGTCCGTGCCGCCCAGGACCGGACCGAGGATCTCCCCCAGCGCCCGCAGTTCGCGCACACTGAGCTCCTGCTTACCGGTCTCCACGCGCGACACCGTGTTCTGCCGCCAGTGCGAAAGTCCTTGCTCCTGCATGGCTTGTGCTAGCGCCGTCTGGGACATGCCCAATCGCTTCCTCAGGCGCGCGACGTTGAAGGCCAAGACCTCCATGTCGTCGGTCGTCTCGGGTGGGTAGAGATCCTCGTCGCTATCGGCCACGGCTCACGTTAACACGACGTGTTGTAACTCCGCTAGGCATACCAACAATTCTAGTGTTATACTCACTCGTGTTAGACCGTCAACCACAGAAAGGATGGGACGGATGAACCCCGACCCGCTCCCGACCACGGCCGAGGCCGCCGAGCTGCTGCACACTCCGGTCGGCACCCTGCGCTACTGGCGCCACCAGGGCACCGGCCCCAAGGGATTCCGCCTGGGCGCGCGCCGGGTCATGTACCGCCGCTCCGACGTTCTGGCCTGGCTCGAAGAGCAGTACAACGCCGAGCAGGTCAAGGCCTGACCCCTTGACCGACCTCTGGTGGCGCACAACCTGGATGGAAGCTGTCTGGTCCTCGGACCTGAAGCCGCTCCCCACCCTCGTCGCCGCCGTCTACGCCGACCACGCGCGCGACGGCCGCACCGCGTGGGTCACGCTCGATCGCTTGATCGAGCGCACCCGGCTGTCTCGTGACGCTGCGATCCGGGCACGTAGGGCCTAGTCGAAGCCGGCTGGCTTGTCGTGCGCGAGAAGGCTCGACAGCACCGCGCCGACGTCTACGAGCTTGTAATTCCCGAAGGCGCCAGCAGTACGCCAGACGGACCCCTGACGGATTCCAGCAGTACGCCAGACAGACCCCTGGCGGGCGCCAGGGGTCTTTCTCCCGACGCCAGGGGTCTTTCTCCCGACGCCAGGGGTACGGGAGAAAGACCCAACCTCAGTACTTATCCCAGAACTAATCCCTCTTCCTCTTCGTCCGCGCGCGCCATCGTCGAACGAGCCGTGGCCGTCGAGGCCGGGCTCGAAGACGACGAGGACTTCTTCTTCATGGTCGACAAATACCTGGCCGACTTCCTCGCTGAAAATAACGTCAAAGCCGCGATCCCGTGGCTACGCGCGTGCGACGAGGCCGGCGACCTCGGCCGGAACTTCACGACCTACTGCCAGGAACGCAACGCGCAGAACGTGCGAGACCGAGAGAGCGCCGAGACTATGCGGCGCTCCTGGGAACAAACAGACCAGAAGATCGCCGAGATTGCCAAGGCGCTCGACTGCCCCGTGCCCGAGGCATATCGGGCCGTCCGAGCCGAGGCCAGGAACATGGGCATGGAGCACAAACCGTATGCGAGTGTCGTCCTCGACTCGGTCCTGATGAACCTGCAGCGGGAGGCGTCATGACCCTGCGCCCCTGCCTCATCTGCGGCGAGCCGAGCGACGGCCCACGCTGCACCCTGCACGCACTCCCCAAGCCCACCGCCCAGGACGAGGGATACGACCACCACTGGCGAGCCCTAAGCAAACGCGCCCGCCGGCTACAACCGTTCTGCAGCGACTGCGGGTCCACCGACGACCTGCAGGCCGACCACAGCCCCCAAGCCTGGCAGCGGCACGCCGAAGGCCTCGCGATCCGCCTTAGCGACGTGGACGTCGTCTGTGGCCCGTGCAACCGAGCTCGCGGCGCCGCCCGCACCCTGGGGGGAGGCCCCATCCAACGGGCCGCACTAGCTCCCCAGTGTGCGCCTCCACCCAAGAAACCATCCGGCTCCACCAGCAGGGCATGCCGTGGGCCGACATCGCCCGCACCCAAGGGCTGCACCACACCACCATCAGCTCACGAATCGGCCACTGGCGGGCCGAACAATGACCGTCCCGAACCCCCGCAACACAACCCACCACCGAAAGGAACACACCATGACCGCAACGCCCGCGGAACAGCCGCAAGACTTCCTCGTCTGGCTCGCCACCCAATCCGAAGGCCGCACCGCCTCCGAACTCAGCGACGGACTCGCCGAACTCGTCCGCCGCGTCAAAGACACCGGAAAGAAAGGAAGCATCAGCCTGACCATCTCCGTCGAACCCATGAAAGGCGCCGACGAACACACGATGATCGTCAAGGACTCCATCAACCTCAAACTGCCAGAGTTCGACCGCACCGCCTCCGTCTACTTCTCCGACAAAGACGGCGGCCTCCACCGCAACGACCCGCGGCAACTGTCGTGGGACACCCAACTCCGAGAAGTCCCCCCACCCGCCGGCGTCGACCCCGCCACCGGCGAAATCGTCGACACCCCGAAAGGCTGAACCATGACCGAAACCATCACCACCGCCACTGCCCAGGTGGTCGAACGCCTCACCCGCGAAGCCGTCGACCCGGTGGTCATCGAGGAGGGTCTCTACCTGATTCCCGACGCCGAGACTGGCAGAGGATCTGGATCTCGCTCTCCCCCAACCGGTCCCGCATCGCCTCGGCGGCGTCGCGGGCGGCGCGCATGGAGGAGAAGAGGCCCAGCGTGCGCCCGCCGGCTGCGCGCACGAGCGCCTCGATCTCGTCGAGCATCGGCTCGGTGAGGCCGCCCTGGCCGCGCGCCGGCAGGTGCGCGGCGACATAGACGATGCCCTGCTCGGCATAGCTGAAGGGGCTGCCGGCGTCGAGGCCGCGATAGGGCGGGGCGCCCTGGCCCCGCAGCCCCATCGTGCCGGCGAGCGCGTCGAAGGTGCCCCCGAGCGCCAGGGTGGCGGAGGTGAGCACGACGGTGCGCTCCTGGAAGATCTTCTCGCGCGCGAGCATGGCCACGCTCATCGGGGCGACGCAGAGCACCGCACCGCGCCGGGGGTCGACGCGATTCCACAGCACGTCGAGCTCGCGCTCCTCGAGCATGCGGGCACTGGTGTCGAAGACCTCGTCGACGGCGGCGATGGCGACCTGCCTCGCGCCGTCGGCCGTCTCCCCCGGCTTCGGCTTGAGCTCGCTCTGGACCCCGCGCGCGCTGTCGCGCACCGTCGCGAGGGCCAGGGCGAGCTGCTCGGGGATGGCGGTCAGCCGCTCCTCGGGAAGCGCCTCGAGGGTGCGCTCGAGGACGAGGGCGGAGTCCTCGAGCACCTCCGCGGAGTCGGCCGACCGGGCCCGGCGGGCCGCGCGCCGGATCATGCCGGGTGTCAGCTCGTCGGTGATCGTCGAGGTGATGCGCTTGACGAGCTCGTGGCCCTCGTCGATGACGAGGAGGTCGTGCTCGGGGAGCATGAAGCGCCCCTCGAGGGCGTCGATCGCGAGGAAGGAGTGGTTGGTGACGACGATGTCGACATCCTTGGCGGCGGCCCGGGAGCGTTCGACGAAGCACTCGCCGGCCAGCGGGCAGCGCGAGCCGAGACACTCCTCGGCGGCGACGCTGACCTGGCGCCAGGCCCGCTCGGACACACCCGGGACGAGCTCGTCGCGGTCACCGGACTCGGTCTCCTGGGCCCATTCGCGCAGGCGAACGACCTCCTTGCCGAGCCGGCCTGCGGAGGCATCGGCCTCCCCCACGTCGAAGAGGCCCTCGTCCTCGTCGGGGAAGCCGCCCTCGAGCTTGTGCAGGCAGACATAGTTGCGGCGGCCCTTGACCAGGGCATAGGTCGGGCGCCGCCCGAGGATCGGGGCCAGGGCGGTGGCCAGCCGCGGCAGGTCGCGATCGATGATCTGCCCCTGGAGGGCCAAGGTGGCCGTGGCGACGATGGCGGGCTTGCCGCTGCGCTGCGCGTGCAGGATCGCCGGGACGAGGTAGCCGAGGGACTTGCCCGTGCCGGTGCCGGCCTGGACGAGCAGGTGCTCCTCCTTGTCGACGGCGTCGAGCACCGCCTGCGCCATCTGGGTCTGACCCGGCCGCTGCGTGCCGCCGAGGTCGCTGACCGCGGCG
>NZ_HG764815.1:3138522-3141164 GCF_001050535.1 Nostocoides australiense Ben110 | reverse complement strand
AGGGCAGCGGCCAGCTCCGCCAGGGCGGGCAGCGGGTCGGTGGTGCCGCTCGAGCCCTGGGCCGTGGCGACCTGGGTGGCGCCGACGACGGTGACGAGGTTGGCGCGGGTTGCCGGGAGGGAGCCCGAGACGTAGCCGTCGCTGACCAGCCGGGTCCAGGCCGCGGCGCGCGCGACAGCGCTCGGGGCCTCCGGTGCCGTCGTGCCGTCGGGGGTTGCCGGGGTCGCGAGCAGGGCCCCGAGGACGTCGCCCAGATCGGGAGCGTCCTCGGTGTCGACGGTCAGGCCCAGGGTCGGCGCGAGGGTGCTGGCCAGTTGCTCGCGCCGGGTGGTCGCCTCCTGCGAGGAATCGCTCCACGCCTGCTCGATCCGCACCGGGCCGGAGACACTGGCGCCTGCGGCGGAGAGGGTGTCCTCGGTCTCGACGACGAGGGAGTCCGGTGCACCGGGGAGGGTGACGACGACGACGGACCGCTCAGCGAGGCGTCCGCTGACGATTGCCGGGAGTTGCGCGTTGGCGAAGTCCTCCTGTTCCTGCACCGACTTCTCGGACGCATCGAGCTGGCTCCGCAAGGCATCCTTGTCCGCGCGCAGCTGCGCCACCTGCTGGTCGAGGGAGTCGCTGATGCCCTCCTTGAGCGGGCCGGCGCCCAGGACGATGCCGACCGCGAGCGCGATGAGCACCGAGGCGAGCGAGACGAGGTGGTATCGGAAGTCGATCACGTGAAGATCCCCACGATCGCGGCCCAGAGGTCGTCCCAGCGGGCACCGAGCAGTTGCAACAGAATCGAGCCGCCGGGTGTCGCCCACAGTGCCAGCCCGAGGACGAGCATGCCGACCAGGAGCATCACCAGCATGCTGACCCCGGAGATCCGGGAGCGATAGAGGCGGTTGACGCCCTTGGCGTCGATGAGCTTGGACCCGACGCGCAGGCGGGTCAGGAACGTGCTCGCCATGCCGGCCCGGCCTTTGTCGAGGAATTCGACCAGGGTCGCGTGGGTGCCGACGGCCACGATGAGAGAGGCGCCCTTGTCGTCGGCGAGCAGCATGGCGACATCCTCGCTGGTGCCGGTTGCGGGGAAGATCACCGGCTCCACGCCGAGCCCGCGGACCCGCTCGGCGCCTGGGGCCCGGCCGTCGCGGTAGGCGTGGACGACGATCTCGGCTCCGCAGGTCAGGGCCTTGTCGGACACCGAGTCCATGTCGCCGACGATCAGGTCGGGTTTGCGCTTGGCCTCCAGCAACGCGTCGGCGCCGCCGTCGACCCCGATGAGCACGGGTTTGAACTCGCGCATGTAGTGCTGGAGAGCCTGCAGATCCTCCTTGTAGTGGTAGCCCCGGACCACGATCAGGGCGTGCCGGCCGTCGATCTTGGTCGCGATGTCGGGCACGCCGACGCCGTCGAGCAGCAGATCCTTCTCGCGGACCAGGTAGTCCATGGTGTTCTGGGCGAAGGCCTGCAGCTGACCGGACAATCCCTGGCGCGCCAGCGACAGGGCGTCGGCGACGGAGTCGTCGTCCTGGACCACCCCCGCGACAAGGGCCGGGGCCTCGTCCGCGACCGCATCGGCGTTGAACACCTGGCCGTGGTCGAGGCGCAGCCATTGGCCTTCGCGGATCGTCGTCATCGCGTCGGGACCGGCGTCGTCGATGAGCGGGATGCCCGCGTCGAGCAGGATGGTCGGCCCTACGTTCGGGTAGCGGCCGCTGATGGAGCGGGCGGCGTTGACGACGGCGGCGGGCCGGCACGCCACGAGGGCCTCGGCGCTGACCCGGTCTAGGTCCTCGTGGTCGATGACGGCGATCTCGCCGGGCTGCAACCGTTTGGTGAGGTTCTTGGTGCGCCGGTCGACGCGAGCCATCCCGGTGGCGCCGGCGGGCACCGGTTCTCGGGATCGGCGGGACAGGGAAACGGCCATCGAGGTCAATCGTCGCACGCGGTGCGGCGTGCTCGCGCGTCCGCCAAAAGCTCCCTCGCGTGTCTGACTGCCGCAGCCGAATCGGTGCCGGCCATCATCCGGGCGATCTCGCGTTCGCGGTCGCGGGCCTCGACGACCCGCACATCGCTCTGGGAGACCGAGCCGTCGTCGGTCTTGGTGACGACGAGGTGTTGATCGGCGAAGGCCGCGACCTGCGGCAAGTGCGTCACGACGACGACCTGAGCGTGCTCGGCGAGCCGGGCCAGCCGGGCGCCGATGTCGATCGCCGCGCGACCGCCGACACCCGCGTCGACCTCGTCGAAGACATAGGTCGGCACGCTCGTCGCCGAGGTGCCGAGAACGACCTCCAGCGCCAGCATCACCCGGGAGAGCTCACCCCCGGAGGCGGACTTCGCGATCGGGCGCGGCGGCATACCGGATCCGGAGCGGAGCAGGAACTCGACCTCGTCGACGCCGTCCGGCCCGTAACGGACCTCTCCGTCGCCGCCGGTGACGGCGACCTCGAGCGTGGCCGAGCCCATCGCCAGATGGGCCAGTTCGTCCGTGACGGCGCCCGCGAGACGGGTGCCCGCGGCGTGCCGCAGGTCGCTCACGGTGCGGGCGGCCGCAGCCCGGGTGATCTCGGCAGCCGCGAGCTGTTCGCGCAGCTCGGGCAGGTCGTCGGCGGCCGTGTCGACGTCGAGCAGGCGGGGGGGGGGGGTGG
>NZ_HG764815.1:3135570-3138422 GCF_001050535.1 Nostocoides australiense Ben110 | reverse complement strand
CGGTTGGCCCGGACGGCCGGTTCGTCGCCATGCTGGACGAGTCCGGTCCACGGGCCAAGCCTCATGTCGTCTTCGCGCCCGCGGCTTCGTAGAGTGACCCTCGTGCTCCGCTGGACCGATCCCGCCGCCACGCCCGACGCCTTGCGACCGTGCGTGGCCACTTTCGGCAACTTCGATGGTGTGCATCGCGGTCACCGCGTCGTCATCGGCACCCTGCTCGCCGAGGCCAAGGCGCGTGGTCTGCCGGCCGTGGCCGTGACCTTCGACCCGCACCCGATCCAGGTGCTGCACCCCGAGCGGGCGCCCGAGCTGATCAGCCCGGGCTCACTGCACGAACAACTGCTGGAGGAGACCGGCATCGACGGCTTGGTCGTCGTGCCGTTCACCGTCGACTACGCCCAGCAGAGCCCCGAGGAGTTCATCCTCTCGACGTTCGTCACCGGTCTCGGCGTCAAGGCTCTGATCGTCGGCGC
The DNA here is from genome assembly GCF_001050535.1 of Nostocoides australiense Ben110. Taxonomy (GTDB): domain Bacteria; phylum Actinomycetota; class Actinomycetes; order Actinomycetales; family Dermatophilaceae; genus Nostocoides_A; species Nostocoides_A australiense. The sequence goes on along the minus strand of NZ_HG764815.1, from coordinate 3,137,949 downwards.
CGACACCAAGGGCTTCGGGCGCGGTTACACCGGTGATGTCGACCTGATCCGCGAACTCGGCCAGCGGCACGGCTTCGACGTCGTCGTCGTCCCCGACCAGGGGAACGCCGCGCGCTGGTCCTCCAGCGCGGCCCGCGAGCGGCTGCGTGAGGGCGATGTCGCCGGGGCCGCGGAGATCCTCGGCCGGCCGCACCGGGTCGTCGGGGTCGTCGTCCACGGCTTCCACCGGGGCCGCGAATTGGGTTATCCCACAGCCAATCTCGAGCGGAGGTCGCGCGGCGTCGTGCCGGCCGACGGTGTGTATGCCGGCTGGTTCACCCGGCTGGACCTCCCGCCGGATCACCCGGACCACCGCCTCCCCGCGGCCATCTCCGTGGGCACCAATCCCACCTTCGACGGCACCGAACGGACCGTCGAGGCCTACTGCCTCGATCGCACCGACCTCGATCTCTATGGCGAGACCGTGGCCGTCGACTTCGTCGAGCACCTGCGTCCGACGCTGCGGTTCGATTCGATCGAGGAGTTGCTCGACGCCATGGCCGGCGATGTCGTCGCCGCCCACGCGGTGCTGGCCAGCGCGTGACACACCGGACCGCACGGGCTTGCTTCAAAGCAACAAGGAACAACTCAGTGCACCCAGATGCCCGCTGAGGTTCGGTAATCCGAGTTTCGCAGCCGCGACCACTGCCCGGCGACGCGTGCTGCTCATCGGCGGCGGGAGAATCACCCACCCACGGAGACTCTTAGACTATTCGTGGATTGATGCGGGCTGGATTGATAAGTCGGTGATTGCCAGTTTCAACTTCGATCAGTGGAAGACTACTTGTCGGAATCAGTTCAGAATGTTCTCGCAGTAACTGCGCAATGATCTCGAGTCCTGGTGGGGCGGCGGCTACGGCCCAGCTTGGCATCGGGGCTTCGGTTTCCGTTACCTGGCAAAGCTTAACGTTGATATTCATTCTAGTGACCATTTCGAGCCAGAAGTTGTGGTCGGCGACATCTTTGGAGTTGGAACCCAGGGATTCCAGGCGGTCAATCGATGATAACAGACGCAGGACCGAGAATGCCGCCAAGTCTGCGACCTGTACAACGCTATGGTTACTGCTGTCAACATACTGCGGAATAGGTTCAGATGTTACTCGGCCCCTCATGTCCGCATGTTCCGCTACCAGGCGAGCTTGTTGTCCTCGTTCACCCCTTAGCAAAAGCCGCATCTTATCGCCCGCGTCCAAGTACATAGGTGAACGTGCAATCCGTAATCCCCAGCCGAGTGCAAGAAGATCGTTTACGTCGGCCGTTGCCTCAGTTATGAGGCGCTTTCCCAACAAGGGACGGCTTTCTGCGGTTAGAACTTGAGAAACTCCTACGCAAATGAAAGGCACTTCCTCGTGAATACTCCTGGCGAGTTGGAAGAGTAAGCATTGAACGTCCCTTACAGTCGAGAGAGAACGGTAGCGGCTTTTCGCCCGCTTTTGGCCGCTCCAGAGTTCTAGGGCATGCAATTCCGGTACGTCTGCCTTTCTAACCCCCGGCACGTGCCGTCTGATGGCCTGATACAGTTGCGTTTGAAGCTTCGGCTCGGGAGTTAATAGCGGAACGACGGCAAAGCACCCGATGTCATTTCGGGAGCCCCCTTGTGCGTAGTCGCCGCCAAGAATCAATTTGTCGCTGGTGCTTGAATCGTCGATCGCAGCGCCAATATCACGAGTTCCAGGGGAGTAAGCGTGCGCATTAACGTGAGCGAGTTCCCCTTGCGAACGGGTTGGTTTCACCATACGGGTGTAGCTCCTTGGGCGGCACAATTCAGTGTTGATAGGGCTGGCGTTCGCGTTCGCCTACACCAGGCTAAGCGTAGCGTAGTGACAGGAAGCATCGCTCCCCATTGCGAAGGAGGCGGCAGCAGGGTTGGTACAAACGGTCGTATTCTAGGGTTTTTATTTCGCGTGTTGCCTTCGGCGAGGGTCACGGTACACGTCAGCCGCCGCTCACGCCGGAAGTTGTCGCCCCGGACTGGCCGGCTGGCAACCATGCTGCGAACTTACGTTTGAGGGGTGGGGACATCGGGTCCAGCTGGGATGTTAACGAACACCGAGTCACGTTTTCAGCCGCGAAAGCCGGCCACGTAGGCGAACCAATCAGAGTAGTCATAACCGGCTCTTCCCAAAGGAGAGTGTGGGTTGGGTGTGCGCGTCGCTGCTTGGTTGAGGGTCGAGGCCTTCCGATGATGGAGGTTCCTACGCCTTCGATCTGGAAGACCTCGACATGGCTGACGTTACCTTCACGCGCCCGGATCTGGACACCTTCGCCGGTGTGGACGGCTTGGGGCTGGTCATTACCGGGCAGCGGATCGAGGTGGGCCGGGCGGTGCTGGCGTGTCGG
>NZ_HG764815.1:3128814-3135470 GCF_001050535.1 Nostocoides australiense Ben110 | reverse complement strand
CGGCCCGCGCCGCACCCCCAAGGACGCCGTCGACGCCCTCATCGAAGCCATCGAGATCCTGCGCGCGTTCTGGACCGGCGGCACCGTCCGCCACGACGGCACGCACTACCGCACCGTCGGCCTGCGCGCCGGCCCCACCCCGGCGCACGAGATCCCCCTCTGGCTCGGCGCCTACAAGCCGCGCATGCTGCGCGTCACCGGCCGCCTCGCCGACGTCTGGATCCCGTCGATGGGGTATGCCGATCCGCCCGCCCTCGCGGACATGAACGCCGTCATCGACGAGGCCACGATCGCCGCCGGCCGCGCCCCGGAGTCGGTGCGCCGCGCCTACAACATCGTCGGATCCTTCGGCGCCGCAACGGGTTTCCTCCAAGGCACCCCGAGAGACTGGGCCGAGCAACTCGCCGACCTCACCCTCACCCAGGGCATGGCCACCTACATCCTCGGCAGCGACGACCCCCGCGCCCTCGCGACCTTCGCCCAGGAGGTCGCCCCCGCCGTCCGCGACCTCGTCGAGGCCGAACGCGCCCGAGCCGCGACGAGGAGCGAGCCGGGCGGCATACCGGGAAGCGTTGCCCCCCAAGGCAACCCACCGGCCGAGCCGAGCGAGCCGGGGGAGGGGAGGCCGCGGCATACCAGCCTCGGGGTCCGGCCCACCCCCGACTCCGGGGAGCGGCTCGCCCGCGAACAGGCCTGGGCGGAGGACGACCGGCCGGCCTTCGCGATGCCCGAGCGGGAGTACACAGCGCACGAGGAGGCGACCGCCGCGCACCTGGTCGACGTCCACGACCACCTGCGCAGCGAGCTGACCCAGATCCGCGAAATCGTCGCCCAAGTGCGTTCTGGCGCAATGGGAATCGGGTCGGCGCGCTCGGCGATCAATACGATGACGCTGCGGCAGAACAACTGGACGCTCGGGGCGTATTGCGCGGCGTACTGCCGGATCCTCACCGGCCACCACACCCTCGAGGACCGCAGCATCTTCCCGCACCTGCGGCGCGCCGAGCCTGGCCTCGCGCCGGTCATCGACCGCCTCGAACGCGAGCACGAGGTCATCCACGACCTGCTGGAGCGGCTCGATGAGGCGCTGGTCGCGATGGTCACCGCGGACGGTATGCCGCCCGCCCTCGCCGAGCTGTCCGGCGCGCTGGACCTGTTGACCGATGCGCTGCTGTCGCATTTGTCGTATGAGGAGCGGCAGCTTCTCGCGCCGCTCGCCGCGCACGGGTTCGGGTGACCGCCTGGGGCATCCTCTCGCGTGCGTGTGGCGCGCGCCGAGGGCACGCGGCACGGCGTGCGCGCTGAGCTTGTCGCCGCGCCCTGGGTCGGGCCATGTCGTCGGGGGAGACTGAGCCCATGCAAGTTGTGGTCTTGGCCGATACGCACGCGCCGCGGCGGTGGAAGGGCATTCCCGAGGGGCTGTACGCGCCGCTGTCGCGGGCGGAGGTGATCCTGCACGCGGGGGATGTGTGCACGCCGGACGTGCTGGACGCGCTCGCCGGGTTCGCGCCGGTGCACGTCGTGCTCGGCAACAACGACGGGCCGGCGGTGGCCGCGTGGGGTGCGCCCGAGACTCTCGAGCTGGTGCTGGGCGGGGTGCGGGTGGCGATGATTCACGACTCGGGCGCGCGGCAGGGCAGGGGGCGTCGTATGCGGCGCCGGTTCCCCGACGCGGATCTGGTGGTGTTCGGGCACTCGCACATTCCGTTCGACGGGGTCGAGGACGGGGTGCACCTGTTCAACCCGGGGTCGCTGACGGATCGCTGGCGGCAGCCGGCGGGGACGTATGGGGTGCTGCAGCTTGCCGACGGGGTGGTCGTGCGACACGAGATCGTGCCCTTGCCGGGCTGACCGGTTGGGGTGTGTTCAGTTGGGCCAGCGGTCGTCGGAGTCTCCGCGGCGACGAATCGTCGCGTCGGTCAGCAGCGGATTATTTTGCGCGGCAGCGGTATCAGCGGCGACGGTCGCGTCGTCGGCGCCGAGAACGACGTACTGCACGGTCTTCTCGGGCTCGAGGTAGAAGATCACGACGGCGCCCGTCATCGCGTCGCCGGCGCTCATCCAATCCCGCGCGATTTGGCTGGTGTCGATATGGCCGAGGTAGGTGATGCTGCCGCGCAGCTCATCCGGGTGGCGGGTGCCATTCGGTCGCTGCACGCCGTACTTGGCGGCGGTCCAGTCCGCGGGCAGCCAGGACTTATCGGTCAGGCGCGGAAGCTCGTCGAGCACCATGTCGACGTGCTCGGGCGTCGAGGGTGATGTCGAGGGACTCGGGGAACTCGAATCCAGCGTGGGCGGACACCGTGTCGACGCCGTCGAGTGCGGTCAGGCGGGTCTCGACGGCGTCCTGCCCGTGGTCCTTGCCGTTGCACGCCCCCGCGACCGCGACGGTCCCCGCGAGGAGCAAGGCCGCGACGGCCCGCCGGCGAACCTCATACCCTCCTGGATCCGTCCAGCATGACCCGGCGCAGCTTGTCCGTGGGGCGGGAGTGTGCGATCACCTGCGCTGGGGTCGCGTCCTCCGGGAGCCGGTTTGCTCCTCGGTGGGGCGATGCCGCACACTATGACAGCTACGCGCAAGTGGCGGAACGGCAGACGCGCTGTCTTCAGGTGGCAGTGTCCTTACGGGCGTGGGGGTTCAAATCCCCCCTTGCGCACTCTGGGGTAGTTCCCTGAACTACCCGATTCGGTTTCCCGAAACTCCCGGCCGGATGTGATCTGGCCGGGAGTTTCGTCGTTCCGAGGGTCGTGCTGGTCTTCGACCCCTCCCCTGGCGCCGATTGGGTATGCCGTGGGGCCGGTTTCGCTGTCTCGGGGCCGTTTCCGGGCAGGCTGGCGCCGGGCTCCGTGCTTGCTGATTTGGTTCGGGCTGGGCCGGTCAGTCGCCTTAGTGTCTGCCTCGGCCGCGGGTCCTGGTGGCCTTGTCGAGTGGTCGGTCGTCCACAGGATCACCGAGGTGGACCTGCCACGGTTCGGGTCGGCCGCGTGTGGTGTGCCACGCGTGGAGGCTGACGAGGTTGTGCCCGATCAGGGTGACGGCCATGAGCAGGGCGGTCGCGACCAGTCCGGTCTGTCGGAAGAAGCCGCGGTTGACGCTCAGCCGTTGGTAGCGGTTGATGCCGATGAGGCCTTCGACGAGGGAGCGCCGGTTGAACGAGAGCGCCCAGCGCGTGGACTGCCAGGGGTGGTGCTGCCGATCGCGTTCGAGCAGGCTGTCCGGGACGGTCAGGGTCTTGCCGCATCCGCAGGGCTCGCCGGGGGTGCAGGTCGTGGTCGGGATGGTGTGCGGCATCCGAATCGATGCGGGGGTGTTGGGGCAGCGGACCTTGAAGGGGTGGCCGTCGACGGCCGGTCCGCGAAAGCGTTGGGTGCCACGGTTCGGCTCGCGCTTGGCGTGGGGCACGAAGCGGTAGGGTTCGCGGGCGTCGAAGGCTTCCCGACGTCGCGCCTTCTCGGCGGCTGTCATGCCCAATGTCGGAGGCTCGAGATCCCGGTGGGTTTCGGGGAGCGCGCTGGAGTAGAGGCTGCCGTCGACCCACACCGTCCCCGCGTCTGGACCGGGGCGGACTCCGCGCTGGGTCTTGTGCAGGTCCATGGTCAAGGTGATGCCGCGATCGCGCAGCGGGCCGGCGAGTTTGTTTCCTTTGGCGGTCGTGTAGCCGCGGTCGAGCAGGAGTTCGTCGAACTCGGGCAGTGCGTCGACCATGCCGAGGCAGGCTCGCGTGCGGTCGCGGTTGCCAGGGCGCAGTGTGAGCCCGGCTGCCAGCTGGGGCACCGGGTCGGAGCCGACCTTGGGGGCATACGTGCCGAGGTGTGCCTCGTAGCCGAAGAAGTGCTCGGTGGGTCGACGGCTGGTGGCGGTGCGGTGGCCCCAGCGGGCGTCGCGATCGTAGGAGTAGAAGCTGCGGCCGTCGCTGTTGATCTTCTTGTCGTGGGCACGGGCGACGCTCTCGACGTCGGTGCCGTCGATGGCGACGACGGTTGGCCGCTCGAACTCTGGTGGGAGACTGGCCTGGATGAGCAGCGTGGCCAGTTGGTCGAGGCTGACCTGCTCGAAGGGGCAGCCCTCGGGGCAGGAGAAGACCTCGCCCGTGTCCAGGTCGACGTCGAGGTCGTGATCGTGGTCGACGAGGACTCCGTGCTCAACCACGCGACGGATCGCGAGCCACCCCGAATGCATCCGCTTGTACTTGACCTGCATGCGCTTCGGGATTCCCAGTGCCGCTCGCTTGCCCGGTTTGAGCTTCCTCACGGTCCGGCACACGCCGGAGGTCGTCATCGAGTGAGGCTGGTCGCTGGCGTGGAAGATGTACGCCGCGAGGACTCCCGACAGCGGGATGAGCCGAGGTCGTCCGGTCCTCTGCTCCGCGGCCACGCAGATCTTCGTGGCGATGTTGCTGTTGGCGACGGCGACGGCTCGCGCGATGCGCTGCTCGTCCGTCATCGGGTTGGCTTGCGTGGCGTCCGAACTCCGCCGCGGAGTTCCCGCGTTCGGAGGTCGTCGCGGTCTGCTCACCGGCGGACCGCCTGGGCGAACAGCTCACGGTCATCGGGTTGCGGGACGAACTGCTCGAGTGCCTGATACGACCGCCAGGACGTCAGGCCAGCGATCCGAGTCAAGCCGGCCATCGACATGCCGTGGGTGAGGTGCTGGACCATCCACGTGACGCGCAAGCGGGCCGGGGTGATGCGCGGGCATCCTGGCGGGATGTCCGCCTTCGCGAGCATCTCGTGGAATGGGGAGCGGTCCCACTTCCGCGGCCGATACGCCAAGATCGGTGCGTCCGGTGGTTCGCCCAGGAACGCGGCGAGGATCGTGTCGTTGGGTGCGGTGATCGGGACGACGCGCGGATGAGGACCACCGGGCACTCTGACGCAGAGGAAGCCGTGCATGTCCGCCAGATCGCCGACGTTGGCTCTCCAGAGTTCTTGGGGGTGCAGTCCCGCGCCGAGCCCGAGGGCCAAGCACCCGGTGAAGCGCCGACGGCGGATCTGAGTGCTCTGACTGTTGGCGATCTCCCACAGCCGGGCGATTTCATCCGCTGTGAAGGGTCGGGTGGTCTTGCTCTGTCGCAACGGGGCTGGCCCCGGTGTCCACGGCGCCTTGACCGTGATCTGGCGTGAGAAGCGTCGAAGGTCTGAGCGCCGAGTCGCACGTGACGAGACCGAGAGGTGGGCTGCGCCGACCAGGATGTACCGCTCCACCGCGTCGGGGGTGAACATCCGGTCCCGGTCGAGCGGGAATCCCTGGCGGTGCGCCCAGACGACGAACTGCGACACGGTGCGCATCGCCTCAATCGCGTGGCGGGTGCTGCGGGGATGCACCATCAGCACGGACTCACGCGTGAAGTCCGCGACGGGCGCCCACTCTCCCTTGGGGATCGCGTAGGGCACGTAGTTGAAGACCGCGGACCGCGAGCCCTCGTCGTCGGCGTGGCGGTTGACGTTCTCAGTTCCAGAAGAGCACTCTGGACGTGTTGAAGACATAGAAGTACCCCCTCAGGGTGCTGCGCAGGTGAATGAAGGCAGCGAGCTCGCTACTCGCTGAAGCGATTCGCGACGAGGTCCGGAGTTGGCGCTCTGGGCCTTTCGCATGTCGGCGTCCTGCGCCGAGCGGCTCACTCCATCGCGGCCCCGCGACACTCGAGGGCGGCGGCCAGGAGGTCGGCATGGACGGCCGTCACGGATCGGCCGTCGGTCAGGGCGACGTCATAGAGCTGCTTCGCGAGCCGGGCAGGGATCCGTGCATCGAAGCGCACGAGCTCATCCGGGGCGTAGCGGCGAGGGTGCGAAGCCGGCCGCCCAGTGCGGGCAGGCGGCAACTCGATGCGCTTGCTGGTGTCCTTCACCCGCTTCTCCAACCGACGTCGACTCACGTCGAACGGTTGGTCAGTCCGTCCATCACGGAGGGCGGGTTGGATCTCCGGCGCCACAGGGCGGCTGCCCTGACGAGTGGCTGACCCCCACGGTGAACCGTGTGGCTGAATCCAGAGTAGGGACTTCGGTCGCGCGACGCCACGAAGCCACGCCAGCCCATCGCTGCGGTCCCGATTCGGCAACGACCTGTTGCCAAATGTGCAGCAACTTGTTGCACATTTCGGCCCAAGCTGCGGCCCAATCAGGCTCTTCGCCGTTGAGTGTGGGGTCATAGGTTGAGGCCGCCGCCGATCAGGAGCATCCGGAGTCGGTAGTTCTCGAGGTTTCTGAAGCCGCGGGCGATGGGTCGGTGGAGTTCGATGAGGCCGTTGACGGCTTCGGTGCCGCCGTTGTTGGCGCCGTCGGTATCGAAGTAGCCAAGTAACTCCCGACGCCACTGGTTCAACGTCTTCCCGAGGCGCTTGACCTGCGGGATCGGGCAGGTCATGAAGGAGGCCAAGACCTTCTCGGCGATGGCTCGTCCGGCGGCGTGGCTGGCTTGGTGGTAGCAGTCGCGGACTTGTTGGGCGCACAGCCAGGCGACTTCGACCTCGACATGTCGGTCGTCCGCCGCCCACGCCTGCTCGAGGCGTGCGTGTTGGCGCTCGGTGAGGTTCTCCCGGCCAGCGCGCAGGATGTTCCGGACCCTATAGAGGCTCATCCCAATCGAGGGTGTAGTCGGGGTCTGAAGCCGCCGGTCTCGAGGAGGCTGCGGGCGATGTAGTTGGTCAGGTTGCGGA
>NZ_HG764815.1:3126011-3128714 GCF_001050535.1 Nostocoides australiense Ben110 | reverse complement strand
ACCGCGGTGTCGACCTGGCGGGTGTGCCGGGGCAGGATGTCCTGGCGGTGGATGCCGGCGTGGTCACCCACGCGGCGCTGCTCGCCGGCCGTGGCACCGTCACGATCGAGCATCCCGGTGGGGTCCGCTCGACCTACGAGCCGCTGCGGATCGATCCGCTGATCCGGCGCAACTCCTCGGTGGCGACCGGGCAGGCTCTCGGCACCCTCGACTCGACCGGCAGCCACTGTGCGCCGCTCGCCTGCCTGCACCTGGGCGCCCTGCGGCAAGGCAGTTCGGGGGAGTGGGACTACGTTCAGCCGCTCTTCCTCCTGCAGCCGATGGAGGTGATCCTGTTGCCGAGCCCCTGAACCGAGGCCAGGATGCCTACGCGGCCGGGCCCCTGACGTTGCCGGGCCCCTGACATCAGGCGGGCCGTTGTCGGTGGGTCGGGCGATACTGGGCGTATGGCCGCGACAACGATGCCCATCGGTGCCCACGTCCCGCAGCAGGACCCGATCAACGAAGCGCGATCCCGCGGGACGACGGTTGTGCAGTTCTTTCTGGGGGAGCCGCAGAGCTACAAGGGTCCGGTGATCGCCTACGCCGGCGGGGCGGCCGGTTTGCGGGCGGACGCGGAAGCCGCCGGAGTCGACCTTTATGTCCATGCGCCCTACATCGTCAATGTCGCGACGACCAACAACCGCATCCGGATCCCCAGCCGCAAGCTGCTGCAACAGCACATGGATGCGGCCGCCGAGATCGGCGCCAAGGGGCTGATCGTCCATGGGGGACATGTCGACAAGGGTGCCGATCCGACCGTCGGTTTCGACAATTGGCGCAAGGCGGTCGAGGCCACCGATATCAAGGTCCCGCTGCTGCTCGAGAACACCGCCGGTGGCGACAACGCCATGGCACGCCACCTCGACCGGATCGCCCAGGTCTGGGACGCGATCGCCGCGGCCGAGGGCGCCGACCGCGTCGGGTTCTGTCTCGACACCTGCCACGCCTGGGCCGGCGGGATCGAACTCGGCACGGCCGTGGAAAAGATCCTCGGCATCACCGGCCGCATCGACTTGGTTCACGCCAATGACAGCCGCGACGGCTTCGACTCCGGTGCCGACCGGCACGCCAATTTCGGTTCCGGGCACATCGACCAGGCCGGTTTCGTCGACATCGTGCGGGCTGCGGGTGCCCCGGTCATCTGCGAGACACCAGGCGGTGCCGAGCAGCACCTCGCGGACTTCGCCTGGTTGCGCGAACGGCTCTGACCTGGTTGAGGCCGCGTCGCGGGCCACGCGCTGTCGCGTCGCCGGTCAGGCCGCTGTCGCGTCGCCGGTCAGGCCGCTGTCGCGAGGTGTCCCACCTGAATGCCCGAAAGACCGGCTGAAGGCACGCAGGGCCGGCCGGAGGGCACGAAAGCCCGGCGGGGAAGCGCAGGGCGCCGCACCGCCGGGCCTTCGAGAGCCCAGGCCTTCGAGAAGCCAGGCCCTTATTACTTGGGGGTCTTGGTTTACTTGGGGGTCTTGGTGGCGTCTTCCTTGCCGCAGCGGCGGCACTTCGCGCCCGGCCCGTCGTAGGCGCGCCACACGTGACCAATGATGTTGCATGTCCACTTGAGCATGCGTTAACTCTAGATCCTTCGAACGCCCCCGAGGCTACGCGCCGCACAACTTCCCGCCTGACCGCCCTGCCCACGGCTGCCGAAAGCGGATCGCGATTCGACCCCCGCCGCTCGCGCGCGTAAGCTAGGGCCACGGCCAGCCCTGTGCTGGTCGAATTCGCGTGTCTTCTCGCCGGGTGACGATCTCGTCCGATCCCGGGGCGCACCACCACAGTCCTCGCGCGCGAGCGCGATGCGGGGTGCGTACGCAGGCACCAGGCAGGCTGCATGTGGCTCCCGCAGGAGTCGCACGTGGCCGACGGAACTGTTACTTCTATTCGAGGAGGACAACGGCATGGCCGTCGTCACCATGCGCCAGCTCCTGGAGAGCGGCGTCCACTTCGGGCACCAGACCCGTCGCTGGAACCCCAAGATGAAGCGCTTCATCATGACCGAGCGCAACGGCATCTACATCATCGACCTGCAGCAGTCGGTGACCTATATCAACACCGCCTACGAGTTCGTCCGCGAGACCGTCGCGCACGGTGGCTCGATCCTGTTCGTCGGCACCAAGAAGCAGGCCCAGGAGGCCATCGCGGAGCAGGCGACCCGGGTCGGGATGCCCTATGTCAACCACCGCTGGCTCGGTGGCATGCTGACCAACTTCAACACGATCTCCAAGCGCTTGGCGCGCCTGAAGGAGCTCGAGCAGATCAACTTCGGTGAGGTGGCCGGCTCCGGCTACACCAAGAAGGAACTGCTCATCCTCTCCCGCGAGAAGGACAAGCTCGAGAAGACCCTCGGCGGCATGCGCGAGATGTCCAAGGTGCCCTCGGCCGTCTGGGTCGTCGACACCAAGAAGGAGCACCTCGCCGTCGACGAGGCGCGCAAGCTCGGCCTGCCCGTCATCGCGATCCTCGACACCAACTGCGACCCCGACGAGGTCGACTACAAGATCCCCGGCAATGACGACGCCATCCGCTCGGTCACCCTGCTGACCCGCGTGATCGCCGACGCCGTCGCCGACGGGCTCATCCAGCGCAGCCAGGCTCGCGCCAACGCCGGTGCCGAAGTGGCCGGCGCTCCCGCCGAGGAGCCGCTTGCCGAGTGGGAGCGCGAAC
>NZ_HG764815.1:3122748-3125911 GCF_001050535.1 Nostocoides australiense Ben110 | reverse complement strand
GGGCCCGGCCGGGCAAGAACCGGCCGGCGCGCTGGGTGACGCCCCGGCGGCGCCCCTCGCCCAGGGCGCGCGAGATCACCGGTTCGACGGCTCCCTGGACGCGGCGCCGAGGACTCGATGGAGGCGTGGGCACCGCGTCAGGCTAACCCGCGACCGGCATCATGTGGACATGAGATGGGCCACCCGCTGCTGCCGGGTCACCGCCGGCATGCTGGCTGGGGCCGGCCTGCTCGCCGGATGCGGCGAGGAGCACCCAACCCAGGCCTCCGGCAGCTCGGTGAACTCGCCCAGCAGTGCTGGGTCGACCGCCACGTCGCCTCGGACCGCGCCCCGTCTCAGGTCGAGCAGCCCGCCTGGTCAACCCGACCTGATCGCGGGGGTGCGGCTCGTCGAGGCGGAAGGCGGCGCCTCCTACGAAGTCACCCCGCGCGAAGCACTGCGCGACCACCTCAGCGCAGCGGCGCTGGACGCGGCCTGGGGGGAGGTCACCGCGGCATACCCGGAAGCGGACACCGACGGCCTGCACGACCAGTTCGTCTGCCACGCCTACTTCGCGAACGCCAAGCCGACGTGGGACCTCGAGCCGTGGCGGGCCGACCTCACCTATCCCGAAACCGTTGCCACAGCGTGCAACCCGCCGCGGGCGTAGCCGACCCACGCCAGCACGCGAGGTCCCGGGCACCACGGCGCCGCTCGGGCACGTCATCGCCGTCTCGCTCGTCCCCCGCGGGAGTTGTTGTCCAATACGCAGCAGTCATCGTGCGTGCCGCGGCAGTACGTCATCGCCGTGATGGCGTCCAACTCGCTGAATGCAAAGAGTACTTTCCAAACTAGTGCGCTCGCCCACCCGGCCCGGCTGCGGATGCTCGGGCTGCTGCGCCTCGAGGGTCCGGCGACGGCCACCTCGCTCGCGCGGCGGCTCGGTCTCAATACTGGCGCGACGTCATACCACCTGCGTCAGCTGGCCCAGCACGGCTTCATCGAGGAGCACGCCGGCCGCGGGAACGGCCGGGAGCGGTGGTGGCGGGCCGCTCACCAGTCGACGGTCACCGACAGCTCGGCGCTGAGCACGCCGGAGGAGCACGAGACGCACGGCGCATATGTCCAGGCGGTCGGGATCCTGTATGCCGAGCAGCTCCAGCGTGCCGTCGAGCGACATGACCTGCTGCCGTCCCCATGGCGCGATGCCGGCACCTTCAGCGACTGGCAACTGCGGCTGACGCCGGAACGGGCCCAGGGCCTGCGGGACCGGCTGGTGGCGGTGATCGAGGAGTATGCCGAGGACGCCGACGCCGCGGCAGCCACCTTCGTCGTGAACCTCAACGCCTACCTCCACCCCGACGCCGTGCCCGAGCGCGGGCAGTGGTGAGTCGGCGGCCCCTTGGCGGCCTCCTGGTGGCCAACGCGACCTCGCTGACCGGGACCCGCATCCCGATGATCGCGCTGCCGTGGTTCGTGCTGACCACGACCGGGTCCGCCGCCCAGACCGGCCTGGTCGCGGCGGTCGAGATGACCCCGCTTGTGTTGTTCGAGGTCCTCGGCGGCCCGTTCGCCGACCGCTACGGCGGCCGGGCGGTCGCCGTCTCCTGCGACCCGGCGAGCGCGGTCGTGGTGACGGCGATTCCGCTGCTCCACCGGATCGGCGGGCTCTCCTTCCCGGTCCTGCTGGTCCTGGTGGGTGTCGCCGGCGCGCTCCGCGGGCCCGGCGACGGCGCCAAGGCCGCCCTGATCCCGCGGTCGCGACGGCCGCGGGAGTGCCGCTGGAGTGGGTGACCGGGCTCTACGGCGTGATCGACCGGATCGCCTCGATGGCCGGCGCCGCTCTGGGCGGAGGCCTGATCGCCTGGGTCGGCGCCCCGGGCGCGCTGTATGCCGATGCCGCGTCCTTCCTGGTCTGCGCACTGATCCTGGGACTGACCGCCGGCTCGCCGCCGCTGGTGCCTGTGGCGGACCGCGACCCGGTGCCTTATGTGCAGAAGCTGCGCCGTGGCTGGGACTTTCTGCGTCGTGACGTCGTGCTCGTGGGGATGAGCGCCATCGTCGCCGCCACCAATCTGCTCGACCTGGCCTGGTCGGCAGTGCTGATGCCCGTATGGGGGCGCAACTCCGGTCATGGTGCGGCAGGCATCGGTGTCCTCTTCGCGGTCTTTTCCGCGTGCGCGGCGCTGAGCTCGATGGCCGCGGCACGCTGGGCCGAGCGCCTGCCCCGGTTCCGCACCTACGTGATCGCCTACCTCCTCACCGGCCTCCCGCGCTTCGCCGTGCTGGCGCTGGGGTCACCGCTGTGCGTCTGTGTGGCCGTGTTCGCAATCGGGGGCCTGGCGTGCGGATTCCTCAACCCGATCCTGGGCGCGGTGGTCTTCGAGCGGATCCCCGAACGGCTCGTCGGCCGCGTCTCCGCGCTGAACTCCGCGCTGTGCTGGTCGCTGATGCCGCTCGGCGGGCTGCTTGGCGGCCTGCTGGCCGCCTCGCTCGGGCTCGCTCCCGTCCTGTGGGTCGTCGGGACGGCATACCTCCTCGTCACCCTGCTGCCGCTGCTGGTCCCGAGCTTCCGCGAGTTCGACTCCCGGCCGGCGCCAGAGCCGGTCCGCGCGCGAACGTCGGGTCACTCCGTGTAGTCGAGCACGTCCAGCCCGAGGATCCGCGTGAAGTCTCGCTGGTTGGCAGTCAGCAAGGCGGAGCCGGCGTTGAGAGCGGTGCAGGCGATGAGCAGATCCATGTTCGCGACTGGGGTGCCTTGCTTGGTCAGGACGGCGTGGATTCGAGCGTAGGTTCCGGCCAGTTGGGCATCTGGAGTGATGACCGGAAGTTGACCCACAACTTTCATGACCCGGCGTCGCTCCGCGGCGGGATCGGCGTGCAACGCGGCGCCGGTGAGGAGTTCGCACAGGACAAAGACGCTGATGCCGAGGGTCTCGTGTGGATTGCGGGCGAGCCAGCGACGAGCTGGGCCCTGCTCATCGCGACGGCTCTCGCGGATCACATCCACGAGGAAGGTGGTGTCGAGGTGGATCACCAGGTGGGCACCCGGACGGCGTGCAGGCGTCGGTCACGGACCGTGGCCTCGACCACGTCGAGGGTCCCCTCGGCTACGGCGTCGTCGCCCATGTCGTCCAGAGTTGCGAGCAGGTCTGCGGCGGTCTCTCCTGGCGCCGGAAGGTAC
>NZ_HG764815.1:3117826-3122648 GCF_001050535.1 Nostocoides australiense Ben110 | reverse complement strand
CCCCCCCCCCCGCCGTATGGCCGGCCGGGCCCGCCACGTAGCGCACCGCGAGCGCGTCCGCGTGCTCCCCGTCCGCCGGCCGCCGTGTCCGAATCGTCAACCACGCTGTCTCCGACGAGTCCGCCGAATCCCTCTCTGCGGCAAGCGGTTTGCCCCGGCGAGCGACTTTGGCCAGGACGCCGGCCAGGCGCTCCCCGTGGAGTTCCTCCGCCGCCACCCACGTCGCCGCAACGCCGAACAGCTCAACCGTATGCCGCTCCACCTCCGCGCGTTCAAACCGCCCGGGATCGGTAACAGTCTGCGTCGAAGGAGCCGGGGGCGGCGCTGCCCCGCCGGCCGAGGGCTCGGGCAAAGTCGACGCCGGCGACGAACCCGTCGAAGCGGGGGCCGACGACGCCACCAGCACGCGGGCAGGCGCGAAGCAGCCGGCCACCCACGGCGGGAACTGAAGGATGGACGGGGAGGGGACGACGACGGAGTCGACGTCGACGGTGTCCTCGTAGTAGATCCGTTCCGCCGCACCACCATTGACGAGGTCGAGCACACGGGGGTCGAGTGCGGACTCCTTGGGCGCGAACTCCCAGAGGTCTTCGGTATGCAGCACGCCGACGGACAGCCCGGCATCGAGGCAGGCGCGCAGGGTGGCGACGGACGACGCGACTCCGGGCCGGCCGTCGCGGAAGTCGTCGAGCAGGACGACGTCGAAGTGGGTGGGCTGGGCCAGGCGCGGGTCGACGGGGGATTGCCAGCGGGCGGGGGCCACGAAGCGGCGCGGCCCGTCGGGGTCGAGGAAGGGGTCCGCGCCGTCGCGGATCGCTTGGTGCCAGGGCCCATACGCCTGCCGGTAGGCGTTGCGCGCCTCGTGCCGCCATCCGGGCAGGAACTCGCCGAAAGAGAGGGAGCCGACCTCGTGCCGGGCCATCGTCAGCACGTCCTTCTTCAGGTCGCGCACCCGCCGGCCGAAGGCGGCCTCGAGGCGCACGGCGTACTCGGTGTCGGCGGCCTTGCGGACGGTGTCGAAGAAGCCGACCCGCGCGACAGCCGGATGCATCCGCACCATCAGGGACGGGGCGTTGAGGATGAGCGAGTGGTGCCCGGGCCGGGTGAGGACGAGGTCTTCGTCGGCACGCACGCACATCGAGCGGGTGACCATCAGCGAGGGGTCGGCGAGCAGCGGAGCGACGCCGCGTTCGAGGCGCTGCGGGTGGGCCCAGTCGTCGGAGTCGAGGCAGGTGAAGAACTCCGCATTCGTCTGTCGCAGAGCGGTATTGCGGGCGCGGTAGGTGCCACCGTTGACGGCTTTGCGGATGACGCGCACGCGTGGGTCCATGGCCTCGGCCGCCGCGAGAACTCCGTCCATCGGCTCCGGGGAGGCGTCGTCGACGATGAGCAGTTCCCAGTCGGCGTAGGTCTGCTCGACGCAGGAGCGGACGGCAGTGATGAGCTTCGCGTCCGGATTGAAGGCGCTCATGATGATGGCGATCAAGGGCCCGCGAACGCTGCCCGGAGTCGTAGCGGTCGTCGTGAGGCGGTCGAAAGCCGTTGGCCCGTCGGGCAATAGCGCGAGTGGCGCCAGGCCGTCGGCGATCAGAGACGCGTTCATCGCGGCCAGCCACTCGGCCTCGGAGTGGGTGTCGGGGGCGAACCGCGGATTGCGCCGGTCGGTCGCGATCTGGCCGCGCACGAGGTCCTTGACCTCCTCGTCCTGGCTCACGGCGACCGCCCGGTCGAGCTGGCCGTCGAAGAGCAGGAGTTGGGCGTAGGTTCGCACCTCGCGCCCGGTGAACCGGTGGCCGGCCGCGGCGAGCAACCCGAAGATCCCCAGCGCCGCGTCGCGGTCCTCCTGCCGGCCGACCTGGACCGCGAGGACATGGGCGTATGCCGCGAGCACCGTCTTGTCGATGCCGCGCGGCAAAGCCGGGGAGGGCCCTTCGCCGCGATGGCCGAGCCGGGCCGCGGCCCCCAGGGCACGCAACCCGTCATCGTCGAGGGTGCCGCCGGTTGCCTTACGCGCCAACACATTGCGTCCCGCGACGGACCGGGTGCGCAAGACGCTGGCGACGAAAGCCACATCGTCATCCGAACCGATCTGGGCGATCAGCCGATCGACCGGGCCACCTGCCCGCTGCGGAGCCATCAGTTCCAGGACCCCGGCCTCAGGACTCGGGCAGCGCGACGGTCAGCGCGTAGGGCGCGCCACTCGCGTCGGTCACGACCGTCACCGCGTCACCGATCCCGGCCGCTTCCAACCGCTCGCGATCGGCGCTGTCGGCGACGACAGCGCGGACCTCAAGACCGTGGGAGAGAGCAGTTTTGGCGGCGCTGACCCCCTTTTCGTCAAGCCGGTGAAGGAGGACGACCGAGCCGTGCGGGAGGGCGGCATACGGATCGTCGTGGGCCGCCCCGGTGCCGATGCGCGCCTCGAGGTCGGCCGTCGCCCGCTCCAGAGAGCTCTGCGCCCGATCGAGCCGGCCGACATACTGCGCCTGCAACAGCCGGATGGTCCCGGTCAGATCGTGCTCGCCCGGCTGGGCAGACCCCTGGGCCGAACGGGGACCGCCGGCCACCGCCGAGCGGAGCTTGGCGGCATCGCTGCGCTGAGCGCGCACGAGCAGGTTGGTATTGAGGGCGACGACGCCGATGACGCCGAGCATCGCGGCCAGTCCGGCCACCGCCAGCCACCACCACGACGCGATCGCCCCGATGAATGCCAGGGCCCCGAGCCCACCAAGGGCGGCCAGTCCCATCAGGACGCGCTTGTTGGTCATCTCGTGGCTGCTCCTTGGGGGTGGGCCTGGCATCTAGACTTTCGAAGTATTTCACGGCCCCTGCAGAAGAGGACGTATGCCGCACCCCGCAGCCGAACTCGGGCTGGCCCGCTCCTGGCTGGTCTCGCGAGACCTCACCGACCGCGAGATCGCAACCCTTGGTGAGACGGCGTTGCGTTGCGCCACGCCCGGATTGCGCGACGTGCTCGCGTTGCGCGCAACCGGGGGCGGTATGACGGCCGATGAGGTCGGCGCCCATCTCGACCGCCGGGAGCGCTGGACCGGCCGGCCGCAGCCCTTGCCCTGGCCTGCCAATGGTCGGTCGGGGGCGAACAGATCCGCAACCAGCCGCGCGCCCGGGTTGCCTTCGCCGACCTGCTGGCCACCTGCGGGCCCGGCGTGTTCGCGCAGATGAAACGCAGCGAGCAACTCGCCGTCCAATTGCCTTGGTTCGCAGGGGATTTCACCGAGGCGCGCGATCTGATGCGCGCTCTTCCGCTGGCGCCGGAGGCCGCAGCCGACCTCGAGACCGATCTCGCCAACCCGTGGGCGACGGGTGTGGAGCCGACACCGGACCGCGTGCGCCAGTGGCTCGCATTGTTCAACCGCCGCGTCCGCGACGCCGGCCTGGCCCCGGTCAGCGTCGCCGCCGACGCCGACAATCCGTTCGATGCGCTCACGGCGCCGACCGGGCCCAGCGTCGACGGGCCCCTGGTGACCGTCATCATGCCGAGCTACGCCCCCGACGCCGGGCTGCTCAACTCCATCCGATCCATGGCCGCCCAGACCTACGGCAACCTCGAGGTGCTGCTCGTCGATGACGCCAGCGGACCGGCATACGGCGGCCTGTATGACGAGGCGTGCGCCCTCGATCCGCGGGTGCGGCTGGTGCGGATGGCCCGCAACGGCGGCAGCTATCTCGGCCGCAACGCCGCTCTGGCGCAGGCCAAGGGCCGCTACATCACGACCCAGGACGCCGACGACTGGTCGCACCCGGACCGCATGGCCCATCAGGTCGCCCTCCTCGAGGCGAACCCGCTGGCCCCCGCGAGCCGCAGCGACGCGATCCGGGCCCTCGACGATCTTTCCCTGCAGTGGCTCGGCTACGACTCGCAGCGCCGCAACGCCTCGTCGCTGATGCTGCGGCGCTCGACCCTCGCCGCGATCGGCGGTTTCGACACCACGCGCAAGGGCGCCGACTCCGAGATGCACGAGCGGCTCGAGCGGCGGCTCGGCCCCACCCTGGACACGATGACGCCGCTGGCGATCACCCGTTTGCGGCTGGGGTCGTTGTCCCGCAGCGATTTTCGCTATCAATGGATGTCGCCGGACCGCGTGCTGTACAGCACGTCATACCGTGCCTACCATCGCTCGCTGACCCCGCAGACGCCCCCGCTCAACCCGGCCGAGCAGGTCCGGCACCGAGCGTTCCCGGCGCCCCGGGCCTACCAGCGGGCCCTGCCCGGCGGAGCCACGCTCCCCGAGCGGTATGACGTCGTCTACCTGCTCGACCTCAGCCTCCCCAACGCCCTCGACGGTGCCGCGGGGACCAACCTGCTCGGGCGCGGGTTGCGCGCCGCGATGATCCACCAGGAGGCCGCCGGTGTCGGCCCGCGCCGGCGACCGATGACGTTCGGCACGGCGATCCAGCACGCCCTCGACCGGCGGGTCGACCTGATCAGCACCGTCGACGCGGTGCCGTGCGAACTGCTCATCGTGCTGACACCAGAAGTCCTCGAACTGCCGAGCGAGGATCGGCCCCAGGTCCGGCCTCAGCACCTGGCTGTCCTGGCCACCGCCGACAGTGAGACCCAGATCGACCAGCTGGCCGTGCTCGAAGGCGCCCGTGAGGTGTTCGACCTGCCCGTGGAGTTCCTGGTGGGCAACCTGCGCGAGGCCGAGGAGTGGCAGCAGGTGACCGGCGAGCCGACCCGCACGGTCCGCGGAGCCCTCGGCGAGCTGGCCGCGGCCAAACGATCCGCCACGGAGACGCCATGACGACCGCGCCCCAGGCTCCCGCCGTCGAGAGCCGGGCTCCCGCCGTCGCCAACCCC
>NZ_HG764815.1:3112370-3117726 GCF_001050535.1 Nostocoides australiense Ben110 | reverse complement strand
CCCGCCAGCAGCGCGCGTATGCCGCTGCGGACTCCCGCATCACGCCCAAGAGCTTCGTCGCGCCCGACCTGAGCACGCCCGCGGCGAAGGCCGCCGCAGCGCGGGCGGGGGTCGACCTGTCTTCGCGCGCGAGCATCGACGCCGCCGACCGACGGTATGACGCCGCGCAACGCGCCGCGGGTGGCTGACCGTTAGCAGCCACCCCGCGACGGCAGGGGCAACCGGCCCCGAGGCTTTTCGTGCCTCGGGGCCGGTTCGCGCTGGCAGGATTGCCGGTATGCCGCCGCGTCGCCGAATCGCCCCCGCAGCCGGTGCCGACGCGCTGGCCGCGTGGCAGGCTGCGCAGTCCTCCGGGGCGGTGGTGAACCGCGAAGTTGTGGCCACGGCGGTGCGGTTCACGTTGGAGGAACTGGCCGTGCGTCATCCCGGACGCAGTGTGGAGGTGCGGGTGCCGCCCTACGGGGCGGTGCAGTGCGTCACCGGACCGGTGCACCGGCGCGGCACCCCACCCAACACGGTCGAGACCGACGCCGACACCTGGCTGGCGCTCGCCTCTGGCCGGCTGACCTGGGGCGCGGCCGTCGACGCCGGCCGTGTGCGGTGGAGCGGCATCCGGGCCGACCTTTCGGACTATGTGCCCGTGGTGGCCGAACCCCCCGGCGGACTGCCGGCCGGTTATGACCCCGACGGCTGATGAGCCGCGGACGCGGCGGTGGGCTGGGCCGTCTCGGACGCGTAGACCGTGACTCCGCCGGTCACGACCGTTGTCGCAAGGATGAGGGCGGCGAAGGCATTGCGGGCCTTGTCGATGGTGGACGTCTCGGACATGGTGGCGCTCCCTTCACGGGCCGGGCAGGTGGTCGGTCCTGATACCGATGAGCCTGAGGCTCCCTGCTGTGGCGTCGCTGTGCGGGGCCTGCCAATCGGTGTGGCCGTCATTCGCCCGGGTAGTGCACGCCGATCTGGGCTCGCACCTCATCGAGGGTGCGCATGACGGAGAGGGTCTCGTCGAGGGGCAGGAGCGGCGACTCGAGGGCGCCCGCATGCAGGCAGCGGGCGGCTTCGGCGGCTTCGAAACGCAGCCCGAAGTGCCGAGTGCCGAGGTCGTATTCCCAGCGTTCGAGTTCGGCGCCGCCGGAGTCGAGCAGTCGGACGGTGTTGGGCATGTAGAAGTCCCCGTCGATCTCGATGCGTCCGAGGTCACCCGAGATGGTGGCCGTGGTGGGCGTGCGCGCCCCCATCGTCGTGCTCAGCAGCGCGTGGGCACCGTCGCGGCCCGTTGCCACGATGCTCGTGGTGGCGTCGACGCCGGCATCGGTGAGCGTGCCGACGGCCCGCACGTGTTGGGGGCCACCCAAGACCATGTGGGCGAACGAGACCGGGTAGATGCCCAGGTCGAGCAGGGCGCCGCCGGCGAGCCCAGGGTCGGACAGGCGTTGCGGCCCCTCGGGCCAGAGGCGCTGGCCATGATCGGCGGTCAAGGTGCGGACCGAGCCCAGCCGCCCCGTCTCGATCAGCTGGCGGACCACGTCATAGTGCGGCAAAAACCGCGACCACATCGCCTCCATGCACAGCAGCCGCCTCGACCGGGCTTCGTCGACGATCTGAGCTGCTTCGACGGCGTTGCGCGTGAACGCCTTTTCGACCAGCACCGGTTTGCCGGCGCGGAGCGCGAGGAGGGCGTTCTCGTGGTGGGCCGAGTGCGGGGTCGCGACGTAGACGATATCGACGTCGTCGGCGTCCACGAGTTCCTCGTAGCTCCCGACTCCGTGTCCCGCGTCGTGCTCGGCCGCGAAAGCGACCGCCTTGTCCCGATCACGAGAGCCGACGGCCGTCACCGCGGACCGGGTGCCGGTGCCCACGGCATACGCGAAAGCGCGTGCGATCGAGCCGGCCCCGAGGATGCCCCACCGCACGGGCGGGGCATCCATCGGGTCCGGGATGCGGCTCTCGACGCGGGTCAACGCGCGGCGTGCAGCTTCGCGTTGTCGAGGATGCGGGCCGCGGACGCTGCCGTGCCGCCCGTGCGGGCAGACAAGAAACCGTTCTCGGCCGTGTGGGCCGGCTTGACGCGCTTGGTCAGCCAGTTGTCGAAGAAGGCGCTCAGCTCCTCACCGGAGATCCGCTCGGCGAGGGAGGTGAACTCGGGAATGCTGCCGTTGCCGCCCTTCTTGCTGGCGGTCCACGCTTTGAGGATCTTCGTCATGTCCTCCGCGCCGACGCGGTTGCGCAGGGCCGCCAGCGCCATGCCGCCGCGGATATAGACCTGCCACGCGAACTCGTTGTGGGCGCCCGGGTTGGAGATCGGGAGCTTCCAGAACTCGGCGTCACCTCCGAGCTCGGCGTAGTAGCCCTCGAGCAGCTGGTTGGTCGTGCCCTCGCCATGCTTGTCGGACCACAGAAACTCGGCGTAGGTCGCGAAGCCCTCGTTGAGCCAGATGTCGCGCCAGTTCTTGACACTCACCGAGTCGCCGAACCACTGGTGGGCGTTCTCGTGCGCCACGACATAGATATTGCTGCCGCCGCCCCAGAAGGACGGGGTGTAGACCGGCCGCTGCTGGGTCTCGAGCGCGAAGCCGGTGTCCATCGGGGCGAGAACGCCGCCGACCTGCTTGAACGGGTAGGGGCCGAACTGCGCGGCCGACCAGTTGATGACCTCGGGGGTGCGCAACAGATCCGTCCGGGCCCGGGTGACAGCCACATCGGACCGGCTCGCGGTGATGGCCGTGGTGTAGGGCCGCTGGTTTGCGGTGCCGGTCAGCACGTCATACTGCCCGATCGCCATGAAGGCCAGATAGGTCGCCATCGGTGACGGGGAGCGCCACTTCCACGTGTCCTTGGTCGTCCCGCTGGTCTTGCCGACGAAGTCTCCGGCACCGATGGCCTCCAGCCCCTTGGGCACGGTGAAGGTCATGTCGAAGCTCGCCTTGTCGCGCGGGTGGTCGTTGCTCGGGAACCACCAGGCGGCGATCTCCGGCTCACCCAGCGCCAGCGCCTCGGTGCCCGAACCGATCCAGGGCTTGATGCTGCCATACGACAGCTTGCTCGGGATGCCGGTGTACTTGACCTTGACCACCATCGTCGACCCGTTGTTGATCGGCAGCGAGGGCTTGACGACCAGCTCGTGCGGGTCGGGCTTGGCGAACTCGGCCGCCTTGCCGTTGACCGTCACCGACTTGGCCGTGAGCATCAGGTCGAGGTTGAAGGACGAGAGATCCTGGGTTGCCTTGGCCGTGATCACGGCCGTGCCGGTGATGCGGCCGGTGCCCGGAATGTAGTCGACGAAGAGGTTGTAGTTGGAGACGTTGTAGCCGCCGTTGCCGTAGGCCGGGTAGTAGGGGTCGCCGATGCCCCCAGCACCGGGGGAGGGGACGGCCGAGGCGGCGGTTGCCGTCAGCATGGCGACGGCCGAAGCCCCGGCGAGGCCGGCCGCCGTGCGGCGGCGACGAATCGATCCAGCATGCGTGCTCGTCATGGGTGGTCCTCCCTGTCGTGGAACGAACAGGTGACACACTAGGGGGCGAGGCCGACAACCGCCCGTGGCTGGCGGGGATGTCGGGTAACGCGTGCGTGAAAGGACGATCATGGCCCCCGGCTCGATGACGACCCGCGAACCCCGGGTGGTGGCCTTCATCGTGACCGGCGCGCTGCTGGGCTTCCTCCTCGGCGCCGGGATCTATCTCCTCGATGACAGCAACGGTCAGTACTCCGCACGCACCGCTTTCGGCTATCTCGCCGTCTTCGGGTTGCTCGTCGGGGCGCTCCTGGGTGCTTTCGCCGCGGCCATCGTCGCCGGCCGTCGTCGTTAGTGGGCTCAGCCGGCAGCGTCCGGACGCAACGTGACGAAGATGGCGCGAACCTCTCCGTCGTGCCACGTATCGGCTGTCGGCTCGGACCCGTAATCTGAGTTGGCGCGGGCCCCCCGAGGGGGCACGCCGAGTCGAAACGGAGCAGCTGATGGCGAAGGACGAGTCCGATTTCCGGACCGATGAGGATTCCGGGTATGCCGCGGGGTCGGGCCGCGTGGTCGGCCACGAGCGGGTGGTGACCTGGGCCGAAGAGACCCGGCGTTATCGCCGCACCCCCGGCGGCTGGTGGTGGCTGGCCCTGATCGCCATACCGTTGCTGCTCGCTGCGCTCGGGACGGCCTTCGGCGACGACGAGCCCAACACCAGGGCGGCGGGTTCGTCGACGACCTCGGTGACCCGCTCGGCAACGGCTTCGACCTCACCCGCCGAGTCCACGTCGCCGGCCACGTCCGAGAGCAGCAGTGGCGCCAGCACTGCAAGCGAGTCGGCCAGCTCGAGCACGGAGACGTCGGCGGCCGCCGATTGCGCTGGCCTCAAGGATGAGGTGGGCGCCAAGCTCGCCGACACCAACTTGTCGTTCCCCAAGTCGAACGCGGAGTTGAGCGCCGGCACGGTCTCGGCGCTCAAGGACGTCGCCGGGATGATCGCCCGGTGTCCTGACGCCAAGGTCACGGTGAGTGGCTACACAGACGCCTCGGGCTCGGCCAGCGAGAACCAGCGCATCAGTCAAGAACGGGCCGATTCCGTACGCCAGCTGTTGATCGACAACGGCGTTGCAGCGGACCAGGTCGCGGCCGTCGGCAGGGCCGCCGCGGAGCAGATCCCTGGCGGCATCGCCGCGAACCGGCGCTTTGAGATCACGGTGAAATAGGAGGCGACGATGGATTTCGTTACGGAATGGCTCTGGTATCTACTGGCGTTCGCGCTGGGCTCGCTCGTCGCCTATGTGGTCGCCGCGGCCACCATCAAGCCCACCAATGAGAACGAGGCGTTCGCCGACGTTCCCGAAACTCGTGCGATCGGAGACCGCTGATGAAGTGGTGGTTGTTCGTTCTGGCGTTCCTGCTGGGCGCCTTATTGACGTGGATCTATGTGGTCCGCCGCGCGACTCGCGAGGTGCGCATCCTCCAGGATGTGCCGGTCCGCGAGGGCGAGGCCGGCCTCGCCGCCGGTGCGGCGGCCGGTGCTGCCGGTGCGGCAACGATTGAGCGACCCGAATCCGAGGCAGTCGAGGTCGACGAGGTCGAGCAGCCGTCGACCGGCGCCGACGCAGACACCGTGGTCGATCTGCCCCCCGCGCCAGCGGCCGCCGCCGATCTCGACACGCCGGAGTCCGTACCCCCCGCCGGTGCGCTCGACCTCGACTCCGAGGCTCCCGCCCTTGACCTGGACGGTGGCGCCGATCTGGACGCGCCCAGTGTCGATGCGCCGAGCGCGGCTGCGCCGGCTATTGACCTGGATGGTGGCGTGGATCTGGACGCGCCCAGTGGGGCCGCGCCGGCCGCGGCTGCGCCGGCCATTGATCTGGATGGTGGGCTCGATCTGGA
>NZ_HG764815.1:3109556-3112270 GCF_001050535.1 Nostocoides australiense Ben110 | reverse complement strand
TGTTCCGGTTGCCTTGGTCGCCGCGGCCTCCTTCCCCGCAGCGGCCTTGGCGGCAGCGGCCTTGGTCGCCGGCGCCCGCTTGGCAGCAGGAGCCTTGGAAGCAGGCGCCTTGGTGGCGGCGGCCTTCGCCGCGGTAGTGGCGGTCGACTGTTTCGCCGCGGCCTTCTTGCCGGACGGGACGGCCTTACCGTTCGGAGGGGTCGCGGCCGTCCTGCCGCCACGCGGGGGCGCGCTGGTCGCCGCGGCCGTCGTCGTGCCCTGTCGTGGCGTCAAGCGCAGGCCCCTTTCGGCCTCGATGTCCGAATCGCCGCTGACGCGACGCTCGGTGGCTGAGAATAGGGCATACGCCCCGCACGGCGCAGGCGGCCCGCCGCGACGGATCAGTTTGCGGCCGCGTCCTTGGAGCTCTCCTCCTCGAAGTCCACCTCCGAGGTGTCGAGACCGTCCGCCTCGGACGCGTCGAGACCGTCCGCCTCGGGGGCTGCGAGACTCTCCGCGCCCGGCGCCGCAAGTGCCTCCTCCACCGACGGCGCGGCGTCGAGGTCGGCCAGCGCCGTTTCGATGTGGGTGCGCAGCCCGAGCCGGTAGTTCTGCTCGTGACCTCGCAGCGAGGCGATCAGTTCCTCGATCTTGCTGCGCTGGCCGTCCAAGTCGCCGATGACCTGGTCCCGCTCGGCGTTCGCCGCCGCGAGCAGGCTCGCTGCCTCCTCGCGCGCACCGGTCAGGATCGAGTCCCGCTCCGTCGTGGCGTCACCGATGAGGGTGTCGTGCTGCGACTGGCCGGTGGTGAGGAGTTCGTCGTGCCGGGCCTGGGCCGTCGAGACGAGATCGTCATGCTGCGACTGCGCGGTCGCAAGCAGCTCGTCGTGCCGCGCCTGCGCGCTGGACACGAGCTCGTCGTGTTGCGACTGAGCGGTCGCGATCAACTCGTCGTGCTGCGACTGCCCTTCGTCGATGAGGCGCGCCCGAGTGGCCTCACCCTCAGCGACGTGCTCGTCGTGGACCCGCTGAGCCAGGGCGATCAGGCCGGTCGCGTCGCCGGTGCTCGGCGTGGTCACGCTGCCCTGCGCCTCCTCGGCCCGGGCGGAGAGGGTGGCGATGCGTTCCTGGGCGTTGGCTTCGGCCTGGTCGGCGTCCGCGGTGTAGCGGTCGATCCGCTCCTGGGCGGCCCGCTCGGCTTCGTCGGCGCGCGCGTTGGCAGCCTCGATCCGGGCCCGGGCGTCCTGCTCGGCGGCGTCGGCCTGGCTGTTCGCGTCGAGGATGCGCTGAGCCAGGTCGGCCTCCTCGGGGCTGCCGGAGGCGGCTGCCGCAGCGATCCGCTCCTCGTCACCCTTGCGCATGCGTTTCTGGAGGTCGGCAAGCGCGCGTTCGGCCTCTTCCCGGAGTGCGACCTCGCGCTCGAGCCGGCCGTCGGAAGCGTCCATGACCGGCACGGCACTGGCTGCGTCCTGGACCGGCTCGCTGCCCCGGCACTCTCGTAGTTCCTTCTCCTGGCGCCGCAGGGTGGCCACGATCTCGTCCAGGAAGTCGTCGACCTCGCGCTCGTCATACCCTCGACGGAACTGGGTCGTCGCGAAGGTCTTGTTGAGGACGTCGTCGGGTGTGAGCGGCATCGGGTCTCCTGACATGGCCGATCGGGAAGCGAACGGAAGATCAGTCGGTCAGCTTAGAGGATCGACATCAGCACGGAGATCCCGATCATGAGCACGAGGAACGACAGGTCGATCCCGACATTGCCGAATCTCAGGGTCGGCAGCACCCGCCGCAGGGCTTTCAACGGCGGATCGGTGGCGGTATAGATGCCCTCGGCGACCACCAGCACCGGGCCGCGCGGGCGCCAGTCGCGGGCGAACACCTGGATCCACTCGAAGATGAGCCGGCCGATCAGGAGCAGGAAATAGAGGAAGAGTGCGGTGGAGAGGATCTCTCGGACCAAGCTCACGTCAGGCTCCGGAAGCGGTAGGGCGAAGCGTCATACGGCATTAGACGTCCGAGCGCGGCCAATGATTCCGCGCGCGCCGCGCCAGCCTCGGACTAGCTCTGGTTGAACAGCTCGCGAGGGCCTTCGATGGCGCTCTCGTCCGTGGCCACCTCGACGTGCTCCGGTGAGAGCAGGAACACCTTGGCGGTCACGCGTTCGATGGACCCGTGCAGGCCGAAGACCAGTCCGGCAGCGAAGTCCACCAACCGCTTGGCGTCGGCGTCGCCCATGTCGGAGAGATTCATGATCACCGGCACGCCCTCGCGGAAGGCCTCGCCGATGTTCTTGGCCTCGTTGTAGGTGCGCGGGTGGATCGTCGTGATGCGGCTCAAGGTGGACGCGCGCTCCTCCCGGACGACCTGGCTCAACGTGGCCCGCCGCGGCATGGGCGTCACCTCGGCCGAGCGCTCCGGCCGCACGTCCTGCCGGACCTCGTGGCGCTCCGAACGCGCCGGAGCAGCCTCGGTGGGCTCGTCGTCGTAAGCCTCGGCGTCGTAGTAGTCGTCATATCGATCGTCCTCGGCGAACCCGAGGTAGACCATCGTCTTCTTCAGCGCTCCGGCCATGCCCGTCGATCCCTCACTCTCTATTTCCTCCCGACGTGCTTGCGGTGGCGCCCGCCGGAGACTCTTCGTCATTGAAGTTAACGAAGTGACGCCCGAGAACCGAGGATTGCGGTCCCGACACGCAGGTGTGTCGCCCCCGCGGCCACCGCCGCCTCGAGATCTGCGCT
>NZ_HG764815.1:3106725-3109456 GCF_001050535.1 Nostocoides australiense Ben110 | reverse complement strand
AAGAAGGCCTTGGACGCGGCGGTCGCCGACCCGGCCCTGGGTCCCAGCGTCGGCGTCAGCATCCGGGACGCCGCGACCGGCAAGGAGCTGTATACCCGTGCCGCCGACGCGCCGCGCGTGGTCGCCTCGGCGCAGAAGATCCTTGCGGCAGTGGCGATTTCGTCCGAGCTCGATCCGCGCGCGCGGATGACGACCGAGGTGCGGATGGTCGCGCCGGGCGAGTTGGTCCTGGTGGCCGGTGGCGACACCCTGCTGGCCCGTGGGGATGGCGACCCGGACGCGACTGCCGGCCGGGTGGGGTTGCGCGATCTGGCCGAGCAGGTCGCGGGGGCCGTGGGGGAGCAGCCGGTCGAGCGATGGACGGTGCGCCTGGACCTGACGTATGCCGCCGGGCCCGGCTACCCCGACACGCCCACCTATCCGACGGGTTGGGCTCCCGGTGACGTCGCCGCCGGTTTCACCCAGACGGTCGCGATGATCGGGCTCGCCGACGAGCGCCCCAAGCCCTACGAACCCTCCCCGATGGACCCTGCGGCGTCGGTGCTGGACGCCTTCGTCGGGGAGCTGCAGCGCGCCGTACCCGACGCCACCGTCACGGCCGACGACAGCCCAGACCTGCGTGCCACCCCAACCCCCACGGAGGCGACGGTGGTCGCGCGGGGGGAGTCCGCGGCATACCGTGACGTGCTCGCCGAGGCCCTCGACACCAGCGACAACGCCCTCACCGAGAACCTCGCGCGCCAGGCGGCACTCCAGGCCGGCCGCGACGGGTCGTTCGCCGACAACGCCGCGTTCGTCGTCGACACGTTGAAAGCCAAGGGCTATGACCTGACGGGCACCACTTTGCTCGACACCTCCGGCCTGACCAGGGGGCAGACGAGCACGGCCGCGCTGCTCTCGCAGGTGACCGCGGACGCGCTCGCGGGCAAACTGCCCGGCCTCCAGGACGTCATCGCGCGGCTGCCGGTGGCCGGCCTGGACGGGACCCTGTTCGACCGGTTCCGCACCGAGCCCGCCAACGCCGCGGCCGGTGTCGCCCGCGCCAAGACCGGCACCCTGACGGGCATTTCGTCACTTGTGGGCACGACGGTCGATGCGGACGAGCGCGAACTGACCTTCGTCATCGTGGCCGACCAGGTGCCCGCCACGAGCGGAACATTGGCGGCCCGGGCGGCGTTGGACCGGTTCGTCGCGGCCCTCACGGCCTGTGGATGTCGATAGACGATTGACGAAAGGCGCCCGCGTATGAGTGAGCACCCTCAAGACACCATCCCCGCGATGCCGGACGCGCAGGTCGTGCCGACCGACGAGGCGCCACCGCGATTCGTCGACTGGGACTTCGCCAAGGCCACCGGGCGCCGCCTCGTCGGCGCCGGACCGGAGGTGAGTGCCGCCGAGGCCGGCGACATCGTCGCCAAGATCCGGGCAGCTGCCGCGGCCGCCCAGGAGCCCGTCGCCGAGACGTCGCGGATGCACGCCCCCGGCATCGCCCCGCCCGCGCAGGTGATCGACCGCCCCACGTGGATCGACCTCAACCTCGACTCGATGGCCGCGCTGATGACGCCGGTCTTCGTCAAAGTCGCGCGCGACCGCAAGGTGTCGGCCAACGCACCTGGGATGGGTGTCGGGGCCAAGATCACCGGCGCCGAGTCGGGTGCGCTCATGGCGTTCATGGCCAGCAAGGTGCTCGGCCAGTACGACCTGGCCCCGCAAGGCACGCCCCGCCTGCTCCTCGTGGCCCCCAATCTCGTTGCCGTGCAACGCGAATTGGATGTCGACCCCGACGACTTCCGCGCGTGGGTGTGCATGCACGAGGAGACCCACCGCATCCAGTTCACCGCGGTCCCGTGGCTGCGCGCGCACATGATCGAGCGGGCGACGACCTTGGCCGGCGAGCTGACCCCCACTCCGCAGGAGCTCGGGCAGCGTATGCAGGAGATGGTCAAGCGTCTCCCCGAGGCCCTCGGTTCGGGCGGCGGCGGCCTGGCCGATCTGTTCGCCACGCCCGAGCAGCGGGCCAAGATCGCCGAGGTCACCGCGATCATGAGCCTGCTCGAGGGGCACGCCGATGTCGTGATGGACGATGTGGGCCCCAAGGTCATCCCGACGGTGGCGGACATCCGCGCCAAGTTCACCGAGCGCCGCAAGGGCGCCGGCGCCGCCGACCGGATGCTGCGCCGCCTGCTCGGCCTGGAGGCCAAGATGGCGCAGTACAAGGACGGCGCGGGCTTCGTCCGTGGGGCCATGGACAAGGTCGGCGTCGACGGCTTCAACGCGGTCTGGACCTCACCCGAGACCCTCCCGCTGCCGGCCGAGATCCACGACCCGCAGGCCTGGGTCCGCCGCGTCCACGGCTGATCGAGGAGGACGCGCGCGAACAGCCTGGTTTAGCCCGGACTCCCTGGCACATATCTGCCGGAGTCCGGGCTACGCCAGGCAGTTCGCGGCATACCGGAGAGTTCGAGCGCGATAGGCGGCCGACCCGGGGCGTCAGGCCTGACCGGGTCGCGGCATAGGCTCGGGGCCGTGCGGGAACCGGCGAGTATGGCGTGTCGGGGGGCGGTCATGGCAGCCCTCGACGATCTCGCACCCGATGACCTGGTTCTGGTCGCCTGCTCCGGCGGCACCGACTCCCTCGCGCTCGCCGCGGCCACAGCGTGGGCGGCGGAGCGGCTGAGCCTGCGGGCCGGGGCGGTGTGCGTCGACCACGGCCTGCAGGCCGGCTCGCCGC
>NZ_HG764815.1:3103768-3106625 GCF_001050535.1 Nostocoides australiense Ben110 | reverse complement strand
CGGCCCCCCCACCGCCTGGTCGGCCAGCGCCTCGCTGAACAGGCCGACGCCGACCGTCGCGACCACGGGTTCGCGCGGCAGAGCCACAGCCGAGCCGGCGCCCGGCCGCTCGCCGGTCCCCGCGGCAGTTGCTGCCTCGACGGGGTCGAATTGACTTCTCGACGGGATCGAATCGACATCTCGACGGGGGGTGGAGGTGCCGGTCAGGAAGGCAACGGCGGCGCGGGTCGCCTCCGCGTTGGAGAGGTATGCCGTGGCGCCGGCTTCCGCGAGCGCGCTCGCGCAGCGCTCCAAGCCCTGCGGGTCGCCTTGGGTGCCAACGAGACTCACGATGACCGGCAGCTCGCGCCCACCGTCGGCGGCTGTCGCCCGGGCCGCGCGGATCGCCTCGGCCAACTCGCCGGCCGGGTCCGGGTGGGCGCCATAGCCGAGCACGAGGTCGAGCAGGAGCACGCCGCACGTCGGGTCGGATCCCTCGGCCAGGATGCGCTCCTGGCGCAGCGCCGGATCGATCATCGGATGGGCGCGCCCCTGTGTCAGGCCGTCGTCGCCGAAATCGATGACGACGTGGCCGCCGTCGGCCGCCATGTCGGAGCCCAACGCGAGTTCGGGCGAGAGGGGGATATTGGAGCGGATGGGGCCGAGGGTCTCGCCGGCGATCAGCATCGCCTCATCGGCGAGTGTGCCACCGCAGAAGAGGCCGCGCAGCGAACCCCCACCCGAAACCCCGCCCGGCACAACGCCTTCCACCGAACCCCACGTCGGCCAAGCCGGCACCTCCACACCCGAGGCGGACAGGGCCGATTCCACCGATGCCGTCAGGTCGGGCCGCCCTGCGCCGAGGATCGCCCAGCGCACCGGGTGGCCGAGACCGGCGGCATACGACTCGAGATCGGCGAGCACCTCCTCGGCCGGCGGCTTCGAGACGACGAGGATCGATTCGGTGTCCTCGTCGGCGGCGAGCATCGCGAGGGCCTGCTTCGTCGACCGGCCGGCGACCTCCGACGTCAGATCCCGCCCACCGACACCGAGCACATGTGAGACGCCGACCCCGGCGGCGTCGAGCAGGCAGATCACTTGTTGCGCACCGGTTCCGGAGGCCGCGACGATGCCGACCGGTCCAGGAGCGACCACGTTCGCGAAGCCGAGCGCCACCCCACTGACGACCGCGGTCCCGCAGTCGGGACCCATGACCAGAACACCTCGCGCCGCTGCCGCGTCCTTGAGCGCGACCTCGTCCTCGACGGCGACGTTGTCGCTGAAGATCATGACGCTGACCCCGGCCTCGATCGCATCGAGGGCCTCGGCGCTCGCGTGCTCACCGGGCACGGAGATCAAGGCGAGGTCGGCATCACCCGCGGCGATCGCGCCGCCAAGGGTCACGGGTTCGGGCGGTGCGCCGAAGCCGGCGCGCGCTGATTGAGACGCCGCCTTCAACTCGGCCAGCGCCGAATCCACCGCTGCCACACCGGAATCCAGTGCCTCCTGCGACTCGCCGTGGAGCGCCACGACGACGTCGTTGACGCCGATCCCGTCGGGCAACGTGAACCCCATCCCGGCGAGCACCTCGAGGTTGAGTTCGGTCCCCATCGCCACCTGCGCCGCCGTGATCCCGGGCGTGGTCGCGATGCGCTTGGAGACCTGCATCAGGGTCACGGAGTCGTAGTAGGCACCAGTGCGGACGTCGACCAATTCAGGCACGGGCGGGCTCCTTTGTCAGAGAAGGGGATTGGTGGATCTGCCGGTGGGCGATAGCGATTTCGACGCCCCGGATCAGGGCCGGGCCGGACGTGTGGCCGATGTCTTCCACCGCGTGCCGGGCCGCCCCGGCGGCAGCGCGATTCCCCGACAGGCGGGCATCGGCATACGCGACGAGGGCGGGCACGGCATATCCCTGCGCCGCGGCGCGCACCAATGACGCAGACAGCGCCGTCGTGCGATCGAGCTGGGGGAGAACGGCATCCGCGATGGACGTGTCGTGGCCGGCGAACGCGACCAGCAGCGCCCCGCAGATCTCGTCGTCGCCCTCGGGGGTCAGCCCCCGGCCGCCGCCGAGGCGGTCGGCGGCCCACGAGGGGGGTAGTTCGACGGCATACGACCCGCTGCGACGCACCCGGGCCGGCCGCCACGTGCGGACGGCGCGCACCGGCCCAGCCGGCAGCAGTATGCAGTGGTCCAGGCTCTCGATCACGTCACCGGCCGCGACGCCCCACCGCATCCGGGTGGAGGAGTCCGGCAGTCGCCATGCCGTCGGGAGGGCCAGCGCGTCCGCGGTCACGAGGGGGAGGAGGCCCCGCTCGGGGTGATGGAGATAGAGCGCGGTGGGGAAGGCCGCCAGCACGTGCCAGACCAACTGCTCCGCGCCGACCGGAGGCGCGAGCGGAGAGCGGGCGGCGAACGGCATGTGGTCGAACCTAGCGACCCCGGCTAGTCTCCGCGTGTGGAGAAAGTTGCCAACGATTCCGGGCTCGGGGATCTCGACTTGCCAGGGCGCGCACGCACGCAAAGTGACTTCTCCCTGTCACTGGACGTCCCGGACGACCTCAACAAGCGCGGCCTGCGTGAGCTTGCCGACCAGCTCGTCGCCGCCCTGCGCCGCGAGGACGAGGTGCATCGCTCCCTCATCAGCACCGTGGTCGCCGGGGGCTCCCTGGCCGACCTGTGCCAAGCCCTGGCCGGGATGATGGACGCCGTCGTCATGGTGACCACCACCGACGGGCGGGTGATCGCGGAGGCCGGCGAGGCGGAGGCGGTGGCCGCGGCATACCGCTGCCCGGCGTTCGACCCGACCGGCCGCTTCCTCGTCGAACGCGAAAGCGTGGGGGAGCGCACCGGCACGGCGGACTGGGTGCGGCGG
>NZ_HG764815.1:3100933-3103668 GCF_001050535.1 Nostocoides australiense Ben110 | reverse complement strand
GCGGTGGTGCTCCAGCGCGACGGCCAGACGATGCGCCGTCGGGCGGGCCAATCCGGTCGCCGTCACCAACTGGGCCAGGGTCGCCGGGCCGGACTCCAGAGCACCCAAAACGACAGCGGCCTTGTCGAGGACGCCGACCCCACTCGAGTTGTCCATGCATTGATATTGCCGTCTCATTGCCTGAGACGCAAGTCCTGGGCCTTCGCGCGCGTGGAAACCTTCGAGGAAGATCGCAGCACGTGACCCGAATCCGCGCCCACCAGGGGCCGTCGGACGTGGCGTTGGAGGCAATGATGGCAGGAACACTGGCAGAGAAGATCTGGGCGGACCACGTCGTCCGCAGCGCCGAGGGCGAACCCGACATTCTCTACATCGACCTGCACCTGATCCACGAGGTCACCTCGCCCCAGGCCTTCGACGGGCTCCGGCTCGCCGGCAGGCCCGTCCGGCGCCCGGACCTCACCCTCGCGACCGAGGATCACAACGTCCCCACCACGCCGGGTCCGATCACCGACCCGGTCAGCCTGACGCAGGTGGAGACCTTGCGCCGCAACTGCGAGGAGTTCGGCGTCACGATCTACCCGATGGGCGACGCCGAGCAGGGGATCGTCCACGTCGTCGGGCCGCAGCTCGGCCTGACCCAGCCCGGGATGACCATCGTCTGCGGTGACAGCCATACCTCCACCCACGGCGCATTCGGGGCCCTCGCCTTCGGCATCGGCACCTCCGAGGTCGAGCACGTGCTCGCCACCCAGACGCTGCCGCTGAAACCGTTCAAGACGATGGCCGTCAATGTCGACGGCGACCTCGCCGACGGGGTCACCGCCAAGGACATCATCCTCGCCGTCATCGCCAAGATCGGCACCGGCGGCGGCCAGGGCTATGTCCTCGAATACCGCGGCGAGGCGATTCGCAATCTCTCCATGGAGGCGCGAATGACGGTGTGCAATATGTCGATCGAGGCCGGTGCCCGCGCCGGTCTCATCGCCCCGGACCGGACGACATACGACTATCTGCAGGGCCGCGACCACGCGCCGACCGGCGCGGAGTGGGAGGCCGCGGTCGGCTACTGGGAGACGTTGCGCACCCACGACGATGCCGTCTTCGACGCGGTCGTCGACATCGACGCGGCTACCTTGACCCCCTTCGTCACGTGGGGCACAAACCCCGGGCAGGGCGCGCCGCTCGGGGCGAGCGTGCCCGACCCCGCGCTGATCCCCGACGAGACCGAGGCCCGCGCCGCCGAGGCCGCACTCGCCTATATGGGCCTGACAGCGGGAACACCGTTGCGGGAGATCGCCGTTGACACCGTCTTCGTCGGCTCGTGCACCAACGGCCGCATCGAGGACCTGCGCGCCGCAGCCGCCGTCCTCAAGGGCCGCAAGGTGGCCGACGGCGTGCGGATGCTCGTCGTCCCGGGGTCCGCTCGCGTCCGGCTGGAGGCCGAGGCCGAGGGACTCGGAGAGGTCTTCGAGGCCGCGGGCGCCGAATGGCGGTTGCCGGGCTGCTCGATGTGCCTCGCGATGAATCCCGACAAGCTGGCACCGCAGGAGCGCAGTGCCTCCACGTCCAACCGCAACTTTGAAGGCCGGCAGGGCAAGGGCGGGCGCACCCATCTCGTCAGTCCCCTCGTCGCCGCCGCCACCGCCGTCCGCGGAACGCTGTCCAGCCCCGCCGACCTCGCGCCGCTCGCCACTGCCACCGGAGAGGAACACTGACATGGAGGCCTTCACCAGCCACACTGGCATCGGGGTTCCGTTGCGCCGCAGCAATGTCGACACCGACCAGATCATCCCGGCCGAATATCTCAAGCGGGTTACCAAGTCCGGTTTCGAGGACGGCCTGTTCGCCGCCTGGCGCCGTGACGACTCCTTCATTCTCAACAACGCCGACTACGCCGGCGGCTCGGTTCTCGTCGCCGGCCCCGACTTCGGCACCGGCTCCTCGCGCGAGCATGCGGTGTGGGCGCTGATGAACTACGGCTTCCGCGTCGTCATCTCCAGCCGCTTCGCCGACATCTTCCGCGGCAACTCCGGCAAGCAGGGCCTGCTCACCGCCGTCGTGAGTCAGGACGATGTCGAGTTGCTCTGGAAGTACCTCGAGAACGAGCCAGGTGCTTCTGTCACAGTCGATTTGGCGTCGCGCACCATCACCGCCGGAGACATCGTGGCCGGCTTCGAGGTCGACGATTACACCCGCTGGCGCCTCCTCGAGGGTCTCGACGACATCGGCCTGACGCTGCGCCACGAGCCGGATATCACCGCGTACGAGGGGAATCGGCCGGCGTTCAAGCCCGTCGTGGCCCCTGGCTGAGAGCGGGATTTGACGCTAATCCGTTGCGACACGGCGAAACTCACCGTGCGGTGATTCTGGACTAACGGGCGATTGAGTCCTACCGTCAACAGCGAGACCGTTTTTCGAACAGCGGCGGTCTCGTTGGGTCGCCGGCCCCTCCGGCATTGACACGATGGAGAAAGACTCGTGAACAAGGCAGATCTGGTTCAGGCGATCGAGGGCAAGCTCGGCAGCCGCAAGGCCGCCACTGACGCGGTCGAGACCATTCTCGAAACGATCGTCGCCGAGGTTTCCAAGGGCGGCAAGGTTGCCCTGACCGGCTTCGGCACCTTCGAAAAGGCCGCTCGCGCAGCGCGAACCGGCCGCAACCCGCGCACCGGCGAGACGGTCAAGATCCGCAAGACCTCCGTCCCGCGCTTCACCGCCAGCGCGAAGTTCAA
>NZ_HG764815.1:3098081-3100833 GCF_001050535.1 Nostocoides australiense Ben110 | reverse complement strand
CGCCTTGGTGGGATCGACCTCGCCGATCGGCACCGGCCGCCGGCCCGGGCTGAGCACCGCGGCCGTGCGGGTCGTCGCCCCGCCGGCCTCGGCCACCGTGCCCCAGGCCTGGCACTCGCCGCACCGGCCGACCCACTTCACGCTGCTCCAGCCGCACTCGGTGCAGCGGAAGGAGTTCGCCCGCGTCGTCTTCGCCATGACGCAGACGCTAGACGGCGGCACCGACAACCCGGGCCGGGCCCGCCTCAGCCGGGTAGCGACGGGTTCGGCGGCTGCGCGGGGATCGACGGATCGGACGGTATGGCCGGGTCACCCGGTATGGCCGGCGTGCTCGGCTCGCTCGGGAAGGACGGGTCCGGCGGCGAGGCCGGCGGATTCGGTGCCGGGAACGCCGGATCAGTGGGTTGGGTCGGTTCAGTGGGTTGGGTCGGTTCAGTGGGTGGAGTCGGATCAGTGGGCTGAGCCGGCTCGCTGGGCTGGATCGGTTCAGTGGGCTGGGCCGGTTCAGCCGGCGGCACTGGCTCGCTGGGCTGGGCTGGCTCGCCGGGCTGGGTCGGTTCAGTGGGCGGCGCCGGCTCGCTGGGCGGCGCCGGCTGGGCGGAGGTGGTGGGGTCGGCGGGAGGCGCAGGAGTGGGAGGGGGCGCCGGTTCACCGGGCGGTGCGCCGATGTCGTCGTTCTGTCCGTCGAGGCCGTCGAGGGCGTCCTTGGCCTTCTCCCCGGCTGCGTGGATCTGCTCGCTGTACTTAGAACCGGTGCGCTCGTCGATGGCGGCCGCGGCCTTGTCGACCATCTCGCCGATCTGGTCGCCGAATTTGTGAACGGCGCCGGTGGCCATGTCCTTGGCCTGTTCGCTGCTGAAGCGCTGCGGATCTTGCGTCATTGCGGGGCTCCTCCCTCGCCGGAACGTCGGACCACAGCAGGTTGGCACGACATCGGCCCGGGCGGGGGCACAGCAGCCACCGATCGCCCAACTCAGCAGAGGTTCCTCAGCCCACCCCGCCACGTAGACTGTCGCCGCCCGGCATCAGGGGTCGACGGAGGGACACGCGTGGCGCAGCAGTCGGAGGAGGAGCTCTACCGCTCGACCCTCGCCGTGCTCGCACCCGGCACCGAACTGCGCGACGGGCTGGAGCGGATCCTGCGCGGCAACACCGGCGCCCTGATCGTCCTCGGCCACGACCGCACGGTCGAGCAGCTGTGCACCGGCGGCTTCCCCCTCGACATCGAGTTCTCGGCGACCCGGCTCCGAGAGTTGGCCAAGATGGACGGCGCCATCGTCGTGGACTCCGACCTGTCCCGGATCGTGCGCGCCGCCACCCAGCTCGTGCCCGATCCGAGCATCGAGACGATGGAGTCCGGCACCCGGCATCGCACCGCCGAGCGGGTCGCCAAACAGACCGGCATGCCGGTGGTCTCCGTCAGCCAGTCGATGCGGATCGTGCAGCTGTATGTCGGCAGCCGCCGCCACGTCCTCGAAGGCTCCAGCGAGCTGCTCAGCCACGCCAATCAGGCGCTGGCCACCCTGGAGCGGTACCGGTCCCGGCTCGACGAGGTCACTGCGACCTTGTCCGCGCTAGAGATCGAGGACCTGGTTACTGTCCGCGATGTCGCCGCCGTGCTGCAACGGCTGGAGATGGTGCGCCGCATCAGCGGCGAGGTCAGCGGTTACGTCCTCGAACTCGGTGTCGACGGGCGACTGCTGACCCTGCAACTGGAGGAGTTGACCACCGGCCTGACCGACGACCTCGAGTGGCTGATCCGCGACTATCTCGCCGACGGGGTCGTCGGCGATGACCTCATCCGGGAACTCATCGACGGCCTGACCGCGCTGAGCCGCACCGACCTGCTCGATCCCGCCTCCGCCGCCCGGGTCATCGGGCTCGGTGGCCCCGAGGGCCTCGATTCGAGCATCTCTCCGCGCGGCTACCGCCTCCTCAACAAGGTCCCCCGCCTGCCGGGTGCCGTGTTCGAACGGCTCGTCGAGCATTTCGGCACCCTGCAACGCCTGCTCGCGGCCACCCAGGACGACCTCATGCTCGTCGACGGCGTCGGCGAAGGCCGGGCTCGCACCATCCGCGAAGGCCTGAGCCGGCTGGCGGAGTCGAGCATCCTGGAGCGGTACATCTGAACGCGCGCGAGCGCACGCGCGTGCACCGCGCCGTGCTGCAGTGGTATGCCGTGGCCGGGCGCGATCTGCCCTGGCGCGAACCGTCGTGCAGCCCGTGGGGGGTGTTCGTCAGCGAGGTCATGGCGCAGCAGACGCCCATCGCCCGCATCCTGCCGGCCTGGCAGGCGTGGCTGCGCCGCTGGCCCACCCCCGCCGACCTGGCGGCAGCCCCGGTCGGCGAGGCCATCCGCGCGTGGGACCGGCTGGGCTACCCGCGCCGGGCGGTCAACCTGCACGCCGCCGCCCGCGCCATGGTCGAGCGGCACGACGGTCACGTTCCGTCCGACCCGGAGGAGCTACGCGCCCTGCCCGGCGTCGGCGACTACACGGCCGCGGCCGTTTCCAGCTTCGCCTTCGGCAACCCGCTCGTCGTCATCGACACCAACGTCCGGCGGGTGCTCGTGCGCATCGCCCTCGGGCAGGCGCAGGCCGCGCCGAGCCTGACCAAGGCCGAACGTGAGCTGGCGGCCACCTGGCAGCCGCGGGCCCGCAGCGACGCCAACGCCTGGAATGTGGCGGCGATGGAACTCGGCGCCCTCGTCTGCACCGCCCGGGCCCCGCGCTGCTCCGACTGCCCCGTCGCC
>NZ_HG764815.1:3095207-3097981 GCF_001050535.1 Nostocoides australiense Ben110 | reverse complement strand
GCGTCGTCCTGGTCGTGCTCGCCCTGGGTGCGCTCGCCGGTGTGCTGCAGCCCCGGCGCCGCCTGGGCACGTGGCTCTTCGTCGCCCTGGGCGTCCTCTCCGCAGCGGCCGCCTTGACCCGCCCGGACGCCGGCCCGGTCTCCGCCCTCCCCACCCTCGCCGCCGTCGCCGCCGGCTCCCTCACCCTCCGCACCATCCTCCCGTCGAGATCTCGGTTCGACCCCGTCGAGATGTCGATTCGCGGTCGTCGAGATGTCAATCCTCCGGCGCAGACACCCTCCGACCCAGTGCGACGGACCCTCCTCACGGCCGGCGCGTTGACCGCGGCAGGCGGTGGACTGGCATACCTCGGGATGCGGCTCGGCGCGGGAACCGCAGGCAGCGCAACGCCATTCGCCCTGCCGGCACCGGCCCGCCCACTCCCGCCCCTGCCGGCGGGCTTGGAGGCGACGGTCCCGGGGCTCAGCGCGCTGCGCACCCCGGTCGCCGACTTCTATCGCGTCGACACCGCGCTCGTGTTGCCACGCATCGACGCCGCCAACTGGCGGCTGCGCATCGACGGTGACGTGGACCGCCACATCGAGCTGACCTTCGACGACCTGCTCGCGATGCCGATGGTCGAAGCCGACATCACCCTCAACTGCGTCAGCAATCCGGTCGGGGGCGAATACATCGGGTCCACGCGCTGGTTAGGGGTGCTGACGCGAGATGTGTTGGCACGCGCCGGAGTTCGCGCCACCGCCGATCAGATCCTCAGCACATCGCAGGACGGTATGACGATCTCCACCCCCGTCGCTGCGCTCACCGACGCGCGCGGCGCGTTGCTCGCCGTCGCGATGGACGGCAAGCCGCTCACCCGCGAACACGGCTACCCCGTGCGCATGGTGACACCGGGGTTGTATGGGTATGTCGGTGCCACCAAGTGGCTCACCCGTCTCACCGCGACGACGTATGCCGCCGAGAAGGCCTACTGGAGCACGCGCGGGTGGGCCGAACAGGCGGAAGTCAAGACGCAGGCCCGCATCGACGTGCCACGGCGTGGCGAGACTGTGGCCGAGGGCCAGGTCGTGGTAGCAGGTGTCGCGTGGTCCCAAGCGCATCAAGGGATTTCGCGCGTCGAGGTCCGTGTCGACGAGGGCCCATGGCAGGAAGCCGAGCTCGGTCCCGACGTCGGCGGCCACTACTGGCGGCAGTGGCGCTGGACCTGGGAGGCGCACACCGGTGGTCGCCGACTTACGGCGCGCGCCACGGACGGCGAGGGCACGATCCAGTCCAGTGAGATCGCCGAACCGGCCCCTGATGGGGCGAGCGGACTGCATATGGTCAACGTTCGGGTGAACTAGCCCCTACACTTGTGTCATCGGCCCGACCAGTTCTGCCGCGGGCCGCTTCGCTTGTCGATCGCCAGTGCTGCTGCGAGCCGGTTACATCACACCAACGACGCTCGCGCCGGGCAGAACGACTCTTCGAGACTCATTGGAGCACCATTTCTGTGTCCACCGACACGACTTTCGGCACGCTCGGCGTGCCCGCCAAGCTGATCGCTGCCCTCGCGCAGCGTGGCATCACCACCCCCACTCCCATCCAGGCCGCGACGCTCCCGGACTCCCTCGCGGGGCGCGACGTCCTCGGTCGCGGCCGCACGGGCTCGGGCAAGACCTACGCATTCCTCCTGCCCCTCGTCGCCCGACTCGCCTTCGCCCCATCGCGCCGTATGCCGAAGCGCCCCCGCGCGCTGATCCTCGCGCCCACCCGTGAACTGGTCGCGCAGATCGAGGAGTCCCTCGCGCCGCTGGCCGCGGCAACGGGCCTGAACTCCCGCACCGTCTTCGGCGGCGTCGGGCAGAACCCCCAGGTCGCGGCCCTTCGCAAGGGCGTCGACATCGTGATCGCGTGCCCGGGCCGACTCGAGGATCTCCTCGGCCAAGGCCACCTCAGCCTCGACGCCGTCGAGATCACGGTCCTCGACGAGGCCGACCACATGGCCGATCTCGGCTTCCTGCCCGTCGTGCGCCGTCTCCTCGACCGCACCCCTCGCGAGGGCCAGCGCATGCTCTTCTCGGCAACCTTGGACGCCGGCGTCGACGTCCTCGCCAAGCGCTATCTGAGCCGGCCGGTGACCCACGAAGCCGACTCCGCTCAGAGCCCGGTGGCCGAGATGGACCACCACGTGCTGCACGTCGGCCCGGACCACCACCTGCCGGTCCTGCTCGACCTGACCGCCGCGCCCGGCCGCACGATCGTCTTCACCCGCACCAAGCACCGCGCCAAAAAGCTTGCGCGGCAACTCAATGCGGCCGGTGTCCCGTCGGTCGAGTTGCACGGCAACCTGTCGCAGAACGCCCGGACCCGCACGATGGACGCCTTCCACAGCGGCGCTGCCGGCACCCTCGTGGCCACCGACATCGCCGCCCGCGGCATCCATGTCGACGATGTCGCGCTCGTCATCCATGCCGACCCGCCGGTGGAGCACAAGGCCTACCTGCACCGCTCCGGCCGCACCGCCCGCGCGGGCAACTCCGGCACGGTCGTGACGATGATGCTCGATGACCAGGTCCGCGATGTCCGGGATCTGACCCGCAAGGCCGGCATCCGCCCGACCATCACGCGCGTCAACCCGGCCCACCCGTTGCTTCGCCAACTCGCCCCTGGCACAAGGGATTTCCCCGGTGGCTATGCCGCCACGCCACCAGCGGCACCGTCCCCGGGCCGCGCCCGGCAACCGCGCTCCGGTCAGCCGTCGCGATCGGCGCAGTCACCGGGGCCGGGCCGGG
>NZ_HG764815.1:3091199-3095107 GCF_001050535.1 Nostocoides australiense Ben110 | reverse complement strand
CGCGCGGGCCGGGACGCAGCTGGCGGGCCGAGGGGGCGCGCGTGCGCAGCGCGTTGCACTCCGCACTGGAGCAGCCGCAGGCCTGGCGGGCCGGAGCGGCCGAGGTGTCGGTGGAGGAGATCACCGCGGTGTTGGCCGGCCCGGCCGGCGACGTCGTGCGGGCGCACGGGGGAGCGGTGTGGGTGGCCGGGGTGCACGCGGGTGTCGTCGACCTCGAGTTGTCCGGCGCCTGCGACGGCTGCCCCGCCTCGGGCTTGACCATCTCGACCACGCTCGCTGCCGCCATCCGGCGGGCGGTGCCCGGCGTCGTCGACGTGCGGCTGATCGAGTCCCGGCGGCCGGCCTTCGTCAGCCTCGGGGGGCTGCTGCGCCGGGGTCCGCAGGAGCCCGACGCCTGATGGCCGGCATGCCGGCGCGGTGTGGTGGCCCTTTAGGACCGGGCCAGGACCCGCCGGGCCTGGGCGAGCACGGGGCCGTCCACCATGGCGCCGTCGAGCGCGAACACCCCACTGCCATGTTGCTTCTCGCCTTCGAGGACCCGCTCTGCCCAGGCCACCTGGGCCGGGTCGGGCCGGAAGGCTGCCCGGACGAT
Source organism: Nostocoides australiense Ben110 (assembly GCF_001050535.1). GTDB lineage: Bacteria > Actinomycetota > Actinomycetes > Actinomycetales > Dermatophilaceae > Nostocoides_A > Nostocoides_A australiense. The sequence continues at coordinate 3,094,515 of NZ_HG764815.1, read as the reverse complement.
GTCGACGTGCGTGGGGTGGATGAGCGCCTTCGCGTCGAACCCGCTCGCCACCGCCGCCTCGGACTCGACCCGCAATCCGTCGTGGTCGGTGATGGCCAGATGCACCGCATCGACGGCCAGTTTGCCGGCCGCCTTGGCCGCGAGCAGGGCGGTGCACTGGGCCTGCACCGCCACCGGACGGTAGGCGCCCGCCGCGTCGCGGCTCGAGGTGCCGCCGAGCCCGGCCACGAGATCCTCCGCCCCCCACATCGCGCCGACGACCGGTTCGGCCTCGAGGATCTCGCGCGCGGCGACGACGCCGCGGGGGGTCTCGAGGAGGACGACGACCTCGCAGGCGCCCAAGGCGGCCAGGTCGGCTGCGGACTCGGTCTTGGCGAGCATGACCCGCCGGATGCCGGCCCGCTGCACGAGGTCGACGTCGAGCGCATGATCGGCCGTGGCCGCCGGGTTGATCCGCACCAGGGTCCGCTCGGGGTCGAGCCCGCCGTATGCCGCCGCCAGCGCCTCCCGCGCCGCCGGTTTCTCCTGCGGCGCAACGGCATCCTCGAGGTCGATGATCGCCACATCGGACCGTTCCGCCGCCTTCGCATAGCGGTCGGGCCGGTCGGCCGGGCAGAAGAGCCAGGCCGGGCCGGGCGTCCATACCGCCGTGGACTCGCTCATCGCTCCTCCTCCGGCCGCATCCGCACCAGCGTGGCGCGGGTCGCCGTGGCGACCACCACGCCGTCCTGGTTGCGGGCCGTATGCCGCAGCGTCACCATCCCCTCTCCCGGACGGGACTTCGAGGGCCGTTTGTCGACGACGAGGGTCTCGCCATAGAGCGTGTCCCCGTGGAAAACCGGTGCGGGGAAAGCGATTTCGCTGAACCCGAGGTTGGCGACAATCGTGCCGAGCGTCAGCTGCGAGACCGACAGCCCGACGAGCGTCGACAGCGTGAACATCGAGTTCACGAGGCGCGAGTGGAAGGGCGGCCGGGCCGCGCTGTCCGCCTCGTCGAGGTGCAGGGGCTGGGTGTTCATCGTCAACGTGGTGAACAAGACGTTGTCGGCCTCGGTGACCGTGCGGCCGGGCCGGTGCCGGTAGACCGTGCCGACCTCGAACTCCTCGAACCAGAGGCCGCGTTGCTCCACGACCGGGTGCTCACCAGCGGTGCTGTCCGTCATCGGTTCTCGCTCCTTCGCGCTCGCTCCTCACGCTATCCAATGCCGATCCGGACTTACGCTGGGCCCCGTGAGCGAACGCCAGCCGAGCACCCCCAACGCCGTCACCGGGGGCGCCCTCATCGGCATCGGCGGGTTGATCCTGCTGCGGGTCGTCGGCCCCGCCCGGCTGCTGTCCCTCCTCTTCCTCGCGGCCGGGGCGTTCTACCTCAACCGCACCGACCCCAAACGCCTCACGGCCGTGCTCATCGTCGTCGGCGTGGGCCTTGGGTGGGTGGCCTATCGCACTGCGAGCCAACGGCTTTGACCGGGCGTGCGCCGGGGGCCGGGCTGCCCTCGATCCTCACGCTGAATCTCTCCCGCCCCCCGGTGGGGCGCGCCAAGGCGCTGCTGGAGTACCTGTGGCTGCGCGCGGAGGAGGTGCTCGTCCTGACCGAGACCGGGTGGGGTGCCGGGTCCGATCTCGTTGCCTCCGTATGCCGCGGGGCGGGCTACAGCGTCCAATCCTCCCTCCATGACGGGTCGGGCCGGCGTCGCCGGCTGGCGTCGGGAGACAGGGCGCCCTACGGTGTGCTCGTCGTCAGCCGGGGTCCGGAACTGACGCGGGCGGACGGCCTCGACGTGCCGCTCATGCCCGAGCGCGTGCTCGTCACCGAGATGCCGGGACCTGCTGGACCCGTGCGCCTCATCGCTGTCTACGGCGCGGCGAGCGACCCGGTGCGATACGCGAGTTCCGTTCAGCGCCAACGTAAACGAGACTGGCTGTTGGCCTTCGTCACCTGGCTCAACCTGCTGCCGGAGGCGCCGACGCTCATCGTGGGCGACCTCAACGTCGTCGCTCCCGGCCATCCCGACAAGCTGCCCTACGTGCTGGCCGAGGAGCGCACGGCATACGACGTGCTCACCAGCGGCCTCGGCTATCGCGACCTCGCCGCGGGTGACCTCGAGCCGACGTGGGTCGACCATTCGGGCGTGGGGTGCCGCTACGACTATGTGTTGGCCAGCGCGGATCTGGAGGTGACCGGCCGGCGGCCGGAGATCGACCAGGCGCCTCGCCTGCGCGGCCTGACCGACCACGCGGCCCTGTCGTGGCGGCCCTGACCGCTTCCCACTCGGTGCCGACGCCGCTACCCATTCGTATGCCGTCACCCATTGGTCTGTGGGGCGATTACCCCACATACACATGGGTAACGCGATGGTCATGTCCGCGGCCGGGGCCGGGCCGGGGCCGGAATCCAAGGCCCGGGGGTCGGGGCGCGGGGTGCTGTGCCCGGCTCCGGCGGGCGTCCGGCTACCGTGTGAGGCGTGAGCGCCGACTCGAACGCCTATTACGAGTTGCTCGGGGTGCGGGATGAGGCCGATGTCTTCCTCGCGACGTGGCACACCGGCGGCCCGTGGACCGAGACCCACCAGCACGGCGGGCCGCCGTCGGCGCTGCTGACGCGCGAGATCGAGACCACGGCCCTGCCGGAGGGGTTCGCGATCAGCCGGCTGACCATCGACATCCTCGGCCCGATCCCCGTCGGGCAGGTCGAGGTGGCGGCGAGCGTCCTGCGCAGCGGGCGGGCGGTGCACCTCGCCGAGGCGGTCCTCACCGACGTCGACTCCGACCGGGCCGTCGCGCAGGCCCGGGCGTGGGCAGTGCCCGACGCCCCCGGTCCGGCCGTCAACGACATGGCGCCCACCTCCACTCCCGACGACGGGGCGGCCTATCCGGCGCCGCGCGGCTGGGTGCGCGGCTATATCGACTCCATCGACTGGCGCTGGGTGCGCGGGCAGGTGGGCGTGCCCGGCCCGGGGACGGTATGGATGCGCCCTCACCTGCCGCTGCTCGAGGACGAGCCGCTCAGTCCGTTGCAGCGTGTGCTGACCTGCGTCGACTCCGGCTCCGGCATCAGCGCGGAATTGGACATCCGGGAGTGGGATTTCCGCAACACCGACCTGACCGTGCACGTCGTCCGGCCGCCGGAGGGGGAGTGGCTGTGCGTCGACGCCGTCACCACCGCCGCCGGCGCGGGGATGGGCGTATGCCGTGCCACCGTCAGCGACGCCCGCGGCATCGTCGCCTTCTCGGCGCAGTCCCTCCTCATCCGCCCCCGAACTCTATGACGGCCACAAGAACTGACGTCCACACGAACTGACGTCCACACGAACTG
>NZ_HG764815.1:3088254-3091099 GCF_001050535.1 Nostocoides australiense Ben110 | reverse complement strand
CCGACGGAGCGGCCGGCGGCGGCCGCGCCGCTGCGCCGCACCCGCACCTGGTGGCGCGACACCTCTGGCGCCGCGGTCTGGCTGCTGCTCCTGGGCGTGACCGCGCTGTGGATCCACGGCGGCGGACTGGCCGACGTCGGCAGCGTCGGGGGATTCCTGAGCAGCTTCGGACGCCTCACCGGGCTCATCGCCTCCGCCCTGCTGCTCGTGCAGGTCTTCCTGATGGCCCGAGTGCCGTGGTTCGAAAAGGCTTGGGGCCAGGACGAATTGGTCCGTTCCCATCGCCTGATCGGGTTCACCAGCTTCAACCTGATGCTCGCCCACATCCTGCTCATCACCCTCGGGTATGCCGCGGGGACATCCGAGGGGATCTGGGGCACCATCGTCGACTTCACCGTCAACTATCCCGGGATGCTCCTGGCGATCGCCGGCACCGCCTGCCTGGTCATGGTCGTCGTCACCTCGATCAAGAAGGCCCGCGCCAGACTGCGCTATGAGTCCTGGCACCTGATCCACCTCTATGGCTATCTCGGCGCGGGCCTGGCCCTGCCGCACCAGCTGTGGACCGGCCAGGAGTTCCTCGACTCGCGTGCGGCGACGGTGTTCTGGTGGACCTTGTATGCCGTGGTGGCCGCCGCCGTGCTGGCCTTCCGCGTCGCAATGCCCCTGTTTCGCTCGCGCCGCTCGGACCTTCGCGTCGTCGCGGTGACCGCCGAGGCCCCCGATGTCACCAGCGTGACGCTGCGTGGACGCGGCCTGAACCGACTGGGGGCGCAGGGCGGTCAGTTCTTCAACTGGCGCTTTCAGGACGGACCCGGCTGGACGCGGGCCAACCCCTACTCCCTCTCCGCGGCCCCGACCGACGACACCCTGCGCATCACCGTCAAGCATCTTGGTGCCGGGAGCGCCCGGCTGGCCGATCTCCAGGTCGGCACCAAGGCGCTGATCGAAGGGCCGTATGGCCGCTTGCACCCGGGAGTCCGCGGCAACCGCAAGGTGCTGCTCCTCGGTGCCGGCATCGGAATCACGCAGATGCGCGCCCTGCTGGAGTCGCTCCCGCAGTCGGCGGGTGATGTCACCATCGTCCACCGGGCCAGCTCCCGCGACGAACTCGTCCTCGGTGAGGAGATCGAAGCCCTGGCCGCCCACCGCGGCGCGCGCTACGTCGTCGTCGACGGGCACCGCATACCCGGTCGCGACTCGTGGCTCCCCGAGTCGGCCGCCCATCTGGGCGACGCCGAGGCCCTTCTCCAGATCGCCCCCGATATCGCCGACCACGACGTCTACATCTGCGGCTCGGGGCCGTGGATGGCCGCCGCCGAGGCGGCCGTGAAGGACGCGGGCGTCGCCCCCAAAGCCATCCACATCGAACACCTCGAGTACTGAGAGTCAGGCCCGTAATGCGCAAGATCACCCTCTGGCTGATGAGCACGCTCAGCGCGCTTGTCCTGCTGTTCAGCTATCCCACGTCCCGCAATGCGACCGCCAGCAGCGCGGTCGCGGCCGCGGCTCCCACGACGACCGAAAGCAGCTCGGGCACAACGGATTCCACGGACAGTGCTACGTCGCAGTCGCCGACCGGTAGTGCCACCACCGACGACACCTCGTCGGACGCGACCACGGAGAGCTCAACCCCCGGCAGCAGCTCCACGAGCAGTTCATCGTCGGATTCGTCCAGCTCCGATGCGGGCACCCAGACCTACGCCGGCGACGCCGTCAACACCCAATGGGGCCTGGTCCAGGTCCAGATCACCGTCGAGAACGGCAAGATCACCAAGTCCGAGGTGCTGCAGGTGCCGTGGAGCAACCACAAGGACCAGGAGATCAACTCCTACGCGGTGCCGATCCTCAACCAGGAGACGGTCGACGCGCAGAACTCGTCGATCGACATGGTCTCCGGTGCGACGGTCACCTCCGTCGGCTACATCCAGTCGCTGCAGTCCGCGATCGACCAGGCGCACCTGTCATGACGACCACCACCCTTCCCCTGCCGACCCGGCCCGGCCCGCGAGCCGCCCGCGCCGCCCAGCCTGCCCAGCCGATCCAGCGCCGAGCCTTCGTCGAATTCATCATGGGCATGCCGATCTCGTTGCACGTCAAGGCGATCGACACGTCCCGGACGGACATCGACCAGGCCGCCGGCAATGTCTTCGCCACCTTGCGCAAGGTCGACGAGGTCTTCAGCCTGTGGCGTGCAGACAGCGAGCTGCGCCGGCTGCAGGCCGGTGCCGTCCTCGCCGGGGAATGCCATCCCTGGCAGGCCGAGGTGCTCGAGCTCTGCCTCGGGGCCGAGGAGCGCACGGGCGGGCTCTTCACCGCCTGGCGCGCGGCGCCGGGCGAGGTCCCGGCATACGACCCCACCGGTGTGGTGAAGGGGTGGGCCATCGAGCAGGCCGCCGCGCTCTTGCGCCTGGTCCCCGGAATCTCGTTCTGCCTCAACGCCGGCGGCGACATGGTCGTCGGCTTCGGCACCGGAATGCGGGGCGTCGCCCCCAGCTGGTCGATCGGGATCGAGGACCCGCACCAGGCCGGCCGGATCGCAGCGACGGCCGAGGTCGTCGAAGGGGCCGTGGCGACGTCCGGCACGGCTGCCCGAGGATCGCATATCGCCGATCCCCGCACGGGAGAGGCGGTTTCGCGTTCGGGGTCGGCCACCGTGGTGGGTCCGGATCTCGTCTGGGCCGATGTGTGGGCGACGGCGGCCTTCGTCGACCCGGCCGCGGTGCGCGACCTGATGACCGAGCGCGCACCGGAGTCCTCGCTCACCGTGCTCTAGCGCTCACCGTGCTCTAGCGCTCACCATGCTCTAGCGCTCACCATGCTCTAGGAGACTGCTGAACAAAAG
>NZ_HG764815.1:3085351-3088154 GCF_001050535.1 Nostocoides australiense Ben110 | reverse complement strand
CCCCCCCCACGCGGTGGCGGCCGGCGCGGCGGCCGGAGACCGCGTCGCCGTGGCCGCCCTCGACCTGCCCGACGCGGAGGTCGACTGGCCCGACACCGGCCATACCGTCGAGGTGCACCGAGCGGTGTTGCGCCGCGAGATCGTCGCCTTCCACGTCGGCGAGGAGCCCGGCGAAGACGCCGACCTGCTCTGGTTCGACATCACCGAGGCCGACCTGGTCGCGCAGCACCTCACCGACTCCTGACGAGGATCGACGGCCGGCAGCGCTCGCGGCCACCGTCACCGGCTGGTGACTAGGCTGTTTGGCGACGCCACCACCCCGGTCGAAGGAGACGAAATGGACGCCGTCACCACGGTGCCGATCCCGGTCAACGAGCCAGTGCGCGACTACGCCCCCGGCTCGTCCGAACGCGAGGCGTTGCTCACCGAGCTGGCCCGCATCGGGGGTGAGACCCGCGACCTGCCGCACGTGATCGACGGTGCCGAGGTGGCCGGCTCGGGCCCCCGCATCCCCGTGCGGCAACCCCACGCCCACGCCAAGATCGTCGGCCGGATGCGCAACGGCGGAGCCAAGGAAGCGGGCGCCGCCATCGCCGCCGCACGGGCCGCCGCCCCCGGATGGCGGGAGTTGTCGTATGACGACCGGGCCGCCATCTTCCTCAAGGCCGCCGATCTCCTGGCCGGGCCGTGGCGCGCCACGCTCAACGCGGCGACGATGCTGGGGCAGAGCAAGACCGCATACCAGGCCGAGATCGACAGCGCCTGCGAACTCATCGACTTCTGGCGGTTCAACGTCCACTTCGGCCGGCAGATCCTGCAGGAGCAGCCGATGGTCAATGCGCCCGGTGTCTGGAACCGGCTCGATCACCGCCCGCTCGAGGGCTTCGTCTACGCGATCACCCCGTTCAACTTCACCGCCATTGCCGGCAACCTGCCGACCGCCCCGGCGCTGATGGGCAACACCGTGCTGTGGAAGCCGAGCCCGACCCAGCAACTCGCCGCGAGCTACACGATGGAGTTGCTCCAGGCGGCCGGCCTGCCACCCGGTGTCATCAATATGGTCACCGGCGACGGCATCGCCGTCTCCACGGTCGCCCTGACCGACCCGGGGCTGGCGGGTATCCACTTCACCGGATCCACGGCGACCTTCCAGCACCTGTGGCAGCAGGTGGGGGCTAATCTGTCGGGCTATCACACCTATCCGCGACTGGTCGGCGAGACCGGCGGCAAGGACTTCATCCTGGCCCATCCCAGCGCCGACCCGGATGTCTTGCGGACCGCCATGATCCGCGGCGCCTTCGAGTACCAGGGGCAGAAGTGCTCGGCGGCTTCGCGGGCCTACGTCCCGCGCTCGCTGTGGAGGGTCATCAAGGACGACCTCGTCGAGCTGACCAACGGCCTGAGCCAAGGCGACGTCGGGGACCTGCGCAACTTCATGGGTGCGGTCATCGACGAGCGCTCCTTCGCCCGCAACGCCGCCGCCATCGACCGGGCCAAGGCCACGGCGGGCATCACCGTCCACGCCGGCGGCACCTATGACGACACCGACGGTTACTTCGTGCGCCCCACCGTGCTCGTCGCCGACGACCCGGTCGACGAGATCTTCACGACCGAGTACTTCGGGCCCATCCTGGCCGTGCACGTCTACCCGGACAGCCGGTTCCGGTCCGTCATGGCGCAGATGGAGTCGGTCGCGCCCTATGCCCTGACCGGCTCGATCATCGCCCAGGACCGGCGGGTCATCGCCGAGGCGAGCGCCGCCCTGCGGTTCGCGGCAGGCAACTTCTATATCAACGACAAGCCCACCGGCGCCGTCGTCGGGCAGCAGCCGTTCGGCGGCTCGCGCGCCTCCGGCACCAACGACAAGGCGGGCTCGATGATCAACCTCATGCGTTGGACCTCTCCGCGCGCCATGAAGGAGACCTTCGTGCCCCCGACGGCGCACGGGTACCCGCACATGGCGTGACAGCAGCGGGACGGACGCGCCGCGTCGATCGCGACGCCTGGACCGATAGTGTTCTCCGCCATGAGGATCACCGAGTCCGCGGATCTCGCGGGGACACCAGACGAGGTATTCGCCCTGCGGGCCACCGAGGCCTTCCAGGACGAGAAGTGCCTGCGCACCAGCCCCCGCGAGCACACCGTCGCCGTCGACGAACAGGGCGAGCGGACGATCCTGCGCACGACACGGGCCATGCCCACGCACAACCTGCCCGACGCGGCCCGCTCCATGGTGGGCGACGAACTCATCCTCGACGAGGTCCAGGACTGGGGCCCGCCGGCCGCGGACGGCAGCCGCCGAGCCCAGGTTACGATCAAGGTGCACGGTGCCCCGATCTCGCTCGCCGGCACCCTCAAGGTCTATCCGACGGCGGACGGCAGCCACCAGGCCCTGGAGGCCGACCTGAAGGCCAAGGTCCCCTTCATCGGCGGCAAGATCGAGAAGGCCGCCGCCCCGGCGATCTCCCACGGATTCGACCTGGAGGCGGAGATCATCAACGACTGGCTGGCCGCCGGGCGCTGACGACCCCGCCGGGAGGCTGTGGATAATCTCGCGGGGCCGGCGCCGGTGGCCGGTAACGTGGTCGTATGCCAGCGCCCCCGGACCCGGCCCTGACCCTTGGCCTGCTGGCCGAGCGCTGCGATGCGACGGTCGAGTCGTTGCTGCTGGCGCTGCCGTCGACCGGTGACCGGCTCGCGCAGGCGGCCGTCGACGGCTACCTCGACGCCGTGATGGATCTGCTGCGGATGCTCGCCGCTGCGGCCCGCGAGGGCGCCGGCCGGCTGCCGACCGCGCCGGTGA
>NZ_HG764815.1:3081711-3085251 GCF_001050535.1 Nostocoides australiense Ben110 | reverse complement strand
GCGGCCACGAGCGGGGCTGCCACAACCAGTTCCACCGGGCCGGCCATCGCGGCTGCCGGTGGCCTCGTCCTGGCCGGCGCCATCGGCGCGGCCGCTGTCCTCCGTCGCGGAAGGAAGTCCCCATGAAATCCCGCCTCCTCACCCCTCTCGCTGCTCTTACGGCCGCCGCACCGCTGGCATTCGGCACCGCCCCGTCAGCGCACGCGACGTCCGGCACGGCGCTCGCGATCTGCCCGCGCGGATCGGGCGTGACGGTCATCGTCGACTTCGGCTCATGGGACAAGCGGTCCTGTGCCCCCGGCGACCCCACGACCGGGCTCGCGGCCTTGCGGGGTGCCGGGTTCACGGTGACGATGGTGCAGCGCTTCCCCGGGGCCGTGTGCCGGATCAACGGCCGTCCCTCGGCCACCGTCGACAAGTGCGTCGTCATGCCGCCCACCACGGGGTACTGGTCCTACTGGCACGCCGTCCGAGGCGGCAAGTGGACCTACTCCACGTCCGGCCCCGGGAGCTACAACCCCAAGCCCGGCACCGTCGAGGGTTGGTCCTATGGCGCCGGCAAGCCCCCCACCGCTCCCCCTCCCGCCTAGGACGTCATGACGCAGCTGCGCCACGCTCGACTCGGTCCGCCCCTCGCTATCGCCGCGCTCCTCGCGGCCGGTGGCGTCATCACCACCCCGGCCACCGCTGCCACCTGTTCCTCGACAGACGGGGTGAGCGTCGTCGTCGACTCGGGCAACGGCATACAAACCGGTTGTGCCCCAGGGGATCCCGCGTCGGCCTGGGCGGCTTTGGAGTCCGCCGGTTTCCGACTCGAAGGGACGCAGCGATTCCCGGCGAGCTTCATCTGTCGCATCAACGGCTATCCGGCGCCGGCCGATGAGCCCTGTGTCCAGACTCCTCCGACCAGGGCCTATTGGGCGCTGTGGAGTGCCGCGGCCGGGGGTGGATGGACCTACAGCAGCACCGGCGCGGCCAGCCTGAACCCGGCACCGGGCAGCTCCGTGGGGGTCGCCTTCGGCGCCGGCCGGCAGCCGGGCATGGCGCCACCAGTCGTGTCGCCGCCGAGCACCACGGCGCCTGCCACGACATCCACGACCAGAGCACCGACCTCATCCGGCACGACATCGGCGCACTCCGAAACCGCTGGGGCGCAACACACCTCGGCTGCCGACCCAGGCTCGTCCACGCCAGGCTCGTCCACGCCGGGGTCCTCCACGGGCGCTGCGGGCCCCGCGGGCACACGCGCCACCTCCTCGGCGTCAGCGACCACCTCGCAGCCGTCCACCTCGGCCACGTCGACGAGTGGCAGCCGGTCGACGAGTTCATCCAGTTCGGCCACCGTCCCCACCGTCACCGCCACGACCGAGCCACCGAGCGCGGCAGCGAGTCCGCGAGCCGGCGAATCCCCCAGCCCGGCGCTCATCGTCGCCGGCGGGGCCGGGCTCGGCCTGCTCCTCGTGCTCGGCGCCTTTGTCGTTCGCCGGCAACGCGATCGAGCCGCGGCGTTGTGAACCTCGGTTTCGTAAACCTCTCGTGATCCGTCACCTGCACCCCGCGGCCTGGTGGCTGTGGGCGCTGGCCCTGGCGGCCAGCGCGAGCATGACGACGAATCCCGTCCTCCTCGCCGCCCATGTCGGAGTCCTCGTGGCCGTCGTGCTGGCCCGTCGGGACGGATCGCCGTGGGGACGCGCCTTCCGGCTGTATGCCGTGCTCGGCGTCGTCATCGTTCTCGTCCGCCTCGTCCTGCACGCCCTCGTCGGGCTGAAGTTCGGCGACATCCCGCTCCTGCCGCTGCCGGAGACGCACCTGCCCTCCTGGGCGGCCGGCATCCAACTCGGAGGAACCGTCTATCTGGAAGGGGCCCTCGGCGCGGGCCTGGAAGGGGCTCGTCTCGCGACGATGATCCTGGCCATCGGCGCAGCCAACGCGCTCGCCAGTCCGAAGCGGCTGCTCAAGGTCTTCCCCGCGGCCCTGCACGAGATCGGCGCCGCGTTGGTCGTGGCGGTCACGGTCGCGCCACAACTGGCCGAGAGCGTGCAACGTGTCGCGCGCGCCCGACAGTTGCGCGGCGAACCCGCCTTGCGGCTCAAGGGGTTTCGCAGGATCGCCATGCCGGTCCTGCAGGATACCCTCGATCGCTCGCTCGCACTGGCCGCAGCCATGGACGGCCGTGGTTACGGGCGGCGGCCGGAGTCGACGAATGGCCGGGCAACCGGTGTCTTGACGCTACTCGGACTGCTCGGCTCGTGCGTCGGCATCTACGGACTCCTCGACACCACATCCCCCGCCGCGTTGGGCATGCCGACCCTGGTCGTCGGGTTGCTGCTCTGCGTTGCCGGCCTCTGGAGCGGCGGACGGTCCGTGCCGCGAACGATCTATCGCCGCGATCCGTGGGGTGCACCGGAGTGGTTGACGATCGCCTGCGGCGCCGCGGCGCTGGTCGCGATGCTCGTGACCGTCCGCCGTGACCCGGCTGCGCTGGGTATGCCGCTCGCTCCCCTCGGCCTGCCCGCCCTCCCCGTGCTGCCGCTGGCCGGTCTCGCTCTCGCCGCGGTGCCCGCGGTCGCCACTCCCGTGCCACCCCTTGTGTCCGCCCGCCGGGCGCCTCGGGAGGTTGCGGCGTGACGGCATACGACCCGGCGATCTCGTTGTCCCACGTGACGATCCACTATCCCGACGCCGCCGAGGCGGCCCTACGCGATGTGGACCTCGAGATCGAGGAGGGCGAACTCGTCCTCGTCGTCGGGCGCACCGGATCGGGCAAGTCGACCCTCCTGGGCACCCTCAACGGCCACGTCCCCCACTTCACCGGCGGACGGCTGTCCGGGAGCGTGCGCGTGCTCGGGCGCGACACCGCGACCCACCGCCCGCGCGACCTCGCCGACGTCATCGGTGTCGTCGGGCAGGACCCACTCGCCGGTTTCGTCACCGACACCGTCGAGGAGGAACTGGCCTACGGCATGGAGCAACTCGCCCTGCCGCCGGCCACGATGCGCAAACGGGTCGAAGAGACCCTCGACCTGCTCGGGATCGCCGACCTGCGCGCCGCTCCCCTGCGCGATCTGTCCGGCGGACAGCAGCAGCGCGTGGCGATCGGCTCCGTCCTGGCCGCGCACCCGCGAATCCTCGTCCTCGACGAGCCCACTTCAGCGCTGGATCCCACTGGGGCAGAAGAGGTTCTGGCCACTTTGACCCGGCTGGTCCACGACCTCGGCGTCACCGTCGTCGTTGCCGAACACCGGCTGGAGCGGGTAGTGCAGTATGCCGACCGCGTCGTCGAGGTCGTCGACGGCACGGTGCGCGACGGCATACCGTCGGCGATCTTCGAGACCGCCTCGGTCGCCCCGCCCGTCGTCGATCTGGGCCGGTATGCCGGCTGGTCCCCCCTCCCCGTCACCATCCGCGACGCCCGCCGCGCCTCCGCCCTCCTCCGCGCCCGGCTGGGTGATCAAGGAACCTCTGCTAGCAGAGGCTGGTCAAATCAGCAGACCTCCCTAGGTGTGCAGATGTCACTAACCTCTGCTAGCAGAGGTTCCT
>NZ_HG764815.1:3075866-3081611 GCF_001050535.1 Nostocoides australiense Ben110 | reverse complement strand
CCCGCCCCCCCCCCCCCCGCCGTGACCGGCGGGTCGCCCGCGACCGCGTCCGAGTCCTCCCCCGCCCCGGCTCCCGGCCTGCGCTCGGCCGCCTTCCCTGACAAGGCCCTGAACGGCCACCTGGTGCGCCCGGCCAGCGAACTCGGCGCGGCGTCGGCACCCAAGGCAGGCGCGCGACGCACCAGCGGGGCACGCGCAGCAGGAGGCAAGTATGCGGGTGAGCACCGCATCTACTACCTTCCGGTGAGTTGGACCACGAGCGAGCCGTCGCAGGATCCGAGCACCAATGCCGACACCTACGTGGGCCGCGCCGATTCGTATTGGCACGACGTGAGTGGCGGCAGCGTCGACGTGACGCTCGGGTGGGCCGATGACTGGTGGCGTATTCACCTCTCGTCGGCCGAAGTGGCCACCTGCGACCGGAAAGCGATCTGGCGGGAGGCCAGCGCCCTGATCGAGGGGGGCGGTGGTGACTTCGACCACGTCCTGGTCAATCTGCCCAAGAATCCTGCGTGCGACTGGGTCGACGTCGAGTATTTCGGCCCCACCTCGGCGGGATACGGCCTGACGATGACCAACGGGGTCTATGTCCCCAAGGACGACGTCATCAACCGGGCGATGATGCACAACAACTGGGTCCTGTCGACCGATCAGACCATGTGCAAGGACAGCTCCGGCAAGCCGGTACCGATCTCGGGCGACTGCTCCTACCGTCTGTACGTCGACCCGTGGAGCCCGTTGAGCGACCAGCCGTTCGGGTACACGCGGACCGGGTTCCCGCACGCCCGCGAGCTACTCGACTTCGGGGTCTTCGGCAGCGACGAATGGACGACGGTCACTCCGGGCGATCTCCCGCAGACCGTCACGCTCCAGCGCCTGCAGGCGCCCGGCAATGGCACGCAGGTGCTCGGTTTCACCATCGACGGCTCCTGGTACGACATCGAATACCGGGCCGCGGTGGGCCGTGACGACTGGATCGACAACAAGACCTACACCGACTCCTCCGGAGTGACCCGCACGACTCCCGGTGGCGGGGTCACGCTCGTGCGCACCAGAATCCCTGTGGAGCAACCGGATGGCAGCACGCTGGTCTGGGACGGGTCCCTCGTCGACTTCCACCCGCGCGGGACCAGTTCGAGCTATGTGACGGAGCGCCATCCCGGCCTCGAGCCGGGCGAGAGTTATACGGCTCCGGACGGCCTGTTCAAGATCTCCGTCATCTCCGCCAACCTCAGTTCGGCCCGCGTCGAGATCTCGTTCCCGGGGCTGCGCAAGGTTGCGCGGTGGTCCGGGAAGGATCGGTATGCCGCCTCGGTAGAGATGTCGCAGCAGTCCTTCGCCCCCGGCGTGGACCGGGTCCTGATCGCCTCCGGCGAGGTCTACACCGACGCTCTCTCCGGGGCACCGGTGGGCGGCCGTGACGGCGACCCGATCCTGCTGACCAAGGCGGACGAGCTGCCCAGCGTCGTCGAAGCCGAGCTGCGGCGCCTGGATCCGGCGTCGGTGGTCATCCTCGGCGGTCCGGCCACGATCAGCGACCGCGTGGCGAGCCGCCTGGCCAGCGTGACCGGGGTGACCCCGCAGCGATGGTCTGGCGCCGACCGCTTCGTCACCTCGGCCCAGATCTCCGAGCGCAGCTACGAGGCCGGAGGCGTGGACACGGCATACGTCGCGTCGGGCCGCGTCTTCCCCGACGCCCTCTCCGGCGCGCCCGCGTCCGGCAAGGCGGGCGGGCCGGTGCTGCTCGTGGACACCGACGAGCTGCCCTCCGAGATCGCCGCCGAACTGCGGCGGCTCTCCCCGCGCCGCATTGTCGTCCTCGGCGGTACCGCGACGATCGCCACCGGCGTGGAGACGCAACTGCGCGGCCTGGCATCGTCGGTCGAACGATGGGCCGGGCCGGACCGCTACGCAACCGCTGTGGAGGTGACCAAGCACTCCTACGACCCGGGCGTGGGCACGGCATACATCGCCTCGGGTCTGGTCTTCGCCGACGCCCTGTCCGGCGCCCCCATCGCCGGCATGACCAAGGGCCCGATCCTGTTGACGGACACTGCAAAACTGCCGTCGGTTGTGGCAGCGGAGTTGGAGCGGTTGAAGCCCAAGCGCATCGTCGTCCTCGGCGGCGCGAACACGATCACCTATGCCCAGCAGGCTCAACTCGGCCGGTACGTCGTTTCGTAGCGTCCGCCCGTCCTGAGGTTGTCAGGCCCGGCCCTCCCGCGATGAGAGGATGCCGGGCGTGACCACTGCCGGGCTCGTCTTCGCCGCCGCCGCGGCCCTCATCCACGTCTATATCTTCGTGCTCGAGTCGCTGCGATTCGATCAGCCGGCGACGTGGAAGGTGTTCGGGGTCAAGGGGCCGGAGGCTGCCGAGGTGATCCGGCCATGGGCCTTCAACCAGGGCTTCTACAACCTCTTCCTCGGCCTGGGTGCGGCCCTCGGGGTGTTCCTGTGCGCGTTCAACCGGCAGGGCACGACCGCTTACGTCCGCGGCGCCGCCATCGCGCTCTTCTGCTGCGCCGTCATGGTCGCGGCGGCGCTCGTCCTGCTGGTCACCGACCGCCGCAAGGCCCGGGCCGCCCTCGTCCAGGGCCTCGCCCCCGCGCTCGCCGTGGCGTTCCTGCTGGTGGGCTAGCCCCGGGCCGGACAAGGTCGCCGCGGACCCTAACCATCGCGCTACCCATTGGCATGTGGGGTGATCACAACAAGTCCCAATGGCTAGTGACGTCGGTCTGGTCCGTTCGAAAGCCCGGCGCCAGAGTGGGCGCCTCAGCCCGGCAGGTGGGCGTCCAGCCAGGCGATGAGGTCGGCGGTGACCTCGTCGCGGTTGGTCTCGTTGAGCAGCTCGTGCCGGGCACCGATGTAGTAGTGCGTGGTCACCTGCTGCACCCCGGCCGCGCGGTACTGGTTCGCCACCGCCTCCACGCCTTTCGTCTTCGCACCGACCGGATCCATCGAGCCGGCAATGAGGTGGACCGGCAAGGTCTTGGGCACCTTGGCCGTCGTGTCGCGGCGATGGACGTAGTTCAGGCCGCCGAGCAGGTCGATCCAGAAACCGGTGGAAAAGACGTTGCCGCACAACGGATCCGCGACATACTTGTCGACCTCGTCGGGGTCGCGGGAGAGCCAGTCGAAGTCGGTGCGGTTGGGTTTGAAGTCCTTGTTGTACTGCCCGAAGGACATCGCGTTGAGCAGCCCCGACGCGTGGGTGCGCCCCTTCAGCCGGGCCTGCGCCTGCGCCACGACGATCCCCACCTTCCCCAGCGCCCCGGCATCCCCCGCGGTGCCGGACAGGATCAGGCCGGCGAGGTCGGCGCCGTAGGCCGCGGCATACGCCCGGGCGAGGAAGGAGCCCATGCTGTGACCCAGCAGGAAGACCGGCACCCCCGGGTATGCCGCCCGCGCCACCTCCGTGACCGCGCGCAAGTCCTCCACGACCTTGCCGAAACCATCGGTGTCGGCGAAATAGCCGTGCCCCTCGCCGACGGGGTTGGTATGCCCGTGTCCCCGGTGATCGTTTGCGTACACCGCATACCCCGAGGCGGTGAGCGCGTCGGCGAAGCGGCCGTACCGCTGCGCGTGCTCGGCCAGGCCGTGGGCGATCTGCACGATCGCCTTCGGCTGTCCTTGCGGGGTCCAGACATAGGTATGCAGTGCGGTGCCGTCGGCGGCGGTGACCGTCGTGGTCGTCATGCGTACGCCTTTCGCAAATCTGTCGTCGAGTCGTCAATGTAGTCCGGTCGGTGGGTGACAGATCCGGTGGATCACGTGAGACTGGGCACCATGAACGCAGGGGACAACACACCGACATACGGACACAGCGGCGACGAAGCACAAGACGGGCAGATCCGGCCCATCCCCGTGCCGGGCCAGGGCGGGGCAAGCGTGCCGGCCGAGCGCAAGGGCGGCACGATGGCCGGCCTCATGGCCATCAGCAGCACCTTGGCGCTGATCGCCTTCATGATCATCGGCTTCGTCTTCGACGGGTGGGCGTGGGGCTGGGTCGTCTTCCTGATGCCGGGGCTGCTCAAAAGCTGGCAGGCAGCGCAGAACTAGGCACGCGCAAGCTCACACGCGGCACCTCTGGCCCGTGAGGGCACGGTTCACTAGGGTTCTGGGCGTGAGCCAAATGAACCTGCGGGAGTACATCGACAGCCTCAAGACCGGGGGCTATACCGTGCGCGACGATCACGGTGACGATCCGATGCTGATCTCCCCGGAGGGCAAGGCCGTCGAGACCTGGCGGGAGAACTACCCATACGACGAACTCATGTCGCGCAATGACTACGAGGTCGAGAAATACCTGCTGCAGATCGAGTTGCTGAAGTTCCAATACTTCGTGCAGGACATGGGCGAAAAGCACGTCATCGTTTTCGAGGGCCGCGACGCCGCCGGCAAGGGCGGCACGATCAAACGGTTCATGGAGCACCTCAATCCGCGGTCGGCCCGCGTCGTTGCGCTCACCAAACCGACGACCACCGAGCAGGGGCAGTGGTATTTCCAGCGCTACGTCGCGCACCTGCCCACGGCCGGGGAGATCGTGCTCTTCGACCGCTCCTGGTACAACCGGGCCGGCGTCGAGCGGGCCATGGGCTTTTGCACCGAGGACCAGTACCAGGTGTTCATGAGACAGGCTCCTCGCTTCGAGGAAATGCTGATCGACGCGGGTGCCACGGTCACGAAATTGTGGTTCTCGGTCACCCAGCAGGAGCAGCGCACCCGGTTCGCTATTCGGCAGATCGACCCGGTGCGGCGGTGGAAGCTATCGCCGATGGACCTGGAGAGCCTGGACAAGTGGGAGGCCTACACCGAGGCCAAGGAAGCGATGTTCAAGTTCACGGACACTAAGCATTCGCAGTGGCACACGATCAAGTCCAATGACAAGAAACGCGCCCGCATCAATGCCATGCGGCTCTTCTTGAATATGCACGACTACGACGGCAAGGACCCGGAGGTCGTCTTCGAGCCCGACCCGCTCATCGTCGGCCGCGGCAAGAAGACCATCGGCGACTGACTGCCCGGCACGGGGACGGCTCAGCGGCCGTCCCGCAATCCGGGATGGCCGCGGCCAGCGATAGCTGTCCCGGCATGGCGTCCTGCTCGAGCCGCGGTGAAGGCTATCCGTGTACTCTAAGTGCATGGCCGTCAAGACGATTACCATCGACCTGGAGGCGTACGACCGGCTCAGCCGCCTCAAGGACGGCGGCCTGTCCTTTTCGCAAGTCATCAAGAAGTACCTTCCGGCGCCAGGAGAGACCGCCGCAGACCTGCTCGCAACTCTGGACGACATGGGCGACGACGCCGTAGCCGAGGGGACCCTCGACGTGGTCGAGGCCACGGTCCGTGACCGACGCCTGCACGCCGTCCGGGTGCCCACCTGGTGATCCACCTCGACACCACCTTCCTCGTGGATGTGATCCGCGAGAGCCGTCGCGATGAGCAGGGCCCAGCTCGTCGCTGGCTCGCCCGCAATCCACACGAGACCCTCGGCATCAGCGTCTTTGTCCTGTGCGAACTCCTCACCGGCGCCGCGTTGCACGCCGATCCCGCCGCGGAGCGACGCCGGGTCATGAAAGTTGTGGGTCAACTTCCGGTCATCACTCCAGATGCCCAACTGGCCGGAACCTACGCTCGAATCCACGCCGTCCTGACCAAGCAAGGCACCCCAGTCGCGAACATGGATCTGCTCATCGCCTGCACCGCTCTCAACGCCGGCTCCGCCTTGCTGACTGCCAACCAGCG
>NZ_HG764815.1:3052263-3075766 GCF_001050535.1 Nostocoides australiense Ben110 | reverse complement strand
AGCCGTCGGCGGTGCCCAGCCCGAAGATGTTCGCCGTCCGGCCCAAGCCCCCGGCGGCCGGGCCCGTGCAGGCGCACACCCCTTCGGACTCGGCCCGCTTCGGCCGAGTCGCCGAGGACGGCACCGTGTTCGTCAAGGAGGGCGAGGGGGAGCGGGCCGTCGGGTCCTATCCCGGTGCCACCGACGAGGAGGCCCTGCAGTACTTCGCCCGCAAGTACGACGAACTGTATGCCGCGGCCGACCTGCTCACCCAGCGCGCCGCCCTGCCCGAGGTCACCAGCAAGGACCTCGCCGAGGGACTGACCGGCCTGCGCACCCACATCGGCGAAGCCAATGTCGTCGGCGACCTCGCCGCCCTGACAGCGCTGGTCGATGGCGTCGAGAGCCAGATCACCAGCAAGCGCGAGAGCGAGTCCGCGGCCCGCGCTGCGGCCAAGGCCGAGGCGCTGACGGTGCGCGAAGATCTGGTCGCCCAGGCGGAGGCCATCGCCGGCCAGCCGGTGGAACGTATCCAGTGGAAGACCTCGAGCGCTACGATGCGGGCGCTGCTCGACTCCTGGAAGGAGCAGCAGCGCACCGGGGCGCGCCTCGACAAGGACGTCGAGGCCGCCCTCTGGCAACGCTTCTCCCGGGCCCGCAACTCCTTTGACAAGGCTCGCCGCACCCACTTCGCGGAGCTGGAGACCACGCGGACCGCGGCGCGCTCCTCCAAAGAGAAGCTCGTCAAGGAGGCGCAAGCCCTCGCCACCAGCAAGGACTGGGCGGCCACCGCCGGCGCTTTCAAGCGCCTGATGGACCAGTGGCGCCAGGCCGGCCGCGCCTCGCGCGCCGAGGACGACGCCTTGTGGGAGCAGTTCAAGGCCGCTCAGGACAGCTTCTTCGCCGCCAAGGACGCCGTCGTCGCGGCCGAGGACGAGGAATATCGCGCCAACCACGAGGTCAAACTCGGCCTGCTCGCCGAGGCCGAAAAGCTGCTGCCCGTGCAGGACCTGGAGGCCACCAAGGCCGCCCTGCGCGTCATCCAGGACAAGTGGGATGCCGCCGGCAAGGTGCCGCGCGCCGACATCGATCGCACCGAGAAGGGCATGCGCCGCGTCGAAGCGGCCGTGCGCGAGGCCGACGAGAAGAAGTGGCGCCGCACCAACCCCGAGGTCACCGCGCGGGCCCAATCCCTGGCCACCCAGCTGGAGGCCTCGCTGGCCAAGGTCGAGGCGGAACTCGCGCAGGCGCAGGCCAAGGGCAACTCCACGAAGATCGCCGACCTGACCGCCAAGCTCGAGGCCCAGCGCAGCTGGCTGGAGCAGGCCCGCGGCGGCCTGTCCGATATCGGCTGACATCCCGAACGCAATAGACTCGGGAACGCCCGGCACACAACGACCGGGCCCCTGTGACGCCAGCGCTGCCGTCACAGTTGCAGTCGTGCACGAAGCGAGGAGTTCCCGTGAAGATCGGCGTCCCCACCGAGGTCAAGAACCACGAATACCGGGTGGGCATCACCCCGGTCGGCGTGCACGAGTTGGTCGGGCACGGCCACGAGGTGCTCATCCAGAAGGGCGCCGGACTCGGCAGCTCGATCACCGACGAGGAGTTCGTCTCCCAAGGCGCCCGCATCATCGACTCCGCCGACGACGTGTGGGGCGAGGCCGACATGGTCATGAAGGTCAAGGAGCCGGTCAAAGAGGAATACCACCGGCTCCGGGAGGGCCTGACCCTCTTCACCTACCTCCACCTGGCCGCGGACCAGCCGCTCACCGACGAACTCGTCGCCACCAAGGTCACCGGCATCGCCTACGAGACCGTCCAGCTGCCGTCGGGCATGCTGCCGCTGCTCTATCCGATGTCCGAGGTCGCGGGCTGCCTCGCCCCGCAAGTCGGCGCACACTCGATGATGCGCCCGTATGGCGGCCGCGGTGTCCTCATGGGCGGCGTCGGCGGGGTCGCGAACGCCAAGGTCGTCGTCCTCGGCGCCGGCGTCGCGGGCCAGAACGCCGCCAATATCGCGCTCGGCATGGGCGCCGATGTCACTCTCCTCGACACCGATCTCGACAAGCTCCGAATGAGCTTTTGGCGCTATGACAACCGCGTCCACCAGATCGCCTCCTCCGCCCTCGCCGTGCGCGAGCAGGTGCTCCAGGCCGACCTGGTCATCGGCACCGTCCTCGTCCCGGGCGCCAAGGCTCCCAAGCTGGTCACCGACGAGATGGTCGCGGCCATGAAGCCCGGATCGGTGCTCGTCGACGTCGCCATCGACCAGGGCGGCTGCTTCGAAGGCAGCCGGCCCACCACGCATGCCGACCCCACCTTCACCGTGCACAACTCGATCTACTACTGCGTCGCGAATATGCCTGGCGCAGTGCCCAATACGTCCACGTGGGCGCTGACCAACGCCACGCTCGGGTATGCCGTCAAGCTCGCCGACAAGGGCTGGCAGCAGGCCATGCGCGACGATCGCGCGCTGGCCTTCGGACTCAATACCCACGCCGGCGAGGTCACCTGCCCGGGTGTCGCCGAAGCCTTCGGTATGGAGTGCGCCGACACGGCCGCGATCGTCGCCTGATCCCACGCTGCCCCAACGACATTGCCGGATCCGCAACGCCCGCCCGACGCCCTCGACCGGGCGTTGCGGGACTGGCTGACCCACCTCGACGTCGAGCGGGGGCTGTCGCGGCATACCCTGCGCGCCTACGAGCGGGACGTGGGGCGGTATGCCGCCTACCTGCGCTCTCGCGGCATCACCGATCTCGCTGCGGTCGACTCGGCCGTCGTGAGCGACTTCCTCGTCGCCCTCCGGTCCGGCGAGGGCGCCCCCCCGGCGGCTCGCGGCGTCGTCGGCCGGCCGAGCTGTCGTCGCTGTGCGTGCCTTCCACCGCTTCCTGGCCCTCGACGGCGCCCTGGAGGCCGACCCGGCGCGCTCGGTCACACCGCCGAAAACGCCGCTGCGGCTGCCGAAAGCCATTCCGCTCGACCGCGTCGAGGCCCTGCTGGCCGCGGCCAGTGTGGGCGATACCCCTGCGGCACTGCGGGATCGGGCGCTGCTCGAGGTGCTCTACGGCGTGGGCGCGCGGGTCTCCGAGGTCGTCGACCTCGACGTCGACGACCTCGATCGCGACAGCGAGGTGGTGCGCTTGCGCGGCAAGGGCGACAAGGAGCGCATCGTCCCGCTCGGGTCGTATGCCGCCGCCGCCCTCGACGCCTACCGCACCCGGGCCCGGCCGGTCCTGGCAGCCAAGGGCCGCGGCATACCCGCCCTCTTCCTCAACCAGCGCGGCGGGCGACTGACCCGGCAAGGGGTGTGGGCGATCCTCAAGGCCACCGCCGAGCGGGCGGGCATCACCGAGGAGATCTCACCGCATACCTTCCGCCACTCCTTCGCCACCCACCTGCTGCAGGGGGGCGCCGACGTGCGCATCGTCCAGGAACTCCTCGGCCACGCCTCGGTGACGACGACGCAGATCTACACCAAGGTGACCATCGACCAGCTGCGCGAGGTGTATGCCGGCGCCCACCCCCGCGCTCGATAGGCGGGCCGAGGAGATGGGGGACGCCACGTTCCCTCTTGATAAGGTCGCCGGGTGGAACGATCCGACGTGCACCTACCCGGCACCGAGGACGCCGAGATCGGTCAGTACGGCCCGACGGGGCGTCAACTGCCGGCCTTCCCCGAGCCGCCCGCGCTGACCAGCCACGGGCCGGCGCGCGTCATCGCCCTGTGCAACCAGAAGGGCGGGGTCGGCAAGACCACGACGACGATCAATCTCGGTGCGGCACTGGCCGAATACGGCCGCAAAGTGCTGCTGATCGACTTCGACCCGCAGGGCGCGCTGTCGGTCGGACTCGGGATCAACAGCAACGACCTCGACGTCACGATCTACAACCTGCTCATCGAACGCGACCACGACATCCGCGAGGTCATCCAACATTCACGCGTCCCCGGCCTCGACGTCGTGCCGGCCAATATCGACCTGTCGGCGGCCGAGGTGCAACTCGTGGGGGAGGTCGCTCGCGAGCAGGTCCTCGCACGGGTCATGCGGCCGGTGCTCGACGACTACGACGTCATCCTCATCGACTGCCAACCCTCTCTGGGGCTGCTCACGGTCAACGCCCTCACCGCGGCGCACGGGGTGCTGATCCCGTTGGAGACCGAGTACTTTGCGATGCGCGGCGTGGCGCTGCTTGTCGAGACGATCCAGAAGATTATCGACCGGCTCAACCCGCGCCTGCAGATCGACGGCATCCTCGCGACGATGTACGACGGGCGCACCCTGCACAGCCGCGAGGTCGTCGAGTCGGTGGTCGCGCACTTCGGTGACCGGGTGCTGCATACGGTCATCTCCCGCACCGTGAAGTTCCCCGACGCGACGCTCGCCGCCGAGCCCATCACCAGCTACGCCTCCGCGCACTCCGGCGCCAACGCCTACCGCCAGCTCGCCCGCGAACTCATCGCCCGCGGCAGCGCCCCCTGAGCACGATGACCACGGACGCCCTGGTGGGCGAGGGCGACTTCAGCGGAGACGCCGTCCCTGGCGGCGTCATCACGAGGCGCGCACCGGAGAACGCGTTCTCGGTGCACCTTGACAACTTCGAAGGCCCTTTCGACCTGCTGCTCGGGCTGATCGCCAAGCACAAGCTCGACATCACCGAGATCGCGCTCGCGCAGGTGACCGACGAATTCCTCGCGCACTTGCGCCAGCTGCGTGAGGCGGGTGACTGGGACCTGTCGCAGACGACCGAGTTCCTGCTCGTCGCCGCCACGCTGTTGGACCTGAAGGCGGCTCGCTTACTGCCCCAACTGGATCCGCAGGACGAGGAGGACCTCGCCCTGATCGAGGCCCGGGACCTGCTGTTCGCCCGCCTGCTGCAGTATCGCGCGTTCAAACAGATCGCCCACGTCTTCGAGGACCGGATGGCCGTCAACCGGGCGATGGTGGCCCGGCGGGCCGGGGTCGACCCGCGCTTCGAAAAACTGTTGCCGGAGTTGGTCATCGGGATCACGCCCGAGCAGTTGGCGATGATCGCGGCGCGGGCGATGACGCCCAAGGCGGTGCCGACGGTCGGGTTGGACCACCTGCACGCACCGGCCGTCAGCGTGCAGGAACAGGCCGGGATCATCGGGGAGCGCCTGCGCCACGCCAAGGTCGCGACATTCCGTGCGCTGGTGTCGGACGCCGACTCGACACTCGTCATCGTGGCTCGGTTCCTGGCGCTGCTGGAGCTCTATCGCGAGGCGAACGTGACGTTCGAACAAGCGGAAGCGTTGGGGGAGTTGACAATTCGCTGGGTCGGAACCGACTCCGGCGAGATCACGGTGAGCGACGAGTTCGACGAGAGCGTCGATGCCGAGTCGGACGAAGGAGAGGACGAGCAGTGAGCGAGCACGAGGCCGAATCGGTCGTTTCCGAGGACCTCGTCGCGGACGAGAGTGCCGCCGAGGAGGACGGTCCGCTCGTCCTCGACGTCGACGCCATGCCGGGCGGGGCGAAGGCGGCCATCGAGGCGATCCTCATGGTCACCGACGATCCGGTGACGTCGATGGCGCTGGCGACCGCGCTGGAGATCCCCGTGCCGGCCGTCGAGACGCACCTCCAGACGTTGATCGCGGACTATGGCGATCGGGGGTTCACGTTGCGCGAGGTCGCGGGCGGGTGGCGGATCTACAGCCGGCCGGAGTATGCCGCTGCCGTCGAGCGCTTCATCCTCGAGGGGGCAACGGCCAAACTGACGCAGGCGTCCCTGGAGACCTTGGCCGTCATCGCCTACCGCCAGCCGATCTCTCGAGGACGGGTCGGCGCGGTGCGCGGCGTCAACGTCGACGGCGTCGTCCGAACCCTGTTGACCCGTGGGCTGATCGAGGAGGTCGGCAGCGAGCCGGAGTCGGGGGCGATCCTTTACGGCACGACCGACTACTTCCTCGAGCGTCTCGGGCTGCGGGACCTGTCCGAACTTCCGGCCCTCGCGCCGTATCTTCCCGAGGTGGACATCCTCGACGAACTCGCTGAGACGGGACGCGCATGACACCCCCCAAACCCAGTAGTGGTGGGAGCGGACGACCGGGCCGTCCCCGCGGCCAGGCCGGCGGCACCGGCGGCACTCCGGGCCGCCGCCGTGGGCCTCAGCACGCCGGCACGACGAAGAAGAGCCAACCCACGCGCGTGCCCGTCGAACCGCACC
Source organism: Nostocoides australiense Ben110 (assembly GCF_001050535.1). Taxonomy (GTDB): domain Bacteria; phylum Actinomycetota; class Actinomycetes; order Actinomycetales; family Dermatophilaceae; genus Nostocoides_A; species Nostocoides_A australiense. The sequence goes on along the minus strand of NZ_HG764815.1, from coordinate 3,069,598 downwards.
GCGACGACGTCGACATCCACGATCCTGACGGCATACGGCTGCAAAAGATGTTGGCGGCCAGCGGAATCGGCTCCCGGCGCGCTTGCGAGCAGATGATCAGCGAGGGCCGGGTCGAGGTGGACGGCCAGATCGTCATGGAACTCGGCGTGCGCGTCGACCCGACCCGCCAGGCCATCCACGTCGACGGTGTGCGCGTCCAGACCGACCCCGAGAAGGTCTACCTCGCCTTCAACAAGCCGGTCGGGGTCGTCACGACGATGCAGGACGAGAAGGGCCGCCCGTGTGTCGGTGACTACGTGGCGGGCCGGCGCGAGCGCCTCTTCCACGTCGGCCGCCTCGACGCCGACACCGAGGGATTGCTGCTGCTCACCAACGACGGCGAGCTGGCCAACCGCCTCGCGCACCCGTCATACGAGGTGCTCAAGACGTATGTCGCCCAGGTGCCCGGTCCGGTGCCCCGCGACCTCGGCAAGACCCTGCGAGCCGGCGTCGACCTGGATGACGGGCGAGTCGTCGTCGACAGCTTCAAACTCGTCGACTCCATGCCCGGCAAGGCCGTCGTGGAGGTGATCCTGCACGAGGGCCGCAACCGCATCGTCCGGCGCCTGCTGGAGGCGGTCGGGCACCCGGTGATCGAGTTGGCGCGCATCCAGTTCGGACCGGTGCGCCTGGGCAACACCAAGGCCGGCAAGATGCGAAATCTCACCGCCCGGGAGATCAGCGAGCTGTATGACGCGGTGGGGCTCTGAGTCGTATGCCGCGTGCTTTGCCGCCCCCCGTGCTGCCGCAGCGGGTGCACATCATCGGGTCGGGCCTGATCGGCACCAGCCTGGCGATGGCGCTCGTGCGTGCCGGCCTGGTCGTCAGCGTCGCGGACGCCTCGCCGACCAATGAGGCGCTGGCGTCGGATCTCAGTGGGGCGCGGATCGGCGCGGGGGACCCCGTCGATCTTGTCGTGGTGGCGACGCCACCGGATGTCACCGCCGATGTCGTCACTCACGCGCTGGCGACATGGCCCAACGCTGTCGTCACGGACGTGGCCTCGGTGAAGGAGATCGTGCGGGCGGAGTTGGACGCCAAGGAGGTGCCTGGCCGCGAACGGTATGTCGGTGGCCACCCGATGGCTGGGCGCGAGAAGTCCGGTGCCATCGCCGCCCGCATCGACCTCTTCGAAGGCCGGCCATGGGTGATTTCGCGCACGGAGACAACGGATCCCGACGGCGTGGCGCTGGTGCGCGGCATCGCCGAAGCCGCGGGTGCCGTGGTCCGTCTGCTCTCGCCGACCGAGCACGATGCCGCCGTCGCGGCCGTGTCGCACGTCCCGCAGATCGCCGCCAGCCTCGTCGCGGCGCGCCTGGCCGACCTGCCCGAGGACGCGGTCGGGCTGTCCGGCACCGGAGTTCGCGATGTCACCCGGATCGCCGGCAGCGACCCGGTCCTCTGGACCCAGATCCTCACCGGCAACGCCGGAGCCGTCGCCGCCGTCCTCAAGGCCCTGGCCGCCGACCTCGGCCAGATCGTCGACGCCCTTGATTCACTCGCCGCCGCGACGACTCCCGACGGGCAGATCGAGGCCCCCGGCGCCCGCGCCGTCCTCGCGCGGACGATCGCTGCGGGCAACACCGGCCAGGCCCGCATCCCCGGCAAGCACGGCGCCGCCCCCGCGGCATACGCCGTCGTCACCGTCCTCATCCCCGACGAGCCGGGCCAGCTCGGCCGCCTCTTCCAGGATGTCGGCGACGCGGGCATCAACCTCGAGGAGCTCAACCTCGAACACAACCTCGGCCAGCCCTACGGCCAGCTCGAACTCTCCGTCCTCCCTGCTGTTGCGGCCGACCTCACCGACTGGCTCACCGCCCGCGGCTGGCGCGTCCACGATTGACCCCCGTCGAGGGCACTTCTCGGTCGTCCAATGTGCAGTTCTCGGTCGTCCAGAGTGCGATCGAGGGCCGGCGCTGACGGTTAGGGTGGCGTCCATGGTCGCTCCCGTCGTCATCGCTATCGACGGCCCCTCCGGGTCGGGCAAGTCGAGCGTTTCCCGCGCTGTCGCAACGCATTTCGGCTTCGGCTACCTCGACACCGGGGCGATGTACCGGGCCGTGACGCTGTGGTGCCTGCGTCAGGGGATCGACCTCACGGACGCCGGCGCCGTCGTCGCTGCCGCGAAGGACCTGCCCCTCGGGCTGGGCGCCGACCCCCAGGATCCGACAGTCGAGCTCGACGGTGACGACATCGCCGAAGCGATCCGCACCAGCGAGGTCTCGGCGGAGGTCTCCAAGGTCGCCACCAACCTCGGAGTCCGCGCGGTCCTGCAGGAGCAGCAGCGCGACCTGATCGCGATCATCGCCGACGACTTCGGGGGAGTGGTGGCCGAGGGCCGCGATATCACCACGGTTGTCGCGCCCGACGCCGACGTGCGCATCTTGCTCACCGCCTCCGAGGAGGCTCGGCTCGCCCGGCGCAGCACCCAATTGCACGGCACCGCCGACGCCGCCACGGTCGCCGCGACCCACGACGAGGTCGTTCGCCGCGACCGGGACGACTCCACGGTCTCGCAGTTCACCGTCGCCGCCGACGGCGTGGTCCTTCTCGACACCTCGGCGCTCGACTTCGACGGCAGCGTCGCGGCCGTCATCGGCATTGTCGAGCACGCAGAGGAGCGCGAGTAGCCCGCTCGCTCCGAACTGCCTCGTGAAGCGCGAGCCGCCTGGGGTGGCGCGGACTGCCTGAGAAATACGTCAGGCAGTTGGCCCGAAGTCAGGCAGTTGGCGCGATGTCAGGCAGTTCGCGGTAACCCGGTCAGTTCGCCACCTCCGCGGGCGGGCGGCAGCAACGATTTCGGGCGGGCGCACCGCATACGGGACACTGGAAGGTATGACGACCACCCCGCCCCCGCACGAGACCGACGGGGACGACATCGCCCTGGACCGCGCGCTGCGCGTCGGCCTGGACGAGTTCGACCTGACCGAGGAGGACCGCGCCCTCCTCGACATCGAGGGCTTCCAGGACGAGCAGCGGACCGAGGTCGTCCTGCCGGTCGTGGCCATCGTCGGGCGCCCGAACGTCGGCAAGTCCACCCTCGTCAATCGGATCCTGCGCCGCCGCGAGGCGGTCGTCGAGGACGTGCCGGGGGTCACCCGCGACCGCGTCGCGTATGAGGCCGAGTGGTCGGGTCGACGCTTCACGATCATCGACACCGGCGGCTGGAGCATCGACGCCACCGGCATCCACCTGCGCGTGGCCGAGCAGGCCGAGATCGCCGTCGAGATGGCCGATGTCGTGCTCTTCGTCGTCGACGCCAAGGTCGGCGCCACCGACGACGACGAGGCCGTCGTGCGCATGCTGCGCCGCGCCGGCAAGCCGGTCATCCTGTGCGCCAACAAGGTCGACGACGACCGGTTCGAAGCCGACGCCATGGCCCTGTGGAACCTCGGCCTCGGTGAACCGTTCGCCATCTCCGCGCTGCACGGCCGCGGCTCCGGCGACCTGCTCGACAAGATTCTCGAGCTGCTCCCGGAGGAGTCGCACGTCGCCGCCGCCGGCCAGGAGGGCGGCCCCCGCCGGGTCGCGCTGCTCGGGCGTCCGAACGTCGGCAAGTCCTCCCTGCTGAACAAGCTGGCGGGGCAGGAGCGGGTCGTCGTCGACGATCTCGCCGGCACCACCCGCGACCCGGTGGACGAACTCGTCGAACTCGGTGGCAAGCCGTGGCGATTCGTCGACACAGCCGGCATACGGCGCCGCGTCCACCAGACCCAGGGCGCCGATTTCTATGCCTCGCTGCGCACGCAGGCCGCCCTCGAGAAGGCCGAGGTCGCCGTTGTCCTCATCGACGCCGGCACCGCGATCACCGAGCAGGACATCCGCATCGTCCAGCAGGTCATCGACGCCGGCCGCGCCCTGGTCATCGTGTACAACAAGTGGGACACCATGGATGAGGAGCGGCGCTACTACCTCGAGCGGGAGATCGAGCGCGAACTGGTCCAGGTCCCCTGGGCGCCGCGGGCCAACATCTCGGCCCGGACCGGCCGGCATACCGACAAGCTCCTCCCAGCCCTCGAGACCGCACTCGACTCGTGGGACCAGCGCATCCCCACCGCCCGCCTCAACGCCTTCCTCGGCGAAGTCGTCGCCGCCCACCCGCATCCGGTCCGCGGCGGCAAACAACCGCGCATCCTCTTCGGCACCCAGGGCGGGACCCGCCCGCCGCGATTCGTGCTCTTCGCCTCCGGCTTCCTGGAGGCCGGCTACCGCCGCTTCCTCGAGCGCCGGCTGCGTGAGGAGTTCGGCTTCGAAGGCTCGCCGATCGAGGTCTCGGTGCGCGTGCGGGAGAAGCGCAAGCGCTAGGAGAGGGCGGCTCCGGCCAGCACCACCAGCGCCGCCGCACCAGCGATGCCGGTGAGCCACGCCCGCCGCGTCTAGCCCCATCCTATCCCCGCCAGAGCGACGACTATCGCCAACGGAATCGTATGTCCGCCAAGGGCGTTCGTCGCCCACGTCGCCCCGACGCCGAGAGCCGCCAGCACCCCGAGCGGGTGGGCGCGCGGTGACTCTCTCGCCATCGTGGCAGCCAGGACGAACATGACGACCGCCGCCCCGGCATACCAGATCCCGTGCCCCGCCAGTTCGTCCCAGAGGTATGCGGTCTCGCCCGGGTCCGCGTTTCCGATCGAGTTCGCCGCCAGGTCGATGCCGTGACCCTGGGTGTAGGCCAGCGCGCCGACCGCGAAGACGCCCCAGTGCCGCCCGGTGACCCGCGCGGTGGCGAGGGTGAGCGCGGCGGGAGCGCGCACGGCATACGGCACCACGAGGTCGAGCCAGTCCACCCAGCTGGTCCCGCGCCAGCGCGCCGTGCCCGCCGGTAGGAGACCGAGGTGGTGCAGCACGGCATACGCGCAGGCGGTGACGAAAAGCCACCGCCGGTATGCCACGGGCCACGCCTCGATCTGCGCCACCGCCACATCCTCGCGCGAGACAACCGATTCGGGCGGCAGGCAGGGCGTGAGGTATGGTTGCGTTCGCCTCCCGGTCGGGGGGCATTGTCACGGGCTGTGGCGCAGTTTGGTAGCGCACTTGACTGGGGGTCAAGGGGTCGCAGGTTCAAATCCTGTCAGCCCGACCACGCGGATTCCCACGTCGTCGGCGGGTCTAACGACGGTGTTCGAGGGCCACGCTCTACCGACGGTGTGACCCCGCCATCCAGATCGCAACACGAGCCACTCCCGCCCCAGTAGTTTGCTCTGAACTCGCTGGTAGGTGGACACTTCTGGCGTGCCTGCACCACCTGTCCTGCCACGCCTCGCCCCGCCTCGCGCCGTGGTGCGTCGGCTTGGGCTGACAGTCGGGGCCCTGGTGGCGCTGTACGGGCTGTATGCCGGCCTGGCCACCTTGGGCACGGTACCGCCGTTGCCGTGGAGCAAAACCGTTGCCACGTGGACGCTGCCCGAGGAGCAGGACCCCACGCCGGCGACCCAGGAACTCACGGTGATGGTGTCGCGCATCGAGTGCAACGGCGGGCGCACCGGCACGCTCCGCGGAGCCAAGGTGAACGAACACGACGACGAGGTCGTCGTCACGACGTATGTCGCGAAGCAGCGGCCCGGCGCCTACACCTGCCTCGGCAACGACCTCAAACCACTGACCGTGCCGCTCAAGACGCCCCTGGGCGAGCGAAAGCTGGTGGACGGTGCCTGCACCGACGCCAACCGCCAGACCGCTCTCTGCCTCGACGACGGCGTGCGCTGGCCCCTCGCCGCCGACTAAGGGTCAGGGCAGCGAGGCCGCGATCCGCCCGACGATCTCGGTCAGGATGGCCGGCGAGGTCGCAATGTTCAGCCGCGCGAAGCCCTCGCCACGGGAGCCGAACGACGGGCCGGAGTTGAGCCCCACCTTGGCGACCTCGAGGAAGTGCGCCGCCGGGTCGCGAGGCAAGCCGGCCGCCCGGCAGTCCAGCCACATCAGATAGGTCGCCTCCGGCAGGGCGGTCGTGACCGACGGCGCCTGCTCCGCCAGCAGCCGCTGCACGAGCCGCCGGTTCTCGTCCAGCTCGCCGAGCACCTGATCGAGCCACGCATCCCCGTAGGTGAACGCCGCCGTGTGAGCCACCACCCCGGACAGGCTGGCATTCGGCCCGGTCATGATCTCCGTCAACGTGACGTCCTCACCCGGCGCCCCCAGCACGACGCCCGCCTTGAACGCCGCCAGCGAGAACGCCTTGGCCGCCGAGTGCACGGCGAACCCGCGCTCCAGCCCCGGCACCTGCAGATAGGACACGAAACGGGGAGAGCCGGCATACACCACCGGCGCGTGCACCTCGTCCGAGATCACCGTCACCCCGAACCGGTCCGCCAGCCCGGCGACCGCGGTGAGTTCCGCCACCGTGTGCACCACCCCGGTCGGGTTGTGCGGGTTGGACAAGATGTATGCCGCCCGCCCGCCCCGCGCCGTCGCCTCGGCGAAGGCCGCCTCCAGCGCCGCCAGGTCCAGCCGCCCGTCCTCGCCCATCGCCGCCCACACGATCGGCCGGTTCCCCAGTTCAGGGAAGGTCCGGAAGGGGTAGTACACCGGGTCGTTGATGACCACCGGGTCACCCTCGGACGTCGTCTTGAGCAGGACGACGAAGATCCCCATCATCACGTCCGCCGACAGCCGCGCCCGGTCGCGATCGATCTGCCACCCCCACCGGCGCGCGGCGAAATCACCGAAGGCACCGACATACCCCGAAGCCGTCGGATAACCGGTGTCGCCGCGCTCCATCATCGCCGCGAGCGCCTCGCGGATCGGCGCCGCCGGCACGACGTCCATCTCAGCCACCCACGCCGGGATGACGTCCGCCGGATAGGTGTTCCACTTCAGGCTGATCCGCTCGCGCAGTGCATCCAGGCCGAGGTTGAGGATGGGCTCGCTCATACGAGGGAATGTAACGGCTCACCAGCGGAAGCGTTTAGGCTTCCCACGTGACGACGACACCGGTGGAGCCCGAGCGCTCGGACCGCGTGTGGACGATTCCGAACCTGTTGTCGATGCTGCGACTGGTCGGTGTGCCCATCTTCCTGTGGGCCATCCTGACCAAGCACGACACGCTCGCCCTCGTGGTGTTGATGCTTTCCGGCATCAGCGACTACCTCGACGGCAAGATCGCGCGCAAGTTCAACCTGATCTCCAACCTCGGCGCCCTCCTCGACCCCATCGCGGACCGCCTCTACATCCTCTCCACCCTCCTCGGGCTTGCCTGGCGCGAGATCATTCCGTGGTGGCTGGTCGGCGTCCTGATCGCCCGCGAGGTTTTCCTCACCCTCCTGCTGCTGTATGCCCGCACCAAGGGCCTGCGCGAGATGCCGGTCCACTTCGTCGGCAAGGCCGCGACCTTCAACCTCCTCTACGCCTTCCCGTGCCTGCTGCTGGCCGACGGCGACTCCACCCTGGCGCAGATCGCCCGCCCGATCGGGTGGGGCTTCGCGTGGTGGGGCATCGTCCTTTATTGGGTCGCCGGGCTGATGTATGCCGTGCAGTTGCGCCGGTATGTCCGCGCGGCGACCTTGCACCCCACCGCCACGTGAGGGTCGTATGACAGCGCCTGCACCCACTCCCGCGCGTCGCCCCGACGCGTCGATGACGCTGCTGACCGAGATGCTCGAACGTCCCCTCGACCCCGGGTATGCCGCGGCGTCGGCTCGTCGTGCCGCCGCCGGTGGTCCTCGTTCCACTCCCGTCGGGTCCACCCTCGTGGCCGTCACCGCCATCCTGCTCGGGTTGCTCTTCGCCGTCTCGGCCACGACGGTGCGCCGCGGGGAAGCGAGCGCCGGGACCGTGCGCAAGGACCTGATCAGCCAGATCGAGAGTCGCCGCGCCGTGGTCGACGAACGCTCGGCCGCCATCCGTGATCGGCAGACGGAGATCACCCGGCTCGAGTCAAACGCCTTGGGCGCCACCGAAAACGGGCTGCGGCAGGAACTGCAGGCCCTTGCGGCCGCCACCGGGAACGTCGCCGTCGAAGGACCCGGCCTGCTCGTCACCCTCAACGACAAGCCCACCGACGACGCGACGCCCACAGCGGGCGACGACCAGGGCAAGGTGCTCTCTCGGGACCTGTTCATCGTCGTCAACTCGCTGTGGCAATCCGGGGCCGAGGCGATCGCCATCAACGGCCAGCGCCTGACGGTCCGCTCGCCGATCCGCTTCGCCGGCGAGGCGATCCTCGTCAACTTCCGGCCCCTGTCCCCGCCCTACGTCATCTCGGCGATCGGCGACCCGGCGGCCCTGCCCGCGGCGTTCGCCGAGACGGTGGGCGGGGCCTATCTCAAATCGTTGACCGACAATTTCGGCATCGTCACATCCGTCGACGGGGCTGACCACATCAGCCTCCCCGGCGCCACCCGCGTGACCGTCGACAAGGCGGTCGTCCAAGGAGGCACCAAGTGATTCCCGCCCTGGGGCTACTCGCCGGCATCCTCATCGGCGTCGTCCTGCAACCCGATGTGCCGATCTGGCTGCAGCCCTATCTGCCGATCGCCGTCATCGCTGCGCTCGACGCGGTCTTCGGCGGGGTCCGGGCCGTCCTCGACGGCATCTTCGACGACAAGGTCTTCGTCATCTCCTTCCTCTCCAATGTGATCGTCGCGGCGCTGATCGTCTATCTCGGCGACCAGCTCGGTGTCGGTGCGCAACTCTCGACCGGTGTCGTCGTCGTCCTCGGGGTGCGGATCTTCTCCAATGTCGCCTCGATCCGCCGCCACCTCTTCCACGCGTGATGGCCACCCGCACCCGCCGCCCCGCCACGGACACGCGCACCGCGTGGCGCCGCCTCGGGCGGATCGCCGCCCCTCGCATGACCCGCAGCAACCTGTTCGTGCTGGCGCTGGCGGGGTCCTCCTCGGGTTCGCGATCAGCGCGCAAGTGCGACAGACCCGCACGCAGGGGCTGGAGAACCTCCGCCAGGAGGAGCTCGTCGGCATTCTCGACACCGTGACACAGGAGAGTGTGCGGCTCGGCAACGAACTGCGCGATCTGGAACGCATCCGCGACCGGCTCGCCAGCGGCGCCGACAGCGAGGCTGCCGCCGTACAGGTGGCGCAGGAACGCGCCGACACCCTCGCCATCCTGGCGGGCACCAAGGCGGCGACCGGACCGGGCATCACGATGACCATCACCGACCCCGACGGCCAGATCAGCTCCACGATCCTCCTCGACGCGCTCGAGGAGTTGCGCGACGCCGGCGCGGAGGTCATCCAGATCGGCCCGGTGCGTGTGGTCGCCTCGACCTACTTCACCGACGTCGACGGCGGGATCAGCGTCTCCGGCACCAATGTCGCCCCGCCCTACATCTTCCGGGCCATCGGCGACGCCCCGACGATGGCTGCCGCGATGGAGATCCCGGGCGGCGTGGGGGAGTCGGTCCGTGGCAAGGGCGGCGAGGTGACGATCGCCGCCCGGGACGAGGTGAGCATCACCGCGACCTACGAGCCGAAGACCCCCCAGTTCGCCCGCCCCGCACCCACGCCGAGCTCCAGCGCGTCGTCCTGACGCTTCCACGTCCGCGCGGACTAGTGTTGCGCCCAACCAATCCACGAACGGAGACTGCGATGTCTGATTTCGACTTCCCCGACGATCTGCGCTACACCTCGGATCACGAGTGGGTGCGCGTCGGCGGCGACGGCAATGTGCGGATCGGCATCACGGCATACGCCCAGGACGCGCTCGGCGATGTCGTGTATGTCAGTGCCCCCGCCGTGGGGTCGCCGGTGGCCGCAGGCGACGCCTGCGGCGAGGTCGAGTCGACCAAATCGGTCAGCGACCTCTACTCTCCGTTGACCGGCACCGTCACCGCCGTCAACGACGCCCTCGACGGCGCCCCCGAGCTGATCAACAGCGACCCCTACGGGGAGGGCTGGATCTACGAGATGACCGTCGAGGACCCCTCGGTCCTCGAAACGCTGATGGATGCCGGTGCCTACCGCGATAACCTCGCCTGACCTGGGCACCCGCCCACCCGTGAAGGAGCACATCGAATGAGCGATCAGCCAGCGGCCCCGACGCCCGACTCTGGCGAGCCGTCCGGCGAGGTGTTCCGTTTCGACCCCTCGACCCAGCGCCTGCCCGGCGTCGGCGGGTCCGAGGCCCCCGACTGGACCGACTACGAGCCGGCCCTCAGCCGCGAGGACCTCGGCCTGATCGAGGCTCTGCGCCCCGGCACTGCGTTGCTGATCGTCCAGCGCGGCCCCAACACCGGTGCTCGTTTCCTCCTCGACGACGCGGAGGTGACCTCCGGCCGCGGCCCGGACAGCGACATCTTCCTCGACGACGTGACGGTCTCCCGCAAGCACGCCGTGTTCTCCTTCGAGGACGGCCGGTTCGTGGTGCGCGACGTGGGTTCCCTCAATGGCACCTATGTCAACCGCGAACGCGTCGACGAGGCCGAGTTGCACGATCGCGACGAGGTGCAGATCGGCAAGTTCCGCCTGGTGTTCCACCAGGCCAAGGCCTGACCAGTGCCTGCCCGCGGCCAGCGCATCGGGGCCGTGCTCGCGCAGCTCACGCCGGACTATCCCGACCTGACGATCTCCAAGCTGCGCTTCCTTGAGGCCGAAGGCCTCGTCGAGCCCGAGCGAGCCCCATCCGGATACCGCCTCTACGCCCCGGCGGATATCGAGCGGGTCCGGTTCATCCTCACCGCTCAGCGCGACCGATTCTGGCCGCTGAAGGTGATCAAGGACAACCTCGACGCGATGGACCGCGGCCTGACGGTCGACGCCGGCACCTCCGCCGTGCCCACGCCGCCTCAGGTCACGGCCGATCCGGCGGTGCCACGGGCGGACGACCTGGTGGCCGACGAGCAGCCGGCTCCGCGGCTGCAGGCCACCGAACTGGCCGCTGCCACGGGGGCCGGCCGCACCCTCATCGACGAACTGGTCTCCTTCGGGCTGCTGCGCCCCGACAAGCAGGGCTACTTCGCCGGGGAGAGCGCGCGGATCGTGGCCGCGGCCCACGACCTGGGCGGCTTCGGGATCGAAGCCCGCCATCTGCGGGTCTTCCGCACAGCCGCCGAACGCGAGGTGGGGTTGGTCGACTACGCCGCCGCCGGGGCGGGCCGTCCGGACCCGGCCGCGATCGCCGCGGCCTGCCTGGCGCTGCATACCGCCCTCGTCAAGGACGAACTGAGCCGGCGCGAGGCGTAGTAGTTTGTCAGGGTGAGGCACTTGGACGTCCTGGGGGTGCGGGTCGAAATGCCCACGAACACCCCGATCATCCTGTTGCGCGAGCGCGAGGGTGCCCGCCACCTGCCCATTTGGATCGGCGCGGCCGAGGCCACCGCCATCGCCTACGCCCAGCAGGGCGTCGTGCCGCCCCGGCCGTTGACGCACGACCTGCTCGTCAACACCATTACGGCCTTGGGCGACAGCCTCGGCAGCGTGCGCATCGACCGCATCGACGAGGGCGTCTATTACGCGACCCTGGTGTTGGGCAGCGGCATCGAGATCGACTCCCGCGCCTCCGACGCCATCGCTCTCGCGATCCGGGCGGGTGCCGAGGTCTACGCACCCGAGGATCTGCTCGACAGCGCCGGGATCCTGCTGCCGGAGGAGACCGACGACGAGGTCGAGAAGTTCAAGGAGTTCCTCGACCACGTTTCGCCGGAGGACTTCGAGACCCGACCCGACTCTTGACCTCAAGTCGATCTTTAATGATGGCTGTGACTGATGTGACTAGTGGGTCAGGTGCGACACGCCGAAAGTGTTATGGCGTCGGTCGTTGACGACCGCCCCCGCCCGCCGTACCGTCAAATCCAGATACCAGTCAAGTCCACACGGAGGATTCGGTGAGCGAGAGCGGGGATGGGATGCGGCCGACGCCGCGACCCACGCAGGACGCGCTGTTCGACGACTTCGGGACGCCCTTCGGGGACGTTGGCTACCGCGGGGTGACGGCCTGCAAGGCCGCGGGTATCACCTATCGCCAGCTCGACTACTGGGCCCGGACCGGGCTCGTCGAGCCGTCCATTCGCGGTGCGGCCGGCTCCGGCAGCCAGCGCCTCTACGGGTTCCGCGACATCCTCGTCCTCAAGGTCGTCAAGCGCCTCTTGGACACCGGCGTCTCCCTGCACCAGATCCGCCTGGCCATCGAGCACCTACGCGAGCGGGGTGTGGAGGACCTGGCCCAGGTCACCCTCCTGAGCGATGGCGCCTCCGTCTTCGAGTGCACCTCGCCGACCGAGATGTTCGACCTGCTCCAAGGCGGTCAGGGGGTCTTCGGGATCGCCCTGGGCAAGGTCTGGCAGGAGGTCGAGGGCTCGCTCGCCCACCTGCCCGGCGAGTCACCCGACGAGGCCACCCCCGCCGAGCACCCCGGCGACGAACTGCGCGCCCGCCGCGCCGCCCGCGTCGGCTGACGCCCTTCCCAGCCGCGGCCCCGACGATCGGCGGGTGGGGGGTCGCCGATCGTCGTACCAGGCGTGAGGGGTCCGAGGGCAGGTGCCGTTGATAGGCTCGCAAGTGGCCAAAAGCACCCCACGAGGAGTCCCGGTGACGACACCCCTGCCCGAATTCGCTGCCCGGCACATCGGCCCGCGCGACGCCGATATCGACGCCATGTTGCAGGCGATCGGCCAGGACAGCCTCGATGCCCTGGCGTCTTCGGCGATCCCGCACACCATCCGGATGGCCGAAGCGCTCGACATCGAGCCGGCCACCAGCGAGCAGGCCGTCCTGGACCAGCTGCGCGCGTACGCGGACGACAACCGAGTGCTGACGAGCATGATCGGGCAGGGCTACTACGGCACGCACACCCCCGGGGTGATCCAGCGCAATGTTCTGGAGAACCCGGCCTGGTACACCGCCTACACGCCCTACCAGCCGGAGATCAGCCAGGGCCGCCTGGAGGCCCTCGTCAACTTCCAGACGATGATCACGGACCTGACCGGTCTCGACATCGCCGGCTCCTCCCTCCTCGACGAGGCGACTGCCGCGGCCGAAGCCATGACGCTGATGCATCGCGCTACCCGGGCCAAGGCCGACGCCGTCCTGCTCGTCGACGCCCACGTGTTCCCGCAGACGCTGGCGGTGGTGCGCACGCGGGCCGAGGCGATCGGCATACCGCTGGTCGTCACCGACCTCACCGAGATGACCACCGGGGAGGCGCTGCGCGCCGCCGCCGGCGAGAAGGACGTCTTCGGGGTGCTGGTGCAGTATCCCGACGCGCAGGGCGCGATCCGGTCGTATGCCGCGCTGGCCGTCGCCGCGCACGAGGCCGGAGCGCTGGTCACCGCCGCCGCCGACCTCCTCGCGCTCACGCTGCTGAAGCCGCCGGGGGAGTGGGGCGCCGACATCGCGGTCGGGTCGGCCCAGCGGTTCGGGGTGCCGATGATGTTCGGCGGCCCGCACGCCGGCTTCATGAGCGTGCGCAAGGGACTCGAGCGCACGATGCCCGGCCGCCTCGTCGGCGTGTCGGTCGACTCGGCCGGCTACCCGGCATACCGCCTCGCCCTGCAGACCCGCGAGCAGCACATCCGCCGCGAGAAGGCGACCTCCAATATCTGCACCGCGCAGGTGCTGCTCGCCGTGATGGCCTCGATGTATGCCGTCTACCACGGACCGGCCGGGTTGAGCGCCATCGCTCGACGGGTTCACGAGCGCGCACAGGACATCGCGGCGGGCCTGTCGGCCGCGGGAATCGAACCGCTCAGCACCCACTACTTCGACACCCTGACCTTCAGCGTGCCCGGCCGGGCCGACGAGTTCGTCGCGGCCGCAGCGGAGGCCGGGATCAACCTGCGGCGCGGAGCCGACGACGAGGTCGGCCTCAGCGTCGACGAGACGACGACCGGCGACCAGGTCGCTCGGGTGTTGGGCGGGATCGTGTCCGGGATGGTCGCGGGCGAGCCCACGGAGGCGGCGCTCCCCGCCGATCTGCAACGCACCTCGGACTTCCTCACGCACCCGGTCTTCAACAGCTATCACTCCGAGACGGCGATGCTGCGCTACCTGCGCTCGCTCGCCGACAAGGACTTCGCCCTCGACCGCGGCATGATCCCGCTCGGCTCGTGCACGATGAAGCTGAACGCCACGACCGAGATGGCGGCGATCACCTGGCCCGAGTTCGCGAACCTCCACCCCTTCGCGCCGCACGACCAGTCGGCGGGCTATCAGGCGCTCATCGCCGAGCTCGAAGACTGGCTGTGCCGGATCACCGGGTATGACGCGGTTTCGGTCCAGCCCAACGCCGGCTCCCAGGGGGAGCTGGCTGGGTTGCTCGCCATCCGCGCCTTCCACCGCGCGAACGGGCAGGAACACCGCACCGTCTGCCTGATCCCACAGAGCGCGCACGGCACCAATGCCGCGAGCGCCGTCATGGCGGGGATGAAGGTCGTCGTCGTCGCGACCGGTCCCGGCGGCGATATCGACATGGTCGACCTGAAGAACAAGATCGCCGACCACGGCGACAACCTCGCTGCGATCATGGTGACCTACCCCTCCACCCATGGCGTCTACGAGGACACGATCGCGGAGTTGTGCGCGATGATCCATGACGCTGGCGGTCAGGTCTACGTCGACGGCGCCAACCTCAACGCGCTCGTCGGGCTGGCGCAGCCCGGCACGTTCGGCTCCGACGTCTCGCACCTGAACCTGCACAAGACCTTCTGCATCCCGCACGGCGGCGGCGGCCCCGGTGTCGGCCCGATCGGCGTGCGTGCACACCTCGCCCCCTTCCTGCCGGCCAGCCCGCAACAGGGCCGCACCGGGTCCGCGGTCTCCGCGGCGCCCTACGGCTCCGCGGGGGGGGGGGTGGGCCTATATCCGGCTCATGGGCGGCGCCGGCCTGACGCGCGCCACCCAGGTCGCGGTCCTGAACGCCAACTACATCGCCGCCCGGCTGCGCGAGCACTACCCGGTGCTCTATTCGGGCAAGAACGGCCTCGTCGCGCACGAGTGCATCCTCGACGTGCGCCCGCTGACCAAGGAGAGCGGTGTCACCGTCGACGACATCGCCAAGCGCCTCATCGACTACGGCTTCCACGCCCCGACGATGTCCTTCCCGGTGGCCGGCACGCTCATGGTCGAGCCGACCGAGTCGGAGGACAAGGGCGAGCTGGACCGCTTCTGCGACGCGATGATCGCGATCCGCGGCGAGATCCAGCAGGTCATCGACGGTCAGGTCGCGATCGGGGACAGCGTGCTGCGGCATGCGCCGCACACGACCCAGTCGCTCGCGGGGGAGTGGGACCACCCCTACGACCGGGTCCCCCCGCCTGTTTCCCGCAGGGCCTGCACGCGACGAAGTACTGGCCCCCGGTCGGCCGGATCGACGGGGCATACGGCGACCGCCATCTGATCTGCAGCTGCCCGCCGCCGGAGGCGTTCGAGTAGAGCCGGCCGCGCCTCAGGCGGCCGAGTCCGCCGCGGTCAGCACCACGCTGGACCCGTGGGGTGACTTGCGCACTTCGATCCGCACCGGGATGCGGTCACGCAGGTCACCCACATGGCTGACGATGCCGACCGTGCGTCCGCCGTCGCGCAGGCCGTCCAGGACGGTCATGACATTCTCGAGGCTCTCCTCGTCGAGGCTGCCGAAGCCCTCGTCGACGAACAGGGTCTGCACTTCCTGGCCGCCGCTGCTTTCGCGGATGGCGTCGGCGAGCCCGAGAGCGAGGGCGAGCGAGGCCATGAACGACTCGCCCCCCGAGAGGCTCCCTGGGGCGCGCGTCGTGCCCGACCACTCGTCGTGGACGAGTAGGCCCAGGCCGCTGCTTGCCCCGCGGGCAGCGCGGGCGTCGTCGTAGAGGAGGCGGTAGCGGCCGGCATCCATCATCGCCAGTCGCTCGTTGGCCAGTTCGACAACCCGTTCGAGCCTCGCGGCGAGCACGAACGCGGACAGCCGCATCCGCAGCGCGTTGTTGGCGCTGGTGCCGGCGAGCAGGTCGGCCAGCTCGCCCACCTCGTCCAGTTGCGCGTGCAGGGGAGCCGATTGGGTTGCTGTGGAGACGATTTCGCGGGCGATGCCCGTGGCCTGCTCGGTCGTCCGCTGGGCGGTGGTATGCCGCCGCGCCGCCTCCAGACAGGCCGCTCTCGCCTGCTCCGCCGCGGACGCAGCCAGCGCGGGGTCGGGTGGGTCGGTCACGGCCAGGGCCGCGCGCACCTGCTCGTCGGCAAGTGTTGCCTCGTGAACCGCGGTGAGCCGGTCGTGCTCGGCGACGGCGTACTGCGCCGCGCGCAGGTCGTCGGTGCTCATGAGGGCTTGCCGGAGCTTCTCACGCGTGGCAAAGACACTGCCGCGCAAGGCGACCCGGAGCGCGGCGTCGGCGGCCGCGTAAGCGGCTTCGGCCTCGCGTGCGCGGTCGTCGGCGGCGACGATGCCGGCCACGAGCCGCTCGACGGCGGTATGCCGCTCGGTTGCCTCACGGTGCCAGGCGGCCAGCATCGCGACGACGTCAGAAGCGACTCCCTCGTCGTCGTTGTCACTGTCGAGCTCGGGATCGGTTGCACCGCAGACACATTCGGCCGAGTGGGCACTGATCTGGTGACGTGCCCTGGCGAGGGTCTCGTCGAGCCGGACCTGCGCGGCGTCCTGCCGTGCGCCGGCCGCGGCCGCCCTGTCCCGGGCCGCTGCGAGGCGCTCCTGGATGGCTTGCCGCTGCTCGTCGAGTGCTTCGACCTCCGCCTCAGCCGCCTGCAGCGCGGTCGCGGCCGTCGTGGCCGCGTCATGCTGTGCACCGACCTCGCGGGCCAGTCGCGCCAGAGTCGCTGCGGTTTCGGTGTCAGCCAAGGACTCGCGCGCAAGCAGATCGGTGAGGAGCGCGGCGAGATGGGACGGTGGTTCGCCGGCGGCCAGAGCGGCCAGGCGCTCGTGCATCTCACGCAGCTGCCCGGCGCGAGCCTCGACCGCGCGCGCGACGTCCAGACGGCACTTCTCGAGATGATCACGACACCGCTCGACCTCCGCTTCGGCGGCCGCGATCGTCGCCGGATCCCACTGCGCGCGATCGGTCTGCGGAGCGGGGTGCTCCACCGAACCGCATACGGGGCAGGGGTCTCCGTCGGTCAAGGTCACGGCCAGCTCGGCGGCGAGGTCGCCGAGTCGGGCTCGCTGGCCGGCGATCAGGGTCTCCTGGGCGAGGACCAATGCGGCCGTGGCATCCGACTGCGCACCCTCGGCTGCCGTGAGCCGGACCGACGAGGTGGCCAGCGCGTGCTGAAGGCGCTGCATCGCGTCGGCCTCACGGCGCCGTGATGCCCACAGCGGGGCCGAGCCCGCGACGGCGACGAGTGCGGCACAACGCGTTCGTGCCGCCGCCTGCTGGGTCGCTGCCGTCGCCGCCTCCGACTGCAGCTGAACCGCCGTCTCTCCG
>NZ_HG764815.1:3047162-3052163 GCF_001050535.1 Nostocoides australiense Ben110 | reverse complement strand
ACGAGCCGCCGACCTCCGCCCCACCGGCGAGCGGCACCGCAACCCCACCGGTCGCCACGGGCACCAGCACTCGGCCCACGTCCTCCGCGACCCGCCCCACGGCCACGTCCACGAGCCCGCGGCCGACGTCGACCTCGACCCCGCCCACGTCCTCCTCCACGCGCCCGACGTCCACCTCCACCTCGACCCGCCCGGCGTCGACCTCGACGTCCACCCGCCCGACGTCGACCTCGACGTCCACCCGCCCCACGACGACCTCGAGCAGCACGCCGCCGCCGACCTCCACATCGACCTCGACCCCGCCGCCGGCCAGCGGCGCCGCGGCCGCCATCGCCTATGCGCAGGCCCAACTCGGCAAGCCGTATCTGTGGGGCGGGTCGGGACCGGACGCCTTCGACTGCTCCGGGCTGACGATGATGGCCTGGCGCCAGGCCGGGGTCTACCTCTCCCACTACACCGGCGCGCAGTATGCCGAGACCGCCCGGGTCCCGATCGACCAGTTGCAGCCCGGTGATCTGGTCTTCTTCGGCTCCAGCGGCGAGAGCAGTCACCACATGGGGCTGTATGTCGGTGGCGGCCAGATGATCGAAGCTCCGTACACCGGGGCGGTCATCCGGTACGCCTCCATTTATCGCAGCGACCTGGTCCCCTACGGCGGCCGCCCGGGCTGACGCGCACCACGGGCGCACCGATCCGGGTCACGCCTTCAGGCGCGTCATCCCCTCCTGAGCGAGGCTCGCCACGAGCCGCCCACCCTCGGTCCAGACCGTCCCGCGCCCCAGGGCGCGACCGCTCTGTGCGGACGGGCTCTCGAGGTCGAAGAGCAACCAGTCGCTCAGCGAGGCGTCCCGGTGGAACCACATCGCGTGATCGAGGCTGGCGACCCGCAGTCGGGGGTCGAAGAAGGTGACGCCGTGGTTGCGCAGCGACGGCGTGAGCATCTGGAAGTCGGAGGCGTACGCGAGGATGGCGGAGGTCAGGAGCTGATCGTCCGGGAGGGCCGCGGCCGCCCGCATCCAGAGCTGATAGCGGTTCGACCGGGTCGCCGGTTCGCGCGGATCGACCGAGCCCACGGGGTATTGCCGGATGGCTCGCTTGCGCAGCCGCGCGAGGTGTTGCTCCGCGCGTTCGTCGTCGATGCCCTGCCGGTCCATCAGGTCGCCCAAGGCGACGCTCATCTCGGTCAGCCCGCGCGGATCGGGTGCCGATGGCATCGGATCCTGGTGTTCCATGCCCTCGGCCCGCTCCTGGAAGGAGGCGGACATCGCCAGGATCGGCCGGCCGTGCTGGATCGCATGCACGCGCCGGGTGCTGAAGGATTTGCCGTCCATCATCCGCTCGACCGCGAAGCGGATCGGCTGGGTATCGTCGCCGGGCCGCATGAAATAGGCGTGCAGCGAGTGGATGGGCCGAGGCGTGGCATCCGGGGTCAGGTCCAGGGTCAAGCCTGCCGCCATGACGCCCTGCGCGAGCACCTGCCCGCCGAATACCCGCCCGTGCGGCTGCTTCTCGCTGGCGCCGATGAAGACCTGGGCCTCGCTGTCGCCCATCTCGGTGTCCGTTTCCGGGGCGTCGCTGACGGCGATATGAGCGGTGCCGACCTCCCTCAGGGTCAACAGCCTGACGAGGCCCTCGACGGCGCGTTCGGCATCGGTGGTCACGAGCACGGCAGCTTAGTCAGTCGGAGCGGCCCGGTTCACGCCATCTCGTGGAGGAGCCGGTTCAGATAGCGCTGCTCCGGGATCGAGCGGGTCGTGCGGGCCGCCTGCTCCAAGGCGACGCGCGCCTGCGCGGTGCGACCCAACTCCGCGAGCAAGTGCCCGCGCGTGGCGGCGACCCGGTGGTTGCGGGAGGCGGCGAGCGGGTCGAGCAGGGCCAGCCCGGCCGCAGGTCCCTCGGTGCGCGCCACCGCCACCGCCCGTCCGATCGTCACCGCCTCGCCGGGGGCGATGAGGTCGAGCATCCGATAGAGCTCGGCGATCTGCGGCCAGTCCGTGGCCGCCCACGAGGCGGCTTCGTCGTGGACCGCCGCAATGGCCGCCTGCAATTGGAACTCACCGACCGGACCGACCGGGAGCACCGCCTCCAGGATCGCCACGCCCTCCGCGATCAGGTCGCGACGCCAGCGCGAACGGTCTTGTGCCTCGAGAGGAACCAGATCGCCATGGGCGTCGGTGCGCGCGGGCCCGCGAGCGTGCGTGAGCAGCAGCAGGGCGAGCAGTCCGGCATTCTCGGGGTCGGCGGGCACGGCGCGCCACAAGGAGCGGGCGAGCCGGATCGCCTCGCCGCTGAACCCCGCGTCGCTCAACTTCGCACCGGAGGAGCGCACATGCCCCTCGGTATGCAGCAGCGCCAGGGCGTGCCGCACGGCACCGACGCGTGCGGACAGGTCGGCGGCCGGCGCGGGGAACCGGCTCCCCGCCCCGGCCAGCGTCTTCTTGGCGCGGGTGATCCGGGCGGCCATGGTCGCCTCGGGGACCAGGAAGCCGGCGGCGATCTGCGCCGTCGTCAGCCCGGAGACCGCTCGCAGGATGAGCGCGACCTGCGAGGCCTTGGTCAGCGCGGGGTGGGCGCAGAGCAATAGCACCTCGAGGCTGTCGTCGACACCGACGGGAGCGGCGCCGTCGAGGGCGTCCGCGGCATACCGCTCCTCGCGCCGCCGGCGCGCCGACTCGCTGCGCACCTGATCGATCAGCCGCCGCTGCGCCACGGTGATCAACCAGGCGCGCGGATCGTGCGGCATACCCTCCCGCGGCCACTGGGCGGCGGCGGCGAGCAACGCCTCCTGGACCGCGTCCTCGCAATCGCCGAAGTCGCCGTAGCGGCGGGTCAACGCGGCGAGCACGTGTGGCGCCTCGGTGCGCCACACCTGCTCGACCGTCATCGCGCGCCCTCAGTCGGCGTCGCCGCCAGGCCACATGGCCGGCCGCAACTCGATGGTCTCGCCCGGCGCGCCGAAGTTGCGGGTGATCTCCTCGGCGCGCTCCGGCGACTCGACGTCGATGAGGAAGAACCCGGCCAGGTGCTCCTTGCCCTCGGCATACGGCCCGTCGGTCGCCAGGCGCTCGCCGTCGTGCCAGCGGAACAGGCGGGCGCTCGCGGGATCGGCCAGGGCCTCACCGCCGATCAGCTCGCCGCGGGCGCTCATCTCCTCAAGCACCGACTCGAAGTCGGCGTTCAGTTGCTCACGCGTCTCGGCCGGCAGGTCCCGCTGCTCCGCGACGAAGTCGCCGGTCGGGTGGCCCCAAGGCTGGGGGTTGGAGTGGATCAAGATGACGTACTTCACTGCTCGTTCTCTCCTTCGACTCGCGCCGGCGCGGTGCCGGTCGGGCGTAGGTCGAAGCCAGATCCGGCACATCGACACGTGCGGTCATGTCGATCCGGCGTTGTCGGCTCCGACCTTCGGGTGTCCAGCACCACCGACGACAACGTTCGGAGCACATCATGACCGAGACCACCCCCACGACCACCGACACCGGCGAACTGCTGGCGTGGATCGGCCGGCAACACCATCGCCTGCTCGCGAGCACGGCCGGCCTGACCGAGGAGCAGCTGCGCGCGCCGGTCGTGTCCTCGGGCTGGTCCGTCCTCGGCCTGCTCGGCCACACCCGCGACACCACCGTCTTGTGGCTGCACCACATCGTCGCCGGCCGCCCCGTCGACGGCTTCGACGAGGAGGAGGAGGTCTTCGACAACGACCCGCAGCGCCCCGCCGGCGAGGTGGTGCAGGATCTCCGGGAGGCCTGCGCGGCCGCGGTCGAGCAGGCCCGCGAGATCCCGGCGGACGCGGCACCCGGGTGGTGGCCCGAGGGCGCTTGGGGCGGCTATCGGCAAGAGACCGTGCGCGGCTGCCTGCTGCACCTGCTCACGGAACTGGCCGCGCACGCGGGGCACATGGACATCGCCCGGGAACTGACCGACGGCGGCGTGTGGGACTTCGCCGTCGACGGGGTCCGGGTCCCGTGACCGCGAGGTCAGCCCGGCGGTGCTGAGGCCCAGCCGACCGTCAGGCTGCACAGCCGGAGGCGACCGCCGCGGCATCCGCGACGGTCGCCTCTCGGACCGTGACCGGCATCAGCGGTCGTCGGACAGCGGGTGCTCCTTGGTCGCCAGTTCCTGCTCGGCCCGGCGGGAGGCTTCTTGCATCTCCTCTGCGGTGTGGCCGTGGCGGGACTGGGCGAAGTCGGCGATGGCCTGGTTGCCCTGCGCCGGGGTGCGCCAGCGGGCCGTGGACATGCCGGCGTCGTGGGCGCGCTGGATGGCCTGGCGCACGCATTCCTCGGCTTCGGCCCGGCCGGTCCAGTGGGCGCCCTCGACCGACTTGCCCGGTTCGAGGTCTTTGTAGGTCTCGAAGAAGTGCTGGATCTCCAGCCGGTCGAACTCGTTGATGTGCTCCAGCTCGGTGATGCCGCTCTTGCGAGGGTCACCGGCGGGGATGCACAGGATCTTGTCGTCGCCGCCGGCCTCGTCGCGCATATGGAACATCCCGATCGGCCGCGCCAGGACGAGGCAGCCGGGCCACGTCGGCTCGTCGAGGAGCACGAGCGCGTCCAGCGGGTCGCCGTCCTCGCCGAGGCTGTCCTCGACATAGCCGTAGTCGGCCGGGTAGGCCATGGAAGTGAACAGCAGCCGGTCGAGCCGGATTCGTCCTGTCTCGTGATCCACCTCGTACTTGTTGCGCGCGCCCTTGGGGATCTCAATCGTGACGTCGAACTCCACCCTGTCTCTCCTCATCGCTCCAATGACCTACTCTGCTCGCTAAGTCTTGCGCATCCGGCGCGGTGTGGTGTCGAGGGGGTATGCCGTGCGTCGCTCGGCGACCGTCCTCGCCGTCGCCGTGCTGGCGCTGGGCGGCTACGGCGCCGCCGACGTCTATGACGTCGTGCCCGGCATCCTCACTCGTGACCGGCCTACGCCGCTGCCGGCCCCGACCACGCCCGGTCCCACGCCCACTCCGGACGCGCTGCCCACTGCCGCGGCCGCCATACCGGTGCTTGCGGC
>NZ_HG764815.1:3044175-3047062 GCF_001050535.1 Nostocoides australiense Ben110 | reverse complement strand
GCTGGAGGAGGCGTTGGGAGTGCCGCAGTTGGGACAGTCCTTGGGACCGCTATCCCCGCCGACGGGTGGCAGGTCGAGGGAGTTGCCGGACGCGGCAGCAGCGGGCGCCGCCGCCGCGGGGGCCTCGCTGGACGCGCCGGCCGCGACCGGGCTGCCGCAGACGTCGCAGTAGTCCGTCGAGACGGTGTCGTGCCCATTCGGGCAGACGGCGCTCACTTGCGCACCCGCTGGGTCTTGGTGGAGGCAGTATCGAGGGCCATCTCGTCCAGCTTCTCCACCTGCTTCTTCAACCGCACGGTCCCGGTCTCGGCGTTGTCGATGTCGACGACCTTCTTCAGCCGGGTCGTCATCTCGGCGTTGCCGGCCTCATTGGCCAGCTGAACCGCGCGCCCGAGCTTGCTCGTGGCCTCGTCGTCGCGGCCGGCGGCCTTGGCCGCCAGGCCGTCCTGGATGGCCTGCGCCAGTTCGGCCTGGCCGGTGTACTGAGCCACCTGCGGGTTGATCCTGGCCGTCAACGCGTCGTCATTGGACCACATGGCCTTGACCAGCGCCTGCGCCTGGACCTCCTCGCCGATGGCGATCTGGACGCGAGCCGCAAGCTGTTCTTGCCCAACGGATTTGGCGGGCAGCCGCACGGCGACGTGGTAGTCGCGCGACTCGTCCGACCAGGCACCGGTGGGATAGGCGCCGGTCAGCGGGTTGACCTCCCGGCGCCGGGTGGTCAGGTCCTCGAGGTTGGGCGAGACCTGCTTGACGAAGAGCACCTGCGCCCCCTGCGGCGCCCATACCCGCAGTTCGGCGCTGGCAACGCCCCGGGACATCGAGGCCCGCATCAGGGTCTTGAACTCCTCGGCCATCTGCTCCGGCTGCGGGATGAGGTCGACGGTGCCGAGCAGCGCCGACGCGATGCGCCGCACCTCATCGACCTGCCACCGGTCACCGACTCCGCGACAGTCCGCCTGGAACGCCCCGGTGCAGGACTGGATCGCCCAGGTCAGTTGGTCCGGAGTTTCGTGCTCGTTGGCGCCGTCGGTCAGCAGGATCGCGTGTTTGCGATAGGTGTCGGGCACGGTGAGGAAGACCTGGCGAGCCGCCAGCAGCCACTGACCCATCGCCGTGCCGCCGTCGGCCCGGAAGCCGCGCACCGCATTCATGGCCGCGGCGCGGTTGGCCGGGTCCATGATGGCCGTCCCGGGCACGGGCGCGCTCGGATAGACCTGCCACGCGAGGTGGTTGCCGGCGATGACCGCGAAGTTGGTGCCGTCCGCGATCTCCTGCAAGGCCGCGGTGGCGGCGACGGCACCCTCGCGGATGCCCTTCTCCCCCATCGAACCCGAGGTGTCGACGATGATCACCTCGGCCGCACCCTGCCCGCTCATCGCGGCGGCCGTCGTCGCGCCCGATGCGTCGACACGCACGATGGCGTGCACATCGGTCGCCCCGTCCGGGAGGTACTGGTTCTGGAATGCCTCAGCTGTGAACTGCGCCATCACTGCCCCTTTTCTGTATGCGCCGATCCTGCCAAATCCCCCGCGGATTCGGTGTCCTGGGTCTCACCGGTCGGTGGCGCCGCCGCGCCGGCCGCGGTCTGTTCGGCGGGGATCGAGGGCTGCTCACCGGGTATGCCGAGTGCCTGAGTGGGTGTCTCAGCAGGCGCCTCAGCAGGTGCCTCGAGTGGCCCCGCCGGTGTGCCGGACTCTTCAGCCGGTATGCCGGGGGCTTGCGTTGACGCGTCCGTGACGCCGGCCGGGTCGGGCGCGGTCGCGTCCGACGTCTTCCCCGGCACCGGAGGCACCTCAGCCGTTGCCTCGGGGGCGGGGGCCTGCAGCACGGCCCCGGCGGCGGCGATGTCCTCGCCGTCGGCCGGGATGCGGGCCAGCGCGACAGTGATGTTGTCGGCCCCGCCGGCGTTGTTGGCGAATCCGACCAGGGCCCGCGCCAGCGGGAGTGGTTGCGCCGGTGTGCCGTTCGCCTGGAACTCCACGATCTTGTCGTGCAGCGCGCTGGCCTCGGAGCAGTAGTTCCACAGCCCGTCGGTGCACAGCATCAGCCAGCCTGGTTCCGACAGCTGGATGGTGCGGGTGTGGGGCGTGAGGTCGTCGGGCGCGTCGATGCCGAGCCACCGGGTGATCGAATGGGCCATCGGCCCGGTCTCGGCCACCTTGCGCTCGATGCCCGAGGCGATCTGTTCGGCGGCGACCGAGTCGTCGATGCTCAGCTGCTCGCCGCCGCCGCTGTCGGGCAACCAATAGATCCGGCTGTCACCGACATTCGCGACATATGCGGTCCGCCCGTCGACGATGGCCCCGGTGAAGGTGCACGACGGCGAGTGTTCGTCGCCCTGCTTGGTCTTGCCGATGACTGCCCCGTTGGCGGCTGCCACGGCCTCGCCGAGGCGTTTGGTGGCCGCGGCCTGGGCCGCCGCGGCGACACCCATCCCGGAACTCAACGGCTGCTCGAGGACCGTGCGGGCGGCCCGCGCAGCCGCCAGACTGGCGATATCGGAGTCGGTGGTGTTGGAGACGCCGTCGCACACCACCAGCACGGCCCAGGACACCGGATCGGCTTGTGCGGCAAGGGCGAGCGCGTCCTCGTTGCGGGAGTGACGCCGGCCGATGTCGCTGACCCCGCCCACCCAGACCGCGACATTCTCCTCGAGGTGGTCACGCGGATTGGGTTCCTTCGCACCGCACTGGTCGCAATACCCGTCGGTGTAGACGCCCTCGCCGCAGGTTCCGCACCGGACGGCGACGGGCGTGGCGTCATACGAACTGGCCGCCCCGGGCACGACACCGGTCCACCCGATATCGAGCGGCGACTCCTCGCCCTCCGCGGGTGGGGCGGGCGTGGCGGCCGCCTCGGGTTGCGGCAGCGACGCGGGGTCGAC
>NZ_HG764815.1:3041176-3044075 GCF_001050535.1 Nostocoides australiense Ben110 | reverse complement strand
GGGCCACCAGTGATCACGGCGGTGCGTTCGCGGACGGCCAGCTCTGCGGCCGCCCGCTGGTCGGCGTCGCGCGGATCCGGGAACAGCCGGCCGAGGCCGGCGGCCAGCTCACTCTCGTGGACCGGGATCGGGTGCAGCGCTCGCCTCGTGCCCAGGGTCTCGGCGACGAGAACCTCCTGGTCGTGGTAGCGCTCCAGATAGAGCAGGCCGTCGTCCAGGCGCAGCACCCCGGTCGTGACGAGCGGGCTCGCGGCGACGCGGGCCAGCCAGTCCGCGACGTCGGCCGGCCACGTGAAGTCGGGGTCGACCGCGGCGAGCGCGTGCAGGTCGACGGCCACCGAACCGGTGCGGACGGCCCGGGTCGCGAGGGCCAGCGCGAGGACGACCTCCGGGTCGCTCTCGCGGGCCATGGCCGCGAGGCGGCGGGCGACGTGGACGTCGGCGGCGTGCAATATCCCGAACTCGTTCGCGTCCGCGATGAGGCCGGCCGGCAGCCGGGAGACGCGGCGGGGATCGTTGCGAGGGAGTGGATCGCGGGAGAGTGGTTCGCGAGGGAGTGGTTCGCGAGGGAGTGGTTCCCGGGGGAGTGATTCGCGGGGTGCCGGGCTCTCGGTCATCGCGCACCTCCACGTGGCCGGCCGCTCGGGCGGTCGGTGGGCCCGGATACCGTGGCGCCATGACCGCCAGGGCCACACCCGAGGCCATGCCCGACACCATCCGCACCCGGCACCTGACCCTGCGGCCGCCGGTCCCGGACGACGACGACTTCCTCTATGCCCTGCACTCCGATCCAGCGCTGTACGGTCATGCCCCCTGGGCCAGGGTCACAGACCGAGAAGAGCTGGAAGCGATGACCGCGGCGTGGCGCGCGACCTGGCAGGAGCACGGCTTCGGCTACTTCGTCGCGGACGACGCCGACACGGGGGAGCCGCTGGGCCTGGCGGGCGTGCGTCCCGCCGATCCCGGACGACTCAACCTGGCCTGCCGGTTCGCCGCGGCAGCTCAGGGCCGTGGTCTCGGGCGTGAGTCCGCTCGTGCGGTCGTCGTCTTCGCCGCGGAGTGGCTGCCGGACCATGTCGTGGAGGCGGTCATCCGCCCTGGTCACCAGGCGTCGATCCGGACGGCGGAGGCCGCCGGGCTGCTGTCCGTCGGCGAGATCTCGCACGCCGGGGACCCGGCCGAGGCCGGAGTCTCGCTGCTCCTCGAAGCACCCCGAGCCGGCCGCGTCGACGAGATCGGCCCCACCGATCGCGAAGAACTGCTCGACCTGTGGCAAGCGGTCACCGAGGCCGGGGGTGCAGTGGGTTTCCTTCCGGGCGCGCCGCGCGACCGCATCGCGCAGGCCCTCGCCGAGCACGAGGCGGACATGCGCGCGGGCCGGTCGTTCGCCGTGGGTCTGCGCGACCCCGATGCCTCTCTCGTCGGGTGGGGCTGGTGGGTCAGTCCGGCGAATCCGCTTTTGGCACATCGCCGTTGGCTCTATCGCTTCATGGTCGACCCCCGCCGCCAGGGCCGCAACCTCGGCGCCATCCTGTTGGCGTCGATGATCGGCACGGCACGCGAGGACGGCGGTGAACTGCTCGGATTGGACTATCGCAGCGGAACCGGGGTGGGCGACTTCTATGCCCGCCAGGGGTTCGTCGAGGTCGGCCGGATCCCGGGCGGCATCCGGGTGGGTGCGGGAGACGATCGCGACGACGTGGAAATGGTCCGCAGAGCCGACGGGAGCCCGCTGGTCGCGGATGGCCGCCGCTGACGCCGACGGGCTGTCACACCCGCGCATCATGACGCGGCCCGCCCGTCGAGCAGATCGGACAGCGCAGTCACGAGCGCCACGGGCGGCTGCCAGGAGAAGACCCCCGTCGGGTGTCCGTCGATGACGGGCGTGTCGGGTCCGCACATGCCGCGCAGGTAGAGATAGAGCACGCCACCGAAGTGGCGGACGGGGTCGTATCCGGGCAGTCGCCAACGCAGGAAGCGGTGCAGGACAACGGCATACAGCAGCGCCTGCAGTGGATAGGACGAGTGCTGCATCGCGGCGACCAGGGCCCGGGGGCGGTAGTCGGCGGCCGTGAGTTCGGCATCGGGGGCACCGAGCCAGTTGGTCTTGTAGTCGACGACGAGATAACGGTCGCCGACCCGGAGGACCACGTCGACGGAGCCGGTCAGGTATCCGCG
Organism: Nostocoides australiense Ben110; assembly: GCF_001050535.1. Lineage (GTDB taxonomy): Bacteria > Actinomycetota > Actinomycetes > Actinomycetales > Dermatophilaceae > Nostocoides_A > Nostocoides_A australiense. The sequence goes on along the minus strand of NZ_HG764815.1, from coordinate 3,041,897 downwards.
CAGCACCTGGTCACCGAGTTCGGGAGCCGCGAGCGCTGCGGCGTAGTCGAGGAGCGGATCGCCCTCGGGCAGGTGGGCCCGCAGCAGCGGCGCCAGCTCACCGAGCCGGATGTCACCGACATTGCGCCGGTGATCACCACCGACAAGCGGGAGCTCGAACTCCAACTCGCACAGGCGATCCGAGCGTCCGATGTCGGCGAGGGCGGCCCCGGAGGCGAGCGGCCCGAGGGGGCTGCGGCTGACGGCGACCAGGGCGTCGGCCAGGGTGGCGCGGTTGAGCTCGACGGGCCACCGCACGATCTGCTCCTCGATCCGCGCCAGGAACTCCGCCCGCAGATCGCCGGCAGCGGGATCGGCCTCCTCGAGCACCGCGTGCACGAGCGAACCGAACGTCGCCCCGACGGGAAGCGTCGCCATGGGTGACGGGACGTCGGCGGCGAGAAGCTCCGCCGGCGTCGGCGTGTCCGCGACGGGGAGGATCTCGACACCGGGCGCTTCGTCGTCCTTGCCCGGAAGCTCGGGTTCGGACGTGGCGGGCACGCCGGCGGCGTCCTCGGCGGCTTTGGACAGCGCGCTGTATGAGGTGCGCCGCCAGTGCACATCCACCTGGCGCTCGAACGTGCGCACCGCCAGGTCGTCCGTGCCCGGTGGCGGCGTCGCGGGGAGCGTCGCGGGCCCCGGCTCGACCCACTCCGGTTGTGGCCCGCCCGCGGCCGCCCAG
>NZ_HG764815.1:3038165-3041076 GCF_001050535.1 Nostocoides australiense Ben110 | reverse complement strand
GGGGCGGCAGTCGGCGATCGTCCTCGTCGACGATCTCGACCAGGGCCTGGCCGTCGTCGATGCGTATGCCGCGGAGCACCTCGAGGTCATCACGGCCGACGCGCGGGAGCGGGCAGCCCGGGTGCGCAACGCGGGGGCGATCTTCGTCGGACCCTATGCGCCGGTCTCGCTCGGGGATTATGCGGCCGGGTCCAATCACGTGTTGCCGACGGGTGGGTGCGCGTGCCACTCCAGCGGTCTGTCGGTGCAGTCCTTCCTGCGCGGGATCCACGTCGTGGACTACACGCGCGAGGCGCTGGCCGAGGTCGCCGGGCACGTCGTGACGCTCGCCCAGGCCGAGGACCTTCCGGCGCACGGTGAGGCCGTGACGGCGCGCATCCCCGACGCCGCGGGAGCCTGAACCGATGGCTGAGCAGAGCCCGAGGAGCGGGCTGGGAGCACTCCTGCGCGAGGACCTGCGCGGCGAAACCGCATACGGTGCACCGCAATTGAGCGTGCGCGCCGCCCTGAACACCAACGAGAACTCCTACCCCGTCCCCGACGAGGTCGTCGCCGACATGCTCGCCGAGCTCGCTGCGGAACTCCCGGGGCTGAACCGCTATCCCGACCGCGAGTTCACAGCGCTCCGGGAGGCGCTCGCGGCATACCTCTCGCGCGGCGGCACGCCCGTGGAGGCGGGCCAGGTGTGGGCCGGCAACGGCTCCAACGAGGTCCTGCTGCACCTGCTGCAGGCGTTCGGCGGCACCGGGCGCCGGGCCATCGGGTTCACCCCGTCCTATTCGATGCACTCGATCATCGCCACCACCACGGCGACGCAGTGGATCGCGGGCAAACGCTCCGACGACCCGGCTCGGCTCTTCACGCTCGACCCGGAATCCGTTGCGGCGCAGATCGTCTCGGCCGACCCGAACATCGTGTTCATCTGCTCGCCCAACAACCCGACGGGGACGGCGGTCGGCCTCGACGTCGTCGAGGCGGCATATGCCGCGGCGCCGGGCGCGGTGGTCGTGGTCGACGAGGCGTATGGCGAGTTCGCCCGCGCCGGGACGCCGTCGGCGCTGACCTTGCTGGCCGGGCGCGAGCGGCTGGTCGTGACCCGCACGATGTCGAAGGCGTTCGCACTCGCCGGCGGGCGGCTCGGCTATCTGGCCGCCGATCCCGGCCTGGTCGACCTGCTGCGGCTGGTCCGGATGCCCTATCACCTCTCCACGCAGTCGCAGGCGGTCGCCCGGGCGGCGCTGCGGCACGCAGACCTGATGCTCTCGACGGTCGGCGTCGTCAAGGAGCAGCGCGACCGCCTCGTGACCGAACTGACCCGTCTCGGGTATGCACCGGTGCCCAGCGACGCGAACTTCGTGCTCTTCGGTGGCCTGGCCGACGCCGCCGTGACGTGGCAGGCGCTGCTCGACCGCGGCGTACTGGTGCGCGACGTCGGCATTCCCCACTATCTTCGGGTGACGGCCGGGACGCCGGAGGAGACCACCGACTTCCTCGAGGTTCTCGCCGCGCTCGGTCCCGAGCACCTGCTCGATCGAGGAGAGGCGAATTAGTATGGCGCGCAAGGCAACTCGCGCTCGACGGACGAGTGAGTCCAATGTCCGGGTGGTCGTCAACCTCGACGGCACCGGCACGTCCCGGATCACGACCGGCATCGGCTTCTATGACCACATGCTCGGCGCGCTCGCCAAGCACGCCCTGATCGACCTCGAGGTCGAGGCGACCGGCGATCTGCACATCGACGCTCACCACACCGTCGAGGACGTGGCGATCGTGTTGGGTGAGGCGCTGGGGGAGGCGCTGGGGGACAAGCAGGGGATCGCGCGCTTCGGCGACGCGACCGTCCCGCTCGACGAGGCGCTCGTCCAGGCAGTGGTCGACGTGGCCGGACGGCCTTACTGCGTGCACACAGGCGAGCCGGAGGGGCAGGCCTATGTCGTCATCGGCCAGCAGTATGTCGGCGCCCTCACCCGCCACTTCTTCGAGACCGTCGCCTTCCGTGCCCAGATCGCGCTGCACGTCCGCGTCCTGTCCGGGCGCGACCCGCACCACCTGGTCGAGGCCCAGTTCAAGGCGTTCGCGCGGGCCCTGCGGGCCGCCATCGCCCCGGACCCCCGGGTGACCGGCGTGCCCAGCACGAAGGGCAAGCTCTGACCCTCCATGCCTGACTCCGACGCCATCGCCGCAGGAGCCCTCGTGGGCAACCTGCTGCTGGTGCGCGCCCGGGCCGGCCAGGTCGGCGCCTGGGTGGGCAAAGGCCTGGTGGCAGCCCACGTCACCCCGCTCGGGGACTGGACGGCCGTGACGCCGGCGCGGGTGCAGGCCAACACCGCCCCGCCGTATGACGACGCCCGCACCACCCTCGCCGCCCGCCCGGTCAGCACCGCGCTGCGCCCGGCCATCGGGTTCTTCGTCCACGGCCGCCGGGGCATCGTCGTCGTCCAGCCCCAAGGCTGGCGGGCCGTCAAGCGGTGGCTGGTCTGGACCCCGGAGGATGGTCCGGTGCGGGCGCCCCGGTTGGCGAACGCGCGACCGGCGGATCTGGCGGCGGTCGCGGGGATCGGAGCGAGCGGCATACCGGCGGTCGTCGCGGCGGTGAAGTCAGCCCACGCGGCACCCATCCCGTGGCTCGCCGGCCTCCACGCCGCCCTGCACCTGCCCGGTCAGAGCCTGCTCACCGAGCCCGGCTCACCGCGCGGCGCCCTCGTCGAGCCGTCACCGAAGCGCGTGGCGGCCTTCGACCATCTGGCGCGCGAAGAGGCGGCCCACCGGGCCGAGGTCGTCGACGAGCCGCAGAATCCCGGGGAGCAGCAGTGAGTCGCAACAACGTCGTCGTCCTCGACTACGGCAGCGGCAATGTGCGCTCGGCCGTGCGCGCGCTCGAGCGGGTCGGCGCGAGCGTGGAACTGACCGC
>NZ_HG764815.1:3035074-3038065 GCF_001050535.1 Nostocoides australiense Ben110 | reverse complement strand
CCCCCCCCCCCCCCCCCCCCCAGCCGATGATCACGCCCGCCAGCACCGCGGCGATCACCAGGCCGGCCCGGTCGAGCGGGACGGGCCCCGAGAGCGGCTCCAGCCGCTCCCGCAGCGCTGCTCCCCCGTCCATGCCGCGACCGTAGGCCACGATGCTGTGGGCCCCCCCGGAATATGGACAACAGATGAATTCGCGCCCGGGCGGCAGGCGGGTCATATCCCTGACTGGGCGGGCCTGCCAGGATGACGGCCGTGGAACTGCGGATCTTCGTCGAGCCTCAGCAAGGGGCCTCCTACGACGACCAGCTGGCCGTCGCGCGACGTGCCGAGGATTGCGGGTATGCCGCGTTCTTCCGGTCCGATCACTACCTCGCCATGGGTGGTTCGGACGGGTTGCCGGGGCCGACGGATTCGTGGGTCACACTCGCCGGGTTGGCGCGGGAGACGACGACGATCCGGCTCGGCACACTCGTGTCCGCAGCGACCTTCCGGCACCCCGGCCTGCTCGCCATCTCGGTCGCGCAGGTGGACCGGATGTCCGGTGGCAGAGTGGACTTCGGGCTCGGCGCGGGCTGGTTCGAGGACGAGCACGCGGCCTACGGGATCCCCTTCCCCCCGGTCGCCGAACGCTTCGAGCGGCTCGAGGAGCAGCTCGAGATCATCACCGGCCTGTGGGGCACGGCCATCGACGAGCCCTATTCCTTTGCCGGCAAACACTATTCGCTCTCCGATGCCCCGGCGCTGCCCAAGCCCGCCACTCCCCAGGGCCCCCCGATCATCCTGGGCGGCAAGGGCGTTCACAAGACACCTCATCTCGCGGCCCGCTTCGCCGACGAGTTCAATGTCCCCTTCTCGCCGGTCGCCGAGGTCACGCAGATGTACGACCGCGTCGCCGACGCCTGCGCGCAGGCGGGCCGTGACCCCGGCGAGATCGTGCGCTCGGCGGCGCTCGTCCTCGCGTGCGGCCGCACCGACGACGAGGCGTGCGGACGGGCCACCGCCATCGGACGGTCCGTCGAGGACCTCACGGAGAACGGTGTCGCGGGGAGCCCGGCGCAGTGCGTGGACAAGCTGGGCACCTACGCCGAGGCCGGGGTGCAACGGGTCTACCTGCAGGTGCTCGACCTCAGCGACCTCGACCACCTCGACCTGGTCGCCGAACGGGTCGTCCCCCAGCTCGCTCTCAAGTAGGGTCGGAAACATGATCAATGCCGTTCACGCACTCATCTACAGCGACGACGCGTCGGCGACGCGCGCGTTCTTCAAGGATGTGCTGCAGCTGCCCTTCGTCACCGACGACCACAACGAAGGCTCCGACTGGCTCATCTTCTCCGCTGGTCCGTGCGAGATCGGCGTCCACCCGACCGGTGGCGAGTTCGAGGGCGAGTCGTTCAGCGCCCCGCGCCATCACCAGGTGAGCCTGATGACCACCGATGTCGGCGCCACGGCGCAGGAGATCACCGCGCGCGGCGCGAACATCCTCACCGGCCCCTCCGACATGGGGTTCGGCATCGGTATCGAGGTCGAGGTGCCCGGCGCCGACGCGATCCTGATCTATCAGCCCAAGCACGCGACGGCCTACGACAAGTAGACCGGTCAGGCGGCGCGCGGGGTGGCCGTCGGGGCGGCGGCCGGGCGGGGGCGCAGCGGGACGGCCGGGGCGAGGTCCGAACGCTCCGCGTCGCGGTCGAGGACGAGCGGGACCGTGGCGAGCGCCAGCATCAGGGCCACGCCGGCGGCGGCGAGGAGGTAGGTGGCGATGGCGGCGAATGTGTTCATGCCTCAAAGGATTTCGCGGCGCGCAGTGCCGCGTCCTCAACCCTGGGTCTCGACCCGGGATGAATATCGTCAGACCCCGGTATGACGTCGCTCAGCCTCGAGGGTGAGCTCCGTCAACGCTCGGATCGAACCAGGACGCTCGGGTCGAAGCCGTAGGGCAACTCCAGCCGGTGACGCGCGAGCAGCTCGGCGTCGGTCAGCAGGTCGGCTGTGGCCCCGTCGGCGGCGATGACCCCGTCGGACAGGACGACCGAGCGCTCGCACAACTGCAGCGCGTAGGGCAGGTCGTGGGTGACCATCAGGACCGTCACGCCGAGCGCCGTGATGATCTCGGCCAGTTCGCGCCGGGACGCCGGGTCGAGGTTGGAGGAGGGTTCGTCCAGGACGAGGATCTCCGGCTCCATCGCGAGCACCGTCGCCACCGCGACCCGGCGCCGCTGCCCGAAGGAGAGGTGGTGCGGGGGCCGGTCGGCGAAGTCGAGCATGCCCACCGACCGCAGCGCCGATTCGACGCGTTCGTCGATCGCCTCGCGCGCGAGCCCGAGGTTGGCCGGGCCGAAGGCGACGTCCTCGCGGACCGTCGGCATGAACAGCTGGTCGTCGGGGTCCTGGAAGACGATGCCGACGCGGCGCCGGATCTCCAGCAGGTTGTCCTTGGTCACCGGCAGCCCGGAGATCGTCACCGAGCCCGCGCCCGCGGTGAGTATGCCGTTGAGATGCAGCACGAGGGTCGTCTTGCCGGCGCCGTTGGGACCGAGGAGGGCGACGCGTTCGCCGGGGTGGACGTGCAGGTCGACGCCGAAGAGGGCCTGGTGCCCGTCGGGATAGGCGAAGGCGACGCCGCGGAGGTCGAGGACGGGGGTGCTCATGCCGCGATCACGAGGCCATCATCCACGCCGCCACGCACCCGGCCGCCGCGATCAGCGGCAGGGCGAGCGCGCGGACCCACTGGACCCGCGTGGCGGTGAGCTCGGCGGCGAAGGGCAACCGGCCGGCATACCCGCGGGACAGCATGGCCAGATGCACCCGCTCCCCCCGCTCGTAGGAGCGGATGAAGAGGGCACCGATAGTCGCGGCCAGCACCGGCCAGTGCCGGACGGAGCGCGCGGTGAACCCTCGGGATGCGCGCGCGACCCGCATCCGATCGAGTTCTCCGAGAACGACTTCGAGATAGCGCACCATGAACGAGGCGATCTGCACCAGCGGCTGCGG
>NZ_HG764815.1:3018854-3034974 GCF_001050535.1 Nostocoides australiense Ben110 | reverse complement strand
CCGCGCGCGCCGCCGGCCGCAAGCCGAAGGCCGTGGTCGGCCGCGACCCGCGCGCCTCGGGGGAGTTCCTCTCCGCCGCGGTCGTCGCCGGGCTGGCTTCAGCGGGCGTCGACGTCAACGACGTCGGGGTCCTGCCCACTCCCGCCGTCGCGTTCCTGACGGCCGACATGGACGCGCATTTCGGCGTGATGCTCTCGGCGTCGCACAATGCCATGCCCGACAACGGGATCAAGTTCTTCGCCGCCGGCGGGCACAAGCTGCCGGACGCCGTCGAGGACGACATCGCTGAGCGTCTCCACCAAGAGTGGACCCGCCCGATCGGCGCCGAGGTCGGTCGCGTCCACACCAACCGGGCCGGACAGGCACGGTATGTCGCGCACCTCCTCGCCGCCGTGCCCAACCGCCTCGACGGGCTCACCATCGTCATCGACGGTGCGCACGGGGCCGCCAGCGCTGTTTCCCCCGAGGTCTTCCGGCTGGCCGGCGCCGACGTCATCGAGATCGGCACCGCTCCCGACGGGCTGAACATCAACGACGGCTACGGCTCCACGCACCTCGAGCATCTCCAGGCCGTCGTCGTCGACCGCAAGGCCGACCTCGGAATCGCGCACGATGGCGACGCCGATCGCTGTCTCGCAGTGGACCACACGGGCACGGTGGTCGACGGTGACCAGATCATGGCGATCCTGGCGCTCGCCATGCAGCAGCGCGGCACGCTCAAGGCGGACACCCTCGTGGCCACGGTCATGTCAAACCTCGGTCTGCTGCAGGCGATGGACCGCGCCGGCATCACCGTCGTCAAGACCGGCGTGGGCGACCGTTATGTCCTGGAAGCCATGCGCGAGAACGACTTCTCCCTCGGCGGGGAGCAGTCGGGCCACGTCATCCTGCTCGACCACGGGACGACCGGCGACGGCGTCCTGACCGGCCTCATGCTCGCGGCGCGCGTCGCCGAAACAGGCAAGCCGCTCGCCGAACTGGCCAGCGTGATGACCCGCCTGCCGCAGGTGCTCATCAACGTCAAGGGCGTGGACGCCAGCCGGGTCGATACCGATCCGAGGCTGCAGTCCGCGGTAGCGGATGAGGAGTCGGCGCTGGCGGGGTCCGGACGCGTGCTGCTGCGCAAGTCCGGGACCGAACCGCTGGTGCGCGTCATGGTCGAGGCTGCCACCCCCGCCGCGGCCCAGGCCGTCGCCGAACGCCTCGCCGGCGTCGTCAAGGAGAGCCTCGGCCGCTGACCGGCAGCTCAGATCCGGCTGTCGCCGTCGCTGACCTCCACCTCATCGCCGACGTCACCGATGACGTGCACGAGATGTGCCGCGCCATCGACCAGCCGGTACTCACAGCCCACGATCGCCAAACTCCCGGCGTCGACAGCGTCCTGGATGATCATCGATCGCTCGTACAGCAACTCGCACGTGACCCGAACATGTTCGCGCTCAACGGATTCCGGCGTCAGCTCACCGCGCTGGGCGACGGCGAAGACGCTCGGTGTCACGCGCTCGACGATGTCACGGACATAGCCCTTGGGCATCTGGCCCGATCGGGCCGAGGCGATGGCGGCCGCGACGGCGCCGCACGAGTCGTGACCCAGGACGACGATCAAGGGTGAACCGAGATTGCCGACCCCGAACTCGATGGAGCCCAGGACGCTGAAGTCGACGACGTGACCGGCGGTGCGCACCACGAACAGATCCCCGAGGCCCTGGTCGAAGATGATCTCCGCTGCGACGCGGGAGTCGCCACAACCGAAGAAGACCGCGAAGGGTGCCTGCTTCTGGGCGAGCCGGTGACGCACATCCATGTCCTGATGGGGGTGCGCGCGTTCGTCGGCCATGAACCGGGCATTGCCGGCCATCAAATGGTGCCAAGCCTCCTCGGGCGTGCGCGGACGGGTCCCTGGCTGCGGCCTATGACGCTGTGACACTGGCATTCTCGACTCCTGTCTCGCCGCTCAAGCCAGGCCCGGCCGCTTGCCGATGCTGAAGGCCACCGGCTTGGTCACCGAGGCGAAGAAGTCGTTGCCCTTGTCGTCGACGACGATGAACGCCGGGAAGTCCTCGACCTCGATCTTCCACACGGCCTCCATGCCGAGCTCGGGATACTCGAGCACCTCGACCGACTTGATGCAGTCCTGAGCCAGCCGGGCTGCCGGGCCGCCGATCGAGCCGAGATAGAAGCCGCCGTGGGCCTGGCAGGCATCGGTCACCTGCTGGCTCCGGTTGCCCTTGGCCAGCATGACCATCGAGCCACCGGCGGCCTGGAACTGGTCGACGTAGGAGTCCATGCGGCCGGCGGTCGTCGGGCCGAACGAGCCCGACGGCATCCCCTCGGGTGTCTTGGCCGGGCCCGCGTAATAGACCGGGTGGTCCTTGAGGTATGCCGGCATCTCCTCGCCGGCGTCGAGCCGTTCCTTGATCTTGGCGTGGGCGATATCGCGTGCCACGACGAGGGGACCGGTGAGCGAAAGCCGAGTCTTGACCGGGTGTTTCGTCAGCTCGGCGAGGATCTCGCTCATCGGCCGGTTGAGGTCGATGGCCACGACATCACCCGCGTCTTCGCCGTCGGCGAGCGAGTCGTGTGTCTGCTCGGGCAGATAGCCGGCCGGGTCGGTCTCGAGTTGCTCGATGAACACCCCGTCCTTGGTGATCTTGGCCAGGCACTGGCGATCGGCCGAGCACGACACGGCGACGGCCACGGGAAGGGACGCACCGTGGCGCGGCAGGCGGACGACTCGCACATCGTGGCAGAAGTACTTGCCGCCGAACTGGGCCCCGATGCCGAACTGCCGGGTCAGCTCGAGAACCTGCTCCTCCAACTCCGGGTCCCGGAAGCCGTGCGCCGTCATCGACCCCTCGGTGGGGAGGTTGTCGAGATACTTTGCGCTCGCGTATTTCGCTGTCTTCAAAGCGAATTCGGCACTGGTGCCGCCGATGACGATGGCGAGGTGGTATGGCGGGCAGGCGGCCGTGCCGAGCCCGCGCAGTTTCTCGTCGAGGAAGCTCATCAGCCGATCGGGATTGAGGACGGCCTTGGTCTCCTGGAACAGGAAGGACTTGTTGGCCGAGCCCCCACCCTTGGCCATGAAGAGGAACTTGTAGGTCGTCTCGTGCCCCGGCGCGGTGTCGGCGTAGAGCTCGATCTGTGCGGGCAGGTTGGACCCGGTGTTCTTCTCCTCCCACATCGTCAAGGGCGCCATCTGGCTGTAGCGCAGGTTCAACCGCGTGTAGGCGTCGAAAACCCCGTGGGACAGCGCAGCTTCGTCGGGACCGGTCGTCAGGACGCGCTGCCCGCGCTTGCCCATGACGATGGCCGTGCCGGTGTCCTGGCACATCGGCAGCACCCCGCCCGCCGAGATATTGGCGTTCTTCAACAGGTCGAGGGCGACGAACTTGTCGTTGTTGGACGCGTCGGGGTCATCGAGGATCTTGCGCAGCTGGGCCAAGTGCGCGGGCCGCAGATAGTGAGCGATGTCGTGCATGGCCGTCTCCGCCAGCAGCCGCATTGCCTCGTCGGAGACGCGGAGGAACTCGGTCCCGTCCGGTCCGGTGACCGCCTCGACGCCGTCGCTCGTGAGCAGCCGATAGGTCGTGGTGTCCTCGCCGATCGGGAGCATGTCCTCATATGCGAAATCGGGCATGGTTGTGGCACATCACCTTTCGTTGTTCAACTCACAGCTCGTCAAGACTCGGCGCGTAAGCGCCGGCCCGAGATACCGTCATCGCCCCGCAGAGGGCGCCGCGCTCGATGGCGGGATCGAGTTGGCCCGGGCCGGCGGTGGCCAGACGGCCTCGGGCGTCGACGCCGCCGATCAGGCCGGCGGTGCTCAGGCCGGAGATCAGCCCGGACATGAACGAGTCACCGGCCCCGACCGTGTCCACGACATGTGTCGGCGGCGCGGGCCGGCTCGAGACTTCGCCCGTGCGCGTGATCCGATACATCACCCCGGCCTCGGCGAGGGTGGCCACGGTGACGGCCGGGCCGAGGTCTCCCCACTTCTTGAGCACGCCCTCGATGGACAGGTCGGGATACATCAGGGCCATGTCGTCGCTGCTGGCCTTCACGACATCGCTGAGCGCGATGATCTCCTCGATGCGAGCGGTCGCCGCGGCCACATCGCCCATGATCGAGGGGCGGAAGTTCGGGTCGTAGGAGATGGTCGCCTGCGCCCGCCCGCGCATGAGGGCGTCGACGACCGCCGTGCCGCCCGGCTCGAGGACGGCGGCGATCGACCCGGTGTGGATGTGGCTGACTCGTGGGCCGATCTCGATGCGGCCCGGATCCCAATGCAGGTCGAAGACGTAGGTCGCGGCACCACCCGCGTCGATATTGGCTTGGGCCGTAGAGGTGGGATGCTCGTCGCCGCCGTCGAGGACGGAGACGCCGCGGGTCTGCAGGTGTTTGCGGATGCGGTCGCCTCGGGTGTCCTCGCCGAGGCAGGTGGCGAAGATGACGCGATTGTCGAGGCGGGCGAGGCCGACGGCGACATTGGCCGGCGAGCCGCCGACATGTTCGACGGGGTTCTCTGCGTGCCGGGCGACGATGTCGATCAGGGCTTCCCCGATGACCAGGAATTGTCCGTCCATGGCTCGCCCAGGCCCCTTCGTCGCAGTTCAGTTGGTCCGTCCAAGGTCGACTCTATCGCCGCGCCGCGGCTGCGTCAGCGGCGCCTTTCACAACACGGTTTCGCGCAAACCTGCGGATGTGGGCGACGATAGGGCCATGAACGAGCAGGTGGATGTGGGCGACCCCGCGACCTCGGGCGGGCCGGCATCCCAGGCGAGCATGTATGCCCGGGGCTCGGCAGCCAATATGGTGCGCTCTTTGCTGGTCATCGGTGGCCTGATGGTGCTGCTCTTCTTCATGGTGGCCCGGGTCAACTCGGTGTCCGGCCCCGATGTCGACATCTCGCGGGTGGCGACCCCCATCGTCAAGGAGTACGGCTGGCCGATCGAGGCCCCGGCCGGGCTCCCCGACGGCTGGCGCCCCAGCGCCGTCCGGTTCGTCCCCTCGACCGACAAGCTGCGCACGTGGCATCTCGGGTACATCTCGCCCGATGGGCACTACATCGCCATCGAGCAGACCAAGGACGCGACCGAGGCCTGGATCACGCAACAGACCAACCGTGCCCCCGAGGGCGGGACACTCGAGGCGGGCGGGCGCACCTGGCAGAAGTACGTGCGGGAGGCCAAGACCCAGAACAGCCTCGTCGCGCCGGGCCCGGGCGACCTCACCACGATCATCACCGGCGACGGCACCTTCGAGGAGCTCACCCTCTTCGCCGATCACCTCAAACCGTATGAGTCGCCGGCGACCTGACGCTGCGCCCCTCAGCCCTCCTGGCTCTGCTCGGCCACTGCCGCCTCGGCCTGGGTGAGCCAGGCCGTGCAGTGCGCGGCCAGGGCCTCGCCGCGCCGCCACAGCGTCATACTCTCCTCCAGCCCCACCTGCCCGCCCTCGAGGCGGGCGACGACATCCACCAGTTCGTCGCGGGCCTGCTCATAGGAGAACTCGGCGACGTCAGGGAACTCGGTCTGGTCGGCGGCCATGGTCGATAACTGTATGAGGTCAGCTCGCCGTCGCGCGCACCGCGAAGTCGCCCCGCGCCACTCGCACGCGCAGCAGGTCGTCGAGGTCGACCTGGTCCTGATCGGTGACGACCTCGCCGTCGGGGGTGGTCACCAGGGCGTAGCCGCGGTCGAGCGTCGCCTGCGGGGAGAGCATCCGCGCCTGCCGCCGCAGGTGCTCCACGCGGTCCTGCTCGCGGGTGATGGCCGCCTCGATGCGCAGCTGGCCGCGCCGGCGCATGGTGGCGATCTCGATCCGCTGACTGCGGACGTATGCGGTGCGGTCGGTCAGCACGGGCCGGCTCGTCAGCTCGACAAGGCGCCGGCGCTCGCGCTGCAGCCGGTCGCCGATGGCGCGACGCAGGCGCAGCGTCGTCAGGTCGAGTTGAGCGCGCATCTCGGCGGCGTCGGGCACGACGAGGCTGGCGGCGTGGGTGGGGGTGGAGGCGCGGACGTCGGCGACGAGGTCGAGGATCGGGGTGTCGATGTCATGGCCGATGGCGCTGACGACCGGGGTGCGGGCGCCGGCGACCGCACGCACCAGCGCCTCGTTGCTGAAGGCGAGCAGGTCCTCGACCGAGCCGCCGCCACGGGCGATGACGATGACCTCGACGTGGGCGAGGTCGTCGAGCTCGGCGAGGGCGCGGCATACCTCCTCCACGGCGGCGCTGCCCTGCACCGGCACCGGGCGGATCTCGAAGGGGATGCCCGGCCAGCGGCGGCGGGCGTTTTCGACCACATCCCGTTCGGCCGCGCTCGCCCGCCCGGTGATCAGCCCGACCGTGTGGGGCAGGAAGGGCAGCGGCTTCTTGCGGTCGGCGGTGAACAGGCCCTCGGCGGCGAGGGTGCGTTTGAGGTACTCGAGGCGGGCGAGCAACTCGCCGATCCCGACCGGGCGGATCTGGCGGGCGTCGAGGGTGAGGGAGCCGCGCTTGCCCCAGAAGGCCGGCTTGGCCTGGACGACGACGCGCTCGCCCTGGCCGAGGGGGCGGGGCATGGCGTCGAGGGCGTTGGTGGAGATCGCGACATTGAAGGACATGTCGACATCGGTGTCGCGCAGCGTGAGGTATGCCGTGCCGGCCCGCCGGTCGAGCTGGACCACTTGGCCTTCGACCCAGACCACCGACATCTTGTCGATGTATTCGCCGATCTTCAGGCTCAGCAGACGCACGGGCCAGGGCCGCTCCGGAGTGGTCTCGGCGGCTCGTTCGGGCAGCGCCGATGGCTGAGTGCTCACGTGGCAGAGATTAGGGGACAGGCCCGACAACTTAGACTGGCCTTATGCGTTCCACCCCCGAGCCGACCGAGAACGAGCCCGTCAAGCGGGTGCTCCTGGCAGCGCCGCGCGGCTACTGCGCCGGCGTGGATCGGGCCGTGGTGACGGTCGAGAAGGCGCTGGAGCTCTATGGCCCGCCGGTCTACGTGCGCAAGCAGATCGTGCACAACAAGCACGTGGTGACCACCTTGGAGAAGCGTGGCGCGATCTTCGTCGACGAGACCGAGCAGGTGCCCGAGGGCGCAACGGTCGTCTTCTCCGCGCACGGCGTCGCGCCCGTGGTCCACGAGGAGGCGCAGGCCCTCAGCCTCAAGACCATCGACGCCACCTGCCCGCTGGTGACCAAGGTGCACCGCGAGGCGGTGCGCTTCGCCAATGAGGACTACGACATCCTTCTTATCGGGCACGAGGGCCACGAGGAGGTCATCGGCACCTCCGGCGAGGCACCCGAGCACATCACGCTCGTCGACGGCCCCGAGGACGTCGCGAATGTCACCGTCCGCGACCCGGAGAAGGTCGTGTGGCTCTCCCAGACCACCCTCTCGGTGGACGAGACGCTGGAGACCGTGCGGTTGCTGCGCGAACGCTTCCCGGCCATGCAGGACCCCCCGAGCGATGACATCTGCTACGCCACGCAGAACCGTCAGCTGGCGGTGAAGCAGATGGCCGCGGACTGCGATCTGATGATCGTCGTCGGCTCCCGCAACTCCTCCAACTCCGTGCGCCTCGTCGAGGTCGCCCTCGAGCACGGCGCCCGGGCGGGCCATCTCGTCGACTATGCGGAGGAGATCGACGAGTCCTGGCTCGACGGCGTCGCCACGGTGGGTGTCACTTCGGGGGCGTCGGTGCCCGAGGTCCTCGTGCGCGGCGTGCTCGATTTCCTCGGCGAGCGCGGGTATGCCGACGTGCGCCCCGTCGTCGCGGCCGAGGAGTCGTTGGTGTTCTCCCTGCCCAACGAGATCCGCCGGGACCTCAAGGCCGCGGGCATGTCGGACAAGATGACCCACGACGGCTCCTTCGTCGCCTCCGGCTCACTTCACTGAACGGGCGGCTCAGAGCGCGAGAACCTCGCATCGACTGGAGCCCAGCACTGCGCGCGCCAGCCGTCGATCGGTGGTGATCAGGGGCAGGGCAGTCACCTCGGCCAACGCTGGGTACGCGGCGTCGTAGGCGGAGATGTTGGCCCGGAGCTGCCACATGCGGGCAATCAACGGTCGGGTGTCCCACAGCCTCATGGGCAATCCGCTCAGGTGCGTCGCCGCCCGCTCGCATGGCCCGCAAAGGTCGGCCTGGCCCATCGCTATGCCGCGCAATCCCTGGACCGCTTCCGCTACGACGTGCCCGGGAGAGTGCAAGACGCGACATTCAAGGCGGCGAAGTTCGGCACCGACCGCGCCGCCGATCTCCGTCGCCAGCAGCAGCTCGATGAGTGCGGAGGCGTCGATCACGACATCGGTCATGGGACGTCATCCCCGTTGGCCGTGGGGGCGCCGGCCGGCCTGTCCGCACGATCCAACGCCTCGGCGATCGTGCGGTCTCGTTCGTCCCGCCCCGCCCGGATCATGTCGGCGGCGCTGACGTCCAACCTCGTCACGGGACGTGATTCAAGCTCGTCAAGCACATCGGCCAAGGTCGGCCGTCGAGCCATTTCGACGAGTTCCCCCAAGACGTATTCACTGAGCGACTTGCCGGCCCGCGCCGCACGCGCCTTGAGGACCCGGCTCACGTCGTCGGGGACGTCCCGCACCTGAAGACTGGTTGTCACCCCTACAGCCTGGCCACATGCAATGTGCATGTCAAACGGCTTTCGCGTCCCGAACTTTCGGCGGCCGGTTGACGTCGAACGCCAGCTCGGGGCGGGCGTCTTCGGCCGTGGCGGCGTCGATGAGTTCTTGAGCCGTCATCGGCCGCGCGCCCGTCTCGATGGCAGCCCCTTCGGGGATCTCGTCGGTCACCAGGCCGAGCTGCTGCATCCGCCGGGCCGTGACCAGTACCCGCGTCTCGAGCGCCCCGACCATGGCGTTGTAGGCCTCGACCGAGCTGGTCAGGCTGCGACCCAGCTTGGCCGTGTGTCCGCCAAGGGTGGCCAGCCGCCGATAGAGCTCGGTGCCCAGTTCCAGCAACTCGCCGGCGCTGGAAGCCACACTCTCCTGCTGCCAGGTGAAGGCGACGGTGCGCAGCAGCGCCAACAATGATCCCGGCCCGACCAACGCCACCCGGCGCGCCAGGGCGTGCTCGTGCAACCCGGGCCGCGCGGCCAATGCGGCCGCGAGCATGGCGTCGCTCGGGACGAAGCACACCACCATCTCGGGACTCGCCGTGAAGGCCGACCAGTAGTCCTTGGCCGCCAGCGCGTCGATGTGCCGCTGCAGCCGGACCGCGTGATCGCGCAACAACCCGATCCGCTCGTCATCGCCGAGATCCTCGGCCTGAGCGTCGAGGAAGGCATCCATCGGCGCCTTGGCGTCGATGACGATCACCTTGTCTCCGGGCAGGCGCACGACCACATCGGGCCGGACCGTCCGGCCGTGCCGTGAGATGGCGCTGACCTGCTCGTCGAGATCGCAGCGCGGCAGCAGCCCCGACACCTCCAAGACCCGTCGCAGCTGCACTTCGCCCCAGGCCCCGCGCACGCTCGAGGAGCGCAACGAGCCCGCGAGCGAGGCCGTCGCTCGCCCCAGATCCTGCGTCTCGCCCTCGACCCGCGCCATCACCGCCCGCAGCGAGCCGAACTGCTCCACCCGGTCGCGCTCGAGCACCCCGACCTGATGCTCCACCCGGCCCAGCGCATCCCGCAACGGCGCCAGCAGCGCCGCCGTCTCGGAGTCCTCGGCGAGCGAGGCCTCCAGGTCGACCACGCGCTCGCGCAGCAGGTCGCGCTCGGTGACCACGGCGGCCGCGCGACCGGCATACCGAGCCCAAACCAACGCGCCCGCCAGCAGTGCGCCGGCGATCAGACCGCATACGCCCCAGACCCATCCGTCCATGACGCACACCATGCCACCGAGGTCCGACAACCTCGCCGAGTTCCTCTCCCGCCCTGTCGCGAGGCAGGTAGCCTCGAGACCGTGCCGGAGTCGATCGAGCAGTTCCACGCCCGCGTCCTGGCGGCCCAGGGGACGGCCGGCGGGCGGTTTCCGCTACCGGAGGACGGCTACACGACATGGGCGAGCTTCCCCTTCGACGGCGAGCTGACCGTCAAACCGATCGGTCCGCTGGCCGCTGAGGAGCGGCCCCGGGAGGGCGACGATCCGGCCGACTGCCATTGCGCGCCCGGCGCGACGCCCTCGCCCGACTGGCCCGTTCGCTGGCGCGACGCGCTCTGGCAGATCAACCAGGCACCGCCCTCCGGCTCGCCGCTCATCCTCATCCTGGAGCCGCGCGAACACGGCGACCTCGGCGATCTCTCTCGCGAACGGGCGGCGGAGTACGGCGTGCTCAGCGTCCTCATCGCACAGGGCATGGAGAGCCTGCCGAGCGTTGGGCGGTGCCAGATCGGCCGCTACGGCGACGGCGGTGCGCACGCCCACGTGTGGTTCATCGCACGTCCCGCTCGAATGCCCGAAGTGCGCGGCACCTTCAACATCCTCTGGGACGACCTGCTGCCGCCCACGCCGCGAGATGTGTTGCGCGAGAACGCGGACGCGGTGCTCGGTCATGTCTTCGCGGCATACGGGGGAGACCTGCTCGATGGCTGAGAAGCCCCTCATCGACATCCGCTGGGACGAGGACAAGCGGCGCAAGTTCATCGAGACTCTCAACGACCGGTTGCCGACGAAACGGATCATCGCCCAGGGGATCCTGCGCAACGAGCGGGGCGAGGTCCTGCTCTGCCAGCTGACCTACAAACAGGAGTGGGATCTGCCTGGCGGCATCGTCGACAAGTTCGAATCGCCTGCGCACTGTGTCGCGCGGGAGTGCCGTGAAGAGCTCGGCGTCGATCTGCCGGTCGGAGAGTTGCTCACCACGTCCTGGCTGCCGCCCTATCGCGGCTGGGACGACGCTGTCGCCTTCATCTTCGATCTCGGTGTGGCACAGGCAGATCTCGAGGCCAGAATGACGCTGCAGCGGCGCGAGATCAGCGCAGTGCACTGGGTCGGGCCCGCCGACCTCGACGCGCATGCCGCGCCGTATGCCGCGCGCCTCATCCGGTCTGCCCTCGCGGCGGACCGCACGGCATACCTCGAAAACGGCGAATCCCGGTCGTGACCCACTAACCGCTGACCCCCTGACCCGTTGACCCGGAGGAGACCATCGTGTCCCTGATTCACTTACGCAGTGCGACAACGTCTTTCGTCGCCGTGAACGACGGTGACGCGCTGCCGATCGTGCTGCACTGGGGTGCCCGGCTGCCGGACGAGGTCACCGAGGCCGAGCTGCTCGCGGCCATGCGACCGGTCGTCCCGCATTCCTCCACCGACGAGGTGATGCCGCGGCGGCTGCTGCCCATGCCCGTGGACGGCTGGCGCCTGCGGCCCACGCTCGCCGGGTCGTATGCCGATGGCACCGGCTTCGCGCCCCAGTTCCGTTGCGGGGCAGTCGAGTCCAGCGACACCGCGCTACGGATTGTCGCGGTGGCAGACGGTGCGGCGCTGGCCGTCGAGACCCAGTACACGATGCACCCGGACGGGTTGTTGGAGATCGGCGCGACGCTGCACCACCAGGGATCCGGCTCCTATCGCGTGGACGCGCTGGAGACCAGCGTGCCCCTGCCCATGGATGCGGTCGAGCTGCTCGACCTGACCGGACGCTGGTGCCGGGAACGCTCGCCGCAGCGCCTCGACCTGGGCATGGGCACCTGGCTGCGCGAGTCGCGACACGGGCGCACCGGGCACGACGGGCCGCTGGCTCTGTGCGCCGGCGATCCCGGCTTCTCCTTCCGGCGCGGCCGGGTGTGGGCGATCCATCTTGCCTGGTCGGGAGACTCCCGCGTGTATGCCGAGCGCAGCCCCGTCGGGCGCGCTCAGCTCGGCGCGGGGGAGCTGCTCGGGGCCGGCGAGGTGATCCTCAAGGACGGCGAAAGCTACTGCGCGCCAACGCTTTTCGCCGCCTACAGCGAGCGCGGACTGGACGGTGTCAGCGCGGCCTTCCACGGTTATGTCCGATCCCGGCCGAGTCACCCGACGACACCCCGGCCGGTTCTGCTCAACACCTGGGAGGCTGTCTATTTCGACCACCGGCTCGACGTCCTCACCGCCCTGGCGGACAAGGCGGCCGACGCCGGGATCGAGCGCTTCGTCCTCGACGACGGCTGGTTCGGCTCCCGCCGGCACGACGGTCAGGGACTCGGGGATTGGGTTGTCTCCGAAGACCTTTGGCCCGACGGGCTCACGCCCCTGATCGACCACGTCCGCTCCCGCGGGATGGAATTCGGCATCTGGGTCGAGCCGGAGATGGCCAACCCTGACTCGGATCTCGTTCGCGCACACCCCGATTGGGTCCTCAAGGTGCCCGGCCGCGAGCCGCCGCTGTGGCGCAAGCAACAGGTCATCGACCTCGCCAACCCCGACTGCTACGAGCACATCCTCGGCCGGCTCGACGCCCTCCTTCGCGACCACGAGATCGCCTACGTCAAGTGGGACCACAACCGCGACCTCATCGACGTCGCCCACGACGGTCACGCTGCGGTGCGCGGGCAGACCCTCGCCGTCTATGCCCTCCTCGACGAACTGCGCCGGCGCCACCCGGGCGTGGAGTTCGAGACCTGCGCCTCCGGCGGCGGCCGCGTCGACCTTGGCATCCTCGCCCGCACCGACCGCCTCTGGGCCTCCGACACCATCGACGCGATCGAGCGCCAACAGATCAACCTGTGGACCTCCCTGGTGATCCCGCCCGAACTGATCGGCGCCCACATCGGGGGACCACACAGCCATACCACCGGCCGGGTCTCCTCCTTCGCGATGCGCGCGGCCAGCGCGCTCTTCTGGCACCTGGGCGTGGAGTGGAACGTCGCCGAGCTCAGGGAGAGCGAGATGGCTCAGCTGCAGCGTGCGGTGGCGTGGCACAAGGAGCACCGGACCCTGCTGCATACCGGCGAGGTCGTCCGCCCCGACACACCGAACCGGAATGCGCTCGTCCACGGCGTCGTCGCCCCCGACCGCAGCGCCGCCGTCTTCTCCTATGCCCAGCTCGCCACCGATGTCACCGAGGTCGCCGGCACGGTGCGGCTCGACGGGCTCGACCCCGAGGCGGTGTATGCGGTCCGGCCCGCCGAGATCGGCGGGCTGCCGACCTGCCAGCAGATGACCTGGCCGGAGTGGGTGGACCACCCGGGCACCCGCATCCGCGGGTCGGTCCTGATGACCGTCGGCCTGTCGCTGCCGAATGTGCACCCCGAGCAGGCCATCCTCATCGAGCTGGAAAGAGTCTGAGCAGCGCCCCGGTAAACTCCTGTCCTTGTGGCTCTCACCATCGGGATTGTCGGACTGCCGAATGTCGGCAAGTCCACCCTCTTCAACGCCCTGACCAAGAACAATGTGCTCGCCGCGAACTACCCGTTCGCGACCATCGAGCCGAATGTGGGCGTCGTCCCGCTGCCCGATGCGCGCCTGGCCCGGCTCGCCGAGATCTTCGGCTCCGAGCGGATCCTGCCCGCGACCGTGTCCTTCGTCGACATCGCCGGCATCGTCAAGGGCGCGAGCGAGGGGGAGGGGCTGGGCAACAAGTTCCTCGCCAATATCCGCGAGGCGGACGCGATCTGCCAGGTCGTGCGCGCCTTCGCTGATGACGACGTGGTGCACGTCGATGGCAAGGTCTCGCCCAAGGACGACATCGAGGTCATCGAGACCGAGCTGATCCTGGCCGACCTGCAGACGCTGGAGAAGGCGGTGCCGCGGCTGGAGAAAGAGGTCAAGGCCAAGAAGGCGGAGAAGGCGCTGCTCGACACCGCGCTCGCCGCGCAGGGCGTGCTGGAGGAGGGCAAGACCCTGTATGCCGCGGGCGCCGCCGCCGGGGTGGATCCCGTTCTCGCACAGTCGCTTGGGCTGCTGACGACCAAGCCCTTCATCTACGTCTTCAACCTCGACGAGGACCAGCTCGCCGACGCCGAGCTGGCCTCCTCGCTGCGTGAGCTGGTCGCGCCGGCGGACGCGGTCTTCCTCAACGCCAAACTCGAGATGGACCTGATGGAGATGTCGGACGAGGAGGCCCTGGAGCTGTTGCAGAGCTTCGGTGCCGAGGAGTCGGGCCTGGATCAGTTGGCGCGCACCGGCTTTCACACCCTCGGCCTGCAGACCTATCTGACGGCCGGCCCCAAGGAGTCGCGGGCCTGGACCATCCACCAGGGCTGGACCGCCCCGCAGGCCGCCGGGGTCATCCACACCGACTTCCAGAAGGGCTTCATCAAGGCCGAGGTCGTCTCCTTCGCCGACCTCGACGCGCTCGGGTCGATGTCCGCCGTGAAGTCCGCCGGTAAGGCGCGCCTCGAGGGCAAGGACTACGTGATGCAGGACGGCGACGTCGTCGAGTTCCGCAGCGGGCTCGCCTCTGGCGGGAAGAAGTAGACGTGTTCACCGATTTCATTCGCGACCACGCCTTCACCTCGATCCACCGATGGGCTGATGGCGTGGGGTTGATCGTCGTCTCGGGCTGAGGAGGCGAGCGGGGGCGTGGGTGATCGCCCGACCTCGCTGTCGGGGTGTTCCACGTCGGGGTTGCTCGGGTCGCGCCGTCGTCGGCTGGGTGGTCAGGGCGGTGCGGTGGCGGGGGGGTCGGCGACGCGGTCGAACAGTCGGGTCCACGCCTGGTGCCAGGGCCACGCTTGGGGCAGGTGCAGGGTGATCCGCCGGGCGGAGGACGCGACCCGGGCCGGGACGTGGATCAGCTTGCGACGCACGGTCGCGCTGGTCGCCTTCGCCAGCTTCGAGGTCTGGGGTGTCGCACCGGAGGCCAGGGTGGTGGCGGCGCGGGTGAGGTTGAACGCGATGACCGCGAGCACGAGCCAGGCGGCGTTGGCGGTGAACTTCCCGGAGGGCAGGTGCGCCAGCGCGGAGCCCTTGAGGTCGGCGTGGACCTGTTCGATGATCGCGTGCCCGCGGTGGGTCTTGTCGGCGGCGACGGTGTCCAGCACATGGGCCGGGACGGTGGTGAAGAACGCGTGGAAGCGCCAGGTGTCGAACAGGGTGTCCTGCCCGGTCGCCTTCTTCTTGTCGGCGTTGAAGTCGGGGATGCGGCGCACGATCAGCCGGCCCGGGACCTGGTCGGCCTTCTTCTTGGAGGCGAACGCGGTGAAGTCGATCTCGGCGACCTCCGCCTTCGAGATCCACGCCCCGCTCATCTCATCGAAGATCGCGTCCGGGTACTCGATCGTGGTCCACGCACCGTCATCGATGCCGGCGATCGCGGCCTTGACCGGGCTGGTTGCCCGCACGGTGACGGACACGTGCGCGCCGCCGGTGATCGCCGCGTGGACGGCGTCGCGGCCGTAGTAGGCCGAGTCCATCCGGACCAGGACCGGCGCCTTCACGCCGAGCAGGCGGCGGGCCTGTTTCACGGCGTCACCGACCAGGCGTTTCGCCCCGCGGGGCGACCCACAAGAGCCCTTGCGCAGCCGCTGCGCTACGACCAAGGGCGCGTGTCCGGCGGTGGTGAGGGTGGCGATCAGCGCGTTCAGGCCGCGGACCCGGGTGTAGCCGAACCCGGCGCCCTGCTTGGCGTGGCCGTGGACCTCGATGATCGTGTCGTCCACGTCGACGAACGCGTACCCGACGCCCGCTCCCGCCTCGTCGCCAGCGGGCAATGGTGCCGGGACCGGTGGGGTCAGCCCGGCCAGGCGAGACAGCGCGAGCAGGAACCGTGCGGCGACCGCATCGAGCTGCCGGACGTGCCCGAAGGTGAACGTGCGTAGGAACGAGCCGAGCGTCGAGGGCGCGTACGCCTTGGCGAAGAGCCGGCCCATCCCGCCGTGGCGCAGCAGGGCCATGTCATCGATGCTGTCGGCGCCGGCGACCATCCCGGCCACGAGCGAGGCCACCTTCGACCCAGCGTTCGCGCCTTTGTCCGTCGGCACGCTCAGGTGCTCATCCGCCAGCTGGCGCAGCCCTGCCCGGTCGGCCAGTGCCAGTACCGGGACCAGGCCGGCGGACGACACGAGATTCGGGTCGTCGAACACCGCAGAAGTGCGGGTCAGGGTGTGAGAGAGTTTCACCTACGAGATGCCCCTTGCGCGAGACGGAACTGAAGCCTGAAGAACTCCAATTCTGTTTCAGCACAGGGGCATTCTCATGTTCCGACGCGCCGGATCACCACACCGCGCCAAGTCGATCGGTGGATCGAGGCT
>NZ_HG764815.1:3014938-3018754 GCF_001050535.1 Nostocoides australiense Ben110 | reverse complement strand
CCACCGGATGGCTGACGGCGGTGAAGCGCTCTCGCAAGCCGAGCGGAGCGGTGATCGCAGGTGGTCGGGCGTGCCGCGCGCCGGCCGGAGCACGAGCTCCGGACCGGGCGTCATACCGCTGGGCCGATCCGAGCGCACCGACCTCGCCGTCCCCCGGTTCGTCGATGTCGTCGGCGCCGTCGGCGTCGTCCCACCAGTCGGCATCGGGGGGCTCGGGATCGCCCGGCGCGCGTGACCGACCCGCGTCGAGCAACACCCGCAACCGCTCGGCCGGGTCGTCCCGCTGGCGAAAAGTCATGTCCGCCAACGTACGAACCCGATCAACGCCTCGCCAGTCCCCCCGAAAAAGCCTGTGGATTATGCGAAGTCAGCCACCGCGCTGTGGACAAGTTCCTCCCGGTCGCGACGAATCAGGTGCCTCCTCGACAGCGATCGAGCCGACACGACCGACAACCATGCGACATGGACAATGCGCATCTCCGCGCCGTCAGCACCGGTGATCAGTTCGGGACGACGTTGACCAGCTTCGGCGCGCGCACGATCACCGTGCGCGTCCCGTCGGGGGTCGCCTCGACCACCTTCGGCAGCGCCAGGACCCGCTCGCGCAGCTCGTCCTCACCGATGCTCGGTGCCACCTCGATGCGATCGCGGACCTTGCCCCTGATCTGCACGACGCAGGTGACGGTGTCCTCGACCAGCCATTGCTCGTCGGCGACCGGGAACGGCTCATATGTCAGCGTCTCGGAGTGCCCCAGCCGCTTCCACAGTTCCTCGGCGATGTGCGGCGCCAGCGGGGCGGTCATCAGAACCAGCGGCTCCACGATGCCACGCGGCACCTCGTCCAGCTTCGTCAGCGCATTGTTGAGCTCGGTCAACCGGGCGATGGCGGTGTTGAAGCCCAGGCCCTCGTAGTCCGCGCGGACCGCCGCGATGGTGCGGTGCAGCACCCGCAATGTCTCGGGATCAGGAGCCGAGTCGACGACCCGCAGCGTGCCGGCCTCTTCGTCGATCACGTTGCGCCACAACCGTTGCAGGAAGCGCTGGCTGCCGACGACGGCCCGGGTGTCCCACGGCTTGGACTGCGCCAGCGGACCCAGACCCATCTCGTACAGGCGCAGCGTGTCGGCGCCATACGCCCCGTACATGTCGTCCGGCGAGACCATGTTCTTCAGCGACTTGCCGATCTTGCCGAACTCCTGCGTGACCGGCTCACCGCCCCACGAGAAGCTGCCGTCGTGCGCCTCGACGACCTCCTTGGCCTCGACATACTGCCCCCGCGCATCCTTGTAGGCCGGCGCCTGGATGTAGCCCTGGGAGAAGTAGGTGCGGAACGGCTCGCTGGAACTGACGTGCCCCAGGTCGTAGAGGACCTTGTGCCAGAAGCGCGCATACAGCAGGTGCAGCACGGCGTGCTCGACGCCGCCGACATACAGATCCACGCCACCGGGATCCTCGGTACCGGCGACCACGGGGTTCTCCCGCGGCCCGATCCAATAACGCTCGTTGGTCGCGTCGACGAACGCCTCGGAGTTCAGCGGATCCAGATAACGCAAGTAATACCAACAGGATCCGGCCCACTGCGGCATGACGTTGGTGTCGCGGCGGTAGTCCCGCTCCCCCGCACCGTCGCCCAGGTCGAGACGCACGTTGACCCAGTCGGCGTTGCGCGCCAGCGGCGCCTCCGGCGACGACTCGGCGTCCTCCGGGTCGTAGGTGCGCGGCGAGTAGTCGGGGATGTCCGGCAGTTCGACGGGCAGCATCGCCTCGGGCACGGCGTGCGCGATTCCGTTCTCGTCGAACAGGATCGGGAAGGGTTCGCCCCAATAGCGTTGCCGCGCAAAGAGCCAGTCGCGCAACTTGTAGGTGACTGTGCCGCGGCCGGCCCCCTTGCTCTCCAGGTATGCCGTGATCCGCGCCTTCGCGTCGGCGACGCCCAGCCCGTCGAGCGAGACCTCGTCGTTGGCGGAGTTGATCGCGGGCCCGTCGCCGGTGAAAGCGGTGTCCATGTCGTGATCGGGCGCCGGCTGCACGGTGCGGACGATCGGCAGGTCGAAGGCGACCGCGAAGTCCCAGTCGCGCTGGTCCTGCGCCGGCACGGCCATGATCGCGCCGGTGCCGTAGCCCATCAGGACGTAGTCGGCGACGAACACCGGGATCCGTTGCCCGTTGACGGGATTCAGCGCGAAGGCACCGGTGAAGACGCCGGTCTTGTCCTTGTTCTCCTGCCGCTCGATGTCGCTCTTGCTCGCCGCCGCCCGACGGTATGCCGCGACCGCCGTCGCCGGCGAAGCCGCTCCGCCCGTCCACGCCGGCTTGGTCTCGGTCGGCCAGTCGCCTTGCGGGACAAGGGAGTCGACGATGGGGTGCTCGGGCGAGACGACCATGAACGTTGCCCCGAAGAGCGTGTCCGGGCGGGTGGTGAAGACCTCGATGCCGGCGTCCGAACCGGCGACGGGGAAGGTGACGCTGGCGCCCTCGGACCGGCCGATCCAGTTGCGCTGCATGACCTTGACCTTCTCCGGCCAGTCCACGCGATCGAGATCCTCGGCCAGCCGGTCGGCATACTCGGTGATCCGCATGACCCACTGACGCAGGTTGCGCTTGAACACCGGGAAGTTGCCCCGGTCGGAGCGCCCGTCGGCCGTGACCTCCTCGTTGGCCAGCACCGTGCCCAGGCCGGGACACCAGTTCACCTGTGCCTCAACGGAATTCACCAGACGATGGGCGCCCAGGATCTCGGCGCGCTCGACCTCGCTCAGCTCGTCCCACGCGCGACCGCCGGGAGTCGCCCGCTCGCCGGAGGCGAACTGCGCGACCAAGTCGGCGATGGGCCGCGCCCGGCCGGTGCCACCATCGGGACGGGCGGCGTCCGCGTCATACCAGGCGTTGAAGATCTGGACGAAGATCCACTGCGTCCACGTGTAGTAGCCCGGGTCGATCGTCTCGATGGCGCGGCGGTCGTCCAGGCTCAAGCCCAGGCGGCGCAGCTGCCGCTTCATGATCGCGATGTTCTCGCCGGTCGTCTTGCGGGGGTGCTGACCGGTCTGGACGGCGTACTGCTCGGCCGGCAGGCCGAAGGCGTCGTAGCCGATGCAGTGACACACGTTCTTGCCCAGCATCCGCTGGTAGCGACTGAAGACGTCCGTGGCGATATAGCCCAGCGGGTGACCGATGTGCAGCCCCGCACCGCTTGGGTAGGGGAACATGTCCAGCACGAGCAGGTGCCCGCCGGGGAAGCGCGCGACCGCATCCGGGTCCGCGAGCGAGCCGGCGGGGTTGGGCGCGTGGAAGGTCCCCTCCTCCTCCCAACGGTCCTGCCAGGCCACTTCGATCTGCTGGGCCAGGTCGGCGGTATAGCGGTGCGGAGTCTCGCTCATCGGTCTCTCTCGTCGATCCGGTGCTGCTCGGGCATAGAAATACCCCCTCGGTGGGCGAAGGGGTTTGGCCGCGTTGACGTCCTATCCGGTCACGTCACCGCGGCTGACTAAGCAGCTGCCGGCCTGTCATAGCCCCCAGGTTACCTCAGGCCGGCAGAGCGGCCGGCCCCGATTCCGGGGGGGTCCTCACGCCCAGGAGGGCGGAGGTGGCGGGGGCGTGTCGCCGCCACCGCCTCCGAGATCGGTGACCTCTTCCTCGACGTCGACGAGTTCGCCCTCGGGGGCAGCGAGCACGTCGGCGTCCGGGGTGGCATCCATGGTGGCGTCCTCCCAGACCCGCTCCGGCGCTGCCTCGGGAGTCGGCGCGGCGGGGGAGGACTCCTGAGCACCGGCCTCGGCGGCGGCGGCTTCGGCGGGGACAGCCGGCGCAGGGGCGGCC
>NZ_HG764815.1:3007380-3014838 GCF_001050535.1 Nostocoides australiense Ben110 | reverse complement strand
TCGCTGGTTGGTCGTGATGCACCGGCAGCACGGCGGTCGCGAGGGGGGCGGAGGTTTGCGCCCGGCTCGGCCCGCTGGTGGACGCCGCCTCGCGTGCGCCGTCACCGAGGAGCCGGCGCACGTGGCGCACCTCGGCGAGGAACTCCGCCGCATCCTGGGGGCGGTCATCGGGATCCTTCGCGGCGGCCTGCAGCACGAGCGAGTCGACGTTCGGCGGGATGCCGGGGTGCACCTGCGACGGGGTCGGCACGCCGTGGTGGATGTGCTGGTAGATGACGTGCGGGATGGAGTCGCCCTCGAACGCCTTGCGCCCGGTGAGCATCTCGAACAGCAGCAGGCCGGCCGCATAGACATCGCTGCGTGGAGTGCCCTTGCCGCCCTCGACCTGTTCCGGAGAGATATAGGAGAGGGTGCCGAGGACCTCGCTGGAGGCGGAGGTCGCCGTCTCGGTCGTCACGGCCCGGGCCAGGCCGAAGTCGGCGACCTTGACCACGCCGTCGTCGCGGATGATGACGTTCTCGGGCTTGACGTCGCGGTGGATGATGCCGCCCTGGTGGTGGGCCTCGGCGAGGGCCAGCAGCACCGGCTCGAGGATGTCGAGCGCGCCGTCCGGGCTGAGCGGGCCGTCATCCTCGATGACATCGCGCAACGTCTGGCCCGGCACATACTCCATGGCGAGGAAGACCCGCCCCCGGTCCTCGCCCTGGTCGAAGACGGAGACGATATTGGGGTGCGAAAGGCGCGCGGCGGCCCTGGCCTCACGGCGGAAGCGGGCGACGAAGCTCTCGTCGTGGGCCAGGTGCGGCCGCATCACCTTCAGGGCGACATCGCGGTCCAGCCGTGTGTCCACGGCCCGGTAGACCGTGGCCATGCCGCCGGCGGCGATCCGTTCGAGCACGGTGTAGCGGCCGTCGACGACCTCGCCGATCAGCGCATCCGGGCCCACGTTCACCGGCAAATTCTAGGGGTCCTTCCTGTCGGGATCTCTCAGGTGCGTGTGCTCGGGGGTGAGTCCTGTGTCGGGGTCCGCGCGAAGCATCGGAGCGAGGGACGAGTGGAGAACGTCGTGGGGTGACTCAGAACTTGCCCCGGAAGTAGTTGACGTTGGCGACGTACTGCTTGGTGTCGGCATACCACCCGCGCTCGCGCACCGACCCCAGCCCCTGGTAGTAGGCGGCGATGACCTCGTCGCGGTCCGTGGCCATCTTCGTCAGCTGCTTGATGATGACAACGCCGGCGGAGACATTGTCCTCGAGGTCGTGCAGGTCGAGCGAGCGCCCGATGAGCGAGCCGGCCCAGGTGCCGGACCCCGGCATCACCTGCATGACCCCGACGGCACCGACGTGGGAACTGACCCCCTGCTGCCAGCCGGACTCCTGCCAGCTGATGGCCAGCGCGAGCTTGGGGTCGACGCCGTAGCGCAGGGCGGTCGAGGCGATCAGGTCGCGGGTGGCGGTGCGCGAGGCCATGCCGCGGATCGGCGTCGACTTGGGGCTGGATTCGAAGCTCTGGTCGACCCGGGTGGTGGCGCCGGGGATCGACAGCTTCTGCCCGGGCATGATGAACCGGCCCGGCGAGATGCCATTGGCCTTGGCGATCGCGGCGACCGTGGTGTCGTAATGGGCGGCGATGCCGGTGAGCGTCTCCCCGGCCGAGACGGTGTGAGCGGACCTGCTCCGGGCGGGACGCTTGGCCGCGGCGGTATCGCCCGCCGGGATGACCAGCACGTCACCGGGGTGGATCATCCGCGAGTTCGCCAGGTCGTTGGCCTGGGCGATCGCGCTGCTGGTCGTGCCATAGCGCAGGGCCAGCCCGAACACCGTCTCGCCCGAGCGAACCGTGTGTTTCTGTCCGCTGGAGGTGTGGTGGGCGACCGAGGGGAGGTCGAACAGCGGTGGCGGCGTCGCGGGGATGCTGAGCAGGGGAACCATGACGTCCTTCCGGACCGGTGGAGATCGATGAAGTTGTGACTGTCGTTGCGAAAGAATACAGAAGGTACTGAAGGTATGTTGTGTGTCTGGTGTGGTGTCGCGTCCTTGGCCGGAGAAGCGTTTCGTGATCTGGCAGGCTGGCGCCGTGGAGCTAGATGATCTGGTCGGCGAGTGGCTGACCCTTCCCGACCTCGCCGCCCGCCTCGGAACCTCGCCCAATGGGGTGCGCCGCCTGCTCCAGGAGCGCGAGCTGGTCGGATTGCCCCGCGGTACCCCCAAGGTCCTGAGCGTGCCGGCCGCTTTCCTCGACGGCGCCGCACCGCTGCCGGCGCTGAAGGGCACCGTGACCGTCCTCGGCGACAACGGGTTCTCCGATGCAGAGATCATCGAATGGCTCTTCACCGCGGACCCGACGTTGCCGGGCGGGGGCACACACGCCGTCGACGCGATGCGGGCCGGGTTCAAGACCGAGGTGCGCCGCCGCGCTATGGAAGAGATGTGAGCGGACTCAACTGCTGCGCGCGGTCGCCGTTGCGATGAGTTCGCCGAGTGCCACGCGGGCCTCCTCGGCAATGGGGGCGGTATGCAGTGCGGCCGCGGCCGCGTCGGCCCGCCGGGTGATCTCGTCCTCGACGAGCTCCACCGCACCCGAGGCGGTGATCAACTCGCGCGCCCGGTCCACCGCGTCCGGCGTTAGCCCCGGATCGCCGAGGACACCCTCGATCTCCGCTTG
This sequence comes from Nostocoides australiense Ben110, assembly GCF_001050535.1. Lineage (GTDB taxonomy): Bacteria > Actinomycetota > Actinomycetes > Actinomycetales > Dermatophilaceae > Nostocoides_A > Nostocoides_A australiense. Next base: position 3,012,174 of record NZ_HG764815.1, on the reverse strand, counting down.
ACCGGCAGGATCCAGGCCGGCGAGGGTGTGGGCGACCAGGACGGTTCGTTTGCCCTCGCGCAGGTCGTCGCCTGCGGGTTTGCCCGTGACGTCCGGGTCGCCGAAGACGCCGAGCAGGTCGTCGCGCAGCTGGAAGGCGATCCCGAGCTCCAGGCCGTATGCCGTGAGCGCGCCGTCGGAGTCCCGGCTCACCCCGCCCGTGCGAGCACCGATGAGCAGCGGGTGTTGGATCGAGTACTTCGCCGACTTGTACGTGATCACGCGCTCGGCCGTCGCCACCCGCTCCGCGGCAGCCAGGCCGGCCCAGGGGCGGACCGCCGAGACGACGTCGAGGTACTGGCCGGCCATCAACTGGGCCCGCATGAGGTCGAACGTGCGCCGGCCCCCGGCCAACTCGGCGTCGGGGAGCCCGCACTCGTCATACGACTGATCGGCCCAGCCGAGGCACAGGTTCCCCGCGAGGATCGCCCCGGCCACCCCGAAACTCGCGGCGTCGCCCGCCCAGCCCCGCGCGCGGTGGGTCGCTTCGAGCGCGCGGTGGGTGGTCGGCATACCGCGGCGCGTGTCGGAGGCGTCGATCACGTCGTCGTGGATGAGCGCGGCGGCCTGGACGAACTCCATCGCCGCGGCGAGCCGGACCGCGGCATCGCTGTCGGGCCGCCCGGCCGCCCGATAGCCGAGGTAGAGGAACAGCGGACGCAGCCGTTTGCCGCCACGCAGCAGCGCGGTGATCGGGCCGAGCAGGTCGGCCGACTCCGGCGCCAGCTCGGCCAGGTCCTCGCCGGCACGACGCAGTTGCTCCTCGATCGCGGCGTCGATCCGCGGGCGGAGCACGGCGAGATCGATGGCGGACATCGAGGCGGAATCCTTCCCCTGGGGCGTCCCCCACCCTAACGTCCAGCACGGACCGGGCGAGCAGGCCATCTATCCTTGGACACCGTGTCCATCCCCACCGATCTGCGGGCCGAGCGCCCGAGTGTGAGCTTCGAGTTCTTCCCGCCGAAGGACGATGCCGGCGAGGCCGTGCTCATGGACGCCATCCGTCGCCTCGAACGGGCGCGGCCCGACTTCGTCTCCATCACCTACGGCGCGGGCGGCTCCAGCCAGGACCGCACCGTCCACGTCACCGAGCGGATCGCTCGCGAGACGACCCTGACCCCGCTCGCCCACCTCACCTGCGTGGGCGCCTCGGTGGCGCAGTTGCGCAATGTCGTCGGGCAGTATGCCGCGGTCGGCATCCGCAACATCCTCGCCCTGCGGGGGGACCCGCCCCGCGGCGGCGACGGCACCTGGGTCGCGCATCCGGACGGCCTCTCGCACGCCGACGAGTTGGTGCGGCTGATCCGCTCGCTCGGTGATTTCACCGTCGGTGTCGCGGCCTTCCCCGACGTCCACCCGGAGTCACCCGATTTCGAGCACGACGTCGAGGTGCTGATCCGCAAGGCGGATGCCGGCGCCGAATTCGCTGTGACACAGATGGTTTTCGACGCCTCGACCTATCTGCGGCTGCGGGATGCCGTCGCCGCCCGCCGGGACCTGCCGATCACCCCCGGACTGATGCCGGTCACGAACGTCAAGCAGATCGCCCGGATGAGCGAGCTGATGGGCACCCCGCTGCCGGAGGCCGTGGTCTCGCGGCTGGCGGCCGTCGAGGGGGATCCCGAGGCGGTGCGCCAGGTCGGTGTGGAGATCGCCACCGAGCTCGCCGAGGCCATGCTCGCCGAGGGCGCTCCCGGGCTGCACTTCATCACGATGAACCGCTCCACCGCGACCCTGCAGGTCTACGAGAACCTCGGCCTGACCGCCGCCCGCTGACCGCCGCCCGCAGATCTCAGGTCTCAGGCGCCGGGGCTCCACTCGGGGTCGCGGCCGGACATGGCGACGAGCCGATCGAGAGCCGGCGCATCGTCGGCGACGTCGACGCGCGGCCCGAACGGCTTGCCCTCACCCTGGAAGTCGGGCGTGAGCATCTGGTCGGCGAAGGTGATCGAGCTTTCGAGTGACTGGTCGGCGGGGACCCAGTCCTGGCCGGTGGCCTTGGCGAGGTCCCAGCCGTGCACCTGGTACTCCCACAGCGTCATCGCCAGCGCCATCCCGCCCGGCATGGCCATGCCGTCGGCGAGCTTGAGCTCACGCTCGGCGCCGCCGCCCTCGATGCCCGCGACGATCGCGTCGCCGGCCGCGCGCACCTGTTCGGCGCCGCTGCCCTCGACGGCGATCGACGAGGCATCGGGCGCCTGGCCTTCCGGGTCGCCGAACCCCTCGCCGAAGGCGGTCGCCCAGCCGACGACGTGACTGCGCAGGTCGGCGACGGTGTAGTCGGTGCAGGGGGTCGGGTCGTCGGTTTGCTCGTCGCGGATGCCGTCGAGGACGGCCGCGAGGGAGTTCAGGACGCTGCGGGTCTGTTCGGCGGTGGCCGTGGCTTCGGTGTTCATGTCTTCGACGGTATGGCCGCGCGCTCGGGCCAGGCTTGAAGAATCGCGACAGATTTCGTCGTAAGCCGGCGCGGCGCTCGTAGGCTCACACCTGTGCCGCAGCCGCCCGATCCGCAGGACTCCCGCGCCATTCTGAACCCGGGGGTTATGGCCGAGCGCGTCCGGTTCGAGCGGTTCGCCGCGCCGGAGGAGTTCGCGGGCATCCTCGACTGGTGCTGGTCGGTGGAGTGGGAGATGCAGCCGGGGGAGTCGCACGCGCAGGAAACGCTGTCCCTGCCGGCCGTGAACATCAGCGTCGGCACCACGCCGCCGCCGGGCCCGCATCCGCCGCCCAGGCCGTATGCCGTCAGCCCCCGCGTCGTGGGCGTCGCCACCCGCCGCACCACGCGCGTGCTCAGCGGCTCGGGCTGGAATGTCGCCGCAAAGGCGAGTGTCGGCGGGGGGCGCTGTATGCCGGCCGGGTCGCCGATCTGTGTGACCTGGAAGTGCCGATGCGTCAGGTGCTGGCCGTCGACGACGAGCGTCTGGGGGAGCGGATGGCCTCGGCGCCCGACGGTGCCGAGCGTTCGGCGTCGCTGGTGGCGGCACTTGAACCCGTTCTGGCGCAAGCCGATCCGGAGAGGCTGCGGCTGGCGCGCGAGGTGGCGCGCATCGCCGAGGTGGCGGCGGACCAACCTGAGATGGTGCGCGTGGGCGACCTCGCGGCATACGCCGGGATGAGCGTGCGGACTCTGCAGCGGCTCTTTCTGGAGTATGCCGGCGTCTCCCCGTCGTGGATGCTGCGCCGGTTGCGGCTCATCGAAGCCGCCGAGCGCGTGGCTCGCGGTCAGGACGTGCGGTGGGCGGATGTCGCGGCCGAACTGGGCTACAGCGATCAGGCACACCTGAGCCGGGACTTCACGGCCGCGGTCGGCCAGGCCCCGAGCGCCTACGCCGCTGCTCAGCGGCCGACCTGAGGTCGCGGCTGTTCCAGCCGCATACAACCGCGTCGCTCATCCCTTCCGGGCCCGGATGCTGGACGCGCTGAAGGTCGACGGCCCGTCGACCGCGTCGATGCTCGCCAAGCGCACCGGGCAGGCCGTGGGCAACGCGAGCCATCACCTGAAGGTGCTCGCCGGCGCCGGCCTGGTCGAGGAGGCACCCGAACTCGCCAAGGACAAGCGCGAGCGCTGGTGGCGCTTGGTCAGCGCCGAAACACGTTGGACCACATCGGAATTCGGAGACGACGCCGCCGCGCTAGCCCTCGCCCGCGAAGCCGAAGTGCTGCAGTTGCGCCGCCAGGTCGAGCGCGTGCAGCAGTGGATGGCCAATGCCGACTCCGACCCCGTGTGGGACGACGCCGCCTTCGCCACCCAGAACCGGCTCACGCTCTCCCCGCAGGAGATGTATGCCGTCGCCGAGGAAATCATGGCCGTCCTGAAGCGATGGAGCGAGCGGGAGATCCCCGAGGAGGGCGCCGAGCGCGGTCCTGCATCGTCTTCGCGCGCGGCTTCCCCGCACAGCCATGATCCAGGGCACCGCACCGGTTGCCCCGCCCCTCGCCGGCAACCGGAACGTCCACCTGCTCTGGTTCGGCGAGGGCGTCTCGGTTCTCGGCTGACCACCACCATGGTCTTCCCGCTGCTCGCCGTCCTCGTCTTCGACGTCGGCCTCGGCCCGCTCGGCCTGCTCCCCGCCGCCACCTGGCTGCCGTGGCTCCTCTTCAGCCTCCCCGCCGGTGTCTGGATCGATCGCGGCGACCCCCGACGCATCATGATCTCCGCCGACCTCGCCTCCGCCGCCGTCACCGCCAGCGTCCCCATCGCCTGGGCGCTCGGCCGTCTCACCCTCGTCCATGTCGTCCTCGCGGCCCTCGGCGTCGGGGCCGGCGCGGTCTTCTTCCGCACCGCAGACAGCTCGTTCGTCCCGCGTGTCGTCGCGAAAGACGATCTGGAGAGCGCGAATTCGCGTCTCTTCGGCACCGAGTCGGCGATGCAGATCGCCGGGCCCGGGGTCGGCGGCGCCCTGGTCGCTCTCGTCGGGGTCGCGTATGCCGTGGTCCTCGACACCCTCTCCTTCCTCGTCTCCGCGCTGTGCCTGGTCCGTATGGGCCCGACCAGCTGGCCCGGCCCGAGCCCGCTCCGCGCGAACCGATGGCCACGTCCGTCCGTGCCGGGCTGCGGATCCTCACGCGCGATCCGTATGTGCGCTTCGCCGCGGTCCAAGGCGGCGTCTCGAATTTCGCCCTGACGGGCTACGGCGCCCTCATGGTCCTCTTCCTCGTCCGCGACCTTTCGGCTCGACCCGGGGTGGGTCGTCGTCATCGCCGTCGGCAGCGCCGGCGGGCTCGTCGGCGCCACGGTCGCCCGGCGCGCCGCCG
>NZ_HG764815.1:3003930-3007280 GCF_001050535.1 Nostocoides australiense Ben110 | reverse complement strand
TACGGGCTGACGGCCGGCGTGTAGCCGTAGGCATGGCCGTCGACCTTCGGGTGGTAGGAGTTCACGATCGGGTAGGACAGGCCGTTGATCCACTCTGCGCTGTCGCAGACGGCGTGGCCGATGAACCGCGACGTCGGGTTGGCGAAGGCGAAACCCTTGGCGGATGCCGCGGCGGCCAGCTTGCTGTTGAGCAGGTCAGCGGCGGCGTTGAGGCGGGCCTCCTCGGTCGGCGAGAACCAGGTGAAGGCGTTGCAGTCCTCGCCGTTGAAGATGCGCGGGTAGCCGACGATGGTCACCTTGGCGTTGGGGGCCTTGGCCCGGATCGAGGTGTAGAGGGTCGACAGGGACCCGGGGAGAGTGTTGTTGACGAAGGCCGTCGCCTTGTCGATCGCGCCGTAGCAGTCGCTCATCCACGACGGCTGCGCGCAGGTCGTCAAGATTCTGGCGAAGCCGGCATCGTTGCCACCGACCGACATCGTGACGTATGCCGTGGACGCGCTGAGGGCCGAAAGCTGGGTGTTCGTCACGTCGGCGATGGTCGCGCCGGAGCAGGCGCGGAAGTTGAGGGCGTAGCCCTTGGCGCTGGCGATCAGGCTCGGATATGCGTAGACGGACCGCAGGCACGAGGTGCCGTCGTCGATATAGGTCCGGGTGCCGGTGCCGGAGGAGTAACTGTCGCCGAGAGCGACATAGGACGAGCCGGCGGCGTGCGCGCTGAGGGCCGTCGCCGCGACGAGCAGGCCGGCGCCGAGGCCGGCGATGGTGGTGGTGCGCGTCGCGCGCGAGGAGACGAAGCGGGTGGTGGGCATGGGGGGCTCCCTCGGTCTGCCACGCCGGATCAGCGTGATGGAAACCACACGACGGTGTGTGGTTACCGCAGAGTAGAGGTTGCCGCACCGGCCCGGGAAGACCTCCGGGTGCGGAATCGACGCGTCGTTATAGGGAGGCGCCGGTCAGCCGTGCGTAGGCCTCGACGTAGCGGTCGCGGGTCTGCTCGACGATGTGATCCGGCAGCGAAGGCGGCGCGTCGCCGGAATTCTTGTCCCAGCCGCTCTCGGTCAGCAGCCAGTCGCGGACGAACTGTTTGTCGTAGGACGGCTGGGGCCGGCCCGGGTGCCACTGGTCGGCCGGCCAGAAGCGGGAGGAATCGGGGGTGAGAACCTCGTCGGCGAGCATGATCCCGCCGTCCCCGTCGATCCCGAACTCCACCTTGGTGTCGGCAATGAGGATGCCGCGTCCGGCGGCGATCTCGTTGCCCCGGGCCAGGATCGCGATCGTCAGGTCACGGGCCTCGGCCGCTCGGTCGGGACCGATCTCGGCGACGACATCGGCATACGGCATCGGCTGGTCGTGCTGGCCCTGGGGCGCCTTGGTCGATGGGGTGAAGATCGGCTCCGGCAGGCGCGAGCCGTCGACGAGGCCGTCGGGGAGCGCGACCCCGGAGACGTGACCCGACGCGCGATACTCCCCCAGCCCGCCCCCGGTCAGATACGCCCGGGCGACACACTCGACGGGCACCATGTCGAGGCGGCGCACGAGGACCGCCCGGCCCTCGACCGCGTCGGGCACGTCGGTGGAGATGACGTGGTTGGGCACCAGGTCGGCGAGTTGGTCGAACCACCACAGCGACAGCTGCGTCAGCACCCGGCCCTTGTCGGGAATGGGGGTGTCGAGGATCTGGTCGAAGGCCGAGAGCCGGTCGGAAGCGACGAGCAGCAGCCGGTCCGGGTCGGGTTCGCCGTCGGGCAACGTCGGTGCGTAGAGGTCGCGGACCTTGCCCGAGTAGACATGGACGTAGCCGGGCAGGTCGGGCGCGTCGGGCTGGGTCATCGGGGTACCTCGATCTGTCCGTTTTGGGCCGCGAGCGCGATATCGCTGCGGTGGTGCCCGCCGGGCATCTCGATCTTGCCGAGGGCGTGGTATGCCGTGGCCCGCGCCTCGGCGAGGTCGGCGCCGAGCCCGACGACCGACAGCACCCGGCCGCCGGCTGCGGTCAGCCCGTCGGCGGTGGTCGCGGTGCCGGCGTGCAGGACGTATGCCGTCTCTCCCGTGATCGTCTCGAGGCCGGTGATCGCGGCGCCCGTCCGCGGCGCTGCCGGGTAGCCCTCGGCCGCGAGGACGAGGGTGACTGCGGCGCCGTCGTGCCAGTGCAGGGGGCCGACCTCCTCCAACTGGCCGGTCGCGGCGGCGTGCAGCAGTCCCGCCAGAGGGGTGCGCAGCCGGGCGAGCACGACCTGTGTCTCGGGGTCGCCGAATCGGACGTTGAACTCGATGACCTTGGGCCCGCGCGCGGTCAGGGCCAGACCGACATACAGCACCCCGACGAAGGGCATGCCGAGCAGGGCCATCTGGCGGATCGTCGGCTTGGCGACCCGCTCCACGACGTCCTCCACCAGATGTGGCGGGATCCAGTCCAGGGGCGAATATGCGCCCATACCACCGGTATTCGGGCCTTGGTCGCCGTCGGCGACGCGTTTGAAGTCCTGCGCGGGGGCGAGGGGTATGACGTGTTCGCCGTCGCTGATGCAGAACAGGGACACTTCGGGCCCGACGAGGTACTCCTCGATGACGATGCGTCCGTCGGGCCGCTCGAAGCAGGCGGCGGCGTGGGCGAGGGCGGCGTCGCGGTCCTCGGTGACGACGACTCCCTTGCCGGCGGCCAGGCCGTCGTCCTTGACCACATAGGGCGGCCCGAACGCGTCGAGAGCCTCGCCGACCTCGTCGAGGGTGGTGCAGACGTGGGAGAGGGAGGTCGGCACTCCCGCCTCGGCCATGATCCGTTTGGCGAAGGCCTTGCTGCCCTCGAGCTGGGCAGCGCGGGCGGAGGGCCCGAAGGTGGGTATGCCGGCCGCCCGCAGGTCGTCCGCGACCCCCTCGACCAACGGCGCCTCCGGTCCGATGACCACAAGATCGACGTGATGTGCTGTGGCCAGCTCGACGACCTGCGGGCCATTGGTGATGCCCCCCTCGACGGGCACACAGTCCGCGAGTTCGGCGATCCCGGGGTTGCCCGGCACCGCGACCACCGCATCCACCACCGGGTCGGCCACCAGGGACCGGACGAGAGCATGTTCGCGAGCGCCGGACCCCAGCACCAACACCTTCATGCCGCCGAGCCTAGTGTTCGTTCCGATCTCGTTCGTTCTCATCTCGCCGTCGGTCGGTGGCTCGGAGCCGGACCGCCCCGTGGCGTCTGTCGCTCGGGCCGTCAGTCGCTCGTGGTGTCCGCCGCTCGTGGCGTCTGCCGATGGCACCCGCTCCTGTCGCTTCGATTCGATTACCGAATGGTTAGGCGATCGCCGGCGGGTCTGGGGAGACCGCGAGGACAGCCCGATGGCGAGACGGCAGCG
>NZ_HG764815.1:2998307-3003830 GCF_001050535.1 Nostocoides australiense Ben110 | reverse complement strand
TGGCTGTGTCCATGGGGTCGGGATCTGGTAGCCGCGGTAGCGGTACCGGATGACGGGGACGCTGGCTGCGCCCTTGAACCTGATCCCATCGACGGCGAGCCGCCAGGTCCCGGGCAGGCAGAACCTGCGCCGGAGTTCTGGCCAGCCGATGCGGTGCTTCTTCCGTAGCCATGCCGTGATCCGCTCCCACGTGTAGGAGTCGATCGCGGAGAACGTGGCCTTGGACACGCCGTGTCGGAAGTAGTTGGCCCACCCTCGTAGTACCCGACCCAGGTAGTCCAGAAGGTACCCGGGGTCGTGGTGCAAGGTCGCCCTGTAGGTCATGGTCTTCACCCGGCTCTTGATCGAGGCGATCGCCTTCTTCGAGGGCTTGGTGTACACGAACCACTTGTTGCTGCCCTGTTTCCGCATCCGTTGGATGTGAAAGCCGAGGAAGTCGAAGCCGTGGTCGATGTGGACCACGCGGGTCTTCTCCGGTGACAGTCGCAGCCCCATCGGGGCCAGCACGGCCGCCACCTCGTTGAGCAACTGCTCGGCGTGTTCGCGCTGCCCGGTGACCAGGATGACGAAGTCATCCGCGTACCGGACCAGACGGTAGTTCGCCTTGCCTTGTCGCTTCCGGCGCTGTCGGCAGACCTCGCTCGCCATCTGCTGGTCCCACTTCGACATGAAGTGCTCATCCAGCACCGACAACGCTATGTTCGCCACCCGCGAGGCGACGCACACCGGCACCCCGCAGGGCGGGATCCTGTCTCCGCTGTTGCCGGTGGTGGTCATCACCCCGGCCTTGAGGAACGCCTTGACCAGCCCCAGCACTCGCTTGTCGCCAATCCTTGCCCGGACCCGGTCCATCAACGCGACGTGATCGATCATGTCGAAACACGCCTCGATGTCGGCCTCCACCACCCAGTGGTAAGACTTGGTGGTGAAGTGGTGGATCTCGGCAATGGCGTCCTGCGCGCGCCGGTTCGGCCGGAAACCGTACGAGCACGGCGCAAAGTCCGCCTCGAAGATCGGTTCCAACACCAGTTTCAGAGCAGCCTGCACCACCCGGTCCGTCACGGTCGGGATCCCCAACGCGCGCAGTTTCCCGCTCGCCTTGGGGATCATCATCTGACGTACCTCGACCGGGCTAAATGTCCGCGACCGTAACTGGTCACGGACATGCTGCAGGAACTCCTCGACCCCGAACCGAGAGACGATCGCAGCCACCGTGGCCCGATCGATCCCGGCCGTCCGTGCCCCGACGTTGCCCGCGACGCGTTGCCACGCCACGACCAGGAACGCCGGATCACAGACCAGGTTGTACAGGTCGTCAAACCGGCGACCGGGATCCCCGGCCGCCCAACAATGCAGCTTGGCCTGCATCCTCCGTACCGTCACCTGCGCCCAGTCATGCTCGGGCCAGATCACGGCGCCGGTATTCACCAGCGCATCTTCGGACATCACAGTTCCTCCTTGCTTCCTCTCGCTGCCGCCCTTCCCCATGCGACCGGCTCTCCAGGCCTCGGAGTACTACGGCGGCTCCGCCCCACCTGCGACCTTCAGCCGGCAACGGGCCTATCCCCTTCAAGAAGAGGAACAGTCACAGGTGGTTCCCACGTTCACTGTTGTTCGGTCAACGGGCGAGGTGCCCGGCTTTGCCCCTGCGGTCTCGTCGTGGCTACGCCGCAGGCCTTCACCACGACCTGCCAGGCCCGGCACATGTCACCGTCCTGACAGTTCCCCGCCCCCGACACCCGCCTGGCTGGCAGGCGCGGAGGAAGGTACGCACCGCACACCAGCCCAGATCCACCGGGTTCGAGCTGGTCGACGATGAAGAGGTCTTACGACACCGGTTCCTTGCGTACACCTTCCCGTCTTGCTCACCAGGCACGGCCCGTCCGGTAGTGCCGAACCGTCCTGACTTTGTCGCGGCTGCTCCCACCCTCCCCGGCGTTCCCCGGTTCAGGCTGCCGCCAGCTTCACCCAGCCGCTGCGACGGCCAAGCGATGTAGGTCTCTCACCTCCATCCGAAACAACAGCGCCTCGTGGCGCACCACGTGCTCATCGACGCCCAGGATGCTCACGCCCTCGAAGGGGGACTCGTCCGCAGCGGCCGCAGCCAGGATCGGCTTGATCGAGGTCCACACCGTGGCCCAGCTGGTCCCGAGCTGATGGCGGACCCCGTTGACGGAGGCATGCTCACGGCGGATCTGCTAGATCGCCCACCGGCACGCCCTGCTCGTCAGCTTCGCCCGCGGCGCCGCGACCGTCTCGTCCTGCTCGGTGAACGACCCGACCGGGCAGCCAGGGTCCGGGCACACCCACCGCCGCTTGCGCCACCGCAGGCGCACCGGAGCACCGAACGCCGGCGCGTCGACCAGCTCCACCACGTCCCGGCCATGACCGCGAGCGACGACACCGCACGCCGGGCAGCCCATCACCGTCGGCTCCGACTCCACCGACAGCACGAGCCGGCCGCGATCGTCGCACTCGGCCGCGGTCACGTGCAGCCCATCGACGCCGACGATCAGGTCGCACCGGTCGCAGTAGCTGCCGGACGCACGGCAGCACACCGTAGGGTCATCCATGTCGAGGTCCTTGAGATCAGATGAGGTAGAAGTCCTCTGATCCTCGGGGGCCTCGACCCCTTCCCCCGGCAACCACCCAAGTCAGCGCGTCGCGCCTTCCACGCTGATCCGTGAAGAGCCCCATATCCTCACCTGCGCCCGTGGATACAGTGCGGGTTGACCCTGTAGAAGGAGCTGAGTATGGGTGAGATGGTTCACGTTCAGATCGATGGGACGGAGTTCTATGTCGAGGTGCGGGAGGGTGGTGGCGCCAGCACCGCCGGGTTGGGAGATGCGCTGTCCTTCGATGGCGTGGTCGACACCATCCGGGCGATCGGGCGCGATCTGCAGCGGGCCTGGCATGAGGTGCGCCCCGACGAGGCGACGGTGGAGTTCGGGTTGGACTTGACCGCCAAGCCTGGGAAGTTGACTGGGTTGCTGGTTCAGGGTGAGGGGACGGCCAGTTTGAAGGTCACTCTGGTGTGGAAGGGTTCCGATGACGGCGGGACGCCCCGGGTGGCTCCTTGATGAGCGATGAGCACGGCAAGGTGGTCGTCGACGAGCGGCGTCTTCAGGAGTATGTCGTCCGGCTGCTGAGCCCGAACACCGGAGCGACGATCGGCACGGGGTTCTTTGTCGGCCCATCGCTAATTCTCACCAACAGCCATGTCGTCCAAGGCATCACGAGCGTCGGGATCCGGTGGGAAGCCGCCCCGGGCGGTCGGTGGGAGGGCACCGGGACAGTGCTCGCTGCGAGCCCGGCACGCACAGATGATCAACCTCTGTGGCCATTCCCTGATCTCGCCCTGATCGAAACTACCGATCTCGCAGACCACGAGTGCGTCCTTATCGAGAACACACCGACCTTAGCCAGCAGCAACTTCGGCAGCGGTTTCACCCTATGGGGGTATCCCCAACGGGGTAGCGAAAGACACCCGGCAGGGGACCCTGCCAAATCCTCAGTTGTTGGCCACGGCAGTTGGGGTTGGGGGTATCTTCGTGTCAGTGGCGACTGGATCGGCCGTGGCATGAGCGGGTCTCCCTGCGTCAGCCATGATCGGGGCACCGTCGCCGGCATCGTTGCCGGCACCTTATCGCCGCATCACACCGACGGCGGCTGGTTCACCCTCCTAGCGGAAGCCGCCCATTTCCCTGACGAGCAACTCCCTTCCAACGAGCAGAAGTTGACCGCGCGACTACGCTCGATCATCCAGACCAGCCAAGCCGCCATCACGGCTCAACCACAGCGCTGGTCACGCGTAATCTCCTTCACCATGCCCACAACGCCGCGCTTGGGTGCCCCGAAAGAGCCGTACCAACGCCGGGAGCTCTCCAGTCCAGCCGAGCTGCTGCTGGCTGACAACACGATCATCGACTACCTGTTCTACGGGGACGTTCTGGATGCCGCTGAACAGTGGGCGTACGGGCCAGAGCCCTTGCGGCTGGCCACCATCACCGGATCCGGAGGTACCGGAAAGTCCCGGTTCGCGCGTGAACTAGCGATCCGCCTGACGACCAATGGCTGGTTCTGCGCCGAATACCGCGAGCTGGGCCCAAGCACACTGCCTCTATCCCGGGCGCGGGTGCCTCGCTTCATCACCGTCGATTACGCCGAGAACCTCGCCCCCGAGGTGGACATCCTCCTGAAATGGTTGCAGCAGGGAGTCAGCCCCACCGCACCGGCACGGGTCCTACTCCTCTCCCGTGAACCGACCGAACCCACTGCGACCGGTGGAACACCCCGAAGCCTGCCCGACAGTACTGACGCCAACGTACGCGCAGTCATCGCGGACCGGTGGCCCATCACCACCACCGTCCGCCCGCTCACACCCGGAGAGCGCCAACACCTTTATGAGGCAGCCGTCGACGCGTTGTCACGGGCCTGGAACCACACCGCGGGAACCGTCGAACAGATCGACCTCCACGATCAGCAATACGAGACCGCACTCGGCGTCACGTACGCGGCACTAGACACCGTGCTCCGTCAAGAGATGAAAGCGAACCACCCATCAGCTACCGAAACCCATTCATCAGCAGTTACCGAAACACCGGCCGACCGGGTGTTGGGTCACGAGGCCCGATACTGGTCTCTGACGGCCCCCACTGGGATCAGCGACAAACAAGTCGCACAGGCCATGGCAATCGCCACCCTCTTCCGCGGCGAGACCACCGCAGATCTCATTGCGATCCTTGAGGTCTGTGGCTGGACAGCTGTAGAGAGTCGCGAGCTGGGGGCGTGGGCCGGACGCTATTACGGCGGCGGCCCTCAAGTGGCACCGTTGCGGCCTGATCGGCTCGGTGAACGGCTAATCGAACGTGCGCTACTCCTTGACCAAGCGGCACCCTCGCTGGCTCGTTTATTTCAAGCTGCGACGACCACCCAATGTGCGCACGCCATCAATACGCTCGCCAGGGCCGCCACCTACTCCACGACGGCGCAACACGCGCTCAAGGCCGTCGTGCAGCCGCTCCTGCTCGACCTCGCAACACGAGCCACCACCCCTACTCCGGACGGTCCGTTGCCTGGCAAGGGGGCACTCGCCGTCGCCCTGGTGGACCTGCTGGTTGGCCCACACGGCGGGCTCATCACGAACAGCGGATCGCCGTGACCCGTCGTGCGATCTGAGTTGTTTGAGGCCGTCTGGCGGTTGGCCGATGTGGGGGAGCGGGTAGGCCGGGCCGGGCCGGGTGCGGTGCTGCTGGAGCGCGCCGTCGAGATCGGTGATGCGGCCAGTGCCGACCCGGCGGGCATGGATGAGGTCCCGCTGTTGGAGTACGCCCGCGTCCTCTACCGCGCCGGGTGGGCTCGTGCGGGGCGGGGCCGACCAGAGACCGCTCACCAGGCGTATACCCGCGCCCTCACCCTTGCCGACACCGCAGCCGACACCACCCACCGCTTGCATTGGCAGGAGGTGGCCGCCGAGTCCCTCATCGGACTCGGTGACCTGGCTCGGGCGCAGGGCCGGCCCGC
>NZ_HG764815.1:2995116-2998207 GCF_001050535.1 Nostocoides australiense Ben110 | reverse complement strand
GCTCGCCGAGGTCTCCTCCCCGCGGGTGCTGGACCTGCTCGCGGCCGGCCCCCGAGAACGGGCAGCGGCGCGGGAGCGGGTGGCTGCGGCATACGGGCTGACGCGCGGGGAGCCACTCATCCTCACCATCTCTCGGGTCGCCCCCCAGAAGGACCTGCCCACGCTGCTCGACGCGGCTTCCACCCTGAGCGTGCCGGGGGCCTGGCTCGTCGTGGGCGGCGGCATACCGCACCTGCTGTCCGAGTTACGCGCTCGTGTGGAGCGCGAGCACCTGCCGGTGCGCTTCCTCGGCCCGGTCTCGGACCCGGGCGACCTGCTGCTGGCCGCTGACCTGTTCGTCCTGACGAGCCGATGGGAGGCGCGCGCGCTGGTGGTGCAGGAGGCCATGGCGGGCGGCATACCGGTGGTGGCGCCGAATGTCGGCGGGTTGACCGATCTCCTGGCCGAGGGCGGCGGTCGGCTCGTGTCACCTGGCTCTGCCGGTCAAATCGCTTCTGCCGCAGACTATTTCCTGTCGGACGCGGCGGCGTCTGCGGCGGCCGCGGACCGCGGGCGGGCAGTCGCGGCCGGGTGGCCGAGCGTCGCCGACACGACCCGGGCGTGGTCAGCGGCATACGACGCCCTGATCCTGGGATAACCTAGAACCCCGTGGCGACCACGACGAAACACATCTTCGTGACCGGAGGCGTGGCCTCCTCCCTCGGAAAGGGGCTGACGGCCTCGAGCCTCGGCAACCTTCTCCGCGCACGCGGGTTGCGGGTGACGATGCAGAAGCTCGACCCCTATCTCAACGTTGATCCCGGGACGATGAATCCGTTCCAGCACGGCGAGGTCTTCGTCACCGAGGACGGCGCGGAGACCGACCTCGACATCGGCCACTACGAGCGCTTCCTCGACGTCAACCTCGCGCAGAACGCCAATGTCACCACGGGGCAGGTCTACAGCCAGGTCATCGCCAAGGAGCGCCGGGGCGAATATCTCGGCGACACGGTGCAGGTCATCCCGCACATCACCAACGAGATCAAGGCCCGCATGCGAGCGCAGGCCGAGGGCGACGACGCGCCCGACGTGATCATCACCGAGATCGGGGGCACCGTCGGCGACATCGAGTCGCTGCCCTTCCTCGAGGCCGCCCGGCAGGTCCGCCACGACCTCGGCCGCGACAACTCGATGTTCCTGCACGTCTCGCTCGTCCCCTATCTGGCCCCGAGCGGTGAGCTGAAGACGAAGCCGACCCAGCACTCCGTCGCGGCGATGCGGCAGGTCGGTCTGCAGCCGGACGCCCTTGTGCTGCGGGCGGATCGGGACATTCCGGAGGGCATCAAGCGCAAGATCTCGCTCATGTGCGATGTCGACATGGACGCCGTCGCCGCATGCGTGGACGCGCCCTCAATCTATGACATCCCCAAGGTGCTGCACCGCGAAGGCTTGGACGCCTTCGTCATCCGGCGGCTCGGGCTGAACTTCCGCGATGTCGGCTGGGACGAGTGGGACGACCTGCTGCGCCGCGTGCACCATCCGGCCCACCAGGTCGAGGTGGCGCTGGTCGGCAAGTACATCGACCTGCCCGACGCCTATCTGTCGGTGACCGAGGCGCTACGCGCCGGCGGCTTCGCCCACGACGCGCGAGTGAGCATCCGGTGGGTCGCGTCCGACGACTGCGAGAGTCCGTCCGGCGCGTCCAAGGCGCTCGGCGGTGTCGACGCGGTGCTCGTGCCAGGCGGCTTCGGCGTCCGCGGCATCGAGGGCAAGGTGGGCGCCCTGCGGTGGGCCCGGGAGAACGGCATACCGACTCTCGGGCTCTGCCTGGGGTTGCAGTGCATGGTCATCGAATACGCCCGCAATGTCGCCGGCATCGAGGGGGCGTCCTCGAGCGAGTTCGACCCGCAGACGCCGGCCCCGGTCATCGCGACGATGGCCGAACAACTGGCCTTCGTCGAGGGCGCCGGTGACCTCGGCGGCACGATGCGCCTGGGCACCTATCCGGCGCGCCTGCTGGAGGGGTCCGTCGTGGCGGGAGCCTATGGCGCGACCGAGGTCGACGAGCGGCACCGGCACCGGTACGAGGTCAACAACTCCTACCGCGACGCGATCGGGGAGGCGGGGCTCGTCTTCAGCGGCACCTCACCGGACGGCAACCTGGTGGAGTTCGTCGAGTTGCCCGCCGATGTGCACCCCTATTACGTTGCGACCCAGGCGCATCCGGAGTTCAAGTCGCGGCCGCACCGGGCCCACCCGCTTTTTGCCGGACTCATCGGCGCGGCCATCGAGCAGCAACGCTCCTCGCGGCTGGTCGAGGTCGACCCGCCGGTCCCGGCCGCGGTCCCCTGAGCGCGTTCCCGGACGCGGCGGGCTGGGACAATGGCCTGCGTGAACCCGAACGAGATCATGACGCCCATCGCCGACGAGTTCGCCCCCGCCCGGGTCGTGGCCTCCGAGACGATGTATGAGGGCCTGGTCTGGGATGTGCGCCGCGACAGCGTCGACCTCGGGCACGAGGTGGTGCAGCGTGATCTCGTCGATCATCCCGGCGCTGTCGCGGTCATCGCCCTCGACGAGGAGGACCGGCTCGTCCTGATCCAGCAGTACCGGCACCCGACCCGGATGCGGGAGTGGGAGGTCCCGGCCGGCCTCCTGGACGTGCCGGACGAGCCGGCTCTCCTTGCCGCGCAACGTGAACTGGCGGAGGAGGCCGACCTCCACGCCGACTCGTGGGCGGTCCTGCTCGACTATGCGACCTCGCCCGGCTTCACGAACGAGACGATCCGCATCTTCCTCGCGCGCGGCATACGGCCGGTTCCCGAGGAGGAGCGGCACGAGCGCACGGGGGAGGAGCGCGACATGCCGGTGCGGTGGGTGAGTCTGGACGAGGCGCGCGATGCGGTGCTCGCCGGCCGGCTGCACAATCCGCATACCGTCATCGCCATTTTGGCCGCGCACGCCATGCGCGAGCGGGGCTGGCGCGACCTGCGGCCCGCTGACGAACCCTGGGCGCTGCGTCAGGCCCTGCGCGACGCAGCCTCGCGTGCGGGCTCAGCGTGAGCGCCATCGACGTCACTACCCGCGCCCGGCGCGCGGCCGGACGCCTCAA
>NZ_HG764815.1:2989691-2995016 GCF_001050535.1 Nostocoides australiense Ben110 | reverse complement strand
CCCCCCCCCCGCCGGTGCCCTCGGGTCGGTCGGCGGCTGCGCGGCCAGGTGCGCGCGCCGCGCCGCGACTTCGGCGCGCCACTGCTCCACGACCTGGGTATGCGGCATACCGCGCCGCTCCGCCACCCCGGCCTCGGTCCACGAGGACGCGAGCGAGCGGCCCTCGACGGGCACGATGCCGCTCGGCTGCTCGCCGGTGTTGAGGGCGTGCTCGATCGAGGCCAGGTGCGCGACGACATCCTGCACGCTCCACCCCGGGCAGTCGGTTGCCGCCGCCCAGTCCGTCTCCGAGAGCTCACCCAGCAGGGAGTCGAGGTCGTCGCAGGCGCGTGACCACAGGGCGATGTGGGCGGCGAGTTCGTCCGCGGGAGCGTTCATGGCGCCATCCAAGCATGCGACCCGGAATCCTGCGGGCTCCCCGGGAGTTGGCAATCGGGGGTATCCCCTACGGCATGCGGGGGTGCCATCGGGAAGGATGAGTACGTGAGTTTCTTGGAGCCGAGCCCAGCCGATGATGCACGCCGGGCCGGCCTGCGCCGGATGCGGATCGTCGCGACGTCGTTGCTGGCCGTCGCGTTCGTGATCTTCGTCCTGACCAACGGGCGCGATCACGGGGTCTGGGGCTACGTGCATACCGCCTCCGAGGCCGCCATGGTCGGCGCGCTCGCCGACTGGTTCGCCGTCACGGCGCTTTTCAAGCACCCGCTCGGGGTGCCGATCCCGCACACGGCGCTGGTCAAGAAACGCAAGGACGAGCTGGGACGCAGCCTGGAGGAGTTCGTCAGCGACAACTTCCTCACCGAGGAGATCGCCCGGGAGCGGCTGGCGGCCGCCCAGGTCGGCGTCCGGCTGGGCACCTGGCTGGAGACGCCGGCTCACCGCGAGCGCGCGCTGACCGAGATGGCCCGCATCGCCAAGGCCGGGCTGGGGCGGATGCGTGATCAGGACGTTCACGACTTTGTCGTGGGAGTGCTGCTCCCGCGCCTGCAGCAGGAACCGGTCAGCCCGATCGCCGGCTCCTTCCTCAAGGGGATCGTCGAGGACAAGGCGCATTACCAACTGGTCGACCTCGGCCTGACCGAGATCCACGACTGGCTCGCGGCCAATCCCAAGACCTTCACCGGCCTGATGAACGAGCGCGTGCCGTGGTGGACTCCGCCGTGGGTGGACGACCGGGTGATCAACTGGACCTACCAGCAGGCCCTGGCCTGGTTGCAGGACATGCGCGCCGACCCTGACCACCGGGCCCGGGAGGCGCTGGACAACCTGCTGACCAAGCTCGCCGAGGACCTGCACGACAACCCCGAGGTCCAGGAGCGGGCCGAGGCGCTCAAGGAGCGCGTGCTGTCCCACCCGCAGGTGGGCGAGACCGTCCTGTCGTTGTGGGCCAGCGTGCGCACCAGCCTGCTCGCCGCCCTCGAGGATCCGTCGAGCACGCTGTGGCAGCGCGGCGACGCCTGGCTGACCGAGGCCAGCTCGATGCTGCTCCACGACGACGCGACCCGCGAGCGCCTCGAAGCCCATCTCGGCGACATCGTCGCCTTCTTCGTCACCACCTACGGGGACGAACTCGCCAATGTCATCTCCCACACGGTCGACCGCTGGAACGCCGACGAGGCCTCAGAGCGGATCGAACTGTTCGTCGGTCGCGACCTGCAGTTCATCCGGATCAACGGCACGATCGTCGGCGCGCTGGCGGGCGTGATCATCCACGCCATCTCCCAACTGCTGCGCTGACACCTCACGAAGTCCTGACATCACGAAGGCTCAGGCTCGCCGGTTTCGGCGGGGCACCGGACGCGCAGCCGCCGCTGGCAGCAGGCCTCAGCCCGGCGTGCGGCCCCAGGCCTTGGCCACGTCGACCGCGTCGGCGTTCACGGCCGTCTTGGACCGGCCGTCAATCGCCTCGAGGAAGCTGTTGCGGCAGTAGATCTCCGGCTGGCTGGTCCACCGGTTGCGCCAGTCGCTGGAGGTGCAGTCCCAGGCGACGGAGGCACCCATACGGCCAAACGACTCCTCGACGATGCGATAGAACTGCACGACACCCCACTGATCGGCGCCCGGGCGCAGGATCCGCGAGAGCCGCTCCGGCGGCGCCATCTGCTTGTTGTTCTTCACCGACATCGTGTAGCACGCGAGGTTGACGTTGTTGCAGCGCCCGCCCATGACGGAAATGGTCTTGACCAGGTAGGGGTAGGTCATCACGGCGGCGCGGTTGTTGATCTCGGTGCCGTACTTGCGGCCGAACGCGAAGTACTTGGTCACCACCCGGTTGGCGGCCGCGTCCATCTTGTTGTTGGGGTAGTTGAACATGCCCCAGGCGCGGGTATGGCCGCGGCTGTTGAAGGTCGGCAAGGTCGCGCCACTCTCGTTGTAGCGCTGGGCGTCCGTGGTCATCTTCGTCATGTCGGCGTAGGTCATGCCCTGGCTGACGACCGTGAAGCCGTTGTTGACGCGCAGCCGCGTCAGGTCGGCCCACGACGGCTGCAGCATCTGCCCCTCGGTGCATTCCCGCGCCGTGGCGTGGGTGCGATCGACGACGACGCCTCCTTGGGCCTTCAGGCCGCGCGCGGCGAGGTCCTGGACGTTCTGCTCGAGTGTGCGCGCGCCGCTGGGGATGACATTGCAGGTGGCCCCCGTCGCGACCGACCAGTTGCTGCGCCCGAACGTGATGGTGATGTAGCCCTTGGTCGACGGCGACTCGCTCGCCTTCATCGTGAAGTTCACCGTGGTCGAGGGGCCTTTGGGGGTGTCATTGGACACCACGAAGGCGGCCGCCTTGTAGGGCCCGGCGGTCAGCTTCGACGCAGCCAACTGATAGGTGCCCGACACCTGGGTCTTCGGCGTCAGGGTCGCCGGCAGGCTGCGGTAGGTGCTCACGAAGTCGCCCGTGGCGGCATTGCTGAGGTATGCCGTGCAGGCGCCATTGGTGCCTACCTTGCAGACCGCGACCCGAACCTCCTTGACGGTAGCGGTCGCCGAGTAACCACCCTTGACCGTGACCGAGGTGCCCGAAACGGACGAGCCGCTGGTCGGCCAGGTGATCGTCGCCTTGGCCTCCGAGGCGAGGGCGGGCACGGCGAGGGCGGCGGCGACAGCGAGGGTGGTGGTGGCGACGGCGGCCAGGCGCAGGGGTCTCATCAACACGATCCTTTGGGTCTGTGGACGGCGTCCCGACGTGACACGAGGGGCGAGAGGGACGGTATGCCGTGGTGTTCAGAGTACCGGTCCCACCTGGGAGGTGGGAAACGTCCCCTCGGGTGAACCGGGTGTGACCTGCGCACTCACCCACCAGTGCGGTAATTCGGCTAGAGTTCTTCGCGCGTCGGGCCGCGGCAGCCCCGGGTCCCAACTAATAGCCGCCACGAGCGGCCACGCGCCGTGAGGCGCTCCCGGCCCGACGTATCAACTTCCCGCCGCACGCTGGCACGGACTCTGGTGTGGCGCGGGCCCCCACGACACGAAGTCCCGGTCTTTGGGCCGGCACGCGGGGCGCGGGGCGTGAGAAGCGACTTCGTGTAGTCCGGGGTACGCTCGGCGCCCCTGGTTGTCCCGGCGAGCGCGGCGCGGACGTCCAGACGAACACCAAGAGCGCAACCTGCGGCCCAGGTCGTCAGATGAGCTTGCCGTGGCGCCAGGCGCCGGCGGCGCGGTCGAGGTCGGCGGCGGTGCCGAGCATGGCGGCGGCCTGGAGGGTCTCGGTGTGGCCCTGGTCGGGGTCGGAGCGATCGGTGTCGTGCGCGAGTTCGGCACGGCCGGCCGAGACGACGCGGCAGAAGGCGGCGGCACGCTCCAGCGCGACGGCGAGATCGCCCTCATACACCCCGGTGAGGATCGCGTCCACGAGCGCCTTCAACTCCGACGGCCCGGGCGGCTCGGCGACGCCCGCCACGACGTGATTGGCCTCGGCGAGCCGCATACCGGTTGCATACTCGCGGCTCGCCGTCACGGGGGAGCGGCGCACCCACTCGCGCAGCACATAGAGCCGCCACAGCGCACCCGGCAGGCTGCCGGCGGGGCGCTGCGCCCACAGGGACGCGATGGTGTCGAGACCGAGTTCGTCGACAAGGGCGACCAGCCGTTCGGTGACCACGGGGTCGCGGGCGGCCCGGCCGGCGCCGACGACGGCGGCCGCCGACTGGTGCGCGATCTCGGTCATCTCCGCCGGCCCGGGGGAGGTGCCGCCATGGGCCTCCATCGCGGCCAGGCTGAAGTGTGCGGGCCGGCGCGGCCGGTCACGCCCGGGAGGGACCGTCATACGGGAAGTGTGCCCTCAGTCATCGAAGAGGTCCGACAGGAACGAGCGGCGTTTGCGATAACCGTGTGCCTTCGAGTACTTCGCGTAGGGCGCCTGACCGTAGTGCTGCGCCGGCTGCTGCCCGTAGGCCTTGGAATATTTCGCGTAGGGCGCCTGGCCGTAGGGCTGGGCGGGCGGCTGGTTGTATGCCGCCTGCTGACCGTATGCCTGCTGCGGCGCCTGGTCGTGGGAGTCCTGCGGCCGGGCTTGCTGCGGCGCCTGCTGCGCTGCCCCGCCGCCGCCGTGCCAGGCGTTCTCGGCAGCGACGAGTGCCTCGAGTTCGCCGCGGTCGAGGAACAGCCCGCCGCAGCCGGTGCACTGGTCGACCAGCACCCGGTTGCGCTCGTAGGAGCGCATCTCGCTGCCGCACTTGGGACACGTGAGGGATGTCGTCATGACCCGTGAACGTAGCAGCGTCCGCGTGCCGTTCCCCGCGAAGCGGCCGGCAGCCCGGCAAAACCGTCTGCGGGCCACGTGACCACCCAGGGTCGCCGCGGCGGTTACCCTTGGCTGCGCCGCCACGCCTCACACAGCGTGGTCGAGCGGGCCTCTAGCTCAATGGCAGAGCTGCGGACTTTTAATCCGTAGGTTGTGGGTTCGAGTCCCACGGGGCCCACCCGACGCACAAGGCTCGAACCCTTGCCAACAGAATCGTTGGTGGTGGTTCGGGTCTTGTCTGCGTTCTCGGCCCAGGTAAGGGCGTTGGCGTTGATCTCGGGGTCGAGGAGCATCTCGAAGGGCCGGTTGTTCTCGACGCGCAGTTCGTCGTCTTCGTCGATGTAGACCTTGGTGAAGGACGCCTGTTTGCCCAGCCGGCGGTTGGCGTCGTCGCACCGGGTGTAGATGTCAGCGCAGTTGGTCAGTAGGTTCAGGGCGTCGTCGAGGTGGGCTCGGGCGTCGGCGTACTCGCCGTGGTGGGCGTCGATGCGCCGGTTGACTTGGTCGAGTTCGCCCAGGATGCGGTCTTGTTCTCGTTTGAGCAGGGCAAGCGGGATCGCATCTTGAGGTGCTGGATCGTTTTCGGAGTC
>NZ_HG764815.1:2981218-2989591 GCF_001050535.1 Nostocoides australiense Ben110 | reverse complement strand
TGGCGGGCGGCTGGACCCACAGCGCCGCAGTCCGGGACGCAAAGGCCGTCGCCTTCGGGCCCTATCGACTCTCCGCCGTCTCCGAGGCCGGCTGCCGCGGCGCCGCCCTGCTCGCCGGACTCGCCGCCGGCATCTACGCCGACCTCGAATCGGCACCATCCCCCGAAACCGCTTGAGTCCCGAACAGATCGAACTGGAGAACCGATGCCCCTCGTCCCCACGGCCCAACTCGTCGCCGCCGCCAAGGAGGCCGGTCATGGAGTTGCCGCTTTCAATGTGATCACTCTCGAGCATGCCGAAGGCATCGTCGCCGGCGCCGAGCAGGCGGGGGTCGGAGTGATCCTGCAGATCAGCGAGAACGCCGTGAAGTTCCACG
The DNA here is from genome assembly GCF_001050535.1 of Nostocoides australiense Ben110. Lineage (GTDB taxonomy): Bacteria > Actinomycetota > Actinomycetes > Actinomycetales > Dermatophilaceae > Nostocoides_A > Nostocoides_A australiense. Next base: position 2,989,215 of record NZ_HG764815.1, on the reverse strand, counting down.
GTGGACTGTTGCGCCCGATCGCCGCCGGCTCCCTCGAGATCGCCCGTGCCGCCACGGTCGATGTGTCTGTGCACCTCGACCACGTCGAGGACGAAGGCCTGCTGCATCAGACCGCTGACGCTGGCCTGAGTTCGGTGATGTTCGACGCCTCGCACCTGGAATACGAGGACAATGTGGCCGCCACCCGCGCGGCGGCCGACTGGGGCCACGCCAACGGGCTCTTCGTCGAGGCCGAACTCGGCAAGGTGGGCGGCAAGGACGGCGCGCACGCACCAGGTGTGCGCACCGACCCCGGTGAGGCGGCGGCATACGTCGAAGCCACCGGTGTGGACGCTCTCGCTGTGGCAGTGGGCAGTTCGCACGCCATGGTCGAACGCACCGCGGCCCTGGACCTCGACCTGATCCGGGAGATCGCGGCCGCAGTGCCGGTGCCACTGGTGCTGCACGGCAGCTCGGGCGTGGCCGACGACAACCTGCGCGCCGCCGTCGAGGCCGGCATCGTCAAGGTCAATATCGGCACCATCCTCAATGTTGCCTTCACCGGCGCCGTGCGCGAGGTCCTCGATTCCGACCCCAAGATCGTCGACCCGCGCAAGTATGTCCGGCCCGGTCGCGAGCAGATCGCCGCAGTTGCCGCGCGACTCGCCGGCCTGGTCTCCGGGCCACGCACATGATCATCACCCTCACCCTCAACCCGGCGCTCGACCTGACCTACCACCTGGCCGACGACACGCTCGGCGCCGTCGACGTGCACCGCTCCACGAGCCAGACACTCGAGGCCAGCGGCAAGGGGATCAACGTCTCTCGCGACCTGCACGCGGCGGGTCTCGCGACGGCGGCCGTCTTTCCCAGTGCCGGGGCGACCGGCCGGCACTTGGCCGAACTCCTTGTCGCAGAAGGCGTCCGGCACGCGGCTCCGGCGAGCTCCGGCGAGACCCGGATCAACTCCACCGTCCTGCTCCCCCATGGCCAGACCATCAAGATCAACGGCCCGGGTGCCGCTCTCACCCCCGTCGACGTCGGCGCCGTGCTAGACGCCGTGGATCAGGAACTCACCCAGGCCGGCGGAGAGGAGGAGACCTGGTTGGTCATCTCCGGATCCCTGGCGCCGGGCGCCGGGCCCGAGGTGGTGACGGCCTTCGTCGAGCTGGCCCACCGGCATACGGCTCGCTGTGCCGTCGACATCTCCGGACCCGCCCTTGCGGCCGCATTGGCTGCGGGCGCGGATCTCTTGGCACCCAACGAGATCGAGCTGGCCGACCTGCTCGGTGTGCCGAAGCCCACCAGCGTCGACGAGACCGCCGCGCTCGCCCGACGCGTCGCCCTCGAGTATGACGCGCAGCTGCTCGTCAGCATGGGAAAGGCGGGCGCGATCCACACCGACGGCTTCTCGGTCATCCACGGCGGCGGCCCCGCACTCGTGCCCGTCAACACCGCGGGCGCTGGCGACGCCTTCCTTGCCGGCTGGCTGGCGGCGGCGGGCACGCCGTCCGAACGCATGGCGCGGGCCATGCAGTGGGGCCGCTCCGCCTGTCTGTGCCCCACCACCGTCGACCCTCGGCCGGGATCCGCCGGCACCGAGGGCATCACCGTCTCCCAGATCGAAACCGCTGAAAGGCCTTGACCATGAACGACATTCGCCGTATCCGTGTTTCCGCGATCGATACCGTGGAGGTGCTGACCGAGCCCCCGGCGCCCATCGGCCCGGGTCTGGTGCGCGTCCGGTCCGTGACCGTCGGCGTCTGCGGTTCGGATACGCACGCTCTCCACGGGCGCCACCCGCTCGTGCCGCCGCCCTACTTCCCCGGGCACGAAGCCACCGGCGTGGTCACCGAACTCGGCCCGGACGTGACCGGCGTGGCCGTCGGCGACCGGGTGGTGGTCGAGCCGACCCTGCCCTGTTGGACGTGCAAGCAGTGCGCGCAGGGTCAGGAGAACCTGTGCGAGAACCTCCAGTTCTTCGGCTGTGGGTTCGAGCAGGGCGGGATGGCGGAGGAGTTCGTCGTGCGGGCTGACCGGCTGCACCACATACCCGACGATCTCGACGACACCGCCGCCTCACTCATCGAGCCGCTGTCGACGCCCGTGCACGCGGGCCGGATCGCCGGGCCCCTCAAGGACAAGGCGGTCGTCATCATGGGCGCGGGCGCCATCGGGCTGCTCATGCTCGCCGTGGCCAAGTATGACGGGGCCAAGCGCATCGTGCAGACCGATCCGCTGCCGGGCAAACGCGAACTCGCCGGCAAGCTCGGCGCGGACGTCGTCGTGGACGCGGCGGCCCCCGACATGGTCGAGCAAGTCAGGGCGGCACTTGGCGAGAGCGCCGATGTCGTCTTCGACTGCGTGGCGATCCAGCCGACGATCACCGCCGCCATCGCACTGGCCACCAAGGGCGGCACCGTCGCCATCGTCGGCGTGCCGTCCGCGGACGTGACGATTCCCACGATCACGGTGCAGGACAACCAGATCCGCCTTCAGGGTTGCGCCACCTATGTGCCGCAGGACTACGCCAAGTCCATCGAGATCCTGCAGTCCGGCGCGATCGACCCAAGCATGTACGTGACCAAGGAGTTCCCGCTGGAGCAGGCTCGCGACGCCTTCGACGCCTCGCTCAGCGGGTCCGAGATCAAAGTGCTGATCCGGCCGTGACGGCCGCGGCCGGCGTCCCGGAGAACCAACTCGCGGCGCAGCGTCACCAGTTCATTCTCGACACCCTGCGCACCCGCGGCCAGGTGGGAGCCAAGGCGGTCGCCGACAGCCTCGGCGTGACACACGAGACGATCCGCAAGGACCTCGTCCTGCTGCAGGAACGCGGACTGCTGCGCCGCGTCCACGGCGGGGCGGTGCCCGTCGAGTCGCTCGCCTACGAACCGCCGGTGACCTCACGAACCGCTCGCGGTGAGGAGAAGGCGCGGATCGCGGCGGCGGCCAGGGAGTTCGTGCCGGCCACCGGAGTTGTGCTCTTCGACTCCGGCACCACCACCACCGGGCTCGCGGAAATCATGCCGATCGCCCCAGAACTGATGGCCTTCACGAACTCGCTTCCCATCGCCGAGACCCTTCTCGGGCGGGTCGGCACGCTGTCCATACTCGGCGGTCGCGTCCGCCGCGAGACGCAGGCCAGCGTGGACAACTGGGCTTTGCGCGCCCTGGAATCGCTCCGCGCCGACGTGGCCTTCCTCGGCGCCAACGCGTTCTCCCTCGAGCACGGGCTCTCCACGCCGGACGAGGCGGAGGCGGCCATCAAGGGCGCGATGGTGCGGGCGGCGCGCATGCGGGTGTTGCTCGCGGACAGTTCGAAGTTCGGGCGGGAGGCCATCTATCGCTATGCCGAGATCGCCGATGTCGACGTCCTCGTGACCGACTCGGGTCTGGACCCCAGCGACGCCGATCGCTTGACCCGCGAGTGCGGCGTGGAGGTCGTGCGGGTACCGTGACGGGGTGTTGCGCGCCCTGCTGACCCCTCGCTGGCTGGGCGCCCTCCTCCTGTCGGCCCTGTTCGCCGTCGCCGCCTATCACCTCGGCCACTGGCAATACGGCAAGCACGTCGCGAAGGTCGAGCGCAACGAGCGGATCAGCGCGCACTTCGGTGCCGCACCGGTGCCGGTGGGCTCGGTGCTCACCTCCTCCCCCGTGCCCATCGCGCAGGAGTGGACGCACGTCAGCGCGACAGGCACCTACGGACAAGCCAAGCTGGTCGCCCGGGGCCGGCCGCTGGACAAGCAGGTGGGGTATGAGGTGCTGGCCCCCTTCCGCCTGGCCTCCGGGGCCACGGTGCTCATCGACCGCGGCTGGATCCCGTTGGGCGACAAGGGAGCTGCCGAGGTCCCCGCGTATGCCGCGCCGCCGCCCGGCGAGGTGACGCTCACCGGCTGGGTACGCCAGGGCGAGAAGGCACGCCATAGCTCCGCGACGGCCGGCACCATCGCCAGCATCAACCTGCCGGAGGCTGCGCAGAAGTTCGGCACTCCCCTCCTGGGCGGGTATGTCCAGCTGGAGGCGGACACTCCCGCTGCCACGGCGGGCGACGCCCTGGTGCCGCAGCCGCTCGGCAAGCCGGACCGCAGTCTCGGCCCGCACCAGGCCTACGCCTACCAGTGGTGGACCTCGATGCCGCTCGGCTTCATCCTGATGTTCTTCGGCCTGCGCCGCGAGGCCGCCGAAGGTCGTGCCGAGCGTGGGGCCGGCGAGGCGCCGTCCGGGGCCGGGGCGGGGGCGGCCCGGACCCCGGCACCGAAGCCGCCGCGGCCGAAGAAGACCCGCATCTGGGACGAGGAGGACGCCTGATCTCCCGTTGCCGGGCAGGCCCTCAGCCCCCTACTGGTGCGGAATCGTCCTGGAACTGGGTGCGGTAGAGGACCTCATACAGCCCGCCCTGGCCCAGCAACTCGTGGTGGGTCCCCCGCTCCACGATCCGCCCCTTGTCGACGACGAGGATCTGGTCGGCCCGGCGGATGGTCGAGAGGCGATGGGCGATCACCAAGGCGGTGCGGCCCGCCAGGGCGCTGTCCAGCGCCGACTGCACGGCCAGCTCGGACTCGCTGTCCAGGTGGGCGGTGGCTTCGTCGAGCACGAGCAGCCCCGGCCCCTTCAGCAGCAGCCGGGCGATGGCGATGCGCTGCTTCTCCCCGCCGGAGAGCCGGTAGCCCCGGTCGCCGACAACCGTGTCGAGGCCCTGGGGCAACGCATCGATCAGCGGCAGGATCTGGGCCGCGCGCAGGGCATCCCGCATCGCGTCCTCGGAGGCGTCGGCACGGGCATACAGCAGGTTGGCGCGGATCGTGTCGTGGAAGAGGTGGCTCTCCTGGGTCACGACGCCGACCGCGCCGGTAACCGAGGCGAGCGTGGCGTCACGCAGGTCCAGCCCCTGCAGGCGGACGGCCCCGGAGGTCGGGTCATACAGGCGCGCGACGAGATTGGTGATCGTCGTCTTGCCGCCGCCACTCGGCCCGACCAACGCGACCAGTTCTCCGGGGGCGATGTGAAAGCTGATGTCCTGCAACACGGTCGACCCTCGACCCCGGTCACCGGAGGCCCCCGCCTCCAACGACCGCAAGGAGACCTCGTCGGCACCGGGATAGGCGAAGCCGACGTGATCGAAGACGACGTCGACCGCGCCGCCGGGCAGGGGCATGGCTGACGGCGACTGCGTGATCGACGGTTTCAGGTCGAGGATCTCGAAGACCCGGGTGAAGGAGACCAGTGCGGTCATGACATCGACGCGAGCATTGCTCAGCGCCGTCAACGGGCCATACAGCCGCGCCAGCAGCGCCGTCAACGCGATGAGCGTGCCGATCGTCAGGGTGCCGTCGATGGCCATCACGCCACCGAACCCATAGACCATGGCCGTGGCGAGCGAGGCCACGAAGGTCAGCGCCACGAAGAGGACGGTGCGGTTCATCGCGATCTTGACCCCGATGTCACGCACCCGGGAGGCGCGCTCGGCATACTCGCGGTCCTCACGCTCGAGATCCCCGAAAAGCTTCACCAACAGGGCCCCACCGACGTTGAACCGCTCCGTCATCCGCGAGCCGAGATCGGCGTTCAGGCTCATCTGTTCGTGCGCCAGGGCAGCCAGGCGATGACCCATCCAGCGGGCCGGCAGCAGGAAGAAGGGCACGAGCGCGAGCGCTGCCAGCGTGAGCTTCCACGACAGCGTGAACATGGCGGTGAGGATCAGCGCGAGCGAGACGACATTGCTGACCACGCTCGACAGGACGCTGGTGAAGGCCTGTTGCGCGCCGATGACGTCGCTGTTGAGCCGGGTGACGAGCGCGCCGGTCTGTGCGCGTGTGAAGAACGCAATCGGTTGCCGCACAACGTGACTGAATACTTCACTGCGCAAGTGATAGATGAGGCCCTCACCGATGCGGGCGGAGAACCAGCGCGACACCACGGCAACAACGGCGGCCACGACGGCGATCGCCGCGACGATGAGCGCGAGCGTGATCACCACTCGCCGGTCCCCCGGCATGATGCCGTTGTCGACCAGTCTCGCCAGCAGCAGCGGGGCGGCGACGATGAGCAACGAGTCGACGACGACGAGCACGAGGAAGCCGGCGATGGCGCGGCGGAAGGGCGCGGCATACGACAGCACCCGGCGGGTGGTCCCGGGCGGGAGCTTCGCGTCGGCAACGTCCGAGTCCTGAGTGAGGCTGTGCATCACTCTCCAGGCGGGCATGCTCATAGTTGTGGTGAACCTCCTGCGTCCCAGCCTGATTCCCGAAGGCCGGCCATCCGCTGGAGGACCAGACGCGTGACGGCGTCGGTGTCTGCGAGCACGCCGGCGGCGACCCCGACGCCCCGCTGGGCGCAGGCCCGCACCATCCGGTCCCGCAGCACCCCGTCGGCGAGGATGCCGGTGACTGCGACGACTCCCTCCGCCCGCCCGAGTGCCGTGAGGGCGGCGTCGATCGGCAGATGATCATCGAGGGTGGCGAAGGCGTAGGTCCGGACCGGGGGGAGCGTCGACCGCAGCTGCGCGACCAGGTCGTCCACGGCGGCAGTGCGCGACGAACCGCCGAGGAGCACCACGGCCCGATTCTCGCCGCGCTGGTCGAGCAGTTCGCCGACCGCGGAGCCGAGCAGCGGATGCGGCCCGAGCGCCGCGCTGACCACGACAGATCGTCCGGTGCGCAGTCCCAACTCCCGAGCGGCGGCGGGGATGTCGACCCGGGCGTGGAAGGCCTGGGTGAGCAGCAGCGGGACGAGGCCGATCGGTCCGGACCCGGTGTCGCCCACGGCGTCGGCGACGTCCGCGATCCGTGGTGGGTGGTGATCCAGGTATGCCGTGTGCACCACGACGTGCGGGGCGGCGACGGCGACGCGGTGAGCCAGGGCGGCGATGTCGCGGGTATGCCGCGGATCCGGCGACCCATGAGCGAGCAGGACGACATCGGGTCGCCGCCGCTCGCCAGTGGTCATGGCCGAACGATAGATGCCGCGGCAGGGGCGAGGCCATCGAGGTCACGCGCGGTGACGGTCAGCGCTTCGTCGTCACGGTCGACGACGCCGCCCGAGGTGCAGCCCTGCTCAACACCCTGGCCGATCGGCACCGCACGGCCGCGTCGCGCTGACGCAACGTCCGGCCACGCCCCTCAGCCCGGCAACGCCTCCAGCGCCAGCAGCTCCTCCCGGACCCCCACGACCTCACCGATGACGACGACGGCCGGCGGCCGCACCCCAGCAGCGCGCGCATCGGCCGCGGCCGACTCCAGCGTCGTCGTCGTGGTGCGCTGACGCTCGGTCCAGCCGGATTCGATGATGGCGACGGGCGTCTGCGGGGAGCGGCCCGCCGCCATGAGCCCGCGAGCCGTTTCGTCGAGGTGCGAGACCCCCATGAGGAGGACCAGGGTCGCATCCGGGGCAGCCGAACGGGCAGCTGCCAGAACGTGTTCCGGCCCCTCGTGCGCCGAAGCCATGACGAAGGATGCGGTGATGCCCCGCTGCGTGACGGGGATGCCGGCGGCAGCGGGCACGGAGATCGCCGACGTGACACCAGGCACGACGTCGACCGGTATGCCGTGTGCCGCGCAGTGCAACATCTCCTCGCCGCCGCGGCCGAGGACGAAGGGGTCTCCGCCTTTGAGCCGGACGACGAGCTGGCCCTCCTTGGCCTCGCGCACGAGGATCTCGTTGATCTCCCACTGCGGCACCGGGTGATGCCCGGGCGTCTTGCCGACATCGATGATCTTCGTGCGCTGCGGCAGCTGGTCGAGCAAGCCGGTCGCGCCGAGCCGGTCGGTCACCACGACGTCGGCCTGCGTCAGCAGGCGCCGGCCACGGACCGTGATCAGGTCATCGGCACCCGGACCGCCGCCGACCAGGACGACCCGGCCGGCCGATTGCTCTGTCGACGGGGCGGAGTCGAGATCTCGACGGGGTCCGATCGACATCTCGACGGGGGCTTGGGCGGGGTGGCGGTGGCGGGCGACGGGGAGTTCGCCGGTCTCCATGGCGATGAGGATGGCGTCGCGCAGGGCGGTGGGGGGGGGGGG
>NZ_HG764815.1:2975576-2981118 GCF_001050535.1 Nostocoides australiense Ben110 | reverse complement strand
GCGGTGGTGACCGGACCGCCTACGACCACCACGCCGCATACGGCGACCGGACCGCACACGACCACCCGACCGCATACGGAGGGGGAGACATGACCGCTGGCCACCCGGTGGGGGAGGGCAACGCGCTCCTCGACGGCGTGATGCGCTATGTGGTGATCGGGCCAGCGTTCTATGCGCTGGCACGCCCGACTGTCGTTGGGCGCGAACACATTCCGCCCGAGGGCAGCCCGGCGATCATCGCGAGCAACCACCTGTCGTTCAGTGATTCGATGGTCATCCCGCTGGCGTCGGGGCGGCGGGTGAGCTTCCTCGGCAAGGCGGAGTACTTCCACGGCACGGGGGTCAAGGGCGCGTTGATGCGGGCCTGGTTCCGCTCGTTCGGGACCATCCCGGTCGAGCGCACCGACGCGCGGGCCGCCGCCGAGTCGCTGCACCTGGCCGAGCGGGTGCTGGGTGCCGGCGGGGCGTTCGGGATCTATCCGGAGGGCACGCGGTCGCGGGACGGACGCCTGCACAAGGGCCGCACGGGAGTCGCGAGGCTGGCGCTGTCGACGGGAGCGCCGATCGTGCCGTGCGCGCTCATCGGCACCGACAAGCTGCAGCCGCCGGACGCGCGAGTGCTGCGGCCGACGAAGGTGACGGTGCAGTTCGGGCCGGCGATCGATGTCGCTGCGCTGCAAGCACAATTCACCAAGGCGGCGCTGCTGCGGGCGATCACCGATGCCGTGATGGATTCGATCGGGGCCATGTCGGGGCAGGAGCGTTCCGCGCGGTACGCCAGCGACGTCAACGCCGAACTCGACGCGCGCGGCTCCGGCGAGGCGGGGTCGCGAGAGCCCTTCGCGGGGTGACATAGGGTTCTCGAATGCTGCGCACATCAGCCGCGATCGCTGCGGGCAAGCTCGCGCGCGCCGTGGCCAGACGCCGCGGCGGCGGCTCGGCCATGCCCGGACTCGTGGCCGAACGCATCGACCCGAAGATCCTCGGACACGCCCTCGGCGGCCTGCCGGACGGCATCGTCGTCGTCTCCGGCACCAACGGCAAGACGACGACCACGCGCATGCTCGTCGCCCTCCTGCGCGCCCACGGGCACAGCGTCTTCACCAATCCCACGGGCAGCAACTTCACGCGCGGCGTGATCTCGGCGCTGCTGGGCGAGGTCGGGCTGCGCGGCAGACCGGTGGCCGACATGGCCGTGCTCGAGCTCGACGAGGCGCACGCGCTGAAGTTCGCCGACGCTGTCACCCCGACGCATGCGCTCCTGTTGAACGTCGCTCGCGACCAGCTCGACCGGTTCGCGGAGATCGACCACACGGCGAAGCTGCTGGCGCAACTCGCGTCGCGCACCTCGACCGGCGTGGTGATCAACCGGGACGACTCCTTCGTCGCGCGCAGCGCCGATGGCGTGAAAACCGGTGTGCGCGTGGACTATTTCGGTGTCGACGCGTCGATCGCCCACCGGCTGCCTGAGCTGATGGAGCAGGACACGCGCCTCGACGATGACTATGTCGTGCCGCCGGCGGGTGCGGGCGACGTGCTGCTCAAGCCGCGTGACGAGCGCGCCTTCGTCATCCTCCTCGGTGCTGACGGGGTCGGCGGCAGCGTCGGGCCGGTCGAACTCAAGCAGCGCGGGCTGGCGGCGATGATCAACGCGACGGCGGCCACCGCCATGGCGCGACAGCTGCTCGGCGGGTCGTTCGATCCGGTGCGGGCGGCGTCGGCGCTGGCGTCCGTGACGGCGCCCTTCGGCCGCGGTGAGGTGATCGACGCCGACGGCGCGCCGCTGGAACTGGTGCTCGTCAAGAACCCCGCCGGGTTCACCGTCGCCCTGTCGACCTATGGCTCGACGCCGGTGCGCACGATGATCGCCATCAACGACAATTACGCCGACGGCCGCGACGTCTCGTGGCTCTATGACGTCTCGTTCGAGTCGCTGCGCACGATCGGGGTGGCGTTGACGTCGGGGGTGCGGGCCTACGACATGGCGCTGCGACTGCAGTATGACGAGGTGGCGGTCGATGCCGTCGAGCCCGACCTGGCGGCGGCGCTCGATCGCTTCCTCGCGGCCCGCGACGGCCAGCCGGCCCGGATCTTCTGCACCTACACGGCGATGATGACGCTGCGCCGCATCCTGGCCGAGCGCTACGATCTGCCCGCCTTCGGGGAGGAGGCCACGTCATGAGCGAGGAGTCGACCAAGGGCGAGGTGCACGTCGTCCATCTCTATCCGCGGGAGATGAGCATCTACGGCGACCTGGGCAACACCCGCGCGATGGTCTCGCGCCTGACGCGGCACGGCTATTCGCCTGTGCTGCACCAGCATCACCCGGGTGCGCCCTTTCCGGAGCAGGCCCATCTCGTCCTCGGCGGCGGCGGCCAGGACTCCGGGCAGGCCCGGGTCGAGGCCGACCTCGAGGTCATCGCACCCCGGCTGAGCGAACTCGCCGCCGCCGGCACCCCGATGCTGATGATCTGCGGCATGTACCAGCTCTTCGGCAACGCCTTCGTCACCGTCGAAGGCAAGCGCCTCCCCGGCCTCGGCATCCTCGACGTGACCACGCAGGGCAACGCCAAGCGGATGATCGGGCCGGTCGTCCTGTCCACCGACTTCGGCGATGTCGTGGGCTACGAGAACCATTCCGGCTCGACGCGGTTGGGATCCGGGCAGGCGCCCTTCGGCACCGTGCGGTCCGGGTTCGGCAACAACGGCGAGGACCAGACCGAGGGCGCCCGCACCGGCAATGTCGTCGGCACCTACCTGCACGGCCCGATCCTGCCCGCCAACCCGGCTTTCGCCGATGCGCTCATCGGCTATGCCGCCGAACTCGCCACCGGCCGCCCCTTCGAGCCCGGCACCCTCGACGATGCCTTCGCCGACCAGGCCCGCACCCGCCAGGTCCGCCGGCTCGTCGGCTGACCCCCGCGGCCTACCCGCCCCGGCCGCGGACCCCGGACCAAGCCCAAGGAACCTCTGCTAGCAGATGTTACTGAAATCGGCACACCTAGGGAGGTCTGCTGATTTGACGAACCTCTGTTAGCAGAGGTTACTCGGATCCGGTTGGTGTGCACCGGGATCGGGGGAGGTCGGGCGGTGGGTCGGGGTCGGTCAGGTCGGGCTCGGTGGCTTTGGGTATGACGCTCCAAGCCAGCCAGCCGAGGGCGCCGAGGGGGACTTCCATCAGGTGGGTGAAGATCGAGAAGAGGACGACGCCGGCCGTCGCCTCGGCGGGGGCGGCGCCCCAGGCCACGAGGGCGGCGGCGGTGCCGGTCTCGGTCACGCCCATCCCGCCGGGGGTGATCCCGACGGCGGTGAGCAGCCGGCCGATGGCGAACGCGGCGAACAGTTCGCCGTGGAAGAGCTCGACACCGGTATTGCGCATGATCGCGACGAAGGTGAGGTAGTAGAAGCCGAAGTAGCCGGCGAGGCCCAGCGTCATGGGCAGCCAGCCCTTGGCGACGATGTGCAGGATGCGCGAGCGCAGGTCGGTCACCAGCGCGTCGATCGTCATCGTGCGCTTGGTCCGCCTGGTCAACGGCGCCAACAGCCGGTCGAGGCCGCGCCCGACCCGCCGCGCCACCCGCTCCGAAGCCAGCGCCCCCACGAAGAGGACCACGACGACGGTGCCGCTGATCATCGCCGCGATCGCGGCATCGCGCAGCACCGGTGTCATCCCGACCCGGCCGATGGTCAGCGCGGCAATGGCGATGAGCGGCAACGCGATCCGGGCCAGGGTGTTCCACACCCCGGTCACGATCGCGGACGTCGACACCACGCGCCGCGAGATGCCCCACGATCGGGCGATCGCGTAGGTCGCCGCCAGTCCCACCGCCCCGCCCCCGGGGAGCAGGTTGCTCACCGAGGATCCGCAGACATTCATGACCAGGGCCCGCGGATGGCTCAGCCCCGGCATCGACGCCGACAGGGTCAGGGTGTAGCTCCACAACCCGAGGAGCACCAGCCCGAGGAAGATCAGGGCGTTGCCCACGGTGATGGTGGTCAGCACGGCCCAGACCTCGTGCCAACTCGTCTGGGCGAAGCGCGGCAGGCCCCAGATCAGCAGGGCGGCCGAGAGGGCCAGGCCCGCAGCAGCCTGCAAGAGTTGCGTGCGGCCGAAGTGGGGCCGGGCCGCGGAATCGCGAGCCGTCTCGCGAGCGGTGCTCATGGCAGCCCCGCGAAGATGTCGCGTGCGACGCCCGCGCCGGCCGGGTGCGCCGGGTCGCGGAACCACTCCCGGCCGAAGATCAGGTCGTATGCCGGCCGCGGGATCCGCAGGAACGCCGCCAGCGTGCGGTCGGCCCCGTCGGCCAGCGCCTGCGATGCGTGCGCGCGCATCGCCGCGCGCTTGGCTGCCGCAAAGCGCAGCACGTCGATCCGATGGGTGATGTCACGGCGGGCACTGAAGGCCGAGCAGAAACCCTCAATGTCGAATTCGGGCGGATAGCGATAGACCCTGGCGGACAGGCGCACCGCCGCGGCGAGCAGATCTCGCGGGATCGTCGCCTCCAGCACCCGGGGCGTGCCGGCGAGGCGTGCCGCCGCCGCAGCGACCTCGTGAACCCGCACGTGGTCACGGTGCCCGTAGCCGCCGCGCGCGTCATACGACAACAGCACATCGGCCGATTCCTCGCGCAGCAGCACGGCGAGCCGCTGCGCCGCCTCGGCCACGGGCGCCCGCACGAAGCGGGTCCGGCCGGGCGGATCAGCATACAGCTCGGGGCCCATCCCCGAGTCGGCGTAGCCGAGCCACTCCACGCGCGACACCCCGAGCTCGTCTGCGCTTTGTCGCGCCTCGGCCAGCCGTTGCGCGCCCAGGTCGCGCGCCCGAGTCGCCGAATCCGTCAGTCCCAGATCACCATTGGTGGCGAGGACGAGCACCACCCGGTGCCCTGCCGCAGCCGCCTTGGCCATCGTGCCGGCGGTGAGCAGCGCCTCGTCGTCGGGGTGGGCGTGAAAGGCCACGAGCGTGCGCCTCCCCCCGGACGGCCGGCTCGTGGTCATGCCCCCATCCTCCCGTATGCCGCGCGCTCCCGCTCGCAATCGGTGCCTCGTGGCAAGCTGTGGGGGCCATGAAGATCGCGCTGCTCTCCGATTGCTACCCGCCGCGGCTGGGCGGGATCGAGACCCAGGTGCGCGACCTCGGCCGGCAGCTGGCTGCGGCGGGGCACGAGGTACACGTCTATACGGCAACCCCGGAGAGCCGGCCCCGCCTGCGGCTGCGCAATGTCACGGTCGCGGCGGACTCGGGGGTGATCGTGCACCGGGTCACGCTGCCCTTGCCGTTCGCGCTGCCGGTGAATCCGGTGGCGCCCAGCATCATTCGCGACGAACTGCGCACGTTCGACGTCGCCCACGTGCACATGGGCGTGGTCTCGCCGTTCGCCGCCGACATGGCGAACCTGGCCCTCGATCTCGCGGTGCCGACGGCGATCACGTGGCACTGCGTCCTCGGTGAAGCGGCGATCGCCGCGCACCGGCGGCTGGGCACGGCGGCCCGGTGGCGGGCCCGCGGTGCCGCGCTCTCGGGCGTGTCGCGCATGGCGGG
>NZ_HG764815.1:2964840-2975476 GCF_001050535.1 Nostocoides australiense Ben110 | reverse complement strand
GGCTGTGACGCCGCCGTCGGCCAGCTGCTCGGCAACGGCATCCGGCTGATCCCCGAGGAGCAGGGCGAGCGCAACCGGCGGCTGGTCGAGGAGCGTTCGGCGAGCCTGGCCGACGAGGACCTCGGCGTCCTCGGCTACTGGGACTTCGTCGAGGGGATCTCGCGTGGTTTCGCGGCTCACCACGCCGGGATGCTGCCGACCTTCCGCGAGATCGTCGAGGAACTCTTCACCGCCGGCGCCATCCGGGCCGTCTTCGCCACGGAGACCCTGGCGCTCGGCATCAACATGCCGGCGCGCACGGTCGTGCTGGAGAAGCTGGTGAAGTTCAACGGCGAGTCGCATGTCGACCTCTCGCCGGCCGAATACACCCAGTTGACCGGACGGGCCGGCCGCCGCGGCATCGACATCGAGGGGCACGCCCTCGTGGTGTGGCGGCGCGGCGTCGACCCGGTCTATGTCGCTGGGCTCGCTTCGACGCGCACCTACCCGCTGCGCTCGAGTTTCCGGCCGTCCTACAACATGGCCGTCAATCTCGTTGCGCAAGTGGGGCGTTCGCGGGCGTCGGAGGTGCTGCAAACGTCGTTCGCGCAGTTCCAGGCGGACCGGTCCGTCGTGGGGTTGGTGCAGGAGGGCAAGGACCGGCAGGCGGCGTTGGAGGGCTATGCCGAGGCGATGCACTGTCATCTCGGGGACTTCCGGGAGTATGCCGCGATCCGCCACCAGATCTCCCAGCTCGAGAAGGAGGGGGCCAAGGCGCGGTCGGCGGCCCGCAAGGCCGAGGCAGCCGTCTCGCTGGAGGCGCTGCGGGTCGGCGACATCATCACCATCCCCGCCGGCCGGCGCGCCGGGCTTGCCGTGGTCATCGAGCCGTCCAGGTCCTATCGCGGGGAGACCTCGCTGCCCACCGTGTTGACCGAGGACAAGCACGTCAAGACCCTCACGCTGAGCGACATCCCCACCGCTGTCACGGCGATGGGGTCGATGCCGGTGCCCCGGCACTTCAACGCCAAGTCGCCGAAATCCCGCCGAGACCTGGCGACGACGCTGCGCATCAAGGCACCACGCCGCCCGCGGGAGGTCGACCCCGCCACGGCCGGCCGCGCGGCGGCCGGGGGTGAGGACGCCCGGATCGCCGGACTGCGCCGCCAGTTGCGGGCCCATCCGTGCCACGCCTGCCCGGACCGTGAGGAGCACGCCCGCTGGTCCGATCGCTGGTGGCGACTGCGCCGGGAGTCCGACGGCCTGACCCGGCAGGTGGAGGCTCGCACCAACACCGTCGCCAAGACCTTCGAACGCATCTGCGGCCTGCTGACCGACCTCGGCTATCTCGTCGACGGCGGCGAGGCGGTCAGCCCGGACGGGGAGCGGCTGCGGCGGCTCTATTCGGACCGGGACCTGCTGACGGCCGAGTGCCTGCGCCAAGGCGTCTGGAAGCGCCTGGACTCCTCCGAACTCGCGGCGTGCGTGTCGATGCTCGTGCACGAGCCGCGCTTCGGCGAGACCGATCCGCAGCCGCGGATGCCCACCGACGGCGTCGCCGAGGCGGCCGCGCGGATGCTCGACATCTGGGCGAGCCTGGAGGAGCGGGAGGAGGCGGCGCGGCTGCCGCATACCCCCATGCCCGACGCCGGACTGGCGTGGTCGGTGCACCGGTGGGCCGCCGGCCAGCGTCTCGATGTCGTGCTCAAGGACACCGACCTGGCTGCCGGCGACTTCGTCCGCCGCTGCAAGCAGGTCGTCGACCTGCTCGGCCAGATCGCCGACGCCGCCCCCGAACCCCACCTGCGCACCCTCGCCCGCCAGGCCACCACGTCCGTCATGCGCGGCGTCGTCGCCGCCGACCGCCTCGACTGAAAACCGTTGGGGCCCAGTAACCTCTGCTAGCTGAGGCTAGTCAAATCAGCACAGCTAGGACAGTGTGCTGATTTGACTAAGGTCTGCTGAGTTGCGTCGCGGGATCGCCGTATGCCGCGCGCTGGGTCGCTTGGAGTTGGCGGGCCAAGGCGCGTGCCTTCTCCACTTTCTGGCGCACGACAGCCAACTGGAGCACTTCGTCGGGCTGGATCCGGGCAAAGGCCCAGCCGTCGAGCCGCAGGTCGTCCTCGCGGAGCTTCTCCGTCGCGGACCAGAGCCGACCGGTGACTGGCCACCACTCTCCCCCCGAAAGACCGGAGCAGAGCTGCCGCAAGGAGCCGGTGTTTGTTGGCGGCCGCATTCCACGGCGTCTCACCCTCCCACGGCGGGATGGGGTCCTCGGGGGACCACACGGCATACCACCCCCGGATCGGTCGCCAGATCCGCCCGGACTTGCGCAATTGGGCGAGTTCGTAGGGTCCGAGACCGATCCTGTTCGCCTCGGACGTAGGGACAAGATGGTCGATGGCCAGCTGATGAAGTTCCATCGCGTCATCGTGTCGGACGTCGCCCGGCCCGGCCAGTCTCCGGTCGCCGAGCTGTGGATAACTCGAAACCAGCTGGGGCACAGAGCGACTCAGCAGAGGCTAGCCAAATCAGCAGACCGAGCAAGGTGTGCTGATTCGACAAGCCTCTGCTAGCAGAGGTTACGTGGCCGACCCCGCGGGTCAGCTCACCGAGAGCTTGATGACCCGGTTGCCCCAGGTGTCGGACATATAGGCGGTCGAGGCGTTGACGAAGGTGACCTGGAAGGGGCCGCCGAAGGCGGTGGTACCCGCCGAGGCGCCGGTGACCTCGTAGGCGAAGGCGCCGGAGGTGCTCATCTTGACCAGGCGCTTGTTGCCGGTGTCGGCGACCCAGAGCGAGCCGTCGGGGGCGGCGGTGACGCCCCACGGCACCCGGAAGCCCCGGGTCCCCGAGACGGGAACCACCGACCACGAACCGTTGCGGTAGGCCTGGATCCGGTTGTTGAGGGTGTCGGCGACGTAGACGGTGCCGTCGGCGTCGACGGAGATGCCGGTCGGCATCCCGAACTGGCCCACGCCGGTGCCGGCGCTGCCGACTGCCTTCAGGACCGTCGCCGTCTTGTTGGCGACGTTGACGCGGAACTGTTGCACCCGGCTGTTGCCCGAGTCCGCGACCCACAAGGTGCCGTCGGGGGCGAAGGCCAGGCCCTGCGGGAAGGTGAAATTGCCGGGCTGGGAGTTGCGTGAACCCCAGACGAACAACTGCTGGCTGCCGGTGTTGTTGAAGACCTTGATCTCGTGGCTCTCGCGGTTGGCGACGAAGACGTGACCCGTCCCCGGTTGGACCGCCACCGCCCACTGGAAGTTCAGCGACATGACTTCGCCGCGGATGCCGCGCTGGCCCCAGGTCGTGATCGCACCGGTGGCCGCGTCCTTGCGGACGATGCGCTGGTTCCACCAGTCGCTGACGAAGAGATTGCCCTTGGCGTCGACGGCCACGCCGCGCGGGCTGTTGGCGCCGGTCTTGGGGGCCCGAACCCCGAACAACCGACGCTTCAGCGTGGCACCAGCGGAAGTGAAGCTGTACTCCTTGAGGGAGTAATCCCACTCGTCGGCGACGAGGAGCAGGCCGTCGGGGGTGACGTCGACGCCGCGCGGGTCGATGAAGGCCTTGCTCGTGCCCCCGCCGATGGCGTAGAGCTGCTTGCCGCGGGTGGTGCCCGTGGTGGAGAAGGCGATGATCCGGGCGTTGCCGTCATCGGTGACGAAGGCGATATTGCCGTTGCGGCTGAGGGTGATCCCGCGCGGGTCGCCCTTGAACTGGCCCGGCCCGCTGCCCTCCGAGCCGAAGGAGAAGAGCGCGTTTCCGGCCTTGCTGAAGACGTCGATCCGCCGCTCGCGGGCGTTGACGACATAGACATCGCCCGTCACCTTGTTGACCTCGATCTGGCGGGGCTGGTTGAACCCGGTGGCGAAGACCTTGATCAGGGCGCCGGTCTTGGTGAACACCTGCACCCGGCTGCCGTCGACGGTGTAGACGACCTCGGCGGGGGCGCCGTTCTGGTCCAGCCCCGGACCGACCGCGACGCCATAGACGGCGGTGAACTGCCCGGGCGCGGTGCCTTTGGTGCCCCACTTGGCGAGTTCGGTCTGCAGGTCCGGGGAGTACTTCACCATGCGGTTGTTGGGGGTGTCGGCGACATAGACGGCGCCGGACTTGTCGACCGCGACCGCGCGGGCGGCGCCCATGTCGCCGTCGCCGGTGCCCTTGCCCCCCTTGGTCCACTTGTCGATCTTGCCGGTGGCACGCACGACGCGCTCGACGCGATAGCGGCCCGGGTCGACGACGTAGTAATAGGCGCTCGTCGTGGCAACGTCGACGGGATACATCGACGCGAATGCCCCGCCGAGGACCGTGCCGAGGTAGGTCGCGCCGGCCCGGGCGGGGGTCTCGGCGTGGGCGCCGGACGCGACGGTGGTGACGGCCCCCGAGAGGGCGACGGCGGTGGCTCCAGTGAGCAGCGTGCGGCGATCATGCATGGTCATCGTGACTTTTCCCCAGGGATTGTGGTGCGGACGTGCTCCACCGATGGTGCCACGTTTTCGCGCGATATACCGCATTCGGTGGGAGGGTTGCGCCTATGGCGTCGGGTCGTATGCTGCAGAGCACTGACCTCGACGTGGAGAGCATCGCCCGCCGGTGTGGTTTTGGCAGCTCGGCGCTGCTGCGCCACCACTTCGCCGCGCACGTCGGGGTCCCGCCGACCGACTACCGCCGAACGTTCGCCCGCTGACCCGCTCGGGTGGCCCAGTCGCACCGAGTGCAGCCCGCCGGCCCGTTCACCCGAGGCCGAGGGCGTCGATCACCCGGTTGATGGGCGAGGTGAGCCCGTACTCCGAGGCGAGCCGCGACATACCCGCAAGATCGGCGATCTCGGTCGGCAACTCGCCCGACTCGTCGGGCACCGGCGCGTCGTGGGCGACGCGCACGACGAGGGGACCGACATCCAGATAGGCCGAGCCCGCCTCGAGATTGCGGCGTTGCGCCCCCTTGATCGCCGGGTCGCCGCCGTCGATCGCTTCCCGGAGGGCCGTCAGCGAGCCGTATGCCGTGATGAGCTTCGCCGCGGTCTTCTCGCCGACCCCGGCAACGCCGGGCAGGCCGTCGCTCGTGTCGCCGCGCAGGACCGCCATATCGGCATACTGCTCGCCGTTGGCGACGCCGTACTTTTCCATCAGGAACGCCTCGTCGACGACATCGGCGTTGCGAACGCCGCCGCGGGCGGTGTACAGCACGCGTACGTGAGCAGCGTCGTCGACGAGTTGGAAGAGGTCCCGGTCGCCGGTGACGACGTCGATCGGCATCGTGCCCTTGTGCCGGGCGACAAGGGTGCCGATCGCGTCGTCGGCCTCGTAGCCGTCGGCGCCGAGGCGCGTGATGCCCAGTGCCGCAAGGGCATCGACGATGATCGGCACCTGCGGAGTCAGGGCGTCGGGCACTTCCTCCTCCTCGACCGAGCCGTCCGCTACCCGATGGGTCTTGTAGGAGGGGATCGCGTCCACCCGGAACTGCGGGCGCCAGTCGTTGTCCCAGCACGCGATCAAGTGGGTCGGGTGATGCTCGCGCACCAAGGTGGCGATGAAGTCGAGGAAACCCCGCACGGCGTTCGTGGCCGGGCCCGGGGCATCATCCGGCCGGTCGTCCGGGACGCCGAAGAAGGCCCGGAAGTACAGGCTCGCGGAGTCCAGCAGCATCAAGCGGGGCTCGGTCATACGGCACATCATGCCGCCTGCTCACGAGCCCGCCGAAAAGTCCGATTGCGCTTCGCGCCGCGCGCAGTAAAGCTTGTCCCGTGGAAGACGTCGATCGAAGACTCGTGCAGCTGCTTCGCCAGGACGGCCGGATGAGTTATACCGACCTGGGCAAGGCCGTCGGCTTGTCGACATCCGCTGTCCACCAACGGGTTCGGCGGCTGGAGGAGCGCAAGGTGCTACTCGGATACGGCGCCCGTGTCGCGCATGACCAGCTCGGTGACCCGCTCACCGCCTTCATCGCCGTGACCCCGTTCGACCTCTCCGCGCCCGACGACATCCCCGAGCGGCTGCGCGGGATCTCCGAGATCGAGGCCTGCCACTCGGTCGCCGGGGATTCGAACTACCTGCTCAAGGTCCGCGTCGCCACGCCCGGCGCGCTCGAGTCACTCATCAGCCGGATCCGCGCCGCCGCCAACGTCTCGACCCACACGACGATCGTGCTCTCCACCCCCTGGGAGTAAGGCGCAGATCAACGCGCGATGGCGGCATACCGTCCGACGATGACGCGCAGCAATTCGGCCGGGGCAAGGCCGATGTCGAATCCCCTTCGGCCACCGCTGACATACACCACGGCCTGCGCCGCAGCACTCTCGTCGAGCAGGGTCGGCAGCGCGCGCTTCTGCCCGACGGGGGAGATGCCGCCGACGACGTAGCCGGTGATGCGTTGTGCGGCAACGGGATCGCACATCGTTGCGCGCTTGGCGGCGCAGGCGGTCGCCATGGCTTTGAGGTCCAGTTGCTGGGTGACCGGCACGATGCCGACGGCGGTCCGGTCGGGTCCGCCCTCGAGGTCGACGAGAAGCGTCTTGAAGACCTGGGCGGGCGGCACTCCCAGTGCTTCCGCGGCTTCCAGTCCGTAGGACGGTGCGCTGGGGTCGTGCGGGTAGGTGTGTTGCGTAAAGCGAACCCCGGCCGCGGTCAAGGCGACCGTTGCCGGGGTCCCGGAGGTGTGCGTCGACTTCTTGGCCACGTGCCTCAGCGCACGCGGCGGACCAGGGCCCAGGCGCCGGGCAGGAGACCGGCGGCGGCCGCGATCTTGAGGCCGTCACCGAGGAGGAAGGGGGTCAGGCCCTTCTCGATCGCCGTGCTCAGATCCATGCCGGTGTTGGCGGCGAGATAGGGCACGCCGACGGCGTAGATGACGAGGTTGCCCAGGACCATCAGGCCGATGGTCTTCAGCACGGTCCGGTCGCCGCCGCGGGAGGCGAGCGCTCCGACGAGCGTGGCGGCGAGGATGAACCCGATCAGGTAGCCGAAGCTCGGGAAGCCCCAGCCGCTGCGGTGCTCGGCGAACCACGGCATACCGGCCATCCCGGCGAGGACATAGATGCCGACCGACGCCAGGCCGCGGCCGGCGCCGAGGGCGGCACCCGTCAGCAGCACGGCGAAGGTGCCGAGCGAGAGCGGGATCGGGGTGAAGCCGAGCGGAATGGCCCACTGCGCCAGCAGGCCGATGAAGCCGGCGCCACCGAGGACGAGCGCGGCATCGCGCACCAGCCCTCCGGGGATGACATCGGCAAGGACGCGGGGACGTTCGACGATGGCGGTCACGATCGTGAGCCTATCGGCGCGCCCGCCGCAGCACACCCCATGGGGTCGCATTCTGGACGTGGTCCCGGTCACCGCGGGCGGGCCATGACGCACTTTTCCGCCCAGTGCCACTTTCTTGCGGTACGCATCGCAACATTCGCGCTGCGAACCGCTAGAAAGCCGCCCAGAGCCGACGACCCACCGCCCGCGAGGGCTAGTGGACGGCGAGCAGGTCCGCGGCGCGGGAGGCGGCGTCGCGCGACGCCGCGGCGCGGGCCATGGCGATCTCGAGGTCGGCGCCGTGGTCGCCCTGCGAGCGCCACCACTGCTGCCCGGACTCGGGGAGGGAGTAGATCGGGTCGTAGTAGACATAGTCGCGCGAGATCGCTTCGGTGTCGGCGGCCTCGATGGAGGTGCGATAGTTCTTGCGCCAGAACGACATCCCGAGCTCACGGTCATACGACTCGACCTGGTGCACCCACCGCTTGCCGACGAACGGCACATCGCAGACGATGCGCGGCGTGGCAAAGCCGGGCAGGTATCCCATGATCGCGTGCTGGAGGTGCTGCGCCTCGGCCAGCGAGACGCGCCAGTGCTCGGAGAAGGGGATCATGTCGCACATGTAGAAGTAGTACGGCGTGATCATCGCGCCGTCCTGGAGCGCGAAGCACAGGTCCAGCAGCTGGTCGGCGCTGTCGTTCACACCACGCATCAGCACGCCCTGGTTGCGGACGTCGCGCACGCCGACCTCGAGCATCGTGCGGGAGGCCTTGGCGACCAGCGGAGTGACGGAGGCGGAGTTGTTGACATGCGTGTGGATGGCGAGGGAGACGCCGCGCTCGTGGGCCGTCTTGGCGACCCGCTCGATGCCCTCGACGACATCGGGCTGTAGCCAGTGCTGCGGCAGGCCCATGAGGGCCTTGGTGGCGAGGCGGATGTCGCGAATGTTGTCGACGCGCAGCAGCTGGTCGAGGAAGGCCTCGAGGTTCTTCCACGGCATGTTGGCGACATCGCCGCCGGAGACGACGACGTCACGCACCTGCGGGGTGCGCTGCAGGTAGTCGAGCATCGCGGCATACCGGTCGACCGGCTTGCCGGCCAGTTTGAGCTTGGCCACCTGCGGGGTGGAGTTGCCGACAAGGTCCATGCGCGTGCAGTGGCCGCAATACTGCGCGCAGGTGGGGATCATCTCCGCGAGCACCTTGGTCGGATAGCGGTGCGTCAGACCCTCGACCGCCCACATGTCGTGCTCGTGGAGCGAGTCCCGGGTGGCGTAGGGGTGGCTCGGCCAGTCGGTGCGGCGGTCGGAGAAGACCGGGAGCATGTAGAGGCGCACCGGGTCGGCGTAGAAGGCGGCGGTGAAGTCGGCGCCGGCGGCCGGCATCGGATCGGCGGTGGCCGCCACCATCGTGTTCATCATCTGCGGCGGCACCAGCATCGACATCGTCGCGCGCTCGGCTTGGTCGCGCTCGAGGTCGGCATAGAAGCGTTCCTGCAGCAGATCGCCCATCAGGTCGCGCAGCTGCTTGATGTTCTTGACGCAGTTGACGCGCTGCCACTGCGCGTCCTCCCACTGCGCGGGGGTGACATCGCGCCAGCCGGGGAAGCGGGTCCAGTCCGGCTCGACCAACTCCCGCTGGGTATAGACGTAGGGCTGCTCGACGTGCGCTGTCATACATGACAGGATAGACAAGAACTCCTGTGTTCGTGAAGTCTCGACGCAAGAGTTGCGGTGGTATGCCGGATAGCAAGGAGATCTTTCCGTGTCCCGTCCCGTTTCGTCGCCCGTTGGTCTGCATCGCGTCCTCGAGCCCGCGGGGGAGAGCCTGCCGCAGGCCGCCTGCCGGCTCGACGCCACCTCGCCGCTGTGGCCGGACGAGGTGCGCGTCGCCGTCGAGACCCTGAATCTCGACGCCGCGTCCTATCGCCAGCTCGCCGAGAGCCACACCGCCGACGGAGTCCTCGACGCGCAGGCGCTCAAGGCGCAGGTGCTCGACATCGTCGCGACGCGGGGCAAGATGCAGAACCCGGTCACCGGCTCCGGCGGCATGCTCATCGGCACGGTCGAGGAGGTCGGGCCGGAGTCGACGCTCGGCCTCGCGGTCGGCGACCGCGTAGCCACCCTCGTCTCGCTGTCGTTGACGCCGCTGGTCATCACCGACGGCCTGGCGTCCTGGGACGGACGCAGCGAGCGCGTCCCCGCGCACGGGCACGCGATCCTCTTCGGTCGCTCGATCGCGGCGAAGCTGCCGGAGGACCTTTCGCCCGAGCTCGCGCTGATGGTCATGGACGTATGCGGCGCCCCCGCCCTCGTCCGCCGGGTCGTCGAGTCATATGCCGCCCGGGGCGCCGCCCCGACCGTGCTCGTCCTCGGTGGGGCGGGCAAGTCCGGCTCGCTGGCGCTCGCACAGCCGCGGCCGCGTCGGGGGGTGGGCGGCGAATCGCCGTGGTGCCCAACGAGGTTGAGGCAGAGCGCCTGCGTGCGACTAGGCTGGCCGATGCCGTCGTCATCGCCGATGCCCGCTCTCCGCTGGGGCTCTCGCAGGCCGTCGCAGCCGCCGGTGGGCCGGCCGACCTGACGGTGGTCTGTGTCGACGTCCCGGGGTGTGAGCAGCCGGCCATCCTGTCCACCGCCCAAGGCGGCACCGTCATCTTCTTCTCGATGGCGACCAACTTCGCCGCCGCGGCGCTCGGGGCCGAGGGACTCGCTGCCGACGTCACGATGCTCGTCGGCAACGGTTATGTGCCCGGCCACGCGGCATACGCCCTCGACCTGCTGCGGGCCGACGCCGACGTACGCGCCATGTTCGAGGCCCGCCTCTCGGAATGAGTAAGGCCTGGCCGTCGTGACGCGGGTGTTGTGACATCGTGGACCGGGCGGACATTACCCGGCATGCGACCACGACACCGAGGGGGCCACGGTGGGTGACCTGGCCTTCGCCCAGCTCTTCCAGGAGCACGCGCCGCGGGTCTATGCCTACGCCCGCCGGCACATCGCCATCGACAGTGTGAGGACGTGGTCTCCGAGACCTTCCTGCACGCCTGGCGCCGCCGCGCGGAACTCCCCGCGGAGCCGCTGCCGTGGCTCCTGGTGACCGCGCGACATACGATCCACAACCGCACGCGCGGCCAGCGGCGCGCGGAATCCCTTTGGCAACAAGCGGTTTCGGAATACTGGCGAACGCCTGCGCCGCTGCCGCCCGACGAGGCCGTCGCCGAACGTGACGCGATGATCGCGGCACTGGCGGCGTGCAGCCCCGCCGAGCGCGAGGCCCTCTTGCTCATCCCGTGGGACGGCCTGACGTATGCGGACGCCGCAGCTGTCCTCGGCTGCAGCGAGCGGGCTCTGACCGTGCGCGTCAGCCGATCCGCGCCGCGCAGGGGCCGGCGCTGGCTCGCCGTCGCCGCCG
>NZ_HG764815.1:2958516-2964740 GCF_001050535.1 Nostocoides australiense Ben110 | reverse complement strand
GCGGGCGCGCGCATCGTCAACGACGTCTCGGGCGGGCTCGCCGACCCCGCCATGGCCGCCGTCGTCGCGGACACCGACGCCGAGTTCGTCGCCATGCACTGGCGGGGCCACTCCGGAGACATGTACGCCCGGGCGCGTTACGCAGATGTCGTCGCGGACGTATGCCGCGAACTGGGCGATCGCGTGGCCGCGCTGACCGCGGCCGGCATTGCGCCGGAGCGGATCATCCTCGACCCCGGCCTGGGTTTTGCCAAAGTGCCGGAACACAATTGGGCGCTGTTGCGGGCACTGCCGACCCTCGGCGACCTCGGCCACCGTGTCCTCGTCGGCACCTCACGCAAGCGTTTCCTCGCGCTCGTCGGCCGCACCCAGGAGACCATGCGCGGCACCGATGAGCGCGACGTCGCCACTGCTGTCACGAGCGCGTACGCCGCGCAGGCCGGAGTGTGGGGGATCCGCGTCCACAATGTCGTCGCCACCGTCGACGCCCTCGCCGTGTGGGAGGCCATGAATGGCTGACTCGGCAGACCGCATCACGCTGGCCGGCTTGCGCGCCACGGGTTTCCACGGCGTCTTCGACCACGAGAAGCGCGACGGGCAGGAGTTCGTCGTCGACATCGTGCTCGGCACCGACCACCGCGCCGCCGGGCGCAGCGACGCCCTGGCCGACACGATCAACTACGCCACCGTGGCCGACCTTGCGATGGCGCGGATCACCGGCCCCGCCTACGACCTCATCGAAGCCCTCGCCGAGGCCATCGCGGGTGACTGCCTGACGCTGGCGGGCGTCCATACCGTCGAGGTGACGGTGCACAAACCCGCCGCACCCATCCCGCATACCTTCGCCGACGTCAGCGTCACCGTAGCCCGAGGCCTGGAGCACCCCTTCGTGGTCGCCCTGGGCAGCAACCTGGGCGACCGCGAGGCGACGCTGCGGGCTGCGGTGCAGCAGTTGGGTTTCGAGCCGGAGATCCGCATCGGCCGCGTGTCGGGTCTCGTCGAGACCGACCCGGTCGGCGGACCCGAGCAAAGCGACTATCTCAACGCCGTCGCGACCGGCACCACCAGCCTCACCGCGCCCGATCTGCTCGCGACCTTGCCCCGCCTCGCGGCCCGCCCCGGCCGCACCCGCACCGTCCGGTGGGGCGAGCGCACCCTCGACCTCGACCTGATCCAGTTCGGCACCCCCGGCGCACCGGACGAGGTGCGCAGCAGCGACCCCGCCCTCCTCGTGCCGCACCCGCGCGCGGCCGAGCGTGCCTTCGTCGTCCTGCCCTGGCTCGACGCCGACCCTCGGGGGCGCATCCGGGTGGGTGAGGACGTCATACCGTTGGCTTTGCTTGCGGCGCAACTGGATCCGTCCGGCGTGCGCCCTCTTGGCGGGGGCAGCGATGACTGAGCGCGGTATGCCGTGGTGGGTGCCCGCCGTCTTCGCCGCGTTCGTCGCGGCGATCGTCACGCTGCTCACCCACCGCTACGTCCAGGACGGGCACTTCCCACCCTCGGTGCCCGTGGCGGCGGTCATCCTCACCGTCGTGCTCGCTCTCGTCGTCGGCTGGTTCGGCTGGGGGGTGCGGCGCTACCTGGGCGGCAACAAGGCCGACCTGAACCCGATCCGCGCGGCGCGCACCCTGGCGCTGGCGCAGGCCGGCGCGCTCACCGGTGCCGCGCTGTTCGGGCTGTATGCCGGTCAAGCACTCGGCCTGTTGCCCGAGCGCGATCTGCAGGCCAGCCAGCGGATCCTGTGGAGCCTGCTGTGGGCGATCCTCGCCGCCGCGCTGCTGCTGGGCTCGGGTCTGCTCGCCCAGCACTGGTGCCGCATCCCCCCGCGCGACCGCGACGCCGAGTCCGAACGCTCCGGCTCATAGGGCCACCCGGGTCGATCCGGGCGCGGGCGACGACATACGAAATACGAGAGGGGCGCAGATCCGAAGGCCGGATCGGTCAAACGGCTCGCTTCGTATTCTGAATGTTCACGCCTCGTCGCGGGCGGCGAGCACCTGCTCGCGCAGGATGTCGGCGTGGCCGGCGTGCTGCGCCAGTTCGCGCAACACGTGGATGAGCACGAAACGCAGGGGGAGCGGGCCGCGGCGGTTGCCGGTCACGATGTCGTCCAGGCCGAGCCCGGCGACATTGGCGCGCGAGTCGGCGAGGGCGGCGGCATACGCTGCCTGCGCCGCGGCGATGGTGTCCTCGTCGGTAAGGAGGAAGGATTCGTCGACGGTGTCGGGTATGCCGATCTCCGCGCGGGAGCGGCAGGTCACCGCCTCGTCGAACCAGACCCTCTCGACGAACGTGGCGTGCTTGACCAGGCCCAGCAGGGTCGTCAAGGACGGCACGAGCGAGACCCTGGCCTCCTCCTCGGTCAATTCGTCGAGGCAGGAGGCGAGCATCGCGCGGTGATCGTCGATGAAGGTCCACAGCTGCTGATCAATCGGCGCGTGCCAGGTCTCGGGATCGAAGGCGCTCACTTGTCCACATCCCCGACGACGAAGAACATCGACCCCAGGATGGCCACCATGTCGGCGATGAAACAGCCGGGCAGGATCTGCGAGAGCACCTGCACATTGCTGAACGACGCCGAGCGGAGCTTGAGCCGGTGCGGGGTCTTCTCACCTGTCGAGACGAGATAGAAACCGTTGAACCCCAACGGGTTTTCCGTCGCGGTGTAGAGGTCGCCCTCCGGCACCTTGAGCACCTTGGGCAGTTTGACGTTGATCGGCCCCTGCGGCAGCGTCCGCAGCGTGTCGACGCAGGCCGTCGCCAGGTCCAAGGCGACGTGGGTCTGCTCGAGCAGCACTTCCAGCCGGGCCAGGCAGTCGCCCGTCTCCCGCGTCACCACCCGGCCGGGCCCACCGGGGCCGAACAGCTCGGCATACGCCAGGTAGGGGGCGTCGCGGCGCAGGTCCACGTCGACCCCGCTCGCCCTGGCGATGGGTCCGGACACGCCATACGCGTGCGCCAGCTCCCGCGACAGCACCCCGACCCCACGGGCCCGGGCATTGAGGATCTCGTTGCCGACGATGAGCGACTCGAGCTGCGGCAACCGGCGCCGGACGGCGACGACGGCCGCCTCCACCCGGTCCAGCCAGCCCAGCGGCAGGTCCTCCTTCAGGCCCCCGACGCGGTTGAACATGTAGTGCATCCGGCCGCCGGAGATCTCCTCCATCACCGCCTGCAACTCCTCCCGCTCGCGGAAGGCATAGAAGACCGGCGTGATCGCGCCGAGCTCCAGCGGATAGGACCCGAGGAACATCAGGTGGGAGAGCACCCGGTTCAGCTCCGCCAGCAGCGTGCGCGCCCACACGGCTCGCACCGGCACCTCCATGCCGAGCATCGACTCCACGCCGAGGACGACGCCGAGTTCGTTGCCGAAGGCGGAGAGCCAGTCGTGCCGGTTCGCCAGCACGATGATCTGCCGGTAGTCGCGGACCTCGAAGAGCTTCTCCGCGCCGCGGTGCATATAGCCGATCACGGGGTCGGCGCTGACGATGCGCTCGCCGTCGACCACGATGCGCAGGCGCAGCACGCCGTGCGTCGCCGGGTGCTGCGGGCCGATGTTCAGCACCATGTCGGCGCTGGCGAGCCCGCCGGCACCGACGCCGACATCCAACTCCTGGGCTGCGTGGCTCGTGGTCACGCTCGACACTCTATAGACGCGTGGCAGGGTTGAGCTCATGTGCGCCGACATCCTCGACTTCGCCGATCCCGCGTTCCTCGACGATCCGTATCCCGCCTTCGACCGGCAACGCGAGGCGGCACCCTTCGCGTGGCACGAGGGGTTGCAGGCCTTCGTGGCCACCTCGCACCAGCACGTGTCGGCGGTGCTGCGCGACCGGCGCCTGGGCCGGATCTTCCGGCCGCGCGAGCCGGAGGGGGAGTGGGAGACGTTCAACTGGTTGCACGCCGACTCGATCCTCGACTCCGAGCCGCCGAAGCACACGCGGTTGCGCCGCCTCGTCGCCGGCGCCTTCGGGCGCGGCCACGTGCAACGGCTCGCGCCCCGTGTGGAAGAGCTCGCCACCCAGCTGCTCGACGCCGCCACCGACGGCACCGCCCCTTTCGACGTCATCAAGTCGTATGCCGAGCCGCTGCCCGTCCTTGTCATCGCCGAGCTCCTCGGCTTCCCCGACATCGACCGGCACCTGCTGCGCCCGTGGAGCCAGGCCATCGTCAAGATGTACGAGGTCGACCGGACTCCATTGCAGGAGAACCAAGCTCGCGAAGCGTGCCGCGACTTCGCGGCATACGTCAGCGACCTCGCCGCGCACCGCATCAACCATCCCGGCGAGGACCTGCTGACCGATCTGGTCCAGATCCGCGACGGCAGCGACAAGCTGAGCGAGCGGGAACTGATCGCGACGGCCGTGCTGCTGCTCAACGCCGGCCACGAGGCCAGCGTCAACGGCATGGGCAACGGGCTGCACAGCTGGCTCGCCGCGGGCAAGCCAGGGCCGGTCGACCCCGATCGCCCAGCGGCGGTGGAGGCCCTCGTCGAGGAGTTCCTCCGGCATGACTCGCCGCTGCAGCTCTTCGAGCGCACCGCCACCGACGACCTCGAGATCGCCGGAGTCCCGATCGCCAAGGGACACAAGGCGATCGCGCTGCTGGGGGCGGCCAACCGCGACCCCGAGGTCTTCACCGACCCGCACACGTTCGCCCCCGCGCGCACTCCCAACAACCACCTCGCCTTCGGCTTGGGCATCCACTTCTGCATCGGCGCGCCCCTCGCCCGGCTGGAACTGCACATCTCCACGCGGCTACTCCTGACGCGTTATCCCGAACTGGCTCTCGTCGACGCCGTCCGACGCCCAACCTTCGTCCTGCGCGGATTCGAGTCCCTCATCGTTGCGCCCGGCCCGACCGGATCGGGTGGCTGACAAACGGCGTCCGGCGGCTCGCGCAGGCCCGGAGGCGCACCACGCCGAGTTGCCCCGGGCCGATGCGCTCGATCCCGACGTCCGAGCGGACAGAGAGGGGTATCGCCTCGACGCCGAAGGCAACCCGCGTGCCGTACGCGGCTGAGGCCGGCGCTGCTGGTGCGGCCGGGGGTGTTGCGCGGGGAGGTGCTTCGTCTTGTCTCTGCCCGAGAACTGCGCGTCAGGTGAGCGGATCACGTGCTGTAGGTACCTCGGTGATGACCCACCAGAAGTCGCCCAACCCCGCACCCCGAAGTTCGGCCAGCGCCGAATTCTCTTGCAGCGCAGCGAGATAAGCCGACGGGTCGCGCCGCGCCACGCCATACGGCACCGCCGCAGCCGGTCGCACCAGCTCGCCGAGTGCGGCTCGCTGGGAGAGCACCCGGCCGGCGGGGAGGGAATCGATCGCCACATGTGCCGTCAGATCACACGATCCATCCGGGACGGGCGGCACGGCACGGCCCCGCCGATAACCCAGCAGCGAACCTCTCCGGGGCCGGTCGGTGGACAGGTGCCCGTAGTCGATCGCGAGCACGACGCCGGACTCGAGCTGATCGACCAGCGCGCGGAGCGCGCGGTCGCGGGTGAGGCCGATCTCGACCCGGGTGCCGGGCCGGTCGGAATACGGCCACCAGCGCTGGGCCCATGCCAGGTCTTCCGCGGTGAACGTCCGCGACTCACCGGCAATCGCGCCCAGCCGTTCCCGACCGCCCCCGTCCACCTCGACCTCGCGCAGCCGTCCCGTCGCATCGACCTCGGCGATCGGGCATGGCACGACATCCAGCCATTCGTTGGCGATGATAAGCAGCGGCCCCACGGACTTCGGCAGGGCGGGCAGACCGGCTCCGCCCGGCGAGGCCACCCACTCGACCGAGGGCGGCAATCCGCCGGGACGGCAGACGACATCCATCCCGGTGAGTCTCAGGTGCGGAGCGAGGGAATGCAGATGGGTGAGCAATTCACCGCGCCCCGCGCCGATGTCAACGATCCCCGAACACCTGTGCTGCGCAGCAAAATTCACCAGTGCGCGCGCGAAGAGCCGGCCCGTCGGGCCGTGCGCGGACGTGGCGAAGTGTCCCGCCGGTCCGGCGGGATCACGATAGAAGCCGCGCACGCCATACAGCGCCTCCTGCCAGGCACTCACCCACGGCATCACGGGGGCGAGGTTACGCCTCGGCGATGAGGGCACCGAGGCAACCGACATCTCGAGCCGGGGAGTTTTCTGGCCGTGGGGTATTCCCGCAGGTCGGGATGGGGATGTACCCTTTCGCTGCCCCGGCAGTACCCCCCGCCCCCCGCCCCCCG
>NZ_HG764815.1:2955210-2958416 GCF_001050535.1 Nostocoides australiense Ben110 | reverse complement strand
CTGAGGGCGGCGGCCGCGGGGGCCGTTGTGGTGGCCGCGGTGCTCATGCGGGCCGCGCGGTCCGCGGTGACGGCGCTCGCCGCCGAAGTCGTCACGGTCCTCTTGACTTTCGTAGTCGTGTCGGTCGTTGCTCATGGTGAGCATCTCCTTGCTGCCATCGCTGGCGGTATGTCGTGGGGCCGCCTCCGGTGGGGCGGCTCGCGGGATTCGGGTGGGCGATCCCCTCGCCCGATCATCCGGTTCGCTGGCTTGCAGCGACATGACAAAGATATGTCGTTATGTCGGGCGTGTCAAGTCCGGCGTCGAACGCCAGACAATGGGGGGGTGATGCGTCCGAAGCCCAGTGGGATCGGCGAGACTTTCCACGAGTTCTCGCTGCGCGCCTTCGACCTCAGTGAACGCGCCGGTCGCGCAGGCTTGGACTCCAACCGCCGCCGGGTCCAACGGTGGCGCGAGCACCTGTTCATGATGAGTCAGATCGCCATCGCCGCCGGGCTGGCGTGGTTCCTCGGGCAGCATCTCCTCGGCCATCAGCTGCCCTTCTTCGCCGCCGTGGCGGCAATCATCTGTCTCGGCCTGTCCTTCGGCCAGCGCATCAGCCGGGTGGTCCAGGTCGCCGTCGGCGTCTTCGTCGGCGTGTTCGTCGGTGACCTCTTCGTCGCCCTCGTCGGCACCGGCGCCTGGCAGATCAGCCTGGTCGTGTTCGTCGCGATGTCGATCGCCATCTGGGTCGGCGCGAAGATCCTCATGGTCAATCAGGCGGGCATCCAGGCCGCCACCGTGGTGACGCTGTTCCCCAACCCGGACGAGGGCGTGAGCCGGTGGCTCGACGCCCTGCTCGGCTGCGCCATCGCCCTTGTGTTCGCTCTCGTCGCGCCGACCTCTCCGGTGCAGAAGCCGCGGATGAAGGCCGCCCAGGTGCTCTACGAGGCCGCCGAGACGCTGTATGCCGCCACCGCCGCACTCCGGTCCGGTGACGAGAACGCCGCCGACGAGGTCCTGGCCCGGGCCCGCAGCACCGAGGGCAAGTTGCGCGCGCTCTCCGAGGCATCCTCCGAAGGCATCGCGCTGGTGCGCTATTCGCCGTTGATGCGCCAACACCGGGACCACGTCCAGGCCGTCGCCGAGATCGTCGCCCCGCTCGATCGGATGCTGCGCAATCTGCGGGTTCTCGCCCGCCGCGTCAGTGTGGCCGTCTGGCGCCAGGACCCGGTGCCCGCGCCGGTCGTCGCGCTCGTCGATCAGACGGCGGGCGTGATGGAGTTCTGCGCCAGCGAGCTGTATGCCCGCCGGATGCCCGAGCGCGCCCGTCCCCGCATCACCGCGGTCGCCGACGCCACATCGCAGATCGACGTGAGCGACCTGACCCTGTCCACCGCCGTCATCATCGCCCAGACCCGCAGCATCCTGGTCGATCTGCTCGAGCTCACCGGCCTCAGCTACGCCGATGCGCGCGAACAGGTCCCCGACATGCACTGAGTCCCCGACTTGCACTGAGTCCCGACGGGCGTGCTTCACAGCAGGCGATGACTCCAGAGGGCGCGCGCGACCGCATCGGTCGCGAAGCCTAGAGTTTCGGCCATGACCGACGGCCTCTTCCCGATCGTGTTGCCCGTCGACGACCCGGACGGGCTTGCGGAGCAGGAGCAGGCTTATGAGGCGCTCGCCGAATCGGTCCGGCGGCTGATCGACCTGACCGTACGGACGCAGATCCCGGCCGAGGACGCGCACGACGTCGCCTGGGAGGTCGATGAGTTGACCCGGCGGCTCGCGGCCGAGGCCCAAGAGGGCCCGTTGGGGTTGCAGGTCGCGAGTGACGGACGGCTGCGCGATCACGGCAATCCGGCTGTGGGACTGCGCAATCCGCTCGCGCCGCCGCTGCACATCGAGAAGCATCCCGACCACTCGGCCAGCTGCACGGTGGTTCTCGGCGCGGCCCACGAGGGCCCTCCCGGGCGCGTGCACGGCGGCATCATCGCCCTGGTCCTCGACCAGGTCCTCGGCACGGTGCCTGCGCTGGCCGGGAAACCGGGGTTGACGGCATACCTCAACCTCACCTATCGCCGGCCCACCCCACTCGGCACGATCACCGCGCAGGCGCACATTGCCGAGACAACGGGGCGCAAGACCCTCGTGCGTGGTGACCTGCGAGATGCGCACGGGGCGGTCACCGTGGAGGCGGAAGGCCTCTTCATCACTCCGACCTTCGCGCTCGACGCGCTGGCGCAGCCGCAGAGCGATGCCGGCGACTTCGACCCTCCGGCAGGTCCCGAAAACCCTTGAGAGACAACGAGAGCAGCCCCGGTCGTCTGTGAGGTGGGGCCGCCGACCGAGGCTGCGTCACCTCCGACCATATACCGGTGACGGTATGTCGGCACTGTGACTCGCATCTCGTGGCCGATGTGATGTCTATCGCCCACGACCGGCCTCCGGCAGGATCACGAAGAAGTGGTCCACCGGGCGCAACCTCCGGGACCTCAGCGGCGTCATCCCAGTCAGGAGGCAGCGCACCGAGCCGGCCTTGTCCCGGCGGAATCGCAACGAAGGAGCTGAAGTCGTGGAGCGGAGAAAGAATACGTCGGCCAACCGTCGCACGTGCGTCCTGGCGTCCGGTGCCACCGCAGTGGTCGTGATGGCCGGGGGCTCCTCGGCCGGAGCTTCCTGGACGTCCGCAGGGACCTCGATCACGGTCAGCGGTCAGCTCACCCAGATCATCGTCGATGGTCCGCCGCAGGCCGACGGCCACGCGGCCCGCACCGAGACCACGGCCCATGTCACCATCGGCGACGTCACGGTCTATCGACCCGCGCCTCGCCCGCGGCGCGCTGGTGAAGGAGAACGCGGTCCCGAGCGCCATCGCGTCGGAGCTGACGCGGCTCGCTCCGCGCAATATCGTCATCCTCGGCGGTCCCGCGAGCGTCTCCTCCGACGTGGCCCTCGCCCTGCGCCAGTTCGTCGCACGCTGACCGCCCGCCCGGTGGTGTGATGAGCGCCACATTTGGCCGAACGCGGTAACCATTTCGTGACCTGAGGCGTCGTTCAGGGAGTCCGCGATCGACCCCGAGCCCCCAACGCATGCCTGATATAGACCTGAACCCCACTTCTCGACGCGGCAATGGCGCCCCGACCCCACCGCCCCCACCTACCCGGGGCCGCCCCATCGAAGACCCGCACCAGCCGCCCCGCGACGCGCACGGTTCGACCGC
>NZ_HG764815.1:2946019-2955110 GCF_001050535.1 Nostocoides australiense Ben110 | reverse complement strand
ACGCCAGCCGCCGTCTCGCGGCGGGGTGGCGGGACCTGACCGACCACGCCCGGGACCTGGGCGTCACCGTCGACGCACGGCATACCCGCGTGGAACAGTCCGGCGTCATCGGGCACCGGGAGCTGGCCACGCGGGCGGACCGCGCGGTGTTCGGCGCGGGCGAGCCGGCGGCGACGGAGATCGACAGCTATTGGGACGCGATCGCAAAGGCCCGGAAGGCGTTGTCGCGCAAGGCACCCCGCCGAGCCCGACTGTTGCGGCCCTGGCAGCTCCGCTCCCTCCTCGCGCGGGACTAGACCTGGGCGTGGGCGGGGGACCCTGACCGGATCAGGGGGGCTCGGGGGTCGGGTCAGGGGCGAACCGCGTGGTGGGCGGCATACCGCGGCGAGAGAGTTGAGTCATGACAACGACAACCAGCTCGCGGACCGGCCTCGACCGCTTCTTCGAGGCGACCAACAACTCCTCGCTCCGCCGCAGCCCCGACAAGATGGTGGCCGGCGTGTGCAGCGCGATCGCCCATCGGCTGGGCGTCGCTCCCAAGATCGTGCGGATCGCCGCCGTCGTCCTGGCCTTCTTCGGGCCGATGCTCGCGATCTACCTGCTCGCCTGGATCCTGCTTCCCGACGCTTCCGGACGCGGCGTCCTCGACCGCGCCGTCCGCGGCGGCGAGGGCAAGGCCATCGCCCTGTCCGCCGTCACCGCGCTCGTGGTGCTCGGCGACCTGGGCATCCGGGTCCGCTTCCTCGTCCCGATGCTCATCGTCGGCGGCATCGTGGCTGCGGTGATGTTGAAGGCCCGTGGCGGTTCGGGCCGTGGCAGCGCAGGGGGCTACCACGGGTCGAGCGCCTACGGCCCGAACTACCCGGGGCAGGCTCCTTACGGCCAGCCCTACGCCGGTCAGCCGACCCAGGCGCCCTACGGCCAGCCCGGCTCCGGCCAGCAGGCCCCGCAGGACGCCCCGCGCTGGTAGCCACCCCGCGGCATACCAGCACACCCGAAGCGGCCCGACTCTGGGGGGAGTCGGGCCGCTTTTCGCGCCCCTACCCCCGTCGAGAGTGCACGACGCGCCGTAAAACGCGACTCATTACGGCGTGTCGTGCGCTTTCGACTTGGCTAGACGTTGCGGCGGTACTGGCCGCCGACCTCGAAGAAGGCGTCGGAGATCTGGCCGAGGGAGGCTACCTTGACGGTCTCCATCAGTTCGGCGAAGAGGTTGCCGCCGGAGGTGGCGACCTCCTTCAGGCGCTCGAGGGCCGGCTCGACCTCGCCCGCGTGCCGCTGATGGAAGTCCTGCAGGCGATCCAGCTGTGACTGCTTCTCGGCTTCGGTGCCGCGGGCCAGCTCGACGCTTTGGGTGTCGTGGCTGTGGTCGTCGGAGAGGAAGGTGTTGACGCCGACGATGGGCAGCGAGCCGTCGTGCTTCTTGTGCTCGTAGAGCATCGACTCGTCCTGGATCTTGCCGCGCTGATAGCCGGTCTCCATCGCCCCGAGCACGCCGCCACGGTCGGCGATCCGCTCGAACTCGGTCAGGACGGCCTCCTCGACGAGGTCGGTGAGTTCGTCGATGATGAACGAGCCCTGGAGCGGGTTCTCGTTGATCGACAGGCCCCACTCCTGGTCGATGATCAGCTGTATGGCGAGTGCTCTCCGAACGCTGTGCGCCGTCGGTGTCGTGATGGCTTCGTCAAAAGCGTTGGTATGCAGCGAGTTCGCGTTGTCGTAGAGCGCGCACAGGGCCTGGAGCGTCGTGCGGATGTCGTTGAAGTCCATCTCCTGCGCGTGCAGCGACCGGCCGGATGTCTGGACGTGGTACTTCAGCTTCTGCGCCCGCTCGCCCGCGCCGTACTTCACCTTCATCGCCACGGCCCAGATGCGCCGGGCGACCCGGCCGATGACGGAGTATTCGGCGTCCATGCCGTTGGAGAAGAAGAAGGACAGGTTCGGCGCGAAATCGTCGATGCTCATGCCGCGGGCGAGGTAGGCCTCGACGTAGGTGAAGCCGTTGGCGAGGGTGAAGGCGAGCTGGCTGATCGGGTTGGCCCCGGCCTCGGCGATGTGATAGCCGCTGATCGAGACCGAATAGAAGTTGCGGACCTGGTGGGCGATGAAGAACTCCTGGATGTCCGCCATCGCCCGCAGCGCGAACTCGGTGGAGAAGATGCAGGTGTTCTGGCCCTGGTCCTCCTTGAGGATGTCGGCTTGCACGGTGCCCCGGACGGTGGACAGGGCCCGGGCCCGAATCTCCTCTGCCTCAGCGGCATCCGGCTCTCGGCCCTCCTCCTCGCGGAAGGCGTCGAGCTGCTGGTCGATGGCGGTGTTGAGGAACATCGCGAGGATCGACGGCGCCGGGCCGTTGATCGTCATCGACACGCTCGTCGTCGGCGAGCAGAGGTCGAAGCCGCCATAAAGGACCTTCATGTCATCGAGCGTCGCAACGGAGACACCGGAGGTGCCGACCTTGCCGTAGACGTCCGGGCGCGGGTCGGGGTCGCGACCGTAGAGGGTGACCGAGTCGAACGCGGTCGAGAGGCGCGTGGCGGGTTGGCCGGCGGAGAGCAGCTTGAAGCGCCGGTTGGTGCGCGCCGGATCGCCTTCTCCCGCAAACATTCTCGCTGGATTTTCCTCCTTCCGCTTGAACGGGAACACGCCGGCGGTGAAGGGGAAGTAACCCGGCAGGTTCTCGCTGCGCAGGAAACGGAGCAACTCGCCGTGGTCCGTGAACCGCGGCAGCGCGACCCGCTTCACGTGGGTGCCGCTGAGGGTGGTACGGGTCAGCGGGGTGCGAATCTCCTTGTCCCGCACCACATACACCTGCTCGTCGCCGTCGTATGACGCGGCGGTCGCCGGCCACTGCGCGAGCGCGGCACGCGACTCACCGGTGAGATCCTTCTCGACCTCGGCGAGCAGGTCGACGACGTCGTCGGTGTCTTTGGCGCTGTGCTCCAACAGATCCCGCGTCGCGGCGACTTGCTGGACGGTTCGCGCGGCAGCCGACTGGGCGGCGGTCGTCGCGTGGTAGTCGCGGACGGTGCCGGCGATCTCGGCCAGATAACGTTCGCGCCCCTTGGGCAGCACGGAGGCCAGACCGGTGGAGGTCTTGGTGGTGGGCGTGGGCAGGATGCCGTCGAACTGTTTCAGGCCCTTGTCGGTCAACAGCCCCTTGAGCGCCTGATAGAGCGCGGTGACGCCGTCGTCGTCGAAGCGGGCGGCGGAGGTGCCGAAGACGGGCATGTCCTCCCACGGCACGCCGAAGGCCTCGCGGTTGCGGACCATCTGTTTGGCGACATCGCGGCGGGCGTCCTCGGCGCCGCGCCGCTCGAACTTGTTGATCGCCACGATGTCGGCGTAGTCGAGCATGTCGATCTTCTCGAGCTGGCTGGCCGCGCCGAACTCCGGCGTCATGACATAGAGCGAGACGTCGACGTGTTCGGTGATCGCCGCATCGCCCTGGCCGATGCCGGGTGTCTCGACGATGACGAGGTCGTATGCCGCCGCCTTGGCCGCCGCGATCATCGCGTCGATGCCGCTGGGCAGGACGGCGCCGGCCTCGCGAGTGGCGAGGCTGCGGAAGAAGACGACGCCTGGCTCGATGGAGTTCATGCGTATGCGGTCGCCCAGCAGCGCACCGCCGCCGCGCCTTCGCGTGGGGTCGACGGCGAGCACCGCGACCCGCAGCTTGTCGCTGGCGTCGCGCCGGAGGCGACGAACCAATTCGTCGGTGAGAGAAGACTTACCCGAGCCGCCGGTACCCGTGATGCCGAGCACGGGGACAGGACGCGAGGCAGCAGCATCGCGCACGGACGTGGCGAACGCCTCGTCCCGGCCGGACTCGAGCACGGTCAAGGCCCGCGCCAGAGCGCGCTCCTCACCGGCGAGCACGCCCTCGAGCTCGGCGCCGGTGGCCAGGTCGGTGTCGGCCTCGGCGATGAGCGTGTTGATCATCCCCGGCAACCCGAGGCGCTGCCCGTCCTGGGGGGAGAAGATGTGCGCACCGACCGAGGCAAGCTGCGCGATCTCCTCCGGCACGATGACGCCGCCGCCACCGCCATACACCTTGACGTGCCCGGCGCCACGCGCCTTGAGCTCCTCGACGAGATAGGTGAAGTACTCGACGTGCCCCCCCTGATAGGAGCTGATGGCGACGCCCTGGACGTCCTCCTGGATGGCGGCGGTGACGATCTCGGCGACCGACCGGTCGTGCCCGAGGTGGACGACCTCCGCGCCCTGGCTCTGCAGCAGCCGCCGCATGATGTTGATCGCCGCGTCGTGCCCGTCGAACAGGCTTGCAGCCGTGACGAACCGGACCGGGTTGCTGGGGACGTGCAGGGCAGGCTTCGGCGCGCTCATGGGGCTCCCTCGACATGGTGTGAGAACCACGATACATGGACATCCATGTAATTACGAGGTCGTCCATGCAAATGCCGCTACGGTTTGCTCATGCCGGACCCGATCGCGCAGGCGCGTCAGCTGTGGAGTGACCACGGCTGGTCCGACGCCGCGTTGGGCATGACGGCCGTCACCTCCCTCATGCGCGCCCAGGCCATCGCCCTGAAGCGGGTCGAGACCACCCTCAAACCCTTCGACATCACCTTCGCCCGGTATGAGGTGCTGATGCTCCTGACGTTCTCGCAGCGCGGGTCGCTCCCGATGTCCCTGATCGGCGAGCGCTTGCAGGTGCACCAGAGCAGCGTCACCAATGCCGTCCAACGGCTCGAGCAGGCCGGACTGGTCAACCGCTCGGTGCGCCCGGACGACCGCCGGGCGTATGTCGTCACCCTCACTTCCCGCGGCCGCACGCTGGCCGAGCGCGCCACCGCGGCCCTGAACGCGAGCGTCTTCGCCGACCCCGGCCTCCCCCCGGCCCGCGCCGAAGCCCTCGTCGACATCCTCGCCGACCTCCGGCATACCGCCGGCGACTTCTAGCCCCCCGGCCGGTTCGCCCCGAGCGGGGGCCGGGTTTGACGTAAGCGGGGCCAGCGGTCAGATCGTGAACCAGCCGGTCGTCACAGGGCCGGCAGCGAAGCCGGCGAGCACGCGGACCGGGCCGAGCCCGACCTCGACGGAGCGCTCGCCGAAGTGGTCGGTAGCCACGGCAAGCTCCTCGCCGTCGCCGCGCTGCACCATCACGTCAACGCCGGCCGGGTCGGCCCCGGCCTCGCGCAGGACAACGTTCAGCCGGCGCCGGCGATAGCCGACCGGCTCGACCTCGACGCGGATCTCACGCCCCGCGACCGCGAAGCTGTATGCCGTCCCGTCACCGCGCGTGAGCACCGGTTCCTGCACGAGGGCCGCCAGTTCGGCGTCGATGTTCCCCCAGCCCTGGGCCGCCTTGGCGGCGAGCGCCACATCATCGGGCATCTCGGCCTCGGCAGCGGTGAGCTCCCGCAGTTGCGCCAGCAGCGCGCGATCGGCGGGCAGGAGGGTGTTGTCGCCGGTGACCATGGGCATGTTCTTCCGGGAGCGTGGACCAGTACCTGCATCGAGCCTACGCCCCACGCCCGCCGGATGACGGATGGGAGACCCGTCAGATCGTGAACCACGGCGTGGTGATCCCGCCGGATGCGCCGACGGCCATCAGCCGCATCGTGCCGGCCGGCAGGTCGCCGACGTGGTCGCCGAACCGGTCGAGGGGGATGGCCTGCGTGGCCCCGTCGGGGAACTGGACCGCCATCTCCTCGGGAGCCGGGGCGCCCGCCTCGCAGAGGGTATGGACAGTGACCCGGCGCCGCCGGTATCCCGCCGGTGCGACCTCGATCCGGATCCGGATATCGTTGGCGTGGAAGACAAATG
Source organism: Nostocoides australiense Ben110 (assembly GCF_001050535.1). GTDB lineage: Bacteria > Actinomycetota > Actinomycetes > Actinomycetales > Dermatophilaceae > Nostocoides_A > Nostocoides_A australiense. The sequence goes on along the minus strand of NZ_HG764815.1, from coordinate 2,949,320 downwards.
CCGCATCGTCGCTGCGGACGAGCACGGGGTCGGCGGCGAGTTCGGCCAGTTGGCCGTCGACATCCACCCAGTCGTGGAGGGCCGTGGCCGCGAGCGCCACGTCGGGCGGCATTTGCTGCTCGGCCCGGCAGAGGGCGGCGAGATGAGCGATCAGGGCCTGCTCGGCCGGGGTGAGATCCGAGGCAAAGTCAATAGGGTTGTTTCTCATGAGTCGGGGCCTCCTCGAGGTGACGACGCAGGAGGCTCAGGCATCGGATCCGGGTGGGCCCGATCGATCCGATCGGCATCTCCAGGTCGGCGGCGATCTGCTGATAACTCTCCGATTCGATGACCAGGCGGCGCAGCAGTTCACGACATCGCTCGGTCAGGAGGGCGAAAGCCGCCGCGACCTCGGTGATGGATTCGGCCCGGGCGATGATCTCGTCCGGTCCGGCGGAGGGGTCCACCAAGGTCATGGTGCTGACGTCCATGGGCTCGTAACGTGACCGTGCCTTGATCAAAGCCAGGCACTCCCGCTTCGTCGTCGTGACGAGCCAGGCACCAACGCGTGACGGATCGTTGATGCGGTGCAGGTTCTCGGCGAGCCGCAGCCATACGGTCTGGGAGACGTCGGCCGCGTCGGCGTGCGTCAACCGGCAGCGGAGGGCGACGGCATACACCAGTCGGGCGTAGCGATCGACCAGATGCCCCCAGGCAATCTGATCCCCCTCGCGTGCGCCGATGACCAGATCACTGACGTCGTCCTCGACGGGCCGGCCCGAGGCCGCTCGATTGCCGGTGGTCATGGTGATCTGCCCTTCGGGGTCGGACCTGTGCGCGTGTGCCGTGAAGCCATGGGTTCTCCTGCGTTCGGTCACGATCAGCCGTTGTGGCTGCTTGTCAAGACAGAGGCGCAGGGGTGCCCGGTGATACGCGTGCAGATTGTTGAAAAGTAGGCGACCCCGGCATTGTCGACCCGGCAAGGTGTCCACCGCTAGAGGTTTCCCATCGCTTGCGTGCGGAGAGCAGGTGAACGCGCGCGGCGGCAGCCGCCGAGAAGTCCTCAGCGGAACTGGTCCGGCAGGTCGAGCAGGGTGCCGAAGTCCGGGCTGGGAGCGCGTCGTATGCCGCGTGCTCGCAGTTCCGTCAGGGCCGTCGCGGGGGTGCGTCCCGCACCGAGCAGGACGGCGAGTTCTCCGCTCACCTTGGGTGCGGCGAAGGAGGTGCCGGCCCAGTAGCCGAAGGGGTTGGGATCACCGCCCGGGTCTGCCGGGTCGACGACGAATGTGCTGAGGACCGGCACGGCGAGCGCGGAGAAGTCGACCCACGGACCCCGGTTGGACCAGCCCACCGGGTCGTGGTCGAGATCGAGTCCGCCGACGCCGACGGTGGCCTTGTGTGACGCGGGCAGCATCGGGGTGGAGCTACCGGAGTTGCCCGCTGCCGCGACGACGAGAACATCGTCCGGGACGGTGTGCAGGGCGGCGGAGATCCCCGGGGAGCCGATGAGGGTGGTGTCCTCGAAACCGAGCGAGATGTTGATGACCTGACATCCGTCCGCGACGGCCTGGAGGATCTGGTCCTTCAGACGCCACGCGCTGCCGAAGCCCCACGAGTCGGTGGCGCGATATTGCACGATCATCGCGTCCGGCGCGTGGGCCGCGATGATGCCGGTGACGAAGGTGCCGTGCCCGGCGCCGGGGTCGAGCAGGGCCGGGTCGGCCTGGTTCAGCTTCGGGGAGCCGTCAGCCGGCGGCTTGACATTGTCGAACCACCCGTCGGTCCGCGGCGGCGCATCGTCGGCGGCGAAGCCCCCGTCGATGACACCGACCGTGACCCCTGCGCCACGGCCGGTGCCATGCGGACGGCTGGACTGATGCTTCACGCGGATGACGTCGACGCCGGCTCCCTGCGGCGTGATCGGCTTGGCGATGACGACGGCCTCGTAGGTGACATCGTCGAAGCCGACCCCGACCGGCTCCTCCCCGGAGGGAGTAGTGCGCAGGTCGTGCACCAGACGGCCGAGCGTGTCCAGGTCGAGGTCGGTGCGCGCGAGAGTCACCCCGATCCGTTCGTCGCGCTCGATCACCTCAAGGCCCGCATTGTGCTGCCGCAGCGCCGCGTCCAGGCGCTCCTCGTGCTCGGTGACGACATGCAGCCGGCCGGCCACGACGAGGCGATCGACGGTGGCCACCACCTCGATGGTCGCCCCCGGCGCGGCAGGGTCGGACTCGTCTCGGGAGAAAGCGCGGTAGCGCTCGAGCAGTTCCGATGTCGCCTTCGGGTTGCGGAGCGCGGCGCCGCGCAACTCGTCGAAGCTGGAACCGATGTCGCGGGGGTCCTCAGTCGCGAAACCATCGGGAACGAACGTGCCGGAATCTGCCATCGTGTTCTCCAGTGCTAGGGACGAAGCGGCCGAAGGGGTTGCATGACCGTAGGAGATGAGTCGCCAGGCGGGCTGTTGATACATGCACACCGTCTCAGGGAACGTTTCGGAGAGCAACCGGAACTCGATCCGGCCGAATTGCAGGCCACGCTCGGTCTGGCGAGCGCGGCGGCCCGGTGGGATGTCGCGGCGATCGTCGCCAACACCTTGGCCATCGCCCACCGCGTGATGGCCCGGACCGCCGAGGCGGTCGAATCCGCGCTGACCTACGCCCGGCACGCGGCGTCACCGCCGGAGGAGGCGCGGGCGCTGATGACCCGGGCGATGATCCGCCTCGGGCAGGGGGATATGACCGGGGCGAGTGCCGACCTGACCACGGCCCGGTCACTGGTGGACATCGATCCGGAGCAACTCGTCGCCGGTGGGGTCACGGCGTTCCACAGCGGAGACCTCGCACTGGCCGAGTCCATGACCCGAGAAGCGTTGTCGCACAACACCATCTCCGACAATGCCCGGCTGCTCGCCTTGAACAATCTCGGCAGCATGCTCATGACGCGTCAGCCCGTCGAAGCGGTCGGGTTCCTCCGGGAGGGCCTGGCGCTCGTAAGTCCCGCCAACACCGTCTTGCGTGCCGTGCTGGAGTGCAACCTCGGTGTGGCGCTGGCCGAGAGCGGTGCCGTGCCGGAGGCGCTGGCCGCTTTCGACCGGCTGGAGGAGCTGGGCCGCGCCCATGATCTCGGGGAGTATCAAGCCGAGTTCGACATGGAGGTGTCGGGCCTCCTCGGCCGGCTGCGGCTGCTCCCGGAGGCGCGGGCGTCCGCGGCCCGGGGGCTGAGCCGGCTGGCCGGTCCCGGGGCGGCGTTGACGCGGGCCGACTCGCTGGTGACAGCCGCGCGACTGGCGATCGCCGACGGGGACCTCGACGCCCGGCGGCGG
>NZ_HG764815.1:2942683-2945919 GCF_001050535.1 Nostocoides australiense Ben110 | reverse complement strand
CGTGCTGGTCGTGGCCGTCGTGCTGGTCGTGGACGGCGTGCTGGTCGTGGACGGCGTGGCCGAGGACGTCGCGGTGGCGCCGGGCGGAGTGGTCGAGCCAGTCCAGGTTGAGGTGGCCGGCGCGGTCGTGCTCGACATCACGCCGGGGGTGGCGGTCGCGGCGCCCTGCTGCGAGGTGCCGGCGCCGCATCCGGCCAGGCCGACCGCGGCAGCGGTCAGGACAAGTGCCCAGGTCCGGCGGTACATGATGATTCCTCCTCAGGTCGGTTTCGGTGGGGCGTGCCCCCTTCTCACTTCTTCCGACGTCCCACGCCGACCAGTGGTTGGGGTGAACAGATAACGAAGCCGTCACGTCCCGACGGCTTTGTCCGTCGCGGAATCTTCGCCACACCATGTAGCGTTAGCACCACGAGAACACACATCACCGGGACCGCTGCGCGAAGGCCGATCACCGACCGGCCGGAGTGATGCCGTCCCGCTAGACGCATGAGGGGGTCACGCCATGGGGCGCGGCCGGGCCAAAGCCAAGCAGACCAAGGTTGCTCGGGATTTGAAGTACTACTCCCCGAAGACCGATCTCAGCGCGCTTGAGCGAGAGCTCCACGGAGCAGCACCAACCGCCGAGCCGCTCGTCAGCGACGAGCCCGACGGTGACGACGAGTACGAAGACGACTACGCCCGCTGGGCTTCCGGTCGTTGACCTGGCTCCCCTGAGCTGACAGGGACCCCTCCACCAGGCCCGGCGTTCGGGCACGGTGGTCGATGTCGTGCAGCATCCCCCACGCAGGGGGGCCGATCTGGCACGCTTCGGCGTATGACTGCTAGTTCGGGCGCGGAACGCGTGCGCTCGCTCGGGGTCGAGACCACGGGCATCGAGATCATCGGCGAGTCCGAGCGGACCGCCTCCCCCAAGGACCTCTTCTGGCCGTGGTTCGCGGCCAATGTGTCCGTGTTCGGCATCTCGTATGCCGCATTCGTGCTCGGCTTCGGCATCTCCTTCTGGCAGGCGGCTCTGGTGACGGTCCTCGGGATCGTCATCTCCTTCCTGCTGTGCGGGATCATCGCCATCGCCGGCAAGCGGGGGTCGGCCCCGACGATGATCCTGTCGCGGGCGCCCTTCGGCGTCACCGGGCAGAAGCTGCCGGGCGTCATCTCCTGGCTGGTCTCGATCGGCTGGGAGACCTTCTTGTCGATCATGGCCGTCCTCGCGACCGCGACCGTGTTCGAACGGCTCGGCTGGAGTTCCGGCACGACCGTGAAGATCATCGCCGCCGCCGTCGTGGCCGCGATGATCGTCCTCGCCTCGGTGGCCGGCTACCACATCATCATGAAGATGCAGTCCTATCTGACCTGGATCACCGGCATCGTCACGATCCTGTTCGTCATCATCGCCGCCAAGGAGATCGACTGGGGCACCGTCTCGGCCATCCCGAGCGGGCCGTGGCAGGCCGTCGTCGGGGCCCTCGTGATGCTGATGACCGGCTTCGGCCTGGGCTGGATCAATATCGCCGCCGACTGGTCGCGCTATCAGCATCGCAACGCCTCCGGCAGCGCCATCGTCTTCTGGAACACCTTCGGCGGCGCCATCGCGCCGGTGCTGCTCGTGCTGTTCGGGCTCCTGCTGGCCGGCTCCAACGAGGAGGTCCGCAACGGCATCGGCGCCGACCCGATCGGATCGCTCGCCCAGGTGCTGCCGACGTGGTTCCTCGTGCCCTTCCTCATCGCCGTCATCCTGTCCCTGGTCAGTGGCGCGGTGCTCGGCATCTACTCCTCCGGCCTGACCCTGCTCAGCCTCGGGGTGAAGATCCCCCGGCCCGCGGCGGCGCTGATCGACGGCGTCATCCTCACCCTCGGCACCATCTGGGTGGTCTTCTTTGCCAAGAACTTCCTCGGGCCGTTCCAGTCGTTCCTCATCACGCTCGGCGTCCCGTTGGCGGCCTGGGCGGGCATCATGATCGCCGACATCGCGCTACGCAGGCGCGACTACGACGACAACGCCCTCTTCGACTCCCGCGGCGTCTACGGGTCCGTCGACTGGATCTCCATCGGCACGATGATCGTCATGTCGATCCTCGGGTGGGGCCTGGTCGTCAACAACTTCGCTGCCGACGCGAGCTGGAACAACTGGCAGGGCTTCCTCCTCGAACCGCTCGGCCTCGGCACCTTCGTCGACGACCCCGCAGGCGCCTACTGGGAAGGCAACTGGCCCTACGCCAACCTCGGGGTGCTGCTTGCCCTGGCCGGCTCCTTCCTGATCACCTACCTCCTGCGCCGCCCGAAGGTCCGGGACCAGGAGATGGCCCGCGGCTACGCCGGCTACGGCCCCGGAGCCGGCGCCGACGGCGGGGCGACGGCATACGGCCCGCGCGCGTGAGCACCGTCGAACCGCTCGCGGACGACTGGCTGGTCCTGATCGACCCGCAGGCGATCTTCGCCGACCCGGCGACTAGCCAGTGGGGTTCGCCGATGTTCGCCGGGGCGCTGCCGGAGATGATCCGGCTCGCCACGGCATACGGCCCGCAGCGCACCATCGTCACCCGCTTCGTCGCCGACCCGGGGCTCGGCGGATCGTGGGCGACGTACTACGAAGACTGGGCGTTCGCCCTTGTCCCCGACGCCGACCCGCTGTATGCCGTCGATCCCGCCCTCGCCCCGCTCGCCGGGCACGTGGTCACTGAGGCGACCTTCGGCAAGTGGGGCGATCAGTTGCGGGGCCTCGTGGGGCCGCAGCCGCGGCTGACGCTGGGTGGGGTCTCCACCGACTGCTGCATCATCGCCACCGCCCTGCCGGCCGCTGACGCGGGGGCGACGATCCGGGTGCCGGCTGCCGCCTGCGCCGGGTCGAGCCTGGAGAACCACGCAGCAGCTCTCCAGGTCATGGCCCTGTTCGGCCCGCAGATCGTCATCTGCTGACCCGGTGACGAGGTCCCGCGAACGCGACGAGCGCGACCTCGCACGCCGCGAGCGCGCGACCCCCTCCCCCCTCGCCGACACGATCTCGAACGTCCTCGACCCCGGCTGGGTCGTCCTGGCCCTGATCGGCACGATCGCCGCCGCATCGACACCGTCCTGGGGTGCGGCCGCCGGCTGGGCCGCACTCGCCGTCGCGTTCACCGTCGTGGTTCCGTATGCCGCCCTCGCCGTGCTGGTGCGAAGCGGCCGGGTCGACGACCGGCACCTGGTGCGCCGGGACCAGCGGCTCGTGCCCGCGCTCGTCGCCCTGGCCGGCGCGGCCG
>NZ_HG764815.1:2930225-2942583 GCF_001050535.1 Nostocoides australiense Ben110 | reverse complement strand
CGGCGGCAGGCCGGGATGCGCGGGCGGCATACCCAGCAGTTTGGGCTCTCGCGGCCGCCAGACCAGCCGGCCCGGCGCCGACCGGTCCCGCAGTGCGTGCGCGCGCCAGGCGAGCACCGGGTGCGAGGCGAGGGCGTTGACGAGCCAGATGAAGAAGCCCTTCTCCTGTTCGGCCCGGTCGGCGATGGCATTGATGTCGACGGTCGGGTTGAGGTACTTGCCGACGGCGAGGGTCTGCATCGCCGGGGCGCTGCCGCGCGCGCAATACGCATAACCGAAGTTGTCCGCTGTGTACTCCTGTGCGCGGGAGAGGACCGGCCCGACGAAGGGCACGATCTGCGACCCGAAGATGCCCAGCCAGCGCCAGTAGGACGCGTGCCCCGCGGCGATATGGCCCACCTCGTGGCCGATGATGAACCGCAGCACGTCGGGGTTCTTCAGGCGTCCGCCGACCTCGAACAGGTCGCTGTAGACGAAGATGAACCGCCGGAAGCCGTGCCCGGAAGCCGCCGCGTTGATCATGCCGTTGCCGAGCACGACATAGGCGTCGGGCGCCTTCTTCATGCCGAAGGCCGCGGCGGCCTCCTGGAGCATGGCGTAGGCCTCGGGGTATTGCGTGGGAGTGATCTTGACCCCACCGACCCGCAGCCGGGCCATCAGCTGCCCGCGCATCAGCCACAGCACGAGCGGCGCCAGCGCGAAGAGCAGCGAATAGATCCCCGGCTCCCGCCCGTTGCGCAGAGCGTCGACGACCGATCCGATCGAGACGCTCATGACGATCAGTGAGACCAGCACCGCGACGATCAGGGTGAGGTTCTCGAGGGGGTGGCGCAGCACTCCGCGGATCTCCCGCCGGCGCGCGTCGTCGAACGGCGGCGCCACCGGCACCATCCCCGGCGGCGGTGCCGGCGGCATCGCGGGGGGCTGTTGGATCGTCATACGGCTGGCTCCTCCTGCTCCCTCTCCCCAACGGGCGGGCACAACCGATCATTCCGCATGCGGGCCGGGCGCCCGCGGGCGGAGGCGGCGTTCACGGCATACCCTTCGGCGGGTATGGGAGGAGGGGAGCGGTGATGATCGAACAGATCGCCCGGATCGAGGTGCCTGGCGCCGGTCCCGAGGCGTATGCCGTCCTGGGCGGCGTCCCGCAGGCGCTCGTGCGCCCGGGGGAGCGAATGATCCTCGGGTTCGGGGCGGCCGACCCGGGGCCGGCGCGGCAGCAGCTGCGGCGCCGCGGGCTCGAGGTGGATGGTGAGACGGTGCTGGTGGGTGGTATGCCGGTCGCGATCCTCGCCCTGACCGACCAGCCGGAGTGCGACCTGACGCTCGATCACGTCGTGGTGCACACCTCGGACGCCGAGCGCGCGGTCGCCGACTTCGGCGGCCGGCTCGGGCTGGACCTGCGCCTGGACCGGCATGCGGCGCAGGGGTCGGCCCGCATGCTGTTCTTCCGCTGCGGCCCGGCGGTGGTCGAGGTCGTGCAGCCGACGGGTGATGCACCGCATGACGGCCCCGATGCATTGTGGGGCGTGGCTTGGCGCACCCCAGACCTCGACGCCACCGTCCGTAGGCTGGCCGCCGGGGGGATCGCGGCCTCGCCGGTCCGGACCGGCCGGAAGCCGGGCTCGCGGGTCTGCTCGTTGCGGGAGCGCCGGCTCGGGCTGCCGACGCTGCTCATCGAGCACACAGACCGGTCGAGCGCCGACCGGCCCGGTGACGGCCGGTGAGCGGATGATCCTGGGCGGACCCGGCGGCATGGGAGACTAGGGAGTCAGTCTTGATCGTCCCGCCACGAAGGAACCGCCAGCCGTGTCACCCCGCGCCCGCGCCGCGCTGCAGCCGCACGCCACGCCGCCGGAGTTGATCCGCAACTTCTGCATCATCGCCCACATCGACCACGGCAAGTCCACGCTGGCCGACCGGATGCTCCAGCTGACCGGCGTCGTGGACGACCGGGCGATGCGCGCGCAATATCTCGACCGGATGGACATCGAGCGCGAGCGGGGCATCACGATCAAGTCGCAGGCGGTGCGGATGCCGTGGGAGATCGACGGGACGACCTATGCCCTGAACATGATCGACACCCCCGGGCACGTCGACTTCACCTATGAGGTCTCCCGCTCTCTCGCCGCGTGCGAGGGCGCGGTCCTCCTCGTCGACGCGGCCCAGGGCATCGAGGCCCAGACCCTCGCCAATCTCTATCTGGCGATGGAGAACGACCTGACGATCATCCCGGTGCTCAACAAGATCGACCTGCCGGCCGCGCAGCCCGAGAAGTATGCGGCGGAGCTGGCCGGTCTCATCGGGTGCGACCCCGAGGACTGCCTGCAGGTATCCGGCAAGACGGGGGTGGGTGTCGAGGCGCTGCTGACCGAGATCATCCGTCAGTTCCCCGCACCCGTCGGCGATCCCGACGCCCCGGCCCGGGCGATGATCTTCGACTCCGTCTACGACACCTATCGCGGCGTCGTCACCTATGTCCGGGTGGTCGACGGCAACCTCAACCCGCGCGAGCGGATCGCGATGATGTCGACCAAGGCCCAGCACGAGCTGCTCGAGATCGGGGTCATCTCCCCGGAGCCGGTTCCCGGCAAGGGACTCGGCGTCGGCGAGGTCGGCTATCTGATCACCGGCGTGAAGGATGTGCGCCAGTCCCGGGTCGGCGACACCGTCACCAATGCGAGCAAGCCGGCAGCGCAGGCCCTCGGCGGCTATCGCGACCCGAAGCCGATGGTCTTCTCGGGTCTCTATCCGATCGACGGGTCCGACTATCCCGATCTGCGCGAGGCGCTCGACAAGCTCAAGCTCAACGACGCCGCCCTCGTCTACGAACCGGAGACCTCCGCGGCGCTCGGGTTCGGCTTCCGGTGCGGCTTCCTCGGCCTGCTCCACCTCGAGATCGTCCGGGAGCGTCTCGAGCGCGAGTTCAACCTCGACCTGATCTCCACCCAGCCCAATGTCGTCTATTCGGTGACGATGGAGGACGGGTCGGTCGTCACGGTGACCAACCCGAGCGAGTTCCCGGGCGGCAAGATCGCCGAGGTCCGCGAGCCGGTGGTGCGGGCGACGATCCTCGCACCGAGCGAGTTCATCGGCGCCATCATGGAACTGTGCCAGAACAAGCGCGGAGCGCTGCGGGGGATGGACTATCTCTCCGAGGAGCGGGTGGAGATGCGCTACACCCTGCCCCTGGCCGAGATCGTCTTCGACTTCTTCGACCAGCTCAAGTCCCGCACCCGCGGCTACGCCTCCCTCGACTACGAACCCGACGGGGAACAGGTCGCCGACCTGGTCAAGGTCGACATCCTGCTGCAGGGGCAGACGGTCGACGCCTTCAGTGCCATCGTGCACAAGGACCGGGCCTACGGCTACGGCACGATGATGGCCGGCAAGCTCAAGGAGCTCATCCCGCGCCAGCAGTTCGAGGTGCCGATCCAGGCTGCTGTCGGGGCCCGGATCATCGCCCGCGAAAACATCCGTGCCATCCGCAAGGACGTCCTGGCCAAGTGCTACGGCGGTGACATCACCCGCAAGCGCAAGCTGCTGGAGAAGCAGAAGGAGGGCAAGAAGCGGATGAAGAACATCGGCACCGTCGAGGTGCCTCAGGAGGCCTTCATCGCCGCCCTCACCTCCGACGGGTCGTCCGCGGAAAAGGGAAAGAAGTAGGGGGCCGATGAACGCATCCCAGCCTGGCTGGTACACCCAACCCGATGGGACGATGCGCTATTGGGACGGTATGCAGTGGGTCGGCCCACCCCGGCCCGCCTGGCCCCAGGATGCCGCCCCGCGCCCCCCGGCATACGGCGAACCGGGGCACATCCAGCCGTATGCCGCCGCCGGCTACCCGCCGCCTGCGGGCTACGCGCCGCCGTACGGCGGGGTCGCCCCGAAGAACCCCGGCATCTCGCTGCTCGCGTCCTTCTTCGTCCCCGGGCTGGGCACGATGATCAACGGCGAGGTCGGCAAGGGCGTGGCCATGCTCGTCCTCTACGTCGTCGGCATCCCACTGGCCTTCGTGCTCATCGGGATCCCGCTGATGTTCGGTGTATGGATCTGGGGGATGATCGACGCCTACACGGGCGCCCAGAACTGGAACCGGCGCCACGGCATCTGGAGCTAGGCCGCCGCGTCTCCTACGCTGGCAGTCATGACCGAGCCGGTCGAGGAGTATGCCGAGGCGCCCCTGCCCGCTGCATTGCGCCCCTTCGTCGCCTCGATGGTCGGCTATCGCCTGGCCGGCTTCCCACCGGGAGTGCATGTCGGTATGCCGTCGCGTCACCTGACGGTGATCCTCGCCTTGGATTCGGGAATCCGGGTGTCCGGCAACGGTATCGGCAATGAACCGCGCCGCTTCGGGGCGCTGCTGGGCGGGCTGCATAGCAGCCCGGCGCACGTCTACCACGACGGCACCCAGTTCGGTGTCCAGCTGGCGCTGACGCCGCTCGGGTCGCGGGCCCTGCTTCGCGCGCCCGCAGCGGCCTTCGCCTCGGGCCTGGTCGAGATGGACGATGCGGTGGGCGGGGTGGGGGAGCGGCTGCGGGAACTGTTGGCGCTGAGCGACGGATGGCCGCGCCGCTTCGACCTGCTCAGCCGGGAGTTGCTCGCTCTCATCGATGACCGCCGCAGCGTGGACGCGCCGACCGCCGCAGCCTGGGCGATGTTGGCCGGCAGCCGCGGCCGGATGCCGGTCGCTGCCGTCGCTGAAGCCGTCGGCTGGAGCCGCCGCCACCTCACCACCCGCTTCGCTCGGGAATTCGGGCCGACGCCCAAGCTCGCCGGGCGGGTGCTTCGCTTCGAGCACTCCCGAGAGCTGCTCGGGCGGATCCCGTTGGCGGACATCGCAATCCGTTGTGGGTATGCCGACCAGAGTCACCTGGTGCGAGACTGGCGCGAGTTCGCCGGGGCCAGTCCCACGCAGTGGTTGCGCGACGACGCCCTCGCCCGGGTTGGAGACACACCCGCAGCCTGACTGGACCATCCGCCATACCGGGTATACGCTCGCGTGCTGGGTAGATACCGAGTATGGGGAGGCGTTGAGCGCGACGTGAGTGCGACCACGGCAGGGGCCGGCAGCGGGCTCGGCAGTTGGCGAGGCTCGTGGGCGGTGGCGTTGCGGATGGCGCGGCGCGAGGTCCGCCGCCACCGCGGACGCAGCCTGCTCGCGCTCTCGATGGTCGCGATCCCGACGGCGCTCCTGACCTTCGCGCTCACGCTCTATCCGACGAGCCCGATCACCGGCCCCGAGCGCATCCCGTACGAACTCGGCAACGCCGTCGCCGTCTTGACCACGCCCGGCAGCGATCAGATCGTGCAGGACCCAGAGGCCACACAGACGATGCCGGCAGGGTTCTCTGCCACGGGTCCAGGGACGACGACCCGGTCGGCCCAACCGCTCCCTGGCCTGGCGAAGGGCAGCACGCCCGCCCCCGGACAGCTGGCCACGGCGATGGCGGCCCAGTTCGGTGGCCGGGTGGTTCCCACGACGCAGCTGCAGGTCTGGATTCTCGACGGTGACCGGTCACGCCGGGTCGACCTGGTGGCCACGCCCGATCCCGAGGCGAAAGGCGGCGGTCTCGACTTGGTGTCCGGGCGCTGGGCGTCTGGGCCGGAGGAGGTGGTGGTCACCCAGACTGCCGTCGACAAGGGCCTGGTGCCCACGAGTGGCACGCTGCTCCTGGACTCGACACCGGCGCGGACCTTGCGAATCGTCGGTGTCGCGCAGGCGCGCAGTTCCTGGGGCGCACCCCTGGCCGGCCTCATCGCCCCGGACGCCCTCGGGGAGCAGGTCGACAGCTATATGACGAGCTACGCGCTCTACCGAGATCAGCCGTTCACCTGGCCGCAGGTGCAGCAGGCCAACACATTCGGCATCTCCGTCCTGTCGGCCGACGTGCTGCGCAATCCACCCCCGAGTGGCGAGATCGACCCCGATTTGCGCGACATGATGTCCATGGACGACGGCCGCAATGCCGGCCTCGTCGTCGCGGGGGGGGGGATCCTGCTGATCATCGTCACCCTGCTGGTCGGGCCGGCATTCGCCGTGAGCGCGGCGCGCCAGCGACGGACGCTGGCGCTGGCCGCGAGCAATGGGGCGACCACCAAGCAGTTGCGCCGGACCGTGCTCTCCCAGGCCGTCGTCCTCGGGGCACTCGCCGCTGTCGCCGGAGCCGTGATCGGGGTGCTCGCGGTGCCGGCCGTCACGCACTGGATCATCCCGGTCTGGACGCCGTGGACCGGCGGGCCCATCGACATCCCGTGGACTCACGTGCTCGGGATCATGGCCGTCGCCATGCTCTCTGCGCTTGTCGCGGCCCTGGTCCCGGCGCAACGACTGGGACGGCTCGACATCGTCGGGGTGATGAAGGGGCAGGAGGTCTCGCCGCCGCCGTCCCGCGTGGTCTTCCTGCTGGGTCTGGCCGGCGCGATCCTCGGGGGGATCGTCCTGTTCTACGGCATCATCACTCACGCCTCCGAGGTCTTCATCGTCGGCGGTGCCGTGTTGCTCATCGGCGGCGCGTTGCTGTTGGTGCCCACCCTGCTCGGACTCGCCGCTCTCGGCTCCCAGCACTTGCCCGTGTCCTTGCGGCTGGCCAGCCGCGATGCCGCTCGCCAGCGGTCGCGATCGACGCCCTCGGTCGCCGCCGTCGTCGGCGCCGTGGCCGCGCTGACGATGATGGGCGTCGGTCTGACCAGCGACACCGAACAGCAACGCCGCGAATATGTGCCGAACGCCCTGGACGGCGAGGCCATCGTCTCCCTCGACGTGTATGGCTCCGACGGCGCCCCACGACGCGTAGACGACGTGGTGGCGCGCACGACGGAGACGATCAAACGCACCACGCCCGGCCTGGTCGTGGTGCCGCTGGCGCAGGTCACCGGCGGCCACGTCTTCGCCGGCCCGGGTTCCGACCCGAAGGCGGTCTGGCCGTTCGTCAACTATCGGCCGCAAGGCTGCACGACCACCGAATCCATCTCGGGGGATCCGGATGCCCCGGCGGTGGATGGCGTCCCCAAGTGCACCCAGTTCGGCACCCACGCGTGGTCCGGGCACGGCCAGATCGGCGTGCTCCCGCTGGCCGAGTTGGATCGCCGCTTCCACCTGACCGACAACGAGCGCACGGTGCTCGATAAGGGTGGGGCCCTCGCGTTCACGCGCGCCGCCCTTCCCGCCTCGATCACCATGGTCAGCGGCACCTTGCGCGTCGACTCCGACACCGGGGAATTCACGGACATCACGGAGCGGGCAGCCGACACGCTGCCAGTGGCCACCCGAACGCTCGACCTCGCGGCGCTGCCGGCACTGCCCCGCGATTGCGGCCTCTTCGTCACTCCGGACACTGCCACGGCGCTGGGCTGGGCCACCACCACTGACGCCATCGGCCTCTACGACCCCGCGGGCCCGATCAGCAGCGCGGACGCGGATCGACTGAATGCCGCCATGACGGACTCCTCCTATGTCGAGGTCGAGCGCGGCTTCCAGCGCGCGGACCAGCTGATCATGGGGATCCTTGTCGGCATCTTCGCCTTCCTCATCCTCGTCATCACCTTGACCTCGACCGCCTTGTCGATGGCCGAACAGCAGCGTGACGACGCCACACTGGCCGCGGTCGGGGCGACCCGCGGCACCCGGCGGGCGATGGCCGCCGGGCAGGCCATCGTCATCAGCCTGCTCGGCGCGCTCATCGGGGTGGCCGTCGGGCTGGTCCCCGGGATCGCGATCACCTTCCCGCTCACGGGCAACACCCAGTGCGACCGCCTGACGAATATGTGTCAGGAGGGCTACGCCCACCCGATCATCAAGATCCCGTGGCTGTGGCTGGGACTCCTCGTGGTCGCCGTCCCGCTCACCGCGGCCCTCGTGTCGGCCCTCGCCGTCCGGCGCGCCCCCACGATGACCCGCCGCGCGACCTGACCCTGGCCCCACACCCGACCCCGGCCCCACACCTGCGCGGTGGCACCCGAGTCGAGTGAGCGCGACACGCCCACAAATGGGCTCGATCCTGGGCGTGTCGCGCTCACTCGACCGGGGGAGGAGGACGCCTCGGCGATGCAGTGGGCCGCCGAACAGGCCCTGGCGGAGGGCACCGTCCCGGACTTCCGCTGGCTCATCGCCAGCGACGTCTGCAAACACTGCACGCACGCGGGGTGCCTGGATGTCTGCCCGACCGGCGCGCTCTTTCGCACCGAGTTCGGCACGGTGGTCGTGCAGGACGAGGTGTGCAACGGCTGCGGCTACTGCGTGGCCGCCTGCCCCTTCGGCGTCATCGACAAACGCAAGGACCCGACCACGACGGGCGCGGCACGTCAGGTCGAGATCGGCATCGCCAACAAGTGCACCCTGTGCTACGACCGGATCTCTCTCGACGCCAAGCCGGCGTGCGCTCAGGCGTGCCCGACAACGTCGATCCAGTTCGGCGACCTGGACGAGATGCGCGAGCGCGCCCGGGAGCGCGTGGAAGCGTTGCACGCCAACGGTTTCACCGAGGCGCGGCTCTATGGGGCCAACCCCAACGACGGGGTCGGGGGCACCGGGTCGGTCTTCCTGCTGCTGGACGAGCCGGAGGTCTATGGCCTGCCGCCGGACCCGATCGTGACCACGCACGACCTGCCCGACATCTTCCGCAAGGCCGGCCTCGCCGGCCTGACGATGCTCGCCGGAGCCGCGGTGAGCTTCTTGGGACGAGGCAACTCATGAGTGACGCGGAGGAGCTGAGAGCCGACGACAGCACGAACGGCCCTGTGCCGCAGCCCGATACGGACGCGGGGGAGTCGGGGGCGGTGACCGCGCCAGCGGCCGCGCCAGTGCGCCGTCGCCGGCGGCGACGCGACGACATCATGGTGCCCGACGCGGCGTTCGACTCCTACTACGGGCGGTCGGTGGTCAAACCCGCGCCATGGGACTACAAGATCCCCACTTATCTCTACAGCGGCGGTCTGGCGGCGGGCTCGGCGCTCGTCGCCGTCGGCGCGGAGATGACGGGCCGGACTCTGCTGCAACGCAATGCGCGGCTGACGGCGCTCGGCGCGCTCGGCGTGAGCACCGTCGCGCTCGTCGCCGACCTCGGCCGGCCCTCGCGGTTCGTCAACATGCTCCGGGTGATGAAGCTGACCTCCCCGATGAGCATCGGCAGCTGGATCCTCGCCGGATTCGGCGCCTTCACCGGGGTCGCGGCCGCGTCCGAGGTGGCGAAGTTCGTCATCAAACCCGACAGCGCGATCAACCGCTACCTGCCGATCGTCGACCGCGGCGCGAGCATCGGTGCCGGATTCTTCTCGGCCCCGCTCGCGGCATACACCGCAGTCTTGCTGTCCAACACCGCGACCCCGACGTGGCACGGGATCTATCGCGAACTGCCCTTCGCCTTCGTCGGCTCCGGCATGGCCGCCGCCGGCGGCGCCGCGATGGTCACGACGACGACGCGACAGACCGCGCCGGCCCGGCGGATGGCCCTCGGCGGCGCCGCACTGGAGTTGACCGCCTTCCGGCTGCTGGAGCACAACGCCGGGCTCGTAGGGGAGCCGCTGCCGCAGCTGCGGCAGGGCAAAGCCGGGCAGCTGCTGGGGGCGAGCACCGCGCTCAGCCTCACCGGCATCGGCCTGACGGTGCTCGCGGGCCGCTGGCGGCCGGCGGCGGTGCTCGCAGGCCTGGCCTTCAACGGGGCGTCGGCCACCTTGCGGTTCGGGGTATTCCACGCCGGCATCGAATCGGCCAAAGACCCGAAATACACGGTGGTGCCGCAGAAGGAGCGCATCGCCGCCCGGGAGGCGCAGGCCGCGCTGTCCTGGTCCTCCAACGCCTCGACTCCCGGCGCCCTCCGTCCCCCTACATCGCAGTCC
This sequence comes from Nostocoides australiense Ben110, assembly GCF_001050535.1. Classification (GTDB taxonomy): domain Bacteria; phylum Actinomycetota; class Actinomycetes; order Actinomycetales; family Dermatophilaceae; genus Nostocoides_A; species Nostocoides_A australiense. Next base: position 2,932,746 of record NZ_HG764815.1, on the reverse strand, counting down.
CCCCAGGAGTTGGCATGACCGAACCGTTGCAACGACGACGAAAAGCCGCTGGCTGATCCTGCTCGGCGGCGTGCTCGTCCAGCTGGCCATCGGCGCCGTCTATGCCTGGAGCACCTTCAGCAAGGCGCTCGTCGCGCCCGAGTCGGCGATGCACCTGACCAAATGGTCGCGGCCATCCCCTTCGAGGTCGCCATCGGGATGATCTTCGTCGGGGCCTTCATCGGCGGCAAGATCCAGGACCGCCGCGGGCCACGGACGGTCGCGCTCGTCGGTGTCGTTATCTATGCCATCGGCATCATCCTCAGCTCCTTCGCCCGCGAGCGCAGCGACCTGTAGATGCTCATCCTCGGCTACGGCGTGCTCAGCGGCTTCGGTCTCGGCATGGCCTATATCGTCCCGATCGCCATGCTGCAGAAGTGGTTTCCCGACAAGGCCGGCCTGATCCCCGGCATCGCCGTCGGCGGCTTCGGCGCCATCATCACCTCGCCCGTCGCCGGCGCGTTGATCGCCAACGACAAGGCCTACCCGACCGCGCCCTTCCGCATCCTCGGCATCGCCTACCTGATCGTGGGCGTCCTCGGCGCGCTCCTGTTCGCCAACCCGCCCAAGGGCTACCGCCCACCCGGCATGGCCGTACCGGCGGCGACACCACCGGGAGCGCGACCGTCGCCCAGACCGGGGTGCGCGACTCGGCCATCGCCGGCATGAGTGCCGCCAGCGCCGCGACCTTCGTCGGGATCATGGGCCTGTTCAACGGATTCGGCCGCATCCTGTGGGCGGCGCTCTCGGACCGGATCGGCAAGATGCCCGCCTTCGTCGGCATCCTGGGCATCCAGGGCCTCGCGCTGCTCGCGCTGCCGCACGCGGGGTCGGTCGCGCTGTTCTGGATCCTCGCGGCGATCATCGACACCTGCTACGGCGGCGGTTTCTGCACCATGGCGTCGACGGCCGGGAAGTTCTTCGGCGTCACCCACGCGGGCGGGATCTACGGGCTGATGCTCATCGCCTGGTCGATCGGCGGCGTCGTCGGCCCGCTGCTCGTCAGCTCGCTCGCCGGTTCCGACAACAACTACACCCTGGCCTTCACCGTCGTCGGCGTCCTCGCCCTCATCGGCGCCGCCATCCCGCTCATCACCAAGCAGCCCGCCAAGCCCGCGCTGACCGAGTAGCGCCCCGCCGCCCGCGTCGCAAGGGCTCCTGGCGACGGGGTGGCCGGTCAGGGGATCGTGATGCGCGGCCCGGAGCCGGTATGCCGTGTGGTCTCGCCGATGACGGGCGCGCCGGGGATCTCGCCGACGATCAGCAGGCCGCCGGAGGTCTGGGCGTCGGCGAGCAGCAGGAGGTCGTCCTCGCTGACCCCGGGGGCGGCGTCGAGGTGGGGGCGGACCCAGTCGAGGTTGCGCCGCGACCCGCCCGGAACATAGCCCTCGCGCAGGCTCGCCACGGCGGCCTCGAGGACGGGCACGGCCGCCCGGTCGATCCGCGCGGAGACCCCGGAGGCGCGGCACATCTTGAACAGATGCCCCAGCAGCCCGAAGCCGGTGACGTCGGTGGCGGCGCGCACGCCGGCTGCCAGGGCGGCGGCCGACGCGGCGTCGTTGAGCTGGGTCATCGTCGCGATCGCCTCGGGGAAGATCTCGCCCGTGGCCTTGTGCCGATTGCCCAGGATCCCGACTCCGAGTGGTTTGGTCAGACTGATCGGCAATCCCGGCTCCGCAATGTTATTGCGCAGCAACCGGTCCGGGTCCGCGACGCCGGTGACCGCGAGCCCGTAGATGGGCTCCGGCGCGGTGATGCTGTGCCCCCCGGCGAGCGGTATGCCGGCCCCCTCGGCGATGTCGGCGCTGCCACGGAGCACGTCAGGGATGAGGTCGGTGTCGATGACGTCGACGGGCCAGCCGAGCAGGTTGATGGCCAGCACGGGCTTACCGCCCATCGCATAGACATCCGAGAGGGCATTGGCGGCCGCGATCCGTCCCCAGTCGTAGGCCGAGTCGACCACCGGGGTGAAGAAGTCGGCGGTGGAGATGACGGCCTGGCCGCCGGCGATGCGCACCACCGCGGCGTCGTCGCCGGTGTCCATGCCGACGACCAGGTCGGGGTGCGTCGCGCCGTTCAGTCCGGCGACGATGCCCTCCAGCTGGGCCGCCGGGATCTTGCACGCGCAACCCCCGCCGGCCGCGAACTGGGTCAGCCGGGTCTCAGTCATGACGTCGTCCTTACGTGGTGAATACGGTTGTGGCCCAGTCTCATCGCACGACCTCACGATGGCCGGCGTCCAGGCGCCGGGTCCAGCCGCGCTGGTCGAGATGCTCCAGCAGGGGGATGGCCACCCGGCGCGTGGTGCCCAGCGCCTGGCGCGCCTGGCTTGTCGTGAACGGCTGAGCAAGGGCGGCGAGGATGCGCATCGCCTGGGCCGGCCCGGTCGGGAGCAGCACGATGTCATCGGGCAGCCGCACGAGACGGCCCAACGCTTCCGCGGCGGCGAGCTCGCGCGGCCCGAGGCCGGCCGCGGCCAGAT
>NZ_HG764815.1:2926470-2930125 GCF_001050535.1 Nostocoides australiense Ben110 | reverse complement strand
CCAGTCTGTCGGCAGGCGGTCAGCTCGCTCATCGCGGTGCCCTTCCGGTGTTGGTGGTCACGGCTTGGACATAGGACTGGTATGCCGCCATCAGCGCCCGCGCCCGCACCAGCGGGATCGGGGTGGCCGCCAAGGTGGCGGCCAGTTGGGCGCGCATCGGCGCCAGGTCGGCGCGTTCGGCGTCGCTGACCGCCGGCGAGGCGGCCACCTGGGCGTCGAGGGCACCGACGAGACCGGTGAGTTCATCGCGTTCGGCGAGCGCGCGGGCATACGTCTCGTGGGCCTGATCGAGCGCCTTGCCGACGAGGGCGAGCCGCGCGAGCAGCGCGTCGACGGCATCGGGGTCCTCCGGCACCGCGCCTAAGGCACGCACATCGGGCACGGCGAGTTTGGGTGCGGGAGAGACGCTTTGGAGGCACTGGGCCTGCAGGGAACGGATCGCGTCACCGCGCGCGGCAAGGTCGGCGATCAGTTCACGCGCGCGGGCGGCATCGCGTGCCGACTCGTGGCGGCGGGAGGCGGCGATGATCAGGTCGCGTTCACGGGCCGCGACGTCGATCTCCAAGGGGCCGAGGAAACCGCCGACATCGGCACCCCGTTTGGCCCGTTCGGTGACGTCGAACAGGCGCTGCTCTGTGCCGACCAACTCGTGCTGGGCCTTCTCGCGCGCGGTGCCCAGCGGCATCATCGCGATCTGGTCGCGAATGCGTTCGACCCCTTCGCGGATCGCCTTGACCCGGATGCTGACGTCGAGCCCCGTTGTCTCCAAGGCCAATCGGGCGCGTAGTGAGGAGGCCATCGCGTCGGAGAGCCGGCACGCCTCGGGCAACGAGACCGCCAGCGTGCCCTCGGCACCACTGGGCATCCGCGCCCGGGTCGTCTCCCGGCCCTGCCCCGGCGCGACATCGAGGCGCCCCCAGATCAGTGTCGAGAGTTGTTCGGCCTGCACCGGGCCGACCCGGCCGGAGTCGAAGGCGACCCGCAACAGTTCATACCGGTCCGAGATCGCCTTCCACAGCGCCATCGAGACCGTGATGTCGTGGGTGAGCGCCTCGCGGTCGGTCTGATCCGGGGCCGCGAGCGCGGCCTGGTCGATGGCGTCGAGTTGCTTGCGCCGCTCGTCGAGCCACAGCCCGAGGTCGGTCAGATAACGCAGCGCCTCCGCGGCGGTGACGGGCACGCCGAGCCGGCCCGGGGCACGCGGAGTGCCACCGGGAGACGCGGTCATCCCGAGGTCGAGGGACATCAGCGGCCGTAGACCGGCGTCGGGGGCTTGGGCGCCTTGCCGAGGCTCGGCGCGAGCCATGTGTTGTAGATCTTGGTCCAGCGTCCATCGGCGCGCATCTCGTCGAGGACGGCGTTGACATATTGGACGAAGTAGGTGTTCTCCTTGGCGATGCCGAGACCGTAGGGCTCGTCGGTGATCGCCTCCGAGTCGGGCACCTTGGCATAGGGATCCTGCGCGGCAAGCCCGGCGAGGACCGTGTCGTCGCCGGTGATCGCGTCGGCCTCGCCCTGCTGGAACTTCACCAGGCACCCGGTGTGGTTGGCGGCTGTGACGATCGAGATGCCGCCCACCTGGTCGTTGACTTCCTGGAGCTTGGCGAGGCTGGTGGTTCCCGTTGGGGCACAGACACGTTGGCCCTTGAGGTCGTCGAGCGACGTCGCTTTGCTGTCGATGCCCACGAGGATCTTCTGGCCGGCGTGGTAGTACTCGCTGGAGAAGGCGATGTCCTGCCAGCGAGCGCAGTTCATGGTCATATTGCGGGCGACGAGGTCGACGCGTCCGTCCTGGAGGGCCGGTATGCGGTCCGCTGCCGTGATCACGACGAGTCGCGCCTTGTTCGGGTCGCCGAAGATCGCCTCGGCGATCGCCCGGGCCACGTCGATGTCGAAGCCCTCGATCTGTCCGGTGCGCGGGTTGTTCGCCCCGAGGAGGTAGGAGTCGGCGGAAACCCCCACCCGCAGATAACCCCGCTGGATGATGTCGGACATCGCCCCGTCGGTGATCTGGCTTCGGGCCGGCACCGAGGCGAGCGGGTCATAGGTCTGCGTCGCGTTGTCGCACGAGACGGGTGTGGTGGGAGCTGCCGTCGTCGCCGACGACGAGGCGGACGCGGACGTCGGGAGGGGGGTGTCGGGGTAGTCCCCGCCGGCGCAGGCCGCGAGCCCGAGCGCGGCGAGCAGCGCCACCCCGCCGGCCTTGAACGGCGAGGTGGGTCTCGGCATACGGTTCATCGGTACTCCTCGATCCGGCGCGACATCGATCGGCCCGCGAGCAGCGCGGCCAGCGCCGCCGCGCCGCCGGCCACCCATGACAGCAGCCAGCCGCCGATGCGGTCGAAGGCGGTGGTGATGCTCTTGACCTCCTGAGCGAGCACGGTGCTCGCGGCTTGGTCGAACTGTCGGAAGGTGTCATTGGCCGAGTCGGCGGCATCGCTGGTGGCGAGTTTGACCGCACCCGTCCAGTCGCCACCGTCGTCGGCCTTGCGGATCGCGGAGTGCTTCACCGTGTAGGCCCCGAACCGCGACCGCAGGCTGTCCTGTGCGGGATCGGCGTTGACGAGCTCCTGCAGCTTGTCCAGGGTCTTGGCGCTCGAGTCCTGGTAGGCCTTCTCGAACGCCTGCCCGCTGCCGCGAGCGATGAGCGTCAGTGACTCGTTGGCCTTCGCGTCGTATGCCGCTGCCCGCGCCTGCGCCAGCGCGGTGGCCGCCTTGTACTCGCCGTTGCGCGCGTCGTTGAGGGTGTTCGCGACCTGCGTGACATGCCACGCCGCGAGACCGAGCGCGGCGCCGACGAGCAGGATGGCGGCGGTCAGGGGCAGATTGACGTAGCGGTGGGTGCGGCGGGCCAGCCAGACCGCGATCGCGAGCAGACCGCCGAGTGCGACGAGCCCGGTCCCCAGCGCGAGCCACCCGGGAGCGCCGATGCCGTAGGCGTCCTCGGCGCGGCCCTCGTTGGCGGTGGCGACGGCATCGGCGATCGGCAGAGCCTGGGCGCGTAGGTCAGTGCCCGCGATCCGAAGATATTGGGCCCCAACGGGTTTGCCCTCACGGTTGTAGGTGCGTGCCCGGTCGATGTTCGCGGCGTAGTTCTGGACCTCCTCGTTGAGAGCGGCCAGCGCCTTGCCGTCGGCCTCTTGGGCGCTGGCCGCGGTCGCGATGTTCTCGGCGACCCGGGCCATCGCCTCGTCATAGGTCTTGCGGCTCGCGGGGCTCTCCAACCCGCCGACGAGGAAGCCGTTGGTCACGGCGGCGTCGGCGGCGAGCAGATCGGCATAGATGGCGCGGGAGCGCACCACCTGTTCGGTGTTGGCGCTGGCGCGGTCCACCGAGGTCTGCACTCCGCGCAGGCCGGTGAAGCCCGCAAGCGCGAACGCCAGGCACAGGGCGCTGGCGATCGCCGCCATCAGGCGCATCCGGCCGGGGGTGCCGGTGAAGTAGTGGCGGCGCGACTGGGCGCGGCGTTCGGCGGCGCCGCTGGTGGCGGTCGAGACCGCACCACCGGGCTGCCCCGCCCCGACGGCCGACGGGGTCGTGGGTGTGGAGGCGATCTGCGTCATACCCCTGACTCCTTGTTCTCATCCGGTCCTTCGGCGTCGGGCTCCGGCCCTTCGGCGTCGGGCTCCGGTCCGCCCTCGGCGGGGGGGTGGGG
>NZ_HG764815.1:2923108-2926370 GCF_001050535.1 Nostocoides australiense Ben110 | reverse complement strand
GGCAGCCGGCCGCCGGCCTCGAGGCCGGGGTCGGCAACATCGAGGAGCCCGGCGAGCGCGGCCGCTGGACCGGGCAGGAGGATCTCGTTCCGCTCCACCACGATCGGGGGCGATCCGGGTTCGGCGGCCGTCACGATGCCACAAGGTTGCGCCGGACGAGTTCCTTGACGATGACATTGCGCTGGATCTCGTTGGTGCCCTCCCCGACGATCATCAGTGGCGCGTCCCGGAAGTAGCGCTCCACGTCGAATTCCGTCGAATAGCCGTATCCCCCATGGATTCTGATCGCATTCAGGGCAATCGTCATCGCCGTCTCGGACGCGAAGAGCTTGGCCATCCCGGCCTCCATGTCGCAGCGGCGTCCGGAGTCGTAGCAGCGGGCGGCATACTGCACCAGTTGGCGCGCGGCCGTCAGTGCGGTGGCCATGTCGGCGAGATAGTTGCCGACCGACTGGTGCTCCCAGATCTGCCTGCCGAACGACTGGCGCTCCTGGGCATAGCGCAGCGCGTCCTCCAACGCCGCCCGGCCCACGCCGAGCGCCCGCGAGGCGACCTGGATGCGGCCGATCTCCAGCCCTCGCATCATCTGCGCGAAACCGCGGCCCTCCTCGGCGCCGAGCAGAGCCGACCGCGGCGCACGGAAATCGGTGAAGGCCAGCTCACAACTCTCGACCCCCTTGTACCCCAGCTTGGGCAGGTCGCGCGAGACCGCCAGTCCAGCGCCGTGCTCCACGAGCAGGATGCTGATTCCCCGGTGGGGCGGGTCCGCCTGCGGATCGGTACGGCACAGAAGTGCGATCAGCTGGGAGCGGCGCGCGTTCGTGATCCACGTCTTGGCGCCGTTGACGACATAGTGGTCGCCCTCGGCCCGGGCCGTGGTGCGCAGGGCCTGCAGGTCCGACCCACCGCCGGGTTCGGTGAGGGCCATCGTCGCGCGCACCTCCCCGGTCGCCATCCGCGCCAGGTAGTGCTCCTGCTGCTGCTCGGTGCCGAACGTGGCGATGAGTTTCGCGACGACGCTGTGCCCGCCCATCGCGCCGGCCAGGCTCATCCAGCCACGGGCCAATTCCTCGGTGACGGCGGCATAGCACGCCGCCGAGACACCCGCCTCGTTCCACGGCTCGCCGATCGCCAGCCCGAAGATCCCCATCTGCTTCATCTGCTCGATGAGTGCCTCGGGGTAGCGATCGGCATGCTCCAGTTCGGGCGCGACCGGCTTGACCTCCCGGTCGACCCAGTCGCGCACCAACTCGACAACGGCCAGCTCTTCGTCGCTCAACTCGAACACCGGCTCGCCTTCCGTCCGCAGCGGGACCCGTCCGGGATCCCGGCGTTCATCCTGACGGACGGGGGCCGCTGAGGCCAGCGACCGCCCCCGCTGCACTCAGGAGGCCTATCCGGCGGCCTCGCCCAGCTTGACGGGGCAGTCCGGACTCGGACAGAAGTCGGTCCAGTCCAGATCGGCCGCGTCGTCGGCTGTCTCGGAGCCGTCGGGTGTGGCGTTCAGGAGCTGACCGCAGTCCCGGCAGGTCCGCGGTGCCGTCGCTCGATTGTCCTCAGTCACATTCATCACAGTGCCACTGGCCGGGGCCCGTGAACGCTGATCGTGACGTGACTCTCGCGCATTCGTGTGGCCGGGCTCCGCCGGGGCACCGGGCGGTCAAGCGGGTTGACGAGTCCTCCTGGGTCAGCGGCGGCGAGATGGTATGCCGGACAACGCCATCCGCATGATGCCGCCGGAGAGCGCTCGGGCCGCCTGGGTCACGGGCAGGCGGCGAGCCTCCCAGGCGGCCACATGACCGGTGCGCAGGGCGCCGGCCAGGGTGACTGCGTCGACGATCGCGTCACAGGCGCCGCGACCGAGGTTGGGTGTCATAGCGTGTGCGGCGTCGCCGATGACGACATAGCGGCCACGCCGGTAGCGCGGCAGCGGCGGCGCGATCCACAGGCGGGTGGCCAGCGTGTCGGGCGCCGCCGCCGCGAGGGTCTCTGCGATGACCGGCGCGGCCCCGGCGAAAACCGCCTGGGCCTCGCCGATCAGCGCCCCGGCGTCCAGGGGCTCCGGCCCGAGACCGCTGCGGTGCGTCGTGAACCAGTAGGCGCCAGCGCCCATGGGCACGATGCCGAAAAGTCCTCCCCTGCCCCAGTATTCGCCAGCTACCTCGACAGGCACCGTGCTGCGGGTGCCGCGCAGGGCGGCATACGGCGTGGCTCGGCGCTCGGCCACCCGCGGTGCCACGAGCCCACGCACGACGCTACGCACGCCATCGGCGCCGACGACGATGTCGGCGTCCAGCGCTCGGGCGTCGGTCACCTCCCGGGCCACCACCTGCACCGAGTCCGGCAGGACGGCGTGCAGGGCGGCGAGCAGTGCCGGCCGCGGCACGATGACCATTCCGGTCTCGCGGGTGCGTAGCAGGATCCGGCCGGAGAGCGCGCGGATCGCCGCGGGAGGCACGGGCGTGGCGTCGGCACGCAGCAGGTCCCAGGCGCCGATCCGCGTGAGCGCCCGAAGGGCGGCCGGCCAGATCACCAGTCCGGCGCCCAGCGCGGAACGCTCCGGCTGCGACTCGTACACCGTGGTCTCGGTCGCGTCCGGGTCGAGGGCAGCCGCCAGGCTCAGTCCGGCGATCCCGCCCCCGACGACGGCGATCCGCGTCATCGCGCCCGCCACAGGTCCCGAAGCAAGGCGATCTCCGCGCCGTGGTGGATGACCTCGCGGTTGATGTGCAGCACCAGCGCGGCCATGGGCAGGTCGGCCCAGGGCCCCTCGGCGGGTCCGCACGGCTGGGCCAGCCCAGTGTCGTCGAGGCCGCGCACGCCGGCCAGCCACCCGGCATACGCCGAATCCAGTTGCGCAAGAGCCTCATCCGCGGTCGCGGCAGACAGAAAAGTGTCGTAGCTGCAGGCGGGGCCGCCGAAGTGCGCGGCATTCCGGGCGCCGAGGCAGCCGACGATGATGTGGCCGAGCCGCCAGGCGATCGTGGTGACCGGCGGCGGCACCGGCTCGGGGTAGGCCCAGTCGATGGTCATCGCGCCCGAGCCGGGTTGCGGGCCGCTGGCCGCCGGGTCGCGCGGGCGCACGGTCCAGGCCCCGGGTGCGGGCTCCCAGAAGTACTCCTGGTCGGTGAGGCCGGCCAATCGCGGACGCAACTGGTTGGTCCAGTGCCAGTCGAGTTGCTCGGCGAGCAGGCCGATGGTGTCCATGTCGTCAGCCTGACAGAGCGATGGGTGACAGGGCGATGGAGTGACAGGGCGATGG
>NZ_HG764815.1:2919372-2923008 GCF_001050535.1 Nostocoides australiense Ben110 | reverse complement strand
CAGCCTCGGCGCCGGCCGGCTCTATTGGTCGACGCGACGCGCGCTCAAACGCGGTCTCCGCAAACGCCCGGCGAAGTAGTGCGGACCCGCCGGCGAGGCGCGCGGCGCGCGCGCCGCGCGAACTCGTGAGATTGCCCGCCGCGCAGCGCCCTGCTGCTCAGCCGACGTGGCGGGAGTAGGACGACGAAGGCTCAGTACCAGTGGGGGTAGCGGGACTGCCAAGCGGACAGGGCGCCGCAGGGGGTGCCGTACGAGGCCTTGATGTAGCCGAGTCCCCAGCGGATCTGGGTCGCGGGATTGGTCTGCCAGTCGGCGCCGGCGGAGGCCATCTTGGAGCCGGGCAGGGACTGCGGTATGCCGTAGGCGCCCGAGGAGGGGTTGGCGGCCCGGTAGTTCCAGTCGCTCTCGCCGGTCCACAGCTGGACGAGGCAGCCGAACTGGTCCGCGCCGAAGCCGTACTCGCTCAGCAGGGAGCGGGCCACCGACTGCGGGTCCTTGCGGGCGGCCGCGAGCGCGGCAGCGGCCTTCTGCTGCGCGGCGGCCTTCTTGGCGGCGGCCCTCTTGGCGGCGGCCTTCTTCGCGGCAGCGGCCTTGGCCGCTTTGGCCGCCTTGGCCTGCTGCTTCTTGTGGACGTCGATGGCGTCGGCGCTCTGCGCCGCGGCCTGCGCTTGCCGCTGCAGACGGCTCTCGGTCACGGCCTGGACGGCGGCGCGCTGGTGTGACCGGGAGATGGCCTGCTCGGCGCGCTGCATCGTCAACTCGTTGACGGCCGAGGCGGGGTGGGAGACGGCGGCCAGCGTGGCGGTCGCGGGCAGGGCCGCACTGGCGCTGCTCGCGGCGGCGGTGATGGCGGCAACGCCGGACACGGTGAGGGCGGCGGCGGTCAGGGCGCCCGCGGTGCGGCGGGCAGGGGTGGGCAGCGCGAATTGGCGCATGGGACGGTGCTCCTGGGTGGGGGGAGGTTCGGATGGCCCACGGCAAGGCACCGCGAGAGCAGCGCGCCACGAGGGAAAAGGGCCGGGCCGCAGCATTGCGGCCGCCGACGTCGGCAGGTGTTCACGGCGTCGTTATCAAAAAGATACTTTACCCGGTGGCTAAGCGGTCACCAAATCCGATAGGGGACCGGGTGCTCCAGGTCTGCGGCACATGGCGGCCGGGGAGACACGACCCGAGTGCGGGCCATAGGAGTATGGCCCGCACTCGAGGTTTCGATATCGGGCGGGAAACCTGCAGGTCCCGCCCCGCTGGATCAGTGCTCGACGCCCTCCAGCAGGTCGGTGACGAGGGCGGCGATGGGGCTGCGCTCGGAGCGGGTCAAGGTCATGTGCGCGAAGAGCGGGTGGCCCTTGAGGGTCTCGATGACGGCGGCGACACCGTCGTGGCGGCCGACCCGCAGGTTGTCGCGCTGCGCGACGTCGTGGGTGAGCACGACCTTGGAGTTCTGCCCGATCCGCGAGAGCACCGTCAGCAGCACATTGCGCTCCAGCGACTGTGCCTCGTCGACGATGACGAAGGCGTCGTGCAGGGACCGGCCGCGGATGTGCGTCAGCGGCAGCACCTCGAGCATCCCGCGGTCGAGCACCTCCTCGACCACCTCGGTCGAGACCACCGCGGACAGGGTGTCGAAGACGGCCTGTGCCCAGGGGCCCATCTTCTCGTTCTCGCTGCCCGGGAGATAGCCGAGTTCCTGCCCGCCCACGGCATACAGCGGACGGAACACGACGACCTTGCGGTGCGCGCGTCGCTCCATCACCGCCTCCAGGCCCGCGCACAAGGCCAGCGCGGACTTGCCCGTCCCGGCGCGTCCGCCGAGCGAGACGATGCCCACGTCGGGGTCCAGCAGCAGGTCGACGGCGATGCGCTGCTCGGCGCTGCGGCCGTGCAGCCCGAAGGCGTCCCGGTCGCCGCGCACGAGCCGGATCTGCTTGTCCGGCCCAACGCGTCCGAGGCCGGAGCCGCGCGGCGAGAGCAGCTTGAGCCCGGTGTGGCACGGCATCTCAGCGGCCGAGGCGTGCTCCAGCCGCCCGTTGTCATACAGCTCGTCGAGTTCCTCGGCCGTGACCTCGAGCTCCGCGAAACCGGTCCACCCGGACTCGACCGCCATCTCCGCGCGGTACTCCTGCGCATCGAGCCCGACAGCGGAGGCCTTGACCCGCATCGGCAGGTCCTTGCTGACAACGGTGACGAGATAGCCCTCGCCGGCGAGATTCTTGGCCACCGACAGGATGCGGGTGTCGTTGTCGCCCAACCGGAATCCGTCGGGCAGGCTCGAGGAGTCGGTGTGGTTGAGTTCGACGCGCAGGCTGCCCCCTTCGTCGCCGACCGGCACCGGAGAGTCCAGGCGACCGTGCTCGATCCGCAGATCGTCGAGGGTCCGCAGCGCGGTGCGCGCGAAGTAGCCGAGCTCCGGGTGGTGCCGCTTGCCCTCGAGTTCGCTGACGACGACGACCGGCAGCACGACCTCGTGCTCCTTGAACCGCAGCATCGCCTTGGGGTCGGACAACAGGACCGAGGTGTCGACGACGTAGGTCCGGCGCGGTTCACCCGACGGGGTGACTCCGGCGGCTGGCGCGGTGGCCGCGGGTTCGGATGTAGACGGGCGCGTGGTGCGGGGGCGACGGGCGGGAGCGGGACCGGTGGTGACGGCCATACGGATCTCCTTGCGGCGCGACGCCCCACGTGCAGGGCACGGCGCCCTAGGTCGGGGTGTGGGACCGGAAGGCGCCGTGCGGAACGGGCCGGGTCCGGCCCTCCCCCCGAAACACGCTGTGCGACAACACCGTGTGCTCCGGCAAGATCCTGGCCTCCCGAAGGGGACCCGGGCGGGTCCGCCTGCGGCCAAACTAGAACCTGACGAGCGCGATGACGCGAACGCGAAAGGGTGTGTCGGGTTAATTCGGGTTAATTCCGGGTGACCGGCAGGGACACTTCAGCCGCCGAACCGGCGGCGGTGGCGGTCCGCATACGCTCGCAGCGCCCGCAGGAAGTCCACCCGCCGGAAGTCGGGCCAGTAGGCCTCACAGAAATAGAACTCCGAATGGGCCGACTGCCACAACAAGAACCCGGAGAGCCGCTGTTCGCCGGAGGTGCGGATGACGAGGTCGGGGTCGGGCTGCCCGGCCGTATAGAGGTGTTCGGCGATCTGCTCGACCGTCACCTCCCTCGCCACCTCGGTGATGTCCTCACCCGCCGCCGCCCGCTCGGTCAGCAGCGCCCGGACGGCGTCGGCGATCTCCTGCCGGCCGCCGTACCCGACGGCGACATTGACGGTCATACCGCCGACGTGCTCGGTCGCTTCCTCCGCTGCTTCGAGGGCCTCGCGGGTGGGTGCGGGCAACAGGTGCAGGGCGCCGACCGCGTGGATGCGCCAGCGGCTGGTGGCGGCGAGATCGCCGACGGCCTTCTCGATGATCTCCAGCAGCGGGCTCAGCTCCCGCTCGGGGCGGGAGAGGTTGTCGGTCGAGAGCAGCCAGAGGGTGACCAGTTCGACGCCGATGTCCTCGCACCAGGTGAGGAAGTTGGCGATATTGTCCGCGCCGGCCTGGTGCCCGGTCTTGGTGTCGGCGCCGCGCTCGGCGGCCCAGCGGCGGTTGCCGTCGAGCATGACGCCGATGTGCCGGGGCAGCGCCCGGCGGT
>NZ_HG764815.1:2905118-2919272 GCF_001050535.1 Nostocoides australiense Ben110 | reverse complement strand
TGGGGGCCTCCGGCGCGGTCGCCGTGGGGGCCGCCGGAGCGGCGGGCCGCGTGCCGTTGCCACCGGTGCCGTTGCCGTGCGGGTGCTCCAGCTTGTAGGTCGAGAAGAAATCCCACCAGGCACGGTCGACGGAGTTGCGATCCTTCAGGTAGCTCTCGTAGAGCTCGTCGACGAGCCATTCATTCGGGCCGAAGGCCTCCATGGGATTCGCGGGGGTCGGGTCAGCCACGGCCGCACGCCTCTTTCACATCGTCATCGGTGACGGACAAAAAACGAACCTCACCAGGTTACCCCGCTCACTCGCCCGATGGCCCCGCCGTCCCAGGAGCGAGAACGGCGGGGCGAGCGGTGGTCACGGCAGCGGACCCGTCGGGACCCGGCCGCGGCCTCAGGCGACGTCGCGGCGCGTGGTGAGCCAGGCTCCGACGACGGCGAGCACGGCGGCATACGCAGCCAGGACCAGACCCGCCTGCCACCAGTGGGCGAAGTATTGGGACTGCGTCGCCGGATCCACCGTCTGCCCGGCGGTGGGGTCACTCGTGATGACCATATTGGCGGTGAGATTGCCTGGGATCCACTTCATCGCGGAGTACCACTCCTTGACGGAGAAGATAATGTTCAAGGCGATCTGGACCACGAAGGTGGCGCCCACGGCCAGCAGCACCGCGGCGATCTGGTTGCGGATCAGCATGCCGACCCCGAAACCGAACAGCATCCAGATCGCGAAGGCGATCAGCCCGATGCCGAGGGACTTCCAGACCTCCGTCTCGCCCAGCATCGTCGGCTGGTTCTTCACGAACTTGATGATCGAGGCGCCACCGGCGACGGACGCGATGGCGTGCACCACGGCATACAGCGCCCCGGTGACCGCGACCGCGACCATCTTCGAGAGCAGGACCACCCACCGGTTGGGGGTGGACAAGAACGTGGCGGAGATCGTCTTGTGCCGATACTCGCTGGTGATGAGCAGCACGCCGAGCGCCAGCGGGAAGAGGATCGTCATCTGCTGGATGATGCCGGCGTTGTAGATGAGCTGAGCGGTCCCGACGGTCATGTTCGCGAAGGGATTGCCCTGGCCGTTGTTGTCGCCGCCGGTCATCGCGGCGTTGCCGAGGAGGGCGGCGAAACCCATGGAGATCAGGGCGGCCAGCACGGCCATACCCAGGCCCATGCCCCACCACAGCCGGGTGGTGAAGACCTTGCGGATCTCGGATCTGATGGCCCCGATCACTTCTCGTTCCCTCCGTCGCGTCCGGCGATGGCGTCCATTTCGTGTGGAGCGGCGGCATCGGTGGCGCCGAGGTTGCGGTTCTGGCCCTCGGTGAGGGCGAAGAACATGTCTTCGAGGTCGCTGACCTGCGGCTGCAACTGCCATAGGGGCAGTCCGGCGCGCAGCGCGACGTCACCGATGAGGCGCAGGTCGTCGGTCTCGACGATCAGGCCGCCGTCGTCGGCGCTATGACTGGTGACGTCGGCGACCCGCAGGGCACCGGCCAGCGCGCCCGGGTCCGAGGTCCGCACGAGCGAGGTTGCCGGGCCGTGGAGTTCGGCCATCGTGCCGGAGCGGATCAGGCGACCGTTGGAGATGATGACGACGTCGTCGACGGTCTGCTCCACCTCTTGGAGCATGTGGCTGGAGACGAGGATCGTCTTGCCCTGGCCGGCGAGGTGGCGCATGAAGCCGCGCAGCCACCGGATGCCTTCAGGGTCCAGGCCGTTGGCGGGCTCGTCGAGGACGAGGACGTGCGGGTCGCCCAGCAGGGCGACGGCGAGGCCGAGCCGCTGTCGCATGCCCATCGAGTAGCCGCCGGCGCGTTTGCGGGCCGCCGCGGGTATGCCGACCAGCTCGAGCAGTTCGTCGACCCGGGTGTCGGGTATGCCGGCCGTGGCGGCAAGCACGCGCAGGTGGTCGCGGCCGGTGCGGCCGGGGTGGAAGTTGGTGGCCTCCAGGGCCGCGCCGACCGTGCGGATCGGCTCGGGGATCGTCTGGTAGGCACGCCCGCCGATCGTCGCCGTGCCACCGGTGGGACGGACCAGGCCGAGCAGCATACGCAGCGTCGTGGTCTTTCCGGCCCCGTTGGGGCCGAGGAAGCCGGTGACCCGACCCGGCTGGACCCGGAAGGTGAGGTTGTTGACGGCGAGGAAATCGCCGAAACGTTTGCTCAGGCCGTCGATCTCGATCGACGTGCCCGTCGTTGTTGCCGCCACGCTCATTCGCGGTTCCCCTCCTGCTGGCGTTCTCCTGTCGGGGGCATTCAATCAGGTGCCGGTGAACGTCGCGTGAGCACGGTTGCGTGGCGGGCGGGCCATTACGATGACGCCACTATGGTGCCCTGGCTGCTGCTGCTCGCGGCGATCGTCCTGACCGTGGGCACCGCCCTCTTCGTCGCCACCGAGTTCTCGCTCGTCGCGCTCGACCGGCCGACGGTGCAGCGGGCGGTCGACCAAGGCGATCACGAGGCGCAGACGGTGCTCACCTCGTTGCGCGGCCTGTCGACCCAGCTGTCGGCCGCGCAGGTGGGGATCACCCTGACCACCCTCGTGCTGGGCTTCATCGCCGAGCCGTCGATCGCGACCATTCTGCGGCCGGCGATCGATGCGGTCGGGGTGCCGGAGGGGGCGCTGGACACGGTCAGCAGCGCGGTCGCGCTCCTGTTCGCCACCTTGTTCTCGATGGTGTTCGGCGAGTTGGTGCCGCAGTTCCTCGGCATCAGTGCGCCGCTGCGGGTGGGCAAGAAGGTCGCCGGGCCGACGCGGGTGTTCGCGCTCGTGGCCAAGCCGCTGATCGCCGTCCTCAACGGCTCGGCCAACGCCTTCCTGCGGGCCGTGGGCGTCGAGCCGCAGGAGGAGTTGTCGGCGGCCCGGACGCCGCAGGAGCTGGCCTCACTCGTGGGTCGCTCGGTCCAGGCCGGGACGCTGGATGAGGGCACGGGGCGGCTGGTGGCGGCGTCGCTGCGTTTCGGGGCGCAGACGGCCGAGGACGTCATGACGCCGCGTGGCCGGGCGTGGAACATCGAGCGCACCGCGAGCGCCGCCGATGTCGTGGAGTTGGCCCGGCAGACCGGGCACTCCCGCTTCCCCGTCACCGCCGGCGACTGGGACGATGTGGACGGGATCGTGCACGTCAAGGCGGCCATCTCGGTGCCGCGCGGGCGGCGGGCGGCGGTGCCGGTGTCGGCGCTGATGACGCCGCCGGTCGTGGTGCCGGAGACGCTGCGGCTCGACCCCCTGCTCGACCTGTTGCGACAGTCGGGCCCGCAGTTCGCCGTCGTCGTGGACGAGTACGGCGGGGGGGCGGGGGTGGTCACCCTCGAAGACGTCGTCGAGGAGATCGTCGGTGACGTGGGGGACGAACACGACCGGTCGGAGACGACGGGGCGGCGCACGGTGGACGGGTCGTGGATCGTGCCGGGGCTGTGGCGTCCGGACGAGGTGCGCTCCCGGGTCGGTGCAGCGATGCCGGACGGGCCGGAGTACGAAACGGTCGGCGGCTTTGTGATGGCGGCGCTGGGGCGGGTGCCGGACGTCGGGGATGTCGTGGACCTGCCCGACTGGCGGATCACCGTGGTCGACATGGACGGCCGCCGGGTCGACCGGTTGCGGATGGTGCCGCTGCCGCCGGAGGGGGCGGAGGCCGACCCGGCGGGTGCCGGCTCTGCGGAGGCGGCGTCATGAGCCCGGCCTTCTGGATCACGATCCTGCTGCTCCTGCTCAACGCCTTCTTCGTCGGGGCGGAGTTCGCGGCCATGGCCGCGCGGCGCAGCCAACTCGAACCGCTGGCCGAGGGCGGCAGCCGGGCGGCACGCGTGTGCCTGGAGGCATCGGAGCAGATGGGCAGCGTGCTCGCGTGCGCTCAGCTCGGCATCACCGTGTGCTCGGTGCTGCTCGGTGCCGTGTCCGAGGCCGCGCTTCACCACGCGATGGAAGGGCCCCTGGAGGCGCTCGGGGTGCCGGACGCGGTCGTGAGCGGGCTGGCGCTCGCACTGGCGCTGCTCGTCGTCGTCTATCTGCACGTCGTCGTCGGCGAGATGATCCCCAAGAACCTCTCGATCGCCTCGCCCGAGCGGGCGGCGCTGGTCCTGGTGCCGCCCCTGTTCTGGCTGACGCGGGCCTTCCGTCCGTTCATCCATGTCATGGAATCGATCGCCAAGGGGATCGTGCGGCTGCTCGGGATCGAGCCCAAGGACGAGGTGACCAGTGCCTACACCGCCGAAGAGGTGCACCACATCGTCGAGGAGTCGCACCGGGAGGGCCTGGTCGAGGAGGACCAGTTCGACCTGCTCGGCGCGGCGCTGGAGTTCAGCGACAAGACGGCGGGCGACGTGGGAGTCCCGGTCGGGGACCTCGTGACCCTGCCCCAGGGCGCGACGCCGGAACAGGTGGAGCGCCTCGTCGCCAAGACCGGCTTCTCGCGGTTCCCGACGGTCAACCCCGCGGGTGAGGTCTCGGGCTACCTGCACCTGAAGGACGTGCTGTATGCCGACGCCGACGACTACCACCTGCCCGTCCCGGCCAAGCGGCTGCGCCGCCTGGCGACGGTGCGTCCGGAGGATGAGGTCGAGGACGTGCTGGCCACCATGCAGCGCACCGGCACCCACCTGGCGCGGGTGGTCGGCCCCGACGGGGCGGTGCGCGGCGTGGTCTTCCTCGAAGACGTCATCGAAGAGTTGGTCGGCGAGGTGCTCGACGACTCCCAGCGGTGACTGCTCTTCTGATCACGTGACACGAGAGTCATCGTCCGGCCGCTGACACGAGGTCATCGTTGGCCCGTCGCCAGGCCTCGGCCATCGAGGCGCCGCCGTGGCCGTCGCCCTCGTCGACGATCAGGCGCGAGCCCGGCCAGGCCCGGTGCAACTCCCACGCGGTGACCAGCGGGCTGGAGATGTCGCGGCGGCCGTGAATGAGGGTCGCGGGTATGCCGCGGAGCCGGTCCATGCGCTGGAGGAGCGGCGGCGCGCAGAACCCGTCATGTGACCAGTAGTGAGTGGCGAGACGCACGAAGGCGTGCCGGAAGCGGTCGTCGGCCCATCGGGGATCTCGGCGGAATCCCCCGGCACCGATGGCCACGTGGGTGTCTTCCCACAACGCCCATTCCTGCGAAGCGGCTTCTCGGACAGCAGGATCGGCCGACTCCAGGAGTGCCGAGTAGGCCGCGACGAGCCGAGTTCTCGGCTGCTCGGACGTGCCGCGCTGGTAGCCGGTCCCGGCCTCCTCCGCATGCCGCGCGAACCGGTCCCAGGCCTCGGGAAAGATCGCGCCGACACCCTCGGTGATCCAGTCGCCCTCGCGCCGGCTGGTCGTCGTCACGGCGAAGAGCACCATGCCCAGCACACGGTCGGGGTAGGCCTGGGCATAGGCGAGCGCCAGAGTGCTTCCCCAGGAGACCCCGTTGACGATCCAGGCGTCGATGCCGAGGTGGGTCGGCAGGGCCTCGATGTCATCGAGGAGGTGTTTCGTGTCGTTGTGTTCGCGACCTGTTCGCCGCAGCGCGCGAGTTCTTCGCCCTGCCGCAAGCCGACAAGGATGCCGTCGCGATGCTGGGCAGCCACACTTCCGCGGCTACAACCGGACCGGCGGCGAACTGACCCAGGGCCGAGTCGATTGGGTTGCCGGATGATCCGTCCGCAGGACGTGCTGCCCACGGTGCTCGAGGCGGCGCCGGCGGTCGCCGCGTGCCTGCCGGTGGATGACGACGAGGAGCGACTGCCCTATGTCGATGCCGCGTATGTGGCGGCCTATCTCGTCGACTGCGCGCGCCGTGGCCGGGCGGCCGAGGTGGACGCTCTGCTCGGCGTCATCGAACAACTGCTCGTCGACGGCACCGCTGAGGTACGCGAACTGGCCGCGATCGGCTATTTGGAGTCGGCGCAGGGCGCGGTCGAGAGAGGCGAGCTCCCGGAGGCCGCCCTCGTGGACCGGCTCGGCCCGGCGTCGGCCCAGGCCTGGCGCGACCTGGCCCGGTTCTGGTCCGCCAACTAGGCCCGCCGAGTCAACCGCTTTGTCGTGCAAGCCCATTCGGCTGCGCCGTGGGCTCCGCGTGGTGCTCGCCGTGGAGACCGGCGCCGCCGACGACCCGGCCGGGCAATGTGTGGGTGGCGTGGTAGCGAAGACTCGTCGATAGGCACTGTTGACGGAGCAAACTCCACGCTCCGCTCCGTAGGAGCCTTGTCGCAGCGGTGAGATGTGGCGCCGAAGCTTCTGAAATTCTGCGATACGCAGGTGGTGGGTTGGTTGGTGCCCCCGGCAGGATTCGAACCTGCGCTCCCGCCTCCGGAGGGCGGTGCTCTATCCCCTGAGCTACGGGGGCCGTATGCCGTGCGCTGCGGCACGTGGCGCGAGCAGTGAGGCTACCAGCACCGGACTCCCGACCGTGAATCGGCCGGGAATCTGGTCCGGCCCGGCCGTCGGCCAGGCCGAGATACCGGTGCAGCCATACGGTTGGGGTGGTGAGTTGCCGGTACTACTACTTCCTGACGCTGCCGCTGGCGCCCACCACCGACCAAGCGGTCATCGACGCCTTCCGAGCCGTCGCCGAAGGGGGTCGCCCCAGCGCGAGCGACCTGCAGCGCGTGCCGCGCTTTCCCGCCGAGATCATCGCCGGCTGGGACCGCTGGCTGGCAGCGGACGAAGGTGGCGGTCCTCTGGCCGGCGCCCCCGTGAAGCTGGCCCGAATCGAGGGGGGTGACGGCCCGCTCGCCCTGACGATCGAGTTCAGCATCCACGACGACGCCAACGCCGACGGCGGCTGGGTGTTCGAGTACTGGCTCTACACCGTGAGTGCCCCGCCCGTCCCGGGGACCCGGCAGGTCGTCGGCATCCGGCAGGCCGATCGGTGGGACGAGCCCGAACTGATCTCGCTCGGTGACGACGGGGTCCGCGTAGGGGAGCGTTTCCTGTCCTGGCCCGACCTGCGAGCCGCCCTGGCCGGACACCTCGACGCGTCCGCGCCGTGACAGTGCCGTCCCACCGGGGCGCGGTGGAATGGTGGCGCACGGGCCCACGCGCGCTCCGTAGAATCGCCCGGTGACCCCCGAACAGCTGGCCGCCGCGATCCGCGCTGCCCTCGCCGACCTCGTCGCCGCCGGCGAGTTCGATCTCGAGGTGCCCGAGACCCTCCGGGTCGAGCGTCCGCGGCAGGCCGGGCACGGGGACTGGTCCACCAATGTCGCGATGCAGCTGGCCAAGACGGCCGGTATGCCGCCGCGGGACTTCGCCGGCAAGCTCGCCGGCGCGCTGGAGCAGGTCGCGGGGATCGCCGCCGTCGAGGTTGCCGGGCCCGGGTTCATCAATATCACCCTGGATGCGGCGAGCGCCGGCGAACTCGCGCGCACCATCGTGGAGGCGGGCGCGGCATACGGTCAGGGCACGAGCGAGGCCGGCCGCGTCGTCAACCTCGAGTACATCTCGGCAAACCCCACCGGTCCACTGCACATCGGCCACACCAGGTGGGCGGCGCTCGGCGACGCGATGGTCCGGCTGTTGCGCGCGGCCGGCGCCGAGGTCGCGGCCGAGTACTACATCAACGACGCCGGCGGCCAGGTGGCCAAGCTCGGCGGGTCGGTTCTCGCGAAGCTGCGCGGCGAGGCGGCGCCCGAGGGCGGCTACGACGGAGAGTATGTCGACGGGCTGGCCGAGCAGGTCCGCGCGGGGCGCCCCGACATCCTCGACCTGCCGGCCGACGAGGCGCTGCAGGCCGCCTGGGATGTCGCCTACCCGATCCAGCTCGCGGCGATCAAGCAGACCCTGGCCGATTTCAATGTCGCCTTCGACGTGTGGTTCTCCGAGAAGGGCCTGCACGACGCCGGCGCCGTCGAGCAGGCGGTCGCGCGGCTGCGTGAGCAGGGACACGTCTTCGACCAGGACGGTGCGATCTGGTTGCGCACCACCGATTTCACCGACGACAAGGACCGGGTGCTGATCCGGGCCAACGGCGTGCCGACCTATTTCGCCGCCGACGCCGCCTACTACCTGAGCAAGAAGGACCGGGGCTTCGACGAGAAGATCTATCTCCTCGGCGCCGACCACCACGGCTATATCGGCCGGCTCAAGGCGATCGCCGCCTGCGCCGGCGACGATCCCGAGCACAATATCGAGGTCAAGATAGGCCAGCTGGTCAATATCGCCGGCGAGCGCATGGGCAAGCGACGCGGCAACGCCCTCTATATGGACGAGCTGATCGAATGGATCGGCCCGGATGCGCTGCGCTACTCGCTCGCCCGCTACCCCTCCGACAGCCCGCTCTCGCTCGACGGGGAGGAGATGCGCCGGCAGACCAACGACAATCCCGTCTTCTACGTCCAGTACGCGCACGCGCGCACCTCCAACGTCGCCCGTCTGGCCGCCGAGGACGGCGTACATCGGGAGGACGGCTTCGACCCGTCGCTGCTCACCGACCCGACCGAAGCGGCGCTACTCGCGGTGCTCGGCGACTTCCCGCGTGTCACGGCGCAGGCCGCGTCGTTGCTCGAACCGCACCGAGTCGCGCGCTACCTGGAAAACCTCGCCGCCCACTTCCACAAGTGGTACGACACCTGCCGCGTGCGGCCGATGAATGCCGACGAACCCGTCACCGACCTGCACCGGACGCGCCTGTGGCTCAACGATGCCACGCGCACGGTGTTGGCGAACGGCCTTGGGCTGCTTGGCGTTTCGGCGCCCGAGAGGATGTAGCCCGTGCGCGCGCATGAGGCGGGAGTCCTGCACGCGGACGGCTATGGCGGCCCGCCGATCTATCTGCCCTTCCCCGATGACGTCATGGCCCTCACGCCGGCGCTGTGGAGCCGGACTGTGCGACGCCGGGACGACGGCGTGCTCGAAGTCGGGGGAGTCAGCGTCCTGGACCTGGCGCGGGAGCACGGCACCGCGGCATACATCCTGGACGAGGCCGACTTCCGGGCCCGGGCAGGCGCATTCCGCGACGAATATGCCGCCGCGTTCGCCCATCTCGGCGGCGCCGACGTCTATTACGCCGGCAAAGCGTTCCTCTGCTCGGCCGTCGCACGGTGGGTCATGGAGGAGGGTCTGAACCTCGACGTCTGCACGGGCGGAGAACTGGCGGTCGCGCAGCGGGTCGGGTTCTCCGGCGAGCGGATCGCCCTGCACGGCAACAACAAAACCCTGGCAGAGATCCGCCAGGCGTTGAGCTATGGCGTGGGCCGGATCGTCGTCGACTCCTTCGCCGAGATCGAACGGATCGTCGCGGTCGCCACGGAACTCGGGGTCGTCGCGCCGGTCATGCTGCGCGTCACGGTCGGTGTCGAGGCGCACACGCATGAGTTCATCGCCACCGGCCACGAGGACCAGAAGTTCGGGTTCAGCCTCGCGGGCGACGTCGCCTTCAACGGCGTCCGCGAGATCCTCGCGCACCCCGGTCAACTGCGCTTCCTCGGCCTGCACAGCCACATCGGCAGTCAGATCTTCGACACGGCCGGGTTCGAGACGGCCGCCCGGCGGCTGGTGCGGCTCCACCATCGCATCGCCGACGAACTGGGCTGTGCCGCACCGGAAATCGACCTCGGTGGCGGCTATGGGATTGCCTATACCAGCCAGCACACCCCGCTTTCGACGGCCGTGCTCGCCGAGGAGATGTCCCACATCGTCGAGCAGGCCTTCAAGACCGTCGGCGACGGGTCGCTCGACGATGTGCCCCGGGTCAGCATCGAGCCGGGACGAGCGATCGTGGGCCCGGCGATGTTCACCCTGTATGAAGTGGGCACCGTCAAGCCGGTCACGGTCGCGGACGGTCACGTGCGCACCTATGTATCCGTCGACGGCGGGATGAGCGACAACGCCCGCCCCGCGCTGTACGACGCGGACTTCTCCGTCACCCTCGCCAACCGCGCATCCTCTGCCGCGCCGCTGGTCGTGCGCGTCGTCGGCCGCCACTGCGAGGCGGGGGACATCGTCGTGCAGGACGAATGGCTGCCGGCCGACGTGACACCCGGCGACCTGCTCGCCGTGCCGGGCACCGGCGCCTACTGCCGGTCGCTGTCGAGTCAGTACAACCACACGCCCCGGCCGCCGGTCATCGCGGTGCGCAACGGTGAGTCGCGCGTCCTGATCCGCCGGGAAACCATCGACGATCTGCTGGGACTGGATGTGGGATGAGCATGAGTGAACACACAAACCCTCTGGGCGACAAGCCGATCCGAGTCGCGCTGCTCGGCTGTGGCGTCGTCGGCTCCTCCGTGGCGCGCATGCTCGTCGAAAGCGCCGACGATCTGCGCGCCCGCATCGGCGCGCCCGTCGAACTCGTGGGGATCGCCGTGCGCCGGGTCGGCAAGGACCGCAGCGATGTCCCGGTCGACCCTGCACTCTTCACCACCGATGCCGAGGACCTCGTGACGCGCGCCGACATCGTCGTCGAGGTCGTCGGTGGCATCGATCCGGCGCGCGGGCTGCTGCTGAAAGCGATGGAGAGCGGCGCCTCCGTGGTGACCGCCAACAAGGCTCTGCTCGCCGAGGACGGCCCGACCCTCTATGCCGCCGCCGACGCGGCCGGCGTCGACCTCTACTACGAAGCCGCCGTGGCCGGTGCCATCCCGATCCTGCGTCCGATGCGCGAATCGCTCGCCGGTGACGATGTCACCAAAGTGCTCGGGATCGTCAATGGCACAACGAATTTCGTGCTCGACAAGATGGACACCACCGGCGCGGGATTCGAGGAGACGGTGGCGCAGGCACAGGCGCTGGGCTATGCCGAGGCCGACCCGACCGCCGACGTCGAAGGCTTCGACGCCGCCGCCAAGGCAGCCCTGCTCGCCTCCCTCGCCTTCCACACGCGCGTCAAGGGCGCTGACGTCTTCCGCGAGGGCATCAGCGATGTCACGGCCGCCGATATCGCCGCCGCCAAGGCCATGGACCATGTCGTCAAGCTGCTCGCGATCTGCGAACGCACGACCGGCCAGAACGGCACGAGCGGTGTCAGCGTCCGGGTGCACCCCGCGATGATCGCGCGCACTCATCCGCTGGCGTCGGTCCGCGACGCCTACAACGCGGTCTTCGTCGAGGCCTCGGCCGCGGGACAGTTGATGTTCTACGGCCGTGGCGCCGGCGGCGACCCGACCGCCTTGGCCGTCCTGGGCGACCTCGTCGCGGTGGCCCGGCACATCGTCGCGGGCGGGCGCGGACCGGGGGAGTCGGCATACGCCGATCTGCCCATCCTCGACGTCGGCGACTCCGTGACCCGCTATCACATCAGCCTCGACGTGGAGGACCGGCCGGGCGTGCTAGCGCAGGTGGCTCAGGCGTTCGCCGACACCGGCGTGTCGATTGAGACTGTGCGCCAACACATTCGGACCAACTCCAGCTCCGGCGAGGCCCGAGCCAATCTCGTCATCGTCACCCATGCGGCGACCGAAGCGGCCCTGGCCGCCACGGTCGACGCCCTGGCGGCCAGTGAGGTCGTCGCCGAAGTCGTCTCTGTGATGCGTGTGGAAGGAGCATGATCCCCATGGCCCACCAGTGGCGTGGCGTGATGCGCGAGTATGCCGATCGGTTGCCGATGCTGGACGGGGCGCCGGTCATCACCCTGCACGAGGGAGGGACCCCCCTCATCGCCGCCGAGAAGCTCTCGGATCGCGTCGGGGCGCGCGTCTTCGTCAAGTACGAAGGACTGAACCCCACCGGTTCCTTCAAGGACCGCGGCATGACGACGGCCATCTCCATGGCCGCCAAGCACGGCGCCAAGGCGGTCATCTGCGCGAGCACCGGCAACACGAGCGCGAGCGCCGCGGCATACGCCACGAAGGCCGGTATGACGTGTGCCGTCCTCGTGCCCGACGGCAAGATCGCCATGGGCAAACTGAGCCAGGCCATCGCGCACGGCGCGACGCTGCTGCAGGTCGAGGGCAACTTCGACGACTGCCTCACCGTGGCCCGCAAGCTCGCCGAGGTCTATCCGGTCGACCTCGTCAACTCGGTCAACCCGGCACGCATCGAGGGCCAGAAGACCGCCAGCTTCGAGATCGTCGACGCGCTCGGGGACGCCCCGGACATCCATTGCCTGCCCGTCGGCAACGCCGGCAACATCACGGCATATTGGAAGGGTTATCGCGAATACGTTGCGGGACACGGCATTCCCGACGTGCCGGACGGCCCGGCGACGAAACGACCGCAGATGTGGGGCTTCCAGGCAGCCGGGTCCGCGCCCATCGTGCTGGGCCACCCCATCGACCAGCCCGAGACCATCGCGACCGCGATCCGGATCGGCAACCCCGCCTCGTGGCAGCAGGCCGAAGAGGCCCGCGACGACTCCGGCGGACGCATCGAGGCGGTCACCGACCAGCAGATCCTCGAGGCCCACCGGCTGTTGTCGAGCACCGAAGGCATCTTCGTCGAACCCGCCTCGGCGGCGAGCGTCGCGGGCCTGTTGCAGGTGCACGCGGCCGGCGGCGTCCCCGACGGCGCGACGATCGTGTGCACTGTCACCGGCCACGGACTGAAGGATCCCGACTGGGCGCTCAAGGGGCTCGACGGTGAACCCGTTGCGCCGCAACGCATCCCGGTGGATGTCTATGGCGCGGCGGTCGCGCTCGGCCTCGACGGCTGACGATGCCCGGGGAGATGCCGGGGACGACCTGGCGCGCAGGACACCAGGTCACGGTGGAGGTGCCGGCGAGCAGCGCCAACCTCGGGCCCGGTTTCGATGCCGTCGGCGTCGGCCTGGACATCCGCGACTCCTGCACCGTCGCCGTCCGCGAGGGGAGGGGTGTCGCCGTCGTCGTCACGGGCGAGGGCGAGGGAACCGTGCCCACCGACGACCACCACCTCGTCGTGCGCGCCATGCGTCGCGCGTGGGAGGTCCTCGGCGTCGCGGGGCCGCCGAGCCTGCACATCACGTGCGGCAACGCGGTGCCGCACGGCCGCGGACTGGGATCCTCGGCGACGGCCATCGTCACGGGCATCAGTGCGGCATACGGCCTTTGGACGCTCGCACACGAGGGCGACGGCCGGCTCGACCTCGACGTCATCAACGACCTCGCGGCCGATCTCGAAGGCCACCCCGACAACTCGTCCGCGAGTGTGTTCGGCGGGATGACCCTGAGCTGGCTCGACGACCGAACCGGGCGGGACGGCATCCCGCATACGCGCACGGTGCGCCTGACCCCGCACCCGAGCATCCGGCCGCACGTGCTCGTGCCCGACGCGCAGCTGAGCACTGCGACCGCCCGAGCGGTCCTGCCCAGCCAGATCCGTCTGGCCGATGCCGCCGCCAACTCGGCCCGTGTCGGGCTCCTGGTGCACGCGATGACCGCCGACCCGGCGCTGCTGCTCCCGGCAACGCGCGACTACCTGCACCAGGAGCCGCGCCGGCCGTCGTATGCCGCGTCCATGGCCCTGGTGGATGCGCTGCGCGCGGCCGGGGTGGCTGCCACCATCTCGGGCGCCGGTCCCTCGGTGCTCGCGCTCGCTATCGACGCGGAGCAGGCCGCGCTCGTGACCTCGAGCGCACCGGCGGGCTGGCGCGTCGTGGCGCCGGGGTTCGCGGACACCGGGGCGCGGCTGGTGGCGGCGGCCGGAGGCTAGATCACGTTATGGGAATAGCGGTCGGCCGAGTGTGCGTTATTCGGACATCGCGGTGTACAGTGACACCGCAAGCGCAAGGGGCAGTCGGCTGAAGATCGCCGCGCCCACCGCGACCTGCAAAATCACTCTCTGCCCTTTCGTTGCGTTGCTCTCCAGGGTCCCCCCGAGGCTGCGGCACTAGGCGGAGAACTCCTCAGCTGTCCCGCCAATTCGACGGGGCCGCAACGTAATCCAGGTCGTATCCCCTCATCTGG
Organism: Nostocoides australiense Ben110; assembly: GCF_001050535.1. Lineage (GTDB taxonomy): Bacteria > Actinomycetota > Actinomycetes > Actinomycetales > Dermatophilaceae > Nostocoides_A > Nostocoides_A australiense. The sequence goes on along the minus strand of NZ_HG764815.1, from coordinate 2,905,491 downwards.
GGATGGGCCTCATCCGAGGAAAGGGTCCTTCGTGACCGACACCACCACTCTCGAACCCGCGGCTGCAGCGGGCGAGAGGCCGCGCCGTTCCGGCGCCTTGACCGCCATGCGCCTCGCCGAGTTGCAGGGGCTGGCCAGCAGCATGGGGATCACGGGCACCTCCAAGATGCGCAAGGGCGACCTGATCGACGTGATACGGGCCAAGCAGTCCGGCACCTCGCTCGCCAGCGCGGACACCACCGGCGCCCACTCCACTGGCACTCAGTCCACTGGCACTCAGTCCCATAGCGACCAGTCCACTGGCATTGTCTCGACTGGCACCCAGACCACCACCCGCCGCCGCGCCGGCCGCCCCTCGGGCGAGCCGAAGGCC
>NZ_HG764815.1:2901694-2905018 GCF_001050535.1 Nostocoides australiense Ben110 | reverse complement strand
GGCCGCAGACCCGCGAGCCGGACGACACCCGCCGCGCCCTGGGCCGGCTGATCCTCCTCGGTGCGCCGGACCCGGGGCAGGTGCGCCTCGGCACCGAATGCGCTCGCGCGGCCCAGACGGCCCGGGCACTCGCCAACACCCCTAGCAATGTCAAGAACCCACCGTGGCTGGCCAACCAGGCGCGCGCGATCGGCCGCGCCGCCGGACTGCGCGTGACGGTGTGGGACGAGAAGGCGCTCGCGCGGGACGGATTCGGAGGCATTCTCGCCGTCGGCTCCGGTTCGGTGCACGAGGCCCGCCTCGTGATGCTCGAGCACCGCCCCGGTGCCGCCACCGAGCCGCCGATCGTGTTGGTGGGCAAGGGAATCACCTTTGACACCGGTGGCCTCAACGTCAAACCGGCCGCTGGCATGTTGATGATGAAGACCGACATGTCCGGCTCCGCGATCGTCCTCGGCGTGATGGCGGGGCTGAAGGCGCTGGGCGTGCGTCGCCGGGTGATTGGGTTGCTGCCGCTGGCCGAGAACGCGATGGGTGCCGCGTCCTATCGGCCCGGCGATGTCGTCACCCACTACGGCGGCACGACCGCCGAGATCGGCAACACGGACGCCGAGGGGCGCATCGTCCTGGCCGACGCGCTGGCATACGCCGCCGCCGAACTCGACCCTGCCGCCCTCGTCGACATCGCCACCCTGACCGGCCACGCCCGCATCGCCCTGGCGAGCGCGATGGCACCGTCATACGGCACCGACGACGCATTGCATACGCGGATCCGGGACGCCTTCGCGGCGGCCGGCGAGCCGCTGTGGCCGATGCCGCTGGTGGAGGACTATCGCTCCTCGCTCGAGTCCGATGTCGCCGACCTGAGCCACATCGGCCCGATCGGCGGACAGGGTGCCGGATCGATCCTCGCGGCCCTCTTCCTCCGCGAGTTCACGGGCGGGCGCCCGTGGGTGCACCTCGACATCGCCGGCACGGGGCGTTCGGAGTCCGACACCGGATTCCTCGCCAAGGGCGCGACCGGCTACGGTACCCGCGGATTGTTGCGCTGGCTGGTCGAGGAGTAGAGGTATGGACGCGGGCTACGGGCTGGCGGTGCGCTGGTCGTTGACCGGCGCGCCCCTCGGTGTTGGGCAGGAACTGCGGGATTACGTCATCGGCACCTCGCTGGCCCGGTTCATGTTCCTCGACGGGCTCGCCTTCAAGACCTGGCGGATGCGCGAGGGGGAGTGGTTCGAGGGCACCTACGTCTTCGACTCCCCGCGCGAGCGGGACGGCTTCCGGGCCGAGTTCGAGGCCACCGCCGCCGGGTCCCCGGTCTCGCGCCTCATCGGCTCCGGGCCGATCACGATCGAGGACTACGAGGTCGTCGCCATCGCCGAGGGCCCGGCAAAGTTCCGCCGGGGCGCCGGCCCCGGCTCCGCCCGCTGACCGGTAGCCACCCGGTTAACCCTTGGTCAGTGGGGTGAAAGCCCCAGATCCCAATGGGTAGTCGCGTCGTTCTGGCGGAGCACGACCGCTGGCTACCGGTGAACTCCCTGCCCTGGTGGCTCCGCCTGGCCCGGCCTATTTCTTGACCGCGACCAGCAGGCCGTCACCCACCGGCAACAGGGCCGGCAGCAGGCGCTCGTCGTCGCGCAGGGCCTTGCCGAGTTCGCGCAGGGCCACCGTCTGGGCGTCGCGCGCGGCGGGGTCGGCGACCTTGTCGTGCCAGAGCATGTTGTCCAGCGCCAGGACGCCGCCGGAGCGAAGCAGCCGGATGCCGTGCTCGACATACTCCGGGTAGCTCGCCTTGTCCGCGTCGACGAACACCATGTCGTAGGCGCCGTCGGTCATCCGCGGCAGGACATCGTGGGCGGACCCGGTGATGACGCGGGTGCGGGTGTGCGAGATGCCCGCCTTCGCGTAGGCCGCCTTCGCCGCCCGGGAGTGTTCGGCCGCGGCGTCGATCGTGGTCAGCACTCCGTCGCCCGGCATACCCTCGAGGAGCCACAGGCCGGAGGTGCCCGCGCCCGTGCCGATCTCGATGACCGCCTTCGCGGCGCTCGCGGCGGCGAGCATCCGCAGGGCAGCGCCGCCGCCGGTGCCGACCGGCGACGCCCCCAGCCCCGAACCGGTGCGCCGGGCCCCGTCCGCGGTCTCGGCCTCGGGGACGAACTCCTCGGCATACGACCAGCTCGCCAGTCTCGCTCCACTCATGCCTGGATTTTACGTCCCAGTCGAGACCGCGCTGATATGCCGCATACAGCTTCTATTCAGACTTGTGGGGAACCATCAAACCCACTCGCGCGTATGAGTGGTGCACAGGGGGATGCGCGAGAACCGCGCACGTGAGGAAGGCAAGATGCAGACCGAGAGCCCGGCCACCGAGACCTGGGTGGCGCCCAGCTGGGAGCAGATCGTCGAGGAGCACTCGGCGCGTGTGTACCGGCTGGCCTACCGCTTGACCGGCAATGTCCACGACGCCGAGGACCTCACGCATGACGTCTTCATCCGCGTCTTCCGCTCGCTGGGGTCCTACACGCCCGGCAACTTCGAGGGCTGGCTGCACCGGATCACGACCAATGTCTTCCTCGACAAGATGCGCCGCAAGCAGCGGATCCGCTTCGATGCGCTCTCGGACGAGGCCTCGGCCCGCATCCCGAGCCGCGAGCTGTCGCCCGAGCAGGCGTATGCGGACCGCCACTTCGACGATGACGTTCAGCGGGCGCTGGATGCGCTGCCGCCGGACTTCCGCGCCGCGGTCGTGCTGTGCGACATCGAAGGCCTGAGCTATGAGGAGATCGCCGCGACGCTCGGGATCAAGCTCGGCACCGTGCGCTCCCGTATCCACCGGGGCCGGGCCCTTTTGCGCGAGGCACTGAGCCACCGCGCCCCGACCCCCCAGCCCGTCGCTGCCGGGGGCCGCACGCTGGCGACGGGGCGCCTCGCCCCGGCAGGCGTGTCGTGATCTCGTTCGGCCCGGCCCCCGCGATGCGCGGCTGCCTCGGCGAGCGGGTCAGCGACTATGTCGACGGCACGCTGGGCGCGGGCGAGCAACTCGCGTGCGACCGGCACCTGATCGCGTGCCAAGGCTGCCGCGCCGAGATCGAACTCGAGCGCCGGCTGCGGGCCACGCTGCGAACCGAGCCCGCCGTGCCCGATGCGCTGATGGCCATGCTGATGGCCGTGTCGCAGGAGATCCCGGTCCAGGCCCCCCTCTCGCGGCCTGCGCGAACTGGGGCATCGCGCCCCGCGCGGGCAGGTGGGTCGGTGCCGTCGGTTCCGCTGCGCGGGCCGGGTATGCCGCCCGCCCTCCCCACCGCGCCGGTCCCGGTCCTCGCG
>NZ_HG764815.1:2898257-2901594 GCF_001050535.1 Nostocoides australiense Ben110 | reverse complement strand
CGCCTCCCGCACTGCCCGTCACGCCTCCCGCACTGCCCGTCACCCCGCCGCCCGTTCCGCGGCGCCGGTTCGCGCGGGCGGCGGTCGCCGCCGCCGGTGCGATCTCCCTGCTGGGGATCGGCTTCGCCGGAGGGTATGCCGCACGCGACCGGGCAGGCGCGCACGCCCAGCAGGTCTCGGCGGCAGTGGACCCGGGACGGATCTCCGGAACGCGCAGCGCCGTGGTCGAAGTCAGCCAGGGCGCCTCCCACCTGTGCGTTCGCACGGCGGGCGGGGCCATCGAGTGCATGGGCCGCAACAAGGTCGGTCAGCTCGGGGACGGGTTGCGCGTCGACTCCGCGGTTCCGGTGCCCGTCGGCGGTCTGCTCGCCGGTGCCAAACGGATCTCCGCCGGCGGCGATTTCGCCTGCGTCATCAACTTCGACGACCAGGCCAAATGCTGGGGCCACAACGCCTACGGGCAGGCGGGCAACGGCCAGGAGACGATGCTCCTCACCCCGACGCTGGTCGAGGATCTCCCCGACGTCAAGGAGATTGCCGTCGGCAACCTGCACGCCTGCGCCCTGACCCTGGCCGGCGACGCCTACTGCTGGGGCAACGGCGAGCACGGCCAGCTCGGCATCGGCAGGTTCCTGCGCAACGCCGCCCGGCCCGTGCTCGTCCAGGGCATCGAGGCCGAACTCGCCGGCATCACAGCCGGGCGTGATTTCACCTGCGCCTGGTCGACCCGCTCCGAGGTCTATTGCTGGGGCGCCGGTTCATACGGTCAGCTCGGCATCGGCACCCGCCAGGACGAGCCGACCCCTGTCCGGCTCGAGAAGGCCTACCCCTTGGGAGTGCGTGCCATGGCTGCGGGCTATGACCACGTCTGTGCCATCGCGCCGGGTGGCGGCGTCGACTGCTGGGGTCGTGGCGACAGCGGCCAGCTCGGGACCGGGTCGACCGAGGATGCCCTGACTCCCCGGCCGGTGGTGGGACTCGACGCCGCCGACGCCCTGGCCGCGAGCATCCGGCACACCTGCGCCGTGACACCGACCGGCGCGGTGGCGTGCTGGGGCGACGGCGCATCCGGGCAGCTCGGGCCGCAGAGCGACGGCTCGGCCAGGCCGGTCATCGTCCCCGGTGTCAGTGGCATCCGCAAGGTGAGCGCCGGCCAGCACTCGAGTTGTGGCATCAGCGCCGATGCGCTCTGGTGCTGGGGCGCGAGCCGCTACGGCGAGATCGGCGCAGGCAGCCGCGAGAACCTCGCCCAGCCGCACCGCGTCGCGATCAGCTGACAGGGCGCTGACCTGCGCTTTAGGGTGTCCGCTGCCCGACCGGACACCCCCGGACGCCGATCGGCCGCGCGGACGCCGAGGGCTTTGGCATTCTCCGAAGTGAGCTCCCCCCACCCCACCCCCGCCGTGACTCCATGTCATCTCCGCCTGCCTCCGCGTTCGCCACCCCGCCCGCCCCGCCGGCGCGGGGCGTTTCGGCGTGGGCACGGTTGCGCGCGTGGGTGACGGCCGAACCGGAGTATGCCGCGCAGCCGGACTTCACCCGCCAGCTCACCCGGGCCGGCGCTCTCGGGTTGCTGCTGGCGCTGCTCGTCTCGCTGACCCAGCTGCCGCGCTCGGCGCAGTACTTCCCGGGCCGGGTCATGGGCATCAGCCTGGCCGTCTTCGCCGTCGCCACGCTCGTCGCCGTCACCCAGGCCGTCCGCAACCCGGAGCGCCTCGGCGGCCTGCGCCTGGCCGGCGTCACGTCATACCTCCTCCTCGGCGTATACGCGGTGTGGGGCGACCCGCTGGCGCCGACCACGGCATACGCACCGGTGACGACCCCCCTGATGATCGGGGCCGCCGCCTTCACGGTCGGGTTCGGGCCACGTCGCGGCGCCGCGGCCTCGGTCCTCCTCGGGCTCGCCGTGGCCCACCAGCGCGCCCTGGCGGTCGGGGTGAGTCAGGGCGCGCTGGAAGCGGTCATGTTCACGGGCACCCAGATGGCGGGTGCCGTGCTCATCCAGGCGCTGCTCGACGAGAGCCGGGCGGTGATCGCCGGCTACCGGTCCCTGACCGAGATGACGATGCGCGAGAAGCTGGCCAACGCCGACCTCGCTGCCGGGTCCTATCTGGACAGCCTCGTCCACAACCACGTGCTGGCCACCTTGCTGACCGCCAGCGCGGCCAGTTCCCCGGCCGAGCACGACCAGGCCGCCGCCCAGGCCCGCCGCGCCCTCGCGCTGATGAACCGTCCCTCCCCGTTGCGACGACCCCAGGAATGGCGTGACCTGGTGCAGGAGCAGGCCGACCGGCTGGGTCTGACCCTGCACATCGCCGTCGCCGGGACACCCCGGGACCCGGCCAGCGCCCAGGCAATCCTCGATGCGACGACCGCGGCGCTGACCAATGTGGCCCGCCACTCCGGCCAGCGCGAGGTGCACGTGCAGGCGAGCTTCACGCCCCGGCGCAGCACGGTGACCGTGCGCGACGAGGGCGCGGGCTTCATCCCGGACCGGATTTCCTCGCGACGGCACGGAGTCCGCCACGGAATCGTCGCGCGCATCGAGGACCTTGGCGGCACGGTCGCGATCGACAGCCGGCCGGGCGCCGGCACAGTCATCCGCATGTCGCTGTCCAAGACGCCGTCGGTTCTGCCCGTCGTGGAGTTCCCTCCGGTGGTCCGCAACGTCCTCTTCTTCACGATCTGCCTGTTCGTCCAGGCCGCCTTTCTCGCCATCGGGTGGCGCTTCCGAGAGGCCTATCCCTGGTGGCTCATGCCTCTGGTCGTCCTCACGTTCGGCGTCGGCCTCACCGTGCTGTGGACGATCCCGGCGACCTCCCGCGCCTGGATCCCCGTGGCCGCCGCGGCCGTGGTCGTGCCCACTCTCGCGCTCGCCGTCACCGACGATGTCACGACCGGTGACTGGCGTCTGTGGTTCGTCGGATTCTTCGACCCCGTCTTCGCCACTGTGGCCTTCCGCTTCAGCGCCCGCGCCGCCACGCTCCTGGCGCTGGCCCAGTTCCCGCTCTACGTCGGCGTCATCCGGCTGACTGCCGGCAGCTGGGCGCCCGCCCAGGCCATCGAAGCCACCGTGCAGCTGGTGCTGTGGGCCGTGGTGGGAGGCCACCTCGCGTGGGCCTTCTCCTCCAGCACCGAACGGACCCTCGCGCTGGCCGCCGCGACCCAGCGGCGTGACGACGCGGCCCGCCTGGCGCAGGCGAACACCGAAGCCCTCGACGTCCGGCTCGCGGATCTGCGTACCCGCGCCAAAGGCCTGCTCGAACACATCGCCGCCGACGCCGGCGACGACGCCGGCCTGGCGGACCGGGCGCGCGTGGCCGAGGCCGGACTGCGC
>NZ_HG764815.1:2888388-2898157 GCF_001050535.1 Nostocoides australiense Ben110 | reverse complement strand
CTGGCCGCGCGTGTCGCCACCGGTTTCCTCGACGGTATGCCGCCCACCGGGCTCGCCCTCGACGTCGCCGCACCGTGGCCGAGCGTGCGCCAGCACCGGTGGCGCACCCACCCGCTGTGCGCCACGTGCGCCGAGCCGGCGGGTGCGCCTGTGACAATAGGCGCGTGAACGAACTTCCCCGGCGCAGCGCCAAACGCACCGCTAAGCTCGTCTCCTTGCCATTGGGGATGGCCGGCCGGGGGGCGATCGGGATCGGCAAACGGGTCGGCGGGCGGCCCGCAGAGGCGGTCGCGGCCGAGTTCCAGGCCCGGACGGCGGAGCAACTGTTCGCCGTGCTCGGAGAACTCAAGGGTGGCGCCATGAAGGTCGGGCAGGCCATGTCCGTCATGGAGGCGGCGCTGCCCGAGGAGTGGGCGGCGCCCTATCGGGCGACGTTGACCAAGCTGCAGGAGGCGGCGCCGCCGCTGCCGCCGGAGCAGGTGCACGCGGTCCTGGCCGCCGAGCTCGGACCCCGGTGGCGCACGGCGAAATTCGAGTCGTTCGACGACATACCGTCGGCGGCCGCGTCGATCGGCCAGGTGCACCGAGCGGTCTGGCGTGACGGGCGGGACGTGGCGGTCAAGATCCAGTACCCCGGGGCGCGGGAGGCGCTGCTCAGCGACATCAACCAGCTGTCGCGGGTGGCCCGGCTGGCGACGAGCTTCATCCCCGGCCTCGACATCAAGCCGATCATGGCCGAGTTGCGGGCCCGGGTGAGCGAGGAACTCGACTACTTCATGGAGGCCGAGCATCAGCGGGTCTTCTCCGACGCATTCCGGGGCGACCCGGACTTCGCGATCCCCGAGGTCGTGCACGCGACCCCCGCCGTGCTGGTCAACGAGTGGCTCGCCGGTGTGCCGTTGTCGCGGATCATCGCCGAGGGCGACCAGGAGACCCGCAACGCCGCCGCTCAGCTCTATCTGGAGTTCCTGCTCGCCGGGCCGACGCGGGCGGGGCAACTGCACGCCGACCCGCATCCCGGCAACTTCCGGATCACGCCCGACGGGCGGCTCGGCATCCTCGACTTCGGCGCCGTCAACCGCCTCCCGGGCGGCCTCCCGCTCGCGCTGGGACGGCTGCTCACCCTGGCCCTGGCCGGCGAGGCGGACGCCCTCGTCGCCGGGTTGCGGCAGGAGGGCTTCATCAGGGAGTCGGTGAAGGTCGACGCCGACGAGCTGCTGTCCTATCTGATGATGTTCATCGAACCGCTGACGTATGAGACCTACCGTTTCGACCGGGCCTGGCTGCGCTCGATCACATTGCGCATGAACGACATTCGCCGCCCGGAGTGGGCCGTGGGGATGAAGTTCAACCTGCCGCCCGAGTATCTGCTCATCCACCGCGTCTGGCTCGGCGGCATCGGCGTCCTCTGCCAGATCGGTGCCGAACTCGCCCCCCGCGAAGCCCTCAGCCGCTATCTGCCCGAGTTCGACCTCTCGGCCATCCCGCCCGGCCGCTGACCCCCGTCGAGATGTCGATTCGAGGGCGTCGAGATGTCGACTCGACCCCGTCGAGATGTCACGTGTTTGCCTTGGCCTTGGCCTTCGCGGCCTTCTTGAAGTCCCGCACCTTCTGCAGCGAATCGGGATCGACGACGTCGGCGACGGAGCGGAAGGAGCCCGGCTCGGCATACGGTCCGATCGCCTCGCGCCAGCCGTCCGGCGTGACCCCGAGTTGCTTGCCGAGGAGGGCAGCGAAGATGCGCGCCTTCTGGTCGCCGAACCCCGGGAGCGCCTTGAGGCGGGCGAGGAGGTCATTGGTGTCCCGCGCGCCGGTCCAGATCGCGGCGGCGTCACCGCCATACGACTCGACGACGGTGCGTGCCAATTCCTGCACCCGCCCCGCCATCGAGCGGCCATACCGGTGGATCGCGGGCGGCGTGGCGCACAGGTCGGAGAAGGGCGCGGGGTCGGCGGTCGCGATGACGGCCGGGTCGAGTGTGCCGAAGCGGTCCAGGATCTTCGCCGGCCCGGCGAAGGCGCGTTCCATCGGGAACTGCTGGTCCAGCAGCATGCCCACGAGGAGCCCGAAGGGGTCGGTGCTCAAGACCTCGTCGGCGTGCTCGTCCTGGGCGATCCGCAGCTGTGACATGGGCGCAAGGTTATTCGGAGCGTCGCAGGGATGCGACGAGGTACTCGAAAGCTTGTCCGCGAGTTCGGGCTTGGCCACGAGAGGAATCAGGTACCCCGCCGCGCCGCAGTTGCCCAGGAAGAGTCGGGTGCGCCCCAGCTTTGGTGTGGATGGACGCACGATTCGGATGCTACTCCTCGCTCAGAGACGCCGTTACCCATTGGTTGTGGGGGGTGCACGCCCCCACAACCAATGGGTAACCGAGTCGTTGTGCGCGGGCGAGCGTCAGCGGGCGGCGGAGCCCTCGACGTAGTCGGCGTCCTGCTCGGTGTCGAGCCAGGCCATCAGCTTGCGCAGTTCCTTGCCGGTCTTCTCGATCGGGTGCTGGGCGCCCTTCTCGCGCAACGCCGTGAACTCGGCGCCGCCGTTGTCCTGGTCGTCGATGAAGCGCTTGGCGAAGGCGCCGGAGGTGATGTCGGCGAGAACGGCCTGCATGTTCTCCTTGACGTGCGGGTCGATGACGCGGGGGCCGGAGACGTAGTCGCCGTATTCGGCGGTGTCGGAGACCGACCAGCGCTGCTTGGCGATGCCGCCCTCGACCATCAGGTCGACGATCAGCTTGACCTCGTGCAGGCACTCGAAGTAGGCGACCTCGGGCTGGTAGCCGGCCTCGGTCAGGGTCTCGAAGCCGTACATGATCAGTTGCGACAGCCCACCGCACAGCACGGACTGCTCGCCGAACAGGTCGGTCTCGCACTCCTCGGTGAAGGTGGTCTTGATGCCGCCGGCACGCAGGCCGCCGAGGGCCTTCGCGTAGGACTTGGCCATCTCGAGCGCCTGCCCGGAGGCGTCCTGCTCGACGGCGACGAGCACCGGCACCCCGCGCCCGTCGACGAACTCGCGGCGCACGATGTGGCCGGGGCCCTTGGGGGCGACCATGATGACGTCGGAGTCGCTCGGCGGGGTGATATAGCCGAAGCGGATGTTGAACCCGTGACCGAAGAGGATCGTCGCGCCCTTGTTGAGGTTGGGTGCGATGTGGTCGGCCCACACGTGCCGCTGCACCTGGTCGGGCGTGAGGATGACGACGAAGTCGGCTTCCTTGACCGCGTCGGCGACGTTCAGCACGCGCAGCCCTTCGTCCTCGGCCTTGGCGCGGGACTTGCTGCCCTCGGCGAGGCCGACGCGCACGTCGACTCCGCTGTCGCGCAGGCAGAGGCTGTGGGCGTGGCCCTGGCTGCCGTAACCGATGACCGCGACCTTGCGGCCCTGGATCAGCGACAGGTCGGCGTCGTCGTCGTAGAACATCTCGGCCATCGTGGCCAACTCCTTGTGAGGTGGGGTGCAGGGAACTGTGGGAAAGCGTATGCCGCGGGCTCAGGCCCGTCGGCCCCGGTCCGCCCGCCGGGAAACGGGATGTGACGTGTGGCGGCTATGCCGTGCGCAGGGCGCGGTCGGTGATCGAGCGGGAGCCGCGGCCGAGGGCCACGACGCCGGACTGGACGAGTTCCTTGACGCCATAGGGCTCGAGCAACTCGAGCAGGTCGTGGATCTTGTCGACATTGCCCGTCGCCTCGACCGAGATCGCCTCGGGGGTGACGTCGACGACTTTGGCGCGGAACAGTTGGACGATCTCGAGGACCTGGCTGCGGGTGTGGGCGTCGGCGCGGATCTTGACCAGGACGATCTGGCGCTGGATGGAGCTGTCGCGGTCCAGCTCGACGACCTTGAGCACCTCGACGAGCTTGTTCAGCTGTTTGGTCACCTGCTCCAGCGGCAACTCCTCGACATCGACGACGACGGTCATGCGGGAGACGTCGGGGTGCTCCGTCGGGCCGACGGCGAGGGAGATGATGTTGAACCCGCGGCGGGAGAAGAGCGCCGAGATCCGCGCGAGCACGCCGGGCTTGTCCTCGACGAGCACGGAGAGGGTATGCGTTGACATGTTGGGGATTCCTCGTCTGGATCAGGCGGTGGTCTCGGGACGGTGGCTGCCGGACGGTATGCCGTCGTGGTCGGCGTCGAGGTCCTGTTCCATCGCCTCGGACTCCTCTCGATCCCATTGCGGCGCAGTGTCTTTGGCGATCTGGATCAGATCGTTGCTGACGCCGGCGGCGACCATCGGCCACACCATGGCGTCGCGCTCCACGACGAAGTCGATCAGCACGGGCACGTCGTTGATCTCCATCGCCTTGGTGATGGTGGCGTCGACATCGTCCGGGCTCTCGCAGCGCAGGCCGACACAGCCATACGCCTCGGCCAGCTTGACGAAGTCGGGCACCCGCATGCCGACGGAGGTGTGCAGGTCGGTGTTGGAGTAGCGCTCGTTGTAGAAGAGCGTCTGCCACTGGCGCACCATGCCGAGGCTGGAGTTGTTGATCACCGCGATCTTGATCGGGATGTTGTTGATGACGCAGGTCGCCAGCTCCTGATTGGTCATCTGGAAGCAGCCGTCGCCGTCGATCGCCCACACCGTGCGGTCGGGTTCGGCGACCTTGGCACCCATCGCCGCCGGCACCGAATAGCCCATCGTCCCCAAACCGCCGGAGTTGGCGAACGCCATCGGCCGCTCGTATCTGATGAACTGCGCCGCCCACATCTGGTGCTGGCCGACGCCGGGCACGTAGACGGCCTCGGGGCCGGCGATCGCACCCAGCCGTTCGATGACGTATTGCGGCATGAGCGCGTCGCTGCTCGGCGCCGAATATCCCACGGGGAAAGTGGATTTCCAGCCGATCGTCGTCTCGCGCCAGGCCTGGTATGCCGCCGGGTCGGCCTGGTATTCGCCGCTGGTGACCGCGGTGGTCAGGTCGGCGATGATCGCCTTGGCGTCCCCGACGATCGGCACGTCGGCGACCCGGTTCTTGGAGATCTCGGCCGGGTCGATGTCGGCGTGAATCACCTTGGCGTCCGGGGCGAACGACTTCAACTCGCCCGTGACGCGGTCGTCGAAACGAGCGCCGAGGGTGATGAGCAGATCCGACTTCTGCAGCGCCGTCACGGCCGCCACCGACCCGTGCATGCCCGGCATGCCGAGGTGCAGTTGGTGGCTGTCGGGGAAGGCACCGCGGGCCATCAGCGTGGTGACCACGGGGATGCCGGTCGCGGCGACGAAGGCTGCCAGATCCTCGGCGGCGTGGGCGCGGATGACGCCCCCACCGACATACAGCACGGGCCGCCTCGCGGCCTGGATCAGCCGCGCCGCCTCGCGAATCTGTTTGGCGTGCGGCTTGATCACCGGGTGATAGCCCGGAAGCGAGACCCTGGGCGGCCAGACGAATGTGGTCTTGGACTGGAGTGCGTCCTTCGCGATGTCGACGAGCACCGGACCCGGGCGTCCCGTCGCGGCGATGTGGAAGGCCTCGGCGATGACGCGCGGGATGTCGTCGGCGTTCGTCACCAGGTAGTTGTGCTTGGTGATCGGCATCGTGATGCCGCGAATGTCTGCCTCCTGGAAGGCGTCCGTGCCGATGGCGCGGGAGGAGACCTGCCCGGTGATCGCGACGATCGGCACCGAGTCCATGTAGGCGTCGGCGATCGGCGTGACCAGGTTGGTCGCGCCCGGACCGGACGTCGCCATGCACACGCCGACCTTGCCGGTGGCGGCGGCATACCCCTCTGCTGCGTGACCTGCGCCCTGCTCGTGGCGGACGAGGATGTGCCGGACCGTGGTGGAGTCCAACAGCGGGTCGTATGCCGGCAGGATCGCCCCGCCCGGGAGGCCGAACACGGTGTCGGCCCCGACCGCTTCGAGAGCGAGGATCAGCGACTGCGCGCCCGTGACCTCGACTCGGTTCGACTGCGTCTGAGCCTTGTGGGCCATCGTCGCCGGACTCGGCGTCGCGGATCGCGCGGCCACTCCGTCTGTCGTTGTCATCTCGTATCGTCCGCTCTCAGTTCGGTTTTCGTGTGGTGTGGTGATCCAGATCGGTCATCGATGCAATAAAAAACCCCTCAGTCCCTGGGCGGGACGTCGGGGTAGCGCGCTAGTCGGACAGGGGCTATGCGCGCTCATCGAGTACGAGGAGGAAGGCCACGGGTCAACTCTCTCCCCCGGACGTATGCCGCGTCAACGACGCGCCCGTCGCGTCTCAGTGGACGGACGCGGCGCCCAAAGGGCGGCATCTCAAAGCGACGGAGCGATACAGACCTTCATGCTCCGCGGGTTCATGCTCATGTGCCGGGCCGTATCGGCATCGGCGAGCCCGTAGGTGTGAGTCACCAACTCTGGTCTTGCCCTGATAGGTGTGCTTGTCGGTGCCGCAGATGCCGGACAGGTCCATCCGCATCAACGCTGCGCCCGGCTCCAGCCGGGGCCGGGCGAACTCCTGGATCGCGTAGCGTCCCGGCTCGAGAAGCACCGCCGCACGCACTCGCTCCCACATACCGAGGCCTCAGGGGACGATTCGGACGGCGCCGTCGGCGGCGGAGGTGGCCATGGAGGCGTAGGCCCGCAGCGCCGCGGAGACCTGACGGTCGCGGTTGACCGGTGTGTAGGGGCGTTCCCGCGCCTCTTGCTTGGCCCGGCGCTCGGCCAGGATCTCTTCGGAGACAGCGAGATCGATCGACCGGCCGGGGATGTCGATCTCGACCGTGTCGCCGTCCTCGATGAGGGCGATCGCGCCGCCGCTGGCGGCCTCGGGCGAGATATGGCCGATCGACAGGCCGCTCGTGCCCCCGGAGAACCGGCCGTCGGTGATCAACGCGCACTGCTGGCCCAGGCCGCGGCCCTTGAGGAAGGAGGTGGGATAGAGCATCTCCTGCATCCCCGGTCCGCCCTTGGGGCCCTCGTAGCGGATGACGACCACGTCACCGGCCGTCACGGACTTGTCGAGGATCCCGGCCACCGCGTCGTCCTGGGACTCGAAGACCCGGGCCGTCCCCGTGAATCGCCACACCGACTCCGGCACGCCGGCGGTCTTGACGACACAGCCGTCCGGGGCGATATTGCCGGTTAGCACGGCGAGGCCGCCGTCGACGGTGTAGGCGTGGTCGACGCTGCGGATGCAGCCCTCCGCCTGATCGACATCGACACTGGCCCAACGGTTCTCGGTCGAGAAGGGTTCGGTGGTGCGGACACCGCCCGGAGCGGCGTGGAAGAGTTCAAGGGCCGCCTCAGTGGCGGAGCCGCCGCGAATGTCCCACTCCCCCAGCCATTTTGACAAAGAAGGCGAGTGCACGGCGTGAACGTCCCTCTGCAGCAACCCGGCCCGGTCGAGTTCGCCGAGGATTGCGGGTATGCCGCCGGCCCGGTGCACGTCCTCCATGTGGTACTTCGGACTGTTGGGGGCGACCTTGGCCAGGCATGGCACGCGGCGCGAGATGGCGTCGATGTCCGCCATCCGGAAGTCGAGGTCGGCCTCGCGGGCCGCAGCGAGCAGGTGCAGCACGGTGTTGGTGGAGCCACCCATCGCGACATCGAGGGCGAAGGCATTGGTGAACGCATCGTGGGAGGCGACATTGCGCGGCAGCACCGAGTCGTCGTCGCCGTCGTAGTAGCGGCGGCAGAGTTCGACGATCAAGGATCCGGCGCGCAGGAAGAGGTCCTTGCGCGCCGCGTGGGTGGCGAGCGTGGATCCGTTGCCCGGCAACGACAACCCGATCGCCTCGGTGAGGCAGTTCATCGAGTTGGCGGTGAACATGCCCGAGCACGATCCGCACGTGGGGCACGCCGAGCGCTCGATGGTGTCGAGCTGCTCGTCGCTGACCGCGTCATTGGACGAGGCGATCATCGCATCGATCAGGTCGATCTTCTCGTGCACGATGCCCTCGACGGCGACCGTCTTGCCCGCCTCCATCGGCCCACCGGAGACGAAGACCACCGGGATGTTCAGGCGGAGGGCGGCGAGCAGCATGCCCGGGGTGATCTTGTCGCAATTGGAGATGCACACGAGGGCGTCGGCGCAGTGGGCGTTGACCATGTACTCGACGGCGTCGGCGATCAATTCGCGCGAGGGCAGCGAGTAGAGCATCCCGCTGTGCCCCATGGCGATTCCGTCGTCGACGGCGATCGTGTTGAACTCCTTGGCCACTCCCCCGGCTGCGGCGACCGCGCCGGCGACAAGCTGCCCGAGATCCTTGAGGTGGACGTGCCCCGGCACGAACTGCGTGAAGCTGTTGGCGATGGCGACGATCGGCTTGCCGAAGTCGTCGTCGGTCATGCCCGTGGCACGCCACAGGGCGCGGGCTCCCGCCATGGTCCGGCCGTGAGTGGAGGTTCGCGAACGCAGTTCCGGCATACGGCGATTCTGGCACCCGCGCGGCATACGGCCCAGATCGCGTCCGCGACCTGGTTGTTGTCAGGCCCGGGCGAGGTGGAAACGCTCGAGGCGCGCGCCACCGAAGGCGAGGTCGCGCCACGGCCCAGCGAAGCGCAATACGGCGATCCCCGTCGTGGGGAAGCCGGCGGCGAGGCACTCGTGCGCCGAGTCGTTGCCTTCGCCGTCCGCGAGCAGGCTCGCCAGGGCCGGCACCCCGGGCGCATGCCCGACGAGCATCACGACATTGGCGGCGTCGTCCGCCTCCCGCAGGACGTCGAGCAGGGTTTCGGGGGAGGCGTTGTAGATGCGCCCGTCATAATGCACATCGGCCTCGCAGCACCCGCCGGCCCACATGCCCTCGGTGCTCTGGCGCGTGCGCTCGGCGCTGGAGCACAAAACCTGATCGACCCCGAAGTCATGCGTGCGCAACCACGCGCCGGCGGCGCGGGCGTCGAGGTGCCCTTGCGGAGTCAGTTCACGGTCGTGGTCGTCCTCGCCGGGTCCCTGGTGGGCCGTAGCGGCGTGCCGAACCAGGATCAAGGTCCGGTCCATGGCTGCCGTCGTCATACCTCTAGCATGCCTCTTTCCGTTCACTTCCGCGGGCTCTGAGCGGGAATAGACGCCCCCCAGTTGCTACGTTGATCCGAACGGAGATCGCCACCGCACCGATGCGGGGGAGGCCCGGCGTCAGCAACGACGCACGAACGAGAGGTGCGTCCTGTGTCCAATGCCGTTGACGACATCCTGAACAGTCTGGACATGAACCAGCTGGCCGACATGGTGGGGGCCGACCCCAACACCGTCGAACAGGCCGCCGCAACCGCGCTCCCCGCGCTCTTCGGCGGACTGGATGCCAACGCCCAGGACCCTATGGGCGCCAACTCCATCCTCCAGGCCCTCGGCCAGCACAGCGGAAGCCTGCTTGACGGCGGCATCGACCTCGGGCAGATCGACCCCCAGGACGGCGCTGCCATCACCAGCCACATCTTCGGCAACAACGAAGAGGCGGTCTACAACCAGCTCGGTGGCTACGGTGCCGGCGGCGGTCTCGGTGGCAGCCTGTTCAAGCGCCTCCTGCCGATCCTCGCCCCGATCGTGATGTCTTACATCATGAAGCACATGACCCAGCGGACCGGCGGTGCGGCGGGTGGCTCCGGCGGCGGCCTCGGCGACATCCTCGGCCAGGTCCTCGGCGGCAGCCGCAGGACACCAACGTCTTCCCCGACGAGGTCCAGCAGCCGACCCAGCAGAACACCCAGGCCGGCAGCGGTCAGCAGCCCAACCTCGACGCGATCCTCAAGGACGTCCTCGGCGGCGCTGCGTCGAGCACAAGCAACAAGACCCAGTCCGCCGGTGGCGGCTCCATCATCGGCGACATCCTCGGTGGTCTCCTCGGCGGC
>NZ_HG764815.1:2868677-2888288 GCF_001050535.1 Nostocoides australiense Ben110 | reverse complement strand
GCGCTGGGCGCGGTCAGGGCGGGAGCGGCCGCCTTGACGGCCGGCGCCTTGTGCACGGGGGTGGTGACAGCGGGAGCGGGGACCGCGTCGGCGGAGACGGCGAAGGCGGTGATCATGCCGCCGGTCGCAGCGAGGACGGCGCTGGTGCGACGGAGGCCGTCGCGACGACGACGGCGAGCGCGGTGGCGCCCGGGAGCGTGCTGGGACACAGGTGACCTCTCGACGCCTACGAGGTGAGCTGTCGGGTTCGGGCGAGAGATTGCTGCCCGGCCGGTGATCACACGGATCCGCCGGCTTCACCCCAAGGACCCCGACCGGAGTCGGTGCCCGCAAGTGGGTCCCCCGCTCCTACC
The DNA here is from genome assembly GCF_001050535.1 of Nostocoides australiense Ben110. Classification (GTDB taxonomy): domain Bacteria; phylum Actinomycetota; class Actinomycetes; order Actinomycetales; family Dermatophilaceae; genus Nostocoides_A; species Nostocoides_A australiense. Next base: position 2,887,935 of record NZ_HG764815.1, on the reverse strand, counting down.
AAGCGGTGTTCGAGTGTTCAGTCAGATCCGGGGGTAGGACTCGGCGATCCGGGCGACTGGCGCCTCCCGCCTGAGAGGCACTGGACCGACCGTACACATCCGACACGAAAATGTCACATTCAGGTCACGGCGCGGCGCCATTCGTGAGACGAGCGGGCGGTGTGGTGTCAGGTGAGCGCGACGAAGACGTGGTCGGAGATCTCGGGCGGTAGCGAGACCCCGTCGGCAGGCGGTCGCCCGGCCCCCACTGCGATCACGCGGCCGTCCGCGGCATGCACCTCGGCGGCCTCCCCGGGGATGACCCCGGAATCGGTGAGCAGGTTGAGCGCCTCGTGATCGACCTGGACCGGCTCGCCGATCCGCCGGACGGTCACCCGGGTCGGGTTGGGACCGGCGACGGAGGTCAGCGTCTGCAGCCCGTCGCGAAAGCCCTCCCGCACCGAGGTCGCGCCGAGCTCGTCCAGCCCCGGGATCGGATTGCCGAAAGGTGAGGTGTGATCGCCGCGCAGCAACTCGACGATCCGCCGCTCGACGCGCTCGGACATCACGTGCTCCCAGCGGCAGGCCTCGTCGTGGACGTACTCCCACTCCAGGCCGATGACGTCCACCAGCAACCGCTCGGCGAGCCGGTGCTTGCGCATGACGCGGGTGGCCCGCTCGCGCCCGCTCGCCGTGAACTCCAGGTGCCGGTCACCGGCGAGGGACACCAGGCCGTCGCGTTCCATCCGGGCGATCGTCTGCGACACGGTCGGCCCGGAGTGGCCGAGGCGCTCGGCGATGCGGGCACGCAGCGGCGGGATGCCCTCTTCTTCCAGTTCGAAGATCGTCTTGAGGTACATCTCCGTGGTGTCGATCAGGTCACTCACGCGGGCATCCTCTCATCTGCCCGGCGCCGCCGGTCCACGGGACCGACCCAGCGCCACAGCCACCCGGCCGCCAGCACCCCACCCACGCCCAGGATCACGCGCTCGCGAGCCCGGCCAGCGCGGCCAGACCACTGACCGTCAACGGGCCGCCGGACATGCCGATGTCAGCGAACAGGCGCCAGCCACCGAGATACTTCGCTCGGTGCAGCCGCGGTGCGGTGTCGGCGCCGAGTGTCATGACGATGCCCAAGCCGAGGCCGTTGCCGACCGCCATGACGACGGTCGCGGCGAGCAACTCCCCGAACGACCCGGTCACGGGGATCAGCATCAGCCCGAGCCCCAGCAGCACCGCCGTCGGGACGGCGACCCACACCCGCCCGCGCCGATCCATCACCCACCCGGCCGGATAGAAGATCGCGATCTCGACGAGCGCCCCGTCGCAGCGGCGAGCATCGGCAAGGTCTGCGCGCCCGCGGCGAGCAACGCGGAGGCCAGCCCGACGCCGCCCGCGACGAGCATCGCCCGCCGCTCACCGACGCGGGCGATCACGCTGCCGGCGGGCAGCGAGGTGGCGAGCTGCCCGAGGCCGAGCAATGCCGCGACGAACGCCGCGAGCCCCACGCTCGCGCCCAGCCGACGCGCCAGGAGCGGAACCAGCGGTATGGCCGCGACGTAACCCATCGCCTCGAGCACCGTCGGCCCGTAGGCGCTGACCGCGACCGACCGCAGCCGGAAGGGTGGCCCGTCCTGCGGCTGCGCCGGGCCGGTATGCGTCGTCACGGCTGGCGGCGGCTCACCGACCACGCGGCGGCGTGGTCCATCGATCCGGATCCGGTGCGGGAGAAGACGATCCGGTCGTGCAGCCGCGACGGCCGGCCGGCCCAGAACTCGACCTCGTCGGGCACGATCCGATATCCACCCCATCCGTCCGGCACGGGCACATCGCCGGGGGAACCGGTGTCGGGATACTGCGCGGCGAGCGCGGCATACCGCTGTTCGAGCTCGGCGCGAAAGGCGATGGGCGCCGACTGCTCTGACGCCAACGCGGAGATGCGCGACGCCCACGGTCGCGAGGCGAAATAGTCACGGATCAGTTCGTCGGGCAGCACCTCGGCCCGGCCCCGGAAGCGGATGGCCCGGAACATCGCAGGCCAGGTCAGACTGGCAGCGACCCCGTCGTTGGCGGCCAGCTGCTGCCCCTTCGCCGAGTTCAGGTTGGTGACGAAACCGGGACCCTCGGGCGCGAAGAAGCGCATCAAGACCACCCGCACGTCGGGCCGGCCCGACGGGTCGACGGTCGCGACGGCCATCGACGTCGGCTCGGGGACGTCGTCACCCGTCTCGGCCCGGGCGACGGCCTCCGCGATCCACCGCTGGGCCTGTCGATAGGGCGTGGGCGCGAGCTGATTCTCGGCCAGGCCATCGCCGGGATAGTCGCGTCGCGGAGCGAGCGGGGTGGTCATGCGGGCAGGTTATGCCCGCCCACCGACAGCGGAGGTGTCGGAGTCCTTCGCTCCCTGCCTTAAGGTGATCGCTTGAACGAAACGGATCAGGCGAAGGGGCAATCCTCCAATGAGTGACAGCGAAGTCAAGCACGGCCTCGAAGGGGTCGTCGCATTCGAATCGTCGATCGCAGAACCCGACAAGGAAGGCGGCGCGCTGCGCTATCGCGGCGTCGACCTCAAGGAACTCGTCGGTCGCGTCAGCTTCGGCCAGGTATGGGGCCTGCTCGTCGACAACGAGATGGACCCGGGCCTGCCGCCCGCAGAGCCGTTCCCGCTGCCCGTGCACACCGGCGACATCCGCGTCGACGCCCAGTCCGCGCTCGCGCAGCTGGCCCCGGTGTGGGGTTTCAAGCCGCTGCTGGACATCTCTCCGGAGGAGGCCCGCGAGAACCTCGCCCGCGCCTCGGTGATGACCTTGTCCTTCATCGCCCAGTCCGCGCACGGCCAGGCCACGCCGATGGTTCCGCAGAGCCGGGTCGACGAGGGCAAGACGATCGTCGAGCGCTTCATGATCCGCTGGCGCGGCGAGCCGGACCCGGCGCATGTCGAGGCCATCGACGCCTACTTCATCTCGGCGGCCGAACACGGCATGAACGCCTCGACCTTCACCGCCCGCGTCATCGCCTCCACCCTGCCTCTCCGGAGCCATCGGCGCCCTGTCCGGCCCGCTGCACGGCGGGGCCCCCTCGCGCGCCCAGCACATGATCGAGGGCGTGGAGCAGATGGGCGATGCCGACAAGTACGTCGCCGACACCCTCGCGCGGGGCGAGCGGCTGATGGGCTTCGGGCACCGGGTCTACCGGGCCTACGACCCGCGGGCCGAGGTGCTCCGCGACACCTGCAAGCGCCTCGGCGCCCCGCGGTATGAGGTGGCTCTGGAACTCGAGCGGGCCGCCATCGCGGCGCTCGCCGAGCGCTATCCCGAGCGCAAGATGGAGACCAATGTCGACTACTGGGCGGCCGTGCTGCTCGACTTCGCCGACGTGCCCGGCGAGATGATGACCCCCCTGTTCGTCTCCGCGCGCACCGCCGGCTGGGCCGCGCACATCCTCGAGCAGAAGAAGACCGGTCGCCTGATCCGGCCCAGCGCGAAGTATGTCGGCGAGGGCCCCCGCCCGTTGTCGTCGGTCAAGGGCTATGTCGGCCGCGACCACAACGATCTGCCCATCCACGCCCTGGTGCCCGATCCGAGAGTGTGATCGCCGGCGTGTGATCGCCCCGATGCTGGACACCCCGCGTTCGCGCGGGGTGTCTTTGCTTGTATGGAGTTCGTGACCACGACTGCCCTCACCGATCTGCGCCTGCCCGATGATCTGCTCCCCGCCGACGGCCGATTCGGCTGCGGCCCGTCCAAGGTCCGCCCCGAGCAGGTGGCGGCCCTGTCCGCCATCGGTGCCTCGGTCCTCGGGACCTCGCACCGGCAGGCTCCGGTCAAGAACCTCGTCAAGGCCGTCCGCGAGGGCCTGACCACACTTTTCGAGCTCCCCGAGGGGTATGAGGTCGTCCTCGGCAACGGCGGATCGACCGCTTTCTGGGATATCGCCGCATTCGGCCTGGTTCGCGAGCGTGCCCAGCACCTCGCCTTCGGCGAGTTCTCCGCGAAGTTCGGCTCAGTCACCTCGAAGGCCCCGTTCCTCGGCGAGTCGACCATCATCAAGGCCGAGCCGGGTTCTCTCGCAACGCCTTCGGCCGAGGCCGGCATCGATGTCTATGCGTGGCCGCACAACGAGACCTCGACCGGGGTGATGGCGCCGGTGCAGCGGGTCGAGGGTGCCGACGAGGGCGCGCTCGTGCTGATCGACGCCACCTCCGGCGCGGGCGGTCTGCCCGTCGATATCGCGCAGAGCGATGTCTACTACTTCGCCCCGCAGAAGTGTTTCGCCTCCGACGGCGGCCTGTGGCTGGCGCTCTTCTCCCCCGCCGCGCTGGCCCGGGTCGAGGAGATCACGGCGAGCGACCGGTGGGTGCCGGACTTCTATTCGCTGCCCACCGCGATCGACAATTCGCGCAAGGACCAGACCTACAACACTCCCGCCGTCGCGACGCTGGCGATGATGGCCAGTCAGCTGGAGTGGATGAACGGCAACGGCGGGATGGAGTTCACGACCGGCCGCACTGCCGACTCCTCCTCGCGCCTCTACTCCTGGGCCGAGCAGTCGGACGTCGCCACCCCCTTCGTCGCCGACCCCGCCGCCCGCTCGCAGGTCGTCGGCACCATCGATTTCGCCGACGAGATCGACGCCTCGGCGATCGCGAAGGTGTTGCGCGCCAACGGAATCGTCGACACCGAGCCCTATCGCAAACTCGGCCGCAACCAGCTGCGGATCGCGATGTTCCCCGCTGTCGACCCCGACGACATCACCCGCCTGACCGGCGCCATCGACTACGTCATCGAGCGGATGTAGCCGCTCATGACCCGCGAGTAGGTAAGACACCTCGGCGGTTATAACCGCCCAACCGTCTTACCTACCGGCGGGTAGTCCGCGGCGCCTTTGCCGGTTACAGGAGAGCGGCGAGGACGACCCAGGCGAGCATGATCACCAGGACCCCGATGGTGGCATAGCGGCGGAAGCGCGGGGTCATCGCGCCGGCTCCGGGACGATGACGTCATTGCCGCTAAGGATGCGCAGGTGCGGCCGGGCGCCGCGAGTGAAGCTCACCCGGACATTCTCGTGCCGCCACAGATAGACCGCCACCGCGGCCAGCGTCAAGCCGATCGCGAGGGGGCCGATCCCGATCGTCCACCGGGCACCGAAGTGGTCGCCGATCCAGCCGATCAGCGGGCTACCGAACGGCGTGCCGCCCATGAAGATCGCCATATAGAGCGCCATCACCCGCCCGCGCATGGCGGGCGTCGTACGAAGTTGCACCATCGCATTGGCCGTCGTGAGCGCGCTCAGCGCTGCGAGACCGAGGGGGATCAGCGTGAGGGCGAACAGGCTGTATGTCGGCGCCAGCGCCGCCGCGGTCGCGCTCACCGTGAAGGCCACCAGGGCGATGAGGAGGTGACGCAGGCGTGGGTTGGCCCGGCGCGCGGACCACAGCGCGGCAGCGAGAGAGCCGACGGCCATGATGGAGCCGAGCAGCCCGAACTCGGTCGGCCCCTTGCCGAAGACCTTGGTCGCCATCAGCGCCATCGTGATCTGGAAGTTCATCCCGAACGTTCCGAGCACGAACACCAGCCCCATGACCAGCTTCAGGTCGGGGCGGCCGCGGACGTAGTCGAAGCCTTCGCGGATGGATCCGCGCCCTTTCGACAGCGGCGCCGGGGTGAGGGCGCGCGGATCGAGCGATGTCAGCGCCAGGAGCACGGCGCCGAAGGTGACGGCATTGAGGAGCAGGGCGATGCCGGTGCCCCAGGCGGCGATGATCACGCCCGCCACGGCGGGACCGATGAGGCGGCCGGCGTTGAACGAGGCGGAGTTGAGCGAGACGGCGTTGGCCAGGCGCTCGTTGGGCACCATCTCGGAGACGAATGCCTGCCGGGCCGGATTGTCGAAAGCCGTTGCCACGCCTTGCATGAGCGCGAGGATGTAGACGTGCCAGAGCTGGGCCACGCCGGTCACGGCGAGCAGGCCGGTGACGAGGGAGACCAGGCCCAGGCTGATCTGGGTGATCATGAGCAGCGTGCGCTTCGGGAAGTGGTCAACGACGGCACCGGCCCACGGCGCGAGCAGCAGGAAGGGCAGGAACTGCAGCCCGGTGACGATGCCGAGAGCACTCGCGGAGTGCTCGGTCAGCTCCGTCAGGACGAGCCAGTCCTGCGCGACGCGCGCCATCCACGTGCCCACATTGGAGACCAGCGCGCCGAAGAACCAGATGCGGTAGTTGCGCACCGACAACGAGGCGAAGGTGGGACTCATTCCGCAGCCAGCCGTTCGAGGATGATGCTGGCCTCGGCCAGCACCTCGCGCTCACGCGGGGTGAGGCCGGCGACGCGGGTGGCCATCCACGCGTTGCGCGAACGCAGCGTGTCCTTCAAGACAGCGCGGCCCGCGTCCGTGATGGCGACCCGAACGCACCGCTTGTCGTCGGCGTCGACCGAGCGGGCGGCATACCCGAGATCGACGAGACCACCGATCGTGCGCGTCATGCTCGGCGCGGAAACCTTCTCGAGGGCGGCGAGTTCACCGGGCATGCGTTCGCCCTTGCTCAGGTGCACGAGCACCGAGAAGTGGTGCGGCGCAATGGCGTCGCTGCTCTCGAACCGCACGCGGCGCGAGATGCGCATGCAGGCCAGCCGCAGCGTGGTCGCCAGATCGGTGATCTGAGTCGTCGAGGCAGCAGGCATGATACTTAGCCTAACTCATTAGTTCAGCTAAGTATTCCCACTCAACCACGACACGACGCCCAGCGGTTCATGACCGCCAGGCGTCGTGCTGGGCGACGAAGTAGGGATCAGCTGACGCCGAGGACCGACTTGACCGGGTCGATGGCGAAGTAGAGCAGGAAGAGCGCGGCGGTGATCCACATCAGCGGATGCACCTGCCCGGCCTTGCCCTTGATGATCTTGATCAGCACATAGAGCACGAAACCCGCCCCGATGCCGACGGCGATCGAATAGGTGAAGGGCATCAGGATGATCGTCAGGAAGGCCGGCAGGGCGATCTCGATGTCGTCCCAGTCGATGTCCTTGACCTGCTGCATCATCAGGAAGCCGACGACGACGAGCGCGGGGGTGGCGGCCTCATACGGCACCACCGAGACCAGCGGTGCGAGGAAGGTCGCGAGCAGGAACATCACGCCGGTGACCACCGACGCCAGACCGGTGCGGGCGCCCTCGCCGACACCGGAGGCCGATTCGATGTATGAGGTGTTGGACGAGACCGAGGCCGCGCCGCCGGCCATCGCGCCGACCGAGTCGACGAGCAGGATGGCCTCCGAGCGCGGCGGGACGCCCTCTTCGTCGTTGAGGCCGGCTTCGGCCCCGATGGCGACCATCGTGCCCATCGTGTCGAAGAAGTCGGCCAGCAACAGCGTGAAGATCAACAGCGCGGCGGAGACGAAGCCGATCGCCTGGAACGAGCCGAGCAGGTTGAAGTCGCCGAGGAGGGAGAAGTCCGGCGTCTGGGCGACGGAGTCGGGCAGCTTCGGCACGTTCAGGCCCCAGCCGGTCGGGTTCACGCGCTCGCCGGCGGCGTTGGTCTGCGCGCCGATCTTGCCGACGGCCTCGACGACGATCGCGAGCGCGGTGGCGGCGAGGATGCCGTAGAGGATGGCGCCGCGCACCTTGCGCACCAGCAGCGCGACCGTGATGAAGAGGCCGAGAACGAACACGAGCAGCGGCCAGCCGGCCAGGAATCCGCCGACGCCGAGTTCACCGAGGGGGCCGCCGGCGCTCTTGCGCACGAAACCGGCGTCGACGAACCCGATGATCGCGATGAACAACCCGATGCCCACCGAGATCGCGGTCTTCAGCTGTGGCGGCACCGCGTGGAAGACGGCCGTCCGGAAGCCGGTGAGCACGAGGACGGTGATGATGATGCCCTCGAGGACGACCAGACCCATCGCGTCGGCCCACGTCATCTCCGGCAGTTTCGCCACCCCGAACGTGACGAAAGCGTTGAGCCCCAAGCCCGTTGCCATCGCCAGCGGGAAGTTCGCGACGACCCCCATGAGGATCGTCATAACGCCTGCCACGAGGGCGGTCGTCGCCGCGACCATGGCGAGGTTCGGAGCAGACCCGCCACCGAGGAAGGCGCCTGTCGAGTCTTCCTGGGTGCCGATGATGAGGGGGTTGAGGACGACGATGTAGGCCATCGTGAAGAAGGTCGCCAAGCCACCGCGGATCTCGCGCGAGAGCGTCGAGCCGCGCGCGGTGATCTGGAAGAAGCGATCGAGGCCGGTGGCGTTGTCCTGGGGGGAGGTGCGGGTCGTTGCCCGCGAACTGTTCGCCATGACTGCCAACCCTATGTGCGCTGGACGAGTGCCCAGGACCACCGCGCCGTGAGGGCACGCAACGCCAATGTCCCCGCGACACCGGCGCGAGAATAAACTCATCCCCCGTGAGCACGCTGCGCCGGGACAACGGCATACCTGCCCCGAGGGCGCCGGAGCCGATCGGCTTCCGGATGGACCGGATCGTCCTGATCGGCATGGCGGTGTGGGCCGTCGGCCTGATCGTCACCCTCGTCGTGCCGACGTTGCACGAAGGCAGCCGCTCGTGGTGGCCCTGGGCGTGCGTCGCCGGGATCGTCCTGGGCGCCATCGGCTACCTATACGTCCGCCGCGGCCGCGGCAACGCCGCCGACGCCCACCCGCAGGAGCCGACCAACCCCCAGCCCCAATACTGAGCTGAGATGCTCAGCTCGCTGCCTGGACCGCCGTGCGCCGCACGGATGCCGGCTCGTCAAGCAGGCCCTTGGCCTTTGGATCCGGCGCTGTCTCCCTGATCTTATCGACAAGATCGGTCGTGGGCCGGCCCTGCAGCGACTTGGCGAGCGCGCCGGGCCGAGCAATGTCCTCACCCTTGCCAATCGTCGCGGAATCATTAGGGACGATGGCTTGGCCGCCAATGGGTATCCAGGCGGGCGTGCCGGAGCCGGTGGGATGCAGCGTGGTGTAGGCCAGGGCAATCAGATAGTCGTGCCCCGGTTCCAGCCGCGGCGAGCCGGAGAAGCGCAGCTCCTTCCGCTCCGAGCCATGAAACACCCAGCCGCCCGCTCCCAGATCGAGAGACCGCGGCATGGCGAGATCGCTGCGTGACGGCTGGCGCCACATGACCTCCTTGACCGTAGCCGAAACATTGCGCCCGATAATGCCTTCATCCGCCTCGAGCTCATCCGAAGATGGAGGAATCTCGAATTCCCGCTTGACGTGAATGTTCACGATCGCATCGCTGTAGGTGACCCAGTCCTCTGCAGTTGAGCTCGGGAAAAATTCCTGGGCCTCGGCAGTGACGGCCCCCTGGCCCGAGCACCCGCCTAGCGTGAGCATTAGACATCCCGCGACAATTGCCTTTAGGTTCTTCATCACCATTCACCGGTGATGTTGTAAATCGAGGTGCTCCTGAGCCAGTTCACAGTGGAGTTGTGCGGAGTGACCATACAGCCGTTGACACTCGTACTGGTATTGCTTGTGAACGGATAGGAGTCGTTGCCATGGAGGAGCCCGACTGCGTGACCCGCTTCATGGCAGATCAGCGCGCGATCGGGGAAGAAGACATTGGGGTCGTGCTTGAATCGAACATACTGTTGATCACATCGGTAGCCGTCCAGCGCGTCGTCACACCAGGTAAATCCTATGGTAGAACCCTCAAAGCCAACTGAGCTCTTCTGGAAGATAATGTCCGTAATTCCTGTACCTGTGTAGGTAGGATTTGACGTGCGGGTGACAACAAGGTGAGTCGGGTCGAACTGTTCCGTCATCGTTTTGACAACTCGCCGCGTGCCCAGTTGCGTTGAGTCCCCAATGTCAACGCTACTCTGAATGTAATAGACCAGTCCGGCACTGTCTGTTTGACACGGGAAATTGTCACCGCCTGGATCTTGGTCAAAGCAAGGGATGTCCAGCGTCACGTGCGGGAACAGATTGTCCACCGGGGCCGAAAGCTCCTCGGCCTCAGCAGCCCGGTATGGAACCCACGCAGTGAGGGCCACGGCGGAGACCAGACCCAGTGCCTTTCGTTTGCCTCGACGATCCATCTCATGAGGGTAGACGGATCACACACACACAAGAACTCAGCTGGTTTGAGTGAGAACTGTTACCAACACGCCGGCGCCACCTGAGCTGAGGTGCTGGCCTGGAGGACCCCCGAGCAGAACCCGTCAAGCAAGGTCGAGGCGGTACTCGTCGACGATCGGGGCGGGCACCTTCTCCGGGTCGGGCCGGTCCATGTCGACCTCGCTGTGGGCACCACAGCCGTGATCGATGCTGACCACGGTGCCGTCGGACGGGGACCACTCGCCGGCGCAGATGCCGAACATCGAGCGCAGCGCCCCCGCGATCGGGACGAAGAAGCCGCACGTCGCACAGGGAGCCGGCGCCTTCAGGGCGAGCGCGGCACCAGGCCCGTTCTCCCCCTCATACCAGCGCGCCGCGGCGGCTTCCCGCCCCTCGGCGGACAGCACGCGCGCCCGCCCGAGACCGAGTTCCCAGAAGGCAGTGCGGTCGACGTCCTCGTCACCGGTCGCCTCGAAGCCCTGCACGAGCATCGGATCGTCGGCGACATAGGGGGTGACATCGCCCGGGCCGATATCGCCCGGGGCCAGCCGGTCGGCATACGGCAACCACTCGGGAGCCAGGAGCGCGTCGGCCCCCGGCAGCAAGGTCACCTCACACACCGTGACCGTCTTGCTACGCGGAGCGCGGGCGACCGACACCGTCCAGACCCAGCCCGGATAGGCCGGCGCGAGGCAGGCGAAGGAGTGGGTCGCCAGGCGCTCGCCACTCATGACGGCGCCGAGATGATCGCCCACGGTGCCCGGTTCGGCGCTCTCGTTCAGTTCGGCCAGCGCGATGTCGACAGCCGCAAGCAGGGCCGAGTCGGACTTCACGGCCGCCGCCATCACGACTCCAGGTTGTCCGCGACGCCGCGCAGCGCGTGCGACACCACGGTCGCGAACTTCTTGTCGGGATAGTGTCCGCGGCGCAGCCCCTCGGACACCTTGTCGAGCAACTGCATGACGTCCTCGACGATCACGACCATGTCCTCGGTGGGTTTACGGTCGCGCTCGCGGCGGTTGGCCTGCACGCTCGGCGGCGCGTCGAGGATGTGCACGCCCATCGCCTGCACGCCGCGCCGCCCCTGGGCGACGCCGTACTCGATCCGCGTACCGTTCTTGATCGTGGTCGTGCCCGCGGGCAGCGCGTTGGCGTGGAGGAAGACGTCCTCGCCCTCGTCGGCGTCGATGAAGCCGAAGCCCTTCTCGGCGTCATACCACTTGACCTTGCCAGTCGGCACCGTGCACCTCGTTACTCATTAAGCGTTCGAAACGGGCACGCGCCAGCGCACCCGATGGCCCCAAGGCTAACGCGTCTACCGCCCGCGCCCTAGTCGATATCCCCCCGGACCTCAGCGCAGCCGCATCGCCCGGAACTATCCGGGGCTGTTTCGGGGTTTCACCGATAGCACCGTCACCATTCTCGCGACAGGCTGGAACCATGCGCCGCACGCCCCCTCCCCGCACCGGGCTGCAACCCCTCCCGCCCCGCGGCATGCCCCGCTCGCGCGTCCAGGACGCCCCCGCGCCGGACGCCTACCGGCGGCCGGGTCACCACGTTCGCTCCGCACCTGGCCGGCCGGTGTATGCCGGGCCGGTCACCACCGGTGATCCCTACGGGTCTTCACGGTATGTCGCCGCTCGCCCCACCGTGAACGGCTCGGCGATCGCGCTGGTCGTGCTGTCGTCGTTGTGCCTCTTCCCGCTGTTCATGCTCACCCAGGTGCCCGCCCTCGTCTTCGGCGTGCGGGCCCTCGCCGCGCAGAGCGATCCGCAGCGTTCGGCCCGGCTGGCCCGCCACGGCTGGTGGGCTTTCGCCCTCGGGCTCGCGGCCTTGGTCGCGCTCTTCCTCATCGCCGCCGCGGCCCTGGTCGGCGTGCTCGCCGCCGCCGTCGGCTGACGTCCGAGAGCTGCCGACGGGCACCCTCCCGAAAAGTCGGCGTCCCGAGGTATCACGAAACCCCGCGTCGGCCTCCTAGCAGCAGGCCCCGGGCATACAGCCGGTTCGATCTGGGAGGTAGACCAGGCGGGTTCACCGCACGTCACCGCACTCTCGCCACCGGGAGCGCCGCCCTCGCCACCGCTTTGACCCTGCCCTTGGTCACCGCACCTGCCGACGCCGCCTCCCCCGGCCGCAACGGCCGGGTCGCCGTCGAGATCAACAAGCAGATCTTCACCCTGTCCGCGACACCGTGATCCCTGCCTCCGGCGTCACCGGGAACGGTTACCATCTCGTCTACGACGGGAGGAGCCCCGATGTCAGCCCCGCCGGGTCGAAGGTGCTGTCGGCGTGGGCGGACTACGCCACCGATGACGCCGGGCTGGCGACGACCAACCTGTCCGGTGGGTCGCTGCGGATCATTGCCGACGGCGTGCTCGCAAGGGTGGTCCGGCGATCCCGTCTTCTCACCCGACGGCAAGCAAGCCATCTCCGGGTACGGCTGGAGACTCCCAGATCGAGAGCTTCTGCGTGACGACCGGCTGCCTCAACCTCTTCTATTACGACGTGCCGGACGACAGTCAGTGGGTCACCTCGCTCGACTGGCAACCGCTGCCCTAGGAACCCACCGGGCCTCGACAGCCATCGACAGTGGGGACGGCATACAGGAAACTCCCAGGGTTGGCGCCCACGCTGGGAAGTATGACCATCGCGGAACCCGAAGCCAGGCTGCTGATCGTCGAGGACGAGCCGAACATCCGCGAACTGCTGGCCACCTCACTGCAGTTCGCCGGCTTCGAGGTCGTCACCGCGGGGGACGGGCACGAGGCCATCACGGCGGCCGCCCACCACGACCCCGATCTCGTCGTCCTCGACGTGATGCTGCCCGACATGGACGGCTTCGAGGTCACCCGCAAGCTGCGCGAGCGCGGCAAGCGGGCACCCATCGTCTTCGTCACGGCCCGTGACTCGGTCGACGACAAGATCAAGGGCCTGACCGTCGGCGGCGACGACTATGTCACCAAACCGTTCAGCCTCGAGGAGGTCATCGCCCGCATCCGCGCGGTGCTGCGCCGCACCAAGGGCGAGATCGACGACTCGGCCATGCTGCGCTTCGAGGATCTCGAACTCGACGAGGACAGCCACGACGTGCGGCGCGCCGGACGGCCCATCGAGACCTCCCCCACAGAGTTCAAGCTGCTCCGGTACCTGATGCTCAACCCCAACCGGGTGTTGTCCAAGGCGCAGATCCTCGATCACGTGTGGGACTACGACTTCCGGGGCGAGTCGGGGATCGTCGAGTCCTATATCTCCTACTTGCGGCGCAAGATCGACACCGAGGGTCTGCCGCCGCTGATCCACACCAAGCGCGGGGTCGGCTACGTCCTGCGCAAGCCCCCCGCGTGACCACGCTCGCCGGCCGCCTGCACCGCCTTCCGTTGCGGTGGCGGCTGATCGCCATCCTGCTCACTCTGCTGCTCGCTGCGCTGACCCTGACGTCGGCGGCGACCGCGTTCTTGATGAAGCGCGAGCTCATCTCCCGCGTCGACGACAACCTCCGCAAGAGTTCCGCGTCGATCGCCAACCGGGCGGTCGATGTCCTCCAGGGCACCACCGACCGGATGCCGACCGGATACGCAGTCGTGATCATCCCGACGGACGGCAGCCGGCCCACGGCCATCCCGGCGACCGATGTCGACGCCTACCCGGCGATCTCCGACCTGTCGCTGGCGGACTCGCGCGTCGTCACGGGCACCCCCTTCACGCTCGGCACGGACGGCTCGACCCTGCAGTGGCGGGCCGTGGCCAAGGCGTCGCAGGGCGGCGACGCCATCGCGGTGGTCGCGCAGCCGCTCGCAGACATCCACAAGACCGTATGGCGCCTGGTCCAGATGGCCGTACTCATCGGATTGCTGACGATCGCCGTGTCGGCCGTGCTCGCCTGGTTCGCCGTTGCCCGCGCCTTCCGCCCGCTGACCAAGATCGAGGACACGGCCGCGGCCATCGCGGCCGGCGACCTGTCGCAGCGGGCGCCCGAGAGCGATGCGCCGCATGAAGTCGCTTCGCTCTCAAGGTCTTTCAACGCCATGCTCACCCACGTCGAGGAGTCCTTCGACGTGCGCGCTGCCTCCCAGGAGCGGATGCGTGACTTCGTTGCCGACGCCTCGCACGAGTTGCGCACACCGCTCGCGACCGTCCGCGGGTATGCCGAGCTCTACCGGCAGGGGGCCGTACCGGCGACTGCTGTGCCGGAGACGATGGCCCGCATCGAGAGCGAAGCCGCCCGGATGAGCAACCTGGTCGACGACCTCCTGCTGCTCGCCCGCCTCGACGAGGCCCGGCCGGTGGAGTTCGCTCCCTTGGACCTGACCGTCGTGGCCGCCGAGGCGGTCGCGGCGGCGCGGGTGCGTGACCCGGAGCGACGCATCGTCGTCCAGCCGCTCGCGGGCGCCCTGTCTCCCACGCTCGTCCACGGAGAGGAAGCCGGGATGCACCAAGTCCTCGGCAACCTGTTGACCAACGCCATCCGGCATACCCCGCCCGGGACACCCGTCGAAGTGGTCGTCGGACGGCGCGACGACCGCGCCGTCGTCGAGGTGCGCGACCACGGGCCCGGTGTCGAAGAGGCAACGCGCACAAAGGTTTTCGAGCGATTCTTCCGCGAGGACAAGGCCCGGTCCCGGGCCAATGGCGGCACCGGCCTCGGCCTGGCCATCGTGGCTGCGATCGTCGGCCGGCACAAGGGCCGGGTGGGTATCGCCAATACCCCGGGCGGCGGGGCGACCTTCGTCGTCGAGCTCCCCGCGGCTCCCACATCCAGCTGATTCACAGGTCCGCCCCAGCATCGCTTGATCTTCGCGGACTTGACTGTGATCACCACGCACTAAGGAGACACCAATGAGCGAGCCGAAAACCCCGACGGAGACCTCCCCTTCGCCTTCGTCGGACCCCTGGGCCGCTACGTCGACGCCCGACCCCGACGCCACAGCGCCGCTGTGGTTCGGCGAGCGCACCGAGCAGCCCAGGTACCCCTCCTCCCAGCCGGCTCCGGCTCCGGCGTCGTGGTCCCCACCCGGTCCCGCTCCCGCTGTCACGCAGGCTCCTCCCTCCCCGCCTGCCGGCCGCAAGCGGACCTGGCCGGGCCTGGTGGCCGTCTCCGTCCTCTCGGCCGCGCTGGCCAGTGGCGGGACGTATGCCGCCGTGCGGGCGGCGGACGATGGTGGCAGTTCGAGTGCCACCACGTCCGCCGCCTCGCAGAACTCCTCGGCCTCCGCCTCCGGGTCGGGCACCCAGAGCATCCGGCAGGTCAACCCCAATGCGCCGGACTGGACCGCGACCGCCAAGGCGGTCACCCCGAGCGTGGTCGCGATCTCGCTGCAGGTCCAAGGCGGCGAGGCACAGGGCTCGGGGGTCGTCATCGACGACGCCGGCCACGTGCTGACCAACAACCACGTCGTCGAAGGGGCCGAACAGGGCACCCTGCAGGTCACCCTCTCGGACGGACGGATCTATGAGGCGACCGTGGCCGGCACCGACCCCTCCACCGACCTCGCGGTCGTGACGATCACCGACCCGCCCACGGAACTGACGCCGATCGCCCTCGGCGACTCGAGTGCGCTCGCCGTCGGCGACCCGGTCATGGCCGTCGGCAATCCGCTGGGCCTCGCCAGCACCGTCACCACCGGCATCGTCAGCGCCTTGAACCGGCCCGTGACGACCGGCGACCAGTCGACCCAGTTCGGGCAGCAGAGCGACCCGGTCTACACCAACGCCATCCAGACCAACGCCGCGATCAACCCCGGCAACAGCGGCGGAGCCCTCGTCAACGCCGACGGCCAACTCGTCGGCATCAACTCCTCCATCGCCACGGCCGGCTCCAACAGCGGCAACATCGGGATCGGTTTCGCCATCCCGGTCAACGAGGCCAAGGCAATCGCCGACCAGCTCATCGTGAAGGGCTCTGCGGCACATGCCTATTTGGGCGTCAGCCTGCGTGACGGCGAAGGCAAGGACGGAACGGCGACCCGCGCCGGGGCCTTGGTCGCCCAGGTCTCCCCCGGCACCCCGGCCGCCACGGCCGGGCTCAAGGACGGCGATCTCATCATCGGCATCAAGGGTGTCGGCGTGGAGTCGATGGACTCGCTCATCGCCCACATCCGCGCCGAGAAGGTCGGCAACACCGTCACCCTCAAGGTGTTGCGCAACGGCGCCGCGCAAGACATCTCCGTCACCCTCGCCGCGAAGCCCGCTTCATAAGACGTTTCCTCCCTCCCTCGGGGGCTGGGCATCTCTCTTGGCGGAAGGGATGCCCAGCCCCCACCTCTTTTGCGCACGATAAAGAGCTTTCGCGAGCGCCGGGTGGTGTGGCAACGTAGACCCTTGTGCCTGGGTCCCCGCCACGTATCGGAGCGAGGAACGAGCGGACAACTTCGTGGGGTGACCTTGTGCCCGAAACTGAGCTAGAACATGAGCGGGCCCACCTCAAGGCGGCGCGGACCGCCTTGACCCGGATGCGCGAACGCACCGAGGCCCTCGACGTCGCCGCCGCGGATCCCATCGCCGCGGCATACCTCGCCCGGACCCTGTACTACCGGGCCCAGGCGCTGCGGGACGACCCCGGCACCGCCCTCTTCTTCGGCCGGCTGGACACCGACGGCGGTGAGCGGTGGTATGTCGGCCGCCGTCACGTCGGCGACGAGCACGGCGACCCGCTGGTCATCGACTGGCGGGCCGAGGTCTCCGGCGCCTTCTACCGCGCGACGCGCACCGAGCCCATGGGGGTGGTCCTGCGTCGCAGGTTCGGCATCGCCGGGGGTGAGATCACGGCATACGAGGACGAACACCTCACGGACACAGGCGAATCGGAGACCAAGAGCGCGATCCTCGCCGCCGAGATCGAGCGGCCACGCGTCGGCCCGATGCGCGACATCGTCGCGACCATCCAGCCGGAGCAGGACCTCATCGTGCGTGCCGGTGCCGACACCAGCGTGTGCGTCCAGGGAGCGCCGGGCACGGGCAAGACCGCGGTCGGGCTGCACCGGGCGGCCTGGCTGCTGTATGCCCACCGCGACCGTCTTTCCCGCCAAGGGGTGCTCGTCGTCGGACCCAACCGGGCCTTCCTCGACCACATCGGCGCGGTGCTGCCGGCTCTCGGCGAGGTGCGTGTCGGGCATACGACCGTGTCGGACATGTTCGCCACCCGCCCGGTCAAGGCCACCGACACCCCGGCCGTGGCGACCCTCAAGGGCGATCCCCGGATGGCCGAGATGCTGCGCCGTTTCGTCTGGTCGCACGTCGTGGCACCGACGGAACCCCTTGTGGCACCCCGTGGTTCGCGCAAATGGCGCGTGCCCGCGTATGAGGTGGGTGATCTCGTCGACGAGCTGCGCGGTCGGGGTGCGCGCTACCACGCCGCCCGCGAGATGCTGCCGCACCGTCTGGCGCACGCGGTGCTCGTGCAGATGGAGCGGGCCGGTGACAGCCCCGACGACCGCGTGCAGGATGCGGTCGCGCGCAGCAGCGCGGTCAAGACGTATGCCGCCGCCCTCTGGCCCGTGCTCGATCCGGCTAAACTACTGCACCGGCTCTTGAGCGACTCCGACACGCTCGCGGCCGCGGCCGGCGATCTGCTCTCGCCCGATGAACAGGCGGCGCTCCTCTGGGAGCGCCCGGCAAAGACGTCCGGGAGCGCGAAGTGGAGCGTCGCCGACCTCGTGCTGCTCGACGAGTTGCGAGACCTGCTCGACCGCACCCCCAGCCTGGGACACGTGATTGTCGATGAGGCACAAGACCTTTCGCCGATGCAGCTGCGCGCGGTCGGGCGGCGCTGCACCACCGGTTCGGTGACCGTGCTCGGGGACATCGCCCAGGGCACCACGCCGTGGGCCACCGGGTCGTGGAACGAGGCATTGAGGCATCTCGGCAAGACGGACGCCCACATCGAGGTCCTCGACCGGGGCTTCCGGGTGCCGGCGTCGGTCATCAGGTATGCCGCGCGCCTGCTGCCGCGGATCGCCCCCGGACTGGGGGCGCCGCAGTCGGTTCGTGACAATCCCGGACGCCTCGACGTGCACGCCGTGACGGCCGGCGAAGAGCTGGATCGGCTTTTTTTTTTTTGGGGGGGGGGGGGGCCGCCGCGCCCGGGTCGGTCGGGCTCATCGTGCCGGACGCCCGCGTCGCAGAGGCGTCTGCGGCGTTGGGGCGGGCCGGACTCGAGCACGGGGTACTGGGCGTCGATCACGGCGATGTCAATCACCAGATCGACATCGTCCCGGCCTCGGTCGCCAAGGGTCTGGAGTTCGACAGAGTCGTGGTCCTCGAACCGGCGCAGATCGTCGCGGCCGAGCCCGACGAGCGCACGGGCCTGCGCCGCCTGTATGTCGCGCTGACCCGCGCCGTCTCCGAACTCGATGTCATCCACAGCACGCCGCTGCCTGCAGATCTCACGGCCACGTCGCCGGCGGCCTGACCACCGATGGATCAGGGGCGTCGTAGCCGAGCCGGTCCGGCTGCGAAACTAGCGGGCATGCGGGCACTGCAATACACCTCCGTCGCCGGGCCGGTGCACGTGGTCGACCTCCCGGTGCCGGCCCCGGAGCAGGACGGCGGACTCATCAGCGTGACGCGAACCGGCCTGTGCCGCAGCGATTGGCACGGCTGGCAGGGTCACGACAGCGACACCGTGCTGCCGTGCGTGCCGGGTCACGAGTTCACCGGGACCGTCGTCGAAGCGCCCGCCGACCCCGGCCTGGTCGGCAGCCGGGTCGTCGTGCCCTTCGTGATGGCCTGTGGTCGCTGCCCAGAATGTGTCCGCGGGTCGGCACAGATCTGTCGCGCCCAGCGGCAACCGGGATTCACCGACCCCGGATCTTTCGCCGAATTCGTCGCCGTGCCCGCCGCCGCCGTCAACGTCGTGCCGCTGCCGGACGAGGTCACTGACGACGCGGCCGCGGCCCTCGGCTGCCGGGTCGCCACGGCATGGCGGGCCCTGACCGCCGTCGCCCAGGTCGAGCCGGGAGAGTCCGTCCTGATCCTCGGCGCCGGCGGCGTGGGCCTCGCCGCCGTCCAGATCGCCCAGGCGCTCGGCGCCACACCCATCGCCGCCGACATCTCGGCACATGCGCTCAGCATCGCCGAATCCCTTGGGGCGCAAACTGTCTCGCTCACGCCTCACGATTCCGAGGAGGAGATCGCGGGGCAGGTGCGGACCGCATACCCGGAAGGGGTGGACGTCAGCGTCGACGCCCTGGGGAGCCCGGCCCTGGCCGCCGCCGGTGTCCTCGCGCT
>NZ_HG764815.1:2863279-2868577 GCF_001050535.1 Nostocoides australiense Ben110 | reverse complement strand
CCACTCCCGGCGGTGCGCCGCCCGCCACCACCCCCGCAGGCGAGCCGCCGCTGTGGGACAAGCGACTGCATACCGTCTATCGCGACCTGATCGCGATGCGGCGCGCCTCCCCGGCCCTGCACGCCGGCGGGCTGCGGTGGGTGTACGCCGACGACGACGTTCTGGTCTACCTGCGCGAACACCCGCAGCAGACGGCCCTGGTGCACCTGGCCCGGCTCGCCCATGACCCCGTGCGGCTCCCCGCGGCGGCGCTGGACGGCATCGAGTGCGGGTGCGCGGCATACGGTCCGGGGCTCGCCGTCGACGGCGACGAGATCGTCCTGTCCGCCGGCGGACCGCACGTGGGAGTGTGGACATGGTCCCCCCGCGCGGAGTGAAGCTGCGCCTGGCGCAGATCGCCCGCCAGGCGGAGGTCAGCGAGTCGACGGTGAGCCGGGTCCTCAACGACCGGCCGGGTGTCTCCGAAACGACCCGCGCCGCCGTGCTCACCGCCATCGACGTGCTCGGGTATGAGGTGCCGGAGCGCCTGCGCCCGCGCGCCGGGGCGCTCGTCGGGCTGATCACGCCCGAGCTGACGAATCCGATCTTCCCCGCGTTCGCCCAGACCATCGAGTCGGGGCTGGCGGTGCGGGGGTTCACCCCGGTGCTGTGCACGCAGACCCCGGGCGGGGTGCACGAGGACGTCTATGTGCAGATGCTCCTCGACCGGGGCGTCGCCGGCATCATCTGCGTCTCCGGCCAGCACGCGGACACGCTCGAGAGCGTGGAACGGTATGTCTCGCTGCTGAACCATGGCGTGCCGCTGGTGCTGGTCAACGGTTATCGCGAGGGCGTCGACGCCGCCTTCATCTCCACCGACGACCAGGTCGCGATGGAGGAGTCGATCACCCACCTGCGCGAGCTCGGCCACGAACGCATCGGCCTGGCCGTGGGCCAGCGGCAGTACGTGCCGGTGCAGGACAAGGTGGCGGCGTTCACGCGGCTGATGGGGCCCGGCGCCGCGGACCTGGTCGCCTACGGGCTGTTCACCGTCGAAGGTGGTGCCCTGACCACCTCGGCCCTGATCGAGCGGGGCGCGACGGCGATCGTCTACGGCTCGGACATCATGGCCCTCGGCGGTATGCGGCAGGCCCGCCGGCTCGGTCTGCAGGTGCCGCGTGACCTGTCGATCGTCGGCTACGACGACTCGCCCCTGATGGCCTTCACCGACCCGCCGCTCACGACGATCCGGCAGGCGGTGGCCAAGATGTCGGACGCGATCGTGTTCGCCCTCCTCGACGGCGTCAACTCCGCGGGCCGCCACGCCCGGCCCCACATGGTCTTCGAGCCCGAACTCGTCGTCCGCGGCTCCACCGGCCGCGCCCCCGCCTGACATCGCCGACATTGGGGTGTCTGCCTAGCTAGGGGCGGAAGTGACGCCCTGGCGCCGTTTGGGAAAGCGGGGGAACGCCCGGCAGTCATCGCAGGGCGGTTTCGAGGTGCGCAGCAAATGCGGGTCATGACGTTCGGTCCCGACGGGGTCCCAGGGTCCGGCCGCAAGTCGTAGCAAGGGGACTCGACTGAGGTCTTGACGGATGCTCGCCCTGGATGTCACCATCCTGAGTGACGCAGATCACATAGGGGATCGACGTGGGGTTCCTTAGACGTATGGCCAAGCTGGCGCTAACCGGGACGTTCGCTGGGGCTTGCGTTGCCTTCAATTCGTTACCTAGCGCAGCCACACCTCCGGCTCCATGTGACCGCGGCGCGACACCACTTGAGGCCTCAGACGTAGTTGGGCGGACCGTCGGCTGCGACTTATCCGGACGGATCCTCCTGGTTCTCGGTACAAAGACGTCCATCCCAAAGAACGGGTACGCCGTTACCGCCAGCTCGCTATCGAGTACCGGCCAATTACTCGTTCATGACGAGGTGACCGTCGCCCACATCGCGGGGAAGGTGTATGCGTGGCAAGGTCCAGCTCGATTGGACGACAACGTCATCGGGATCTCTACGCCTCCTTCACCGATCAACTCACCGGCAGCGCCGCTGCATTCAGCCCGGTCCTGCTCGGTTATTCAATACAACTGGTCCGGGAATCGCAATGGGGGCATGGAGTACTATCGCGCTGTTTGGACAACTCCGAATTATCTAAAAGCGTCAACCTCATGGACTGATATCGCGGATGGCGGGTCAAGAATTGATCGTGGTTACAACGAGTGCGGCCTGGCTCAGAATGCTTGGAACATAAGTTTGACCTCGCCAGGGACGACGAGCAGAACCGCGAACATCACAGCCTCTGGTTGCAGCAGCGACGACGATGACGACGTCATCGACTTTGGGCCTTTAGACGCTCCCGCGATCGCCCGGACATGCACATGGTATCTTTCGCTACCCGGTGACAATCCCATTAATAACGCCGACATTCGATTTAAGAGTACCACCGGCCTCTATTTTATCGGTTCGATCCCGAGCGGCTGCAGTGGTCGGTACTCCATCGAAGGTGTCGCCACACATGAGTTCGGCCATGCCTTCGGGCTGAACCACTTTGGAGAGCAGCTACCCAACTGAGACTATGAGTTCTGCCGCTACTTCTTGTTCCTTAGCTGACGCTTCGCTTGGGCGTAGCGACTACGCGGGCCTGTACGACCACTACTAGTAGTCCGGAGCGGACAAATTGAGCTTTGTTCCAATCAGGAGAGTTCGAACCAGGGTTCTAATTGGATCCACGTTGGCCGCACTTCTGGTGGCATCCTGGATCATTTTTTCACTTTTGAATGTTTCGCGCGGGAGTTCTGCCTGCGAAGAGGGCACGCAAATCGAGGACTGTCGCGA
Source organism: Nostocoides australiense Ben110 (assembly GCF_001050535.1). Taxonomy (GTDB): domain Bacteria; phylum Actinomycetota; class Actinomycetes; order Actinomycetales; family Dermatophilaceae; genus Nostocoides_A; species Nostocoides_A australiense. Next base: position 2,865,763 of record NZ_HG764815.1, on the reverse strand, counting down.
CGACAACCTTGGAGGCGGGTAGGCCATCAGGGAAACGCTTTACAAGCGGCGAAATTCGCGTCATGGAGTATTCCCGCGAGCGAAGCTCTGTTATATCCCGAAATTCGGCGATGGCTCACGGTCCGAGGGTTCACGCATGGTGCATCGGCCCGCGAGCCGGTCGGACGCCTCGCTGAGTGAGCCGTGTACCCCTGCGCCTCGAGCTGCCTAGATGACTGATTCCCGGTGATGTGACTGGTGTGGCGCGTGTGAAATGAGGCGAGGGTGCCTCAGAGTCGGTGTTGCGAAACCAACACAAGCTCTGGAGGCCTGGTGGACGCCGAGCTGGACACCCTCGTGACCGCACTCTATGTGATGACCGACGACCTGCTCCGGGCTCAGCCCGAGCGTGTCCCGGCACGTCTCAAGGGGTGTTCGCGCCACGGACCAGTGACGCGGAGTTGCTGACGCTGGCGGTGATGCAGGCGCTGCTGGGCTACCCGAGCGAGCGGCACTGGCTGCGCTACGCCCACCGCTACCTGCGCCCGCTCTTCCCCGGCCTGCCGCTGCAGCCGGGGTACAACAAGCGGCTGCGCAAGCTCGGGCATACGATGGCGTGGCTCATCGGCCAACTCGCACGCCAGACCAGCGTTGCTACCGACGACGTCTGGGTGGTCGACTCCACGCCGGTCGAGTGCGCCCGTTCGCGTGAGACCGTCAAGCGATCCGACCTGGCCGGATGGGCCGAGTACGGCTACTGCGCCTCGCATTCCCGGTACTTCTGGGGACTGCGTCTGCACCTGGTCTGCACCGTGCACGGGCTCCCGATCGCCTGGGCCCTGACCGGCGCCAAGGCCGACGAACGCCAGGTTCTGACGGCGTTGTTGGAGAGCACCGAAGGACTCCACCAGCACCAGCACGACGCGATCCACCTGCTCCTGGCCGACAAGAACTACTACGGCAAGACCTTCGAGGCCGAACTCGATGAGAATCGGTTCGGACTGCTGCGCAAAGCCCGCAAGGGCGAGAAGCCCAGGCCGGGCGGCGAGTTCTTCAAACCGCTGCGGCAGATCGTGGAGTCGGTCTTCGACACCTTCAAAGGCCAACTCGACCTCGAAGACCACCACGGCAAGACCCCCGCCGGCGTCGCGACCCGGATCACCCAACGCATCCTGGCCTGACCGCTGTCATCTGGCACAACGACCGCGCCGGCGCACCCGTCCTACGGTCCCTGACCGCCTACGACCACTGACCCCCGGGAATCAGTCATCTAGCGGGGAGGGGCCGGACCGACTACGGTCCTGCCATGAAGATCTCTGAAGTGGTTCGTGGCAAGGGCGACGGCGTCATCACCATCGCACCCGATGCGAGCGTCGGGGACCTCTTGGCGCTCCTGGCCGAGCACCGGATCGGCGCGGTCGTCGTCAGCGCCGACGGGTCTGCCGTCCACGGCATCGTCTCCGAGCGTGACGTCGTGCGCCACCTGCACTCCGCCGGCGCCGACATCCTCTCCGGTCCCGTCTCGGCGATCATGACCTCCGATGTGCGCACCGCCGGCCCCGACTCCGACCTGGACGAGCTCGAGTCGACGATGACCGAGCACCGCATCCGGCACGTCCCGATCCTGGTCGACGGCCGGCTCGCCGCCATCGTCAGCATCGGCGACGTCGTCAAAAACCGGATCAGCAACCTGCAGGCCGAGCGCGAGCAGCTCATCGGCTACATCCAGTCCTGACTCGACCTCGGGGACGCTGACCGCGGGCGCCAGGTCCGTCCTTTAACCTGTCCGTATGAGTGAGCAGCCGGCGGGGGAGCTGCCCGAGTTCACGCGGATCGGGCCTTATCGGCTGCTGCAACAGCTCGGCGAGGGCGGTATGGGCGTGGTGCACCTCGCGCTCGACCGGGCCGGGCGCGCGGTGGCCATCAAGGTGCTGCGTGCGCACGTCGCGGCGGACCCGGCGGCACGCACGCGGCTGGCCCGGGAGGTCGACACCCTCCGGGCCGGGCCTGGACGAGGTCGTCGACGACGCCGGCCCCCTTCGCGGGGCGGCCCTGTTGCAGGTCGGCCGCGGCCTGGCCGGCGCCCTGCACGCCATCCACGAGGCCGGCGTCATCCACCGCGACGTCAAACCCGGCAACATCCTGCTTCTCGACGGCGAGCCGATCCTCATCGACTTCGGCATCGCCCACGTCGCCGACGACGTCCGTCTGACCCGCACGGGCCTGGTCATGGGCACCCCCGGCTACCTGTCACCCGAGATCGTCGAGGGCGCCGCCGTCACCGACTCCACCGACTGGTGGGGCTGGGCGGCCACCTTGGGCTTCGCCGCCCAGGGCCGCCCGCCGTTCGGCCGCGGCTCGATGGAGACGATCCTGTCGCGGGTCGTGCGCGGCGAGGCCGATCTCGCCGGTGTCGACCCCGATCTCGTGCCGCTGCTCGAGGCCGCCCTCTCGCCCTATCCGGAGGACCGGCCCACCGACACCGAGGTGCTGCGCGCCCTGGAG
>NZ_HG764815.1:2857158-2863179 GCF_001050535.1 Nostocoides australiense Ben110 | reverse complement strand
CGGCCGACGCCCACGCATCGACCGCGGCCAGCGCGGCGGGCGTGTCGAGATTGTCCGCGAGCGCGTCCCGGACCGCGGCGATCACCGGCGCGCTGTCCGGGGCCTCGTTGACCGAGAGCGCCGCGCGCCAGGTGGCCAGCCGCGCGGTGGCGGCTTCGAGGAGGTCGTCGGTGTAGTCCCACGGCGTGTCGTATCGCTGCGCGAGCAGCAGCAGCCGGATCGCCATCGGGTCCACCCCGTCCGCGCGCAGGCGCGAGACGAGCACGAGGTTGCCCTTGGACTTGCTCATCTTCTCGCCGTGCAGGCCGACCATCGCCTGGTGGACGAAGGCGCGCGCGAAGTGCTCGCCGACCGCACACGCCTGGGTCGCCGACATGTCGTGGTGCGGGAAGACCAGGTCCACTCCACCACCCTGGATGTCGATCGGCAGGCCGAGATGGTCGCGCGCGATCGCGGTGCACTCGATGTGCCACCCGGGGCGGCCGGCGGGCAGGCCGTCGACGTGCCACGCGGGCTCCCCGGCCCGCTCGGCACGCCAGAGCAGCGGGTCGAGGGGGTCGCGTTTGCCCGGGCGGTCCGGGTCGCCGCCCCGGTCGACGATGACCTCCATCATCTGGTCGCGGGAGAAACCGCTGACGTCGTTGAACTCGTCCAGCCGGGTCAGGTCGAGGTAGATGTCGCCGGAGTCGAGCCCGTCGTTCGGCAGGTCGTATGCCGCCCCGGCCGCCACGAGCTGCCGCACGGCTTGGGCGATCTCGTCGATGGATTCGACGACGCCGACGAGTTCGTCGGGGGGCAGGACGCCGAGGGCGGTCATGTCCTCGCGGAAGAGGCCGATCTCGGCGCCGGCGAGCTCCCGCCAGTCGCGGTTGTCGCGGGCGGCGCGCTCGAGCAGCGGGTCGTCGACGTCGGTGACGTTCTGGACGTAACGCACCTGCAGACCGCTGTCGCGCATCGCGCGGTTGAGCAGGTCGAAGGTGACATAGGTAGCGGCGTGGCCCAAGTGGGTGGCGTCGTACGGCGTGATGCCACAGACATACAGCCGCGCCACGCCGTCGCTGCCCTCGATCGTCACCAATGCGTCGGAGGCGGTGTCGTGCACGCGCAGCGGGCGTCCAGTTCCGGGGATGGCGGGCAGGGTCACCTCGGGCCACGTCTTCACGGGCCAACTGTATGCGGAGGGGTCTAGATCGGTGGCCAGGGGATGGCGTGCCACTCACCGTCGGGGCGGGGGTGGCGGCCGGTGCCGATCAGGTGATCGACGCGCGCCAGCAGTGCCTCGTGTTCGCGGACGGTCAGGTGGGAGCGGATCTCCTCCGCCTGCTCCCCCGGCTCGACGAGGGCGATCAACAGGGACCGCAGGCGCTGGATCTCGTTCTCGGGCAGGCGTTTGCCGCCCCATCCCCACAGGACCGTGCGCAGTTTGGGCTCGTGGTGGAAGGTCACGCCGTGATCGACGGCATACAGCTGCCCCGCGCAGCGGAAGGCGTGGGCACCCTTGCGGTCGGTGTTGTTGAGCACCGCGTCGAGGACGGCGAGGGAGCGCACGTCCGCGGTGTCCTCGTGCGCGAGCAACACCGGCATACCGCGATCGTCCGTGGCACGCAGCACCGGCCGCAGTCCCGCGGGATCGCTGCCGATCCTGATGAGGTGGATGACGCCCTCGTTCTCGCTCTCGATGCTGCCGATCCACTCCTGCACCATGCCCGGGCCCGCCGGCCCGTCGCGCAGGACGGTCCGGGGTATGACGTGCCAGCCACCCAGTTCGCTCACGAGGTATGCCGCCCGCTCCCGGGCCGCGAGCGTGCCGTCGGGGAAGTCCCACAGCGGCCGCTCCCCCGCCACGGGTTTGTAGACCGCGAGCGGGCCGCGCTCCGGGTCACCGAGCCGGGTGAGCCATGTCGCGTTGGAGGCATCGGTGAGCTGGCCGATGACGTGCAGCTCGGCCGTGGTGAGCGGGTCCTCGCTCAGCGCCGGTAGCCGTTCGCCCGGGGGCAGATGTGCCCGGTCGCGTCGAGCGGCCCCCCGCAGAAGGGGCACGGCGGCCGGCCGGCGGACACCAGCGCCTTGCAACGGCGCACGAACTCGGCCGCCATCGGCGAGCTGAGGATCACGCGCATCGACTGGATGTCGGCGGGCAGCCCCGCGGCCCGCGCCTGCGCCTGCTCCTCCTCGTCGCCGTCGGGGTCGCGATCGTGGCACTCCAGGACGACGACATCCCGGTCGGTGTCCCACGCCAGCGACATCGTCGTGACGCGGAACTCGTCCTCGAAGGGTGTCTCGAGCGGCTCGTTGTCGGCGTCCGGGGTCTGCGTGGGCAGCGACGCGGTGGCCTCGAGCAGGTCGCTGATCCGGTCGGCGATGGCCTGAATGTGCACTTTCTCGACCGACACGGTCGTGATGCGAATGCCCTCGCGGGCCTGGAGGAAGAAGGTGCGATTGCCCGGCGGGCCGACGGTGCCGGCGACGAAGCGCTCCGGCGGGTCGTACTGCGCAAGGCTCATACCCCGACCCTAACCCGCGAGAGAGTTCTTAACAGCGCCTTACGGCCGGTATGCCGCGGGCGGGCTCGCGCGCGTCAGCGCCCTACTCTTGGGGCCGTGGTGCGCTTGTTGCTGGTCGAGGACGACGAGACCGTCCGGGAGACGACGGCGAGCTACTTGCGCGACGCCGGTCACGAGGTGGCGGCGGTGGCCGACGGCGACGGCGCGCTGGCGTCGTATGCGCAGTCGCCCGCCGACCTCGTGCTGCTCGACCTGATGCTGCCGGGCACGCCAGGCCTGGATCTGTGCCGCCACCTGCGAGCCATGCGCGCCGATCTGCCGGTCATCATGGTCACCGCGCGGAGCCAGGAGCACGAACGTGTCCAGGGCCTGGCGCTCGGGGCGGATGACTATGTCACCAAACCGTTTTCGCTGCGCGAGTTGGACCTTCGGATCCGTTCGGTGCTGCGCCGGTCGGCCCCGCCGGCACCCGAACCCGCCCGGCGGGAACTGGTCGACGGCGACCTGCGTCTCGACCTGGCGGCGCGCACGGCGTTGCGTCGTGAGGATCCGCTGCCCCTGACCGCGCGAGAGTTCGATCTGCTCGCCTGGTTCATCGGACATCCCGCTCGCGCGTGGGCGCGCGAGGAGCTGATGGCCAACGTCTGGGGCTGGGAGTACGGCGACGCCTCCACGGTGACGGTGCATGTGCGACGACTGCGGGAGAAGGTCGAGCCGGATCCGGGCGCACCGGTCCGGCTCGTGACGGTGTTCGGGCGCGGCTATCGCTGGGATCCTGCGTGAGTCCCGCCGGCTCGGCGATCGCCATCTCCGCGGCGGTCACGGGCGTCGTCGCGCTCCTCGGCGCCCTGGTCCTGCTGACCGTCAGCCGGCGCCGGGCCGCGTGGGCGGCCTTGGCGGCACCCCTCGTCGTCGTCATCTCGCTGGCGGCGGGAGTGGCGGCCGCAACGCGCGCCATGGCGATCGGCATCCACGACTACCGGACCCTGATCTTCGTGCTGTTGGCCGGTGCGCCGATGGCGGTCCTTGTCGGCGCGGCCGTGGCCCGGCGCATTTTCGTGCAGGAGCGAACGGCCGCGGCGGAACGCGCCGAGCGGGATCGGGCCGCCAGCGTCGAGGCCGACCGACGGGAGCTGATCCGGTGGCTCGGTCACGACCTGCGCACCCCGCTGTCCGGCATCCGAGTCCTGGCGGAATCATTGCGGGAGAAGGAATCCGGGGCGACACCGGTCGCCGCGGCGCTCGACGGCATCCTCCGCGAGAGCGACCGGCTCGACGACATGGTCGCCGATATCGCCGAACTGTCCCGACTCCAGGGCGAGATGTCCGCGGCCGTGCGGCGCGAGGCGGTGCACCTGTCCGATCTGGTCTCCGACGCCGCGGCCTGCGTCCGGCCCCTCGCCGAGGCGGCGCGGGTGGAGTTGACGCCGGGCGCCCTCACCGACGTGCGCGTCACCGTCGACACGGCTGCCCTCACCCGGGCGGTGACGAACCTGCTGCGCAACGCCGTGCAACACACTCCACCCGGCGGGCGCGTCCTCATCAGCGTGCAGTCCCCGGCGCAGGTTCTCGTGGCGGACGGGTGCGGCGGCGTACCGGAAGCCGACCTCGCCCATGTCTTCGAGCCGGGCTGGCGGGCCGACGCCGCCCGCACGAGCGGCATCGCCGGCATGGGGCTCGGGCTGGCCATCACGCGCGAGATCGCCCGGTCCCACGGCGGGGACGTCGACGCCGCGAACCTGCCGGACGGGTCAGGGTGCGTCTTCACCCTGCGGCTGCCCGCCGCCTGACCCGGCTCCCCCACCGACCTGCCCCTCGTCGCTCTGCGCCTCCTGCCGCGTCGGCACGATCCCCTCGAGGTCGGTCCCGGATCCGTTGACGCCCAACACCATTGCCTGTCCGACGGGATACCGGATGACACTCACCGACGCCGGGTCGACGACGATCCGCTGGAACTGGTCGAGGTGCATCCCCAGGGCGTCGGCCACGATCGCCTTGATCACGTCGCCGTGGCTGACCGCTGCCCACACCGCCGTCGGGCCGTATGCCGCGAGCACGTCCGCGTCAGCGCGGCGCACCGTCTCGACGGCGCGGGCCGACATCGCCGCCAGGCTCTCGTGCGGGTAGTCGTCCCCGGCGGGGAAGACCGCCGCCGAGGGGGCGCGCTGGATGACCTTCCACAGCTCCTCCTGCGCGAGGTCCTTCAGCGGCCGACCGGTCCACGCGCCATACCGGCACTCCCCCACGCCCTCGTCCTGCACGACCTCGAGACCCCACGCGGCGGCGAGCGGTGCCGCCGTCTCCAGGGTGCGCTGCAGCGGGGAGGCGACGACGCGGCATACCGGCAGCGCTGCGAGGCGCTCGGCCAGCCGTGCCGCCTGATCGCGGCCCACCTCGTCCAGGCCGATGCCCGGCGACCAGCCCGCGAGCGTGCCCGCGGCGTTGGCGGGGGGGTCGTGCGTCCATGGCGGATCAACAGGAGTGTAGGCACGCGGCAAGTATGACAATGGGCCCGTGATCGTGGATCAGGCGAAGTATGTCGACGGGGTGCGGCAGCCCTGCGGGGACCTCAGCGACGAACTCGCGGCGTTGCGCGGCGCGAGCGACCGTCCCGACTTCTTGTGGATCGGCCTGAAGAACCCCACGGACGCGGAGTTCGAACTGGTGCGAGAGGAACTCGACCTGCACCCGCTCGCCGTCGAGGACGTCATGAAAGGCAACCAGCGCGCCAAGATCGAGCGCTATGACGGGACCACCTTCGTGGTCCTGAAGACCCTGCGCTACGTCGAGGAGACCTCGGATGTCGAGACGGGCGAGGTCATGGCGTTCGTCGGCGACCGCTTCCTGCTGACGATCCGGCACGGGGAGGCGGCGGCGCTGCAGGGCGTGCGTCACCGGCTGGAGGCCGACCCGGAGATGCTCGCGCTCGGCCCGCAGGGCGCCTTGCACGCCGTGATCGACCAGGTGGTAGACGGCTACACGGCCATCGACGATGAGTTGGCCAAGGACCTCGAGACCATCGAGGAGGCGGTCTTCGCCGGTGACCGGTCGGTGCATTCGCAGACGGTCTACAACCTCAAGCGTGAGGTGCTCGAATTCAAACGGGCAGCGGTGCCGCTGCACAAGGCCATCTCCGTGCACTTCAGCCCGGCAAGCACCATGGCGGACAGCGAAATTCGCCTGCTCTATCGCGACGTCCTCGACCACCTGTCGCAGTCGATCGACCACATCGAGTCGTATGAACGGCTACTCACGGATGTCCTGCACGCCTACCTGGCGCGGGTCGGCGTGCGCCAGAACGAGGACATGCGCAAGATCTCCGCATGGGTCGCGATCGCGGCGATGCCGACGATGATCGCCGGGATCTATGGCATGAACTTCGAGCACATGCCGGAGCTGGGCTGGCGCTTCGGCTACGCCTTCGCCCTGGCCATCATGTTCACGGTCTGCCTGCTGCTCTATCGGGCGTTCCGTCGCTCCGGCTGGCTCTGAGTCACCCCACGAAGTTCTCCGCTCG
>NZ_HG764815.1:2850389-2857058 GCF_001050535.1 Nostocoides australiense Ben110 | reverse complement strand
GCCCTGCTCGCGGGCGCGGCGGCCGCCGGCTGGTACTTCCTCGCCGGTCCCGGTGCTCCCACCACCGTGCCGCAGCTGTCGAATCTAACTCGGGCACAAGCACATGCGGCTCTGGAGACGGCGCACCTCGACGCCAAGGACGTTCAGGCGTTCAGCGAGACGGTGGCGAAGGGCGTGGTCATCTCCGCTACCCCCGGCGAGGGCGCCTCGTTGCGGCGCGGCGAGGACGTCACCCTGACGATCTCCAAGGGCAAGGAACGGTATGAGGTGCCCGTCGTCGCAGGCATCACCTACAAGACCGCGCTGGCGCGCTTGGCGGCGCGCAATCTCGAAGGGGAGGTCACGCGGGCCTACTCCGACACGGTCGAGAAGGGCCGGGTCGTCTCCTCCACACCGGTCGCGGGCACCGAGCTCAAGCGCGGAGACAAGGTCACGATCGTCGTCAGCGACGGGCCGCAGCCGATCGACGTGCCCACCTACCGGGGGATGACGCTCGAGGAGGCGCAGGCCGCGGCGACCGCCGTGGGCTTGACCGTCGTCGAGGGTGAGCAGGTCTACTCCACCGACGTCGAGCAGGGCCGGATCGTGGCCCAGACACCGGCCGAGGGCCAGGTCGTGCGGGGGGCCACGATCACCGTCCAGGTCTCCAAGGGCCCTGAGATGGTCGAGGTGCCGAGCGTGTTCAACCTGGGCGAAGCCAAGGCCGTGGCCACCCTCGAAGCGGCCGGCTTCGCGGTCAAGGTCGAGAAATTCCTCGGGGCGCCTCTCGACGTGTGCACCGGCCAGACCCCGGGCGGCGGGGAGCAGGCCCCGAAGGGTTCGACTGTCACCATCACGATCGTATGAGCGCTCCCGCCGGACCACACTCCGACCGGACGCGGATCGTCGCGACGCTCCTGCTGCTCGCGATGACCGCCACGTGGGGCTCCACCTTCTTCCTCATCAAGGATCTCGTCGCGCACGTGCCGTCGGCGGACTTCCTTGTGGTGCGCTTCGCCATCGCCGCGCTCGCGATGAACCTGGTGTTCCACCGCCACGTGATGTCGTTGCCGCGCAACGCGGTTCGCACCTCCTTGTTGTTGGGTGCGCTCTACGGCACGGCGCAGATCCTGCAGACCGTCGGGTTGGAGCACACCTCGGCGTCGGTGTCGGGTTTCGTCACCGGGGCGTATGTCGTGCTGACCCCGATCCTCGGCGCACTGCTGTTGCGCGAGCGGTTGCCGGGGGTGATGTGGGTGGCCGTCGCTCTGGCGACAGTCGGCCTGGGGGTGCTGTCGTTGCGCGGGTTCGCGGTGGGGCTCGGCGAGTCGCTGACGCTGGCCGCCGCCTTGCTCTATGCGCTGCACATCGTGGGCCTGGGCCGATGGTCGACGCCCGCCGAGGCGACCGGTATGGCGTGCATCCAGGCCGCCGTGATCTCGCTCGTCGCGCTCGTGGCGGCCCTGCCGGGCGGCATCACGCTGCCGGCAACCGGAGGCCAGTGGACCTCGCTGCTCTATATGGCGCTGGTCGCCGGCGCCTTCGCTCTGTGGGCGCAGACGTGGGCGCAGGCGCACGTGCACCCGACCCGGGCGGCGATCATCATGACCACCGAGCCGGTGTTCGCCGCCTTCTTCGCCGTGCTCTTCGGTGGCGAGTCGCTGACCGGCCGGATGCTGCTGGGCGGCGGGTTGGTGTTGGCGGCGATGTATCTGTCCGAGCTGCGCGGCCGCGCCGTCGACGACGTCATCGACGATGAGCGTCCCTCCGAAGCACTCCACCACGACGCACCCTGAGATGCCCGTTTCGCGAGGGAGTGGGCGCCGCTAGGGTGAGCAGCCGACCCCACCGATCCGATGCCGGGAGCGCTCGTGTCCGATGAAGCCGTGAAGTACCTCCTCGACGACTCCGAGATGCCGACCCACTGGTACAACGTCGTCGCCGACCTGCCCACGCCTCCTCCCCCGCCGCTGCACCCCGGCACCCATCAGCCGGTCGGCCCGGATGACCTGTCCGGACTCTTCCCACCGGAGCTCATCGCCCAGGAGGTGACCGCCGAGCGTTTCGTCGAGATCCCCCGAGCGGTGCGCGAGGTCTACCGGCTCTGGCGGCCCTCGCCGCTGTTCCGGGCTCGCCGATTGGAGGCCAAACTCGCCACGCCTGCCCGCATCTACTACAAATACGAGGGCGTCTCGCCGGCCGGGTCGCACAAAACGAATACGTCTGTGCCGCAGGCCTATTACAACTCCATCAATGGCATCACCCGCCTGACGACGGAGACCGGCGCCGGCCAGTGGGGCACGGCCCTGGCCTTCGCGTGCAGTCTCTTCGGAATGCACTGCGACGTCTGGCAGGTGGGCGCGTCCTTCGACTCCAAGCCCGCTCGGCGCACGTTGATGGAGACCTTCGGCGCCACCGTCTTCCGCTCCCCCACCCGCGACACCGAATCCGGGCGCGCCTTCCCCGAGGGCCACCCGGGCAGCCTCGGCATCGCCATCTCCGAGGCCGTCGAGGTCGCCGCTCAACAGGACGACGTGAAGTACGCCCTCGGCTCGGTGCTCAACCACGTCCTGCTGCACCAGACGGTGATCGGTGAGGAGGCGCTGCTGCAGCTGGCCAAGGCGGGCGAGTCCGGCGCCGACCTCGTCATCGGCTGCGCCGGCGGCGGCTCCAACCTGGCCGGCCTGACGTTCCCCTTCGTCCGGGAGAAGCTCGCGGGCAAGCAGAACCCTCGTCTGATCGCCGTCGAGCCCGCGGCCTGCCCGACCCTGACCCGAGGCGAATACCGCTACGACTTCGGAGACACGGCCGGTCTGACGCCGCTGATGAAGATGTACACCCTGGGTCACGACTTCGTCCCCTCGGCGATCCACGCCGGCGGCCTGCGCTATCACGGCATGGCACCGCTCGTATCGCACCTGGTCCACGAGGGCCACATCGCGGCAGTCGCCTTGCACCAGAACGAATGCTTCGCTGCCGCAATCGAATTCGCGCGCACCGAGGGGATCGTGCCGGCGCCAGAGTCGTCCCACGCGATCGCCTTGGCCCGCCAGGAGGCCTTGGCGTGCGCAGAGTCCGGAGAGGACAAGGTCATCGTCGTCGGCCTGTCCGGGCACGGCATGCTCGAGTTGGGCGCCTACGAGAGCTACCTGGCCGGCGGACTTGCCGACGAGGCGCTCTCCGAGGAAGCCCTCACGGCCGCGCTCGCCGGGGTGCCTCAGCTCTGAGGCGGCTCCTCCTCCGACCCGGGCCGGCTTGTCGTCGTGGGGCCTGGAAATAGCCAGGCCCCACAACGAGAACCTGGCCCGTCTCGACGAGAACCTGGCCCCGCAACGACAACCAGGCCCGGCAACGAGGAGCTGGCCGGCGTCAGCCCAGGGTTGCCCGGGCGGCCTCGATCGCGAGGTCGGTGCTGGCGTCGTCGACGTCGAGGTGCCAGACGAGCCGGACGTGGGTGTGGCTGAGCGCGTAGGCGCGGACGCCATGCTGGGCGAAGCCGGAGACGGCCTGCGGCGCGCTGAGCGCGTGGTCGGTCAGGTCGAGGATGACGATATTGGTCTCGACCTGCGCCGGATCGACCACGGGCGCAACGGAACCCACAGCCTCGGCGAAGCGGCGCGCTCGCGCATGATCCTCGGCGAGGCGCGCGATGTTGTGGTCGAGGGCATAGAGTCCGGCTGCGGCGAGGATGCCGGCCTGGCGCATCCCCGCGCCATAGCGTTTGCGCCAGATCCGTGCCTCGGCCATGGCGTCGGCGGACCCGACGAGCACCGAACCGACCGGTGCGCCAAGGCCTTTGGAGAGGCACACCGAGACGGTCTCGAAGAGCCGGCCGTATGCCGCGAGCTCGATTCCCGTCGCCACGTGGGCGTTCCAGAGGCGGGCACCGTCGAGGTGCATCGCCACCCCGTGCGGCTCGGAGCCGGCGCGGATCGCCTCGATGGTGGCGAGCGGCAGGATGCTGCCGCCGCCGAAGTTGTGGGTGTTCTCGAGTTCGATGAGCGCAGTGGCCACGTGATACGGGCTCGCCTCGGCGGCCATCAGCGAGAGCACCTGCTCCGGCGTCGGGCGGCCCCGGTCGGAGACCCAGGTGCGCGATGTGATGCCCGAAAAGGCCGCTGCCGCACCGAGTTCCGCGCGCAGAATGTGCGCCATCGAATCGGCGATCAGCTCCTGCCCGGGCTTCACGTGCAGCCGCAGTCCGAGCTGATTCGCGAGGGAGCCGGTCGGCGAGAACAATCCGGCCTCGTGCCCGAGAAACTCCGCGACCCGCGCCTCGAGTCGCGCGACCGTGGGGTCCTCACCGAAGACGTCGTCGCCGACCTCTGCCTCGGCCATGGCGGCGCGCATCCCCGCCGAGGGGCGGGTCAGCGTGTCGGAAAGGAGGTCGACGGCATACGGCGCCATCAGTCGCGAGCCAGCATCTCGGCGACGAGGAAGGCCAGCTCGAGACCCTGCCGGTGGTTCAGGCGGGGGTCGCACACACTCTCATACCGCTGCGCGAGGTCGGCGTCGAGGATCTTCTCGGCTCCGCCGAGGCATTCGGTGACGTCATTGCCGGTCAGTTCGACGTGCATACCGCCGGGCACCGTCCCGAGCGCACGGTGCACGTCGAAGAAGCCGCGCACCTCCTCGACGATGTCGTCGAAGTCGCGCGTCTTGAACCCACTCGCGGACTCAAAAGTGTTGCCGTGCATGGGATCACAGATCCACGTCGCAGCAGACCCAGCCTTGGTGGCGGCCTCGATCACGCCCGGGAGCGCGTCGCGCACCTGCGCGGCGCCCATCCGGGTGATGAAGGTCAACCGGCCGGGTTCGCGCTCGGGATCGACGAGATCCATCAGCTGCTCGATATAGGCGGGATCGGATTTCGCCGACAGCTTCACCCCCACGGGGTTGTGCACGCGTGAGATGAAGTCGAGGTGCGCCCCATCGAGCTGCCGGGTGCGCTCCCCGACCCAGATGAAGTGACCGGAGGTGTCATAGAGCTTGCCGGTGCGCGAGTCGATGCGGGTCAGCGGGCGCTCGTAGTCGAGCAGCAGCGCCTCGTGCGCCGCGAAGAACTCGACCTGGCGCATCGCGTCGAAGTCCGCTCCGCAAGCGGCCATGAACTTCATCGCCTTGTCGATGTCCCTGGCAAGCCGTTCGTATGCCGCATTGGCCGGCGTCGAGACGAAGCCCTTGTTCCACTCGTGGACGTGCCGCAGATCGGCATACCCGCCGGTGGTGAAGGCCCGAACGAGGTTGAGAGTCGCCGTGGAGGCGTGGTAGGCACGCACGAGCCGTTGCGGGTCCGGGCGGCGGGCGTCGGCGCTGAAGTCGTAGTCGTTGACCATGTCGCCGCGATAGGCCGGGTGCGTCACCCCCGCCCGGGTCTCGGTGTCGCTGCTACGCGGCTTGGCGTACTGGCCGGCCATCCTCCCGACCTTGACCACCGGCACCGACGCGCCATAGGTCAGGACAGCCGCCATCTGCAGGAGCGTCTTGACGCGGTCGCGGATGTTGTCAGCCGTGGCATTGACGAAGGTTTCGGCGCAGTCGCCGCCCTGGAGGACGAAGGCCTCACCCCGGGAGGCGGCCGCCATGCGCTGACGCATCAGATCGCATTCGCCGGCGAAGACGATGGGTGGCATCGAGGCGAGAGTCTCGATCGCGCCCTTGAGCGCGCCATCGTCGGGCCACACCGGCTGCTGCGCGGCAGGGCGCGCGGGCCCATCGAGCAACATACTCATCGGAGCGGCGGTCGTCGTCACCCGGACAGGATATGTGGCTGTTCAGTATCCGGACGCCCCGCCCGTATACCGGAAGCCGGCCGGGCGAAGGAGTGACATCTCGACTGGGGTCAGGGCTCGTCGAGGCCGTGCTCGATGGCGAAGCGGGTCAGCTCGACCCGGTTGTGCAACTGCAGCTTGCCGAGAGTGTTCTGGACGTGGTTTTGCACGGTCCGGTGGGAGATGACGAGTTGCTCGGCAATCTCCTTGCTGGACAAGCCCATTGCGACCAGCCGCAGGATCTCGGTCTCGCGCTCGGTCAGTTGCGGGATGGGGCGTTCGTCGGGGGCGGGCTCGTTCGCGAGCTTGCGGTACTCCCCCAGCACGAGGCCGGCCAGACCCGGAGTGAATGTGGCCTCACCCCGGCCGGTCGCGTCGACGGCGGCCCGGATCTCCTCGGGGGTGGCCGACTTGACGAGGTAGCCGGATGCGCCCGCCTTCATCGCGGCCAGCACATCCCGCTCCTCCCCGCTCGCCGACAGGATGAGCACCCGGGTCGCCAGCCCGGCCACTTGGGCGCAGACGTCGGCGCCGTGCAGGCCCGGCAGGTTCAGGTCCAGCAGGAGCACGTCCGGCCGGGTGGCCTTGGTCCGGTTCACCGCGGACGGGCCGTCCGCGGCGGAGCCGACGACGTCGTAGCCGGCCTTCTCGAGGTCGGCCACGAGAGCATCACGCCAGAGCGGGTGGTCATCGGCGACGAGGACACGCAGGGTCATGAGCAGGCTCTTTCCGGGACGACGGTCATGCGGAACGGCGGGGTGCGAGGGGTTCCAGGTCCTTGGGGGCGGTCAGCACGACGGTGCACCCCGTGCCGGGCGCGGAGGTCCACGTCGCCTCGCCGCCGAGGTCACGCAGCCGGCCCCGGATGCTCGAGGCCATGCCGAGGCGTCCCGAGGCGGCGGCCTCCTCGGCGCGGCCG
>NZ_HG764815.1:2825078-2850289 GCF_001050535.1 Nostocoides australiense Ben110 | reverse complement strand
CTCACCGGGTTGGTCGTGGCGGCCACGGTGGCGACCTTCCTGGCGAGCCTCTCCGCGAGCATCGACCAGGGCCGGGCCGCCGCGGCATACCAAGCCACCGGCGCCGACCTGCGCGTCGATGCCGTCCGGGTCGATCCCGGTGATCTCGACGCTCTGCGGGCCGTCCCCGGGGTGAGGTCCGTGGTGCCCGCGCTGGTCTCGACGGGGGAGCGCGTGACCGGCCGCGCGGGGTCGGGAGTGCAGGCTGTCACCGTCATCGGGGTCGACGTGCCTGCGTATGCCGCGAGCCTGGCCGGCACGCCGCTCGCCTTCTCGCCGTCCGGCGCGGGCGGCAGCGTGGACGCGCTGACGGGTTTGACCAGCGAACCGCTGCGGCCGGGCACCAGCCTGCTGGAAGTGAGGGTGAACGGGGACTTCCGCAAGCTCACGACGACGCGGGTGGTGCCGGCGCTGCGGCGCGCCACCACCACCGCAACCACGGTCCCCGTCGTCATGCTGCCGTGGGCGGAACTCCTTGCAGGACAGCCCTATCTGCAGCCCAACACGGCCTTCGTCACCGGCACCCCCGAGGCCATGGCGCGGATCGCCGCCGACCCGCCGGTGGGACTCGCCGAGCGGGTGATCGACCGGCGTGCCCTCGCTGCCCATACGGCTGGGCAGGCCCTGCCCACGCTGGTGCGTGGACTGGGCATCGCGGGGTTCGCGCTGGCCGGCCTGTTCAGCGTCCTGGCCCTTGGTGTCACGCTCGCCCGCACCCGGCCCGAGCGGGTCGACGCGCTCATGCGGATGCGCGTCCTCGGGTTGCGGCGGCGCCGCGACTGGCTTCTCGGTGCCCTCGAGGTCGTCCCCGCAGCCTGCGCGGCCATCCTCGCCGGTGTCGCCATCGGGATCGTCCTGCCGGGGGTGATGGCCAAGGCCATCGATCTGGGGCCCTTCGTCGGGGGCACGCCCCACCCGCCTGTGCACACCTCCTGGCTGGGGGCTCTTCTGGTGGCAGCCGCCCTCCTTCTCCTCACCCTGCTCGCCGTCATCGTCGACGGCATCCGTACTCGTTCCCGATCGCTCGCCGCCCACCTGCGAGGAGACCACCGATGACCACTGCTGCCACGATCCCCTCCGCCGCGACCGGGCGGGAGGATCCGGAGATCCTCTGCGACAACCTCGTTCGCATCTTCAAGTCCGAAGGCGTGGAGGTCGTCGCCTTGCAGGGCCTCGACCTGACCGTGCGGCAGGGCGAGCTCATCGCGGTCGTCGGGGCGTCCGGGTCGGGCAAGTCGACGCTCCTCAACATCCTCTCCGGACTCGACATCCCCAGTGCCGGCGTGGCCCGGGTGGCCGGCTCGGACCTTCTCGCCATGTCCTCCCGGGACCGCGTGACCTATCGCCGCGAGACCGTCGGCTTCCTCTTCCAGCAAGCGACAGCCAATCTGCTGCCCTACCTGACCGCGAGCGAGAACATCGAGATGCCGATGGCGCTCGCGCGGATGCCGAAAGGTGAACGCCGGGACCGGTCCCGTGAGCTGCTGGAGCTGCTCGGCATACCGCAGGTCGCCGACCGCCCGCTCGCAGCGATGTCCGGCGGCCAGCAGCAGCGGGTCGCCCTGGCCGTCGCGCTCGCCAACGAGCCCCGGGTGCTGCTCGCGGACGAGCCCACGGGTGAGCTGGACCACCAGAGCTCGGAGGAGGTCTTCGCCGCGATCGAGCGAGCCAATGCGACCTATGGGACGACGGTCGTCGTGGTGACGCACGACCCACTGGTGAGTGAGCACGTGCAGCGGACGGTCGGCATCCGGGACGGGCGCACCTCCTCGGAAGTGTTGCGCCGCACCGCGATCGACGAGCACGGCGGCGAGTCGGTGATCGCCGAGGAGTATGCCGTCCTCGACCGGGCCGGTCGGTTGCAGCTGCCGCGGGAGTTCACCACCACCCTGGAGATGAAGGACCGGGTGCGCCTCGACCTGGAGAGCGACCACATCGGGGTCTGGCCGGACCGGCCGGGACGGGAGGCCGGCGATGAGTGAGGGTTACCGCGGACGGTATGGCCGCGAGGAGAGTTACAGCGACGACGTCATCTTCGGCGCGGACGCGAGTCGGAAGGATCCCCGGCCGCAGGATCCGGGGCCGCAGGAGGGGCCGGGCAGGCACACGCGGCCGGGTGCGCGCGGGTCAGCGGTGTCCTCCGGCCCGTTCGTGGAGGTCGAGACCGTCACGAAGACGTATGGCAGCGGCGAGACGGCGGTGACGGCGTTGCACGAGGTGTCGCTATCGGTCCCGCCGGGCGAGTTCCTCGCGATCCAGGGCCGGTCGGGCTCGGGCAAGACGACGCTGCTCAATGTGCTCGGCGGTCTGGACCGAGCCGACAGCGGGCGCATCCGGGTCGGCGGAGCCGACGTCACCGCGATGTCCGACGATGAGCTGCTCGCGCTCCGTCGCGATCAGGTCGCGTACATCTTCCAGGGGTTCGGATTGCTGCCGATCCTGACCGCCGCCGAGAACGTCGGGATCCCGTTGCGGCTGAAGGGAATCGACCCGACGGACCGGGAGGAGCGGGTGCGCGCGGCGCTGGCCCACGTCGGTCTGGAGCAGCATCCCAACCAGACACCCGCCGAACTGTCCGGTGGCCAGCAGCAGCGGGTGGCGATCGCCCGCGCCCTGGTCGGCGGGCCGGGGCTTCTGCTGGCGGACGAGCCCACCGGCCAGCTCGACTCGGCGACGGCTCGCGAGATCATGGACCTCATCGGCCGTCTGGTGCGCGAGACCGGCATGACCGCGATCGTCACCACCCACGACCCGATCCTGCTCAGCCTGGCCGACCGGGTCCTCGAGATCACCGACGGGCGGTTGGGGGAGTCGCCGTGAAGGTCCTCGACGTCGCAGTCGCGCCCCTGGCCTCCGCCCGCTTCCACATATCTCCGGTCAACCAGCTGATGGGACTGCTCCGGCTGGCAGCATCCGGCCGGCGGCACCCGACCCGGCGCGGCCCCGTGCGCGAAACCGTGCGTGCCCTCGCCACGGAGGACGGCGCGCTGCTGCGCGAACTGGTGCCACCCCGAGGCCGGGGGATTCTCCCCATCGTCGGTGTGGGTCCGCATCGCCACGTGGCGGGCCTAGCCGACGAACTGGAGGCCATCGCGGCGCAACCGCAGAGCCAGCTTGCGCGAGAGGTGGCATTGCTGACGCGTCCGGCGCCGCGCGTCATACGCAGCCTCGAGGCGGGCACCCTGGGACGTGATGCGGCCCGAGCCGTGCATCGAATCTGGCAGCTGACCTTGGCCGAGTCGTGGCCCGTTCTGGAGCGGGAGCTGCGGATGGAGACCGTCCGCCGGGCGAGCGCTGTCGGAGCCGTCGGCTGGGCGAGCACGATCGGTGCCCTGCACCCGAGCGTCTCGTGGCTCGCCGGCGAGCGCACGAGCATCGTGCTGGACAAACCCGTGCGGGTCCACGAGGCCATGGCGGCCGACGGCACGCTGACGTTGATCCCGTCGGCCTACCTCATCGACGAACCACTGCCCGCGACCACGGCATCTTCTATCCCCTCCCGGGGGACCCCGAGCGCCGAGCAGGCGGCGACGCCACGGCACGGCTGCTGGGCGCCACCCGGGCCCGCGTGCTCGACGGGCTGGCCGGCCCGATCACCACCAGCGGACTGGCCCGGCGCCTCGACCTGCCCCTCTCCACCGTCTCGACCCACCTGTCGGTCCTGCACGAGGCCGGCCTGGTCGACCGGCAGCGCGCCGGGCGCAGTGTCGTATCGGAGCGGGTGGGCTGAGCCGATCCGCTCGGGGATGACTCGTGTGGAGTGGCTCCGGCTGGGGTTCGGCCGCTCGAACTGGGCGCTGACGGTCTGGGTGACTCGGCTGCCGGCTTCCCGGTCACCGGCAGCCGAGCGCTCGTCCCGGGGGCCGGGTCAGCTGGCCAGTGGGGTGTTCTGGTCGGCGATGACGACCCAGCGGCCCTGTTTGAAGGTCCAGGTGAGCGCGAACATCGCGTGCGAGTCGGAGATGACATTTCCGGCGTCGTCGAGGTCCTGGTAGTGGTAGTCGACCAGCACCCACGCGGTCTTGCAGCCCTGGACGTTGGTGCGGATCACCTCGACGGGCTGGCGCCACGTGAGGTCGGCGAACCAGGCTTCGTGGAAGGCCATGAAGGCCTCCTTGCCGTCGCGGATGCGTCCGCTCGGGAAGATCAGGGTGACGGAGTCGTCGACGGTGGGCTCCAACGCCGCCAGGTCGCGATCGCCGATCGCGTTCAGGTGCTGGGCCAAGGTGGCCTCGAAGCTCTTGCAGCCCCGCGGCGCGTCACCGCTGGCTCCCAGGGCGACGGGCGTGACGGACAGTGCGAGCGCTCCTGCGCTCGCGGCGAGGGCGGTGCGGAAGCGGGTCATCGTCATCCTCCTGCTGTTTCGATGAGCGGACCCCCCGAGCCCACCACCGCGTGGGGCACGGCGCGAGCCTTTCCGCCTGGGCCGAAAGGTTCTCCGCCTGGACGCCTGCCCGGCGTTGCGTCGCAGAGAGTCGGCAGGCAGGGTTAGGGCCATGCGATATGTCGCGCTGGGAGATTCGTATGCCGCGGGCGTCGGGGGCGCCGCGCGCCGCAATGCGTGCTGGCGCGCCGATGACGGCTACCCCGTGCAGGTGGCCCGGCGGCTCGGTCTCGATGTCGCCTACAACGCGTGTCTCGGTGCCGTTGTCGCCGATGTCCTGGCCCACCAGGTGGCCCCGCTCGGGCCGGATACGACCCATGTATCGGTCACCGTGGGCGGCAACGACATCGGCTTCGTTCCCGTGCTCATCGCCGCCGCCGAACCGGGCTGGATGGCCAACTCCGATGTCAGCATCGATCACGCCCTGATCGCGATGCGGCAGGTGCTGCCGGGGCGTCTCGACCAGCTCTTCGCCGAGGTGACCGGTCGCGCGCCGAACGCGTATGTCGTGGCGACGGCATACCCGCGGCTCTTCAAAGGTGTCGACTGCAATCTCGCGACCTTCTTCTCACCACACGAGATGGAACGACTCAACGCCGCCGCCGACGAACTCGGTTCGGTCATCGCCGCTGCTGCCCGCCGGGCGGGCATCCGGTATGCCGGTGTCGGGACCCGGTTCGCCGGTCACGCTGTGTGCGACGACCCCGAATGGATCAACGGCGTCAGCTGGCCCGTCGAGGGATCGTTCCACCCGAACTCGTTGGGGCACAACGCATACGCCGACGTGGTCGCGTCCGCCCTGGCGGCCAAGGGGATCTCGCCCGAGGCCGGGGCTGCCGTGGAGATCGTCGAAGGTCCGTGCGTGCCCGGCTCGGCGCCGACCTTCTCCATCCCCGACCTGCTGAGCGCCCGGAGCCTCGACGGCGCCCGTGAGTACGGCCTGGATCCCGCCGAGGTGGAGCGCCTCGCCCGTCAGCTGTATGCCGGCCTGGATGCCGCCCAGGGTGCCCTGCGCCCCAGCGAGGAGACGTATGCCGCCGCGGCCCGGCTCGCCGAACTCGACGCCGTCGCGCGCGCCCGGCGCGGGGAAGTGCAGATGGATGGCTGAGGCCGGCGCTGACGAGGCGGGGGGGGGGCGGCTCGCCGCCGCCGTCGGGCGGCTGTATGCCGTCCCGCTGGCCGACTTCATGGCCACACGCACCTCGCTGGTCGCCCAGGCCAAGGCGGACAAGGACAAGGCGCTCGCCGCGCGCCTGGGGAAGCTGCGCAAACCGAGCGTCGCGGCCTGGACCCTCAACCAGCTCGTCCGGGCCCGGCCGGATCTGGTTGAGGAGATCGAGAGCGTCGGGGCGCAATTGCGTGCGGCACAAGCCAATCTGCACGGAACGGCCATCACGGCGCTGCGCCCTGCGCGCGACCAACTGATCGCCGATGTGCTCGCCGGCGCCGGCGAGATCAGCGCCGGCGGCGGCAGTTCGCTCAGCGGACCCGCCGCCGACGAGATCCGGGATTCGGTGATCGCGGCCCTGGCGAGTGCCGAGGCGTCCGAGGCGGTCACGTCGGGTGCCCTGACCCGGGCCCTGCACTATTCGGGGTTCGGTGAGGTGGACCTCGAGGACGCCGTCGTCGCCACCACGACCGGCCGGCTGCTACGCCTCATCCGCACGTCCGAGGTCGCGGACGACGAGCAACCGGGCGAGGCTCCGCCCGAGGCCGAGCCCGAGGGGGACGAGCCCGAGCCTGAGCCAAAGGAGGAGGAGCCCGAGCCCGAGCCTGAGGACGAGCCTGAGGAGGAGCCCGAGCCTGAGGATGAGCCTGAGGATGAGGATGAGGATGAGTCTGATGAGGAGCCCGAGCCCGAGGACGAGCCGGAGCCGGAGGATGAGCCCGAGGAGCAGGGGCCTGTGGAGGAGGGGGATCCGGAGGCCCTGATCGAGGAGGCGGCGCAGGCCTACGCGCAAGCCGCCGCGGAGGTCGCGCGCGCCAAGGCTGCGGTGCGAGAGAGCAGCGAACGTCTCGACGCGATCAAGGGCCGCATCGCCGAGCTCGGCGCGGAGCTGGCGCGTGCCGAGGCCGAGAGCGAGGAGTTGTTCGCCGCCGACGCCCAGGCACGGGAGGCAATGGCCGCCGCGGTCAAGACCCGGCAGGCCGCGGCCGAGTTGCTCGCCAAGCGCGAGGCCGACGGCTGATGCCCACCGACCCGCGCGGTCTGCGCTCCGAGGCGCCCCTCCTCGACGCGTGGTTGGCCTTCCAGGAGAACACCTCTCACGCCTTCACCATCCCGGGGCACAAGCACCGCATCGACCTGGTCGGCGACGTGATCGCCGGTGATGTGCCCCTCTATGCGGGGCTCGACACGATGAAGGTGACCGAGGGCACGCTCGCCGAGGCCGAACGACGCGCCGCCCGGCTCTGGGGCGCCGACCGGTGCCGGTTCTCGGTCGGCGGTTCGACCCACGGCAACCAGGCCCTCGCACTGGCCGTGGGCGTCCCGGGTGACCGCGTCGTGCTGACCCGGTCGGCGCACCGCTCGCTCGTCACCGCTCTCGTGCTCGCCGGGCTCGAGCCGGTCTGGGTGACCCCCGACGTTGACCCGCAGACCGGCCTGCCCCTGCCGATCGCCGTGGAGGCAGTCGAAACAGCCTGTGCTGCAGCAGATTCTCGACGCCTCGCCGGTGTCTTCCTGACCGATCCGGCGTATGTCGGCACCCACGGCGACATCGCCGCGTGGGCCGACGTCGCCCACGCCCACGACGTCCCGCTGATCATCGACGCGGCATGGGCCGCGCACTTCGGTTTCCATCCCGACCTGCCGCCACACGCTCTCGCCGCCGGTGCCGACGCGCTGGTGACGAGCGCGCACAAGGCGCTCACGGCATACAGTCAAGGTGCGCTGATCCTGGTGCGCGGCAACCGGATCGACGCGGATCGCCTCGAGGCCGCGGTCGAGGCGACACACACGACGAGTCCGGCCGGCTCCATCCTCGCGAGCATCGACGCCAGTCGCGCGCTCCTCGAACGCGACGGCGCCGAACTCGTGGGCGCGGTCCTCCGAGCCGTCCGTGCGACCCGGGACCGGCTGGCGGGCGTGCCGGGACTGCTCGTCCTCGACGGCCCGGGTGTCGACCCGCTCAAGTTGACTCTGGTGCTGAGCGGCACCGGCGCCGTCGGTGTCGCCGTCGAGAATCGTCTCCTGGACCGTGGCCGTCCGGTCGAGATGGCCGACCGCGACACCATCGTCGCGATGGTGACGCTCGCCGACACGGCCGAAGACCTGGAATCGTTGGCGGACAACATGATCGCTGCCATCGAGGCGGAGCGCGGCGAGCCGCACGAGCCGGCCGGGATGGCGGCATACCGTGTCGTTCCCGAACCGGTCCGCACTCCGCGCGAGGCCTTCTTCGCCCGGCGAGAGGTCGTCGAATCCGAGGCGGCGGTCGGTCGGGTGAGCGCCGAACTCATCGCGCCCTACCCGCCCGGCATACCCGTCCTCGCCCCCGGCGAGCGCATCACCCCGGCGGTCCTCACGGCCTTGCGCGAGGCGCAGACCTCCGGCGCCCGGATCGCCTACGCCTCCGACCCCACGCTGACGAGCGTCCTGGTGCTTCGTTGAGTCCGGCGTCCGGCGGGCGGTGACCGCCGAACGCCGGACCCAACGTGAGGGTTCAGCCGACCAGGTCGAGGGCCCCGTAGTCCTTGACTCGCGCGGCGAGCCGGCCCAGGTGGTAGCGGGTGTCTCCGAGGCTGTGCTCGATCTCGGTGAGGCGGGCGGTGTAATGGCCCACGGCGTATTCGGCGGTCATGCCGATGCCGCCGTGCAGCTGGATCGCCTCCTGGCCGATGTGCTTGCCGGCCTTGCCGGTGATGACCTTCATCCGCGAGATCGTCAGGTCGTCCTCGGGGTCCTCCGCCAGGCTCATCGCGCCGAAATAGATTGCGCTGCGGGCAAGTTCGAGCGAGGTATACATGTCCGCGGCGCGCTGGGTTAGGGTCTGGAACTTCATCAGCGGGACGCCGAACTGCTTGCGGCTCTTGAGATATTCGACCGTCAGGCCGAGCGCCGACTCCATCGCGCCGAGAGCCTCACCGGCGAGCACGAGCGTTCCGAGGTTGAGGGCCTGCCGCAGGTGGGCATCGCCGCCGACGTGGCGGGCGCTCTGCCCGGCGAGGTCGAGCCGCGCACCGTCGAAGGTCGGCGACTCGATCGCGTAGACGGCGATGCCGTCGTCGCCGCGGGCGGTGGTGACGACCGCCGGTGCGGCGGCAGCGAAGGGCACCGGCTCTCGGACGCCCTCCAGGGCGCTGCCGTCCGTGGTGACACGCGCCGGCTCGGGCGACCAGGCACGCATCGGCTCATAGAGGGCGGGCACAACGAGCCGGCTGCCCTCCATCGCGGCGCCGGCCAGCTCGTCCTGGCCGAGGAGGGTGACGGCCATCAGCGTGTCTGCGTATGCCGTCCGCGCACCCACGCGTCCCAGCTCGGCGGCCACGATCATCGCCTCGATGGGTCCGGCGCCCATGCCGCCGGCGTCCTCGGGGAAGGGCAGGCCGAGTGCGCCGAGTTCGGCGAGCGCCTGCCACATCTTCTCGTTGTGCACGGCGTCGCCGGGGACGGGTTCGGTGCGATTGCGGCCGATCGCGTCGCGGGCGGCCTCGCGCAGGGAGTCCTGCTCGTCGGTGAACTTGAAATCCATTGCTGCTCAGCCCTTCAGCCCGAGGATGCCACTGGAGATGACGCCGCGCTGGACCTCATTGGATCCGCCATAGATCGACGCCTTGCGGAAGTTGAGATAGACCGGGGTGGCGTTGTGCGCCCACTCCGGCACCTCGCTGCCGTCCGCGTCGCTCCACGCCAGGGAGGACGGACCGGCGATGTCGGCGATCAGCTCGAGGACGTCCTGCTGCAACTCGCTCCCGCGCAGCTTGAGGATGGAGGACGCCGGATCGGGCTTGCCGCCATGGGAGTTGGCGGCGACCCGCAACACGGTCAGCTCGAGCGCCGCGAGATCGCACTCCAACTCGGCGATACGGGCCGAGACCAGCGGGTCGTCGAGGAGAGTGCCGTCGCCGGCGGCGACGGACGCGGCATACTCCTTGGCGGACGCCAGCTTGCGCTTGATCCACCCGGTCGGGGCCACGCCGACGCGCTCGTTGCCGAGCAGGAACTTCGCATAGTCCCAACCCCGGTTTTCTTCTCCGACAAGCTGATCCGCGGGCACGCGGACATTCTCGAAGAAAACTTCGTTGACCTCGTGGCCCCCGTCGATGAGCTGGATCGGCCGCACCGTGACTCCAGGGGTCTTCATATCGATCAGCAGCATCGAGATGCCCTGCTGTTGCTTGGGGGCATTGGGATCGGTGCGCACGAGGTTGAAGATCCAGTCGGCGTGCTGGCCCAAGGTGGTCCACGTCTTCTGGCCGTTGACGACATACTCATCGCCGTCGCGGACGGCGGTCGTGCGCAGCGAGGCGAGGTCGGAGCCGGACTCCGGCTCGGAGAAGCCCTGGCACCACCAGATGTCGAGCGCGGCGGTCGGTGGGAGGAAGCGCTTCTTCATCTCCTCCGACCCGAAGGTGGCGATGACCGGGCCGATCATGTTCGCGTTGAACGGTAAGGGTGCGGGGACGTTCGCCAGCTGCATCTCGTCGAGCCAGATGTAGCGCTGCAGATCACTCCAGTCCTGGCCGCCCCACTCGACGGGCCACTGAGGGACGGCACACCCGTGCTCGTTGAGGATCTTGTGGGAGGTCGCGAGGTCCTCCTTGGTCAACTCCTCGCCCGCCGCGACCTTGTCGCGGATCTCCTGCGGGACCTTCGTGGTGAAGAATTCCCGCATTTCCTGGCGGAATTGCGCCTCCTCGGCGCTCAAGCCACGCTCCATCAGCTGCTCTCCGTCGTCATCGATCGGTCCGCCGGCGAGCGCCGGCCGCTTCCCCCTATTCAACAACGCGCGACTAAGCGACCGCTCAGCGCGGGGCTATGACGTTGGGCACGGCCGGCTGTTTCCCGCTGTCGGCTCCAAGGCGTAGGGTCGGAAAGCACAGGCCGGCACCGGCCGGCCTCCTGCCACCGATGGTGAAAGGACGTGGCATCGATGACGATGGACACCGTGAGCGAGGCACCCGCCGAGAAGGCCGATGCCGTGCGCGTCAGCCGGGTGCTCAACCACCCCGTCACGAGCGTCTGGGGCGCGCTGATGGCCCCCCATGGCGCCGAAGCCCTGCTGGGCGAGGGCGGCGAGCTCGGATCCAAGGGCGAGAGCTGGCACGCAGCCGACGGCACCTACGGCGTGACCCGCAGTTTCCATCCGATGGAGCAGATCCGCTTCAGCTGGCACGCTGACGCCGACGCTCCCGCCACCCTGGTCGACGTGCACCTGCGTCCCGAGGGCGAGCAGACCGACCTCGAGATCGTCCACGACCACCTCGACGAGGCTGCCGACCGCGACTGGCTCGCCGCGCACTGGGAGTCGGCCCTCGACCGCCTGGACTCGATGTCCATCTGATCTCCCGGCGAAGCCTGATCTTTCCGCGAAGCCGCCCCGGCACTGCGTCGCTACGGGGAGCTCGCGAGCCGGGCGAGCGTGACCGGGCGCGAACTGGTCGCCTCCAGCTCGGCCAGCTGGGCGAGATAGAGCTCGCCGCACGCGAGCGCATCCATCAAGGCGTCGTGGGCGCCGTACACCGGTAGGCCGAAGCGCGCCCGGGCGCTCCACAGCCGCAGCGCCCCGGGCGGCGGCTCGACGTGCGCCGGATAGGCGCGCTGGGCGAGGGCCAAGGTGTCGATGACGCGGACGGGCAGGTCGCAGCCGTATGCCGCGCGGCATACCGCCGAGAGGAAGCCGACCTCGATCGGGGCGTGGTGCGCGAGGAGGACGCGGCCGGTCAGTGCCGCGGCCACGAGGTCCAGTGCCTCCCGGGCGCTGACGCCCTCCGCGACCTGATCGTCGGTGAGCCCGTGAACGGTCGCGCTCGCGCCGACGCCCTCGTGGCCGTCGGGAGGGCGCACGTGGACCTGTCCGGCGCCGTCCAGGGTGATGGCCCGGCCGCTGACCGGGACGAATCCGACACTGAGGATGTGGTCCTTCGCCGGGTCGAGCCCGGTCGTCTCGACGTCGAGGGCCAGCAGGCGCAGGTGTGCGGCCGGGGTGGCGGGGTCGGGGAGCCCGGCTGCGGCATACGCCCCTACGGGGCCGCCGGCCTGGGCCAGCCGCGAGAGGCCCTTGGCTTCCCCGCGTCCCCGCCCGAACCACGCCATCAGTTCCCCCCGGTGAGCACGCCGGCTCAGCCGAGCTTCCCGGTGCCGTAGACGGTGCCGAGGGTCGACTGAGCCGAGCGGACGATCCCGAACGCCTCACGCAGGTGCCGCTTGTCGAAGGAGCTCAACTCGTCCGGGCTGATGTGGTTGTCGGGGGGTGTGCCCGCCTTGACCTGGGCGGCCTGGTGACTCATCCGGACATACGAGATGAACTCGAAGGCATCCCGCAGGTCCGCTCCCCGCGCGGCACCCATGACCTTCGCCGCCACGGCACCGGCGATGCGTTCGTCGGTGTTGCGAGCCGGCAGTCCGAGTGCCAGAGCGTGGACCCGGGCGAGGTCGACGACCGCGCCGACGCCGCCGCGCTTGATGTCCAGGGTGTGGGCGTGCTCGCCCTCCTTTTCGAGGACGAACCCGCGGAAGAAC
The DNA here is from genome assembly GCF_001050535.1 of Nostocoides australiense Ben110. Lineage (GTDB taxonomy): Bacteria > Actinomycetota > Actinomycetes > Actinomycetales > Dermatophilaceae > Nostocoides_A > Nostocoides_A australiense. The sequence goes on along the minus strand of NZ_HG764815.1, from coordinate 2,838,182 downwards.
CCGACCGGCGGCTCGTTGGCGACCGCCGCACCGGCCAGGTGGGAGAGGAATCGCTTCGACGACGGCGCCTGCGAGCGCACGAGGTCGTCCAGCTCGGCATACAGCTGCGCGTCCCCGGCGACCGGGCGCATGTCGAAGAAGATGCTCGCGCGCAGGATGGCGTCCGGGACCGGCGCATTCAGCCACTCGCCGAAGACGTGTTTCCACTCGCGCAGGGTGATGCGCCACTTCGGGTTCGTCGCCATGACGTCGCCGGGGCAGCGCGGGTAGCCGGCTTCGACGAGCCAGCCCGTCACGAGTTCCGCGAACTGGGCGAAGTAGTCCAGGTCGGCCGGCTGTGCGGCATCGTCGATGATCAGCGCATTGTCCTGATCGGCCGCAAGTGCCTGCTCCATGCGGGCGCGCGAGCCGAGCGTGACCCAGCAATAGGGGACCGGCGGGGCGCCGAGGCGTTCCTCGGCCAGGGCGATGAGCCGGCGCTCGACCGCGTCGCCGACGGAGGTGACGATCCGGCCCATGTCTGCGGCGCTGGCGTCTTGTGCCACAAGGGATTCCACGACCCGCGGCAAGCGAGCCGCCGCGGCGGCCACGCCGGCGGAGTCCTTCTGCTTGGCGATGTCCCCGGCGATATAGACCGGGTTGGCCTGCTCCAGGCGCATCAGGTCGGTGGTCGTGACCACGCCGATGACCTGGTCGCCGTCCATCAGCGGCAGGTGGTGGATATTGCGCGCCACCATCTCGAGCATCGCCTCGAACGCCAAGCCGTCCGCGCGGGCGGTGACCGGGTTGGCGGACATGACGTCGGCGAGCGGTGTGGTGCCGTCCCGGCCGGCGGCCAGCACCCGGTTGCGCAGGTCCCGGTCGGTGATGATGCCCGCCAGCCGTTCGCCGTCCATCACGAGCAGGGAGGAGACGCCGGCGTCGGACATCACCTGCGCCGCCTCACGCACATTCGCGCGCACCGACACGGTGATGGGTGCCTTGCGCGCGAGTTCGGACATCCGCGTCTTGAGGATCGCGCCCCCCGAGGCGCTCGCCTGCTTGGCCGCGACCGCCCCGGCCATCCGGCGGGTGCGCTGGGCGTCGAAGAACTCGCCGAACTCGCGATGGTCGTTGCACAACTCGGCGAAGGTCGCCGCCCCCATCGCGAGGGTGAGGGTGTCCTCGATGGCGACGACGCTGAACGTCGACGGGTTGCCGCCGAGGAGAGTGGTGGAGCCGAAGCAGTCGCCGACCTCGCCGCGGTCGACGAGCGTCCCGATGGCATCGCGCATGTCCACAGCCCCGGAACGCACGACATACAGGTGCACGCTGTCGCGTCCGGGCGTCATGATCGCCGTCCCGCGGCGGTGGTACTCGACCGTCAGCCGGGGCACCAGCCGGGTCAGCGCCTCCTGCGGAAGATCGGCAAAGGGTTCCTGGGCCGCCAGGAAGTCCCGAATCTCCGCCAACTCGACATCGAGTGCCATGGGGCCAATCGTGCCGTGTGCGCTGTTGGTGCACCGAGGAGGGTATGCGGCGCGGTCGCCGGATGGTGCCCGCTGCGCGCCAAGTGGCGCGAGCCAGGAGTTGTGAGTGAGTGCTCACTCACTTATCATCATCGGGTGACCCCGCGCGCGCCGGCTCTGGCCCCCGACGATCGGCGGGCCGCCATCGTCGCGGCCACGCTGCCCCTGGTGCTCGCCGAGGGCCGGGCGGTGACCACCCGGCAGATCGCCGAGGCCGCCGGTGTGGCCGAAGGCACGATCTTCCGGGTCTTCGCGACCAAGGACGACGTCATCGACGCCGTCTTCGAGGCGGCCTTGGACATGGAGCCGTTCATCGCCGCGCTGGAGGCACTGCCATCGCCGGCGAGTCTGGACGAGGCCGTGCACTGGCTCGCCCAGGCGCAGCTCGAGCGGTTCGCCCAGGTCTTCTCGCTGATGACCGTGCTCGGCATCCACGGCCCGCCGAAACACCAACCGCGCCCCGAGTGGATCGCCCGCCTCGCGGCCGCGCAAATGGAGGTGCTGGCCCCCTTTGCCGAGGAGTTGACCCTCCCCCCGCGTGAGGTGGTGCGCTATATCCGGCTTCTCGCGTTCGCCGGAGGCAACTCGCACATCACCGACGGCGAACTGCTCACGGCCGCCGGCATCACGACCCTCGTCCTCGACGGCTCCCGAAAGAAAGGCTGACCCACATGCTGTGGAGACTGATCCGCACCCACCTGGGTCCGTATGCCGGTGCGGTCGCCGCCATCCTCACCTTGCAGCTGGTCTCGACCGCGACCACGCTCTATCTTCCTTCGCTCAACGGCCAGATCATCGATGACGGTGTGGCACTAGGGGATACCGGCGAGATCATGCGCCTCGGCGCGATCATGCTCGCCGTCTCGCTCGTCAACATCCTGTCCACGGTCGCCATCGCGCGACAGGCATCGGCCACCTCGGCGGGGATGGCCAGCGATCTGCGTCGGGAGGTCTTCGGTCGCGTGACGAGCTTCTCGGCCCAGGAGGTCTCGCGCTTCGGCGCCCCCACACTGATCTCCCGCAACACCAACGACGTCCAGCAGGTTCAGTTGGTCGTCAACATGGGCCTGATGTTCATGATGTCGATTCCGATCATGATGATCGGCGGCATCTTCATGGCGCTGCGCGAGGACGTCGGGCTGTCCTGGCTCGTCGCGGTCTCGGTGCCCCTGCTCGGCATCATCGTCGGCTCCATCGTCGTGAAGATGCTGCCGTGGTTCCGGCGGATGCAGGAGAGCGTCGACGCCGTGAACCGCATTCTGCGCGAACAGATCACCGGCATCCGGGTGGTCCGTGCCTTCGTCCGCGAAGACGTCGAGGAGAAACGCTTCGACGACGCGAACACCACCTACACCGGCACGGCCGTCGCCGTCGGCAAACTCTTCTCCTCCGTCTTCCCGCTCGTGATGTTCGTCTTCAACCTGGCGTCGGTGGCGGTGTGGTGGTTCGGTGCCAAGCGGGTGGACGCCGGCCAGATGGAGGTCGGCGCCGTCACGGCGTTCATGCAGTACCTCATGCAGATCCTCATGTCGGTGATGTTCGCGACGATGATGTCGATGATGATCCCGCGGGCGTCCGTCTCGGCGGGACGCATCACCGAGGTGCTGCAGACTCCGTCGAGCGTGATCGACACGCCGGACGCGCCGGGCCTCGAGGACGGGCGGCTGCCGGTCCGGTTCGACATGGTCGACTTCTCCTATCCGGGCGCCGAACAGCCTGTGCTGCACGACATCACCTTCCAGGCGAACCCGGGCCAGACGACGGCCATCATCGGCTCGACCGGCTCCGGCAAGACGACACTCGTCGACCTGATTCCCCGCCTCTATGACGTCACCGACGGATCGGTCCGCATCGGTGACCGGGACGTGCGGGAGGTCCCTCTCGAGGACCTCTGGCGGCACCTGGGTCTCGTCCCGCAGCGGCCCTTCCTGTTCTCCGGCACCGTCGCGAGCAACCTGCGCTACGGCGACGAGGAGGCCACCGACGAGCAACTGTGGGAGGCCCTGCGCATCGCCCAGGCGGAGGACTTCGTCTCGGCCATGCCCGGCGGCCTGGACGCCCCGATCAGCCAGGGCGGCACGAATGTCAGTGGCGGACAACGCCAACGGCTCGCCATCGCCCGCGCCCTCGTGCGCCGGCCGGCGGTCTATCTCTTCGACGACGCCTTTTCCGCCCTCGACGTCGCAACCGACGCACGCCTACGCGCGGCGCTGCGACCGCATACCCGCGACGCAACCGTGATCATCGTCGCCCAGCGCGTGTCCTCGATCATGCACGCCGACCAGATCATCGTCCTCGACGACGGCCGCGTCGTCGGTATCGGCGGGCACGAGCAGCTGCTCGCCTCCTGCCCGACTTACGCCGAAATCGTTGCCTCCCAGGCACTCACCGAGGAGGCAGCATAGCCATGGCTGACCGCATACTCACCGAAGAGGAGAAGGCCGCGGAGCAGCGTCGCGGCGCCGCTGGGTCCGCGCAGCGCAGCGGGCCCCCGCACATGCGGATGGGCCAGCCCGGTGAGAAGTCCCGGAACTTCGGGCCGTCGGCGCGCCGGCTGATCGGCTTCATGGGCCGCGACAAGCCGCTACTGTGGCTCGCCCTGGCCTTCGCGCTCGTGTCCGTCATCCTCAACGCGCTCGGCCCCAAGATCCTCGGCCGCGCCACCGACTACGTCTTCTCCGGCGCCGTGGGCCGGGTGCTCCCGGACGGCATGACGGTCGAGCAGGCCGTGGCGTTTCTGCGCGCGCAGGGCAAGGATCAGGTGGCCGACATGGTGTCGGGCATGAAGTACCTCGTCCCGGGGCAGGGTGTCGATTTCACGGCCCTCGGCCGGATCCTCTTGATCGTGCTCGCCCTGTATGCCGTGGCGAGCCTGCTTTCGTGGGTGCAGGCCCGGATCATCGTGCGTGTCGTCAACGGCGCGGTCTACCGGCTCCGGCGGGACGTCGAGGAGAAGCTGAGCCGGCTGCCCTTGTCCTACTTCGATTCTCAGCCGCGCGGTGAGTTGCTCTCGCGGGTGACGAATGACGTCGACAACATCGGCCAGTCGCTGCAGCAGACCCTCAGCCAGCTCGTGACCAGCTTTCTGACGGTCATGGCCATGCTCGTCATGATGCTCTGGGTCTCCCCGCTGCTGGCCATCATCGCGCTGGTGACGATCCCGGTCTCCATCGGTATCACCGCCGTCATCGGCAAGCGCAGCCAGGCGCACTTCGTGCAGCAGTGGAAGTCCACCGGTGAGGTCAACACGATCGTCGAGGAGACCTTCACCGGCCACGGCCTGGTCAAGGTCTTCAACCGTGGCGCCCAGGCGAGCGCCGACTTCGGCGTCAAGAACGAGGAGTTGCGCAAGGCCACTTTCGGGGCGCAGTTCGTCTCCGGCCTGATCATGCCGATGATGATGTTCGTCGGGAACCTCAACTACGTCATCGTCGCCGTCGTCGGCGGGCTTCGCGTAGCCCACGGGCAGATGAGCATCGGTGACGTCCAGGCGTTCATCCAGTACTCCCGCCAGTTCACCCAGCCGCTGACGCAGGTGGCCTCAATGGCCAACCTCATGCAGAGCGGTGTCGCCTCTGCCGAGCGGGTCTTCGAGGTGCTCGACGCGCCGGAACAGATCGCGGACGCCGCGGACGCCGTCCACGTCGAGGACCCGCACGGCCGGGTCGCGTTCGAGGACGTCTCCTTCTCCTACACCCCCGACCGCCCGCTCATCGAGCACCTCGATCTCGTGGTCGAGCCGGGGCAGACGGTGGCGATCGTCGGCCCGACCGGTGCCGGCAAGACCACGCTGGTCAACCTGATCATGCGCTTCTACGAGTTGAACGGCGGGCGGATCACGCTGGACGGCATCGATATCGCGTCGATGCGCCGCGCCGACCTGCGTGGTGAGATCGGCATGGTCCTGCAGGACACCTGGCTCTTCGAGGGCACGATTCGCGAGAACATCGCCTACGGCAAACCCGGCGCCTCCGACGCCGAGGTTCGGGCGGCCGCCGAGGCGACTTTCGTCGACCGGTTCGTGCACTCGCTGCCTGATGGCTATGAGACCAAGCTCGACTCCGAGGCGGGCAATATCAGCGCCGGGGAGAAGCAGCTCCTGACGATCGCCCGGGCGTTCATCTCCGACCCGGCCCTGCTGATCCTCGACGAGGCCACCTCCTCGGTCGACACCCGCACCGAACTCCTGGTCCAGCACGCCATGCAGGCCCTGCGCCAGGACCGCACGAGCTTCGTCATCGCCCATCGGCTCTCGACGATCCGCGACGCCGACCTGATCCTCGTCATGGAGGACGGCCGCATCGTCGAGCAGGGTTCGCACGCCGACCTGCTGGCTGCCGGCGGCGCCTTCGCCCGCCTGTATGCCGCCCAGTTCGCCGGCGCTCCCGACGCCGAGGACGCGGCTGCGCCCATCCCCTGACGGACGCTTGCTCGCGTCCGGATGCGCCTGCGTCATGCGCTTCGTCACGCGGCGGAAACAGCGGCCGGGACAAGGTCCCTCGCGCCCCGGATCGGGCCCAGGCACCGAGACGCGCCTGGTCGAGACCGTCGCGCGTCACGCTGCTCGGGTGGCAGAGGCCTATCTGCTGTCGCTCGATGTCCAGGGGGCTCGCGAACGACTGGTGTCGGCGCGTGAGGAGGAGCGCGTGCGCCTGCGCAATGACCTGCATGACGGGCTCGGGCCGCTGCTGGTCGGCGCCCGGATGCAACTGGCGGCCGCAGCTCGGGCGGGCAGCGACGCTCGCCGTGCGGATCTGGTCGCAGGTGCCTCGGCTGACCTCGGCACAGCGAGCACCACGGTGCGCGAACTCATCGACGGACTGCGTCCCGCGGCCCTCGACGGCGGCCTCGTCACGGCTTTGGAGGACGCCGCACACGGGCTCCTTCCGGACTGCGAGGTCGTTCTCGACGCGCCGGCCGAGCTGGCGCCCATGCCGCCGGCCGTCGAGATTGCCGCCTACCGCATCGTCACCGAGGCGGTGACGAACGTGGCTCGGCACGCGGTCGGCGTCACCCGGTGCACCGTGTCCGTCCGGGCGGCACAACACCTGGTGCTCCTGGTCGGGGACGACGGCCCGGGTGTTCAGGCCGGCCCGGGGGCCGGGGTGGGATTGGTGAGCATGCGGGCCCGGGCCGAGGAACTTGGTGGGTCGTGCGAGATCTCCGGCACACCCGAGGGCACCACAGTGCGGGTGGTGCTGCCGCTCTCAGCCAGCCCGCGCGCCGCGCAGCCCCGCACTAGCCGGGACGTTGTCCCGGTCGATGGGCCCACGATCGGGTGAGGCTGTACTCGTGACCGCCTCGCCTGATCCGCACCGTTTGACGCTCGTCGTCGACGACCATCCCGTGGTCCGCCGCGGGCTGGTGGCCCTGCTGACGGGGGAAAGCTGGGCCGGAGAGATCCGCGAGGCGGCCACGGTCGGCGACGCGCTGACGATCATCCACAGCGCGTCGCCGACCTTTGCCGTCGTCGATCTGAAACTCCCCGACGGCATCGGGACCAGCGTCATCAAGGCCCTCACTTCATACGCCCCCGGCTGTCGTTCGGTCGTCTTGACGATGGATGGCGACGCGCGTCTGGTGCGCGCGGCCCTCGACGCCGGGGCGACCGGCTACCTGCTCAAGGACACCCCGCCCGAAGACCTGGTCGCCGCGCTGCGCACCGTCGCGGACGGCGGGGTGGTGTTGGGGGAGCAACTCGGGGTCGCTCGGACGGATCGGGGCATGACCGGCGGACCGTTTCGGCAACTCTCGCCGCGGGAGGTGCGGATCGCCCTGCTCGTCGCCACCGGCGCGACCAATTCGCAGATCGCAGATCGTCTCGGCATCTCGGACAAGACCGTGCGCAATCAGGTGTCGGCGATCACGACGAAGCTGGACGCGACCGGGCGGGTCGGCATCGCCAATCTGGCCCGGGAGAACGGCCTGCTGACCTAGTCACGCCACGAAGGCCCGCGAGACAATTACGCGATGAGCGCTCATCTCGTGGCGGTTCTGGGCCGCGGTGTCGTGGGTGCGGACGAACCGGTGGTCACCGTCGACGACCTCGGATTCGCCCGCGGGGACGGCTGTTTCGACTCGGCGCGTGTGCTCACCGACACCGACGGGGCAGCGCGGGTCGTCAACTTAAGCGAGCACCTCGACCGGCTCGACGCCTCCGCCGCCGCGCTCGACATCGCCGGTCCGACACGGGACGCATGGGAGGCCCTCGTCGCGGAGGCGCTGGTCGCGTGGCACGGGTCCGGCGAGGCCGTCCTCAAGCTCGTGCTGACCCGCGGCCGCGAGTGGGCTCCCAACGCCGGGCCGTTGGCCCTGCTGTCGATCACCGAGAAGCCGGCCAGGCCCCGAGGCCGGGTCCCCCGCGCCCTGCGCGCGGTGACGCTGACCAGTGGCCGGCCCTCGGATGCCTTCAAGGACGCGCCCTGGCTGCTGGGTGGCGTCAAGACAATGTCCTATGTCGGCAATGTCGCCGCGGCGCGAGAGGCCAAGCGGCGCGGCGCCGATGACGCCATCTTCGTCAGCACCGACCGGTTCGCCATGGACGGCCCGACAGCGGGGCTCATCGTTGTCACCGATGGCGTCATGCGCACTCCGCCGACCGGTGACACCGGCATCCTCGCCAGCGTCACCGTCGACGAGATCCTCGCTGCCGCAGCCGAATCCGGGATGCCTGTCCGCGTCGAACTCGTCCCCGCCGGCGACCTGCTGACCGCCGACGGCGTCTGGCTCGTCTCCTCAGGCCGTGGCCCTTCGCCGATCGTCGAGGTCGACGGTAGCCCCATCCGGGTCGACGAGGAGTTGGCCGAGCGAGTGGCCGCGATGGCCGGCTTCGGCGGCTGACACCACCGCTTGGCAGGATGGTCGTATGCCGTCCGCCCGCCGTCGCTACCCATCGCTCGCCGGCGACATCCTGGCGGCGATCGCGGCCGGCGGAGCGCTGGGGGCCGTCGCGCGGTATGCCGTGGCTTCCTGGGACGGGTTGACGCGCGCGGTCGACGTCGGCTGGGGCGGAGTCTCCGATGCGGTCCTCATCGTCAACGCCGTGGGGTCGTTTCTCATGGGACTGCTCGTGTGCTTCGTCGTGCGACGGCCGGCGCATCGGCTGCTGCGCCCCTTCCTCGGCACCGGTTTCCTCGGTGGTTTCACCACCTTCTCCACCTTCGCCTACGACACGCGTGCGCTCTGGACGTCGGGCGAAAGCCTCGCTGCCGCAAGCTATCTCGTCCTGACACCCGTCTCTGCGATCGGCGCCTGCTGGCTCGGTGTGCAGGCGATGCACCGCATCCTCGGCTGGCCGCTCCCGCGTGAGGACGAGGCCGGCGACCTGCCCACACCTGCCGAGGAGGGCACAGCGTGACCGTCCTCCTCGTCGCCATCGGGGGCGCAGTCGGCGCATTGGGCCGCTACCTGACCGACCGGGTCGTCGCCCGCGTGGCCGGCCGCGGCTTCCCATGGGGCACCCTTGTCGTCAATGTCGCCGGGAGCTTCCTCCTCGGCCTGATCCTCGGTCGCACCGAGGGTCATCTCGCAGCCCTGCTCGGCACCGGATTCTGTGGCGCCCTGACGACCTACAGCACGTTCAGCAGCGAGACCGTCGGCCTCCTCGATGAGCGGGCGGGCGGCCGGGCCGTCGGCAACGTCGTGATCAGCATCGCCCTCGGGCTGGCCGCCTGCGTCCTGGGCGCTGCCCTGGCCTAGGCGACCTGTGGCTTCAGCGGGCGAGCCATTCCCCGAAGGTGTCGAAGGAATACGGCTGGCCGAGGAAGTCGGCGACCAGGTCGGCCGCATCCGCGCGGCCGCCTTGTGCCAGAACGCGATCGCGGTAGCGTTCGGCAACTTTGGGGTCGAAGAGATTTGTCCCGTCGAAGGCGCTGAACATGTCTTTGGCGATGACCAGGCTCCACATATAGGTGTAGTAGCCCGACCCGTAGCCGTCGAGGTGGCCGAACGCGGCCTGGAAGTGGGTATCGGGCAGTTGGGCGAGCAGGTCATATCGCTCCTGCAACTCGGCGACGTACGCCGTATGGTCGGCGGGTCGATCGCGGTGCAGCCCAAGGGAAGTCGCCGCATAGAACATCTGCGTCCGCGCGTGCCGGCCCTTGCCGAACTCGTGCGCCGCGACCATCTTGGCCACCAGCTCCCCGGGGATCGCCACCCCGTCCGCGTCGGTCGCGAACGATCGCAGCACGTTGGCATCCCAGGCCCATTCCTCGAGCATCTGCGAGGGCGCCTCGACGAAATCCCATTCCGTCGCAACGCCACTGAAGCGCACCCACCGCTGTGCGCCACCCAGCACGTGATGGACCAGGTGCCCGAACTCGTGGAACAGCGTCACCACATCCGTGTGCTCCATGAGCCCAGTCGGGAAGTTGCATACCAGCGCCCCCTCCGGCAGATCCCGGCCGGCCACCCCGCTGACCAGCCCGAACTGCGCCGCGTGCTTAAACTTCCCCTCGCGCGGGTGCAGGTCGAGATAGATCCGCCCGATCATCTCGTCGCCGCGCAGCACGTCGTACGCCGTGACCGCCTCGTGCCAGACCGGCGCGTCGTCGCGCGGCCGGTAACTCACGCCGAAGAGCCGGCCCGTCACGTCCAACAAGCCGGCGCTCACCTTGGCGAAGTCGAAGTAGCGACGCACCTCCTGGGCATCCACCTCGTAGTCTTCGCGACGCACCAGTTCGCTGTAGTAGGCGTTGTCGGCCGCGGTCAGCGCCTCGATGCCGGGATCGTCCTGCCGGGCGCGCGCCAGCAGCACTGCGAGATCGCGCCGACCCGGCGCGTCGGCAAGGTCCGTGATGCGCTCGATGAATTCGCCGATCGCCTCCCCGGTGCCGATCATCTTGACCTCGGCGTCGTATGCGGCCCAGTCGGGATACCCGAGGAGCGTCGCCATTTCGTGGCGCAGGTCCAGGATCTCGTGCAGCACCGGGTCGTTGTCCGGCCAGCCCCGGTTGAGAAAGGCCGTATGGAGTTCCCGCCGCGCCGCCCCGTCGTGTGCGAACGTGGTGAAGGGGATGAGGTCGGGATAATCGGTCGTGATCGCCACCAATCCGTCGTCGCCGGGCGGGTGAGCGTCGACGTAGTCCTTGGGCAGGCCGTCCAGACGCTCAGGAGCGATCCGGATGGTCCGCACATCGTCGCGGATGATGCGCGAGAAGTCTTGTCCGAGAACGGTCAGGCGCTCGTCGATCGCCTTGAGCCGGTCACGGGTCGCGTCGTCGCGGTCGACGCCGGAGCGCCGGAAGTCACGCAACACCTTCGCGAGCAGCCGAGCCGCTTCGGGATCCAGTCCACCGCCGTCGACCGCGGCGAAGACCGCATACAGCTCCTTGTCCAAAGACAGCTCTGACCCGAACTTGGCCAGCTCTTGCAGCGCGGCCTCGGACCTCGTGCGGACTTCCACCTCCGGATGCACCTGCGCGAGCAACCCCGCGACCCCGCCCGCCGTCGACACGGCGATGGACGAGTCGTTCCAGCGATCCAGCACCTCATGGGCGGATCGCGGTGCCCCGTCCTTCAGGCCGGTGGCGATCCGGCGCGCATCGGCGAGACCGCACTCGACCAAGTCGTCGACGAACTGAGCCCAGTCGCCATGCGGCCCGGGCAGCTCGAGAGGTTGCATCGGCATGGACACAACCTAAGCCGAGGGGGCTGCCGGCAGGGCCGAGCTGTGGCGACCCACGTGCTCGAGGCGGTCAATTCGCCGGGTCACAAGAGGCCTGTGACGGTGCTCACGGCCCTACCGTCGGTGTGTGAGCAACCACATCTCCCGTCGGGACGACGTCAACCCCCGCGATGGGGAACGCGAACACGGCGATGTCACGTTCGCCGACCCAACGAACAAGAAGTACCCCATCGACTCCGAGGAGCATGTCCGTGCGGCGTGGTCCTACATCAACAAGCAGGCCAACGCGGACAAGTACGACGCCGACGAGGTCGAGACCATCAAGGGCCGCATCAAGCGGGCCGCCAACAAGTACGACATCGAGATATCCGACGATCACTGACAAGGGTGGGTGACGGTCATGACCTCCATCGATGACACGAGCGGCAACGAGCCGTTGGGCACCGGCGAGCTATCAGGCGCCACCGCATACTCCGCGGAACCCCCGGCGGGCGGCGACAACGTCGCGCGCGAGGGTGTCGACGGCCCAGCCGGGACGCCGGACAGCGATCCCCGAGCCGGAGATGCCACCCTCGCAAACGACGCGCACGAGCGCACCGAGCGCGCGCTCGATGACCTCGATCGGCAGGCGGACGACGAGACCGCGAACTCCGGCACCCCGGCACTCGGGTCCAGCAACAACACTGAAGTGTTTAACGACGCCGAGGGCGCGCCGGGAACCCCGCCCCCCGACGCGGCACAGACCCCGGCCCCCTCCGACGAGCAGCGCGACGAACGGCGCGAAGATCGGGATGGCGGCGGCGACCCCGGCGAGGCCGGGCACGAGCTACCCGGCGAGGGCGGCAACCGGCTCTCCCCGGAGGAGTTCGCCGCGGAGCACGACCCGGCCAATCACGATATCGCCGCCGGCGGGGAGTTCCGGCAGGCCGGCGACTGGACCGCCGACGATGCCGGCGGCCCCCAGGTATGGGACGCCGAGGGCACTTTGGTCACCGAGGGCGAGAACGCCGAGCAGCAGTCCGCCGCCGGTGCCGCCGACCGGCGGGTATCGCAGTTCGAGGAGGTGGTCGACGGCGGCTATAGCGTCGGCTCGGCCGCGCCGATCCACGATGACGCCATGCCGCTCGGGCACCCCGTCATGGCGTGGGAGGACACCAAAACCTATGTGACAGAAGGGCATCCAGCATACGGCTCAGCGGAGCCGCACGTCTGGTTCACCGACGGTGAGGCGGCCGAGGCGGCGGGTTTCCGGCACGTGGACTGAGCCGTTGCCCGGTCCACGCGGCATACGACGCGCCGAAGCCCGAGGTGTGGTTCACCGACGTGGAGCCGGTGGCTGCCGCGGGCTTCGCGCAGGCCTCCTGGGGGTGACGGACGCGGGCCGGCAGGCCGACCGGGACGCCACCACCAGCGCGATCCATACGAGCACGGCCGCGAGCGGAGCCATGTCGCGGCGCCACATCAGCGTCACCTCTTCGACGCCCGGCGTCATCCCGACCACCCGGCCGGGCACATAGGCGAGCGCCAGGATCAGGCTGCGCACGATCCATACCCGCTCCAGCAGACCGGCCGCCGCGACCACGGGCAGCAGTGCCCACACGAGTTGGTCGTACCACGGCAGCACATAGGGCGCGCCGGCCGCATACCCGATCGACAGCGCCAGCGCGAGCATCACGGGCGTGTCCACCTCGCACGCCTGCGTGCAAAGCACGCGCCAAGCCAGCCAGGCCAGCGCGAGACAGGTCAGGCCCGCGAGGACGAACAGCAGGGAGCGCCACGTCGCATCCGGCAACTGCCCCCCGAACCATTCGTAGATCTTGCGCCACGGGGTGGCGAGGGAGATCGAGCGCCGCGAACGCCCGAGCTGGTCGTATGCCCGCGCGCCCGCCCACAGGTGCAGAGGCACCGCGGCGAGCGCCGCGCCTGCCGCGAGGGTCAGGACGCGGGTGGCCGCTCGGCGACGCTCGATCA
>NZ_HG764815.1:2821444-2824978 GCF_001050535.1 Nostocoides australiense Ben110 | reverse complement strand
CAGCCCGAGCACGCCGAACCCGATGAGGACCAGGTCCAGTCCGACGCCGGCGAGCCGGGCGAGGAGCTGACCCCGGCGGGAGCGTTGGGTGGCCAGGCGCAGCTGGCCGCTGCGGGCGGCCGTGATCGCGACGATGGCGGCGGCGGCGAGGGCGGCGACCAGAAGCGGCAGGACCAGTCCGCGCCAGCGGATCGCGTCGGACCAGGCCGGGGTGGGGACGTCGAGTCCGCCGAGCCGCGCCAGCGGTCGGGCAAGGAGCGGCACGGTGAGCCAGGCGACGACGAATGCGCCGATGGCGATCATGCCGGCGTCGATCGCCGCGAGGCCGACGATCTGGCTGGTGGAGGCGCCGCGGGAGCGCAGCAGCTGGGTCTCCTGGGCGCGCAACCCGGCCAGCTGCAGGCCGGCCATCGTCAAGGCGACGCTTCCGAGGAGCATGAGCAGGATCGTCGGTGTCAGCAGGGCGATGCGGGTGCGTTCGCTGATCAGGCTCGCCTCGGTATACAGCTGCGGGGCGTCGGTGCGCACCTGCGCACCCTTCAGGTCCGGACTCTCGGTCAGCAGCCGGGTGGCGTACTCGACCTGGCCCTGTCGCACCGGGGCGAGGGCACGGGTGAGCCCGGTCGACGGCAGGGCGATGCGCCAGCGGGCCGTCGCCGCGGGGATCACCGTCTCGAGATCGCCCCCGTCCGCGAAGAAGGGACCGTATGACGTGAAGCCGGTCCCTGTGCGGGTGCCGGTCTGCGCGAGCGGCAGATCGAGCCACACGGCGTCGAGCGGATCCTTCGCGGTGACGATGCCGGTGACGACCACGTGCAGGGGCGGGGCGTTATCCGTGATCAGGTCGGGCAGGTCCATCCTGTCCCCGACCTGCCAGCCCCCCGCCGCGGCCGCCGCCTCCGGAAGGACCACCTGGATCGGGTCGCTCCCGGCGACGGGCCAGGCACCGGCGGCGAGCGTGGTCCATCGGGGCAGGTCGGCGAGCACCGCCAGCCCGGCCCGGTCGGTGGGGTCGCGGCCCTCGATACCGCGGGAGATCGCCTCGAACACCTCCGACAGCCGCGATCCGGGAACCGCCGCCTGCGCCTGCGCCACCACGTCGCGAGCAGCGGCCACCTCGTCTTTGTCCACCGACCGGACGGCGGAGATGGTGCGTTCGGCGACCGGCGCCGCAACGAGCGCGCCCTCGGCAGCCCGGTCGGTGACGACCCGGCTGAGCAATTGGAGCGTGCCCAGCACGAGGAGCGAGGTCAGCGCGGTGAGGGCAAGGACGACCAGCGCCGCGCGGTGGTGGTGCAGGCGCCGCATACCCACCGTCAACACGCCCGCGGCCCCTTCCATCCTTGAAGCGGCGGCCTCCCGCCCGGCCGCCGCCTCGTCACTCTGTCAGACCTCACGGACGAGGCGGTTCGCCGGGTTGGCCTTGTTACCCAAGAGTGACGCGGGCGGCCGGTTTGCCTTGTGACGCGGCGAGGCCCGGCGGACCGGGTGTGGTCCGCCGGGCATCGACGTGGGAAGTCGGCGCGGTGGCGCCGGCTCGTCAGTGGACGAAAACGGGTGCCGCGGGGGCGTCGTCCTCGTCGTCGGTGAGGTGGCTCTCCTCGTGGTCTCGCGGGAGGAAGAACGCGGGAACGAGCGTCAGCAGCACCAGGAAGGCCGCCACCAGGAAGCTGTTGCCGAAGACCTTGCCGGCCGCGTCGGCGGCAGCCGCGGCAAGCTTGGCGGCGCCGGCCGCCTGGTCGTTCCCGGCGGCGGCGAGGATCTCGGCGACCTTCGGGAACTGCGGGAGCAGCTGCTGGATCTGCGCGGGGTCGGTGACTCCTGCGCTGGCCTCCCGGAAGCCCGCAGCCTGGCTGACCAGCGCGTCGTTCTTCAACCCGTTGGTGAGGACGACGGACATGATCGCGACGCCGACCGAGCTGGCGATCTGCTGCGTGATGTTGAGCAGCGTCGAGCCCCGGGCGACCTGGTGCGCGGTGAGGGTCTTGATGGCCGAGGTCATGATCGGCATCATCGTGCCGCCCATGCCGAGGCCGAGGAGAAAGAGCACGGGGATGATGTAGCCCCAGTAGCTCGTGTCGCCATCGACCCGCGACAGCAGGAACATGCCGACGATGATGGCGAGCAGCCCGAAGGGCACGATCCGGCCGACGGGCTTCTTGTCGGCGAGCGCGCCGGCGATGGGCATGGTCACCATGGCGCCGATGCCCTGCGGGGCGACGAGCAGGCCCGCGTGCAGGGCGTCCTCGCCGCGGACCTGCTGGAAGTAGGTCGGCACCAGCAGCAGGCCGCCGAAGAAGGCCGCACCGAAGATGAACATCGTGATGGTGGCGACCGTCAGGTTGCGGTTCTGGAACAGGCGGAAGTCGAGGAGCGGGTGCTTGGGCTTGAAACTGTAGATCACGAAAGCGATGAGCAGCAGCAGGCCGGCGGTGCCCCAGCCCATGACCTTCGCGGAGAAGAAGGTGCCCGCCTCGGGGATGGAGGAGATGCCGTAGAGGAACATCGCCAGCCCGGGGCTCATCATCGCCATGCCGAGGAAGTCGAAGGACTCACTGGGCTCCGGGGTGTCCTTGGGCAGCGCCCAGGCGGCATACAGGAGGGCGATGATGCCGAGGGGGAGGTTGATGAGGAAGATCCAGTGCCAGCTGACGGCGTCGATGAGGTAGCCACCGAGGATCGGCCCGAGGATGGGCCCGAGCAGCATGGGGATGCCGAGGATCGCCATGAGGCGGCCCATGCGGTGCGGGCCGGCTGCCCTGGTCATGATGGTCATGCCCAACGGCATGAGCAGACCGCCGCCGAGGCCCTGCAGGACGCGGAAGAGGATGAGCAAGTTGATGCTCGTCGCCGCCGCGCACAGCACCGAGCCGAGGGTGAACAGCGCGATGGCCAGCATGTAGAGGCGCTTGGTGCCGAACCGGTCCGCGGCCCACCCGGTCAGCGGGATCACCGTCGCCAGGGCGAGGGTGTAGGCCGTCACCGTCCACGCGACGGTGGCATAGGACAGCGGATTGTCGGTGCCGGTGAAGGTCGTCTGCAGTTCCGGGAGGGCGACGTTGACGACGGTGATGTCGAGGATCGACATGATGGCCCCGAGCACGACGACGCCGGCGATCTTCAGGACCGCCCCGTCGATCTTGTCGGGGTAGGCGTCGACCGGGCGGCCGACCTGGGCTGGGGAGGACAAAGGGAACTCCGTCATGTTCAAGAGGTGTCCCGCCCCGGGCAAACACGACCCATCACGGCGATCGCCGGCGAGGCCGATCGGAGGCGTGCATGGATTTTGGGAGGCAGAGCGGGTGTCGGCGACAGCGCCGCAGTCCTCAAGGGTAGCAGTTTGAACGTTCACTCATCTACCGGATTCCGCGCCACCCGGCCCCACCGCCCACGCCCGGTGCACACCAGCTATCAGTAGGCACCCGCTCCTGCCCGCCCTGCCGCATCGCCGCAGGTCAGCGCCTCACGCGGGTAACCGCTACCGGCGGTACTCGTTGCTCGCGTGCACCTCTGCTCGCGTGCACTCTCTGCTCG
>NZ_HG764815.1:2817855-2821344 GCF_001050535.1 Nostocoides australiense Ben110 | reverse complement strand
GACACCGACGACATCGGCTCGGTGGTGCGGCTCGCCCAGAGCGTGGACGGCATACCCGTCCTCGGCGGCCAGATCATCGTCCGCCTGACCGGCAACTCCGGATCGTATGTCGTGCGCGGCACCACCGATGGCACCGCCGCGGTGACCGGCTCGCGCACGCCCACCTGGAGCGCCGCCGCCCTGGAACGCGTGGTCACCCACGCGGCCGAGAAGCGCTTCCCGGGGGAGCGGGTCAGCGCCAAGGCCGGCGACCTGGTCATCCTGCCCTTCGGAGCCGGGACCCTGACCCGGCACGTCACCGTCACGCTCGCGCGCACCGGCGGCGTCCACGACGTCTATGTCGGTGCCCGCACCGGCGCCGTCCTGCTCGCCGTCGACCGGCACAAGACCGTCGACGTCATCTCGACCGAACGCAACCTCGCGGGGCAGACCGTGAAGGTCCATGCCGACAAGGCCGGGGGGCTGTTCACCCTGACTGACACCACGCGCAAGCCCTACGGTCCGGCGATCCAGGCGCAGTACCTCACCGAGATCGGCGAGCAGCTGCCGGTGGAGGCGACCCGGTTGCCGTTCGGCGCCGACGACACCGAACGCGGCACCATCGACGCGCATCTGGACGTGGCCAAGGCCGCCGACTACTACCGGAATGTCCTGGGACGCAACAGTATCGACGGCCACGGCGGCGATCTGATCCATGTCACCGGCATGAACATGGTCAACGCCTTCTGGGACGGCACCCAGATGGTCATCGGCCTCGGGGACGCCGAGTACAAGCCGCTGTCCGCCGACGTCGACGTCGTGGCCCACGAGATGAGCCATGGGGTCATCGATCACACGGCCGGCTTCATCTACCAAAGCCAGAGCGGTGCGCTGAGCGAGGCGTATTCCGACTACTTCGGCAATGCGGTCGATGTCGGGCAATCGGCCAGCGCCATGACGGCTCCCCGGAACGGGCTGATCGGTGAGGACCTGTGCCGGACGCTCTCGCCGATCAAGTGCGCCATCCGCAATCTCGACGACGGCCGCACGGTCAACGACTACACGGGCACCCTGGCCGACATCGGCGGGGTACACCTCAACGCGACCATCTACGGCGGTGCGCTCTGGGACATTCGCCGAGCGATGCGGCCGTCCCTGTCCGACCGGGTTGTCTTCCGGGGTTTGTTCGCCTATATGACCCCCTGGTCGACCTTCACCGACGGCCGGGACGCCACGCTCGCCGCAGCCGCCGATCTCGGCCTGACAGCAGCCCAGCGGGCCGCGATCACCAAGGCCTTCGACTCGCGTGGAATCGTGCGCGGCTGGGAGCGCGCCGGCCGGACCGACGCCGACCGCACCCTGCTGTCCGATCTGCCCTTCTTCACGGACTGGTACCCGCCGGTCGCGGGTGGGAGCCGCTGGGCGCTCGCCGACATCGACATGTACGGCAACTGGCCGACGGCGTTCAAGACCGGGCGCACCGACGGCACCGGCACCGAGCGCGTCGCGCTGCCCGATGGTTTCACTCTCGGTGACCTCGCCGTCGACGGACGATATGTCGCCGCCACGGGCCTGACCGCGGACGAGATCGGCGTGTGGCTCTATGACACCGTCACGAAGAAGGGCACCTGGCTGGCCCGGAGCGATGCCTCCCACTTCTACGTCTATCCGACGGTGGCAGGTGGACGCGTCGCGTGGCAAGACTCGGCGACCGTGAACGACAAGCCGGACATCTCGGTCTATGTCAAGGACCTGGCCACGAACGTGGTCCGCGAACTCGACAAGCCCGGTGACGTGGCCGTCCACTTCCCCAGCCTGAGCCGAACCACCTTGGTCCACGTGCAGGGGCCGATGACCGCGAAGGACCTGGTCGTGCGGGACGCGGCAACCCTCAAGGTCATCGCCACGAAGCGCATCGTCACCGGGGACGTCGACGCCACCTTCATCCCGACCGCCCTGACGAGTCAGGTCGTCTGGTCCTATGTCAACGGGGACCGCGAGTGGCCCCTGGGGCCGGAGGTGACCGAGTTCGTCAGCCCCCGCAACCTCAGCAGCAAGCGGATCCTCAACCGTCTTGACCTGCCGACGCTGTGGCCGGCGAACCTGATGGCCCAGGCAACCGAGACGGCCTTCAGCCAGATCCGACCCAAGTCGTTGCTCGGCGCGAGCCCCGAGGTCATCCAGAAGCCGCTGGCCGGCGGCAACGCCGTGCCGGTGACGTGCGACAAGGGCGGCGCGTACCTCTTCGCGGCCGATCAGAAGCAGGCGGTCGTCTGGCTCAGCGGGGCACAGGGCAAGGTCGACCTCGTCATGCGCAGTACGCCCGCCGGCCCCTGCTGAAGCACCCGGCGAACTCGGCTCGCGGTCCCCGGAACGGGTGACCCCACGAGATTCTCCCGACGCCCCCCATCGGTGCGGCGCCCTGCCTCTCCCCGGGCGCCGCACCACCTCGTCAGCCCTCGAGAGCCGAATCGCTACTTGGCCGGGATCAGGTCGGCGGGGAGGTCGTCGTCGTTCTGCAGGGCCGTGAACAACGCTTGCGCCTTGGCGGCGTCCCACTCGACGACCTCCCCGACCGCGGTGGGGACTCCGGGGTTGGCGACGGGCACCGTCACCGACTGGCCCTTGCCCCCGGCCACGGCGCGCAGGCCGAGGAAGGCGCGGGCGGTGCTCGTCATACTGTCGCCTTCACCGATGGTGATCGCCGAGGCGCCGGAGGTCCCGACCGAGTGCAGCTTCCACGGCAACGCGAGATTGGCGGGGGTCGCCAGTTTGCCCATCAGCGCACCGAGGAAGGCGCGCTGCCGCTTGACCCGCCCGAGATCGCCCTCGGGATCGGAATAGCGCATCCGCACATACCCCAAGGCGTTCTTGCCGTCGAGGACCTGGCACCCGGCCGGCAGGTCGATGTGCGCCTTGTCGTCGTTGATCGCGTTGGGCAGGCACATCCGCACCCCGCCGACGGAGTCGACGAGTTTGGCGAAGCCGCCGAACCCGATCTCGATATAGCCGTCCAGGTGCAGCCCGGTGACCTTCTCGACGGTTTCGGCGAGCAGCGGCGGGCCGCCGGTGTTGAAGGCGGCATTGATCTTGTTCATCCCGTGCCCGGGGATCTCGACGTAGGAGTCGCGGGGGATCGACAACAGCGTGGGGTCGCCGCCGCCGGTGTGCAACACCATGATCGAGTCGGTCCGGGCGCCCTCGGCCCAGCCGGTGCCGAGTTCGTTGCGTTCCTTCGCAGTCAGGTCGGTGCGGCCGTCGGAGCCGACCATCAGATAGTTGCGGCCCTCGGTGTCGGCGATATGACCTGCCGCGGGCGTGGACTTCACGCGGCCGACCGCCGACCAGGTCGACTTGACCGCCCACGCGGTGCCGCCGACCCACAACAAGCCGAGGAGGACGACCGCGGCGACGATGCGCCGGAAGGTATGCCGCCGTCGCGGTGGCCGGGGTGGTGCCGGCATCCGCGGACCCCTCGCGGGGGGCCCGGTCGGCGCCTGCGGCGGCGGA
>NZ_HG764815.1:2813932-2817755 GCF_001050535.1 Nostocoides australiense Ben110 | reverse complement strand
GCGGGTGCAGCTTCGCGGCGGGAGTCGGTGCCCCGCGTGGTCCTGGCCTGCACGCGTGCGGCGTGCTTGTCGAGGTCGAGGACCGCCTGGTCCTTGCTGCGCATGCTCACGAGGAACGGCGTGGCGATGAAGATCGAGGAGTAGGCGCCGACGGCCATACCGATGAAGAGCGCGAGGGCCAGGTCGAGGAGGGTGCCCGGGCCGAGCTTGAGGAAGGCGACCACGAGCACGGCGGCGATCGGCAGGAGCGCGACGACGGTGGTGTTGATGGAGCGGACCAGGGTCTGGTTCACGGCCAGGTTGGCGGCCGCGGCGAAGGTGCTGCGGCGGTTGGCGAATGCCTCGGTGGTGTTCTCGCGGACCTTGTCGAAGACGACGACCGTGTCATAGAGCGAGTAGCCGAGGACGGTCAGGAAGCCGATCATCGTCGCCGGCGAGACCTCCACACCCGTGAGGGCATAGATGCCGACGGTGAAGAGCATGTCGTGCAGCAAGGCGACGAGCGCAGCCAGTGCCATCTTCCAGGTGCGGAAGTACAACGCCATGACCAGCATGACGAGCCCGAGGAAGACGAAGAGGGCCTTGAGGGCCTGCTTGCTGACCGACTCCCCCCACGAGGGGCCGATGAAGTTGGCCGAGACCTTGTCGCTGGAGGTGCCGAAGGACCTGGCCAAGGCGTCTCGGACCGCATTGCTCTGGGCGTCGTCGAGCTTGTCGGTCTGCACCCGCACCGTGTCGCTGCCGAGCTTGGTGACCCCGACCCCCTGCCCGGGACGGACCGAGTGGACCGCCTCTTGGGCTTGCTGTTCGTAGTCGGAGGCGATGGCGACCTGCGAGACCCGGAACTCCGAGCCGCCGGTGAATTCGATGCCGAGGTTCAGCCCGCGCAGGCCGAGACCGGCGAGCGCGAGGACCATGCCGATGGCGGAGATGAGATACCACGTGCGGCGCCGGCCGATGAAGTCGATGGACCGCTTGCCGGTGTAGAGGTCGTTTCCGAACTGGGCGAACTTGCTCATGCCCGGCTCCCTTCGGACGCGGCGGTCGGGGTGGTCACGGCGGAGCGGGTGGCGGTGCGGGGACCAGCGAACTGGCCCCGGCCGACATACCGCACCTTCGCACCCAGCCGCTCGGGGTCCAGCCCCGACGCCTTGTGGCCTTCGGCAAAGAACTTGCGGCGGGCGAGCAATGCGACCAGGGGGTGGGTGAACATGAACACCACGAGGATGTCGATGAGGGTCGTCAGGCCGAGTGTGAAGGCGAACCCGCGGACGCTGGAACTGGCCAGCAGATAGAGGACGAGCGCCCCGAGGAAGTTGACGCCGTCGGCGGCCAGGATGGTGCGGCGCGCACGCTTCCAGCCGGTATCGACCGCCGTACGCAGTGTGCGGCCCTCTCGCACCTCGTCCCGGATGCGTTCGAAGTAGACGATGAACGAGTCGGCGGTGACACCGATGGCGACGATCAGACCCGTCACGCCGGCCATGTCGAGGCGGTAGTTCTGGGCCCAGCCGAGGATCGTGATGACGAGGTAGGTCAGCAGCGCAGCCACGAAGATGGAGGCGACGGTGACGAGGCCGAGGGCGTGGTACTGGAACAGCGAATAGAGCACGACCAGGCCCAGACCGATGAGCCCGGCGATCAGACCGAGCCGCAGTTGCTCCTCACCGAGGGTGGGGCTGATCTGGCTGCGGGTCTCGAGATCGAAGGAGATCGGCAAGGCACCGAACTTCAACTGCTTGGCCAGGTCTTGCGCCTGCTCGAATGTGAAGCCACCGGTGATCGAGGCCTGCCCGCCCGGGATGGCCTCGTTGAACTGCGGAGCCACGATGACGCGGGAGTCGAGGGTCGAGGCGAGCCGGTTCTGCGGGCTCGGGAGAGCCAGCATCTCGATCGACAGCTCGCCGTACTTCTTGGCCGCGGCGGAGTCGAAGGTGAGCTGGATCTCGACGGTGTTGGTCATCTGGCCGTTCGGGGCGAGCTGGTAGCCGGCGACCGCGTTGGAGATGTCCTTGCCCCCCACGACGACCGGGCCGAGAATAAACTTCTCCAACCCGTCGGTGGAACAGGTCACCATCGGCTTGGTCGCGTCGTCCACGAGGTTGTCCAGGACGCCGGGCTTGCTGCAGTCGAGTTCGTCGAACTGTTTGGTCAGCTCGGGCGTGATCCAGGCGAGGTCGGTGGCGCTGGTGGGTTTGCCGGACGGGGTAGGCGACTCGCTGCTCGTCGCCGACCCGCTGCCTGACTCGCTTTCCGACGCCGACCCGCTGTCTGAGGCGGATTCGCTGGCGGACTCGCTGGCCGAACCGGAGGCCGATGCTGACGAGGTCGAGGTGGCGGCGCGCTTCGAGCGGGACGCCGTCGTCTGGGTGGAGCGCGAGGTCGCGTCGTCCGCGGCCGAGCTGTTGCTGGACGACGACCTCGAGGTGGCCGATCCCGAGGCGCTGCCGGTCGCGCTGCCCGACGACGTAGCCGAACCCGTCGCCGTTTCGTTGGAGCCGACGGTGGCGGAGGGCTGCGGCGTCGTCGCGGTGTACTGGGCCTGCAACACGGGACGGAACTGGAGGGCCGAAGAGCGGCGCAGGTTGTCCTCCTGCTGCCGGCTCGGGTTCTCCGGGATCGAGACGACGATATTGTTCTCGCCCTGCGTGGTCACCTCGGCGCCGCTCACTCCCTGAGAGTCGACGCGCTCGGCAATGATGTCGCGGGCCTGGGCGACCTGGTCGCTGGTGACGGTCTGCCCGTCGGCGAGCCGCGGGCTCAGCACCAGTTGGGTGCCGCCCTTGAGGTCGAGGCCGAGCTTGGGGTTGAGCGCCGCGGTGCCCCAGATGTGCGCCCCGCCGAGCAGCGCGGCAAGGGCGAGGACCAGGGCGAAGAAACCGAGGAGAGTGCGCTTCTCGGTGTCGGGTTTGCTCTGTTGGCGCGCCATCAGTTGCTCACCGGTCCGTCGTTGGGGGAGGGGTGTTCGGGGGCGTCCGAACCCGGGGTGAGCGGGCCGCTCGCCTGTGGCGCGCGCGCCCCGATGGCGCGGCGATCGAACCGCAACCGGACACCGGGCGACACCTCGAGAACCACCGCGGGGTCCTCGAACGCGACGATCCGGCCATACATCCCGGAGGTGGTGACCACTTCCTCACCGACCTGCAGCGAGGTTTGGAGGTCGCTGACCTGACGCACTCGCTTGCGCTGCTGCATCATGAGGAAAGCAAGGAGGATCAGGGGCAGCAACAGGATCAGCAGATTGCCGATTCCGAGTCCCTGGCCCTGAGTGGCGGTCGCCAGGCCCGTAAGCATCGAGAGTTGTCCTTCGTGGGCGTGCAAGATCGTTGGCCCATCGGGGCCACCGAGGGAGTCTACGAGACGTCCTCGCTGTCGGCCCAAACGCGCGACCCGCTCGGCGCGTTCCGCCGGCTAGTCGAAGCGGCCCGCGGAGGGCTCGTCGAGCGGCAGCGTGGCCTGACCTGGGACGCCAGGGCCGGCGCCGGGGGGCGCGGTGAGGCCGAGGTGGCTCCAGGCGAGAGCGCTGGCGGCCCGCCCCCGGGCGGTGCGCAGGATGAAGCCCTGCCGCACCAGATAGGGCTCCGCCACCGTCTCGACCGTGTCGGTCTCCTCCCCCACCGCGACGGCGAGCGTGGAGATGCCGACGGGACCGCCGCCATACTTGCGGCACAGCGCGTCCAGCACTGCCCGGTCCAAGCGGTCGAGGCCCTGCTCGTCGACGTCGAAGAGCTCGAGCGCCGCACGCGTGGCCGCCAGGTCGACCCGGCCGCTGCCGTGCACCTGCGCCCAGTCGCGCACGCGGCGCAACAGCCGGTTGGCGATC
>NZ_HG764815.1:2810291-2813832 GCF_001050535.1 Nostocoides australiense Ben110 | reverse complement strand
CCGTCTCGGGGGTCCGCGCATCTTCTCGACCCCCTTCCGGCCCCGTCCGCTTCGGGGGACGGGGCCGGAGGCCTGTCCGAGGCGCGATCACCGTTGCCGGACCGGGCCGGCGCGAGCCGAGGTCGTGGTCGTGCGCATCCCGACGACCGGCAGGCGCGCGGTCACCCGCGCCGTGACGGTCGCCGTGCCCTCCGGCGTGATGTAACACCCGGTGGGCTGGGCCGCATTGGCCGTGACGAAGCCGGCAGCACGCCGGCACGATGTGGCGGCATCCAGCCCGGCCATGAAGTTCGACACCGCAGCGATCGCCCCGAGGTCGGCCGCTGCCCGCGCGCGCTGCTTGGCCTGCACCGCCGTCACCAGCCCAAGGGTGGCCGGCAGCAGGATGATCATCGCGGCCACCAGCACGATCGTCAGGATGGTGCCGGAACCCGCCTCGTGGTGCCTGCTGGGGGCCGGCGACGGCCTCCGGGGGCTGGGCGACCATCGGGCGGTCATGGCCGCAGCTCCCGGGGGGCGACGGATCGGGCGACGGCAGCCACATCCCAGCCCAGGCGGGCGAAGGGCGCTCGCTCGGGCGCCCGGACGGTGACGACGACCGACCCGCCGTCGCCGGTGACGCTGACCACCGACCCATCCGGTGCCTGGTCCTTGGCGGCGGCGATGACGTGCGAGACCGGCTCGGACCGGGCGGCCAGCCGGGCTCCGACCCGGCTGGCCTCCGAGACCCGGATGTGGTCGAGGCCGGTGGCGATCGCGGTCAGCGTGAGCAGCAGGAGGAGCGCGAACACGATCATCCCGAACGCCAATTCGATCGTCACCAGACCCGACTCTCGTCGAACCAGCCGGTCACGGGCTGCGCCGGCGCCAGGGTGACGGTGCCCGCCGCGCCCCGCGGCCGGCGCCCCCGCCACCGTGGGTCTGCAGCACGACGGACTCATCTCGTCAGGCCTTGCCGACGAAGGCGTTCTTGATCAGCTTCCCGATCTCCGCGACGCCGAACGAGCTGAGGATGCCCAGGGCGGTAACGGCGAAGGCGCAGACCATGAGGGTGACCAGCGCCCACTCGATGGTGGTCAGACCCTCCTGGTCGTTCTTGGCCGTGGCCCGGTCCAGCAGCGTGGCCTTGGTGGCGGTGAAACGTGCAGCGAGCTTGTGCGACATGTGCTGTTCCTTTCGGAAGGTGACCGGCCCCGCGCCGGTCGATGCCTCTACTTTTCTGTGCCCGAAAGGCCGCCGCCAGAGGCGCGAAAAACCCTGTGGATCAACGAAAGTTGGCGTTCCGCTTGTGGAAAACCGGCCCTGTCCGCGGCCCCGAGGAACGACCTTCTGGACAAGACCAGCAGCGTCGGATTCGAGTGGTGAGTGCCGGTACGGTTCCGGGCCGAAAGCGTGCCGACAGCCACCACTCGACTGCGCCTGCGGCGTTGGCTCGTTCAGAACAGGCCACCGCGGGGGACGAGAGCAATGACGAGCGGGATGACCGTGGTCAGCGCGAACGCGGGCAGGAAGAAGACCACGAGCGGGATGAGGAGGAAGGTCTCGGCCCGACCGGCCGCCGCCTGCAGGCGCGACTTCTCCGACTCGGCCAGCCGCTGCCCGGCGGCCTTGACACTCGCGGCCGGCGCGGCGCCATGCTCCAGCGACAGCGCGAGGGCGGCGGAGACCGGCTCCCAGGAGACATCGGCATACGACCACGCGGTGCGATGCCCCAGGCCCCAGCGATAGCCGGCCACGACGCGCCGCAACTCGGTGCGGATCCGATGCGGCGAGACGACGGCGACCTGTTCGATGCTCTCGACGATTCCGGCGCCGGAGCTCAGGGCGAGCTGCAGCATCAGCGCGGCATCGGCGACGTCGTCGAGTGTCGCGTCGGGCAATCCCTCTTCGGCACTGATCTTCTTGGGCTGCAAGGCTTTACGGAGCAGCCGCTTCGACATCACGGCTCCGGAGGCCGCCAGGGACAGCCCGACCACCAGCGCGACCCCGGCCGGGAAGGAGCCGTAGAGTTCACCCGGAGGGACGCCGACGAGCAGGCCGATCGGAACTCCCGCCAGGGGCAGGGCCAGCATCAGCATCATGGACGAGGTCGTGCCCGCGGTGACGGCCGAGAGCCGCTCCTTTGCCGCGCGCTTCTCACGCAGTTGCGCGACCGACCACATGACCGAAGGGTGGAGTGCGGATCCGCTGGCCTCGGTCAGGGTCCAGGCCCCGGCCACGACCCGCAGTTCGGGGATCTGGTCGCTGTGCCGGGCCCAGGCGGGGCCTCCCGGCGCGCCACGGTGCAGGGCGCGCTGCACCTCGGCCAGCACCGAGCCGATCGCGTCGTCCTGCTCGGCGGCGGAGTCGCGGCGCTGCTGCACGGCGACGTCCACAGCCTGCACCGGGGTGAGGCCGGCCTGCAGGCACAGGGCGACCGACTCAAGCACTGCCGCAAGGGAATCCACGCGTGTGTCGGATGTCGCCGCCTCCCGGCGCCGGCGCATCCCGCGGCGGCGGGGCCACACGGCATACCCGCCGAGCAGCAGCAACAAGGCAGCGAGGATCCGGCCCACGGCTCACAGATCCTCGATGGCGGTGATCCGGCGGCCGACGGGCGTACGGGCCACGTGCACAACGGTTTTCAGGGCCGTAGCGACCTGTGCGCGAACGGCGGCGGGCGACATCCCGGCGAGCGCCCCCAGCGCTTCGAGCCGGGCCGGAACGTCGGCCGGTTTGTTGGCATGCATCGTCGCGCACCCGCCTTCGTGGCCGGTGTTCAACGCCTGCAACAGTTCTCGGACCTCGGCGCCCCGGACCTCGCCGACGACGACCCGGTCGGGGCGCATACGCAGCGCCTGACGCACCAGATCGACGAGCGTGACCGATCCCTGGCCCTCGACATTGGGCGGGCGCGCCTGCAGGCGCACGACGTGACCGCTGTTGAGGGGAATCTCCAGGACGTCCTCGACCACCAGGATCCGGTCACTGGGGTCGACTTCGCCGAGCAACGCCGCGAGCAGGGTCGTCTTGCCCGCCCCGGTGCCACCCGTGACGACGAAGGCGTCGCGGTTGGCGATCATGGCGCGCAGCCGGGCACCCTGGTCCGGGGTGCACATCTCCACCCGCTCCAGGTCGGTCAGCCGCACGGCGTCGCGCCGCAACATCCGCAGGCTGATGCACGTGCCACCCGAGGAGAGCGGCGGCAGGATCGCGTGCAACCGGACGGCGCCGGGCAGCAGGCCGTCCACCCACGGCTGCGCGTCGTCGAGCCGTCGGCCCGCCACGCCGGCGAGGCGAACGGCGAAACGGCGCACGTGTTCGGGCGACTCGAAATCGTGCTCGGGCACCCGTTCCAGGCCGGCGCCGCGGTCGGCCCACGTCTGCGCGTCACCGTTGACCAGGATGTCGGTCACTCCCGCCGCGCGGGCCAGGCCGGCCAGTGGGCCCAGGCCGGCCAATTCGGCTTCGAGCACGGCCTCGGTGCGGGTGACGCCGCGAGCGCCCAGCCGTTCGGCGGCCGTGTCCACGACAGCGCGGATGCTGCGCCGGTCGGGCACCC
>NZ_HG764815.1:2806649-2810191 GCF_001050535.1 Nostocoides australiense Ben110 | reverse complement strand
AGCCGCAGCGTCTCGGCGGTCGGCGCGCAGTCGACGACGATCAGTTCCCAGCGGCCCGACCGGGCCTGCTCCCGCAGCTCCAGCAGGGCGGCGATCTCCTCGGCGCCGGGCAGGGAGGTCATCTCCTCGGCGACGACGGGATCGACCCCGAGGGCGGCGAGGGTGTCGACGAGATAAGCCTGCACGACGTCCCACGAGCCGTCGAAGTGCCGGTTGCCGCTGACCTGCAGGGCGTGGAGGTGGTCCTCGATCCGGTGGGCCGCGTCGGTGCCCGTGGCGCCCAGGTCGCGGTCGAGGGCGTCGCCGAGGGAGTGGGCGGCATCGGTCGACATGACGAGGGTTTCGATGCCGTCGCGGGCGGCCGCGACGGCGGTCGCCGCGGCCGAGGTGGTCTTGCCGACGCCGCCCTTGCCCGTGAAGAGCAGGACGCGGGGCAGGGCAGCCGTTTGCGGAGTGGCCGACTCGCGGGCCCGGTCCGGGGCCGGCGTGGGGCCGGCCTGCTTGCGTGGTGACCGCTTGCGGGGCGCGGTGTCGTCCGTCGCTGGTGTGCGGGTCAGAGGGACTCGACCCGCTTCTTCAGTTCCTTCAGGGCGGTCTCGATGATGACCTTCTCGGCCTTGCGTTTGAGCATCCCGAGGACGGGGATCTTCAGATCCACCATCAGTTCGTAATCGACCCGGGTGCCCTCGTCGATCGCGTTGAGGGTGTAGGTGCCGTCCATGGCCTTCAGGACGCTTGCCTCGACGAGGGTCCACGAGACCGAGCCGGTGCCGTCCTCGGCGATGTCCCAGTCGTAGTCGAGGGTGTAGGTGTCCTTGATGACTCCGGCATCCAAGGTGATGCGGACGCGGTCGGGCCAGCCGTCGCCGTCCTCGGCGAGGATCTCGGTCGCCTTCATCTCGCCGGCCCATTCGGGGTAGGCCTCCAAGTCGGCAATGACGTCGATCACGGCCCCAGGATCGGCCTCGATGATGATCGACGATTCGGTGCTGTCCGCCATGGCCGGAAGCGTACCGCCGGTCTTGGCACGCGTCGGGCGTGAGCACGAACACGCTCGTGGTGAGCAGGGGCGCAATTAGGCTGGTGACTCGTGCAGGAATTCACCACCCCCCTGGTCACTCCAGTTGTCCACGAACACAGCCTCGCCGACCTGCCGGACCGCAAGGCGGCCCAAAGCCCGCAGCACATCGCGCTGCGCCGCTTGGCCGGGGAGCGTTGGGAGGAGGTGACCGCCGCGGCCTTCGCGGAGCAGGTGCGCACGGTGGCCAAGGGGTTCATCGCGGCGGGGCTGGAACCCGGCGACAAGGTCGCCATCCTCAGCCGCACCTCATACGAGTGGACCCTGCTGGACTTCGCCGCGTGGGCCGCCGGCCTGGTGCCGGTGCCCATCTACGAAACCTCCTCGCCCGACCAGATCCACTGGATCCTCTCCGACTCCCACGCGCACGCGATCGTCATGGAATCGGCCAAGCATGCGCAGGCCTTCGACGCGATCCGGGGCGACCTGCACGAGATCGCGCACGTGTGGCGCCTCGACAAAGGCGGTATCCGCCACCTGACGGAGGGCGGTAGCGGGGTGCCGGACGCGGCCCTCGACGACCGGATGGCGAACGTGCACCGGGACTCCACCGCCACCCTGATCTACACCTCGGGGACCACCGGCCGGCCCAAGGGGTGCGCGCTCACGCACGGCAACTTCCTCACCCTCGCCGAGCAGGCGATCGCCGAGATGCCGGAGATCCTGCAGCGGCCGGGTGCTTCCACCCTGCTCTTCCTGCCCCTGGCCCACGTTTTCGCGCGGTTCATCGAGGTGCTCGCGATCGCCGCGGGCGCGACGCTGGCGCACACCGCCGACATCCCCAATATCACCACCCACCTGCAGGCGGTCCAGCCGACCTTCGTGCTGGCGGTCCCGCGGGTCTTCGAGAAGATCTACAACAAGGCCGAGGCCAGCGCGGTGGCCGGCGGCAAGGGCGCCATCTTCACGCGGGCTGCCGAGACCGCGATCGCCTATTCGACGGCGCTGCAGGACGGCCGCGTGCCGCTGACGCTGCGGGCCCGGCACGTGCTCTTCGACCGGCTCGTCTATCGCAAGCTGCGCGAGCTGATGGGCGGGCACATCCAGTACGCCGTCTCCGGCGGCGCGCCCCTCGGAGCCCGGCTGGGGCACTTCTTCCGCGGCGTCGGCATCACGATCCTCGAGGGCTACGGCCTGACGGAGACCACGGCCCCGGCGACGGTGAACCTGCCGTCCAAGGTCAAGATCGGCACCGTCGGGCCGCCCTTGCCGGGCGTGACGCTGCGCATCGCCTCGGACGGGGAGATCATCATCCGGGGCATCAACGTCTTCCACGACTACCGCAACAACCCCGAGGCCACGGCCGAGGCGCTGCGCGACGGCTGGTTCCACACCGGCGACATCGGCGAGATCGACGCCGACGGCTACCTGAAGATCACCGGCCGCAAGAAGGAGATCCTGATCACCGCCGGCGGCAAGAACGTCGTCCCCGGCCTCCTGGAGGACCAGCTGCGCGCCCACCCCCTGATCTCCCAGGCCTGCGTCGTCGGGGACCAGCAACCCTTCGTCGCCGCCCTGCTGACCCTCGACGCGGAAATGGTGCCCGAGTGGACCAAGAACGCCGGTCTCGGCGCGTTCGGCGTCGCCGAGGCACGCACCAATGACGTGGTGCTGGCCGAACTCCAAAAGGCCGTCGACCGGGCGAACGAGACGGTGTCCAAGGCCGAGTC
Source organism: Nostocoides australiense Ben110 (assembly GCF_001050535.1). Taxonomy (GTDB): domain Bacteria; phylum Actinomycetota; class Actinomycetes; order Actinomycetales; family Dermatophilaceae; genus Nostocoides_A; species Nostocoides_A australiense. Next base: position 2,807,443 of record NZ_HG764815.1, on the reverse strand, counting down.
CATCCGCAAGTTCGCCGTGCTCCCCGAGGACTTCACCGAGGAAGCGGGACAGCTGACACCGTCGCTGAAGCTCAAGCGGCATGTGGTCATGACCCAGTTCGCCGACGACGTGGCAGCCCTCTACACGTGATCGCCCGCCTCAAGGGCGCGCCCCTCGCGGCGTTCGTCTTCGCCGCGACCTGGCTCGCCTATTTCGGCATGCTGCAGTTCAGCGTCGTCCGGCTGCGCATCAAGATCGTCGTCACGCTCACCGTGGCGGCAGTGCTGCTCGCATGGTGGCTCGCGCGGCGTCTGCACCTCGCTCTCAGCCCGCTCGTTGTCGCGATGCTGCTCGTCGGTAACGCCGTCGTGGGGCTGCGCACCCGCTTCTTCAGCCATGTGCCGACGGAGTGGGCGTGGACCGGCCGGGGCGTGCTCGCCGCCGCGGCGGTCGGGGCGGCCGCGGCGCTGTGGTTCCGGCGTCCGGGGCTCGCGCTCGGCACCGCCTTCGCGGCGTATGCCGCGGTCACCGTCATCGCGATCCGGACCGACCCATCGCCTCGGATCGACGTGTGGATCACCTTGCAGCAGGCCGCCGACGCGATGGCCCGCGGCGAGAACTTCTACGCCGTCACCTGGGTCGACTCCCCCGGCATCCAGGATGCCTTCACCTATCTGCCGTGGACGGCCGTGCTGCTGGCGCCGGGCCGCTGGATCGCCGGCGATGTGCGCTGGATGCACCTGGTGTGGGCGCTCGTGCTGACCGTCGGCTTCTGGCAGCTCGGGACGGCCGCGCGGGAGCGGCGGCCGGCCGC
>NZ_HG764815.1:2794784-2806549 GCF_001050535.1 Nostocoides australiense Ben110 | reverse complement strand
ACCGGCGGCTTCAGACCCCGACTACACCCTCGATTGGGATGAGCCAGATATGTGGACCGCGCGCGAAGTTTGGGGGAACCAAATCGGCGAACTCTGCACTGGGCTCATCGAGTGGTTCTCCATCCGCTAGAAGGAAGACGTGGGGTCGATACACCATGTAGCCTTCTCCCTTCAGGAGTGAGTAGTCGGCTTCAAGCTGAGACCGCAAGAGGCTGAACATGTCCGAGAAGGTCGACGCGCCAGATGGAACGAAAGTATGCCGGGACAGGTGCGAGCCTCTCGTGAGCGACGAGACTATCTCTGTCCGATCGTTGAACCCGATGATGGTGAAGCGGAGGATCTCATCCAGGAGGGGGTTCTTGATGCATTCCCGGATTACAGTTGAAATACGCAGATTGTTTATTGCATCGAGCGCTTCGCTAGCGGCCCATGACTGGTCGATTACGATGTAGATCGGTAGGACCTTGAAGCTGTCCGCATGGTCGAGCACAGACTGTGGAACCTCTGCATGCATGGTGCGCACCTCTCTGTGATGGACTCAGTATGCGCCTCCCGCTAGTTGAGCAGGCGCAGCGAGGACTCAAGTTCAGTGCTGAGCTCGGAGACCTGAGTCGATAGGTTGCGAAGCTCAGTCCTCATCGTCTCTATGACGCGGTGATCGAACTGGGGGCGGGACTCGTCGGTGAACGTGGAGCGGGTTTGCTCGGCGTGGCTCTTTATCTGCTCCGCGATGGATTGAAGCTCGCCGGACTGCTGGCCGACTACGGTCATGGAGTACTCCCGGTAACTCGTGCCGGAACGTAGTGCCGTCCGAACTGGCTCGCCACGAACACTCGATGCCGTCCATTCGTGATCGAGTACGAACCGTCCGGACGTAGTTCAAGTCGAATTGCGTCGCCGCCGAAGAACCCACTGAACGTGTCCGACAAAGACCTGGTTCCAAAGCTCCCGTTGGCCTGGTCGGCCGCCGCGAAGCTCGATGATGTCGAGCCGCTGGCAAGCCCGGGTAGCACCTGACTTTCGAGCAGATCGAATGCGTAGTCGAGGTCTTCGATCGAGTAACCCTTGCTGAAGTCCTGTGGTCCGTGGATCGGATTCTCAGTTTGGTCGATATCGGCGACCGGAACCATCGTGAATCCATGCGGAAGTCCGGGTACGGAGTGTGTTCCGAGTCCTCCGACGCCGGGCACGCTGGTCAGCATCGAACCGGCGCTGGCGGGTGCGCTCGATGACCCCAACCCTCCGGCGTTTACCGCGATGACTTTGTCGAGTTTGAAGCTCAAGTAGCGTTGTCCCTCGGCTTGGATACCTTCCAAGCGCTTGAGCGACGCGCGGGACCGTGATTCGAAGGTTGAGGCTGCCTGGGAGGCCTTCCTTTTCGCAGACAGTGCAGCCGCGAGGCGCCGCTGTGCTTCCGCTAGGGCTCCTGCTTCAACGGAGCAGTCGCTCCGGTCTCCACGCTGGCACGCTTGTAGTGCGATCTCGCATTGAAGCACCTTTGCTTGGCGTACTTTGACTGCGCCGTCGATAGCGGACAGTACCTGTCTCATCTCATGCAAAGTGGAGCGGTGCACGTCTGTGGCCTTCGCCAAGGTTGCTTTGAGGGTTAGCTGAAGTGCCCGAAGAGTTTGCGGATCGACGACAAGTTTGGTCATTGCGCGATCCGCGCCCAGGCTTTAGCGTCAAACGGCGCGAACGATACTGCCTTTGTCTTCTCGCCGGTCTGCTCCCACAGAAGCAGTTCGTCCCCGACCAACCTCTCAGCTTCATTCGAACCGGCCAGCTGATAGCTGCTGTCAGAGTCCATTCGTGCAAAGAGGCGGGCGCCGAACTGGCGCAACATATCAGCATTGGCAAGTATGCGTGAAGCTGCGGCACCAGTATCGCTGTGCAACACGACATGGACGCGTCCGGTAGCGGCAACCTCAAGTAGTTCCGACAACTTGTATGCAACGTCCCCGCCATCGATGAGGTCGCGGCTACGGTGGGTATTGGTCAGGAAAAGGACTCTCCTGGTGGAGGCTTTTGTTCCGCTCTGCTGGGCGAGCGCTCGCGCTTGGTCGAGATACGACTCAAACAAGTTTTTCCGCGCAAATCTGCGCTGAGGGCTAGCTATCGTTCTCTGCATCTCTCCCAATGCAAGGTCAAACGGTGTCTGCAAATCACCGAAATCAACGACGTCGAACGGGACTTTCGCCACTACGCACGTTGCAAGCATCGCGGACAGAGTGCCGAGACTGGGAGCGGAGGCACTCCCTCGCCCCGGTCCTGCCACAACTAAGAGATGCCCGTCTTCGTTGAGAGGAAGACGCGCCATCACCGATTCTGAGACGCCCATACCCCTTGCGACCAACAACTGTAGTCCGTTGCGTCCATCACACTTTGCGCTCAACTTTGTAGGAGGCCGCAGCCGCGAGAAATCAAGCACCGTTGGACGTCGAGGGTTAGAGGCCTTCATCGCCACCGCCTTGGCCGTCTTGTGAGCCGAGTCCTTCGTCTCGTTCGTAACTTGGATTTCTCGCTTGTCAATGCCGGGACGCTTCAGAATGGCCTTCCCGCTGCCTTTGCCTAGCCTGGCGGCGTCGAGGTCCTGCGGACCCAGGAAAATGCGCGAGTCATCTTCGCTGACCCGTAGCACGACCTTGGACCCGATCATGTTCGTGACGGCCGCCGGCAGGTGCGTGATGCCTTGGAGACTCTGGGTGGCAAGTACCAGGTGGACACCGAACGCGCGCCCCTCCCGGATGGTCCGGTCGAGCAGACCCGATGCGCGCATCGAGGTATCGTCATTCCCCGTATTGAGGAGCGCCTGGAACTCATCAATGACCGCGACAATCCTGGGAAGCGGCCGGACACCCGGCACGGATAGATAGTCGTCGAGCTTGTCGGGGTTCGCGCCACTCGGTGTGCGCGTGTTACGGAAGAGCTCACCGCGCGCTGCGATCTGTTCAATCAAGTCTTCGAGAACGAGGATCGTCGACTCAGGTGGAGCCTTGACGGTAATGACCTTGGCATGGGGTAGTTTACCCGTCGCGTAGACCGTGAACTCGACTCCCTGTTTTGGATCAAGGAGGTACAGTTCTAGGTCGCGTGGCGAGTAGTTTCGGACGAGATCACAAACCAACGCGTGAAGCAGGACGGACTTTCCCGTACCTGGCTGGCCACCGATGATGAGACCCGGCTCACTACCTGCAGATTCCAGCACCACCGTTGCGACGTCGCGATCCCCTGTCACACCGATCGCTGCCTCCACGCCGTGGGCTGCACTCTTGCGCCACCAGGTTGACGGATCGTCAGGGCTGGCGTCACGTCCACGGCCGGGCATCGCTTGAAGGCGCTTGGCCGTCGCCGAAGGACTGATGCTCCGAGGCTTGGCGCCAGAGATGTCTCTGTCTAAGCGCGCTACTAGGCTCCGGACTTCCGGCGCAGTCGAGGGAGTCCAGGAGGACCCACGCCAGAACACTAGCGGCCTCAGCGAGATATACCGTCGCCAGTCCTTCGACCGTATGTTGTCCACGGTCACCTGACTCGACCCGCTAGGGAGCGTCGGTAGGACACCTCGCATCCTAGGGATCATCTTGGCTGGATCATCCCAGACCTCGTTGCGCAGCACAGGCAAGCCGAATGAGTACCTGCCGGGGTCCGCTGAGAGGATGAGCGTGAACACCCCGCATGCTGGACCGGCTTTTACGAGCGTGTCGAGCTTGCGCATCACGTCATCGTCAACTCGCCCTGTTGGGAAGTCCATGAGCACAAGAAGGTGGTAGGCCTCCGCGACTTCACCTGCTGCACGGTTGTACTCCGCCAACGAGCTATGACGCGAGCCGAGGTACTGCTGCGTAACACGTGCCACGTGGCGTGTTAGATCATCGAGAAGTGGCTCTAGATCGGCCGCAACGACACGCACATCGGCGATGGCTGCACGTGTCGCATCGCCCAAGTCACTCAGGAACTTCAGCGAAGCACCAACCTTGACAGGATCAAAGAGGTGCACCTTCAGTAGCCCGGCAGGCAATAGCGCTAGAAGCCGCACGACGGTGGACTCCACTGATGTTCGATGATCAGTGGCAAACCCTCCATCTTGGACTAGGTCAACCAGGGTGGCGAATGGACTGGCTGGTGGCAGTCCTGCTGCTATCTGTGTCGTCAAACCCGACACTGCCGCGCTTCCTAGGTGCGGTACCACGACGTCAACTGCCCATGCAGCTTCGCCAACTTGGATTACGAGAGGTCCCTCGCCCGGGCTTGCCCGATCCAGTCCCTGCGCGAAGTCTTGGATGCCAGCGATGAGCGCCGGCGGCTGAGAAGCCGGGCTGGCAACCTTTGCAGGCAGAGCCCGGCTCCAGATACTGGCGACTGTCCGTAGTTCACTGACGAGCAGCTCATCAAGCTGGAAGAACCGCTGACTGACCCATTGGCTCTCCTTCTGACGGAGGACTTCCTTGCCGGACTGAAACCAAGGCATCCGCCCGGTTTGTAGCCGCTGGATCAGGTCAGACGGCGGCGAAGCTGAGGGAAAGTTCTGGGTGGACGGAACCGTTGCGTTCCATCGCGACGCGAACGCCCGTGAGATTGCATCACGCTCGGCGATGATGGCGTTCATCGAATCGGCCCGCGCATCGAGCCGCCTTACCACTTTCGTCAAGTGCGCTTCAACGCCACTTACCGTGCCCGCCAGTCCTCGCCGAATAACCGCGATGTAGTCATCCGGCGTTTGCTTCTTGACCCAGTAGGCCAATGTGGGAAGAGCCACGCGCTATCCTGAGAACGCCGCAAGTACATCGCGGGCGGACGGACGACTGTCAGGATCAGCATCAAGCATGCTCCGGAGAAGCCTGGCGCGCCTCGGGTTGACAAGACGCTCGATATTCGCGGTGGCCGTAGTCGAGACATACACGCTTTGGGTGTCATCTTCGTTGGGGTCTCGGGGGATGTGAAGAAGCCTCAGTGCCAGGAGGCCCATCTTGAAGATGTCGGACTTGATGGTTTGGATATTGGCCGCGGCGCGCGCGCGACTAATTTCAATTTGCGACGCTCCCTCCGAGATCAGCTTGTCACGCAGGATGGCCGCTGCCCGAACCTCAGGTGGGAACCAGTTCGGTGTGTGCATTTGCTGAATAGGGGGAACTCCACCTGCGAAGCGGAACGCGTCCACATCAAGGAACTTAGGCGTGAACTTTCTCCCGCTGGAGGCGACGCCCTTCGCGGGGTTAGTGACCACGAGGTTCTTCGGGCTGAAGTCACCGATCACCAGTCCATTCCTATGCAAGAAGTCAACGATCTTTAGAACATCGAGGATCAGGTAGAGCCGATCCTTTGCGGTTGCGGCGGGGATTCCGCGCTCAGGCTTCTTGGACTCAGGAGCCATGAGGTACTGCACCTCAAGAAGAGTCCTTTCACTCGGACCCACGCCACCAAATTCTAGGTCGAAGAAGAATGGCTCTGGAATGAGCTTCATGAGAATGCCCTGGGCAGTACCATTCTCAAGCACTAGCCCTTGCGGCCAGACGGTGTAGCGGCGAACGAAGCGCTGATCCTCAGTGTTCATGTCATCCGGGTGCAGAATGAGCTGAGGCATTGTGGTTGCCAATGAGTGGCCCGATTCCTCAAGGATTTCCTTGTGGTATCGCTTGAAGACGTACTGGCCTTCAGCTCCTGGTATGGGCGGTGGAGACGCCAGCTTGAAGACTGTGGCCTGTCCACCTCTACCGAGTTTGCTCATTTGTCCGAGGGCAGACTTTTGGATGGTGACATCCGCTGGGGTGCGGCTCATGCTGTTGCCCAGACGATTGCGGCGGTTCGATCGTCATCCGCGTTCGTGTTGACGAACGAGGAGGTAAAGAGAAGCTGAGTGGTGTCGAGTGGTTGCTGCCAGGCATCGAATAGGTACCGACCCACCGGGAGCGCACCCTCTCCTATAACGTCACCGAATCCGTCTGTGCAGAGAATGATCGCCTGGCCGGGGCGCAGTTCCCAACTTTCGATGTCAGGGTGTTCCCCGCCGATCGGCAATGGGTCACCAACCGAGTTGTCGACGGTGCTCGATGCAGCGTCCTTCCCATTGCCAAGCAGGCCCCAGCCTTGGGTGGGGTCAAGGACGTACAAACTTCCATCGCCCGAAATACGGACACGCCACACTCGCAGTGAGCCGTCCTTCCGGGCGGTGGGGGCAATGAGCAAGTCGCAGGTAGTCGACATTATGCGTGCAATGGTGCGATCTGAAATCTCTGGCGCAGTGTCGGTCGGGCCGACCTGCTGCTGCGCCCGGCGCTTGCCAAGTGCGCGGATAGCTTCTCGAGCCTTCCTACCCACTTCTGGCCAAGAGACATCCGCGGGGTCTGAGGCAGTGAGCGCCCGGATCGACTCCGTAACTGCGACTCGCGCGGCTTCAGTCGCTGCCACGTGGGAGAGCTTCCCCTCGGAGACACCGTCAGCGATTCCGATCACTACCCATGAATCATCGGAGCCGATCGCGTAAGCATCCTGACGCGGGATGCCGGACAAGTGATGGCTGGCACCCTTGATGCTGATTACCCCGATGCTGACGGAGTCGCTCACGATGCCAGAGTCGACAATCGAATCCGGAACGAACGCTCCAGCGAGTTTGCTTCTAACCGAAGGCAAGATTCGGAGCATTGCGCCTGCCTCGCCTACCTGTGTCCTGCCGCGATAGACGCCTTCCTGCACACTTACGTCATCTGGGGCTGCAGGTCGAGTCCACCGAAGCTCCTCCCGCTGGTCCGTAGGTAGGAGTGCAGCTTCGGAATCATCTGCCACCAACTGCGGCGGTTCTGCTGCATCTGTCTCGACCCCAGCGTGGGCCGAGGGTTCCGCGTCCACCTCAGCGGGGTTGAAGAGTTCTTGGATTTCCGCGAACGCATCGAAGGGCGGCGTGCTGGGCGAAGCATCCGGGAGCACCGGACTGCGCGGCTGAGGGGCCTGTTCCGGAGAAGTGGTTTGGGGTTCCTGCACCGGGGCTGGCGTCCTCTCCTGAGCAGGCGGTTCCGAATCGACGATGGGATCGTCGGGCGTCGTTGGCTTTTCCATCCCTTCAACCCGCTTCCGTGAAGGTCGGCGTTGGTTCGCTTTTCCCCGGCATCCGAACCACCAGGGCACCTCAGGACTCGATTTCTAGGAGGAAATCCTCGTCCGCAATCGCGTCGTCGTCCCATTTGAAGCCGTCGTCGGCTTCGGACGCGTCGCCGCTGCTGACCTTAGCGGTGCTGCTTACGATGCTCTGCATCAGAATTTCGATAAATCCGCCGAGTGCCTCCGAGGCTCCCGACCCATCTGCCGTAAGGAAGGCACGGCCCTTGCCTGCGGTGTAGGTCTCAACGACCTCTTGGGGCACATTGTGTCCAAGACCGAACACAGAAAGATTGGGGCGACGGTCGAAGTTCGGGTCGGTCAGCTCGGCGAATGCAGACGCAGGATCGTCAAGGGGCTCCCCGTCCGTGATGAGGAACACTGCTGGTCGGTAGACCTTGTACCCGTCAGCCTTCAGCGACGAGTAGTCAGCCTCGAGCTGTGACCGCAGGAGCCTGAACACCTCGGAGAAGCTCGTACCGCTTGAGGCCTCGAACGTGTGCTGAGCCAGATTCGTGCCTCTCGCGAGCGGCGACACTACCCGCGCACGATCATTGAACCCGATAACGCAGAACCTGGCGCGTTCGTCCGCCAGGGGATTCTTGACGCAGGTCCGGATGATGGTCGGGATCAGCGAGTTGGCTGCATCGATCGCGTTGTTTTCGGCGGGCGACATCGACCAAGAGTGATCGACGGCGATGTACACGGGGAGGATGTACTTCGCGTCCGCCTCAAGTGCTTCGAGTTGCTGGGTATCGGTGGCCACGTGTCTGCCTCCGGTCGTTGGGGTCGAGTCGAACACGCCGCCCACAGGCGTGGTGTACGGCAATACTGCTGTGCGAACTTGACTGGTGTCAAGCTCACCCAGGAAGATGATGTATGTGAACGGGGATGCTCAAGCCTCAACGCGTGGGCGCCATGTCTTCATCGTCGTCGAGTCCGGGCAGGCGTCGAAGGGGCTCGACTGGACCGCGATACGCCAGAACATCGCGGCGACCGGAGGCTACCTGTCGCTTGCACTGATCGATGGATCCCGCTCGAACTGGATCGTGCGCCCTGTGCCGACCGCCGACCAGATTCCGGCGCAAGTGTCGACGGTCGGAGCGGGAACCGCGTCTCCCGGCGTTGCCGCAGCGATCATAGACCAGTTGATGGAGGCCCAGGGCCTCGTCCCAGCCATCCAAACGACCGAGGTACGCCTGTACGGCGCTGCGCTTGCCGAAACCGAGCTCAACGACGCGCTTAGCGGAGAGAAGACGGTACAGCTCCGGGTATTTGACAAGAGCGCACTCCGCACCGCGCGGTCGACCTACAAGCCTCCGGCGGCTGCCGCGCAGAAACCTGCGACGGGGAGGGCGGGCAGAGCGTCGAGCACTCAGACCGCCGGAAAGTCTGCCGCTGCGTCGACGAGTCTACCGCCGGCGTACTACCTGCGGCAGCAGGCGAGGAAGGCTCCACCGTCAGTTGGACAGGCGACCCCCCAGGCGCCGAACCCAGTTCGCCAGGCCGCACGCCCGAGCCCAGTGCCCCCGACCACGGCACCGATAGTGACGACACCAGCGACCGTCGCCGCCTCGACCCCAACAGCCGGAATACCCCAAAGCACGACAGCGCCGAGTTCCCGCGAGGGGTTCGTCGCAAGGTTCAAACCTATGCGGCGGCTCTTTGCTGGCATCTTGGCAGCGATGACGGTCCTTCTCGGCGTGTTCCCAGGCTACGTTTGGACCAACATTTGGGGCTACTCCTACCCTCGGGATGCCGCACTAATTGCGGATGTCGTCTCCTACGCTCAGTCCAGGGCGTTCGGAGTCGCGCTCCTTTTCGGCGCACTGATTGCTCTCGTCGGGACGCGCGCGCGATGGCTTACGATGCTGGGCTTTGGATATGGGCTTCTATCCGGCGTGATGCCGGGTGTGATCCCTGACTTCCTCGTGTGGCCTGCACCACCAATTATTGCCGGAGTCCTGATGAACACCGCAAGCTTCTGGGGTATGTGGATGGCGTATGCGCCGGTACTCTACATCGGGCTGGGTGTCGCGGTCATCAGTACCGTGGCCAAGGTTCTCCCTGAGACCCCTCAGAGCGTGGTTGCTGCGCGTGCACGTAACCGGGTCTCGACGCGGGACTGGCTCGGCAAGCGCTCACTGGTCGACAAGTTTGCGATCTCGCTACTGCTCTGGTCGGCGTTCACGGCAGTTGTGCCTTGGCTGGTGGGGCGATTCGTTCTCCAGGACAACATCCTCTTCAGTGCGGGTTCCGGAGTCTTTGACACAGATGCACGTGAGTTCTGGGCCTACGCCCTTCCGCTCTACGTAGGCGGTATGGCTGCGTTGTTCGTCCTCGCAGGCCTCGCGATGGTCCTCCAGCCCTGGTCAGGGAGGAAGGGGGCAGGCATCGCTGGCCTCTTCCTGGTCGCTGCGGGGCTGGTCGCGGGTCACTTCGGAACGACCCTCTGGACTTCTGCGGAAGAGGGTACCGCGGCTCGGCTCATGTCAACCGCATTCCCGTTCGACGATCAATTCCTGACTTGCGGTCATGCGGAAGCTGTCTTGACTGATGATTCGGGGGAGTCGTGGCTGTACCAGGTCTGGACGGCGCGAATCAAGGGATCGGATGTCGGGTCACGAGACTGCAACCGCATTCAAGTGTACAAAGGCTGGCAGCACATGGACACGAAAGACTTGCCCGAAGGGCAGGTAGTCACGGACGGCCCAGATTTTGTAAGCGGGACTACCGTTGCAGACGCGGTGTTTCAGTACGTCCAAAGTGATGGTCAGACCATTCAGCTGCCGGTAAACGGCCAGTAGTCACGATCTGCTGATTCGAGTAAGTAGTTGAGCGAGCATGTATCCGACTACGCCAGAGGCCGGGGCGACGTCCCACATCCAAAGTTCGCCACCCTTCGAGATCACAAGCCAGAAGAACCCGATAACGCCTCCAACGGTGAAGAGAGTCGGCAACCAGGCGAACTTCTCATCGGCATTCCCAATTATCAGGTTGAGGACAAGCACGACGGCGCAGGTGAGGATGAGGACAAGGGCAAGATGGGCGTACAGTGTCGCAGGTCCATCCCCAACGCTTCTCCCGTTGTTCTCACTGGCGGCGAAGACTGCGGTGTTGAGGCCAGGGATGACCAGAGTGCCAAACGACGCTACATCCGGAGTGAAAAACCACAGAGGAACCGATACGCCAAGCATGATCCAAAACATCTTGAATGAGTCCTTCACGGTCCGTCCGTACCCCGGTTGGTTGACGGTCGAGACAGGCAGCGAGGGTGGAGTGGGGCTAGGAACGCGTGCCCGTGCTGGATGCGCAATCGGTGCCGATGCTCGGGAAGGCGGGCGAGCGGCTACCTTGGGCCTCTGGGTGTCGTCCGAGTGGGTGGTTGTTCTAGAGGATGTCACCCCAGGCAGGTGGCCTGCGCGACCGCTGTCAGGCCGCTCGTCGTGAATGTGAACGACGATGCTCCCGTCCTTGCGCGCTAGATCGGAGAGCGCGCGACCGGTCGAGACCTCTCCATAGACATGAACCTCAGTGCGCTGGACGCTAGGGATCGCAGCCTGGGCATGGTAGACCTCATCGAGCACTCTGGCCCACGCAGCTGATCCAGGTTCCTGCGCTGGCCTTGGCATCGTAATCTTCGGTGCCGACAACCGCGCATCCTGAGCTGGGACCACTGAGATCGCCAGCGCGCCATCGATAGCGACGGCTGATATCACGCTGTCAGTCTCTCCCGCCGAACGCCGAAGCCGTGACCAGTCGGCATGTTCACTAAACCCCGCCGTGGCAACGAGCACATAGTGAGTGGCTCCGCGTGACTGTCCGGGCATAATCCTCCATGCGTTGGCATATTTCGGACACGATAATACACGCGATCTGGCGGTCATAGTCGCCGACTTGACTCGCATCCACTCTCACCGAGGCGCGTCGGCTGCCCTGGTGAGTGAGCAATGATCAGAACCTGTGGATGGTCCTCGGCGGGGCGTGCGTGATGGGCGCACCTTCCCGAGGAAGATCTGGATGAACAGTTCGCTCTGATCAGGACCGGCGTTGGCGCGCTGGTTCGGGAAGGTACGCCCGATGCTCACGGTAGTTCACGAAGAGTCCGAGTCCAACCAGCACACCCCGGCAGCGGTCGGCGGGTCGATGCTGGATGAGTTGGCCCGCGAGGGCGCGCGGGCGTTGTTGGCGGCGGCGTTGCAGGCCGAGGTCGCCGCCTACATCGACGCCCACGCGGGTGAGGTCGACGAGGCAGGTCACCGGCTGGTGGTCCGCAACGGCTCGCACGCGCCTCGCGAGGTCGCCACCGCTGCCGGCGCGGTCCCGGTCAAGGCGCCGCGGGTCAATGACAAGCGCGTCGATCCCGTGACCGGAGAACGGGCCCGGTTCGCTTCGGCGATCCTGCCGGCGTGGGCGCGCAAGTCGCCGCAGGTGGCGGAGGTGTTGCCGCTGCTGTACCTGCACGGCTTGTCCTCGGGCGACTTCACGCCCGCGCTGGAGGGCTTCTTCGGGTCGGCCGCGGGCCTGTCGGCGGCGACGGTGACCCGGCTGACGGCACAGTGGCAGGACGAGGCCCGCGCGTTCAACGCCCGCTCGCTGGCCGAGAGTGACTACGTGTACCTGTGGGTCGACGGGATCCACGTCAAGGTCCGCCTCGAGCAGGACAAGGTGTGCCTGCT
>NZ_HG764815.1:2791102-2794684 GCF_001050535.1 Nostocoides australiense Ben110 | reverse complement strand
CGCGCGGGGCCGCCGTGGGGGGGGGGGAGCCGGTGGCCGTCATACCGTCGGGCCAGCACGGCTCGGGGGAGCGGCTCGAACGCTCCAGCACCAGCAGCGCGCCGGGCGCGAGCCAGCCGGCGTCGACGAGGGCCGCGAGGTCCGCGGCGAGGTCGGCCTCGGCGAGGGGGTAGGGCGGATCGGCGAGCACCAGGTCGGCGGGCGCAACAACGGGACGGCGGGCGAAGGCGCGCACCGTCATCGCGTGGACGCGAGCCGGTATGCCGAGGTCGCGGGCGTTGCGCTCGATCAGCCGGGCGGTGGGGCGGTCGGCTTCGACGAGGTCGGCCGAGGCCGCGCCCCGGCTCACCGCCTCCAACCCGAGGGCGCCGGACCCGGCATACAGGTCGAGCACGCGGGCTCCCGCGATCACGTCGCGGGCGACGAGCATGGAGAAGAGCGCCTCCCGCACCCGGTCCGAGGTGGGCCGGGTCACGGCTCCGCGGGGGACGGCGATGGTCCGGCCACCGACCCGGCCGCCGATGATTCGGGTCATGTCTTCTCCAGGAAGTCGGCCTGCTCGCGGCGCAGCCACTCCTCGATGACGCCGGCGAGTTCGGGATGGCCGCTGAGATCGGGATCCTGCGCGATCAATTCGGCGGCGTCGGCGCGCGCGGTGGCGATGGTCTCCTCGTCGTGAGCCAGGGAGAGGAACTGCAGCCGGCCCCGTCCCCCGCTCTGCCGGGCCCCGAGGATGTCGCCCTCGCGACGCTGTCGCAGGTCGAGCTGGGCGAGTTCGAAGCCGTCGGTGGTCGCCGCGACGGCGGTCAGGCGCTCGCCTGCGGGGCCGTCGGCAGCCCGCGTGGCCAGCAAGCACAGGCCGGGGTGTCCGCCCCGGCCGACGCGGCCGCGCAACTGGTGCAGCTGGGAGACCCCGAACCGGTCGGCGTCGCGCACCACCATGACCGTGGCATTGGGGACGTCCACCCCGACTTCGATGACCGTCGTCGCCACGAGCACGTCGAGCTCGCCCGCCGCGAAGGCCCGCATCACGGCGTCCTTCTCCTCGGTCGGCAGCTTGCCGTGCAACAACCCGATGCGCAGCCCCGCCAGGCTGGCCTCGGTGCTGAGCTCTTCGAAGGTCTCCAGGACTCCGATCATCTCCGGCCTCGCCGGAGCCTGCTCACCCTGGCCGAAGCCGTCGCTGAACCAGTCGACCTCGCCCTCCTCGTCGCCGCCCGATTCGCCGCCCGATTCACCCCCCGACGCGCCGGGCCCGATGCGCGGGCACACGACGTAGGCCTGCCGGCCGGCGCGGCACTCCTCACCGATCCGCGCCCACGTGCGCTCGAGCCATCCGGGCCGGTGTTCGTCGACGACGAAGGTCTGGATCGGGCTGCGTCCGGCAGGCAATTCGGTCAGCGTGGAGGTCTCCATGTCGCCGAAGACCGTCATGGCGATGGTCCGCGGGATCGGCGTGGCAGTCATGACCAGCAGGTGCGGGGTGCCGGATGCCTTGCCGCGCAAGACATCTCGCTGTTCGACTCCGAACCGGTGTTGCTCGTCCACGACGACCAGGCCGAGGTTGTAGAAGGCGACATCCTCCTGCAGCAGCGCATGGGTGCCGATGACGATGCCGGCATCACCGGAGACGACGTCAGCCAGGGCCCGCCGCCGCGACGCCGAACCCTGAGACCCGGTCAGCAGCACCACGCGGGTGCCGATCTCGGACCCGCCGAGCAAGCCGCCCTCGGCCAGGTCGCCGAGCATCGCGGTGATCGAGCGGTGATGCTGGGTCGCCAGCACCTCGGTCGGGGCGAGCAGGGCCGCCTGCGCCCCGCCGTCGACGGCGCTGAGCATGGCGCGCAAGGCGAGCACCGTCTTGCCGGACCCGACCTCGCCCTGCAGCAGCCGGTTCATCGGCACGGTCGACGCCAGGTCGGCCGCGATCTCGCCGGCCACCTGCTCTTGACCTGCGGTCAGCGTGAACGGCAGCCGGTCGGTGAAGGCCGTGAGCAGGGGGCCGCCCTCGGCGATCGCGAGCGCCGCCTCCTCCTGGGCTCGCTGGACCCGCCGCTGCGCCAGCACGGTCTGCAGGACCAGCGCCTCCTCATACCGCAGGCGCTCGCGCGCCCGAGCGACCTCGGCGCGGGTCTCGGGACGATGCAACATCCGCAACGTCTCGCCCAGCCCGGGCAACCGGTGCCGCGAACGCAACGGCGCCGGCAGCGGGTCGGGCAGCGGCTCGAGGGCATCAAGGACGAGCCCGACGGCCTGGACGAGGTTCCAGTTGTGCAGCTTCGGGATCGCCGGATAGACCGGGTAGAGCCCCGGCAGCGCCGCCTCCGCCGCCTCGTCGAGCAGGGTGTAACCGGGGTGCGCCAGCTGCCGGCGATGGTTGTAGGTGCCGACCTGGCCGCCGGCGATCACCCGCACACCGGGAAGCAGCTTGTTCTCGTGCGCGCGGGCATTGAAGAAGGTCATGTCGACGTCTTGATGCCCGTCGGTGAGGACCGCCGTCAGCATCGAACCCTTGCGCGTCGACATCGAGCGCGTGTGCGCGCTCTTGATCGTGCCGATGAGCACGACGAACTCGCCGTCGCGCAGTTCGGTGACCTCGCTGTCATACGACAAGTAGCGGGTGGGGCGCATCCGCAGCAGGTCGCCGACGGTGACGACGCCGCGGGCATTGCGCAGGTGCCGGGCGGCGGAGGCGATCAGCGGCGCCAGATTGGAGTCCAGGTGCGCCATCGCCCCCCCTCACCTCGCCGGTCGCCTGTCGTGTGGGACCCTAGCCGAGCCGGCCGACAACCTCGGGCGCCGGGCGCGTTTTGCCCGCGGGGAGGGCTCTCGGCTAACCTATGGAAGTTGCCTGTATGCCGTGCGCCGGGCAGTTGCCTAAAACTGCTGTGCGCCGCGCACACCCGAACCACTCACGAGGAGAAACCCCCATGGCTGCCACCTGCGATGTCTGCGGTAAGGGCCCTGGCTTCGGTCACTCCATCTCGCACTCCCACCGCCGCACCAAGCGTCGCTGGAACCCGAACATTCAGCGGGTGCGCGCGATGGTCGGCGAAGCCGGCAAGACCCCGAAGCGCCTCAACGTCTGCACCTCCTGCCTGAAGGCCGGCAAGGTTAGCCGCTGACCCCACCGCACCACACGGAAGCGGCCGGAGCCTCGTGCTCGGGCCGCTTTTCGGATGGCCGCGAGACCCCTTATCGCACCGGGTGGAAGTGGTCCCAGCCCGCCTCCGTCAGGGGTCGGCCGTCCAGGTGGACGCCTGGGTCCTCCCCCGCCGCCGGCGCCTCCACCCGTCCCAGGATCCGCCAGTATTCCGGCACGCTCGCCCGGTCCGGGAAGGTCGCGAGCAGGCTGTGCTCCTCACCGCCGTTCAGCACGCAGGCGCGGGCCTGATCCCTCGGCACCAGCCCCTCGGCCCAGTTCAGGTCGGCTGCCAGCGTCGCCGAGTCGATCTCGATGAGGCAGCCGCTCGCCCGGGCGATCCGGGCCGCGTCGCGGGAGAGCCCGTCGGAGACATCGAGCATGGCGCTCGCGCCGGCGCGGGCGGCGATCGGGCCCTGGCTCAGCGGGGCGCTCGGGCT
>NZ_HG764815.1:2787381-2791002 GCF_001050535.1 Nostocoides australiense Ben110 | reverse complement strand
AGGACGGCTTGCCCGGCGGCATCGACCGCGGCCACCAGGCCGGGGTCGGCGAGCGCCTGCGCCAAGCGCGCCCAGTCTTCGCGGGCGGCCGCGTGCAGGTCCCGGACCTCCTCGGGCGATGCGCTGCTCACCTGCTCTCCACCCGCCACGTCGTCACGCCCTGCTGGCTGAAGGTGAACTCGCCCACCGTCATACCCATCGCCAGCAGCTTCTCCGCGACGATGTGCTTGCGCTCGAACTCGCACGGGGACCATGCCATGTCCTACGCGAAGACGGGTCCCGGGAGGAAGACCGGCGCACAGATCGGCAGCGCCGACCAGGTCGGCCATCCGGATGCGCGGTGGACTGATGGCGTGCTGCTGGGTGGGTCGTGTGATGCGGGGTAGCCCCAGTGGCCCATCCCGCGATCAGGTGCGGTATCGTCCCGTCGGCCACTGTATTACCGAATAGTAACGAGAGTCGTGGCTTCGCTTCCGTTCCCGTCCGCCAAAGGGTCATGTCCGCTCCGCTACGTATTCTGCTCCACAACTGGCGCGACCCCTACCACCCGGAGGGCGGCGGCGCGGAGAAGTACATGGCCGAGATCGCCAAGGGCCTGGCCGGTCTCGGCCACACGGTGACGATCAGAACGGCTGCGTATGCCGGAGCCCTGCCCCGCGAGAAGGTCGACGGGGTTCGCTATGTACGCAAGGGCAACCGGTACGCCATCTACCCGCGCGCCATCGCCGCCGGTCTTCTCGGCCGGTACCGGCCGGATGTCGTCATCGACGTGCAGAACGGCATTCCGTATCTCTCACCGCTCGTGCGCCGCGTGCCGGTGGTCAATCTCGTCCATCACGTCCACAAGGAGCAATGGCCGGTCGTCTTCGGCCCCGTCATGGCGCGCACTGGTTGGCTGATCGAGTCCCGCCTGTCGCCGGCCGTGTACCGGTGCTCGACGTATGTCGCGGTGAGCGACTCCACCCGCCGGGAACTGTCCGAGCACGGCGTGGCCCTCGACCGGATCCACGTGATCCACAACGGCACGGACGCCGTCGCCGGCGACGAGGTCCGCAGAAGCGCCACCCCGATGCTCGTGGTCCTCGGCCGCCTCGTGCCGCAGAAGCGGGTCGAGTACGCCCTGGACGCCCTCGCCGCCCTCCGGGGCCGCTATCCCGACCTGCGGCTGGTCATCGTGGGCAGCGGCTGGTGGGCGCCGAACCTGGTGGCGTATGCCGACCAGCTCGGGGTGAGCGATGCCGTGGAGTTCACCGGCCACGTCTCGGAGGCCGAGAAGCACCGGATCCTCGCCGAGGCGTGGATCCACCTCATGCCGAGTCTGAAGGAGGGCTGGGGGCTGGTCGTCGTCGAGGCGGGGGTTCACGGCACCCCCACAATCGCCTTCGCGGAGGCCGGCGGGCCCACCGACTCGATTCGCGACGAGGAGACCGGTCTGCTCGTCCACGGCGGTTCGGCCGAGTTGACCGGGGCGATCGACCGGTTGCTCGGCGACAACGAGCTGTGGTGGAGGCTGAGCCGCCGGGTCGTCACCTGGGTCGCGCGCTTCCAGTGGGATGAGTCGGTCCGCCTCTGGGACGAACTCCTGCATCGGGTCACCGGCCGTCCCTGACGGAGGGCGGTCCGGCGCTATGAGTGCCGTGCGGGGTACGGCAGGCCGACGACCGCCGATACGACACACAACGTTCCGGAGGCCGCCTCGAGGCGGACGTCGAACCCGTCCGCGGCCCCCGATACGGCGAGATCGAGCGAGCCAGCGCCCTCAGCCACGGCGACCTGCTGGGCGCGACCGGCGTAGGTCACGGTCGCATACCCCTGCCCCCCCGAGTAGTAACCGAGGCGCAGCACCCGGGCCTCGCCACCGACCGGCGACTCCAGCGGCACCCGCACGGGGGTCTGGGTCGCGTGGTAGCCGCAGACGTCCCGTTTGACCGGGACGGCCTTGACGGGTTCGACGAGGGTGACGTCGACGACATGCCCGGATGAGTCGATCATCCGGTAGGGGCGGCTGCTCGGGATGTCGAAGACCGGGTGCTCGGGCACCGCGGCCAGGACAGTAGAGGCGCGCGCGTCGTCGCCGAACCAGACGACCATCATCGCGCCCGGGACCGCACCGTCATAGAGCACAACGTTCGGATCGGCCTGCAGGGCGGCACGTGCCTTGCCCACCCACGAGCGATCGAGCCGGTTGAGGGTTTCGGGGAGCACAGCGGCGGTCGTGACTGCGCTGGAGAGGGCATAGGCCGTCGCGATCAGCAGCGGCAGCGGGCTGGGGCGGCGCAACGTGCGCTGTTCTGCCCGCGTCCCCGGAGCTGCCGTCGTGGCTCGGGGACGCAGGAGGAGCGCGACCAGCACGGTCGCCGGGACGAGCAGGTCCGCGGCATACCGCGGGATGAGTCCGAAAATCGCGCCGAGCTGGGTGCGGCCGCCGAGGAGGAGCACGGCGTTGGCGAGCAGGACGAGCCCGAAACCAATCCACGCCCAGGTCGCGTCGCGTCCCCTGTGTCGGATGCTCCACGCGACGAGTGCCAGGGTTGCCGCGTTGGTGAGGACCACCGCCAGCACCGGAGGCACGCTGACGCCGTGACCGAGAAACCGCGGGACCCACGGCCCACCCCACAAGCCGGGGAGCGCATTGCGGAAGACGACATTGCCGAGCAACGACAGATTCGAGGTCGGGGCATCGCCCGGCTCGATGGGCGCGAGCGCCCGGTGGATCAGCAGGTACGCGAGACCGAGGGTGGCGGTGAGGGTCCACGTCGGCAGATTCCGTCTGAGCACCGTCCTGACGCGCTCGGACGGGGAGCCCGAGGCAAGCGCGAGAGCCAGCGCGCCGACGATGACCGGGACCAGCAGGCCACGTTCTTGGAAGGCGAGCGCCAAGAGCATCGCCAGGCCGACGCACGCACTCGCCAGCCGAGGCCGGTCGCTCCCCCACCGCAGGTGGGCCAGGACGGCGAGCAGGAAGGCGCACGTGACCGGGACAAACTGAATCGCAACGGCCCACCACTGGATTGACCACAGGCTGATCGGGGACGCGCAGAAGACCACCATCGGCACGATCCGGGCCCACGTCGGTCCGACGAGCCGCGTGCCGACGAGCCAGGCCAGGACACATGCGAAACCCCACATCAGGACAACGGGCGGGACGCTGCGTTCCCAGTCCATCCGGGCCCACCGGGCATCCATCCAGGCCCAGAGGAATCCCCCGGGGAACAAATGGCCGGAGTAGTTCTGGAATAGGAAGGAGAAGGTGATCGGGCGGTCGACCGACCGCGCAAGCATGAGGTAGTCATCCTGGGTGTAGAAGGCCCGGCCAAGCATGACCCAGCGAGAGAGCATCGCCAGGAGAACGAGGCCGGCTCCCGCAAGCCCGCTCGGTCCTCGCCAGGGCGCCATCAGGATTGCTCACCTTCTTTGGCCAACACGGCGTTGGCGATCAGGAGGGCGACGGCGCTGACGGCGAGGAGGTCTGCGAGCGCGGGTGGGTATGCCGCGGATCCTCCGCTCGCCATGTCGACCAGCGTGATGGCAAGGGCGGCGCCGAGCAACGCGAGCAGGACGTGGCTCGGTCTCCGGCGCGCGAGCGCCAACCGACTGATGACGATCCCGAGGCAGCCGCCG
>NZ_HG764815.1:2780635-2787281 GCF_001050535.1 Nostocoides australiense Ben110 | reverse complement strand
GCGGTGCGCGCCGCGACCGGGGCCACGGTGCGAACCCACCGGCGCAAGAGCCATGCCTGTCCCCATATGCTCCCGAAGAGTTGTTTTCCGAACCGGGCGTGCGTCATGTCGACGGCATCCCGGCTGTCCGCGCCGAGGGGGACGAAGTCGGCGCCCAGTTCGGCACAGAGCCCGGCGAAGTCGTCGGGCGCGAGGACGAGCGCGGAGCCGCCCCGGCGCGTGATCTCGGCGGCGAGTGTGGCCAGGGGTTGCACGTCGCCGCGTGAGCCGAGGGCGATCAGCACCACCGTCATGACGTGATTCTTCCAACCGTCAGCGGCGTGCCGGGTCCAGGGACCGGTGCGCCGCAGCGGTGACCACCCCGGTCAGTGCGCGCAACGGCGCGGAGTCCACGCTCCATACCTGCCAATGAAGAGGGACGTCGACCGGTCGCTCCGGCGCGAGGTGCACCAGCGAATCTCGCTGGGGGAGAGCGGCATACTGCAGCTCGGGGACGAGCCCCCAGCCGAGTCCGAGTTGTATGCCGTGGACGAAGTCCGCGGACGCGGGCAGATAGTGCGCGGGCGGTTGGAGCGGGTGGCCGGCGACGTCCGCGATGAACCGGTGCTGCAGCGTGTCCTTGCGATTGAAGACCACGACCGGGGCCGTGGCGAGTGCCTGTGCCGTCAGGCCGCGCGGGAAGTGGGCCTCGGTGAAATCCGGTGCGGCGCAAGCAAAGTAGCGCATCGATCCCAACGGGGTGACTGTGCACCCAGGCACCGGTCGGGCGCCAGAGGTGACCGCGGCGAGGACCGACTCGCTGCTGAAGAGTTCGAAGGTGCGGTCTTGATCATCGACATGGACGTCGAAGACGGCCCGAAAGCGAGCGGGCATGCGCGCGAGCGCGGGGAGGAACCAGGTGGCGAGCGAGTCGGCGTTGACGGCGATCGGGAGGGTGGCGAAACCGGCGGTGGCACCGATGCCGATTTCGTTCGCCGTGTCGTCGGCGAGGCGCGTGGTGACCCGGGCCAGCCGCAGGACCGCCGCGCCGGGGGGCGTGACCCGCACCGGCTTGCTGCGCGTCACGAGGACCCGCCCGACAGCACTCTCCAGGGCCTTGATGCGCTGGCTCACCGCCGAGGGAGTGATGCCGAGGGCCGCCGACGCGGCGTCGAAGGTCTCCTCGTCGATGACGGCGGCGAGGGTGCGCAGCTGCTCCAGCGACACGTCCATACAGCAAGTCTAATGATTAATAAGAAAAGTGAGTTGGCTTAATGGTGTGAGGGGCTTTTAGCGTTGCCGGCATGGATTCCCCCTGGAGCGCAGCCCTGACTGGGATGCTGACCGGCGCGGCCCTGATCATCGCGATCGGCGCGCAGAACGCCTATGTGCTGCGCCAGGGCATCAAGCGCAGTCATGTGCTGCCGATCGTCGCGATCTGCGCGCTCTCCGACGCCGTGCTCATCGCCGCCGGCGTGGGCGGGATGGGGGCGATCGTCGCAGCGGCCCCCGGCCTGATCACGGCGATCAAGTGGGTGGGCGCCGTTTTCCTCGTCGGCTACGGCGTGCTGGCGGCCCGCCGGGCTCTGCACGGCGAGCACCTCGATGTCGCGGGGGGCCTGGGCCCGACCTCGTTGAAGGCGGCGGTGTTGACGGCGCTCGCCTTCACGTGGCTCAACCCGCACGTCTATCTCGACACCCTGGTCTTCCTCGGGTCGGTGGCCACGAGCCACGCGGAGCGGCGTTGGTGGTTCTGGGCCGGGGCGTCGGCGGCGTCGGTGATCTGGTTCTCCGGGTTGGGATTCGGTGCCCGGCTGCTCGGGCCCTTGTTTGCCAAGCCTGGCGCGTGGCGCGTCCTCGACGGCGTCATCGCGGCCGTGATGGTGACCCTCGGGGTGAGCCTGGCGGCCGGGTGAGTGCCTAGATCACCCCCAAGGCGACCATGGCGTCCGCGACCTTGATATAGCCGGCGAGGTTGGCGCCGACCACGTAGTCGCCGGGGTGGCCAAACTCCTCTGCCGTGGCGACACAGACCGCGTGGATGTCGGTCATGATCTGCTCGAGGCGGGCCTCGGTGTCCTCGAAATTCCAGGAGTCGCGGCTGGCGTTCTGCTGCATCTCCAGGGCGCTGGTGGCGACGCCGCCGGCGTTGGATGCTTTGCCCGGCGCATACAGGATGCCCGCCTCCTGGAAGAGCCCGATCGCTTCGGGCGTGGAAGGCATGTTCGCGCCCTCGGCGACCATCTCGACGCCATTGTCCAGCAACGTCTTCGCGCCTGCCGCCGGAAGTTCGTTCTGGGTGGCGCAGGGGAGGGCGACCTGGCACGGCACATCCCACAAGGACCCGCCGCTGACATGCCGGGCGCTGTCGCGCTGATCGGCATACTCGGTCAGCCGGCCCCGCCTGACCTCCTTGATGTCCTTGAGCAGGTCGAGATCGATGCCGGCCTCGTCGACGACATAGCCGTCGCTGTCACTGCACGCGATCACGGTGCCGCCGAGTTGGTGCACCTTCTCGATGGCATAGATCGCGACATTGCCCGAGCCGGACACGACGACCCGCTTGCCGTCGAAGGACTGGCCGCGGGTGCCGAGCATCTGTTGGGCGAAGAAGACCGTGCCATAGCCCGTGGCCTCGGTCCGCACCCGCGAGCCGCCCCACGTCAATCCCTTGCCGGTCAGCGCGCCGGACTCGTATCGGTTGGTGATCCGCTTGTACTGACCGAACAGGTAGCCCAGCTCGCGTCCGCCCACACCGATGTCGCCGGCTGGGACGTCGGTGTACTCGCCGATGTGCCGGTATAGCTCGGTCATGAACGACTGGCAGAAGCGCATGATCTCGGCATTGGAGCAGCCCTTGGGGTCGAAGTCCGACCCGCCCTTGCCGCCGCCGATCGGCATACCGGTCAACGAGTTCTTGAAGGTCTGCTCGAACCCGAGGAACTTGATGATCGACAGGTTGACCGAGGGATGGAAGCGCAATCCGCCCTTGTAGGGGCCGAGGGCCGAGTTGAACTCGACCCGATAGCCGCGGTTGATCCGCACCTCGCCGTCATCGGTGACCCACGGCACCCGGAAGATGATCTGCCGCTCCGGCTCGCAGATGCGTTTGAGGATCGACCACTGCGCATACTCCGGACGTTCGCCGGCGATGGGGGCGAGGCTGAGCATGACCTCGTAGATCGCCTGGTGGAACTCCGGCTCACCGGGGTTCCGCGCGATGACGGCGTCGTACTGCGATTGGAAGTTGGGGTGCAGGTCGGCGGGCATGTCCTTTACCTTTCCCTATGACGCGTGCTCCCGGGAGTGTGATCTCACCGGGGCCTCACGAAAAGCGCGAGACCACCACCAGCCCGTAGCCGATGCACAACCCCAGCCCGAGACCCGAGACCGAGGCCCCCGCGGATGTCGTGGCCATGATGGCGCCGTAGATCGCCATGCTCGCCATGATGTAGGCCCCGACATTGGCGCGCACCCCGACGCCCATGGCGTCATCCTGGCCGGTGCCCTGCGCGGCGATGAACAAGAACATCACGACGGGGAAGACCAGCGTGAAGATCATCGTGCGCTTGTTGCGCAGCATGTGGCGCAACTCGATGCGGGCGATGGTGAGGTTGATGCCGCCGCGGGCGGGGGCGGTCATGGTGCTGGTGGTCATGGCGCGGGTGGCCATGGGGGTGGTTGACATGGTGGTGGTCATCTCAGTGCTCCTGTGCGGTGTCGTCTGCGGCGTCGTCGCCGGTCAGGGCGACAAAGGCGTCTTCGAGGCCGCGGGCGGTGATCTCCAGGTCCCGGGCGGGGGTAGCGGTCAGCAGGTGGCGGGCGACGGCGTCGGAGTCCGCGGCGCGGATGGTCACCGTGTCGCCGAGGATGTCGACGGATTCGACGCCGGGTATGCCGTGCAGGGCGTCCGCGCTCGCGCCGGGCCAGGTGGCGCGCACCGACCGGCCGGGCGGTGCCGTCGGCGACGATCTGCCCCTTGCGCACCAGGACGACGCGGTCGGCATACTGATCGGCCTCCTCGAGGTGGTGGGTGGCGAAGACGACGGTGCGCCCGGCGCGGGCGTCGGCGTGGATGTTCTCCCAGAACGCACGGCGGCTGGCGACGTCCATGCCGGTGGTGGGTTCGTCGAGGAGGATCAGCTCGGGGTCGCTGATCAGCGACATCGCGAAGCGGAGACGCTGTTGCTCCCCGCCGGAGCACTTGCCCACCGTCCGGTCGGCCACCTCGGTCAGGCCGGCGGCGGCAAGGACCTCGTCGACGGGCCGGGTGTGGGCGAAGAGGGAGCCGGTGCCGAGGAAGGCGACGGCCTCGCCGCGCTGGATGGTCAGGGTCGATCCCGCGGACCGCGTGCACGGACCCGAAGGACTTCGTCAGTCCGGTCAAGGAGATGGCGGGGGAAGCGGTGGCCGATTGTGCCCTGTGCTGGATTTGCGTGGTGGTCATGACCAGAACTCTCGCCCGTCGGCACGGCCACGCTCCCTGCGCTCCGTCACGACCTGCACCTGACAGTCGTCACGGGTGGTGCGAAGTCGGGGAGCGCACCCCATAGGGTGAGGCCGGTGCAGATGGTCATGGATCGTGCCCAGGCGCAGCGGCATACCGTCCGCACTCTCATGCTCACCCAGGTCCTCGGCGGGGTCGGTCTCGCGGCCGGTGCGACGGTGGGTTCCCTTCTGGCAGAACGCATCAGCGGCCGCACCGACCTCGCGGGCCTCGGTGGCACCTTTCAAACCCTGGGGTCGGCGCTGCTCGCGCTGCCGATCGCCGCCGTCGCCCACCGGCTTGGGCGCCGGCCCTCTCTGACCATGGCGTATGTCGTGGCCGCCCTCGGAGCCCTCGGGATCGTCACGGCGTCGGCCATCTCATCCTTCGCCCTCTTCCTCCTCGGGTCGGCGCTGCTGGGCTCGGCGACGGCGGCCAACAGCGGCGCCCGGTATGCCGCCGCCGACCTCGCCCTGCCCGAACGGCGTGGGCGTGACCTGTCCCTCGTGGTGTGGGTCACGACGGTCGGTTCGGTGTTCGGCCCGAATCTCGCCGGGCCGGCGGCGCCGCTGGCCCGAACGCTCGGCCTGGAGGTCCTCGCCGGCCCGTTCGTCATCAGCACGGTGACATTGACCTTGGCGGGGCTCGTGATGACCTGGCTGTTGCGGCCCGACCCGCTGCTGCTGTCCCGCACCCTGGCGGGGGAGGAGTACGAGCATCAGAAGGGGTCGGTCGGCCGCGGGTTCGCGGCGATCCGCCGGCACCCGGCCGCGGCGCTGGGGATCGGGGTGATGGCGCTCGCGCACGTCGTGATGGTCGGGGTGATGGTGATGACGCCGATCCACCTGGTGCACGGCCACGCGAGCCTCGCCGTCGTCGGCTTCGTCATCAGCGGGCACATCCTCGGGATGTTCGCCTTCGCGCCGGTGATGGGCTGGGGCGTCGACCGGTATGGCGCCCCGCCCGTCGCGTTGACCGGCGGGCTCATCCTCGGGGTGGCCGCGATCCTTGCGGGACTGTCGGAGGCCGGCTTCTCGGCGTTGCTGACCGTGGCGCTCTTCCTGCTGGGGCTCGGCTGGTCGGCGGCGTTCGTCAGTGGCTCGACCTTGCTCGTCGGCCCGCTGACGGTGGCCGAGCGCCCCGGCGGACAGGGCCTGGCCGACCTGCTCATGGGGCTGACGGCTGCCGCCGGGGGCGTGGTCGCCGGCATCGTCGTGCAGCACTGGGGCTACGCCTGGCTCGCTCACATCGCCCTGACCGGGGCTGCCGCGATCATGATCCTGGCCGCGATGGCCCTCTCCGCCGAACGCGGCGCCGGAGCTGGTCGCACGGTGGATTAGCCTTCTGCCGTGACCGCCCTTCCCGCCCCGACACCCGGCTCGCCGGAGGCGGCGGCGCAGCAGGTCTCGCGCCTGCGCGCGGAGATCGTGCAGCAGTTCGGACCCAACACCTTGCTGTGGTCGGACCAGGCGATCGTCCTCGACGTCACCCACGCTCACCCGGGCGGCCTGGCCAAGCTCCTTGTCAGCAAAGACACCCTGCTCAGCGAGCTGTATCGCGAGAGCGCGACGCAGCAGCGGGCCATCAGCAAGGCGCGGGCCATCCGGGCCAAGGAGCAGGAACTCGCGCGCGAGCGCGGGGTTCCCGGCTGCTACCTCGCCATCGGTCGCGCCACGTGGACCGAGCGGCGCGGACCGAAGCCCAACGCGCCGGTCTTCCTGCGGCGTCTCGAACTGATCCCGGAGAGCCCCGCGCAGCAGGAGTTCCGGGTCGTCCTCACCGGCGAAGCAGAGTTCAACCCGGCCCTCCGTGGCTTCCTCGAGAGCGTCGGCGGCACCGACCTACCGTTCGACGATCTGGTGCGAATGTCGATGCGCCCCAGCGGGTTCGACCCGGCTGCAGCGTATGAGGCGTTGGGCCGGTCCTGGCCAGGGCCGCCGGGTTGGTCGATCGCACGGGACATGTGGATCACCACATTCCCCTACGCGAAACTCCCCGCCGTGTCCGATTTCACCCGGGTCGCCGCCGCCCTCGAGGAGCACCCCCTCCTCGACACGCTGGTGCGCGGCGCCGCGACCGGGCCGGCGCCGGGCCGCACTCACGAACCGGCGGACCCTGAACTCGTCACGGTCCTCGATGCCGACCCCGGCCAGATCGCTGCCATCGAGGCGGGGGGGGGGG
>NZ_HG764815.1:2776711-2780535 GCF_001050535.1 Nostocoides australiense Ben110 | reverse complement strand
CGGCCGCGCGCCGCTGCGGTGGCTGAGGGTATGGCGACTCGCGCCTTCGTCGTGCCGGGAGCCGCGGAGGGGGCGACGGTTCTGGAGGTGCGCTCGCGCGACCGCGTGGGGTTGCTGTACGACCTGGGGCGGTGTCTCGCGGCGGCGGGGCTGTCCGTGCGATCGGCGCACATCGCCACGTATGCCGGCCAGACTCTCGACACCTTCTATCTGACCGAACCCCGCGGTGGGCAGTTGTCTCCGGGCCGGGTGGCTGCCACGGTGGCGGCCGTCATCGATTGCTGTGACGGCTGAGCCGGCCTCGCGACCGCACGAATGGGCGGCACACGGGATGCGCAGTTAGGCTTTTACGGTGTTCACCTCGCTCTCCGATCGCCTGACCGCGACCTTCAAGTCCCTGCGCGGCAAGGGCAAGCTCAGCGAGTCCGATGTCAACAAGACCGTGCGCGACATCCGGATGGCGTTGCTCGAGGCCGATGTCGCGCTGCCGGTCGTCAAGGACTTCACCCAAGCAGTCCGCGAGCGGGCGCTGTCCGCCGAGGTGTCCGAGGCGCTCAACCCGGCCCAGCAGGTCGTCAAGATCGTCAACGACGAACTCGTCGACATCCTCGGCCAGCACACCCGGCCGTTGCGCCTGGCCAAGACGGCACCGACCGTCATCATGCTCGCCGGCCTGCAGGGTTCGGGCAAGACCACGCTCGCCGGCAAGCTCGCCAAGTGGTTCAAGGACCAGGGCGACACCCCGCTGCTCGTCGCCGCCGACCTGCAGCGTCCCAACGCCGTCACCCAGCTCGAGGTCGTCGGCCAGCGGGCCGGCGTGCCGGTGTTCGCGCCGGAGCGCGGCAATGTCGGCGGTCACGACGCCGTCGGGCCGACGGGCGAGGGGACGCGCTCCTATGGCGACCCGGTCGAGGTCGCCGAGGACGGCATCCAGCACGCCATCTCCAAGCTGTACAACGTCGTCATCGTCGACACCGCCGGCCGGCTCGCCGTCGACGAAGAGCTGATGGAGCAGGCGGCGGACATCAAGGACGCCATCGAGCCCGACGAGGTCCTCTTCGTCATCGACGCGATGATCGGCCAGGCGGCCGTCGAGACCGCCCAGGCCTTCCAGGAGGGCATCGACTTCTCCGGGGTCGTGCTGACCAAACTCGACGGTGACGCCCGCGGTGGTGCGGCCCTGTCGGTCGCCAAGATCACCGGCCGGCCGATCATGTTCGCCTCCACCGGGGAGGGTCTGAAGGAATTCGAGATCTTCCACCCCGACCGGATGGCTTCGCGCATCCTCGACATGGGCGACATGCTCACCCTCATCGAGCAGGCCGAGCGGGCGTTCGACGCCAAGCAGGCCGCCGAGATGGAACGCAAGTTCCTTGCGGCAGAAGACTTCACGTTCGACGACTTCCTGCAGCAGATGGCCGCCATCAAGAAGATGGGCTCGTTGAAGTCGATGCTCAAGATGATGCCCGGCATGAACCAGATCCGCGACCAGCTCGACGCTTTCGACGAGCGCGAGTTCGACCGGATCGAGGCGATGATCCGCTCGATGACGCCTTTCGAGCGCAACCACCCCAAGCAGATCAACGGCTCGCGCCGCGCCCGCATCGCCGCCGGTTCCGGGGTCACGGTCAGCCAGGTCAACGACCTGCTCGTCCGCTTCGGCGAGGCCCAGAAGATGATGAAGGCGCTCGCCAAGGGTGGCTCCATCCCCGGGATGCCGGGTATGCCCGGGCTCGCGGGCGGGGGCAAGCGCGGCAAGCAGGTCCAGCGCAAGAAGGGCAAGTCGGGCAACCCGGCTAAGCGCGCCGAGCAGGAGCGGGCCGCGGCCCAGGCGGCGTCCAACCGGGCGCCGGCGGGCAGCGCCTTCGGCTCCACCAGTTCCGACCCCTATGCCAACGCCAACCTCGACCCGAGCCAGCTGCCCAAGGGCTTCGAGAAGTTCCTCGGCACGTGACGTCCGCCGGTCCCCTCAACACCCTGGCCGTCGGGTCGGCGGGGCCGCGGATCGCGTTCGTGCACGGGCTGTTCGGGCAGGGCCGCAACTGGAACCAGATTGCCAAGTCGGTCGCCTGGCCCAATGGCACGCAGGCCCGGGCGCTGCTGATCGACCTGCCCGACCATGGCCGCTCGCCGTGGTCGGAGGAGTTCTCGTATGCCGCATACGCCGACGCCGTCGCCGCCACGCTCCGCGCCGCCGCGCCGGGGGAGGAGTGGACGCTGGTCGGGCACTCGCTCGGGGGCAAGACGTCGATGCTCGCCGCGCTGCAGCATCCCGACCTGATCGCCAGGCTGTGCGTCGTCGACATCGCGCCCAAGAGCTACGGCGACCTGCACCGCTTCTCCGCCTATATCGACGGTATGCAGCGACTTCCCTTGGGAGAGATCGCCACCCGGGAGGAGGCGGACGACTGGTTCACCGCTGTCGAGCCCGACCCGGGGGTGCGGGCTTTCTTGCTGCAGAACCTCCGCCGCGATCACGACGGTTGGTCCTGGCGGGCCAACCTCGACCTCATCGCGGCGGACGCTGCCCGCGGCGAGCAGTCGCGGATCGCGGACTTCCCCGACACCTCCGGCCTCGCGCCCTACGAAGGACCGGTCGTCTGGCTCGTCGGCGCCGAGTCGCGCTATGTCACGGACGACGACAGCGCCCCGATGCGGGCCCTGTTTCCGCAGGTGCGCAAGGTGACCGTCAAAGGCGCCGGCCACTGGGTGCACACCGACGCCCCCGCCGTCGTCATCGAGACCCTGCGCCGGCTGCTGCGCACCGGCGGACCGCCCCCGACTTCCTAAGGCACTGCGTGTTCCTACGGCTTTGCGTATACCCAGGGCCACGCGAGTCCTAAGGTCCTGGGGCGAGACCCCGGGACAGGGTCCCCGCGAAGTCCCGGAACGGCGACGGAGTCGGGTCCCGCCTGCTGCGTATGCGGAAACCTCGCGGGATGTCCTGAAGTTCACCTGTTTCACACCTGCCACACCCGCGCCGGCCCCGAGGCGGATGCACTGACCCGGCGACCCTGGAACTGTGCGAGTCGCCATCGTGACCGAGTCCTTCCTCCCGATGATCAATGGCGTGACCACGAGCGTGTGCCGGGTTGCCGAACAACTGGCCGCGCTCGGCCACGACGTCGTCATCGTCGCGCCTGAGCCGGCGCCGGCGTGGTTCGGCCCGATCCCCGTCCACACGGTCCGGTCCGTCCCGGTGCGCCAGTTCCCGACCGGCGTGCCGAGCGGGCGCGTCGAATACCTGCTCGCCGAGATCGCTCCCGATGTCGTGCACGCGGCCAGCCCCTTCGTCATCGGTGCCCGGGCCCTGACCGCGGCCCGCGAACTGGGTCTGCCGAGCGTGGCGATCTATCAGACCGACATGCCGCGGTATGTCGAGCAGCACAGCCCCGGCCCCGTCGCGCCGCAGGTCGCGCGGCTGGCCTGGCGGTGGGTGCGCCGGATGCATTCGCTCGCGGATGTCACCTTGGCGCCCTCGCATGCCGCCGTGCAGGCGTTGCAGGAGCACGGCGTCGAGCGGGTCGCGCTGTGGGGGCGCGGGGTCGACACGGCGCTGTTCACCCCGGCGTGGCGCAGCCACCCGGACACGCACACGCTGCGCGCCGACCTCGCCCCCGGCGGCGAGGTCCTCGTCGGGTATGTCGGGGGGGGGGGCTCGCCGAACTGCACGGCATACCCGGGATCCGCCTCGTCATCGTCGGCGACGGACCCTCCCGGCCGGCCCTGGAGGCCGAGTTCCGCACTCTTAAGTGGGCGGGGCCGGCGCCGGTCTTCCTCGGCTTCCGCACCGGTGAGGCGTTGGCGCAGGCGTATGCCGCGCT
>NZ_HG764815.1:2772941-2776611 GCF_001050535.1 Nostocoides australiense Ben110 | reverse complement strand
GAGCGCGAGAAGCCGGGCCGGGCCGGCATACGGCTCGCGGGTCACCGGATTCCCACCCGGCAGGTGCGGCGGCAGGGCGGCGCTGCGCACCGTCTCGGCGCCGAGCGAACGGGCCAGGCTCGCCTGCTGCGGCGTGTGCACGAGCACCGCGTCGGTCTTCGCGAAGAGGCTCTTGACGAGCCGCTCGTCGCCCGGTCGCGGCTCGTGCGGCAGCACGTTGTGGGCGAGCACGACCAGCCGCGGCGGCGGCTCGCCCCCGGGAATGGCGGCGATCATCACCAGGTAGGCCGGGATCAGCTGCGGGATGACGTGCACGAAGACGACAAGGTCGTAGGCGCCCAGGCCGCGCCCGGCGCGCACCCACGAGTCGGGGCGATTCCACGCCAGGTCGCGGGTCGTGGGTTCGAAGAGCGGGGTCTCGGGGTGTTCGAGGTCGACGTTGACCTCGCCGGGATAGAGGAACCCGGGGTACATCCGCGACCACGAGAGCACCTCCACCTCGTGCCCGGCGTCGGCGAGCTGGTGCGCGAGTTCGGTCGTATGCACCGTCACGCCCCCCTTGACCGGGTGCGCCGGGCCGATGATCGCGACGCGCAGGGCGGCGCTGGAGGCGGGCGTCATACCCCGTCTCGGGAGCGCACGACGAGGTCGGCCAGCAGCGCCACGGCGCCGATGAGCAGCCCGCTGACCAGCAGCAACAGGGTGTTCGCCGGGAAGTAGAAGGGGTGGCGGATCATGTCGACCATGCCCTTGACGACGCCGATGCCGACCAGCCACAGGGCCAGCGGCATGAGCACCTTGAGCGGGTCGAAGTACATCACCATCCGCAGCACCTGCAGGATGTACTTGTAGGCGTCCTGGACGAAGTGGAACTTGCTCGTGCCGGCCCGTTTCGCATAACTCGTCGGCACATAGAGGATGTCGTGCTGGTTGGACAAGAAGGCGATCGTGATGGTCGTGACGCACGAGAACCCGGCCGGCAGCAGCCGCAGGTAGGGCAGGGCGACGCTGCGCCGGAAGGCGCGCAGGCCGGAGTTGAGGTCGGGGATCTTCTGGTTGGTCAGGCGCTCGGCGACCTTGCGGATCAGCCACTTCGCGGGCACTCGCGCCCACTTGTGCGTGCCCTCCTCGGTGGTGCGGGCCCCGACGACCTGGTCGTATGACGGGTCGTCGAGCAGCACCTGGACGAGCTCGGGGATGCGCTCGTTCTCGTAGGTCATGTCGGCGTCGGTCCACACGACGATCTCGCCATATGCCTGCTGGGTGCCGATGCGACGCGCGGTGCCGGAGCCGCCGTTGCGGCGGAAGGGCAGGATCCGGATGTTCGGGTAGTCCAGCTGCGCCTGCTTCAGCACCGCGAGCGTGTTGTCGGTGGAGGCGTCGTCGATGCAGAACAGCTCGTAGGTCAGGCCGCTGGCAAGCATGACCGCGGTGATGCGCTCGATCTCCTGCAGCACGTGTTCGCCCTCGTTGTAGCAGGGCAGCACGATCGTGACGGTCGGGGCCGACGCCGGCGCGGGCGCCTCGGGGTGGGGTGCGGCTGCGGGCACTTCGGTCGGGGGCGCCGGGGTGCCCGGGGCGGGGGTGACGAGCTCGGTCATTGTGGCTACGAGGGTACCTTCCGCGGCAGCGCGTTCCGGGCGTCCCACGCGGGACACCCCTTCGCGCCGGTCGCCGCGAGGACCAGGGGGTCGACACCCACCTGCGCCTTGCCGGCGAGCCACTGATCCTTCTGCGCGACGGTGCCGGACAGATCGCCCTGGGCCGGCTGCATGATCACCCAGCAACTCGTCGTCTCCGGCGTGAGGGCCAAGGTGCCCTGCCGGTCGATCGAGAACATCGACGCGTGCCGGTCGGGCGGGACGTAGGCGCCGACGGACTGGTCGGCCGCGAGCGTCCCTGCGGCGGGGATCGTGGTCAGGAGCATCGACACGACCACCTCCTTCTCCGGCCTGTTGAGGGGGTCGGCGCGCCACGGCCTCTCCCCGATGGCGGTGCCGAGCCCGACGGCGGCCATGGCACCGACCACCAGGGCGCGGCGCGGCAGCATCCGCCCCTCCCGTTGCACGGCGGCGATCAGGACGAGGGCTCCCACGATGCCGGTCAGGACGTCGTAGTGGAACTCGGGCACCCAGTAGTTGCGGTTGCCCGAGAGGCTGCGCCACACGATCCCGGGCACCGCGACGAGCAGGAGTGGGTCGCGCACGACGAGGCCGGCCGCACCCAGGAGCATCACCGCCGGCAGGGCCCGGGCGGGGTCCAGGCCGCCGAACGACTCGGTGACGTAGCCGTAATAGGCGCTCCCCGAGCCCCGCACCCACCAGATGACGGCGTTGCTGGCGACGAAACCGGCGACCCCGAGCGCCAGGAGGAGCCCGCTCTGGCGCAGGCGACGGTGCACGAGATACCAGGCCAGCGCCGCGCCGGCGATGATGAGCCCGGAGTCCTCTTTGACGAGCAAGCAGGCGAGCGACCAGCCCGCGACGGCACGGAACCGGGCGCGATAGAGGGCGATTCCCAGACCGGCATACATCGGCGCGCCGAGGGCGGTCTCGTGCGGGGCGGCGATGGCCGCCGAGAGCAGCGGGAGCCCGGAGACGAGCGCGGCGAGCACGGCCGCGGCACGGAACGACTCCCCCAGCCGCTCCCGGGCGAAGGCGGCAATCATGCCGACCGCGATGCCCAAGGTCACGGCCTGCATCACGAGCAACGAGCGCGGATCGGGCCACAGCTTCCACGCGAGCCCGAAGAGCGCGGTGATGGGGCTGAAGTGGTCGGCGAACAGGCTGCCCCCCTTGATCGCCGACACCGGCCCGTGACCGCTCGCCCACCCCTCCGCTCCTTGGGTGAATATCCCCAGGTCGTAGGCACCCGCCATGCTGCGGGCGTACCGCACCATCCCGATGTCGGCATACAGCACGAACGCCACCCCCGCCCACGCGAGCGCCCACAACACCCCCCGCACCCGCAACGACCCCGGAGCCGGCGCCGTCACGCCCGCTCCCCCGTCGAGACAGCAGTTCCGGCGATGTCGGCGACCGCCAGGGCAAAGAGGACGAGCAGGCTGAGCGGGCGCAGGCTCTGCACGAGCGCCGAGGCGGGGCGGCCGAAGTGGTCGAGGGCGATGTGCATCAGCGGGGGCATCCACAGGGCGAGGCAGACCAGACCCGCCAGCCGGTATGCGGTGCGGCGGCGTTGGATGGCCAGGCAGGCGGCGACGGGGGCGAAGAGGGCGTGGTGGGTCCAGGCGACCGGAGTCACCGCGAGCGTGATCAGGCCGCCGGCAGCGGCGACCAGGACCCGATCGCGACTGTCGTCGAGGGTGCGGCCGCGGGCCCGGCGCACGAGGAGGGCAAGCAAGACCAGCCCGGTGCCGCCGGCGGCGAGGGCCGGCCAGGGGTCGCCGACCCGCCAGTGGGCGAGCAGGCCGGCGACGGAGATATTGGAGATGCTGTCGAGCGCGCCGACGCGGGAGGTGTCCGGGAGGACTTTCGTCAGGTAGTCCCAGGTCAGGCGGGGGCCGAGCAGGAGCCCGGCGCCGAGCAGGGTGGCTGCGGTGACGATCGCGATCAGCAGTCGGCGCCGTTCGCGCGGGTTGGGGTGGCCGAGCAGCGGCAGGGCCATCAGCGCGGGGGTGAGCTTCGTGGCCGCGGCGAGCGCGAGCAGCCCG
>NZ_HG764815.1:2763671-2772841 GCF_001050535.1 Nostocoides australiense Ben110 | reverse complement strand
GTCCCCGCGAAGTACCGGAGCGACGAAGGAGCGCGGACCCTTCGCGGGTGGCCTAGTCGATGAAGGGCGCCAGCTCGGCCTGCACCTCGTAGGAGATCGTCGCCGAGCCGCCGAGGATGATGATCTTGGCGGGCTTGAGCCGAGTGAGTTCGGCGCGGACGGCGTCGGGAACGGAGTCGGTGTCGACGAGCAGGATCGGGTCCTCGAGCGTGCCGGCAGCAGGCGCGCCGGAGAGGGCATCGGAGAAGACGCGACCGGACGCGACGAAGACGGTCCCGCCGGTGCTGCTGTAGGAGTTGTGGACGATCTGGGCGGAGGTCGAGAACCGGTCCGCACCCCACCAGCGTTCTATGGCGTTGACCGAGTAGGGCCGCAGGGCGCCCTCGACGTTCTCGCTGATCGTCGCGGTGCCCCCGAGGATGACGATGTGTGTCGGGTTGAGCCGCTGCAGTTCGGTGGCGATCTCTCCGGGCAGCCGGTTGGTGTCGACGAGCAGCACCGGGCCGTCCTTCTTGCCGGCGACCGGTGCCCCGGACAGGGCGTCGGTGAAGACCTGGCCGGAGGCGATATAGGCGGTGTCGACGCCGGTCTGGTAACTCTCCCGGGAGATGGCGGCCGAGGTGGCGAAGCGGTCCGCACCCGACCAACGCGCGACGGTGCCCGTGGTGTAGCTCCCGAGGTCCTCCTCCACTTGTGGCGAGATGGTCGCGGTGCCACCGAAGATGACGATCTTCTTCGGCTTGAGCCGGTTCAGCTCCTCGGCGATGGGGTCGGGGATGGAGTCGTCGCTGACGAGCAGCACCGGGCCGTCATTCATCCCGGCGACCGGGGCGCCCGACAGCGCGTCGGTGTAGACCAGCCCCGAGGCGATATAGGCGACATCGACGCCGGTGCCGTAGGTGTTTCGCGAGATCTTGGCGGACGTCTCGTAGCGGTCCGCACCCGCCCAGCGTTCGACCGGGCCCAGACCGGGGAAGGAGATCGTCACGCTCGCCTGGCTCGACGTGGCCGAGCCCACCTTCAGCGCCCACAGCCCGTCGGGGCTGGTCCAACTCTCGCCCTCCGCGAGACCGGGATGGCGGGCCGTGTCGGAGTCGGAGCCGTCCGGGTGGAAGTCGAGGAGCAACCGCGTCCGGTCCGCCTTGTCGGCCTTGAGGTCCTGCCGGTGGACGGTCACCCCGCCACCCGGGTCGGCCAATGGCCCGGTCGCGCTGGTCCAGGTCTTGTCGTCGATCCAGCTGTCGAGTCCGGTCGGCACGCGATAGTCGACCGAGTAGCGGTAGCGACCCAGGTCCACGAAGAAACCACGCCGGCCACTGCTCGCCGTGAGCGGGTCGAGGGTCAAGGTGCGCACGCCGCCGGGGGTGACTTCGGGGTAGTCCGCGCCGGAGAGCACCCCGAGCGTGGCGAGGGTGTCGGCGATCGGGGTGCCGACGTTTCCGTAGGGATGACCGCTCGCCGGATCCCACGGGTTGTTGTAGTCCTTGGTCGTGCATGTGCCCGACAGCGGCACGGGCG
Organism: Nostocoides australiense Ben110; assembly: GCF_001050535.1. Lineage (GTDB taxonomy): Bacteria > Actinomycetota > Actinomycetes > Actinomycetales > Dermatophilaceae > Nostocoides_A > Nostocoides_A australiense. The sequence continues at coordinate 2,771,323 of NZ_HG764815.1, read as the reverse complement.
TGGAGTCGTCGGTGCAGTTGAGCGAGCCCGCGCCCGGCACGCCGCCGTTGTGCGCGATGACCCGCAGCGCCACGGTCGTGTCGAAAGTGCCGTTGACGAACGAGAGACCGTCGCCCCGGCTGGTGAGGCCGACCTGCTCGATATCGGTGAAATCGCACGCGCGCTCGTTGTTCAACACGATGACGAGGTGGTCGCGCTCGCCCGCGGCCCCGACCACCGCCCGCACACCGGCCTCGATGGCTTTCCGGTCGCAGCTGGCGGCCTGCTGGGACGTGAGGTTGAGCTTCTGCCACTTGGGCACATTCCAGCCGGACGCGACCATGATCTTGCCGTCGGTCGCATCGGTCCAGTAGTCGTTGGCCTCCGAAATGGCTTCCTGCACAGCGGCATTCGACACCTGTGCCGGGGTGTCGCCCTGCCAGTAGGCCGGCACGATATAGATCTTGTGCTGGCCGAGCTGGCCGCGTGCGCCGGTGTCGCCGGGCAGTCGCAGGTCACCGCTTTGCGGTATGCCGCTCGCTCCCGAACCCGCTGCCCCGCCCGCCAGCGCCGTGGTCCCGGCGAGCGCCGTCGTCCCAGCCAGCGCCGTGGTCACCGCTGCCGTGGTCGTGGCCGCCAGGACAGCCACCCGTCGCCGGGTGCGCACTCGCGTGTCGCTGCTGCGGTGAATCCCCATAGCCATAACGCGCATGCGCTGACGCTACCGGCTGCAAACGACAAAGCGGCTGGTCCGCGCCGGGCCGTTGCCGAATCGAGAACCACGACGCCGGATGGGAGGACCGGCTGCGTGGGTGCCTCACGCCTGGCTTTCGGGCTGCTCGGCCCACCAGGCGCGCAACCGCTCGGCCGCGGCCTCGGGCCCGATGGGGCCGTCGTCCAGGCGCACCGCGAGCAGGAACTTGTAGGCCCGGCCCAGGACCGGTCCCGGTGGGATCCCGAGGATCTCGGCGATCTCGTTGCCGTTGAGTTCCGGACGCACGGCCGCCAGCTCCTCGGCGGCGAGCAACTCCTCGATCCGGGACTCGAGCTCGTCATAGGTCTGCGCGAGCCGGCGCGCCTTGCGCTGGTTGCGGGTCGTGCAGTCGGCGCGGGTCAACAGGTGCAGCCGGGGCAACAGGTCGCCGGCGTCGGTGACATAGCGACGCACGGCCGAGTCGGTCCACGCCCCGTCGCCGTAGCCGTGGAAGCGCAGGTGGAGTTCGACGAGGCGGGTGACCGCCTTGACCGTCTCCTTGTCGTAGCGCAAAGCCCGCAGCCGCGCCCGGGTCATCTTGGCCCCGACCACCTCGTGGTGGTGGAAGGAGACCCCGCCGCCGCTCTCGAAGCGCCGGGTCGCGGGCTTGCCGATGTCGTGCAGCAGCGCCGCGAGCCGCAGGATCAGGTCGGGTCCGGGCACCGCGTCCGCGGGAGCCGCGGGGGGCCCCTCCAGCCCGATGGCCTGGTCGAGCACGCTGAGCGTGTGCTCGTAGACGTCCTTGTGCCGGTGGTGTTCGTCGATCTCGAGCTGCAGCGCCGGCAACTCCGGCAGGACATGGTCGGCCACACCGCTGTCGACGAGCATGACCAGCCCGCGCCGCGGCGCCGGTGCCAGGAGGGTCTTGGAGAGTTCGTCGCGCACCCGCTCGGCCGAGACGATCGCGATCGTGCCGGCCATCTCCTGCATCGCCTCGGCGACATCGGCCGCCAGGTCGAACCCCAGCTGCGCCGCGAACCGGGCCGCCCGCATCATCCGCAGCGGGTCGTCGCCGAAGGACACCTCGGGCGAGGCCGGGGTGCGCAGGCGCCGTTTCACGAGGGCGTCAAGACCGTCATACGGATCGACGAAGGTCAGCTGTGGCAGCCGCAACGCCATCGCGTTGACGGTGAAGTCGCGCCGCCGCAGATCGTCCTCGAGCGAGTCGCCGAACGCGACCACCGGCTTGCGTGTCACCCCGTCGTAGGCGTCGGCGCGATAGGTCGTCACCTCTACCGTCGCGTCCCCCTTGACCGCCCCGATCGTGCCGAACTCCTTGCCGATGTCCCACGTCGTGTCGGCCCACGGCCCCAGGATCCGTTCGATCTCCTCGGGCCGCGCGCTGGTCGTGAAGTCCAGGTCGGGGGAGGTGCGGCCGAGGAAGGCGTCGCGCACCGGCCCGCCGACGAGTGCCAGTTCGTGGCCGGCGGCCGCGAAACGCTCGCCGAGCTCGCTCAACAGGGGCAGCACCGGCCCGAGGTGCGCGACGGCACGCCGCATCGCGTCGGGGCTGGGGTTGTCCATGACGTCCAACCGTATGCTGCGTGCCCACCTCCGCACGAACCGCCCACCGCGGGCGTGGTGCCACCTTTGCGGGTCCCGGTGTCGCGCATCGAACTTCGGGCATCCGGCCAGGACGCCCCTTTAGAGTGACCCCATGAGTCAGCCCGTCGGACGCGCGCCGCGGCGGTTGCCCGCCGTGGAGGAGCGGTCGGCCGGCGGTGTCGTCGTCGACGTCCAGGGAGGGGTGGCGCGCATCGCCGTCATCGCCCGCCGCAACCGCGCCGGACGTCTCGAGTGGTGCCTGCCCAAGGGCCACATCGAGGGCGAGGAGACGCTGTCGGAGACGGCGGCCCGGGAGGTCGCCGAGGAGACCGGCATCGAGGCACGCGTGCTGATCAAGCTCGGCACGATCGACTATTGGTTCGCCACGGGCGACCGCCGCGTGCACAAGTTCGTCCACCACTATCTGCTGGAGGCCATCGGCGGTTTTCTCACCATCGAGAACGACCCCGACCAAGAGGCCGTCGATGTCGCGTGGCTGCCGCTGAAGGACGCCCACCGGCACCTGACCTTCCCCAACGAACGGCGCATCGCCCGGGAGGCATGGCAGCGCCTTGCCGGGAGCGAATGACCAGCCGCCGCAACCCGATCCGCGCCTTCCTCCGCGCACCAGCCCGGGTCATTGGACCGGCACTCGTCGTGGCCGGCGCGACGGCGTGGGTGCCGGCCCCCGCCACCGCGGCGTCCGAGGCTCAGATCGTCATCACCATCAACTCCCTCGCCCCGGCCGTCGCGACCGGGAACGAGGACGTCGAGGTCGCCGGCACCGTCACCAACCGCGGGGGCGCGGACGCCGACATACCCGAAATCACCCTCCAGGCCGCCGACACCCCGCTCGCCGGCCGCGCCGCGGTTGCCGCCTGGGCGAGCGGCACCACGAGCGGGGTTCCCCAGGCGTCCCTGCGGACCTATGACACGGCCGCCGGCCCCGACCGCCTCTCCGAGGGCGAGAGCCACGGCTTCCGGCTGACGCTGCCCAAGGCGGCCGCCCGGACGACCGCGGCATACGGCGCCCTGCCGCTGTTGGTGCGCGCGGGCGATACGGTGCGCACCACGTTCGCCGCGGTGCACAACCGCAAGGAGTACGAGCAGCTGCGGGTCGCCGTGGTCACTCCGGTCACCCTCGACCCGGAGCCGGGCCTGTTCGAGTCGTATGGCGCGGGCCGGCTCGCGTCGTGGCGCACCGAACTCGCCGACGACGGCCGCATCAACCGCCTCCTCGACGCCACCAAGGATCTGCCGGTGACCTGGGCGTTCGACCCGACACTCCTGGCGCCGCCCGAGGCGATCGCGCAGGAGCGGCCGACCGATCCCGAGGCCGGCACCGCGTGGGACCGGATCGGTCCGGAGCAGCGAGAGGAGACCGCGCTGCGCATCGCCTTCGACGCGGCGCTGCGCGACCGGTTGCCGGGCCGGTCCGTCGCCGTGCTGCCGTATGCCGATCCGGACCTCGCCGCGGTGCTCGCCGATCCGGGGCTTACCGACCGGTTCGCCGCCCTGCGGGCGAAGGGGGAGGCGGTCGCGGACGGGATCCCGGGGGCGCGATCGGATATCGCGTGGCCGGCCGACGGGCTGCTCGCGACATCGCGGGTCGCGGCGATCACCGAGCTTTACGGCGAGGGCCGGCTGGGTGCCGTCATCGGCTCGGAGGCCGCCCTCGGCGCGGACAACACTCTCGCCGCCCCGCACCCGGGTGGCGCGGACCGGGCCGGCGCGGGTGTGGCCGCGCTGGCCTATGACGACGGTCTGAGCAATGCCCTCCTCGACCTCGAGAGCGACCCCTCCGGGGCAATCACCACGCAACGGCTGCTCGCGGACTCGCTCGCCGCGCTGGCGGAATACCCCGGCACCCCGCGGAGCCTGCTGATCGCGACCCCGCGCACGCTCGACGCCCGCCCGGGCGCCCTGCACCGGGCACTGTCCGGCCTACTCGACGCGCCGTGGATCACCCGCGGCGACCTCGATGACCTGATCGACGAGGCCCCGGGCGGCACCCCGCTGCCCGCGGATCCGGCGGCGGAACTCGCGCTCCCGAGCGGGATCCCGGCCGACCCGAGCACCGAACGGCTGGCGCTGACGGCAAGCCGGGCCCGCACGGTGGCCAGTGCCCTCAAGGCGATCGACGCGACGTCGCAGGTTCGTGACGACGGGGCCGTCAACGGCGTCTTCTGGGACGAAGTCGCCGACCAGCTGCTCTCCAGCCGGTGGCGGGCCGACCGGGGCGCCTTGCGGATCGTGCTCGGCGAACTCCGCGACGCGGGCATCCAGGCCGACACCGCCGTCGCGGTCGTGCCCGAGCGCATCAACTTCTTCGCCGACTCGGGCCTGCTCCAGGTGACGGTCACCAACGACCTCGACGTGCCGGTGCGGCAGGTCCGGGTGCATCTGACGCCGCTCGCGCCGAGCTTCCGGCTCACCGAGATGCCCGAGCCGGTCGACATCGGGGCGCACTCGCGGGCCACCGTGCGGGTGCCGGCCACCGCGCTGGCCGCGGGCACCGTGCCCGTCAAGGTGAGCCTGTACAGCCCACAAGGTCAGCACATCGGCGTCGACAACACCGTCCAGGTGCGCGCCTATCCCACCGGCTCCTGGTTCTATTGGGTGATCGGCGCGGTCGCCGCGGCACTCGTCGCCGCCGGTGTGCTGCGCTCCCGCCGCCGTCGGAAGGCCTGACCTACTCGTGAGCCAGGACGCTGCTCATACCCCCAAAGCGGCGCAGCCGCCTGCGCCGCCGGCCACCCCGCCCACCGGGGGCGGCCCCGAAAGCCAGCGCCAGAGCCTGGGCCGCGCCAGCGCGCTGATGGCGTCCGGGACGATGGTCTCGCGCGTGCTCGGCATGGTGCGGGCGGCGCTGCTCGTCGTCGTCATCGGCGGCACCGGGCTGTCCGCCGACGCCTTCTCGGTGGCGAACACCCTGCCCAACCAGATCAACCTGCTCGTCGCGGGGGGCATGCTCGGGGCGGTCCTGGTGCCGCAGATCGTCAAGGCGGCCGGCCGGCCCGACGGCGGCGAGGACTATGTCAACCGGCTCCTGACGCTCTCCCTCATCGTCATGGCCGTCACGACCGCTGTCGGGCTGGCGGCGGCGCCGCTGCTCGTGGGCCTGTTCAGCAACGCCAAGGACCCGGCCGCGATCCGGCTCGCGGTGACCTTCGCCTATCTGTGTCTGCCGCAGATCTTCTTCTACGGGCTCTACACGCTGCTCGGCAATGTCCTCAACGCGCGCGGCCGGTTCACGGCGTTCATGTGGGCGCCGGTGCTGGCCAATGTGGTCTCGATCATCGGTCTGCTGATCTTCACCTTCTCCGGCTATCCGCGGCAGGCGGCACCGGGCGACTGGTCGTCGGGGATGATCTGGCTCCTCGCCGGGACGATGACGCTCTCGATCGTGGTGCAGGCGATCTTCCTGGTGATTCCGTTGCGGCGCAGCGGTTTTCGCTATCGCCCCCGGTTCGGTTTCCGCGGCGCCGGCTTGCGGTCGGCCTCGGGTGTGGCGCTGTGGTCCTTCGCCGCCGTCGCGGTCGGCCAGCTCGGCTTCATCGTCACCAGCCGCGTCCTGACGCGCGCCAGCGATCTGGCGGAGCGGGACCGGATCGTCGCGGCCGGCAAGGCGTCATACGACAACGCCTTCCTGCTGTTCATGCTCCCGCACTCCCTGATCACCGTCTCGCTCACGACGGCGCTCTTCGTGCGGCTCGCCACGGCGGCCCAGCATGGCAACACCCGCGCGGTCGTCGCCGACCTGAACCGCGGCCTGCGGATGCCGGCCCCCCTGACGGTCCCGATCTCCCTGGCCGGGGTGCTCTTCGCACCCCTGGTCGTCAAGCTCTTCTTCCAGCAGGATCAGGGCACGACCGATGCCATCGCGGGAGTGCTCGTCGCCATGCTGCTCGGGGTGTTGCCGTTCGGCTGGCTCTATCTGATCAACCGGGTCTATTACGCCTTCGAGGACGGGCGCACGCCGTTCTACTTCCAGGTGCTCGTCACGGCGGTGGCGACCGGCTTCAACCTCTACGCGTTCACGGTGCCGGTGACGCAGACCGGCATCTGGGTCGGCATCGGACAGACCGTGAGCAACGCCGTGGGGGCGCTGCTGGGTTTTCTCGCGCTGCGGCGCAAGCTCGGGCTGCTCGGCCTGTCCAGGACCATTCGTATGCATGTGCGCCTCGTCCTCGCCAGCGCCGTGGCCCTCGCGCTGGCGTGGCTCGCGCTGGCGTGGATCCCCTCCTCGTGGACCGACTCGGTGCTCGGGGCGGCGGCTGTCCTGCTCGTGCTGGGACCGGCCTATCTCGTCCTCGCGTGGGGTCTGGGGCATCTGATGCGGGTGCGCGAGGTGGACGACCTGCTCGCGCCGGTGACCCGCCGGTTGCCGCGCGTTGGCACGCCCCGCAACGAGTAGCGGACAATTAGGATGGGCCAGCCTGTGGCGGGTCGATCGCGTCCATGGCCGAGCAGCAGAAGGAGCCAATGTGTCGGGCCTGCAACCCGGAACCGTCGTCGGTGATCAGCGATATGTCACCGTGCGTGCGCTGTTCGACCATGGCGACGCCGAGGTCTGGCAGGCCCAGGACAACTCCCTGGAGGAGCTGGTCACCCTCGTCGTCGTGCCGATGTCCAGCCCGACGGCGCTGGCCGTGCTCGATGCCGCGAGCCGCAGCGCGGGCCTGAACAACCCGCGCCTGGTGCGGGTCCTGGACGTGGGCCGCGAATACGACTACGGCTATTTCGTCGAGGAGTCGCTCGACGGCGCCGTGACGATGACGCAGCTGGCCGCCGGGGTCGGCATGGAGGCCGACGAGGTGCGCCGGATGACCGGCGAGACAGCGCTGGCCCTCGACGCCGCGCAGCGGCGCGGCCTGCATCACCTCGGCCTGACGCCGGACAATGTCGTGCGGATGCCGGACGGCTCGGTCAAGCTCGCCGGGCTGGCCACGCAGGCGGCCCTCGTGGGCCAGGATCACGTCGGCGGCAAGCGCGCGTTGCGGCGCGACGCCAAGGGCCTGGTCGCGCTGGCGTATGCCGGGCTGACCGGGCGCTGGCCGTTCCCGGGGGACGTGGGTCTCCCGCCCGCGCCCAAGGTCGTCTCGGGCGTGCCGCGCCCGTCGGAGATCGCGGTCGGCGTCCCCAACGACCTGGACACCATCTGCCAGCTCACCCTGAACCAGGACCTCGGCCCGATCTCGCCGGGCGACTATGCCGCGCAGATCGCCCCGTGGCCGGACCTGCAGGCGCCCGAGCAGGCGGCCCTGGCCATCCCGGCCGGTTCCGTCGAGGACTACCTCGCGGCGTCGCCGCTCGCGTCCGATGCGCCCGCGCCCGATGCCGCCGCCTCCGACTCCGCAGCGGCGGTCACGCA
>NZ_HG764815.1:2759839-2763571 GCF_001050535.1 Nostocoides australiense Ben110 | reverse complement strand
CGGTCCGGGCCCGCTCGGGTGCCCTGGATGAGCCGAAGGCCGTCGTGCAGGCGCTCGCGGACCTGCGTGCGCAGGCCTGGACCGATCTCGACGCGCGTGCGCTCGTGCGGCTGAACGCCGGGGGATCACCGGCCGCGGACGCCGACGACGCGGCACTGGCGCGGGCCCGCCGCGACGACCTGGCCTACGAAGGTCTGCGCTTCACGGTGCGGTCGGCCACCGCGCGGGCGATCGACGGGGCCGACCGCCGGGTCCGGGTCCGCGCCGTCCTCGACGCCAGCGAATTCACCATCACCGACGCCAACGGGCGGACGACGACGGTGCCGGCTGCACCGCATACCCAGATCGTCTTCGACCTGGCCTGGTCCGGTTCGCGATGGCAGGTGCGCGACCTGCGGGAGGCGTAGTCCACACGCGGGCACCCACACGTCGAAAGTGCACGACGCGCCGTAATGAAAATTCATGACGGCGCGTCGTGGGCTTTCGACTGGGGTGGCGGGTCAGGACCCGAACGGCTTGCGGCCCCACGCGATGGCGACAGCGGCCGGGTCGACCGAGGTTGCGCTCTTGTTGCGCTTCTCGAGGCCCTCGATCATCGTGTTGCGGCAGTAGAGCTCGGGCTGGGAGGTCCAGCGGTTACGCCAGTCCGAGGAGGTGCAGTCCCAGGCGAAGCTCTGCCCCAGCTTGCCCTCGACGCCCTCGACGATCCGATAGAACTGGACGACGCCCCAGTGGCCGGGGCCGGGCTTGAGGATGCGCCCGATGTTGTTGGGGCTGGTGGTCACCCGGTCGTTGACCATCGGCATCGTCGAACACGGCAGGTTGACGTTGATGCAGCGGCCCCCGTTGACCGACAACGTGCGCATCTCGTAGGGGAAGACCATGGAGTTCTGGCGGCTGTTGAGGTCGTTGGCGTACTTGCGCCCGAAGGCGAAGTAGTTGGTCGCGATGCGCTGCACGGTGGAGTTCTGCTTGTTGTTGGGGTAGGCGAAGGAACCCCCGGCCCGGGTATGACCGTGTGCCTGGAAGATCGGCAACGTCCCGGCAGTCTCGTCGATGACACGAGTCGTCGTGAGCTTCGTCAGGTCCGGATAGGTCTTGCTCTGCGAGGTCAACGACCAGCCGTAGGCGTCGCGCATCCGGGCCAGGTCGACCCACGACGCTTCGACGGCGAAGTTGTCGGGACAGAGCCGCTCGGTCTCGTCGACACGTGAGGTCACGGTCTGCGCCACACCCATCAGCCCGAGCAGGGCCATGTCCTTGGCGTCCTGCTCGAGGGTGCGCGCGGTGTTCGGCTGATTGGTGCAGCCCTCGCCGGAGGCGGCCTTCCAACTGGCCCGGCCGAAGACGACGCTGATGAACGCCGGGTCCTCCGGCGCCTTGACCGCCACGTTGACCGTGGCCGATCCGCCACGAGGGGTGACCGCGTCGCTCGCGAAGGCGCTGATCCGCAGTCGGGTGCCCGGCAGGCCGCTCAGCACCACGGTGAAGGTGCCCGACTTGCCGTCGCTCGACGTCGGCGTCAACCGCGCGGGGAAGCCGCGCCATTTTCCGGAGAAGGCGCCATTGGTGTTGGCGAGCAGGTAGTCCTTGCATCGTGAACCGTCCGGCCGGCACCCGGAGACGGTGACGCTCGTGACCTTGTTGGGCCCGGAATAGGTGCCGGTGACCGTCACCCGGCCGTCCGTGTTGGTTGATCCCGCGGTCGGCGTCGTCAAGGTGACGGTCGGCCCGGTGGCGCCGCTGGCGCCGGCGGCCCCGGCGGCTATCGAGACCGGGATGACGGCGGCGCCGAGCAAGGCCAGGCGGCGGGCAGCATGAGAACGGGAAGACGTGGGGTGCGACATGGTGTAAGAAACCCTCTCGGCTCACTCCTCGGCCAGTGCCGAGGCGAGGACGGCGGTCAGTGCGCGGTCTTGGTGGACGAAACCCGCGGCGAGCAGCCGATCGGGCAGAACCCGCTGGCTGGCCATGATCTCACCTGCGAACTCGCCGATCACAGCCCGCAGGGCAGCGCCCGGTGCCGGAAGGATAGCGGGTCGATGCAGGAGTCGGCCAAGCGCCCCGGCGACTTCGCGCTGGCGGGGCGGCTCGACACCCACGAGATTGACCGGGCCGGTCAGGTCCGGGTGATCCAGGAGGAAGAGCAGGGCAGCGATCTCGTCGCGACGCGAGATCACCGGCCAGAACTGGCGCCCGGAACCCATCGGGCCACCCGCGCCGAGCCGCGTCGCGCGCACCAGCGGCGCGAGCGCGCCACCGGCGCCAGACATGACCAGGCCGGTGCGAGCCAGCGTCACGGGGGCACCGGCCGCGGACGCGGCCTGGGTCGCGCCCTCCCAGGCGCGGCATACCTCCGCCAGAAATCCCAAGCCTCCGGGGCTGTCCTCGGTGAGCAGTTCCTCCCCGCGGTCGCCGTAGTAGCCCACCGCGGAGGCGTTGACGAGGTGGATCGCTCGATCGTCGCTCGCCAGCCGCGCGGCCACGGCTTCGGCCACCGCCTCGGTGGCGCTCACCCGGTCGCGTAGCACCCGAGCCTTGTATGCCGGTGTCCACCGCTTGTCCCCGACGCCCGGGCCCGCGAGATTGACCACCGCATCCACCCCGGCCAGCGCCTGCGGGTCCAGGTGCCCGGTCGCCGGATCCCATCGGCGTTCGCCCGCGCTCACGGGCTCCCGGCGCACGAGAGTGACGACTTCGTCTCCACGCTCGCGCAGGGCAGCAACAAGGGCTCGGCCGATCAGCCCGCTCGCGCCGGTGACGGCGACGGTGAGCGGCCTCGCCGAACCCTGCTGCACGGAATTCGTCCCTTCGTCCTGGTCAGTGATCCTGGGCCGCTGCGATCCGGGGTGCTGCGACGAATCGTTAGCGGCGCACGAGCCCCGAATGGGGTGGGTTGCCTACAACCCCAGCGAGGCTTCGAAGCGGCCCTCTTCGAGGCGCTCCTTGACCGTGGTGAGGAACCGCGCGGCGTCCGCGCCGTCGACGATCCGGTGGTCGTAGGAGAGCGCGAGGAACATCATCGAGCGGATCGCGATCGTCTCGGCGCCGTCGACCTCAACGACGACGGGCCGGCGCACGATGGCGCCGGAGCCGAGCATCGCGACCTGCGGCTGGTTGAGGATCGGGGTGTCGAAGAGCGCCCCGCGGCTGCCGGTGTTGGTGATGGTGAAGGTGCCACCGGACAGTTCGTCGGGCGTGATCTTGTTGTCCCGGGTGCGGGCGGCGACATCGGCGATCGACCGGGCGAGCCCGGCGATATTGAGGTCGCCGGCGTTCTTGATAACCGGCACGATCAGGCCCTTGGGGGTGTCGACCGCGATCGCGAGGTTCTCGCTGCCGTGGTAGACGATCTCCTCGCCCTCGATGCTGGCGTTGACGCCCGGGTGGGTCTTGAGCGCTTCGACCGAGGCGAGCGCGATGAACGGCAGGAAGGACAGCTTGGTGCCCTCCCGCTTCTCGAACTCGCCCTTGGCCCGGTCGCGCAGCCGGGCGACCTTGGTCATGTCGACCTCGACCACCGTGGTCAGCTGAGCCGAGACCTGCAGCGACTCGACCATGCGCTGGGCGATGATCTTGCGCAGGCGGCTCATCTTCTCGCGGGTCCCGCGACGGCTGTCGGCAACGGCGGGGGCGGCGTCGGGCGCCGCGGCCGGTGCCGTTGCCTGTGCGGCCGGTTGGGGGGTCGCCGGAGCGACGGCGGCCTTGGCCTTCTCGGCGGCGTCGAGGATG
>NZ_HG764815.1:2755998-2759739 GCF_001050535.1 Nostocoides australiense Ben110 | reverse complement strand
ACCGGGCGGGGGCGGCGGGGCGCCCGGGCCGCCATACCCGGCCGGCGCCGCAGGCGCGAGCGAGAGGTTGAGCCCGCCGGAGGACTCCAGCGACTGCAACTGACCCATGATCCGGTGGTAGTCCTCGGCCGATCCCGGCCGGCCCACGGCGTTGAGATAGGTCAGCACGCCGAGGTCACGCAGCAGCCGATCGCCTTCTCCCCCACCGCGACCCGCGCCGTACCCCGATCCGCCGACCGGCCCGCCCATCGGCGTGCCACCCATCAGTCCCGAGTTCGCCATCGCCGTGTCGGCCTTCTGCTGCAGATCTTGCGCGGCCGCCTTGGCCTTGTCGAGGAACCCCATCGCCTTCTCCTTCGTCGGACACACCGGATTTGCCCAAACCATATTCGGCGGCGCCGCCCGGCGCTACCGTTTGCGCAGGCGCTCGCGAACCGTTCGCGAGCCGACATACAGGGGATGAAAGATGACCATCCACGGGTCGCTGTTCCAGGACTTCCGCGAGAAGGAGACGCAGGATCCCTTCTCGTTGCAGAACAAGAAGATGCTGCGCGTCGACATGCGCTACGGAGAGGTGATGGCCAAGGCCGGCTCGATGGTCGCCTATCAAGGCGACGTCCGCTTCACCAAGCAGAGCTCGGGCATGGGGCGCTTCCTGAAGTCCGCCGTCACCGGCGAGGGCGTGACGATGATGACCTGCTCCGGGCAGGGCGACCTGTTCCTCGCCGACGAGGCGCAGGAGGTGCAGGTCATGTATCTGCAGGACGACGCGATCTCCGTCAACGGCCGCAATGTGCTCGCCTTCAGCAACTCCATCCAGTGGGACATCCACCGGATCCAGGCCCGCGGCGCCGCCATGACCGGTGGGCTCTACAACGTCTCCCTGCGCGGCACCGGCTATGTCGCGATCACCACCGATGGCGATCCGGTGGCATTGGACGTCGCCTCCTCCCCCACGTTCGCCGACGCCCAGGCGGTCGTCATGTGGACCAACGGGGTGCGGATGGACGTGCGGGTGGACACCGGCGGCATCGGCTCGATGCTGCGCGGCGGCACGGGCGAGATGCTGCAGATGGCCTTCACCGGCCAGGGCTATGTGCTGGTCCAGCCGAGCGAGGGCGTGCCCCAAGGCGGTCAGGAGCAGGGCGGCGGCGGTGGCGGCATGCTGGGGGGCATCCTCAACGGCTGACGATCGTCACGCAGCACGTCGAAAGAGCCAGCACGTCGAAAGAGCGCGACACGCCAATGATCAGACCCGATCATGGGCGTGTCGCGCTCTCTCGATGTGTTTGCTCAGCGCTCCTGTGGCCACCCGGTGTGGTCGGCACCCGGTTCGTCGGCGCCGTCGACGGCGGCCTCGGCGTCGGTCACCGTGACGTCCGCGAGCGTGTCTGCCGGGGTCGCGTCGCGCATCGTGGCGTCCGACCAGGGGTCGTCGCTGGGCATGTACTCCGGCTCGAAAGCCGTTGGCGTCGCAGCGTCGTCCCCGGCACGGTCCGCGCTCGCGTCGCCGGCCGGGCGCTGGGCGGCCACCTTGTCGACGGTCTGGCCGACGACCACGCTGAACTTCTGGATCTTGTCGTGATACTTGCCGTCGGTCTTGGCGTCGAGCGATTCGGTGGCCTTGGCGACCCACTCGTCGACCTTGCCCCGGTTGTCGCCCGCGAGCGTGCCGAGTTGCGCCTTGACGTCGGCGACGGCCTTCTGGGCGAGCTGGTTCAGCTCCTCGACGCGCCGGTCGAGGTCGATGTCGTCGATGGTCTTCTTGAGCGACTCGTTGATGGACATGGTGTGAATCCCCTCCTGCGCGGGATCGCGTGGCCCTCGGAATCCGGACCCTCGATGCTGGTCAACACCACCTTGTCACGGCTTGTTCCGGGACACGCTGGTCACAGTGCACCGGTATGCCGCCGCCACGGCTTGCAGATCAGGTGCGCCACCAGCGCGGTCCAGCCGGTCTGGTGGGAGGCGCCGAGGCCGGCGCCGGTGTCACCGTGGAAGTACTCGCTGAAGGTCGGGTGGGCCTGCCACAGCGGGTCGGTGGGGATGTCGCGCGGGTCGCTCGGGCGGCGCCAGTCGGGACCCATCCGGAACAGGCCCGTCAGCCGCTGGTCGATCTCGTCGGCGACCGCGACGACCGGGCGATACTCCCCCGACCCGTGCGGGAACTCGACCTGGACATCGGAGGCCATCCCCGCGGCATACGTCCGTAGAGCGTCGGCCAGCAGGACGTTGACGGGGAACCAGATCGGCCCGCGCCAGTTGGAGTTGCCGCCGAACATCGGCGAGTGCGACTCGCCCGGCACGTAGGCGATGGGCAGGTCGGAACCGTCGAGTCGGATGACGGCGCCGTCGCGGTAGGCCGCCGACAACGACCGGATCCCGCCGCCGGCGAGGAACTCATCGGGGTCGACGAGGCGCCGCAGCACGCGGATCAAACGGTCCTCCGAGAGGACCGACTGGGTGTCGAGCGAGCCGTCGGCGGAGTGCACCAGGGCGTCGAGCAACTCGAGTCAGGCGCAGCCGGACGGTCACGGACGCGCCCGGGTCGATGGCGTCCCAGTGCCACCAGAAGGCCGCCTTGGTGCCGTAGTGGCGGCGGGTCTTGGATGCGTCGCCGTGCACGACGGCGGAGTCGATCCCGTTCTTCGGGTATGCCGATCCGCCGCTCGCCCCGAACGTCGCCTGCTCGTCGGTCTCGTTGTCGCAGAACAACACCCGAGGTTCCCCGTCAGCCACGAGCAGGTAGCGGCCGAGATAGCCGTGCTCGGCGAGAACCGCGGCCTGATCACCGCTGCCCCGCGCGAAACTGAGCTTGGGCACCCGGGTGTCGCGACCCCATACCCACGTGTTGCGGAACCACATCTGCGGCAGCAGGTGCAGCGGCGCGGCATCGGGTCCGTGGTTGGTCGCAGTGATCTCGATGAGGACGTCCTCCGGACCCCCTTTGGCGTGACGGATGACGACGTCGAAGAACCGGTTCTCCTCGAGGACCCCCGTGTCCAGCAACTCCAGTTCGGGCTGCTCGCGGTCGCGGGCCGCGTTCTCGGTGACCAGGTGCTCGTAGGGGAACGCGCGGTGCGGGTAGCGGTAGAGCGTCTCGGCATACGAGTGCGTGGGGGTGGCGTCCAGGTGCCACCAGTACTCCTTGATGTCCTCGCCGTGGTTGCCCTGCGAGTTGGTCAGGCCGAAGAGCCGCTCCTTGAGCCGGTCGTCGTGGCCGTTCCAGAGGGCGAGCGCGACGTTGAGGAAGCCGTAGCGGTCGGTGAGCCCGGCGATGCCGTCATCGCCCCACCGGTAGGCGCGGGTGTGGGCGTGATCGAACGGGAAGGACGCCCAGGCGTCGCCGTCGGCGGAGTAGTCCTCGCGCACCGTCCCCCACTGCCGGGCCGCGAGATAGGGCCCCCACAACCGCCACGGCGCATCGGCGCCGCGGGACTCCGCCAAGCGCGCATGCTCCGGTGTCGGACTGGGCTGTGGCGTCTCCGACGACTCGCATGCGGCCTCGGTCGGACGGTCCGGTACGGCCTGGGTCATGGGTGACACCATGCCAAGGGTCGCGCCCCATGGAAGCTGTGAAGTCGATGTGAGTTCAACTTCCAGGAGGCGCGCGGCCGAAAGCGCCAATTACAGTCCCACCATGCAGTGGCGACTCGGCCTGCCGGACCGGAGCGCGCCCACGGGCCCGGAGCCCCTGGCCGCGCCAGGTGCGCCGGCGACCCCGGACGCCCAGGCGCCCGG
>NZ_HG764815.1:2752155-2755898 GCF_001050535.1 Nostocoides australiense Ben110 | reverse complement strand
CCCCCCCCCCGCCCCGACAGCGCCTCGATGACGCGCTCGCTGTGCTTGGTCGCGGCGGCCCGGCGGGCGACGGCGGCGGCGACCGCCTCGGCGAGATCCGGCGCATCGGTGACCAGCACCGACGCCGCGAGCGGGTCGTGCTCGGCCTGACTGATCAGATCGGCGGCGACATACTCCGGGTCGGCGGTGGCGTCGGCGAGCACGGCGATCTCGGTCGGACCGGCCTCGGCGTCGATGCCGATGAGCCCCTTCAGCAGCCGCTTCGCCGCCGCCACATAGATATTGCCCGGCCCGGTGACCAGGCTGACCGGCTCGCACACGTCGTCGCCGTCGGTGAAGCCATAGCCGAAACCGGCGATGGCCTGCGCCCCGCCCATCGCGTAGACCTCCTCGACCCCGAGCAGCGCGCACGCGGCGAGGATCGTCGGGTGCGGATAACCGACCAGGTCGCCGGTGTTCTCCTTCTGCGGGGGGCTGGCCACGGCGAACGAGGCGACGCCGGCGATCTGGGCGGGCACGACGTTCATCACGACCGAGCTGGGATAGACCGCCCGCCCGCCGGGCACATACAGGCCCACCCGGTCGACCGGCACCCACCGCTCGGTGACCGTCCCGCCCGCGCTGACCTGCGTCGTCGTGTCGGTGCGCGCCTGGTCGGCGTGCACCCGCCGGGCGCGCTCGATGGCCACCTCCAGGGCCGCCCGCACGTCGGGGTCGAGTTGCGCCAACGCCACGGCGAGCGCTCCGGCCGGGACCCGGAGGCGATCGGGGCACACCCCGTCATACCGCTGCCCCAACTCCTTGATCGCCTCGGCGCCGCCGCCGCGCACCTCCTCGCAGATCGGTCGGACGGCATGCAGCGCGGCGTCCACGTCGAACTCCGCCCTGGGCAAGCTCTCGCGAAGCTCACGCAGGGACAGGGATCGGCCACGCAGATCCAGTCGCTGCATCATGGCGCAAGTCTAGATTCCGGTATGCCGTGCTTCCGCCGCCGTCCGAAAGCTGGCTCAGCTCTCCTCGCGCCCGTAGAAGACGCGGTCGACGACGGCGCGGGCGTGACGGGTGATGCGCCGGTAGTCCTCCCCGAACTCCTGGCCGGAACCCGGCGGCAGGCCCATGATCCGGGCGGTGCCGTCGGCCTCCCGGGAGTCGGTGGGCACCGATTCGACCGCCTTGCCCCGATAGAGCATCGACGCGTTGCGGGCGTGGGCGGCGAACTCCCAGGCCTTGGCGAGAGCGGCGGAGTCGGCGCTGGAGATGAGCCGGGCCTGAGTCGCGGCCGTGAGCGCCGGCAGGGTGGAGGTGGTGCGCAGCGTCGGGTAGTTGTGGGCGTGCTCCATCTGCAGGGTCTGCACGACCCACTCCACATCGGACAGCCCGCCCGTGCCGAGTTTGAAGTGGGTCCGCTTGTCCGCGCCGCGCGGCAGCCGCTCGGCCTCCATGCGCGCCTTGAGCCGGCGGATCTCGCGCAGGTCCTGTGCGCTCAGGCCGGCGCCGTGCCAGCGGATGGGGTCGATGAGGTCCTCGAACCGGGCCGCGAGTTCTGCGTTGCCGGCGATCGGCCGCGCCCGCACCAAGGCCTGCGCCTCCCAGATCAGCGCCCACCGGTCGTAGTAGGCGCGATAGGAGTCGAGGCTGCGCACGAGCGGGCCGTTCTTGCCTTCGGGCCGCAGGTCGGCGTCGAGGCCGATGGCGGGGTCGGGCCCGGGCACCGAAAGCACCCGCTGCATCGACTTGACGACAGCCAGGGCCTGCGCCTGCGCCGCGTCCTCGTCGGCGCCGATGTGCGGGTCGTGGACGAAGAGCACGTCGGCGTCGGAGGCGTAACCGAGTTCGTTGCCGCCGAGCCGGCCCATGCCGACGATGAGCAGATCGGTCACCAGCGGCCGGCCGGCGCGCTTCTCCTCCTCGCGGATGACGAATTGCAGCGCGACCTCGATGGTTGCGGCCGTCAGGTCGGACAGGGCGCGCCCCACGTCCGGCTGCGGGAGATCACCGACAAGGTCGGCGACGGCGATGCGGAAGAGCTCGAGGCGCCGGACCTGCCGGGCCGCGGCGATCGCGTCGTCCAGCGAGGTCTTGCGCTGCGCCGCCGTGCGCATCCGGCGCTCGATGTCCCCACGCGAGTGCGGGCGCACCCCGCCGGGTTCGCCGAGGATCTGCACCGCCTCGGGGGCGGCGACGAGCACCTCGGCGGCGAACTTGCTGCGCGCGAGCGTGCGGGCGAGTTGCTCGGCGGCGGCCGGTTCGTCGCGCAGCAGCCGCAGGTACCAGTGCGAGGAGTCCAGGGACTCGCTCACCTTGCGGAAGGCGAGCAACCCGCCGTCCGGGTCAGCCTCGGCCGCGAACCAGCCGAGCATCACCGGCAGCAGGTGCCGCTGGATCGCGGCGCGCCGGGAGAGCCCTTCGGTGAGGGCCTCGAGGTGCCGCAGCGCCCCGGTGGGGTCGCGAAAACCCAAGGCGCTCAAGCGTTCTCGTGCCGCTTCGGGGGTGAGGCGAGCGTCGTCGGTGCCGAGGCGTGCCACCGCGCCGAGGAGCGGGCGGTAGAAGAGCCGCTCGTGCAGCCGCCGCACTTCGCGCGCCTCCGCCTTCCATTCGGCCACGACGGCCGCCGCCGGGTCCTCCCGGTGCCCGAGCGCTCGCCCGAGCCGGCGCAACTCGTGCGGTGAGGTCGGCATCAGATGGGTGCGGCGCAGCCGCAGCAGCTGTATGCGGTGTTCGAGGGTGCGCAGCAGACGGTATGCCGCGGCGAGTTGAGCCGCGTCGTCGCGCCCGACATAGCCGTATGCCGCGAGCGCCGCCAGCGCATCGAGGGTCGTGCCGGAACGGATGCGCTCGTCGGTGCGGCCGTGCACGAGTTGGAGCAGTTGCACGCTGAACTCGATGTCACGCAGGCCGCCCGGGCCGAGTTTGAGTTGCCGGTCGGCCTCGGCGCTGGGGATGTGGGCCTCCACTCGTCGGCGCATCGCCTGGACGTCGTCGACGAAGTTCTCGCGGGAGGCGGCCTGCCAGACCATTGGGGCCATGGCCTGCAGATAGGCGGCGCCGACCTCCTTGTCCCCCGCCACCGGGCGCGCCTTGAGCAGCGCCTGGAATTCCCACGTCTTGGCCCACCGCTCGTAGTACTGCTTGTGTGAGGCGACGGTTCGCACGAGCGGGCCGGCCTTGCCCTCCGGGCGCAAGGCGGCATCGACCGGCCACAGGGTGCCGTGGGCGGTCGCGGCCGAACAGGCCGTCATGAGCCGGGTCGCCAGGCGCGCGGCCGCCGCCATCGCGTCCTGCTCGCTGACTCCGTCCGCCGGTTCGGCGACGAAGATGACGTCGACGTCGGAGATGTAATTCAGTTCTCGCCCACCGGTCTTGCCCATGGCTATCACGGCGAAACGGCACTGGGCGGCGTCATCGGGCAACTCCGATTGCGCGATGACGAGGGCGCCTTCCAGTGCGGCCGCGGCGAGGTCGGCCAGGGCAGCGGCCGTGTCGGGCAGCTTGACGAGCGGGTCGGGCGCCACCAGGTCGAGCGCCGAGATGCCGAGCAGCCCCCGGCGGTAATACACGCGCAGGGCGTCGTCGGGGCTCAGCCCCGGATCCGGGTTCCGGACCCGGCCCACGATCCGCGCGACGCGCTGCTCCGGGGTGCGCGGCCGGGCCTCGGCGACGCTGCGCCAGTGCTCTGGGTGGGCGACGAGGTGGTCGCCCAGCGCGATCGAGGCGCCGATCACGGCGAGCAGGCGGGGGGGGGG
>NZ_HG764815.1:2747011-2752055 GCF_001050535.1 Nostocoides australiense Ben110 | reverse complement strand
CGCCGGCTCGCGGCCAAGACGCAGGTCCTCGCGCCCGACAGCGACGACTTCGTGCGCAACCGGCTCACCCACTCGCTCGAGGTGGCGCAGATCGGGCGCGAGTTCGGGGCCGCGCTCGGCTGCGATGCCGACCTGGTCGAGGTGGCCTGCCTGGCGCACGACTTGGGTCACCCGCCGTTCGGGCACAACGGCGAACGCGCTCTCGATGAGTTGTGTGACGACATCGGTGGTTTCGAGGGCAACGCGCAGACGCTGCGCATCCTGACGCGCTTGGAGCCCAAGCGTTTTCACGCTGACGGCCGTCCTGCGGGCCTGAACCTCACGCGCGCGAGCCTGGACTCCAGCGTGAAGTATCCGTGGGAGCGCGGCGATCGCGAGACACCCAAGTTCGGCGCGTATGCCGATGACCTGCCGGTGTTCGAGTGGGTGCGGGCGGGGCGCGGACCGGGGGAGCGGTGCCTGGAGGCCGACGTCATGGACTGGTCCGACGACGTGGCCTATTCGGTGCACGACGTCGAGGATGCGGTGGCCAGCGGCCGGCTCGATCCGGGGATGCTGGGCGACCCCGACGAGATCGCCGGCGTGCTCTCCGTCGCGCACGGGGTGTATGCCGCGGACCTGAGCGCGAGCCTCGTCGCCGACGCCTGGGCGCGGCTCGTTGCCGCCGGGATGGTGCCGCGTTCCTATGACGGCAGCCGACGCGACCGGGCGGCGCTGAAAGACCTGGCGTCGCGGCTGATCGGCCGGTTCGTCTTGGCCTCCGAAGCGGCAACGCGGGAGGTCTACGGTGCGGGCCCGCTGACCCGGTATGCCGCCCGGCTCGTCGTCCCGGAGGAGACCCGGGCCGAGGTGGCCGTCCTGAAGGCCGTCGCCGCGCACTTCGTCATGTACGCCCCGGACCGGCTCACGATCCAGGAGCGGCAGCGCGAGGTGATCAAGGCCCTCGTGGCCGGCTTCGAGCACGACCCGACCCGCCTCGCCGCCGACTTCCGCGCCGACCATGACCAGGCTGTGGACGACGCCGCGCGGAGGCGCGTCGTCGCTGATCAGGTGGCCAGCCTGACCGACCCCAGCGCCTGGGCACTGGCCCGCGCGTGGGGATTCGGCGAGGCGGCCCACATACACTGACGTCGCACCTGCGGGCAGCGACGGAAGGAGCGGTGTGGCCGTGCGGATCCGAGCCGAGGACATCGCGGCCGTCAAGGACCGCACCTCCATCGTCGACGTCGTGCGCGACCACGTGACTCTGCGCAGCGCCGGAGTCGGCTCGCTCAAGGGGTTGTGTCCCTTCCACGACGAGAAGACCCCCTCGTTCACGGTCCGCGAGAGTGCCGGCACCTTCCACTGTTTCGGCTGCGGAGAGGGCGGCGACGTCGTCGCCTTCGTCCAGAAGATCGACCACCTCAGCTTCGTCGAAGCGGTCGAGCGACTCGCCTCCCGGCTCGGCATGGAACTGCAGCGGGAGGAAGGCGGGGCCGGTGGTCCGGAGGGCGGCCTCGGGCGGCGCTCCCGGCTGGTCGAGGCGCACCGGATCGCGCAGGAGTTCTATACCGACCTGTTGATCAAGAGTCCAGACGCCCGGGCTGCGCGGGACTTCCTGCGCCAGCGCGACTTCAACGGCGCGCAGTGCGAGCCGTTCGGGGTCGGGTTCTCGCCGCGGGGTGGGGAGGATTTGGCACGGTTGTTGCGGGGCAAGGGTTTCAGCGACGAGGAGCTGACGCTGGCCGGCCTCGTCGGGCGTGGGGCGCGCGGCATCTACGACCGCTTCCGCGGCCGGCTGATGTGGCCGATCCGCGACACCTCCGGCGACACCATCGGCTTCGGCGCCCGCCGCATCTTCGACGACGACCGCATCGAGGCGAAATACCTCAACACCACCGAGACGACGATCTACAAGAAGAGTCAGGTCCTCTACGGCATCGACCTGGCGAAGAAGACGATCTCAAAGGGCCGGCAGGCTGTGGTCGTCGAGGGCTATACCGACGTCATGGCGGCGCACCTGTCGGGTGTGGAATCGGCCGTGGCCACCTGCGGCACGGCCTTCGGTGTCGACCACATCAAGCTGTTGCGTCGTTTGATGCGCGACGAGCCCGGTCTGGATCCCGCTCGCATCGTCTTCACCTTCGACGGCGACGCGGCCGGCCAGAAGGCGGCGATGAAGGCTTTCGCGGAGGATCAGCGCTGGACGGCGCAGTCCTTCGTCGCCGTGGCCGCCGAGGGCATGGACCCGTGCGATCTGCGGCTGCGCAAGGGTGCGGAGGCGGTCAAGGCCCTTGTGGAAGATGCCGTCCCGATGTTCGAGTTCGCGGTTCGCACCTTGATCGCTCGGTGCGATCTCGACACTGCGGAAGGTCGGGTGCAGGCGATGAAAGTCGCTGCGCCGGTTATCAATTCGGTTAAGGATCCCAGCCTTCGACCGGAGTATCAGCGCACCGTCGCCGGTTGGATCGGTGTCGGCGTCGAGCAGTTGGCCGACCAGATGCGCCGCGCCGGCACGCTCAAGGCGCCGAACGAGGGACCCCGCCGCCGCGAGGCCGACGCCCCCGAGCCCGACAGCGCGGAGCTGGCCGCGGCATACCAGATGCCTGACCTGCGCGACCCGCTCGTCAACGCCGAGGCCCAGCTGCTCCAGGTGCTCCTGCAATATCCGAATGCCGTCAGCCCGGACGTCTACGACACAGTGCCGCCCGAGGCCTTCGTCGCCCCGGCGCACCGGGCCGTGTTCGACGCCATCCGCAGCGTCGTGGTCACCGAGGGGATGACCCT
This sequence comes from Nostocoides australiense Ben110, assembly GCF_001050535.1. GTDB lineage: Bacteria > Actinomycetota > Actinomycetes > Actinomycetales > Dermatophilaceae > Nostocoides_A > Nostocoides_A australiense. The sequence continues at coordinate 2,749,289 of NZ_HG764815.1, read as the reverse complement.
CGTGCAGTGGGTCGACGCCGTCACCCACCTCGCGCCGTTGGCCGCGCAGCCGCTGGTGTCGGCGCTATCCGTCGCCACCTTGCCGACGTCGATCGACGCGGCGACCGGCGGTCCGGACCAGCGCTACGTCGACTCGCTCGTGGCTCGAGTGCGGGAGGTGTCCCTGACCCGCGAGATCGCGAACGCGATGTCGCTCATGCGCCGGCTCTCCTCGGACCCGGACGCCGACCCGGAGCAGGTGCGCGACGTCGGCACGCACCTGCAGACCGTGCAACGGCAGTTGGCCCTGCTGCGAGAAGGAGTGAGTTGATGGTGAGCTTCCGGCGCCGCAAGGACCAGACCCCCACGTTGCCCGATGACGTGCGGGCCCGGCTCGAGCTCGGCCGCGGGGAGCGGATCCTCGCCGCCGCCCTGGCCGAGGGCGGCACGTGGGTGGTGGTCACCATGGCCAGCCTGTATGCCGTTCCTCTCGCCGGCGAGATCCTAGCCCGCCCCTGGCACCTGGTGGACACGGGGGCCTGGGATCACGACACCTTCACTCTCACCGTGACCTGGGTCGACGGGGCGCCGCCGCAGCAATGGATCTTCCGCGACACCATGCAGGTGTTGGTGGCCCTTCGAGAGCGGGTCCAGGCCTCCGTGGTGTTGATGGAGGAACTCAGCTTCGGCCCGAATCGCACTGCGCGAGTGGTGATTCGCAAGAGTCTGGCCGATCAGTCCTTGCACGACCAGACCGTCCTCGGCCGCGGGGTTCGGCTGGACGATCCCGCCGTCGGCGCCGCCGTCACGGACGCCCGCGCCCGGCTTCGCGAACAGGTCGGTTTGGATTGAGTTCGACGTCACGATCGTCGTCGCGCTGACCCGCTGCCTTCCAGCCGCCACGGCTGGAAGTGGTCCGACACTGTGACCGAGTCCAGCCCGAGCTCCTCGGCGCGCACCGCGTACGACCTGAGTTGGGTCAAACTGAGGTGCTGGATCGTTTTCGGAGTCGGTGATATTGGGTTTCAAGCTGTTGGCCGGTAGTTTTGGTACCCGTCCAAGACTTCGCGTGGAGTTTGGTACCCGAGACCGGAATGCAGCCTTTGGTGATTGTAGTATGTTTCGATGTACCGTGCAACAGCTGTGTACGCCGATGCCCTGGTTGGATAGAACTCCCGGTTCACCAGCTCGACCTTGATCGCACCATTCGTCGATTCAGCCAACGCGTTGTCAAAGCAAATACCGGTGCGGCCCACGGACCGATGAATACCCAACTCGGCCAGGACGCGGCCGTACTCATCCGAGGTGTAGTTACTCCCGCGGTCAGAATGGAATATCGCCTCCGTGGGAAGTTTGATGTGTCGGGCGGCCATCCGGATCGCGTCGCTGATCAGTTCGGTACGGTAATGATCGGCCATGGCCCACCCGATGATCGCGCGGGAGTAGCAATCGATGACCAACGCCAGGTACAGCCACCCCTGACCGGTGCGGACATAGGTGATGTCGCCAACCATCCTCGCCCCCGGCGCGGTGGCGGTGAAGTCGCGCCCGACCAGATCCGGGATCGTTACCTGCTCCCGGGACGCCTTGGTCGTCTGTCGCCGCGAGGCCCGCGGCTGGCAGGCCTCCAAGCCCAGCTCGGCCATTATGGAACGCACGGTCTGCGGGTCGCAGTACTGTCCGGCTCGGCGTAGCTCGGCGTGGACGCGTCGGTACCCGTACCGGCCGTGATGGCGGACGAAGATGGCTCGGATCAGCCGGCCCAGCTTCCGGCGGCGTTTCGCGGTTGCCGACGCCGGCCGTTTCACCCAGTCATAGAACCCTGATTCCGACACGCCCAGCCAGGTACACATAGCGCCCACCGTGTATCGGCCGGAACCATCCGAATTCGTGGTCGCCTTCTCCGCGAGAATGTGTGCGTACCGGTCGGCTACCGATACTTCTTCGCGAAGAAGGCGGTGGCTTTTCCCAGGAACTCCCGCTCCAGACGCAGTTCCTGATTCTCGCGCTCGAGTTGTTCAAGCCGCGCCCGTTCCGAGATTGTCAAGGGCTTGTCCTCGACCGGGTTCGCTTCCTGGTACTTCTTCACCCAGTTCCGCAATGTCTCCGCGCCGATACCATTCTCCCGCGCGACCTGTGACAGGTTCTTCTGCCCCTGGTAACTCAAGAACAGTTCCACCATCTGCTCGCGGAACTCCGGCGAAAAACTCACCCTACCGCTACTCATTCTGAATCGATTCTCCCTTCCAAGGAATCCTACTCTATTGGGATCCAACTCCGAAAGGAATCAGGCACGTCA
>NZ_HG764815.1:2742254-2746911 GCF_001050535.1 Nostocoides australiense Ben110 | reverse complement strand
CCATCGCGGCGGACCTGCGCTCCGGCGCGGCCCGCATCGACCAGCTCGCGCCCGCCGCCGGGCAGCGTTCGGAGCCGCCGGTGCTCGGTCAGCACCATGTCACCGTCGTGCCGCTTTATTGGAGTGCGCCCCCGGCAACCACCAACGCCTTGGTGGGCACCACCATGACGGCTGTCGACAGGTACTTCAACGCCCAGACCCACGGCAAGATCCGCTTCGAGCTCACCAGGATCCTCCCGGCGGAGAAGGTCACGCTGAGCCCGGAGGACATCGAGTACTGCGCCACGAGCCAGCTCGAGGACCGGGCGCGAAAACTGGCGAACCTGCCCACGGACCAGTACCACCACGTCGTGGTCCTCATGCAGTACAACCCCAACTGCTTCTTCGCCGGTATGGCATCGATCGGTCAGGACGCGTTCGGCGGCGAGATGGTCGTCATCAACGACACTCCTTCGCAGGTCGTCTGGGCCCATGAGTACGGTCACAACCTCGGGCTGATCCACAACGCCGGCCGGGTGTGTTGGTCCGATCGCGCGCACCAGCACGCCGTCCCGCTGTCGAACGACTGCCAAGACGTCACCTATGAGGATCCCTTCGACCTGATGGGGCACGGGTGGTGGGGCTGGGCCGGCATCAGCTCCGCGCACCAGGAGAAGCTCGGCGTCCTGCCCGCCGGCGACCGGTTGGCCCTGTCCTCGGGCGGCACGGTCACCCTCAACTCGATGAGCACCGGCTCCGGCCTGCGCAGCGTCTATCTGGAGGTGGGCGGCGCCTTGTGGGACGTCGAATACCACGTTGCAGCCGGGCAGGAGAGCTGGATCGACGACGAGACCTACACGGGATACGACGGAGTCGAACGCACCTCGCCTGGTGCCGGGGTCGTGGTGCGCCGCATCTCAGCGACGGCCGACCTGTACGAGGAATGGGCCGTCGTCAATCCGCACATCGAAGGTGACGGCAGCCGCTTCGAACGCCACCCCGTGCTGACGGCTGGGGAGAGCCTGGCCGTGCCCGGCGGCCTGCTCACGATCACGGTCAAGGCCACCACGTCCACGACGGCGACGGTCACGCTCACCACGCGGGCCGACGGGGTGACGCGGTGGGCCGGGGCAGACCGCTACGAGACGGCCGCCAATATCGCCCGGCTGGCCTTCCCGGGCGTCCGGGAGGTCTACGCCGCATCCGGCCTGCTGTTCACCGACGCCCTCAGCGGCGCGCCGGTGGCCGGCATGCGGGGGAAGCCGATGTTCCTGATGATGCCCGACCAGATCCCGAACCGGGCCTTCATGGAGTTGATCCGCCGGGACCCGACGTCGGTGACCCTGCTCGGCGGGCCGGCGACGCTGTCGGAGGACCTGCGGATCCAGCTCGACAGCGAGTTCGGCGCCGTTTCCCGGATCGCCGGCGAGGACCGGTATGCCACCTCGGCCGCGATCTCCCGCAAGGGGTTCACCCCCGGAGTCTCGGTCGCGTATGTCGCGTCGGGGCTCGTCTTCCCCGACGCCCTCTCGGGGGCGCCGGTTGCGGCGCGGGATCGGGGCCCGGTGTTGCTGACCGACGACGACACTCTGCCGGCCCCCGTCGCGGCCGAACTGACTCGGCTGCAACCGGAATCGGTCGTCGTCCTCGGGGGGCCGGCTTCGGTCGGGGAGTCCGTCCTGGAGGAGATCGAGCAGGCAGCCGGCGTCACTCCGGAGCGCGTGTCCGGAGCCGACCGGTATGCCGTGTCCGCCGAGATCTCCCGGCGCGCCTTCCCCTCGGGTGCCGACCTCGTCTTCGTCGCCTCCGGTGAGAAGTTCACCGACGCCCTGGCGGGCGCCCCGGCTGCGGGGGCCAAGAAGGCGCCGATGCTGCTGGTCAAGGAGAAGGCGATCCCCTCGGTCGTGGCCGGCGAACTCGCCCGGCTGAACCCCAAGGAGATCATCGTCCTCGGCGGCGACGCCACCATCAGCCCCGCCGTCGAGATGGCCCTCGGGGATTACGTCGACTGACGCAGGTAGGTACGGATCCGACACCCGTCTTTTTGAACACGTTCAAAAAGCGGTAGCGTCACGCCATGGGCAAGACGGAGGAGACGCGGGAGAAGCTGGTGGTGGCCGCCTTGGCCTCGTTCCGCGAGCGGGGCTACGACGCCACGACGATGCGCCTGATCGCTGCGGAAGCCGGTGTTTCGCAAGGCAATGCCTACTACTACTTCGAGGGCAAGGAGGCCTTGGTCCAGGAGCTGTATGTCCGCATCCAGGCCGAGCACCGGGCCGCCGTGGCCGGGCGACTGCGCAGCGGGGCATCGCTCGCGCACAACCTGGCGACGGTGCTGCATACCGGCCTCGACGTCATGGCGCCCTATCACTCCTTCGGCACGACCCTCCTGCAGTCCGCACTGAGGACCACCTCTCCGGTCAGCCCCTTCGCACCCGACTCCCAGGCCGCGCGCGAGGCGGCGATCTGGCTGATGCGCGAGGCCGTCGACCGCAGCCGGCCGCGCATCGGCGGACGACTCGGGGAGCAGCTGCCACGGCTGCTCTGGCTCGCCTACCTCGGCGTCACGCTTCACTGGGTCATCGACGGCAGTCCGGGGCAGCAGCGCACTCGGGAGCTCGTCGACCGGGTCAGTCCGTTGCTGGGCAAGGCGATCCGGCTCGCCGGGACACCCGTCGCCAAGCCCTTCGTCACCGACCTCACCGCCCTCGTCGACGCCATGACGGCGCCAGGACGGGCCGGAACGCCATGAGCGTCGTTGTCATCGCCGGGGCCTCGGGCTTCATTGGCCGCCACCTCAGTGCGGCCTTCGCGGCCGAGGGGTGGCAGGTGCGCACCATCGGCCGGGGTGTCGGCGCCGATGCCCGATGGGGCAGCGACCTGCGTCCGGCGCTCGACGGGTCGCTGGCCGTCGTCAACCTGGCCGGGCGATCGGTCAGCTGCCGCTACACCAAGAAGACCGCGGACGAGATCTTCAGCTCCCGCACCGAGACCACCGCGGCGCTCGGCAGCGCCATCGCCGACACCGCGAATCCCCCTGCGGTGTGGCTCAATTCGAGCACTGGCACCATCTACCGGGAGGCCCGCGACCGGCCCCAGGACGAACGCACCGGCGAACTCGGCACCGGGTTCTCCGTCGCCGTCGCCCGGGCCTGGGAGCACGAGCTGTATGCCGCGCCCGCCCCGGTCCGCAAGCTCGCCTTGCGCACCGCCATCACGCTCGGCGCCGGTGGCGGTGCCCTCAGTGCGCTGATCAACCTGGCGCGCCTGGGTTTCGGCGGCCGGCAGGGAGACGGCGCACAGGTGGTCTCGTGGATCCACGTCGACGATGTGTATGCCGCCATCCGCCACCTCATCGACGCCCCGGACATCAGCGGGCCGGTCAATCTCGCCAGTCCGCACCCGGTTCCCAACGCCGAGCTGATGTCGTTGGTGCGCAAAGAGTTCGGCTGGCTAGCGGGGGAGGAGGCACGCGGCATACCGTTGCCGCGCGCAGCGCTCGGCATCGGCGGACGGATCATCCGGACCGAGCCCGAACTCGTTCTCAAGAGTCGCTGGCTGGCGCCGACGGTGCTGCAAGAGAGCGGTTTTCGCTTCCGCTATCCGGAGTTGGCCGATGCCCTCGCCGCGATCGCCCGGTCGACGCCCCGAGGGCTGCTGCCCGTCCAGCTCGGCTGATCCCCTCCCCCGAACGACGGCGTCCGCGGGGACGGTCGCGATATCGACCGTCCCCTCGGACGCCGGTCTTGCGGGGGTGTTGGGCTTGCGGGGGTGTTGGGCTTGCGGGGGTGTTGGGCTTGCAGGGGCTGGGCTCAGCCCCAGTTGTCCTTGGCCCGGTCGCCGGCGTCCTCGACACGGTCGGCCGCGTCGTTGAGGGAGTCGGCGGCGGTGTCGGTGGCGTTCTCGATGCGGTCGCCGAGGTTGTCGCCGGTCTCGTCGAGGGCGTCACCGGCGGCATCCTGTGCCTCGGAGACCTGGCCCTTGGCGTCGTCGAACGCGTCGGAGGTGGCGTCCTTCGCGTCGTCCGCGGCGTCGCCGGCCTTGTCCTTGAGTTCGGCGGCCTTGTCGCTCGCCTTGTCCTTGACCTCCGCAGCCTTGTCGGCGACGGTGTCCTTGACCTCGGCGGCCTTGTCCTTCGCCGCGGCGGCGACCGACGCCGCCTTGTCCTGCAACGAGGAACCGGTGTCGCCCGCCATCGGCGAGCGCGCGGCATACGGGTCGCTGGCGGGCACCGCCCAGGGGTCGGTGGCGGGGGTCTTGCGGCGCGTCAGGACGTATGCCGCGCCGCCGGCGAGGGCGGCGAGCAACAGGAACGGACCCCACGAGCGCTTCTTCGGCTTCGCCGTCGCCTCACCCTTGAGCACCGCGAACGCCTCCGGCGCCCGGTGCGCGGTCTCGGCGGCCTGGTCCTTGGCCGACAGCGCGCCCGCGGCGACGGTGGCGATGGCCCCGGCGACCTTCGGCAGGACATCCTCGACCAGCGTGTTGCGGGCGGTTTCGACACGAGGTGCGGCGGCGTCATACCCGTGGGCGGCCGCCTCGCGAGCGGCAGCGGCCCGCTCCTTGGCGACATCCACGGCCGGGGCGGCGCGCTCCATCAGGTGCGAGGCGCGCTCGCCGGCCTTCTCACTCGCGGCGGCGGCCCGGTCACGCAACTCCGCGGCGCGGTGCGCGGCGG
>NZ_HG764815.1:2735563-2742154 GCF_001050535.1 Nostocoides australiense Ben110 | reverse complement strand
TGAGTGTCGCCGGCGGTTCCCACGCCCAGCGCCGCACAGACGGTCGGCAATAGCACCGCGGCGACGCGGGCATACCCGGCGGGGGAGGGATGGAACTGGTCCTCGCTGAAGAGTTCCTTCGGCGCGGCGGAGAACTCCGGACCCAGCAGGTCACCCAGCGACACCGTGCGGCCGCCGGCCTCGACGACGGCGACCGTCTGGGCGGCGGCCAGGTCGCGGCTCCAGCGGCGCAGCAGGTGCTTGAGCGGGATCGGGATCGGCTCGACGGTGCCCAGGTCGGGACAGGTGCCGACGACCACCTCGACCCCCATGCCCCGCAGCCGCTGCACGACCAGCTCGAGGTGACGCACCGCCGTCGCGCGGTCGATGCGGTGGGTGACGTCGTTGGCGCCGATGAGGATCACGGCGACGTGCGGGCGCTCGACCCGGTCGAGCGCGTTGGCGAGTTGCCGTTCGAGGTCACTGGACTCGGCGCCGATGACGGCCTCGTTGGTCAGGCGCACCGGCCGGCCGGTCAGCGCCGCCAGCCCGGTGGCGATGATCCCCCCGACGGTCTGCGCTCCGGTCTCGGCGCCCATCCCCGCGGCCGAGGAGTCGCCGAGCACGATGATCTCGGTCCGCTCGCCCACGCCATACCCATAGACCGCGTCGTCCTCCGGCGCCCCCTCGAAGGGCTGCCCGACGATCCGGCGGGCGATCTTCGCCTCGACCTTGATCAGGCCGTAGCCGAGCGCGCCGAGGGCACCGGCGGTCGCCGCGAGGCCGCCGCCGCCGTATGCCGCGGTGGCCGCGATCTTGCGGGCGCGTCGCGCTCGTCCCATAGCGCGAACCTCCTTCCCCGGGAGCGCTTGGCTGTCGTCCTCGTCAAAGGGAGAGATATCCTCCCCCGGTCCGGCATGCTGGCGCCAGGTTCACGGGGGTAACGGTGACCAAACAGCAATAGTTCCGCATAAAGTCGCCGTGTGCAGCCATATGAGTCGCATATCGAGCGCCTGATCCGGGAGGCGACCGAGCGGGGCGAGTTCGACAACCTGCGCGGCGCCGGCAAGCCGCTCGACCTCGGCAGCCCTGACGATCCCGACTGGTGGATCAAGCAGAAGCTGCGCGCGGAAGGTCTGGACGGCGCCGGCGCCGTGCCCGCCGTGCTGTCGCTGCGCAAGGAGGCCGCCGGCTTCCCCGAGTCGCTGCGCGAGATCCGCACCGAGGCGGGGGTGCGCACGGTGCTGGAGGACTACAACGACCGCTGCCGCCGTGACCGGCTGATGCCCCGCGACCCCAAGACCCCGCCGCTGGTCGCGCCGATCCTCGACGTGGACGCGATGGTCGCACGCTGGCGTCAACTGTGACCCGGGCGGCGTGCGTCGACGTGGGGTCGACCTTCACCAAGGGGCTGCTCGTGGATCTCGCCGACGGGCGGGTATGCGGTCGCGCTGCCTCCCCGACCACGTCCGGCACCGATGTCCTTGAGGGGTTGGACGCGGTGCTCGCCGCGGTCGGCGCGTCACCGGCGGATGAGGTGCTGGTGTGCTCCAGCGCCGGTGGTGGGCTGCGGATCGCGGTTATCGGGTATGAGGAGGCGGTCACCGCCCTCGCCGGTCACCGGGTCGCGCTGTCGGCCGGTGGGCGAGTGGTGCACGTGGCCGCCGGGCGGCTGGACCGGGAGGCCGTTGGGGCGCTGCGCCGGGCGCGGCCGGACGTGCTCCTGCTCGTCGGTGGGACCGACGGCGGGAACTCGGATGTCTTGGTGCACAACGCGACTCGCCTCGCGAACGCCCGGTTGGCGGCGCCGGTGGTGCTCGCCGGCAACCGGGATGCCGCGGCCGAGTGCGTCGCGGTGTTGAAAGGGAAGGGGCGCACGGTCATCGTCGCCGACAATGTGCTGCCGCGGATCGGGGAGTTGGCACCGGCACGCGCCCGGGAGGCGATCCGGGAGGTCTTCCTGCGGCATGTGATCGGCGGCAAAGGGCTCTCCCGCGGGCCGCGGTTCGCCTCGCTGGTGCGGATGGCGACCCCCGACGCGGTGCTGCTCGGCGTGGAACTGCTCGCGAGCGCCCGTGGGGAGGATGTGCTGGCGCTCGACATCGGCGGCGCGACGACGGACGTCTATTCGGCGCTCATCCCCCGAGGCGAGGACGCCGGGCTGCGGCGGGAGATCTCGCCGGCGCCGCGCGTGCTGCGCACCGTGGAGGCGGATCTGGGTATGCGGTGGAGCGCCCCCGGAATCGTCGAAGGCGCCGCGCGCGAGCACCTGCCGCTGAGCGCGGGTGTCGGGGAGTATGCGCAGTCGGTGCACGAGGACATCGAACTTCTCCCGGCCAGCCCCGCCGACTGGGACCGCGAGATCGAACTCGCCACTGCCGCAGCGCTGCTCGCCGTGCGCCGCCACGCCCGGCCCGGCCACCCGGGCGACGCGCCCCGGGCGCTGAAGGAGGCTGGAGTGCTGATCGGGTCCGGGGGAGTGCTGCGCCACGCCCCTGACGGGCGCGGTGACGCGGTGCTCGCTGCCGTGCTCGCCGACCACGGCGGCGGGTGGGTGGTCCCGGTGGCTGCCCGGTATGCCGTGGACACCGCATACCTGCTCTTCGCCGCGGGCCTGCTCTCCCGCGATCACCCCGCGGCGGCCGCCCACCTCGCGCGCGTGATCGGCGGCTGAGGGGTCAGTCGGTCCGCAAAAAGCCCGCGACGCTGAAAAGCCCGGCCGAATGGAACCCGATCTCGGCGCTCGTGCAGGCCATGCGGGAGTTGTGGGGGCAACGCGCCGCCGCTGGGCACCGATGCCGCCTGGCCGTTGCGGCATCCGGTCATCGCCAGCATCGTGTGGTCGCTCGGCATCTCGCTCGTCGTCGCACCGCTGGCCATCCCGGCCTTCCGCAATCGCACCGAGAAGGCCTGACCGGCCGCGGGCGGGAACTAGTGTTGCCCGCTATGGCGAGCGTGCCCACCGTGACCCTCGACGACATCCGCGCGGCGCGCGAGACGATCGGGGAGCTGATCCGACCGACCCCACTGGAGTTCTCGCGCGCCGTCAGCGAGAAGGTGGGCACCGATGTCTACCTCAAGTGCGAGAACCTGCAGCGGGCCGGCTCGTTCAAGATCCGCGGCGCCTACACCCGCCTGGCGCGCCTGAGCGAAGAGGAGAAGGAGCGGGGCGTCGTCGCCGCCAGCGCCGGCAACCACGCCCAGGGCGTCGCGCTCGCCGCGACGACTCTCGGCATCAAGTCCAAGGTCTATATGCCCGTGGGGGCGGCCATGCCGAAGCTGAACGCGACCCGCGCCTACGGCGCAGAGATCGAGCAGGTCGGCGCCACGCTGGACGAAGCCATCGTCGAGGCCCGGGCATACGCCGAGCAGACAGGCGCCGTCTTCATCTCACCTTTCGATCACGCCGATATCGTTGCGGGACAAGGCACGTGTGGCCTGGAGATCCTCGAGCAGTGCCCGGATGTCGGCACCGTCGTCGTCTCCCTCGGCGGCGGCGGACTGCTCGCCGGCATCGCCACCGCCGTCAAGGCGCAGCGCCCCGAGGTGATGGTGATCGGTGTCCAGGCCGAGCAGGCCGCGGCCTACCCGATGTCGCTGGCCGCTGGCCGCCCGATCCCGGCCGAGAAGATGGCGACGATGGCCGACGGCATCGCCGTCGGCCGCCCTGGCGATGTCCCCTTCGAGATCGTCCGCCGACTCGTCGACCGCGTCGACACCGTCTCCGAGGCGTCGCTGTCCCGGGCGATGCTCATGCTGCTCGAGCACAGCAAGCTCGTCGTCGAGCCGGCCGGCGCGGCGGGGGTGGCGCTGTTGAACGAGTCGGCAGACCGGTCCTGGAACGGCCCGATCGTCGTCGTCCTCTCCGGCGGCAATATCGACCCGCTGCTCATGCTGCGCGTCATCCGCCACGGCATGGTCGCCGCTGGCCGCTACCTGCAGTTCCGCGCAGTCATGCCCGACCGGCCGGGGTCCCTTGCCCGGCTGATCGCCGACTGCGCGGCCGCCGATGCCAATGTCGTCGAGGTCGAGCACACCCGCCACGACGCCAACCTGCTCATCGACGAGGTCGACATCTTCGTCCAGCTCGAGACCAAGGGCCCCCAGCACTGCCAGGACGTCCTGACGGCCCTGCGCAGCAAGGGCTACCGCCTCAAGTTCACCTGACGGCTCGGCCGCCAAACCTAGGAACCTCTGCTAGCAGAGCTTGGTCGAACCAGCAGACCTTGCTAGGTGTGCTGATTTGACTAGCCTCTGCTAGCAGAGGTTCCTGGGCTGCTCGACCCGGGCGGGTCAGCCGGTGTAGGGGACGGCGTGCTTGATCGTGACCTCGATCTGCTTGCCGTTCGGCGCCTCATAAGAGGTGGTGTCGCCGACCTTGAGGCCGTTGATGGCGGCCCCGAGGGGGGAGGCCTCGGAGAAGACCTGCATCGAGCCGTCGGCGATCTCGCGCGACCCGAGCAGGAAGGTCTCCTCGTCGCCGAAGAGTTCGACGGTCACCACCATGCCGGGCTCGACGACACCGTCGTCCGGCGGCGGGGTGGCGCCGACCTCGGCGGTTTCGAGCAGCTGGGTGAGCTGGCGGATGCGCAACTCGAGCTTGCCCTGCTCCTCGCGGGCGGCGTGATAGCCGCCGTTCTCCTTCAGATCCCCCTCGGCGCGGGCCGCCTCGATGCGGGCGATGACCTCTTGACGGCGCGGGCCCTGCAACTCGGCGAGCTCAGCGGTCAGACGGTCGAAGGCCTCCTGCGTCAGGTAGGTGGCAGTCGGCTGCTCGCTCACGGTGAACTCCTGGTGACGATGACGTGATGGTCAAAGGGTCTGGATCGCACGATGACGTGCGCTCCAGACCCGAGGTGAACCACCGATCTTAGCAAAGCGTCCGGTCAGGCCGGCTTGCAGCGCTCGACCGTCCCGGTCACCGCCAGTGACGTCGTGCGGATGTTCCCTTCTTGGGTCAGGCTGCGCTGCTCGCCCGCGGGGATGAGAACATCGACCGAGCCGACCGTCGCGAACCGCTGGTTGAGCGCCTTCAGGCGACACGTGACCGCCATGCCTGCCGGCCGGTGGACATCGAAGGACACGGTCACGTTCGAGGCGTCCACCACCTCATACGACCGGGTCTGCCAGCTGACCCGCCCGGCCGTCGCCGACCAGGCGAACCACACGACCACCGCCGTCATCGCCGCCACGCCGATGCTGCCGATCACCCACCACCGGCGACTGCCGGCGCTCCGCGTCGGGATGTCCAGGTCGTCCCCGTCGAGTTGCTCGGGATCGATGGCGGTCATGGGCAGGCCTCGGGTCGATTGCGTGGGTTGCGGGATCAGCGGTGGAAGAATGTCCCCCGATCATGTCATCCACCGAAAGGGCCAGCATGACGGGCCTGCGCCTGATGTGCGTGCACGCGCACCCCGACGACGAGTCAAGCAAGGGGGCGGCGACCATGGCGAAGTATGTCGACGCCGGCGCCGAAGTCCTCGTCGTCTCCTGCACCGGCGGCGAGCGCGGGGACGTCCTCAACCCCAACCTCAAGGACGATCCGCGGATCCTGCGCGACCTGGCCCAGGTGCGGCGCGACGAGATGGCGGCGGCCCGCGACATCCTCGGGGTGCAGCACCACTGGCTCGGCTTCGTCGATTCCGGTCTGCCCGAAGGCGATCCGCTGCCGCCGCTGCCGCCGGGCTGCTTCGCCCTCGAACCGCTGGAGGCGCCCGTCGAGGCCCTCGTCCGCGAGATCCGCCGGTTCCGCCCGCACGTGATCACCACCTATGACGAGAACGGCGGCTATCCGCACCCCGACCACATCCGCACCCACGAGGTGACGATCCCGGCCTTCGACGCCGCCGGCGACCCGGCGGCATACCCGCACGCCGGTGCGCCCTGGCAGCCGCTGAAGCTCTACTACAACGGCGGCTTCAGCAAGGAGCGCATCCAAACCTTCCACGAGGCGTTGGTCGCCGAGGGCCTGGAGAGCCCGTATGCCGACTGGCTCGACAAGTGGGACCGGCCCAGCCGGACGGTGACCACCCGGGTGCGGTGCGCCGACTGGTTCGAGCGCCGCGACGCCGCCCTGATCGCCCACGCGACCCAGATCGATCCGGACGGCTGGTTCTTCAAGGTGCCCCGCGAGATGCAGCAGCGCGTCTGGCCGTTCGACGAGTATGAGGCGGCGGCCTCGTACGTCCCCGTCGCCGAAGGCGAGGACGACCTCTTCGCCGGGCTCGGGTCCCTCGCGGAGGCCGACGCGCTCGCCCTCGACCCCCCGCCGCTCGCCCTCGACCGGCGGGTTGCCAGGGTGGTGCCATGAACATCCTCATCGCGCTGGCCGCGGCGAACGACCCCAACGCCTCCGAGGCCTCGTCCGGGTTCGCGGGTTTCGCCGTCTTCTTCCTGATGTGCCTGGCCGTGTGGCTGATCTTCCGCAATATGACCGGCCGCCTGCGCCGGATGAACCGGGCGCACGACGCGGAGGAGGCCGCCGCGGCCGAGCAGGCCGCCGCCGGTCAGCCGGTCTCGGAGCGGCCGGATCCGGGGCAGCCCGGAGCGGACCGACCGCGAGCCGGTCAGCCGCTGGCGGACGAGCGAGACCCAGCCGCCGGCGGCCCCGGG
>NZ_HG764815.1:2731661-2735463 GCF_001050535.1 Nostocoides australiense Ben110 | reverse complement strand
TCGCACTGGCCGGCCTCGGCGGTGGCTGCGCCCTGCCCGACCGGATGGCGGAGATCAACGCCATGTTGGCGCAGGCGCCGCCCCGCCTGCGCGAGGCCCTACTCCTGGCCTTCATCGACCGTTTGACCCGCCCCACGTGACGGCGTCGAGAGTGCACTTCAAGGTCGTCGAGTGCGAGGGGAGCCGATCGCCGGCCCGTCGGAGCGTCAGTGGCCCCACTGGTTGGACATATCCGCATCCGGGGCGATCAGGCGGTCCCAGGGGATGGTGGCGTTGACGACGCCCGCGGCGCACGCGTATGCGGCGCATTGGTCGACCGCGACCCGCAGGCCGTCCTTGGAGGGATAGGACGAGATGGCCTGTCGGGTGATCGTCGCGTACGGCTCGCCGGGCAGCGCGGCACCGACGGCTCGGTTCAGCTCCCGTTCGAAGTTCCAATGGGGGCCGCCCGCCGCCTGCATCTCGGCCAGCATCGACTTTTGGGTGATGAGGGCACCGGAGAGCGCCCTTGCGGCAGTGAGCGAGCCGGGCCCAGCCGGCGTTGACACCCGTATGACGGCGGCCCCGGTCCGCCGGTTGGTCACGACTCGATATCGGCGTCCGGGAGCGGGTGGACCGGGCACCTTGCTATACAGAGACCATGACTTCGGAACGCCCACTGTCGCCGGACGGCCTGCCGGAGCCGGACGGCGCTGACGTGCTGGCCGACCTTGCGCAGTTGCTCGCCCCGCAGTTCGTCATGGCCGACCCCGACCGGATGGCGGCCTATCGCCACGACTGGTCCAAGGGCGCGGGGGCGGGGACGCCATTGGCCGTGGTGCGCCCGGGCACCGTCGAGGAGGTCCAGGCCGTGGTCCGCTGGGCGGCGCAGCGCCGCATCGGCATCGTGCCGCGTGGTGCCGGGTCGGGTCTGTCCGGCGGGTCGCTCGCCGTCGACGGCGCCATCACCCTCAGCCTGGATCGCATGACGCGAGTGGAGATCGATCCCGCGATGCGGGTCGCGGTCGTCGAGCCCGGGGCCTTGAATATCACCGTCAAGCAGGCGGCGCGAGAACTCGGCCTGCACTATCCGCCGGACCCGTCGTCATACGAAATCTGTTCTATCGGAGGGAATCTCGCGACCAACGCGGGCGGCCTGTGCTGTGTGAAGTATGGCGTGACGACCGACTACGTCCTCGGGCTCGACGTCGTCCTCCCGGACGGGACGTTGGTCAAGCTCGGCGGCAGCACGATCAAGGATGTCGCCGGTCTGTCGCTGCTCAAACTCTTCGTCGGGAGTGAGGGCACCCTCGGCGTCATCGTCGGTGGGACGCTGCGGCTGATCCCCGCGCCCAGCCCCGCCGCGACCCTCGTCGCCACTTTTCCGAGCGTCGCTGCCGCGGCCAACGCCGTTGTCGCACTGGGTAATCGGCTTCGCCCGTCGCTCGTGGAATTCATGGACAACTACTCGATCAACGCGGTCGAGGACGTGCGCGAGATGGGTCTCGATCGCGACGCGGCCGCTCTGCTGCTCGTCCAGTGCGACTCGCCCGGCGATGCCCGTGCCGCGGAAGTCCTTGTCGTGGAAGAGATTTGCCAAGTTGCTGGCGCGAGTGAGGTCTTCTCGACGACCGATCCCGACGAGGGCGAGATGTTCCTCGCCGCCCGCCGCTCCTCCCTGCCCGCCCTGGAGTGCAAGGGCTCGATGCTGCTGGAGGACGTCGGGGTCCCGGTCCCGAGACTGCCGGCGCTGCTCGCGCGGATCGAGGAGATCTCCCTCCGGCACGGACTGCCCATACCGGTCGTGGCGCATGCGGGCGACGGCAATACCCACCCCAATGTCATCTACGACCCGGCCGAGCCTGGCGCTCTCGAGCGCGCCGAGGCCGCGTTCGCCGACGTCATGGCCGCGGCGATCGAGTTGGGCGGCACGATCACCGGCGAGCACGGCGTCGGCCGGCTCAAGAAGGCCGCCCTCCCCGCCCAGCTCGGCCCGGACGTCATGGACCTCTCCCGCCGGATCAAGGCCGCCATCGACCCCCTCGGGATCATGAACCCGGGAGCTGTCCTCTGATGGCCACTCGGCGCCCCGGAACGACCGCTTGTTGACCCCTGGGTAGCGGCGCGCCGGCAGGCGCGCAATAGTGGAGATCGCGACGACGCCAGGAGGATTCGATGGACGCTCCCACTCTCTCCCACGCCAAGGGCGAGGAAACACCCCCGCTGCTGCGCACCACCATCGACGCCAACCTGGCGGAGACCATTGCGCGCTTCCCCGACCGCGACGCGGTCGTCGACATCGCCGCCGGGATCCGGATGACGTATGCCGAGTTCGGCGCGGAGGTCGACCGGGTCGCCCGGGCCCTGCGGGCGGCCGGGTATGCCGTGGGTGAGCGGGTCGGGATCTGGGCCCCGAACAGCGCGGAGTGGGTGGTTGTCCAGTACGCCACGGCCCGCGTCGGCCTGATCCTGGTGAACATCAACCCGGCATACCGCACGCACGAACTCGAGTACGTCCTGCGGCAGGCGGGCATCAGCCTCCTCGTCGCGACGCCGGCCTTCAAGACGAGCGACTACCAGGCGATGGTCGAACAGGTCCGAGGCAAATGCCCCGACCTGCGCGATGTCGTCTTCTTCGGCACCGAATCCTGGGACCGCCTGCTCTCCAGGGCGGACCAGGTGAGCACCGAGGAAGTCCAGGCCATCTCGGACAGCCTCACGTGCGACGAACCCATCAACATCCAATACACCTCTGGCACAACAGGATTCCCAAAGGGTGCGACGCTGTCGCACTTCAACATCCTCAACAACGGCTACTTCGTCGGCGAGATCTGCCGCTATACCGAGGAGGATCGGATCTGCATACCGGTGCCCTTCTATCACTGCTTCGGCATGGTCATGGGCAACCTGGCCGCGACCACTCACGGCGCCGCGATGATCATCCCCGCACCCGCCTTCGACCCGGCCGCGACCCTGGCGGCGGTGCAACAGGAGAAGTGCACCTCGCTCTATGGCGTGCCGACGATGTTCATCGCCGAGTGGGCGCTGCCCGACTTCGAGTCCTATGACGTCAGCAGCGTGCGCACCGGCATCATGGCCGGGTCGCCGTGCCCGGCGGAGATGATGAAGAAGGTCATCGCCGCCGGCATCGAGGAGATGACCATCTGTTACGGGATGACGGAGACCTCCCCCGTCTCCACCCAGACCCGCACCGACGACTCCTTCGATCACAAGGTCGGCACGGTGGGGCGCGTCGGGCCCCATCTGGAGATCCGGGTCGCCGATGCCCTGACGGGCGAAACTCTGCCGCGGGGCGTCACGGGCGAGTTCTGCACCAAGGGGTATTCGGTGATGCTCGGCTACTGGCAGGAGGAGGCCAAGACGGCCGAGGCCGTCGTGGACGGATGGATGAAGACCGGTGACCTGGCCGTGATGGACGAGGACGGGTATGTCCGCATCACCGGCCGGATCAAGGACATGGTGATCCGCGGCGGCGAGAACATCTACCCGCGTGAGATCGAGGAGTTCCTCTACACCCACCCTGACGTCGTCGATGCGCAAGTGGTCGGGGTGCCCGACGCGAAGTACGGCGAGGAGTTGTGCGCCTGGATCCAGATGCGCGCCGGCGCCGAACAGCTGACCGCCGAGACCGTGCGAGCGTTCTGCACGGGCAATCTCGCGCACTACAAGATCCCGCGCTACGTCATGTGCGTCGAGGAGTTCCCGATGACCGTGACGGGCAAGATCCGCAAGGTCGAGATGCGCGCCCGTTCCACGGAGGAACTCGGCCTCGGGACGGTCTAGGAGACTGCTGAACAAGGTG
>NZ_HG764815.1:2727756-2731561 GCF_001050535.1 Nostocoides australiense Ben110 | reverse complement strand
GGCCGGCCCGACCCGCCCACCGCCGTCGCCGCCCGCGCCGTCTCGGTCGCCGACTCGGTCGACGTGTCCTGGCAGCCCGGCGCCGCCAACGGCTCGCCGATCGACGCCTACGAGGTGTCCGGCGGCGGCCGGACCCAACGGTGCGCCGCCTCCCCCTGCCTGATCTCCGGCTTGCCGCTCGGAGAACCTGTCAGCTTCGTCGTCCGGGCGCACAACGAGGCCGGCTGGAGCGACCCGTCGACACCCTCCCCGGCCATCACGATCGAGCAGGTGCCCGGCCCGCCGGCCAACTTCGTCGTGGCCGGCACCGGGGACGGCTCGGTCAGCCTGGCGTGGGGCCGGCCGTCCGGCGGCACCTCGGTGACCGGCTACCGGCTGACGTGGCAGCCCGGCACCGGCGGCGGCGCGATGGAGCTGACCGCCGGCGCCGGCTCGGCGACGGTCACGGGACTGACCAATGGGACCGACTACACCTTCACGCTGGTCGCGACCAACGCGGCGGGCGACAGTGTGCCGGTGTCGGCGAGCGGCATACCGGTCGGCCCCCCGTCGGCGCCCGTGATCGCCGACGCGCCCTATCGAGACGCCGGCGACGGCGCCAACGCGATCATCGACGTGAGCTGGGCCGCGAGCGCGCCCAACGGTCCGGGCACGGTCGGCTATGCCGTGCGGATGGACGGCACGGTGATCTGCGAGACCTCCGGGACGACCTGCACGACCCCGCCGGTCGCCTATGGCTCGAGCGTCACCCTCACCGTGACGGCGACCAACAGCGCCGGCCTGACGGCGGACTCGGAGTCGGTCACGGTCAGTCCCATAGGCACCCCGGACGCCTGGTCACCCATCGCCGCAGGCGAGACCGGCACCGGCGAGGTGACCGTGACCTTCGATGTCCCGGCGACGCACGGTGCACCGTGTGAGGTCGTCCTGTTCGTCGACGGCACGAGCCGGCCGGTGGGCACCTTCGGGCCCGGCGCCGTCCCCGGCCAGAGCGTCACGGTCGGCGAGCTGGGTCCTGGCACGCATACGTTCCGGTTGCAGTTGTGTCCGGCCGATGGCGGCCCGCTGTCCGACGAGGTGAGAGTCACGCTCGTCGGTCCCCTGGGTGTTCCGGCTTTCGCTGCCGTGTCGGTGTCGGGCACGACGGTTTCGTACACCGTGACCGTGCCCGGCGGGTCCGCCGGACGCGATGGGGTCTCGTTGACGGTGTCGGTCGTGGAAAACCCTTCTCTCACAGAGACTTTCATGGTCAGAAGCGACGAGAACTATTCGGGGTCCTTCGACATCGGATATGGCGCGACGGCGACGCTCCAGGCGGTCGTCGCCGATGGCAGCGGCAGCAACACGGCGACCGCCGACCCCGTCACGACGGGCCCGGCGCCGACCCCCGCCGGGGTCGCTCTCAGCGAGGGTCCGGCCAGCACGTGCACTGACACGGGGCTGCCGTGCGCGTGGGCAGTGATCGTCGACGCCCACGACTTCGACGGCACGAACATCACGTGCACTCTCAACGGGTCGGGGTCGTATCAAATCTCGAACGGGACCAATACGCTGCCGAGTCAGCCGTATCTCGACTCGCTCACGGTCGAATGCACCGACGAGACGCGCGAAAGCGCACGTGATACAAGAAGTCCTTGGGGGACACCACCCCCGCCGCCGGGCGGCCCGCCCGGGACCGCTCCATCCCGCACCGCCATACCGGCCGGCCGACACAGGAAGCCAGGGTCATGACGCTCACCGATCACGACGCCGCGCGCTTCGCCGGAACCTTCGACCGGATGGTCGCCAATATCGAGAAGGCGGTGCTGGGCAAGACACATGTCACCCGGCTGGCCCTGACGTGCCTGGTCGCGGGCGGTCATCTGCTCGTGGAGGACAACCCCGGCACCGGCAAGACCCAGCTGGCCAAGGCGCTCGCCAACACGATCGAGGGCACCCATAGCCGGATCCAGTTCACCCCTGACCTACTGCCGACCGATATCACCGGCGTCAGCGTCTATGACCAGGCCACCCAACGGTTCGTCTTCCGTCCCGGCCCGATCTTCGCGGCCATCGTCCTGGCCGACGAGATCAACCGCGCCTCGCCCAAGACCCAGTCGGCCCTGCTCGAGGTGATGGAGGAGGGCCGGGTCACCGTCGACGGGCAGCCGCACTCGGTCGGGTCACCGTTCATGGTCATCGCGACCCAGAACCCCATCGAGCAGGCGGGGACCTACCGGCTGCCCGAGGCTCAGCTCGACCGGTTCCTGATGAAGACCGCGCTCGGCTATCCCGACCACGACACCACCGTCGAACTGCTCGCCGACGCCGAGAACCGCAACCGCAGCGGCTCGATCGAGGCGGTCGTGCGGGCCGAGGAGGTGGGCGAGATGTCCGCCTGCGCCGGGCAGGTCCATGTCGACCCGGCCATCCTCGGCTTCATCGCGAGCATCGCCGAGGAGTCACGCCGGCACAGCCATGTCGCGCTCGGACTGAGCGTGCGCGGCGGGTTGGCCTTCGTCCGCTGCGCCAAGACCTGGGCACTCTCCCAAGGCCGGACCTATGTCACCCCCGACGACGTCAAGGGGCTGGCGCACGCGGTGCTGGGCCACCGCATACTGCTGGGTGACGAGGCCCAGTTCTCCGGCGTGCGCGTCGGCGATGTCATCGACGAGCTGATCGACAGTGTCCCGGCGCCGGCCTACCGTTTCTAGTCCGCCTCCGCGCCTGGCCGGCGTGCTCGACGCCGTCTCGCCGCTGGGGTGGGCGGTCCTCGCGACGGCCCTCGTGGCCTGGGTCGCCGGTTGGGCGGGCGGCTGGATCGAACTAAACTACCTGGCCGCGGTCCTGGCCGTGCTGTTCGCCCTCAGTTGCCTGCTGACGATCGGCCGCACGCACCTGGAGGTGCAGATGCGGGTCCAGCCGACGCGGGTGCGGGTCGGCGAATCGGCGGTGGCCGAGGTGCAGCTGCGCAATGTCGGCCGCTTCCCGGTGCCGCCGATGCCCTTGGAGGTCGCGGTCGGGGCGTCGGCGATCGGCGTCCAACTGCCGATGATCCGGCCCGGTGAGACCTTCGACCACCTGGTCATCCTGCCCACCGAGCGCCGGGGGGTCTATCCGATCGGCCCGGCCACCACCCTGCGGGGCGACCCGTTCGGGCTGGTCCGGCGGGCCGTGCGGTGGACCGACCCGGTCGAGCTGATCGTGCGCCCGCGCACGATCTACGTCGAGGGCTTCACCAGCGGTGTGCTGCGCGACCTCGAGGGCCGCACGACCCAGGATGTGTCGGCGAGCGACCTGGCCTTCCACGGCCTGCGTGAATATGTCCCGGGCGACGATCGCCGCCACATCCACTGGCTCTCGACCGCCAAACAGAGCAGCGTGGCCGGCCAGACCGATCTGATGGTGCGCCAGTTCCTCGACACCCGCCGCACCAGCGTCGGGGTCGTCGTCGATTGCGACCGCGGGTCGTATGCCGATCCGCGCGACTTCGAGACGGCCCTGTCCGCCGGGGCCTCCATCGCGCAGCGCGCCATGCACGACAAGGTCGAGTTGAGCGCCGGCGTCGGGCCGTTCGTCGCGCCCGGCACGCGCGGGCACCCTGCCCTCGACCTGTTCGCCCGCGCCCGTCTCGGCAGCGAACGGGTCGACCCGGTGACCGGGGCCCTGGTACAGGCGGCGCCAACGCTGAGTTCCGTGGCAGTGGTCATCGGCGCCCGCACCGACCTGCGGCGGGTTGCCCGGGCGCGCATGGCGCTGCCGCCGGGAGTCGACATGCACGTCCTGCGTCACGAGCCGGGCGCCGCGGTCCGCCGGCAACACGCCG
>NZ_HG764815.1:2722374-2727656 GCF_001050535.1 Nostocoides australiense Ben110 | reverse complement strand
CCGCGCCAGCGCCGCGCCGATATCGGCGGTCGTCACCTCGACTCCCGACGGCAGCCCCTCGATCGTGGCGACCAGGGCCTGCCCGTGGGACTCACCCGCAGTCAGCCAACGCAACATGTTCGGCATCCTCGCACGCGAACTCGAGGGCATCGTCGACCAGTCCGCGGGACGGTCCGCAGGCCGGACGTCGCCTGAGTCGAGTGAGCCCGACACGCCGAAGATTCGGCCGAACAATGGGCGTGTCGCGCTCACTCGACTGGGGGACGTGAGCCGGTGATGGCACAATAGGGTCCACCACTCGGGGGGCGGGCGCTCTGCGACGCCCCTGCCGACGGTCCGCACGCCGGACCCCGCTTCTCCTAGCCCAGGAGTGCTTCTTGGCCACCCGTGCCCAGCGCCCTGCCGTGCGAACGGCACGCCGCCCACGTCATAGCGACGAGGCCGGCCTCATACCCGTGCTCGCGCGCGCCGTCCGCGAGGTCGAGGCCGCCGCCCGGCGCGGGGGCCGCGTCTCCCCGGCGGCCCGCGCCAAGTTCCAGGTTGCCGCCCTGCTGGTGCGCGAGGAGCGCGCCCGGGTCAAGTCCGACCCGGAGATCACCCCCGCGGAGCAGGCCAACGCCCTGCGCCGCCTCGACGGTCTCGCGACGATCCTCGCCAAGACCTCCGCCCGCGACACCTCCCTGCTCACCCTGCTCGCCGACGACGCCGTGCTCTCGTCGGCCGCTCGCGACTTGCGCCGCAAGATGCTCATCGCCGGCGGGTACGACGCCCCGGACGAGGCTCCCGCGCCGCCGCCCCCGAGCGCGGACTCGGCGCCCGCCGAGCGTCAGGTCGTCCCCCAGTCGGTGACCCAGCGGCACCTGGCGAACCCGTTCCTCGCCCCCGATTTCTCCGCGGCGCAGGAGTTGCGCCGGCCGCGCGCCCGCGTGCTCGCCGGCTGGGAGCTGATCTCCCCTCTGTTGCGCGCCTTCGAACAGTCGACCGGTTCGGCGCCGGCGTGTATGCCGCTGCCCGAGCCGTCCCGGCGGGGCGTCCCGGCCGGTTTGACCCTGATGAAGCATCAGGCCGAGGTGGTGGCCGCCGCCGAGCAGGGGCACCGGACCTTCCTGCTCGCCGACGAGCCCGGCCTGGGCAAGACGGCCCAGGCGCTGCTCGCCGCCCGGGCGGCCACCGCATACCCGCTGCTGGTCGTCGTCCCCAATGTCGTCAAGACCAACTGGGCCCGGGAGGCGCAGACGTGGACCCCCGAGCGGCGGGTCACCGTCGTCCACGGCGACGGGGACACGGTGGACGGGTTCGCCGACATCGTCGTCGTCAACTACGAGGTGCTCGAGCGGCATGTCGGGTGGCTGGGCAAGCACGACTTCCGCGGGATGGTCGTCGACGAGGCGCACTTCATCAAGAACGAGAAGTCCAAGCGGTCCCGGCACGTGCTGCAGCTGAGCGACAAGATCCGCTCTCGGATGGGGCGGCCGCTGCTCATGGCGCTGACCGGGACCCCGCTGATCAACGACATCGAGGACTTCACGGCCATCTGGAAATTCCTCGGCTGGATCGACGACAAGGGCCCGCGCGCTGCCTTGATGAACCGGCTCGAGGACGCCGGGCTCACCCCGGCCGACCGCGGCTTCTATGCGGCGGCCCGGCAGGCGGTGATCGACATGGGCATCGTGCGGCGCCGCAAGGTCGACGTCGCCGCCGACATTCCGGCCCGCCGCATCGCGGATCTGCCGGTGGAACTCGACGACGACGCCGGGCGGACGATCCGTGAGGCCGAGGAGGAACTCGCCGCCCACCTCGTGCGGCGCTACCACCGGGCCGTCGAGGTGCGGATGCAGCAGCGTCCGGGTGACCCGCCGCTCGAAGGCATCGACCTCGACCTGGTGCGCCGCGTCGCGACCGCGGTGCGTGAGGAGACGTCGGAAACGGCGGCCGGCGACAATGTGTTCAGCCTGCTGCGCCGGATCGGCCAGGCCAAGGCGCGGCTGTCGGCGGACTTCGCCGCGCAGCTGGCCCACAACGTCGGCAAGGTCGTCTACTTCGCCAAGCACCTCGACGTCATGGATGTCGCCGAAGAGGTCTTCGCCCGCCAGGGCCTGCGGTTCGCCACGATCCGCGGCAATCAGACCCGGACGGTGCGGCAGGCCAATATCGACGCCTTCGTCGAGGACCCTGAGGTGGCCGTCATCGTCTGCTCGCTGTCGGCAGCGGGCGTCGGCGTCAACCTCCAGGTCGCCTCCAACGTCGTGCTCGCCGAGCTCTCGTGGACCGACGCCGAGCAGACCCAAGCGATCGACCGGGTGCACCGGATCGGTCAGGACATGCCGGTGACCGCGTGGCGGATCATTGCCGCTCAGACCCTCGACACCAAGATCGCCGAACTCATCGACAGCAAGGCCGGGCTCGCCGCGCGGGCCCTCGACGGGTCCGACGAGGAATTCTCCTCGGTGGACGTCCAGGTCGAGGCCCTCGTGCGCCTGCTCACCGACGCCCTGCGCGCCGAGTCGGGAGAGGCCGAGTCGGGCGAGGCGAGCGAGAGCAGCGCGGGGTATGCCGCAGCCCCGCGGGCGCGCACGGCACGCAGCGCACCCACGGCCATTGCCTTCGCCTCCGCGCCCGAGGCGAGGGACTAGGCAAGCGGGGACTGGTTCTCCGACGGGGGCCGCCGTATAGCCCGGCCCCTGTCGCGGAACCCGGCCCCGCTCACCCGGTGCAGGCGGCCTGGCCGGCCTCGAGAAGCACCTTCCAGTCGGGCCGCAGGCCGGTCATCAGCTCGACCTGCTCGACGGCCTGGTGAGCCAGCATGTCGAGGCCGCTGACGACGCTGGCCCCGCGCGCCATGGCGGCGCGGGCGAGGGGGGTGGGCCAATCCGCATAGACGACGTCGAGCAGCCGTATGCCGCTCAGGTCCGCTTCGCCGGCCTCGAGTACGTCGGTCGCCGCACGAGCGCCCGATGGCGGCAGCGTGGAGACGGCAAGGTCGGCCTTGACGGTGGGCCACGCCTCGAGTTCCCTCACCGTCAACTCGACATCGAGCTTCTCGGTGAGCGGGCCGAGGGAGTCGAGGGCCTTGCCGGGGTTGCGGGCGCAGGCGGTGACGGTGCGGCAGCCGAGTTCGCGCAGGGCGATCACGGCCGACCGGCCGGTGGCCCCCGCACCGAGGAGCAGCCCGGAGTGCCGCCCGCGCGCCACTCGTCCTTCGGGGGCCAGAGCGCCGATGACCCCCAGGATGTCGGTGTTGTCTCCCAACCACCCCGATTCCGTCCGGACGAGGGTGTTGATCGCGCCGGCCAGTTCCGCCCGGTGCGACACCGGTTCGGCGACGGTGAAGGCGATCTCCTTCAACGGCATCGTCAGCGACAACCCACGAACCTCCGGCCCGCAGCCGGCCACGAACTGCGCGAACGAGGACTCGTCGACGGTGTGCGCGGCATACGACCAATCGGTCAGACCGAGCGCGACATAAGCAGCCCCGTGCATGGCCGGCGAGAGCGAGTGCCCGATCGGCGACCCGAGGACGTAAGCCTGCGGCATACCCGAGATCCTGTCAGCACTTGGCCTTCGGGTTGTCGGCGCACCACTGCCTGAACTCCTCGGCGTCCTTGAGGAACTGCTCGTGCGTTTCGGAGAACTTCGTCTCGCCGGTGTCCGGGTTGACGGTCACGAAGTAGAGCCAGTCACCCTTGGCCGGGTTGACCGCGGCATCGATCGAGTCCTTGCCCGGGTTGGAGATCGGGCCGGGTGGCATCCCCTTGTGGATCCGGGTGTTGTACGGATTCGACGAGTCGTCGATCTCCGCCTGGGTAGGTGCGACCGCGCGCCGCTTGGCGCCGTAGGAGACCGTCGCATCGGATTGCAGCAGCCCCACCGTCTCGGCCGTGGGCTGCTCGAGGCGGTTCCAGAAGACCCGGCTCACCTTGCGCCGGTCGGAGGATGAGCCGGCCTCGGACTCGATGATCGAGGCCATGATCATCGTCTCCTGCCACTTGCTCTCGGGGATCTTCTCGCTGGTCATGACCTTCTTGGCCTGGTCGACCAGGACCTTCAGCTGCTGGGCGGCGGTGTCCTTGGGCCCGAACTCATAGGTCTCGGGGAACAGCCAGCCCTCGACATTGCCCTTGGCGGCCGCGGGCAGGCCGAGCGTCTTGGTGTCCTTGGCCGCGGCGACGTAGTCCTTCAACGGAACCTTCGTGCCCTTCGAGAGCCGCTCGTAGATCTCGCTCGCCCACAGGCCCTCAGGAATGGTCACCCGCTTGACGGAGCGGTTCTTCGGGTCGGCCAGCATCGTCAGAGCGTCGGAGGCCTTCATCTCCTTCAGGAGCGTGTAGGTGCCCGGCTGCAGCTTCTCCGCGATGTCGGCATTGTCGCTGGAGGCCTGCACGAACGCGCTCGACGTCTTCACCACGCCGGCGCGCACGAGAGTGGCGGCGATGGCCCGGCCCGAGTCGCCCTCTTTGATGACGACTTCGACCTCACCCGAGCCCGGCCCTGGATAGTCGTCGGTCGCCACGAAATCGCTGATCGCGGGCGCCGCCACACGATAGAGGCCATAGGCCCCGCCGAGCACGACGGCCAGGGAGAGCAGAAGAGCCGCGAGGTTGCTGAAGAAGCGCGGCCGGGGGGGCCGGCCTGGAGGTTCACCGGTCGTGGGATTGGCGCCCCCGAAGATCTCCTGATCGAGTCGCTGCGTCACCGCTCAAGTGCCCTTCCGTCGCGGCTTGCGCCGCCTCGTCGTTGCCGGGGTCCCGGGGGGTGCCCCGGTCGCCCGCTCCGCATCCAGCGCCGCCTGCAGGATGAGAACCGCGGCAGCCTGGTCGACGACCCGCCGCTGTGCACGTCCTGCCACCCCGCTGGAACGGAGGTTGCGGTGCGCGTCGATCGTGGTCATCCGCTCGTCGATCAGACGAACCGGGACCGGGTCGACCGCTGCCGCGATCAGTCGAGAATAACCGCGCGCGAGCGCTGCGGCGGGACCCTCGCCGCCGTCGAGCGAACGCGGCAGCCCGACGACCACCTCGATCACCGCCATCTCGCGCACCAATCGTGCCAGCTCGGCGATATCCGCCGGGGCCTCTTCGGACTCCTGAGCAGGGGGTATGCCGTCCGCCCGGCCGAGTTCGCCGGCGCGGGCCAGCGTCGACACCGGGTAGGCGAGAACGCCGTCCGGGTCGCACGCCGCCACCCCGACACGCACGGTGCCGACGTCGACCCCGAGGCGGACTCCGCGACGCAGGCTCAGCGTGCACTCCCGGTCGCGGCTGACCCGAGAGAGGCCTCGACCG
>NZ_HG764815.1:2718359-2722274 GCF_001050535.1 Nostocoides australiense Ben110 | reverse complement strand
CAGAAAACCCCCCCCCGCCGGCGGCCGTCGCGGCGCGGGCACCGGCCGGGAGAGCGGGGTCGAGGTTCGCGGCGTTGGCGGCCATGGCTGTCAGGAGCGCGGCATACCCCAGGACGGCGGGGCCGAGGACGCGCTCGTGGCGAGCGGCCGCGATGGCCATCGGCGCGCCGGAGAGTGCGAACATCACTGCGGCGGCGCGACCGGCTGTGGTGTGGCGCAACGGAACTGGGCTCGCGTTGGCCCGGAAGCCGCGGATATAGGCGGCCTGCCCGAGCCCGAAAGCGCCCACCCCGGCGGCGAAGGCCGGCAGGCCGGGGCGCAACAGGGCGACGTCCCCAAGCCAGCCCAGTGCCTGCCCGGCGCGGGTCGTGTCTCGCAGCGGCGAGCGCGCCGATCGCGGGTCGGCGGCGAAGGCTCCGGTGAGCACCGGCATGAGCAGGGGTTTGGTGACGCGTCGTATGCGGTGGGCGCGCGTGGAGCGCGAACCGGCCAGGGCCGTGTCGGCGACGGCGAGCGCGCCGTACGCGAGCTTGAAAGCGTATGCGGCGCGCGGCATACCGCCGGATGGTAGCCGGGAGCCCGCCGTATGACAGGGTGAAGGCGATGATCGAACGTGAAGGAGTGCGGATGACCGGCTGGGTCGAGCACGTGTTGTGGTGGCACATCTATCCCTTGGGGTTCGTCGGGGCCGCCCACGTGCCCGGCAGCGCGGAGGTGGAGCCGGAGAACCGTCTCGGCCACATCGAGGCGTGGCTGGACCACGCGATCGAGTTGGGGCTCAACGGGATTCTGCTCGGTCCGGTCTTCGAGTCGGGCACCCACGGCTATGACACGTCCAACTATCTGCGCATCGACCCGCGGCTCGGCGACGACGGTGACTTCGACCACCTGCTCCACGCCGCCAAGCAACGCGGGCTGCGCGTGCTCCTCGACGGTGTGTTCAACCATGTCGGCACCGAGTTCCCGCTCTTTCGCCAGGCGATCGCCGAGGGGCCCGACTCCCCCGCCGCTCGGGCCTTCCGGTTCCACTGGGGCAGCACGAACGATCTTGGGTTGCCGGCCTACGACTGTTTCGAGGGTCACCAGTCGCTCGTCGAGCTCGACCACGACGCCGAGGAGGTCGTCGACCTCGTCGCCGACGTGATGACGCACTGGCTCGAGCGCGGGATCGACGGGTGGCGTCTGGACGCGGCCTACGCTGTGCCGCAACACTTCTGGGCGCGGGTGCTGCCGCGCGTTCGCGAGCGGTTCCCGGAGTGTTACATCCTCGGCGAAGTCATCCACGGCGACTATCCGGCCTTCGTCGCCGAGTCCGGGGTCGACGCGGTCACACAGTACGAACTGTGGAAGGCCATCTGGTCGAGCCTGGCGAGCGCCAACTTCTGGGAGTTGTCGCACGCTCTCGGACGGCACGCGACCTTCTTGGAATCCTTTGTGCCCCAGACCTTTGTCGGCAATCACGATGTCACGCGCATCGCCACCCAGATCGAGGACCCGCGCCACCTCGGGCACGCGTATGCCGTGCTCCTCACCGTCGGCGGCACGCCGTCGATCTACTACGGCGACGAGATGGGCTACACCGGCACCAAGGAGCAACGCGTCGGCGGCGATGACCAGGTGCGCCCCGTCATGCCCGCCACCCCTGCCGAACTCGGACTGGGCCACGACACGTACGCGATGGTGAAGTCCCTCGTCGCCGTGCGCCGGCGCCACCCGTGGCTGCATACGGCGCGGGCAACCGACCTGACGTTGACCAACGAGGTCTACGCCTACGACCTGCGCGGCCCAGACGGCGAGCGCATCGTCGTGTGCCTCAACATCTCCGCCGAACCGGCAACCTTCGATGACGTGCCGGCCACCGTGCTGGCGGGCGACGCCGCCCTCGCTACCTCGAGCGTCATGGTGGCCCCGCACTCCTGGGCCGTCCTCGGGGACTGATTCTCCGGCTGCTCAGGTGATTTGCGGCGATCTCTCAGCCGCATCTCAGCGTCGGCGACGACGATGCGCCATGGGTTCCCGGCCCGGAGTCCGTGAGGATCGCCATGTCATCTGCACGTGAGCAGTTCAGTGGGGCAACACCCCTGGCACCGCAGCCTGTTCCGCCGGAGAGCGAGGACGTCCGAGACGACCTCGCCGGTCCCAGACCTGGACGCCCCGCCGCCGCCGTCCACGGCTGATCGCCGCCCACGGATGCGCGCCTTCCTCGGCATCTTCGGGCCAGGGCTGGTGACCGGCGTGGCGGACGACGATCCCTCCGGAGTCGCCACCTACTCCCAGGCCGGCGCCGCCGCCGGGTCGGCCTGCTCTGGACAGCACCGCTGACCTTGCCGTTGCTGTATGCCGTGCAGGAGATCTGCGATTGCACCGCATTGGTCACCGGCGACAGCCTCGGCACCCTCGTGCGGCGCAAATTCGTCCGCAGCGCACGCGCCATCACACTCGGGCTGGCCGCCGCCTTGCTCGTCGGAGTCACCAATGTGCAGGAGCTCGAACCACCCCTGGCCGGCCTCCAGACGACCATGGTCTCGGTGAACGAGGACGGCTCTCGCGCGGCCTGGGCCTACAAGGAGGGCACCGCCCTCTGGCTGCTGCGCACGAGCACCGGCGGCTCCCCCTCGACCGTCCCCGGCGCAGGTTCGCTCGGGGCGTTCCGGGGGGTGGCGGTCTGTGGGCAGGTGCTGTTCTTCGCCATCGATTCCGGTGTCTATCGGTACAGCTTCTTCTAGGTCACGTTCTCCAGGACGACCTCTGGTCGGTGACCGCTCGCCGTCGGCCCGGCTACGGCATACCCGGTTGGCAACAGACTCAGCAGAGGGTAGTCAAATCAGCACACCTAGGGAGGTCTGCTGATTTGACTAGCCTCTGCTAGCAGAGGCTACTGGGGGCGGCGAAGGCGACCGCCAGGGCGGCGCCGAGGCGGGCGTTGTTGCGGACGAGCGCGATATTGGTCCGCAGCGACGCGCCGCCGGTGATCTCGACGATCCGGCCCAGCAGATAGGGCGTGATGTCCTTGCCGGTGATGCCCCGCGCAGCGCAATCGGCGAGCGCCTGCGCGATGACCCCGTCCATCTCTTCTGACGGGATTTCATCCTCTGCCGGAACGGGATTCGCGACCGAGATGCCGCCGGACAGACCAAGCTCCCACTTCGCTCGCATCATCGCGGCCAGCTGTTCCGGGGTGTCGAGCCGCATCGGCACGCGGTGACCCGAGCTGCGCGAGAAGAACGACGGGAACTCGTCGGTGCCGTAGCCGACGACCGGCACGCCGAGGGTCTCCAGCACCTCCAACGTCCGCCCGATGTCGAGGATGGACTTCACGCCGGCACTGATGACGGCGACATCGGTGGCGCCCAGCTCGGTGAGGTCAGCCGAGACGTCCATCGTGTCCTGGCCGCCTTGGTGCACCCCGCCGAGGCCGCCGGTGACGAAGACCCGGATGCCGGCGAGCGCGGCGAGCCGCATCGTCGCCGCGACCGTCGTCGCACCGTGCGTTCGGGTGGCGACGACATAGGGGATGTCGCGGACGCTGACCTTGATGACGCCTTCGTCGCTGGCGAGCAGCTCCAGTTGATCCGGCGAGAGACCGATCCGCGGTATGCCGTCGAGGATGGCGATCGTCGCCGGCGTCGCTCCCCCGTCGCGAACGATCTGCTCGACCTCCTGCGCCATCGCGACATTGTCGGGATAGGGCATTCCGTGGCTGATGATCGTCGACTCCAGTGCGACGACGGGCCTGCCGGCGGCGAGCGCCCCCGCCACCTCCTCGCTCAACTGCAGCAGCGGATGCACGGGCGTGGTCGTGGAGAGGGTCATGGCGGGGTTGCCTTCGCGTCGGTGCGGAAGCGCTCGACGAGCGCTGGGGTCAGGTCGGGGCGGACGGTATGCCGGTCGGTCACCGCCAGCGCCGGGACGTGA
>NZ_HG764815.1:2712504-2718259 GCF_001050535.1 Nostocoides australiense Ben110 | reverse complement strand
GGACGCCGCCCGTTCCAGCAGCGCCAGCCCGACCGCCGAGCGGCCGAGCGGACCGGAGATCGCCAGCACGTCCCCCGGCTGCGCCCCCGACCGCAGCACCGGCTCGGCGCCGGCCAGCTCACCCAGCGCGGTGATCGTCACCATCTTGACCCCCGCGGGAGCGGACGAGAGATCGCCTCCGGCGACCGAGACGGCATACCGCCGACACTGCTCTCCCAGCGCCCGCGCGAAGTCGAGCACCCACGCCAGCTGCGTCTGCGGGTCCAGCACCAGCGTCAGCAGCAGCGTCGTCGGCACCGCACCCATCGCTGCGATATCGGCGAGGTTCTGCACCACTGCCTTGGCCGCGACCTGCTCCGCGTTCGACCAGTCGTCGCGCCAGTCCCGACCGAGGACCATCGTGTCTGTCGTCGCGATCAGCGGGGAGGCGACGTCGAGGACCGCCGCATCGTCCCCGGGGCCGACGCGCTCGGTGCGCGATCCGGCGAGCAGCGGGAGCACCTGGGCCAGCAACCGGTCCTCGGTGAGGTCGGCAACGACACCCTGGGGAGACGATGACACGTCCCGCAGGGTAGCGTTCTGCCGGACATCCCCAATCCGGGGGCACCCGATCCTTCCGCCGGTTCACCGGCGCTACCCGACAGGGGGACACCGTGGTTCAGGCCTACATCCTCATCCAGACCGAGGTCGGCAAGTCAGCGTCCGTCACGGAGGCCGTCTCCGGGATCTCCGGCGTCACCCTCGCCGAGGACGTCACCGGGCCCTACGACTGCATCGCGCGTGTCGAGGCCGGCACGGTCGACGATCTCGGCAAACTCGTCATCGCCAAGATCCAGGAAGTGCCGGGCATCACCCGCACCCTGACCTGCACGGTTGTCCACGTCTGAGCCGAACCCTGGGTATGCCGCCCGCCCACCCGAGCGGTGGGGCGAACTCCTCCTGACCTCACCCGGGCGGTGGGGGCTGGCTGTGCTCGTCGCCGCGCCGTTGCTGTTGGCCGGGTGCTCCCCCGGCGGCGTGGACGTCTCGCCGGCGGCCCAGGCCGAGGCCGCGGCCTGCCAGTCCGTCGCGTGGCCCGACCGGCTCGGCGAACTCGCGCGCACGGCATCCCCGGACGACCCGTCCCTCGCCGCCTGGGGTGACCCGCCGGTGATCGCGCGCTGCGGCATACCGGCCCTGACGCCGACGACGGACGAGTGCATCGCCGTCAACGACGTCGACTGGGTGCTGCGCAAGCTCGACGACGGCTACGCCTTCACGACCTACGGCACGGACCCGGGGCTCGAGGTGCTCGTGCCCGACGACTACGCGCCGGAGACGATGGTCCTGGTCGACTTCACCGAGATCGCGAAGGGGTTGCCGCGCTCGGGCCGTGCCTGCCTCGCCGTCCGTGCCGTCGGGGGCGTCCGTGCCGTCGGGGGCGCCGTCGGGGTGAGGCCGCCTAGCGTAGCCCGACGGGGCGCTCCATCGCCAGGGCGATGAGTTCGTCGATCAGCTCCGGATAGGACACCCCAGAGGCCTGCCACATCCGCGGATACATCGAACTCGGCGTGAACCCGGGCATGGTGTTGATCTCGTTGACGATCACATCGCCGGCGCGCGTGTAGAAACAGTCGACCCGGGCCAGACCCTCACACCCGAGCGCCATGAAGGCCCGCACGGCGAGTTCGCGAATCCGGTCGCTGACCTCCGGCGGCACATCGGCCGGGCAGCTGAGTTCGACCGCGTCGGCGTCGAGGTATTTCGCGTCGAAGTCGTAGAAGTCGTGACCGTGACCCTCGCGCACGACGATCTCGCCGACCTCGGAGGTCCGCGGCGGGGCACCGTCATGTCCTTGCAGGACAGCACATTCGATCTCGCGACCGTCCATGCCGGCCTCGACGATGACCTTCAGGTCGTGGCGGCGGGCCTCCTCGACGGCGGCGTCCAGCTGGTCCATCGACGTGACCTTGCTGATGCCCATCGAGCTGCCGGCCCGGCACGGCTTGACGAACACCGGCATCCCCAGGCCGGCGACGGCGTCGCGGGCGAGGGCGGGATCGTGGCGCCATTGCGCGTCGGTGATGACCGTATGCGGTCCGACCGGCAGCCCGGCACCGGCGAAGACGACCTTCATGAAGTGCTTGTCCATCCCGGCCGCCGAGGCGAGGACACCGGATCCGACGTAGCGGATGTCGGCGAGTTCGAGCAGGCCCTGGACCGTGCCGTCCTCGCCGTAGGGGCCGTGCAACAGGGGGAAGACGACGTCGACCTCGCCGAGTTCGCGGGGCACCTCTCCGGCGTCATGCACGCTCAGGCCGCGGTCTCGGGTGCTCGTCGGCACCAGCACGGTGGCCGCGTCCTCGGGCACCTGCGGCGTGTGGTCGCGCGTCAGCTCCAACGGCGTGGGGTCGTTGTCGAGCAGCACCCACTTCCCGTCCGGCGCAATGCCGATCGGCACGATCTCGTAGCGCTGCGGGTCGATCGCGCGCATGACGCCCGCTGCGGTGGCGCAGGAGACGACGTGCTCGGAGGACCGGCCGCCGAACAACAGGACGACACGGAGCTTTCCGCTGGGGTCTGAGGTGCTGGTCATCGCCTCCGACGATACCTGCGCGCGGTGTCGCGGACCGGGCGCGCAACGCCCACGCAACACCGGGCGCCTATTGTCGGCCGTATGCCAGCCGCCCGCGCTCCGCGCCGTCCCGCCACCGCTGTCGTTGCCGCCGGGCGTCCGCCGGCCGAGGCCGGCGCCGGCCTGACCGTGCCGCCCCACTTTACCTCGACCTACACGGCCGGAGGGCCGGTTGTATATGCGCGCCAGGGCAATCCGACGTGGTCGGCGTTCGAGGAGGTCGTCGCAACCTTGGAGGGCGGACGTGCTCTGGTCTTCGCGTCGGGTATGGCGGCGGTGGACGCCGCCTTGTCCGCGCTGCCTCATGGCGCCGTCGTGGTCGCCCCTGCCGGGGCCTACAACGGGGTGGACTCGGTGTTGCGCGAGGGTGAAGCGGCCGGGCGTTGGCAGGTGCGTTGGGTGGATGTCAAGGACACCGCAGCGATCGCGGGCGCTGTCGCCGGGGCCGACCTGCTGTGGCTGGAGTCGCCGACCAATCCTCTGCTCGACGTCGCCGACGTGCCGGCCGCGATCGCTGCCGGGCGGGCGGCCGGTGCTCTGGTGGTCGTGGACAACACCTTCGCCACGCCGCTGCTGCAGCGGCCGCTCGAGTCCGGTGCCGACATCGTGCTGCATTCAGCGACGAAGTACCTCTCCGGGCACTCCGACCTGATCCTCGGTGTCCTGGTCGTCGCCGTCGAGGACGAGCAGCGGTATGCCGCGCTGGCCCGCCGCCGCACGCTCGGCGGCGGCATACCCGGGCCGATGGAAGTCTGGCTCGCCACGCGTGGAATCCGCACTCTCAGTGTGCGTTTCGAGCGGTCCTGCCGCAACGCGGCGATCCTCGCGGCCCGGTTGGATCGCCACGAAGCGATCGAGCGGGTGCGGTATCCGGGGTTCGGGGCGATGGTGTCCGTCGAGATCCGCGGGGGCAGCGGCGCAGCCGACGCCGTGTGCGCCGCAGCGTCATTGATCAGCAATTCCACGTCGCTCGGCGGGGTCGAGACGCAGTGGGAACGCCGGCGGGCCATCCCCAACGAGCCCGAGACCACGCCGGTCAACCTCGTGCGGATCAGCGTCGGCATCGAGGACGTCGAGGACATCTGGGCCGACGTCGAGCAGGCCCTCACCCGGGCGGGCTGACGCGGCCGGACCGGCCCGGCCTGTGCACCCGCTCGGTGCACCCGCTCGGTAGGTTCAGCCGGCCTTCTTGTCGGGGTGCCCGAATTCGCTCTCGCCGTAGTGCGCCGGGTCGTAGCGCTCGACGGGGGCGACCTGTCCGCGCAACTGCTCCACGCCATTGGTCAGGGAGGCCATGATCCGGCGCGTCGCCTCGGCGACGGCGGCCCGGCGGTGGGGGGCGTCATACAGATCGGACAGGTCGACCGGCGGTTGCGCGATCACACCCATCGTCTTGCGCGGCAACAGCTTCGGGAGCTTCGTGTAGGGCGCCAGCAACTCGTTCGGACCCCACATCGCCACGGGAATGACCGGGCAGCGGGTCTCCAGAGCGATCCGGGCCGCGCCGGTCTTGCCGCGCATCGGCCACAGGTCCGGGTCGCGTGTCAACGTGCCCTCGGGATAGACGCCGACGGCCTTGCCCGCGCGCACCGCGGCGACGGCCGAGCGGTAGGCATCGGCGACGCGATGCGTGCCGCGGTGCACCGGGATCTGACCGGCCCTCGTGACGATCCAGCCGACGACCGGCACGCGGAAGACACTCTCCTTGCCGAGGAAGTACACCGGCCGGCCTGCGTCATACATGAAGTGGCCCAAGATGAGAACGTCGATGTGCGACAGGTGATTCGGACACACGACGAATCCGCCCTCGGCGGGGATATTGGCCACGCCTCGCCAGTCCCGTTTCGTCAGGACCTGCAGGACCGGACGCAGCACCCGGACGACGAAACGGTAGGCGCCGGGGAGGCGCCGCTGGTCGGGAGTGCGGATCACCCGTGCAGCGTATCCGCGCCGTGGCAGGATTCCTGGCAATGGACGAGGACCTGGAGTGCGTCGTCATCGTGCCGGTCCAGGGCGCGCCGCACGGCAAGAGCCGGCTTACGGTGCCCGGCCGCGCCGGCCTCAGCCGCGCCTTCGCCGCCGACACCATCGACGCGGTCATGCGGGTGCCCAGCGCGCATCTGGTCGTCGTCACTCCCGATCCCGTCCTCACCCGATATGCCCGCGCCGCAGGGGCACTCGTCGTCCCGGACACCGGAGCCGGTCTCAACGCCGCCGTTGCGGCCGGGATGGCGGCAGGCGTCCCGTTCGGCGCACTGCCCATGGCGGCGATGCTCGGCGACCTGCCGGCGGTCACGCCCGAAGCGGTGCGTTCCGGGCTGATTCAGTGCGCCGGCCACGAGCGGGCGTTCGTCCCCGATCTCGCGGGCACCGGCACGGTTTTGCTGTGGTCGCGTGACGGACGGCTGCAGCCGGCCTTCGGACCGGGGTCGGCCGCCGCTCACGAAGCCCTCGGGTATGTCCGGTGCGAGCGGGTCCCGTCGCACCTGCGCCTCGACGTCGACGTCCGCGCGGATCTCGCCGTCGCCATCGAGCTGGGGTGCGGGCGGCATACGGCTGCCGCCCTCGCGGCGGGCGCGCTGTCGCACCCCGTCTCGCACGAGGGCCTAGGGTGAGTGCCATGCAGGCGAGCGTGCACCGGTACGACGCGGCCGATGCCTCGGGCGCCGTCATCCTCGATAACGGGGTGGTCCTCCCCTTCACGTCGGATGCCTTGCGCGACAGCGGTCTTCGCGGCCTGCGCGTCGGGCAGCGGCTGAGCATGGAGGTCACGGACGCCGATCCGCCGACCGTCACGCGGCTGTGGATCGTCGGCATCGGCGAGGGCCAGAGCATCGGCTGACCGCACCGCAGAGCCCGCGACACCACACCACGCCCCGACAGCACAAAACCCCCGGCTCACCGGAGCGAGCCAGGGGTTGTGCGGAACAGATCAGCGGGCGCTCTTGCGCGCGGGCGCCTTCTTGGCCGGGGCCTTCGTCGCGGCGGCCTTCGTCGTCGCCGTCTTCTTGGCGGCGGCCTTCGTCGCGGTCTTGGCGGCGGCCTTGGCCGGAGCGGCCTTCGTCGCGGCGGCGTTGGCCGGCGCAGCCTTACGGGCCGTCGACTTCGCCGGCGCGGCGGCGGTCTTGGCGGCGGGGGTCG
>NZ_HG764815.1:2704563-2712404 GCF_001050535.1 Nostocoides australiense Ben110 | reverse complement strand
CCCGCAGCCGCGGCGCCGGCGGTTTTGGTGGCGGCGGCTACGGCGGCTCGACCTGGCGTTCGGCCTGGACGGACTTCTGACCGCCCCGCCCCCGCCGAGCAACCTCTGCTAGCAGAAGTTGGTGAAATCAGCACAGCTAGCACGGTGTGCGGATTTGACTAACCTCTGCTAGCAGAGGTTCCTCGGATGGGCCCGCCGCGCTGGTGGAGGGCGAGGGAGAGGGCGAAGACGAGGCCGCCGCATACGGCCAGGGCGACGCCGACCCAGGAGGGGGCGGTGTATCCGTAGCCGGCGGCCAGCACCACGCCGCCGAGCCAGGCGCCGAGGGCGTTGGCGACATTGAGCGCGGCGTGATTGCTTGCTGCCCCAAGGTTTTTCGCGTCCCCGGCGACGGTCATCAACCGCAACTGCAGGCTGACGACGAGGAGGCCGGCGCACACCGAGCAGAGCATGACGCTGACGATGGCGGGGATCAGCCAGCGGGAGGTCACGGTGAACAGCGCGAGATTCAGCGCCAGGCCGCCGAGCCCGATCGCGATGGTCCGCAGCACCGACCAGTCGACGAGCCGCCCACCGAGCGGCGTGCCGATCAGGCCGGCGACGCCGAGCAGAAACATCACGACCGGCACGATAGACGCCGGCTGACCGGCCACCTCGGTGAAGGTCGGCGCGATATAGGAGTTCATCGCGAACATCCCGCCGAAGCCGATGGCCGCAGTCAGCAGAGTGAGCCACACCTGCACTCGGCGCAGCGCCCGCAGCTCGCGGCGCATCGCGCCGTCAGGGTGCGGAAACGACTGGGGCACAGCGACTCTCACAAGGAGAGCGGAGAGCAGGGCCAGGATCGCGATTGCTCCGTATGCGGTGCGCCAGCCGAGTTGTTGCCCCAGCCAGGTGCCCGCCGGGACCCCGAACAGGTTGGCGAACGGGATGCCCAGCATGACCCGCCCGACCGCGCGGCCGGCCATCCCGGGGGGCATCAGATCGACGGCGGCGAGGGAGGCGACGCCGAAGAAGGCGCCGTGCGGCAGGCCCGTCAGAGCCCGCGCGGCGACGAGCAGCTCGAAGTTCGGAGCCAGCGCCACGAGGGCATTGCCGACGGCGAGCACGATCAGCAGACCCACGAGCAGGGTGCGGCGCGGCCAGGCCGCACCGGCGACCGCCAGCACCGGCGCGCCGACGACGACACCGAGGGCATAGGCGGCGATGGACGCCCCACCCGCGGGGATGCTCACCCCCAGATCCCGCGCGGTGTCCGGCAACAGGCCCATCGCGATGAACTCGGCGGTCCGTCCCGATCCCGACGCCGCCGAGCACGAGTGCGGCCAGGGCGAGGGTGGTATGCCGGGTGCGCGTCACCGGCATACGGTGCCAGATCCGCGCGCTCACGCCAGGAGCAGCACAGTGGCCGAGATGGCGGAGGCCAGCAGGACGACGACTTCGAAGCCGCGCTGGGAGATCCGCCGGATGGTGTGCACCCCGAGCCACGCGCCCACGGCGACGGCCGGGGTTAGGGCGAGCGCGCGCCATACGTCGGTCCACTCGAGCAGACCCAGCCCGACGCTGAAGGGGACCTTGACGCAATTGATGAGGAAGAAGAACCACGCGCTCGTGCCGACGAAGCGCACCTTGTCGACCTGCTTGGCCACGAGATAGAGGGTCATCACGGCACCGGCGGCATTGGCGGTCATCGTCGCGAAGCCCGATCCCACTCCGGCGGCGAGCGCGGGGAGGCGTCCGTGGGCGCGCTCGGCGATCTGTTCGCGGCGGGAGTTGACGAGAAGTTGCAGCAGCACCATGGCGAGCAACAAGGCACCGATCGCGCGCTTCAGGAGCGTGTCGTCGACGACGGCGAGGAAGACCGACCCGAGGACCAACCCGGGGAGCACGCCGGGGAGCAGTCCGCGGATCAGGGCGACATCGCAGTTGCGGCGGTAGTGCCAGATGGCGAACAGGTCACCGACGATCAGGACCATCAAGATGGCGGCCGTCGAGGCGCGGGCCGGCATGACCGAGGCGAAGATCATGACCGCGACGACCGCGAGGCCACCGACCGAGGTCTTGGAGTATCCGATGATCACGGCAGCGATGCCGAAAAGGGCGACCTCTGCGCCGGTCACGCGTCGTGCCCGCCGGCCGTCCACACGGCGAGGGGGACCCGTTCGACAGCGCGGCCGATGGCACTGGCGACGTCGGACCGGTCCGCGCCCAGCCCGACGAGCAGAGAGAAGGCCAGGCCTTGGAAGACCGGCACTTGGTAGTCGGGTCCGAGATGACCGGCGATGTCGAGGCAGACGAAACCGTGCAGTCCGCACCAGAGTTGCGTCGTGGCCACATCGGCGTTGGGCTCGGTGATGATGCCCGCCTCGATGACGGCCTCGACGCGCCGCCGGATGTGCGACCAGGCCGTGTCGCCGACCGGGTCGTCCAGCGGGAGGAAGGCGGTGGTGAACTCCGTGCGCATCCCGGGCCCGCGGGCGCTGACATAGCGGTTGAAGAGAAGCTCGTAGGCGAACGGCTCGCACGCGGCGAGGTTGCGGTAGGCGATGCCGCTGGCGAGCAGGTCCGCGAGCGGGTCCGCGGTCAACTCCGGCGCGTCGATGGCGGCGCTGAAGTCGGCGAACGCCTGCGCGGCGACGGCCAGGAGCAGCCCGGCCATGCCGTCGAAGTGGGTGTAGACGGCGGTGGTCGATACTCCCGCTTCCTTGGTGATGCGCCGGGCCTGCAAGGAGTTCACGCCGTCGGCGCGGACCCGGGCGTAGGCGACGCGGATCAGATCCGCACGCACGTCGACGGGTGTGGAGATGCTCACCTAAGCCTGGCCTCTGCGCTCGTGTCGACGCCCCCCAGAGCGTCGAACTACGCCGCCATCCTACGGCGCAATTCAGGGGCCTCCGGGGGAATGACCCGACTTGGGGAACCACCCGTGACGCGCTAGCGTCGATGCGTACGAGTGCCGCGACCAAGCGGCCACGTGAGGGGAGAGCAATCAGATGACGGACAACGTCGAATTCGTGACCGCAGGCTCGGGTGCGGGACCCGACGCCCGCAGCGGTATGTCGCGGGGCAAGGTTGCCGCCGCTGTCGTGGGGAGCATGGCCGTGGTCGGGTTGGCTGTCGGCGGCGCCGCCGCCGTCAACGTGCTGGGCGGCGGGGGTGCGCAGCCGGAGGACATCGTGCCGGCCAACGCCGTGATGTTCGCCAAGATCGATCTGGACCCGGCGAGCGGGCAGAAGATCGACGCGCTGCGGTTCCTGCGCAAGTTCCCGGCGCTCAAGGACAGGATCGGGATGGACGACACCGCCGACCTGCGCCGAAAGATCTTCGAAGAGGCCCAGAAGGAGGGCGCCTTCAAAGATCTGTCGTATGACGCGGACATCGCCCCGTGGCTCGGCGACCGGTTCGCCTTCGCTGCGGTGCCGACGGATGGCGGCAAGGATGTCGCGGCCGTCGCGATCCTTGCCTCGACGGACGAGGCGAAGGCCAAGGCCGCCATCGCCAAGGCCGGGACGACCGGATCCACCTGTGATGTCGTGGCCGACTTCGTCCGCTGCGCCGAAAAGCCCGAGCACCTGGCCGCTTTCGCCGCGGGCGACGCCCCGCTGGCCAAGGCGGCGAACTTCTCCGGGGACATGAAGGACCTCGGCGAGGACGGCATCGCGAGCATGTGGGTCGACGTCAAGGGCGCCTTCGACCTGGCCGCGGCCGCGGGCGCGACCGGGACCGACTCCCTGCCCGCCGAGCAGATGGCCAAGGTCAAGGAGCAGTTCGGCGACGGCCGCATGGTTGCCGCGTTGCGCTTCGACGGCCCCAACCTCGAGCTGGCCGGCAGCGTCAAGGGCACCAAGGTGACGGGCAACCCGGG
The DNA here is from genome assembly GCF_001050535.1 of Nostocoides australiense Ben110. Taxonomy (GTDB): domain Bacteria; phylum Actinomycetota; class Actinomycetes; order Actinomycetales; family Dermatophilaceae; genus Nostocoides_A; species Nostocoides_A australiense. The sequence continues at coordinate 2,708,539 of NZ_HG764815.1, read as the reverse complement.
CAAGGACGCCGGCGCCATCGCGGCGCTGCCGGCGGACACGATCGCCGCCGTGAGCATCTCCGGCCTGGGCCAACAGCTCACCAAGACCTGGGCTGACCTCGAGAAGAGCTTCACCGACCTCACCAGCTCGACCGGCGGCTCCGACCCGATCGCCGAGGCGGAGCAGCAGCTGGGCATCCAACTGCCAGAGGACATCGTCAAGATCGTCGGCAACAAGACGACCATCGCCTTCGGCGGCATGGACACCGGCTCTGGCATGCCCAAGGTCGCGCTGAGGACCGACGGCGACCCGGCAGTCGTGCAGAAGCTGATGAGCAAGGTCGCCGAACAGGGGCAGGCCTTCGGCTTCTCCTCGGCCAAGGGCGTCACGCTGGCGATGGATCAGGCGTATGCCGATGCCGTCGCCACCGGTTCCGGCCTGGACCAGAACGCCACCTTCACCGCCGCGATGCCCGACTACGCCAAGGCCACCCAGGCCGGCTTCGTCGACATCGCCAAGGTCGTCGAGCAGTTCGGCGCCGACATCCCGGCCGACGAGAAGGCCAACCTGGCGCCGTTGTCGGCCTTCGGGTTCAGCGCCTCCCAGGACGGCGGCGACGCCGACTTCACCCTCCGCCTGACCACCAAGTAGCCCGCGGGCCAAGCAACCTCTGCTAGCAGAAGGTAGTCAAATCAGCGCACCCAGGTAGGTGTGCTGATTTGACTAACCTCTGCTAGCAGAGGTTCCTTGGTTTCAGCCCGGGAGGGTGAATATCGTGCGGTGCCAACCCTTTTCGGCGTCGCCGGTGCGGTCGAACATCACGTGCTTGACGGTCGTGTACTCCTCGAACGAGTAGGCCGACATGTCCTTGCCGAAGCCGGACTGCTTCACCCCGCCGTGCGGCATCTCGCTGATGATCGGAATGTGGTCGTTGATCCACACGCAACCGGCGTGGATCTGCGCGCTGGCGCGCATGGCCCGATAGACGTCGCGGGTCCAGGCGGAGGCCGCGAGGCCGTATGCGGTGTCATTGGCCAGGGCGATCGCCTCGTCGTCGCTGTCGAAGGCCGTTACGGTCAGGACGGGGCCGAAGATCTCGTCGGTCCAGACTTCCTGACCGGGGTTGACATCGGCGAGCAGGGTGGGGGCGTAATAGGACCCGGCCGCCAGGTCCCCGCCGGGCGCCGCACCGCCGGTGACCACCCGGGCATACGAGCGGGCGCGCTCGACCATGCTGGCGACCTTCTCGCGATGGGCCATCGAGATCAGCGGTCCGAGGTCGGTGGCCGGGTCGGCGGTCGGGCCGAGCCGGACCGCGGCATACAGATCCGCCACTCCCGCCACGAAATCGGCATAGCGCGAGCGGTGCACGATGGCGCGGGTCGCGGCCGTGCAGTCCTGGCCGGTGTTGATCAGGCTGCCCGCGACCGCGCCGTGGATCGCGGCCTCCAGGTCGGCGTCGTCGAACACGACGAAGGGCGCTTTGCCGCCGAGCTCGAGGTGGACGCGTTTCGCGGTGGCCGAGGCGGCCTCGAGGACGGTGCGCCCGACGCGCGTGGAGCCGGTGAAGGAGACCATGTTGACCTCGGGGTGGCGCAGCAGGTGGGCGCCGGCGACCGGCCCGCGGCCGACGACCACGTTGATCACGCCGGGCGGCATCCCGGCCGCTGTCGCGGCTTCGGCGAACATCACCGACGTCAAGGGCGTGTTCTCCGCCGGTTTGAGGACGATCGTGTTGCCGGCCGCGACCGCGGGCAAGATCTTCCAGGCAGCCATCTGCAGGGGGTAGTTCCACGGCGAGATGGACCCGACGACCCCGATCGGTTCGCGGCGGATGCTGCTGGTGTGATCGGGTGAGTATTCGGCGGTGGCCAGGCCGTCGAGATGCCGGGCGGCGCCCGCGAAGAAGGCGGTATTGTCCACCGTCCCCGGCACGTCGAACTCGGTCGCGAGCCGGATCGGTTTGCCCGCCTGCCGGGACTCGACCTGCGCGAATTCCGCTGCGCGCGAGTCGACTTCGGCCGCGAAACGGGTGAGCACGGCCGACCGCTCCCCGGGGGTCGCCCGGGACCAGCCGGCATACGCAGCCCGCGCGGCGGCGACGGCGACATCGACCTGCTCGTCGCCCCCGAGCGCGATCTCGGTGATCGTCTCGCCCGTCGACGGGTCGATGACGGCATACGGCTCGCCGCCGTCGGTCTCGACGCGGGCGCCGGCGATGAACTGGGTCATGGCTCGACCCTACTCACGGCGTCAGCCGAACTGGGCCACGTCGTCGAATCCGGCTAGCCCAGGCTGGCCCCGGGCTCGGCTCCAGCAGGCAGCCGGAACGGCGGGCATACCTCGCCCCTGCACTCCACGGCGCCCGGGCGCCGGAATCCGACCTTGTCCAGCACGCGGGTGCAGGCGTGGTTTCCCGGGGAGACGTAAGCCCACAGGGGCACGTGGTCAGCGAACTGTCGATGCCAACCGACCAGCGCGGTCGCGACCTCGGTCGCCAGGCCCTGACCCAACGATCCCGGCGAATGGTGTAGCCCAGCTCGCGCCCGCCCCGGAACGCGGCGAACCCGGCTCGACCGACCAGCAAGCCGCCGTGGTCGGCAACGCGCCACCTCGTGAAGCCCGCTCGATCCTGCTCGGTGATGTACCTATCGATCAGGGCCGCGACTTCGGCGTGGGTCTCCGGCCGGCCATGACGAACGAACGCATCGTCTCGGGGTCCGCGTGGATCGTGAGCAGTGCGTCCACGTCGTCGGGCTCCCACGTCGTGACCACAAGGCGGCAGGTACTGGGCACCGTTGTGCGACACACAGGAGCCATCATCCCGGACTGCCGATGCCCCGTCCACCACTGGGGAAATCGCTGTAGTGTCCGTGCTCTGGCGGCCAGAAGGGGAGCAATGAGCGCGACGACCCACGACCAGACCTCGGACCCGCGGGCGCGGGACTTCCGGATCGCCGACCGGCTGACCGCGACCGCAGGCCAGATCCACCTCGGCGGACTGCAGGCGCTGGTGCGCCTGCCCTTGGACCAGGCGCGGCGGGACCGGGCGGCCGGGCTGCGGACCGGCGGTTTCATCAGCGGGTATGAGGGGTCACCACTCGGCGGCTACGACAAGGAACTGCTGCAGCTTGGCGAGCAGCTGGCGGCCGCCGGCGTCGTCTTCCGGCCCGCCGTCAACGAGGAACTGGCCGCCAACGCCGTGCTCGGCTCGCAGCTCGCGAGCACCCGGGCGAGCCGCACCGTCGACGGGGTGGCCGCCTATTGGTACGGCAAGGCGCCGGGCCTCGACCGGGCCACCGACGCCCTGCGGCACGGCAACCTCGGCGGCGCCTCCCCGCTCGGTGGGGTGCTCGCGCTTGTCGGCGACGACGCGACCGCCAAGAGCTCGACGGTGCCGAGCAGCTCGGAGTGGGCGCTCGCCGAACTGGGTATGCCGGTGCTCGCCCCCGCCGACCCGCAGGACATTCTGCGCCTGGGCCTGCACGGCATCGCGATGTCGCGCTTCAGCGGATTGTGGGTGGCGCTGAAACTCGCCACCAATGTCGTAGACGGCAGCGCGACCGTGACCCTGGGCGACCCCTCGATCACGCTGCCGGACAACACGATCGACGGCCAGCAGTTCGTGCACGCCCCGCACGCCCGCTTCCTGCAGCCCGGGTTGGCGCAACTGGAGGAGTCGCTCGTCGGCGCACGGCCCGAGCTGGCGCTGCGCTATGCCCGCGCCAACGGCCTGGACGAGATCGCCGGCGACCAGCGCGGGAAGATCGGGATCGTCGCCGCCGGCCAGACCTATCGCAATACCCTCGAGGCCCTGACCCTCCTCGGCGTCACACCGGACCGCCTGGGCCAGAGCGGGATTCGCGTCCTGAAACTCGGACTCGTCGCGCCTCTCGATGTCGCCGGGCTGCTCGACTTCGCGGCCGGCCTCGACGAGATCATCGTCGTCGAGGAGAAGCGGCCCCTGGTCGAGACCGCCATCAAGTCGGCCCTCTA
>NZ_HG764815.1:2700494-2704463 GCF_001050535.1 Nostocoides australiense Ben110 | reverse complement strand
GCTCGCCGCGCTGGCCCTGCGAACGTCCGCCCTGGGAGCGGCCGCCGCGTCCCGCCGAGCGCCCCCGCGCACCGGAGGACTTCGACGGACCCTCGATGTCCTCGATCTCCTCGGCGGCCAGGCCGGCGCGCGTCTGCGCCGACTTGGGCAGCTTGCCCTTGGCCTCGCGGGGGATGTCGAGGTCGGTGTAGAGGTGCTCGGAGGAGGAGTAGGTCTCCTGCGGCTCGGGGATGCCGAGGTCGAGGGTCTTGTTGATCAGGCCCCAGCGGGGGATGTCGTCCCAGTCGACGAAGGTGACGGCGACGCCGGTGTTGCCCGCCCGGCCGGTGCGTCCGATGCGGTGGACGTAGGTCTTCTCGTCCTCGGGGCACTGGAAGTTCACGACGTGAGTGACATTGTCGACGTCGATGCCGCGCGCAGCGACATCGGTCGCGACGAGCACGTCGACCTTGCCCGAGCGGAACGCCCGCAGCGCCTGCTCGCGCGCGCCCTGGCCGAGGTCGCCATGGATCGACGCCGCGGCGAAACCGCGCTCGGTCAATTCGTCGGCGACCTTGGCCGCGGTGCGCTTGGTGCGGCTGAAGATCATCGTCAGGCCGCGCCCGCGGGCCTGCAGGATCCGCGCGAGCATCTCGGTCTTGTCGAGCGCGTGGGCGCGATAGACGAACTGCTCGATCGCCTTGACCGTATGCTGATTCTCCCCCTCCTCGCTCATCGCCCGGATGTGCGTCGGCTGGGTCATATAGCGTCGCGCGAGCGCGACGACGGCCCCGGGCATGGTCGCCGAGAAGAGCATGGTCTGCCGGCCGGCAGGGGTCAGGGCGAGGAGCTTCTCGACGTCGGGCAGGAAGCCGAGGTCGAGCATCTCGTCGGCCTCGTCGAGCACGACGATCCGCGCGTGCGCCAGGGTGAGGTGGCCCTGGCCGGCGAGGTCGAGCAGCCGTCCCGGGGTGCCCACGACGACCTCGACGCCCTTGCGCAGGGCCTCGACCTGCGGTTCGTAGGCCCGCCCGCCGTAGACGGTCAGCACCCGCACCCCGCGCTGGGCGCCGGCGCGCTCGAGATCCTTGGCGACCTGCACGGCCAGTTCACGCGTGGGCGCGACGGCCAGCGCCTGCGGGGCGCCGGGGGCCGGCAGGGCGGCATACCCCTCATCGCCCGGGGCGACGACGCGCTGCAGCATCGGGATGCCGAAGCCCAGCGTCTTGCCCGTGCCGGTCTTGGCCTGGCCGATGATGTCGTGGCCACCGAGGGCGACCGGCAGCGTCATCGCCTGGATGGGGAAGGGGGTGACGATGCCGTGCTCGGCCAGGGCGGCGACGATATCGGGGTGCACGCCGGAATCGGCGAAAGTCTTGTCGGACAACGTTATTCATCTCTCGATCGGGACCTCGCCGCGCAGGCGGCGGGCCGGGGGAGGAGCCGATCGGAGGTCTTCGTGCCCGAGACGGAAGCGTCTCGCGCGGGGTCGCCGGCCGTGTGCCAGCGCATGATTCGTGCCGACCGGGCACCACGTGCTTACGCGGCTAAGTCTAGCCTTAGCCGGGCGCGGCCACGTCCGGGGCCGCTCACGCCTCCAGGCCGAGGGCGGCCATCCGTTCGGTATGCCGCCTGGCCAGCCGCGCGAACAACTCGCCGAGGGCCACCAGATCGAGCTGCGGGCCGGAGCCGGTGAGCAGGGTGGTCAGCGACTCCCGCTGGGCAGCGACGGTCTGCGCCTGCGACACGGCCTCGCCGTGCAGCCGGCGCGCCCACAGCGCCAGCCGACCGCGGACGTGCGGGTCGGACTGCATACCCTCCGCGGCCAGCCGGACGAGCACCGCGCTGCGCTCTCGATCGTCCATCGCCGCCTCGATCGCCGCCCGCGACTCGGCATCGACGAATCGGGCGATCTCGCGCGAGAAATCGGCCGCGATGCCGTCGCCGACGTAGGCCTTGACCACCGCCTCCAGCCAGGTGCCCGGCCGGGTGCGTTCGTGGTATGCCGCGAACACGGGGGCGTACGGCGCCATCGCACCCTCCGGATCGCCGCCGAGTTCGCGCAGGCGGGCGAGGAGGAGTTCGTAGTGACCGAACTCGACGAGCGCCAGCCGGGCGAAGGCCTCCCGTCCCGCCACCGCGGGCGCCATGTCGGCGTCGGCCGCCAGCCGCGAGAAGGCGGTCAGCTCGCCGAGGGCGAGCATGCCGAGCAGGTCGACGGTGGCGGTCCGGTCGGCGGAGTCGGGGCAGGAGACGTCGGACACGGATGACGAGCGTAGCCACCCGGGATGTCGCCCTGGTGACCGGCTCGGGGTGATCGGCTCGGGGCGATCGGCAGACAAGCGAAGCGGCCGGACCCCGAAGGGCCCGGCCGCCGTGTGGTGCAGCTAGATCGTGCAGCTGGTCAGCGGATCTGCTTGTTGCCGGTCATGGAGCCATAGCCGACGATGAGGCCGGCCGCGACGAGCACGCCCGCGATGAACGGGATGAACTGGAAGCCGCCGTTCTCGTTGTCGTAGCCGAGCTTGTAGACGAGCCACGACGCGATCAGCGAGCCGAGGATGCCCAAGATGATCGTCACGGGGAGGGAGATCCCCTGGCGCCCGGGCAGGATGAGGCGGGCGAGCCCACCGATGATGGCGCCGGCGATGATGGCACCGATGATGGTGATCACAGGAACCGCTCCTTTCGAAATGTGCCCAGTGGTCGGGGCAATCGTGGACCCGCGGATTCGGATCCGTTCACGCTCAACCATCGCATGGCGAGGACCGTTCCATGCGGATTAGCGGTGCGGTTGTTACCGATGTGTGGCGCCCGCGCACCCGCCACGGGTGAAAGCCACCGACGGGACGGTGGCTAGGCCCCGAACCCGACCCGGCCCTTGAGGGACTCGCCGATGTCGACATAGCCGATGGCGGCGGCGGGGACGATGACGACCCGGCCCTTGGCGTCCTCGAGGCGCAGCGGGGTGCCGTCGGTGACGGCGGCCCGGACCAGTTCCTCGACGCGCGACGCGCTCTCCTCCGGCTCGATGCTCACCTCACGGGCGACGTTCGCGATGCCGATCTTCACTTCCATACGGTTGCTCCTTGGTCGGTGGCCGGCCCGGCTGCCGGGGACGACCCCGAACACGCGATCGGACAGGCGGTTGCCAGAAGTCAAACACACCAGGCCCCGTGGCATTCCCACCCGGGTGGACGCCCGGGTCAGGCGGGGGCGACGAAGCGCGCCCGTTGGCCACCGACGCCGCGCCACGCCAGCCGGCCGATGATCTCGACCGCCAGGTCGAGCGGGATCGTCCCGTCCCGCAACCAGGACCGCGCCGAGACCTGGGACATGCCGACGAGCCCTTGCGCCACCAGCCGGGCCACCGGTTGCGGCAACTCGGTGTCGAGCATGATGCGCCGGGAGATGGCGTCCACGCAGGCCTCGGTCGCCCACCCGATGCGTTCGCGCACCGCTGCGACCTCGTTGAGGTCGGACTCGAAGACGATGCGGAACGGCTCGTCCTCGCGCGCGACGAAGTCGAAGAACGCCCGGATGCTCGCGTAGGTGCGGTCCTTGTGGTCGTCGCTCTCGTTGAGGGCCGCCTCGACGAGCTCGACAAGGGCGGCCGTGTGCTTGTCGACGAGCGCGAGATAGAGCTCCAGCTTGCCCGGAAAATGCTGGTAGAGGACCGGTTTGGAGACCCCTGCCCGCTCGGCGATGTCTTCCATGCCCGACGCGTGGTAGCCCTTGTCGACGAAAACCGACTGGGCGGCCTCGAGCAGCTGGGCACGGCGCTCGAGGCGGGGCAGACGTGGCCCGCGCGTGGTGTCGGCCGCGGTGAATTCGCGTGCCATGTATCGCCCTCCGGTCGTCTGCCGGGTGGTTGGTCCGCGCGCGCGGACGGACCCGGTGGCGCCAATACTAGTGAGTAGGCTCGGACGGTGACGTGCCATTTCGAACCGCGAGCTACTTCGGGTCTGCCGTGACCCGCCCGCCGGATCG
>NZ_HG764815.1:2696309-2700394 GCF_001050535.1 Nostocoides australiense Ben110 | reverse complement strand
CGCCGCGGCCGATGCGGATGCGGCACGGGCCGCCATCGCCCGGCAGCGCCGCGAGCGCCCCGAGCAGCAGCTGGCCACCGTCGAGGCGGCCTGGTCGCGGATACTGGACCAGGTCGAGGTCCGCACCCCCGACCCCACCTTCGACCTGATGGTCAACGGCTGGCTGCTCTACCAGACGCTGGCCGCGCGGGTGCTGGGCCGCACCGGCTTCTACCAGACCAGCGGCGCGTTCGGGTTCCGCGACCAGCTGCAGGACGGGATGGCCGTCGTGCTCGTCGACCCGGCCCTGGCGCGCGAGCACCTGCTGCGGGCCGCCGGCCGGCAGTTCCCCGAGGGCGACGTCCAGCACTGGTGGCTGCCGGAGGGTGGGGCGGGGATCCGCACTCGCATCACCGACGACGTCGTCTGGCTCGCCACCGCTGTCACGCGGTATGTCGCCGTCACCGGGGACGTGGGGATCCTGGATGTCGAGGTGCCCTGGCTGGACGGCCCGGCCCTCGAACCGGGCCAGCACGAGAACTTCTTCACCCCCACCGTCACCACACGCACCGACCCCCTCTACGTCCACTGCACGCGTGCCCTCGAACATGCCCTGCGGACCGGCAGCCACGGATTGCCGCTGATGGGCTCGGGCGACTGGAACGACGGGATGAACCGCGTGGGTGTGCACGGCCGGGGCGAGAGCGTCTGGCTGGGCTGGTTCCTGCTGCATACCCTCGACGGTTTCCTCCCGTTGGCCCGGGGGCGGCGCGACTTCGCCTTCGTCGCCCGCTGCCGGCAGGCCGCCGAGGAGGTGCGGCAGGCGCTGGAGCGGGAGGCCTGGGACGGGCAGTGGTACCGTCGGGGCTACTTCGACGACGGCACCCCACTGGGCTCGGTGACCCGGCCCGAGTGCCAGATCGACTCCATCGCCCAGAGCTGGGCCACCTTGTCCGGGCAGGGCGACCCGGCCCGGGCCGCGGAGGCGCTGCGCGAGGTGGACCGTCGTCTGGTCATGCACGAGGAGGGCATCGCCCGGCTGTTCACCCCGCCGTTCGACACCTCCGAACCGGACCCGGGATATGTCCGCTCCTACCCGCCGGGCATCCGCGAGAACGGCGGCCAGTACACCCACGGGGCGAGCTGGCTGATCTTCGCGTATGCGGAGCAGGGTTGGGAGGACAAGGCCGGTGAGCTGTTCGACCTGATCAACCCGGTCTGGCACGGCTCGGGCCCGGAACGGATCGAGACCTACCGCGTCGAGCCGTATGTCGTGGCCGCCGACGTCTACTCCGTCCAGCCGCACGTGGGGCGCGGCGGCTGGACCTGGTATACCGGGTCGAGCGCCTGGCTCTACCGGGCCGCAGTGGAGGCGATCCTCGGGCTGCAGCGCCGGGGCGACCGGTTGCTCATCCGGCCCTGCCTGCCGCCGTCGTGGACGAGCGCGCAGGCCGACATCCGGGTGGGCGCGGCGCAGTATGCCGTGCAGTTCAGCGCCCCGCCCGGCGCCCCTGGCGTGCGGCGCCGGGTGGCCACGACGACGATGGACGGCGTGCCCGTGCCCGACCCCCAGGTGCTGCCCCTGCGCGACGACGGTCGACGGCATACCGTCATCGTCACCCTGGCCCGGGACGACCAGCCGAGCTGACGAAGGGGGCGAGGCGCCAGCCGTCCGCCTCGCGCCGGCGGACTGCCCGACGGCGGAGGGGCCGAGCACTCATCTCAGCCCGCCAGCTTCTCCAGCGCCAGTTCGAGGTCGGGCGCGTAGGGACTCTCGAAGCTCACATACTCCCCCGTGCCGGGATGCTCGAAACCCAGCCCCACGGCATGCAGCCACTGGCGCTCCAGGCCGAGCCGCTTGGCGAGGACGGGGTCCGCGCCATACGTCAGGTCCCCCACGCACGGGTGCCGCAGCGCCGAGAAGTGCACCCGGATCTGGTGGGTGCGTCCGGTCTCGAGATGGATCTCCAAGAGCGCCGCCGCGCGGAAGGCCTCGATCAGTTCGTAGTGGGTCACCGACGCGCGCCCGGAATCCATCACCGCGAACTTGTAGTCGTAGGACGGATGCCGCCCGATAGGTGCGTCGATGGTCCCGACGAGCGGGTCCGGCAAGCCCTGGACGAGCGTGTGATAGGTCTTGTCGACCGTGCGCGTGCGGAAGGCCTGTTTCAGCCGCGAGTAGGCGTATTCACTCTTGGCGACCACCATCAGCCCGGAGGTGCCGACGTCGAGCCGGGAGACGATGCCCTGCCGCTCCGCCGCGCCGGAGGTGGTGATCTGATAGCCGGCCGCGAGCAGCCCGCCGAGCACGTCCGGTCCGTCCCACCCGACGCTCGGGTGCGCTGCGACCCCCGCGGGCTTGTCGACGACGATCAGGTCGTCGTCGGCGTGGACGATCCGCAGGTCGGGGATGTCCATCGGTATGACGCGTGGTCCCCCGGTCGGGGACGGGATCGTCACCTCGAGGAGGTCGCCCGCGACGACCTTCGCCGACTTGGCCACCGCCGCGGAGTTGACGAGGATCGCGCCGCAACCTGCGAGGTCCGCGGCCTTCGAGCGCGAGAGCCCGAGCAGGCGGGCGACGGCGGCGTCCACGCGCTCGCCGGCCAACCCCTCGGGGACCAGCACCGTCTTCGTCTCAGCCATCCGAGCGCTCCGAGCGCCAGGACACGGCCACCAGGACCAGCGCCGCGACGACGATGGCGATATCGGCGACATTGCCCACGAACCAGCCGAAGTAGTCGATGAAGTCGACGACGTGGCCCCGCAGGAAGCCCGGCTCCCGGGCCGCCCGGTCGATCAGGTTGCCGAGCGCCCCGCCGGCGATGAGCCCCAGGCAGAGCGCCGAGACACGCGACAGCGCCCTGGTGTGCACGTAGTAGAGGAGCCCGGCGACGATGAGCAGCGCGACCAGCGTCACGACGATGGTGGCGGTGTCGAGGCTCGAGAAGGCGGCCCCCGCGTTGCGGACGAGCCGCAACCCGATCAGGTCGCCGATGAGGGGCTTGCTCACGCCGGGCGTCAGGGTATGCAGTGCCCACAGTTTCGTCGCCTGGTCGGCGGCGAGGGTGGCGAGGGCGACCACCCAGACGAGGGCGGCCCGCCGTCTCCTTCCGGTATGCGGTCGGGCCGGGTGCTCGCCGGTCGGGTCCTCGTGCGTCAGCGGCGTTCCTGTTTGCTCTTGCATGGCACACATAGGGTCGCACGTGGATTGGCTTCGAGCCGCAGCTTGCCGATGGGCTGCCCGCAGTTCTCGCAGATCCCGTAGGTCCCGTCGTCGATGCGTTCGATCGCGTGCTGGTCCTGCAGAAGCATCTCACGGGCGTTGTTGGCCAGGCTCATCTCCTGCTCGCGTTCGAGCGTCTTGCTGCCCGCGTCGGCCTGGTCGTCACCCGCGCCGTCGCCGGACTGCCGCATCAGCGCGGCGACCTCGTGCTCGGCCTCGGTGATCTCGACCCGCAAGGTCGCGATATCGCCTTCGATGGTGGCGCGGATCTCGGCGATCTCCGCCGCCGTCCACGGCTGCTCACCCTCCTTGACGGCATACCGATGGCCGGTGCCGGTATGCCGCGACCCGCCCCCGGGCGGCGCAGCCGGGGCTGCTTTCGCCGCGCGCTTGGCCGGAGCCTGGTTTGTCGCTGCCTTCTTGGCCGGAGCCTTCTCGGTCGCAGCCTTGGTCGCGGTCTTCGTGGTCGCGGTCTTTGTGGTCGCAGCCTGCGTCGGGCCAGCCTCCTTCGTGCCGGCCTCCTTCGTGGCAGCCTCCTTCGTGGCAGCCTGCTCTGGCGCCGGCGCGCGCTTGGCCGACGTCTTCGCCGCCGTCGCGGTGGCAGCACGCTTCGCGGCGGGGGCCTTCGCTGCCGGCTGGGTCGTCATCGTCTTCTTGGTGCCCGCAGTCTGCTTGGCGACAGCAGTCCGATTGGAGGCGGCAGCTTTCGCGGAGGCAGCCGCGCCGGCGGACTTCTTGCCGGCGGCCGGCTTGCTCGCTGCGGTCTTGGCCGTTGCGGTCTTGGCGGACGCGGCCGTCTTGGTTGGCGGCGCCTTGGTAGCGGCTGTCTTCTTGGTGGCAGGAGGCCGCTTGGAGGCAGCAGCCTTTGTTCCGGTTGCCT
>NZ_HG764815.1:2689541-2696209 GCF_001050535.1 Nostocoides australiense Ben110 | reverse complement strand
CGGCACGAGGCGGGCGTGCCGCCGGCGTCGTCAAGCTCACGCGTCTCGGCCGCTTGGCGATCACGCTGATGGCCGCCGCCGTGCTCCTCGGCACCTCGGTCCTCGCGGCGTCCGCCGCCGGCGTCGGACCGTTCGGCGGACCGGTCTCCGGCGAGCGGATCGTCGTGGTGGAGTCCGGCCAGACGCTCTCCGGACTCGCGGAGAGCTACCTGCCGGGTCGAGTGATCGGCGACGGCGTGGCGGCGATCCAGATCGCCAACGGCCTTTCCAGCGAGCACGTCCAGGCCGGTCAGCGGCTCGTGATTCCCGCCCGCTGAGCGCGCCCACGCGCAGCTGTTCACGGCACCGACACGCCGGACACGCGGACGACACGCATAGGTCTTGCGTTAGTGCCGACCCGGGCATAGAGTCCTACATGTAGTGGTTACACCGATGTAGTTCTTCCACATGTAGTGCACATGCGAGGGAAGTTACTCACACGTTGTCCCCACGTTGTCCCCGGATTCGTCCCCACCACACCGATCGGAGTTGGCCGTGCACTGTCCTTTCTGCCGTCACACCGACTCCCGGGTCGTCGACAGCCGGACCAGTGACGACGGCGCCCAGATCCGCCGGCGCCGCCAGTGCCCGGATTGCGGGCGACGGTTCACCACCATCGAGACCGCGGGCCTGACCGTGCTCAAGCGCTCCGGCGCCAGCGAACCGTTCAGCCGGGCCAAGGTCCTCGCCGGGGTCCGCAAGGCCTGCCAGGGCCGCCCGGTCACCGAGGACCAACTCGCCGTCCTCGCTCAGCGGGTCGAGGAGGGCGTGCGCGCCGCGGGCAACGCCGAGGTCGACGCCCACGAAGTGGGAATGGCGATTCTCGGGCCGCTGCGCGAACTCGACGAAGTCGCCTACCTGCGCTTCGCCAGCGTCTACCAAGCCTTCGAGTCCCTTGAGGACTTCGAGAGCGCCATCACCCTGCTTCGCGCCGAGCGCGAGGCGGCTGCCCCGGACGGGCGACCGGACCGCATACCGGCCCCTTAGGACTCCCGGGTGCCGGCCGAACCGCCACGGCCGGCATCCGGTGACCACAACCCCACCGCACCACCCGCACAGTCACCCCAGGAGAGGGATATATGACCGAGACCGCTCGCTCGAACGCCGCACGATCCGGCAAGGCCAAAGGTCTGAAGGTGGAGCGCATCTTCACCACCGCCGGCGTGCACCCCTATGACGAGGTGACGTGGGAGAGCCGGGATGTCGTCCAGCAGAACTGGAAGACGGGCGAGACGATCTTCGAGCAGCGCGGCGTCGAGTTCCCCGACTTCTGGTCGGTCAACGCCTCGACCATCGTGACGACCAAGTACTTCCGTGGCGCGGTCGGCACCGAGGCGCGCGAGCGCAGCCTGCGCCAGCTCATCGACCGGGTGGTGCTGACCTACACCAAGGCCGGCAAGCAGCACGGCTACTTCGCGACCGAGCAGGACGCCGAGGTCTTCGAGCACGAGCTCACCTATGCCCTTCTGCACCAGGTGTTCTCGTTCAACTCGCCGGTGTGGTTCAACGTCGGCACCCCCTCACCGCAACAGGTCAGCGCCTGCTTCATCCTCTCGGTCGACGACTCGATGGACAGCATCCTGAACTGGTACAAGGAGGAGGGGAAGATCTTCCAGGGGGGCTCGGGCGCCGGCTTGAACCTCTCGCGCATCCGCTCCTCCAAGGAGTTGCTCTCCTCCGGTGGCACGGCGTCCGGCCCGGTCTCGTTCATGCGGGGCGCCGACGCCTCCGCCGGCACCATCAAGTCCGGTGGCGCGACCCGTCGTGCCGCCAAGATGGTCGTCCTCGACGTCGACCACCCCGACATCGTCGAGTTCGTCGAGACCAAGGCCCGCGAAGAGGACAAGATCCGCGCACTGCGTGATGCTGGCTTCGACATGGACCTCGGCGGCAAGGACATCGTCTCGGTCCAGTACCAGAACGCCAACAACTCCGTCCGCGTCACCGACGAGTTCATGCGCGCCGTCGAAGAGGGCACCGAATTCAACCTCACCTCGCGCCTGGACGGCTCCGTCGTCGAGTCCGTCGACGCCCGCGAGCTGATGCGCAAGATCTCCGAGGCCGCGTGGGAGTGCGCCGACCCGGGCATGCAGTACGACGACACGATCAACGCGTGGCACACCAACCCCGAGACGGGCCGGATCACGGCATCTAATCCTTGCTCGGAATATATGTCGCTCGACAATTCATCCTGCAATTTGGCGTCGCTCAATTTGCTCAAGTTCCTTCGCGAGGATGACACATTCGACGCATCCACTTTCCAAAAGGTTGTCGAATTGGTCATAACCGCAATGGATATCTCCATTTGCTTCGCCGACTTCCCGACCGAGCCGATCGGCAAGACCACGGTCGACTATCGCCAGCTGGGCATCGGCTACGCCAACCTCGGCGCGCTGCTCATGGCGACCGGTCACGGGTATGACAGCGAAGGCGGCCGGGCACTCGCGGCCAGCATCACCTCGCTGCTGACCGGCGCGGCATACAAGCGATCGGCGGAGATGGCCGGCGTCGTCGGTCCGTATGCCGGGTACGCTCGCAACGCCGACGCCCACAAGCGCGTGATGCGCAAGCACCAGGCCGCCAACGACGCAGTCCGGACCCGCCACACGATGGACGCCGACATCCACAAGCTCGCCACTAGGGCCTGGGATGACGTGCTAACGCTCGGGGAAAGGAATGGCTTCCGCAATGCGCAAGCCAGCGTTCTCGCACCGACGGGAACCATCGGCTTCATGATGGATTGCGACACAACGGGAATCGAGCCAGATTTCTCGCTGGTCAAATTCAAGAAGCTCGTCGGTGGCGGGTCGATGCAAATCGTCAACCTGACGATTCCGCGAGCCCTGCGCAAGCTCGGGTATGCCGAGGAGACCGTCGAGGCGATCGTCGAGTTCATCGCCGACAAGGGCCACGTCGTCGGCGCGCCCGGTCTGAAGACCGAGCACTACGAGGTCTTCGACACGGCCATGGGTGAGCGGGCCATCTCGGCGATGGGTCACGTGCGGATGATGGCGGCCGTCCAGCCGTTCCTGTCCGGCGCCATCTCCAAGACGGTCAACCTGCCGGAAAGCGCGTCGGTGGAGGAGATCGAGGATGTCTACGTCCAGGGCTGGAAGATGGGCCTGAAGGCGCTGGCGGTCTACCGCGACAACTGCAAGGTCGGCCAGCCGCTGTCCGATGCCGGATCCACGGCCAAGGACAAGGAGGCCGCCGCGGCGGCGCCCGTCGAGAAGGTCGTCGAATACCGCCCGGTCCGCGAGCGCTTGCCCAAGCGCCGCAACTCGAGAACCACCTCCTTCGCGATCGGCGGGGCGGAGGGCTATATGACCGCCTCGACGTATGAGGACGGCCGCCTCGGTGAGGTCTTCCTCAAGTTCGGCAAGCAGGGCTCCACCCTCGCGGGGGTGATGGATGCTTTCTCGATCGCGATCTCCGTGGCGTTGCAGTATGGCGTGCCGCTCGAGACCTGGGTGGAGAAGTTCACCAACATGCGCTTCGAGCCGGCCGGCATGACCGACGACCCGGACGTGCGGATGGGCCAGTCCCTCATGGACTACGTCTTCCGCCGGCTCGCGCTCGACCACCTCGACTTCGAGACCCGCTCCTACTACGGCATCTACACCGCCGAGGAGCGCGCTCGCCAGCTCGAGACCGGCTCCTACGCCCCCGTGGATGAGGAGTCCGAGGAGGACATCGAGGACGAGATGGAGATCATGCAGGAGGGCGTCGGTGCTCAGGCTCCGAAGAAGACCGCCGAGCCCAAGCAGAGCCCGCACCACGACAAGGACCTCGACGCCACCAAGGTCCAGTCCGGCTCCGGCGCCGCCTCGGCCCGCAAGGTCGACGCCGACGTGCACTCCTCGGCCGACCTGCTCGCCAAGTTCGGCAACAGCAAGGCCGCCGACGCCCCGATGTGCATGACCTGCGGCACCAAGATGCGCCCCGCGGGCTCCTGCTACGTCTGCGAGGGCTGCGGCTCCACCAGCGGCTGCAGCTGAAAGCGAGCCATATTCAACGGATGCAACGTTGGGGCCGCTCGTCCAGCGGGCGGCCCCAACATCTCGTGACGAGGTTACAGTCGATCGAGCCCTGTTCAACCGAAGTAACTTGCGGGGCCATTCACGCCCTAGCCGCGATGGGAGAGTAATCATGACCGACAAGAAGGTTGTATTCGTCGCGTTCGCGATCGAAGACGAGAGGATGCGGGACCTCTTCAAGGGACAATCCCTGCACCCGCGCCACCCCTACGAGTTCATCGACATGTCGGTCAAGAAGCCGTACGACACTGAGTGGAAAGAAAAGGTCCGCACCCGGATTCGCCGCTCCGACGGAATTGTGGCTTTGGTCAGTAAGAACTCGCTCACGTCATCTGGTCAGAAGTGGGAGATCCAGTGCGCCAAGGAGGAGGGGAAGAAGATCCGAGGCATCTGGATCTACTCCAATGACCGGACTGCGCTGGCGGGCGTCCAAACCGTCGAATGGACCGACGCTAACGTGGCGAATTTCATCGACTCGCTCTGAGCTATGCGTAAGGCACTCATCGTGGGGATCGACTACTACGAGTCGATAGTATCGCTGCACGGAGCAGCCAATGACGCGCACAATGTCAAGGGGGTCCTGGACCGGCACGCCGACGGGACCACGAACTTCACTCAGCCCAAGTTGCTTGTGGCGACGAGCGAGGATAGTGCCGTGTCGCGAACCGAGTTGCGCGAATCCGTCCAGGAACTGTTTCGGGACAAGGCCGACATCGCGCTGTTCTACTTCTCGGGCCACGGCTATATCGACAGCACGGGCGGATTCCTGTGCCCTAGCGACTGTGCTGACGGCCATGACGGACTCGCCCTCAGCGATGTGATGACGTTGGCCAGTCAGTCCCCGGCGGAGAACAAGGTCATCATCCTCGACTGCTGCCACAGCGGAGGAGCGGGGAACAATCCGATTTCTCCCGCGTTTGCCGAGATCAAGGACGGCGTGACGATTCTCACCGCGTCAACGGCGAAACAGTATTCACTGGAATCGAATGGTTCTGGGGTGTTCACCAACCTCCTCGTGGATGCTCTCAGCGGTGCCGCGGCTAACCTGGTTGGTGAGGTTACGCCGGGCAGTGTGTACGCACATGTCGATCAATCGCTAGGGCCTTGGGCCCAGCGGCCGGTCTTCAAGACCAACGTTGAGCGCTTCGTTTCACTGCGAAAGGCAGAAGCTCCGATCGCATTGACAGCTTTGCAGAGGCTGACCGAGCTGTTTCAGGACCCGGCGTTGGAACTCCCGTTGGATCCGTCCTACGAGCCCGAGCGTAATGGGAGCGAGCCCCCGGGCACTCCGCTGCCGGATCCCCTGAAGAACGCAGATTTCGCGATCTTGCAGGAACTCGCAAAGGTCAACCTCGTACGGCCCGTTGGGGAGAAGCACATGTGGCACGCAGCGATGAACTCAAAGGCTTGCGAACTGACCGTCCTTGGTCAGCATTACTGGGGACTAGTCAACCAAGAGCTCATCTAATGTCCGAGAGCGACAGGATCCGACAGGTCCTCGAGAGCAAGAGGATCCTCGATCGGCTCGCCTCGATCGAGCACGAGCGATGGGCCCACTGGCAACGCTACGTCCATGCCCACTGCCAACGACGTGACGATGGGTCCCTCGTCATCCCACCAGATCTTGTCGCAAGGTGGGAGCGGCAGATCGAGACGCCGTTTGTCAACCTCCCGGAGGGAGAACAGGAGAGCGATCGCGAACAGGTCCAGCGATACCTGCCAGTCGTCATCAGAGCACTGGAGGACTGGCAGGCCCTGGACAGCTAGCGAGAGCAGGGGCGCGACGCTTGGCCCGCAGGCCTTGGGTGATCCATCCGCATCAATGATGCATATAATGCAACAGTGACGAACGTTGTTGCGGGACGATTCCCCGGGGTTGCCCCTTCTGTGGATCCCGAGCGCATCGTCTTCGACGCGATGCAGGAAGGGTGGGCCGCTCAACAGAGGTCGCGGCAGTTGAAGGCCTCGACGATCGAGGGCCGGCTGGCTGTCGTGAGGCGCTTCGCGGAGTACACCAACCAGTACCCATGGCAGTGGACAGCAACCGAGTTCGAAGCCTTCGTCACCAGCCTGGTCGGGGCTCGACCGACGACGATCCGCGGCTACCAAGCAGCCTTGCGAATCTTCCTGGAGTACGTCACGAGCGCGGACTACGAGTGGGTAAGCCGATGCAAGGACGAGTTCGGGTCTGCCCCGACCCAGGTCGTCACCGAGTGGAACAGCTACCACCACACCACGCCTTACGAAGGCGACCCCGGACGCCGCCCACTCACCTACGACGAGGTTCAGGCACTATTCGACGCCGCTGACGGTCTCGTGGAGAGCATTCGTTGCCGAGGCCGGAAAGGCGCGATCGCCGCGCAGCGTGACGCCATCGTCCTCAAGGTGGTGTATGCCTTTGGGCTTCGACGCCGCGAGCTCTGGGGCCTTGACCTCGCCGATCTCCACGGCAACCCCAAGGTGCCCGAGTACGGCAAGGCGGGCTGTCTGTTCGTGAGATGGGGCAAGAGTTCGCGTGGCGGTCCTCCGAAGCGTCGATCCGTATTGCTGGTGCCGGAGATGGACTGGGTCGTTGCCTCGGTGCGGCAGTGG
>NZ_HG764815.1:2685363-2689441 GCF_001050535.1 Nostocoides australiense Ben110 | reverse complement strand
CCCCCCCCCCCGCCACGCCCGCGATCGTGATCGCCGGACGGGTCCTCGTCGGCCGGCGCGAGGCGATGGGGGTGGGCCTGAGCGGAATGTATGCCGTCGCCGCCGATCCCGCCCAGGAGGAGGCTGCCTTCGCCGACCCGGTCGGGACGCTGCGGGCGCGGGCGGCGCGCGTCGCCCGGACCTGGTCGCCCTGACGTGGTTGCCCCGGAGTTGGCTGCCCGGAGTTGCTGTCCTGACCCGGTCGGCGCGGTCCTGACGTGGGCGCCCTCACCCGTGGCCCTGACCCGGTCGGCACGGTCCTGACAATTGACCAGGCAACCGGTGCATAGGGTGCCCTAACTGTGGGTATTCTGGTGCGGGTACGGGGAACAATCCGCAGCCGACGTGGCGTTGCACGCGGCATACGGAGCACGACCCGCCCACGACGCGAAGGATCAGCCAGATGACCACCACGGACCAGACCTCCACCGATACCCACGGCGTGCTGCTGACCGACGTCGCCGCCACCAAGGTCAAGTCGCTGCTCGAGCAGGAGGGCCGCGCCGACCTGCGCCTGCG
This sequence comes from Nostocoides australiense Ben110, assembly GCF_001050535.1. GTDB lineage: Bacteria > Actinomycetota > Actinomycetes > Actinomycetales > Dermatophilaceae > Nostocoides_A > Nostocoides_A australiense. The sequence goes on along the minus strand of NZ_HG764815.1, from coordinate 2,688,883 downwards.
TGTCGGCGTGCAGCCCGGCGGCTGTTCGGGCCTGATCTACCAGCTCTACTTCGACGAGCGCACGCTCGACGGCGACCTGGTGCGCGACTTCGACGGTGTCGAGGTGGTCGTCGACCGGATGAGCGCCCCCTACCTGGACGGCGCGACAATCGACTTCGCCGACACCATCGAGAAGCAGGGCTTCACCATCGACAACCCCAACGCCGGCAGCTCCTGCGCCTGCGGAGACAGCTTCAGCTGACCCACCCCAAGACCGACGGCCCGGGCGCTGACCCCTGCGCGCCCGGGCCGTCGCCTGTCTGCGCTGCGCGTCTGACACGCTGTCGTGCTCGCCGTCGCGACACGCCGTCGAGCTGGGTACCCACTCGTAGTTGAATCGTAAATTGTATCGTCGTAGGGTTTCACCGCCGGTCATCGAAGCCGGCCCGGGGCTGCGGAGCCCGACCCGAGTGGCTCTCCCCGGAGACGGAGGAGGCCCCCCACTCAATGCGTAGCACTCTCGACAAACTCATCTCGTGGCTCGGCCTCGCGCTGGCCGCGTTGCTCCTGATCGGCGGCGGCCTGCTGCTGTGGGGAGCCAACTTCACCAAGTCCAATGTGACCGACCAGCTCAAGCAGCAGGACATCACCATGCCGTCCGGGTCGGCCATCGAGGACCCGCTCATCAAGCCGTACCTGGAGAAGTACGCCGGCCAGGAGATGACCAATGGCGACCAGGCCAAGGCCTTCGCCGATCACTACATCAAGGTCCACATGGACAAGTCGTCCGGCGGGCGTACCTACGAAGATGTCTCCGGCGAGTTTATCGCCCTGAGCAAGGACGCCAACGCCGACAAGACCAAGCTGGAGGAGCTCGGCGCGCTGCGTCAGAGCCTGTTCATGGGCAACACCCTGCGCGGGCTGCTGTTGAACGCCTACGCCTTCGGCACCATGGCCAAGATCATGACCATCGCCGGGATCACCGCCCTCGTGGGTTCACTGCTCATGGCCCTGCTCGGGCTCCTCGGCCTGCGGCATGCCAAGCAGGTCCGTGACGAGGAGAGCCCCCTCGTCCGTCGGGACGAGGCGACCCGCCGCGACGGCGGCGCCACGGCGGCGACCGTCTGAGGGGTAGCTGCCCCAACCGCATACCCGCACCGCGCCGGTCCTCGTTCGAGGACCGGCGCGTTCGCGTCAGCGGCCCGGAGGAGGCAGATAATGTCGGCCCGTGAAGATCCTCGTGACCGGTTCCATCGCCAGCGACCACCTCATGACCTTCGACGGCCGGTTCGCCGACTCTCTCGTCGTCGAGCAGCTGGACAAGATCTCCCTGTCCTTCCTGGCCAACGATCTGGAGATCCGGCGGGGCGGGATCGCCGCCAATATCGCCTTCGGGATGGCCAACCTCGGCATGTCGCCGGTGCTGGTCGGCGCGGTGGGGGAGGACTTCGACGCCTACCGCAGCTGGCTCGAGCGGCACGGCGTCGACTGCGAATCGATCCTGGTCTCCGACACCAAGCACACCGCCCGCTTCGTGTGCACCACCGACAAGGACATGGCCCAGATCGCGACCTTCTATGCCGGGGCGATGAGCGAGGCCCGGCGCATCGAACTCGGCCCGATCCACAAGCGCGTCGGCGGCGCCGACTACGTGCTCATCGGGGCCAACGACCCCGGGGCGATGCTGCGGCATACCCGCGAGTGCCGCAAGCGCGGCCTGAAGTTCATCGCCGACCCCTCCCAGCAGCTCGCGTTCAGCAACGGCCCGGAGATCAAGGAACTCATCGACGGCGCGACCTACCTGATCACCAACGAATACGAAGCACGCCTGACCGAACAGAAGACCGGCTGGAGCGCGACGGACATCGCCGAGCGCGTCACACACCGCGTCACCACCCACGGCAAGGACGGCGCGATCATCGAATCCCCGGGCGAGGATCCGATCCACGTCGGCGTCGCCAAGGTGGCCCGGCTGGCCGACCCCACCGGTGTGGGGGACGCCTTCCGCGCCGGTTTCCTCGCGGGGCTGTCCGTCGGGCTGCCGCACCGCCGCTGCGCCGAGATGGGTTCGGTCCTGGCCGCCCACGTCATCGAGACCGTCGGCACCCAGGAGTACGAGCTGTCCAAGCGCACCTTCCTCGCGCGCCTGGCCGACGCCTACGGCGAGGACTCCGCGACCGAGATCGCCCCGCACCTGAAGTGCCCACGCCCCTAGCGCCTCGGCCCATCGAACCCCCGCCCACCGGCTGGTCCTTCCGGCGGCTGATCGCGCAGGCCCCGCCGAGCGATCTGATCGGTGTGGGCGGGGACCTGGAGCCGGGCACCTTGCTCGCGGCCTATCGGGAGGGTGTCTTCCCGATGGGCGTCGACCTCGACGACGAGCATGTCATCGGGTGGTGGTCACCGACGGAGCGGGGGGTGCTGCGTCCGGCAAACCTGCACGTCAGCCGGTCCCTGCGGCGCTCGGCCCGCACAATGCAACTCAGCGTGGACGCCGACTTCGCCGGGGTGGTCGCCGGCTGCGCCGACCCGCAGCGGTCCGGCGCGTGGATCACGCCGGAGATCGCCGCGGCATACCAGCGCCTGCACGAACTCGGGTGGGCGCACTCGATCGAGGTGTGGCGCGAGGGGGAGCTGGCCGGCGGGCTGTACGGCGTGGCCGTCGGCGGGCTCTTCGCCGGCGAGTCGAAGTTCCACCGGGTCACCGACGCCTCCAAGCTGGCGCTGGCGGGTCTGGTCGACGTGATGCGCTCCGGCGCCGGTCCCGCCCTGATCGACGTCCAATGGCGCACCGACCACTTGGCCACCCTCGGCATCGAGGTCATGTCGCGGCCGGACTATCTCGCCGCTCTCCCGGTTCTGATCACCGCCCCCGGCCCCGATTGGGCCGCCTGGCGTGGCCGCCGCTGGGCGAGGCGCTAGGTCCCGAGGCGGATGTCGGCGCGCACCTCGTCGCCGAGGTGCAGGTCGAGCAGGGTATGGCCGCGCAGCCGACACCACGCAGGCAGGTCGGCTGCCGCGGCCGGATCGGTGGCGAGGACCACGAGCCGGGCGCCGTCGGGCAGATCCTGGGCCGCTTTGGCCGCCATGATCACCGGCATCGGGCAGCGAGTCTCCCGAGCGTCCACGATCACCGCATCGCCGTCATCGAGGCCGCCGGCGCCGCGGTCGCCGGGGCCGGGCTCCGAGTGCTCGGTCATCACAATCCTCCTGCTCCGAGTCGCGCGCGCACCTCACCGATCACCAGCGGCAGCGCCGTGATCAGGCGGTCCACGCCGGAATCCCGGTCCGGTGCGGTGGCACGCCAGGGCACGGTGATGCGGATGTTGCCGTGCGTGAGCAGCCCCATCGCCGCCAGCACATGGCTCGGCTCGAGCGTCGAGGCGGTGCACGCCGAGCCGGAGGCCACGGCGATATCGCGCCGGTCGAGCTCGCCGACGAGGGTCTCCCCGTCGACGTACAAAGCGCTGCAGGTCACGATGTGGGGGAGATGTTCGCCGTCGTCGCCGGCCACCTCGACGTCCGGTATGGCCGCGGCGGC
>NZ_HG764815.1:2680157-2685263 GCF_001050535.1 Nostocoides australiense Ben110 | reverse complement strand
CATCGATGCCCGGGTCGCGGCCGCTCGGCGTTCCGTGCCCGTCAGGGAGCCCGGCGCGGCGCCGCCGGCAGGTTGACGTCGGCGCGGGCCCGCGACTCGACCGTGATCGTGATGCTGCGGCCGACGAACTCGGCGGCGCTGCTCAAGATGGGCAACTCGGCCGTCCCGGTGATGCGGACCACCGCCGTGCTCCCGTCCGGCGATCCGGTGCCCGGGGCGATCGTCCAAGCCTGCATCCGGTCGGGCATCGGGCGGGACGCCAGGTTGGCCGCAGCCGCTGCCCACACCTGCCCGTCGTCGAGCGGCACGGCCGTCCCGACCCCGGTGTCGTAGACCCGCTCCGCGATGCTGTCGGCCGCGTCCAGGGCGGCAGCATCGGCGGCATCGAGCAGGCGAATTCGGGCCAGCTGGGCGCTGGTCACCGTGATGATGCCCAGGATCAGCAGCAGCGCGATGCAGGTCAGCCCGATGATCAAGATCGTGATGCCGCCCGCCTCCGCATCGATCTCTTCGGGTGGTCGCCGGCGTCTCATCCGGCCTCCCGGAAGCGATCGATGGTCAGCACGTGGGTGCTCGACACGGGGACCTCGAGCGGCACGACATCGCGGGCGAACGCCGGCACCAGTGGCAGCGGCACGCTGACCGTCGCCCGGAACTCGATGCTGCTCTCGGGGGTCAGGCACGGCGAGGCGGAGCAGCGGATCTCGACGCTGCCGCCGTCCCCGCCGAAGCCTTGGTCCTCGAAGGCGATGGCCGCCGCCGCGCGCGCCCGGGCATCGGCACTGCCCTCCTCGGTTGCCGTGACGAAGGCCCGGCCGGCCTCGCGGGCGGCCTGGGCCACGGCATACGACCCGGCCTGGACGCGGGCGATCATCATCGTCAGATAGATGAGCGGCACGAGGAGCAGAACACCGAGGAAGACGAACTCCACGATCGCGGAAGCCTCCTCGGCCCCGGATCGTGGTCGCGCCCGTTCCATCGCGAATCGGTTGCGCAGGAAGGTCATTGGGCTTCCTCGAAGGCGCGTCCGGTGACGTGCAACTCGTTGTCCGGGCCAAGTGGACCGATGAGCGGCAAGGGAGCGGTGACGCGCACGACGACGACGTCGACGCCGTCGACCGACTCGGTGGAGGACGTCACGTTCTGGCTGAAGCGGGACGAGATCGCCGAGTCGATCATCTGGGTCGTGCGCGCCACGGCATCTCCCGGTGCCGCATCGACACGTGCCCCGACGCGTGCGCCCTCGGCGGCGCACGAGATCAGGGTGTTGCGAATGTGCAGGGTCAGCCCGAGCTGGAAGACGGCGGCGAACACGAACATCAGCAGGCCGGTCACCATGGCGAAGTCGGCGATCGCCGCGCCCGTTTCGACTCCCTCGTTCCCGCCCGGTGCCCGCGAGCCCAGGCTGCGCATCATCAGTTTCCGGACGGGCTGACCTCGTCAAGGGCGTCGCCGATCAGGGACTTGAGCCGTTCGTCGGCGATGAACCAGATCGCCGAGACCAGGCCCGCCGTCATGATGGTGATCAGGACCCAGCCGGGCACATCGCCGCGCTGGCCCTCGCGGTCGGCGAGGGCTCGGCGCAGGCCGTCGACGAGGCGGATGTGAGCTTTGATCATCTTCTCGGACATAGCGTTTCCTCTCGGTTGTGCTCGATTGAGCGTTGGTGTCACATGGAGAAGTTCAGGAAGTCGAAGCCGGGGAATACGGCGAACAGGACGGTGACGGGCAGGACGAGGAAGACGACCGGGATCATCATGGCGATCTCTTTCTTGCCGCCGGTCTCCATCAGTTGGCGGCGTCCCTCCTCACGAACGTCCTGGGCTTGCGCCCGCAGGACATCCGCCAGCGGGGTGCCGCGTTCGACGGCGATCACGACGCCGTCGACGAAACGGCTGAGGGATGTCAGACCGGTGCGTTCGGCGAGACCACCCAGCGCCCGCGGGAGGCTGGCGCCGGACCGGGCGTCCCCAAGGCAGCGGCCGAGTTCGGTGGCGAGTTCGCCCTTGGAGAGGCGGCATACCCTTTCGAGTGCCCCGACGGCACCCTCGCCTGCACCGACAGCGAGCGCGAGAAGCTCTGCCACAGTTGGGAATTCGGCGAGCATGCGCGCCTCGCGCCTCGTGACCGCACGCGTGAGCCATTGGTCCCACGCCACCACACCGGCCAGCGCGCCCAGGCCGGTGAGCCACAGCAGCATGAGCGGACCCCCGTTGCCGCCGACGGCGAGCAGAACGCCCAGCAGGCCGCCTGCCAACCCGCCCGCGACGCCGGCCAGGACCTGTTCGGCGCGGAAGCGATCCACATCCGGCTGGCGGCCCGCGCGGACCAGGCGGGAGCGCACGGAATCGGCGCCGCCGAGAAGGCGTTCGACGAGCCTGGCTCCGTCTCGCACGATCGGTCGGCCCAGCACCGCCAAGACCCCGGCGGGGGAGATGACCGTTCGATCGCGTAGGCGGGTGAACCCGACCGTGTCGATGAGGTAGGGGACCAGGCGGGCCTCCAAGGTGGGCCGGCGCTGCGCGCGCAGGTGCCGAAGGATCAGCAGCACCCCGGATGCGAAGAACAGGCCGGTCAGCGCTCCCCACTGGCCGATGCCGACGCGCTCGATGACGTTCATCCGAGCACCCGCTCTTCCTCAGGCAGCCGCGAGATCCGGACCATGATCCGGTAGGCGATCAAGGTGCACGTTCCGCCGCCCGCGAGCACCAGGGCACCGGTCGCGGTCGAGAACGACTGCACGGCCTCCGGGCGAGTACACATGAGTGCCAGCACGATCCACGGGGCAGCGACCGCCAGGCGGGCGGCATTGACCGTCCACGATTGGCGGGTCTCCAACTCGCTGCGCGCGTGCGCGTCGTCGCGCAGGAAGCCCGATAGCGTGCGCAGAAGCCGCCCGAGATCCGAGCCGCCGACCTCGCGCGCCATGCGCAGCGCCTCAACCAGCCGGTCGCCGACCGGGTCGGCGAGATTGGCTTTCAGACGGTCCAGGCTGTCGTTGAAGCGGCCGCTGACCCGATAGTCCTCGGCGAACTGCTGGAATGCCGGACGTAGGGGGAGCGGGCCGCGAATCGCCAACTGCACCAACGACTCCGGCAACGCCAGACCCGCCCGCACACCGGAGGTGATGTTGTCCACGGCATCCGGCCAAAGGTCGCGCAGAGCCGCCCGGCGCCGGCGAGCCCGCCCACGCACGAGGGCGATGGGTGCATACGACGCCAGCAGTCCGAAGGACAAGGCCACCGATGCCACCGACACCATCCCGTAGAAGAGGACGAAGACGAGCACCCCGGTCAGCGCGCAGGTGGCGAGGAGGGCGCGGGGCCCGACCGCGGCATACCCGGCCTGCACCAAGTCGTCCCCGAGGCGATCGATCCGGCTGCGACCGCGCCCTGTGGTCGTGGCCGCCGACTCCTCCGTCGGCCAAAAGGACCACCAGATGCAAAAAAGGCCAAGACCCAGGATCAGTCCCACGAGTACCGGTGGCATGTCAGACCCCCGACCGCAGCAACTGCGCGAGATCGAACCCGCTCGCCTCGAAACGGTCGGCGTGAGGCGGGAAGCCATCGGCACGCCGCAGTTCGCCTCCGCGGCGCACGAAGAGATCGGCCATCTCGACGACATCGCCCTCGCAGCGCCCCGGGATGGCGGCGATCTCGCGCACCCGGCGCTTGCCGTCACGGTCCAATCCGGTGTGCACCACGATGTCGATCGATGACGCGACGGTCGGGACGACGAACCGGCTGCCGACGTTCTCACCCGCCAGCAACGGGAGGGTGCACATCTTGATGACGGCCTCGCGGGCACTGTTGGCGTGCACCGTCGCCATGCCGGGAAGGCCGGAGTTCAACGCGATCAGGAGGTCGAGGGACTCGGCCTGGCGCACCTCGCCGACGATGATGCGCGATGGGCGCATCCGAAGGGCCTCCTTGACCAGCCGCCGCAACGGCACCTCGCCGCTACCCTCCAGACTGGGCTGGCGGCACTGCATCGCAGCGACGTCGCGTTGGGGGATCTTCAGTTCGAAGACCTCTTCCACCGTGACGATCCGCTCCCGCGGTGGCACGGCGGCGGCCAGGCAGTTGAGCAGGGTCGTCTTGCCCGCCTGAGTGCCGCCCGCGACCAAGACATTGAGGCCGGAAACGACAGCGGCTTCGAGGAAACGACTGGCCTCTGGTGTCAAAGTGCCGAGGCGGACAAGATCTTCCAGCTTGTCGGCTTTTGCGACGAATTTTCTGATGTTCAGGAACCAATGAGCCCGCGTAATGTCGGGAATGACGACGTGTAGGCGGCTGCCGTCCGGCAGGACGGCGTCGACGAACGGCGAGCTGAGGTCGACCCGGCGGCCGGAGGTGCGAAGCATGCGTTCGACCAGGTCGCGCACCGCCTCGTCGGTGAGCATCGTCGGGGTTAGTTCGGACACACCGTTGCGGGCGATGAAGACGCGCCAGGGCTCGTTGATCCAGATCTCTTCGACGGCTGGGTCGTCGAAATACTGTTGCAGCGGACCGTATCCCGCGACCGAGTCGAGGATCGCGCGGGCGGCGGCGTCGAGGTCGGACAGGCGCGGCAGGCCGCCGCTGATCGACCGGTCGTCGTAGTCGGCGACCGCGTCCCGCACGACCCGGCGGATCTCGTGGGCGTCGGCCAATGGGTCCAGATCGGAACGCCGAATGTGCTCGCGCACATCGCTCTCGATCAGCGCCACCGCAGCGTCCATCTCTTTCCCCCCTTCCCCGAGAGGTCTTCCCGAGGCCCCCTGCGCCTCGGGTTTGACCGGGACCATAGGCGAGGTCGGCGAATCCCGCTCGGTGAGTGAGGGGTTATCCACAGAAGCTGGAGAAACTTTGCCAAGTTCTTGCGCGGTCTTTACCTTTCCACGCCCTCGACGACCTCGCCGACGACCCGCATAGCGCGTGTCACAACCTGGGCGATCCGGCGTGCCCGATTGCCCGACTCGAGACGAAGCCGGGCGGTTCGTGTCACGACTTGGGCGATGGCCGGCGACGGATCCCCCACGTGGTGACATCCGCCGGTGTGGGCTCGACGTGCGGTGGCAGGCGGCGAGCCGACAATCGGGTGGTTCGACATGGGGTGGTTCGACAT
>NZ_HG764815.1:2675960-2680057 GCF_001050535.1 Nostocoides australiense Ben110 | reverse complement strand
CGGTGGCGCCGGCCGCCGCGGGCGCCCGCCAGGGCAAAGGATCCTTCGGCCGGCTCGCGGCCGTGCGCCCCTCGTGGCGACAGGGCACCTCCTGATCCGCGACTGCTAATCCGCGATTGCGGCGGCGGGTGCCGATAGGGTCCCTGGGCAGGGCGAATGCGCAGGACGGATGCGTAGGAAGATGCACAGGCCCGATGCATCAGGACGGCGCGTCAGACCCAACCGAGCAGGAGGGTGCGATGGCGGATCGAGGTACATTCCTCGGCTGGCCGGTGCTGCGGCAGCTGGCGAGCGGCGACTTCCTGGGCCGCGGGCCGGCGGTGACCACGCGGCATACCCGCGAACGGACGGCACGCACCGCAACCGCTGACAAGGTCGTCAAATCCGTCTGCCCCTATTGCGCCGTCGGCTGCGGGCAGAACATCTTCGTCAAGGACGGCCGGGTCGTGCAGATCGAGGGCGACCCCGACAGTCCCGTCAGCCGGGGCCGGTTGTGCCCCAAGGGCAGCGCCAGCGAGCAGCTGGTCAACAACCCCCGCCGCCAGACCACCGTCCTGTATCGCGCGCCCTACGCCACGGACTGGACACACCTCGGCCTGGACGAGGCGACCGACATGATCGCCGACAGGGTGGTCGAGACCCGCCGGCGCACCTGGCAGGACAAGGACGAGCACGGCCAGTTCCTGCGCCGCACGATGGGCATCGCGAGCCTGGGCGGGGCCGCGCTGGACAACGAAGAGAACTACCTGATGAAGAAGCTGTATACGGCCATGGGCGCGATCCAGGTCGAGAACCAGGCGCGTATTTGACACAGCTCCACGGTTCCCAGTCTGGGAGCCTCGTTCGGGCGCGGCGGCGCCACGCAGTTCGTGCAGGACATGGCCAATTCGGACTGCATCGTCATCCAAGGCTCCAATATGGCCGAGTGCCACCCGGTGGCCTATCAGTGGGTGACGGAGGCGAAGCTGCGTGGTGCCCGGGTGATCCACGTCGACCCGCGTTTCACCCGCACCTCCGCCGTGGCCGACCGGCACATCCCCATCCGCGCCGGCAGTGACGTCATCCTCCTCGGTGCCCTGATCAACCACGTGCTGACCACCGAGACCTACTTCCGCGACTACGTCCAGGCCTACACCAACGCCACGATGCTCGTCTCCGACGACTTTCAGGACACCGAGGATCTCGGCGGCGTCTTCTCCGGCTACGACCCCGAGACCGGGCAGTACGACCTGACCAGCTGGGCCTACAAGTCCCGGGCGGCGGGGGAGGAGAAGGTCGGCGAGCCCGGCCCGGAGGAACACGGCGCCGAGCAGGCAGCGGTGGCCGAGGGACAGGCATACGGCTCGGGCGGCCCGCCGCTCGATCACGCGCTCATCGAGCGCGACCCGACGATGACCGACCCGCGGTGCGTGCTGCAGGTGCTGCGGCGCCATTACGCGCGCTATACCCCCGCACTCGTCACCGAGGTCTGCGGCATCGGGCGCGAGGACTTCGACTATCTCGCCCGCTCGATCGTCGAGAACAGCGGCCGGGAGCGGACGACGATGTTCGCGTATGCGGTGGGCTGGACCCAGCATTCCCTCGGGGCCCAGTTCATCCGCACCAGCGCGATCCTGCAGCTGCTCATGGGCAATGTCGGGCGGCCGGGCGGCGGGATCATGGCGCTGCGCGGTCACGCCTCCATCCAGGGAGCCAGCGACATCCCGACCCTGTTCAACCTGCTGCCGGGCTATCTGCCGATGCCGGTGGCGGGCAAGCACGAGTCCCTCGGGCAATACCTCGAGGCCGTTTCCTCCAAGCGGCAGAAGGGTTTTTGGACCAAGGCCGACACGTACATGGTCAGCCTGCTCAAGGCGTGGTGGGGCGATGCGGCGCAGCCGGACAACGACTTCTGCTACGACTACCTGCCCCGGCTGAACGGCAACCACAACACCTATCAGTCGGTCATGGACATGATCGCCGGCACGGTCAAGGGCTATTTCCTCCTCGGTCAGAACCCGGCCGTCGGGTCCGCCCACGGCCGGATGCAGCGTTTCGGCATGGCCAATCTCGACTGGCTCGTCGTGCGAGATATCAACCTCATCGAGTCGGCGACCTGGTGGAAGGACGGCCCCGAGATCGCCTCCGGCGAGATGGAGACCGACAAGATCGCCACCGAGGTCTTCTTCCTTCCGGCGGCCAATCACGCGGAGAAGGACGGCACCTTCACCCAGACCCAGCGGATGCTGCAGTGGCACTTCAAGGCCGTCGAGCCGCCGGGCGACGCCCGCTCCGACCTGTGGTTCTACTACGTCCTCGGCCAGAAGATCCGCGAGCGGCTCGCCGGCTCCACCGACCCGGTCGACCGGCCCTTGCTCGACCTGACCTGGGACTATCCGCAGGACGAGCACGGTGAGCCGGACGCCGACGCGATCCTGCGCGAGGTCAACGGCACCTATCTGACCGGGGAGAAGGCCGGGCAGGCGCTGCCCGGTTTCGTCGAACTCAAGGCCGACGGCTCGACCGCCTCCGGGTGTTGGATCTATTCCGGCGTGTATGCCGGTGAGGTCAACCGGTCCAAGAACAAGGTCCCCGACGCCGAGCAGAGCTGGGTCGCACCCGACTGGGGCTGGGCCTGGCCGATGAACCGGCGCATCCTCTACAACCGCGCGTCCGCCGACCCGCAGGGCCGGCCGTGGAGCGAACGGAAGGCCTACGTCTGGTGGGACGAGGAACAGGGCACGTGGGTGGGCCACGATGTGCCCGACTTCCCGGTGACCACGGACCCGGCATACCGCCCGGCGGACACCGCGACCGGACCGGACGCCCTCGCCGGCGACGATCCGTTCATCATGCAGGCCGACGGCAAGGGCTGGCTATTCGCGCCCAAGGGCATGATCGACGGGCCGATGCCGACCCACTACGAGCCGCAGGAGAGCCCGGTCGACAACGCCCTCTATCCCCAGCAGCGCAATCCGTCGCGGCTGGTCTATCCGCGCAAGGACAACCTCACGGCGCCGTCGGCGGGGGATCCCGGTGTCGATGTCTACCCGTATGTCGCGACGACCTACCGGCTGACCGAGCATCACACCGCGGGGGCGATGAGCCGCTGGCTGCCGTATCTGTCGGAGCTGCAGCCGGAGTTCTTCTGCGAGGTCAGCCCCGAGCTCGCCGCCGAACGCGGCCTCGAGAACGGCGGGTGGGCGACGCTGATCTCGCCGCGCTCGGCGATCGAGGCGCGGGTGCTGGTGACGGAGCGGATGACTCCGCTGGTCGTCGGCGGGCGCACCGTGCACCAGATCGGTATGCCGTATCACTGGGGCGTCGGCGGCACCGGCGCTGTGGTGCAAGGAGATTCGGCCAACGACCTGCTCGGCGTCACCCTCGACCCCAACGTCTCGATCCAGGAGAGCAAGGTCAGTTCGGTCGACATCCAGCCGGGGCGGCGCCCGCACGGGGCCGACCTGCTGCGGCTGGTGCAGGACTATCAGTCCCGGTCCGGGATCACGGTGATGACCGGCAACGACCGGCTCGAGGACGCCGAGGAGCGTGGGGAGGCCCGGTGAGCATCTCGAGGTCGCCCGCCGAATGGGGCAAGGGAGTGCGCTCGATGCTGCGCGACAGCATGGACGCCCACTTCTGGAAGAACCAGCTGAGCGGCCCCACCGATCCCGCGCAGGACGCCGCGTGGCCGGACCCGCCGCCGCGCAAGGGGTTCTTCACCGACACCTCGATCTGCATCGGCTGCAAGGCGTGCGAGGTGGCGTGCAAGGAGTGGAACCAGCTGCCGATGGACAACATCGGCATGACCGGCAACTCCTACGACAACACCGGCCACCTCGGCGCCAACACCTGGCGGCATGTCGCCTTCGTCGAGCAGTCGGCCGAGCACATCGCGCAGGCCCGGGTCGCCGGGGCCCGCCTCGTGGAGTTGGGTATGCCGCAGGTCCGGGATGCCGCTGCCGGGTCGCCGGACGCTGAGCTCCCGCGGGCGGACGCTGGGCTCCCGCGGGCGACGGCGATGAACTCCAGCCGGGCGGTCCCGAGCGGGTTGCCGCTCGACGGCCCGGGCACCCGCGCCGCCCTGCCCTCTGAGTCGAGTGAGCGCGACACGCCCA
>NZ_HG764815.1:2671766-2675860 GCF_001050535.1 Nostocoides australiense Ben110 | reverse complement strand
CGCGGCGACCTGGGTCCCGGCCTCGGCCACGGCGCTGCGGGCGCCGTTCATCTCGGCCTGGCTCGGACCGGTCGGCTCGGCGCTGGCGGCATACGACCCGCCGAGGACGACCCCGGTGACCGCGGCGAACGCTCCGACGGCCTGGGCCGCCCGGATCCGGGCGCGCGGCTGTGAGGCTGGCCTGCACGGCATGGACGATGCTCCTGAGAAACTCCGGCGACCGATGGCGGACGGTGGCCGATTCGGGGGGCCAAACGCTGTTTGCGCAGTTCAGCGTACTGAGCCCGATTCCCACCCGTCACATCCGTCACGCCCCAGGCGCCCGTTCAAGCCCGTGGAAGGCCCCGGCCAGCGAATGACACGGATGTTTTTCCGCAGGTCGCACGCCCGAATGGCACCGCGGTCCCCGCCGCCTAACGAATCCATAACGAACGGTCGGAAGAGGGGGAAGAAGACGGGGGCGCTGATGCTGACATCAGCGCCCCCGCCTTACCGCCCGGCGACTGCGGGGACAACCCGGAGGTTGGCTCCCACCCCGCGTCGGCTCATTGGCGGTGCTTCTGACGCTACCTCATCGACCTTGTTCAGTTTGTCCATAAGGCTTGGTAAAAGCCGGCACGCACAGGGATTGACCGGGCGTCCAGAAAACAATATGGCCGAGCTTTATCACGAATGGGAGGCCCGCGACACCACCCTACGATGGCAGTCATGGCCCAGTCCCGTCCACTCGCCCTCATCACCGGTGGCGGCACCGGCATCGGTGCCGCCACGGCGACCCGACTCGCCGCAGCCGGCTTCGACGTCCTCCTCGCCGGCCGCCGCCTCGAGCCCCTGACCAGCACCGCGGTGCGGATCGGCGCGGCGGCACGGCATACCGTCCTCGACGTCACCGACCCCGAGGCCGTCGGCGAGCTCATCGGCGGCCTGGACCGACTCGACGTCGTGGTCAACAACGCCGGCGGCGCGCTCGGGCTCGCGCCGGTCGCCGAGGCGGACGCGGAGCAGTGGCGCACGATGTTCGAGGTCAATGTGCTCGGAACGCTGAACGTGGTGCGGGCCGCGTTGCCGCTGCTGCTGCGCTCGCCCCGGGCAACGATCGTCGACATCTCCTCGACCGCCGGCGAGATCGTCTACGAGGGCGGCGCCGGCTATGCCGTGGCCAAGCACGGCACCTCGGTGATCTCCGAGACGCTGCGGCTCGAACTGAGCGGCACCCACGTGCGGGTTGTCGACATCCGGCCCGGCATGGTCGCCACGGACGAGTTCGCGCTCACCCGGTTCGGGGGCGACGCGGCCGCCGCCGCGAAGGTGTATGCCGATGTCGACCGGCCGCTCGTGGCCGACGATGTCGCCGCGTGCGTGGAGTTCGCCGTCCAATTGCCACAACATGTCAATATCGACACCCTCACCATCCGCCCGGTGGCCCAGGCGGCCCAGCACAAGACCTACCGCGGGCCGATCGACTGGCACGAGAGCTGAGCCGAGGTCGATTCGGTGCGTGGCCGCGGCATACGTATACTGCTTGGGCGCACCCAGCCCTGCTCGGCGCACCCGCCGCTTTAGCTCAGTCGGCCAGAGCGATTCACTCGTAATGAATAGGTCGTCGGTTCGATTCCGACAAGCGGCTCCGCCAAACGCCCTCGACGCCGGTCGGGGGCGTTTGTTGTCCCGGGAGCTAGTTTCGGTGCGGTCTCGCTCCGGTGAGAGCATGCCTGAGGCTGTCCCGGGGGAGTCCCGCTCCCGCGCCGTTCGGTCTCGTCGTCCGCTTCGAATTGCATCCCCGGCAGGAGGCGGCCTTCGACGCGCACGAGCAGACCGAGCACACGCGCGCCTTCCTCGCCGAGCGCCAGCGCTTCGTCGCGTCCTTTGAGGTCGCGTTCCTGGGGCCGGGGTCAGCAGCATCCGCTGACCGGGACCGTCAGCAGCGCAGGCCGTCGGCCGGGACCTTGTCCTTGGTGTAGAAGTCGTTGAGGGCGTTGTCGATGCACGAGTTGGCCCGCATGTATGCCGTGTGGCCGTCCCCGTCCATGGTCACCAGGACGCCGGCCTCGAGCTGGTCGGCGAGCCGGACCGCCCACTCGTAGGGAGTGGCGGGGTCGCGGGTGGTGCCGACGACGACGATCGGGGCGGAGCCGGCGGCGGTGATCTTGGCCGGTTTGTTCGTCGACGTGATGGGCCAGTGGCCGCAGGTCAGGCCCGACCAGGCCAGGAAGCGGCCGAAGAGCTGGGCCTGTTCCTGGGCTTTCTTCTCGCGCTCGACATAGGTCGCGATGTCGGGGCTGTCGGGGGCGTCGAGGCAGTTGACGGCATAGATGACCTGCATCATGTTGCCCGAGTAGGCGCCCGACGCGTCCCGCTCGGCGTAGGCGTTGGCGAGGTTCATCAGGCCGGTGCCGTCGTCGGACGCCACGACCTTGCGCAGGGCGTCGGTCAGCTGGGCCCACATGCCTTGGTCGTACATGGCCGCGGCGATGCCGTATGCCGCCCACCCCTCCGTCAGCTTCTTGACGCGGGCGTCGCCGGTGACTGTCGCGGGCGTCTTGTCCAGCTTGGTGAGCAGGTCACTGAGCCCGGTCATCACCTCATCGACCGAGGTGCCGAGGGGGCAGTTGCCCTCCTTGACGCAATCGGCCGCCCAGGCGCGGGTGGCGGTGTCGAATCCGCGGGCCTGGCCGATGGCCGTCTCCTCGGGGGTCAGGTCGGGGGCGAGGGCGCCGTCGAGGACCATCCGCCCGACCCGGTCGGGGAAGAGGCCGGCATAGGTGGCGCCGAGGTAGGTGCCGTAGGACTTGCCCAAGTAGTTCAGCTTCGCATCGCCGACGACTGCCCGCAGGATGTCCATGTCCTTGGCCGCCTCGACGGTCGAGACGTGCCCGAGCAGCGGCCCCGCATTGGCGGCGCACGCCTTGCCGAAGTCGGTCGCGATGGTCACGGCCTGCTGCCGCTCCGCTGCGTCGTCGGGGGTGGGGTCCTGGCCGAGGAAGTCGTCGAGCTGCGGCGGTTCGACGCACTCGATCGGGGCCGAGTCCTGCACCCCGCGCGGGTCGAAACCGACGACGTCGTAGGCCTTGCGGACCGGAGTGCCCACGATGAAGTCGGCATAACGGGCATACTCGACGCCGCTGCCGCCGGGCCCGCCGGGGTTGACGAGGATCGAACCGGCCTTGGTGCCGCCGCCGCGTTTCTCGGTCTTGAGGACCTTGAGCTTGATCGTCTCCCCGTCCGGCTTCGCGTAGTCGATCGGCACCTCCAGCTCGGCGCACTTCGGCCCGCCGCAGTCGGTCCAGGTCAGCGTCTGGTTGTAGAACTTGGCCAGCGCGTCCTGCCCGGTCGGCACCTTGGCCGTGCTGGGCAGCGGGGTGCTGGTGACCTTCGCGTCGCGGGAGAAGGGGTTGTCGATCGAGCAACCGGTCAGAGCGAGCGATCCGGCGAGCAACACCCCGATCGCGCGCGGACGACGGGGAGCGGCCGGATGCGACATGGCTCGACGCTAACTCACGCATCCGACAGGACGCGCACCGAGTTGATCGCACCGCGATAACGATCCCGGCGCGGGGTCACCGCGGCAGGATGAGCGAGACGGCCATACCCTCGAGCGCCAGCAACGGGGCGACATTGGCGTCGATCCGTTCGCGGGCGGTGCCGATGGCCTCCATCGCGCGCAACAGACCCTCGGGGGTCAGGGCCCGAGCCAGCCCCCCGACGGTGTCGAGATTGTCCTCGTTGACGATGGCGACCGGGGCGCCGGTGCGCATGACCAGGGCGTCGCGGTAGACCGACAACAGGTCCAGCAGAGTGCGGTCGAGGACGTCGCGGATGAAGCGGGTGGCGCGGGTCTTCTGTTCCTTCTCCATCGCCGCCAGCTGGCTGCGCACGTGCGGCGGCTGGGTGCGGGCGGTCGGATCGGCGCCGAGCAGTTGGAGCAGTCGCTCCCGCTCCGCCGTATGCCGCTCGGTCAGGGAATGTTCCTTCTCCTCCTCCGCGATCGCCATCAGATCGGCGGCGGCGCCGACGGCATCGCCGACCCCGGTGATCCGGGTCGGCATCGTGACGACCTGGCGGCGCCGGATCCGCGCGCCCTCGTCGCGCGCCAG
>NZ_HG764815.1:2667557-2671666 GCF_001050535.1 Nostocoides australiense Ben110 | reverse complement strand
CCGTGCCCGCCCCTCCCGGCGGTGACGGTCACCGGCTCTCACGCCACCGTCGAGGGCTGGGCGGAGCTGGAGAAGGCGGCCGCCTCGTTGCGGTTCGAGGCCGACCCCGGCCTCCTCGGCGACCAACTGGCAGGCGCCGGCATACCAGCGGTCGCGATCGGTCCGGGCGCGGCGCTCGGGCTGGCGCAGAGCTCGGGCGAGGTCGCGGCATACCGGCCGGTGGACTGGGCCACGGCAACACTCGACTCGGTGCACGCCGCCCTCGGCGATGCGAAGGTCGCGCTCATCGACGCGGGCGCCGTGCGCGACCCCGGCGACCTCGCCGCGGGCGAGGCGAGCCCAGGCACCTCGGTGGCCGACCAGGTGCGCGCCGTCGACGACCGCATCGCCACCGTTGCCGCCGGCCTGGACGACCAGGACACGCTCATCGTCGCCGGGCTCTCCGACGCCGGCATGGGCTCGCGGCTCCGGCCGGTGGTGGTGACCGGGCCGGCATACGGTCCGGGGCAGCTCTCCTCGCCCTCCACCCGCATCCCCGACCTGATGCAAAGCTCCGACCTGACCGTCACCCTGCTGCGGCTCGCGGGCATCGACACCACCGATCTCGGGCTCGGCGGGGCGCTGCTCGACACCGAGCACAGGCCCAACGACGCGGCAGCGGTGGAGCGGCGCCACCTCGCGCTGACCGATGTCGACAACGCCTCGCACGAGATCCACCCGCTGGTGCCGATCTTCTTCTACGGGCTGATCCTCACCCAGCTGGCGATCTACCTCTTCACGTGGCGCGTCTGGCGGCGGGAGGGCGCAACCCTCGCCCAGCGCACCCGCGCGATCCGGCTCGTGCACATCGTCGGGGTGCTCGCGGCGAGCGTGCCCGCGGCCACCTTCCTCGCGAATCTCCTGCCCTGGTGGCGCGTTTCGCATCCCCTGCCGGCAATTGTCGGCGCGGTCGCGCTGTTCGTCGCGCTCATTGCCGGGCTCGCGTTCCTGCCGCCCTGGGGGCGGCATCTGATGGGGCCGGTGGCAGTGGTCGGGGGGATCACGATGGCGGTCCTGGCGATCGACGTCATGACCGGGTCGCGGCTGCAGCAGTCCTCCCTCATGGGTCTGCAGCCCGTCGTCGGCGGCCGGTTCTACGGGATGGGCAATGTCACCTTCTCGATCTTCGCGACGGCCTCGCTGATGCTGGCGATCGCCGCGGCGCACCAGGCCCAGCGACGCTGGGGGCGGTGGCCGGCGGCGGCCGTCGTCGCGGCGATCGGGCTGCTCACCGTGGTGATCGACGGCAACCCGGCGTGGGGGGCCGACGGCGGCGGGCCGCCCGCCTACCTGCCCGGCCTCGCCTATTTCCTCCTCGCGTTGCTCGGGGTGGGTATGACGTGGCGCCGCGGCGCGATCATCGCCCTCGTCACCGCCGGGCTCTTCCTCCTCGTCGGCTTCCTCGACTCGCTGCGGCCGGCGGAGAGCCAGAGCCACCTCGGCCGCTTCTTCGACAAGCTCGGCACCGGCGGCGCGCTCGACATCGTCATCCGCAAGGCGGAGCAGAACTGGGGCATCCTCATCAGCAGCCCGCTGACGGTGCTCGTGCCCTTCGGACTGGTCTTCGTCATCTATGTCCTGCTCCGTCCCACGTCGTGGGGATCGCGTTCGCTCGCAGGCGCTTTCGAACGGGTGCCGACGCTGCGGGCCGGCCTGGTCGCGTGGCTGATCGTGATGATGATCGGGTTCTTCATCAACGACTCCGGCGTCGCCATCCCGGCCGTCGGTGCCACCGTCGCCATCCCCCTCGTCGTCGCCATCGCCTCCCGGACCCTGCTCGAGGAGGCGGACGCGTGACTCTGCCGGCCGACCGGCCGCTCACCGCGGTGGCGCGCAGCCGCGAGGTGTTCGACTTCCTGCCCTGGGCGCTGGCCATCGCCGTCGGCTGCCTCGTCGCGGCGTCCGTCCTGCTGATCCCGATCCTCACCCACGCGCGCCGCGCCGGCCGGGACAACCAGTCGACGATCACTGCTCGCAGTCTGTTGCCGCTCGGCGCGGATCCGACTGCGCGCGTGAACGATCGGGTCCGTGACGCCGTCGTGCAATTCGATCTGCCCCGCGACCTGAGACCGGAGCAGATGGCGGCGCTGCTGCACGACGGCGACCCCGAGCGGGCGATTGCCGCCGCGCTCCTCGACCTGCAGGCTGCCGGGGTGATCGACCTGGACGAGGACGACCGTGCCAGGGTCCGTCGCGACGCCGACACGAGTGGCGTTTCGGACTTCCAACAGCGATTGCTGCGGATCATCGGGGGCCGCAACACGCGTTTCGCGTGGCGCGACTGGGCGCTGGGGGCGCTGTCGCAGGATGTCGCCTCCCGGCGCTGGCACACCGGCCGGCCGGATTACGTCAGCCACACCCCGCGGTTGTATGCCTCATTCGCCGGGTCCATTGCGGCCATCATGATCCTGTTCTCCACGAACCTGCTCCTCGGCGGCTACTGGACCTACGCCATTGCGCTGTATGCCGCCGCTCTGCTCCTCCTCCTCCTCGCCTGGGCGTTCCGCTACTTCGCGCGCAAACGACCGAACCGGACGGCGACGGGCCGCGCCCTGGCCGAACAGCTGGCGGGCTTCGCCCGCGCCGTGGCGGCCACGGGTGAGGAACGGCATACGGACAATTGGGACGCCGTCCGCGTCGCCCTCGGGGTCGGCGATCGCTCGCTGCGCCGGCTCGTGCGCAATATCCCCACCGAGCCGCCGACCCCTCCGCGCTAGGCTGGCCGAACCCGCCGTCAGGCCGGGACGAAACGGACCAAACCCTCGTCGGCAAGCGTGGCAATCGCTTGTCGCACAAGGGAATCGGCGTCGGGGTGCGGGCCGTGCTCGGCGACGATCTGGTCGCGGATCTCCTCCACCGTGCGCGGTTCGGCGCAGCCGCGCCAGATGCTCGCGCCGAGGGCCATGAGCCGCACGGGGCGCGGACCGTTGAGGGCGAACACGTCACCGTCCTCGTCGGCCAGGGCGTCGCGCCACGGAGCGCGGACGACGCGGCCGCCGGGCGGCAACTCTCCCTCCTCCGCCGGCGAGGCCACCCACGGCCCGGTGCGCTGGTCCTGCGGCGGGGTCACCACCTGCCACGTGCGCGACCGCTGCTCTCCCCGGCTGACGGAGCGCAGCACATCGACGACGAGGTCTGCCGCCGCGTCGATCTCGCTGTAGCGCAACCGGAAACACCCCGCGCCGGCCGTGAGGACGCCGGCGAGGGTGTCGAGCGGCTGCTCCTGCAGCGGCAGGGACGAACTCTGCGGAATGACCTCGGCGAGGGCCTCGAAAACGTCGACAGGCTCCAGCACCGGCGCGGCAACATCCGGCGACCGGGAGAGCAGGACGGCCGCGGCAAGCCAGGGCTGATCCGGGGCGGGCAGGAGACCGATCTCCTCGGGCGCGACCTCGATCTTGGGGCGCCCCGGCTCGGGAATGATCGACAGCGGCTTCGGGTGCGCGATGAGCGTCAAGTCGCCCCGGATCACCGCCGTCTCGTCGCTGAGGTAGCCGAGCCGCTCGCCGAGCCGGCGGGCGGCCGTGGTCTTTCCCGTGCCCGACTCGGCGATCAGGATCACCGTCGCCCCCGAATCGGGCAGGGCGAGAGCGGCGCTGTGCAGGAGCGTCATCCGGCCGGCCTGACGCTCGATGCAGCGCAAGGTGATGGCCCCGGAGAACGCGTAGGGAGCGGACTCGACATCGGGCTGGAGAGCGATCACGCTGCCGTTCGGGCGATCCGACGTGCCCGCGTGGTAGGCCGTCAGCACTTCCGGGAAGCCGTCCGGCTCGGAGCGGTCCGGGCGCCAGTCACTGCACGCGGCCCACAACTCGCGCAACCGCTGCGCGAGGGGTGCCTCGAGGCGGGAGATGTCGACCTCCCACCGGCAGCCCATCGTGTTGATGCGCAGTGGCTCGGCGGCCTGGCGCTCGGTCACGTGGCTCCTCGGTGCGCGGTGGGCACGGTCATGATCTGGACCGATCCGATTATGGCGAATCCGGCGGCCAGGGCCGACCGGAGGGATCGCGCATTGCCCGGCGCCACCCCGGCCACCACCACCTCGCCGACCGGCCGGCTGGGGGGGGGGG
>NZ_HG764815.1:2637318-2667457 GCF_001050535.1 Nostocoides australiense Ben110 | reverse complement strand
CCGCCAGTCTGCGGTCTGCGCGGTCCAAGAGAGGTACCACGCCACTCGACTTCCATAGCTCTTCACCGTGTTGGGCGATCGGCCGACGTCATGCAAGAAACCGAGCCAGTCGCTCGCCGGGCGGTGCAAGCAGTCGTTCTCGTCAACCACGACGAACCGCTGGGCTCCACCGTCGCCGAGCAGCGCGAGGTCGAGCCGGTAGCTCGGGGTCACCTCCATGGGCAGCAAGTTACGGACAGGGGTAGCCGGAAAGTGTCAGACACGCCGGAGGCTGACTAGTGGCAGCCAGAAGACGACACCGAGAGGCCGGGGTTAGATAACCGAGTTGTAGGGGGGATCGAGAAAGGCAGCCGACACGGTTCCTTGGTGGGTGAACAGCATGGCCTCGAGGGCGTGGAAGTTCTCGGCGTTGATGACGACGTGGTGCGGCTTGTCTCCTCCTCGGCGCACGGCTCCGGTGGAGCGCAGCCCGGGGTAGATCGGGTCGCGGAAGTCGGCGATGACCACGAGCTCGTCCAGTGGTGCGTCCCGCTCGTCATTACCGTCGAGATCCAGCAGGTGTGCCTGGTGCCCCGTCTTGGTCTTGGTGATGGTCTGAACTCGCCAAGTGCGGGCGTCCTCATGAGGTCCGCTCTGACCGCGGGGGGCGATGAGCCGGACCTTGTCCCCAGCCCTGA
Source organism: Nostocoides australiense Ben110 (assembly GCF_001050535.1). Taxonomy (GTDB): domain Bacteria; phylum Actinomycetota; class Actinomycetes; order Actinomycetales; family Dermatophilaceae; genus Nostocoides_A; species Nostocoides_A australiense. The sequence goes on along the minus strand of NZ_HG764815.1, from coordinate 2,666,780 downwards.
CCGTCCGGCCGTACAGCTCGACGGTCTCTGGCTTGTGCTTCTCGAAGTTCAGACCGAACTCGCGCCGGCGGGCGAGGGTGCTGATCTGGGCGCGAAGTTCGGCCGCGAGCGACCTGTCAACCCGCTCTACGCGGTCCAGCAGGTTGTTGAGGTCGTTGGCCATGGGGTGGTGAGCTCCCGTTGTGGTGGGTGGGTTCTGCCCATGACCTTACGACCCGTCTCAGGTCGGATCCGGCGAGGCTGGCTCGTGGGTCGCCAGGACGTGCGCCAATGACCGTGCCAGTGCGTTCATCCGTCGATGGTCCAAGGTGTCGGGGATATCGCCTCGGCGGTGGTACCGGCTGTTTCGCAGGGGCGCGGTGCCGGTGATGAGGATGGAGGGCACTTGGGCCCGCCAGAACGGTGCGTGGTCGCTGCGGTCGAGATCCATCAGCAGGGGGTTCACCCACCGAGTGAACCGCTGCCCGGGTCCGTTCCACCGGCGATCGAGCAGGCCGAGCAGGTCGAGCTCTTGGTCGGCGGCGGTCGTGACCAGATCCTCGAGGAGGCCTTCGCAGTCGCCTCGGTGAACGGCGGCCAGGAAGTCACCCCGACCCTCCCGCGCGCGGATGGATCGTGCGAGTAAAGGGAACAGCATCCCGAACCCGACCGGTAGGCGCTGAGCACCTGGCCGGTCGTCGAAGTAGCCCACCGACTCAAGACAGATCACCCGAGCAGGTCGCGGACCCACTGTGACCAGGTGTCGAGACCCGAGCTGACCGAGCTCTTCGAGGTCGACCAGGGCGATGGTGACGTCGTGACGTCCCCGGCGCAGGAGGCGTGCCACCTGCAAAGGCCACCGCCACGCCCGAGGCGTTGTCGTCAGCGCCGGGGCTGACCCGGACGGTGTCGAGGTGTGCAATCAGAAGAGTCCCGCCGGCCTGGTTGCTGTCGCTGGCTCTCGCGAGCAGGTTGACCCCGCTGACTTTGCCCGAGGGTCGCATCGGGAGCACTGCGTCCGGCTTGCCGTCGTCGGGGATGCGAAACCGGTTCGGGGCGACGAAGGGCTGCTCGGTGACGTTCCAGCCAGCGTCGATGAGCTGTTGGGCGCAGTAGGTCCGAGCGCGCTCCAGGCTTCCGGCTAGCGCCCGGTGGCGTGGTTGAGACGCGAGATATGCGACATCGCCTCGGAGCCTGTGCCCGTCATCCGTCACGGGTCTCGTAGTCCCGCGGGTCCAGGCCGAGGTGGGCCATGACGTCCCACAGCTCGGCGTCGGCAGCGTTGGGCTGGCCGAACTCGCGCAGGACCTCGGATCGGTGCCTGGCGATCGCGCCGATGAGTGCGGCGATGACCCGACGGGACTGCGGCGGGTGAGCGGTTGCGTGCTCGCCGGCCCATCCCAGGGCACCGTCGCGGTCACGGCCACGGTCGATCCGCTTCCAGCTCATCTCGCACTGCTGCTTGAACTTCTCGGCGCGCTTGGTCCCGGCCTCGTCGAGGCCACCGCCCTCGAGCGCGTCCTCGGTGGTGTCCAGGAACTGCTCGAGCACGTTGTAGGTGCGGTCGGCCAGCTGGTCGTCCTCGCGCAGAACCTTCCAGAACCTGTCCCACAGCCGCCGGCCCTGGACGTCCTGGTCTCGAGGAACCAGCTGCGCCTGGATCAGTTCGGCGAAGGCCAGGTCGTCGAGGTCGTTGAGTGCCTGGGCGGTGAACCCGGTCGGGATGGTCGGCGGCTTGCGCAGACGGCTCCACGGGCTGTCGATGAGCGCCATCGTGTTGTGCCAGCTCTTTTCAGGGTCGGGTAAAGGACTGCTCCGAGTCTCGCCTACCCACAGGGTGGTCGTCACGCGGCCTGCCCCTTGGCCTTGGCGCGCTCCTGGGCTCGCGCCTGCGCGTTGGCGGTCTTGCACTCCCCGCAGCGGCAGCCGCGCCGGCGGTACCAGAAGTAGCTGCCCTCACCGATCGGGTGCAGCGCGCCGTCGGTGAGCTCGCGGCGGGCGAGGTCCTGAAGCCAGTCGGCGGTGTCGACGTCGTCCTGGTCGAGCTGACGCATGATCTCGCGGTCGTTGGTGGTGGTCCCGGCCCAGTAGCCCTGCTCCTGCCCGGCCAGAGCCCACAGCAAGCAGCTCTGGCGGCCCGGGCAACGTCGGCACAGGGCGGCCATCATGTCGGGGACGACGCGCCGTTCCCGGTCCGGCACCCACTCCATCGGGGTGGGGAAGGTCGCGCATCGGGCGGCCTCGACGGGGAAGGTCTGCGGTGAAGACGACACGGAGGCCGCGCCACCGTGGTGACGAGCCTCCGGGTCAGTCTGCATGCTCGCAGTGAGTTCAGTGTAGGTGGTGATGCTGCGCTGGTGGGTGGTGATGGTCATGAGGTGTCCCTCTCTCTCCGGCTGGTCAGTCCGGTTGTGCCTCGCCCTTGGTGGGAGCGATTGGGTCCACCCTCTCGCACTTGCTGCGACCCGTCAACCTCAGGGGGTTTGGGCGTGTCGGGTCCGTAGACTCCAGCCGTGAGCGAACCCCGGCGTGCCACCTACGGCTATGAGGAGCTCGCTGCCCGGATCGAGCAGGTTCTTGGCGAACGGCCATCACCGTCAGCTCTGCGCGCGGCTCGCGCCCAGGGCCGGCGGACCGAGTCGACCTTGACCAAGCCCCGACTGACCGTGGGGATGCCGGCACCCCTGCCGGCGTCGTCGCGGACAGCTCCTGCCACCTTCGACGTCGAGGAGGTCGAGCGATGGCTGGCCGGCCATCCGCGTCTGGCATGGAGCCGTGCGCTGGAGGAGGCTGAGCAGGCGTTGGCGCGCGGCGAGGACGTGGAGTCGGTGATCTCCCAGGCGCTGGCGCGCGGATTGTCCTGGCGCACGATCACCACTGTGCTGGTCGAGCACGACGGGCAGCCGCGCAGTACCGCCGGGGTGCACAAGCGGTACCGACACCTGGGGCCCTAGCAGCGACCGATCGCCGCGGTCAGGGCGCGGTGGTCGGCCCGGGTCAGGGCAACCCCGTAGGCGCGAGCCACCTCGAGGTAGGCCTGGGCGTAACGGCACCGCCCGTGCTCGGGCATCCACTCCCCCGGGGTCTTGTCTCCCTTGGACAGGTTGGCGCCGCTGGTGGTGATGATCAGGTTCCGTGGGTCGTTGGCGAAGTTCTGCCGCTTGCGCGGACTCCACTGGGCGGCACCCAGGTCCCACGCCGCGGCGAGCGGGATCACGTGGTCGCCGACGACCTCGGTGTTCCCGCTGCGCTCGTAGGTCACCGTCTGGTCGGTGTAGGGGTCGTGCAGGATCCCGCGGGCCACGATGCACCCGTTGGTGCCCGGCTTGAGCTGGACCTGCTCGAGGCTCTCCCGCAGGACGTCGGAGCGTTGGTCGCACCCATTGCGCCCGTCCCGGACGTCGACGTCGTCGGTCCAGGCCGGCCCGAACACGCAGGCATGCCCTGCCTTGCAGGACCGGTCGTAGCCGGGCACGGTCGATCGCTGCCGCACCACGGTGAGGGTGGCGTCGTGCTCGTCGACGTGTGTCTGGTCCCACGGCCAGCTGGAGGGCAGCTCCAGCCCTGAGCTGTATCCCTGCCCGGTCAGGACCAGCAGGATCGCGCACAGGGCCAGCAGCAGTCGAGACTTCATACCTGCAGGAAGGTGTCGGGAGCCCCGACCGGGTGACTGCCTCAGCCGGTGAAACCGGCGCGGGCGATCGCCAGGGCAGCGCCGATGATGATGGCCGGCCCGAAGGCCAGGTGGCTGTCGCGGCTGGCTCCGCGCACCAGCAGCCAGAGCGCGGCGACCGCGCCGGCACCGAACCCCGCGACCACACCAGTGGTCACTGCCGACCATCCGAGAGCGCCGAGCATCAAACCGGTGACGCCGGCCAGCTTGACGTCCCCCAAGCCCATCGACCCGACGACGGCCAGGACGAGGAACAGCGCAGCCATCGCGGCTGCGGCCAGGAGTGCGGTCACGAGGACACCCCAACCGGTGGTGCCGGCGGCGGCCGCGAGCAGGACCGCGGCCAGCAGCGCGGGAGCCCAGCGGCGGAGCACCCGGTCGGGGACACGGTGCACGTCCAGGTCGATCCAGACCACGCCCACCGCACCCACCAGGTAGATCCACGCGGCGGCTGCCAGCCACGGGTCGGTCAGCACGCCGGCCAGAGCGCCGCCGGCGGCCGCGGTGGGGATGACCAGCCACGAGCGGTCCAGGCTCAGGCGGGGATGGTCTTCCTCGATGCGGTAGTCCCCGGTGCGCAGCCACCGCCACAGGAGGCCGCCGGCGACCCCGCCGGCGGCCGCGCCCGCCAGCACGGTCCACGGCATCACGGCGAGCTCGCTTCAGCGGCCGCCAGGCATGCCCGGTGCCAGATCTGCTCCATCAGGTGCGGGTAGGGCGAGCTCGGGCACTGGCAGGTCTCGAAGGTGTAGACGAGGCGGGGCAGACCGGTGCGGCAGCAGTCCTTCTCGCAGCCCGGGCATACGGTGCGGCGAGGGTGGGAGTGGGCCCACTGTGACAGCAGGTCGGCCCCGGTGGGACGTCTGGGCATGTCCGTCTCGGGGATCAGCGGGACTGGGCGTCGGGAGCTTCGTAGTCCCGACCGTCGACCTTGCGGGGCAGCTCGTCGGCCTCGCCCAGGATCTCGGGGTGGAACCCGAACATCTCTTCCCGCTCGGCGCGCTCGGCCGCGGACTGGGTGTCGTTGTGCTGGGTGTCGCTCATGTCTGTCTCCTTGGGTGGGTCAGGGCTCAGGGGTGACGTCGCGCAGCTGCACGACCATTCGGGTGCCGGTGGTCCCGTCGGGCGAACGGTAGGAGGCCTCCTGGACGCCCACGACCTCGAACTCCAACCCTCTCGGCAGCAGGTGCTGGGTGTTGTCCTTCTTGTCGGACTGGCCCAGGTAGGCGCCACGTCGAGTCTGCAGCTCGAAGACGGCCACCCGGCCGTCGGGGTCGTGGACGTAGCCGGCGGTCTCGTGCATCTGGTGGGTGGCGTGGGTGAACCGGTCGAAGGCGACCCGGTCGCCGGCGGCGAAGTTGTTGCGCAGGAACCCGGGCAGGTTCTGGTGGTTGATGTAGTAGGGCATCCGCACGTTGCTGTAGAGGACGTGGCCGCGGTCGTTGTGACGCTCGTAGGACTGGATGGCGCGGTCGACGCGCCGAACCTGCTCCTGGTCCTTCTCGCTGAGCGCCTGGATGTCGCCGGTGTTGGCCGACAGCTGGTCGTTGAGGTCACGCCACCGCTCGGGGCGGGTGACCAGGTCCTTCTGTGCCCGCAGCTGGGTCAGGGGCATCGTGGCCTGGGTGTCGCGGCGGTCCTTGCTGCGCTCGTTGCGTTGGCGGGAGGAGATCGGTGCTCGCTGCTGTCCTTCTGTGGGCAGGTGCCGGCGCATCCGCGGGTCGCCGAGGTCTGCGGTGGTGCCGCGCGGGAAGAGCCGTTCACGGTCCTTCTGCATCCGGGTCAGGCCGCTCATGCCCTCGGTCATGGCATCCAGGTCGCGCAGTCCGGACCTGCTGGCCGCACGATCCTGGTGCTCGTCGAGGTCGACCAGACGGGCGTTCTTGGTCGGTGACGCGCTCGAGCCGCGGTCGGGGTCGACCGCGTAGTCGGGGTGGCCCTTCCTCGGCATCGGCTGGCTCCTTCTTCCTCGTGGACTGACGGGCTGCTTGGTGATGGAAGGTGCGCTATGGGCCGAGCCAGTGACAGTCCGAAGGTCAGAGATCGAACGGCACCGGCGACCTCGCGCCGGCGCGGATGCCGTCCAGATGCTCCTGGAGGGAGACGGGGGTATCGGTGTCCCGGTAGGTGACACAGCCTTGCTCGACCTCGAACGCGCGCAGGTCGCAGTTCTGGCACGGGCACCCGCCGTCGCGGTGCTCTCGTGCCCGGTGCCCGCAGGGGCACTGCCGTTCGGGCGCCAGCCGCGTGCCCTCCTCCAGCTGGGCCAGCAGGCGCGTGGTCTTCTCCTCGGTGCTCATCGTCGGCCCTCTCGGATCAGGAACAGTGCGGCGGTGCTCAGGTGGGTATTCGGTGTCGAGGACTCGACCATCCAGGCCTGGGTGAAGCCCTGGGTGACCTGGTCCCCGCCGGCCTGGAACCGCCACGGAGACATCTCGGTCAAGACTTGGTGGACCAGCACGGTGGCGTGAAAGCGGGTCGGGACCGTCGCCTCGTCGACGACCTTGCCGCGTCGGGTCAGCTCCGCCACGCGGGAGGGCTCGTCACGGGCGATCGCCAGCTGGCGGATCTTCAGATGCCGGACGGGGATCTCCAGGACGGCGACCCGGTGCGGTTCGAGCCATCGTTGCTTCTCCCACGCCGGCTTGATCCCCATCTTGCGCGGCAGCCGCAGACCGTCGATCGCTTTGCGGGCGTACCGCGCCTGCTGTTCCTCGCGAGCCAGGGTCTCCGCCGCCGGCTGCAGCAGCTCGATCAGCTGCTCGCGACGCTTGGGGGGGATGTGCGCCACCGACCGGCCGTGATCGGCGTGCAGCCACCGCTGGACGGTGCGCCGGGTGACTCCCATCGCTGCGGCCGCGGCCGCGGTGTCAGGTGAGGCCGGGTCGTGGCCGAACCCGAACCGTAGGCACATGACCCGTTCCAGCCGGGCCCGGGTCCACAAGGGAGCCATCAGCCGGCCCTCCGGGTGCGGGCCCCGCCGGTCATCGCCATCCACCACCGTAGGGCCGCTCGATGTCAATGGCGTCGACGGCGTCGAACTTCCAGTCATCGAGGTACTCGTTGCCCCAGTGGCCGGTTGCCCAGGTCATGAAGCCCTTCTCCCCACCGTTCTCCCAGGCGTCCATCATCGCCTCGGCGTCGGCGGGGTCCAGCTCGAGCTGGGTGGTCCGGTTGCGCATGTAGTCCCGCCCGGCGGCGTGAGGTCCCTGCAGGCCGGTGATGGACAGTCGTGCCCCGCGGCTGGCGATCGCCTGGCGCATGCTGGATCCGGCCAGGGCGGCTCGGCGCCCGGCCTTGGTGGTCGCGGCTTGGCGTGCCTTGGTGGCCAGCGACTTGGCGTGCTGCGCCGAGGGCCGTTGCCCGGTGCCGGTCTGCTCGGTCTTGACCCAGCGCTCGACGGTGCGCCGTGAGACTCCCAGGCTCTTGGCCGCCTTGGTCAGGTCGATCCCGGACTTGGTGCGTCGGGAGGCGCCGCCGACGGCCATGAGCATGCCGCGCAGGTCGCCTCCGGTCTGCCCTGAGACGTCGGCGTCCCGGCCGGTGAGGGCGGTGAAGAGTTTGCCTCTCAGGTCGCTCATCACTCAGCCCCCGCAACCCGCTCGACGATGGCGTCCTTGCCCTTGTAGGTGCCTCCGGTCAGGAACTCCAGGTGCTCCTTCAGCGGCGCGCTGCCCTCGACCTTGTAGCGGCCGAGTTCGCGACCCATCCACCGCTCCCCTCCGGGCCACGAGGCGACGGGGTCGGGGTCTGGGGAGGTGTAGAGGACGGTGTCGGCGACGACGGCGACCGGGTAGCGCCCGGTCTCGTTCCCGATGGTGGCGATCCGGCGCAGGATGTTGGTGCGCGCCTTGGCGATGATCATGTGCCGGCGCTCGGGCGCGTACCCGACGCGGCCGGCCATGTGGGTGCTGGATCCGAGCATCCCGATGGTGGGTGCGTAGATCTGCTTGAGCTGGTCGCGGGCGATCTGGCTGTCGATGTCGTCGACGTCGAGCCGGGTCCGGGCGTCGCGGATCCGCTCGTACCAGGGGTCGAGGATGCGGGCCCGCTCGGCCCACGTGTAGGCCTCGAGGATCTCGGGCTCATAGCCCTGCTCGGCCGCGAACTCCAGCGCCGGGGTGGTCGCCCAGCGCACCTTGCCGGCGTGCAACCCGCGCGGGTCCAGCGGGTGGGGCATGCGCCAGTCGCCGGTGTCGGGGATCTCGATCCGCCAGTAGCCCGGCATCCTGGGCACGAAGGCGGTGCCGTCAGGGTGGTGGACCGGTGCGCCGACGCCGAGCTCCAGGCCGCTGACGCCGGCCAGGTAGGACCCGGACCGGTCGTAGGCGTGGATCCACTTGTGAGCGAGCTCCTCGCCGGTGGGCTGCCGGCACCAGGAGATGTCGGCCTCGACGTTGCTCACCTGCGCTGGCGGGCAGGGCTCCAGGACGGGGAAGAACCGGTCGCGGTCGCGATGCCGCAGGGTGGTCATCAGGTCAAGACCGGTGGTGGACCCGGACAGCTGGTAGGGGTGTCCGAGGGCATCGGCGAGCAGCCCGATCCGTCGGGCCAGGGTGGCGTGGTCGGGCTGGTCACGCATCAGCGCGACGTTGGCGTCGTCTCGGCTCATCGCGGCCAGCAGCACGACCCAGACGGACTTCTCCGAGCCCTTCCAGATCCTGGTCCAGCGGCCCAGTGCGTCATCGCCCTTGCCGCCGAAGCTGTAGCCGGCCTCCTGCGCTGCAGTGACGGCCACGCTGGTCGCGCTGCTCTCCCGGGCGACCTTGTCCTTGTCCTGCTCGGAGGCCTTGGTGATCGCCTCGACGTCGATGCCCAGGCGACGAGCCAAGTCGTCGCCGACCCACACCTGCGCTGCGGCGTCGAGGTACTTGGTGACCGCGGTTCCCAGAGATAGCCATTGGGCCAGCCGGACCAGGTCGCCGGCGTGCTGGGGTCCGTCTCCAGGCATCTCGACGAACTCGCCGTTGCTGAGCCAGATCCCGTCGATGTCGACGACGGCGGCCGCGGCCCGGAACTTGGTCTCCGTGACAGCCGCCTTGGTGGGGCTGGTGCGCTCCTTGGCCGGCGTCGGCGAAGGGGCCGGCATCGGATCTGGTGCCGGCGCTTCCGGTTGGGTGGTGGCTTGGACGTCGGTGTCGGGCTGCTGGCCGCGCTTCCATGGGTGGCCGACCGGGGTCTGGGCTGCGCGGTCGGTGGCGGTGCTGCCTTCCCAGCACACCGTGTGCACGCGGACTCCGGAGATGACCACGCCACTGCGTACTCCGCAGACCACGCACGGGGCCACGTCGCCGCTGCTCCGCGGCTCGGTCCAGCCCACGACTCCGTCGAGGTCGGTGTGCGGTCGCGCGGTGAGCTCGGGCTCGTCCATGGGGGTCTCCTCGCTGGGATGGTCAGTCCCGTCACGGTCGCCGCGGTGGTCGGTGTCGGCGCCGGTCCCAGACTCGGTCATCGTGTGCGCGGTGTCCACCGCGTGTGGGTCCGGGGTGTTCAGCCCGGGGATCTCCAGGACCGGGTCCTCGCCGTCGGTGTCCGGTGCCGTTCCACCGTCGTCGGGGTGGTGGTTCCCGGGTCCGCTGTGGGGGTCGTCGCCGCCGGGGAAGTCTCCGCCGTCCTCTGGACCGTCACCTGCCGCATCGTCCTCGTCGTCGATGACGCGATCGAGGTAGAGCGTGACCATGCGGGCGTCCCGCTCCTCGGCGTGGATGCGGCACTTGACCGTGTGACGGGTGCGCCCCTCGGAGGTGTCGGGGATCAGGACGTGCTCGTCGTGAAGGGCGCGGCACGCGGTGTTGCGGTCGATCTCGAGCTTCTCGGCCTGGGTCGCCGAAGCGGCCTTGAGGACGGCCTCGAGCTGGGTGGACTCGCACATCAGCACCCGTCCGCGGTCCTTGGGTCCGGGGTCGTGCATGACGTAGCCCAGCCGGATCCCGTTGCGCTCCAGGCGGTACTTGCTCGGTGAGCCCATCATGTCGGTCTCGGTGACGGTGCGCCGCCACCCCAGGCGCCCGGCCAGAGGCCATGGCGGGCACTCTCCGGTGCGGACGTCGTCGACGTAGGCGATGCCCTGACGCAGCGCGTAGGCGAGCAGCTCTCGTGCCCGGGCACCGGTGGTGCGGGGCATGTCGGGGTTGACTGCCGCTCGTCCTGCCTCGTGCAGTGCCTCGTCAACCCGGCGCAGGGTCTGCAGGCGCTCCTCGGCGGTGATCGCTCCCGTCTCGAGCAGGAAGTCGGTCATGGCGACCCAGCCGACCCAGGTGTGGGAGATGGCGGCGGCCTGACGCACGCTCTCCCCCGCGCGCTCGACCAATGCATCGGCGTAGGCGTCGGCGATCTCCATGTAGTGGGCGCGCTTGCCCATCAGGTCACCAGAGAGCCAGGAGATGTAGGAGGCCATCACCAGTGCCCGCTGGTGGCGTGAGAGTGCCTCGTCCAGGGGGAACAACAGCGCGGTGTCGACGTCCTCCCGGGCCAGGGGGACGACCAGCATCCGCTCGGCGCCGGATCCGGGACGGGGCATGACCTCGGAGGTGCATAGGCCGCTGGCGCGGGGCCCGGTGCCGTCGCTGACCGAGAGCCCGTCTCGCGATGAGCGGGAGCGCTCCTCCTGGTTGTGGATGAGTCGGGCGGTCTCTTCGAGGTGCTTCTGTGCCTCCAGCCAGCTGCGGGTGGGCGCGAAGTCGTCCATCCAGTAGAGGCAGTCCTTGGCGTTGTGCAGCTTGAACCGCAGCGCGTTGAAGGTGTCGCCGTTGCCGGACATGGAGGACGCCGGCTTCTTGTGCTCCCACTTCTCGCCGAAGTGCTGCATCGCCTTGGCGGCCACCGAGGTCTTGTAGGACCCCGGAGGTCCGACCAGGGTGAGCACCCACGGGTTGTGGCCCAGCACCGCGCGGAAGACCTGTCCGAGCAGCGGGGCCGCTACGCGCCCCGGCAGCCGGTCCAGCATGGTGGCCGAACCGTTCTGCCAGGCCGTGCGCAGAGCCTTCGCCTCACGGATGGGGTCGGGGAAGTTGTAGCGCTCGATGGGCCCGGAGAAGGCGACTTCGACGTCCTCGTGTCCGGTGGGGGTGATCGCGCCTCGGCGGTGGATGAACCGGTGGGTGCCGTCGGCGTTCTCCCTCCACCCGGTTGCCCGGTAGAGCACCTCGTCGACGACGTTCTCGCTGATCGCGAGGATGGCTCGCTGCAGCTGGTCCAGCCCGGCCCGCTTGTGGTCGTAGTCAGGGGGCCCGGGCAGCGACTCCAGCCACGAGTGGTCGCGCCACTTGTCGGCCATGACGCGGATCTCCAGCAGCTCCCCGGTGATCTCGTCCGGGTACTGCAGCCGAACCGCGATCAGGGTCTTGGGCGCGCTCACCCGCCGCTTGGTCGGTGTCGAGCGACCCATGAGCTCGGTGTCCTCGACGTCATGGTTGTGCTCTACCTCGAGGTACTCACGGCAGGACACCCGCACGACCATCGACAGCAGCGTCTTGAACTTGCCCGGCTCGTCCTGGTCCTCATCCCACTCGTCCCGCTGCCTGCGGCTCGAGCGGTCCGGCTCCCACTGCACGATCTTGCCGTCCAGGACGCGGAAGGGAGTGTTGCCGGAGCCCACACCCTTCTGCCCCAGCCAGTCGCTGTCGTCGGTGACGACGTCGGTGGGTGAGGCCTTGGGCGTGGGCTCACCATCTGCCGGTGCCGGCGAGTCCGCCGGCGGCTGAGCCGCCGGCCGCAGCGACTCCGGCACGGGGACCTGGACCTGCAGGTGACACCGTCGAGCAGCCTCGGTCCCCTCGGCGAGCAGCGCCTCAGCCGCCTCGATGGCCTCCCCTACCCACTCGGTGCCGATGCGCATGCCCGCAGCGCAGAGCTGGTCGACGAGATCGCGCAGCGACTCCTGCCTGACCTGGCTCTCCAGAGCCCACCGCTTGGCGAAACGGCGGTTGTCCTCAACGTCCTGGCCCTCATCGGCCAGCTCCCACCGGCCCTGAGCCTCCTCGATCGCCTGCTGCAGCGAGCGTGCCCGGTCCTTGACCGAGGTCAGCTCGTGCCAGACAGCGACCTCCTCGACCGCGACCCACTGCAGCGCGTCCAGACCCTTGCCGGCCTCGATGTGGTCGGTGAAGTCGGTCTTGGCATCTTCCAGGTCAGGCAGACGGAGCAGCACCTTGGCTCCGACGCCTGTGAGCTTGGCGTGCAGGTCGACCCCGCGGGCCCAGCCTGTGGAGTCCCGGTCGAGGACGACGACGACCCGAGCGTTGGTGAACTCCTCAACCAGGTCCGCGGGGAAGCTCTTGCCGCCCTGGGTGTTGGTCGTAGCGACCAGCCCAAGCCGCTCCGCCGTGTGGACGTCCTTCTCCCCCTCGAGGAGCCAGACCTCGCTGCCGGCCTTGACCGCAGCAGCGACCTGCGGGGCCCGGTAGATGACCGGGTAGAACTCCTCAGGCTTGCGCTTGACTCGCCGCCCTTCACGGGTGACGAAGAGCTGCCGAAACTGCTTGTGCCGTTCGCCCTCGGCTGTGCACTCCTCGCGGATGACCTCCTGGACCAGCCGGTCCTCGTGGTCGACGTAGGGGTAGCGCTCGATCTCGACCCAGTGGTGCTCGACTGCGGGAACAGGCGCCGCAGGCGGCTTGGGCAGCAGGGAGGGAAGCCGGCCCAACTTGCCGCGGCGCTGACCTGCACGGCGACGCGAGGGGCTCTTCCCGACGCGATACAGGCTGCGGTCTCGCTCTGGGAGAGGCTCGTCGAACAGGTCGCTCATCGTCAGGCTGAGTGCCTCGACGATCTGCTCGGCCTGTGCCTGGCAGCCGTGGCAGTAGAGCAGGACCCCTCCCCCACGCGGCCCACCACGCCAGGTGATGTGCAGCGAGGGAGTGCGCTCGTCATGAACCGGGCAGCCCGCCATCAAGCTGTGCTGGCGCCGCGAGGCAGTGGTCAGCCCGCGCGCTTCGATCGCGTTCACGACGCGATCGAAGGAAGAGTGGGCACCGCCTCCGCCAGATTGGCGGGTCGGCTCAGTCACGGCGTGGTCACCTCCCATCACCGGGGAGGGACACGCCGAAGCGTGAAGGGGTTACCTGATGCAGCATCGGGTAACCTCTGGGTTGTCGAGGCCACTTCAGCCTTTCGTAGTCGGAGACGCCGCCCCACTCAGCCGCCAAGCATCGGGGGTGGCGTTCTCTGTTGTTGGGGGTCCTTTCAGCCGGTTCCCGTGAGGGGCAGTTCCTGCTGGTGCTCATCGCGTCGTCGGTGCAGGTAGTCGGGCTCAGGCAAGCCGTGCCCCCTGGCCAGCACCTCTGTGAGGTAGTCAGCAAGGGAGACCTCTCGCCGGTCAGCTTCTGCCTTGTAGACCGCGAACTGATCCGCAGGGAGGCGCATGGTGAACTGCTTACGAACACCCTTCGGCTTCGGGCCGGGACGCTTCCGCACTGACGACATGGCTCATTCCTAGCGGCCCTATGACTCTGAATCAGGGATCTGGCCACGCACCGGCGTGTCGCTGCAGTTGAGAGCCCCGAGTCCGTCATGAGTGCGGAAGGTGCAGGCGCAGCGGACTGTGTGACAACCGAGATCAAGTTCGTCTTGAGCAGGCTCCCGGGCAGGCCTGGGCGTCGGTCCTTTGGCTGAGCTCCCCTCCCGCGCATCCCGGCACCTCCCCCGGCAACCCTGGGACGTGACACGCCAGTGAAAGAACCCCGGAAAGGGACAGGTTGTGCGGCGCCGAGAAGCCAAGAGCAGCAGCGTGCAAGAGCCTCGCGCGCGTGCACACACGCATAGACACGGGGGTGGGTTTGGTGGGAAACGTGGGAAACGAAGGTGTCTGCGCAGGTCAGAGGCGGTTGTTCACTTCCCACTGAGGGGGGAAACGAGGTGGGAAACGTAGGTGGGAAGTGAGGAGCAGAACGCTCATGGGAGTGTTCTGCTCCCGGTCTGACGGTTTGGAAAACAGCGACCCCCTGCCAGCAGGGGGGTCGGCAGGGGGTCGGTCTGAAGCGCGTCGTGAAGTGCTAGTAGCGCTGCTCCACGCGCCGGCGCGGGTCGCCTGGGAGCCCTCGCTCGCGCCGCTGTTGCTCTACCCGCAGGCGGACTCCGTTTCCCGTGCGGTGGATCACGGTGAGGGGGGCGATGCTGTCCCAGCCGAGGTCCTCGGCGAGTTCGGTGGCGAGGTCGCAGAAGGTGTCTTCGAGGATGTTGTCCGCTGCGGCGTACATGCCGTGCATCTGGCGCAGCTCCCAGACCTGGCTGAATGGATTGGGCAGGGGGATGCCGCGCAGGGCCCGCTTGGCCTCGGGGTGGTTGCGGACGCGGCCGCCGAGCGCGTTGTAGCGCAGGATGTCGACGTCGGTCTTGGTCATGCCGACCAGCTCCAGGCCGGCGCGGTAGTCCGGGCACTGCTCGCGAGCGAGCGCGAGAGGGTCGAGCATGGCGTCTTCGATCCCGCCGGCGTAGTAGCGCAGCTCATGGAGCTGGATGTCGAGGCGGCGCAGGTGGCCGGGGGTGGTGAACTCGACCCGTCCCTTGGTCCAGGTCAGCGCGAGCGACATCGGGTCCTCTGGCACCCAGCGGAACTTGGACTGGTCGTACATGCGCCGGTGCCACGTCATGTCCTCGAGCCAGTCGGAAGGCTTTCGCGCGGCAGTCATGGCTCCATGATGCCCCGACACACCACTCCCCCACCAGAGGCACACCGGCATGGCACCACTCACGCACCGGGTGCCCACCACCTGCACACCACTTGCACACCACTCCGACAGTGGAGGGCCAACAGACCGGCAATGTAGGGGCAACAGATGCGCAGTGGAGGGCTAACAGCCTGTTTGTTGAGGCCTACAGGGGAGTCAGTAGTCGGAACGCAGGCCGACAGCAAAGGGTCAATCGTCCGCTTGCTGGCTATTAGTAACGTGTCAGTGAGGGGCCAGTGAGGGGGACACGGGGGGTCCATATGCCGCCTGTGGACCCACAACGATGCGACAGTGGGGGGACAGGTGGGCCAGAGTGGACCCACTGAAGACCGTCCGTTGGAGGTCAGTAGGCGCACCGCGAGGGAGCAGTTGGCCCTCATCTGACATTCGCTTGTCACAGGCACCGGCCTCGGGTCACCTTCCACGGGCATGAGCGTGATGGAGGGACGGATGTCCGAACCTGAGCTGCCGGACGCGGCCGCACTGAGTCGTGTGGTGGCCGTGATCAACGGCAAGGGCGGGGTGCTGAAGACCAGCATCGTGGCCAACGTCGCCGGGTGTCTGGCAAAGAGCATGCGGGTGCTGGTGATCGACCTCGACATCAGCGGGAACCTGAAGATGGATCTGGGCATGACCGCTGCCGCCGAGGATGACGCTGGCAAGAGCGTCGTCGACGCCGTCTGGTCCGGCGCTGATCTTCAGATCGTGCGCGAGGTGCGGCCCAACTTGGACATGGTCTTCGGTGGTCGCGCGCTGGAGATGCTCAGCTCGTTGGCGAAGTCGTCGATGTCCGATGAGCTGCCGACCGGGTCGATCGCCACGGAGTTCGCTTCGCGCTTGGCCGACGTGGCCGAGGACTACGACCTGGTCCTGCTGGACTGCCCCCCTGGCAACGGCGACCTTCAGGACATGGCGCTGACTGCCTCGCGATGGGTGTTGATCCCGACCAAGACCGACCCCGGGTCCTGGGACGGGCTGCTCGGGGTGGGTCCCCGCGTCAAGCGCGCCCGTGCAATCAACCCTGATCTGGGCTACCTGGGGGTGGTTGTCACCGCGCACAACCCGCAGGCGACCCGGGTCATGCGCAACACCAAGGTCCGTCTGGAAGAGGTGGGGGAGACCGTTCCCCTGCTCCAGGCCTACGTTCGGCACTCGGAGAGCTCAGCGCACGACTGCCGTTATCGCGGTCAGCTGGCTCACGAGCTCGCTGCCGACGCGGACGCCAACCGAGTCGAACGGCTCGAGGCGCTCAGCGCGCGTCGCCGGGGTGAGGACTCCGTCGACAACGTCATCCCGCTCCCGGTCGCGCTTTCCGGCACCGCGGACTCCCTCGCGGGTGACTACGACCGGCTCGCGGCCGAGATCTGCGCACGGATCTCCGCCGCCGAGACCGGAGCTACGTACCTGGCAGGAGCAGAGGCATGACGACATCCGGAACCGGTTCGGCCCGAGAGATCCCACCTGGCCGGCTGTCCAACTTCGAGGACGTCCCCGACGTTGAAGGCGCACCGACCCCGCTGCTGCCGCCGCGTCGTCCGTCCAAGTCGACCTCGGCTCGCACTTCGACGAACCGCACCAGGAAGTCCACAGAGCGCCCTGTGCGGGCCGCTGAGCCCGCCACGACCGATCCACGGCCCGATCAGCCCTCAGCTGCCCCCATAGCCCCCGAGGGGGCGCTGAAGGGCCCTGAGGACAAGGTGCGCCCCTCCAACGTGCACATCCCGATCGCGCTGCTCGAGCCGCTGGTGGCCAAGTGCAAGACCGACGGGCTGTCCCACGGCGAGGTCATCATCGTGGCCATCGAGAACGCCCACCCCCGCCTGAAGGACCTCATCCACCCCGCAGCGACCGCCGGCGGCGGGCTGTTCGCCTCCCGTCGCAGCCGGGCATCACGCAAGACCGATGGCCCCCTGACCCCGCTGAACTACCGGCTCCGTGAGGCGGACTTCGCCACCTTGGACCAGCTCGTCGACGAGTTCGGTGCCAGCTCGCGCGGGCACCTCATCACGGCCGCACTCAGCGACTACTTCGGCGACAACTGAATCCCGAACTCAACCAACCCGAAAGGCCCGACCAGCCCCATGTCGACCACGACTCCTGCCACCGACTCCCGGAGGCAACAGCGGAAGAACCCCACCGATGGGGAACTGACATCGGCTCCGGGGGAGCAGTTCGCCCCGCCGCCGAAGCTGCGCCGCCGCCCGGTGCTGATCGCGGCCTCGGTGGCCGCGATCAGCCTGGGCGCCCTGGCCAGCATGTGGGCGTACCAGTCCACCTCTGACGCCCAAAGCGTGCTGGCTGTGCGCCAGACCATCGAACGCGGCGACGTCATCACCGCCGATGACCTGATGACCGTCAACATCAGCGTCGACCCGGCGCTGAAGCCGCTCTCGGCCGACCAGGCCAGCAGCGTCGTCGGCAAGCACGCTGCCCTCGACATGTCGGCCGGGGGAGTAGTCACCCAGGACCAGGTCACCGAACAGGCTCTCCCTGCCAAGGGCTCCTCCGTGGTCGGCATCGCCCTGACCCCGGGCATGCTGCCGGCCAACCAGATCCGCGTCGGCGACAAGGTCCGGGTCGTGGTGACCCCGGGCCAGCAGGGTGAGATGCCGACCGGACAGCCGGACTCGATCGAGGCCGTCGTCGTGGGCGTGGCCAAGGACGAGACCACGGGCAACGCGATCGTCAACGTCCAGGTCCCCAACAACGAGGGCCCGATGCTGGCCGCCCGCGCTGCCACCGGCAAGGTCGCGCTCGTCCTCGACAGCCGGAGCTGACCCCATGGCGCTGATCGTCTTGACCTCCGCCAACGGGTCACCCGGGGTGACCTCCTCCGCCCTCGGCCTGGCCATGGCCTGGCCCCGACCGAGCATCCTCGTCGACGCCGACCCGACGGGATCCCGCGCGATCCCCGCCGGCTACTTCCGCGGTGGCCAGCTGCCCTCGGAAGGCTCGATCGTCGACCTCGCCCTGGCCCACCGCCAAGGCTCCCTGGTCGAAGAGCTTCCCCGGCTGCTCATGCGCATCCCGAACACCCACATCCAACTCCTCAACGGTCCGGTGCGGCACAACCAGGCACGCGCCCTGGACAGCCTGTGGGAGCCCCTGGCCGGCGCCTTCAAGAGCCTCGAGCGCAACGGCCAGGACGTCATCGTCGACGCCGGCCGGCTCGGCCTGGAAGGGTCTCCTTACAAGCTGCTCGCGGCCGCCGACCTGGCTCTGCTGGTCACTCGCTCGACCGTTCCCGCCCTGGTCGGTGCAGCCTCGTGGGCACCCACCCTGCGGGACACCTTCACCCGCTCCGGTGCCGCCACCAGCCTGGGCGCTCTTGTCGTCGGCCCCGGCATGCCGTTCACCGCCGGTGAGGTGTCCAAGACCCTCCAGATGCCCACCGTCGCCGCCCTGGAATGGGATCCGCCCTCGGCCGAGGTGTTCTCCGTGGGAGCGCAGCCGCGCCGGAAGTTCGAGAACGCCGGCCTGAGCAAGTCACTGCGCGCCGCCGTCCAGGCCATCCAAGCCACCTTGTCTAGCTCTCGAGCTGCGATCGACCTCGCAGTGGGGGAGAGGAGCCAGCCATGACCGACCGCTTCGACCCGACCGCCCTGCCGATCTTCGGCGCCACACCCCCGGCGGAGACCCCGCCCAACGGGCACCAGCAGGTGCCCACGATCTCCCTCGCCCCCACCCCGACCTCGGCCCGGTCGCTCGCGGGGCCGATCGCCGGAGCCGCGCCTGTCCGGGCCGCTGCCGTTCCGGCCCCGGCGACCGTCCCGCCGGTCCCTGCACGCCCGGCCGTCATCGCACCCGGGGGCATCGACTGGCACCAGGTCGCGATGCTGCGTGCGCAGGCCTCGGACCAGCTGACGGCGGCCTTGGGGGAGGATCGGGGCATGGACCCCGAGACCGAGCGCGAGCTCGGCCGCACGATCATCCAGGAACTGCTGCAGACCACCGCCGCCGACCGGCTGCACGACGGCGAGGTGGCGTGGTCGATGGACGAGCAGGACGCGATGGCTGTCGCGGTCTACAACGCACTGTTCGGCCTGGGCCGGCTGCAGCCCCTCGTCGACGACGACACCGTCGAGAACATCATCATCACCGGCGCCCAGAACGTGTGGGTGGAGAAGGTCGACGGCACCCTGGTCAAGGCCGACCCGGTGGCTGACTCCGACCAGGAGCTGCTGGACTTCCTGTCCTTCGTGGCGTCCCGCAGCGAGGTCAACGCCCGCAGCTTCTCGTCTGCCAATCCCCGACTGCACATGCGTCTGGACGGCGGTCCCCGTCTGGCAGCCGCCGCCTGGGTCACCGCCCACCCATCCGTGGTGATCCGTCGTCACCGGCTGCGCCGGGTCACCACGGATGAGCTCGTCGAGCGCGACATGATCACCCCCACCCAGGCCTCGTTCCTGCGGGCGGCGATCAAGGCGCGCAAGTCCGTCGTCGTGGCCGGCCCCCAGGGCGCTGGCAAGACCACGATGGTGCGAGCACTGTGCGCAGAGATCAACCCGTGGGAAGCGATCGGGACCTTCGAGACAGAGTTCGAGCTGCACCTTCACGAGCTCACCGACGTCCACCCGATCGTGCACGCCTGGGAAGCCCGTCCCGGCTCCGGCGAGGTCGGCCCCGACGGGAAGCAGGCCGGCGAGTTCACCCTCGACGAAGCGCTCTACGACTCCTTCCGCTTCAACCTCTCGCGCCAGATCGTCGGCGAGGTCCGCGGCCGCGAGGTGTGGGCGATGATCAAGGCGATGGAGTCCGGCGCCGGCTCGATCTCCACCACCCACGCCGGCGACGGCGAAGGCGCGATCCGCAAGCTGGTCACCTGCGCCATGGAGGCCGGCCCGCACGTCACCAAGGAGCTGGCCACCTCCAAGCTCGCCGAGACTGTCGACCTCGTCGTCCAGGTCCACCTCGAGACCGTCCCGCTCGGCGACGGCAAGTGGCGCCGCTCCCGCTGGGTCTCCGAGATCGTGCACGTCGCGCCCGGCGAGGCCGCCAAGGGGTATGCCGTCACGCATGTCTTCCGTCCCAATCCCGCCGGCGGCCCGGCGGTGCCCGGAACCCTGCCGGACGAGCTGCGTGAGCTCGAGCAGTACGGCTTCGACATCAACGCCTACCTGGCCGACAACGGACGCGAGGCGGTGTAATCATGCCGCTGCTCATTCCCGCCCTTGGTGGGGCGCTGGTCGTCGCCGGCATCATCGGTGTCATCCTCGGTGTCCGTCGCACACCCGTGGCTCCGCCAGCCCCGCGCCGCCGCAACCAGTCCCGCCTCAGCTCGCGCTGGGCCGGGATGGAGCGACGGAGCAAGATCCTGGCCGTCGCCGGCCTGATCGCCGGCGCACTCATCTACCTGTTCACCGGGTGGCTGATCGCCGTCGTGCTGGTCCCGCTGGCCGCGGTCGGTCTGCCCACGCTGCTGTCCGCCCCTCCGTCAGCGGCCCGGATCGAGCGCCTCGAGGCGCTCGAGGAGTGGACCCGGGCGCTGGCCGGGGTCTTGACCGTCGGGGTCGGCCTCGAGGAGGCGCTGCGTTCCACACTGCGTTCGACACCGGAGGCCATCCGGCCCGAGGTCACCACCCTCGTGGCCCGGCTGCGGGCCCGGATCAGTACCGAGGAAGCGCTGCGAGCCTTCGCAGACGACCTCAACGACGCCACGGGCGACCTGGTCGCCGCCTACCTGATCCTCGGCGCCCGCCGCCGCGGCCAAGGCCTGGCCTCGGTGCTGGAGTCCCTAGCCGAGTCGGTCGCTGCGGACGTCCGCGCCCGCCGCGCGATCGAGGCCGACCGGGCCAAGCCGCGCACCACCGCCCGCTGGGTCACGATCATCACGATCAGCGTCCTGGGGTTTTTGACCCTGACCGGCGACTACATCAGCCCCTACGGGTCCCCACTGGGTCAGCTGCTGTTGATCCTGCTGCTCTCGGCCTACGTCGGGCTGCTGATCTGGATGCGCAACATGGCCAAGGGTGAGGCGCTGCCCCGCTTCCTCGGTGACGCGGCTCGGGAAGGAGCACACGCATGACCACTGGTCTCCAGCTCGCCCTGCTTGGCGGTGCTCTCGTCGGTCTCGGCCTGTCCCTGATCGTCTGGCGGCTGCTGCCGGCCGACCCCGACCCCGTCGACGTCGTCCACCGCTACTCACCCGAGGGTGTGCGCGCGCGCACGGCCGCCGCCGGCCCCACCATCCAGGCCACCACCACCCCCGACCGGCTGGGGATCTGGGCGATCAAGCGGTTCCCTGCCTCCTGGTGGGGCAAGACGCCCACCAAGGAGCTGGCGCTGCTGCGGATCCCGGTTCACCGGTTCTACGGCAAGAAGGTCCTCTACGGCATCACGGGTCTGCTGATCGCGCCGGTCCTGTCCTACTTCTTCGTCGTCCTCGGCTGGTCCATCCCGATCCTGATCCCCGTGGTCGGCTCGCTCCTGCTCGCCATCGGGCTCTTCCTCACCCCCGACCTTGACGTCCGCACCGACGCTCGCCACGCGCGCGCCGAGTTCGGCCGCGCCCTGGGCGCCTACACCGACCTGGTCGCCCTCGAGCGGCTCGGCGGGTCGGGGTCGCGTCAAGCCATGGAGCTGGCGGCCGAGGTCGGGGACTCGTGGGTGTTCCAGCGCATCGGCGAGGAGCTGGCCCGCTCTCGCTGGTCCGGCCTGGCCCCTTGGGACGCGCTGAACGCGCTCTCGGACGAGCTCGGGTTGCCCGAGCTCGACGATCTGGCCGACATCATGCGCCTGAGCAAGGAGGGATCTCAGGTCTACAGCAACCTGCGCGCCCGATCCGGTGCCCTGCGTTCTGCGATGCTGAACGAGGAGCTGGCCAAGGCCAACGCGACAGGGGAGCGGATGAGCATGCCGATGTCGCTTCTCGGTGTGGTGTTCATGGCGATCCTCGTCGCGCCCCAGCTCCTGCGGGTGATGGGGGGCTGACCGGCACCCAGATCCCAGCAACCAGCAGGACCTGCGCCCGCGATCCGGGGGACACCCCGACCCACGCCGAGATGAAATCTCGGGTGAAAACACCACAGAATCGTTGTCACAGACACGACCGTGTCGCACTTTCCGGTCTTGACCGGAGCTCGACTAGATAAAGGGGAACCCCGACATGCTCCACCTCGCCGCAACCATCCACACCCTCGGTGTGAACCTGTACGGCCGCGCCCACACCCGCCTGACGACCAAGCCCGAGCGCGGCTCGGAAACGATCGAGAAGGTGCTCTGGGCCGTCGCTGTCATCGCGATCGTCGCCATCGTCGTCACCGCCATCCGCGCCTACGTCACCTCCGAGGCAGCGAAGATCGGATGAGCTTCCTCCTAGCCACGCACCTGCCGCACCGACTGGCCACTTGGTCGCCGGTGCGGCAGGAGCGTGGCTCTGCAACCATCCAGATGGTTGTCCTGATGCCCGCCCTGTTTACCTTGATGTTCCTCGGGGTTCAGGCCGCGGTGCTCTACCAGGGCCGCACGATCACCCTGGCCGCTGCCCAAGAGGGCGCCCGGGTCTCCGCCGCCGCCGACGGAACCAACGTCGCGGGCGTCGCCGCAGCCTCCGACTTCGTCTCCTCGACCTCGGCAGGACTGAAGAACACCTCCGTATCGGGAAACCGCACCGCGACCACCGCGACGATCACCGTGACCACCCACACGGTCAGTCTCATCCCGTTCGTCTCCCCAAAGATCACGCAGTCGGCGTCCATGCCAGTGGAACGGCTGACCGGATGAGCCGGCTCAGGCTCCGTCCCCTTGGCCGCAGCGACCGCGGTTCCGAAGCGCTGGAGGCCGCCATCGGCGTGCCGGCGTTCCTGCTCTTCATCGCGCTGATCATTGCCGGCGGCCGCCTGGCGATCGCCGACCAGGCCGTGCAGGCCGCAGCTGCCGAGGCTGCGCGCTCGGCCTCGATCTCCCGCACCCAAGGACAGGCGCACGGCTCCGCCGTCAGCGGAGCGACCTCCTCGCTGGCCAACCAGAAGCTGCAATGCACCTCCAAGTCCGTCAGCGTCGACACCGGCGGGTTCGCGGCGCCCGTGGGCACCCCCGCCAGCGTCACCGCCACCGTGACCTGCGTGGTCAACCTCTCTGACGTCGCCATCCCCGGCCTGCCCGGCACCCGCACCATCACAGCCACGATGAGCAGCCCCCTCGACACCTACCGGGAGCGATGATGACCACCCTGCGCCAGCGCCTGGCCGACACCGAGCGAGGCTCGGTCTCGGTGTGGTTGGCCACCGCTGCAGTCGTGATGATCATCCTCGTCGGTGTCGTCGTCGACCTCGCCGGCCAGGTCCACGCCCAGCAGCACACCCGCAACGTCGCCAACCAGGCCGCCCGAGCCGCTGGACAGCAGATCAACGCGCCCGTGGCCATCCGCGGCCAAGGCGTGCAGGCCAACGCACCCGCGGCCGTCGCGGCCGCCCAGACCTACCTCAACGCCTCCGACGTCACCGGGACCGCCTCCATCGTCAACGGCAACACCATCAGAGTCACAACCTCCTCGACCTACAACACCAAGTTCCTCTCGATCATCGGGCTGGGCAGCATGCGCGTCACCGGCCAGGCCGAAGCACGCATTGCGCGCGTCGTGGGAGGTGTTTCCCAGTGATCACCCTCCGCCGTCGTCTCCTCGGCCTGGCCGCGCTGCTGGCGATCTTCGGCATCATCATCGGCCTGCCGACGGTCCTGCTCGCCGTCGAAGCCAACCCCTTCGCCGGAGGACTGCCGACCTTCGAGGCGATCAAGACCGCCCTGACCTCCCCCGATGACGGCACCCTGGCCGTCGGGCTGATCAAGATCGTGGCCTGGGCATCCTGGGGATTCCTGACCCTGTCCATCCTCCTGGAGGTCCTGGCCCGTCTGCGTGGAGTGCGCGTACCCCGCCTGCCCGGGCTACGACTCCCGCAGAACGCCGCCCGCGGCCTGGTCGGCGCCGCCATGACGCTGTTCGTCGCGATCCCCACTGCAGGAATCGCCAACGCCGCCCCGGCCGCGACCGTCACGGCCACCGTGGCGAGCGCCGCTCCCGCTGAAGCGGTACCCCCGACCCAGACGACTGAGCCCGCCGCCAGCTCGGCGCAGGAGACCCCAGCCCCGGCCACGGCGAAGCACACCGTCAAGCAGGGCGAGACCCTGTGGTCGATCGCGGCCGACCATCTGGGCGATGGGCACCGCTACAAGGAGATCGTCGAGCTCAACCGCAGCACCCTCGGAGGCCAGCCGGGCTTCATCAAGGCCGGCTGGGTCCTCGACGTCCCCGCGCCCCCCGCGCCCGCATCCACCGAGACCAGCACCGTCGTCGTCGAGAAGGGCGACACCCTCTCCGGTATCGCGCGTGAGCAGTACGGCGACGCCACCCGCTACCCCGAGATCTTCGAGGCCTCGCGCTCCATCACCCAGCCCGGGGGAGCCAAGCTCACCGACCCCGACCTGATCGACGTCGGGTGGACGCTGAAAGTCCCCACCCCGGCGGCACTCCAAGGCCAATCCGCTCCTCCAACTGCACCCGCCGAGCAGCCCCAGACCCCCACCGCCCCGGCTCAGCCCTCGCAGCCTGCCCCTGCTCAGCCCGCTGCCCCGGCCGCGTCAGCCCCCGAGGCCGCCGCTCCGTCATCGCCTGCACAGTCCCAGGCGCCGACCCAGACCCAGGCCGTCCCCGAGACAGCAGCCGCCGACCACCTCCAGGACGAGTCACCGTGGATGGCCCGGACCAGCTACGGCGTCGGTGCCCTGCTCGCTGCCGGCGTCATCGCCCTGCTCGCCACCCGCCGCCGGACCCAACAGCGGCGCCGCCGCCCGGGCCAGCGCATGCCCATGCCCACCGGCGCAGCAGCCCTGGTCGAGCAGGAACTGCGCGCAACCGCGGACGCCTTGTCGATCGAAACGGTCGACGTCGCGCTGCGCACCCTGGCCCGCAGCTGCACCGAGGGTGGTGTCGCCCTGCCCGCCGTGCGAGCGGCTCGACTCACCCGCACCCAGTTCGATCTCTACCTGGCCGAGCCCGCAGAGCTCCCCGAGCCGTGGACCGGCACCGCCGACGACACCGTCTGGACGCTCGAGGTCGACAACACCGCGGAGCTCGAGGAGACCGACGTCTCCGACATTCCCGCGCCCTACCCTGCTCTGGTCACGATCGGCCACGACGAGGAAGACGGGCACGTCCTGCTCGACCTGGAGTTCCTCGGCTCCATCGGGGTCTCCGGCCAAGACAACGCAGCCACCCGCGAGATCCTCGCCGCCCTCGCGATCGAGCTGGCCAACTCCACCTGGGCAGACGACCTGCAGGTCACCCTCGTCGGCGCCTTCCCCGACCTCGAAGACACCCTGCAGACCGGCCGGATCCGCTATCTCCCCTCCGTCGGTCGCATCCTCGAGGACCTGCTCCACCGCGCAGACCTCGACCGCGAAGCCATGTCCGCCGAAGGAGCCCCCGACCTGCACCACGCCCGCGTCACCGGCGCAGCCCCCGACGCCTGGGCCCCCGAGATCGTCCTGCTCGCCGGCGAGATCACCGACCGGCAGCGCAACCAGCTCGAGCAGCTCGTCACCGACCTCCCCCGAGTCGCCCTGGCCACGGTCACCAACGGACTCAACGTCGGGGAGTGGGGTCTGGACCTCACCGCCGGCGACGGGCCCGACTATGCAGTGCTCAACCCCATCGGACTTCAGCTGCGCCCCCAGCGCCTCCCCGCCGAGCAGTACGGCCATCTCCTGGAGATCGCCTCTCTCGCCGACGTCGAAGAGCTCGACCTCACCGAGGCAGCCCCTCCGCCCTCGCTGGCCGAGGTCGAGTCCGTCCAGCCCGTCGACGAGGCGCCCGCCCCGGTCTCCGCGATGCCCGAAGTCACCCTGGAGCACCTCGAGGCCGTTGCCGCCGGTGGGGTGTCCTCCAGCCCCACCGGCATGCCGACCTTCGGGCCCCTGCTCCCGCAGGACGAGCGACCCGCCGATGACGCCGACGACGAGACCGCACTTGCCGACACGCACACCGAGGAGCCGCCCCCGGCCCTCACCCCCGCCAAGGTCGAGGTCGCCCCGGTCCAGCTCGACGACTCCCCGGTGCAGGATCCCGAGACGCAGATCCCGACCGACGAGGCCGACACGACCACCTCTGAGGCCACGACTTCACCCGACCACGTCGTCACCGACCCCGCCGTCGACGAGACCCTCGCCGAGCCCACGGACGAGCCCGGTGCAGCCCAGGAGGCTCCGGTGCACCCCATGCCGCTCCCGACGCCCAGGATCCTCGTCCTGGGCCCGGTCGACCTCGTCAACGCCGAAGGCAAGGTCGAACCGACCAAGCGCTCACGCCTCCTGGAGTACGCCGCCTACCTCGCCCTGACCCCCGGAGCGACCCACACCGCGATCGACAACGCGATCTGGCCCGACCGCAAGAACGAGGACAACCTCAACACCCGCAACACCGCCACCAGCAAGCTGCGCCGATGGGTCGGCACCGATCCCCTCAACGGCGACGAGTACCTCCCGCGACTACAAGCGGGGGAGGGCTACGCCTTCCACCGCGCGGTCACCACCGACGCCGGCGACTGGGACCACCTGCTGGACCACGACCCGCTCAACGCACCCACCGATCGCCTCGAGGCGGCACTCGCCCTGGTGCGCGGGATCCCCTTCGAGGGAACCCACCGCAAGCGATACGCCTGGGCCGAGCCGATCCGTCAGCGCCTCATCAGCGAGATCGTCGACGCCTCCTACGAACTCGGCCGCCGCCGCCTGATGGAAGGCCGCTGGCGCGGTGCGGAGGAGGCGGTCGTCGTCGGGCTGCGCATCGAGCCTGCCCAGGAGAACCTCTGGCGCCTGAGGATCCTCGCAGCCCACGAGTCCAGGAACCCCGCCGCCGAAGCCGAAGCGATCGAGCGGCTCCTGACCATCACCGAGCAGCTCGAGTGTGACCTCGAACCCGAGACCGAGCAGCTGCTTGCCGCACTCAAGACACCCGGCACCGACTTCGACAAGCTCATGGCCAACGCACTCTAGGAGAATCCGACCCATGACCCGCCACACCCAGCACCTCACCAGCATCGCGGCGATCGCCGTTGCTGCCCTGGCCCTGAGTGCGTGCAACTCCACCGGAGACCCCGGGAGCAACACCACCAGCGACGCCGCGACCACCTCCGCGCCAGCCACAACGGACGCCCCCACGCCCACCACCACGACCCCGACTCCGACCCAATCCCCCGAAGACGAGGCAATCGAAGCCGCAGAGAAGATGATCCCCCTCTACTTCGAGGTCGGCGATCGCTCCATCCAGGACCCGAACAAGTTCGATCGCGAGGAACTGAAGAAGGTTGCTATCTCGAGCGCGGTCGACGACATGCAGAACCGGGTGAGCGCTTTCCAGAGGCAAGAGCTGAAGGCTTCTGGCAAGACCGAGGTCGAGTCCATGACGAACCCGCGCGTCGATCTGAAGTTGGACCTCAAGAAGTCGCCGCCCGATGTGCCGTCGGTGCAGCTCGACGTCTGTATCGACGTCAGCAAGCTCAACGTCGTGGATAAGGACGGCAAGTCGATGATTCCAGCAGATCGCAAGCCGCGGCAGCTCTGGCGCGTGGGCGTGGCCAACTATGAGTACCCGAAGGCCGATGCTTGGCGCATCGCGTACACCGACACCCAGGGCGGGAAGACATGTTGAGGCGTTTGGCGCTATTGGTACTCGCCCTCTTCGGTTCCACGATGTTCTTGGCGACTATCGCGCCGTCGGCGATCGCCGAAGGCCCCGCCTGCCACAAGACCGACCCGCAGACTGGGGTCTGCACGATCTGGATCGAGGTGCCACCTGAAGGCGGTGGCGGCGGTGGCGGCGGCGGTGGTGGCGGTGGTGGCGGCGGCGGTGGAAGCAACATCATCGTCCTCGTCATCGACGGCCAGAGGTGCACGTTCGCTGGTCTGAAGAATCCTCAGCCAGAGAAGAACGACCCGGTTTGGGAAGGCCACACTGACGGCGCCATCTATGCGTGCGAGGTCGCTCCGGAGGTTCGGGTCGGCAGCATCATCGCCGGATTCCAGATCCCGTTCTGGGCTGCGGCCCCTCCCGCGCTCCCGCCGCCCGACCCGCGGGTCCTTGCTCAGCAGGCTGTGGACTCGATGAATCTCAAGGCGATCAACATCGGGATTGTGCCGGAAGACCGTCCCGGAAGCATCGGGATCATCGGCCTGCCGAGCTGGATGTGGGTCGAAGCGCCGGCCGAGAACACGATGGGGCCCATCACCCGCTCTGCCTCGGCGCGTGGTTACACGGTGACCGCCGTGGCGAAGGTGACCAAGATCGTCTGGAACATGGGTGACGGCAGGACGGTGACCTGCACCGGCCCCGGTACGCCGTATGCCGACAGCTATGGCAAGCAGAGCTCGCCGACGTGCGGTCACACCTACACCCGCCAGGGCCGCTACACGGTGTCTGCGACGTCCTACTGGACCGTGGAGTGGGCGGGCATCGGCCAGACCGGGACGATCCCGATCGACTTCACCACCACGACCAACATCACGATGGGCGAGTCCCAGGTGATCAACCAGAGGTAGCACTGCCTCGGCACCACGCGAGGAGAGCCGGCCCCCACCCAAGATGATCCTGGGTGGGGGCCGGCTCTCTTGCTTGCCAGCAGGGGAGTGAGGTCAGGCGCAGACAACCTGGTCGACTGTGGTGAGCGGTGCGGGGGAGTGGAGCTCGGCGCGGACTGCCTCGGTGAGCTTGCGGGACGCGCGCGAGCAGCGCTGCCGGACGGCGGCCTGGCTGAGCCCGAGCTGCTCGGCGACAGCTGCGAACCCGAAGCCTTGGGTCCGCTCGGGCAGGTAGGAGGCGACGAGCAGCTGTGCCTCGTCCTGGCTGATGGTGGCGTTGCGCATGCCCCAGGCGATGACCTCGAGCAGGTCCGAGTCCGGGGTGATCTCCTCGACCGGGTCAGGGTCGGTGGTGCTGAGCCCAGCGAGCCAGGTGCGGCGGGCGCCGTCGCGGGTCTCCTCGTCGCGGAAGTCGTGAGGATCGACCGGCAGGTCCGTGGGTGGCTTCCTGGCCCCGGTGACGCGGTGGAGGGTGTCCAGGGCGAGGTTCGAGGCGACGGAGCTGGTACGCCGCTCGACCGGGTAGTCGGCCATCACGTCCCAAAACTCGGCCAGCGTGATGTGCCGGCGGTCTTCGGCCCAGGTGTCGCTGCTCGAGGTGCACATCCCGCCGGCGTGGGTGGCGGTCTTGGCGAGCTTGGGCAGCAGCGCCTGGAGGACGACTCGGCCGGCGAGCTGGTGGCCGCGTTGGAAGAGGCGGATGAGGGCCAGCAGGAGCTCGTTGGTGCGGTCGTGGCCGGCCGCGTCGATCGCGTCGACGATCTGCCCGGGCATTGCGAACCCTGCCAATGCCTTCTCGGCGCGGCCCCAGCGGCGCACCGTTACCGGGGTGCTGGGGGTGACGTGCAGCTCGGCCCACTCCTGGGTCAGCTGGCGGTACAGCGGCGAGACGACGTCGGCGGGGGCGACGTCGTGCTGTCGGAACATCCGGTCGATCTTCTTCACGGCTGCTGGCTCCTCCGTGCGGTTCATGCTTTGGACCGTAGGAGCGCTTGCTGCGACCCGTCCACTAGATGTGGGTCTGCCCCCTACATCCTCTACCCAAGTCCGGCACCCTTGCCCGATCTCTTGCCCGCCCGGGCGACACCGAGAACTTTCTTCGGGCAAGCACCCGGTGGCGCTTGCCCGAAGCACGCCAACAGGGCTGTGAGCTGCGAAAACGCGCCTTCGAGGCGAGTGGTCGACGGGCCAGAAAAAAGTTGGCCGATATCGCCTCCCACCTCGTCACAGGCGCCGTGTGCTGCGCACCTTCCAGAGGTGTCGGAAGAACCGCCGCCCGGAGGAGAGACCATGAGCCGCCCCAATCGCGTCCCCCGCGACCTGGCCGACGCTGCCGCCGTCCACGCTGCCCGCGACGCGATCGTGCTGGCCCTTGGGCCCCTGGCCGCCAGCCCACTGGATGAGCAGGCGACCACCCGGATGAAGGCCGCGCTCGAGCGGGCCGAGTCTCCGGCGGTCCGCCGAGCCATCCGCCGGCTGGCCCGGCCCGGGGAGCCGCGCCCCCCGCTCCAGGCGGTCCCGCCCATGACGACTGACAGGACCGCCGGTGCCCGCCCGCAGGCTCCGCCGGCGGG
>NZ_HG764815.1:2633059-2637218 GCF_001050535.1 Nostocoides australiense Ben110 | reverse complement strand
AGACACCACCACTTGTGAGCGGCTGACCATCGCTCACCCGAGACCCGAGGAGGGGTCATGACGTTGACCATCGAGCACACCGAGGCTGAAGGAACTTTGCTGCTGGGCACATCCCGAGGGGATGGTTCGGCCGAGGTCGTCAAGGCGTTGGGTTGGCGGTGGGGTCGCAGCATCGGGCTGTGGTTCGTTCCGCGCAGTCGCGACGCTGCACCCAAGCGGCCGTTGATCGAGCAGACCGCCCGCCAGCTGCGAGAGGCCGGCTTCGAGGTCGAGGTGTCGATCGACACCACAACTGGAAACCGCGAGGAGGCCGAGGCACGCCGGGCCGAGCGTGCCCAAGCGCGATCCGGCAGGCTCGCGGACCGGGCTGAGCGGGAGCAGACCAAAGCCGATCAGCGGTATGCCGCCTCCCGCAAGATCGCCGACGGGATCCCGTTCGGTCAGCCGATCCTGCTCGGGCACCACTCCCAGGCCAGGGCCGAGCGGGACGCCCGCAAGATCCGCTCACACATGGAAGCCAACATCGAGCACCAGGAGCGCGCCAACGCCGCAGCCGCGGCCGCGGCGACCGCCGCTGCCGGGCCGCAGTACCGGCACAACCCAGTGACCGTCGCCAACCGGATCGAGCGGCTCGGAGCCGAGATCCGGCGCATGGAGCGCGCGCTCGAGCAGTCCGCCGCGGCGGGGCATCGGCGCCAGGACCTCGAGGACCAGCTCGCGATCCACCGTGCCGACCTTGAGCACTGGCAGAAGGTGCGCGCCGAACAGCTCGAGACCGGGCAGGCCACCAACTACGGCCGCGAGAACGTCGCCGTGGGCGACCTGGTCAAGATCGGGGGCTCCTGGCACACCGTGGCCCGGTGCAACGCCAAGACGGTGGCCGTGGAGACCGGCTACTCCTGGACCAACAAGGCGCCTTGGCACACCGTCCAGGACCACCGACCCCGCGCCTTGGCAGAAGTTGAAGGGTCGAAGGTCCAGGGATGACATCTGACGAGAGCCTCGATACGCCGATGAACCACCGGTGGGCAGTTCTGAACTGCGCAGTCACCCAGGTCCTCGGGACGTACGCCACCGAAGCTGAGGCAGGCGCCGCCGCAGAGGAGTACGGCTGCTGCAGTTTCGCCTATGAGATCACCCCCGACCAGGACACACAGGGTTTCCGGGATGGCCCACAGCCTGCGCCACAGCAAACCCTGACGGCACCAAGCAATGGCCAGTAGCCTCGACCCCCATGGGACGTGCGTCGAGAAGGAAGAAGAACAATCGGTCGGATGACGATCAAGTCAGCCGCTCAGTCGCAGAACAGTTGCTGCGTGACGCAGGGCCGCTCATCGCTGACCAAGAGCGCAAGGGTCCGCTCACCATCGAGGCACTACAGGCCGTGCTCGACGAAGCCGCCGAGCGGTACAACATGGAGTTGTATTCGGTAGAGGGGGCGCAAAGGACCCGTTGCATCCGGCTATTGGCTGACCTCTGTAGCTCGTTCGGGGATCGCGCAGGCTTCAGCCACTTCTACGACCAGATTGACCCGGATTCCGCGGATGGGCTGACTCCTGCTGCGCTCATGTCGATAGCGGCGAGCAACCTTGACAGGTGGCTGGGCCCTGACGGACGTGAAGTTCCAGATCACGTCTGGGAGTCATTCGACAAGCTGTGGTCAACGAATGTCGACGAAAAGGACCGACCAGCAGGGGATGCGGTGATTGCCCATGCCCGTGAAGGTTCACTTGTACCGAACCTCTCACCGCTTCATCACCCGGCTGGAGGAGGAGAGGATCTCCTCCTAACCATCCTCGCCGTGACCGGTCTGCTATCCGCAGTGTGGTCGGCGAGCACCAACGAGTACCACAACGAACTGCTCCTGCGCGTTATGCGCTAACGGCGCAAGAGATACGTCCCTGCCCCCAGGTCCGGCACCCCATGCCGCCTGGCTCGGGGTCGCGGGCGGGGTTAGAAGGGGTCGGGTTGTCGGTGCTGGGCGGTAGCGTCGAAGACACCAACCAGACGGTGAGCGGCTGACCATCGCTCACACCAGACCCCCGAGGAGGGGACGATGAGCACCACCGTTGAGCAGGCAGTTCGGCGCATGGATCAGCTGACAGGCACCGTGATCGCCGCGACCGCGCAGGAGATGCGGGCCGCGGCCTACGCGATCGCCAGGCAGACCAAGGACCAGCACCCGAGCGTCGAGCGGGTTCACCTGAGCGCGTCCGATCAGGGCGACTGGCTGGACATCGCCGGCTGGCAGGGGCAGGGGGAGGTCGAGGACCTGGTCCTGCCCGAGGAGGTGGACTTCGCCGCGGCGCACCTCTACATTCCGCACATCGGCAACGGCGAGCACGTCGGCGCGGTGCCTGGGCTCTGGTACACCGATCGGCGTCGAGGGCTGTTCATCCTCGACGTCGAGCAGGTGATCACCGAGTGCGCGGGTGGACCGGCGCTGGCCGAGGTCCTCGTTGTGCGGGACCCGGACGGACCCAACGAGGTGACCGTCGCGGTCCTGGGTCAGGAGGCCAGCGGTGAGCAGGTCGAGGTGTTCTCGATCGACGCCGGGGCCGGGTGGGAGTGGGCCGACTGGGTCCAGCACCGCGACGAGTGCCTGGCGCGGGCCAGCGCAGGGCTCCAGGAGCCGCTGCGGGCCGCTCTGGCCAGTCCGCCGGGCGGACAGTACGTCGAGGGCCGCGACGAGCGCGACTGGGCCGCTGGGGAGGCGTCGTGAGCGTGCACCTGCACTTCGGGATCCTGACCGTCGACCCTGACACCGGCCCGGTCCGGCTGCTTCTGGACGGGGTCGAGGTGGCGGCTGGCGAGGACCGCGACGAGATCATGCTGACCGGGTGCACCTTCCACCCGACGGCGGAGGCCGGGTTCGTCGACGTCGGGTCCTGGCAGGTGTGGGCCGAGCCGAACGATGACGAGGACCCGCACCAGAGCCTGCACGTGGTCGTGGCGCTGCCCGAGAGCCCGAACGCCGCCACCGTCACCCAGGTGCGCTGGGCACTGCTCGACCTGGTCGACCAGCACTGTCGAGTCGCCGACGTCGCCGTCATCACCGCAGCCACCGACTGGTCCAGGCTGCATGCCCACGCGATCTTCCACGGACCGCACGCCGGTGACTGCTACCTGGTCCCCGACCAGGAGCACCAGCGGCATCTGGAGGACCTGCGTCTGATCCGCAAGTTCAACGATGACGAGGAGGTGCGGTGATGGCCGAGTGGGTCGTGACCTACACCTCGATGCCCATCGAGGCCGACACCGCCGAGGAAGCGATCTCCCGCGAGGGCAGCGGCGGCGGGCACTGGAACGCCTACCCGATCCGGCAACACTCCGAGGCACTGGAGGTGCACGCTGACATCTGGCCCGGGGATGCCGACCTGGCCGTGATCCTCGGGGCCGTCGGAGGCCTGCGCCTAGCGGTGTATCAACACCGTGACGAGAAGGATCGCCCACTGCCGGGGGTGGTGCTCGACCTCGACCGGGACGACCCGTCGCTGGAGATACGGGTGGTCCTCGAGGACCAGCGGCTGGCGACCATTCCCAGCACCACCCGCTGACCCCCTCGGTCCGGTGGGTGCCGAGCCTTGCCGGGGCTCAGCCCACCGACCGAGGGGGGCTCATGGTGCCCCCAGAGGCCAGGCACCCCATGCCGCCTGCCTCTGGGCCACAACCCGTGGCCGGCTGTCGGTGCTGGCCGGTAGTGTCGAAGGCACCAACCTCGACGGACTGACCATCCGTCACCGATCGGAAGGCATGTGCGATGTTCGATGACGAGAAGCCCACGTGGACCAAGCCCTGCGAGAAGTGCGGGCAGCAGGTCGAGCGCTGGCGCGGCCAGGGAGACATCTCGTGCCCCTGCGGCGCCTGGTACAACGCCGGCGGGCAGCGGCTCCGCGATGACTGGCTCGGCAACCCTGCGTGGGGGGACGAGGAGATCGACGACCTCGAAGGCTTCGAGCGGCAGCAGCTGGCCCGCGAGGCGGGGCTGTGAGGGCCCGCTCAGGCGGACGGCGGCCGCTGTGGCTGCTCGGTCTGGCCGTGGTGTGCACGCTGCTCGCAGTGGCCTTCTACGGGCCGCTGGCGTGGCTGGCGGGACCCGTGGTGGTCCTGCCAGCGCTCGTGCTTTCCAGGGCCAGTCAGCGCCGGCGCGCTCGCCGAC
>NZ_HG764815.1:2604071-2632959 GCF_001050535.1 Nostocoides australiense Ben110 | reverse complement strand
CCACCTCGACCCACAGGACCACCGCCGCTCCGCCGCCGGCCGCACCGCCGGCGAGCGCGCGGCATACCGCCAAGAGCGCGAAGCGCGACGCCGACACCGACGAGATCCCGACGCTCCGGCCCCCGCCCTGACACCGTCCCTGATCCCTGGCCCGACCAATCTGCGGGCGGCGTGACGCACGACACGCGAAAACACGCTAGGTTCAGGCAGATTCACCGCCTGTCCAAACCGACCGGAAGGAGTGACCCGATGAGCGTCATGCGGACCAAGTCCATCGAGCAGACGATCCGTGAAGGTGACGAACCCGAGTACCAGCTGAAGAAGAAGCTGACCGCTCTCGACCTGACCGTCTTCGGCGTGGGCGTCGTGATCGGCGCCGGCATCTTCACCGTGGCCGGCCGGGCCGCGAATCAGGTCGCCGGACCGGCCGTCATCCTGTCATTCATCATCGCGGCCCTCTGTTGTGGCTTGGCGGCGCTCTGCTATGCCGAATTCGCGTCCGCGATCCCGGTCAGCGGGTCGGCTTACACCTTCTCGTACGCCAGCCTCGGTGAGATCGTCGCGTGGATCATCGGCTGGGACCTGCTGCTGGAGCTGCTGCTCGGGGCCTCCGTCGTGGCTCAGGGCTGGTCGGCCTACCTCGGGATCTTCCTCGATCACCTCGGGATCACGATCCCCGAATCGATCGGCTACGGCTCCAGCTTCGACCTGCCGGCCTTCTTGCTGGTGGCCGTCCTGACGGTCCTGGTCAGCGTCGGCATCAAGGAGTCGATGCGGGTCAACATGGCTCTGGTGGCCCTGAAGGTCTTCATCGTCCTGTTCGTCATCTTCGCCGGTATCGGCTACATCAACCGGGACAACTACTCCCCGTTCATCCCGCCGGCGCAGGCGAGCGAGAGCAAGTCGACGATGGAGTCGCCTTTGATCGAGTGGGCGCTCGGCTACACCCCATCGCACTTCGGGGCCCTGGGCATCATGGCCGGTGCGTCGCTGGTCTTCTTCGCCTACATCGGTTTCGACGTCGTCGCGACCACCGCCGAAGAGGCCAAGAACCCCGCCCGCGACCTGCCGCGCGGCATCATCGGCTCGCTCATCATCTGCACGATCCTGTATTGCGCCACGGCGCTGGTGCTGACCGGCATGGTCAAGTACACCGAGTTGGAGGCGGCCGGCTCACTCGCCGGCGCCTTCGAGCAGGTCGGCAGGCCCGGCTATGCCACATTGATCTCGGCCGGCGCGGTGGCCGGTCTGACCACCGTGGTCATGACGCTGATCATCGGCGCGAGCCGTGTGGTGTTCGCGATGAGCCGGGACTGGCTGCTCCCGGCCTCCATCGGCAAGGTCAATCCCAAGACGGGCACCCCGCTGAAGATCACGGTCGCGCTCGGGACGTTGATCGCCCTCACCGCGGCACTGACGCCCGTCGGCAAGCTGGAGTACATGATCAACATCGGGACCTTGTCGGCGTTCTTCCTGGTCTCCATCGCCGTGCCGGTCCTGCGCAAGCGGCGTCCCGACTTCCACCGCCCCTTCAAAGTGCCCTTCAGCCCCTTCCTGCCGTGGCTGTCCGCGGCCATCTGCGGCTACCTGATGCTCACCCTGCCGGTGGAGACCTGGCTACGCTTCCTGATCTGGCTGGCCCTCGGCTTCTTGATCTACTTCCTCTACAGCTACAAGAACTCCCGCCTCGCCGGCCGCACCGACCCGCAGGACTCCGGCCTCCCCTCCATGACCTCCACGTAGCGGGGCTGGGCGGCGACCCGCACTTTTCCGCCCAGTGCCACTTCATACCGGTGCGCCTCGCAACATTCGCGAGGCGTACCGCTATGAACCCACCCAAGGTTGTCCACAAGGGTCTTCTCGGGTCTGGCCACGACACCTGCGGGCGCGAATGATCCGGACCATGAAATCTCTTCCGGACGACATCAAGGACTTGGCCGCCTCTCAGCACGGGTGCTTCACGACGCGGCAATCGCTGCTTCTCGGCGTGGATGCGCGCACGCTGGTCGAACTCAAGAGGGCGGACGTCATCGACAACCCGATGCGTGGTCTCTATCGAACGACCAAAATGATCGATGGGGACTCAGTCGCAAACCATCGCCAGTTGATGCACGGGACGAGGCTGCTCTATCCCGATGCGGTCTTCGCCAGCATGAGCGGGGTTATCGCGCACGAGGTCACCACGTGGGGCTGCGCCCTGGCGAAGCCTGTCATCAGGCGGCCGATCAACCGCGGGCGGGGCAATCAGGGCGTGATCGTACGCCGGCGCGCCCGTGACACGGTGATGACGCCTTTCGGGGCGGCCGTGCCTCTCGCCACGGCCTTGGTGGAACTGGCGATCGACGCCGGAACCCAGGTGGGCATCGTGAGCGCCAACAGCGCGCTGCACGAAGGCAAGTTGACGGACGCCGACCTCGCCGATGCGATCGCGGAGATGACCGACTGGCCACGTGCTGGACGAGCCAAGGCGATGGGCAAGATGGCCGAGCAGAAATGCGAGTCGGTGGCCGAGTCGCGGGCCATGTTCCACTTCCTCACCCACGGCATACCTGTGCAACCGCAGGTGGAGATCTTCGACAAGGGTCGTTTGGTGGGTCGAGCCGACTTCCAGATTGTGGGCACAAAGGTCCTCATCGAGGTTGACGGCAAAGTGAAGTATGCGGACGGGGCGTCGAGCGTCCTGTGGCGCGAAAAGCTCCGGGAGGATGCGTTGCGAGCCCTGGGCTACCGCGTGGTGCGGGTGACCTGGGAGGACATCGAGAAGCCGGTGCGACTGCTTGCAAAGATTCGCCAAGCCTTGGAATTCGACGCAGCCTGAGGTCGTCCGAGTGGGTCATCCGATCGTCTGGGTGGCTTCATAGCAGTGCGCCTCGCAACTGTTGCGAGGCGCACTGCTATGAAGTGGCACTGGGCGGAAAAGTTCCGACCGCCGGCGCCCTATCGACCGGGGCGGTCGGCGGGGGGCGGGGTTACAGGGCCTTGAGGATGTCCTCGACGCGCTCCTTGGCGTCGCCGAAGAGCATCTGGGTGTTCTCCTTGAAGAAGAGCGGGTTCTGGACGCCGGCGTAGCCGGTGGCCATCGAACGCTTGAAGACGATCACGTCGCCGGCCTCCCAGACGTGCAGCACCGGCATACCGGCGATCGGGGAGTTCGGGTCGTCCATCGCGGCCGGGTTGACTGTGTCATTGGCGCCGATGACGAGCACGACATCGGTGTCGGCCAGGTCGTCGTTGATCTCGTCCATCTCCAGGACGATGTCATAGGGCACCTTGGCCTCGGCGAGCAGCACGTTCATGTGACCCGGCAGGCGCCCGGCGACCGGGTGGATGCCGAAGCGCACGTTGACGCCCTTGCCCCGCAACACCTTGGTGATCTCGGCGACGGCGTGCTGCGCCTGGGCGGTCGCCATGCCGTATCCGGGCGTGATGACGACGGACTTGGCCTCGCGCAGCAGTTCGGCGGCGCCCTCGGCAGTGATCTCACGGTGCTCGCCGTAGTCGGTGTCGGAGGCCACCGTGCCGCCCTCGACGCCGAAGCCGCCGGAGATGACCGCAAGGAAGTTGCGGTTCATGCCCTTGCACATGATGTAGGACAGGAAGGCACCGGAGGAGCCGACGAGCGCGCCGGTGATGATGAGCAGCGCGTTGTTGAGCAGGAAGCCGGCAGCCGCGGCAGCCCATCCGGAATAGCTGTTGAGCATCGAGACCACGACCGGCATATCGCCGCCGCCGATCGAGGAGACCAGGTGCCAGCCGAGGAAGAGCGCGAGCAGCGTCATGATGCCCAGGAGCAGCTGGCGCAGGAACATGTTCTCCGGGTCGACGAGGCAGTAGATGATCGTCAGGACGACGAAGACAGCGATGATGCCGAGATTGACCAGATTGTGCGCCGGCAACATCTTCGGGGCGCTCTTGATCTTCGCCGACAGTTTCAGGTAGGCCACGATCGAGCCGGTGAAGGTCACCGCACCGATGAAGACGCCGACGAAGACCTCGACGTCGTGAATCGTCGGATAGGCGATCGCCGCGTGCTCCTCGTATGAGGAGTTCCAGCCCACGAGCACCGCGGCCAGACCGACGAAGCTGTGCAGGATGGCGATCAGCTCCGGCATCTGGGTCATCTCGACCTTGCGGGCGACGGACATGCCCAGCACGGCCGCGACGACCATCGCCGGCAGGATCCAGAAGAGTCCGTTCCAGTCGGTGCGGTCGCCGGCGAGCAGCACCGTCACGACGAGGGCGATCACCATGCCGGCGATGCCGTAGCGGTTGCCCATGCGGGCGGTCTCGTGCTTGGACAGCCCGGACAGCGCGAGGATGAAGAAGAGACCAGCGATCAGATAGGCGCCGCTCACGAGGGTCGTCGAGACGTCCATCAGGCCGGCTCCTCCCGCTTGAACATGTCGAGCATTCGGTCGGTGACGGTGAAGCCACCGAAGATGTTGATACTGGCGACGAGCACGCCGAGGAAGGCGAGGATCGAGACCCACAGGTGTCCGTGGCCGACCTGCAGCAGAGCGCCGACGACGATGATGCCGCTGATCGCGTTGGTGACCGACATCAACGGGGTATGCAGCGCGTGGTGCACATTGCCGATGACGTAGAACCCGATCACGACGGACAACATGAAGATGAGGAAGTTGCCGAGGATCGCCCCTGGCATCCACGCCGACAACAGCACGAACAGCAGGCCCAACCCGACGATCAGGCCGAACCGGCGTTGCTGGCTCATCGGCTTCTTGACGGGCTTGTCCGCGACCGGGGTGGCGCCTCCGGCCGGGGCGGTCGCGGGCGCCGCCGAGACCTGGACGGGCGGCGGCGGCCACAGGGTCTCGCCGGCCTGCGCCACGGTCATACCGCGCACCACGGTGTCGTCCATGTCGAGGACGGCCTGGCCGTCCTTCTCGGGGGTGACCAGCTTCATCAGGTTGACGAGGTTCTGCCCGAAGAGCTGGGAGGCCTGGGTCGGGAGGCGGCCGGGCAGGTCGGTGTAGCCGAGAATCTTCACGCCATTGGCCGTTGTTACGACCTGATCGGCTTGTGCCCCAGCGACATTGCCGCCATTCGACGCTGCCATGTCGACGATGACCGAGCCGGGCTTCATCGAGGCGACCATGGCCTCGTCGATGATCCGCGGCGCGGGACGCCCGGGGATGAGCGCGGTGGTGACGATGATGTCGGCCTTCGGCACCTCCTCGCGATACATCTCGGTGGTCCGCTTGTTGAACTCCTCGCCCATCTCCTTGGCGTAGCCGTCGGCGGACGGGCCGGTGTCGAGGCCCTCGAGGTTGGGCCGCAAGAACTGCCCGCCCATCGACTCGACCTGGTCGGCGACCTCCTGGCGGGCATCGAACGCCTTGACGACAGCACCGAGGCTGTTGGCCGTGCCGATCGCCGCGAGCCCGGCCACGCCGGCGCCGACGACGAGCACGGTCGCCGGCGGCATCTTGCCGGCCGCCGTGACCTGCCCGGTGAACATGCCGCCGTATTCGTTGGCCGCCTCGATGATGGCGCGGTAGCCGCCGAGGTTGGCCATCGACGACAGCACGTCGAGGGCCTGCGCGCGCGAGATGCGCGGCACGGCGTCCATCGCCATCGCCGTAACGCCCTTGGCGCGCAACGCTTCCACGAGCTCGGGATTGAGCGCCGGCGCCATCAGCGACATCAGGATCTGACCGGAGCGCAACCGCTCGATCTCCTCCGCGTCCGGCGCGTTGATCTTGAAGACGATGTCGCCGGCATACGCCTGCTCGGGCGGCACGATCGCCGCTCCGGCAGCGGTATAGGCGCTGTCCTCGTAGGCCGAGGCGCGCCCGGCTCCGGTCTCGACGGCCACGTCGTAACCGAGCTTGATCAGCTGCTCGACCGTCCTGGGCGTCGCGGCGACCCGGGACTCGCCGGGTCGGGTTTCCTTGGGCACAACGATGCGCACGAGCGTCCCCTCATCTGTGGGTTTCCTGCTGCATCGAACCTACTCGCGTGCCCTCCCCGGGTGCCAATTCTGGACGCCCGCCGGGGTATGCCGTTCGCCACCTTTTCGGGTGCCGTGCCGGGTGGTATGCCGCTCAGCCGGTTTCGGCGGCGCTCCCGCCGGGGCGGCTGACGTCGACGCCGTATGCCGCGGCGAGCCGCTCGGCGGCGAGCGCCTCGTCCGTGCGCCCGGCGCGTTGCAACGAGCGGACGAGGATCAGCAACGCATAGGAATTGCCCGGGTCGCCCTGCAGGATCTCGTGTGCCGTGTCCACCGCGCGCATCAGCTGCGCAGAGTGGAAGTAGCTGCGCGCCAACAACTCTCGCGCCTCGCCGAGCCCGGGCTCGGAGCCATGGTGTTCGAGCAGGTACTCGAGGACCTGCCCCGCCTCGATGTACTCGCGACCCTCGAAGAGCTCCTGCGCCCAGGTGTAGATGTCATAGGGCTCGCGCCCTTCCAGCATGCGCACAGCCAAGGTCATGTTCGGCTCCTGCCGGTCCGGGTCGGCATGGTTACGCCGCCTGCAACACCGGCGGCCGCGTCGGTGTTCCCGGTCAGGCGAGCGGCTCGGCGAGCGCGGCGGTCACCGACGCGAACATCCGCTGCTTGATCGTCCCGAGCGTGCCGCGGTCCTTGCCGACCAGCGAGCGGGCCAGCTCGATCGCTGTGGGCAGCACCTCCTCCTCGCTCGCCACCGCGTCCACGATCCCGGCCGACAAGGCCTCCGCCCCGCCATACCGCCGGGCGGTCGTCATCGCATCGATCGCCGACCGCGGTGTCAGCTTCGACTGCACCAACGCGCTCATGCCGACACTGAACGGGATCCGGATGTCGGCTTCGGGCAGGCAGAAGAAGCCGCGGTCGCCGCGCATGATGCGGTAGTCGTGGCTGAAGGCGATCAGGGCCCCGCCGCCGAAGGCGTGGCCGTTGATCGCGCACACGGTCGGCACCGGGAGTGTCAGCACCCGTGACAGGAACTCCTCCACCCGCTTGACATAGGGGAAGAACTGATCGGGATGCGCCTGCACCCAATCCAGATCCAGGCCGTTGGAGAAGAACTTGCCGGTTGCCGTGGTGACCAGCGCGCCGGGCTCCGTGGCGGCCTCGAGTTCGTCGAGATGGCCGTTGACGGCATCGAGCCAGTCCGGCGAGAAACGGTTCTCGTCGGAACCGAAGTCGAGGATCCACAGCGAGTCGTCGCGACGCAGTTCGGGCATAGCGCGATCCTGCCACGGCATACGATCGGCGCCATGACCGGCTCCCACCCCCTCGATGTGCTTTTCGACGCAGCGGCCGCGGGGAGTGAGGTGGAGATTCCCGAGGGCTGGGGGCAGGGCCGAGCCGTGTATGGCGGCCTGGTCGCCGGCACGCTGCAAGCGCACGCCCTCGGGGCCTTCGACCTGGAGCCGGATGCCTTGCGGGCGACCACGACATCCTTCGTCGCGCCGACCGAGTGCGGTCCGGCCCGCCTGGAAGCGGTGCTCCTGCGCCGTGGCTCGTCGGCCACGCAAACGGAAGTCAAACTGTGGCAACGCGATTCGCGCAGCGGCGAGGAGACGGTGCGCTCGGTGCAGCTGTCGGCGTATGGCGCTGACCGGGAGTCGAGCGTCGACCTGGCTCCGGCCCCGCCGCGGCATACGATCCCCGACCCCGACCCGCTGATGGTGGTTCCGGTCGTTCCCGGGATCACGCCGGAGTTCTTCGCCAAGGTGCAGTTGCGCCCGGCGCACGGCCGATTCCCCTTTTCCGGCAGCACGACTGGCGACATGGCCGGCTTCATGCGCCTGACCGAGACCCCGCGCGCCCTCGCGCTACCGCACTTCATCGCCCTCGTCGACGCCTGGCCACCCGCCCCCGGACAGCTGCTGCGCTCCCCCGCGGCGATGAGCACACTCACGTGGACGCTCGAAATGCTCACTCTCCCAACCGGTCCCGCGGACCAACACTGGTGGTATGAAGTGGACACCGACGCCGCCCACAACGGCTACGCGCACACGCACGCACACGTCTTCACCCGCGACGGCGCGCCGGTCGCCATCTCCCGGCAGACGATCACGATCTTCGGCTGAGCATCGGGCGTGGCACCCTCGGCGGCATGAACAGCGAGCGCCGGCGGCATACCGTCGCCGCGCTGCTCGCCGCCGGACTGTGGGGCACGACGGGGACGGTGGCGCATCATGCGCCGGCCGGCAGCAACCAGGCTCTGGTCGGGCTGGCGACGTTCGACATCACCGCCGAACGGCGGGCCACAGCGCCCACCCCTTGATTACGATCGTCGAGTGACACCGGAGGTCGTGGCCGCCGCGCGCGTGCCGTGGACAAGCCCCGCCATCCGCTCCTGGTATTCCGCGCCGAGCCTCCTCGCGCAGCTCGCCGATGGCGTGCGCCAGGAGGTCGCGTGGGTCGGGGACGAGGAGTTCGGGGCCGAGTTGCGAGGCCACGTCGACTCGGCCTCACCGATGCCGCCACTGGCTTGGGCGAACCGAGTCCTTGACCTACCCGACGGCGGGTGGGCCTTGTGCGG
Organism: Nostocoides australiense Ben110; assembly: GCF_001050535.1. GTDB lineage: Bacteria > Actinomycetota > Actinomycetes > Actinomycetales > Dermatophilaceae > Nostocoides_A > Nostocoides_A australiense. The sequence goes on along the minus strand of NZ_HG764815.1, from coordinate 2,624,464 downwards.
CATACGTTTTCGCCAGCGCGACAACGCCCGCCCCTTCGTGGACGTTGTCGCCAGCACTGCTCCCCCGACCCCTGACGGACTGGCAACGATCGCCGCCGCGGTGGCGCCGGCATACGACCCGTGGCACCCGCTCGCCCTGCGCGCGAACCTGCCCGATCCGGACGCGATCATTGCTGCGGTGCGGGGAGATTCACGCTTCGTGGGGATGTCGGTCGATATGTATGTGATGGCCGGTCTCGTGCACCGGCTCCGCACTCGGAAGCGGGACATCGACGACCGGCTCCGGCTGGTCCCCGGCAGCCCCGGTGAACTCGCCGCGCGCAACGCCGGGATCTACGGCGAGCTCTATCGGCGGGACCCGGAGCGCGCCCGCTGGGCCACACCCGAGGACGCGGACTCCCTGGCCGACTGCGCCGACGAGGGCTTGCTCTTCGAGGTGCGGGTGCACGACGAGCCCGCCGGAGTGGTCGCGGCCATGCGATGGGACGCGCACGGCATGTGCGGCTTCTCTGTGGAGGAACTCGCTCTGGATGCCGAGCATCGCGAAAAGGGACTGGGGCCCGTTGTGCTGCAACGACTTCTGCGCAAACTACCCGCGGACGACGGGGATGCGCTGTGGGGCACGATCCACCGCGACAACATCCCGTCCCTGCGCAACGCCCTGCGCGTCGGCCGCGAGATCGTCGGCGCCAACATGTGGATCACTCCCGCCGGCTGGTCCGGCATGCCTTAGCAGCAGTCGACGGACAGCAGGGCGGAGAGGGCAGCCAGGGCTTCGGGGCGGATCCAGTAGTAGACGAAGGTGCCGCGACGTTCGCTGTCGACCAGCCCGGCATCGCGCAGCGACTTCAAGTGATGGCTGATCGTGCCGGACGACAGATCGAAGGCCGGGGTGATCTCACAGACGCAGACCTCGGGCTGCGTGGCGATGAGGGACGCCATCCGCAGGCGGACCGGGTCGCCGAGAGCCTTGAACATCGGCGCGAGGCGTTCGGCGTCGGCCGCGCTCACCGGGATCTTGGTGAGTGCGCAGCAGGTCTGGGCCGGCTGCGCGCCGGCCGGGGCCGAATTCGTCACGCCGTCTATCTTGACAGATATCGAATCAGAGGTCCACGATGGATTTTGATTCGATAATCATCAAGACAAGGAGCAATCGATGTCCAGCAATCTCACCGACGATCAGGTCCGCGACGCCGTCCGGGAGCGGTATGCCGCGTCGGCTCACCTGTCCCTGTCGGGCAAGGTCGACTCCTGTTGCGGCGGAACGGTTCCCGCGCCTGGCGAGTCCAGTTGCTGCGGCGAAGCCGGCAAGGCGCGCGGCCTCGACCCCATCACGGGCGGGCTGTATGACGAGACGGATGTCCCCTTCGACGCCGCGCTCGCGGCGTCGCTCGGCTGCGGCAACCCGACGGCGCTCGCCGAGCTGGCGCCCGGCGAGGACGTCCTCGACCTCGGCTCGGGCGGCGGCCTCGACGTGCTGCTCTCGGCACGCCGGGTCGGGCCGGAGGGCACGGCATACGGCCTGGACATGACGCACGAGATGCTCGCGCTCGCGGAGAGACACAAGACGGAGGCCGGCATCGAGAATGCTCAGTTCCTGCTGGGCACGATCGAGCAGGTGCCCCTGCCGGACGCGAGCGTCGACGTCGTCATCTCCAACTGCGTCATCAATCTCTCCCCCGACAAGGACGCGGTGCTGCGCGAGGCCTTCCGCGTGCTGCGCCCCGGCGGCCGGTTCGCCGTCTCCGACATCGTGCTCCTGCGCGAGATCCCGCAGGAGTTGCGCGGGGTGCTGGCCCTGTGGACCGGCTGCATCTCCGGGTCCCTGAGGGACGAGGAGTATGTCGCCAAGCTCGCCGCCGCGGGCTTCCACGACGCGGGCGTCGAGGTGACCCGGGCCTATTCACGGGCCGACCTCGAAGACCTGGCCGATCAGATGGACCTGACCGCACTCCCGGAGGGAATGGACCCGGCCGGCTCGATAGACGCCCTCGATGGCGCCTTTGCCAGCGCCTTCATCCGGGCCACCAAGCCCTGACAGCCCGTCAGGCGGCGCGCCGGTCCTGGGCGGGGTGGCGGTCGGCGGCGGGGGTGACCCACCGCGCTTCCATACGGGTGCGTCCATCCCGTCCCGTGACCGGACGCCATTGCATGACCAGTTTCTGACTCTTGTCGCTCATCGTGTGTTCACCTTCCGTTCACTTTCAGTTCACCCACCGTACGCGGTCAACCCCCTGTTGACCAAATCGACTCGCAACCCCGCGTGTCCGGACCGCGTGGGACGCTGGCCTGGTGCCGCCTACCGCCTCGACGACTCGCCGAATCGTGCGGTCACCGGCCCGCGAGGCGTGCTCGCTGCTCCCCCACGAGCCCGGTGTCTATCGCTTTCGAGACGAACGCGACCGGGTCATGTATGTCGGTCGCGCCAGCGATCTGCGCTCACGCACCCGCTCGTACTGGGGCGACCTGCACGGCCGACGGCATCTGCGCCACATGGTGGGGCAGATCGCGCGCGTCGAGGCCTTGGTATGCCAGTCGGTGCATGAGGCCGCGTGGCTGGAGCGCAACCTGCTGACACGCTCTCTGGCTCGCTGGAATCGGACCCGCGGCGGGCAGGAAGTGCCGGTCTGGTTCGTGCTCGATCCCGGGCCCCGGGCACCGTCCCTGTCGCTCCGCTACGGGCCGCCGCCCGACCCGGAGCTCGGTTTCGGGCCCTACCTGGGCAGCACGCGAGCGCGCCTCGCCCGCTCCGGCGCGCTGCGGGCATGGCCGGTGCACCTGACGGGAACGCACCTGGACGCCGGCACCCGCTCGATCGGTGAGGCCCGCGGCGTCGATCCGTCCCAGCGCGCAGGTGATCGCCGGGCTCGTCGGGTTGCTGAGGGGCGTCGAGGACGATGTCGCAGCCACCCGCGCCCGCCTCGTCGAGTCGCGCTCGCGCCGCCGCCCAGCTCGGTTACGAGGTGGCCGGGCAGATCCAGGAAGAACTCGCCGCACTCGAGTGGAGCGTGGCGCCACAGACCGTGGCGGGGTGCACGCCACCTGACCTGCGTGTCGCGGCCTGGCACGACGGCCTGCTGCTCACGTTGCGGGCACGCGACGGTTTCGTGGACGTGTGGCGCACGCGCGACTGCCCGGCCCGTCAAGGTGCCCAACTGATCGCCGCCACACCCCCCGGCTGGCAGCAGTTCGCGGACCGCAACGTCCGCCTCCTGGTTGCTCTACGCGATGCCCAGGGCGGCGCAAACCGGGCCTGATCCCTCGAATGCGGTTGCGGGCCAAGACGAGGTCAGTCGAGGTCCTCGCCGGCCAGCGCCTTGGCTGCCAGCCGCTCCTCCTCGCTGACCTCCCAGACCTCATGAGCCGCGCGCAGGGCCAGCGCGATGATGAAGACGCCGAGGATCAGGTCGGGCCAGCCGGTGGCGTTCCACACGGTGACGACCGCCATGGCTATGATCGCCAGATTCACCAGCACGTCGTTGCGGGCGGACAGGAACGCACCCTTGCTGAGCGAACCACCGTGATGCCGCACGCGAGCCAGCAGCCAGGCGCTGGTGCCGTTGACCACGATGGCTCCGAGGGAGGCCAGCACGATCGGTGGTGGGTCCGGCGCGGCCGGGTCGGTGAAGCGTTGGATCGCCTCCCAGCAGGCGACGACTGCCGGGACGAGGACGACGACCGCCATCGCCTTGCCGGCCACCGCGCGCCTGGCCAGCGGCCAGCCCAGGGCGATGAGGATCAGCAGGTTGACGGCGGTGTCCTCGAGGAAGTCGACGCTGTCGGCGAGCAGCGAGACCGAGCCGGCGACCTGGGCGACCGCGAACTCGACGAAGAAGTAGGCGAAGTTGAGCGCCGCCACCAGCGTCACCGCCCGGCGCAACTCACCCGACTCGATCGTGGGTGCGGGCTGACTGTCAGCGCTCATCGGTGGTTCCCTCCGCGGACGTGTGCGACCCGGGACAGTCCGGCGCCGGCCGTGACTCGAGGTCACAGCCGGCGCGGGACGTCGCCGGGATGACCCCTACGACGGCTTCGGAGCACCCGGACGGGCGTAGCGCATCCACACGATGATCGTGCACATGATCGCCCAGGCGACACCGATCCAGTAGAACGCCGTCGGGCCGAGCGAGCTGACGCCCACACCGAAGAAGAAGGGCCCGAAGGCGGCGATGGCGGCCGTCCAGCCGATCACGCCGCCGGCCTGGCGGCGCTCGAAGATCATCGGCATCTGCTTGAAGGTCGAGGCGTTGCCGATCCCCGAGAAGAGGAAGATCGCGAGCATCCCCCACAGGAAGTGGTTGAAGTCGCCCTTGAGCGCCGCGGCCGAGGAGAAGTCGGGCGTGAGGGCCGGGATCGTGTAGATGATCGAGGCGATGAGGCCGATGCCGGAGATGAGCGACCAGATCGCACCGCCCATCTTGTCGGTCAGCGGCGAGAAGAGCACGCGGGCGCCGGCGCCGATCAACGGGCCGAGGAAGACGTACTTGACCGGGTCGGGCACGGCATACCCCTCGATCAAAACCTTGGCGGCAGCGCCGGTTCCGGACACGACCTTGTCATTGCCCGAGCCGTAGAGGTTGGCCATGAGCAGGCCGAACTGCGCAGCCAGGCCGGAGAAGGTGCCGAAGGTCATGATGTAGATCAGCGTCATCCACCAGGTGTCCTGGTTGGAGAAGATGTCGAACTGCTGCCTGATATTCGCCTTGACCGGCACCGACTTCAGCATCGTCCACGCGAGCACGGCGCCGATGATCATCAGCGGAATCCACACGAAGGCGGCGTTCTGGAAGTAGACGTTCTTGTCGGGCTTGCCCGCAGTCTTGAGCACCTGGGAGCCGCCGAAGATGGCCAGCCCGGACATGGCGATCAGATAGGGCGTGAGGAGTTGGACGACCGAGACACCGAAATTGCCCAGGCCGGCCTGCAGACCGAGCGCGGTGCCCTGCATCCGGCGCGGGAAGAAGAAGGACGTCGAGGGCATGAAGCCGGAGAAGAGGCCGCCGCCGATGCCGGCGAGGAAGGCCAGCACCATCAGTTCCCAATAGGGCGCGGTCGGGTGCTGCACCCGCACGCCCCACCCGAGGGTGGAGGCGATCAGCAACAACGTGCTGAGCGAGACCATCTTTCGCGTGCCCATGATGGGCGGCAGCACCATCCAGACGAGCCGGAACAGGCCGGCGGCGAGGCCGGGCATGGCGGCCATCCAGTAGAGCTGGTTCTTCGACCACGAGTAGCCCAGGGAGTTCAGCTTGGGGATGATCGCGCTGGGCAGGAACCAGGCGATGAACGCGAGGGTGAGGCAGAAGGTGGTGATCCAGAGGGTCCGCCACGCCAGGCCTTTGTCCCAGCGTGCCTCGTCTTCCGGATCCCAGGCCTGCAGCCACTCCCCGCCGGTGCGGGTCGGTGCGGTGCTCATGGTGGGGATTCTCCTCGTGTTGCAGGGTTTTTGGGGGTGGTATGCCGCGCGGCCGCCTTCGCGTGTCGCGCGAGCCTGTCACCGGGTCGCGGCTGGCGCTTCCAGGTGGCGGGCCAGCTCGGGGTTCTCCTTGTGCAGCATGTGCACGACGGTCCAGTGCATCCAGACCGCGCAGACCGCGGTCAGCAGGAAGAGGACGAAGAAGGTGCTGGTCGGGAAACCGCTCCACTGCTTGGTGTAGGCGAACAGCGGCGGCAGGACGAAGCCGCCGAGGCCGCCGAACATGCCGACGAGCCCGCCGACTGAGCCGACGTTGTCGGGGAAGTATTCCGGAATGTGTTTGTAGACAGCGGCTTTGCCGATGCCCATGGCGCACCCGAGCAGGAAGACGAGGGCGACGAAGAACGGCAAGCTGATGTGGTAGCCGAGGTGGTCGCTCTGGCTGCCGTCGGCGTGGGCGATGACGATGTGGCCGTTGGGCATCATCAGGATGCCGGTGACGAGCAGCATGACGCCGAAGGTCCAGTACATGACGCGCCGGGCGCCGAAGCGGTCGGAGAACCAGCCGCCGACGGGCCGCAGCAGGGAGGCCGGGAAGATGAAGATCGCCGTTAGCAGGGCAGCGGTCTTCAGTTCGATGTCGAAGTTATCGACGTAGTACTTCGGCAGCCAGGCGGAGAGGGCGACATAGGCGCCGAAGACAGCGGCGTAGTAGAGGCTGAACCGCCAGACGCGAATGTGCCCGAGGGGAGCCAACATTTCCCCGATCGGCTTGCCGGCGCCGGCGACCCGGTCCTGGCGCGGCACGACGAGGTAGACGAGCAACGCCATCGTCACCAGGGCCACGCAATAGATCGCGGGGAAGATGCGCCAGCCGCCCTCGAAGATGCCGAAGTAGGTGTGGCCGACCGTGCCGGCGATGATGGCGGGGAAGAGGACGAGCAACAGCTTGGTCACCGACGCCCCGACATTGCCTGCGCCGAAGACCCCGAGCGCGAAGCCCTGGTGCTGCTTCGGTGTCCACGCTGAGTTCCAGGCGATGCCGACGCTGAAGAGGTTGCCGGCGAAGCCGACGAGGAAGGCGAGGATCAGCAGCTGGGTATAGCCGTGGGCCCGGGTGAGCAGGAACGCCGGGATCGCCGTCAGCAGCAGCATGGCGATCGTGACCTTGCGGCCGCCGATCCGGTCGGCGAGCATGCCCGCCGGCAGCCGCCAGATCGACCCGTTCAGCACGGCGACGGCCGAGAGCCACGCCAGCTGCGGGTCGGTGAGCTTCAGCTCCTTCTGGATCGGCACACCGAGGATGCCGAACATCAGCCAGACGGCGAACATCAATGTGAACGCGGCCGTCGACATCCACAGCACGCGGGAGGCGCCCGCGTGCCGCTCGGGGGTGTCGGCGTCGACGGGGGTGGCACCGGTGGGGGCGTCCGGGCGAGCCATGAGGCGGTCTCCTCGAGAGTCTATTTTATAGGAGTAAGTCCGTTAAATCGGGCCCGAAGAGACGCTACCCCGCACAACGAATTTCGCCTACGAAGGCGCACCTAACCGCGGGTCGGGGGGCCGACGTGCTTGAATAAACAGGAAGTCGATCCGGCTATCTGTCAGGAGGCGAGGATGAGCGACCCGGCACTGGCCGCTGCACTGCTGTCCTCGCCCGTGCGCCGGCAGATCGTCGACGCGATCGCCGGCGCCCAAGCCGCGCGGGTGCCCGGCACCGGTGCCCCCGCTCTCGGCGCCGAGGGCCTGAGCGCTGCCCAGGTCGCCAAGGCCGTCGACCTGCACGTGACGACCGCGCGCTTCCACCTTGACCAGCTCGTCGCCGCCGGCGTCCTGGTCGCGTCCTTCCACAAACATCCCGGAGCCGGGCGCCCCCGCAAGGTGTATGCCGTGACCCGACGCCCGGTGAGCGCCGAAAACCCCGAGGTTCCGACCGGCTTGCTCATGGAGGTCCTCGCCGGCACGCTCAGCGCCGGCCGCGATGAGGGCCGGGTCGTCGAGCCCGACGAAGCCGGGCGCCGGTGGGCGCTGGAGAACGTGCCGGCCCACGACGCGTCGCCGGCGCACTCGGCCGGCGAGTTCGTCGGCAAGGTCGGCGGCCTGATCGACGTCCTGCAGCACTGGGGCTACGAACCAGAGTTGTCCACGCGTGACCAAGGCCGATCCGTGCAGATCGATCTGCCCCACTGCCCGTTCCGGGGGCTGGCCCGACGGCATACTGACGTGGTGTGCGGCATCCATCGTGGGTTGATCGCGGGCACCATGGACCGGCTCGGCGAGCCGAATACGACGGTGACCCTGCTCCCCTTCGCCGAGGCCGGCACGTGCATCGCGCACATTTCGCGCACCACCCCTTTCGACCCGGCTGAGCCCCAGCCGCGCCCGACCGACCCCGACCGGAAGCACACCAGGAAGCACGCCGATGACTGACACTGGTTTCGACTCCCCGCTCGCCGACGCCCTCGTGGGCACCCGGCGGTTCTTCACCAAGGCGCAGGTCTCCGACGACAAACGCAGCATGTACGTCGCGGGGGGCCGCAGCGGCGACAGCTTCTATCGCGACCGCTGGAGCCACGACAAGGTGGTGCGCTCCACGCACGGGGTCAACTGCACCGGCTCCTGCTCGTGGAAGGTCTACGTCAAGGACGGGATCATCACCTGGGAGGCGCAGCAGACGGACTATCCGAGTGCGGGCGCGGACAAGCCCGAGTATGAGCCGCGCGGCTGCCCCCGCGGTGCCTCCTTCTCCTGGTACACCTACTCCCCCACCAGGATTCGCTACCCGTATGTCCGTGGGGTCCTGCTGGAGATGTACCGCGCGGCCAAGCAGGCGGTCGGCGGCGACCCGGTGGTCGCCTGGGCCTCGATCGTCCAGGACCCCGATAAGGCCGCGCGCTACAAGAGCGCCCGCGGCAAGGGCGGCCTGGTGCGCTCCTCCTGGGAGGAGGTCGTCGAACTCGTCGCCGCCGCGCACGTCTATACGGTCAAGCGCTGGGGCCCGGACCGGATCGCCGGCTTCTCCCCGATCCCCGCGATGTCGCCGGTGTCGTATGCCAGTGGCGCCCGCTTCCTCGAACTTGTCGGCGCGCCGATGCTGTCGTTCTACGACTGGTATGCCGACCTGCCCAACGCCTCGCCGCAGATGTTCGGCGACCAGACCGATGTGCCCGAGTCGGGCGACTGGTGGGACGCCGGCTACCTGATGATGTGGGGCTCCAATGTCCCGCTGACGCGGACCCCGGACGCGCACTGGATGACCGAGGCGCGTTATCGCGGCCAGAAGGTCATCGCGGTCTCCCCCGACTACGCCGAGAACGTCAAATTCGCCGACGAGTGGGTGGCCTGCAACCCCGGGGCCGACGGCGCGCTCGCCATGGCGATGGGGCATGTCCTGCTCAAGGAATTCTTCGCCGATTCCCAGGTCGACTTCTTCGTCGACTACAACCGCAAGTTCACCGACCTGCCGATGCTCGTGACGCTCGAGGAGGGCGAAAACGGCTGGGAGCAAGGGAAATACGTCGTCGCCGGTGATCTCGATGTCCCGGAGAAGGACTCCGAGAACGCGATGTGGAAGACCGCCGTGCTCGACCAGCGCACCGGCCAGGTCGCGATCCCGAACGGCTCGGTCGGCTACCGCTATGGCGAGGAGGGCTGGGGCAAGTGGAACCTCGACCTCGGTGACATCGAGCCGGCCCTGTCCGTCTACGACACCCGCGACGACGCCGTCCTCGTGCGCTTCCCGCGCTTCGACGCCGACGGCGGCAGCGTCGTCTTCGAGACCCGCGGCGTGCCGGTGAAGCGCATCGGGGACCGGGTCGTCACCACGGTGCTGGACCTCATGCTCGCGCACTACAACATTGCGCGCGAAGGGCTTCCGGGCGACTGGGCCACCTCATACGAGGACGCGGATGCCGTCAACACGCCGGCCTGGGCCGAGCGGATCACGGCCGTCCCGGCGAGCCAGATCATCCGGCTCGCGCGCGAATGGACGCACAACGCGATCGACACCGGCGGCCGCGGCATGATCCTCTTCGGCGCCGGCATCAACCACTGGTTCCACGCCGACCAGATCTATCGCGCCATGCTCGTGCTGACGACGATCACCGGCTGCCAGGGCCGCAATGGCGGCGGCTGGGCCCACTATGTCGGGCAGGAGAAGATCCGCCCGATCATGGGCTTCCAGCACATGGCCTTCGCCCTCGACTGGCACCGCCCGCCGCGGCATATGAACCAGACGGCCTATTGGTATGTGAACACCAGCCAGTACCGCTACGACACCTTCACCGCCGACGACCTCGACATGGGCACTGGCGTCTTCGCTGGCAAGGGGGTCATGGACCTGCTCGCACTGTCGGTGCGCCTGGGCTGGACGCCCAGCTATCCGACCTTCAACCGCAGCAGCCTGGCCCTCGCCGACGAGGCGAAAGCCGCTGGGATGGAACCGGTTCCGTATGTCGTGGAGCAGCTGAAATCCGGTGAGCTGAAGTTCGCGGTCGAGGACCCGGAGGCCGAGGAGAACTTCCCGCGCATCCTGAGCCTGTGGCGCTCCAACCTCTTCGGTTCGTCCGCCAAGGGCAACGAGTACTTCCTCAAGCACCTGCTCGGCACCGACAACGCCGTCACCGCCTCGCAGGCGCCGGCCGACAAGCGGCCCGACGGCATCGTCTGGCCCGAGCAGGTCCCGGAGGGCAAGCTCGACCTGCTGACCACGCTCGACTTCCGGATGACGAGTTCGACGCTCTTCTCCGACGTCGTGCTGCCGGCGGCCACCTGGTACGAGAAGCATGACCTGTCGACGACCGATATGCACCCCTTCGTCCACTCCTTCAACCCGGCCATCGCGCCGCCGTGGCAGTCCAAGTCGGACTGGGACAGCTGGAAGGAGATCGCGAAGAAGTTCTCCGAGCTGGCCGTCGATCATCTCGGCACGCGCACCGATGTCGTGGCGAAGCCGCTGTGGCACGACACGCCGGAAGCCCTTGCCACAGTGCACGGTTCGGTGCGAGACTGGCGCACCGGCGAGGTGGAGCCGGTGCCCGGCAAAACCCTCCCGGTGCTCGCGGTCGCCGAGCGCGATTACACCGCCGTCTACGACAAGATGACCTCGGTGGGCCCGCTCATGGAGAAGGTCGGCATGCTGACCAAGGGCGTGCCCTATGACGTGCAGCGAGAGACCGAGATCCTGCGCCAGCGCAACGGAACTCAGCGCGGCGGAGCCGGTGACGGGCAGCCCAAACTCGACACCGCGATCCACGTCGCCGACGCGATCCTGCACTTCTCCGGCACGGCCAACGGCCATCTCGCGACCCTGGGGTTCAAGAACGTCGAGAAGCGCACCGGGACCCAACTGCACGACCTCTCGGCCGAGCACGAGGGCAAGCAGATCACCTTCGCCGACACCCAGATCCAGCCGGTGCCCGTCATCACCTCCCCGGAGTGGTCGGGCTCGGAGTCCGGTGGCCGCCGCTATGCCCCCTTCACCATCAATATCGAGCGGCTCAAGCCCTTCCACACCGTCTCCGGCCGGCAGCAGTTCTATCTCGACCACGACTGGATGCAGGGCATGGGCGAGACGCTGCCGGTCTATCGACCGCCGCTGAACATGACCATGCTCTTCGGCGAAACGCCGCTCGGCGAGAAGACGGAACTCGGTGTCTCCGTGCGTTATCTGACCCCGCACAACAAGTGGTCGATCCACTCCGAATACCAGGACAACCTCTTCATGCTCTCCCTCTCCCGGGGCGGGCAGACGATCTGGATGTCGGACCGGGACGCCGACAAGGTCGGGATCAAGGACAACGACTGGGTCGAAGCGGTCAACCGCAATGGCGTCGTCGCCGCGCGGGCGATCGTCAGTCACCGGATGCCCGAGGGCACGGTCTATATGCATCACGCCCAGGACCGGCTCATCGACGTGCCGCTCACGGAGACCAACGGCCGGCGCGGCGGCATCCACAACTCGCTGACCCGCATCATGATCAAGCCGAGTCACATCATCGGCGGGTATGGGCAGTTCGCCTACTTCTTCAACTACATCGGGCCGACGGGCAACAACCGCGACGAGGTCACGATGATCCGCAAACGCACCGCGCCGGTTCGGTACAACTGATCGCGGCCACACGGCATACGAGAACCTAAGGGAGAGAACGACAATGCGCGTGATGGCACAGCTCGCGATGGTGATGAACCTCGACAAGTGCATCGGCTGTCATACCTGCTCGGTGACCTGCAAGCAGGCCTGGACCAACCGCACCGGCATGGAATACGTGTGGTTCAACAATGTCGAGACCCGGCCTGGTCTGGGCTATCCCCGACGCTGGCAGGACCAGGCCGAGTGGGAAGGCGGCTGGGTCCGCAAGGCCAACGGCCGGCTCACGCTCGCCGCCGGCGGCCGGATGAAGAAGCTGCTGAACATCTTCTCCAATCCCAAGCTGCCGAGCATCGACGACTACTACGAGCCGTGGACCTATGACTACGAGACGCTGCTGAATTCGCCTCAGCAGCAACAGTTCCCGGTTGCCCGGCCGCTGTCGCTGATCAGCGGCAAGCCGATGAATGTCACGTGGTCGGCCAACTGGGACGACGACCTCGGTGGCGCCCGGGAGTACGGTCCGAAGGACCCGATGATCAAGGGCATCGAGGACAAGGTCAAGTTCGAATTCGAGCAGACCTTCATGTTCTATCTGCCGCGCATCTGCGAGCACTGCCTCAACCCGGCGTGCGCGGCATCCTGCCCGAGCGGCGCGATCTACAAGCGCTCCGAGGACGGCATCGTGCTCGTCGATCAGGAGCGCTGCCGCGGCTGGCGGATGTGCATCTCCGGCTGCCCCTACAAGAAGGTCTACTTCAACCACAAGACCGGCAAGGCCGAGAAGTGCACCTTCTGCTATCCGCGGGTCGAGGTGGGCATCCCGACCGTGTGCTCCGAGACCTGCGTGGGCCGGCTGCGCTATATCGGCCTGATGCTCTATGACGCGGACGCCGTCCTCGACGCCGCCAGTGTCGAGAACGACCAGGACCTCTTCGCGGCCCAGCGCGGCGTCTTCCTCGACCCGGAAGACCCTGCGGTGCAACGAGAAGCCGAGCGCGCCGGCATACCGGGCGACTGGATCGAGGCGGCCCGCAAGTCGCCGGTCAAGCGGCTGATCATGGACTACCAGGTGGCATTGCCGCTGCACCCGGAATACCGCACGATGCCGATGGTCTGGTACATCCCGCCGCTGTCGCCGGTCGTCGATGTCGTCAAGGAGACCGGCCACGACGCCGAGAGCCAGGCCAACCTCTTCGCCGCCATCGACACTCTGCGCATTCCCGTCGAATATCTCGCCAACCTCTTCACGGCCGGCGATGTCGCGCCGGTCAACGAGGTCCTCAAGAAGCTCGCCGCCATGCGCTCCTATATGCGCGATATCAACCTCGGCCGGGACGGCAATGCCGACATCCCGGCGACCGTCGGGATGGGCGAGGAGGAGATGTACGAGATGTTCCGGCTGCTCGCGATCGCGAAGTATGCCGACCGTTATGTCATCCCGACCGCCCACGCCGAGCAGGCGCACGCCCTCGAAGAACTCGCGACCGATTGTGCGGTCTCCGAATACGGTGGCGGCCAGTCCGCGGCATTCGGCGAGGGCTCCGGCCGCGGCGGCCTGACGCCGGTCGCCGTCGAGAACCTGCGGGTGCTCAAGGAGACCCAGACCGCCGACTCCCTCGAGGAATTGCCGGGCGAGAACCCGCTGCGCGGGCGCGTCAACCTGCTCAACTGGGACGGCAAGGGGATGCCGGACGGCATCTTCCCCGGCGACAAGACGGGGACGCCGCAATGATCTGGCGCCGGCACCGCAAGAGCGCTCCGGCGTTGTCCCGCACGGATATTCGAACGCTCTGGCAGGTCACCTCGCTGCTGCTCGACTACCCGACCGAGCAGCTGCGGGCCCAGGCGCCGACGCTGCACGCGGCCCTCGCCCAAGTCCCGGCGGACGCGCGGGCCGGGCTCACCGCATACCTCGATCATCTCCAGGCGACGTCGCTGGCGAGCCTGCAGAGCGACTACATCGACACCTTCGACATCACCCGCAAGTGCGCGCTGCACCTGAGCTATTACACGTGCGGCGACACCCGCAAGCGTGGGGTCGAGTTGATCCGGTTCAAGCAGGCCTACCGCGCGGCGGGCGTCGAGATGAGTGGCGACGAACTGCCCGACCACCTGTGCGTCGTCCTGGAGTTCGGCGCCGTGCACGACGTCGATATCGCCTGGAAACTGTTGTGCGACAACCGGGTCGGCATCGAACTGTTGCACCGGGCGCTGCGTGCCAAGGACTCGGCGTGGCTGCCGGTCGTCCAGTCACTGCGGGCAACCCTCCCCGAACTCGACGGTTCCGACGAGGAAGCACTCGCCAAGCTCATCGCGCAAGGCCCGCCCAGCGAACAGGTCGGCCTCGACCTCCCCGGCTACGCCATGGACCCGCGCCTGAACCCCCGCCCCCTCCCGATCGACTTGGGGGACGCGATCCCCGTAGGAGCTCAACAGCGATGAACCTGGCCCCACGAAGTTCTCCGTTCCTTCGTCACTCTGATACGTCGCGAGGTCCCCGATGAACCGCTTCTTCTTCGGCATCTTCCCCTACCTGTGCCTGGCGGTCTTCGTCGTCGGCCACATCTGGCGCTACCGCTACGACAAGTTCGGGTGGACCACCCGCAGCAGCCAGCTCTATGAGGACAAGCTGCTGCGCATCGGCAGCCCGCTCTTCCACTTCGGCATGCTCGGCGTCGTCGGCGGGCACATCCTCGGCCTGCTGATCCCGCAGTCGTGGACCGACAAGATCGGCCTGTCCCGCCACGCCTACCACGTCCTCGCCCTGGCCGGCGGCATACCGGCCGGGGTCGCAGCGGTGGTGGGACTGATCATCCTGGTCTATCGGCGCCGCACCACCGGCCCGGTCTTCAGCGCCACCACCGTCAACGACAAGGTCATGTATGTCGTGCTCGGTGCCGTCATCGTGCTCGGCATCTGGAACACCATCGCCGGCAGCTGGCTGCAGTTCGGCGGCGAGTACAACTACCGCGACGGCGTCTCCCCCTGGTTCCGCTCGATCTTCGAGATGCGCCCCGACGTCGACCTGATGGCCGCTGCCCCCTGGGGTTTCAAGATCCACGCGGTGCTGGCCTTCCTCCTCTTCGCGATGTGGCCCTTCACCCGCCTCGTGCACGTCTTCAGCGCCCCGGTCGGCTACCTCAACCGCCCGTATGTCGTCTATCGCAGCCGGGACGCTCGCGCCCGCGGCCCGCAGGTCCGCACCCCGCAGGGCACCTGGGACAAGCCCGGTGTCAAGAACTGAATGTGTTCCTACTGCGGCTGCGAGAACATCGCGCTGATCGGCCGGTTCATGGCCGAGCATGTCGAGATCGTCAACGCGCTCACGGCGCTGCGGGCGGCGTGCCACGACGCTGACGCAGCCGCCGTCGGCGCGGCGGTCGACGCGATGGAGGCGCTGCTTCATCCGCACACCGGCGCCGAGGAGGTCGGCCTCTTCGCGCAGCTGCGCCTCCAGGACGAGTTCGCCGACACCATCGACTCGCTGTGCGCCGAGCACGTCACTCTGGACGCGCAACTGATGGCGATCCGCGGGGGCAAGCACACGGCATACGAGCAATTCGAGCACGACCTGCGCCGCCATATCGACCACGAGGACAACGGCCTCTTCCCCGCCGCCGCCATCGCCATGTCCGGCCCCGACTGGGAAGAAGCCCTCGCCCGCACTCCCGGCCGAGGCCTCGACGGACGCTGGGACGCGAGCTAGGTTTCCAGGCGCGCGTGAGTTGGGACTGTCGTCCGCCAGACGGCGGGCCAGCTTTGCCAATGTTGACCGGTCCTTATGGGCAGGTGCTGCCAGTGAGCCAGCCCGCGCTCGGGACAAAACTCCCATGCTCAAAGGGGCTGCCGGCGGACCCGCACGGGATTCCGGCCGTATCACCGTCGATCATGGCTCCCCTTGTCCGGACACAGCTGAGGGAGAGGGCTCCTGCCATGACCGACCACACCTTCCGTCCCACGCGCCGAATGGCAGCCTTGCTGGCCTGTGCCGCGATCGGGCTGAGCGCCTGCGGCGGCGGCGAGGAAACAGCCTCCTCCGGCGCCTCCGGCGGCGGGGACGCCTCCGGCGTCAAGATCGCCGCGATCTTCTCCGGCCCGGTCAACGACGCCGACTACAACGCCCTCGGCCTGAAGGCGCTCGAGGCCGCCAAGGCGAAGGGCGCCGAGACGTCATACAGCGAGAAGGTCGCCGTCCCGGACGTCGAGGCGCGCCTGACCGAGGCCGTCGGTGACGGAGCGACGATCGTGTGGACTCACGGATCGCAGTTCTACGACAACACCGCCAAGGTCGCCGCCGACAACCCCGATGTCACCTTCATCGCCGAATACGACGGCACACCGAAGGACCAGCCGGCCAACGTCTGGACCATCGACCGGCAGTTCCACCTCGGCTTCTACGGCATGGGCGTGCTCGCCTCCAAGCTGAGCAAGACCGGCACCGTCGGGTATGTCGGGGGGCTCTCGTTGCCGTTCTCCTTCGCCGAGGTCCACGCGATGGAACAGGCGATCAGCGACACGGGCGCCAGCACCACCATCAAGCCCGTGTGGACCGGTGACTTCAACGACGCCGCGAAGGCCCAGCAGTTCACCCAGCAACTCCTCGGCCAGAGCGCCGACGTCATCGTCGGCTCCCTCAACCAGGGCGCGACCGGCACCTTCCAGGCCTTCGAGGGCAAGGCGGCCGGCGACGGCTGGGTCACCGCGAAATACACCGACAAGTCGGCCGCCGCCGGCGACCACTATGCCGGGTCGCTCGAATACGACTTCGTCGCCCCGCTGGCTGCAATCCTCGAGAAGATCGCCGCCGGCACCAAGACCGGGCGTTACCCCCTCGGCTTCGACACCGGCGTGACGATCGCCATGTCCGACAAGGTGCCTGCAGAGGCCAGGACGGCCGTCGAGGACGCGATATCCAAGGTCAAGTCCGGCGCGACCACGGTCAAGCTCGACGTCACGAAGATCGGGTGACCCGACGGTGAGCGCCCCCGACGCCGCGCCGGGAGGCGCGGCACCGCCACTGCTGCGCATGCGCGGCATCCGCAAGACGTTCGGGCCGGTCGTGGCCCTCAAGGACGTCGACTTCACGGTCGGCCCTCGTGAGGTCCACGGTCTTCTCGGCGGCAACGGCGCCGGCAAGACGACGCTGATGAACGTCCTCTACGGCCTCTACGCCCCAGACGCCGGCACCATCGAGATCGACGGCGCCCCGGTGGTGATCGCCTCCCCCAAGGACGCGATCGCCGCCGGCGTCGGCATGGTTCACCAGACCTTCCTCCAGGTCGACGTCTTCACCGTCGCCGAGAACGTCGTGCTCGGCACCGACACCTCCGGGGTCGACGTGAACGGCCGGATCCGCGAACTGTCGGAGCGCTTCGGCCTCGCCGTCGACCCGGCCGCCCGCATCGGTGACCTGCCCGTCGGCGTGCGCCAACGCGTCGAGATCCTGAAAGCGCTCTATCGCGGCGCCAAGATCCTCGTCCTCGACGAGCCGACGACCAACCTCACCCCGCAAGAGGTCGACGCGCTCTTCGGGTCGATGCGCGCCATCGTCGACGAGGGCATGTCGGTCGTGCTGATCACCCACAAGATCCGCGAGACGATGGCCGCCTGCGACCGGATGACGATCATGCGAGACGGGGCGTGGATCGCGACAGTCGACGCCGCCGACACCTCTCCCGAAGACCTCGCCGCCCGCATGGTCGGCGCCGCCCCGGCCAGCGACGAGACGGCCGACGTGGCCCTCGGCGGCACCGAGATCGGCGACGCCACCCTCGATGTGCCAGAGGTGACCGGGCCGGTACGCGTCGTGGGCAGCCGGCTGACCGTGCCCGGCACCGGCGGCAAGGCCGTCGTCGAGGACGTCTCCATCGAACTGTGCGAGGGCGAGATCCTCGGGATCGCCGGGGTCGCCGGCAACGGTCAGGTCGAATTGGCCGAGACCTTGACCGGCTGCCGCCCGGCCCACGGCTCTCTCACCCTCGACGGCACCGAACTCGTCGGCCGGCCGACCGAAGCCTGGCTGCGTGCGGGTGTCGTCTACGTGCCCGAGGACCGGCAGCGCGACGGCATACTGCCCGGCGCCGATATCACCGAGAACCTCGTCCTCGGCGCCCACCGGACCCGCGCCAAGGCCGGCCTGATCGACTGGGGCCGCGCCCGCCGGGAGGCGGTCGAAGCCATCTCGGAGTTCGCCGTCAAAACCCCCAGCGCCGCCACGGCCTGCGGGCAACTGTCCGGCGGCAACATCCAGCGCGTCATCCTCGCCCGCGCCTTCGCCCACAACCCCAAAATGTTGTTGCTGCACAACCCGACTCGCGGTCTCGACATCGCCTCGACCCAGTTCGTCTATGACCGCATCCGCGCCGCGGCCGCGGGCGGGTGCTCGGTCATCGTCATTTCCGAGGACCTCGACGAGGTCATCGCCCTGGCCGACCGGATCCGCGTCGCCTACTCCGGCCGGCTCGTCGGCGACTTCGCCCGCGGTCACGCCGACCCCTATGAACTCGGCCGGCTGATGACCGGCGTTTCAGGAGCCGCATGAGCACCGTCACCGTCGCCGCCCGCCCCAGCGTCGGCGAGCGCGCCAAAGCGGCGGGCGTCGCCGCCATTCCCTACATCCTCGCGGTCCTCGTCGCCTTCGTCGTCGTCGCCATCATCATCGCCCTCCTCGGCCACGACCCCGCCAAGGCTTTCCGCGCGGTCCTGACCAACTCCTTCCGCAACCGCACCGGCATGGTGCAGACCCTCCACAAGTGGGTGCCGCTGACCCTGCTCGCCCTGGCCTTTGCCATCCCCCTCGGCGCCGGCCGCTTCAACATCGGTGGTGAGGGCCAGATGATCCTCGGCGCGACCGGTGCGGTCGCCATGGGCATCCTGCTCTCCGATCTCCCGACCGTCGTGCTGCTGCCGCTGCTGATCGTCGCCGGCGTCGCCGCCGGGGCGCTCTGGGCCGGGATATCGGCGTGGCTGATGCAACAGTTCAAGGTCAACGAGATCCTCTCGACGGTGCTACTCAACTTCGTCTCCTTCGAGATCCTCGACTATCTCGCCTCGGTCGTCTGGTCCGACCCGGGCGCGGGTGGCGCGGTCACCACAGCGATCGGCGCGGGCGGCGAGTTGCCGCGAATCGGCAAGCCCCCCATGCATATCGGCGTCATCCTCGTCGCGCTGCTCGCGATCGCCGCCGCCTTCTATGCCCGCCGTAGCGTCGCCGGATTCGAGTTGCGCGCGGTCGGCCTGAACGAGCGGGCGGCGAAGCTGCACGGCATACGCACCGGCAAGGTGGCAGTCATGTCGATGATCGTCGCCGGCGCCCTGGCGGGGCTGGCCGGCGCGATCGAGGTCGCCGGCGTGCACCATCGGATGCTCGAGGGCATCCAGTCCAACTTCCTCATCCTCGGCATCATCATCGGCTTGATCGCCCGCGGCTCCCTGACCGCGGTGCCCTTCGTCGCGTTCGGCATCGCGGTGCTCGAGGTGGGCGCGGGAAGTATGCAGCGGACCTCCGGCGCCCCCGTCGAGATGGTGCTCATCCTCGAAGGGCTGATCCTGCTCTTCCTCCTGATGTCGGACTGGGTCACCGACCAATTGCGCCTGCGCGCGTCACGAAAGGCCGCGGCATGAGCGACTTCATCACCTTGACCATCACCGCGATGGTGCCCTTCCTCTTCGTCGCCCAGGGCACGATGCTCTCCGGCCGGGCCGGCATCTTCAACGTCTCGCAAGAGGGCCTGATGCTGCTCGGCGCCGCCATCGGCTACCTCGTCAGCCTCAAGTGGGGCGGCAATCTCGTCGGCCTGCTCGTCGCCGCCCTCGCCGGCGCGGCCTTCGGCGCCATCCTGGGGTGGGCCACGACCTACCTGCGGATGGACCAGTTCGTCGTCGGCCTCGCCCTGTTCTTCCTCAGCGGCGGCACCGCCAGCCTGCTCTATCGCGTCGTGATCGGCGCCGACGAGCCGCCGCGCATCCGCCCGCTGCCCGACATCGTCTTCGGCCAGGACGTGCTGGTCTTCGTCGCGATCGGGTTGTCGGCGCTGTTGTGGTGGTGGCTCTATCGCACCGATTCCGGTATGCGGTTGCGCTCGGTCGGTGAGAACCCCAAGGCCGCCGACTCCCTCGGCATCAATGTCACCCGCACCCGGATGCTCGCCGCCTCCCTCGGCGGGGGGCTGATGGCCGTCGGCGGCGCCTATCTGCCGATGGCGTTCTCCGGCGTGTATGCCGATGGCATCGTCGCCGGCCGCGGCTGGCTGGCCATCGCCCTGGCCTTCTTCGGCGGGTGGCGCCCGCAACTCATCCTCGCCGGATCGCTGTTCTTCGCCGCCATGGACGTGCTCGCCCAGCGCGCCCAGGTGAGCGGGATCGGCATACCGCACCAGTTCGTCTCGATGCTGCCGTATGTCGCGACCCTGCTGGTGATGATCTTCGCCTTCCGGTGGGCCCTGGTCCCGCAGTTCCTCGGCAAGAACTACGACCGCGAGTCGCGGATCACCGGCTGAACCGCCTTCTCCCCCAAGGAATCTCTGCTGATATGTGACTGGTTTCTGTCAAGTGGCAGGGTGAAGCGGGGTCTGCTGTGGCCTGGAGCAGACCCCGCTTCGTCGTTCAGGGGTGGGTGGCCGGGAGGCAGTCGTGTCAGGCGACGCGCGGTCAGTCTGATATTCGCGGGTTGGTTACCGCATTACCTTGTTTCGGCTGGAGAGTCGGGTGCTTGTCTAGGATCGAGCGTGCCCGGTCAAGGGTGCTCATAGCAGACTCGCTGGTCCTCTCCTCGCGCTGGCGCCCGGTCACCCGGTGTGGTTGTCCCTGAACGGGTTTGAGGGTGGTGTTAGTCGTCCATCACGGCCAGGGACCAGCACCAGCCGGCCAGTTCGCGGGCGATGGCGG
>NZ_HG764815.1:2596685-2603971 GCF_001050535.1 Nostocoides australiense Ben110 | reverse complement strand
TGTCCACTGGCGGTCCGGGCCACGGGTCGGCTTGACCGGGGCGCCGCTGCGCAGGTCGTCGACCAGTTGCACGGTCGATTCGGGGGTCTGGTTGTCGTAGAACTCCCAGTTGACCATCACGACCGGGGCGAAGTCACACGCGGCATTGCACTCGACGCGCTCGAGAGTGATCTTGCCGTCGCTGCTGGTCTCGTCGTGTTCGAGGTCGAGGTGCTCGCTGACGGTGTCCCAGATCTTGTCGCCGCCCATGATCGCGCACAGCGTGTTGGTGCAGACGCCGACGGTGTAGTCGCCGTTGGGGTGGCGCTTGTACTGGGTGTAGAAGGTCGCGACACCGCTAACCTCGGCCTCGGACAGCCCGAGGACCTCGGAGCAGAATCTCACGCCGCGGCCGGCCACATAGCCGTCGACGCTCTGCACCAGGTGCAGCAGCGGCAGCAGCGCGGACCGCTTCTGGGGATAGCGCGCGATGACCGCCTCGGCGTCCTGATGCAACTTCGCCAGGACGTCCGCGGCATACGGCTCCTTGCTCTCTGCGGAGACGTGCAGGAAACCGGACGCGGTTTGTTCGCCGTAGTGCTCCATCAGCGGTCGACTCCACCCATAACAGGATCAATGGAGGCCACGGCGACGATGACGTCGGCGAGCTGGGCGCCTTCGCACAGTGCGGCCACGGCCTGCAGGTTGTTGAAGCTGGGCTCGCGGAAATGCGCGCGATAGGGCCGGGTGCCGCCGTCGGAGACGGCGTGACAGCCGAGCTCGCCCTTGGGGGACTCGACCGCGGCATACGCCTGGCCCGGCGGGACGCGGAAGCCCTCGGTGACGAGCTTGAAGTGGTGGATGAGGGACTCCATCGAGGTGCCCATGATCTCGGCGATGTGCGCGGGGCTGTTGCCCATGCCGTCGGGGCCGACGGACAGTTGCGCCGGCCAGGCGATCTTCTTGTCCTCGACCATCACGGGGCCGGGGTTGTCCTGCAGTTCGGCGACGACCTGCTCGACGATCTTCAGCGACTCCCACATCTCCTTCACGCGCAGCCAGAGCCGGTCGTAGGCGTCGGCACCGGTGCGGGTGGGAACGTCGAATTCGTATTTCTCGTAGCCGCAGTAGGGCGTGGCCTTGCGCAGGTCGAGCGGGTAACCGGCGCTGCGCAGCATGGGGCCGGTGATGCCGAGCGCCATGCAGCCGGTCAGGTCCAGATAGCCGATGCCGACCAGCCGGCCCTTCAGGATGGGGTTCTCGAGCATGAGCAGTTCGAGCTCGCGGATGCCCTGGCGCAGTTCGGGGATGATGTCGCGGACGGCCTGGATCGCGCCGGCGGGCAGGTCCTGCGCGACGCCGCCGGGGCGCACGTAGGCGTTGTTCATCCGCAGGCCGGAGACCATCTCGAAGATGTTGAGGATGCGCTCACGCTCGCGGAACCCGATCGTCATGACCGTGGTCGCGCCGAGCTCCATGCCGCCGGTGCCCAGGCACACCAGGTGGCTGCCGATGCGGTTGAGTTCCATCATCAGGACGCGGATCGCACTGGCGCGGGCCGGGATCTGGTCGGTGATGCCGAGCAGCTTCTCGACGGCCAGGCAGTAGGCCGTCTCGGTGAAGATCGGCATGAGGTAGTCCATGCGCGTGCAGAAGGTCACGCCCTGGGTCCAGGTGCGAAACTCCATGTTCTTCTCGATGCCGGTGTGCAGGTAGCCGATTCCGGCGCGTGCCTCGGTGACCGTCTCGCCCTCGATCTCGAGGATGAGCCGGAGCACGCCGTGTGTCGACGGGTGCTGCGGGCCCATGTTGACGACGATCCGCTCCTCGGGGCGGGAGCCGACCTCGCCGACGATGTCGTTCCAGTCGCCGCCGACGGCGTTGAAGACGCGACCCTCGGACGGTTCGCCGGGGGCGGCATACAGGTCGGCCTGCTCGTCGAGGTCGTCGATATGGCGGACCTCGTCGGGATCGGCGGCGGTGTAGACGGTGCTGCCGCTCGCGCTGTGTGGGGTCGTCATTATGAGTAGGACCTCCGCTGGTCCGGCGGGGGAACGGTCCCGCCCTTGTATTCCACTGGGATCCCGCCGAGCGGGTAGTCCTTGCGCTGGGGGTGGCCGGGCCAGTCGTCCGGCATGAGGATCCGGGTCAGCGCGGGGTGGCCGTCGAAGACGACGCCGAACATGTCCCACGTCTCCCGCTCGTGCCAGTCGGCGGCGGGATAGGTGCCGACGACGCTCGGGATGTGCGGGTCGGCGTCGGGGGCGGTCACTTCGAGCCGGATGCGCCGGTGGCCGTTGGTGATCGACATCAGGTGATAGACGACGTGCAACTCGTTGCCGATGTCGCTCGGGAAGTGCACGCCCGAGACGGACAGGCACAACTCGAAGCGCAGCGCCGGGTCGTCGCGCAGGGCGCGGACGACGGCGGGCAGGTGCTCGCGCGGGATGACGAAGGTGATCTCGCCGCGGTCGATGACGGTGCGGGCGATCTGGCCCTGGTCGGTGGCAGCCTCGAGGGCGTCGGCGATGGCGTCGAAGTCGCCGCCGTAGGGGCGCACGGCTGCTCCGGGATAGAGGATCGGGCTCCGCAGGCCGCCGTATCCGGTCGTGTCACCGGTGTCGTGAGCGCCGAACATGCCGGTGCGCTCGCCGCGCTGGACCGGCTCGGGGGTGGTGCCGGGCTGGGCCGGAAGATTCTCGGCGCCGGGGACGGGCGGGGTCTCGATCGTCTTTTCGGCCCGGTCGATGGCCGGCTCGTTGGGCTTGGCCGGCTCGGCGGGGGGCTGGTCGGCGGGCTTGGGGGTCTCGGTCATGCCAGCAGGCTCTTTCCGGCCAGGTGGTCGTGGGTCGGGGCCATCAGCGAGGTCGGGGTAGCCTCGAGCGCGGCCTTCTCGGCGGCGCGGGCGGCGGCGACGCGGTTGACGCCGAGCTTGGAGTGGCGGATCTGGTCGTGCAGCGTGAGGATCGCGTTGAGCAGCATCTCCGGGCGCGGCGGGCACCCGGGCAGATAGACGTCGACGGGGACGATGTGGTCGACGCCCTGGACGATCGCGTAGTTGTTGAACATGCCGCCGGAGCTGGCGCACACGCCCATGGAGATGACCCACTTGGGGTTGGGCATCTGGTCGTAGACCTGGCGCAGGACCGGCGCCATCTTCTGGCTGACGCGGCCGGCGACGATCATCAGGTCGGCCTGTCGCGGGGAGGCGGAGAACTTCTCCATCCCGAAGCGGGCGATGTCGTAGTCGGGCGTGCCGACGGCCATCATCTCGATGGCGCAGCAGGCCAGGCCGAAGGTGGCCGGCCAGATCGAACTCTTCTGCAGCAGGCCGGCGACGTTCTCGACGGTGCTGAGCAGAAATCCGGCGGGGAGTTTCTCTTCGATACCCATGTGTCAGTGGCTCCTGTCAGTCCCAGTCCAGGCCGCCGCGCCGCCAGACGTAGGCGTAGGCGATGAAGACGGTGAGGATGAAGAGCACCATCTCCACGAGCGCGAACAGTCCCAGGCCGCCGAAGGCGACGGCGAAGGGGTAGAGGAAGACGGACTCGACGTCGAAGATGATGAACAGCATCGCCGTCAAGAAGTACTTGATCGGCACCCGGCCGCCGCCTTGGGCCTGCGGGCTGGGCTGGATACCGCACTCGTAGGCGTCCATCTTGGCGCGGTTGTATCGCCGCGGCCCGGTGATGGGCGAGATGCCCACCGAGAAGATCGCGAAGCCGGCACCGATCGCCAGGAAGAACAGCAACGGGACATAGGGGTTGTGCATCAGCCAACTCCCCTTTCCATCGACGTGGGGCAGGTCACGGGCGCTTCCTCCGCCATCCTAGGGGGGCCGCCGGTTCGAGCGTTGCACGACATGAGCATCAGGCGTCGGGAGCCATCTTGGACAGGGCGACGATCAGCCGGTCGGAGGCCGAACCGCCGCGCGGCTCAGCGAGATTGGCCATGATCTTGAGCAGCAGCTTCATCAAGGTGGTGCGGGGCAGGCCGTATTTCGTCGCCAGCCGCATCACCTCGGGGTGGCCGATCGCGGAGGCGAACCAGCGGCCGAGGGTGTAGTAGCCGCCGAGGTCGTCCTTCATGACTGCGGGGTATGACGCGAGGACCCGCTCGCGGCCGGCGTCGTCGCCGCGGGCGAAGGCCTGGGCGATGACCTCGGAGGCGAGGCGCCCGGACTCCATCGCGTAGGCGATGCCTTCGCCGTTGAAGGGGTTGACCATGCCGCCGGCGTCGCCGACGAGGAGCAGACCGTCACGGTAGTGCGGCTGGCGGTTGAAACCCATCGGCAGCGCGGCTCCGCGGATCGGGCCGACCATGGTCTCGTCGCTGTAGGTCCACTCCTTGGGCATCGTCGCGACCCAGCGCCGCATGACGTCCTTGTAGTCGGTCTTGCCGAAGGCGCTGGAGGTGTTGAGGATGCCGAGCCCGACGTTGGAGGTGCCGTCACCGACGCCGAAGATCCAGCCGTAACCGGGGAGGAGGATCTTGTTGCCCTCGTCGTCGCTGGACCACAACTCCAGCCAGGACTCGAGGTAGTCGTCGTCGTGGCGGGGGCTGGTGTAATAGGTACGCACGGCCACGCCCATCGGGCGGTCGTCGCGCTTCTCGCGGCCCATCGCCATCGACAGTCGGGAGGAGTTGCCGTCGGCGGCGATGACGAGCGGCGCCTCGAAACGCTGCTCCGGACCGACGGCGCGCCCCTTCTCGTCGCTGGCCTTCGCGGTGACGCCGGTGATGCGGCCGCTCTCGTCACGGATCGGGCCGGTGACATTGGTGGACTCGCGCAGGCGGGCGCCGTGCTTGACGGCGTGCTTGGCGAGGATGTCGTCGAAGTCCTGGCGGGTGCGGACCAGGCCGTATGGCGGGAAGCTGGCCAGGTCGGGCCAGTCCAGCTGCAGCCGCATACCGCCGCCGATGATCCGCAGGCCCTTGTTGCGGATCCACCCCTCTTCTTCGGGGGTGGGGATGCCGAGGGTGATCAGTTCCTTGACCGCGCGCGGGGTCAGGCCGTCGCCGCAGACCTTCTCGCGGGGGAAGCTGGTCTTCTCGAGCAGCAGCACGTCCAGGCCGGACATCGCGAGGTAGGCCGCGGTCGACGACCCCGCCGGGCCGGCGCCGACGACGATGACGTCGGCCTTCTCGGCAGTCTCAGACACAGGGGGGATCCTCGGGAGGCTTGTGAACGGTTTCACGAACCTGCTGAGTCTAGGTCAGCATGGTTGGGGGCCGTGAAGTAAGGCTTACCTAAGATGATCCTGGTCGAGACGGCTGTCCCACGGCGTCCCTCGAATCGAGTGAGCGCGACACGCCCATGTTCAGGTCGAATTCTGGGCGTGTCGCGCTCACTCGACTGGCCCTTGTGGATAGCGACGGGTGCGCGGCGGATGGTGCCGCCACGCTTGACGGGTATGAGGCCGATAGAGCTGCCCGAAGAGCTGGCGGGCGTTGCGTTCACCAGCGATCGCGCCCGGGCACTCGGCGTGCCGAGCAAGGCGCTGCGCACCTCCCGCCTCGAACACCCGACCCGCGGGGTGTGGGCCCAGCACCCCGTCGGCGACGACCTGCGCGAGCGCGCCCGGGCTGCCCACTTGGCCATGTGCGGGGACGCCGCTTTCTCACATGTGACCGGGGCGCGGCTGCTGGTCCTGCCGTTGCCCCCACGCGCGCTGCAGCAGCGCAGGCTCGATGTCTGCACCCGCACCGACGTCGGGCAGCGACGACGGGACGGCTGGGTCGGCCGCCGCGGTTTGGAGACCCGCCAGGTCGTGGTCGTCGACGGCCTGCGGGTGGTCGACCTCGTCGACACGTGGATCGATCTGGCCGCTCTGACCGTGGGGCGCCACCCCACGATGACCCGCGTGGACCTGGTTGTCGTCGGCGATGAGGTGCTCAATCGACTGCTCTGCTTCGCGAACGCTGCGCAACTGACGCCTCGGCGAAAGCCGTACCTGGACGCGGCACTCGTGGCGGCGGCATACCGCGAGATCGACGCGGCCATCGCTCGACGGATCCGGCCACGGGGGAAACGAAACCTGCTCTGGGCACGGGAGCGGATCCGGCCCGGCGTGCGCTCCCCCAAGGAGACCGAGGCCCGGCTGGTCGTCGTCGAGGCCGGCCTGCCGGAGCCGTTGATCAATCACGACATCACCGCCCCGGACGGAAGCGGATGGCTCGGCGAAGGAGACCTGGTGTGGCGCGCCCGCGACGGGTGGGTGGTCGTCGAGTATCAAGGAGCGCACCACGCTGACCGACGCCAGGCCAGCGCTGACGAATTGCGTCAGCGCATCCTCGAGGACAACGGATGCGCGGTGTTCCCGATGTGGGCCGAAGATCTCGATCCGGGGGCTCGGCAGCGGGCTTTCCTCGCGCGAGTCGCGGCCGCCTTGACCCGGCAGGGCGGCCCCACACCACCTCAAGTCGAGTGAGCGCGACACGCCCATGTCCGGGACCAATTATGGGCGTGTCGCGCTCACTCGACTCATCTGGGTCGTCACGGGGTGCCTGAGTCGTCAGGCTGTGGGTGCGGCCGTGAGGGCGTCGCGCATGGGGAGGAATTTCGCGTCCGACTCGGCGACCTCGTCCTCGGGGTCGGAGCCGGCGACGATGCCGCAACCGGCGAAAATGCTGATCTGGCACGGATCCGCCGGATCGAGTTGACCACTGCGCAGCGCGATCCCCCACTCGCCGTCGCCCGCGGCGTCCATCCAGCCGACGGGTCCGGCGTAGCAGCCGCGATCGAGGCCCTCGAGTTCGGTGATGAGGGCATCGGCGGTGGCGGTGGGGGTGCCGCAGACGGCGGCGGAGGGGTGCAGGCTCGCGGCGAGTTCGAGCGAGGTGGCGCCGTCCTCGACGGCGCCGGCCACATCGGTGGCCAGGTGCATCACGTTGGGCAGGTGGAGGACGAACGGGCTCTCCGGGACGTTCATCGAGGCGCAGTGGCGGCCGAGGGCATCGGCGACCGAGCGCACCGCATACTCATGCTCCTCGAGGTCCTTGGAGGAGCGGGCGAGCGAGGCGGACAGGGCCAGGTCGTGGGCGTCGTCGCCGGTGCGGCGGATGGTGCCGGCCAGGACGCGGGAGGAGGCGAGGCCGCGGTCGAGGCGCACGAGCATCTCGGGGGTGGCGCCGATCAGGCCGGCGACGGCGAAAACCCACGTGTTGTCGTAGGAGTCGGCGAGGCGGCGCAGCAGGAAGCGTGGATCGATGGGGGCCTCGGCCCGCGCGACCAGCGAGCGGGCGAGGACGACCTTGTCGAGGGCGCCACTGGTGATGCGCTCGACCGCCTCCCCCACCGCGATCGC
>NZ_HG764815.1:2592286-2596585 GCF_001050535.1 Nostocoides australiense Ben110 | reverse complement strand
GGGACGCCCCCCCCCCCCCCGCCGCAGCCTGCCCGGCCGGCCCGAGCGACAGGGCGAGCAGCACCGCCATACCGCGCAGCACCGCCATACCGCGCGGCAGTGCCATACCCCGCAGAACCGCCATACCGCGCAGCACCGCCATACCCCGCAGAACCGCCATACCGCGCGGCACTGTCATGCTCCGCAGCACTGCCATACCCGGCAGGAGGGCGAGCAGGAGCGCGCGCGACGGGCGGGTGAGCACCGCCCAAGGCTACGGGCGACAATTGCCGGGTGCCGAATCCCGCCGCTCCCACCCGCCGCGTGCCCGCGTGGCAGTGGGTGGCGATGGCCGGCATCGTCCTGGCGGGGGCGGCCATCCCCGTGGTGCGCTACCTGATCTTCTGGCCCAAGGACCAGTGGCAGGTCGACGTCGAGGTCTACCGGCAGGCGGGGGAGTCGATCCTGCTCGGCCGGCCGATCTATGAGGCGATGACCGAGGCGCCGCAGCTGCTGCCGTTCACCTATCCGCCGTTCGCGGCGCTCCTCGCGATCCCGCTGGCGCTGCTCCCGTTCGGGGTGGTCGGGTGGCTGTGGACGGCCGCGCAGATCGCGGCGACCACGGCGATCGTCTGGTATGCCGGCTATCGCCTCATCCACGCCCGCCCGAGCGACGGCCGGCCGGGTCTCGCCCGACCGATCGTGTTGGGGCTGCTCGCGGCGCCGATGTTCTGGCTGCACCCGGTGGGGGACGGGATCCGGTTCGGGCAGGTCAACGCCTTCATGGTGCTGGCGTGCTTGATGGACCTGCGCCGGCCGCGGCCGCGGCTGCTGCGCGCGCTCCCGCCCGGGGCGCTGGTGGGCTTCGCGATGGCGATCAAGCTGACGCCGGGGGTGTTCGTCATCCACTACGTGCTCAGCCGGCGGTGGCGGGAGGCGTTCACGGCCGTCGGGGCCGCTGCTCTGGCGTGGCTGACCGCGTTCTTGATCCTGCCGGAGGCGTCGTGGGCGTTCTGGGGCGGGGCGTTGCAGGACCCCGCCCGGCTCGGCCCCAATATGGGCACCTCGAACCAGTCCCTGCGAGGCGTCCTGATGCGCATCGGCCCCGACGGAGCGCTCGGGACGGGGATCTGGCTGGTGTGCGTGCTGGCCGTCGGCGCCTACGGCTTCCGGATCGCCCAGCGGGCACACCGGGCCGGCGACTCGATCACCGAGGTGGCGGCGGTCGGGCTGATGGCGTGTCTGCTCTCACCCGTGGCGTGGATCCACCACTTCCACTGGATGGTCGTGGTCATCCTGGCCGTTCTGGGCGCGGCGCCCTGGCGGGACCGGCGCCGGCTGGTGGCCGCGGGAGTGCTCCTCGTCTGGTTCACCTGCCGGCTCCCGTGGTGGGGGATCTCCTGGCTCGGCCACGGCTGGTCACCCGACTTCGTGGGCCGGCTGCTCCAGAACGCCGACCTCATCGGCGGTCTGCTCGCCCTGTGGCTGCTGCACTGGTCCCTCGCGCGGGACCTCGACGAGGCCGCCAACCGCGAGCGGGGCCAGGTTTGACCGGAGCGGGGTCGGCTAACCCGGCCCCGCTCGCCCCGGCCCCCGCTCGCACTGGCCAGGGTGACGGATGGCACCGAGGCTTAGCCGCGGACCAGCTCGACGACGGTGAGCGCCGACAGCAGCAGGCAGACCGAAGCGCCGACGCGGCGGATGGTGGCCAGCTTCATCCGCTTGAGCAGCTGCCGGCCGAGGGCGGCGCCGAGCGCGGAAATGGTGGCCAGCGCGAGGAAGGCGCCGACGCCGACCGAGACCGGGTCCTGGTACTTCGCGGCGAGCGAGGCCGTCAGCAGCTGCGACAAATCGCCCCACTCGGCGAGGAAGAGGATGAGGAAAGACGCCACGACGGCGCGGAAGCCGGTCTCGGGGACGGCGACCTTGGCGGCGAACTCCTCCTCGACCTCGTGCTCCTCCTCGTCGGCGGCGCTCGCGCCCCGGAAGAGGATGACGGCCCCGAGGGCGAACATGCACGCCGCGAGAATCTGCACCGGCTGGTGGGGCAGCTTGGCGAGCAGGCCGCCGAGCGTCACGGCGACGACGGTCTGTACCGCGAAGGCGGAGGCGACACCGATCCACACCAACAGCGGCCGGTAGCGCGTCGCCAGCACGAGCGTGGCGATGAAGGTCTTGTCGGGGAGTTCGACGGGGAAGATCAACGCGAACACGATCGCCGCTGTCGCAATGCTGAACGTCATCGCGGCCAATTCTACGGGCGTCATACCCTGCCGTTGTGACCCGATATGGCTACTTCGGTCCCTCCGGGACCTTCACGGAGATGGCGCTCCTCGACTGGCCGCCGGCCCGCGACGCCGAACGGGTCCCCTTCGCGTCGGTCGATGCCACCCTCGCCGCGGTGCGCGGCGGCGATGTCGACGCCGCCATGGTGCCGATCGAGAACTCCGTCGAGGGCGGGGTGAGCGCGACGCTCGACGCGCTCGCGACCGGCAGCCCGCTGATCGTCATTGCCGAACGGCTGGTCAAGATCCGCTTCGTCCTCGCCGCGCGGGAGGGTATGACGCTCGAGAAGGTCGCGACGATCGGCACCCACTCGCATGCCTGGGCGCAGGTGCGGGGCTGGGTGGGCGCGAACCTGCCCGAGGTCACCTACGTCCCCACCCTCTCGACCGCCTCGGCCGCCACCGATCTCGCTCCCGGCGGCGAGGGCCGCCACGACGCGGCGATCTGTGCACCGGTCGCGGCGGCGCAGGCGGGGCTGCAGGTCCTCGCCGACGACATCGGCGACATCAAGCGCGCGGTGACCCGCTTCGTCCTCGTGGCGCGACCCAACCGCATACCCGCCCCCACCGGCGGCGACAAGACCACTGTCGTGCTCTACCAGCGCAAGGACATGGCCGGCGGCCTGCTGCGGCTGCTCGAGCAGTTCGCCACCCGCGGGATCAACATGACGCGGCTGGAGTCGCGGCCGACCAAGCACTCGATGGGGGACTACTGCTTCTCCGTCGACATCGAGGGCCACGTCCTCGACGAGCGGGTCGGCGAGGCGCTGACCGGCCTGAAGCGGGTCTGCGCCGAGGTCGTCTTCCTCGGGTCGTATGCCCGCGCCGACAACGGCCGCGCCCAGGTCGCCCCGTTCAACGGCGACGACGACTTCCGCGCCGCCGCCCGCTGGCTGGACGCCATCCGCGACCTCGTCCAGTAACCCGCCCCCGGGGCTCCCGTCGAGATGTCGAGTCGACCCCGTCGAGATGTCAGGCCACCCATGGCACGCGCAATCTCCGGGACGCATTTGACACGCTGGGTTAGGTTAGGCTTACCTTAAGTCCGTCGGATCGCCGGATGAAGGACCGTTCATGCTCGTCAGCAACGCCCTGGTCGGGCTGCGTGAAGGCCTCGAAGCGTCCCTGGTGGTCGTCATCCTCATCGCGTTCCTCGTCAAGACCGATCGGCGCTGGGCACTGAAATGGGTCTGGGCTGGAGTGGCGACGGCTGTCGTCCTCTCCGTTGCCCTCGCGGGGTTCTTGACCTACGGCACCCGTCAGCTGTCGTTCGAGACCCAGGAACTCATCGGCGGGGGTGCCTCCATCCTCGCCGTCGCCTTCGTGACCGCGATGATCTTCTGGATGCGTCGTGCGGCCCGCACCATCTCGGGGGAGCTGAAGGGCTCGATGGACCGCGCCCTGTCCGCGGGTGGCGTGTGGGTGGCACTGGTCGGCTTCCTCGGCGTGGGGCGCGAAGGCCTCGAGACCGCGATCTTCTTCTACGCCACCGCTCAGGCAGCGGGCGCCGGCACCAGCCAGCCACTCATCGGGTGGGTCCTCGGCATCCTCGGCGCAGTGGTCATCGGACTGCTGATGTATCGCGGCGCGATCCGCTTCGACATCGGCAAGTTCTTCCGCTACACCGGGATCTTCCTCATCGTCGTCGCCGCCGGGATCCTCGCCTATGGCATCCACGACCTGCAGGAGGCGGCCTTCCTGCCGGGCCTGAACTCCCACGCCTTCGACGTCAGCTCGATCATCGAACCCGGCGGCTGGGTCGCCACGCTGCTCAAGGGCATCTTCAACTTCACCCCAGCGACGACGTGGCTGCAGGCGATCGCGTGGACCGCCTATATCGCCGTCGTCCTCCCGCTGTTCCTGCGGCCTGTGGCCGCCCCCGCGGCACGCCCCGTGCCATCGGCCGCCTGACCCGATTCTGTTATCCCACAAGGAGATCTCCGTATGCAGTCCCGCCCGCCCCTGCGCTCCGCCCTCCTTCTCGCGGGGGCTGCCAGCCTCACCCTGACCGCCTGTGGCGGGGGGGGGGGCGGCG
>NZ_HG764815.1:2587886-2592186 GCF_001050535.1 Nostocoides australiense Ben110 | reverse complement strand
GTGAGGTCCTCGCGGGCGGCGGCCGGCGAGGCACCCCGGACGAGCCGATCGGCATACGCACCAGGGTGTTTCACGTTCCACCAGCGCACGCCGCCGACGTGGCTGTGGGCTCCCGGGCCGAACCCCCACCAGTCGGCGCCGCGCCAGTAGGCGAGGTTGTGGCGGCATTCCTTGCCGGGGCGGGCCCAGTTGCTGATCTCGTACCACCCATAGCCCGCCGCGGTGAGCAGTTCGTCGGCGAGTTCGTATTTGTCGGCCTCGTCATCGTCGTCGGGCATGGTGATCAGGCCGCGCCGCACCTGCGCCGCCAGCTTCGTGCCCGCCTCGACGACGAGGGCGTACGCCGAGATGTGGTCCGGCTCCAGGGCAATCGCCGCCTCTAGACTGCGGCGCCAGTCCTCGATCGACTCCCCCGGCGTGCCGTAGATGAGGTCGAGACTGACATCGAGCCCGGCGGTCCTCGCGCCGGCGACGGCGGCGGCGACATTGGCGGGGCCATGGGTGCGCTCCAGTGTCGCCAGAACGTGGGGCACGCTCGATTGCATCCCGAAGCTGACCCGGGTGAAGCCACCGGCGCGCAGGGTGGCCAGGCTGTCGATGGTGACGGAATCGGGGTTCGCCTCGGTGGTGACCTCGGCGTCGTCCTCGAGCTGCCACTGGGACGCCAGTCGTCGCACGATCCCCGTCAGTTGCTCCGACGGCAGCAGCGTCGGCGTGCCTCCTCCGACGAAAACCGTTGCGAGACTGAGGTTCCCCGCATCTTGGAGCACCTCGCCGGCCAGCGCGATCTCGCGCTCCACTGCGGTGCCGTATGCCGTGGCCGAGCCCGCCGGACCCGTCAGCTCGCCGGGGGCGTAGGTGTTGAAGTCGCAGTAGCCGCAGCGCACCCGGCAAAAGGGCACGTGCACATAGGCGGAGATCGCCCCCGCGTCGCGGGCGGCCAGCGCCGCGGGCGGCAGGCGGCCGTCGACGGGCGCGGGATCCCCGTCGGGGAGGGCGGAGGGCGGCATACCCGCGATCCTTTCAGAGCGCTGCGGGGACACCCGCATCACACGCGCCACAGCGAGGACGGCGTGTCCAGCACGA
Organism: Nostocoides australiense Ben110; assembly: GCF_001050535.1. Taxonomy (GTDB): domain Bacteria; phylum Actinomycetota; class Actinomycetes; order Actinomycetales; family Dermatophilaceae; genus Nostocoides_A; species Nostocoides_A australiense. Next base: position 2,591,100 of record NZ_HG764815.1, on the reverse strand, counting down.
CACGCCGAGGGCACGAAAAAAGTGAAAAAAGGCGGCGGCTAAGCGTTGCGCAGACCCCTCGGACGGGATAGAAATGACGTGTCGCAGTCACCTCGGTGACAGCGACACAGATCAGGTCTTCGGACCTGATCACGACACGAAATTCGTTTCGTGTCATCAGGTTTCGACTTCGGTCGAAACCACCCGAGATCGACTTCGGTCGACCTCGGAGAGGGCCTCGGAAACTCATACTTCCCGAGGCCCTCACTTATGTCCCGGGACTTCGGTGTCCCCCGTGCTCCAGTGTCCCTGGTGCTCCGGTGTCATCGGGGCTCCGGGCGTTCCGCGCCATCCGCCGTTCATCGCCGTGTCACGAGCACGGCTTAGCCTGTCGGGGTGCTGCAGCGGTGGATCGAACTGGACGGCGTCGTGAACATGCGGGACCTCGGCGGCCTTCCGACCACGGACGGCGGGGTCGTGCAGCCGCACCGGCTCATCCGGTCCGACAATCTGCAGGATCTCTCCCCCGCCGATGTCGCGCACCTGGTCGATCTCGGGGTCAGCGATATCGTCGATCTGCGCTCCCACCGGGAGGTGCACCTGACCGGAGAGGGTCCGCTGCGGGCCACCGCGCTGCGCCACCACCACCACAGTTTCATCAGCGAACCCCTTCCAGGACAGGACGATCCGGCTTTCCTGTCGACCCGGCCGGAACACCTGGCGACGGTCAAGGACCAGGACTACTGGAGCCAGCACTACCGGGGCTATCTCGTCGAACGCCCCGACTCGGTCTCGGCCGCGTTGTCCGTCGTCGCCACCGCGCAGGGTGCGACGATCATCCACTGCGCCGCCGGCAAGGACCGCACCGGCACCGTCGTCGGGCTGGCCCTCGCCGTCGCCGGCGTGCCGCGGGCGGAGATCGTCTCCGATTACGTGCTGACGAGCGAGCGGCTCGACCGGATCATCGACCGGCTGAGCGGAGTTGACCCCTATCGAGAAACGTTGCGCGACAAGCCACGCGATGAGCAGATCCCACTCGCGACGTCCATGGACGCACTATTGACCATGGTGGATGACGACTTCGGCGGCGCCGCCGGATGGCTGCGTGCCCAGGGGTGGACGGACGATGAGATCGACGCGCTCCGGCGCAAGTTGACAGTCGAGTGAGCGCGACGCGCCCACGTCCAGCGCCACAGGTGGGCGTGTCGCGCTCACTCGACTCGGGTGCCACCGCGCAGGTGTGGGGCCGGGGTCGGGTGTGGGGCCAGGGTCAGGTCGCGCGGCGGGTCATCGTGGGGGCGCGCCGGACGGCGAGGGCCGACACGAGGGCCGCGGTGAGCGGGACGGCGACCACGAGGAGTCCCAGCCACAGCCACGGGATCTTGATGATCGGGTGGGCGTAGCCCTCCTGACACATATTCGTCAGGCGGTCGCACTGGGTGTTGCCCGTGAGCGGGAAGGTGATCGCGATCCCGGGGACCAGCCCGACGGCCACCCCGATGAGCGCGCCGAGCAGGCTGATGACGATGGCCTGCCCGGCGGCCATCGCCCGCCGGGTGCCGCGGGTCGCCCCGACCGCGGCCAGTGTGGCGTCGTCACGCTGCTGTTCGGCCATCGACAAGGCGGTCGAGGTCAAGGTGATGACGAGGATGAGGAAGGCGAAGATGCCGACAAGGATCCCCATGATCAGCTGGTCCGCGCGCTGGAAGCCGCGCTCGACCTCGACATAGGAGGAGTCCGTCATGGCGGCATTCAGTCGATCCGCGTCCGCGCTGCTGATCGGGCCCGCGGGGTCGTAGAGGCCGATGGCGTCAGTGGTGGTGGCCCAGCCCAGCGCCGTGGCAGTGTCCGGAGTGACGAAGAGGCCGCAATCGCGGGGCAGTGCCGGCAGCGCCGCGAGGTCGAGCGTTCGGGTGGCCACTGGCAGCGTGTCGGCTGCCCGCTCCGTGATGTCCGTGAATTCCCCGGTGTCGGAGTCGACGCGCAAGGTGCCGCTGACCATGGTGATCGAGGCGGGAAGGGCGGCGCGCGTGAACGCGAGGGCCCCACCCTTATCGAGCACCGTGCGCTCGTTGTCGGTCAGGTGGAAGCGGCGATCCAACTCGGCCAGCGGGAGCACGCCGATCTGGCCGTGCCCGGACCACGCGTGGGTGCCGAACTGGGTGCACTTGGGGACGCCATCCACCGCCGGGGCATCCGGATCCCCCGAGATGGATTCGGTGGTCGTGCAGCCTTGCGGCCGATAGTTGACGAACGGCCAGACCGCCTTCGGGTCGGAACCCGGGCCGGCGAAGACGTGGCCGCCGGTGACCTGCGCCAGCGGCACCACGACCAGGCCGGGCGTGGTGCGTTTGATCGTCTCCGTCGTGCGCGCCACCACGTCGTCTACGCGTCGTGGGGCGCCGTCGGAGCCATACACGTCGAGGGAGACGATGGCCTCGCCGTCCAGGGCGTTCGGCACATATTCGCGGCGTTGCTGTTCGGTGTCGCTGGTCAGACCGACGCCCATCATCGTCAGCGCGGCCACGGCGCCGACGACGGCGGCGACCGAGGGCGTCGATCGCGACCGCTGGCGAGCGGCATCGCGGCTGGCCAGCCGCAAGGACACGGGCAAGTGCTGGGAGCCGAGAGCGGCGAGTCCGAGCAGGGTGGGCACCAACAGCAACGCGCCGCCGATGAGCAACACGGCACCGCCGACGATGAAGACCTCGGAGGCGTGAGTGATGATGCCGTAGAACAGGACGATCCCCCCGAGGATCGCGCCGGCCAGACCCAGCAGGAAGACCACGCGGGACGGCGGCGGCGAGACCTCCTGCCCCTTCATCACCCCGACGATGTCGAGCCGTCCCAGTCGTTGCGCCGGGACCAGGGCCGCGACAAGCGCAGAGAGCATGGCGACGGCCATGATCCCGAGCACGTGAGTCCACGGGATGTCGATGGGCCCGCCGGTCCACGGCGTCCAGACCGGGATGATCCAGTGCGTGACGGCCGGCACCGCGAGCACCCCGATCACGGCTCCGGCGACAGCGGCGAGTGCCCCGAGGACGACGGCCTGGGAGAGCACGGTCCGGCGCAACTGCTTGGTGGTCGCCCCATTGCTCGCGGCCAGCGCCAGCGTCCGTCGCTGGCGCGCCGCGCTCACGGCGAATGCCGGCCCGACCAGCAGGGTGACGATGATCAGCAGGATCGCGCCGCCCGCGACGACGAGGCCGGCATTGCGGCCGGGGGGGGGGGG
>NZ_HG764815.1:2583475-2587786 GCF_001050535.1 Nostocoides australiense Ben110 | reverse complement strand
CTCGGCGCGGCGGCCTATTTCGCGCGGCGGGTGCTGACGCCCGACCGGCGCCGGCCCGATGACATGGTGCTGCTCGAGATCGGGGTCAACGACGTCCTGCTGCAGGCGACCCCGGAATCGACCGTGCCCGGGCGCTACGGGATCTGGCTCGACAGCGGGCGGGGGCACATTCGCGTCGGCGAGATCCTCGAGGCCGACCCGGAGGCCGGCACGGTGCGGCGGCGCATCCTCGGGCGGGACTGGGGCATCCTGCGTCCGGGTCCGGTCCGGTGGAACGGCTACTACTACGCCGCCCCACCCGAGATCAGCCTCGGCATGGCCACCCAGCACGCGCATGTGATGACCGACCTCGGGCCGATGCCCGCCTGGATGATCCCCGGCATGGGCGACGGCAGCCAGTGGGCGATCCTCGTCCACGGACGCGGAGCTCGCCGTGAGGAGACGATCCGCGCCATCTCACCCGCTCTTGCGGCGCGGCATACGGTGCTCGTGCCCAGCTATCGCAACGACGAGGGCGCGCCGCCGGGCCCCGACGGCCGCTACAACCTCGGTCTGTCCGAGTGGCGCGACATCGACGCCGCGATCGGGTACGCGCTCGACCACGGCGCCACGCAGGTCGCTCTGATCGGGTGGTCGATGGGCGGGGCGATCGTATTGCAGGCGCTCGCGCAGTCCAGTCGCGCCGATGTCATCTCCCGGGTGGTTCTGGACGGACCGGTGGTCGACTGGACCGACGTGCTGACTCACCACGCCCGCGAGCACGGCGTGCCCGACCGGATCGGCGGGCTGAGCCGGTCCTTGATGGGCAAGCGGTGGACGCGCCGGCTGGTCGGTGTGCACGAATCCGTGGACGTGGCCAAGACCAACTGGGTGGCCCGGTCGGGCGAATTGCGCCACCCGATGCTGATCATCCACAGCCGCGACGACGAGTTCGTGCCCGTCGGGCCCTCCCTCGAACTGGCCGCAGTCCGCCCCGATCTCGTCACCCTCGTCCCGTGGGAGGTCGCCCGCCACTGCAAGGAGTGGAACACCGATCCGCTGCGCTGGGAGAGCGAGGTCGCGGCCTTCCTGAGAGGTTAGGGGCGGCGCAGCTCAGCGACGCGACCACAGGCCGAGCAAGGTGCCGTCCGACTCGAGCAAATGCCTCAACCTGAAGTCGACCGTGACCTGCTGATCGGCGGTGGTGGGGGGGGGGGGACCGCCGGCGAAGGTTGGGACCCAGGTCAGCGCGACCTCGTCGACGAGCCCCAGCCCCAAGAGGGCGGTATGCAGCCGCGGCCCGCCTTCGCTGAGGATCCGCGGCAGACCGTCTCGGCGCAGCCGCGCCACCAGCTCCTCGAGGTCGACCTGGTCGGCACCCATCTGCCAGACGTTGTCCGCGCCGAGGATGTCGCGCGCCCGGGACACGGCGGCGGCGTCCGCCCGCTCGGGGACCACGAGAACGGCCATACCCGGGGTCTGCGGACCGGCGCTCCAGCCGCGGGGGAGCCGCGCCGAGTTGCTCACCGCGATCAGCGGCCGTTTGCCGGCCGCCGGGGCATAGCCCTCGGTGTCGACCGTCGCGGCCCCGACGACCACAACATCCGCCAGCTGCCGGTTGAGGTCGAAGACCACCTTGTCGGCGGCATTGTTGATCGATCCGGTCAGGCCGTCGGCTCCCGTGGCCGCTCCGTCCAGCGTCGCGACGAAGTTGGTCCGGATCCCGCCGCGTTCGGGAAAAGTGTATAGCCGGACGAGGTCGTCATCCCTCACCGTCTCGGTGAGGTCGAGGTCGTGGAGGTCGGAACTCAAGAGCCGCACCCGGCCAGTGTGGCGCATGCAAGTGCAATGATGCCCCTTATGGCAAAGGGCAAGAAGAACAAGGACAAGAAGTCTCGCAAGGAGATCGAGATCATCGCCAAGGATCTGGCGGTGCGAAAGATGCTGCGCGGGTCCAAGAAGTCCAAGAACGCCAAGGACGGCATCGCGCAGGCCAAGGTCTCCGAACTCGTCGCCGCCGTGGCCGACGGCAAGGCGTCCAAATCCGTGGTCAAGGGCGCTCCCGCGCCCGGCGTCTTCGAGGTTGCCCTGCGGGCCGGCGACGGCTTCGTCCTCGCGGATGTCGACCCCGCGTCCACGCCCGGGTTCATCGGCGACAAGGCGGCCGGTGAGGCTCTCATGGCGCCGCTGGCCGAGCAGGTGGCCGACCTGCAGGAGCGGCTGTATGCCGAGGCCAAGGGGGGTGGCAAGCGCGCGGTGCTGCTGATCATCCAGGGCATGGACACCTCCGGCAAGGGCGGCATCATGCGCCACGTCGTCGGTGCCGCGGACCCCCAGGGCATCCGGATCACCGCGTTCAAGGCGCCCACCGCGGAGGAGAAGGCCCGCCCGTTCCTGTGGCGCATCCGCAACGCCCTCCCGACGCCCGGTGTCATCGGCGTCTTCGACCGGTCGCAGTACGAGGATGTCCTGATCGGCAAGGTCCACGAGCTCGCGCCCCGCGCCACCATCGGCCGCCGCTACGCCCAGATCAACTCCTTCGAGAAGTCGGTCGCCGCCTCCGGCACCAAGATCGTCAAGGTCATGCTGCACATCTCCGACGAGGAGCAGCAGGCCCGCCTCGCCGAGCGGCTCGCGAACCCGGAGAAGTATTGGAAGTTCAACCCCGGCGACCTCGGCGAGCGCGCTCTCTGGGGCGAGTACATGGACGCCTACCAGGTGGCGATCGACAAGTGCTCCACCGAAGTCGCGCCCTGGTATGTCGTGCCCGCCGACAAGAAGTGGTACGCCCGCCTCGCCGTGATGAACCTGCTGCTCGCGGCCCTGCTCGATCTCGACCCGCAGTGGCCGGCCGCGGACTTCGACGTCGCGGAGATGCAGGCCAAGCTCGAGGCCATGGGCGATGTCACCCCCGACGACCCCACGGACGAGTCCCCCGAGGACGCCGACGAGTCCTGACTCTCAGCGGCGCCCCGCCGGCGTGCGCGCCAGCAGCACCGGCGCGGCGCTGCGCACCAGGTCGGCGGGGAGCGTGCCGAACGTCGCGCCACGTTCGCCGGCCACCCGGGAGGCGATGAAGGCGTCGGCGACGACCGGCTCGGCATACCGCACGAGCAGACTCGCCTGCAGCGTCACGGCCAGCCGCTCCACGAGGGCCCGCGCCTGCAGGGGCGCATCGGCCCCGGTGATCGTCATCGCGCTGGACTCGACGGCGTCGATGTGGGCATCCAGGCGCCGATCGACCCCGCGCGCCAGCGCGGCCTCCTTCGCCAGCGCCGCCACGCTCGCCGGCTCACGCGTCATCGCCCGCAGCACGTCGAGGGCGTTGACATTGCCCGAGCCCTCCCAGATGGAGTTCAGCGGCGCCTCGCGGAACAGCCGCGCCATACCGTTCTCCTCCACATAGCCGAGCCCGCCGAGGCACTCCAGGGCCTCGGCCACCATCGGCGCCGTCCGCTTGCACACCCAGTATTTGCCCAGCGCGACGGCGAGCCGGGCGAAGTCACCCTCGCCTTCGTCGACGGCGTGCGCGAGCCGCATCGCGAGCAGCGTGGCTGCCTCCGACTCGAGCGTCAAGTCGGCGAGGACGTTGCGCATCAGCGGTGCCTCGATGAGCACCTCGCCGAACGCCGAGCGCTGGGCGGTGAAGTGCGCCGCGCGCACCAGCGCCGCCCGCATCGTCGCCGCCGACCCGAGCACACAGTCGAGCCGGGTGGCCGCGACCATGTTGATGATCGAGCGCACCCCGCGCCCCAGCGGCCCGACCGGCACTGCCCACGTCCCGTCGAACTCCACCTCGGAGGAGGCGTTGGCGCGATTGCCGAGCTTGTCCTTCAGCCGCTGGACGGCGAAGGCGTTGCGGCTGCCGTCGGGCAGGACGCGGGGGAGCAGGAAGCAGCTGAGGCCCTCGTCCGCCTGCGCGAGTACGAGGAAGGCGTCGCTCATCGGCGCCGAACAGAACCACTTGTGTCCCCGGAGGCGGTGACTGTGCTCCCCGAGCGGGCCGGCCGCATCGGCCGTCGCGGCCGTCGTGTTGGCGCGCACGTCCGAGCCGCCCTGTTTCTCCGTCATGCCCATGCCGACGATGGCGCCGTGCTTGTCCTGGACGGGCGCGAGCCGCGGGTCGTATGCCCGCGCGGTCAGCTTCCGCAGCCAGGTCGCGCTGACGTCGGGTTGGCCGGCGAGTGCGGGGGCGGCGGCATACGTCATGGAGATGGGGCACAGGTGCCCCGCCTCGACCTGGCTCCACACGTAGAACCCGGCGGCGCGGGCCAGGTGGGCGCCGCTGCCGGGGGTGGCGAGCCACGGCTCGGCGGGGGGGGGGGGGGGGGG
>NZ_HG764815.1:2575292-2583375 GCF_001050535.1 Nostocoides australiense Ben110 | reverse complement strand
GTGTCGCTGTCCGACGTGGTCGACGCCACGGAGCTGACGGTGACGGCCGAACCGGCCGCCGTGGTCGAGGTGTCGTCGGCGGCGACGCCGCAGCCGACCAGCACCGCGCCCGCCAGGGCGAGGCTGGAGGTGAAGGCGGCGAAGCGCTTGGGGCGAGAAACAAAGCGGGACACGGGAATCCTCTTTCGTCGTGGGGGGCGGTATGCCGTACCCCTAGAGATTCCCGTGCCCCGCTTTCGCGCTCTTGTGGTCTCGCTGTGCCCTTTCTGTGAGCCTCAGCCGGTGGTTTGCGGCTCAGCCGGTGGTTTGCGGCTCAGCCGGTGATGTGCGGCTTAGCCGGTGAAGTTGGCCATGCCGCGTTCGAGGGCGTCGATCACGTACGGCCGCAGTGTCTCGGCCTTGATGATCCTGTCGACGGACCCGACCCGCCGTGCCCGGTCGATGGTGTGGATGCCGTCGAACTCGTCCGCGACCTCGCGCAGTTTCGCCGACCGCACTTCCGCGCTGATCCGGGCCAACGCGGCGCGGGCGGCGGATGCCTCTGCGCCGGACGCGCTCGCGGCCTCGGCCCGGGCGGTCTTGACCCGCTCGTCACCCTCGGTGCGCACCTTGACCTCACGCGCGAAAACCGTTGCGGCAGCGGGCGCGCCACCGATGACGGAGGCGAAGGAGCCCTCCACCGCCGCGATCTCCATCGACTCGGTCAGCGCCTTCGAGAAGACGACGAAGGCGCCACCGTGATAGCGGGAGACGACGACGAAGACGATCGGGCCGTCGAAGTTCGTCACCGCCCGCCCGATCTCGGCGCCATACTCCAGCTGCCAGTTGCGCATCGACTCCGGCGATCCGTCGAAGCCGGACAGGTTCGCCAGGACGACCAGCGGCCGGTTGCCGCTCGCCGCATTGACGGCTCGCGCGGTCTTGCGCGACGACTGCGGGAAGAGCGTTCCCGAGGTCCACGCCGGCGGCCCGTAGGACGGGACGAACCCGCGCCGCGGCACCGTGCGCGACTCCAGTCCGAGCATGCAGACCGGGATGCCGCCGACCGTCGCGTCCCACACGATCGAGGTGTCAGAATCCTGCCATGCGCGCCACCGCTCCAACGGTTCGCAGTCGGCGTCGGCCACCGACCGCATCACCGAGCGCATGTCGAACGGGAGCTTGCGTTCTGGGTTGGTCGTTGCCCCGAAGACGTCCCCGACCGTGGTGAAGTCCGAGCCGGCGATCTTGGCGTGCGGCGCCGTGCGGACATCGCGATCCACCGGGTCCGCCGTCTTCCACCGGCGCGGGAAGCGTTCTCCGGGAACGACATACGTGAAGCCGTAGTGGTCGAGCAGCAGCTGGCAGGCCTCCGGGAACGAGGGCGCCCAGTACTGCGCCTGACCGTTGGGGCCCATGACGCGGTCGAAGCCGCCGATGCCGGAGTTGTCGTCGGCGGAGACGGCGCCAGAGAAGTCCAGGGCCTGCTTGCCCGTCAGCACCATCGCGCTCGCCGGCGTCATGATCAGGATGCCCTTGGTGTGCATGAGCATCGTCGCCTCGGCGTTCCAATAGGGCTGCCCGCCGACGTTGATCCCGGTGACGATGATGTTGACCTCGCCGCCGGCCTGTGTGAACTCGATGAGCCGGCGCAGGGTCAGGGCGATCCAGTCCATGTTCTCGGTGCCGGAGTCCATGGCGATGAGCGCTCCGGAGGAGACGGCATACCACTCCACCGGGATCTTGTGCTCCAACGCGTAGGCGAGGACCGAGTTGATCCGGCGGCACTCCGGCTCCGCGAGGTTTCCGAGCCCCTGGGTGGGGTCGGACAGCAGGGCGATGCGCGTCATACCCTCCGGCTGCGTGTCCGTGTAGTTGGTGATCAGGGCGACCACGACGTGGGCGCTGTTGTTGCCCGGCTCGCGGTCCACCTCGATCAGCGTCTCGCCGTCCTCGTCGAGGTCGAGTTCGACATACCGGCCCGACGGGAAGGGCGAGGCGTCCCCCGGGTTGGGGGTGAGCATCCGCAGGATCTCGTAGGGGTAGGGCGACTTGAACCGGTTGGCCGTCAACACCTTCTGGGCGTACTTCGTCAGCGGCCGCACCGGGTTGGGGCCCGGCTCGTCCATGCGGATCGACAGGCCACCGGCGCCGAGTCCGTCGAGCACGAGGATGCGATCGCGCAACACCCGCTTCCCGACCGGGTCGGTCTCCGGGACCGTCACGTGCAGGACGATCTTCTCCAGACCGGCGCCCCGGGCGAGCCCCTCATAGGCGCGCGCCAGCGGATACCAGTCGGTCGCGGGGATGGTCCACGTCGGCCGGATCGAGAGCACGAGCCGGTTGGCGACCGGGCGCTCGCGCACCGGGTAGGTCGCCAGCGCGGCCCGCATCGACGCGAGCGCGGCCAGGCCCATCCGCCCGAGGAGGGGATAGGTGACCTCGCCCGAGAGTTCGTTGCGCACGGGAGTCAGGTCGCGCACCTCGGCCAGGGCGAAGAGCCGGTGGTCCTTGGGGTTGTCCTTGGCGACGCCGTCGAAGAGGTAGACGTCCTCGGGGGAGGGCAACCGCGTCAGGGTGAAGTTCGACAGCCGCCACAGGTCGAGACGCTTGCCGAGCATCGGGTGCAGGTTGCGATAGATCTGCTCCTCGACGAAGGACCCGTCCTCGCCCTGCCGGTAGGTCAGGTGCTGGGTGCGCAGCCTGCTGGCCCGGTGCCCGCCCATCGTCGTGATCGTCAGGTCGAGGCGGTGCAGCACACGGCCGAAGTCGCACTGGGCGAGGATGTCAGCCGTATGGGCAGCGAGCGCCTCGATGTCGTCCCACTCACCTTCGCGCCACAGCACCAGATCGACGATCGCTTCGCGCTGGAAAGCCTTGGTGCTCAGGTGTGTTGCGATGGCCCGCGAGGCCCGGGGCAGGTCCTCGAGCGGCAGGTAGCCCGCGACGACGTGCAGATCCATGCCGTTGTGGCCGTAGTGGGCGAAGGCCACCTCGAAGCCGTCGACGATGTCGATGTCGAGGCCGCGCAGGTCGCGAATGCGATAGAAGCGCCGCAGGTAGGTCTCGAGGATGGCGGCGCGGAAGGCCTGGGTCTGGTCCGCGTCGGCCGGGGAGGCGAGGCTGTCGCGCCAGGAGTCGAGCAACAGCGAGCGCATCGGATGCGGTGACCAGACGAGCCGGTTGATCCGGTCGGAGCGGTCCGCCACGTGCGGGTCGTCCGCCAGGACTCCCATGTGGGTCGCCATCTCGGCCGCGGTGACATCGTTGATCCGCTCGATGGCCGGCTGCTCGAAGGCCTGGAAATGCACGTCGCGGGCGAGGTCGGTGACCTCGGGCTGGCGGCCCTCGGTGGCCGCGACGAGTCGCTCGAGCCGGTCCTGCCAGTCGGCGGTGGGCTCGGCATCCGGCTTGTCCATGCGGCGCTCGAGGATCGCGACGACGACCGGTGCCATCTCGGGCACCCGGCTGAAGGAGCGGAACATCCACAAGGTGGTGCGACGCAAGTCCTCGCGGTCCGCCAGCGAGTCCACGCCATACCGCGCGAGCGCCTGCTGCAGCCGCACCCGGTAGCTGGCGGGCAGTCCGGCCCGGTCCGGGTCGAGCCACTGCAGGTAGGCGATGAAGAACTCCTGGGTGTTGTCCGGGTCCTCCTCGTCGGGGTCGGCGCCGGAGTCGGCTTCCACGCGCGGGCGATAGAGCGAGCCGATCTCGGCGTAGAGGTCGAGGAAGGCGTCCTCCCGTTCGCGCAGTTCGCTGCTGTCCTCGCCGGCGGCGAGTTTGCGGTATGCCGCGATGAGCACCTTGACCGCCGCCGGGTCCAGGTCGTAACCCAGCAGATAGTTGGTCAGGCCGCCGAAGACTCGGGCGCTCTCGCTGACCGGCGCTGCGCCGGAAGGGGTTTCGGCGAGCGTGGCGAGACTGACGTCGGCATTCGAGGTGTCCTCGTCCGCGCTCGCGCTGGTGCGGATCCGCAGCAGCGGGTCGCCCTTCTCGACCTGGGCGTTGGGCAGCACGGCGACCGAGGTCACATGTCCCGAGAAGGGCGCGGTGACCGTGGTGACCATCTTCATCGACTCGAGGATCGCGATCGGCTGGCCCGCCGTGACGTCGTCGCCGACGGAGACGAGCAACGATCCGACGAGGGCCGGCCAGCCGGTGCGCACGACGACGCCGTCGTCGCGGCGCACGGTGTGGGCGACGCTGTCGATCTCGAGATGGACGGCCTCCTCATGCGGCTGCACGACGACCCGGACCTTGCGGCCGGCGACGACCATTCGGCGTTCGTGGTCGGAGAGCCGGTCGACGGTGACGTCGACCGCCGCGCCGTCGCGAATGCGGTAGCGGTCGGCGGCGATCTTGTCGACCCGATAGCGGTGCGGCTGGCCGCGATAGGTCAGCTGCATCTGGGCGCCGACCTGCTCCGGGTGCGCCGGACGCCCGCGCGAGGCGCTGGCGCGGAAGCTGTCCTGCACCAGGGCGAAATCGGCCTCGTAGAACTCGACGGCGGCCGCCGCCAGGGCCATCGGGTCGGGCGGCGGCTCCAGGGCGCCGCCGCCCAGGGTCTCCGGCAGCCAGGCCGCCGTGACGGGCCCGGCGGCCACGTCGTCGCTGCCGAGCACGGCCAGCAGGACCGACCGGTTCGTCAGTCCGTCGGACAAGGCGATCGCCGTCCGTTCCAAAGCTGCCCGCAGGCGGCTCAGCGCCTGGGCGCGGTCCAGACCCCACGCCGTGACGGTGGCGAGCACGGGATCGCGCTCGGCGTCGACGAGGTCGCCCTCGCGCAGACTGGCGTCGACCCGCACACCCGTGCCGACGGGCAGTGAGAACAACTCGACGCGGCCGCCGGTCGGGTGACCGCCCTCCGGGTCCCGCGCGAGAATGCGCGCCTCGATCGTGTAGCCGTCGCCCTCGGGCGGTGCGGCGTCCAACGAGCCGCCGGTCTCGATCCGCCATTGCAGCCCGACGAAACTCGCACCGGTCGTCTCTTCGATCGCCGCGTGTTCGGGCCGCCCGCCCACGGCGAGCGAGCGCACGGCATACGCACTGCCGTCGAAGGGCACGGCGAAGGTGACGACCGCGGAGCCCGTTGCGCCGCACGTCGCGGCGCACGCGCCCGCGAGGGTGCGTGCCGCCGCCGTGACATCCTCGAGGACGTCCTCGGCGATGGCGCTGATCGGCGACTCCGCAATGAGCAACTCGCCGTCCTGCTGGAGGGTGACCTCCCGCGGCGGCAGCGCCCACGTCGTGCCGGCGGCGTCGGTGAGGGTGTCGACCTCGAGGAGCCGCTCGGCGGGCCCGTCCGCGTCCACCGGTATGCCGTGTTGCTCGGCGAGCGTGGCCAGGTTGCCCGGGTCGGTGAGTCGTTCGATCGCGCCGGCGTTGGGGCCGACGACCGTCATGCCCGCGTCCTCCGCCGAACGCACCACCTCGAGCAGCGACCCGTAGGCGCTGACCTCGCTCGGCCACAGGGCGTCGATCCCCGCCGCCTGGAGGGCCGCGACGAGCCCCTCGGCGCCGGCCGCAGCCGGCACCGAGAGGAACTCGTCGCCCTCGCGGGCGAACCAGGGCGCGGTCGTGTCCGGTGCGACGACCACACTGGTGATCCGGGTGCCGGGGTCCCGGTTGAGATTGCCGATAGCCGCCACCAGGCGCACGGCGGGTTCGCCGTGATCGATCACGGCCAGCCGAATTGTCGCTCCCACGGGTAAAGCTCCCTTGATCTGGTCGAGAGTGGATGGGGTCAGGCGAACGTCGCGCCGAGCGCCGATGCGACGTCCTCGCTGAGGTCACCCGGAAGGGGTACGGTCGCGTAGCCGTCGAGGACGACGACGACATCGCCGGCCGCGTCGGTGACGACGACGTCGAAGCCGTCGGCAGTCGGCGTGGCGCGGGCGAACAGGTCACCCTCGACGCTCGCCGGGTCCTTGAGCACCCGGGTCGAGGCGACGCGCATGGGCAGCGCGAGCCGTCCCTGGGTGCCGGCCTCCCACAATCCGGCCGTCTGGAAGCTCAGCTCGACCAGGCGGGGAGCCGTGATCAGCGGAGCGTCCGCCGGGACGTGGTTGTCCGGGACGCCGGTGTTGAACCGCGCGACCGAGCCGCCGTTGTCCTTCCACGCCTCGGAGACCACCTGATAGGCGGGCCCGTGGAAGTAGAAGGTGTAAACGACATCGGAGCCGACGGTCTGCTCGGGTGCCTCGGTGCCGCCCTCGACGCTCTGCGCCTCCGGCTCGCTCGTGGTCAGCACGACCGTGCCCGTGAAGTGGGTGGTCGTCACCGGTGCACTCTGGCCGGGCAGCTCGCGGCTGGCGGTCAGGGCGCAGTGCGCGATGAGGTCGTCACCGTCGGGAGCGGGGGTGATGACCGCCGAGATCGTCAGCTCTCGCGGCTCGTCGCGGAAAAACTTCACCGGTGCCGCGAACGAGACGTCCTCGACCGCCGCGACGCGATAACCCTGCGGCGCAATGAGACTCGCCACTTCGGCGAAGGACTCCATGCCCATCACGCCCGGCAGCACCGGGGTGCCGTCGATGCGGTGATCGGTCAGGAAGCCCTGCTCCGCCGGGGTCAGCGTGGTCTTCGACGTCACGCCCGTGTGGACGCTGCTCGACACCTCGCCGACCATCGGGCCGGTCCCGGCGCCGACGGCGCTGCGGTCGAGGCCGCCGCTCTCGTGGTACTCGGCGGCCATGGCGCCGAGCACCCCGGCGACGATGACCTCGCCGCTGTATGCCGAGGACTCCAGTTCCCGACGCACCCAGGCCACGCCCGCCTCCGGCGGCAGCATCTGCACCCCGGCCATCTCCATGATCTTGGGGATGGATCCGCGGGTCGCCATGCCGATCCCGCCCCACGCCGTCCAGTCCGTGGCGATGCCGCGGGTCTGGGGCCGCGTGCGGCGGAAGTTGGAGACGACCTTGCACAGCAGGTCATTGGCGGAGGAGTAGTCCGTCTGGCCCTGGTTGCCGAAACGCCCTGCGACAGAAGAGAAGACGACGACCGCGCCGACCTCCATGTCCTTGGCCGAGCGCCACACGTTGAACCACCCGGTGGTCTTGACGTCGAAGACCAGGTTGAACTCGCGCGGCTCTTTCTCCGGCAGGTTGCGGCTGATCTCCAGCCCGGCCGCGTGCAGCAGCACGTCGATGCTGCCGCTGCGCTCGCGCACCTGCTCCATGACCTCGGCGACATTGCCGGCGTCGGTCAGGTCGACCGGGTAGTAGAAGGCCTTGCCGCCGGCGTCGGTGACCGCCTCGATCGCGGTCAGGGCCGCCTCGAGCCGCTCGATCCGGGCGATCTCGCGGTCGATGAGGACCGGTGTGGCCTTCTTGCCCTGCTCCTTCAGGCGCGTGGCGATCCGGGCCTTCAGCGCGGCCTTGTCGTCGCGGAAGGTGTTGATGTCCGCGTCGTCAGGATCGGGTGAAGGCGTCAGGTCGAGCAGGTGGAAGGTGCCGCCGCTGGCCTTGGCCAGGTCCGCCGTGATCGCCGAGACGATGCTGCCCGCAGCACCGGTGATGACGAAGACGCTGTCCTTGCCGAGCGTCATACCGCCCTCGCCGTGCGGCGAACCGTCCGGGCCGAGCGGGGTGAAGGCCCGCTCGACGAAGGCCACGCCATAACGCAGGCCATCCGCCGCGCGGCCGATCTCGACACAGCCGGGATCGCGCAGCGTCTCCTCGATGAGCAGGTCGGCGATGGCCGCCGTCTTGCGGCTGGCCGGCAGGTCGACGGCCTTGACGAGGGCGTCGGGCCGCTCCTTCTTGTAGGACTTCGCGAAGCCCGTCACCGCGCCGCCGAGGACGCTCGTCGCGCCGCCGGCGTCGTAGCCGTGGAACCCGCCGAGGCGCGTCGCGACGACGAGGAAGGGGCTGGTCTCCCACAGCGTGCGCATCGTGGCATAGAGCCCCTTGACGCGGCGCTGCAGCGCACCTTGCCACTCGTTCAGCTCGTATGCCGTGACGTCGCCTTCGTCGTCCAGCGCCGGCAGCCAGTAGACACCGGCGATGGGCCCTTCGGTCATCCACTCGGCCAAGCGGCCGGCGAACTCGTCGTCGCTGTCCTCCGCCGGGCCGTAAAGCACTGTGGCGCCGGCCTTTTCGAG
>NZ_HG764815.1:2561188-2575192 GCF_001050535.1 Nostocoides australiense Ben110 | reverse complement strand
GCGCCGCCCCCATCGCCGATGGCGCCCGCCAGGGAGGCCTGAGTCTCTGATGGCCAACAACACTGAGATGAGGAACATCTGATGCCCGGACCCCAGCGTCGAGGCACCGGCGCCGCCGACCGCGGCGGCGACCGGCCCGAGCGCGGCGAGCGTCGCGGCCGCGACGGTGACCGTCGCGACAACCGTCGCGGCGATGCCGCAGAGAAGTCCCAGTACCTCGAGCGCGTGGTGACCATCAACCGCGTGGCCAAGGTCGTCAAGGGTGGTCGTCGCTTCAGCTTCACCGCTCTCGTCGTCGTCGGCGACGGTGACGGCACCGTCGGCGTCGGCTACGGCAAGGCCCGTGAGGTCCCCGCCGCCATCGCCAAGGGTGTCGAGGAAGCCAAGAAGGCCTTCTTCAAGGTGCCGCGCATCGCCGGCACCATCCCGCACCCCGTCCAGGGTGAGGCCGCCGCAGGCGTGGTCCTGCTCCGCCCGGCCGCCCCCGGTACCGGTGTCATCGCCGGTGGCCCGGTGCGCGCCGTCCTGGAGTGCGCGGGCGTCCACGATGTGCTGTCCAAGAGCCTCGGCTCGGACAACTCCATCAACATCGTCCACGCGACCGTGGCCGCCCTGAAGGACCTCGAGCGTCCCGAGGCCGTCGCCGCTCGTCGTGGCTTGCCGCTGGACGAAGTAGCCCCGGCCGCCATGCTGCGCGCCCAGGCCGCCGCCACCGCCGGCGCAAAGGCCGGTGCATGATGGCACGTCTGAAGGTCACCCAACTCAAGGGCATCGTCGGCGAGAAGCACAGCGCGCGGGAGACCCTGCGCACGCTGGGCCTGAAGCGCATCGGCGATGTCGTCGTCAAGGAGGACCGTCCCGAGATCCGGGGCATGGTCCGCACCGTCCGTCACCTGGTGACGGTCGAGGAGGTCGAGTGATGGCTGACAAGGCCAAGGACACCGCCGCCACGGCGGGCACCCACGCTTTGAAGGTGCACCACCTGCGTCCCGCCCCGGGAGCCAAGACCGCCAAGACCCGCGTGGGTCGCGGTGAGGGCTCCAAGGGCAAGACCGCGGGTCGTGGCACCAAGGGCACCAAGGCCCGCTACCAGGTGCCGGCGCACTTCGAGGGTGGCTCCACCGCCATCCACATGCGCCTGCCCAAGCTGCGCGGCTTCAAGAACCCCTTCCGCACCACCTATCAGGTCGTCAACCTGGACAAGATCACGGCGCTCTACCCCGACGGTGGCGCTGTGACGGTCGAGGACCTGGTGGCCAAGGGCGCCGTCCGCGCCGGCGAGCCGGTCAAGGTGCTCGGTACGGGCGAGATCACGGTCGCGGTGCAGGTCACCGCGGACGCTTTCTCCGCCTCCGCCAAGGAGAAGATCGAGGCCGCCGGTGGCTCCACTGCCACCGCCTAGGGCTTTCCGGCAATGAGCCAACGGGTATGCCGTGTGGTGAGGTCTTTCGGGAACTCACCACACGGCATACCCCGTTAAGTAGCCGATCTGGCTCGGTTGGGCGCGGCACGCGCCGCCGGGGTAGATTGCACCGGGAGAGAACACCTGGCTCTCCCGCGCATGACGCATCCCGCCGCCGCACCTGGTGAGCGGGAGGAGGGACCCGACCTTGCTTTCCGCCTTCGGCCGCGCGTTCAAGACGCCGGACCTACGCAAGAAGCTGCTGTTCACGCTCTTCATCATCGCCATCTACCGGCTCGGGGCGCACGTCCCGACGCCCGGCGTGAGCTACCCGCTGGTGCAGCAGTGCATCCAGAACGCCCCGACGGGCGGCGGCTTCCTCGGGCTGGCCAACCTCTTCAGCGGCGGTGCGCTGCTGCAGCTGTCGATCTTCGCGCTGGGCATCATGCCCTATATCACCGCGAGCATCATCGTCCAGTTGCTCACCGTCGTCATTCCCCGGTTCGAGACCCTAAAGAAGGAGGGCCACGCCGGTCAGCAGAAGATGACGCAGTACACGCGCTATCTGACGATCGGGCTGGCGATCCTGCAGAGCGCCACCCTGGTCACCTTCGCCCAGAACCCCTCCTCTTTGATGCAGGGCTGCGAGCGGGTCCTCGTCGACGACAAGATCTCGACGATCCTCATCATGGTGCTGACCATGACCGCCGGCACCGGCATGATCATGTGGCTCGGTGAGCTGCTCACCGACAAGGGTGTCGGCAACGGGATGTCGATCCTCATCTTCACCTCGATCGTCGCCAGCTTCCCCGGATCGCTGTGGCTGATCCGCCAGCAGAACGGCTGGGGCATCTTCCTGGCGATCATCGCCATGGGCTTCCTGATCATCGCGCTGGTGGTCTTCGTCGAGCAGAGCCAGCGCCGCATACCGGTGCAGTACGCGAAGCGGATGGTCGGCCGGCAGATGTACGGCGGCACCTCGACCTATATCCCGATCAAGGTCAACATGGCCAACGTCATCCCGGTCATCTTCGCGGCCTCGCTGATGGCGCTGCCGATGATGATCGCCCAGTTCAACACCAACCCGACGGGCGCCAGCCCGGGCTGGGTGACGTGGATCAACAACACCCTGGTCAACGGGGATCACCCGATCTACATGATCCTCTACACACTTTTGATCCTGTTCTTCACCTTCTTCTACGTCTCGATTACCTTCAATCCGGAGGAAGTCGCAGACAACATGAAGCGCTACGGAGGGTTCATCCCTGGGATTCGGGCCGGCAAACCGACGGCCGAGTACCTGCAGTACGTCCTGACCCGGATCACTGTCGTCGGCGCGATCTACCTGGCGCTCATCTCCCTCATCCCGCTGATCGCGATCGCCGTGATCAACGCCAACCAGAACTTCCCGTTCGGTGGCACGTCGATCCTGATCATGGTGGGTGTGGGTCTGGAGACCGTCAAGCAGATCGAGGCGCAGCTGCACCAGCGCCACTACGAAGGCTTCCTGCGCTAACCATCGGATCCATCGACAGCTGAACAAAGGACTGACACGCGATGATGCGCCTGATCATCTTCGGGCCGCCCGGCGCCGGCAAGGGCACCCAGGCTTCCCGGATCGCCGCGCGCTACGGCATCCCGGCGATCTCCACCGGAGACATCTTCCGGGCGAACATCAAGAACGAGACCCCGTTGGGGCTGCAGGTCAAGGAGATCCTCGCGGCAGGGGGGTATGTCAGTGACGACATCACCAATGCCATCGTCGCCGACCGCTTGGCCCAGGAGGACTGCGTGCCCGGCTTCCTGCTCGACGGCTACCCCCGCACCTCGGATCAGGTCTATGCCCTCGACACCGTGCTGGCCGAGCGTGGCGGCGAGTTGGATGCGGTGCTCGAGCTGACCGTCGACGAGGACGAGGTCGTGGGCCGGCTGTTGCGGCGTGCGCAGACCGAGGGGCGCGCGGATGACACCGAGGAGGTCATCCGCGAGCGCCTCGCGATCTACCGGCGCGAGACCGCCCCGCTGGCGGCGATCTATCTCGAACGCGGCCTGCTCGTGCAGGTCGACGGCGAAGGCGAGATCGACGAGGTCAGTGAGCGCATCGGCGCCGCCCTCGACACTCGCCAGCACTAAAACTCACCGGAAGCAGCCGTCGGAGGCCTGTTGATGTTCGGTCGCGAGCGGCTCGAAGCCAAGACCCTAGACCAGGTGCGCGCCATGCGCGCACCGGGTCTCGTCGTCGGTGAATGCCTGGCGATGCTGCGGGATGCCGCGCAGCCGGGGGTGACCACCCTCGAACTGGACACGCTCGCGGAGCGCTTCATCCGCGACCACGGCGGTCGGCCAAGCTTCGCGGAGGTGCCGGGCTATCGGCACACCCTCTGCACCTCGGTCAACGAGGAGATCGTCCACGGCATCCCGGGCGCACGCGCGCTCGCTGAGGGCGACCTGCTCTCGATCGACTGCGGAGCCATCGTCGACGGCTGGCACGGCGACGCGGCGATCTCGCTGATCGTCGGCGGCCGGGAGGCCGGGCGTCCCGAGGACCTGCAGCTGATGGACGCGACCGAGGAGTCGCTCTGGGCGGGCATCGCCGCCCTGCGGGTCGGGCGCGACCTGTTCGACGTGGGTGCGGCGATCGAGAAGTCCATCCTTGCCTCCGGCAAGACGCACGATCGGGTGTTCGGGATCGTCGAGGACTATGTCGGCCACGGCATCGGGCGTGAGATGCACATGTCGCCGAATGTGCCCAACTACGCAGTCCGCGGCAAGGGTCCGACTGTCAAGAACGCCGCCACCGTGGCGATCGAGCCGATGGTCACCCTCGGCGACGAGGCCAACGAGACCCTCGCCGACCAGTGGACTGTCGTCACCCGCGACCGGATGCGCGCCTGCCACTGGGAGCACACCGTCGCCTGCCACGACGGCGGCATCTGGGTGCTGACCGCCCTCGACGGCGGCGCCGCCCGTCTCGGCACGGCCTACGCTCCGCTGGCCTGACCGGTATGTTGGCCCTCGTCAGGTAGCAGGCGGCGTCGGGAGTGGCGGGGTTGATCTGGTGAGCGGAGTTCGGCGACAGGCCCGATGTTTTCCAACCGGGTGAGCCAGTCCAGCAGTTCGTGGGAGTACCCGGCGCCGTCAACCCGAACCAACAAACTCTTGCGGTACGCGGGCGGGATTTGCGCGATCGCCTCGGTCAAGACCTGCGTGTGGTCCGCCGCGGTGTTCGAGCCGGCATTCCCCGGCCGCAACCGGGCGGCCAGGAGTTCTCCGGTGTTATCGCACCAGACCCCGATCGGGTGATACCCGAAGGTCTTCTTGAACGTGCGGGCTGCCTGTTCCTTCTCGGAGTGGGCGATCATGATCGTGGCATCGACATCCAAGACCACCAGATTCGTCGGCAACCTGGTGTCGGCCACCCGGGCGGCCGGGAGCCCGCCCGGCAGTAGCCCCCACACCCGCGCCCTGGCCTTGGCCCGCGCCGCCGCGACCCGCTTCGCGGGAGTCTCGGCCAGTTCATCCAAGGTCCGCCACACCGTTGCCGGTGAGGCCACCGGCCCAAGCACCTGCTCCTGGTGGCGCAGGGTGGCGATATCGGCGATCGCTTCCCCACCAGCGACCAGCATTGTGGCGATAGCCACCAGCACCCGGCCCCGGTCATGACCCGGGACGAACCCGCGCCGCGCGAGCGCCCTCGAGGGCGTCTCGGTCAGCCCGACCCGATCAGCCAGCAGCCGCACCGCGACACTGCCCGCGTGGGCGATCACGCCCCTCCCGTCACCAGGAACGCCCCACCCTGCCGACCACGATGTACCCTTCACCTACCAAGTGCCTTCCCGCTCGAGGAACCTGTTCTCGCAAACACGATCATCTCGTTGCAGGACAGGCACTTCGGTGCATCTCAGGCGCGTGTCACCCCTTCACTCATGAAGGGTGGAGGCTAGGAGGCCCTCCAAGTCATACAAGCCAGATAAGGCTGACTTACTTGGCGTCTAGGCTGTATGTTAACTCCATGCGGAAATCCGGGCCTGTAGTGAGCACGGCAGTTGCAATCCTAGCTTGCCTAGAAATAACGCCGGGCACTGGGGCCAGCGAGACACAAGGCCGGTCCTACGCCGACTTCAGCGAAGACCCAGGCCCGACTGACTCGCCAGCTGTTGTCGACGCTGGCATAGAGGCTGAGTTAAAAAACGTAATCGGGAATCCCACCGTCGAGGCGGTAGCCGAAGTGCCCCTACCAGAGTCCGTCGCGCCGAGTCTGCCGAGTGGCTTGGAGCCTTCACCGTCGACGGGGACTGGCGTATCAAGTGCGCGAAGAGTTCCGATGACGTCTTCCCGAACAAAGAAGTACTGCAAAGTTGGGCCGTCCGTTTGGTCAGGGTCTGGAGCTTCGGGAAGTTCCACTGCCTTATATGGCCAGGCAGGGAAAGCGTTAGTTGGCTATCCCTACCGCGCAACCGGTCAGACTTTGGGTATGTATTCGGGCGCCGAATCAAAAGCTTCACGGCCGGGGGTGCAAGGGACGCAACAGTACCAGGCCTGGGGGCGTTTCGAGTGGAAAACTACGCTGACCGGCTTTCCCTATGGGAGTTACCTCTACTACTTCTGGAACCCGATCTTCCGCTCACAAGGGGCAACTGCCTCGCGCCTGCAGGTGGGTAGCTTTCCAGTCGACTTCTCGACTGCGAGCGTTAGGTACGCTATCTCTTCCTCGATTGGATTGAGTTCAGAACCGAACTGGCGTCAAGAGTTCGGAGCGACTGATTCGAATGACGACGGAGTAACCCGGACCGAGAAAGTTCACTACTTTAATGGCCGAGCCGATGGTCCCGCTCTATATAGGAAGATGGGGATTCTTGGAGATGGTGGCTACTCCTTCGCGGTGAAGTCATTTGCTTGGGCCACCGCTAACTCTTTGAACGGGGCTGGCGCCTCGGCATTAATCGATTTTGGGTCTCGAGTAGAAGACGCTCCCTTCGAGATTTCTCCGTACACCAACGGTTTGAAGGTGAACGGGGTTACCTACACCGGCGATGCCCTGTCGTATGTTACGATGATGTTTGATCTCCCTGATGGATGGACAGCCAACTGTCCATGAGTTCACCATCAAATCGCCCGAGACTAACGAGCGGAACCGTCGCCGCATGGCTAGTAGCCCTGTCCTTTGAGGCTCTTGCGATTATGCTGGCTATACTCAGCTGGCCATTACTTGTGACAGACGCTCGCCAGAGTTTCGTTCTTGTGTTGTGGATTGTTCTTCCAATAGCCTGCTTAGTGCTGTGGCATTGGGTCAATTCAAAGCGAATTGGAAAATGACTTCGGTAGTGCGGCGGAGTTGCGGGATTCCGAGGGCGAACGAGGGTGCGATCTAATGTTCGGGCGCCGTTGTCTAACGCGGACACCACGATCCTTCGTCGATTTCGAAGTGGTCCGGGCGAAAGTACCTTCGTTGTCGCAGGTGTTGTCGTGCAGGACGAGGATCGGGAACGGCTTTGGATCGATTAACTAGTTCTGACCCTGCAACAGCGCCTCAATTAGCGCGTTGAGGGCTTCGGCCTCATCCCCTACTCGATCGTAGAGCCGACCGATCTCGTCCCGCTCTCCTCGTGTTGGACGCGTTCCCCTCCGGGGCGAATTTCCCACTGCTGCACGGATGCCGGGCTTGGGCTGTTGATCGGTGGGCGTGAAGCGTCGTCGGATCTTGCGGTTCCCTGGCATGGCATCTCCTTATAGCCGATGCCTCCACGATCCGGGGGGAACCTCATCTGGGTGCTGACCGCCCTCGACGGCAGCGCCGCCCGCCTCGGCGCGGCCTACGCTCCGCTGAGCTGACACCAAATGCTCAATTGGCGCGCATTATAGACTGCCCTTGCGCGTCCCTGGCCGGCGGGGTAGCTAAGTCCTCATGGGACTCGTGGTAGACATTTGGTCGCAGGAATCGTTGCTGGCTCCGCAACCGCATTGCTGCTTCTCTACGCCAGTATCGGCCAATCACTTTGGCCCATCTGGATGTTGCGCATATG
Organism: Nostocoides australiense Ben110; assembly: GCF_001050535.1. GTDB lineage: Bacteria > Actinomycetota > Actinomycetes > Actinomycetales > Dermatophilaceae > Nostocoides_A > Nostocoides_A australiense. Next base: position 2,567,767 of record NZ_HG764815.1, on the reverse strand, counting down.
CTGACTCTTTATATCATAACTTCAACCAGGCCTCCACAGGGCCGACGGTAGATACCGTGTTAGACTATGCGCGGGGTGTTTTCCACAACGAGACGGCCATGGCGACAGGCGACGACACGACGCCTGATTCAAGCACCGATATGCTCGCCTATGATAACTACTATACGGACTATTGGGGGGTTGGATTGGGACGGGTCCTCAACGGGCTACAACTTGTATGCCTACACCAAGTGCACTAACACTACCTTGACGGGCAATTGTGATCAGTATCAGGCGCGCTATGATCTAGCCGACGTGCTGAGTTTCAACACGAGCCAAATAAGGAGCCTAGCTTTGCATGAGACGGGTCACAGGGTTGGTCTCGACCATTCCACGCTCTCGGATTCCTTCATGCGAACAGGTCGCAATACAATCATTCACTTCAGTTCACATGATAAAGCGCATGTTGACGGGAGGTGGGGGTAAATGCGTTTACGCTGGGTGCCCATGGCGGGATTAGTTATCCTGGCCACTAGCTGCGCAGGAGGCGGCTCCTCGGTCTGGGATGAGTTGGCTCCGAGCGACGCTCGAGATGGGTTTGGCAATGGGGAACTCATCTACTCGTCGTTGTCGGAAATCGTCCCCGGAGGAATAGGAACACCGGGTTTGAGGCCGGCGGACGCCATCGTTCGTGGGCATGTCGTCGACACCGAAAAGGGCATCGGCTTCGGTGGTCCGGACGCACCCAGTGCTTCCGTCGTGGACTTCGACGATCCCCGCGCAGTCGCGAAATCGATCGCTCTTGTTGTTCGGGTCGAGGAGGTTGTTTCCGGCCATTTGCGGTCGGGCGATGCGAAGGAGGTCCGCATCCAGTGGGCTCTGCCGACCGGAAAAGACCTGGAGGCGATCGACAAGTTAATCGATTCCACGGACGAGATCGTGGCTTTTGTCAGTCCCGCCGACGAGCGGATGAAAGCAGACGGAAAACGCATCCCGGAAGCTGCCTTCTATAGCCGGACCTATTTGGCAATCGGTGGGGCCGTCGTCGGGGCGGACGGCGATGACGTCGTCACGCCCCTCTGGACAGACGATATGCAGCGTGCGCTAATGCCTGACATGCCCAAGGATGTCGCATCGTTCGCCAAGACGGTCGGCGACCTCAGTCGGCAGTCAGGATCCTGACGGCCGTCGTCGGGCAGAATCAGCCGTATGCGGTTCGATGCCACCTTTGCTGGACCACCCGCCGACGTCGTTGCGGCCGTTCGCTCCGCCGAGGCGGGTGGGTTCGACGGGCTGGGAATCGCTGAGCTGCAACACGATCCGTTCGTCACGTCAACGCTAGCGTGCGCCGCGGGGACTCCGCTGCGGATCGGGACGAGCGTGGCGATCGCGTTCGCGCGCTCGCCGATGACCGTGGCGCAGACGGCGTGGGACCTGCAGCGGCTCTCCGGTGGCCGGTTCGCGCTCGGGCTGGGCAGCCAGATCGAGCCGCACATCACCCGGCGGTTCTCGATGCCGTGGGGGAAGCCGGCGGCGCGCATGCGCGAGTACATCGCTGCGGTGCAGGCCATCTGGGCGGCGTGGCAGGACGGGACGCGTTTGAACTTCCGCGGCGACTTCTATACCCACACGCTGATGACGCCGATGTTCAACCCGGGACCGCTGCGGGTGGCGCGGCCGCGGATCTTCCTCGCGGCGGTCGGGCCACTGATGATCACCGTTGCCGCCGAGGCGGGCGACGGGCTGATCGTGCATCCGTTCACGACCCATGGCTATCTCGCCGATGTCATCGTGCCGTTGGTGGAGGAGAAGCTGGGCGAGCGAGAGCGCTCGGAGTTCGAGTTGATCGGCCAGGTGATGGTCGCGACCGGCCACGACGAGGCGCAGATCGCCGCGTCCGTGGTGGCGGTGAAGGCGCAGCTGGCGTTCTATGGCTCAACACCGGCATACCGTCCTGTTCTCGAGCACCACGGGCTCGGCGCCCTCGGCGACGAACTCAACACCCTGTCGAAACGCGGCCAGTGGGCCGCGATGGGGGAGCTGATCGACGACGCGACCTTCGAACACTTCTCGGTGCGCGGCACCCCGCAGGTGGCGGGGGCGGAGCTCGCGCGGCGGTTCGGGGATCGTTATGACCGGCTGTCGCTGAGTTTCATGGCTGGTGCCGATGCGAGTCTGGCCGGTGAGGTGGTCAGCGCGGCCCGGGCGGCCATCAGCTAGGGCCTGCCTCGTCGAGGTACCAGTCCGGCAGGGGGCCGGGCCGCAGATCGGTCGGGTCGCCCGGCCGGGCCAGGGTCAGCACCGCGCGTTCGATCTCGGGGCGATCGTTGAGCATCTTCTCGGCTCTATCGAGGCGTTGTGCCACAACGGATTCTGGGTCGTCGCCGACGATATCCACGGCGGCGACGAGGAAGACCCGGTCCGGGCCGACCCACTCCAGGTGCAGGAAACTCACCCGCGTGATCGCCTCATGCTGCAGCAGCGCGCGCAGCGCAGAGTCGCGGGCCAGCGGAGTGGCTGCCTCCCCGGTGAGCAGATCCATATTGCGGCCGATGAGAAACAGGGCAACGCCGCCGAGCAGGATCCCGACGAGGATCGACCCGGCGGCGTCCCAGGCCGCGTTACCGGTGATCTGGTGCAAGGCCAGGGCCCCGGCGGCGATGGCGATCCCGATCAAGGCGGCGGCGTCCTCGGCGAAGACCGCCCGCAGCATCGGATTGGACGTCAATCGGATATAGCGCAGCGGCGCCAGCCGGCGGGTGGCGGCGCTGTTTCGGGTCTGGCGCATGGCTTGGGTGAAGGAGATGCCCTCGAGGACGAGCGCGATGCCGAGCACGGCATACGCCCAGCCGTAGGAGGTGCCCTCGCCGCGCTCACCCAGTGAGGTGATGCCGTGCCACACCGAGACGGCCGCGCCGACGGCGAAGAGCCCGAAGGCGGCGAACATCGACCAGATGTAGCTGACCCGGCCGTAGCCGAGGGGGTGCGTGGCATCGGCGGGCCGCTTGGCGCGGCGGGTGCCGATGAGCAGGAATATTTCGTTGGCCGTGTCCGCCCACGAGTGGGCCGCCTCGGCAAGCATCGCCGCCGATCCCGTGACAATCGCCGCGGCCGTCTTCGCCGCAGCGATGAGCGCATTGGCGGCGAAGGCGATCGCCACGGTCAGGACGCTCTCGTCGTGCGGCGGCTCTGGCGGTGCCGGGGGCGCGGGCGCGGGCGTGCTCACCTGGCCGACTCTATGACGTGTGGGGGATAGGGCCTTGGGGAATGGTCCTTGCGCGCACCACGTTGGACGACATGAATTCGGTCCCGACCATTTGGAGTTCTGCCATGGCCACTCGCAACCTGACTGCCAACGACATCCAGTCCACCGTCGTCGAGAATGACATCGTCCTCGTCGATTTCTGGGCATCGTGGTGCGGCCCGTGTCGCCAGTTCGGACCGGTGTTCGAGAAGGCGTCCGAGGAGCACCCCGACGTCGTCTTCGGCAAGGTCGATACCGAAGCCGAGCAGGCGCTCGCCGCCCAATTGAGCATCACCTCCATCCCGACGTTGATGGCCTTCCGCGAGGGGATCCTCGTGTTCAACCAGGCCGGGGCGCTGCCGGCGGCGGGTCTGAAGCAGGTCATCGAGGCGGTCAAGGGCCTCGACATGGAGCAGGTGCGCAGCCAGCTCGTACCGGCCCAAGAGAGCTGACACAACCCGAACACCTCCTGTGGCGTCATCGAGACATCGGTGATTCCACAGGAGGTGTTGTCATGTCCGGGCTGATCGCGGCCGACCTGCGTGAGCGCATGGAGAGTGTCGCACGGGAGGTGGCCGGGCCGGCATACCGGCGCGCGAAGCGCGAGTGGCAGTGGCGCCGGTGCGGGGCCGACCTCGACCTCGCCGTCGGTGCCACGGAGGATTATCCGTATGCCGTGATGCAGCACTCGACGCCGATGCTCCGTGAGCTGCAAGGCCTGCCGATGCAGTTGCAGCACAACAAGATCACCAACCTGCGGTTGGCCGTCGCGCCGCTGGATGGCCGCGTCCTGCGGCCGGGGCAGCGGCTGTCGTTCTGGAAGTTCGTCCGCAACCCGACGGCGAAGCGAGGGTACCTCGAGGGCGTCGTCCTCGACGACGGGGTGCTGCGGCCCGGTGTCGGCGGCGGCCTGTGCCAGCTGACCAACCTCATCTACTGGATGACGCTCCACACCCCGCTGACCGTCGTCGAGCGGTGGCGGCATACGTATGACGTCTTCCCCGACAACAACCGGACCCAGCCCTTCGCGTCCGGCGCGACGTGCGCCTACCCGGCGCTCGACCTGCAGATCGAGAACCGGACCGCCGCGGCATACCGCCTCTCGCTGTCGGTGGGGGAGACCCACCTCGTCGGGGCGTGGTCGAGCGACCTGCCGCCGCGCGAGCACTACCGGATTTATGAGGCCGCGCACGTGATCACCAATGACGCGCCGCGGGTCTACACGCGCCGAAATATCGTCCGCCGCAAGGTGATCGGGCCGGATGGTGTGGAGACCGCCGACGAGCTAGCCTGCGAGAACCACGCCCAGATGATGTACGAACCCTTCCTCCCGCCGGCCCCGGTGCGCGACCAGATTGGCCAGCAGTGATGTGCCGAGGGGATCCGCCAATCCGCCAAGTCCTCCCGCAGGGCTGAGGAAGCGGCGGAAGTTAGTTAGCTCCCAGGGCTAGTTCATTCTTGATGTTCCTGTGATTGTTGGGGTGTCGAGGAGGGTGAGGAGTTCGTCGTTTCGGCGGTGGAGGTGTCGGGTGGTGGCGGCGATGGTTTTGCCGTGGTGGTGGTGGCGGATGAGGCCTATGGCGAGGTTGCGTAGGGTGGCCATGATGCGGGGCAGGGTGGCGGTGCGGACTTGGGATCGGTCTTCGTCGAAGGTGACGTCGCGCACGTGGTGGACGCGGTTTTCGATTGTCCAGTGGCCGCGGATGTGGGGTTCCCCCCGTTTGATGGACATCGGTTAAGCGGCCTGCTCGGCCGCGGTGGTGATCCGGTTTTCGAAGGTTACCGGGCTGATTTGGCCGAGTGCTGAGTGGCGCCGTCGGCGGTTGTACACGGTCTCGATCCAGGTGCTGACGGCGGCGATAGCCTCGGCACGGGTGGTGAACTCGTGGCGGGTGTAGAACTCCGTTTTCAGGGTCGACCAGAAACTCTCGATCTGGCTGTTGTCCCAGCACACTCCGGTGCGCCCGACCGAGAGTCGCACACCGACCTCGTCGGCGACCTCGGCGAGTTGAGCTGAGGTGTATTGGCAGCCGCGGTCGGCGTGGAAGATCACCCCGGCCGTGGAACCGGTGGCCGGATCACGGAAGGTGACCGCCCGCCGCAGCGCGGTCTCGACGATGTCGGTGTGCAGGGAGTCGGCGAAGGCATACCCGAGCACCCGGCGCGAGCAGCCATCGCGGACCGCGCACAAGTACAGCCACCCCTCGCGCGTGGCTAGATAGGTGATGTCGCTGGTCCACACCAGGTTCAGCGCGCCCTGGTCGAACCGCCGCGCAACCAGGTCCGGGATCGCGTGCACCCGCTCGTCACTGATAGTGGTGATCGGGGTCCATGGGCGCGGGCTGATCCCACGAATATTGTTCTGGCGCATCAATTTCGCGACCGTCTTCTCCGACACGACCTCGCCGGCATCGCGCAGGTCCGCGGTGATCCGCGGCGCCCCGTTGACCCCATCCGAGGCGTCATGGGCGACCTTGATCTTCACCAGCAGATCCGCTGCCCGCGACGCCCGTGGACCAGGCTGCGCGCTCTGACGGGCCTGCCAGGCGTAGAACCCCGACCGGGACACCCCCAGCAACTCGACCATCCGCGTGACCTCGTAGGTGGCCTTCTCCGCCGCGATCAACTCGAACGCCCGCTCGGGCTCGAGTTCTCCACGATGAAGAAGGCCGCTGCTTTTTTCAGGAACTCCCGGTCCATCCGCAGCTCGACCACTTCCCGGCGCAGCCGCTCCAGCTCGGCCCGCTCGTTGATGTCCAGCGCCTCGGGCGGGTCATCCATCCGGGCCCGTTCGATCGCGACCCACCGGCCCAGCAACTGCTCCCCAACCCCGATCTCGCGGGCGACCTCAGCGATCGTGCGCTGCGTATCGATGACCAGCCGCGCAGCGTCCTGCCGATACTTCGGGGTGTAACTCTTCCTCTTGGCACCCATACGGGGCATCCTCTCCTGCCAGGCCCTACCAGGCCCAGCTATCCAGGATGTCCATCAAACGGGGTGGGTCTGTCCGATGAACGGTGTAACTGGCATTTGGGGTTTGTTCCTTACAGGTTCTCCGCCGCGGGCATCCGGTCTTTGAATGTGACGGCGAAGGCGTTCAGGGCCGGCTTCCACCTGGTGACCCATCGTGCCTGGCCGAGGCCTTTGGGGTCTAGTGAGCGGGTGACCAGGTAGAGGGTTTTCATCGCGGCCTGTTCGGTCGGGAAGTGGCCCTTGGCGTTGACCGCGCGCCGGTAGCGCGCGTTCTGAGACTCGATCGCGTTCGTGGAGAACAAGACTCGCCGGATCTCGACGTCATAGTCCAGGAACGGGATGAACGTCGACCACGCGCCCCGCCACAGGGTGGCGATCGCTGG
>NZ_HG764815.1:2556734-2561088 GCF_001050535.1 Nostocoides australiense Ben110 | reverse complement strand
CGGGCAGCGGTATCCCGCCCCGCCGGCATACCCCCTGAGCGCGGGAGCGCGGGTGCACACGGCGACGCGCGACGTCGGCGAGTTCCTGCAGCTGGCGATCGGGGCCTACGCCGCCGACGGCTCGCTCGTGCTGAGCATCGGCCCCGACCCGGCCCGCCTGCCCGGGCGGCTGCGGACCGAGGGCGTCAGCGAATCGCGCTGAGCAGGACCTCGGCCGCCGCCTTGTCGATCCCGGCGTCGAACTCGGCCTGCCGCATCCGGCTGCGCAACTCCTCGTCGAGAGCGGCCCAGGTCAGCGGGCGGATGACGCCGGTCTGGGCGAGGCGGTACTTGCCTTGGATGCGCTTGACCGCGGCCTCCATGCCGGACCCGAAGATGCCGTCCTGGGTGATCCGCAGCGCCCGCTGGGCGTCCTTGATCGCCTGACCCCCCGACATGCCCTTGCGCAAGACGGTGGTCGAGCGGTACTTGATCAGCGGGTATTGCTGGCGTTCCATCTGGTTCCAGACGCCCTTGTTGACCCGGCCGGTGACGTCGAGCTTCCACTTCTTCTGGAAGTTGATCACGGCGCTGCGAGTGATGGGGCCGAAATCCCCGTCGGCGGGCACCCCGAGGTTCTGCTGCGCGAGGACGACGGCGTCGCCCTTGGAGCCGAGCATCAACAGGGTGTCCTTGTACTGCGTGAACTCCGTCTCCACGCTGACGAGCGGCCCGTTCGAGGAGCCGCACTTGGCCATGCTCACGGTGGTCAGCGCCTTGCCGGTCCACCAGCTGGTGCGCTTGCACGCGCCGTCCCAGGCGAAGCTGAAATGGATGTGGTCGGTGTGCGGCACGGCCCCGGTGTAGGTCGTCCACGTCTCCGGGTTGCGGTAGGACTTCCAGGTCTTGCCGTTCCAGATGATGTACATGATGCCAAGGCGTCGGGCGTTGGCGCCGTAGACCCCGTTGACCGGCTGGGTCAGCCATTTCGTGACCGAGTCGGCGATCGCCTTGTCCTCCGGGTCGTATGCCGAGAGCATCCAATCCAGGGCCCGCCCGTCGTAGTGCTCGGAGACGTCGCCGAGGCAGGTGCGCACCGTGTGGTAGTCGGTGCGGCTGTAGTGGGTGGAGACCGTCTTGGCGAAGTCGGCCACGCCGGGGCGGGTCACCAGCTCGCAGAAGACCTGCCCCTCATAGGGCATCGAGACGTCGACGGCGCTGGGCAGCGTGACCGGGGGCTTCGGCGGCGGCGGAACGGCGGCCGCGGCGATCGTCGGCACGGCGAGCGCCGTCACGACGGCGGGCGCGATGAGTCGGCGGGTGGCTGTGGACATGGGGTGAACTCCTGCTGTGCTGCCAGCGCCGGGGCACTGCCCGCGGGGGTCGGACGGTATGCCGACCGCATCAGTTGTCCCACGAGTCACACCCGAAAGGCAAGCCTCACACGCGGATCCACAGGTGCCGGGCCCGATGCGCCTCGATAGGGTGAGGGGTATGGACAAAGTCGTCACCAGCCCCGCCGACGCGGTGGCCGACATCCCCAGCGGCGCAACGCTCGCGGTGGGCGGATTCGGCCTGTGCGGCATACCCAGCGTTCTGATCCAGGCCCTGCACGACAGCGGCGTGGACGGCCTCACCGCCGTCTCCAACAACTGCGGCGTCGACGACTGGGGTCTGGGAATCCTGTTGCGCGACAAGCGAATCGCCACGATGATCGGCTCGTATGTCGGGGAGAACAAGGAGTTCGAGCGGCAATACCTCTCCGGGGAACTCGAGGTCCGCCTGACCCCCCAGGGCACCCTGGCGGAGAAACTGCGGGCCGGGGGCGCCGGCATACCCGGCTTCTACACCGTGACCGGCGTGGGCACCCAGATCGCCGAGGGCGGGCTGCCCTGGCGGTATGCCGCGGACGGCACCGTCGCGCTGTCCTCGCCGGCGAAGGAGACCAAGGAGTTCACCGTCGGCGGCGTGACGGCCACCTATGTCCTCGAGGAGGCGATCGTCACCGACTTCGCGCTGGTGCGCGCGTGGAAGGGCGACCGGCACGGCAACCTGATCTTCCGATCCAGCGCCCGCAACTTCAATCCGCTCGCGGCGATGGCCGGGCGCACCACGATCGCCGAGGTCGAGGAGCTGTACGAGCCCGGCGAACTCGATCCCGACCAGGTCCACCTGCCGAGCATCTACGTCCAGCGCGTCGTGCCGCTGACGCCCGAGCAGGCCGACGAGAAGCGGATCGAGCGGCGGACGACCCGGCCGCGCACCACCGCGGCACCCACCATGAGCACCGGACTCGGAGGCTGATCCCATGCCCCTCACCCGTGAAGAGATGGCCGCCCGGGCCGCCGCCGAACTCAAGGACGGCGACTATGTCAACCTCGGGATCGGCCTGCCGACCCTGGTGCCCAATTACGTCGCCGACGACATCGAGATCGTCCTGCAGTCCGAGAACGGCATCCTCGGCGTCGGTGCCTATCCCTACGAGGGCGATGAGGATCCGGACCTGATCAACGCCGGCAAGGAGACGGTGACCTTGCGCAAGGGCGCGAGCATCTTCGACTCCGCGACCAGCTTCGGGATGATCCGCGGCGGCAAGGTCGACGCCGCCATCCTCGGCGCCATGCAGGTCTCCGAGGCCGGTGACATCGCCAACTGGATGATCCCCGGCAAGATGGTCAAGGGCATGGGCGGGGCGATGGACCTCGTCCACGGCGCCAAGCACGTCATCGTCCTGATGGAGCACACCGCCAAGGACGGCTCGCACAAGATCGTCCAGGAGTGTTCGCTGCCCCTGACCGGCAAGCGGGTCGTCCAGCGCATCATCACCGACCTGTGCGTCATGGACGTCACCGACGACGGCCTCGTCCTGCGCGAACTCGCCCCCGGTGTCACCGAGGAGCAGGTCCGCGAGGCCACCGGCCCCGACTTCACCGTCGCCCTCTGAGTCGCTAAGTCCGACGTTTGACGTGCTATCGCACGTCAAACGTCGGACTTAGCGTGTCCACAGGGCTCGGGCCTGGTTCGGGTTGTCCACAGGCTTTGCGGCAACGGGTGCGGCCACGCCCAGGTCGCCGGTCTACTCGACATATGAAGGAACCGGTCCCCCGCACGTCGCGCCAGGAGGTCGCCCTCCGGCTCGTGCGGCCGTACGGCGGGATCTGTACGCGGTCCATGCTCGTCGACACGGGCATCGGCCAGGGTGCCATCGACGCCGAAATCCGGGCCAGACGATGGCTGCGCATCGGACGGCATACCGTCGCGATCCCCGAGGCAATGGCGCCCAGTTGGCCGTCGGACGCGTCGTCGTGGCCCCGGGCCCGGCCCGGCGCAGCGGGCACGCCCGAGCTTTCGCAACTGCCGTTGCTCTGGTGGGCGGTATGGGAGTCGGGCACCGGGGCCGTTCTCGACGGTGCCAGTTCACTGACGGCGTCGGGGCTGACCGGCTACACGCAAGACCGCATCGACGTCTCGGTCGAGGCCGGCTCTCGAACCATTCGGCATCCGGGAATCCGCATCACGGAGCGGCGCCCGCTGGGGCCGCTTGCGCCCGGAGGGATCCCGCGCGTCGAGACCGCTCTGTCCACCATCCGCGCGGCCCAATTGGCCGTCAGCGATCGGCAGGCTGCCCTGGTCATCTGTATGTCGGTGCAACAGCGCATCGTCGAACCGGACCGGCTGTTGCGTCGGTGGCGTGGAATCGCCAGGTCGAAGCGGCGCAGCCTGATCGGCCCGGTGATCGGGGACGTGTGCGACGGAGCGCATTCCCTCGGTGAACTCGACTTCGCCGCTCTCTGCCGGGCCCGCGACCTGCCCGAACCGGTTCGCCAGCAACTCCGGCAGGGGCCCAATGGCCGCATCTATCTCGACGTCGCCTTCGCCTGCGGCCTCGTGGTGGAGATCGACGGCGCTGGCCACTCCTGGGGGCTGGCCCCGGTCGACGACGCCTTGCGCGCGAACCACGTGACTCTGCAGAACCGCAGCGTGCTCCGCATCCCCGTCATCGGTCTGCGCGTCATGCCGCAGGCGTTCATGGACCAGGTGGCGACGGGAATCCGCCTCCGCTCCCCCCACTAAGTCCGACGTTTGACGAGCGATAGCACGTCAAACGTCGGACTTTGGGGGGTCGGGGGGCGGGGCCGTCAGAGGGAGCCGCCGGTGCGGGGATCGTTGATGCGGCCGGCGGCGAGGTGGCGCGGGGAGGTGAGATAGCCCACGCCCCACGACCAGTGCATGACGGCCAGCGCGACGGGGGTCAGGGCCTTGACGGGCGGAGACTCCCCGCGCGCCGCGAGGACGCCGCCGGCGGCGACGGCACCGGCATACGCCGCGGGCACCAGCAGGGCCGGCTTCCACACGAGGCCGATCAGCGTGGCGG
>NZ_HG764815.1:2546909-2556634 GCF_001050535.1 Nostocoides australiense Ben110 | reverse complement strand
TCACGCACACCGGCGACCACTGCCGCCACGTCGACCCGGCGCGTCATCGACGCCCGGGGACGGGCGGCATACGCACCTCGGCGCTCAGGCCGAGGGGACGCGCACGATCAGGGCGTCACCCTGCCCGCCACCGCCGCACAGGGCGGCCGCGCCGACGCCACCACCGCGGCGCTTGAGCTCGTTGGCGAGGGTGAGGACGACGCGGGCACCCGACATACCCAGCGGGTGACCCATCGCGATGGCGCCGCCGTTGGGGTTGACGATCTCGGGGTCAAGGCCGAGCGCCTTGGTCGAGGAGATGCCGACGGCCGCGAAGGCCTCGTTGATCTCGATCAGGTCGAGATCCTTGGGGTCGATGCCCTCCTTGGCGCATGCGTGCTTGATGGCCTCGGCCGGCTGCTGCTGCAGCACCGAGTCGGGACCGGCGACGTTGCCGTGCGCGCCGATCTCAGCGAGCCAGGTCAGCCTCAGTTCCTCGGCCTTGGCCTTGCTCATCACGACGACCGCGCAGGCGCCGTCGGAGATCTGGGAGGCCGAGCCCGCGGTGATGGTGCCCTCCTTGTTGAAGGCGGGGCGCAGGCCGGCGAGGGAGTCGGGGGTGGTGTCGGCGCGGATGCCCTCGTCGGCCTTGAACTCGACCGGGTCACCCTTGCGCTGCGGGATCGAGACGGCGACCACCTCGTCGTCGAAGAAGCCGTCCTTCCAGGCCTTGGCGGCGTTCTGGTGGGAGCGGGCGGAGAAGGCGTCCTGCTCCTCACGGGTGGCGGCGTAGTCGCCGACGTTGGCCGCGTCGGTCAGCCCGCCCATGCCCTGCTTGGTGAAGACGTCGGAGAGGGCGTCGTAGTCCATGTGGTCGCGCAGGGTGACATTGCCGTATTTGAAGCCGTCGCGGCTCTTCTCGAGCAGGTGCGGGGCGTTGGTCATCGACTCCTGGCCGCCGGCGACGACGATCTCGAACTCGCCGGCGCGGATGAGCTGGTCTGCCAGCGCAATCGCGTCGAGTCCGGAGAGGCAGACCTTGTTGATGGACAGCGCGGGGACGCTCATCGGGATCCCGGCCTTGGTCGCGGCCTGACGGGCGGGGATCTGGCCCTCACCGGCATACAGCACCTGGCCCATGATGACGTAGTCGACATCCTCGGGCTTGACGCCGGACTTCTCCAGGGCGCCCTTGATGGCGAAGCCACCCAGGTCGGACCCGCTGAAGCCTTTCAGCGAGCCGCTCATGCGGCCCATCGGGGTGCGAGCCCCGGCGACGATGACGGAAACGGGACGATCGGACATGGCAGCCTCCAACGGCGATGGTGAGACGACGGCTTGAAGCCATGCTAACGACGGCCCGGGCGCCGGACCCCGGCTCGTGCGGTGTCTCTCACCACACCGGCGGCGGCGGGCCGCGTGGCGTCGGCCAAGATGGGGACATGACCACGGATCTGTTCACGATGATCGACCACGTCGGCGTCGCGGTCGCCGACCTCGACGAGGCCGTCACCTTCTACAGCGACAAATACGGTATGCGGATGCTGCACGAGGAGGTCAACGAGGAGCAGGGGGTGCGCGAGGCGATGATGGCGGTCGGTGACTCCGGCTCCTGCATCCAGCTGCTCGCGCCGCTGTCACCGGCGAGCACGATCGCGAAGTTCCTCGACCGTTCCGGCCCGGGGATCCAGCAGATGGCCTACCGCGTCGCCGATATCGACGCCGTGTGCGACACCCTGCGCGAGCGGGGCCTGCGGCTGCTGTATGACGTGCCCAAACGAGGCACGAGCAACAGCCGGGTCAACTTCATCCACCCCAAGGACGCCGGGGGCATCCTCGTCGAACTGGTCGAGCCGGCGGCGGATGCGCAGCACTGAGATGGCGCCGGCCGCGGCTCAGCGCAGGATGGGGCCGTCGTCGCGGCGCCGGTTACGCAGCACCCGGATCAGGCTGTAGATCGCGAACGGGGTCCACAGGACCCCGAAGACGTAGAGCACGGCGGCTAGGGAGTTGTAGGCCCACTGATCGACCGAGATGACCTGGCTGGCGTGCAGGTCGGCCCAGCGGGCCAGGCCGAGAATCGCCACGGCCATGGCGATCTGCAAGATCGGCGGCCACAGCGACCGGTCCTGCTTCGGCGGGTGGCCGGCGACGTACGGACTCACGACTCCAACTATGTCAAAAATGACGTGTCGGCGATAGCCGTGACGGACCTCACGGGTGACTGCAATCTCATTATCCACCCGCCACCCCTGAGCCCTGACTAGGTTCGCCTCGATGGCCTGCGGTGCCTAGTTCGTGCCGCGCCCGAATCCGCCGACCGAAGGAGTTTGGACGACCGTGACCATGCAGCCGATTCTCGACGCGATCACCAGTGGCGAACGCACCCCGGAGGCGTATGCCGCCCTGAACGTGCCGGAGTCCTACAAGGGCGCCACGGTCCACAAGGACGAGGTCGGGATGTTCGAGGGGCTCGCCAGCCGTGACAAGGACCCGCGCAAGTCCCTGCACATCGACGAGGTGCCGGTCCCCGAGCTGGCGCCCGGTGAGGCACTGGTCGCGGTGATGGCCAGCGCCATCAACTACAACACGGTGTGGACCTCGATCTTCGAGCCGGTGCCGACGTTCGGCTTCCTCGAGCGCTACGGTCGCCTCTCCCCCTATGCCAAGCGGCACGACCTGCCCTATCACGTGGTCGGCTCCGACCTCGCCGGCGTCGTGCTGCGCACCGGCCCCGGCGTGCACCTGTGGAAGCCCGGCCAGGAGGTCGTCGCCCACTGCCTCTCGGTCGAACTCGAGAACGCCGACGGCCACAACGACACGATGATGGATCCCGAGCAGCGGATCTGGGGCTTCGAGACCAACTTCGGCGGCCTGGCCGAACTCGCCGTCGTCAAGGCCAACCAGCTGATGCCCAAGCCGGCCCACCTGAGCTGGGAGGAGGCCGCCTCTCCCGGCCTGGTCAACTCCACGGCATACCGTCAGCTCATCTCCAAGAACGGCGCCGCGATGAAACTCGGCGACCGCGTGCTGATCTGGGGCGCCTCCGGCGGCCTCGGCTCGTATGCCACCCAGATGGCGCTCGCCGGCGGCGCGACCCCGATCTGCGTCGTCTCCAGCGAGGACAAGGCCGAGATCTGCCGCAAGATGGGCGCCGAGCTGATCATCGACCGGCGGGCCGAGGGCTACCAGTTCTGGAACGAGGAGGGCACCAAGCAGAACCCCAAGGAGTGGCAGCGCCTGGGCAAGCGGATCCGCGAGCTGACCGGCGGCTACGACGTCGACATCGTCTTCGAGCACCCCGGCCGGGAGACCTTCGGCGCGTCGGTCTATGTCACCCGCAAGGGCGGCACGATCACGACCTGCGCGTCCACGTCGGGCTATATGCACGAATACGACAACCGCTATCTGTGGATGAACCTCAAGCGGATCATCTCCAGCCACTTCGCCAACTACCGCGAGGCGTGGGAGGCCAACGAACTGATCAACCGCGGCCTGATCCACCCGACGCTGTCGAAGACCTACCGGCTGGAGGAGGTCGGGCAGGCCGCGCTCGATGTGCACAAGAACCTGCACCAGGGCAAGGTCGGCGTGCTGACGATGGCCCCCGAGCCGGGCATGGGCATCACCGACCCCGAGAAGCGCGCCCACTTCGAGGAGGCCATCAACCGCTTCCGCGACGCCTGACCGACTCGCGAATCACCCACGAGCCGTCCCCGTTCCGGCGGGGGCGGCTCGTTTACGCTCAACCCCGGGCCACGACATACGACGAAGGGGGTCACGCGGTGCGGGACATCCGGATCGACCGCTACCGCGAGTTCCAGCGGCGCCAACGCGAAGCCTTGCGCGCCAGCCAGCATCGGCACCCGGCGGCACCCGAGACCCCCGAGGAGGGCGGCGAGCGGGTCGCGGCCGGGGCGAGTGCCCGGACCGATCAAGGGAACCGGTTCGGTCAGGCCGGCCGGCCGCTGAACCGCTCCTCCCCGCTCTATCTGGGTTTCTTCGGCGCGCTCGGCGCCCTGCTGGCCGTCGGCCTGTGGCACGCCCTCGGCCGGCTGGCGACGACGATCACCATCCTGCTCGTGTCGATCTTCCTCACCTTGGCGCTTGATCCGATCGTCGGGTGGCTCGGCGGTCGCGGGATGAAACGTGGGCCGGCCGTCGGGGTGGTCTTCGCCGGGCTGCTCGTCGTCTTCACGCTTCTCGGGCTGCTGGTATTCCCGCCGGTCATCTCGCAAGGTTCGGAGCTGCTGGCCAACGCGCCGACATATGTCGATCACATCCTCGACTCGGCGTGGGTGCGGCGCATGGATGAGAACTATGACGTGGTGGACAAGCTCCGCGAGGAGATCAACTCCCGCCTGACCGACTCCGGGTTCATGAGCCAGGTGTTCGGCGGCGTGCTCGGGGCGGGCAAGGCGGTGGCCAACGGGGTCTTCCAGACCTTCACCATCCTCGTGCTCACCCTGTACTTCCTCGCGAGCCTGCCGACGGTCAAGCGTGCTGCGTATGCCGTGGTGCCGGCGAGCCGTCGCCCCCGCGTCGAGCCGCTGGCGGAGGAGATCATGCGCCGCACCGGCGCCTACGCGACCGGTCAGGTCACCGTCGCGACGATCAACGCGATCTGCTCCTACGTGATGATGCGGCTCGTCGGGGTGCCGTATGCCGCCGTGCTGGCCGTCGTCGTCGGCTTCCTCGGGCTGATCCCGATGGTGGGTGCGACCGTGGGGGCCGTCGTCGTCTGCCTGGTGGCCTTCTTCGACTCCCCCCGCAGCGCGGTCATCGTCGCCATCTACTACCTGGTCTACCAGCAGCTCGAGAACTACGTCGTCGCGCCGAAGATCATGGCCCGCACCGTGTCCGTCCCGGGCGCGGTGACGGTGGTCGCCGCGCTGGCCGGCGGCACCCTCCTCGGAGTGC
This sequence comes from Nostocoides australiense Ben110, assembly GCF_001050535.1. Lineage (GTDB taxonomy): Bacteria > Actinomycetota > Actinomycetes > Actinomycetales > Dermatophilaceae > Nostocoides_A > Nostocoides_A australiense. The sequence continues at coordinate 2,551,735 of NZ_HG764815.1, read as the reverse complement.
TCGGGGCCCTGCTCGCCATCCCCATCGCGGCCGGTCTGCTGCTGCTCTATGAAGAGGTGCTCGTCCCTCGGCAGCGCAACGTCTGACCTGCCGCCCTCGTCCGCCGAGCCGCCCGTGGAGTGTGATCTAGATCACATATGCGGTCAGGCAACCTTTTGGCCCGCTGTGACGTCTGTCAGGGTGTCGGCGCGCTGGGGGGCGAGCCGGCCCGGCGGTGGGGTGAGCTCGTGGGGACGCGAGCCCCCGCCGCCCTCTCTTTTTCCGCCTACTGCCGAACCCGGGCGCTGGTGGGGTCGTAGAACGGTCGCAGCGAGACGCGGGCGGGCACGAGCTGCCCGGCGACGTCGACCGTCCACTCCCCGGCGTCGATCCAGGCCTTCGTCACCGCCTCGGGCGCCTCCACCATGGCCAGCCCGACGGCGCCGCCGATGGTCCAGCCGTATGACGCCGCCCGGATGTAGCCGACGAACTCGCCGTCGCGCAGCACCGGCTCGGCATGGAAGAGCAGCGGCTCCGGGTCGGCGAGGAGGACCGAGACGATCCGGCGCGTTGCCGGGGCCGCCTTCGCTGTGACCGCGGCCGCCTTGCCGCGGAAGTCGCCGCCGTCGAGCGCGACCGCGAAACCCAGCCCCGCCTCATACACCCCGTCGGTGTTGTCGATGTCGTGTCCGTAGTCGCGGTAGCCCTTCTCCATCCGCAGGCTGGCCAGGGCGTTGAGGCCGTAGAGCGCCAGCCCGTGCTCCTGGCCCGCGGCGACGATGGTGTCCCACACGGCGAGGGCGTCGCCGGCCGGCACATAGACCTCGTAGCCGAGCTCGCCGGCGTAGGTGATGCGGGCGAGCAGGATCTCCTTGTCCGCCAAGGTGGTTCGTCGCACCGACCGGAAGGGCATCGCCTCGGCGCTGAGGTCGGCGCCGACCAGGCCGGCGAGCACGTCCCGGGACCGGGGGCCCTGGACGGCGAACTGGGCCCAGGACGTCGTGACGTCCTCGATCGCCACGTCCCGGTCGCCCGCGGCGGCCAGCAAGAGGTGTTCGACGTGCCCGTATGCCGTGTCGGAGGCGACGAGGAGGAAGTCACCGTCCGTCAGCTTGGTCACCGTCAGGTCGGCCTGGAGCCGGGCGTCGTCGTCGAGCCACTGGGTGTAGGTGATCGTCTCGGCCGCACCGTCGACGGCCCCCGCGCTGAGGTGGTCCAGCAGGGGTCCGGCCTCGGGGCCGCGGATGCGCCACTTCGCCATGAAGGACATGTCGATCAGGCCGGCCCGCTCGCGCACCGCCTCGTGCTCGGCGCGCCAGTTGGCGAACCACGGCTGGTGACCCCAGCCGGGCTCGGCGTTCGGGGTCTGCCCCGGCGCGGCATACCACGCGGCGCCCTCCCAGCCACTGACATCGCGCAGGTACCCGCCCGCCTCGACCAGGCGGGTGGTGGACCGCCGAGCGGTGGATCCCGCGGCCGGAGGCGAGTTGCACGCCGGGGGTGTGCGCGGCATACACCGTGCCGAGGATCTCGGCGGTCCGCTCGGCGCGGTAGCGCTCGTCGAGCTGATAACCCCGGAAGCGGTCCACGTTGACAGCGGTGACGTCGACGTCCGGGGCACCCGTGGTGATCCAGTGCGCCATGACCCGGCCCCAGCCGCCGGAGGAGAGGATGCCGACGGAATTCATTCCGGCACAGACGAAATAGCCGCCGACGCCGGGTGCCGCGCCGATGGCCGGCAGCAGATCGGGGGTGAAGGATTCGGGCCCGCAGAAGAAGGTGCGGATGCCCACCTCCACGGCGACCGGAACCCGGGACATGGCCTTCTCCACGAACGGGCCCATGCGCCCCCAGTCGGGCGGGATCTCGCCGAAGCTGAAATCGCGCGGTATGCCGTCCACCCGCCACGCCGCCGCGCGCGGCTCGAAGAGGCCGACCATCATGCCGCCGCCCTCTTCGCGGTAATAGCCGTATGCCGCGGGGTCCTCGAAGACGGGGGCGTCCGGGCTCATCCCGTCGATGGGTTCGGTGATGAGGTAGTAGTGCTCGGCGGCCTGGTTGGGGACGACGATGCCGTTCTGGGCGGCGAGTTCGCGGGCCCACATGCCGGCGCAGTTGACGACGACCTCGGCCTCGATGTCGCCGGCGCTGGTCTGGACGCCGGTGACCCGCGAACCGCGTCCTTGTGGGGTCGTCAGCACCTTCTCGACCGACACGCCCTCGACGATGTGCACTCCGAGGTTGCGGGCGCCGCGGGCGAAGGACATCGTCAGGTCGACCGGGTTGACGCGGCCGTCGCCGGGCAGATAGAAGCCGGCGAGCAGGTCGTCGGTCTTGGCCAGCGGGAACAGCTCGCTCATCTCGGCCGGGCCGATCTCGTGGATCTCCAGGCCGAACCGGCGCTGGAAGGCCGCCACCCGGCGGTATTCCTCGAGCCGGTCGGCGTCGGCGGCCGCCTCGATCAGTCCCACGGGCTTGAAGCCGGTGGCGACACCCGTCTCGGCCTCGAGCCGGGCGTACAGGTCGCGGCTGTAGTGGCGCAGGCCCGTGGACGTCTCACTCGTCGACCCGAAGGTCGTCATCAGTCCGGCGGCATGCCAGGTGGTGCCGCTGGTGAGCCGATCCCGTTCGAGGACAACGACATCGCTCCAGCCGGCGTGGCCGAGGTGATACGCGATGGAGGTGCCGATCACCCCGCCTCCGACGATGACGACACGGGCACGGGCAGGGAGCGGCGCTGGCACCCTCCGAGCCTAGCCGGGCGTCTTGTCCTGCCGTTCCGAGGTCTCGATGGGAGCGGTGGCGCCTTCGTCGGGAGTCGGTGCCGCGGCTGGTGCCGGGTCCCTGGGCGTTGCCGGGGCGGGGAGGAGTTCGTCGCCCTCGACGTCGGCCGCGAGTTCCTGAAGCCGGGCCGTGGCGGCATCGACGACCTGGGGATAGCCGGCGGCCAGGGCGTCGAAGAGGTCGGTGACATAGCCGAGTTCGGCGACCAGCTTGGCCCTGGTGAGCAGGTGGCGGTCGGGACGGGAGTGGCGGGCGCGGGCGTAGGCCCGGGCGACCTCGATCACGGCGGGAGCGGCGGCGTCGCGGACCAGGCCGGCGAAGTCGTCCGCCGGATCGGCGACCTTGGCCCGGCGCCAGCCGACGATCCCGGTGATCTTGGCCGTGCCGTCGTCCGCGAGCGCCATCAGCACATGCCGGCCGTCCAGCCCGCCGTGCACCGGCACCGGCACGAACTGCCAGAGGGCGACATTCTCCAGCGCGGCCTCCCACCGGGTGAGCAGGCCGGCCGGCACCTTGCCGGTGGCGGCGGCGCGGTCGAGTTCGGCGAGCCGGCGCTGCCGGTACTCGTCATGGCTGTAACTCTCCAGTCCCGCGTCCTCGAAGAGGGCGGGGTCGAGGTCGTGGATGGCGGCGATGGCGCGACCGAGGTCGGCGACGACGGGAAACGCGGGGTCGAGCGCGGCGAGCCGCAGTCCGCGGCCGGGGATGGCGGCGTGCACGTGCACGCGCCCGCCCTCCTTGAGTGCGACACTCCCCCGCGTCACCGGCACCCGGATGTCCAGGTGTTTGGCGACGAGCTTGGCGGCGGCGGCGCCGGCGTCGAGTGCCACGGCGGCAGCCGCGGAGGCACTGGCCCGCACGATCCAGTTGCGGCCGCGGGTGTCCTCGACGAGGGCGACGTCGACGGCCATCCCGGGGTCGACCGGGAAGTCGCCGGCCGCCACGGGATCGAGGCCGGGCACGGCGGCGCTGGCCAGAGCGGCAAGCTGGAAGGGCGTTCGCGTCACGATCCCACCGTATGCCGTCCGCGCCCGCGCATCCCCGCGCCGGCCGGACTCAACCGCGGAGTGTCGCGACCAGAGCGGTCAGTTCGCTCGCGCTGCGCAGTGGCGGGTAGACGGTCTCACCGGTCGCGGCGTAGTAGAAGGCCGCGCGCACGGTGTCGGGGTCGCGGCCGGTCAGGCGTGCGTAGGCGATGCGATAGGTCGCGAGCTGGACGGCGGCGGCGTGGGCCTCCTGCCCCCCTGGCGGGGCGCCGGACTTCCAGTCGACGATCGTCACCGACCCGTCGGGTTCGAGGAAGACCGCGTCGATCCGCCCGCGGACCGCCGTGCCGGCCACGACCGTCTCGACCATCACCTCGGCGTCCAGGGGCTCCCGCTCGGCCCAGTCGCTGGCGCGGAAGCGGGCGATGAGGTCCTCCAGGTCCACCTGTTCGCCGGTGTCGGGGTCGGCGCTGCCGGGCAGGTCGTCGGGCTCGAGCAGCGCGGCGCGGCGGTAGTGCCGTTCGATCCAGGCGTGGAATGCGGTGCCGCGGCGGGTCGCCACGCTCGGCCGTTGCGGCATCGGGCGGCGCACGCCGACGGCGAAGTCGTCGGGTTCGGCGGCGAAGGAGACCAGTTGGGAGGTGCTGACGTGCCCGCCGAGGGCGTCGAGGAGCCGCCAGGGGCCGCCGGGTGCGGACTGGACGGGGAAGGAACCGCTGCCGTCGATCCGGGCCTGCCGTTCGGCGACGAGGACGGCCACCTCCCGGGGCAGCACGTGGTCGCTCAGGTCGGGTCGGCCCATGGCCGCGGCCACCGCGCCCGCTCCCTCCCGGACCGGGTCGGCGACGGGCGCGTGCGGCGGCCAGCTCACCGAGACCGGTTCGGCGAGTGCGGGATTGGTCGCATCGGCCGGCGGGTCGGGGCACCAGCCGAGGGTCGTGAGGAGGTCGGGGCGCTGTTCGCGCAGTTCGAGGAGGAATCGCGACGGGACGCGCGGGGTCTTGGGCCCACCCCAGACGGCGCACGTCAGGAGCATCGCCCGGCGCGCGCGGGTCAGCGCGACATAGGCGAGCCGCC
>NZ_HG764815.1:2535232-2546809 GCF_001050535.1 Nostocoides australiense Ben110 | reverse complement strand
CGCGGCCGCCGTGCTGGCCGCCCGCGTCACGGCGGGCACGTGGACCTGGACGTCGATGCGATCGAGGATCGGTCCGCCGAGCCGGGCGGCGTACGCACGGCGGGCCATCGGTGTGCACGTGCAGCGCACGGCCTTTCCGTGCCCGTGGCCGCACGGACACGGGTTGGCCGCCAGCACGAGTTGGAAGCGCGCCGGGAAGTCCACTGTGGCCCGGGCTCGCGCGATGACGACCCGGCCGGACTCCAGCGGTTGGCGCAGCGCCTGCAGGACGTCCTGCTTGAACTGCGGCGCTTCGTCGAGGAAGAGCACGCCCCGGTGCGCGGCCGACACCGCACCCGGCCGCACCAGCCCCGATCCGCCGCCGACCATGGCCGCCAGCGAGGCGCCGTGGTGAGGCGCGACATACGGTGGTGTGACGTCGAGTTCGGACTCGGCGTGCGTGGCGCCGATCAGCGACCGGATGGACATCACCTCCAGTGCCTGATCGAGCCGCAACGGCGGGAGGATGCCCACCATCCGCTCGGCGAGCATCGTCTTGCCGGATCCGGGCGGGCCCGTGAGCAGCAGGTGATGGCCGCCGGCTGCCGCCACCTCGACTGCGGCCCGGGCGGCTGCCTGGCCCGAGACGTCCGCGAGATCGGGCACCGGCCGGGCGGCCGGGCCCGTGACGGCGCGCACCAGCTGCCGCGGCCAACGGGTGGGTGGCCCGGCCTCCTTGTAGGCGTGTACGACGTCTACGAGGGTCCGGACGCCATGCACCCGGATGCCCTCGACGAGCGATGCTTCGGCGAGATTTGTCTGTGGCACAATGCAATCGGAGATGCCGGCGGAAGCGGCGGCGGTCACCATGGGCAGCACTCCGGCGACCGGGCGCACGCGCCCGTCGAGGCCGAGTTCGCCCACGTGGACGACTCGGGAGACGTGCTTCTGCTCGACGTCACCGATGGCGGTGAGGACGGCAACGGCGATCGCCAGGTCGTAGCCGCTGCCGTTCTTGGGCACGGCCGCGGGCGAGAGGTTGACGACGATCTTGCGACTGGGCAGCGCAAGTTCGCTGGACTCGATGGCCGCCCGGACCCGATCGGGTGCCTGCCGGCAGGCGGCGTCCGGCAGCCCGCTGACCAGCAACCCCGGCAAGGCGTTGCTCAAATGTGCCTCGACCTCGACCAGTTGCCCCTGCAGACCCGAGAGGGCGATGGCGTGGGTGGCTCCGAGCGTCATACGACCACCCCCGGGATGTGCTGCACCACCGAGGGTGAACTCCCGCGACCGATCAGCACCCCGACGACGTCGAAACGCACGCCTGGTGCCGGGATCTCCGGATGTTCACGCAGCCAGGTGTTGGCCAGCCGGCGCAGTTGCCGCAGCTTCTGCGGGGTGACCCCGTTGACCGGGGCCCCGACGCCCAGGGTGCGCCGCGCCTTGACCTCGACGATCACCAGGTCGCCGTCGGGCGCCCGGGCGATGATGTCGAGTTCTCCCCTGGGTGTGCCCGACCGCCAGTTGCGCTCGATGATCGTCAGGCCCCGATCGCTGAGGTAACGCGCCGCCACGTCCTCGCCGAAGCGGCCCACCTCCGCCCGTGCGTCCGGCATGGTCGTCCCCCTGATCGTCGTCGTTGTGACGACGATGCCCGGCGGGAGGGGGGTGTGTCAGGAGCGCAGGAAAATGCTGTGGAAAGGGCGAAGTTGACGTTCCGCCTGTGGACAAGCGGCAGCAGCGGAGAACCTTCGGGGGTGCCTCGGGTGGGGCCCTAGAAGTGGCCCTTCGGCACCTCGAGATCGGCCTTGGCAAGCTCCTCGACGTTGACGTCCTTGAAGGTGATGACGCGCACGTTCTTGGCGAAGCGGGCCGGGCGGTAGATGTCCCAGACCCACGCGTCGGTCATCGTGACCTCGAAGAAGACCTCGCTGCCCTCGCCGCGTACGGCCACGTCGACCCCGTTGGCGAGGTAGAAGCGCCGCTCGGTCTCGACGACATAGCTGAAGAGGCCGACGACATCGCGGTATTCGCGATAGAGCGCCAGCTCCATCTCGGTCTCGTACTTCTCCAGGTCTTCGCTGCTCATGCCATTTCGCTTTCGGCCCCGCCGAGGCCGGCGAGGAGGTCGATATCGATCTCATCATCGCCCATGACGACCTCGCCGACACCCGGCAGGTGCCAGGAGCGGCGATGGAGCGGGCAGGCGCCGTGCTCGGCGAGGGCGGCGAGGTGGCCGGGGGCGGCATACCCCTTGTTCTCGTCCCAGCCGTATGCCGGGTGCTCGCGGGCGTAGGCGACCATCATCGCGTCGCGGGCCACCTTGGCCAGGACGCTGGCGGCCGCCACCGAGGAGCACTTCAGGTCGGCCTTGATCATCGTCGTGACCGGCGGCGCCGGATCGGGCGCAAAGGCCGCGAACAGCCCCGCCTCGGCCGGGTCGGTCAGCCAGTCGTGGTTGCCGTCCAGGATGACCAGGTCGGGCCGGACGGGCAGCTGGGCGAGGGCGCGCCGGCCGGCAGTGCGCAAGGCAGCGATGATGCCGATCCGGTCGATCTCCTCGGGCCAGGCGTGGCCGACGGCATACGCAGTGCTCCACCGGTGGATCCGCGGCACGAGGGCCGTGCGAGCGCCGGGGGTGAGCAGTTTGGAGTCCTTGACCCCTTGCGGCGCCGAGCGGCAGGTGACGTCGATGACGACGACGCCCACCGAAACCGGGCCGGCCAGCGCGCCCCGGCCGACCTCGTCCATGCCGGCCAGCACGGCATACCCGTCGCGCTGCAGGGCCCGCTCGACCCGCAGGGAGGGTTTGGTGGAGCGCCGAACCGAGCTCACGTGCCGGGGACCTTCGCGAAGGTGTCGGCGTCGTTGCTCAGCCAGGTGATGCGATCGAGCGGCCAGATGGTCAGCACGGCCCGCCCGACGATCAGGTCGATCGGCACCGACCCTTCGTTGCCCTTGCCGTCGCCGTCGTGCAGTCGGGAGTCGCTGGAGTGGCCGCGGTTGTCGCCCATCACCCAGACCCGGCCGCTGGGGACGGTGATGTCGAAGGTGATCTCGCTCGGCTCTTCACCGGGCTTGACGTAGGGCTCGGTGATCGCGACGCCGTTGACCGTCAGCCGGCCGCCGGTGTCGCAACAGGCGACCTTGTCGCCCGGGAGGCCGATGACGCGCTTGATCAGGTGCCCCTCGGCGGTGTCGGGCAGCAGACCGACGAAGGTCAACAGGTCCTGGATGCGGTTGAGCACCGGCCCGCGATCGGCGCGCAACTCGGGCGTGAGCCAGTGGTCGGGATCGGCGAAGACGACGACATCGCCGCGTTTGAGGTCGATCAGGCTCGGAGTGAGCTTGCTGACGATCACCCGGTCGTCCTTGACGAGCGTGGATTCCATCGACTCGGACGGGATGTAGAAGGCCTGGACCAGGAAGGTCTTGACCAGGAAACTGAGGACCAGGGCGATGACGCCGACAATGAGCAACTCCCGGACCAAGGCGGCGAGATGGCCGCCGACGCTGCGCCGCGGTGCGGCCGAGCTCGACCCGGCGTCGGGCTCAGGCTCGGCCGCGCGTGCCCGGACCCCGGTGTGGGTCGGGTAGCGCGCCTCCGGTCCGGGACCCGGGTCGTGCGGAGGCGGCGCGCCCGGGGTCGAGGTCACGAGGCACTCCCGGCCGGCAGTTCGGCGAGGCTGGGTTCGTGGGCGCTGTCGCCCATGGTGCCGAACCGGCCCAGCGGCCAGTAGCGCAATACCGGCGAGCCGATGACGTCCGATTCGGGGATCATGCCGCCGCCGGGGTCGCCCAGGTGGGCGCGGGAGTCGGCGGACTGTTCGCGGTTGTCGCCCATCATGAACAGCTTGCCCTCGGGCACCGTGACATCGAAGGGGTAGTCGGAGGACTTGACCCCCTCGGCCAGATAAGGCTCGTTGACCGCCTTGCCGTTGATCGTCAGCGTGCCGTCCTCGCCCACGACGAGATGGTCGCCGCCGACGCCGATGATCCGCTTGACGTAGTCCTTCTCGCCCAGGTTGATCCCGAAGATGCCTGCGATCCCCGAGGCGACCTTGCCGAAAGTTCCCTCCCAACGCTGGCTGGCGCCGCCGCCGAAGGTGTCGGTGCCGTCGAAGACGACGATGTCGCCACGCTCGAAGGTGTTGTCGAGCTTGGAGACCACGACGCGGTCGCCGATCTCGAGCGTCGGGATCATCGACCCGGACGGCACATAGAAGGACTGCACGACGAAATTGCGCAGCACCGCCACCAGAGCGAGGGCGATCAGGAAGTGCACCCACACTGGCAACGGCTTGCGTTTGGCACGGCCGGCGGCTCGGGTTTCGGGGGTGACGGCCTCGGAAGTCATAGGGGCGTCAGCCTAACGCGAGACCCTGACAGCCACTGTCGGCCATCAGGGTCTCGGCGGGTCCGCGTCGTGGGGGCGGTCAGCTGGCCGGGGTCTCGCGGCGCTCGCGGATCCGGGCGGCCTTGCCGCGCAGTTCGCGCAGGTAGTAGAGCTTGGCCCGGCGCACGTCACCGCGGGTGACGACCTCGATCTTGTCGATGATCGGGGTGTGCAGCGGGAAGGTGCGCTCCACGCCGACGCCGAAAGAGATCTTGCGGACGGTGAAGGTCTCACCGATGCCGCCGCCGTGGCGACGGATGCACACGCCCTGGAAGACCTGGATGCGAGAGCGGTTGCCTTCGACGACCTTCACGTGCACCTTGACGGTGTCGCCCGCGCGGAAGGCGGGCAGGTCGGACTTCAGGGAAGCCTTGTCGATCTCGTCGAAACGCTGCATGGCGTTCATCTCTTTCCCGCCGCTGCCACAGGCCAGCGACGTGCTTTCGTCAGTGAGTTCTTCGTATGCCGCCCGCCGGGCCGCGTGCGAACCGCACTCCCCCTGTGGCAGGGGCCGCGCAAAGGCTGATGGCAACCCTCCAATGGTGCCAGAGCGGGCGGCATACCGAGAAATCGCCCGCCTCCACGTCGAGTCACCCCTGCGGGTGACCCACCCGGTGACGCGCTCCACGAGGCTGACGACGGGTGCACTCCGATCCCCCATCCGCGCGCTGACCCTCATACGGTGGGGGGTATGAACTCGATGGCCCCTGGGAGGACCCGGAAGCTTCGAACGCTTCAAGACACCCGGCATCGCCAGCGTCAGCTACCTCGTCGGCGACAGCGAGTCGGGCGAGGCGGTCGTCGTCGACCCCGGACGAGATCTCGAGAAGATCCTCGCCGCGGCGCGGACCGAAGGGCTGACGATCCGCTACGTCCTGGAGACCCACCGCCAGGAGGACTCGTCATCGGGGCCAAGCCGCTCGCCGAGGCGACCGGCGCCAAGATCGTCGTGGGGCGCGACACGCACTTCGGTGACGGCGACATCCTCCTCGACGACATTGGCTATTGCTCCGGCACGGCCGTCGCCGGCGTCGGGGCCGGCCATTGGGACGCCGGTTGGGCGCTGCTCGGGATGAGCGCAGGCGCCCTGGGTTTCGTGCGCGCGTATCCGGCGCTGAAGAAAGGGCTGGACGCGGGCGACTTCGGCCGGGTGCGCCTGGGCGCCGCGTAGCGGCGGGGGGGGGGCCTGCCGGCGGGCGCGCCTGCTGAGGACCGGGGTTACGGTGACGAGGTGAGCATCAACCCGGGCTGGCCGGTCGCGCTGGCCATCGTGCTTCTGCTCGCCGTCACCGTCGCTGCCTATGCCGTGGGCCGGCTCCCCGGTATCGGTTCCACGCTCGTCGCTGCCGCCCGCGCGCTGGCGCAGCTGAGCCTCGCCGCGCTCGTCATCACCGCGGTGGTGGGGAGCCTGCCGCTGTCGCTGCTGGTGCTCGCGGGGATGTTCACGGTTGCCGTGGTGACGACGGTGCGCCGGGTGGGGGCGGCGAACGCCTGGCCGTGGGCGACGGTGGCGATCCTCGCCGGGTTGTTGCCGGTGGCGGCGATCATCCTGCTCACCCGCACCATCCCGCCGACGGGGATCGCCCTCATCCCGGTGTTCGGGATCCTGACGGGGAACACGATGAACGGCCATACGCTCGTCGGCCGCCGCGCCTTCCAAGCCCTCCGGGAGGAGCGCGAGTCGTATGACGCGTGGCTGGCCCTGGGTTTCGAGCGCCGGGCGGCGATCGGCAAGGTGATCCATCGCCACATCCCGGAGGCGTTGATCCCCGGGCTCGATCAAGTGCGCACCGCAGGCGTCGTCACACTGCCCGGCGCGTTCATCGGGGTCCTCCTCGGCGGCGGCTCGCCGGCCCAGGCCGCTGCCGCGCAGGTTCTCGTGCTCATGGGCATCATGGCGGCGCAGACCGTCACGGCTGTCGTGGCCGAGGAACTGATGCGCCGCTCCCTCCTGCTGCCCGACGACCTGCGCGCGAGTCTGCGGCCCTGAGGAGCCGCCGCTAGCGACGCTTCTTGACCAGATCCACCGTCGCCGGGTGGACCTTCGACTCCCAGGGCGCCAGCCGGTAGCCGGCCTTCTTGTAGATGCGCTGGTTGCGCTCGGCCCGGCGGGCGGTGTTGATCCAATAGCTCGTGACGTCGGCCGGCGCGAGGGACTCGATGAATGCGAGGACGGCGCGGCCGATGCCGCGGCCGGCCAGGTCGGGGGCGACCATGAGGCGGCCGACCTGCCACACCGACGGGTCGTCGGGGTCGCGCCGGCCGCGGCCGGAGGCGACCAGCCGCCCGTTGCTGCGCCACACCCACGTGGACCAATCCTGCAGTGCCGCAGCGTGTTCCGCGGGTCCGTCGGTCATGGGCGGGAAGTCGACGGTGCCGGCGTCAAGGGCCTCCGGCACCCAGCAGGCCCGCGTGAGGACGATGAGTTCGGGAATGTCGGCGGGGGTCGCGGGGCCGCCCTCCAGGTCCTCGAGCCCCGTCACCGTGGCAGCGGCCTCGAGCAGGTCCGGGCGCCGGGCGACGGTGCGCTCCAGGCGCTGCTGGTGGCGCCAGTCGGCAATGGCTTTGTGGTTGCCGGACAGCAAGGTCGCGGGCACGTCGTATGCCGTCGCCGCCGCCGCCGCGGGTGGCTGCGGGAGCCACGTGGCGGGTTTGGTGTAGACGGGATATTCGAGCAGTCCACCCTCGTGGGACTCCTCGACCAGGGACTCCTCGTTGCCGACGACGCCGGGGATGAGCCGCGCGATCGCCTCGACCATCGCGAGCACGGCGACCTCACCCCCACCCAGGACATAGTCGCCCAGCGAGACCGGGACCACTTCCCACCCGAGGGCGTCCGCGGCATACGCATAGACCCGCTCGTCGATCCCCTCGTAGCGACCACACGCGAACGCGAGCCACTCGGCCTCGGCGAGGGCCCGGGCATACTCCTGCGTGAACGGTCGTCCCGAGGGGGCGGGCACGAGCAATCGCGGTGCGCCGGAGGCCAATCCACCGACATGAGTGAGCGCCTCGGCCCACGGCTGCGGCTTCATCACCATGCCGGCGCCGCCGCCGTACGGCGTGTCGTCGACCGTGTTGTGCCGATCATGGGTGAACTGGCGCAGGTCGTGAATCGCGAGGTCGAGGAGATCGTCGCGCCGCGCCTTGCCGATCAGCGAAAGGTCCAGGGGCGCAAGGTATTCGGGGAAGATCGTGACGACATCGATGCGCACGATGTCACTCCCGCCCGAGGTCGAGCAGCCCGGGCGGCGGGTCGATGACGACCCGGCCGGACTCGGTGTCGACCTCCGGGACGATCGCCTCGACGAAGGGCACCTGCGCCTCGGTGCCGTCGGCCAGGCGCAGGATCAGCCGGTCCTGGGCTGGGCCGATGTCGAGACCCACGACCTCGCCCAGCTCGGTCCCGGCGGGGTCGACCGCGCGCAGCCCGATGAGTTCGTCCTCGTACCAGCCGTCGTCGTCCGCGTCGTCGCCGGCCTCGCCCTCGTCGGCGAACAGCTTTGTGCCGCGCAGGGATTCGGCGCCCGTGCGGTCGGGGATCTCGTCGAAGGCCAGCAGCCAGATGCCTTTGTGCACACGCGAGGTCCGCAGCGTCAGCGCCCTCGGGACCCCGGTGCCCGGCTGCGCCTCGGTCGCGAAGACGGCCCCTGGGACGAAGCGCCCATCGGGGTCGTCGGTGTGGGTCTGCACGGTGACCTCACCGCGCAGACTGTGCGGCTTGCCGATGCGCGCAACCAGAACACTCACGCGACGATTGTCCCATCCGCCGATCTGCACCAAACCCACACAAGAGCAACCCGATCGCGTCACGGGGCGCCGCCTAGGGTCGTTGGTATGCCGACAGTGCTCGTGGTGGAGGACGAACCCGTCATCAATCAGGCCGTCAGCGACCGGCTGCGCGCGGAGGGGTATGACGTCGTGTCCGCCTTCTCCGGGCCGGAGGCTGTCGAACTCCACGCCGCTCACCGCCCCGACGCGATCGTTCTCGACATCATGCTGCCGGGATTCGACGGCATCGAGGTATGCCGGCGGGTCCAGACCGAGCGGCCGGTGCCGGTCATCATGCTCACCGCCCGCGACGACGAGTCCGACATCCTCGTCGGTCTCGGGGTGGGCGCCGACGACTATCTGACCAAGCCGTTCCGCATGCGCGAGCTGGTCGCCCGCGTCAAGGCGCTGCTACGCCGCGTCGAACGCGCTCGCGAACTCGCCGCGAGCCCAGCGTCCGGGATGACCGTCGGGGATCTCGTGGTCGATCCCACGACACGGCGGGTCACGTTGCAGGACAAGGAGATCCACCTCACGCCGTTGGAGTTCGACCTGCTGGCGATGCTCGCAGCCAGCCCCGGTCACGTGCTGACCCGAGAGCGCCTGCTGGAAGAGGTCTGGGGCTGGGCGGACGCGTCCGGCACACGCACCGTCGACAGCCATGTCAAAGGCGTGCGTGCCAAGATCGGCGCCGACCGCATCCGCACCGTCCACGGCGTCGGCTATGCCCTCGAGCCCCTCAGCTAGTCCCACTGACATGGCCTCACCACTGGCCCGCGCGGCCTCGCTGAAGATCAAGCTCGGCGCACTGGTCGCCGTCTCGGTCCTCTTCGCCACCGTCATCGCGACCGTCGGGGCCAACAGCAAGGTCACCCCGTGGCTCGTCGTCCCGGTGACCATCGCCGTCGCCCTCGCGGTCACGCAGTGGCTCGCCGCTGGCATGACGGCACCGCTGCGGGCCATGACCCAGGCTGCGGGCAGGATGGCCCAGGGCGACTACACGAGCGCGATCCCCGTGGGCGGCAACGACGAGGTCGCCGACCTGGCTCGCGCGTTCCGCGCCATGGCCACCGATCTGCAGGACGCCGACCAGCAACGCCGGCAGCTCATCGCCACGGTCTCCCACGAATTGCGCACTCCCGCAGCGGCTTTGCGAGCGCTCCTCGAAAACATGGCGGACGGCGTGACACCTGCGGACCCGGCAAACCTCGAGTCGGCGCTGGGTCAGGCCGACCGGCTCAGCGACCTGTTGACCGACCTCCTCACGCTCTCCCGGCTGGACGCGGGCGTCACCGACCTGCGACTCGAATCCGTTGCCGTGCAAGAACTTCTGGACGAGGTCGTGGCCGAGTATGCCGCGGGCGGACGGCCCGTCACCACCCAGATCGACGTGCGGCCCCCGACGCTGACAGTCCGTGCCGAACCCGCCAGGCTCCGCCAGGCGGTGACCAATCTGCTCGACAACGCCGCGCGGCATACCCCCAGCGGCACCACGGTGACGCTCACGGCCGCGACGGCCGCACCCGATCGCTGGCATCTGGACATCGCCGACGGAGGCCCCGGTATCGCCGAGGCCGACCGCGACCGCATCTTCGAGCGATTCGGCACCGACTCGGCGGGCGGCACCGGGCTGGGCCTGGCCATCACCCGCTGGGTTGCCGAGATCCACGGCGGCACCGTCGCCGCCATCGACCCCCAGCCCGGCCGCCGCGGCGCGCGGCTCCGCCTGATGCTGCCCACCGATCCCCCGACCCGTATCCGCCCCGATTCCGTTGCAGGAGTTCGTATGCCGCCCGGCCCACCGACCCCGCCACGCGCGCCTTCGAGCAGGCCACCGGGGGCGCCCATCCCGCTCGATCTCGCACGACCCGAACGGGCAGTCGCGAGCAGGCCACGTCCGGCCGAGGGCCCGGTCATCGACGGTCTCTTCGGCCGCGTGTGGCCAGAGACCGTGCGCGAGGGCAGACCCCGCCTCGTCGCACTGGCAGCGCTGGTCGGCGCGATGGCTGGGCTCCTCCTGCCCGAACGGGACACCGGCATCGCGTGGAGTGTGGTCCTGCTCGCCACCGGCGCCGCCGTCGTGATGGCGGCCAGGCGACGCACCTGGATGACCGCGATCACCGCGGTCCTCGGCGTGGGTCTCGCGGCGCTGGCTACGCTGCGGGCCGCGGAAGTCGTTGTGCCCCTGTCGATCCTGGCCGCGGCCCTGCTGATCGTCGTGACGATCGTCCCCGTCTCCTCGGCTTACGGGCTCATGGGGGCCGCTGCCGCGTGGCCCACCGCCGGGATCCGCGGCCTGCCCTGGCTCGGCCGCTCACTGGCGCGCAGTGGCACTGCCACCAAGTGGTGGCGCGTCGCCCGGACCGCCACCATCAGTCTCCTCGCGCTCGCCGTCTTCGGCAGCCTCTTCGCCTCGGCCGATGCGATCTTCGGCCATTGGGTCGATGTCCTCATCCCGGACCTGACGGTCGACACCTTCGTCGCCCGCCTCTTCGTCGGGATCTTCTTCGGCGGAGTCGCGCTCGCGGGAATGTACTTGGCCATCAACCCGATTCGCGACGAAGCCCTCACCCTTCCGAAGGGCAGGCCGTTGGCCCATCCCTGGGAGTGGCTCGTCCCGGTCGGGCTGATCGTCGCGACCTACCTGTTGTTCATCATCGCCCAGGCCAGCGCGTGGCTCGGCGGCCACGACTTCGTCCAGCGAGCGACGGGGCTGACGTATGCCGACTACGTCCACCAGGGGTTCGGCCAACTCACCGTCGCGACCGTGCTGACGCTCGTGGTCGTCGCCCTCACGGTGCGCAAGGTCCCGCAGGCCGATCCCGGTGACCGGTTGCTGCTGCGGGTCGTCCTCGGCCTGTTGTGCATTCTCACGCTCGCCGTCGTCGCATCCGCCCTCTGGCGAATGCACCTCTACCAGCAGGCTTTCGGCTACACCACGCTGCGGCTGCTCGTCGACTTCTTCGAGGCCTGGGTCGCGATCGTCGTCGTCATGGTGATGGTCGCCGGGATCACCTTCCGGGGTCGCTGGATCCCCACCGCGGCGGTCGTCGCGGGTGCGGCCCTGGTGCTCTGCTTCGGCCTGCTCAATCCCGATGCCTGGGTGGCCGAACGCAACCTGCAGCGGTATGCCGCGACGGGCAAGCTGGACGGGAGCTACTTGACCTCGTTGTCCGCCGACGCCGCCCCCGCGGTCGCCGCGTCGACTCTGTCGCCAGCGGACAAGCGATGCATCCTCGGCAACGGTCCTGGCCAGTTCCTCACCGAGGACGATGCGCTGGAGTGGAACCTCGGCCGCGTCCGGGCGCGTGCGGCCCTCGCCCAGGTCGGACCCGGGCAGGCCTCCCGCTCCTGCGCCCCGATCGGTTCCTGACACCGATCGGGTCCGCACACCGATCGGGTCCTCACACCGATCGGGTGCTGACACCGAT
>NZ_HG764815.1:2530716-2535132 GCF_001050535.1 Nostocoides australiense Ben110 | reverse complement strand
GGCCGCGGCGACGCCGGCGCGCATGGTGTCGACCGAGACGGTCAGGCCGTCGCCGGCGAGCGCCTCGACGACGGGGATGACGCGGCGCAACTCCTCGGCCTCGTCGGGGCGCACCGCTCCGGGACGGGTCGATTCGCCGCCGATGTCGATCAGGTCGGCGCCCTGCGCCGCGAGCAGCCGCCCGTGCGCGACGGCGGTGTCCGGGTCGAACCAGGCACCGCCGTCGGAGAAGGAATCGGGCGTCACATTGACGACACCCATCACCAGCGGACGGTTCACCGTTGGCCGCTGTGGAGCAGCGACATCGCCTCGGCGCGGGTCTTGGCATTGCGCGCGAGGCTGCCGCGGACGGCGGAGGTGATGGTGCGGGCGCCCGGCTTGCGGACCCCGCGCATCGACATGCACAGGTGCTCGGCCTCGATGACGACGATGCAACCCATGACGCCGAGGTGCTCGACCAGGGCGTCGGCGATCTGACCGGTCATCCGCTCCTGGACCTGCGGGCGGCGGGCGAAGACGTCGACGAGCCGGGCCAGCTTGGACAGGCCGGTCACGACACCGCCCTGCGGCAGATAGCCGATGTGGGCGACGCCGTGGAAGGGCAGCAGGTGGTGCTCGCACGTGGAGTACATCGCGATATCCCGCACGATGACGAGTTCCTGGTGATCGACCTCGAACTTCTTCGCCAGCACCTCGGCCGGGTCGGCGTGCAACCCCCCGAACGCCTCGGCATACGCCCGGGCCACGCGGGCGGGAGTGTCGAGCAGGCCGTCGCGGCCGGGATCCTCACCGATGGCGGCGAGGATCTCGCGGACGGCCGCCTCGATGCGCGGCTGATCGACCTTGTCGGCAGGCTCGGTCATCTCCGGCCGCTCAGACGTGGCCGTCGGGGTCGACGGGCGCGCTCTCGGGCGTCTCGATGACCTGGGTGACCGGCGTGTCCTGGGCATAGGGCGAGGCCCCGACCTCGGCCGCACGGTCGATGGCGTCCTCGGTCGCGCGGTCCCCGGGCCGGGGAATCGCACCGGCGGGGGCGCCGGAGCCGTTGAGCGCGGCCTGCTCGGCCGGCGTCAGGACCGGCGGCTTGTCCGACAGCAGACGGTGCTCGGCCGAGAGCCACGTGGCTCGTTCGGGACGCTTTCGGACTCCTCGGAAGATCTCGGCGATGTCCTTGTGGTTGAGCGTCTCCCGCTCGAGCAGCTCCAGCACCAGGTTGTCGAGGATCTCGCGGTTGTCGTTCAGGGCGTGCCAGGCGTCGTCGTGCGCTGCCTCGATGAGGCGGCGCACCTCTTCGTCGACGATCCCGGCGACATGCTCGGAGTAGTCGCGCTGGTGGCCGTAGTCGCGGCCGAGGAAGACCTCGCCCTGGGACTGGCCGAGCTTGATCGCGCCGACGCGCTCCGACATCCCGAACTCGGTCACCATCTTGCGGGCCATCGCGGTGGCCTTCTCGATGTCGTTGGCGGCACCGGTGGTGGGGTCGTGGAAGATGATCTCCTCCGCCACCCGCCCACCCAGGGCGTAGGCCAGCTGGTCGAGGATCTCGTTGCGGGTCGTGGAGTATTTGTCGTCGCTCGGCAGCACCATCGTGTAGCCGAGGGCACGGCCTCGGGGCAGGATCGTGATCTTGTTGACCGGGTCGGTGTGGTTCATCGCCGCGGCGACGAGGGCATGACCACCCTCGTGGTAGGCGGTGATCTTGCGCTCCTTGGCGCTCATGATGCGGGTGCGCTTCTGCGGGCCGGCCATGACCCGGTCGATCGCCTCGTCCAAGCTCGCGTCGGTGATCAGGTGGCCGGAACTACGGGCGGTGAGCAGGGCGGCCTCGTTGAGGACGTTGGCCAGGTCGGCGCCGGTGAAGCCCGGGGTGCGGCGGGCGACGGCGAGCAGGTCGACCCCGGGGGCCATCGGCTTGCCCTGGGCGTGCACCTCGAGGATGCGGTGCCGACCGATCATGTCGGGGGCCTCGACGGCGATCTGCCGGTCGAAACGGCCCGGGCGCAGCAGCGCCGGGTCGAGGATGTCGGGCCGATTGGTGGCCGCGATGAGGATGACATTGGTCTTGACGTCGAAACCGTCCATCTCGACGAGCAACTGGTTGAGCGTCTGCTCGCGCTCGTCGTGCCCGCCGCCGAGGCCCGCGCCGCGGTGGCGGCCGACGGCGTCGATCTCGTCGACGAAGACGATGGCGGGTGCGTTGGCCTTGGCCTGCTCGAAGAGGTCACGCACCCGGGAGGCGCCGACACCGACGAACATCTCGACGAAGTCCGACCCGGAGATCGAGTAGAACGGCACTCCCGCCTCGCCGGCCACGGCCCGGGCGAGTAGGGTCTTGCCGGTGCCGGGCGGGCCATAGAGGAGCACCCCCTTGGGGATCTTGGCGCCGACGGCGAGGAACTTCGCCGGCTCGGCGAGGAACTCCTTGATCTCCTGCAACTCCTCGACGGCCTCGTCGGCGCCGGCGACATCGGCGAAGGTGACCTTGGGAGTGTCCTTGGAGGCGAGCTTGGCGCGGGACTTGCCGAACTGCATGACGCGGGAGCCGCCGCCTTGCATCTGGCTCATCATGAACCAGAACAACCCGACGAGGATGATCAGCGGCAGGATCGAGACGAGCAGCGAACTGAGCAGGCTCGGGTGCTCGATGGTGTCGTTGTAGCCGCCGGGCACCTTCTCGTTGACCAGGGTGACCAGCCCCTCGGCGCGCGCGTCGATGAACTCCGTCCTCACCTTGTCGGCGGCCTTAACGCCCTCACCGGAGTAGGTCTGTCCCTGCTTGAGAGTCAGGTCCAGGACGTTCTCGCTGGAGAAGCGAGCCGACTCGACCTTGCCCTCGTTCAGCAGGGCCGTCGCGGCCGAGGTGTCGATGCGCGTGTAGCCGCCGTCGCCTCCCAGGGAGAACATGACGACCATGAGGGTGAGCATGGCCATCACCCACAACAGGGGGTTGCGGACGAGACGCTTGGCGTTCGAGGGCGAATTCTTGGCCAAGAGGCCGGGCTCCTTGCGCTGGCCGGGCGCGCGGAAGGCGCGACCGGTGGGACGGGTCGTTCGTGGGGACGAAACTACACCGGCAACGCGCTGGAAGACGGACGCGGGTTCATCCGTCAGGGCCAACGACCGACGGCGGCCCGCTTGTTCCGGGCCAGTCGAACTGACCGAAGGGCATGCCGGGCCCCCAGGGTCAGGAGTAGACGTGCGGCGCCAGGGTGCCCACGACGCGCAGGTTGCGGTACTTCTCGGCGTAGTCCAGGCCGTAGCCGACGACGAAGTCGTTGGGGATGTCGAAGCCGACCCACTTGCAGTCGATCTCGACCTTGGCCGCCTCCGGCTTGCGCAGCAGGGTGCAGATCTCGACCGACTTCGGCTGCCGGGACTCCAGGTTGGCGCGGATCCACGACAGGGTCAGGCCGGAGTCGATGATGTCCTCGACGATCAGCACATGGCGGCCCGTGATGTCGGTGTCGAGGTCTTTCAGGATCCGCACGACACCGGACGACTTGGTGCCCGAGCCGTAGGAGCTGACCGCCATCCAGTCCATCGGGGCGCTGCCGGGAAGGGCGCGCATCAGATCGGCCATGACGAGCACCGCACCCTTGAGGACCCCCACGAGCAGGAACTCCTCCCCTGCGTAGTGGTCCCAGATCTCCCGGGCGAGCTCGGCGAGCCGGGCCTGGATCTCCTCCTCGGTGATGAGTACGCGTTCGAGGTCTGCACCCATGTGCTCAGCGTCCACGGACGTTAGTTAACCGTATGGGGACCGCTCACCGACACCTGCCCGCTGCGTCGGGTCACGGCATACCCTCCGGGCAGCGGGATCGGCCCCTGCCCTGCCCACGCGGTGAGGAGCCGCTCGCATTCGGCGATGTGGTTGCGGCCGAGGGCCCCGGCGGGGACGCCCGCGTCGGTCAGGGCGGCACGCCAGACGCGGGTGCGCAGGGCCGGATCGAGTTGTATGAGGTCGCCCACCTCCCACGGGAGGTCACCGAGCGCGCGCCGCGCGTCCGCCGCGAGGGCATCCAGATAATCGGCGTCCTGGCGGGCCAGGGCGGCGGTGCGCACCAGGCCGGCGCGGACGCCGGGGCCGAGGTCGGTGGTCAGGTCGATCAGGGCGCGGCGCACCCGCACGCGCAGGTAGGCCGGGTCGTCGTTGTGCGGGTCCTGCCACGGGACCAGGCCGAGTTCGTCGCACGAGGCTTGCGTCTGGGCGCGGCTGATCTCCAGGAAGGGCCGGCGCACCTCGCCGCGCCGCGGCGGGATCCCGGCGAGCGAGCGGATGCCGGAGCCGCGCACCAGCCCGAGCAGCACCTGCTCGGCCTGGTCGTCGCTGGTATGTCCGAGCAGCACCGCGACGGCGCCGAGCCGGTCCGCGCAGGTGGCCAGGGCGGCATACCGCACCAGCCGCGCAGCGGCCTC
>NZ_HG764815.1:2519449-2530616 GCF_001050535.1 Nostocoides australiense Ben110 | reverse complement strand
CCGCCGGCTGCCCCCCGCCGGGCCGAGGCCCAGCCGGCGCGGTGGGCCTGCCAGGCAACCAGGGCCGGCGCGAGCAGCGCCGGCATCAGCTTCAGCGCGATCGCGACGGCGAGCAGCCCCCACATCCAGCGCCAGCGTTCGGCGAGCGCCGCGACGATCATCCAGGCGACGACGGCGGTGACCACGCCGTCATACCGGGTGCGCACGATCGTGCCGAGCACGAGCGGCGTGATCGCCATGAGGGTCCCGACGGCGACCTGCCGGCGCACCGGCAGCCGCAGCTGCCCGGCGGCGACGACGGCCCCCGCGGTGGCCAGCGCCCAGAAGAGCAGCATGAACCACTGGAACTTCTCGACATAAACCTGGCCGGGCAGGAACCGGGCCAGCCAGAAGATGACCGCCGCGCCCGGGGGGTACTCGAGGTCGACATCCCGGTAGGGCAGCCGGCCTGCCGCCGTCGCGTCCGCCGACCGCTGATAGGTCGGGATGTCGGTCAGGTGGAACCCGATCCACGGCTGCAGGTGCAGGTAGGGCCCGGCCCACAGCAGCGCGGCGACGGCTGCGAAGAAGGACGGCAGCCCCCAGCGCCGCAACTGCTCCGGCGACAGACCCGGGGCGCGGCCGAGGTCGGTCAGCGCCATCCGGGCAGCCACCCCCGCGCCTGCCATGCGCTCTTGGGGATGGTCAGGGTGCCGATGGAGTTGACCGTCTCGATGCAGCTGCTGCCCTTCTCGGTGCAGGCCCCGGTGCCGCCCTGGGTCTCCCGCTTGAAGAACACGTCGAAGACGATGCTCCCGGGCCGGCCCAGCTGCCACGCCCGCATCAGGCCGCCGATGATCGTGAACGCGATCGGACCCCACCAGTTGAGGATGTGCCCCTTCGGGGTGGGCCCGAGGAGGGCGCTCCACAGCCGCCGGTAGACGCTCCAGTCGGTGTTGCCGGTCTGGTCGGGGCTGCCGGTGCCATCTGTCTGGTCAGGGCTGCCGGTGCCGCCGGGTGCCGGTTCGGCGGTATGCCGCGGATCCGGCTTCTGCTCGACGTCGCTCGGGGTGCGCCACGAGGCGCGCTGGGTGCGGCTCACCGCTGGATGCGGCGCTCGGGGCCGCCGTGGTCGGGCTCTTCGCCGTCCGGCTTGTCGAGGTCCGGCTTCCCGAAGTCAGGCTTGTCGGAGTCGGGCCTGCCGGAGTCGGGCTCCTCGCTGTCGCCGAACTGCGCCGCCGCCGTCGCCCCACTCGTCCGGCGGGTGCCGGCGGCCAGGTGGTCGCGCCGGTTGTTGCGGGATGCGAGCCACCAGGCGAAGGCCGCCACCGCCAGCAGCACCAGCACGGCCAGCGGGATCCACGTCAGCGCAGTGAACCCCGACTCCGCGGCGCCCTCCGGCGTCGGCGTGATCGTGCCCACGGTCACCGGGTCGCCCTCGCTGTTGGTGCTGACCAGGATGGTCGGGGTGATGGTCACGGTGACCCGCCCGAAGCCCTGGGGGACAGGTGCGGCGCTGGCATACACCGCGGCATACGTCATCACCGCCGCAGTCGCCGTCGTGCAGGCCAGGCCGAGGCGCGCTCGCAGCTTCACTCTTGGCTTCTCTTCTCACTCGAGCCGGGGCGGATGACCGCCCCGCTCAGGGTACCGGTAGCACCGGACCGCCCCGTGCAGCCAGACCCCGTCCGCGGGCCAGGTTTCAGCGCCCGCGCGGCGCATACTCCGGGATCGTCTTCGAACTCGCCGCCGCCCGGACGATGCGGGTGTTGCGGGCCATCAGCAACCGGGCCTGCTCGATGCGTTCGCGGGCGAAGGTGCGGCGCGCCCCGGCGCCCCACGTGTCCTCGAAGATCCGCTTTGTCGCCGCCACCGAATCGGGCGAGCGCACGAGGATCTCCTCGAGCAACTCACTCGCGGCGATGTGGGGATCGGCGGCGACCTGCGTGACCAGGCCAAGCTCACGCGCCTGCTCGCCGGTCAGCGTCCGGGCCGTCATCGTCAGCTGCTTGGCCACGTCCATACCGACAAGCTGTTTGAGCGCCTGGATCCCGCTCATGTCCGGGATCAGACCCCACTTCGCCTCCAGCACAGACCATTTCGCGTCCGGTGTGGAGACCCGGAAGTCGGCGCCGAGCGCCAGCTGCAGCCCCGCGCCGTAGCAGTGGCCGTGCACGACCGCGATGACCGGCACCGGGATCCGCCGCCACGCCCAGCAGGCCTCCTGAAAGACGTTGGTGCCCAACCACGGTCGCGGCAGGAACGGCCCGCCGAAGCTCTTCAGTCCGCCCGCCAGCACGCTGGTGTCGATGCCGGCGCAGAAGGCCGACCCCTCTCCTGAGATCAGGACCCCACGCAGGCCGGTATCGCCGCGCAGCCGATGCGCCGTGGCCACCAGCTCCTTGAGCATCGGCAGGCTGAGGGCGTTCATCTTCTCCGGCCGGTCGAGGCGGACGAAGGCGATCTGGTCGGCCACCACGGTGGTCACGTGCTCGGTCATGGGTCCTCAGCGTAGGCACCGGCCGGGCCCGCGTCACCGGGGCCGCGTTGTGCGCACGCCCACACCCGCGGCTTCTCTTCTTGGGCCTGTGACCCGCCCGCCGGCGTGCCGCTCACCGTGGTCGAACTCAACGTGCTGGGCGGGTCGGCGAGCCCGGCCGCCGTGGATGAGGGGACGCGGGACGTCTCGCTGGTCGTCCTGACCGAACTCGACACGAGCACCGCGGCCGCGCTCGACGCGCTGGGCTGGGACGAGCGGTTCCCCCATAGGGTCGGGCGGGCCGACCCGGGCGGCTGGAGTCGGCCGCCGACCTCGCCGGCGCCGGATGAGCCCAAGAAGATTAGGTAAGACGCTTTGGCTGTTATAACCGCCAGAGTGTCTTACCTACCGGCGGGTCATCTCGGGGGCGGGCTCGTCAGCGCGTCGAGTCGCCGGTGCAACTGCGTCATCGCCGCCTCGAACTCGCTGCGGCTGAGGGCCTGCTCGGCCTCCTTGAGGTCGACGGTGATCGACCCGCCCGGGTCGATGGTCGCCACTGCCACCTCGCCGATCGAGTCCGCGCCCTGATGGCGCAGTGCCGAGTCGAGTTCGGCCGCCGTCATGCCGAGCCGGTCGAGGCTGTCCTCGACGATCTCGCCGTCTCGGACGACCGGGGTCGGTGAGCCGGATGTCAGCCGGTCGAAGGCCGGCCAGTGCTGCGCGGCCCGGTCCATCCCGGCGT
The DNA here is from genome assembly GCF_001050535.1 of Nostocoides australiense Ben110. Taxonomy (GTDB): domain Bacteria; phylum Actinomycetota; class Actinomycetes; order Actinomycetales; family Dermatophilaceae; genus Nostocoides_A; species Nostocoides_A australiense. The sequence continues at coordinate 2,527,416 of NZ_HG764815.1, read as the reverse complement.
TGACGAGGACGAGCACGATCGCACCGAGGATGCCGCCGGTGAGCGAGTTGTCGTCGCCGATGATGGCGTTCTGCACGACATTGCTCAGCAGCAACACCACGACGAGGTCGAGACTGTTCATCTGCGCCATCAACCGCTTCCCGGCGAGCCGCACGATGACCAGGATCGCGACATACACCCCGATGGTCCGCAGGATCTTTTCCGTCGCCGGGATCTGGAAGTTCCACATGTCACTCCAGATCGAGGTCCGCGCTGCGGGCAGGGCACCCGCCAACATGCTCAGCGTCATGCAGCGACGCTACGCCCGCGGGCGGGCCAGCAGCTGGGACAGCGTGTCGAGGATGGCCTCGACTCGCGCCGGGGTCCCCCTGCAGCGCCGCCAGTTCCGGCTCATGGACCGCCTGCGGCGAAGGCGACCATGACCGCCGTCTCCCGCCGCCGTGGCGCATCCAAGGGCACCAGTTCGCGCAGGATCGCGACGACGGTTGCGGCCGGGGTCGGCGTCGGCGCGGGCGGCGGGAAGCGCCAACCGGTCCCGGACCCCGTGCACGACAGCCTCGAAGGCACCGGTGAGCAGGTCCCTGCGTGTCGGGAAGTGATATTGCACGGTCCCGATCGCCACCCCGGCCGCGGTTGCCACCTCGCGCACCGAGGCCCGGTCCATGCCCTCGCCGGCGACGAGCTCGATGAGGGCGGCGGTCAGCTGATCGCGGGTGTTCCCCTTGACGAGCGCGGCGTATCTGGCGTCATACAGTTTTATGAATCTCTTATACGACCGTATGACGCGACGATCGGACCGCCTCGCGCTGGTCACCCTCGCGGGCCTTGCCCTGGTGTGGGGCATCTTCGCGCTCGACCCGGCCGCGTGGCCCGGCCTGTCCGGCGCGCTCGTCCAGTCCGGGCTCCTGCCCGCGAATGTCGCGCTCACCCGGCGCGCGCCACGCGTCAAGGCGCGCCTCGTCGCGGCACTGCAGCGCCGGGTGGTCAACCCGCTCGTCCGCGGCCTCTACCGGCTCGGCGTCAACCCGCTCGGCATCGCGCTGCTCGAGACGACCGGGCGCCGCTCCGGCCGAGTGCCCCAGGTGCCCGTCGGGGACAGCCGCGACGGCGAGGTGTTCTGGGTCGTCGCCGAGCACGGGCTGCGCGCGGGATATGTGCGCAACCTGCAGCCCGATCCGCGGGTGCGGGTGCACGTGCGGGAAGGCTGGCGGCGCCGCTGGCGGGACGGCGTCGCGACCGTGCTGAAGCACGACGATCCCTTTGCGCGGCAACGGGTCCTCGTCCGTGGCCACCCGCTGCGCGCCCTCAACGCCGCGAGCGTGCGCCTGCTCGGCGCGGAACCGGTCACGGTCCGGATCGACCTGCTGTCCGCGGACTCTCCGCCAGTTCGCGATCAGGCCTGGCGGGCCAACAACAGCACAGCGATGGCGCCCGGCGAGGGCACCTTTGTCGCGCTGGTCTCGTGCGCCACGCAGAGAAGGTGACGGAGCAGACGCCGGGCCTATGCCGACCCGGTGCCCCCCGCCTCGGGCGCGCCCCGCGCCGCGAGCGCGGTGGTGAAGGAGGGGGTCAGCGGCAGCCGCGGCAGCAACATCGCCTGGATGGCGTGATAAGTGTCGGGCTTGCCCACCCAGGTCTCGGCGTCCGGGGTATTGGTCGCGTCCAACTCCGAGTGCCAGGCGCCGCGGTCGAGATCGAGGAGGTAGGCCTTGGCATAGGCCCACCACTTCTCGACGAGCGGCCGCCACTGCGCCGACCCGTCGACATGATGTAGCGCCCACGCTGCGCCGATCGCTTCGGTGAGCACCCAGAACATGCGCGCGTGCGAGCTCGGGGTGCCGTCCCAGTCGGTCGTGTAGACGAAGCCGTCGGCGCCGTCCGGTGCCCAGCCGTCGGTGACGGCGCCGGCGACGAGGGCGCTTGCCGCGTCATACGCCCAATCCCACGCCGGCCCGCCGAGGGTCTGCGCCGCCGCCAGCGTCAGGCGCGCCCACTCGAGGGCGTGGCCGGGGGTGGCGCCGTACGGCCGGAACGGGTGCGCCGGCTGGTCCTTGTTGTAGTCCGGCAGCGGGGTGAAGTCGGCGGTGAAGTGCTCGGGGATGCGCCAGCTGTTCGCGCGCGCGAGCTGGTCGATGGCGCGGGTCACGATCCGCCCGGCCCGCTCGTGCCAGAGCTGGTCACCGGTCACATCGCCCGCGGCGAGATAGGCCTCCACCGTGTGCATATTGGCGTTGATGCCGCGGTAGTCCTCCTCCGTGCGCCAGTCGCCGGAGAACGATTCGCGGGTCATGCCCTGTGACTCGTCCCAGAAGAAGCGGTCGTGCACCGCGAGCGCGTGGGTGAGCAGATCAGCGGCACCCGCCGCTCCCACCGCCTGCCCGCTGGAGCCGGCGAGGATCACGAACGAGTGGGCGTAGGCCGCTTTCGTCGCGTCGGTGGGCCGGCTCCCGTCGGGCGAGATCGCGGCATACCACCCGTCGTGGCGCTCGTCGTGGAAGTTGTCGGCGATGCTTCGTATGCCGTGCTCGGTCAACTCGAGGAAGCCCGGCTTGCCGATGGCGGCGCCGAGCGCACAGACATGGGTCATCCGGCAGGTGATCCACAACTCGAGGTCGCGCTCGACGACCTCACCGTGGTCGCCGAGCCAGCCGAATCCCCCCGTCGTCTTCGCTCCCGCTGTGAAGTCGAGGAGGCGGTCGGCCTCCGCGGCGAATTCGGCGGCACGTTCGGCGGTGAACAGCGGAGCATCGGCCATGCCCCGATTCGACCACACCCGGGTCGGGCGGGGCGAGGCCGGCCAAGGAAACTCTGCTAACAGAGGTTGGTCGAATCAGCAGACCTAGGGAGGTGTGCTGATTTGACCAACCTCTGCTGGGATGGCGGCGAGCGTGCCATCATGCGCGAATGGGGACCACACCGGGCACGCCGCAGTATGCCCGTCGGGCCCTGCTGGTCGCGGCCGTCACCCTCGGCGCGCTGGTCGCCTCCGCCGCCTTCCGCTCCTCCACCGGTGTCCTCATGGAGCCGATCGAGAGCGAGTTCGGGTGGAGCCGGGCGACGACGGCCGGGGCGGTCAGCCTCAACCTCGTCCTCTTCGGGTGCATCGCGCCCTTCGCCGCGGCGCTGCTCGAGCGCTACGGCCCGCGCCGGGTGGTGACGATCGCCCTGCTCGTCGTCGGCGCCGCGTCCGCGCTGACGACGGTCATGACGAGTCCCTGGCAGTTGTGGCTGCTGTGGGGCCTGGTGATCGGCACCGCCACCGGGTCGACGGCGCTCGTGCTCGGCGCCATCGTCGCCAACCGGTGGTTCGTCGCCCGCCGCGGCCTGGTGACGGGCGTCTTCTCCGGCGCCAACGCGACCGGCCAGCTGCTCTTCCTGCCGGCGATCGCGGCGACGGCGACGAACTACGGCTGGCGCTGGTCGGCCGCGATCGTCGCGGTCCTGGCCGCGCTCACCGCCGTCCTGGTGTGGCTGTTCATGCGCGACCGCCCCCACGACATCGGACTGATCCCCTTCGGTGCCGCCCCCGGGTCGCCCGAGGCCGCGCCGGCCCCGCCGCCGGCCGTCTCCCCCGTCCGCGCCGCGCTGTCGGTGCTGCGCACGTCGAGCCGCACCTGGGTCTTCTGGGCGTTGATGCTGACCTTCTTCGTGTGCGGCTGGTCGACCAACGGCCTGGTCCAGACCCACTTCATCCCGGCCGCGCACGATCACGGTATGCCGGCCACCACCGCCGCCGGTCTGCTCGCCCTCGTGGGGATCTTCGACCTCGTCGGCACCATCGCCTCCGGCTGGCTGACCGACCGTGTCGATCCGCGCCTGCTCCTGATGGCCTACTACGCGCTGCGCGGCGGGTCGCTCTTCACCGTTCACTCCCTCCTCGCGCCGGGCGTCGAACCGGGAATGTGGGTCTTCATCATCTTCTACGGGCTCGACTGGGTGGCCACCGTCCCGCCGACGGTTGCGTTGTGCCGCAGCCACTTCGGGCTTGCTCACTCCGGCATCGTCTTCGGCTGGACGTATGCCGCGCACATGGTCGGCGCCGGCCTCGGCGCCTCCTTCGCCGGCTGGATCCGCACCGCCGACGGCACCTACCGCACGGCCTGGATGAGCGCCGGGGTCTTGTGCGTGATCGCCGCCTTCCTTTGCCTGACCATCCCCCGGTCACCCGCGGCGCCCGTCCCCGCGGACCACCTGCCCACCCCACCCACCCGCTATCCCGACGACGTCGACGACCCCGAGGAACTCACCTTCACCTGACCCTCCCCGTCGAGATGTCGATTCGGCCGCGTCGAGATGTCGATTCGAGGGCGTCGAGAGCGCAATCAGCGGTACGCAGGGGAAGCCAGGCCGGACTGGGAAGCCGCGGCATGCTTGTGGAGGAGTTCGACGACGCGCCGCGCGGCCGGTGTCGCGGCGATCGCCGTCCGGACGAGGGCATAGATCTCCCGGTGTGGCACCGGATCGGCCAGCTGGACGATCCGCACGTTCGGGGGCAGGTCGCCGGCCGCGAGTCCGGGGAGCATCGAGATGCCGATGCCGCGGTCGACGAACGCGAGCGCGACCCGGTGGTCGTTGGCCTCGACGATGGTACGCGGGCTGAAACCGGCCGCAGCGTAGGCCACGGACTGGATCGCGTGAACCGACCCGCCGGTCACGTCATTGGCGACGAAACGGTCCTCGGCGAAGTCCGCCAAGGGCACGGGGGTGCGCTTGCGGGCGAGCGGATGGCTCTTGTGCACGCACATGACGAATGGATCCTCGAGGAGGGCAATGCGCTGCATGCCGACAGGAATCCCCTCGCCCGCCAAGGCGATTCGCACGTCGATGTCCGGCTTCGTAGGGAGGTTCTCCCCGGGTATGTCCGTCAGGACGAGTTGCACCATGATGTCCGGGAACTCGCGGCTGATCCGGGCGACGAGGTCGGGCATCCACGCCTGGCCGGCCGACGCAAAGTGGCCGATGACGAGGTGGCCGGTCTTGCCCTCCCGGAGGTCGCGCACCAGCGCCGTGAGCCGGTTGAGACTGCGGAGAGCATCGCCGCTGGCCACCGCCAGTGTCATCCCGGCGGGCGTCGGCCGAACTCCGCGCCCCACCCGCTCGAGGAGCGTCAAGCCGGTCTCCTTCTGCAGTGCTGCGACCTGCTGACTGACCGCCGACGGGGTGAGCCGCAACTGGTCGGCGGCGGCCTGCACCGTCCCATTGGCGACGACCGAACGAAAGGTGGCAAGTCGGGTTGCGTCGAGCACGGGTCGATAATACAGATTCTCTTAATGGATGATCAGTAAGTCTCGCTTGTGCTAAATCATTAAACGCTGCACCATAGAGATATGGATCGCCCGATTGACCGTGACTACGCCCGCATGTTGACCGAACTCCGCACCGTCCGCCAGGACTGGCACACCGAACTGCCGCAGCCCAAGAAGCGCAGCATCGTCTACCGTCTCACCCACCGCGCGCACTGAAACACCCTCTGCACCAAAGAGAAAAGGGCGGCCTCGGACAGCGAGGCTGCCCTTTGTGCTCCCCGGGGACAGCGCTCAGCGCGCCGTCCGCATCGCCGCCGCCAGGTCCAGGTCGGCGATGACCACATGCCCACCCCGCTCCACCAACAGTTGAGCCAGGGCCCGGCCGATGCCATTCGCCCCGCCCGTCACGATGCTGACCTGGGGTGCGAAATGCTCCATTCCCGCAGGCTACCGGCCGGTAGCCCACGCGTGTACCCCCGGGCCGTGGATCGCTTCGCGCAGGCGTATGCCGCGGCGGGCGTGACCTGCTGGCCGCCGCAGGCCGTAGCGTGAGCGTCAGCCGGCCGCCGGCACGGCCGAGATATTGGCCGAGAGGTCGGCCGAGCAGACGCGGGCCGGGTCGGCCTCGCGCGGGTCGATGGACGCACCGTTGACGAGCACGACATCATCGAAGGCCGGACGCCCCTCGACCACCCCGGAGAAGCGGTAGCGCGTCAACGCCGTGACCCGGCAGGCGGAACCGAAGTCGAGGACGTCGAACGCGGACGGCTGCCCGCGCAACTCCTCGCCGGCCTCGCCGGTGATGTAGTGACTGAAGGGGCCGCCGCCGGTGAAGGTGCCCGCCTGCACCCGGTTGCCTTCGCGAAACGCCGTATGCATGTGCCCGTTGAGCAGGACACCCGCCCCCGTGATCCCCTGCACCGCCCACGGTTCGTGGCTGACGACGACATCGGGCATCTCCCGTCCCGCAAAACTGGCCAGCCAGCGTGCCCGGGCCGGGGCCTGTTTGTCCGCCGAGCCGTGTCCGTCGTCGCCGAACCACCGCGGATCGTTGAACCCGGCGATCCGCACGCCCGCGATCGTGAACTCCTCGTATCGCGTGCTGTCCGGTTGCAGGAGAACGACATTGGGTATGCGGTCGAGTCGCCGCAGCACCGCGTCGTCGGCTGCTGAGGTGGCATCGTGATTGCCCCGCACGAAGACATACGGCACACCCAGCGAGCCGATCCCTTCGAAGACTCCCGCGAACTCCCCCTCGGTCACCGTCCCGAAGTTGACCAGGTCACCGCAATCGATGACCGCGTCGATCTGCTCGGTCTCGATGAGGTTCTGCAACAGGGGGTACTGGTTGCCCGCGTGGATATCGGAGACCAGCAGCAGCCGCAGCACGCTCTCGCCGCCGATCGGTTGCGGCTCGTAGCGTTCCCGCAACGCCTCGCTCAAGGCCACCACATTGCGCAAGTACGGCGCGACCTGCTCGGATCGCACGGCGACGTCGTCGAAGACCCTCGAGTTCTGCTGGATGGTGCCGAGCAACCCGCTGGCCTTGAACTCCCGCGGCGTGCCCGATCGATAGGTTTGCGCCACGGTCCCCGCGATCGTCCCCAGTGCCAGCACCAGGGCAGTGACCGCCACGAGCGCCGTGCCCAGCCTCGGGCGGCGGCTGTATGACGCGGCGCGCAGGGCGATGGCCAACCCGATGACGACCAGCGCACCCACCCCGACACGAAACCCGAGCCCGATGGCAGCGTCCCGGATGGCGCGGTCCAGTTCGGCCGGCGTCGGCCGCAACGTCTCCAACGACGCGTCCCCGCTGCCGATCGAGGTGACCACGTCGGCCTTGACCTGCGGGAAGGCGCGCACGCCGGGCGCGATCCCGGCGAATCCGGCTTCGAGGTCTCCGAGCACCGTCGGCACGACGACCCGCCCGAGATCGGACGGGGAGGGCGAGAGTGCGAGCCGGATGTCGACATACTGCATGGACACGTGCGCCGGCATGACCACCGTCGTGACGATCCCGCCCACCATCCCCGCGGCACCGAGCACCACCGCCGCGACCGCCATCCGCACCGGCCGGGACCCGAGGCGATGTCCGGCCACCCACCAGGCGTGCAGGGCCGCGAGCGCCACATGTCCCAGCAGCGCCACGGCCAGGACGCGCTCGTAAGCCCCGTAACCCAGATCGCCCACCGCGGCCAGCCCCAGCCCGGCCACGAGCGCCAGCAGCACGCCCGCCCGGATCCGATCTCCCTCGCGCGCCCTGCGGCCGGCCACCGGCCAGCAGGCGAGCGAGAGCAGCGCCACGAGGGCGCAGCCGAGGAGCGGAGCCTCGACGACCGCCATCGAATCGCGCGGCAACAGCCCGAGCACCGTCACCGCTGCGCCGCCTACGGCGAGGACACCCCGGCGCGACCGCGCAACGGGCAGGGCGATCGCGGCCAGGACGACCATTAGTCCGGACAGGACGAAAGTGCCGACCGCGACCCACCGGAAGGGCACCCCGGCCGCCAGCAAGTCGGTGACCGACTGCTGGTCGGCGGCATACCCGGTGGGTTGCAGCGCCGACGCGATCCCCGAACCGACCGCATAGGTCAGCACCGCAGCAAGCGACGCGACGGCGGCCGTGCGCGGCATACCGTCCGCTGGCCGGCGGCCGAGGTCTGTCGGCGGCATCGGGCCGGCCCTAGTCGCCTGTCGTGACCGGCGCGTCCAGCCGCCCGG
>NZ_HG764815.1:2514383-2519349 GCF_001050535.1 Nostocoides australiense Ben110 | reverse complement strand
GCGGTATGCCGCGAGGTTGGCTTCCGCGTGCCGGGTCGCCGTCGCGTCGGACTCGATCGCGATAACCTGGCCGACCGGCCCGACCGCCTCGGCGAGCGCCGCGGCGAAGACCCCGACGCCGGAATACAGATCGAGCGCCCGCTCTCCCGGCCGCGGTGCCAGCATCTCCAGCACGGCATCGACGAAGGTCGCCGGCGCGCCGGGGTGGACCTGCCAGAACCCGCGTGCCGAGACGGCGAACTGGCGATGGAGCATTCGGGCGGCGACATGCTCGGCGACGTCCGGGACCGGGTCCGGCGCCTCGTCCTGCGGCACCGGCACGACGACGGGCTCGCCCACACTCGGCGCGACGACGTCGAAGGCGCCGACGTCCTCGGCAATGGTCGACGGATCCCGGTGCAGCACACCGGTTCCCACGACGGCGTCGGTGGCGATGAGGCAGTCGTCGATCGACAACACCTCGTGCGAGCGGTGCGGCCGCATCCCGACGCGGCGGTCGTCGGAGACGGCGAACTCGGCGCGGGTGCGCCACCGCAGACCGTCCCTGTCGCCGGGCACCGGCTCGACCTCGACGGGCAGGTCGAGCCGCGCCAGCCGCTGCAGCTGCTCGCGCACCACCGCGGCCTTCAACTCCCGTTGGGCCGGCAGCGCGACATGCTGGAAGTCGCAGCCGCCGCACCGGCCGGCATACGGGCAGGGCGGGACCACGCGATCGGGTGACGCGGTCAGGACCGCACGCGCGTCGGCATACACGAAACGGTTGCCGGACCCGATGCCGGTGACCTCGGCGACCACCCGCTCCCCCGGCAGTGTGTGCCGCACGAAGAGCACCTGCCCCTCATACCGGGCCACGCAGTGCCCGCCATGGGCGACCGGGCCGACCTCGACCTCGACGCGGTCCCCGACCGCAAGCCCGCCGATCACTCGCCGCGCCGGACGTCGCCGGGCGCGGACGTCGAGAGCACCGGCTCTTGACCGGCGGAGGAACTCAGCTGCCAGGGCACGCTGGAGACCATGACGCCGGGCATGAACCGCAGCCGGGTCTTCAGGCGCAGGGCGGACTGATTGTGCAGGATCTGCTCCCACCAGCGGCCGACGACATATTCGGGGACGTAGACCACCACGACATCACGCGGGTTGTCCGACCGCAGCGACTTGACGTAGTCGACGATCGGCCGGGTGATCTCCCGGTATGGACTGTCGAGGGCCTTCAACGGCAGCGGTATGCCGCGTTTCTCCCAATCCGCTTGCAGCGCCGCGGTTTCCTCGTTGTCGACGTTGACGGTGATCGCCTCGAGCCGGTTGGGGCGGGTGGCGCGGGCATACGACAGCGCGCGCAGCGCGGGCTTGTGCAGCCGGGAGATCAGCACGATCGCGTGGACCCGCGACGGCAGCCGGTTGTGGTCGGTCTCCTCCTCGCTCACCGCGAGTTCGGCGCTGACGTGCCGGTAGTGGTTCTGGATGCGGGTCATGATCCAGAAGAGCACCGCCATGGCCGCGATCGCGTAGCCCGCCCCGTGGATGAACTTGGTGGCCAGGACGACGACGAGCACCAGGCCACAGATGATGGCGCCGATGTAGTTGATGATCCGGCTGCGCTGCATCCGGGCCCGCTCGCTCGGGTCCCGCTCGGTGCGCAGCAACCGATTCCAGTGCCGCACCATGCCCGTCTGGCTGAGGGTGAAGGAGACGAAGACGCCGACGATGTAAAGCTGGATGAGCCGGGTCACCTCGGCGTCGTAGGCGATGATCAGCACGCACGCCGCGCCGGCGAGGATGAGTATGCCGTTGGAGAAGGCCAGCCGGTCGCCCCGGGTATGCAGTTGCCTCGGGAGGTAGCCGTCGCGCGCCAGGATCGAGGCGAGGACCGGGAAACCGTTGAAGGCGGTGTTGGCGGCCAGGAAGAGGATCAGTCCGGTCACCGTCGAGACGAGGACGACCCCGACGGGAAAGCCGTCGAAGACCGCCTTGGAGACCTGGCCCATGACGGTGTCCTGGACGTATTCGTCGCCGACGGGCACGCCGTTGAGGAGCAGCTGTCGGCCCGGGTCCTCGGCGAAGTGCACCCGGGTCATCCGCGCCAGCATGATCATCGAGAAGAGCATCGTGACGGCGATGGCGCCCATCATGAGCAAGGTGGTAGCGGCGTTCTTGCTCTTGGGTTTCTGGAAGGCCGGCACGCCATTGCTGATGGCCTCGACGCCGGTGAGGGCGGCGCAGCCGGAGGAGAAGGCGCGCAGCAGCAGGAAGGCGAGCGCCAGGGTGCCGAGGGATTCGAAGCCCTCCTCGGGCGCGACATCCAAGGCCGCGCTCTCGGCATACGGCAGGTTGCCGGCGGCCTGCCGGACGAAGCCGACGATCGCCATCCCGATGACGGCGAACATGAACAGATAGGTGGGGATGGCGAAGGCGGACCCGGACTCGCGAACGCCGCGCAGGTTCATGGCGGTCAGGATCGCGACGATGACGACGGCGACGATCGCCTCGTGCCCGCGCACGAAGGTCAAGGCGCTGGCGGCGTTCTGCACACCCGAACTGACCGACACCGCCACCGTCAGCACGTAGTCGACGAGCAGGGCGCTCGCGACGGTCAGGCCGGCCTTGGGGCCGAGGTTCTCGCCCGCCACCTCGTAGTCACCGCCGCCGGAGGGGTAGGCGTGCACATTCTGCCGGTAGGACGCGACGACGACGACCATGACGAACACGACGCCGAGGGCGATCTGCCACGAGTGGGTCAGGGCCATCGCGCCGCCGGCCATACCGAGGGTCAGCAGGATCTCGTCGGGGGCATAGGCGACCGAGGACAGGGCGTCGCTGGCGAAGACGGGTAGCGCGATGCGCTTGGGGAGCAAGGTCTCGTGCAGCTTGTCGCTGCGCATCGCCTCGCCCAGGAGAATGCGTTTGAGCACGCGCCCGATGGCCACGACCGTCAACTCTAATCCCCCGCGCCCGGTGTAGCGTCGGAGCGTGCATTTCGTCATCATGGGATGCGGTCGTGTGGGCGCCTCGCTCGCCCGGGCGCTGGAGCGGCGCGGACACGATGTCGCGGTTGTCGATCAGGACGAGGCGTCCTTCAGCCGGCTGGGGCCGACCTTCGAAGGCCGCACCGTCACCGGCATCGGTTTCGACCGGGACACCCTCCTCGAGGCGGGTGTGGAGCAGGCCTACGCCTTCGCCGCAGTCTCCAGCGGTGACAACTCCAACATCCTCGCCGCCCGCGTCGCGCGCGAGACGTTCGGCGTCGAGCATGTGGTGGCCCGCATCTACGACCCGGGGCGCGCGGAGATCTACCAGCGCCTCGGCATACCCACCGTGGCGACCGTGAAGTGGACCTCCGATCAGATGCTGCGCCGGCTGCTGCCGCAGGGGCACCTGCCCGAGCTGACCGATCCGTCCGGCAAGATCGTGGTCGCCGAGGTCGCCGTCGACCCGGCATGGATCGGGCACCGGTTGACCTCGCTCGAGACCGCGACGGGGACCCGGGTGGCGTTCTATACCCGGCTCGGCGAGGGTGCCCTGCCCACCCCGGAAACCATTCTCCAAGAAGGGGATCTGGTGCACCTGGCCATCAACCGTGACGAGATCGCCGATGTCGAGCGGATCCTCGACAGCGCTCCCGTCCCCCACGAGTGAGAGACCACTGATGCGCGTCGTCATCGCCGGAGCCGGGAGCGTGGGCCGCTCCATCGCCCGCGAACTGCTCTACAACAACCACTCCGTGCTGCTGATCGACAAGGCGGCCGACGAGCATGCGATTCGGCGGGTGCCGGAGGCCAACTGGCTCGCGGCCGACGCCTGCGAGATCGACGCGCTCAACGAGGCCGGGCTCGCCGACTGCGACGTCGTGGTCGCCGCATCCGGTGACGACAAGGTCAACCTCGTCGTCTCGCTCCTCGCCAAGACCGAGTTCGGGGTGCCCCGCACCGTGGCGCGGGTGAACAACCCCAAGAACGAGTGGATGTTCGACGAAGCGTGGGGCGTCGATGTCGCCGTCTCCACCCCCCGCCTGATGACGGCCCTGGTCGAGGAGGCCGTGACGATCGGTGACCTGGTGCGCATCTTCGAGTTCAAGCGCGGCCAGGCGACGATGGTCGAGATGACCCTGCCGGCCGACTCGCCGCACGTCGGCGAACGCGTCGGCGATGTCGAGTTCCCGCAGGACACCGTCCTCGTGGGCATCATCCGCGACCAGATCCCCATCGCTCCCAGCCCCGACGACAGCCTCGAGGCCCACGACGAGTTGCTCTTCCTCACCACCCCCGATTCCGAGGACGACCTGGAGAACATGCTCTCCCCCGGCCAGCGCATCAAGCGCCCGCGGGAACTCGCCTAGCTCGCCGAACCCCCTGCCCCCAAGGCACTTCAGCCCCGCCGAGGAACCTCTGCTAGCAGAAGTTAGTGAAATCAGCAGACCTAGCAAGGTGTGCTGATTTGACTAGCCTCTGCTAGACCCTATGGGGGCGGGCGGGGTTTCGGTTGAGGGTTGAGGCCGGGGCCTCGCGTATGCAGAGAATCGTGGATCACCTGCCAGATGGGCTGGCGGTGCCGACATGCATAGGAGGCCCCGGTGTTCATAGAGCGTACGAGTATCGGCTTGGATGTGCACGCGAGATCGGTCAGAGCGGCGGCGATCGACACGGTCACGGGGGAGGTGATTGAGCGGACGGTCTCTGCGCCGGTGGTCGATGTCGTGGGTTTCGTGGAATCTGTTGCGGCAGAACATGGTCCGGTGTTGGTGACGTATGAGGCGGGGCCGACGGGGTTCGGGTTGGCGCGGGCGCTGCTGACGGCGCGTCATGCCTGTCAGGTCGCGGCGCCGTCGAAGGTGTTGCGGCCGGTGGGGGATCGGGTCAAGACCGACCGGCGGGATGCGTTGTTGCTGGCCCGGCTGGCCCGTAACGGCGACATCGTGCCGGTCGCTATCCCGACACCGTCTCAGGAATCAGCCCGGGATCTGGTCCGCGCG
>NZ_HG764815.1:2508655-2514283 GCF_001050535.1 Nostocoides australiense Ben110 | reverse complement strand
CGATCACTCATGCACGATCGAGGCTAGGCGGCGGTCGGCGCCGGCCTACAGCGCTGCTTCGCCTGCGGGCGTCATCAGCCCGCGAGTGCGCAGCTCCACGACGAGCCGGCGGTTGCGCTCGGAGGTCGTTCCGCGAGTGCGTCGTGGGGTGAAGCGCTGCAGGTATGACGTGTCGTCGCCCGCCCGTCGCGTCGATTCGCTCCAGCCGAAGCAGAGCCCCTCCTCGAGCAGGTCGTGGAAGGTCACGCTGGGTATGCCGCTGCCGGCCTTCGCCACGCGCACCCAAACTCCTGAGGAGCGGCTGTGCTCGCGCTCCAGCCACGACCGCAACTCCTGGCGCGTCGCGAACGACTGGACCATCAGTCCATCGGGCGGCACGGACGAGTCCGCGTCGCCGATAGCCCGGGTCCTCCTCTGTGCCATGGGTCGTCACCTCCTCTCGATGCTGGTTGGGCCCGGTCAGCGGATGAGGCAGAAGGGGTGGCCGGCGGGATCGAGGAAGACCTTGAAGTTGCCGTTCTCCGCCGGCTGGTGTTCGTGGACCGTGGCGCCGGCCGCGAGGACGGCAGGTTCGACGGCCTCGATCTGACCCGAGCACGACAGGTCGAGGTGGAACTGCTGCGGGTGGGCGCCGCCGGGCCATGTGGGGGCGACAAAGTCGGGGATCTGTTGGAACCCCAGACACGTTCGCCCGTTCGGATTTTCCGTCGAGATGCCACCTTCCGGCGGGGCAATGACGACGAAGTCGGCGTCCGGGTCGCCCTCGGGCTGCCAGCCGAGGATCTGCGCGTAGAAGCGTGCCAGAGCCGGAGCGTCGGGGCAGTCGAGGATGACGAGGTCGAGTTTCGTCGTGATCGTGCTGGTCATGGAGCCGACGGTATGCCGCGTAGCGGACGAAAAGTGCCCGTGTCCTCCCACTCGATGTGCGTTACGTGTTCACTCGACGGGAGATACGTGTTCACTCGACGGGGGGTGCGCGGTGGTCACCCGACTGGGGGCGGGGTGAGAGGATGCCAGCGGCATACGACTCGACGATGAGGAGATCCGGATGGACGGGGCACGACCAGTTCGCGCGGCGCGGGGGACGCAGCTGACCGCGCGGCAGTGGAGCACCGAAGCCCCCCTGCGCATGCTCATGAACAACCTCGACCCCGAGGTGGCCGAGCGGCCCGACGACCTCGTCGTCTATGGCGGCACCGGCCGCGCGGCGCGCGACTGGGCGAGCTTCGACGCCATGGTGCGCACCCTGACCACCCTCGGACCCGACGAGACCATGCTCGTCCAGTCCGGCAGGCCCGTCGGCGTCTTCCGCACCCACGAGTGGGCGCCGCGGGTCCTCATCGCCAACTCCAACCTCGTCCCGGACTGGGCCAACTGGCCCGAGTTCCGCCGCCTGGAACACCTCGGCCTGACCATGTACGGGCAGATGACCGCCGGCTCGTGGATCTACATCGGAACCCAGGGCATCGTGCAGGGCACCTACGAGACCTTCGCCGCGATCGCTGAGAAGCGGTATGGCGGCACGCTCGCCGGCACCTTGACCCTCACCGGAGGCTGTGGCGGGATGGGCGGGGCGCAGCCGCTGGCCGTCACGCTCAACGAGGGCGCCTGCCTGATCGTCGACGTCGACCCCCATCGCCTGCAGCGGCGCGTCGAGCATCGCTATCTCGACGAGGTAGCCGACGATCTGGACGACGCTATCGAAAAAGCGTTGCGCGCCAAGGCAGAACGCCGCGGCCACTCGGTGGGCGTGGTCGGCAATGCCGCCGAAGTCTTCCCCGAACTGCTGCGCCGTGGCGTCGACATCGACATCGTCACCGACCAGACCAGCGCGCACGACCCGCTGTCCTATCTACCCATCGGCATCGACCTCGAGCAGTGGGACGAATACGCGACGAAGAAGCCTGAGGAGTTCACCGACCGGGCCCGCGAGTCCATGGCCCGGCACGTCGAGGCGATGGTCGGCTTCCTGGACGGCGGCGCGGAGACCTTCGACTACGGCAACAGCATCCGCGATGAGGCTCGGCTCGGCGGCTATGACCGGGCCTTCGCCTTCCCCGGCTTCGTGCCGGCATACATCCGGCCGCTCTTCTGCGAGGGCAAGGGCCCGTTCCGGTGGGCCGCACTCTCCGGCGACCCGCAGGACATCGCCGCCACCGACAAGGCCGTCCTCGACCTCTTCCCCGACAACGACCGGCTCCACAAGTGGATCCGCGGGGCGCAGGAACGCATTGCGTGGCAAGGACTTCCGGCCCGGATCTGCTGGCTCGGCTATGGCGAGCGCGACAAGGCCGGGCTGGCCTTCAACGACCTCGTCGCCTCGGGCGCCGTCAGCGCGCCCATCGTCATCGGCCGCGACCACCTCGACTGCGGCTCGGTCGCCAGTCCCTATCGCGAGACCGAGGCGATGGCCGACGGCTCCGACGCCATCGCCGACTGGCCGCTGCTCAACGCTCTCACGGCGACGAGTTCCGGGGCGACGTGGGTCTCGATCCACCACGGCGGCGGCGTCGGCATCGGGCGCTCCATCCACGCCGGCCAGGTCAGCCTCGCCGACGGCACCCCGCTTGCGGCGCAGAAGCTCGCCCGGGTGCTGACCAATGACCCGGGCATGGGCGTCATCCGCCACGTCGACGCCGGCTACGAGCGGGCCGACGAGGTCGCGGCCGAGCGGGGCGTGCGGGTCCCCATGCGGGAGGCGTGAGGGCTCTGGCGACCGCCCACGGGTGAAGCGGGGCCGGGTTTGCCGACGGGGGCCGGGCTATAAGGCGGCCCGAGTCGCGAAACCAGGCCCCGCTTCGACGAAACCTGGCGCCGCTTCGGCGAGGCACTCGCCTGGGCCGTCCGGCCTGGTCAGGTGACCGGGTCGAAGGTCAGGACGCCCTGGCTGGCACACCGGCCGGGGACGTGATTGCATGCAGGCATGTCACCGTCGACGTTCCAGGCCATGTGGGCTGCCCTCAGCCCCGTCGGCCGGGACGCGCAGACCGGGGGATATCGACGTTTCGCCTGGTCACCCGAGGACCACCAGCTGCGGGAATGGTTCGCCCAGGAGGCGACCGCCCGCGGGTTGGAGCTGACCGAGGACCGTATGGGCAACCAGTGGGCCTGGTGGGGCGACCCCGACACAGCGGGGCCGGGTCTGGTGCTCGGCAGTCACCTCGACTCGGTGCCCGATGGCGGGGCGTATGACGGCCCGCTCGGCGTCGTCTCAGCGCTCGCCGCCGTCGATGCGCTCCGGGGTGCCGGGCATAGGCCGAACCGCCCGATCGGCGTCGCCAACTTCGTCGACGAGGAGGGCGCCCGCTTCGGCATCGCCCTCGCCGGCTCCCGGGTGATCACCGGACTGCTCGACGCCGACCGGGCCCGCTCCCTGACCGACGGCGACGGCATCACGATGGCCGAGGCCATGCGGGCCGCGGGCCGCGACCCCGACGCGATCGGCCCCGACCCCGAGACCCTGCGGCGCGTCGGGACCTATGTCGAACTGCACGTCGAGCAGGGCCGCGCCCTGGCCGACCTCGACGCGCCCGTGGCTGTGGGCACCGACATCTGGCCCCACGGCCGCTGGCGGATCGACGTGCCCGGCGAGGCCAACCACGCGGGCACGACGCGGCTGGCGGATCGCCGCGATGCCGTCCTCGGCCTGGCCGGTGTCATCCAGGGCACTCGCGAGGCGGCCGAGCGGCGCGGCTGCCTGGCGACCGTCGGCAAGGTCGCGATCGAACCCGGCGGCGTCAACGCGATCGCCAGCCACGCCACCGGCTGGTTGGACGCGCGAGGTGCCAACCCGGAGGCCGTCCGCGGCGTCATACAAGACGTGACAGCGATGGCGCGGGCCCACGGCGGCGCGGTTCACGAGGAATCCTGGACCCCGGTCACCGAGTTCACCCCCGACTTGGTGAGCCGGATGCGGGAGGTGCTGGGCGGCATACCGGCCCTCGGCACCGGGGCCGGCCACGATGCCGGAGTGCTTGCGCAATACGGCATCGAGACGGCAATGCTCTTCGTGCGCAATCCGACCGGCGTCTCGCATTCGCCGGCTGAGTTCGCCGAGGAGGCCGACTGCCTCGCCGGGGTGAAGGCACTGGCCACCGTGGCGGCGGATCTGACGGGGGGAGAACGATGACGACCATCTGGGCGCGTCACGCGCAACTGCCCGACGGCATGGCGGCGAAGGTCCGCATCACCATCGAGGGCGACCGCATTCGCGCGGTCGGGCGCGGCGAGCCGCAACCCGACGACATCAGCCTCCCGCTCGTGCTGCCGGGCATCGCCAACGGCCACTCCCACGCCTTTCACCGCGCCCTACGCGGCCGCGTGCAGGACGCGGCAGGCAACTTCTGGACGTGGCGCGATCACATGTATGCCGCCGCGTCTGCCTTGACCCCGGAGAGCTATTTCGCTCTGGCACATGGGGTTTTCGTCGAGATGGTCACGGCAGGGTTCACCGCCGTGGGGGAGTTCCACTACCTCCACCATGGAGCCGGCGGGCGTCCCTATGAAAACCCGAACGCGATGGGCGAGGCCGTGATCGCGGCGGCGCAGGCTGCCGGCATCCGGCTCACCCTGCTCGACACTCTCTATCTCGCGGGCGGTCTCGGCGGCGAGGGGCACCTGCCGCTCGACCCTGTCCAAGAACGCTTCGCGGACAAGGACATTGCCACGTGGGCGCGCCGGTTCGGCGACCTTCGTGACACCGCGGGCTGCCGGATCGGGGTCGCCGCGCACTCGGTGCGCGCGGTGCCCCGCGAGGCGCTGCTCCAGCTGGCCTCGGTCGCGGGGCCCCGCGTCATCCATGCCCACGTCAGCGAACAGCCCGCCGAGAACGCCGCGTGCACCCTGGTCTACGGCCAGACGCCGACGCAACTGCTGGACAACTCCGGCCTCCTCAGCGAACGCTTCACCGCCGTGCACGCCACCCAC
This sequence comes from Nostocoides australiense Ben110, assembly GCF_001050535.1. Taxonomy (GTDB): domain Bacteria; phylum Actinomycetota; class Actinomycetes; order Actinomycetales; family Dermatophilaceae; genus Nostocoides_A; species Nostocoides_A australiense. The sequence continues at coordinate 2,509,357 of NZ_HG764815.1, read as the reverse complement.
CTCTCACGTGACGACATCCGGCGCATGGGCCGCGCCCGGGCCTTCATCTGCATGTGCCCGACGACCGAGCGCGACCTCGCCGACGGCATCGGGCCTGCCCGTGACCTCCTCGACGCGGGCGCCCGGCTGAGCATCGGCACCGATCAGCACGTCTCGATCGACCCGTTCATCGAGGTGCGCGGCCTGGAGATGCACGAGCGCCTGCACAGCGGCGAACGCGGGCGTTTCACTCTCGACGAACTCAATCTCGCGATGAGCCACCACGGTTACGCGAGCATCGGCTGGCCCGACGGCGGCCTCATCGCCCCCGGTGCGCTCGCGGATCTCGTTGCTGTGCGCCGTGATTCGGTGCGCACGGTCGGATCCCGCGCCGCGCAGGTCATGTTCTCGGCCGCCGCCGGCGACGTCACCGACGTCATGATCGGTGGCGAGTTCGTCGTCCGTGGCGGCGTCCATCGCGCAGGCGATCCGGGCGCGCTGCTCGGCAAGGCGCTGATGAAGCTGCGCGGAGCATGAGCAGGCCCCTATGACGAGCGCGCTCGTCACCGGGATCGGCCAACTCGTCACGTGCGCTGGACCGGGCAGCACTCCCGAGGACGCCCTCGGGATCCGCACCAATGCGGCTCTCGTGGTCGAGGACGACCGCATCGCCTGGATCGGCGCCGCCGCCGACGCACCGCCCGCCGACCGCCGGATCGACTG
>NZ_HG764815.1:2504084-2508555 GCF_001050535.1 Nostocoides australiense Ben110 | reverse complement strand
CAGTTCGACCTCGACCCGGCTGTCGGTCGTGTTGACGCCCTGGCCGCCGGGACCCCTCGAGCGCGAGAACCGTTCGCGCAGGAGCTCACCGGGCACCACGAGCCCGGCCGGCAGGCCCGGCCCCGGAGGCACGACAAGATCCACATCCCCAGGTTCCCACGAGACCCTCCGTGCGACCCGGCGTGGTCGAATCGTCACACCCATGCCGTCCCAGGCGACGCCTTCTGCCACAATCGCTTCCTGACGGAACGGCGTCGGCCATCCACCGCACGAAAGGCAGGACATGAGCACCCACGAGGACGAGCACGACAGCCACGGCAACAGCACGGCCGCCTGGGTGAGCACCATGATCATGCTCGTGGCCGCCGCGGTCATCTGTTGGGCGATCATCCAGGCCAACACCAGCCTGGCCATCGCCGGCGGGGTCGCCTTCCTCATCGGTGCCCTGCTGTGGCCGATCCTGGCCAAGATGGGTTACGGCGAGAAGAACCCGGTCCGCTCGCCCTACGCCTGAGCGACCCCGGCCCGGGCATCCGGGATCCGGCCTCGAATCGGCAGTCCCCGTCGCACCGGTTACGGTGATCGGCATGCCCGCCAACGCCACCGTGCTCGATTCGATCATCGCGGGTGTCCGTGACGACGTGGCGCGCCGCGAGGACCGTATGCCGCTGCGCGAGGTCGTCGCGGCCGCCGCCGCCGCGCCACCCGCCCGACCGGTCCTGCCCCGGCTGACCAGGTCGACCCTCGGCGTGATCGCGGAGGTCAAGCGGTCCTCACCGAGCAAGGGCGCACTCGCCGAGATCACGGACCCGGGGAGTCTCGCCGCGGCATACCAAGAAGGCGGCGCAGCCGCGATCTCCGTCCTGACCGAGCAGCGTCGCTTCGGCGGCAGCCTGGCCGACCTCGACGCGGTCCGCGCGGCGGTCGAGGTGCCCGTGCTGCGCAAGGACTTCATGGTCTGCGACTACCAGTTCCACGAGGCGCGCGCCCACGGCGCCGATCTCGTGCTGCTGATCGTCGCCGCCCTGACCGACGACGAACTCCGCCGCTTCCACGACCTGACCCACGAACTCGGCATGACGGCTCTCGTCGAAGTCCACGACGAGGCCGAGATCGACCGCGCCCTCGCCGTCGCGCCGCGGCTGCTCGGCGTCAACGCGCGCAACCTGAAGACCCTCGACATCGACGCCGACGCCTTCGCGCGCCTGGTCAACCAGGTCCCCGACGACGTCGTCGCCGTCGCCGAGAGCGGCATCGCCGTCCCCGCCGACGCGCAGCGCTACGCCCGCGAAGGAGCGCGCGCCGTCCTCGTCGGCGAAGCCCTCGTCAAGGACGGCGACCCGCGCGCCGCCGTCGCCGCTATGGCCGAAATCCCCACGGGAGCAACCCATGTCTGAGCAACATACGTCTGAGCAACCCAAGTCTGAGCACCTAATGTCCGACGCCCCAGGACGCTTCGGCCGCTTCGGCGGACGCTATGTGCCCGAGGCGCTCATCCCCGCGCTCGAACAGCTCGACGAGGTCCGGCAGAAGGCCATGGTCGACCCGGACTTCCAGGCCGAACTCGACCACCTGCACAAGACCTACACTGGCCGGCCGAGCATCATCACCGAGGTGCCTCGGTTCGCCGCTCACGCCGGGGGGGCCCGGGTCATCCTCAAACGCGAGGACCTCAACCACACCGGCTCCCACAAGATCAACAACGTCCTCGGCCAGGCCCTGCTGACCAGGCGGATGGGCAAGCGCCGCATCATCGCCGAGACCGGCGCGGGCCAGCATGGCGTCGCCACCGCCACCGCCGCCGCCCTCATGGGCCTGGACTGCACCGTCTACATGGGCAAGGTCGACACCGAGCGCCAAGCTCTCAATGTCGCGCGCATGAAGATCCTCGGCGCCGAGGTGATCCCCGTCGAGCACGGCAGCGCCACCCTCAAGGACGCCATCAACGAGGCCCTGCGCGACTGGGTCACCAACGTCCACGACACCCACTACTGCATCGGCACCGTCACCGGACCGCACCCCTTCCCCGAGATGGTCCGCGACTTCCACAAGATCATCGGCATCGAGGCGCGCCAACAGGTCCTCGAGCTGACCGGACGGCTGCCCGACGCCGTCATCGCGTGCGTCGGGGGTGGGTCCAACGCCATGGGCATCTTCCACCGGTTCATCGAGGACGAGGGCGTGCGGCTGATCGGCGTCGAGGCCGGGGGAGAGGGCGTCGAGTCCGGACGGCATGCCGCTCGTTTCGCCTCGGCCGAGCCGGGCGTCCTGCACGGCGCCATGTCCTATCTGATGCAGGACGACGACGGTCAGACCCTCGAATCCCACTCTGTCAGTGCCGGTTTGGACTACCCGAGCGTCGGGCCCGAGCACTCGCACCTGAAGGACATCGGCCGCGCCGAATATCGCTACGCCACCGACGAGGAGACCATGGAGGCCTTCCGGCTGCTGTGCCGCACCGAGGGCATCATCCCCGCGCTCGAGTCGTCGCACGCGCTCGCCGGCGCGCTCGACGTGGGCCGCGAGCTGGGCCCCGATGGCCTGATCCTCGTCAATCTCTCCGGCCGCGGCGACAAGGACATGCACACCGCCGCTGCGTGGTTCGGTCTCATCGACGCCCAAGGGGAGGGCACGGTATGACGCCCGCGACCGCCGTCGGGTCCGCTGCGGTTTTCGAGACCTGCCGCGAGGAGGGGAGGGCCGCCCTGGTCGGCTATCTCCCGGTCGGCTTCCCGGATGTGGCGACCTCCATCCGCGCCATGGTCACGCTCGTCGAGAACGGCTGCGACATCGTCGAGATCGGGATCCCCTACAGCGACCCGGTCATAGACGGGCCGGCCATCCAGCGGGCCGCCTCGGCGGCGCTCGCCGGCGGCACCCGCGTGGAGGACGTCTTCGCCGCCGCTCGGGCCGTGCGCGACGCGGGAGCGGTGCCCCTGGTGATGACGTACTGGAACCTCGTGCTACGCCGCGGCGTCGACCGCTTCGCCGACGACCTCGCCGCCGCCGGCGGCGGCGGGTTGATCACGCCCGACCTCATCCCCGACGAGGCCGGCGACTGGATCGCCGCGAGCGACCGGACGGGCCTGGACCGGGTTTTCCTCGTCGCGCCCTCGTCTACCCCAGAGCGGCTCGCCACCGTCACCGGTGCCTGCCGCGGGTTCGTGTATGCCGCCTCCACCATGGGCGTCACCGGCGTCCGGTCGTCGGTGGGCACCGCGGCCGATGAACTCGTCGAGCGCACCCGCGCCGCGACCGACCTGCCCGTGTGCGTGGGATTGGGGGTCAGCACCGGGGAACAAGCGGCGCAGGTCGGTTCGTTCGCCGATGGGGTCATCGTTGGCTCCGCGCTGGTGACCACCTTGCTCGACGTCGAGCCCGAGGCCGGCCTGGCGCGTCTGGCAGAGGTGACCCGCGAACTGGCGGCCGGCGTGAGGGAGAGCAAGCGCTAATGAGCAAGCTCAGCAACTCGACGCGAAGCGCTGGAGAATGTGGTCGCGGAGGCCGTCAAATAGGTCCCTGTCGACCGTCCCGGTTAGCCTGACCACCGCATACCGCACCACCCACCGAAGGAAGCCACTCGCAGATGTCGAAGAAGCCCACGGCGCAGCGCGGGTCCCGCGCCGGCGCGACCCCGCAGGACAGCCGGCAGGCGAAGATCCAGGCCGCCCAGAAGGCGAGCGGGAGCAGCGCCAACAAGATCACCGTCGCCGGCATCGTCGCGATCCTCGCGATCATCGCCGTCGTCGGGGGCGTGATCTGGAACGAGAAGAACAACGAGAAGGAGGCCGGGTCCGGCAACACCGCGCCGCCGGCCGGCGCGACGGTCGATGCCGGCTACCGCTCCTTCGCCGACGTGACGCTCGCGTCCGGCGCGCCGGTGGTCACCGTCTTCGAGGACTTCCAGTGCCCCGCGTGCAAGCAGTACGAAGCTGCGATGGGCAGCACGCTGGCCCAGTTGGCCAAGGACGGCAAGATCGAACTGCGCTACCACATCATGAACTTCCTCGACGACAAGACCGGGGCCAAGCAGTCCACGCCGGTCGCCAATGGCGCCTTCTGCGCGGCTGACCAGGGCAAGTTCCAGGAGTTCCACGACGCCGCCTACACCGCGCAGCACCCCGAGGGGGACTCGGTCACCACGGCAGATGTCTCGAAGTTCGCCACGACCGCCGGTGTCGGCGATATGGACACCTGGACCAAGTGCGTCGATGCCGGCAAATACACCAGCTACATCAACGCCTCCAACGAGTCCGCCGGCACCGCCGGTGTCACGGGCACCCCGACGCTGAAGATCGGCGACAAGCTCTACTCCGGCGAGACGCTGGGCGAGGTGGCCACCGCCGACGGCCTGACCAAGGTCGTCGAGGCCGCCACCAAGTAGCCCGGGCCAGGCAGGCCGGGCCAGGAGCCCGTCGGGTCACATCGTGGCCTGACGAGGGAGGGAACTGGGTATGGCAGTGACACCGCC
>NZ_HG764815.1:2496911-2503984 GCF_001050535.1 Nostocoides australiense Ben110 | reverse complement strand
CCGCCCCCCCCCCCGCCTCGAGCGGGCCTGCGCGCGCGTGGCCGAGCGGGCACCGGGGGTCCCTGTCACGGCATACCGCTCATCGGGCCGGGCCGCGCGGATCCTGCTCGACGCCAGCGAGCGGGCGCGGACAGTGGTCCTCGGGTCGGCGCGCGGCGGGAACCTCGAACGGATTCTGCTCGGCGCCACGTCCACCTCGGTCGTCGCCCTCGCCCGGTGCCCGGTCGTGGTCGTGGGACCGGTGCTGCCCGAGGACGGCGATATCGTCGTCGCCTTCGACGACAGCCCGCACAGCCGCGCCGCGTTGCGGTATGCCGCGGCCACGGCCGAGCGCCTGCGGGTGCCGGTTCGCGTGGTCAGCGGTTGGTTCTTGGAAGTCGTCGACGGAGTAGTGGCCACCACCCCGGGTTCGCCGCAATACGAGAAGGTCAAGCGGCGGCTGCACGGGAGCATCGACGCGGCCCTCGAGCCGGTCATCGCGGCCCACCCCGATGTGGCATTCACCGCGGTCGTGAAGCAGGGAAAGATCGTGGATATCGTTCTTGCAGAAGCGCAAGACGCACGCCTGCTGGTGCTCGGCACCCGCGGCCGCGGTGGCATCGCCGGGATGCTTTTCGGCTCGGTCAGTCGCAAGGTCCTGCAATCGGCCCGGGTCCCGGTCGCCGTCCTGAGCCACGGCGCGTAACTCACTGCCGGCGTCAGCGGGTATCGGCCGGTCCGAGCGTGCGCGCCACCGCTCGGCCAGCGGCCGCCTGCGCGAGGAAATACTCCTCGTCGGCGTCCAGGCCCCGGCCCATGCTCGACAGGGGGATCGGGCAGGCGCCCAGCGCCTCGAGCAGCCCGTCGACCGGCTCGCTGATCAAGGTCACCTGACCGCGCGCCCCGGCAGCAAGATCGCCCGCCTGCTGCGCCACCAGAGCCCCGAATTCGCCGGGCAGGTGCGGCACGATCAGGCTCGCCTCACCGAGGACGACCCGGCCGTATGCGGTCCGGCTGTGGTGGGAGATGCCGTGGTGGCGTTCGCGGGCGTCGGCCGCGCTGATGCGCAGGGCGCCGAAGCCGCGTCCGCCGAGGACGTGCACCGCGTTGAGAGCCTCGCCGGCCGCCAGACCCGTGAAGCCGTATGGCGTTCCCGTGCCGACATTTCCGGGCCCCTGGACAACCACCACCAGGTCAGCGCCGAAGACGTACTTGGCCGCCAGCAGCCCCGAATGCAACATCACCGCCTCGAAGTCGCCGCCGAAGGCCTGCCCGACCGTCCCCGTCGCGGTCAGCCAACCCAGTTCGGCGAGCCGCGCGAGCGTCATCGAGAAGGCCGCCGGCAGCGCACCGCCGTCGGTGTAGAGGTGGACGACCCGTGCCCGCGGCGCCAGCGACCGGACCCCCACCAGAATCGGCGCCAGCGCCGAGTGCACGTCGGCGACGAGCACCGGCAGTCCGGCCAGGTCCCCGTCGGCCGCCGGTCCGGACGAGAGCGCCCCGTGGTGCGGGCTCTCCTGTTCGTCGACGGCCAGCACGATCTGCTGTTGCGGGGTGTATCGGGCCTTGACGATATGCCCCGGCCCCGCCGGCGGATCCGGCGGCAACCGGTCGGGTGCGGCGACCACGAACGCCAGCCCGCCGGTCCCGAGCCCGCGCTCCAACGCCGAGGTGGTGAGCAGCACCCGGTCTCCCGCACCCAACACACCCACCAGGTCGGCATACCCGAGAGCGCGCACGCGCGGCCCCGGCGCCTGGTCGGGGGAGTCGAGGTCGACGGCATACTGCACCGCCCGCCCCCACGACTGCTCCACCGCGGCGACCGTCCCGACTCGCCAGTGCATCACGGGCTCAGCGTAATGAGCCCGGAGGCGATCCCTCCGGTAGCGTCGACCTGACATGCCACCCAGCAACTCCCCGGCCGCCAAGACCGAGCGGCTGATGAATCTCGTGATGACGCTGCTCTATACGCGCCGTCCGCTCTCGCGCGCCCGGATCCGCGAGACCGTCGAGCAATACCGGCTGGCGCCGACCGACGAGGCCTTCGAGCGGATGTTCGAGCGGGACAAGGAGGAGCTGCGCGAACTCGGCATCCCGCTGGCCACCGAGGAGATCAGCGCCGGCTGGGAGGACGAGCCCGGCTATCGCATCCACGCCCGCGACTACGCGCTGCCGCAGATCCGCTTCGATGCCGACGAACTCGCCGTCCTGGGGCTTGCCGCACGCGCGTGGTCCCACGCGACGCTCGCCGCCCCCGCCGCCACGGCCCTGCGCAAGCTGCGCGCCAGCGGCGTCGAACCCGACGACGAGGCCTTCGCCTTCGTCGAGGCCCGCCTCGGCACGAGCGAGCCGGCGTTCGGGCCGCTCTTCGACGCCGTGCTCGCGCAGGCGCCGGTGCGCTTCGGGTATGCCCGCCCGGGTGAGGAGGCCGCGACCCGGCACGTCCAACCGTGGGGCCTGACGTCCCAGTCCGGCCACTGGTATCTCACCGGGCTGGACACCGACCGCGGCGAGCCGCGCGTCTTCCGCCTCTCGCGGATCTCCGGCAAGGTCACCCGGGCCGGCAAACCTGGGTCGTATGCCGTGCCGGCCGACCACGACCCGGTCGCCATGATCCGGGGTCGCCGGGAGGGCGGCCGGCTCGACCTGGTGCGGCTGCGCGTGCAGTCAGGTTCGGGAAATGCCTTGCGGCACAGGGGGATCGAGACGGCGGGGGATGACGGTTGGGACAAGGTCGAGCTGCCCTACAGCGACCCGGGGGATATCGCTCACGAGCTGGCCTCCTATGGCGCCAGCCTGATCGTCGAGGAACCGCCCGCCGTGCGCGACGCCGTGATCACGGTGTTGCGGGCCGGCGCCGACGCCCACGAGGAGGTCGGCCCATGACGCCCGAAGGCGCGAGCGGACGGCTGGCTCGCCTGCTCTCGATCGTGCCCTGGCTCGTGAACCGGCAGGGTGTCGATATCACCCACGCTGCCGCCGAGCTGGGCGTGACGGAGGCCCAGCTGCGCGACGACCTCGAGCTGCTGTTCATGTGCGGCTACGGGTCGATGACCGACGAACTCATCGACGTCTCGACCGAGGGTGGGCGCATCCTCATCTCCAACGCCGACACCATCGCCCAGCCGTTGCGGCTGACCCGCGCCGAGGCGCTCACCCTCATGGTGGGGCTGCGGGCGCTTCTCGGCGCGGAGGGAGTGGCCGACTCCACCGTCATCGAACGCACCCTGGCCAAGCTCGACGAAGCGGCCGCGAGCGCCGGCGACGTGGCGGGCAAGGTGGAGGCCGTCCTCGCCGACGACTCGGCGGAGCACGTGCGCGAGGTCGTCGCCGATGCCCTGCGCCGGGGCCGGCGCCTGCAGCTGCGCTATCTGGTGCCGGCGCGCGACGAGAGCACCGATCGGGCCGTGGACCCGATGCGCCTGGTCAGCCTCGACGGCCGCTGGTACCTCGAGGGCTGGTGCCACCGGGCCGAGGACACCCGCCTGTTCCGGCTCGACCGGGTCGAGGACATCGAGGTCCTCGACGCCGACGGCACCCCGCCCGCCGGAGCCCGGGCGCGTGACCTGGCCGCCGGGACCTTCGTTGCGTCCCAGCGCGATCCGCTGGTGACGCTGGAGTTGCGGCCGGGCTGGGAGTGGGTGGGGGAGTACTACCCCACCGAGTCCCTCGCCCGCGCCGACGGGGTCACGACGGTGACCTTGCGGGTCGGGGACCGTGAGTGGGTGCGCCGGCTGGCCCTCCGCGCCGGCGGCGGGGTCCTCGTGCGCGAGCCGGCGGACCTGGCCGCCGAGGTGGCGGGCAGCGCGCGGGCCGCGCTCGCGGCATACGGAGCGTGAGGCACGGTATGCCGTGGTGGGCCTCGGCGCTGGTCTTCCTCGCCATCCTCGTGGGGGGCGGGTGGTGGCTGTGGCGCCGCGTCCGCGCGACGTGGCGGTCCGTGCGCGCCCTGAACGACCAGGTCAGGGAGGCGTCGCTCCTGATCGCCGAACTGGATCGCACGGCCTCGCGGCTGCCCACGTCAGGCGATGTTCAGCTGGCGGTCTTCGTGCATCCATACGACGCCCACAGGGAACGCACAAGAACGCGTGCCATCGTTGCTGACGAGCGACGAGCCCGGCGCCAGCCGAAGCTCCCGCCCTGGGCTCGCCGTTGAACCCACCCCACGAGGTGTCCTCGCTGCGCTTCGGCACTTCGCGAGGGCCCCGGTCGCCTTGACCCTAGAATGAATCCGACGACACACCAACGTGAAAGGCGCGTCATGCCCAACCTTGGTCCCACCGAGCTGATCATCATCGCCCTGGTGATCATCCTGCTCTTCGGATGGAAGCGCCTGCCCGACGCCGCCCGCTCCCTCGGGCGCTCCGCCCGCGTGTTCAAGTCCGAGGTCAACGAGATGAAGGCCGAGGACGAGGCGCGCAAGCGCGCCGACGGCACCATGACCACCGGCACCACGACCACCGGCACGACGACCACCGGCTCCGCCGGCTCGACGACGGTCGAGGGTTCGGCGCTGCGCGAGGACAACAGCCCGCGGACGGACAACCAGTCCGGTCATACGCACTGACGTGGCGCCCGGCCTGCCGGGCAGCGCCAAACGGGCAGCCCGCAAGGCGAACCCCGAGGGGCGCATGTCCCTCATCGAACACCTCATCGAGTTCCGGCAACGGCTGATCAAGGCCGCCCTGGCCCTGGTGGTCTGCTCGATCATCGGCTGGTTCCTCTACGACTGGGTCTATGCGCACTTGACGGCTCCGATGGAATCCGTTGCGGCCGAACGCGGAATCGAGGCTGACAAGGTTGCCCTCAACTTCGCCGGTCTGACCACGGCCTTCAGCCAGCGCGTCAACCTCAGTGTCTGGCTCGGGCTGATCATGGCCAGCCCGGTGATCATGTACCAGCTGTGGGCCTATATCGTCCCGGCCCTGACGAAGAAGGAGAAGCGCGTCTCGATGGCCTTCGTGGCCGTCACCTTGCCGCTCTTCCTCATCGGCTGCGCGTTCGGCTACTGGGTGCTGCCCAAGGCCGTCGAGATCCTCCTCAGCTTCACGCCGGTCAACGCCTACAACCTGCCCGAAGCGGCGATGTACTTCCGCTTCGTCACCCGGCTCATCCTCGTCTTCGGCGTCACCTGGGTGATGCCGGTGGCGCTCGTCGGGCTGATCTTCGCCGGCATCATCCCGGGCAATGCCCTCTTCAAGCAGTGGCGCCCGGCGCTGGTGCTGATCTTCATCATCTCGGCCATCGTGACCCCGACTCCCGACCCGGTCACGATGTTCTTCATGGCCGGACCGCTCATCGTCCTCTATTTCATCGCGGCCTGGATCGGGATCCTCATCGGCCGGCGCCGCGCCAAGAACGCCCCCGACTGGACGAAATACGCCGACGACGAGGCCTCGCCCCTATAACCTGCTGCCCGTGCCCGACGCTGCAGCCGAGAATCCCGCCGGCCCTAGGTCCGGGGAGATCTCGGGCACCCGCGTCGGCCTGGTCGTCAACCCGCACGCCGCCGCCGGGAGCGGGAACCGGATCGGGGCCCGGCTGGTGCGCGAACTGGGCGCCGCCGGCTTCGACATCGTCCATCTCTCCGGGCCGACGGCCGGAGCGGCCCTCGCCAACGCCCGGCGATCGATCTCCGAGGATCGCCTCGACCTGCTCGTCGTCGCCGGGGGCGACGGGATGACGCACCTGGGCGTCAACGCCTGCGCCGGCACCGACATACCCCTCGCCGTCGTCGCGGTGGGCACGGGCAACGACATCGCCGGCGCCCTGGGCCTACCCGTGCGTGACGTCGAGGCGTCGGTGGCGATGATCGCCGCCGGGCGCACGCGGTCCGTGGACGCGGGGCGCGTCGACGGCGACCATCACCGGCCGTGGTTCGGCGGCACGCTGTATGCCGGGTTCGACGCGGTCGTCAACGCGCGCGCCAACGCGTGGTCCTGGCCGCGGGGGCAGTCGCGCTACAACCTCGCCGTCGTCCGCGAACTCCCGGTCTTCAGCGCCATCCCGTATGCCGTGACGATCGACGGCACCCGCACCGAAACCGAGGCGATGCTGGTCATTGTGGCCAATGCTTCGTCATACGGTGGCGGGATGCACGTAGCCCCACACGCGCTCATGGACGACGGACTCTTCGACGTGATGATCCTCCACAAGATCAGCCGGCCCGAGTTCCTGCGCGTCTTCCCCAAGGTCTTCTCCGGCACCCACGTCGACCACCCGGCCGTCCAGATCACCCGCGGCCGGCGCGTGCTGCTCGAAGCGGACGGGATCACCGCCTTCGCCGACGGCGAGCCCTTCCGCCGGGTGCCGCTGCGGGCCGAGGTCGTGCCCGGCGCGGTGCGCGTCGTGGTCCCCGCGTCATGAGCCATCTCGCGGCCTTCGAGGCCTCTTTGAGTTTCCCGCTCGATCCCTTCCAGCGGGACGCGTGCGCGGCGGGTGGAGGCCGGCAAGGGGGTGCTCGTCGCGGCGCCGACCGGAGCGGGCAAGACGGTGGTGGGGGAGTTCGCGGTCTCCCTGGCGCTCACGCGCGGGCAGAAGGCGTTCTACACCACGCCCATCAAGGCCCTCTCCAACCAGAAGTACACCGATCTGGTCGCACGGCACGGCAGCGCGAATGTCGGTCTGCTGACGGGGGATTCGTCGATCAACGGCGAGGCGCCCATCGTCGTGATGACGACCGAGGTGCTGCGCAACATGATGTATGCCGGGTCCTCCTCCCTGACCGGGCTCGGATTCGTCGTCATGGACGAGGTGCACTACCTCGCCGACCGGATGCGCGGGGCGGTGTGGGAGGAGGTCATCATCCACCTGCCGCCGTCGGTGCAGCTGATCTCGCTCTCGGCCACCGTCAGCAACGCCGAGGAATTCGGCGACTGGCTCGAACTCGTCCGGGGCAACCACGCCGTGATCGTCTCCGAGCACCGGCCGGTGCCGCTGTGGCAGCACATGCAGGTCGGGTCCCGGATGTTCGACCTCTTCGCCGATTCGACCGCGGGTCCGCGGCGCGGCGGCGAGATCCCGCGGTTGAACCCCTATCTCACCGACGCGATCCGGCAGGCCGAACAGCGCGGGTATGCCGAGGCGGCGGCCCG
>NZ_HG764815.1:2474937-2496811 GCF_001050535.1 Nostocoides australiense Ben110 | reverse complement strand
CGCCCCCGCCGCCCCCGCCGCCGTCGGCACCCCCGCCGCCCCCGGGGAGTCGGCGATCTCCAGTTGCGGACGGATGGCGGCCTGGGCGAGGTCCTCGTGCCCGTCGACACGGACCGACAGCGGCCGCCCGTCGAGGATCACGGTGAAGGTGTCCGCGCTCCGCTCCTCGACGTCGATGACATAGGCCTGGTCACCGACGGTCACCGTGTATCTGCGCATGCCGTCAGCTCCTACGCCAAGGCTGGGTCTGTAGCCCGCGGCCGTTGGCGACCCAACGGCTCGCGAAGATGTGGCTTCCGGGTTGGTGGGTGCGCATCGCCGGGGCCGCCTGCTGGCGGCGAATCTCGGCGTGCAGGAGCACGGCGACCGAGACGGCGGCGATCTGGTCCTCCGTCAGGCCGTCGGCAAGGACCCGCGGTGCGGTGTCCGGGGCGTCGTCGATGCCGCTCATCGCGTCGAGGTCCGCGCCGGCCAGCCCGTCGCGTCCGGCGTTCTCGGCCGAGGAGGGTTGACGGTCCATTCGTCCCATGAGCGAGACGATGATCATGAGCAGGAGCAGCATGGCGAAGACGGTGCCCATGCCGGCCGCCGTCATGCCGAGTCCGAAACCGATGTCTTTCATGGCAATCAGACCGGGAAGAGTCCGTGCTTCTTCGGCAGCCCGCCTTGCACCTTGGTCTGCAGCACCTCGAAGGAGCGGATCAGGTGCGGGCGGGTCTCGCGCGGCTCGATGACCTCGTCGATCTGCCCCAGGTCCGCGGCGCGATAGGGATTGAAGAACTTCTCGCGATAGTCGGTGACGAACTGCGCCTCCAGGCTCGCCGGATCCTCGGCCTCCCTGAGCGCCTGCCGGTTCAGCAGCCGCGCCGCCCCCTCCGGACCCATGACGGCGATCTCCGCGCTCGGCCAGGCGAACGCGATGTCGTTGTTCATCTGCTTCGAACTCATCGCGACATACGACCCGCCGATCGCTTTGCGCGTGACCACCGACACCTTGGGCACCGTCGCCTGGCAGTAGGCGTAGATGATCTTCGCGCCGTGCCGGATCACACCGCCCCACTCCTGGTCGACCCCGGGCAGGTAGCCGGGACAGTCGACGAAGGTGACCAGCGGCAAGTTGTACATGTCACACAACGAGATGTGCCGGGCGATCTTGTCCGACCCGTTGAGATCGAGCGCGCCGGCCATCACCATCGGCTGGTTGGCGATGATCCCGACCGGCTTGCCGTCCAGCCGCGCGAAGGCGACGAGCGCGTTGGGGGCGTAGTCGGTGTGCACCTGCAGGACACTGTCGGCGTCGAAGACCCGGTCGAGCACCTCGCGCATGTCGTAGGCCTCGGTATCGTCTTCCGGCACAATCGAATTGAGCTCCTCGTCCATTCTGTCCGGGGAGTCGTACGGCGTGATCTGCGGCGGGTCGTCGTTGTTGTTCTGCGGCAGATAGCTGAGCAAGGTCTTGGCCAGGGCGAGCGCGGCCTGCTCGGTGGGTGCCGAGAACTGGGCGACACCACTGCGGGTGTTGTGCACCGCCGCACCGCCGAGGGTCTCGGCGTCGACGTCCTCGCCGGTGACGGTGCGCACGATGTCCGGCCCCGTGAGAAACATATTGCTCGTGCCCTCGACCATGATCGTGAAGTCGGTCAGGGCGGGCGAATAGACGGCGCCGCCGGCGCAGGGGCCCATGATCAACGAGATCTGCGGGATGACTCCCGACGCCATCACGTTGCGCAAGAACACTTCTCCGTATGCCGCGAGCGAGCGCACCCCCTCCTGCACCCGTGCCCCGCCGGAGTCGTTCAGCCCGATCAGCGGTATGCCGCTCTCCATCGCCAGGTCCTGGATGCGGCTGATCTTGTGGGACTGCACTTCGGAGAAGGACCCGCCGAGGACGGTGAAGTCCTGGGCGAAGACGGCCACGCGGCGGCCGTTGATCTTGCCGAAGCCGGTGATGATCCCATCGCCGGGGACCTTGTGCTTGTCCATGCCGAAATCGCTGAGCTGGTGGGTGGCCAGCGCGCCGAGTTCTTGGAAGGACGCCTCGTCCAGAAGAATCGCAAGCCGTTCTCGCGCAGTCAGTTTGCCCTTGGCGTGCTGCTGGTCGATGCGGGCCTGCCCGCCACCGGCGAGCGCCTGCTCGCGCATCGTGCGCAGTCGAGACAGCCTCTCGGACACCGCAATCTCCTTCGTGGGGGGGCACTTCAGCCTATTCCCGGGTATTGCGCGAAACCGCGGAAGGCACAAGGGTGGTGGTGACGGCCACAACCGAGGTGGTCGCGTCACCGAATGGGGATTCGTCGTGGGACGCAGGATGCAGGGGATCGGGTTCGGTATGGCAGCGGCGTTGGCCGCGACCTTGGTGCCGGGGGTGAGCCGGGCGGCCGAGGATCAGGTGCGGGCGCCGGTGCCGGTGATCGACTGGCAGGCCTGCACGAACGCGAAACAGTTCAGATGTGCGACGGTCGCCGTGCCCCTCGACTACGACAACCCGGGCGGGGCGAAGATTCTGCTCGATCTGCTCAAGGTTCCGGCGGCTCGGCCGAGCACGAAGATCGGCACGCTCTTCGTCAATCCAGGGGGCCCGGGCGGCAGTTCGACCGGCTTTGCCCCGATGGCCTCGATCCTGCTCGGGTCGACCGTGCGCAACCGGTATGACGTGATCGGCATCGACCCGCGAGGGGTGGGGGCCTCGACCCCGATGAAGTGCGTGAGCGACGCGCCGCGTCCGCCGGGCATCGACTATCTGTTCCCGATGACCTGGGCACAGGCCAAGCCGGCCTTCATCCAGGCCCAATGGACGCGGTGGGCCTGCGCGGACCAGGCTGCGCCGATCGTGCGGCATATGTCGACGGCCGACACCGCCCGCGATATGGACCTGATGCGGCAGGCGGTCGGTGAGAAGAAGCTGAACTACTACGGCATCTCCTACGGCACGCAGCTCGGCTCGACCTATGCCTCGATGTTCCCCTCGCGGGTCGGGCGGTTCGTCGTCGACGGCGTCCTCGACCCGATCGCCTGGTCGACCGGGGACGTGGTGCCCGCGGTGCAGCCGTTCTCGACCCGGCTGCGCAGCGCCAAGGGCGCGCACGAGGCGTTGATGTCGGCGCTGGAGGACTGCGATCGGGTGGGCCGGGCCAAATGCGACTTCGCCGGCAACGCCAGCGGCAAGTGGCAGCGCTTGGTGACCTTGGCCAAGGCCGGCAAGCTCACCGCATACGGCAGTCCGTTGAGCTACGCGGACCTGATCGGCGGCGTGCTGGGCTTTCTCTACGCGACCAGATATGTCGGCCTCGACAGCGCCCTGCAAGGGATCTGGGAGGAGAACGCCGGCAGCGGGGCGCGGGCCAGTGCCTCGGCCGTCGCCGATCTGCGGGCGGCGGGGGAGCGGGTGCGCAAGGCCCCGTATGCGACGCCGCTGCTGCGCGGCGAAGTCGTCTCCGACGCCTTCAGCGGCGTCGCGTGCTCCGACACCCGCAATCCCGACTCGGTCACCGATTGGTGGCGGGCCGGTGTCGAGCAGGACACGAAGTATCCCGGCTTCGGGTCGCTGTGGACGTGGGCGTCGGCCAGTTGCTCGAAGTGGCCGATCGTGACCAAGTCGGACAGCTACTTCAGGCCGTATGGCGGTGCCACGGCGACGCCGATCCTGGTGGTGGGCAACACCTACGACCCGGCCACGCCGATCCACGGCGCGCGCAAGGTGGCGAGCCTGTTCACCGGCGCCCGCCTGCTGACGTATGACGGGTGGGGGCACGGCGCGATCGGCACCGGCTGCGTGACCAGAGCCTTCGACCGCTACTACGCCACCGGGGCGTTGCCGCCGGTCGGCGCGGTGTGCCCGATGGACTCCGGCCTGTGGGACGGTGACGCCGGGTAGGCCGGGGGACGCGGCATACTCGTATCCCATACGGCGCGAAGCGCCTGACGAGAAACGGGGACGAAGATGTCGCGTCGTGTGGGGTGGATTGCTGCCGCCAGCACGGCGCTGGCGGCCGGTGTCGCGGCGCCGGCGGCCGGGACAGCTGACGCGGTGGCACCCGCCATCGCGTGGCACGACTGCTGGGCCGGCTGGGGCACCAAGTGCGCCACCGTGCGCGTGCCGCTGGACTACGACAACCCGCGCGGCGCGACGCTCCTGCTCGACCTGGTCAAGATGCCCGCGACCGGCCCGCAGCCGCGCATCGGGACGGTCTTCGTCAACCCTGGTGGTCCGGGCGTGCGCGCGACGGACTTCGTCGACTATGCATCCCGGCATCTCGGCCCCACCGTGACGGCGCGGTATGACGTCATCGGGATCGACCCCCGTGGCGTGGGCCAGGACTCGATGATGTTGTGCCACAACGACAATCCGGAACCAACGCCGGCACCGCCACCGTTCCCCGTGACCTGGACGCAATCGGCGGCGGTCTGGCGCAGCGCGCAATGGGTGCGCACCGGATGCAAGGAGAATCCCAACCCCATCGTCGCGCACATGTCGACCGCCGACACCGCCCGCGATATGGACCTGATCCGCCGGGCGCTCGGCGAACCGCGGCTGAACTACTACGGAGCGTCCTATGGCACCTATCTCGGGGCGACCTACGCCTCGATGTTCCCCGACCGGGTGCGACGGATGGTCCTCGACGGCGTGGTGGACCCGGTGGCGTGGGCGACCGGAGCGACCGGAGAAGCCGCGACCCTGCCGGTGACCACGCGGGTGCGTGGCGCCGAAGGTGCCTACACCGGGCTCGTCGCGGCGCTGCGCGAGTGTGACCGGCTGGGTCGCCGGCAGTGCGCCTTCGCCGGTAATGCGCCGGGCAAGTGGCGCCAGCTCCTTGCACGGGCAAAGGCCGGCGGCTTGCAGGTCAACGAGCGCCGCATGACCTATCCCGCCCTTGTGCAGTCCACCCTCGGGATGATGTACGAGGACGACTATTCCCTTCTCGCGCAGTCACTTCAAGCGATCTGGGTCGAGAACTTCCGCCGCGTCGACAGGGTCGACCCGCGGCTCGTCCAGGCGCTGGACCGCGCCAGCAGGCGCGTCGACGAGCAGCCGTATGCCGCCCCGTCGGCAACGCGGGGGCCGGTGACCGAGACGGTGGATGCCTTCCACGGGGTCGCGTGCGCGGACAGCCGCAACCCGCGCGAGCGGATCGACTGGTGGCGTGCCGGGCAAGCCCAGGACAAGCAATACCCGTGGTTCGGGTCGCTGTGGACATGGCGCAGCGCGACCTGCGGCAACTGGCCGATCGTGACCAAGGAAGACACCTGGGTCCGTCCGTTCGGCGGGCGGACGTCGGGGCCGATCCTCGTCGTCGGCAACACCTACGACCCCGCGACTCCGATCCATGGCGCCCGGGCGGTCGTTCGCCGCTTCGACCGGGCGCGGCTGCTGACCTATGCCGGGTGGGGACACACCGCCATCGGGAACTCTTGCGTGACAGCGGCATTCGACACCTTCTTCGCATCCGGCGTCATGCCGGCGCCGGGGGCCGTGTGTCGGATGGACGGCCCGCTCTTCAGCGGGGGCTGAACCAACCCGGGACGGCGTCGGGCTGCACGGCCTGGCACGAACGGGTGCTGCCCCGGTGTGTGGCCTACCCGGTGTTGCGCAGTCCGGCGGCGACACCGTTGACGGCGAGCAAGAGCGCCCGCTCCAGCTGCGGGTCGGTGTCGCCGGCCCGCATCCGGGCGAGCATGGAGACCTGCAGATAGGTGATGGGGTCCAGATAGCGGTCGCGGACCTCGAGGGTGCGCTTGAGAACCGGTTGGGCCTCCAACAGCTCTTCCTCGCCGGTGATCTGCAGGACAGCATCGACCGTGCGGGCATACTCCTGCTGGATCTGCTCGAAGATCGGGTGCAGTTCGGGGTCGACGAGTGAGCCGACATAGTGTGCCGCGATGTCCAGCCGCGTCTTCTTGCACATCATCTCGACGTTGGAGATGAACGTCTTGAAGAAGTGCCACCCGGCATACATCGCCCGGAGTTCCTCGAGACGCCCGGCATCGATCGCCGACCGCAGCCCCGACCCGACGCCGAACCATCCGGGGACGATCTGTCGGGACTGGGTCCACCCGAAAACCCATGGGATGGCGCGCAATCCGGACAGGCCCTGTCCGCTGTCGGGTCGCTTCGACGGTCGCGACCCGATCTTGAGGGCGCCGAGCTGTTCGAATGGCGTCGACTGGGCGAAGTAGGTGGGCAGCTGCGGGTTGTCGACGAGGGCGCGGTATGCGGTGAAGGCTGCTGCGCTGACGCTCGACATGGTCTCGTCCCACTGGGTCAGCTGAGCGGGATCGACCCACGCCGTCGTATGCAGCGCGCTCGCCTCCATGACGGCGGCGAGGGTGAGTTCGAGGTTCTCCCGTGCCAGAGCCGGCAGGAGGTACTTGTCGGAGATGACCTCACCCTGCTCGGTGACCTTGATCTCGCCGGAGAGCGTGCCGAAGGGCTGGGCGAGGATCGCCTCGTGAGTCGGGCCGCCGCCGCGGCCGACGCTGCCGCCGCGCCCGTGGAAGAGGCGGAGCTGGACGCCATGTCGTGTGCAGGTATCGCGCAGCACCCGCTGGGCCCGGTGGATCTCCCACTGGCTCGTCGTGATGCCGGCGTCCTTGTTGGAGTCGGAGTAGCCGAGCATGACCTCTTGGACGTCGCCGCGGGCCCGCACGATCTCCCGGTAGGCCTCGACCGAGAGCAGGGCATCGAGAATCTCTCCGGCAGAACGCAATTCCTCCACGGTCTCCAGCAGGGGCACGAACCCGATGTCGGCGCGCACCGGCCGTCCCTGGTCGGTGGGCAGGTCGACCAGCCCGGCCTCCCGGGCGATGACGACCGGGGCCAGGATGTCGTCCGGGCCCTGCGTCATCGAGACGATGTAGCTCTCGATGATCTCCGGGCCGAACCACTTCTGCGCGGCGCGGATGGCCCGGAAGGTCTCGAAGGTGCGCGAGCCGTCCGCGTCCAGCGGCGGCGGGAAGGGGGCCAGCGGCCGCCGGCTCGTCAGCTCCTCGGCCAGCCACGCCATCCGGTCCTCGCGGGCCAGGGCGGCATACGACCCCGGCTCGTCGTCGACGCGGTCGGCGAGTTGCTCGATGACGTGATGGTGAGCACCGCTGTGCTCGCGCACGTCCATCGTCGCCACCTGCAGGCCGAAGGCGCTCGCGGTGCGGATCAGGGTGGCGAGGGCGCCACCCGCGACCAGCTCACCCCGGTGCGCCAACAAGGAGTCGCGGATGAGCATGAGATCGGCGACCAGTTCGTCGCGGCCGACATAGTCGAACCCGGGGCGCGAATCCACCCGTGCCGCAATGCGATCGCGTGTGTTGATCAGCTTCTGGCGGATGCAGGAGAGCTTGAGTCGATAGGGCTCCTCGACGTTCAGCCGGCGGATGCGGTCCTCGATCTGCAGGATGGCGAGGTCTTGTTCGAGGCTGGCGGCGAGTTCGTCGCTCACGCCGACGAGCTTGGTGGACATCGAGACCTCGTCGACGCACTGCTGCACCATGTCGATCAGCCCGCGGATGCCGACGGCGTGCTGCATGACCAGCACATCGAGCGTGGTGGCGGGCGAGACATTGGGGTTCCCGTCGCGGTCGCCCCCGATCCAGTTGCCGAAGATGAGCGGGCGTGCGGTCGGGGGAAGGAAGGCGCCGCGCCGCGCCGCCTCGTCGGCCAGGTCGGCGAGCAGGTTCGGGACGGTCTCCTCGAGAAGGCCGCCGACGAAGAAGAGCATATTGCGGGCTTCGTCGGTGACCTGCGGCTGATCGACGCGCAGATCGTCGCTCTGCCACATCGATTCGATGATCTCCGCGAGCCGTTGGTCACGACGGCGCTCGGAACGCGGTGTGGGGTTGGTGCGATGGGCGATCAAGGCGTCGGCGATCTCGCGCAGCTTCAGCA
The DNA here is from genome assembly GCF_001050535.1 of Nostocoides australiense Ben110. GTDB lineage: Bacteria > Actinomycetota > Actinomycetes > Actinomycetales > Dermatophilaceae > Nostocoides_A > Nostocoides_A australiense. The sequence continues at coordinate 2,488,935 of NZ_HG764815.1, read as the reverse complement.
GTGCGGTGCGCCGGCTCGCCTCCGTCGGGTGGGCCGTATAGACCGGGCGCACCGACAGCTTCGACAGCGCGGTGGTCAAGGCGGCCGGGCCGCGGGCCTCGACGATCTTGTCCATCGCCGCGACGAGCCAGTCGGCATCCTCGGGTCGGGTGGCGAGGTGGGCCGCCCGGTCCACCTGTTCGGCGATATTGGCGAGGTGGAAGTAGGTCGCAAAGGCGCGCACCATCAACGTCGCCGTGGCCAGATCGACGGCCGCGAGCCGCTTGGTCAGATCACGCCGGGCGTCCTCGTCGCCGCCCTGGGCGCGCTTGGTGAGCCGGCGGACCTCCTCGACCGCGTCGAGCACGGCGGGGGATTCCTGGCGCACGAGGGTATCGCCGAGCAGCTCGCCGAGCCGGCGGATGTCGCGGCGCAGCAGGGCGTCGGCGGGTTCGGCCGCTTCGCTCGACTCGGCAGGGATGGTCATGCGCAGCAGAGTATGTAACCGCTTTCATCTGCGGCAACCGCGCCTCGCCAGGTGGGCGTCCGCAGCGGCGAAGTGGGGAAGGATGTGGGCATGACCGCCGCCTGGTTCCGCGATGCCGTGATCTACGAGATCTATCCGCAGTCCTTCCACGACACCAATGCCGACGGGATCGGAGACCTGCGCGGGGTCATCGAGCGGCTCGACTACATCGCCGCACTGGGCGTCGACGCGATCTGGTTCAACCCGTGCTTCGAGTCGCCCTTCGTCGACGCCGGCTATGACGTGGCCGACTACCTGCGGGTCGCCCCGCGCTATGGCACGAACGACGACCTCGTCGAACTCGTCGACAAGGCCCGGGAGCGCGGCATCCGGATCCTGCTCGACCTGGTCGTCGGACACACCTCCACCGCGCACGCGTGGTTCCAGGAGGAACTCGCGGCCTCCGGGCCGAACCCGGACGGCGACCGCTATATCTGGACCACCGAGGATCCGGGCGACGGGTGGGGGATCGACCTACCCGGCATACCCGCGTGGGTGGCCTCACCCGGCCCGCGACCCGGCTGGTACCTGAAGAACTTCTACGACGAGCAACCCGCCCTGAACTTCGGCTGGACCCGCACCGACCCCGCGCAGCCGTGGCGGGACGCGATCGATGCCCCCGGCCCGACACGAAATCGCCAGGCGCTCAAGGACATTCTCGACTTCTGGCTGAGCCGGGGCATCGCCGGCTTCCGCGTCGACATGGCCTTCTCGCTCGTCAAGGACGAGTACCTGACCGAGGGGCGGCTCGCCTCGGCGCGGATCTGGCAGGAGATCCGGGAGTGGCTCGACACGGTATACCCGGACGCCGTGCTGATCCCCGAGGGCGACGAGCCGCGGGTCGGCGGCCGGCGCGCTTTCGACGCCGATTTCGCCTTGGTGATCTTCGAGGCGCACGCGAGTCTCTTCGACGACCATTCGGCGGGGACCTTGCCCTGGCACACGCCGCACGAGCCCTTTTTCGCGGCGGAGGGAGCGGGCTCGACCGAGACCTTCCTGCGGCTGTGGGAGGGCTGGCGGGCCGAGGACCCCGAACGGTCGATCCTGCTCGCCACGGCCGACCACGACTTCAACCGGCTCCGCTGCGGCGGTCGGACTCCGGAGCAACTCGGTGCCGCCTTCACCTTTCTCTTCACGTGGGGGAGCGTGCCGAGTCTCTACTACGGCGACGAGATCGGGATGCGCTATCTGCCCGGTATGCCGAATGTCGAAGGGGCCGTCTGCAATCCGCTCTACAACCGGGCCGGCGCGCGCACTCCGATGCAGTGGGACGACGGGCCGAATGCCGGGTTCTCGACTGCCGCCCCCAAGGCGTTGTATCTGCCGATCGATCCGGACCCCGACCGCCCCACGGTCGCGGCGCAGGACGGGGTTCCCGGCTCGACGCTGACCCTCGTGCGCGACCTGCTCGCCCTCCGCCGCGCCACGCCCGCCCTCCAGGGGCACGAGCCGACTCGCGTTGTTCACGAGGGCTATCCGTTCGCTTGGATGCGCGGCCACTCCCACCTCGTGGTGGTCAATCCGCGCAGGCTGGCGGCGGTGCTGGAGTCGCCGGAAGCTGTTGGTGCGCAACTCCTTTGGGGCTCGGGTGTGACCGTCACTGAGTCGGGCATCACTCTGGAAGGCTTCGGTTACGGGGTCTTCGTGGTCGCGTGACCGTGTCGCATCCACTGATCCCCGAGTCGCTGCGGGACCTGCTCGCCGACCGAGAGCCCGAGCCTGACGTCTCCGGCGCTGAGTGGTTGCGCCGGCTGCCGTCGCTCATCGACGCATCCCTGGCGCGATGGGACCTCGTGCCCGACGGCGAGGCGCGGCACGGGGAATGTGCGCTCGTCCTCCCGGTCCGGTTGCAGGGCAACGACTTCGCGGATTCGGCCCCGACCCGCGAAGCGATACTCAAGCTCACATGGCCCCACGACGAGGCCCGCCTCGAGCATCTGGCGCTGCGCCACTGGAACGGGCGCGGGGCGGTGCGATTGCTCGCGGCCGACCCAGCGTCATACGGTCTGCTCCTCGAACGGCTGGACGCGGACCGGGAACTGACGAGCGTGTCGATCCTCGAAGCCTGCGACGTCATAGGCGGTCTCATGCGCGTCCTGGACCAGCCGGCGGGTGAGCAGTACGTCCTGGTGTCCGACAAGGCCCAGCGCTGGGACGCCCAACTCCGGCACGGCACCCCGCTCGTGCCGCGCCGGCTGACGGACCAAGCAGCAGCGACGCTCGCCCACCTGGTGACCGGTGAGGTCGACGGGCGGCTGGTCCATGAGGATCTCCACGACATGAATGTCCTTGCGCCCCTCGTCCTTTCGCGGGGGGACTGGCTGGCCATCGACCCCAAACCGGTGTCTGGTGAGTGGGCGTATGCGGTGGCACCGATCGTGTGGAATCGCGCCGACGCGACCGCCGCGGCATACAACCAGCGCACCCACGTGCGCCTGCGTGCCGACATCGTCGCGGACGCCGCGGGCCTCGACCCCGTCCGGGTCACGCACTGGACCTTCGTCCGGCTGGTGCTCAACGCTGTCTGGGCTGCGGCCTACGCACCGGCCTCCGACGATTTCCGGTCCCGGATGATCGCCCTGTCAAAAGCGTTCTCGGACTGAAGGATTCGATCAGTAGACGGTGTAACCGCCGTCGATGACCAACACGCTGCCGGTGACGAAGGCTGCGGCGTCGGAGGCGAGGAAGAGCACCGCCGGAGCGATCTCGTCCGGGCTGGCGTAGCGCTGCTGCGGCGCGTCCTCGATCCAATAGCGCTGGAACTGCGGCTCGTCGACGGGCGCCATATCGGTCTTGACGTAGCCGGGAGCCACGGCATTGACGCGGACGCCGTGGGGCGCCCACTCCGCCGCGAGCGACTTGGTCAGTTGGTGCACGGCCGCCTTGGACGCGTTGTATGCCGGCTGCATCTGCGGGCGGTTGACGATCATCCCCGAGATCGATCCGATGTTGACGATGCTCCCCGAGCCCCGCTCGACCATGTGTGCCCCGACGGCCTGGGACATGTACCACAGGGCGGTCACATTGGTGTCGAGCACCGATGCCCATTGCTCGTCGGTCACCTCCAGCGCCGGTGCGTGGATGCACGTCCCGGCGTTGTTGACGAGGATGTCGATTCCTCCCAACAACTCGACGGCCTGGGCCGTGACGGCATCCACGGTGGGCCGGTCGGTCAACTCACCGAGCACGACCTCCACGCGGCGTCCGGTTGCCGTGAGCTCTGTCTTGGCCTGCTCGGCCGCCGCTTCGTCGCGTCCGTGGACGACGATGTCGGCCCCGGCCTCCGCCAGGGCTTGGGCGAAGGCGCGACCGAGCCCTCGGGTGGCACCGGTGACGAGGGCGCGGCGGCCCTGGAGGGAGAAGCGGTCGAGAACGGTCATGTGCTGACTCTTTCGGTCTGTTGTCGTTGTCGTTGTCTTTGTCGGTGGCCGGTGGCTATGCGGGCTTGCCCTTGTAGCGGGAGAGGACGCAGAACTCGTTACCCTCCGGATCGGCAAGGACGGCCCAACCCTCGTCGGGTCCGTCGCGCAGGTCGTTGACGAGGGTGGCGCCGAGGCCGAGGATCCGGTCGACCTCCTCGTCACGGTGGCGATCGGTGGGGCGCAGGCAGATGTGCATCCGGTTCTTGACGGTCTTGGGCTCGGGCACTTTGAGGAAGAGCAGGAAGCGATCGTCCGGACCAGCCAACCCGCACTCGTCGTCGCCGGGCTTCATGTCCCAGTCGGCCTCGGGCTCGAAATCCTCGAGAACCTGTGCCCACCACTGGGTTTGGGCGTAGGGATCGTGGGCGTCGATGCAGAAGTTGGATGCGCGAGATGCCATGCGACCCATCGTGCCGTTTCACCGCCGCTTCGTCACGTCTTACTGGCTGGACGAATGACGCGGGCGGACGATGCAGGGTGAGACGCGAGCGGGTGCGTCCGGCGGCCGTGGGAGGATCGACGGTGGAAAACATTTTTCCGACGGCACCCGCACAAAGGAGCAGATAGTGCCCATCGCAACCCCCGAGGTCTACCGCGACATGCTCGACCGGGCCAAGGATGGCTCGTTCGCATACCCGGCGATCAATATCACCTCGAGCTCGACCATCAACGCGGCCATCCGCGGCTTCGCCGAGGCCGGCTCGGACGGCATCATCCAGGTCTCGACCGGTGGCGCCGAGTTCGCGTCCGGTTCGAACATCAAGAACATGGTCACCGGCTCGCTGGCACTCGCCGCGTTCGCCGAAGAGGTCGCGAAGAACTACCCGGTCAACATCGCCCTGCACACCGACCACTGCCCCGAGCCCAAGCTCGACGGTTTCGTGCGCCCGCTGATCGAGGCCTCCGCCGCGCGCGTCAAGGCCGGCGGGCTGCCGATCTTCCAGTCGCACATGTGGGACGGCTCGGCCGTGCCGCTGGACCAGAACCTGCAGATCGCCCAGGAGCTGCTGGAGAAGTGCCAGGCGGCCAACATCATCCTCGAGATCGAGGTCGGCGTCGTCGGCGGCGAAGAGGACGGCGTCGCCAACGAGATCAACGACAAGCTCTACTCCACGCCCGAGGACGCCGTCGCGACCGTCAAGGCGCTCGGCGCGGGGGAGAAGGGCTACTACATGACCGCCCTGACCTTCGGCAACGTGCACGGCGTCTACAAGCCGGGCAATGTCAAGCTGCGCCCCGACGTGCTCAAGGCCGCCCAGGAAGCCGCCGCCGGCGAGCTCGGTCTGGCCGCGGACGCCAAGCCCTTCCACCTGGTCTTCCACGGTGGCTCCGGCTCGCTGCCCGAGGAGATCTCGGCCGCGGTCGACTACGGCGTCGTGAAGATGAACGTCGACACCGACACCCAGTACGCCTTCACCCGCCCCGTCGCGGCGTGGATGATGCACAACTACGACGGTGTGCTGAAGGTCGACGGCGAGGTCGGCAACAAGAAGCAGTACGACCCGCGCGCCTGGGGCAAGGAGGCCGAAGCCGCCATGGCCGCCCGCGTCGTCGAGGCCTGCCAGAACCTGCGCTCCGCCGGCACCCACGTCGCCTGACGTTCGCGCCCTGTCGTCGAATCCGGCGTCCGGCGGCCTCTGAGCCGCCGGACGCCGGATTTCTCAGAGCAGCAGTTGCGGGCTGATGGTGACGGGGAACGGCCTGGTGGCCGTCCAGGTCATCTCCCCCATGACGTCCCGACCTGAACGTAGTCGCCGTCCACCAGATCCCACGCCAGCAGGTGGTCCAAGGGCCCGGTCAGGCACCGGAAAGCCGGCGGACAGCTCGACTCGAGCCCGACCAGGGTCGCGGCGACAACGGCCTGGTGTTCGCGCGACGGCGATGGTGGCCAGGGTGCCGGGCCCGCCGGGGAGCGCAAGGCGAACGCGAGTGCCCTGCGGAAAACCTGCCGGACCAAGAGTCCTTCCCGCAGCCGATCACGCGGTGCGGGAAGGACTCTCGCTGCCTGCTTAGGTGATGGAGGCGTCGTAGATCGCCTGGATGCTGGCATCCAGCGTGGTGTTGAACTCCTCGTCGCTCATCTGCGCGGTCAGGCCCTCGGAGAGCGCCCGCGAGAAGGACGCGATCATGCCGGGGTTGCGGGCCAGCATCTCGTTCGCCTCTTCGCGGCTGTAGCCGCCGGACAGCGCGACGACCCGCATCACCTTGGGGTGCGCGATGAGTTCGGCATAGAAGTCGTCCGTGCTCGGCAGAGTGAGTTTGAACATCACCTGCTGCCCGTCGGCGACTCCGTCGAGCCCGGCCAGCAGCGCCGCCTTGAGGAGGTCCTCGCACTCCTGCTTGTCCGCGGCCTTGATGTTGACCTCCGGCTCGATGATCGGCATCAGCCCGTGCGAGAGCACCTGCCGGCCGACCTCGAACTGCTGGTCGACGGCGGCCTGGATGCCGGCGGCGTTGGCGGCGTTGATGACCGAGCGCTCCTTGGTCCCGAAGATGCCCTTGGCCACCCCCCGCGCCAGCAGGGCGTCGAGGTCGGGCATCGGCTTCATCAGCTGCACCCCGTCGGCCTCCTCGGCCAGGCCTTTGTCGATCTTGAGGAAGGGCACGACGTGCTTGTCCTCCCACAAGTAGTCGGCCGTGTCCTTGCCCTCGACCTGCCGGTCCATCGTCATCTCGAAAAGGATCGCCGCGATGACCCGCTCGCCCGTGAAGGCCGGCGAGGTCATGATGCGGCAGCGCATCTCGTGGACGAGGTCGAACATCTCTTCGTCGTTGCTGTAGGCGCTCTCGTCGATGCCATAGAGCTTCAGGGCTTTCGGGGTGCTCCCACCGCTCTGGTCGAGGGCAGCGATGAACCCCTTGCCGCTGGTCATCTGGGCTGCCTGGTCGGCATTCATCTTCTCGTCAACTCCCGCTTCGAATCGTGCCCGCGAGCCGTCCCGCCGGCCACTGCTGATGCTATTGCCCGCCACGGCCGTTGAGAATCCCCAGCGAGGAATCAGCCCCTAATGTGGGCGGTATGACAGACCTGCTCGGTATCCCCGAAACGCACCTTCCCGACGACCCGGCGGCGGCGATGATCGCCGAAGGTGAGGAGCGACCGGGGCGGGTCGCCGCGGCATACCCCGCCTCGTCGCTCGCGTGGGCGGTACTCGCCGAATCCTCCCTGGAGGCCGACCACCCGGTGCAGGCCTACGCGTATGCCCGCACGGGATACCACCGCGGACTGGACGCTCTGCGCCGGGCCGGCTGGCGCGGCCAGGGCCCGATCCCGTGGTCGCACGAGCCCAACCGCGGATTCCTGCGCGCGCTCGCCGCGCTCGCGAAGGCGGCCGGAGAGATCGACGAGGAGGACGAACGTATGCGGTGCACCGAGTTCCTCCGCGCGTCCAGTCCCGAGGCGGCACGAGAGCTGGGCCTATGACCCCGGAGCACCTGCTCGCCGCCTTCCAGGAGCAGATCCGGCTCGGCGCGGGGGAGGGCTCGACGCGCTCGACGCGGGAGCGCGTCGGACTCGTCTTCCGGGTGATCTCCTCCGATCCGGACGACCCGTGGGCGATGGTCGACTGCCCGGCCGGGCTGGGCCCCGATCCGGACGCCGTGATCGCGGGGGAGCGGGACCATTTCGCTTCTCTCGGGATCCCGTTGGAGTGGAAGACCTATTCGTATGACGTGCCCGCCGACCTCGGCGAACGTCTGACCCGCGCGGGCTTCGTCAAGGAGGCGGACGAGGCGCTGATGCTCGGGGAGTTGCCGGTGCTCGCCGCAGACGTCGTCCTGCCGGCCGGCGTGACGATCCGTGAGGTCGCCACCCACGGCGACGCCCGCCGAGTCAAGCAGCTGTATGAACTGGTCTGGTCGGGAGCGTGGGGGCGCGCCGACACCGACACGAGCCGCGACGACGAGCTGCTTGACGCGGCTGACCCGAATGAGCTCTCCCTGCTGGCCGAGGAGTCCGCTGACGGTCCAGTCCGCTGCGCGGCCCGCGTAAGCCTCACTCCCGGAACCAATTTCGCCGGCATGTGGGGCGGCTCGACCCACCCGGACTGGCGCCGCAAGGGCCTCTTCCGCGCCCTGCTCGCCACCCGCGCCCGCTGGGCGCTGGAGCGGGGCGCGACCCTCGCCCGCGTCGACGCCTCTCCCGACTCCGAGCCCATCCTGAGTGGCCTCGGTCTGCAACGGGTCGCGACGACCACGCCCTACAAGTTCGTCCCGGAGCGAGACGGCGCGGACCCGGGGACGAGCTGACGCGGCATACGACTAGCCTGTGCTGTTGGTTCACCGACGAAGGGGAGTAGGACATGCCGGCGATCGTGCTGGTCGGCGCCCAGTGGGGCGACGAGGGCAAGGGCAAGGCCACCGATCTCATGGGGTCGGACGTCCACTATGTCGTGAAGTTCAACGGCGGCAACAACGCCGGGCACACGATCGTCATCGACGGCGAGAAGTACGCGCTGCACCTGCTGCCCAGCGGCATTCTCACCCCCACGTGCACGCCGGTCATCGGCAACGGCGTCGTCATCGACCTCGAGGTGCTCTTCCGGGAGATCGACGACCTGGAGGCGCGGGGGGTGTCCACCGAGAAGCTCGTCGTCAGCGCCAACGCGCACGTCATCACGCCGTACAACCGCACCCTCGACAAGGTCGGGGAGCGCTTCCTCGGCTCGCGCAAGATCGGCACGACGGGCCGCGGCATCGGGCCGACCTATGCGGACAAGATGTCCCGCAACGGGATTCGCGTCCAGGACCTCTTCGACCCGCACATCCTCGAGCAGAAGGTCGAGGCGGCGCTGGCGTTCAAGAACCAGGTGCTGACCAAGATCTACAACCGGCGCGCGATCACCGTCCAGGAGGTCATGGACGAGCTGCTGCCGTATGCCGAGCGGCTGGCCCCGATGGTCACCGACACGACACTCCTGCTCGAGCAGGCTCTCAACGAGGGACGCAACGTCCTGCTGGAGGCCGGCCAGGCGACCCTCCTCGACGTCGACCACGGCACCTACCCGTATGTGACCTCCTCCTCGGCCACGGCGGGCGGGGCGTGCACGGGCTCCGGCATCCCGCCGACGCGGGTGTCGCGGGTCATCGCGGTCCTCAAGGCCTACACCACCCGGGTCGGCGAAGGGCCTTTCCCCACAGAGCTTTTCGACGACGACGGCGAGTTCCTGCGCAAGACCGGCGCGGAATACGGCACCACGACAGGCCGCCCTCGCCGCTGCGGCTGGATGGATGTCGTCATCGGCCGCTACGCCACCCGCATCAACGGCGTGACCGACTTCGTGGTCACCAAGCTCGACGTCCTCACCGGCCTCGAGAAAGTCCCGATCTGCGTCGCCTACGACGTCGACGGCGTCCGGCACGACGAGATGCCGGTCAACCAGAGCGACTTCCACCACGCCAAGCCCATCTACGAGGAGATGGACGGCTGGTGGGAGGACATCACCGGCGTGCGGACCTTCGAGGACCTGCCGGCGAATGCCCAGGCTTACATCCTGCGCGTCGAGGAACTCATCGGCGCCCGGGTCTCCGCGATCGGTGTCGGCCCCGGCCGCGACGCGATCATCGCACGCCACCCGCTGCTGGATTGAGCGGTATGCCGTTGCCGGCGACAACATCCTTCAGTGGATGTTGCCGTTCGTGACGGCACGCGACGGGGTGCTGGTATGGAGTGCACCCTGCCTCGCATCCGGCGTCGAGCGAGCCTGACCCTCGCGGCCCTGGTTGCCGTCTGGTCCTTGACCGCGCTCGCCGTGGCCGGCCCTCTGCGGCTCCTCGCGTCGGGGGCTGAGGTGATCGACATGAGCGAGACCGGACGCTTCGTCCTGCTTCACCGAGAGGGGCGTGTTCCGCACTATGTGCGCTTGGACCGCGCCACCGGCGAAACCCTCGGCCTGCGTGACATGCGTGGGCAGACCCGGATGGCGCCGGGTGGCCGGGTGTTCTTCTGGAATCCCGACGGACAGGTCGACATCTATCGTCAGGTCGGCACGAACCGTCCGAGCCTGGTCTTCGATGCCCCCAACCCGCAGGGCTGGTATTTCGACTACGACGGCGCCAGCGCCGACGGCTTCCTGGTGGTCGGACAAACACTCCGTGAAGAGCCACGTGCGGCCGGTCACACCGTCACTCCCCGCATCACCACCGATGGCCGGCTGGTGGCGTTCACGAGCTACGCGACCAACCTGCTCCCGGGAGGTATCCCGAAGGGTCGGCGTACATCCGCACCCTGACCGCACCATGAACGCGCCGTGACCCGGCGAGCCTGACCGGGCGCCAATCGCTACGGGCGCCGCTGTGCACGTGTGGTCTTGATCAGCGCACCGGGCGCAGCACCGTCATCCGATGCGCTGCCCGCGTCAAGGCGACGTAGAGGATCCGGACGCCGCCGGGCGCCTCGTCGACGATGGCGTCAGGGTCGACGACCACGGTGGCATCCCACTCCAGTCCCTTCGTCGACATCGGGTCGATGACGACGACGCGGTTGTCGTGGGCGCCGTCCAGGGGGGCCAGGCGCGCGGCATACCGGGCTGGGCTGATGACGGCGATGGAGCCGGCCACGTCCTCGGCCAGCCGGTCCACCTCCGCGGTGACATCGGTCAGCGTGTCGAGACTCAGCACGGCCTCCCGAGGATGACTGCCGGTCTCGCGCACCGCATTCGGGATATCGGCGTCGGGCACGAGGGGCAGGATCACGTCTCTGGCGTAGTCGAAGATCTCGCGGGCATTGCGGTAGTTCGTGTCGAGGTGGAAGGTGCGGCGCGGCTGGGTGCCGAACGCGTCGTCGCGGGCTCGGCCGGCTTCCGCGGCATCGGACCACGCGGCTTGCGCCGCGTCGCCGACGATCGTCCACGACGCATACTCCGCGCGCCGCCCGACCATCCGCCACTGCATGGGGGAGAGGTCCTGGGCCTCGTCGACGAGAATGTGCGCGTATTCGTCGGGCTGGCCGATCCGCCCGCGCAGCAACGCATCTCGCGTATCACCGCGGTATGCCGCGGGCGTGTCCGCAGCGCTCACGGGCCCGCCCAAGGCGCGCACTTCGGCGCCCAGCCGGCCGTCGAGTTCGTCGATCTCGTAGAAGCCGCGATCCTCGGCGTCCGCCTCCTGGACCAGGCCGAGCCGCGCCGAGAGGTCATCGATCAGGGCAACGTCTGCAACCGACCAGGAGCCGAGTTCGATTGCGTCGCGGATCGATTCGGCGAAGGCGGCCAGTTCGCCGTCGTTGAAGACGCCGCGGCCGTGCCGGTAGGCGAGGTCCGTGTCAGCCAGCCACAGCAACACCTCGCGCGGGTCGACCTGCGGCCACCAGGACTCCATGAAGTCGTCGACCGCCATCGACTCCTCGAAGGCCTCCATGAAGTCCCCGCGCTCACCCGTGCGGTGAGTGGCCCACGCTGCCTCCGCCAGCATCCCGCGGGCAGCGGCGGTCGCGGCATTGCGGGCATGACCGTTGAGTACCTTCCGGCGGATGCCGTCAAGCACGTTGGGCGCCAACGTGATCGCCTGCCCACCCACGAACGCGCGGAAGGTGTCCGGCGCGTCCGGGACGCGACCGCGGGCCGCCCGCTTCAGCAGTTCACGGACCCGCAGTGTTCCCTTGACGGCCGCGACCTCGGGCCGGTCCAGGCGCCCGGTCGTGATGGCGTCGACGACATCGCCGAGCGAGCGCAGCAGGACGGATTCCTCACCGAGAGAAGGCAAGACGCGCTCGATGTATGCCGTGTAGGCGCTCGAGGGCCCGACGACGAGGACTCCACCCCCCTCATACCGTCGGCGTTCGCTGTAGAGCAGGTATGCCGCGCGGTGCAGCGCCACCACCGTCTTGCCCGTGCCGGGGCCGCCGGTGATCTCCGTGACGCCACGGCCCGGGGCGCGGATCGCTTCGTCCTGGTGGCGCTGGATGGTTGCGACGATGTCGCGCATCCGACTGCCCCGGGTGCGGGTGAGCGCGGCCATCAGGGCGCCGTCACCGGTGATGACGATGTCGTCGGGTGCGGCCGGTGCCATCAGATCGTCCTCGACGCCGACGACGGTCGGGCCGGAGCTGCGCAATACCCGCCGCCGGATCACCCCTTGCGGCTGGACCGGCGTGGCCTGATAAAACGCCGACGCAGCCGGTGCGCGCCAGTCGATGACGAGGGGCTCGTACTCCTCGTCGCGGACCCCGAGCCGCCCGATATAGCGCACTTCGCGATCCGGGTCGAGCCACCACTCGTCGGGCAACTCGTCCACGGGGTCAACTCGTCGCGTCCCCAGGTCCACCAGGTCGAGCCGGCCGAAGACCAGGCCCTCGTACTGCTGGTCCAGGCTGGCCTGACGCCGCGCGGCATGGAACATCAAGGCGTCGCGTTCGAAGAGCCCGGTGATCTCCTCGTCACGGATGTCACCGGTGCGATCGGTCCGGCCGCGGGCCAGACCGTCCTGGGCGACTAGGCCAGCGCGCTCGCTGGCGCGGCCCAGTTCGGCATACACCCGATCGACGTGGGCCTGCTCGTGGGCGATCTCCCGGGCGACCACATCGGTAGTCGCGGTGGAGGGGGTGGTGCTCACTGTGTCTCGCGTTCGGTCAGCTGACTCGGGAACACATCAGTCTATGCCAACCCGGCGGCGGCAATCAGACCAGCCCCTGGCGGGCCGCCTCGACTCCCGCCTGGAAGCGCGTTTCGGCCCCGAGACTGTCCATCAGGTGCCGCACCCGGCGCTCCACCGTGCGTTGAGAGATGCCCAGCCGCCGGGTGATCGTGGAGTCCGTCGCCCCGCCGGCGAGGAGCTTGAGGATGATGGCATCGCGGCTGGCGGCCGTGGACGGCAGCGGCGCCGCGGCCTCGCTTGAGAGCGGCACGGCAAGCGCCCACAGGGTGCGCATGATGCGCACGAGCGCGGTGACGAAGGGCCGGCTGCGCACCAGGAGCGCGCCGCTGCCGGAGGGGTCGATATTGCTGAACTCGATCACCGCGGCCATTTCGTCGACGATGATGGCCGAGAAGTGGATGGGGCCGGTCAGCCGTACCTCCTCGCCGCCGATGATTCTCTCTCGCAACGCTTCCAGCGTTCCGGACGTGTCGAGGATGGCCGGGTCGTAGATCGCCTGCACATTGATGGGGTGCCCGGCCGCGTTGCGGAAGATCTCGCGGTGCGAGTTGTAGGGGTCGAGGAGCAACTGCTCGGTGCGACGCGACGCGGCCCGGATGCAGAGGATCTCCTTGGTCGCGCCCGCGGTGATGGTGGCCGTCGCGGAGGCGATGTCCGCGAGCGTGCCGATGTCCCGATTTTCCGAGTTCAGTGCCTTGGCCTGCCGGGCCGCCGAATACACCTGGTGCAGTTCGCTCGCCGTCGCTCGCCACGCGCGAGCCCGCCGCTCCGTGTCAGCGGCCCAGGCCGGCAGGGCGATGTCGGGGGCCGGCACCTCCCAGGTGCCGTCGGCCGCGATGACCAGCAGCCCGCGAGCGTGCAGCATACGGCTGGCCTGGTCGACGAGGTGGGCGTCGATGCCGCTCTCCAGCAGCTGTTCACGACTCGGTGAGGGGTGGCCGACGATCGCCATATAGACGAAGCTGATCTCCTCCTCGGTGAGCATCTGCGGCCAACTGTGGGCCAGCGGCGCGGTGGCGACGGGGTGCTGGCCGTTGTGTTCCGGCATTTGGCAAGCGTGCCAGGCTGGCGGGTTTCCGTCAATGTCGGGGATGCGACAGGTTTCGACTTTACTCGTGGGTAGAACATTGTTTAATCTTTCATTGGTTGATCCCGCGTCAACCCGCACGCAGAGCGCCCGGTTCTCACCAACTGTTGCGCCGCGTGCCTCGGCGCGGCGTTCCCGGGTGAATCCCCCCTGCTCCCCGGGACCGCCGCGCCGAACCTATTTCTTCTTGTTCTTCTCCTGCGCTGGTTCTTCTTGTTCTTCTCCTCCGCTGGCTCGGCGGGTCCGCTCGTTCCTCGCGGCCCCGTCTCGCCGCTGCGTCGAAGAACGCGGAGTCGAGTGCTCATTTGGCTGGCTTGCGCTGCCGTCTCGCCATCGGGCTGTCGGGTGCCCGCTCGTTCCAACCGTTTCTTCTTGTTCTTCTCCTCCGCTGG
>NZ_HG764815.1:2470254-2474837 GCF_001050535.1 Nostocoides australiense Ben110 | reverse complement strand
ATGCTGCTGTTGCCGCCGGCGGTGCTGCACCTGGGCTGGCGCAACCACGTGCGCCTGGGTCGGGACTACTACGTGCGTATCGACACCAACGACTACTCGGTCCACCCCTCGGCGATCGGCGGCCGCGTCGACGTGACCGCCGACCTGGACGTCGTCCGGGTGCGCCACGGCGGCCGGCTGGTGGCCGAGCACCCGCGCCGGTGGGCCCGCGGGATGACCGTCACCGACCCCGCCCACGTGGCTGCCGCGGCCGAGCTGCGCCGCGCCTACCAGCAACGCGACCACGCCGTGCCCGACGCGGCCGAGGAGCTGATGCGGGACCTGGCCGACTACGACCGCGCGTTCGGCCTCGACGTCGGCGCAGGAGGCTCGCTGTGAGCACCAAGACCACCGCCAGGACGAGCCCGGCCAGCGAGGCACTCAAGCAGATCACCCACCTGGCCGCCGCGCTCAAGGCACCCCGGATCACGCAGGCCGCGGCCCGGCTGGCCGAGCACGCCCGCGACGCCGGCTGGACCCACGAGGACTACCTCGCCGCCGTGCTGGAGCGCGAGGTCGCCGCCCGCAACGCCTCCGGCGCCCAGCTGCGGATCCGCGCGTCCGGGCTGCCAGCGGGCAAGACCCTGGAGGACTTCGACTTCGACCACCAGCCCGCCGCCCGCACCCCGATCCAGGCCCTGGCCTCAGGTGCCTGGCTGGTCGAGCACCGCAACGTCGTCCTGCTCGGCCCGCCCGGCACCGGCAAGACCCATCTGGCCGCGGCTCTCGCGGTGACCGCTGCCCGGCAGGGCCACCGGGTGCTGTTCGCCACCGCCAGCGAGTGGGTCACCCGCCTGTCCGAGGCCCACCAGCGCGGCCGCCTCGACGCCGAGCTCGCCCGGCTGCGCCGATACCCGCTGATCGTCGTCGACGAGGTCGGCTACCTGCCCTTCGAGCAGGACGCCGCCAACCTGTTCTTCCAGCTCGTCTCCTCACGCTACGAGCACGCCTCGCTCATCCTGACCTCGAACCTGCCGTTCAGCTCCTGGGCCGGCGTCTTCGGCGACCAGGTCGTCGCGGCCGCGATGATCGACCGCATCGTCCACCACGCCGACGTCATCGCCCTCAAAGGCGCCTCCTACCGGCTACGCGACCGAGGCATCGACCCCCTGCCCAGCATCTAGGCCGAGCAGGGCTCACTAGACTGACCAAACCGTCCAGTTTTCGACCGCCGAAACTGACCAGTTTTCGAGCGCCGTCGACAGTCGTCAATCAACCCTCCTGCCATGCCCTACTGATGAGCGTGGCTCCTTCACAAGCTGAGACCAGGACCACCTCCAGCCCAGACCTCTCGATTGAGGAACCCCGCACGGGCACGCTCCGCGAGCCGATCCTGCACTGGCGCGCACCGCGAGCCGATCCTGCACTGGCGCGCTCCGCGAGCCGATCGGGTCGCGGACCGGTGCAGGATCGTCACGGGGAGCGTGACCACACCGTGATCCCCCACCGGCGCGTCCGCGAGCTGGTCACTTCCAACACGGCGAATCTGAGAGGAACGACTAAGGCTGCTGGGGATGATTCGCGCAGACGGCCGGTAGCTGGTGTCTGCCGGTTTTAGTCTGTCTACGGCTTGCGCGCCTGGGCTTCCGACGTGGACACGTCCGTAGTGTCGAGCTGAGAGGCAAGTTGTAGGTGCTGCTCGCGTCGGCGCGCGGGGAGGTAGAGCGGCGCAGCAAGTGCCAGGACGACACCTCCGACGACGATGGACACCGCGATGGAGCTTCGATCAGCCAGGGCGGTCAGCACGATCACGCCGAGCGCCGAAGCTGGCATCGCCGCCATGGAGTTGACGGAGATGACGGTGCTGCGATGTTCGCCGGTGACTTCGCGGTGCAGCAGGGTCATGTGCAGCGGGTTCGACGCCCCGTGGACGCAGTAGGCGGCCAGGAAGGCCACGACCAAGCCGGCAGGGCCCCCGACGAGACCCATTGCCACTACGGCTCCGGCCTGCAGCAGCCGGAGGATGATGGCTGCGGAGGCCACGCCGATGCGACCGCTGAGCAAGACGATCGTGGCGGCCCCGAGCGCCGAGGTCACCCAGGCCCCGGAGGTCACGGGGCCCATGAGCGCAGCGGCGGCATTGGGGCCGTCGGTGAGCTCGGCGAGTCGGACCGAGGTGAGGTTCTCGAAGCTGACCATCCCGAAGCCCCAGAAGAGCTCGACGCTCACGAGAGCCAGGAGCACCCGGTTGCCTCGAAGCAGCCCGACCCCTTGTCGCACGATGGCGGGGACGGCGCGTATCGAGTCTCGGACGCCTAGGCGGGTATCGCGCGGCCGCTGCTCGGTCATCAGGGTGGCCACGCCGATCGTGCTAACGATGACCAGGCCGAGGGCGATGACCGCCGGGAGGGTCAGCGGATTCAGGCCGTCGGGAGGGTCGAGTGCGACCAGTGCGCCCGAGATCAGGGCGCCGGAGGCCACGGCGATGCTGAGTGCAGCGCCGCCGGATGAGAGGCCCTTCTCTAGGGCGGCGTCCGGGTTGGCAGCGAGGGTCGCGTCGACGTACCAGGCTTCGAGGGGACCGCTGTCCAGGGCGCGGAACACGCCCTGCAGCGCCCAGACGAGCACGAAGGTGGGGAACGAGTCCGCGACCACGAGCATGGTCGAGGCAGCGATGCCGAATGCCGAGCCGAGGAGCAAGACGGGACGCCGGCCCCACGAGTCCGAGAGTCCTCCGGTCGGCAGCTCCAGGCACAGAACGAGTAGACCCTGTGCAGCGAAGGCGAGGCCGACCTCGCTGAGGCTCAACCCGCGGCTCACCGGCAGGAGGATGGAAATGGGGATGGTGAAGCCCACGGGGAGCCACCGCAGCGTGGTGAGCACGAGGTACCGCGTGGTCGTCGTCACTTGTCCTGCTCGGGGTAGGCGCCTACGGGAAAGTTGTAGAGGTAGAGCCGGACGCGCCGGGGTCGGTCCTGAGGAGACGGGTCTTGTGTGGCCAGCGGCGCGTTCGCAGCCTGAGCGGCCTTGTGGTGGCGCTCGATGACACTCGACAGCTCGGACATGAGTTGCTCGTGCTGCTCTGGGGTCATCTCCATCGCGTAGTCCGAAGGGCCGACCAGTCGGCGCCACGTCATCGGCCAGGTGTCGTGCGTGGCAAGCCAGGCGTCCGCCTCGATGACGAAGTTTCGGACGTGCTGGGCGCGCAACCAGGCGAGGGACTCCCGCGCGTCGGCATCGGTTGCTGCCTCGTCGTCCCACGAATGGAAACGGGTGGAGGCCGCCCACCAACGGGTGCGAGCGCTGCGAGAGGGCACCTGCTCCACGAGCCGGACCGACGCCAGCTTGCGAAGGTGGTAGCTGGTGGTCCCGGTGTCCGTACCCAAGGTCTTGGCCAGCCCGGTGGCCGTGCCCGGCCCGTCGGCTCGCAAGCAGCGAAGCAGGCGCGAACGCAACGGGTGGGCGAGCACCTTGATGGCGTCGGCATCAAGCTGCATGGAAGACCACTCTGCATCAGGCATCACACCATGATGGCACATCGCAGAACTATTCTGCAGAATCTCTCTGCGTTATTGCCCAGGGTGCGCGCCGCGCGCAGGCGCAGTCGTCTGTCAGCGGCGCTTGAAGACTGGACGGTAAAGGCGCTCGAAAAGTGGACACCCCAACCACGATTGGAGAGTGATCACTATGGAGGACTGGGCACTGATCAGGCGGCTCGCCCGTGAGGGTGTGCCGAAGGCTGCGATCGCCAGGAAGCTGGGGATCTCGAGGTCCACGGTCATCAAGGCCGTCAACTCCGACGGGCCGCCGCAGTATGTCCGCAAGAGCGGTCCGACGTCGTTCACGCCGTTCGAGGCTCAGGTGCGGGCGCTGCTGGCGGATGTCCCGGACATGCCCGCCACGGTGCTCGCCGAGCGGGTCGGGTGGACCGGCTCGATCAGGTGGTTCAGGGACAACGTGAACCGGGTAAGGGCTGATGCTCGCCCGATCGACCCGGCGGACCGGCTGACCTGGGCCGCTGGCGACGTGGCGCAGTGCGACCTGTGGTTCCCGCCGCGCAAGATCCTGCTCGAGGACGGCTCCCGGGCGCTGCTGCCGGTGCTGGTGATGACGCTGGCCTACAGCCGGTTCATGCTGGCCCGGATGATCCCGACCCGCAAGACCCAGGATCTGCTGCTCGCGATGTGGGCCCTGCTCTCCGAACTGGGGTGCGTGCCGCGCCGGCTGATCTGGGACAACGAGGCCGGGATCGGGCGCGGGAAACTGACCGAGCCGGCCGCGGTGTTCGCTGGCACGCTGGCCACCAGGATCGTGCTGCTGCCGCCGCGGGATCCGCAGTCCAAGGGCGTGGTCGAGCGGCGCAACCGGTTCTTCGAGACCTCGTTCATGCCCGGCCGGGCCTTCGAGTCCCCGGCGGACTTCAACGCCCAGCTCACCGACTGGCTGACCGACGCGAACGGCCGGATGGTGCGCACCATCAAGGCACGTCCCGTGGATCTGCTCGCTGTGGACAAGGAGAAGATGCTGCTGTTGCCGCCGGCGGTGCTGCACCTGGGCTGGCGCAACCACGTGCGCCTGGGTCGGGACTACTACGTGCGTATCGA
>NZ_HG764815.1:2464995-2470154 GCF_001050535.1 Nostocoides australiense Ben110 | reverse complement strand
CGCGCCATACGCGTCGATCAGCGCCGCGAGTTCAGCCGGCGCAGCGGGCCACGCCTGGGCGATGGCACCACCCCAGTCGGCATCGGGGGCGAGCAGGACGGCGTAGGCGGCCGCGTCGTCGGCCGGCAGGACGGCGGCGGCGTCGATCGGCAGCGGCTGGGTCTCGATGACCGGCAGGGGCGGGAGCGCGGAGGGGGACATGATCTACCAACCCTAACCACCCCCGGCACGACAAGCGCCCCGGACGACCGTGGTCGTCAGGGGCGCTGACCGGCGGGAGATCGACTCCCGCAGTGGATCCTGGTGCCGGCGGGGCTAGTTGAGGCCCTCGCAGTTGGCGATGGCGTCGCCGAGGGCGCGTACCTCGTCGGGCGTCATCTCGACGACGAGACGGCCGCCCCCTTCCAGGGGCATGCGCAGCACGATGCCGCGACCTTCCTTGGTCACTTCCAAAGGCCCGTCGCCGGTCCGAGGCTTCATTGCCGCCATGGGCGCAATCCCTTCTTGTCCACGAGGTCGTGCTCCGGAAGCTCCGGTCGTCCCGTGTTGTAATCCAGGACCGGACACGTGCCCGGCCATCCGTCCCATTATCCCCCACGCTTGCGGCAGAGCGGAAATCGCCCCCCTGCTCAGCGGAGCGTGTCGGCGGCCTCGGCCCGGATGAGCAGCCCCTCGACGGTGCGGGAGAAGATCCGCTCGCCGGCGCGGCGGGAGAGCGGGGCGCTCAGCCGCGGCACGGGGTCGAATCGTGGGAGCACCTCCTCGGTCCACTTGACGCACGAGCCGCTCCCGTCGGGTTCGATGACCACGTGGGCCCAGCCCCGCAGCCACCGGCCGATCTTGACGACGCGGAACTCCGCCGGGGTCGCGTCGATCCGAGGGGGCGGCGACCAGATCGTGACGATCATGTGGTCCCACAGGCGAATTGGGCCGACGCCGGTGCCGGCGTGGAGGCCCCAGCCGAGGCGCGGCGGGCCGGGGTCGAGTTCGAGCCGGGTCAGCGGGACCACGTCGCCGTGGGCCTCGAAGTCGGTCAGGGCCGCCCAGGCTTCCTCGACGTCGAGTCCGGTGCGACGCACGATCCGGAAGGCGCTCACAAGCGTCTACTCCCCGGGCGGGGGCGTCGGAATCCGGCTGCGCTCTGCCGACGGCGGCGTGACGCGCGGTGAGACCCGGCTGAGCCGCGTCGTCGGCCGGTCGCCCGCCTCATACGCCAGGAGTTTGGTGCGCAGCGTCTCCAGCACCGCGTCGACCTGGTCCATCCGGTAGCCGCGCAGCGCGGTGTCGAAGTGGATGTGGTCGATGTCGCTGGCGCGTTCGATCCGAGCGGCCTGCACGTCGTGGGCGGTGTGCACCGGCTCCGGCAGCGAGTCGTAGGTCGCGCGGCGGGCGATGAGGCCGGCGAAGGCGGCCACCAGCAGCACCGCGACGACCGTGAAGAAGACCCAGATCATGACTCCGCCTCCGAGGTTCCGTGGACTTCCTCGCCATCCTGCCCCACGGCGGGGTCTTGGCCGTGGCGGGCGCCGGCGACGACCAGCGCGACGGCCTCGGCCGGGTCGTCGACGATCTGCACCAGCGACAGGTCGGCCTCGCCGATCGTGCCGCGGCCCAGCGCCGTCGAACCGAGCCAGTCGATCAGCTCCTGCCAGTAGTCCGAACCGATCAGCACGATCGGGAAGGAGGAGATCTTCTGCGTCTGGACCAAGGTGATGGCCTCGAAAAGCTCGTCGAGTGTGCCCATGCCGCCGGGCAGGACGACGAATCCCTCCGCGTATTTGATGAACATCGTCTTGCGCACGAAGAAGTAGCGGAAGTTGATGCCGAGGTCGACGAACTCGTTCAGCCCGGTCTCGAAGGGCAGTTCGATGCCGAGCCCGACGGACACCCCGCCCGACTCGAGCGCGCCCTTGTTGGCGGCTTCCATCACCCCGGGCCCGCCGCCGGTGATGCACGCGTAGCCCGCCTCGGCGATATGCCGCCCGACGTGGACCCCAAGGTCGTATGTCGGGTGGTCGCGCGGGGTGCGCGCGGAGCCGAAGACGGAGATGGCGGGGCCGAGTTCGGCGAGCGCCCCGAAGCCTTCGACGAACTCGCTCTGGATCCGCAAGACCCGCCAGGGGTCGGTATGCAGCCAGCTCGCCCCGTCGTTGCCCTCCAGCAATCGCTGGTCGGTGGTGGTGCTGGGGACCTGGGAGCGCCGCAGCGTCGCCGGACCACGGTGGTAGACGTTCTCGGGCGAGTGCCCGCGCTTCACCGAAGCCATCGGACCAGGGCCTCCTCGCAGGTGGTGTACTGCGCGGTGGGGCACTGCTCGTCGTCCATGTGGGCGAGGTTGGGGTCCCCCGGCCCGAAGTTGACGGCGGGCACGCCCATCGCGGAGAAGCGCGCGACGTCGGTCCACCCCTGTTTGGCGCTGACGGGCAGGTCGAGCGCGGCGACGAAGGCCTTGGCGGCCGGCAGGTGCATGCCGGGCCGGGCGCCCGCGGCGTTGTCGACGATGGCGATCTCGAAGCCGTCGAACACCTCGCGCACGTGCGCCTCGGCCTCGTCGGGCCCGAGGGAAGGGGCGTAGCGGTAGTTGACGGTCACGACGCACCGGTCGGGGATGACATTGGTGGCCGTGCCGCCGCCGATGAGGACGGCATTGAGGGCCTCGCGGTATTCGAGTTCGTCGACGATCTTGGTTTGCGGCTCGTATGCCGTGAGCCGCCGCAGGATCTCGCCGGCGTCGTGGATCGCGTTGTGCCCCTTCCACGGCCGGGCGGAGTGGGCGGCGATGCCCTTGGTGGTGATCTCGGCCCGCAGCGTGCCCTTGCAGCCGCCCTCGACGGCGGCGTCGGTGGGCTCCATCAGGACGGCGAAGGCGGCGTCGTCGATCAGGTGTGGGGCCTGCTGCTCGATCAGGCCGAGGCCGTTGTACTGGCTGTCGATTTCCTCGGCCTCGTAGAAGACGAAGGTGACGTCGCGGTTGGGCTGCGGGACGGTGGCGGCGATGCGCAGCATGACCGCGACGCCGCCCTTCATGTCGACTGTGCCGCGGCCGCGAAGGATGTCGGCGCCGGCAGCGTCGGTGACGCGCGTGGTCGGCAGGTTGGGCGGGTCGGTCGTCAGCGGCACGGTGTCGATGTGGCCGGCGAGGACGATCCGCTCCGCCCCGCCCTGCTCCGTGCGGGCGATGACGCTGTTGCCGATCCGGGTCAGGTGCAGGTGGGGCAGGGCGCGCAGGGCGGCCTCGATGGCGTCGGCCAGGGCCGCCTCGTCCTGGCTCACCGACTCGATGTCGCACACGGCAGCCGTCAGGTCGACCGCATCGAGCGCAAGGTCCAGGGATGGCATGGACCGAACCATAGTCGCCCCGGGCGAACGCAAAGGTCCACCTTCGCCGGGCCGGGTTGCGCGAGCGGGGCCAGGTTTTGCGCGAGCGGGGCCAGGTTTGCGCGAGCGGGGCCGGTGGAGGCCGCGTGCAGGTCGCTGTGTTGGAGCGCAGCGTGTCCCGGCCCGCAACCTACGATGTGCCCCATGACGACTTCCCGCTACGCCTGGGGTTTCGGGCTGACCACCGTGACCATGGACGGCACCACTCTCGACGCCTGGTATCCGGACCCGCAGCTCGGCGACCACGACGAACCCCCCATCCCGGCGGAGTTCGAGGCGATGCGGTCCGAGGACCCCGAGCGGGGCGTGCGGATCCTGCCCGTGGCCGTCGGCTCCGACCTCGATACGCCGCCGGCCACGACCGCCGACGCCTACCTGCGCCTGCACCTGCTCAGCCACCGCCTGATCGAGCCCAACTCGATCAACCTCGACGGCATCTTCGCGGTGTTGCCCAACGTGGTGTGGACCAATTTCGGGCCGTGCGCGGTGGAGGGTTTCGAGCAGACCCGGATGCGGCTGCGTGCCCGGGGCCCGGTGATCGTCTACGGCATCGACAAGTTCCCCCGCATGGTCGACTACGTCGTCCCGTCCGGCGTCCGCATCGCCGACGCCGACCGGGTGCGCTTGGGCGCACACCTGGCCAGTGGCACCACGGTCATGCACGAGGGCTTCGTCAACTTCAACGCCGGCACCCTCGGCACCTCGATGGTGGAGGGCCGCATCAGCCAGGGCGTCGTCGTCGGCGACGGCTCGGACATCGGCGGCGGCGCCTCGACGATGGGCACCCTCTCCGGCGGCGGCACCGAGCGGGTCTCGATCGGGCAGCGTTGCCTGCTCGGGGCCGAGTCCGGACTCGGCATCGCGCTCGGCGACGACTGCGTCGTCGAGGCGGGGCTCTATTTGACCGCCGGCACCAAAGTCACTCTGCCCGACGGAACCATCGCCAAGGCCCGCGAGTTGTCCGGTCAGAGCAACCTGCTCTTCATCCGCAACTCGGTCACCGGTGCCGTCGAGGCCCGGCCGCGCGACGGCCACGGCATCGTGCTCAACAGCGCTCTGCACGCCAACGACTGACACCCCGCGAGGTTCTCTTCCGCGCCGCGCGTCGCTCCGATTCCTCGCGTGGACCCGAACACTCCAACCAAAAGACCGCCGACAGCCACTCATCTCACGGCACTCATCACACGGCAGGACACACCCATCACCGCCGCATACCCGCCTCCGGCGCACGCACCCGGCCGGCCGTCATACCGGCTGCGCCGCACCCTCGTCGGGGTCGCGGTCGGCGCGCTGCTCGCCGCCCTGATCGGTCTCGGGCTCTTCACCGCCCGCTGGATGACCGGGCCCACGTGCAAGGCGACCGCCGGCGACATGACCTTCGCGTTCACCCCGGAGCAGCTGCGCAACGCCTCCCTGATCACCTCGGTCGCGATCAAGCGCGGCCTGCCGCCGCGGGCGGCGACGATCGCGATCGCGACCGCCATGCAGGAATCGGAGTTGCGCAATCTCGACTACGGCGACCGTGATTCCGTCGGCCTCTTCCAGCAGCGGCCCTCCCAGGGGTGGGGCAGCATCGAGGAGATCATGGACCCCCTCTATGCGGCGGGAAAGTTCTACGACGCCCTGGTCACCATCGACGACTACGAGGACCGCTCGATCACCGAGGTGGCGCAGGAGGTCCAGCGCAGCGCCTACCCCGATGCGTATGCCGACCACGAGGACCAGGGGCGCGTGCTCGCCTCGGCGCTGACCGGCCATTCCCCCGCCGGCATCGCCTGCCG
>NZ_HG764815.1:2460331-2464895 GCF_001050535.1 Nostocoides australiense Ben110 | reverse complement strand
GCGATGCGGGGGCGGGCGATGCGGTGTCGGGCGACGCTGGGCCGGGCGGGCGGGCCCGGCGCGTGCTCGAGGTTATCACCCGCGACCTCGGTTTCGCGCCCCGCACCGACCCGGCGGCACCACACGTGATCCTGTTGCGGCACTGTCCCTTTGCCGCCGCCGCGTCGCAGGCCCGAGAGATCATCTGCGGCCTGCACCTCGGCGTGGCCGAGGGGGTATGCCGCGCCACCGGCGACACGCTCAGCGTCGCCGCCCTGCACGTCGCCGACCCCCACGTCGGCCCCTGCCGCCTCGAACTCGCCTGACCTCCCCCGCCCCCTCCAACCCAGTCGAGTGGGGCCTGTGGATGGAGATCTGGCCACCTATCAAGATTCTTGCGTTCATCCGGCCCTGGTCGGGTCGGGCTGGCAACCCGATGCCACCGTCGACGACCTGCACGGGTGGATCTACTACTCCCAGAAATCTGTATCTTGGCCGGATGCGTCGGCACCAAAATATAGTTTCCATATAGTTGTAGCCTCGATAATCTCTCGTCATGCCCGGTGTGCGACAGGACCTACGCCGCCGGCTTCAGGAGTTGGCGTTCACCCAAGCCGGCTATTTCAGCGCCTCTCAGGCCAGGGCCGTCGGGTACAGCTACCAGGCCCAGAAGTACCACGTCGACCACGGCAACTGGCTCCGCATCGATCGTGGGCTTTTCCGCCTGCCGGGTTGGCCCAGTGATCATGACGACAGCTATGCCAGGTGGACCGTCTGGAGCCACGGTCGAGCCGTGATCTCCCATGAATCGGCCCTGTCGTTGCACGACCTCTCGGATGTCAGCCCAGCGCGCGTCGACCTGACCGTCCCCTCCGACTTCGGCGCGGTGGCCGACGGCGTCTGCCTCCACCATGCCGCCCTTTCCACCGACGGATGTCGAGGACCGCGGCTCCTGGCGGGTGACTGACGTCGAACGCACCCTCGTCGATGTCGCCGATGGAGACTCTCCGCAGGAGATCGTGGACGGCGCAGTGGCCGGCGCACTCCGGTTGGGAAAGGTGAGCCGCCGCAAACTCCTCCGGCGCGCGATGAACAGCCCGGACCGTGCCGCCGTCCGGCTCAACGTGTGCTGGCGAGAGCGGCGGATCAGTGAGGTCGACTCGTCGCCAGACATACCCCAGCGCATAACCCCTTGACGCATCGAGCCGGCGTCCGTAGCCTTTCCGTAGTATCGAGCGTAGGACATTCGTAGGAGGCTCCGGTGAAGCGAGAGATTTTCCTCAGCTGGGCGCACGCCGACCAGCCAGCGGTGGAACGACTGATGACCAAGCTGCGCCCCGAACTCGCCTCGTTGAAGGACATGACGGTCACGGTGTGGGCCGATTCCGAGGTGCATATCGGGGACGAGTGGCGTCGGGAGATTCTGGGTCGCCTGGAGGTGTGCGACTACGCCCTCGCGCTGGTTAGCCCGCAGTACCTCACGCGCCGGTTCATCGTTCACGAAGAAATCCCTCTGATCGTTGGGTCGGGAGCGGTCACCTCGGTGCTGCCGGTCGGTCTCAAGCCCGTGGCGCTCGACGGGAGTCGCGAATGGCACGGGCTGGATGTCCGCCAGATGCACCTGCGGCGACAGCCCTCGGGCGCAGACCGATTCTTCAACCAATTGCGGGGGTCGGCGGCTCAAGACGAGTTCGCAGCCACCCTGGCGACCCGGATCCGGCAACGCGTTCTACGCGACGTGGCGGCCGGGGCGACGCCGTGAACCGACGCACCTCCGGTCGGGACCGCCTGGCTCCCAATGCCGTTCGCCACCATCTCTCGGCCTTGACCCAAGAGCTTTCGCAGCGGCAGCGCGACCGGCTCGAAGCCCTGGTTCAACTCATGGACGACCAGCGCCTTATCCGGCTCGACCAGGCGCTGGACGCCTCCACCACCCCGGGGACCGATGACAAGCGGCTTTCCCTCTTCCGTCAATTGCGGGCGGCGCTGGACGCGGCGGCGGCGGATGCCGGCATCGAGTTGCACCTCGCGGCGGACAAGAGCAAGGACCCGCCGGCTCAGCGCGTTTGTTGGTTCGAGGGTGCGGACACGACGGCGGTCGAACTGTCGGAAATGTCTCGGGCCAGCGCGAGTGAAGGGGTCCCGGCTGACCCGGTCGCACCCATGCTCATGCGCGCCCTCCCCGCTCGGGTGCATGTCAGCTTCGCCCTAACGGAGGAACCGGCCCGGAGGAGACTGATCGACGACCTGATCAACCGGCTCCGCGCGCACCTGCGCACTCGCGGCGGGGAGGCAGATTGTGTCGTGACCTCCTCCGGCGAGGTGCACCTCGGGGATGCGCGCGAAAAAGAACGGAGCGCCGCGATCGCCGCCGCCGATGTGGTGGTCGCTCTGGTCAGCACCGCATACGCGGTCGAGACGGACGGCGACCTGGATCATCTGGGTGACGTGCCGGTCGTCCCCGTGGCCTTGACTGCGATCGAGGCGGGCCGCGACTTGGCTCCCCTCGAGGTCGGCCAGATCGTCGGCCAGAGTCGCCCGTATGCCGCTTGCCGCACCTCAGAAGACAAGGACGCCTTCGTGCGGGAGGTGCTCGTGACCATTCGGCATCGCCTGGCACCCTCCTCACTTCGGGACATGCGGACCAACGACCCGGTCGATGCCGTGACGGCCTACTCGCGCGGAACTGTGGGGTATCTGCGGCCGGCGCACCGGCTCGTCCCGCCTGTGATGGCGACGGGCGAGCTCGAGGCGTGGGCCACGAACCGCGGGCGCACCTCTCGTGTGGCCGAGACGGCGCTACCCGCCGTGGAGACGCTCGCCGCCTGGGCCGGTGATCCGCAGAGCACGTTGCTGACCGCGGTGCTCGGCGACTTGGGCATGGGCAAGACGACGACGATGAAACTCCTCACGGAGCATTTGCTCGACCGCCGGCTCACACACGGAGCGCAGGCGGCGCCTCTTCCGCTTCTTTTTGATCTGCGTCGCATCTCGGTCGAGCAGTATCGCTCGGCCCGAAATCTTCGCGGCATTGTCGAGGCGCTGCTCGACGCGGAGACCGCGACCGGGCACCGGCCAACCGTGGATGCTGTCCTCAACGCAGTGAACACCGGAAATTGCCTGGTCATCTTTGACGGTCTCGATGAGATCCTGGTCCACCTGACCGACCGCGAGGGGCAGGAGTTCACCCGCGCCTTGCTCGACAGCACCCGGGTGTTCTGGCAGAACCGGAAGGACCCAAGCGGCGCGACCTCGGCCACCCAGCCCAGCAAGCTCCTCGTGACCTGCCGGACTCACTACTTCCGGTCCGTCAAGGACGAGACCGCCCATTTCACCGGGCAGGATCGGGGAGGCCCCGGCAAGCAGTCCTGGCAACTGCTTTTCGTGCTTCCGTTTGGCGAAGACCAGATTCGCGATTACCTCGCCGCGAATATCCCGGGGGCAGATGTCGATGCCTTGATGGGTCTCCTCGCCTCCGTCCACGATCTGCGAGGCATGGCCGAGCGGCCCCTGACGTTGATGATGATCAGCGATGAGCTGGAATTCGTCGAGCGGGCCAAACTAGCCGGTTCGTCTGTTCGCCCGGTCGACATCTATGCCGCGATGACAGATCGCTGGCTTGCGCGGGACAACGGGAAGCACACCTTGCTGCCCGAGCACAAACAAGAGCTCATGGAGCACTTGGCGGCCGAGCTCTGGCGAGAGGGACGCAGATCCTGGTCGGCACGCCAGCTCGACCAATGGCTGGTGGACTTCCTCGCGGCTCGGCCGGCCATGCGCCGGCATTACCCCGACACGATGTCTCCGCAGCTATGGCAGGAGGACCTGCGCACAGCGAGTTTCGTGTCCAGACGTGCCGATGACGAATTCCGTTTCGCGCACAGCTCGCTGCTCGAGTACTTCCTGGCGCGCTATCTCGCCGCCGCTTTGAGGCTCGGCCCAGATCGAATGGACGTGGTGCGACAACGTTGGGCCATGCCGGTCCCGAGCCAGGAAACCCTAGACTTCTTTGGCCAGCTCATCGCTGGCACGCCGGAAGTCGAGCGGAGGGCTCTGGGCGCTCTGGACGGCCTCGCCGCCTGTTATACCCCCCAGACGAGTGAAGTGCTCCTCGCCTATGCCCTGTCCGCAAGCCAGCACAATCACCCCCTCCCTAAGCTGCATGGGGCCCATCTGGAGGGCGCACGACTGCGTGACTGGTCACTAGGTGTCGAAGGCAACCGGTTAAGTCTTTCCGGTGCTCACCTGGATAATGCCGATCTGTCGAGGACTGTCATCCGCGGCATTGACCTGACGGGCGCCCAACTGGCAGGCGCCAACCTTGAGGGAAGCCTGGTGCGCGGCTGCTCGTTGCGCGGAGCGCAACTGGACCGCGCGAATCTCGCCGGCGCGGTCTTTCGCCATACCGACATGGTCGACGCGAGCTCCGTATCGGCCACAACGCACCTGACCGCCGCGCTCTTTTGCGCCGGAGCGGGTGCCATGGCCGGCGACTGGCAGCTAGGCCCGGCTCCCGCGGCTCCTCCCCGCCCATCCCAACTGCATGCCCTGACCGGCCACACCGGCTCGGTGTGGGCGGTGGCGT
>NZ_HG764815.1:2434544-2460231 GCF_001050535.1 Nostocoides australiense Ben110 | reverse complement strand
GCGGTGAGGTCGGACGGGTCGCCATGGTCCTAAAGGTACGCGATCGCCTCAGGATTCCCACCCGTCACACGCGGAGCGCTCCCAGGTTGGGTCGACCGGTCGAGAGGGGAACGTCGGTACGCTTTCGACGACAAAGCGTGCCGCGAATCCCCACTCGACTGGATCGGCGGGACCCTCCCCGTGCTCGCGTCCACCCCTCGCGTCCTGAGGGGACGTCGATCAGGCCTCGATGACGATGGGGATGATCATCGGGCGGCGACGGATCTTGCGGCCGACCCAGCTGCCGACCTGGCGGCGGATGATCTGCTGCAGCTCGTAGGTGTCGCGCACCCCGTTGCCGGTGGCATCGTCGAGGGCGGCCCCCAGCGCCGGGCGGATGTCGTCGAAGACCACAGCATCCTCGACGAACCCGCGCGCGGAGATATCGGGCCCGGCGACGACTTTGCCGCTGACGGAGTCGACGACCACGACGATGGAGATGAAACCCTCGTCGCGCAGGATGCGCCGGTCCTTCAGCAGCGCCTCGTCGGCCGCGCCGACCGAGGCGCCGTCGACGTAGACGTAGCCGCAGTCGAATGCGCCCGCCACCCGTACCCGCCCGTCGACCAGGTCGACGGCTACGCCGTCCTCGACGACGGCGACCCGGTCTCGGGCCACGCCGGTGGCAATGGCCAGCTCGCCGTTGGCGACCAGGTGGCGCCACTCCCCGTGCACCGGCATGACATTGCTCGGCGAGAGGATGTTGTAGACGTAGAGCAATTCCCCGGCGGCCGCGTGCCCGGAGACGTGGACTCGGGCGTTGCCCTTGTGCACGACATGGGCGCCGAGGCGCATCAGGCCGTTGATGACCCGATAGACGGCGTTCTCGTTGCCGGGGATGAGGGAGGAGGCGAGCAACACGGTGTCGCCAGGCCCGACATCGATCGGGTGCTCCCGGTTGGCCATCCGCGACAGCGCCGCCATCGGCTCACCCTGGCTGCCGGTACAGATGAGCACCACCTGGTTGTCCGGCAGATCGCCCAGCTTCTTGAAGTCGACCAGGATCCCGTCGGGCACGTGCAGATAGCCCAGGTCGGCGGCGATCCCCATGTTTCGCACCATCGACCGGCCCACCATCGCCACCTTGCGCCCGGCCTTCTCGGCCGCGTCGAGCACCTGCTGGACCCGGTGGACGTGCGAGGCGAAGCACGCGACGATGATCCGTCGCTCGGCGTGCCGGAAGACCTTGTCGATCGCCGGTGAGATCTCCCGCTCGGGCGTGACGAACCCCGGAACCTCGGCGTTGGTCGAGTCGGTCAGCACCAGGTCGATGCCTTCCTCTCCCAGCCGCGCGAACGCCCGCAGGTCGGTCAGCCGCCCGTCGAGCGGCAGCTGGTCCATCTTGAAATCGCCGGTATGCAGCAGGGTCCCGCCCGGGGTGCGCACCGCCACGGCGAGCGCGTCGGGGATGGAGTGGTTGACGGCGACGAACTCGCAGTCGAAGACGCCGAGCCGCTCCCGCTGCCCCTCGGTCACCGCCAGCGTGTAGGGCTGGATGCGGTGTTCCCTGAGCTTGGCCTCGACCAGCGCCAGCGTCAGCTGGGACCCGAGCAGCGGTATGTCGGGCTTGAGCCGCAGCAGGAAGGGCACGCCGCCGATGTGGTCCTCGTGGCCGTGCGTCAACACGACCGCCTGGACGTCGTCGAGGCGGTCCTCGATCGGCCCGAAGTCGGGCAGGATCAGGTCGATGCCCGGGTGGTGCTCGTCGGGGAAGAGCACACCGCAGTCGATGATCAACAGCTGGCCGTCGTGCTCGATGACCGTCATATTGCGGCCGATCTCGCCGAGCCCACCGAGAGGCAGGACGCGCACGGCGCCGTCGGCGAGCGGCCCGGGCAGACCGAGTTCGGGGTGCGGGTGGATCACGACAGGTCGGTCGACGCGAGAGCGGCGCGCAGCTTCTCGAGGTGTTCGGGCGGGCCCTCGAGATACGGCAGTCGAACGCTGGCGTGCTCGATGACACCCAACTCCTTGAGCGCCGCCTTGGCCATGATCGCGCCCTGGCTGGTGTTCATGATCGCCTCGACGAGCGGGATGAGGGCCAGGTGGATCCGCCGCGCCGTCGCGAGGTCACCGGCCTCGACGGCGGCAACCATCTCGGCATACCGCTTGCCGGCGACATGCCCGACGACGCTGACCACACCCGTCGCCCCCTGCGCGAGGTGGACGAGGTTGACCTCGTCGGCGCCGGAGAACCATTGCAGGTCCGTCGCCGCCATCACCTGGGACGCGGCCCAGAAGTCGCCCTTGGCGTCCTTGACGCCCTGGATCTTGGGGTGCTCCGCGAGCGCGATCAGGGTGTCGACGGCGAACGGTATGCCCGTGCGGCCGGGGATGTCATAGAGGAGGACCGGCAGGTCGGTGGCGTCGGCGACGGCGCGGCAGTGGGCAAGGAGGCCGGCTTGGGTGGGCTTGTTGTAGTAGGGCGAGACGAGCAACAGCGCATCGGCGCCGGCGTTGGCGGCGAGCTTGGCCATCTCCACGGCATGCCGGGTGTCATTGCTGCCCACCCCGGCGACGATCTTGGCAGCCTCTCCGGCGGCCTCTCCCGCCCACTCGACCATCTCGATCGACTCGGCCGAGGTGAGGGTGGCCGATTCACCCGTCGTGCCGTTGACGACGATGCCGTCGTGACCGGTGTCGAGAAGGTGCTTCACGACCGCCTTGGCTCCGGTGGCGTCGAGCTCCCCATCGGGGGTCATCGGGGTCACCATCGCGGTCAGGACGCGTCCGAAGGGCAGGTTCATGCGCTCAAGGGTATGCGCTGGCCCCGACAGTGGGCGGGAGATCTCGCGCGTTGTCGGACCCGGAATCTAGGCTGACGCCATGCGCCCGTACCTCGACCTGATGCAACGAGTCCTCGACGAGGGTGTGGAGCGCCCGGACCGCACCGGCACGGGCACGCTCGGGGTCTTCGGCCACCAGATGCGCTTCGACCTCGCCGACGGGTTCCCCGTCGTGACCACCAAGAAGCTGCACCTGCGCTCGATCTTCGGGGAGCTGTTGTGGTTCCTGCGCGGCGATACCAATGTGCGCTGGCTGCAAGAGCGGGGCATCACGATCTGGGACGAGTGGGCGGACGAGAACGGAGATCTCGGCCCGGTCTATGGCCATCAGTGGCGCAGCTGGCCGACCCCGGACGGGCGCAGCGTCGACCAGATCGCTGCCGTGATCGAGTCGATCCGCACCAACCCCAGCAGCCGGCGGCACATCGTCTCGGCGTGGAATGTCGCCGATGTCGACAAGATGGCCTTGCCGCCGTGCCACACGATGTTCCAGTTCCACGTCGCGCAGGGCCGACTGTCGTGCCAGCTCTATCAGCGCAGCGCCGACATCTTCCTCGGTGTCCCGTTCAATATCGCCTCGTATGCCCTGCTCACCCACCTCGTCGCCCAGCAGACCGGGCTTGAGGTCGGCGACTTCGTGCACACCCTCGGCGATGCCCACCTCTATCTCAACCACCTCGATCAGGCCCGCGAGCAGCTGGCCCGCGAGCCCTTCCCGCTGCCGACCCTGCGATTGACGCCGCGGGAGTCCATAGACGCCTACGAGTTGGAGAACATCGAGCTGGTCGGCTACCAGGCCCACCCGTCGATCAAGGCGCCGATCGCCGTATGACGCCCGCAACCCGATGACGTCGATCACCCTCATCGCCGCCGTCGCCGACAACCGCGTCATCGGCAACGGGCCCGACATCCCCTGGGCGCTGCCCGGCGAGCAAGCGCGCTTCAAGGCCACGACGATGGGCCACACCCTGATCATGGGCCGCGCCACCTTCGACTCCATCGGGCGGCCGTTGCCCGGGCGGCGCACCATCGTCATCTCCCGCAACCCGCACTGGCGCCACCCCGGCGTCGAGACGGCCACCAGTCTCGAGGCCGCCCTGGCCCTCGCGGGCCCGGCAGATGAGGTCTTCGTCGCCGGCGGCGCCCAGATCTATGCCCTCGCCCTGCCGTTCGCCCAGCGGATGATCCTCACCGAGATCCCCCTCTCCCCCGACGGCGACGCCTTCTTCCCCGAGTTCGACGCCGTCGACTGGGCCGAGAGCGACCGGGAGACGCACCCGGCATACGAAATCGTCACCTACGTGCGGCGTTAGGCTCGCAGGGTGCCGATCACCACGACTACGTCCGAGTCCGTCGCGACCATCACGATCGACCGCCAGGAGCGGCGCAACGCGCTCAACCACGACGCGCTGGACGAACTGGATGCGGCGGTGGCCGCGGCGGTGACCGGGGGCGCCCGGGCGCTCGTGCTCACCGGCGCGGGCGGGCACTTCTGCGCCGGAGCCGACCTGACCGAACTCGAAGACGTCGCCTTCACCCGCCACCTCGGGGCCGTGCTCAAGCGGCTCGCCGAGGTGCCGATCGTGTCGGTGGCGGCGATCGCCGGATCGTGCATGGGACTGGGTATGCAGCTCGCCCTCGCCTGCGATGTGCGCGTGGTCACCGACGATGCGAAGTTCGCGGTGCCGATCGCCAAGCTCGGTCTCATGGTCGACCACTGGACCCTCGACCCCGCCTCACCCGTTTCTGGGGCGAAGGCGCCGCGCGCCAGATGACGCTCACGGCGGCGGTACTCACGGCGGAGGACGCGTGGCGGCTGGGATTCGCGCAGGTCCGAGGCGACCTGGCGGCCGCGCAGTCGCTCGCGGCCGCCGCCGCGACCCTGGCGCCGCTCACCCAGTCCGGCACCAAGTCCGGCTTCGGCATCACCGACCCGCTCCAGCTCTCCCGCTACGAGGCCGCGTTCGCCACCGCCTGGGCGAGCGATGACCTGCGCGAAGGCCGAACTGCCTTCACCGAACGCCGTGCCCCCCACTTCGAGGGCCACTGATGCCCGAGACCCATCACCAGGGGCCGCGCGACCCCGAGCCCCAGGATCACGAGCCCCAGGACCCCGAGCCCCAGGATCACCAGCCCCAGGATCACCAGCCCCAGGATCACCGGACATTGGGACCTCTCGCGGATGCCTCCGTCCGCGAGGCCCGGGCGACCGATGCCCCGGCCGTGGGTCAGGTCCAGGCGCAGGTCTTCATCGACACCTACGCCGACAAGCTGCTGCCCGAGGTCGCCGCGGCGTTCGATCCCCAGGCGTTCGCGAGAGGCTGGCGCGATGCCCTGACCGACCCGCCGCCGGGTGCCCACCGGCTGCTTGTCGCGCTGGCCGGCGCCCAAGTGGTCGGGGCCGCGGCATACGGCCCGAGCCAGGATCCCGACACCGGCCAGGCCACCGGCGAGCTGACCCTGCTCGCCGTGCATCCCCTGGCCCGGCGCCAGGGCCACGGCTCGCGACTGCTCAACGCGTGCGTCGACCAGTTGCGCGACCTGGGCGCCGACACCGTCACCGCGTGGCTCCTGGCCGACGCCGAGGAGACCCGTGCCTTCCTGCTCGGCGCCGGGCTCGAACCGGACGGCGCCTACCGTGACCGCGTCGTCTCGCCCGATGGCGCCACCCTGCGCGAAGTCCGGGTCCGTGCGACCCTCGGCCAGGACACCGACGACGACGCGCAGGGGGGGTGACGGGTGACCAGTGACCAAGCTGTCTGCGATGCACGGCGCAAAGAGGTTGTTCGCCAAGGGATCTCGGTCGGCGTCGCTACGGGCCTCTACGGCGTCAGCTTCGGGGCGCTTGCGGTCGCCGCGGGTCTGAGCGTACTGCAGACGCAGGCGCTCTCCCTCTTGATGTTCACCGGCGGTTCGCAGTTCGCCCTCGTGGGCATCCTGGCCGCGGGCGGTTCCGGCGCCTCCGCCATCGCCACGTCCTCCCTGCTCGGCATCCGCAACGGCCTGTATGCCCTGCAGACCTCACAGTTCCTGCAGGCCCGCGGCCTGAGACGACTGCTCGCTGCACACATCACGATCGACGAATCGACCGCTGTCGGCATCGCGCAGAAGGAACGTCCGCTCCAGCGGGTCGGCTTCTGGGTCACGGGGCTCGCCGTGCTCGCCGGCTGGAACCTCATGACCCTCGTCGGGGCGCTGGTCGGCAATGCGCTCGGCGAACCCGAGACCTGGGGGCTCGACGCGGCTGCCGCCGGCGCCTTCTGCGCGCTGCTGTGGCCGCGCCTGCAGACCGGTGACGGGCGGGCCACGGCGGTGCTCGCCGCGTTCATCGCCCTGATCACCATTCCCCTTGTGCCAGCTGGAATCCCGGTCATCCTGGCGGCCCTCGCCGCTGTCGTCGTCGGTCTCATGGCACACGGCCGGCATGAGCGCGGCGAGGACGGGCTCCCCGGATCGGACCCGCTGCCATGAACACCTGGGTCACGGTCCTCGCCGCCTGTGCGCTTGCCTTCCTTCTCAAACTCTCGGGCTATTTCGTGCCCGCGCGGTTGATGGAGGGGCCGCGAACATCACGCATCAGCGCCCTGCTGCCGGCTGCCCTTCTTGCCGGGCTGATCGTCACCCAGACCGTGGCCGGATCCGGCGGCCGAATCGTGCTCGACGCCCGCCTCGCGGCCGTCGCCGTCGCTGCGATCCTGTTGTGGCGCAAGGCGAACTTCCTCGTCGTCGTTGGAGCGACCGCCGCCACAGCCGCCCTGCTGCGCCTCTCCGGCTGGACCTAACCCGCGGGCAAGAACGACCCGACCAGCGCCGGTAGCGCCCGGGCAGCCGTCTCGTGCCACGTGTGGTGCACCATGTCGGAGACATCGGTCCGGTCGGGATTGATCTCGATGACGACGGCACCCTCGGAGCGCGCGATAGCGGGCAGGCCCGCCGCGGGATAGACGATGCCGCTGGTGCCGACCACGACCACGAGGTCGGCCTCGGACACGAGGGCAACAGCGCGGGTCCACGCGTCGACGGGCAACACCTCGCCGAACCACACGACGCCGGGCCGGACCAGACCGCCGCAGACGCGGCATACCGGCGGGGGCAGGCGCTCCACCGGCTCGTCCGGGACGTCGATCGGCTCGGCATACGGTGCCTCGCAGACACTGCAGCGGAACGAGGCGATCGCCCCGTGGACGTGGACGACGTCGGCGCTCCCGGCGCGCTCATGGAGGTCGTCGACGTTCTGGGTCACGACGGACACATCGGCGCCGCGACCCCACCGCGCGATCGCGACGTGCCCGGCGTTCGGGGCCACGTGTTCGATGCGCTCGAAACGCCAGAGGTACCACGCCCAGACGAGCTCCGGGTCATCCTCCCACGCGCTGGCCGACGCCAGCGCCTGTGGCGAAAACCGTTCCCACAGACCGGCATGCGGATCGCGGAAGGTGGCCAGACCGCTTTCGGCTGACATGCCCGCGCCGGTGAGGACGACCACCCGGGGCGAACGGGCCGCGATCTCGGTCAGGGCCTTGGGCACGGTGACGCGAGCCGTGTCGTCCTGCTCCACGATCCTCTCCCTTCACCTGCGGATCGACCGGGTCGGCGCACTTCAGCGTGCCGTCAACTCAGCCCGAGATAGTTCTCCAGCCCGACAGTGACGCCAGGGTGGCCGGCCACCTGCCGGACCCCGGTCAGCACGCCCGGCATGAACGAGGCCCGGTCGAGACTGTCGTGGCGGATCGTGAGCAGTTCGCCCTCGGCGCCGAAGAGCACCTCCTGGTGCGCGACGAGACCACGCAGGCGCACCGAATGCACCGGTATGCCGTTGAACCGCCCCCCGCGGGCCCCCTCCGGGTCCTGGGTGGTCGCGTCCGGGACCTGGCCCAGTCCGGCGGCCTTGCGCGCCTCGCCGATCAGGTCGGCAGTGCGAGCCGCCGTGCCCGACGGGGCATCGACCTTGTTGGGGTGGTGGAGTTCGACGACCTCGACCGACTCGTAGAAGCGGGCCGCCTGCTCGGCGAAGCGCATCATCAAGATGGCACCGATGGCGAAGTTCGGCGCGATCAGGACACCGACATCCTTGTGCGCGGCAACGGTTTTGCGCAGCTTGTCGAGTTTGTCCTCGGTCCAGCCCGTCGTGCCGACGACGACGTGGACACCCTGCTCGACACAGTGGGTGACATTCGTCAGGGACGCGTCCGGGACCGAGAACTCGACCACGACGTCCGCTCCGCCGAGATCCCCGAGGTCGTCGCCCACGTCGAAGCGCCCGACCAGCTCGGTGTCGGGGGCCAGGTCGACGGCGTCGCACACGGTCGATCCCATGCGTCCGGCGGCGCCGATGACGGCGACCTTGATGCTCTTGTCACTCATTCCCACACCCTAGATCGCGGGGAGCCTCGATCGGGGTCGCCACCTCGCGCACAGAGTCGTGGGTCCTGGGCCGGTCGTGCCCTGGCCGCGGTCCGGCCGAAAACCCCGGCGGGCAGACCATTTCTTGTCCTACCGTGAAACGCGTGGTGGACCTGGAGTGGTATGACGATCCGCGAGCTTTCGAGTCCGACGCGCAGGGATTCCTGGCGTCGAATGCGTTGCGCGCCAACGTGATCTCGTCCATGCTGGTTCGCCTGCTCGCGGGCGAGCAGGTCGTCGCCAAAACGGCGCCCACGCCGTATTGGTTCGCCGTCCAGCGCGACGCCTCCGGAGCGCCCGACGGTCTCGCCATGCGCAGCGGCGACTGGCCGCCCTACCTTCTCGATGTCCGCCCCGACGCCGCCAGGCGCCTTGCGGGCGATGTGCTCGCCCGCGGCGAGCGACCGGGCGGAGCCAATGGCACGCTTGCTTCGGCTCAGGCCTTCTGCGAGCGTCTGATCGAGGAGATCGGCGGGGCGGTCCACGTCGAGCGGGCGACCCGGCTCTTCCAGGTCACCCACCTCGTGCCACCGACGGGCGTGCCCGGTGAGGGCCGCCTCGCTCGGGCGGACGAGGTGGACTTCTGCACCGACTGGTTCCTGGCCTTCCATGACGAGGTCGGCGAGGCGCCGACTGCTTCTCGCGAGGAGCAGTGCGCGGAGTATCGCGCGATCGTCGCTGACCGGACCGCCCAGGACTGCCTGTGGCTGTGGGAAGACGACGGACGCGTCGTCTCGCTGGCCGGGGCCCGCCCGGCCGCTTTCGGATTCGCGCGTATCGGCCCGGTCTACACACCGCCGGAGAACCGCGGTCACGGGTTCGCCGCGGCCGTCACCTGCCTTGCGGCGCTGACGATTCAGGGACGCGACGCCACACCGTGCCTGTTCACCGACCTCGCCAACCCGACCAGCAACGGGGTCTACCAACGGATCGGGTTCGAGCCGGTCGAGGACACCGTCAACCTTCGGATCGGAGCGCCATGACCACGCACGATTGGCCGGTCATCTGGGCCGGGCCAGAGTGGCGGGCCGAGGTGTCCGCGTGGATCGGGGATGTGCTGCACGCCAAAGGATGCCGGATCACCGGGCCGATCGAACAGCCGCGCATCCAGTTCTGGTCGACGCAACTCGTCGTCCCCAGCGACCGCGGACGCGTGTGGCTCAAGCAGAACAACGCCGGGCAATCCTCCGAAGCAGCCCTCGTCGCCCGACTCGCCGAGCTCGCGCCCGGCCGGGTGGTCGAACCGATCGCCGTGGACCATGAGCGCGGCTTGCCGCTCTCCCCCGACCAGGGCCCGACCCTTCGCGAACGCGATGGGGGCACCGCAGCGGACTGGACCCGGGTGCTCGCGGAATTCGGTGCGCTGCAACGACAACTCTCCCCCTACGCGGCGGAGATCGCCGCGACGGGTCGGCCGGGACTGCGCGCCCGCGACACCCCGGCATACGTCGAGCAACATATCGACGAACTGGCCCGGCTCGGCGGCGGCGATCCGCGCGGACTCAGCCGCGAGGATGCGGCAGCGGCCACCATGGCCTTGCCCGAACTCGTGGACGCCTGCACGGAACTCGACGCGAGCGGCATACCGGACTCGTTGCAGCACAACGATCTGCACGACGACAGCGCCTTCCCCAGCGTGGCCGGGGCCGCTGAAGTTCGTCGATTTCGGCGACGCCGTGTGGAGCCACCGGTTCGCCGTGCTGCACATCGCGAGCGCGTCGATGGCGCGAGCGCTCGGCACGACGCCCGACGATCCGCGCGTCGCGCGGGCCGTCGATGCCTATCTGGAGAACTGGAGCGACCTGGCGCCGCTTGACAGTCTGCGCGCGCTGCTGCCGGCGGCGCGCCGCCTCAGCCCGATCCACCGCGCGCTCTCGTGGCGCCGGGTGCTCGATGCGGTCCCGATCAACGCGGTGGAGCCCGAGTGGCACGATGGCGAGTCCTGGTGGATCCAGGACTTCCGCTCCGATCGCCCCCGCGGCGACGACTGACGGGACCCGACACGGGACGCGGGACGAGAAAAACCACTCCGGACGGCGACGCCGGGAGTCCAGGACCTCTCAGCCCCGCGACGCCACCGCTACCGTCAGCGTCCCCCAACTGCTGACCAGGTTGCTCAGCTTGGGCCGGCGCTCGCCGATGGAGTAGCTCGGCACGTGCCGCACCAGGGCGGCGAGCAGGGCTTCGGCCTCGTGCCGCACGAGGTGCATGCCGGCGCAGGTGTGCACTCCGTGGCCGAAGGAGAGATGGTCGACCGGGTTGCGGCGGATGTCGAAGGTGTCGGGGTCGTCGTAGTGTCGCGGGTCCCGGTTGCCCGCCGCGAAGAGCAGCGCCACCTGCGCCCCCTCCGGGATCGGTATGCCGTCGACCTCCACGTCCTCGGTGACCCGGCGGCCCATGGCGTGGATCGGTGACTCCAACCGGAGGGACTCGGTGAAGGCCGCCCCCGCCAGGCCGGGCTCGGCGCGCAGGATCGCGTATTGGGCGGGGTTGTCGCCCAGGTGGGCGATGAGGTTGCCCAGCGAGGCGATTGCCGTGTCGATCCCCGCCGCGACGAGTTGATGGATCAGGCCGGTGCACGCCTCGTGCGGGATCTCGCCCCGGTCGGCGGCCTCGAACACCGCCCGGCCGACGCTGCCCTCGCCGAGCTGGTCCGGCGTGACCTGCATGGCCCACCTGACCAGGTCGCCCGCAACCGGCAGGTGCTTGAACGTGCGCTGGTTGAACGGCCCGAAGACGTTGAGCGCGGAATCCCCCCACGGCACGACGCGCGCCTGGATCTCGCGGCGCATCCCGATCATCTCGCCCATGATCCGCTGGTGGTATGCCTGCGCCAGCCGGATCGCGTCGAAGCTGCCCTGTGCCGCCGCGCTGCTGACCAGCTCATCGGCATACGTCTCCATGTCGCTCTGGCGCGAGCGCACCACCCGCGGCGAGAGGTACTTGGCGAGCACGGCGCGCAGCGGCGCGTGCTCGGGCGGGTCGGAGGCGAGCGCGCTGCCGCGCAGCGCGTCGTTCATCATGTCGTTGAAGACGGCCTTGGTGGAGCTGAAGATTGCCGGGGTCGCGAGCGCGAACCGGATCGCGTCATACCGCGTCAGCGCCCAGAGATCGTTGCGGGTCAGGTGCACGACGGCGGCGCTCTCGCGCCACGCGGCGTAGTAGCGGTCGCGGTCGCTGAGGACCTCCTCCCCGAAGAAGTCCTCCGGCGCCTCGGCGACGGAGGTGGTATGCCGCTCGCTGACGTCCACGGACATGCGCAGCTCCCTGGGTTGCCGGGGCCTCCCGATGATGCCCCTTCTCGGCAAGTCTTGAGACCCCGTGGCCCGCCTCGCCAGCGCAACGACCGGAGCTAGGCCCGTCCAGCGACGGGGTTACGTACCCGCTACGCCTTCGAACCGGGCAATGCCCGTCGCTCGCCTGATCTGGTGCAGCTGCGCTGGTGAGCGCGGGGTGAAATGCCGGTGGGCCGGAACGCGATTGCGTTCCGGCCCACCGGATTCGGGCGGTCTGCCGCGAGGATCACTCCTCGTCGCGGCGCGACTCCTCGCCGTGGTGGGTGCGACGGCGGCTGCGGCTGCGGCCACCCTCGCGACGCTCGCCATCGCGACGCTCGCGGGGATGCTCGGCGCCACCGTTGTCGCCAGCGTTGTCGCCGGCGGGCGTGTCAGTCTGGGCGTCGGAGCCGGCGCCCTCGCCGTCGGCGCCCTCGGCCGGTGCCTCGGCACCCTCCGGGAGCACGGCGGCCAGCGAGAGCTTGCCGCGCGGGTCGATCTCCTTCAGCTCCACCTGGACCTTCCGGCCGATGGACAACACGTCCTCGACGGCGTCGATCCGCTTGCCGCCGACCAGCTTGCGCACCTCGGAGATGTGCAGCAGGCCGTCCTTGCCGGGCAGCAGCGAGACGAACGCCCCGAAGGTCGTCGTCTTGACGACCGTGCCGAGGAAGCGCTCGCCGACCTCGGGCATCTGCGGGTTGGCGATCGCATTGATCGCGGCCCGCGCCGCCTCGGCCGAGGGGCCGTCGGTGGCGCCGATGTAGACGGTGCCGTCGTCCTCGATGGAGATGTCGGCGCCGGTGTCCTCCTGGATCTGGTTGATCATCTTGCCCTTCGGGCCGATGACCTCGCCGATCTTGTCGACGGGGACCTTGACGGAGATGACGCGCGGGGCGAACTCGGACATCTCGTCCGGTCCGTCGATCGCCTCGTTCATCACGTCGAGGATGTACAGGCGCGCGTCGCGGGCCTGGGTCAGCGCACCGGCCAGCACGTCGGCGGGGATGCCGTCGAGCTTGGTGTCGAGCTGGATGGCCGTGACGAACTCGCGGGTGCCGGCGACCTTGAAGTCCATGTCACCGAAGGCGTCCTCGGCACCGAGGATGTCGGTCAGCGCGGCATACGACATCTGACCGTCGAGCTCCGCGGACACCAGACCCATCGCGATGCCGGCGACCGGGGCGCGCAGCGGCACACCGGCATTCAGCAGGGCGAGGGTGGAGGCGCAGACCGAACCCATGGACGTCGAGCCGTTGGACCCGAGGGCCTCGGAGACCTGACGGATCGCGTAGGGGAACTCCTCGCGGGTCGGCAGCACCGGCATCAGGGCGCGCTCGGCGAGCGCGCCGTGGCCGATCTCGCGGCGCTTCGGCGAACCGACGCGGCCGGTCTCACCGGTCGAGTAGGGCGGGAAGTTGTAGTTGTGCATATAGCGCTTGCGCGTGACCGGCGAGAGGGTGTCGAGCTGCTGCTCCATACGGAGCATGTTCAGCGTCGTCACGCCCATGATCTGGGTCTCGCCGCGCTCGAAGAGCGCCGAGCCGTGCACCCGCGGGAGCACCTCGACCTCGGCCGAGAGCGCGCGGATGTCGGCCAGACCACGGCCGTCGATGCGGACCTTGTCGCGCAGGATGCGCTCGCGCACGAGCTTCTTCTGCACCGAGCGGTAGGCCGCGCTGATCTCCTTCTGCCGGCCCGTGAACGGTCCGGCCTCGCCCTCACCGGTGAAGACGTCGGCGGTGCCGACGAGTTCGAGGTGGACGGCGGACTTCAGCTCGTCCAGGGCGTCCTCGCGCTCCTGCTTGCCGGCGATCGTGAGGATCTGGGCGAGCTTGCCGTCGCGGGAGACGAACTCCTCGACGGCGGCATACGCATCGTCCTCGTAGTCGAGGAAGCGCGGGAACTCCTCCACCGGCTTGGCCGCGGCGGCGGCGAGCTCGCTCTGCGCCTCGCATAACGCCTTGATGAAGGGCTTGGCGGCCTCGAGGCCCTGGGCGACGATCTCCTCGGTCGGCGCCTGCTTGCCCTCGTTCTTGACGAGGTTCCAGGTGGCGTCGGTGGCCTCGGCCTCGACCATCATGATGGCGACGTCGTCGCCGACGATGCGCCCGGCGACGACCATGTCGAAGGTCGAGCGCTCGGCGTCGGAGAAGTTCGGGAAGGCCACC
The DNA here is from genome assembly GCF_001050535.1 of Nostocoides australiense Ben110. Lineage (GTDB taxonomy): Bacteria > Actinomycetota > Actinomycetes > Actinomycetales > Dermatophilaceae > Nostocoides_A > Nostocoides_A australiense. Next base: position 2,446,557 of record NZ_HG764815.1, on the reverse strand, counting down.
CACTGGCCGTCCATCAGCGAGACGCGCACGCCGCCGATGGGGCCGGAGAAGGGCAGGCCGGAGATCTGGGTCGAGGCGCTGGCCGCGTTGATGGCGAGCACGTCGTACTGGTGGTCGGGGTTGAGGGCCAGGACCGTCTCGACGATCTGGACCTCGTTGCGCAGGCCCTTGGCGAAGGACGGGCGCAGCGGCCGGTCGATCAGGCGGCAGGTGAGGATGGCCTCGGTGGACGGGCGGCCCTCACGACGGAAGAAGCTGCCCGGGATCTTGCCGAGGGCGTACATGCGCTCCTCGACGTCGACGGTCAGCGGGAAGAAGTCGAACTGCTCCTTCGGGGTCTTGCCGGCCGTGGTGGTCGACAGGACGGTGGTCTCGCCATCGAGGTATGCGGTGACGGAACCGCCCGCTTGGCGGGCGAGGCGTCCGGTCTCGAACCGGACGGTGCGGGTGCCGAAGCTGCCATTGTCGATGACGGCTTCCGCGAACTGGATTTCTGGACCCTCCATGGGCCCTCGCTTTCTCTCAGCTTTCGCCTCGTGCATCGTCGTTGTGCACGGGGTTCTTTCGGTATGCGGCGCGCCCGGCTCCCCGGGCGAGCTGCGGGTATGCCGTGGCTACGGCATACGAGAAGAGGCGGCCCGGTTTGCGGGCCGCCTCTTCTCAATTCTCATCGGCGCTGTGCACCGTCAACGGCGCAGGCCGAGGCGCTTGATCAGCGCACGGTAGCGCTCCACGTCGACGCTCTCGAGGTAGCGCAGCAGGCGGCGGCGCTGACCGACGAGCAGCAGCAGACCACGGCGGGAGTGGTGGTCGTGTTTGTGCGTGCGGCTGTGCTCGGTGAGGTCCTTGATCCGCTGGGTGAGCAGCGCGATCTGCACCTCGGGAGAGCCGGTGTCGCTCTCGGACTGGCCGTACTCGGCGATGATCTGCTTCTTGACGTCGGTGCTCAGTGGCATGGGCGTCCGGTCTCCATTCGTATGTCGTTGCGCGGCGCACCCGGGCTGGTTCACCGGGGCTCTCTGGGTCCGCGGCCGTTGTCACGGCAACCGCTCAAGGCTACCAGCGGGCCCGGGTTGTCCCCTAATCGCTGGGACTGACCGGCGCTGGCTGCCAGGCCGGATCGGTTTCGGTCAGCGTCGGCGTGTCCGTGAGCATGACCAGACCCGTCCCGTCCGCGGCGGCCCAGGCGATATCGAGCGGCGGCCCGGGACGCTCCCGCCAGCCGAACACCAGGCCCCGGCCGTCGGGGGTTCCGCTCGGAGTGCGGATCAGGCCGGGCGTGGGCACGCGCATCGGCGGAGCGCCGGGTTGGGCCGGATCGACGCGATAGACCTGCTGCTCGGTGCCGTGCCGGTACACCACCGTACCGGTGGCCTCGACCGACGGGGTCCCCTCGTAGCTGGTGGACCGGGTGAGCCTGGTCAGGCGAGCCGGGTTCTCCGTGGCACTACGTGGCTCGAGCCGATACCGGTACACGTCGAAGTTTCCGGCGCGGTTGGACGCGAAGACCACCCCGCCGAGCAGGTCGAAGGACGCGCAGCAGTCCTCCGCGGTCTGGCCGGGCCCGACCTGCCCGGCCACGTAGTGCTGATCGCTCCCGTCGGCGTTCATGATCCAGATGTCGAGGTTGTTGGCTCGCGTCCGCTTGCTGTACACGATCTGTGCGCCGTCGACAGACCAGTTGGGCCAGCGTTCGAACTGTCCCGCACCGGTATTGGTCAGGTTGGTGATGACGCCCGTGCTGAGATCCTTGACGAAGATGTCGAAGGTGCCATTGTTCGTCGCGGACGAGGCCCAGGCGATCTTGGTCCCGTCCGGAGAGAAACTGGGGGTGATGTCCGCCTCGCCATTCGGTGGGTTCACCATGACCGGGGCAGTGCCCTCGGCGACGTTCTGGATGAAGACATCCGTGGTCAGTTCTTCGGCGCTTCCGCCCTGAAAGGTCCCGTCCCGGTCCGAGTCGACACCCCGGGTATAGGAGAGCAACGGCCCGTTGCCGCCGGCGGGGCCGCCCCCCTCATAGGTGTAGACGGCGTGCGCGTCCTCCGGCGTCGTGCCCGACGACGTCGTCACCTGCACCCGAACCGGGCCGGGGGTGAGGCCCGGAGGGGTCACCGCGCTGATCTCGGTGTCCGAGACGACCGAATAGGACGCGGTCGCCTCCCCGAAAAGCACGCCGGTGACTCCTGTGAAGCCCGTTCCGGTCAGGGTGATCGGGGTGCCCCCGGCCATGGGTCCCTGCCGGGGATCGAGCCCGGTGATCGTCGGTCCCACCCAGTCATAGGTGAACTGGCTCGCGGCCGCGCCGGCGGCGGAGATTAGACCCCCGGCCTGCACCTGGACGTCCACCGTTCCGGCGCGGGTGCTCGCGGGGGACGTGGCAACCAGCGTCGCCGGTGAGGTCAGCGTCCAGGTCGCGGGGATTCCTCCGAAGGTCACCGCCGTCGTCCCCACGAATCCGGTGCCGGTGATCGTTACCTCGGTCCCTCCCGAGGACGGGCCGGCTGCCGGCGTGAGGTGCGAGATCGCCGGCGGATCCTCATACCGGAACACGCCGGCCGAGACCACTGGTGAGGTGCCGGAGAAGGTCGTGATTCGAACATCGACATCTCCCGCGGCCGCCGCCGGCGCCGTGGCGCGGAGGGTGCGAGAGTCGACCACCGTGACCGAGTGGGCCGGTTGCTCGCCGAGAAGGACCTGCCGGACGCCGAGGAATCGCTCGCCGGTCACCTGGACGACGGTCCCGCCCGCGGTGCTGCCGATCGCCGGGGCCAACCCGGTCACGGCTGGTGGTCCGACGTAGGCGTACCGATCCTGGGCGGTGGCGGGGGACGACCCCCCTCCTGTCACGACCTTGACGTGGACCGAACCGGCAGCGTGGGCAGGGGTGAGGACCTGGATGGACCTCGGCGAGAGAACCTTCACCGACCTGGCTGCGATGGTCCCGAACAGCACGCGTTCGACGCCGGTGAAGCCGCTGCCCTGAATGGTGATCGTGGCCCCGCCCCGTGGCGGCCCGGATGCCGGAACGACCGTGGACACGCGCGGGGTGACGGCCGCTCCCATCGGGGCTGCGGACGCGCCGAGGCAGGCGATCATGACCACGACGGAGAACAGGGCGGCGCTCCACGCCGGCCGGTGTGGGGCCTGTTGCTGCATGCCCCAAGGATCGACGATGCAGGCCGGCCGGTCCAGTCGGACTGCGCGGGACGCACGCGTCGGTCAGTTCGCTGCGGCGTGCTCGTCAAGGAAGGAGACGATGTCATTCAAGACCGACTCACCGGACGGGCCGTCGAAAATGGCGCTGGCATGGGCGTCGCCGGGCACTTCCCGCACCGTGACGGACGAGGCGTTCGTCGCAGCCTTCTCGATCTCCCGCAGCCGGGTCATCGGGGTCGAGCTGTCGTTCGCGGAGCCGATGAGGAGCAGCGGGCTGGTCAGCTCGGCGGCATCGGCCGGGGTCGTGTCATTTCCTCCGGAGATGTCCACGACGGCGGAGGGTTGGGTGGCGAGCCGCGACGCCGCGCCGATGGACATGCGGCCACCGAGGCTGCCGCCGGACCAGGGCGGCGGAGGACGTGGGCGCCCCGAGTCACTCCAGTGACTGGAGCCTGACCGACGGTGTATCAACCGGGGCCTGGTGCACTCCATTGGGTCAGCGAAGTCTCGCTGACCGGGTCGCCGTCCTCATGCCCGGGAACCCATCTCGCAGAGGGAGTTTTGTCATGCACGCACGCCGTCTCACGCTCGGCACCATCAGCGCTGCCGCCGCTCTGGCCAGCATCGCCGCCGGTGGATCAGCCACCGCCGCGTCCGGATCCAGTGCAGACCGCACGGCCGCGGTCGGCCACAGCGTGTCATCCGCCGAACAGCGGGCAACCGCGCGCCTCGACGTCGAGGCTATCGTCAAGTCCGCCAAGCCCATGCAGTTGCCCGCCGGTCGCGGCGGCGCCGCGCGGCCCTCCAGCCTCGAGCGGGGCGTCGAGACCAAGGTCGGTCCGGTGGCCGTCAAGGCGGGCGCGACCGAGCGCGCCGTCAACGGCGTCCCCGACTCCTACGCCGGCTCGCTCTGGCCGCTCGGCAAGAACCTCAACCCGAACCGGCAGACCGGCAAGTACTACTTCAACACCGGCAGCGGCTGGAGCTGGTGCACCGCCACGGTCGTCACCGCGGCCAACCGGTCGACACTGGTCACGGCGGGACACTGTGTCGTCAACCCGTCGACGAAGCAGTGGTACACCAACGCCTTCTTCCGCCCCGGCTACCAGTACGGCAACACCCTCGGCACCTGGTACGCGCGGAACATGTGGACGACCGGGAACTACTACTACTACGGCTCCTACGCGGACGACATGGCCGCCGTCGTCGTCCGGACCAATGGCGCGGGCACGCCGATCCAGGCGATCACCGGCTCCCAGGGCATCTGGTTCAACGGCCCGCAGGGTGGCCTCATGCGGACCACGCTCGGCTACCCGGTCACCGACTCGCGCTGGCCCGGCTACACCGCCAACGGCGAGGACGCCCGCTACTGCCAGTGGACCAACACCTACTACGCCACCGGCACCTGGGCCGGCCAGGAGTACATCCCCTGCTACATGACGGGTGGATCGAGCGGTGGCGGGCACCTGTCCTGGGTCAACACCAACTGGATGGGCTACGTCAACTCCGTCAACAGCAACAAGGGCGGGATCGGCTCCTCGTGGGCTCACGTGATGTTCAGCCCGTACTTCGGCACCAACGAAGCGAACGTCTACAACGCCGCCAAGGCCGCCTGACGGCGAGCCGAACCCATTGCCGCCCCCGCAGCTCGGATCACCGGCTGCGGGGGCGCCGCACGTCCCCCTCCGACAAGGCCCAGGTGAATCCGTGGGCCGGCACTGGTCGTGTCTACTGTGTCCCGGCCGCGTCGGCGTTGGCGCGCAACGCCGCCCACAGCCCCTCGACGTCGGATCGTTCGGTCGCCTCGGCGCCGATGGAGACCCGCACCATCCACCGGCCGTCGAGTTTGCTCGGGGAGACGAACGCCGTGCCGCTCGCGTTGAGCGCGTCCGCCCAGGCGAGGGTATGCCGGTCCAACGCCTCCCCGTCCAGGCCCGCGGGCTCGTGGCGCAGGCATACGGTCTGCAGGTCCACGGGCGCCAGCACCCGCCAATCCGGCTCCGCAGCAACGGTTTCGGCTAGCCACTGCGCGTTCGCGAGGTCGCGGCGCAGGCGCTCGCGGATCGCCTCGACGCCCTCGAGCCGCAGGTGGAACCACAGCTTGAGGGCCCGGAAGCGACGCCCGAGCGGGATGCCCCAGTCCTTGTACTGCACAACCTGGTCGTCGGCCGACGAGCGCAGATAGGACGGCGTCGTCGACATGCAGGCGACGAGGTGGTCGACGTCGCGGACATAGAGCAGCGAGCAGTCGAGGATCGTGCCGAGCCACTTGTGGGGGTTCCACACGATGGAGTCGGCGCCGTCGATGCCGGCGAACAGGTGCCGCATCTCCGGCAGGATCATGGCCGAGCCCGCCATGGCGGCATCGACGTGCACCCACGCGCCATACCGCTGCGCGATGGGCACGATCTCGGCGACGGGATCGAAAGCCGTTGTGCCCGTAGTGCCGAGCGCGGCGATGACCGCTGCCGGTTTGCGGCCGGCGGCGACGTCGGCGGCCATTGCCGCCTCGAGTGCCTTCGGGTCCATGGCGTAGGTGGTGGGGTCGACGTCGACGAAGCGCAGGTTGTCGCTCCCGAAGCCCGAGAGCAGCACGGCCTTGGGCACCGAGGAGTGGGCGTGGGCCGAGGAGTAGACGACGAGAGGTTGGGCGACACTCTGCAGGCCGCCCGCGTGTTCGCTCAGCTCGGACGCGCGCTCGCGGGCAGCAAGCATGGCGACGAGCGTGCCGGTGGAGGCAGTGTCCTGGATGGCGCCCTTCCAGGCCGGGTCCAGGCCGGTCAGCTCACGAAGCCACTCGGTGACGACCTGCTCGATCTCGGTCAGCGCGGGCGCGGACTGCCAGGTGATGCCGAGCGCCGCCAAGCCGCCCGAGGCGATATCCCCGAGCACCGAGGACAGGGAGGCATTGCTCGGGAACCACCCGTAGAAGCCGGGATGCTGGGTCTGGGTGACACCCCGCACGACGATGGCGTCGAGGTCGGCGAGAACGGCCTCGAGCGACTCCGGCTCCTGCGGCGCGTGCACCGGGAGGGCGCCGCTGATCTCCCCCGGTCGAGTGCGTGCCGCGACGGGCAGGTCCGGGATGCGGGCGCGGTGATCCGCGACCCAGTCGATGAGTTGGTGACCGGCGGCGCGGAACTCTTCGGGCGTCATACCGACATTGAAGCCCTGCGGCCTGGGCGAGGTCGCACAATCTCTCCTTGTGAGCACCGATATCTGGCCCCTCGTCCGCACCGAGCGCGAGGCTCTGGCAAGTGACCTCGCCGATCTCCCGTACGATCCCGAGGCGTTGCGCGCCGTCGCCCGGCTGGATCCCCGGGTTGACTCACCGGGCGAGAGCGACGACCCGGACGAAGACCACGGGCACCTCGCCGGCGTTGCGGTAGGCATAGGCGCGATCGCTGCGCAAGCGGGCGGAGGAGCCGGCGTCCACGGCATACCGTCCCTCGTCTGTCTCGATGGTGAGCGTGCCGCTCAGCACCGAGAAGAGTTCGTAGGAGCCGGCGGGGTCGGCTTGGCCTTGATACGCCTCGTCGGGGGCGAGCCACCACCGCCACAGGTCGGCCTGCCGGGCCCCGGGGGTGGCCACGAGCAGCGTGGCGCTGCTGCCGGCCTCGGTGGACCACACCTGCGTATACCCCTGTGGGGCAACGACATCCACGACGCTGCCGGAGTCAGCCGGCTCGAGCAGTTCGGTGAAGTCGGTGCCGAGCGCCCGGGCGATGCGGGTGACGGTGACCAGGGTCGGGTTGGCGTGCCCTTGTTCGACATCGGTCAGCTGCCGCCGGCTGATGCCGGCCTCGTCGGCCAGCTGCTGGACCGTGACTCCCTTGCTCCGCCGTCGCGCCCGGATGCGGGCGCCGACCAGGGCGAGGAAGTCCTCGGCCAGCGGCGGGGTGTCGGCCATGTCAGACGGCGAAGAGCTGGCTCGGGTCGGCGAAGGCCTTGAACTCCATCGCATTGCCGCTCGGGTCGAGGAAGAACATCGTCCACTGCTCCCCCACCTCGCCCTGGAAGCGGACATACGGCTCGATGACGAAGTCGGTGCCGGCCTGCGTCATCCGCTCGGCGAGGGCCTGGAAGCGCTCGACGCTGAGGACCAGGCCGAAGTGCGGCACCGGCACCTGGTGCCCGTCGACGTGATTCCACCCGGCTACCGGCGCCGCATACTCGTCGACCATGTGCGTGACCACCTGGTGCCCCTCGACGTTCCAGTCGGTCCAGCGCTCGTCGGAACGCCCGCGGTGGAAGCCCATCACCTCGCCGTAGAAGTGGCGCGCCTCATCGATGTCGCCGACGGGTATCGCCAGGTGGAAGGGCGGCATGATGACGCTGTCATTGCTCATAGTGAGAACTATAGTGCGCAAACCGGGCGGGAGTCGAACATTCAAAATACGAGGAGCCAGCCAAGAGAGCCGCTGCTGAGCGTGCAGATGCCCACGAGCGCGCTTCCTCGTATTTTGAATGTTTGGGCGGGAGTTATCCACAGCGCGCCGCGGCGTCCCGAGACGAATCGGCGATGTCGCGGAAGGCTGACCCACATGCCCGTCGTCACCACGCTCACCGAATTGGGCGGTGTGGCGACCTTTCGCGAGTTGGCCAGGGTGCACACCCGATCGCAGATCCGGGCAGCAGTGTCCGCGGCGGAGGTCGACCTGCTCGCGCGTGGCCGGTACGCGCTGCCGGCCGTCGCCGAGCACCGGGCGGCGGCGCACCGGCATACCGCTGCCCAGTCGCACGTGAGCGCGGCGCAGGCCTACGGGTGGAAGGTCAAGTTCCCACCCGGGCAGCCCTGGCTGACCTTCCCCCTGGGGCGCCAAGTCCAGGCCACGGACATTCACGTGCGCCGGGCCGAGCTCACGCCGCAGGAGCGGGCCGCCGGCCGCACCTCTCCCCTGCGGACGGTCCTCGACTGCGCCCGCGACCTGCCCTACGACGAAGGCCTCGCGGTCGCTGACTCGGCCCTGCGCGCCGGAGCCGTCGACCCGGACCGATTGCGCTCCACAGCGGCGACACTGCGCGGACCTGGCACGGCCCAAGCGCGCCGGATCGCCGGTGACGCCGACGGGCGGGCCGCCAACCCCTTCGAGTCGGTGCTGCGCGCGATCGCGCTGGAGATACCCGAGTTGGCCATGCGGCCGCAGGCGCTCCTCACCGACGATGGGCTGTTCGCGCAGGTGGATCTGGCGGACGAGGTCCTGCGCCTGGTGCTCGAGGCGGACAGCTACGAACACCACGGGACCCAGCGCGGTTTCACGAAGGACCGGCGCCGCTATACCGAGCTGACGGCGTTCGGTTATCACGTGCTGTCATTCGTCTGGGTCGACGTGATGCATCACCCGGCGTGGGTCCGCTGGTGCATCGAGTGCTGGCTCGCGACGCAACTCGGCCGGCCCAAGCCGCCCCGCCCCGACCGCGTGCCCTCGGCACGTGACCTCGACGGGGCATAGCCTTCACGGCATGACGCAGTTCCCCCAGATCCCGGTCCCCGAGCACGGCGAGCAGGAGGCTCCGCGCGACGGTCGGCGCTGTTCGTGGTGCGGCGCAAGCAATTTCGAACCCGGTTTCATCGAGGACAGCGGTCAGTCCTCGCGCGGGTTCGCCCGCTGGATCGTCGGGGACCTGGAGAAGGGCATCTTCGGCGGCGCCTCCCGGTTCGGCCGGGAGCGCCTGGACATCACGGGCGTGCGGTGCAGCGCCTGCGGCCACCTCGAGTTCTTCGCCAACGCCTGACGCCGGGAGACGGCCGACGGGCCGCACCCGGGTTGGGGTGCGGCCCGTCGGTTTCGGCGGTATGCCGCGGTGCGGCGCTGCGGGTCAGCTCACCAGGGAGCGGAGCACGTATTGCAGGATGCCGCCGTTGCGGTAGTAGTCGGCCTCGCCGGGAGTGTCGATCCGCACGACCGCGTCGAACTCGGAGTTCGAGCCGTCCTCGCGGGTGGCGACGACCTTGACCGTCCTGGGAGTGGTGCCCTCGTTGAGCGCGGTCACCCCGGTGATCGTGAAGGTCTCGGTGCCGGACAGGCCGAGGGACTCCGCGTTCTGGCCCTGCGGGTACTGCAGCGGCAGCACCCCCATACCGATCAGGTTCGAGCGGTGGATGCGCTCGTAGGACTCGGCGATGACCGCCTTGACCCCGAGCAGCGCGGTGCCCTTGGCCGCCCAGTCCCGGGAAGACCCGGAGCCGTATTCCTTGCCCGCCAGGATGACGAGCGGGATGCCGGCTTCCTGGTATGCCGCGGACGCGTCGTAGATCGTCGTCTGCGGGGCGCCGTCCTGGGTGAAGTCGCGCGTGAACCCGCCCTCGACATCCGTCAGGAGCTGGTTGCGCAGGCGGATGTTGGCGAAGGTGCCGCGAATCATGACCTCGTGGTTGCCGCGGCGCGAGCCGTAGGAGTTGAAGTCCTTCGGGCCGATGCCGTGGTCGGCGAGGTAGCGACCCGCCGGCGAATCGGCCTTGATCGAGCCGGCCGGGCTGATGTGGTCGGTGGTGACCGAGTCGCCGAGCTTGGCCAGGACGCGCGCGCCCTCGACGTCGGTGACCGGGGTCAGCTCCATGGACATGCCGTCGAAGTAGGTCGGCTTGCGGACATAGGTCGAGTCGGGGTCCCACTCGAAGGTGTTGCCCTCCGGCGTCGGCAGCGACTGCCAACGCTCGTCTCCCGCAAAGACATCCGCGTAGACCTTCTCGAACAGGTCACGGGCGATCGCCTGCGCGATCGTCGCCTCGACATCCTTTGGCGAAGGCCAGATGTCCTTGAGGAAGACGTCATTGCCGGCCGAGTCCTGGCCCAGCGGCTCGAGGTCGAAGTCGAAGTTCATCGAGCCGGCGAGGCCGTAGGCGATGACCAGCGGCGGGGAGGCGAGGTAGTTCATCTTCACGTCCGGGTTGATCCGGCCCTCGAAGTTGCGGTTGCCCGAGAGGACCGCGGTGACGGCGAGGTCGCCCTTGTTGATCGCCGCGGAGATCTCCTCATTCAGCGGGCCCGAGTTGCCGATGCAGGTGGCGCATCCGTAACCGACGAGGTTGTAGCCGAGCTTGTCCAGGTAGGGCCACAGGCCGGCGGCCTCGTAGTAGCCGGTGACGACCTTGGACCCGGGAGCCATGGACGTCTTGACCCACGGCTTGACCGTCAGGCCCTTTTCGACGGCGTTCTTGGCCAGCATGCCGGCCGCCATCATCACGCTCGGGTTGGAGGTGTTGGTGCAGGAGGTGATCGAGGAGATGACGACGGCGCCGTCCTTCAGCCCATACGACCCGCTCTCACCCGAGACGGCCTCTTCGCGCAGCTCGCCGTCGACACCATAATTCTTGACGTCGATGCCGAACTGCATCTTGGCGTCGGAGAGGGCGATCCGGTCCTGCGGGCGCTTGGGCCCGGCGATGGACGGGACCACCGTCCCGAGGTCGAGTTCGAGCTTCTCGGAGAAGCGCGGCTCGGCGGCCGGGTCGAGCCACATGCCCTGTTCCTTGGCGTAGGCCTCGACGAGCGCGACATTCTCCTCAGAGCGGCCGGTCAGGCGCAGGTAGTCGAGCGTGACCTCGTCGATCGGGAAGATCGCGCAGGTCGAGCCGAACTCCGGGCTCATATTGCCGATGGTGGCGCGGTTGGCCAGCGGCAGCGCCGCCACGCCGGCGCCGTAGAACTCGACGAACTTGCCGACCACGCCGTGCTTGCGCAGCAGGTCGGTGATCGTCAGCACGACATCGGTCGCCGTCACGCCCGGCTTCATCTCGCCGGTCAGCTTGAAGCCGACGACCCGCGGGATGAGCATGGAGACGGGCTGGCCGAGCATGGCCGCCTCGGCCTCGATGCCGCCGACGCCCCAGCCGAGGACGCCGAGGCCGTTGACCATGGTCGTGTGGGAGTCAGTGCCGACACAGGTGTCGGGATAGGCGACGCCGTCGCGGGTCATCGTCACGCGGGCGAGGCGCTCGATGTTGACCTGGTGGACGATGCCGGTGCCCGGCGGCACGACCTTGAAGTCGTCGAAGGCGGTCTGGCCCCAGCGCAGGAATTTGTAGCGTTCGCCGTTGCGCTCGTACTCCATCTCGACGTTGCGCTCGAAGGCGTCGGCGCGGCCGAAGACGTCGATCTGGACGGAGTGGTCGATGACCAATTCGGCGGGAGCGAGCGGGTTGATCCTGGCCGGGTCGCCGCCGAGTTCGGCGACGGCCTCGCGCATCGTGGCCAGGTCGACGACGCAGGGGACGCCGGTGAAGTCCTGCATGATCACGCGGCCCGGCGTGAACTGGATCTCGGTGTCCGGGTCGGCGTTCTCGTCCCAGCCGCCGAGCGCGCGGATCTGGTCGGCCGTGACATTGGCCCCGTCCTCGGTGCGCAGCAGGTTCTCCAGCAGCACCTTCAGGCTGTAGGGCAGCGACTCGTGGCCCTCGACGGTGTTGATCCGGAAGATCTCGTAGCTCTGCTCACCGACCTGCAGCTGTCCTTGTGCCCCAAAGCTGTTCGTGCTCGCCACCATTGGCTCCTTCCGACGCCGTGCGTCTTCGACCGAGATATCTTGACGTCAAGATATCTTAGTTGGTCCGGTCCTGTCGATCCTCCCACCCGCGGGCTCCAGCAGGGCAAGGCATTCCACGTGGTGGGTCATCGGGAAGGCGTCGAACGAGCGGAGGCGGGTGACGGCATACCCCTGCCCGGTTAAGGTCGCCAGGTCGCGGGCGAGCGCGGCCGGATCGCAGGCGACATACGCGATCGCTCTGGGGGACAACGCGGCCACCGCGCAGCACACGTCCTTGCCCGCGCCCGTGCGCGGCGGGTCGAGCACGACCACGTCCGCCGTATGCGGCAGCAGCGGGTGGCGCGAACCGGCGCGGGTCCGGCCGCGG
>NZ_HG764815.1:2424748-2434444 GCF_001050535.1 Nostocoides australiense Ben110 | reverse complement strand
CCCCCCCCCCGCCGCGGGTGAGGTGTATGTGGTGGCGGTCGACCCGGCATACCACGGGCGCGGCCTGGCGGTGCCGCTGACCGCTGCCGGCCTGGCCCATCTGGCCCGGCGCGGCCTGCGGGCCGTCGTCCTCTATGTCGACGGCGACAACGACCGCGCGCTGCGCACCTACCGGCGGCTCGGGTTCACCGACCTGGAAGTGCACGCGCAGTACCGACGCGTTCCGGCGGCTGCCAAGATGGAGCCATGACCGCGCCCGCTGAGCATCCGACGATCGGGGAACCGGCCGGCACCGGGCCCGAGATCGACGGCGGCCCGCTACGAGACATCACCGTCGCCGCCACCGCCCACACCCGCATGCCCCGGCGCGCCCCGAACGGCCGCTTCATCCGCATGCCGGGCGGCTTCCCAAGCGACACCGGGTTACCGGACGACCGGTTCCTCGACCGCGAGGTGTCGTGGCTGCAGTTCAACGAGCGCGTCCTGCAGCTGGCCGCCGACCCCGACATCCCCCTGCTCGAGCGGGCCCGCTTCCTCGCGATCTTCTCCTCCAATCTCGACGAGTTCTTCATGGTGCGGGTGGCCGGGCTCAAGCGCCGCATCGCCACCGGCATCGCGGTGCGCTCGGCATCGGGGCTGGAGCCGCGGGAGGTCCTCGAGAAGGTCTCGAGCGTCAGCACCGACCTGCTGGCGGCGCAGTCGCGGATCTTCCACGACCACGTCCGCCCCGACCTGGAGGCCGAGGGCATCTCGATCGTGCGGTGGGATCAGCTGTCCGAGCCCGAGCACGACCGCCTGGCGGACCTGTTCACCGCCAACATCTTTCCCGTCCTGACGCCGCTGGCCGTCGACCCGGCGCACCCGTTCCCCTATATCTCCGGGCTCTCCCTCAACCTCGCCGTCGTCCTGGTCAACCCCAAGACCGGCAAGGAGCACTTCGCCCGCGTCAAGGTGCCCGAGATGCTGCCCCGGCTGGTGCAGGTCGAGGCCGGCGACGAAGTCACCGTCGACGAGCTCTTCCACACCCGGTTCGTGCCGCTCGAGGACCTCATCTCGGCGCATCTCGAGCAACTCTTCCCCGGCATGGACGTCGTCGCGAGCTTCACCTTCCGCGTCACCCGCAACGAGGACCTGGAGGTCGAGGAGGACGACGCCGAGAACCTCCTCACAGCTCTGGAGAAGGAACTCACCCGCCGCCGCTTCGGCCCGCCCGTGCGGCTCGAGGTCGACGAGACGATGGACGGACACGTCCTCGAACTGCTCGTGCGCGAGCTCGGCGTCCACCCCAGCGAGGTCTATCAGCTGCCGGCGCCCCTCGACCTGCGCGCCCTGCACATCATCGCCGACGTCGACCGTTCCGACCTGCACTACTCCCGCTTCGTGCCCCGCACCAACGCCGAACTGGCGCCGACCGAGTCGGCCAAACCCCGGGACGTCTTCGCGAGCATCCGCAAGCAGGACATCCTGCTGCACCACCCCTACGACAGCTTCTCCACGTCCGTCCAAAGCTTCATCGAGCAGGCCGCCGCCGACCCGCAGGTGCTCGCGATCAAGCAGACGCTCTATCGCACCTCGGGTGACTCCCCCATCATCGACGCCCTCATCGACGCCGCCGACGCCGGCAAGCAGGTCCTCGCGCTGGTGGAGATCAAGGCCCGCTTCGACGAGGAGAACAACATCTCCTGGGCCCGCAAACTCGAGCAGGCCGGGGTGCACGTCGTCTATGGCATCGTCGGACTGAAGACCCACTGCAAGCTCTCGCTCGTCGTCCGCCAGGAGACCGAGGGGCTGCGCCGCTACTGCCATATCGGCACCGGCAACTACAACCCCAAGACCGCTCGGCTGTATGAGGATTTGGGCCTGCTCACGTGCGACCCCGCGGTCGGTGAAGACCTGACCCGGCTGTTCAACCAGTTGTCGGGGCTGGCACCGCGCAGCCGCTTCACGCGTCTGCTCGTCGCCCCCCGCACCGTCCGCAGCGGGCTGATCGACCTCATCGAGGCCGAGATCGACCACGCTGAGGAGGGCCGCGGCGGCCGCATCGGCATCAAGGTCAACTCGATCGTCGACGAGCAGTTGATCGACGCCCTCTACCGGGCCTCGCAGGCGGGTGTGCGGGTGCAGGTCTGGGTCCGCGGCATCTGCGCCCTGCGCCCCGGTGTCGAGGGGCTGTCGGAGAACATCGAGGTCCGCTCGATCCTCGGCCGCTTCCTCGAACACTCCCGCGTGTTCACCTTCGGCGGCGGCGGCGAACCGGTGACCTTCATCGGCAGCGCCGACATGATGCACCGCAACCTCGACCGCCGGGTCGAGGCGCTCGTCGAACTCGGGCCGCGGCACAGCCAGGAGGTCCGGGCGCTTTTCGACCGCGGCATGAGCGACCGCTACGCGCACTGGAAGCTCGGCGCCGACGGCCGCTGGGTGCGCCATCACCGCGGCCCCGACGGCACCCCCCTCGATGACCTGCAGAGCGACCTGATCGCGTTCTATGCCAAGCGGCGCCGCAAGGCGAGCCGATAGGAGCCCCCATGCCAGCCCTCCGGGCGGTCCCAGCGGCAGGGACGATCCCCTGGCGCGTCGTCGACGGCGAACTCCAGGTGCTGCTCGTCCACCGGCCACGCTATGACGACTGGTCGTGGGCGAAGGGCAAGCTCGACCCGGGCGAGGAGGCGGCCGTCGCGGCCGCCCGTGAGACGCACGAGGAGTCGGCCCACACCGTCCGCCTCGGCCGGCCACTGCCGGAGGCCCGCTACCAGATCTTCGATCGCGACCACACCTATGCCACCAAAGAGGTGAGCTACTGGGCGGCGACCGTGACCGATGCGACGGGGACCCTCGTCAACGAGATCGACGAGATCGCGTGGCTCGGGCCGACCGAGGCGCACAACCGCCTCGACTACGCCCGCGACCAGGACCAGCTGCTCGCCCTCGTGGCGATGCACCGCGCCGGCGAACTCGACACCTGGCCACTGATCATCGTGCGGCACGCCACCGCCTTGCCCCGCTCCAAGTGGGCGCAGAAGGACTGGTTGCGTCCCCTCGACGCCCGCGGGCGGGCCCGCGCGCAGGCGCTCGTGCCGCTGCTCGCGGCATACGGCCCGCTGCGCGTGGTGAGCAGTTCCAGCACCCGCTGCCGCGACACTCTCGCGCCGTATGCCCGTGCCACCGCCACCCAGGTGAAGCTGCGAGAGGCGCTGACCGAGGAGAAGTTCGAAAAAACGCCCAAGAAAGCGATTGCTTTGGTGGACAAGGAGATCCGGCGCGGCAAGCCGGCGGCGATCTGCACCCACCGGCCGCTGCTGCCCGCCCTGCTCGAACGGCTGCGCGACCACGGAGCCACCCCCGACGTGCGGGCGCTGTATGACGAGGCAGCCGCCAACGGGATGGAGAAGGGCGAACTGATCGTCGCCCATGTCAGCGGCACCGGCCAGGCCGCCCGCATCGTCGCCGCCGAGCGCTACGCCCCCTGAAGCCCAAGGAACCTCTGCTGAGTTGGCGGCTTAGCCGAAGCGGCCGGAGATGTAGTCCTCGGTGGCCTTCTCGGACGGGTTGTTGAAGATCTTGTGGGTGGTGTCGACCTCGATGAGCTGACCCGGCTGGCCGGTGGCCTTGAGATTGAAGAAGGCCGTCTGGTCCGAGACCCGAGCTGCCTGCTGCATGTTGTGGGTCACGATGACGATCGTGTACTTCTCCTTGAGCTCGTTGATCAGGTCCTCGATCGCGAGCGTGGAGATGGGGTCCAGGGCCGAGCACGGCTCGTCCATCAGGAGCACCTGCGGCGAGACGGCGATGGCGCGGGCGATGCACAACCGCTGCTGCTGGCCACCGGACAGGCCGGCACCGGGCTTGTCGAGCCGGTCCTTGACCTCGTTCCAGAGGTTGGCGCCCTTGAGCGACTTCTCGACGACCTCATCCAGCTTCTTCTTGTCCTTGAGACCGTTGAGCTTCAGACCGGCCGCGACATTGTCGCGGATCGTCATCGTCGGGAACGGGTTGAGCCGCTGGAAGAGCGCCGCTTCCGCGGTAGCAGGGCGAGAAGCACGATGTGGCCGTGAGGCCCTAGGTCTGGCGGGTAGCTGCCGCGCAGCCAGCGGACTGCCCGCGTCACCGCGCCTTCCGCTGATCCCGCATCTTGTCCGGACGCAACCGTCCTCTCCCGGAGCTGAGCCCACGCCGAAAGTGCCTGGGTGTCACTGTCCGTCCAGCGCTCGGCCGCAGGGCCATAGCCACGCGGGCGGCGACCCCGACCCATTCCGGCGCGGTCCCGCCGGAGGACCTTTGCGAAGCCTGACCGGTCTGGGAGCGACATGCTCTCGTCCTGGGTCGGTCAGCCGAAGCGGCCGGAGATGTAGTCCTCCGTGCGGTTGTCACCCGGGTTGCTGAAGATCTTCGAGGTGAGGTCGAACTCGACGAGGTGACCCGTGCGGTCGCCGTTGCCCTCGGCCGCCTCGGCGGTGAAGAAGGCCGTGCGGTCGGCGACGCGGGCCGCCTGCTGCATGTTGTGCGTGACGATGACGATCGTGTAGTCCTTCTTGAGCTCCATCATCAGGTCCTCGATCCGGGCCGTGGCGATGGGGTCCAGGGCCGAGCACGGCTCGTCCATGAGGATCACCTCGGGCTTGACCGCGATGGTCCGGGCGATGCACAGGCGCTGCTGCTGGCCACCGGAGAGCCCGTAGGCGGACTGCTTGAGCTTGTCCTTGACCTCGTCCCAGAGGGCCGCGCCCCGCAGGCTCTCCTCGACGACGTCGTCCATGTTCGACGTCTTCATGCCGGTGACCTTCGGGCCGTAGGCGACGTTGTCGTAGATGGACTTGGGGAACGGGTTCGGCTTCTGGAAGACCATCCCGATGCGACGGCGGACCTCGATGGGGTCGACGTCCTTGGCGTAGATGTCCTGCCCGTGGTACGAGATGGTGCCTGTCACCCGCGTGCCCGGGATGAGGTCGTTCATCCGGTTCAGCGAGCGCAGGACCGTGGACTTCCCGCAGCCCGAGGGGCCGATGAGGGCGGTGATCTCGTGGACGCCGATGTCCATCGTGACCTCGTTGACGGCGCGGAAGTCGCCGTAGTAGACGCTGACGTCCGTGCAGCCGAGGACCGCTCGAGGGCGCTCGACGGGGTCGATCCGGCCGGCCTGGATGGCTTCCGGAGTGCGGGTCGTCACGGTGGCGGTGGTGTTCACGGTGGGGTCTCCTGCGTGGGGGTTCGGGTCGTCGGCGGCGAGGGCCGACAGGTCGACGGGGTGTCCGGGGTCGCTCATCGGGCCGCCGAGTACTTGTTGCGGATGACGATGGCCAGGCCGTTGAGGACGATGACCAGGACGAGCAGCAGGATGCTCGCGGATGCGGCGAGCTGCTGGAACTCGACCTGGGAGCGAGCGGCCCAGTCGAAGATCTGGATGGGCATCGTCGTGAAGCCACTGAGGAAGCCGTTGGGGTCGAACTTGACGAACACCAGACCTCCGAGCAGCAGGAGGGGCGCCGCCTCTCCCATCGCCCGGGAGAGGGCGAGGATGGTGCCGGTGGCGATGCCCGGCACGGCGGCCGGCAGGGTCTGACGCGACAGCGTCTGCATCGGGCTGGCCCCGAGGGCGAGCGAGGCCTGGCGGATCTCCTGCGGCACGGCCCGCAGCGCCTCGCGGGTCGCGACGATGACGACCGGGAGGATCAGCAGCGCGAGGGCGATGCCCCCGGCGATCACGGTGTTGCGGGGGATGCCGACGGCCACGGCGGCGGCGGCCGCGAGCATTCCGTAGATGATCGCCGGGACGGCGGCGAGGTTCTGCACGTTCAGCTCGACGAACCGGGCGAATCGGCTCGTGCGGGAGGCGAACTCCTCGAGGTAGGAAGCGGCCGCGACGCCGATGGGAATGGCCATCAGGGCCGTGGTGAGGATGACCCACGCGGTGCCGAGGATGGCGGCGCGGGCCCCGGCGGTCTCGGGAGCGATCTGGGACGTGTAGTTCGTGAACAGGCCCGAGTCCATCCGCTCGCGTCCGTCGAGGAACGTCGTGACGAGGAGGACGGCGAGGACGAGGATGCCGAACGCCAGGCAGAGCCAGAGGGCGATCAGGAAGGCCATCGAGCGAAGGCCCTTCTCACCGTGCGCTGCGGTGGCGAGCGGCTTGGGCGGGCCGACCCGGTCGGCGGTGAGGGCGGTCATCAGTAGATCTCCCGGAAGCGGTTGACGAGTCGGATGCTGATGAGGTTGATGATCAGCGTCAGGACGAAGAGGGTGATGCCCACGGCGAAGAGGGTGTTGTACTGCAGGGACCCCTGGACGCTGTCGCCGAGGGCCGCCGAGGCGATGAAGCCGGTCATCGTCTGGCCGCCCTCCAGCGGGTCGGTCACGATCTTCGCCTGGCTCCCGCTGGCCATCGTCACGATCATCGTCTCGCCGACCGCCCGGCTGAGGGCGAGGACGATCGAGGCGGCGATGCCCGAGACGGCGGCGGGGAAGACGACGCGCAGGACCGTGCGCATCCGGTTGGCGCCGAGGCCGTACGAGGCCTCACGCAGGGACCGGGGCACCGCCGACATCGCGTCCTCCGCGAGCGAGGCGACGGTCGGGATGATCATGACGCCGAGCACGAGGCCGGCGGCGAGCACCGAGAAGGTCTGGACCTCGATCCCGAACCACTGCTTGAGCACGACCGGGCCGACGAAGGTCACGGCGAAGAGGCCGTAGACCACGGACGGCACACCGGCCAGCAGCTCGAGCACCGGCTTGAACGTCTTGCGGACCTTGGTGGATGCGTACTCCGAGAGGTAGATCGCCGCCCCGAGGCCGAGGGGGATGCAGACGGCGAGCGCGATGGCGGTCGTCCACAGCGTGCCGGTGATCAGCGGCAGCACCCCGTAGCTCTTCTCCGTGAAGCGGGGCGTCCACGAGGTCCCCGTGAGGTACTCGCCGACACCGACCTCCCGGAAGAACTGGAAGGCGGGGAGCGCGAGCGAGACCACGATGCCCACCGTCGTGAGCACCGAGACCCCCGCCGCGAGGACGAGGAAGCCGTAGGCGGCCTTCTCGAGCCGGCGCGGCGAGCTCGATGTCAAGGAGGGGCGGTCCGGGGACGGGCGCAGGCCCCTCGACGGGGTCGAGGTGCCTGCGCCGGCACTCAGCTGTGACACGAGGATGGACTCCTGGGGTGGGGTGGGTGGCTCAGCCGAGCGAGGCGAGCTCGTCCTGGGCGGTCTTCTTCTGCTCGTCGCTGAGGGCGACGTACTTGGCGGCCTCGGCGACCTTCGCGTCGTTCTCGATGTAGTAGGTGATGAAGGCCTTCAGCGCCGCGTTCGAGGCGAAGGCCTTCTTGTCGACGTAGATGAAGAGCGGGCGGGAGAGCGGGGCGTAGGAGCCGTCGCGGGCGGTGTCGGCGCTCGGCGCCACGCAGCCCTTGCCGTTGTCGACCTTGACGGCCTTGAGGGTGCTCTCGTTCTCCTCGAAGTACGTGTAGCCGAAGTACCCGAGGGCGTTCTTGTCGCCGGAGACGCCCTGGACGATGACGTTGTCATCCTCGGAGGGCTCGTAGTCGGTGCGCGAGGCACCCTCCTCGCCGTTGATCTCGTCGGTGAAGTAGTCGAAGGTGCCGGAGTCGGTACCCGGGCCGTAGAGCTTGATCTTCTCGGCGGGGAACTTGGGGTTGACCTGGTTCCAGGTGGTGACCTTGCCGGTGGCCTCGGGGCCCCAGAGGGTCTTCAGCTCCTCGGTGGTGAGGCACTCGAGGAAGGTGTTCTCCTTGTTGACCACGACGGTCAGGGCGTCGTTGGCGACGACGATCTCCTGGTACTCGATGCCCTTGGCGTCGCAGGCGGCCTTCTCCTCGTCCTTGATCGGACGCGAGGCGTTGGAGATCTGGGTCTGGCCCTCGCAGAACTTCTTGAAGCCACCACCGGTACCGGAGGTCCCGACGGTGATGTTCACCCCGGTGTTCTCGGTCATGAACAGCTCGGCGGCGGCGGAGGTGAGGGGGCCGACGGTGCTGGAGCCGTCGGACGCGATGCTCCCGCTCAGGGCCGCGTCGCCGCTGGACGATCCCGTGGCGCCGGAGTCGGCCTGCTGGCCGCCACACGCGCTGAGGGCGAGGGAGCCGGCGAGGGCGATCGCGGCGGTGGCACCGAAACGCTTGGTCTTCACTGTGTGTACCTCTCGGAGGACAGGGTCATGGGGACGGGCTTCTGTGCCCGACGATCCGGACGCTAGAGAGGCCACGTGTCCGGTCGTCCATCACGGCGTGAACGCAGAATGAACGACCGTCGACGAACGCACCCACGGTTGGTCAAGCCAAAGCGACATCGTGACTGCGACCCGCGGCGGACCACGAAGCGTCGGACCTGAACCACCTCCCACAGCGCTTCCTCGCGCCGGCTGCCCCATGAGGGCTAGACCCTGGCTGGACTCACGAGGGTCCGGCTGTCACTCTGCTCCCGGTTGGTTCCAGGCGTGGTGCTGGGTTGGCGGCCGTGGCTACTATCACCGGATGGGCAATCTGCGGCGCGCCGTACTGCGGCGCCGCGTGCCCGGCTACGACTGCTGTGACGGCGAGTGCTCCGCACGCTGACGGATGACCCGTCAGCTCCCTTCCCCTTCGCAGTTTCACTCGGAGTCCTGCCATGCCCGAAGCCAGCGCGTCCCGTCATGCCGTCCTCGTCATTCTCGCCACCGCGTGCTGGGGCGGTGGCACGGTGCTGAGCAAGCTCGTGCTAGACCGTGGCGTCTCACCCATGGCCCTCCTCGCGGTCGAACTCGCGGCCAGCTCGTCGCTGCTTGGTCTGGGAGCCCTGACCGTTGGAGCCCGTCCCCGGTGGTCCCCGACCCTGGGCAAGCTCGCCCTGCTCGGGGTGCTCAACCCGGGCACCGCCTACGCCTTGGCGCTGTTCGGTCTGACGAGCATCACGGCCAGCCTCTCGGTCCTGCTCTGGGCGACCGAACCGATCCTGATCATGGGGTTGGCTGCTCTCCTGCTCCGTGAGCGGATCGCCGCCGCCTCCTTGATGTCCGTCGCCGTCGCCGTGATGGGGGTATTGCTGGTTGTCTTCACCCCCGGCGTCACCGGGGACGCTCTGGGCATCACTCTGACAGTAAGACTGTGAGGGCCAAGGTGTTCCCGGGCTTCGTGACTCACACGCCGATCGACCCTGGGGGTTACCGTGGTGTCGGAGGTGTTCTCGCAGCATCCTGACCCACACTCCGATCGACCCCGCAAGGTGTCATTCCCCGGACTTGTCGGTTGCTCGGGAACACCTCCGGCGAGGCCCGCGGTCTCGCCGGATCCATGTGACTGAAGAAGGGCCTGACGGTTCCCGTCTCATTACTGTCGTGTCCAGGTGTCTGGTTCGGCCGAGGGCAACAACCCGTTGTTGTCATCGAGCAGGAAGGACCAACACGCCATGACGGACACAGCCACGTCGCCGATCGTGATCGGCGGCGTCGACACCCACAAGGACCTGCACGTAGCCGCGGTCGTCGATGCCCACGACCGGGTCATCGCGACCGAGGCATTCTCCACCACCCGCGCCGGGTACCGGGCAATGCTGCGGTGGATGCGCACCCACGGCGACATCGCCCGGGTCGGCATCGAGTGCACCGGCTCCTACGGGGCCGGGGTTATGCGCCACCTCGACCAAGCCGGGATCGAGGTCCTCGAAGTCACGGCTGGCGACAAGGCCGACCGCCGCAAACGCGGCAAGGACGACA
>NZ_HG764815.1:2417389-2424648 GCF_001050535.1 Nostocoides australiense Ben110 | reverse complement strand
GACCGGGCGGTGACGGTGACGGAGGCGCGCTGGCAGCCGCCGCTCGCCGGCTCGGACACGGCGGCCCTGCGCTCGGTGTTGCTCGACCAGCGCCGCGAGGCCGCCAACAAGCTTGCCTTCGACCGGATGACCGCCGCCGGCGCGGACTTCGTCGATGTGCGACCGGCGTCGGAGGCGGTCGGGCTGGATAAGGGCACCTTCCTCCACGCGGGGCCGCCGCTGGATTGGGAGCGCGCGAGCGGGCCGATGAAGGGTGCGCTGATCGGGGCGATGCTCTTCGAGGGCATGGCCGACACTCCCGAGGAGGCCGAGGCGAAACTCGCTGCGGGAGAGGGCATCACACTCGAACCGTGCCACCACCGCGATGCGGTGGGTCCGATGGCCGGTGTCGTCAGCCCGAGCATGTGGATGTACGAACTGCACGACCCGGTCCACGACAACCGCTCGTGGTGCTCGCTCAACGAGGGCCTGGGCAAGGTGCTGCGCTACGGCGCCTACGGTCCCGAGGTCATCGAGCGACTGCAGTGGATGAACTCGGTCCTCGGGCCGCTGCTGCAGCAGGCCATCCGCAAGGCCGAGCGGATCGACATCAAGGCGATCGTCGCACAGATGCTGCAGATGGGCGACGAGGGCCACAACCGCAACCGCGCCGGGTCCCTGATGCTGCTGCGGGAGTTGCTGCCGAACCTCATCACCGCGGACGGCTCACCGTCGGATATCGCTGAGGCGGTGCGCTTCTCGGGTGCCAACGAGCACTTCTTCCTCAACCTCGGAATGCCCGCCTGCAAGCTCGCGACCCTCGCGGCCCACGGCATACCCGGCTCCTCCATCGTGACGACGATGGCGCGCAACGGCACCGACTTCGGCATCCGCGTCTCCGGGACCGGCGAGCAGTGGTTCACCGGCCCGGCGAACACGCCCGAGGGGCTCTTCCTCGGCTCGTACGGCCCGGAGGATGCCAACCCCGACATCGGTGACTCGGCGATCACCGAGACCGGCGGCATCGGCGGCGTCGCGATGGCGGCGGCCCCGGCGATCGTGAAGTTCGTCGGTGGCGACGTGCCGTTCGCTCTCCAGGCGACCCAGCGGATGTACGCCATCACTCAGGGCGAGCACCCGGCATACCAGATCCCGATCCTCGAATTCCGAGGCACCCCAACGGGAATCGACGTCACCAAGGTCGTGCGCACCGGCATCCTCCCGCAGATCAACACGGGTATGGCCGGCCGCGTCGCCGGCGTCGGCCAGGTCGGCGCCGGCCTGGTCAACCCGCCGGAGGAGTGCTTCACCGCCGCCCTGACGGCTCTCGCCGCCACGTCCTGAGTGCCCCCGAGACGATTCGAACGTCCGACACCCGCTTTAGGAGAGCGGTGCTCTATCCCCTGAGCTACGAGGGCGGGGGCCGGGGTATGCCGGCCGGGACAGTCTAGTTGGAGCCCCAGACCCCGGTCGAAAGTGCGCGACACGCCGTCATCGCTCACGCATTGCGGCGGGTCGCGCACTTTCGACGGGGTGAAGGGGCGTCAGAGGATGGCGAAAGCGCGGTCGACGAGTTCGGCGAAGGTCGCGGCATGCGAGCCGGAGAGGTGGGCGCGGACGGCGGCGCGGAAGGCGCCCAGAGCGGCATACGTCTCCACGGTGACAGCGAGCTCGTCATCGAGGGACAACGCACGCGCGGCTCGGGCCCGCTCGGTCAGGGCCTCGACGACGGCGCGGTCGGCGCGGGCGTAGACGCCCAGGACGCGCAGCCCGATGGCCGGCTCGCGCTGGGTCAGCTCCCGGCGCATATCCCACAGCTCCCGATCGAGTTCGAGGCCGGCGACGCGGTCGAGCGCCAGCGCATGCACCACCTCCCGCGGCGACTCGGTGTCCGGGCGGGACGCCACGAAGCGGCGCAGCCGGTCCACGTCGTCGTCGGGGTCGGCCCCGACGAGGGCGTCGTCCTTGGCCGGGAAGTAGTTGAAGAAGGTGCGCGGCGAGACCCCCGCGCGCTCGGCGATGGCATCGACCGTCAGCGCGTCCATACCGCTGTCCGAGGCCAGTTCCAGTGCGGCGCGGTGGATGGCCCGCCGGGTCTCGCGCTTCTTGCGTTCGCGCAGACCGCAGTTGGCGTCCTCGTCGACGAGGACCGGGTGGTCCGCCACGGAAGTCATGCACCCATCATACTGCAGTAACTGCAACTTTGCAGACTCTGCAACTTTCGCCTACACTTGACCCGTGACCACGACTTCCAACCCGGCCGAGACCGAGTTCCATCTCGACGCCACCGGCCGGCGCATCTTCATCGGGCTCATGCTCGGCATGTTCGTCGCCTCGATCAGCCAGACCATCGTCGGCCCGGCGATGCCGTTGATCGTCGCCGAACTCGGCGGCATGGAGCACTACTCCTGGGTCGCGACCGCCGCCATGCTCGTCTCCGCGATCGTCGTGCCGGTGGTCGGCAAGTTCTCCGACCTCTACGGCCGCCGCGGTTTCTATATCGCCGGCCTGATCGTCTTCATGCTCGGCTCGCTCGTCAGCGGTCTCGCTCCGAACTTCTGGACCCTCGTCGCCGGCCGCGCCATCCAAGGCCTCGGCATGGGCACCGTGATGCCCTTGGCGCAGACCATCATCGGCGACATCATCCCTCCGCGCTTCCGCGGCAAGTATCAGGGCCTCATGGGCGCCGTCTTCGGCGTCACCTCCGTCGCCGGCCCGCTGGCGGGTGGCTGGATCACCGACAACCTCGGCTGGCGCTGGCTTTTCTGGTCCTCCATCCCCGTCGGCATCGCCGCCACCGCCGTCGTGGCGCGCTTCCTGCACCTGCCGCACCAGCGCCGGAACGCCAAGATCGACGCGCTCGGCATCGCCACGCTGGCTCCCGCGCTCGTCGCGATCCTGCTCGCCACCAGCTGGGGCGGCACGACCTACGCCTGGTCCTCCGCCGTCATCCTCGGACTGTATGCCGTGGGCGCCGTGCTGCTCGCTGCGTTCGTGTGGGCCGAATCCCGTGCCGCAGAACCGATCCTGCCGCTCCGCCTCTTCAAGAACTCGATCTTCACACTGTCCAATGTCGCCGCCTTCGGCGTCGCCATGGTCATGTTCGGCGCGATCATCTACATCCCCGTGTTCGCCCAAGGCGTCATCGGCGTCAACGCCACCAACTCCGGCCTGATCCTGCTGCCGCTGATGGCGGGCCTGATCATCTTCGGCATCGTCGCGGGCCAGATCATCACCAAGACCGGCCGCTACAAGGCCGTCATGCTGGCCGGCGTCGCCACGCTCGCCGCAGGAGTCTGGCTGCTCACGCGCCTGACCCACGAGGCCACGTCAGGTCAGCTGACGCTGGCGATGGTTATGCTGGGCGTCGGCCTGGGTCTGTGCATGCAGCAATACACCCTGCTCGTCCAGAACGCAGCGGACTTCACGGACATGGGCGTCGCCACCGCCTCCACCCAGTTCTTCCGCAATGTCGGGTCCACGGTCGGCATCGCGATCTTCGGCACCGTGATGACCACGGGCCTGCACGACGCGATCCTGCGCCACCTGTCCCCCGCCGCGGCGCGTGCCGCCGAGGCCTCTGGTCAGGAGATCGGAGCCGGATCGGTTCTCGATCCGAGCGTCATGGCCCAGCTGCCCGCACCCGTGGCCGAGGCCGTGCGGATGGGGCTCGCCGAGCGCTTGCACGAGGTCTTCGTCCTCGGGCTGCCCATCCTCGCCGCGGTGTTCGTCGCGACCGCGCTGATCAAGTCGGTCTCGCTGCGCACCACCAACCACCCGTCCGGCAACGAGGAGGCGCAGCACGAACTCCTCGACTCGATGGCCACCCTCTCCCCCGAGTCCATCCAGGACGAGGAAGAGGAGCGCTTCGCCCACACCCGGCGCTGACCGGCATCCGACTCGGCGCGACAGCTGGACCTCTCGGGGGGCCCGCTGTCGTCGTTCAGCGGCGCGGATTGTCCCGGTCGTAGCGGCGGGCCTGCAGCGCCCCGTTGACCATTGCCATCGTCCCGATCCCCATGATGGCCAGCACCGAGATCGCCACCGGCTTGTCGTCCCACGAGGCGATCACGATCGCCGTGCCGAGCCCCAGCAGGATCAGGGCCACGAGCAGGACGATCACGGTTCCGGACGCAATCCGCATGCGCAGCAGGCTACGCCGGACATTCGGAATACGAGGAACCCGGGGCCGCGCTGAGCATGGCGGACGGGCGGGAGCATCGCTCCTCGTATTCCGGCTGTATGCGGCGAGAGTGGCGGGCCTGCTGTTGCTGGCAATGATGGCGTCATGCGTACTTTATGAGCATGGCCAGGGTGAACGCGGCAGGTGGCCGCCGAGCGTGCCGGCCGTGGTGCTCGCCGAGGCGTTGACCGGCGATCGAGGCCCAGCGCTTCTACGAGCGCCTCGGACTCGACCCCACCCACCTCGGATTCAAGCTGACCATCCCGCCCGGATAGCCTGCCCGTCATGAGTGCGATCGAGGGAGTCAGCCAGATCTTCGATGCCGACCGGTGGGACGGCATACCCGGCTTCGAGGACCTGACCGACCTGACCTATCACCGAGCCAAGGAGCACGGCACCGTCCGGATCGCGTTCGACCGCCCCGATGTCCTCAACGCCTTTCGGCCGCATACGGTCGACGAACTGCTGCGGGTGCTGGAGCCCGCTCGCCCCCTCCGCCGACGTCGGCTGCGTCCTGCTCACCGGCAACGGGCCGAGCGAGAAGAACGGCAAGTGGGCCTTCTGCACCGGCGGCGACCAACGCATCCGCGGGCGCGCGGGCTACCAGTACGAGACCGAGCACGAGTCGACCGCGACCGGCCAGGCCGCCCCCAATCCCATCGACCAGGCGCGCCTGGGCCGCCTGCACATCCTCGAGTGCCAGCGGCTGATCCGCTTCATGCCCAAGGTCGTCATCTCCCTCGTCAACGGCTGGGCGGCCGGCGGTGGCCACTCGCTGCACGTCGTCTCCGACCTCACCCTCGCCAGCATCGAGCACGGCCGCTTCAAGCAGACCGACGCGGACGTCGGCTCCTTCGACGGCGGTTTCGGTTCGGCCTATCTCGCCCGGCAGGTCGGCCAGAAGTTCGCCCGCGAGATCTTCTTCCTCGGCCAGGAGTATTCCGCCGAGGACGGCGTGCGCATGGGGACGGTGAATCGTGCTGTGCCGCATGCGGATCTGGAGGCCACCGGGCTGGAGTGGGGGCGGCTGATCAACGGCAAGTCGCCCACGGCGCAGCGGATGCTGAAGTACTCTTTCAACCTCATCGACGACGGCCTCGTCGGCCAGCAGCTCTTCGCCGGCGAGACCACGCGCCTGGCCTATATGACCGACGAAGCCCAGGAGGGCCGCGACCAGTTCCTCGAGAAGCGCGACCCCGACTGGTCGCCCTACCCCTGGTACTACTGACCGGAACGCTAGGAATGCACGACGTAGTGCAGGATCACGTCGTGGGTGTGCTTGGCCTTCTCCGAGCCGCGCAACAGCACCTCGTAGGTCCCGTGTGAGGTGTGGATCGCGACCGTCGTCTCCTCGGTGAACCGGCCGAAGACGGACGCATTGGACGCATACGACACGGCCGTGATCTTGTTGTAGGGCACGGACGTCACCGCCACTCTCCCGCCGACGAAGCTGTTGTCCTGCAAGATGACTCGCCGGTCGGTCAGCCCGATGAACCCGGTGCCGACCTCTTTGCCGTCGTAGACGGCGAAGACGGTCTCGTCGGGCAGCAGTGAGTTCTGGACGATCTGCAGCTGGTCCTTCTTGTCGTAATAGATCTCGTCCGCCATCGCTGGTGCCCTTCCGTCGTATGCGGCACGCTCACCCCGCCGTGCAGCTGGCCGGGAGCGCTGTCGCCACCAAGCCTGCCACGCGACATACCGTGGGGCCATGGGACGGATCGAGATCGTCGAGGGCGATATCACCAAGGAAAAGGTCGATGTCATCGTCAACGCCGCCAACTCCTCGCTGCTCGGCGGCGGCGGCGTCGACGGCGCCATCCACCGGGCCGCCGGGCCAGGGCTGCTGGAGGAGTGCAAGGACCTGCGCTCCAGCACCCTCCCAGACGGTCTGCCGCCCGGGGACGCCATCGCCACCCGGGCCTACAACCTCAAGAAGGTCAAGTGGATCGTCCACACGGTGGGCCCGAATCGCCATGCGGGAGAAACGGATCCGGAGGTCCTGCGCCGCTGCTTCGCCAATAGCCTCAGCCTCGCGCGCGGGCTGCGTTCGCACAGCATCGCCATCCCGGCCATCGGCGCCGGGGTCTACGGGTGGGACCACCTCGAGGTGGCCCGCATTGCGATGGCGGAGGCCGATATGGAGAAGCACAAGCGCGGCGGCATCGAGAAGATCCGCTTCGTCCTCTTCAGCCATGACGCGAAGGAGACCTGGATCGACGCGCGGATGGAAATGCCCGACTGAGCCGGGCGGCATACCGTTGGCGCTGCGAGCGTTCGGGCGGCGGCGCGGCGTCCTGGACCCAGGCCGCCGGGCAGAGCGCGACGGGCTGGATCACCGGCAGATCGGACTCGCCCTGACGGCTGGTGGGCAGCGGGTATGCCGCCCGGGATGGGGTCTCGTGGGATGTGGACATCGCCGGTCCTTCCATCAGCAGTGCGCCGAGGCAGTCGATCGCCCCAAGCCAACCTGTGAGCAACCACCCCCGGCGCCCATCCTGCCCGGAGCTTGACGAAGCGGGCGAGAGGTGCGAGATCCGCACCTCTCGCCCGCTGCGGGACGACTGAGTCTTATGGGCGGCCGTAGGTGGCCGAGGAGGACCAGATCGCGCGCAGGCCCGAGGACAGGCCGGTGCGCGGGCTGTCGTACATCATTCCGTTGCCGGCATAGATGCCCACGTGGTAGGCCGGGTAGCCGAAGAAGACCAGGTCACCTGGCTGCGGGTTGCTCACCGGGGTGGCCGCGGCCTGCTGGCCCGCGGCCGTGCGGGGCAGGGAGATGCCGACCTTGGCGAAGATGTAACTGGTGAACCCGGAGCAGTCGAAGCCGGCCGGGGTGGATCCGCCGTAGACGTAAGGAATGCCGGACAGCGACGCGGCGATCGCGAGGACACCGCCATTGGCCGGCACCTGCGGGGTGGTCGGGGTGCTCGGAGCCTTCGGGGTGTTCGACGCCGAATTGCTCGAGCTGTTCGACGGGGTCGAGGTGCGCGTGGTGGACCGGCTCGCGGGGGCGGTCTCGGTGCGCGCGGCGACTGCGGCGGTGGCCGACGTCGTGGTCGCGACCGGGGCGGGCTTCGGCTTGGGCTTCGGCTTGGCG
>NZ_HG764815.1:2411031-2417289 GCF_001050535.1 Nostocoides australiense Ben110 | reverse complement strand
CGCCGGCGGTTCGGCGGTCCTGTCAGTCCATGACCCCGATGCTCGCCCCCGGAGGTGCGGCATGAGCCCGACCCTGTCCCTGCGCCGCAGCTCGAAGACCGATCCCGAGCCGGATGTCGACCAGATCGAAGACCTCGAGGATCTGCCCCCCGTCGCCGACGGCCGCCACCAGACCACCTCGGCACTGGGCGCCAAGGCCGCCACCGTCGGTCTGCTGACCTGCCTGGCTCTTGGCCCGGTCGGCGCGATCGCCGGCGGCTTGGCGTTCCTTCAGGCCAGCCACCCCGTCGCCGCCCCGGCCGTAGCGGTCGCCGACCAGTCCAACGAGCGCGCGATCGTCGGCCAGTTTGCCCAGCAGGTGGTCGTCACCTGGTTGACCACGACCCAGGAGAAGCCCGACGCACTGCTCGCGCTGGTCAAGGACGCCCAGGTCTCGGGGCTGTCCCAGACCGCGTTCACGGTCAACGACCCCGCCGTCTCCGGGATCACCTTCGTCGACGGCACCTGGTCGGTCACCGTGGCAGCCACCATCACCGACGCGCACAAGACGACCACCCGCCGTTACTTCCAGGTCCCCGTCCGCTACCACGACGGCAGCGTCACCGCGCTGACCCTGCCCGCCCCGGTCTCTCCGCCCCCGGTGACGATCGGCTCCACCAACGGCTACCGCGCCCAGGTCGACCTGACCGCGCCGCTGGGGCAGACCGTCGGGCAGTTCCTGACCGCCTACATCGCCGGGTCGGGTGACGTCTCTCGCTACCTCACCCCCGGGGTCGAGCTGACACCACTCACCCCGGCGCCGTACACGTCGGTCCGGCTGTCCGAGATCCGCGCCGCCGGCAGCGACCAACCGCCAGCGACCGTCCCCCGGGACGGCACCCGCACCCGGGTCCTGGCGCTGGGCACCGCAGTGGTCACCGACCAGCAGACCGCGAACGTCGCCTACGCACTGACCCTGGCCGCCCGCGCCGGCCGCTGGGAGATCTCCGCGATCGACCCCGCGCCCGTGCAGCAGCCCCAGACTCCCGCCGCCACCTCGGCGACGGGCCCCGCGCCCGCCCGGCCTTCGGGCCGCGCACCCACCACACCGGCCGACAACCCCACGTCGTCGACCACCACCCCGTAGGAGGAGCACCAACATGTCCGCACTCATCCAGCTGAGCACCGAGGTCATCTCGGCTCACCAGGCCGGCGCGATCCCGATGGCCGCCGGTGACGGGATCCTTGACTGGGTCACGTCCAAGAACACCCAGACCCAGACGGTGCTGCGCGGTGTCGCGGTCACCCTCGGGATCATCTTCGTGATCATCCAGGCGGTCGCCTCCCGCGGCGCCATGGCCCGCATCATCATCTCCCTGATCGCCGCCGGCATCTTTATCTGGGGTGTCTGGAGCGTCACCGACATCAAGGACCGTGTCGGCAACGAGATGAGCATGGGCCCGGTTGCCGTCCAGGTCGTCCCCGCGGTCGCCGACCCGCTCGTCTACCCCTCCACCTGACCGGAAGCAACACCCAACCGGCACTCCAAGGAGGAGACCAGCGATGTCGACAACGACGAACCCACGCACCAGCAGCGGCGAGGCCTACGAGGTCGTCAAGTGGTACACCCGTGCCCGCCGCTTCCCCCAGCTGATCGGGAAGACCCCCGACGGTGCCACCATCTGGGGCGGCCCGTACACCTACACCCAGGTGATTGCGGGCGTGGCGTTCATCGTGATCGGCAGCAAGACCACCTGGTTGTGGGGCCACTTCGGTCTGATCGGCAACGCACTCATCCTCCTCGGCTGCGCCTACGGCCTCGTGGTGCTTC
This sequence comes from Nostocoides australiense Ben110, assembly GCF_001050535.1. Classification (GTDB taxonomy): domain Bacteria; phylum Actinomycetota; class Actinomycetes; order Actinomycetales; family Dermatophilaceae; genus Nostocoides_A; species Nostocoides_A australiense. The sequence goes on along the minus strand of NZ_HG764815.1, from coordinate 2,415,479 downwards.
TGGGGCGGCTCCCGATCGGGTCCCGTAACCCGATCTCGGTCGGGTCCGGCGCGATCCGTGCACTCAGCTCCCCAACCCAGGGACACCTGGGCGGAGCGAAGGTGCGGATCCGCCGGCCCCGACCGTCCCGCTCCCGCCTGGTCATCAACCACAACGCACCCTCGCTCGCCGAGATCCAGCAGCGCCGCGCCAACCCCACACCTCCCGCGCCGTCCCGGACACGATCCCGCTGCCTCCCGCGGCCGCGGTGGTCCCGTCCAGCCCCGTCCCAGCGGCCCACGGCCGACACCGTCCCTTCGTCGACCCGACTTCGTCCCGTACCCGCCACCACACCCCGCAGCTCGGCCTCCCCGGCGCTGACCGGGGTGCAGCGCCTGCTCGCATCCTCGGGCGCGACCCAGGAGGACTGATGCGCACCCCGTCACGCTCCATGGCAGCCAACCTCCGCTGGACCCGTTCAGGGTCGGTGTGGGCCGACTGGCTGCTCACCGGCCTGCCCTACGGGCTGCGCCCCACCAAGGACAAGCACGGTGTGCGCGCCCTGCATCAGGCGCTGTTCCGTGCCCTGCCGGGGGAGTCGATGCTGCTGGGCATCAACTCCGGTCTGGATCCGGCCGTCGTGGTCTCCAAGATGCTCGACGGCGTCGATCTTGAGGACTGCCCCGACTGGGTCGCCGAGTGCGAGGCCACCCTGGACACCCTCGACCACATCGGACCCGGCCAGCGCATCTACTGGCTCTCGGTGCCCCTGGGCGACGACAAGCCCTCCGACCGGTTCACCGAGCCGTTCAAGGCCGCCACCTCGGACATGCGGGACCGGCTCGGCCTGCCCCGTGCCGCCGTCCCGCTCGGCGACGTTGAGCGCCGCCTGGCCCAGGCCGCCCGGGTCTCCGAGAGCATCCCCGGACCCTTCAATCCCACCCCGGCCACCCCGGCTCAGATGGTCTGGCTGCACCAGCACGCGATCCGTCGCGGCCTGTTCCAGGATCTCGACCTACCCGGCGTCGGTGAAGACGATGTCGCCGCGGCCCTCCTGGCCCCCAAGACCGGCGCCGCACTCGGGGAACCGGTCCTCGATGAGGGCGGCCAGAGCGACCTGGACCCCAAGTCCACAGCCCGACTCAACCCGATCACGCGCCGCTACCTCAAGGTGACCGACGCCTCCTCGGTCGGCGACGTCGAGGCCTCCTACCAGTCCCTGATGGTCATCTCCGACGTCCCCGACGGGGGCATGGTCTTCCCCGGTTCGGAGGTCATCGGCCGCATCGACGAGTCCGGAATCGACGTCGACTGGGCGATGCGTCTGTCCATCCGTTCCTCGGCCGCCGTCGCCTCCCAGAACCAGCGCGCCCTGCGCAACCTCAACGAGCAGTACGGCCAGCGCGAAGGCGAGGTCTCCCACGGTCTGAACATGCTCGACCGGGTCGCCGACGACCTGGCCGAGTACGTGTCCATCCTCGAGTCGGACAAGCTGGAGGTCGAAGCCCAGGCCACCATGATCTTCGCGGTCGCCGGACCCACCCCCGACTCCTCCCGCCAGCAGGCGCGTGCCCTGGCCGACTTCCTCGGCGACACCGGCTACAAGCTCTCCGCCCCCTTGGGCTACCAGGAGGAGCTGTGGTGGGCGATGCAGCCCGGCGTCCCCGCCTCGCGTGCGGTGCGCGAGTTCGCCCAGATCACCACCAGCAAGGCACTGGCTGCGACCGTCCCCCTGGCCTCGGTCCGCCTGGGCGACTCCAAGGGCTCGGCCCTCGGCCTGAACATCGCCCATGGACCACTGCTTGCCCCCAACGTGCCCTGCGGCCCGACCAGCGTCGTCCTGCACGACCTCGAGGGAGCCTCGGACCGGCAGATCTCCGGATCCGCCGCCGTCGCCGGCGAGCTCGGCGCCGGCAAGACGGCCACTCTGATGAAGCTGGCTGGCGACGTCATCGACCGCGGCGGCCAGCTGGTCATCGCCGACCGCACAGCGAAGGGGGAGTGGGCATCGTGGGCTGGAGCCCTGACCCGTGCCGTGGTCGTCAACGCCGCCGATCCCGAACTGTCCCTTGACCCGCTGCGCGTCTTCGGTCCCCGCACCGGCAGCCGGATCATGCAGACCTTCCTCACCCCTCTTCTCAACGTCCGCCCCACCAGCGAACGAGGCGTGCTGCTCTCCGACGTCCTGGACCCCGCCTACCTGGAGAAGCACCAGCTGACCTCCTCCGGCGACCTGCTCGCCCACCTGCACGAAGGGTGCACCCTCGCCGGCGCCGGCGAGCTGGCCCGACTGGTCAACGTCTTCGCTCGCCGCGAGATCGGCCGTGTCATCTTCGACGGGTCCGTCCCACCCCTGGACCTGTCCACCCGCGCCGTGGTGATCCGCACCCATACCCTCCAGCTGCCTTCGCGCGAAGAGCTCGAGCACGAGCACCTCTTCGAGCAGCTCGGCCTGGAGAAGCTCTTCGGCCGAGCCCTCAACGCGCTCATCGCCGCACTGGCCCGCCACGTTTGCTTCGAGGACACCTCTACCCTCGCCGGGTTCGTGGTCTCCGAGGCTCACTCGATGACCATCTCCTTTGAGGGCGAACGCGAGCTCGTCGACTTCGTGCGAGACGGCCGCAAGCACCGCGCCGTGGTGCTGCTGGACTCCCACGATCCCGAAGCAGACTTCGGCTCCCCGACCCTGCGCGGCCTGATCCCCACGCGGATCCTCATGCGGCACCGCGACAAGACCTTGGCCAAGCGCGGTCTGGCCTGGCTGGACCTGGACGCCGAGGACGAGCAGCTGATCGAGATGGTCCGCCACGACACCTCCCCTCTCGGACCCGACGGCAAGGAGGTCCCGGTCCACCGCCGCGGCGAGGCCACCATGCGCGACATGTCCGGCAACGTCGGTCGGGTCAAGGTCCTGCTGCCCGCCCGTGAAGAGCGCTCGGCCGCGATCACCGCCGGCGGCTCGGCCTCCACCAAGAGCCGCCCTCAGGACCGGGAGACGGCATGACGTGGCTGCGAGCTCGCGGCCTCTGGATCCGGCGCGCCCTGGCGGTGATCGCCGGCTGGATGCTGCTGATGTTAGTGCGCGTGCAGTCCGCGGCCGCTGCCCCGATCGTGGCCGCCGACAAGATCGGCCAGACCCCCCCGGCGCTGGCCTGGATCGACCTGAAGGACTCCCGCGGGATCTCGATCTGGAACTTCGAGATGTCGTTGGACCGGGGCGGCATCACCTCCCCGGACAAGTTCTTCTGGGCCTCGATCACCGACGCCTGCTGGGGTGCCTACCGGTCTTGGTGCGCGCTGTCGCTGTGGTTCCTTGACTGGGTCCTGTCCTTCACCTGGGTCCAGACGATCGCTGCCCCGCTGCTGTCGGTCGGCGACGCGATGCAGCAGGTCGTCACCCGCCTCGGACTGGTCCCCACCTTCTTGACCCTGACCGCGCTACTGGCCGGGTTGTGGATGCTCAAGGGCCGCCACACCACCGCGGTCTGGGAGGTCGGCATCGCCTGCGTCATCGCCGCCTTGGCCTCCGGTGTCTTCGCCCAGCCGGTCCAGATGATCGCCGGCCAGAACGGCTACATCGTCAAAGCCAACCAGACCGGCCAGGAACTCGCCGCCGCCCTGGCCACCGGGGACGCCTCCGGCAAGAGCCCTGAGCAGCTGCGCCAGGCGCAGACCGGCCAGCTCGTCGACACCTTCATCCGCCAGCCCACCCAGATGATCAACTTCGGCCAGGTCCTCGACGGCGGCAAGTGCGAGGGCGCCTACAACGACGTCGTCAAGGGCGGGCCCTACGGCAACGAGTCCGACATCCGGGACAAGATCTCCGACTGCGACGACACCTTGGGCGAGTACGCCGCCAATCCCTCGGCCTCCATGGCGTTGGGCTCGATCGTGTTCTTCCCGGCCGCGTTCGTGATCTTGGCGATGTGCATGCTCCTCGGGGGGTCGGTGATCGCCGCGGCGGTCTGGGCGATGTTCCAGTCCCTGAAGGCCATCGTCACGTTCGTGACCGGGCTGCTGCCCGGCGGCGGTCGGGGGTCCCTGATGCTCACCGCGGCCGAGACCATCGTGGCTCTGCTGCTGATTGTCTTCACCAGCGTCTTCCTGTCGGTCTTCCTGCTGGTGATCCAGGCGCTGTTCGCTGCCTCCAAGGGGGAGTCGATCCCGAAGACCTTCGTCATCGTCGACATCCTGATCATCGTCGGGATCTTCGTCTACATGCGTCAGCGCAAGCAGCTCAAGGCTGCCGCCCAGCGACTGGCGCAGTGGATGTCCCAGCGCCCCGGGGGAGCTCCGGCCACCCGCCTGCCCGAGCGAGCACCCGGCATCGGTCTGGGCGCCGCGTCCACGGCCGTCCGCACCGCCACCGGCCTGGCCCAGCTGCGAGCTCAGCGCGCGGCCGCCAACCGGGAGGTCGGCCCCACCTTCGTGGACAACCGTCAGCAGGCCGCGGTCTTCTTCCCCTTCCC
>NZ_HG764815.1:2391008-2410931 GCF_001050535.1 Nostocoides australiense Ben110 | reverse complement strand
GGCGATTGCGAGCGCGATGGCGTCGGCGCCGACCCCGCACCCGAGGTCGTGCACGCGCTCGAGCCCGGCCGCGGCGAAGCGCTCGGCGTGGCCGGCGGCCACCTCCGGCCGGCTGGCCTGCTCCAGGCCGTCGGCGGTGAACAGCAGATCGTCGGCGAGATCGCCGAACTTCTCGTGCGCCCGCGTGCGCAACCGCTGCTGCGTCAACAACGCCGCAACCTGCTCGGCACTCAGGCCCAGCCCCCGCAGGCGGGTGGACTCAGCGGGAACGCGCGCCTCGGCATACGACCCGAGGCTGCGCAGGAGGTCGCGCCCGCCAGGCGACCCGAGCCAGCGCACCAGGTCCACGTCCACGGGCTCCATCCAACACCGGCGCGCGGGAAATCGTGTTGCGGCGGCGGCATACCGCCTGGCAGCGTCCGGCCATGACAACGCGCTCGCTGAGCGAGGACGAGTGGGAGCTCTACCGCGAGATCCGGCTGCGAGCGCTCGCCGACACCCCCTCGGCGTTCGGCTCCACCCTGGAGCGGGAGCGGGGCTTCACCGAGGCGGACTGGCGGCAGCGGATGCGCGGGCCGATGGTGGTCGTCGAGGAGGAGGGCGATCCGGTGGCCATCGGGGCGACCTTCGAGGATGCCGACGGGGTCACGTGCGTCTGGGGGATGTGGACCGAACCCACGTCGCGCGGTCGCGGCCATGCCACCGCGATCCTGCATGGCCTGCCGGGCTGAGAGGATTGCCGGATGCGGTGGATCGTGACGGGAATGAATGGCACGGTCGCCCCGCGCCTGGCGGCCGCCTTGCGCGCGCGTGGCGAGAAGGTCCTCGCGTGGGACCGCGCGCGGGTGCCCCCCGGCGACGAGGGCGCCATGCGGGCCTTCGTGGACGAGTCCGCGGCGGGCGGGATCTGTCACCTCGCGATGGGGGCGCCCGAATGGGCGGCCTCGATGGCGCGGCTGTGCGCCGAGCGCGGCATGCCGTATCTGTTCACCAGTTCGGTGTCCGTCTTCGCCGCGACCCAGCGCGGGCCGCTGGGAGTCGAGGTCGTGCCGGAGGCGAGCGACGACTACGGGCGTTACAAGCAGGAGTGCGAACGGCAGGTCGCTGCCGCCCATCCGGAGGCGATCATCGCGCGACTCGGGTGGCAGATCGGCGACGCGCCGGGGTCCAACACGATGACCGACTATCTGACGCGCGCGGCCGCGGACGGTGCCGGCCGCGTCCAAGCCAGCACCCGGTGGATCCCGTCGAGCTGCTTCCTCGACGACACCGCTGCCGCGCTCGTGCACCTGCTCGACCGCGGGGAGGGCGGGCTGTTCCAGGTGGAGGGCAATCCGGATGGCTTGTCCCTCAACGAGATCGCGACCCGGCTGGCCGGCCGCCTCGAGGCGGGATGGGACGTCATCCCCACCGACGACGTCGTTATGGACAACCGGATGCTCGATCCTCGCGTCCCGGTCCGCTCCCTCAGCGAGCGCCTGAGCCGCCTCACGGGCTCCTGAGGAGTGCTGGCACTCGAGTTGACCGAGTGCTAATCCGCGGCATAGATTCTGACTGGCACTCTCCCCAGGCGAGTGCCAATGTGACACCCAACGTGACACAACGGTCGACCCCCGCGACGGCGGCCGGAGTGCACACCAGAACTGCACACCATTCATCCGTAATAGACATCGAAGGAGTCATCGTGTCGGTTTCCATCAAGCCGCTCGAAGACCGCATCGTCATCAAGTCCCTCGAGGCTGAGCAGACGACGGCGTCCGGCCTGGTCATCCCGGACACGGCCAAGGAGAAGCCGCAGGAGGGCGAGGTTCTCGCCGTCGGCCCCGGCCGCTGGAACGAGGACGGCGACGAGCGCATCCCGCTCGACGTGGCCGTCGGCGACCGCGTGATCTACAGCAAGTACGGCGGCACCGAGATCAAGCACGGCGGCGAGGAGTACCTCATCCTCTCCGCCCGCGACGTGCTCGCCATCGTCGGCTGAGCCGACCCCATACCGCACCACCACGTATGCCGTGGGCTCGCCCGCAGTGGTGAGCCCACGGCACATGTCACCCCACGAGGTGCCCCGTTCGCTCCTGACTTCGAACTTCGCGGGGACCCCGACACAGCAGTACCGAGTTGAAACCAAAGGACTTTCATGGCCAAGGAACTGGAGTTCAACGACTCCGCCCGCAAGTCGCTGGAGCGGGGCGTCGACGCCCTCGCCAACGCGGTCAAGGTGACGCTCGGCCCCAAGGGCCGCAATGTCGTCATCGACAAGAAGTGGGGCGCCCCGACCATCACCAACGACGGCGTGACCATCGCCCGTGAGGTGGAGCTCGAGGACCCCTACGAGAACCTCGGCGCCCAGCTCGCCAAGGAGGTCGCCACCAAGACCAACGACATCGCCGGTGACGGCACCACCACGGCGACCGTCCTCGCCCAGGCGATGGTCAGGGAGGGCCTGCGCAATGTCGCGGCCGGTGCCTCGCCCGCGAGCCTCAAGCGCGGTATGGACGCTGCCGTCGAGGCCCTGAACGCTCGCCTCCTCGAGAACGCCCGCGAGGTCGACGGCAAGGACGATATCGCTTCTGTCGCAGCGCTTTCGGCGCAGGACGACGGCATCGGCTCGATCATCGCCGACGCCTTCGACAAGGTCGGCAAGGACGGCGTGATCACCGTCGAGGAGTCCTCCACCGCCGAGACGGTGCTGGAGTTCACGGAGGGTATGCAGTTCGACAAGGGCTACATCAGCCCCTACATGGTCTCCGACCCCGAGCGCATGGAGGCCGTCCTCGAGGACTGCTACCTGCTGATCAACCAGGGCAAGATCTCCACGATCGCCGACCTGCTGCCGGTGCTCGAGAAGGTCATGAAGAGCGGCAAGCCGCTGGCCATCATCGCCGAGGATGTCGACGGCGAGGCGCTGTCCACGCTCGTGGTCAACAAGCTGCGCGGCACCTTCAACGCCGTCGCCGTCAAGGCGCCCGGCTTCGGTGACCGCCGCAAGGCGATGCTGCAGGACATGGCCATCCTCACCGGTGGCCAGGTCATCTCCGAGGAAGTCGGCCTCAAGCTCGACCAGGCCGGCCTCCAGTTGCTCGGCCAGGCCCGCCGCGTCGTCGTCACCAAGGACACCACGACCATCGTCGACGGTGCCGGGTCCGCCGACGAGGTCGCCGGCCGCGTCAACACCCTCAAGGCCGAGATCGACAAGACCGACTCCGACTGGGACCGCGAGAAGCTCCAGGAGCGCCTCGCCAAGCTCGCCGGCGGCGTCTGCGTGATCAAGGTCGGCGCGCACACCGAGGTGGAGCTGAAGGAGAAGAAGCACCGCATCGAGGACGCGATCTCCGCCACCCGCGCGGCGATCGAGGAAGGCATCGTCGCCGGTGGCGGCACCGCCCTCGTCCACGCGCTGCCCGCCCTGGACGACCTGGGCCTGACCGGTGACGAGCTCACCGGCGCCAATATCGTCCGCAAGTCCGCCGCCGAGCCGCTGCGCTGGATCGCCGAGAACGCCGGCATGGAGGGCTATGTCGCCGTCTCCAAGGTCGGCGAGCTCCCGATCGGCCAGGGCCTGAACGCCGCCACGGGCGAGTATGTCGACCTCGCCGGCGTCGGTGTCGTCGACCCGGTCAAGGTCACCCGGTCGGCGCTGCGCAACGCCGCGTCGATCGCCTCGATGGTTCTGACCACCGACACCCTCGTGGTGGAGAAGAAGGAAGAGGAGCCCGCCGCTCCCGCGGCCGGTCACGGCCACGGGCACTGATGCTCGTCGTCTTCTCGATCTGACTCCTCATGGCCCCCGGATGGCCCGCTCGCGCGGTCCATCCGGGGGCCGTGGTCGTCAGATCCGCCGTGCTGATCTGCTGTGTTGTCACGAGTTGGGGGATGTGGCCGGAGACATTCCCCGACTCGTGACGGGTTATGTGCAGCCGTGGGCTCCGCCGGGTTCGGCGAGACACGCGGGGGAAGGCCTAGCCGACGTGCGCTACCGGGCGTTAGCCTTCGCTCGTCCGGTCGCGTCGATGCGGTCGGGGGGCTTCGCTCGTGGGCCGGCGAAGCCGTTGTTCCCGAAGGGAGATCCACACTGTGAAGCGAATCATCGCGTTCGCCGGAGTCGCGGCCACCGCCGTCGCGTTCGCCGGCGCGAGCGCAGGCGGGGCGAATGCCACGACCGCGCCGTCCGGCAAGGGTGTCGGCGGCAGCTATATCGTCGTCATGCAGGCCGACCCACTGCTGCGGTCGACCAAGCAGAGCGACCTGCGCACCAGCGGGGCCCAAAGCAAGCGGGCCGCGCTGAAGGCGAGCCATGACAAGGTCCTCAAGGGCGCAGGAATTGCGGTCTCCCGGAAGGTCAACACCTATACCAACGCCCTCAACGGCTTCTCGGTGCTGACCGACGCCAAGGGTGCCGCCGCGCTCGCCAAGCAACCGGGCGTCGCTGCGGTCCTCAAGGACGAGATGCGCCAGCCCACGGCGATCGCCGCGGCAGTCAACGAGGCCAAGGCCGCGCCGTCCGGGGTCAACGACCTGCAGAAGTTCCTCGGGCTCGACACCGGTGCCTACGCCAAGGGGATCAAGGGCAACGGCGTGATCGTCGGTGTGATCGACACCGGGATCTGGCCCGAGCACCCCATGCTCAGGGACAACGGCACCTTCCCCGCCGCACCGACGCTCGATGAGTCCGAGCGCTCCGCGTGTGCCTTCGGCAACCAGGCCTGGAACCCCAACGACAAGCCGTTCACCTGCAACAACAAGCTCATCGGCGCCCGGGAATTCCTCGACGTCTACAAGTCCCAGACCGGCCTCGAGCACGATGAGTTCGACTCCGCCCGGGACAACGAGGGGCACGGCACCCACACCGCGACGACGGCGGCCGGCAACGCCAACGTCCAGTCCCGGATCTTCGGCGTCAACAAGGACATCGTCTCGGGCATCGCGCCGCGCGCCCAGATCATCGCCTACAAGGCCCTCGGCGATGCCGGTGGCTACGGGTCCGACCTGACAGCCGCCATCGACCAAGCGGTCGCCGACGGCGTGGATGTCATCAACTACTCCATCGGCGGCGGTGCCGAAGTCGTCAGCGCCGACACCCTCGCCTTCCTGTTCGCCGCGGACGCCGGCGTCTTCGCCGCCGTGTCCGCCGGCAACGACGGCCCCGGCCCGGAGACGGTCGGCGGCCCCGCCAATGTCCCCTGGGTGACCGGCGTGGGCGCCACCACCTTCCCCCGCAACTTCGCCGGCCGCGTCAAGCTCGGCGACGGCCGGGTCTTCAAGGGCACATCCGTCACCAAGGGCACCGGCGTCAAGCCGATCATCGACGGCACGCACGCGGGCGGGACGGACTCGCGCTACTGCGTCGAGGGCAGCCTGTCCGCGGCGAAGGTGCGCGGCAAGATCGTGCTGTGTGAGCGCGGTGTCAACGGTCGCGTCGCCAAGAGCGCCGAGGTCAAGCGGGCCGGTGGCGTCGGCATGGTGCTGTTCAACTCCACCGATGGCGACACGATGTTCTCGGACAACTTCTTCGTCCCGACGGTGATGATGGACTACACCAACGGCGCACGGATCCGCCGGTACGCCAACAACACCCCCGGTGCCACGGCGCGGATTACGAACCTGGGCATGGACACCCTCTGGCACTACAGCCCGACCGTGACCTACTTCTCCAGCCGCGGCCCGACAGTTCCCAACAGCGACACCATCAAGCCCGACATCTCGGCCCCCGGTGCGCAGATCATGGCGGGCAACACCCCCATGCCGAGCGGCGGCAGCCAGCCTGCCGGGCAGCTGTGGCAGGCCATCGCCGGCACGTCGATGTCGTCGCCGGTCGTCGCGGGCTCCTACGCGCTGCTGAAGCAGGCCCACCCCGAGTGGTCTGCCGCGGCGGCGAAGTCCGCCCTGATGACCCAGTCCTACGCCGCGGTCCGCAAGAACGACCGCGTCACGCCGGCCGACCCGTTCGACACCGGTTCCGGGATGGCGAAGCTGGGTTCCCCGGGCGCGAAGAGCACCTCCTTCCAGCCTGGACTGGTCTATGACGCCGGCTTCTACGACTACCTCGGTTTCCTGTGCGACGAGGGCCGGGAAGCCTTCGCCAACCCCGACGCCACGTGTGGCGGGCTGGCCAACGCCGGCTATGCGACAACGGCCGAGAACCTCAACTACCCGTCCATCGGTATGTCCGCGGTCCCGGGCACGATGACCGTCAAGCGGACCGTCACGAACGTCTCCTCGCAGGCGATCACCGCGACCGCGTCCGTGCGGGCTCCGCAGGGCTACCGCGTCACCGTCAGCCCGGCCACGATCACCGTCGCTCCGGGTGCCAGCAAGTCCTTCGAGGTGTCAGTGACCAACACCGGTGCCCCGATCGGCGCGTGGCGTTTCGGCTCGCTGACGTGGCAGGGCAGCGGGTATGCCGTGCGATCCCCGATCGCGGTGAACGCCACCCGCATCGCGTCACCGGCCGAGATCACCGGCACCGGCACCTCCGGTCAGGCGACCATCACCTCGACCGTCGGCGTGGCGGGCACCTACACCGCCACCGCACACGGCCTGGTGCCGGCCGAACACCACAACGACACCGTGGCGCAGGACCCGGACCAGACCTACCCGAGCCCTGACGACGGCGCGGGAGTCGACCGGATCCCCTACACGCTGAACGGTGTCGACCACGCCCGGTGGAAGCTCGACGTCGGCGGCGACGTCGACCTCGACATCTACCTGCTCGACTCGAGCGGCAAGGTCGTGGCGCAGTCGACCAATGGCGGCACGGATGAGCAGATCGACCTGGTCCGTCCGGCCGATGGCACCTACACGATGATCGTCCACGGCTGGGCCGTCGGCGCCACGCCGGTCGCCTACGACCTGCGCAGCTGGCTGGTCCCCGCCACCACCGGTGGCAGCCTCTCGGTGGTCTCGGGCAGCCCCCAGAACGTGGCCGTCGGTGACAAGGTCGACGTGGTCGTCGGTTGGAGTGGCCTGACCGCCGGCGTGGAATACCTCGGCAGCGTCACCCACCGCATCGGCGGCACGATCGAAGCCGACACCGTGGTGGCCGTCAACCCCTGACGGGCGCCATCGGCTGACACGATCGGTTAGGCGGGGCCCCCACCTTCAGGTGGGGGCCCCGTCATGTCCGCGGTCACGTCTGCGGGCACGTCCTCGGGCATGGCCTCGACCTGCGAGACCACGAGCACCGGTCCCTGGTTGAGCGTCGTACGCCGCTCGTGGTCCACCCACCCCCGCACGTGCACCCGGCTGCCGGTCGGCACCTGCGGCGGAAGGTCGACCAAGGCATAACCGACACCGTGTTCGGTCTCGAGCACCCGACCGTCCTCGACGCCCGCCATGATCACGCTGGTGACCACGATGATCCGCGGCGGGCGTGGGGTGGGCACGATGAGGTCGTCCGGCCGATCGACAGTGGAGGCTCGCTCATGACACAAGCCCGTCGACCTCCGCCACGGCATACCGGATCGTGTCGCGCCCCAACATCTCACGCAGTGCGCGAGCCGCCCGCTCGTGCCAGCCGGCATACGACTCCGTCGGGTGCCGCGAAGGATTCGATGAGCTGCCGCTTCATCTCCACGAGCGCCTCGACATCACCCGCCGTCGCCACCCGCACTCGCACTCCGACATCAGATCACGCCGTCGCGCCGCCGCAGCCGCCGCGTCCCCGGCTGGATTTCCGCCCGCCGCGCACGATCGGGGAGACTGATCCCTCGTGACCGCCCGCGCCGACCGACCTTCGCACCTGGGGGCGTGCGGGCGTGGGTCACCTTCGGCCTCGGCGTCGTCGGCTACGGCACGGCGGACGCTCGGCGTCGCCGGGCTGTCGGCGGTCGAGCACTTCCACGCCCGGGCGAGCATCATCGCCACCTTCGTCGTGCTGCAGTTGCTGGTGTATGCCGCGATGCAGATCCCGGCGGGTGTGCTGCTCGATCGCTACGGCTCGCGCCGGATGCTCACGCTCGGGTTGGCCACGATGGGCATCGGGCAGATCGTCATGGCGTTCGCCGACTCGGTGACCATCGCCATCCCCGGCCGGATGATCCTCGGCGCCGGCGACGCCTTCGTCTTCTCCTCCGTCATCCGGCTGCTGCCGTCCTGGTTCCCGCCGCGGCGGGTGCCGATCGTCACCCAGTTCGTCGGGCTGTCCGGGCAGCTCGGGCAGATCGTCAGCGCCCTGCCGTTCGCGTGGCTGCTCGACGCCCGCGGCTGGCGCACCGCCTTCCTCGCCGTCACGCTCACGGCGCTCGCCGCGGCGGCGCTCTCCTGGACCTTCCTGCGCGACCGGCCACCCGGCATACCCGCCCCCGTCCGGCCTGCCGTCGGCATGCGCGCGAATCTGCGTGCGGCAGCGCGGCATCCGGGCACTCTGCTGGGGATGTGGACACACTGGACCACCTGCTTCGCCCCCATGGTCTTCGGCATGATGTGGGGCTTCCCCTATCTGACCCAAGGGGAAGGCGTGTCCAAACCGACCGCCAGCCTGCTCATCGGCCTCCTGGCCGTCGTGGGTGCGATCGTCGGCCCGATGCTGGGGTCCTGGTGCAGCGCCATCCGCTGCGGCGCAGCAATCTCGTGCTCGCGATGGTGGCCGCCGGGCTGGTGCCGTGGCTGCTGGTGCTGCTCTGGCCGGGCCCGGCCCCGCTGTGGCTGCTCGTCGCGTTGTGCGCCGGGCTTGCCGTCGGGGGACCGGGTTCGGCGATCGGGTTCGACTTCGCCCGCACCTTCAACCCCGGTCATCGCCTCGGCGCCGCCAACGCGGTGGTCAACCTCGGCGGGTTCACCGCGTGCGTCATCGCGACGCAGCTGATCGGCCTGGTCCTGGACGCCGCCGGCGACGGGCCGGACTACACGCTCGGCCAGTTCCGCCTCGCGATGGCCGTGCAACTTCCGCTGTATGCCGTGGGCATCGTCGGCATGTACCTCACCCGCGGCCGCGCCCGCCGGGTCCTGGCGGCCCAGGGGCAGGTGGTCCCGCCGTGGCGGGAGGCGCTGCGCCGCGAATGGCGCGCCCGCACCCGCGGGCTGAACCGCCCACGGGTGTAAGGCTTTCCGGTGCTCAGCTGGCCCGGCGGACCGGAAGCCCGTGGGCCTCGTAGAAGGCGAGACGCTCGTCTTCGCTCATGCCGCCCCACACTCCATACGGCTCGCGGGCCCGCAGGGCGTGCTCGCGGCATCGAGCCAGCACGGGGCACTCGGCGCACACGTCCTTGGCCGCCCGGTCCCGGACCCGGCGGGCCGAGCCGCGCTCACCCTCGGGGTGGAAGAAGATCTCCGGGCTCAGGCTCCGGCAGGACCCGCGGTGTTGCCAATCCCATTCGGTGGCAAGGGGCGAGGGGACGGTCATCAGGTCGGGCATGTGCGCGGACACCCCTTTCGGCTCGGGTCGCCGGGGTCCCACTGCTGCCTCGGCAACGTCTGGAACCGGACCGTATGACGGATGTCCAGTCCGTTGTGCAAGCCGCAAGTTAGAAAATGGCAAAGGATTGGTTATATGTCCGGCGCCGTGGCAGCTTTCGCCGCCGGTGCAGGACCGAGAGCACCCCGTACCATTGGGGAATGACGAGCGAGGCTCCCATCGATGCGATCGACCACGGGGGGCCGTTCGGGCTCCTCGGACTTACATATGACGATGTCCTGCTGCTGCCTGGTGAGACGGACGTCATCCCCAGCGAGGTCGACGCCACCAGCCGGCTGACCCGCGAGCTCGCGCTCCGGATCCCGCTGGTCTCGGCCGCCATGGACACGGTCACCGAAGCGCGGATGGCCATCGCCATGGCCCGCCAGGGCGGCATCGGCGTGCTGCACCGCAACCTCTCGATCGAGGACCAGGCCTACCAGGTCGACCTGGTCAAGCGCACCCAGACCGGGATCATCTCCAACCCGATCACCATCGGCCCGGACGCCACCCTCGAGGACCTCGACACCGTGTGCGGGCAGTATCGCGTCTCGGGTTTGCCGGTCGTCGGCGTCGACAACCAGCTCCTCGGCATCATCACCAACCGCGACCTGCGCTTCACCCCGGTCGCCGAGTGGGCGAGCACCAAGGTCGCCGACGTGATGACGCCGATGCCGCTGTTCACCGCCCCGGTCGGCATCGAGCGCGACGCCGCCATCGCGTTGCTGCGGCAGAACAAGCGTGAGCGCCTGCCGATCGTCGACGACGAGGGTCGCCTGGCCGGGCTGATCACGGTCAAGGACTTCGTGAAGTCCGAGCAGTTCCCCAACGCCAGCAAGGACGCCGACGGGCGGCTGCTCGTCGCCGCGGCCGTCGGCTTCTTCGGCGACGCCTGGCAGCGCACGACGACTCTCGTCGACGCCGGCGTCGATGTCCTGGTCGCCGACACCGCCAACGGCCACGCCCGGGCGCTGCTGGAGATGGTCCGGCGGATCAAGTCCGACCCGGGTATGCGGCATGTGCAGGTCATCGGGGGCAATGTCGCCACCCGCGAGGGCGCCCAGGCGCTCGTGGACGCGGGCGTGGATGCCGTCAAGGTCGGCGTGGGACCGGGATCGATCTGCACCACCCGGGTCGTGGCCGGCGTGGGGGTGCCGCAGATCACCGCTATCCATCAAGCCGCCCAGGCGTGCAAGCCGGCCGGGGTGCCGGTCATCGGCGACGGCGGCCTGCAGTTCTCCGGCGATATCGCCAAGGCGCTGGTCGCCGGCGCGGACACCGTCATGATCGGCGGCCTGTTCGCCGGCTGCGAGGAGACCCCCGGCGAGACCGTCTATATCAACGGCAAGCAGTTCAAGGCCTACCGTGGCATGGGCTCGATCGGCGCCATGAGCTCGCGCGGCAAGAAGTCCTACTCCAAGGACCGCTACTTCCAGGCCGACGTCGAATCCGACGACAAGATCGTGCCCGAGGGCATCGAGGGCCAGGTCGCCTACCGCGGCCCGGTCGCCCAGGTCACCCACCAGCTCATCGGGGGGCTGCACCAGTCGATGTTCTATGTCGGCGCCCGCACGGTCCCGGAGCTGCAGGCCAGGGGCCGTTTCGTGCGCATCACCGCCGCCGGCCTGAAGGAATCCCACCCGCACGACGTGCAGATGGTCGCCGAGGCCCCCAACTACCGCGGCCGCTGACCTGGCGACATCTCGACGCCCCCCGTCGAGATGTCGATTCGGCCCCGTCGAGATGTCACGGCAGGGGAGTGGACGGTGACGGTATGCGGTGTCGGCGGCGGATAGCCTTGGCGGGTGGCTGAGATCGAGATCGGGCGCGGCAAGCGCGGGCGGCGGGCATACTCCTTCGACGAGATCGCCGTGGTGCCCTCGCGGCGCACCCGCGACCCCGAGGACGTCTCCACCGACTGGCAGATCGACGCCTACCGGTTCGAGATCCCGGTGCTCGCCGCACCGATGGACTCGGTCATGTCGCCCGCCTCGGCCATCGCCTTCGGCCAGGCCGGCGGCCTGCCGGTGCTCGACCTCGAGGGACTGTGGACCCGGTATGAGGATCCCGAGCCCCTCCTCGCGGAGATCGCCACGCTCGAGCCGGCGCTGGCCACGGCGCGCATGCAGGAGATCTACGCCGAGGACATCAAGCCCGACCTGATCGGCGCGCGGCTGAAGGAGATCCGCGACGCGGGGGTGACTGTCGCCGGGGCCTTGTCGCCGCAGCGCACCCAGCAGTTCTGGAACTCCGTCGTCGAGAGCCACGTCGACATCTTCGTCATCCGGGGCACCACCGTCTCCGCGGAGCATGTTTCCTCGCGCGCCGAACCGCTGAATCTCAAACGGTTCATCTACGAACTCGAGGTGCCCGTCATCGTCGGCGGTGTGGCGAGCTACACGGCCGCCCTCCACCTGATGCGCACCGGCGCGGCCGGCGTGCTCGTCGGTTTCGGCGGCGGCGCTGCCCATACGACTCGCACCGCCCTCGGCATCCACGGGCCCATGGCGTCGGCCGTCGCCGACGTCGCCGGCGCCCGACGCGACTACCTCGACGAGTCCGGCGGCCGCTACGTCCATGTCATCGCCGACGGGGGCATGGGCGTCAGCGGCGATATCGTCAAGGCGATGGCCTGCGGCGCCGACGCAGTCATGCTCGGCGCGGCCCTGGCTCGTGCCACCGAGGCGCCCGGCCGCGGTTTCCACTGGGGCCCGGAGGCGCACCACCGGGATTTGCCGCGCGGAGAGCGGGTCGAGGTGGGCACGGCCGGGAGCCTGCAGGAGATCCTCTTCGGCCCGAGCCGTTCGGCCGACGGCACGACCAACCTTATGGGTGCTCTGCGCCGCGCGATGGCGACGACCGGCTATCTGGAGCTGAAGGAGTTCCAGCGCATCGACGTCGTCGTCTCCCCGCACGTGCGCAGCTGAGCCTGGCGCCGCACCCGGACGGGTCCACCTGCGTCATCACCGCGCCGGGCCGGGTTCGGATGAAGCGGGGCCGGGTTCTCGTTCGCGGGCCGGGCTATAACCAGGCCCGTGTACGGAAACCAGGCCCCGCTTCTCGGGCGGCTCGGGTCGCTCGGCCGCACCGCCCCGGCCATCCCGGGGTGTGACAGGGGCTACTCGGCGCTCGGCGGGGCCACCTGCTGGCAGTAACCTGCGAGGTATGACGGCGACGATGACCCCTGCTCAGGCGACCCCCGGCTTCGCCCTCGATCCGGAGCGGGTCCGGACCTGGGCCGAATTGGTCGTATGCAGCCGGGAGCCGGAGCACTTCGAGGTGCGCACCCCGATGTCCGGCGAGGTGATCGCCACCTTGCCGCTGTCGACGCCGGAGGACGCCGAGCGTGCGGTGACCGCGGCCCGCAGCTCCCAGAAGCGCTGGGCGGCAACGACCTTCGAGGCACGCCGCGACATACTGCTGCGTTTCCACGACCTACTCCTGGACGGCCAGTCCGAGCTGCTCGACCTCGTCCAGCTCGAGTCGGGCAAGGCGCGCAGCCAGGCGCACGAGGAGGTCGCCGACACCGCCATCGTCGCCCGCCACTACGCTCTCACCGCCGAGAAGACGCTGCGGCCGCGCCGCCGCGCCGGCGCCTATCCGGTGCTCACCCAGAGCATCGAGTCCTATCTGCCCAAGGGCGTCGTCGGCATCGTCTCGCCCTGGAACTATCCGCTCAGCCTCGCGATCACCGACGCCATCCCGGCGTTGATGGCCGGCAATGCCGTCGTCCTGCGCCCCGACATGCAGGGCTCGCTCACCGCGCTCGCGGTCGTGCACCTGCTTCACGAGGCCGGCCTGCCCGACGGCGCCCTCGAGGTCGTGCTCGGACGCGGCTCGACTGTCGGCAACGCGGTCCTCGAGCACGCCGACTACGTCTGCTTCACCGGGTCCACGGCCACCGGCCGGCGCATCGCGCAGGCGGCGGGGGAGCGGCTCGTCGGCTGCTCGATGGAGCTGGGCGGCAAGAACTCTCTGTATGTCGCGGCGGACGCCGACCTCGACCGGGCCGTGCCCGGGGCCGTGCGCGCCTGCTTCGCCTCGGCCGGACAGTTGTGCATCTCCACCGAGCGGGTCATCGTGCACGAGAAGGTGTACGACGCCTTCGTGCCCCGCTTCGCCGCGGCCGCCGCTGCGCTGCGGATGGGGTCCGCGCTGACATACGGCTATGACCTGGGTTCCCTCGCCTCGGCCGAGCAACTCGAGGCCGTGACCCGGCACGTCGACGACGCCGTCGCCAAGGGCGCCACGGTGCTCTCCGGCGGGCGGCCTCGCCCCGACCTCGGGCCATTTGCGTATGAGGCGACCGTCCTCTCCGGTGTCACGGCCGAGATGGCGTGCCGCAACGAGGAGACCTTCGGCCCCGTGGTGTCGGTCTATCGCGTGGCGAGCGATGACGAGGCGGTCGCGCTGGCGAATGACACCGAATACGGTCTCAACGCCTCGGTCTGGACCCGCGACGTGCGGCGAGGGAGGGCGCTGGCCGCCCGGATCCGCACGGGCACAGTCAATATCAACGAGGGGTATGCCGCCGCCTGGGGCAGTGTGGCCGCCCCGATGGGTGGGATGAAGGCGAGCGGGATCGGGCGCCGCCACGGCGATGAGGGCATCCTGCGGTTCACCGAATCGCAGAATGTCACCGCTCAGCGGCTGCTGCCGATCGCGCCGGTCTTCGGGATGGACGACGAGAAGTTCGCCAAGACGCTGACCTCGGCGCTGCGGGCACTGAAGGCGTCGCGCCGAGCATGAGCAAGCTGACGATGTTGCGTGCCAAGGCAGTTCGTCGCGGCGTGGCGCCGGCGACGAGCGGCGATCACTATGACGTCGTCGTCATCGGATCCGGCTTCGGCGGGTCGGTGGCCGCCCTGAGGGCGGCCGAGAAGGGCTATCGGGTGCTCGTGCTCGAGGCCGGACGCCGGTTCTCCGACGAGGACTTCGCCAAGACGAACTGGGATCTGCGCAACTACTTGTGGGCGCCGCAGCTGGGGTGCTTCGGGATCCAGCGCATCCACAAGCTGCCCGACGTCCTGGTCCTGGCTGGCGCGGGGGTCGGCGGCGGGTCGCTCAACTACGCGTGCACGCTCTATGTGCCGCCGTCGCCCTTCTTTCAGGACCGGCAGTGGGCGGGAATCACCGACTGGCAGGCCGAGCTGACGCCACATTACGAGACGGCCACCCGTATGCTCGCGGTCGTCACCAATCCGTGCGAGGGCCCGGTCGAGGCGGCGATGCGTGACGCGGCTGAGTCGATGGGTGTCGGCGACACCTTCCGCAAAACCCCGGTCGGGATCTACTTCGGAACGCCAGGGGAGCGGGTCGCCGATCCCTACTTCGGGGGGGCCGGCCCCGACCGCACCGGGTGCACGCAGTGCGGCAACTGCATGGTCGGCTGCCGCGTCGGTGCCAAGAACACGTTGATGAAGAACTATCTCGCGCTGGCCGAGCGGCTCGGTGTCGTCATCGAGCCCATGCGTCAGGTGACCGAACTGAATCCGCCTGCGGGAGAGGGCGGCCGGTGGCGCGTTGTGACCCAGCGCTCCGGGGCCAAGCGGCCCGACCGGCATACCTGGACCGCCGACCAGGTCGTGTTGGCCGCCGGCACCTGGGGCACCCAGACCCTGCTCCACGCGATGAAGGACCGCGGCATCATGCCCCGGCTCTCGCCGCGCCTGGGCGAGCTGACCCGCACCAACTCCGAGGCGCTGCTCGGCGCGCAGCTGGCGAAGTACACGCCCGAAGCCGACCTCAGCCACGGCATCGCCATCACCTCCTCCTTCCATCCCGACCACGAGACGCACATCGAGAACGTCCGCTACGGCCCCGGGTCCAACTCCATGGGCTTGCTGAAAAGCCTTCTCGTGCCGGGAGATACGGGCCGGCCACGGATGCTGGAGATGTTCCGCGTCATGGCCAAGGACCCCGGTCAGCTGCTGGCGCTCAACAACTACAAGTGGTCCCAGCGCGCCGTCATCGCCCTCGTGATGCAGACCCGCGACAACTCGGTCACCGTCTCCGGACGCCGCGGCCGGCTCGGGGGGCGCACGCTGACCTCCCGGCAGGGCCATGGCGAGGCGAACCCGTCCTGGATCCCCGCCGGCCACGCCGGCACCCGCGCCCTCGCCGAGGCGCTGGGCAAGCGGGTGGGGGTGCGCGCCATACCCGGCGGCTCGTGGGCGGAACTGCTCGGCTTCCCGATGACCGCGCACTTCCTCGGCGGTGCCGTCATCGGCGCCACGGCGCAGGACGGCGTGATCGACGCCTACCACCGCGTGTGGGGCTACCCGACCCTCCACATCACCGACGGCTCGGCCATCTCCGCCAACCTCGGCGTGAACCCGTCGCTGACCATCACCGCCCAGGCCGAACGCGCAATGTCGTTGTGGCCCAAGGCCGGAGAAGCCGATCAGCGCCCGCCGCAAGGGTCCGCTTACGTCCGCTTGGCTCCCATCGCCCCGGCCCTCGGCGACCCCGCCGCCCACCCTGCCGTCGTCGCCTAGGACTGTCCTCTCGACGAGCGTTACGTGTTCACTCGACGAGCGTTACGTGTTCACTCGACGAAGGCCCTCCCCGTCGAGTGAACACGTAACTCGGGTCGAGAGTGCAGGAGGTTACTCGGCGCGCCAGGAGCGCCAGAGGGCGGCGTAGGGGCCGTAGGCGGCGAGCAGTTCGTCGTGGGAGCCGAGTTCGCTGATCCGGCCGTCCTCGACCACGGCGACGCGGTCGGCGTCGTGGGCCGTATGCAGCCGGTGGGCGATCGCGACAACCGTCCGGCCGTCGACGACCTTGGCGAGCGAACGCTCCAGGTGCCGTGCGGCGCGGGGGTCGAGCAGCGAGGTCGCCTCGTCCAGGACAAGGGTATGCGGATCGGCCAGGACGAGCCGCGCCAGCGCGAGTTGCTGGCTCTGCGGGTGCGTCAACTCGTGACCGCCGGAGCCGACCTCGGTGTCGAGGCCCGTGGGCAGGCCGGTCGCCCACTCCAGCGCGTCGACGGAGGCCAGTGCGGTGCGCAGGTCGGCGTCGCTCGCCCCCGGCTTCGCCAGCAGAAGGTTGTCGCGCAGGGTGCCGACGAAGACGTGATGCTCCTGCGTCACCAGGGCCACCTCGCCCCGCAGGTCGTCCATCGACAGCTCCATCAGCGGCACCGCCCCGACGGTCACCGTGCCCGATCCCGGCGCGTCGATGCCGGCGATGAGCCGGCCGAGGGTCGACTTGCCCGCACCCGACGGGCCGACGATGGCGAGCCGCTCACCCGGGATGAGATCAAGCGAAACGCCGTGCAGGACAGGGTTGTCCGCGCGATATGTGAAGTGCACGTCGCGAGCCGAGATCGCGTCGTCCGCCGGCGTCGCGCCGGAGGGCCGACGATCGTCGGGCACATTCTCGATGCCGATGATCCGGGCCAGCGAGGTCGCCGCGACCTGGATCTCGTCGAGCCAGCTGATCAGCTCGTCGAGCGGGTCGATGAGCTGGCGGAGGTAGAGGATGACCGTCGTCGCCGCACCGAGGGTCATCGCGCCGTCCGCGACGAGCCAGCCGCACCACACGAGCGCGACGGCAACCGGCACAACATACGAGAACTCGGTGGGGGAGAACCACCACATGCGCAGCCAGCGCGTGTAGTACTCCGCGCGATAGGCCCCGCGCACCGACTCGAGCAGCCGCCCGTGCCGGACGTCGCCGAGGTCGAGGGCGTCGATGGTGCGGGCGGAGTCGGCCGACTCGGCGGCTACTCCGTTGAGCTGCGCCCACGCTGCTCGCTCCCACAGGTAGCCGGTCCGGGCACGGCGCAAGTACCACCACGTGGCGGGCAGCGCGAGCGGCAGCACGGCGAGCACGGCGAGACTGCCGAGCGGCGAGACGACAACCGTCGCGGCAACCGTGATGACGACCGTCACGAGCGCGACGAATATGGACGGAAGGGCGAATCGGGCTGCCCACGAAAGGGATTCGACATCATTTGTCGTCCGCGCCACGAGGTCGCCGGTGCCGGCCCGCTCGAGCACGGGCAGCGGGAGCCGTGAGGCTCGGTCGATGAACCGCTCCCGGAGGTCGGCGAAGAGCCCCTCGCCGAAGACGAAGGCTGCCCGCCGAGCGAACCACATCAAGGCCGTCTGGACGATCACCGTGGCGAGCAGGAGCAGGGCGAACTGGTCCACCTGGCCGCGCGTCGTGCCCGCGCGCAGGTCGTCGATGAGCCGCCCGACGATCAGCGGCAGCGCCAACGACGCGAGCGCCGCCAGGGCGTGCAGCCCGATCACCAGCGCGAGGGTGCCCCGGTGACGGGACAGCAGCATCTTCGTGTGCGCCCACACCTGGCTCGGCTCGGCGACCGGGAGCGAGCGACGAAAAGGATCGATCTGCGCCGCAGTGGGTTCGGCGCGGCGCAGCCAACTCTGCTGCGCGGGTTGCCGCGGGGGAGCCGGGGGCGTGCCGGTCCGCGTGCGGGTTTCGGTGGTGGTCACTCGCTGTCACCTCCTCGCAGGACGATGTGCCGGTATGCCGCGTTGTCGCGCACCAGGTGGGCGTGCCGGCCGGACGCGATCGCCCGCCCGGACTCGAGCAGCACGACGTGGTCGGTGTGCTGCAGCAGTAGTGGGCTGACGGTGGCGACGACGGTCGTCCGGCCGCGCCGGGATTGCGCCAGGGAGGCGCCGATCCGGGCCTCGGTGTGAGCGTCGACAGCGCTCGTCGGTTCGATGAGCACGAGCACATGCGGGTCCGCCGCGAGCGCCCTGGCCAGGCCCAGGCGTTGGCGCTGCCCGCCGGAGAAACCCCTGCCCTTCTCCTCCACGTGGCCGTCCAAGCCGTCGGGCAGGGCCAGCAGGACGTCACGCGCCCAGGCGTCGTCGAGCGCCTTCAGCAGCCGGTCGTCGTCGATGGCCTGGCCCGTGGACAACTCCTCACGCAGGGTGCCGCTGAAAAGGCGGCTGTCCGGATCGTTGACCAGCACCAGGTCGCGCACCTGACGGATCGGCAACTCCGCCAAGGGAATCTCACAGAGCGCGACCGTTGATTCGGTGCCCAGTCGGCCGAGGCGACCGGCCAGCTCGGCCGAGTCCTCCGGCCGTGCCGAGACCACCGCGGTCAGCCGTCCGCCGGGGATGCGGGCGCCACTGGCCGGGTCGGACAGGTCGGCGGACGGGTCCACGACCTGGTCCGCCTTCCCCGCGGGATGGTCGCTCTGAATGCGCAGGATCGACATCACCTTGCCCGCGGCGACGCGGAATCGGATGGACTTCTCGACCATCTCCGTGACGGTGCGCAGCGGGAAGACCATGAATGTCGCGTAGCCGTAGAAGGCGACGAGTTCGCCGACGCTCAATTCCCCGGAGAGCACCGACCGGGCCCCGGTCCACACGACGATGACGACGAACAGCCCGGGTAACAGCGTCTGGCTCGCATCGAGAGCGGCCTGGAAGCCGGCCACGCGCACGCCCGCCGCGCGCACGTGCTGGGATTGCGCGGCATACCGTCCGACGAACTCCGCCTCGCCGCCGATCCCGCGCAGAATGCGAAGTCCCGCAACGGTGTCGGTGCCCAGGGTCGTCAGCCGGCCCGACTCTTCACGCTGTTGGGCCTGGCGCCGCTGCAGCGGCTTGATGATCAACGACAGCAGCCCCAGCAGCACCGGCGCGCCGATGAGGACGACGAGTCCCGTCGTGACCGACTGGCGCAACAGCAGGACGGCGACCACGACATACGACACGATGGCGCCGCAGAAGCGGGCGAAGGTGTCATAGACGCCGCCGATCCGCTCCATGTCCGTCGACGACACGCTGACGACATCCCCGACCGGGATCTGCCGCGCGATCTCCTGCCCGCGGCTCGTGACGGCCTCGTCGGTCACGACGATCGTGCGGAAGGCGCCGTCGAGCCAGTTCTGCACGGCGAACCAGTGCCGGATCGCGCCGGTGATCCCGATGACCGCGCTCAGCGCCACGAGAATCAGGGCCCACCGCAGCAGCGCCTGCCGGTCGTCGGCGACGATGCCGGCGTCGAGACCGCGCCCGATCGCCCACGGCACCAGCGCCAACGAGGTCATCCACGCCACCCCGAAGACCAAGCCGCCCGCGAGGGTGCGCCACTGCAGCCGCGCACCCCATAGCAGGAAATCGCGCGGTGTGGAGGTGGGCGGCGCCGGTGGGTGGAGAACTGACGCTTTCATGACGGTGATCCAGGCTACGGACCCCCCGCTGGGGACACGAGCGATTTTCGGTGCTCGGTGTGGCGCCACGGCGGCCGGGGGTTCGGCGCTTAGCCTGGCCTCGTGACGACGACGGCGCGCCGCGAGGAGGAGTACCCAGCGGCCGAGGACGCGCCGCAGGCGCGCGCCCACAACGAGCCTGGCGCTCACAACGAACCTCGCGCCCACAACGAACCTCGCGCCCACAACGAACCTCACGCCCACAACGATCCTCACGCCCATGGCGGCGAGCGCGCCACCTTCACCGTGCCGACCCTGCCCCCGCGCGAGGCGCCCGCGGCCATGCCGGCACGCGTGCAACCCCGGCGGGGCGGTGGGCCCCGGGGAC
>NZ_HG764815.1:2385244-2390908 GCF_001050535.1 Nostocoides australiense Ben110 | reverse complement strand
GGCGGTCCTGCGTCGCCGCGGTCGCGTCAGTGCTGCCGCTCGCGTGCTCGTCGTGCATGCCAACGCCATACCCGGCCGGGAGGACCTCCCGAGCCGGGTCGGCTTCGTCGTGGGCAAATCCGTCGGCAACGCCGTCGTGCGCGGACGCACCAAGCGCCGCCTGCGCGAACACTGCCGAGCCCGGCTCGGCCTGCTGATGCCCGGCACCGACTACGTCGTGCGCGCCCAACCCGCCGCGGCCGGGGCCACCTTCGCCGAACTCGGTGCCGCCCTCGACGAGGCGCTGGCGCGGCTCGGACCCCGGTGGAGCCGGACCGCATGAGCCAGTCATCCTCGGACACGAGGCCCTCGAGCACCGGGCCCTCGAGCACCGGGCCCTCGAACACCAGGCCCCATGCCAGCCTGGGGCGCTTGCTCGCGCTGCCGCTGATCTGGCCGATCCGGTTCTATCAGCGCTTCATCTCCCCGGCCACGCCGCCGACCTGTCGCTACTACCCCACCTGTTCGGGGTATGCCGTGACCGCCCTCGAACGGTTCGGTCCCGTCAAAGGGTTCTACCTCGCCGCCCGCCGGCTGCTGCGCTGCCACCCCTGGGCACCGGGCGGGGTGGACCACGTACCCGAGACGTTCACGTGGCGGCGAGCGAGCGGCATACCGGAAGCTCCGCCGCAGGCGGACCCCCACGAGCACGGAACTTTTCCGGTCACCGGCACTTTTGACACCACTGCGCCGCTCCCGGCGCAGGACACCCCACCCAAGGCGAGCTGAAGGACACCATGGGCGACCTTTTCAATTCCATCCTCTATCCCATTGAGTGGATCGTGGCGTGGATCATGTACGGCTTCCACCAGGCGTTCACCGCCATCGGGATGCCGGCGGCTTCCGGCTGGACGTGGGCGTTGTCCATCGTCGGCCTGGTCATCGTCATGCGGGCATTGATGATCCCGCTGTTTGTCAAGCAGATCCACGCATCGCGCAAGATGCAGATGATCAGCCCCGAGCTGCAGAAGATCCAGGCGAAATACAAGGGCAAGACCGACCCGGAATCGCGTCAGAAAATGACGCAGGAAACGATGGAGCTCTATCGGACCTCGGGGACCAATCCGTTCTCGTCGTGTTTGCCGATCCTGGCTCAGTCGCCATTCTTCTTCGGTCTGTTCCGGGTGCTCAACGGGCTGCAGTCGATTGCCGACGGCAAGCGCGAAGGCATCGGCCCGATCACGCGCGAGGTCGCCAGCCAGGCCGAACAGGCGATGATTTTCGGGGCGCAGCTGTCGGACAAGTTCATGGGTGCCTCCAGCGCGAACGTCAAGATCGTCACGGTTGTGCTGATCATTTTGATGTCGGTCACGACATTCACCACGCAGCGCCAGCTGATGACCAAGAACATGCCGGCTTCGGCACTGGACAACCCCTTCGCGCGCCAGCAGAAAATCTTGCTCTATGTGCTGCCGCTGGTATTCGCGATCTCCGGCGTGAACTTCCCCATCGGTGTGCTCATCTACTGGTTCGTCACCAACGTGTGGTCGATGGGCCAGCAGATGTACGTCATCCGCCGGATGCCGACCCCCGGCTCGCTCGCCGAGAAGGCCCTCCACGAGCGGCGCGCCCGCAAGGGCAAGCCCCTGCCGCAGGGACCCGTGCTCGGCACGGCGGGCGGGTCCACGGCGACCGGCACCGTCATCGACGGGCCCGCCCAAAGACCAGGCGGCCAGCGCCAGCAACCCAAGCGCAAGGACCGCAACCGCAAACCCAAGTCGGGACCGACGCAGCCGGGCAACAAGCCCAAACCGTCGGACGACGACGACCCCCAGGATCCCCCCGCGGACCAGGGCTAAGGAGTGACAGTGAGCGAGCAGGACAACGCCGTGGTCGACGAGACCGCGGTTCAGGACAACGCCATGGCTGACGCGAGCCAGATGGAGGAGTCGGCTCTCGAGGAGCCGACCGCGGAGCCGGTGAGTGACGAGACAGTGAATGTGGAACCGATGAGTCTGGAGCCGGTGAGTCAGGATCCGGTGAGTCAAGATCCGGTGAGTGAGGAGCGGGTCGGCGCTGACGACGCTGCGAGCGAGGACTACGGCGACGGCTCGGACGGGGAGGACGGGGCGCCGGCCCGGGGCCGGGGCAACCGGCAGGCCGTGCTGGAGCGGGAAGGCGAGGTCGCGGCCGACTTCCTCGAGACGCTGCTCGACATCGCCGACCTCGACGGCGACATCGACCTGGACATCGACGGCGATCGGGCCGCGGTGGCGATCGTCGACTCCGACGAGGGCCGGGTGCCGCGGCGGCTCGTCGGACCGAACGGCAAGGTCCTCGAGGCGCTGCAGGAGCTGACCCGGCTCGCCGTCCAGTCGGCGACGGGCGAGCGCTCGCGTCTGATGCTCGACATCGCCGGCCACCGGGCCGAGCGCCGCGCCGCCCTGGTCGAGCAGGCCAAGGTCGCCATCGCCGAGTGCCGCGAGAGCGGCGAGCCGGTCGACCTGGACCCGATGACCGCCTTCGAACGCAAGGTCGTGCACGACGAGGTCCTCGCCGCGGGCTTGGTGTCCGAGTCCAGCGGGGTCGAACCCCGGCGGTATGTCGTCGTCCAACCCGCCGCCTCCTGACCCCGCGCCGGGGCCGCCGCCGGCACCGGCCGTCGCCGGGGAGATCTTTGGCGAGCAGCTGGGGCCGGCCGGGCGGTTCGTGGCGATCCTGGCCGACACGGGTGTCTCGCACGGGCTGATCGGTCCGCGCGAGGTCCCGCGGTTGTGGGAGCGCCATGTTCTCGGCTGCGCCGTCGTGGCCGAGGCCATGCCTCGGGAGGGCGCGTCGGTGATCGACGTCGGGTCCGGGGCCGGCTTGCCGGGCATCGCACTCGCCATCGCCCGCCCCGATCTGCAGGTCACCTTGGTGGAGCCGATGTTGCGGCGGACGACGTGGCTCACCGAATCCGTTGCCGCACTTCGTCTTTCGAATGTCACGGTATGCCGCGGCCGCGCCGAGGAGTTCCACGGCCAGTTGGTGGCGGACTACGTCACCGCGCGCGCCGTCGCCGCCCTCGACAAGCTCGCCGCCTGGTGTGCGCCGCTGATCGCGGTCGGCGGCGAACTCATGCTGATGAAGGGCGACAAGGCCTCGGAGGAACTGACGGCCGCAGCGCCGGTGATGGCGCGCCTGGGGCTCGAGACCGGCACGATCCTCACCGTCGGGGCCACCCTGCCCCAGCCCACCACGCTGGTGGTCGCCCGCAAGGTCCGCGATGGCGCGCCTGGCGGCACGTCACGGCGCTCCGGCAAGGGCTCCCGCCCGGCCCGACATCGGACGTAGCCGTCCCGGCCCGGCTTTGCGGGCCGTGGGCTACAAGAACCGCGAGTATCGAGTCTCGTCCGGGCTGCTGTGCTGGTCACGCGCTCGCCGGTGGGGTGCCTGCCGACTTCGTGTCGTCGGCGGCCCGCTTGAGCAGTGACCCAGGGCTGGAGTGGCCTGACCAGTTGACCCATCGGCTGAGCGCGGGATCATGGTGACCGTGACTTCCCGTCGGGGCCGAGCCGGTCCTTTGCCGCCTTCTTCGCGAGCGGCCCAATGTTCGCAACGAGCCCGGTCGGCTTGCGCGGGTTGTCGGGACGGACCAGTGTGGGGTCGTGTTCGAGGTGAACGACGAGGACGAGGCGGACGACTTCGAGCCCCCCGATCTGATCCGCAAGGCACTGCGCCTAGGGCGTGTATCTCAATTGGCTACGCACCGCCACCGTGACGCGCGACCCGCGGCATGACAGTGCGTGCGCCGGGCGCGTCCGACAGCGAGTTCGCAAATGCGCCGGATCCACTTGCCGGTGGCCGACAATGGGTACGGTGAAGATTCACCTGGTCACCGTTCCCCTCCCCGGCGCAGTCGAGGAACTCGTGGTGGACCGCCGCACCGGCGAGTCGTGGACCGCCCGCGTCGAGCCCTTCGCTGTGGCGGACACCGTGGTGACGCGCGGCCTGTGGGACGACGTATACGGCGTGACCGGCGACCCAGAGCGGACGAACCTTCCGCAGACCGACGTGAGCTGGCGAGACGCGATCTTGTTCTGCAACGAGCTCTCGCGTCTAGAGGGCCTGGCTCCGGCCTATGAGATCTCAGAGCGTGAGGTTCCCACCCCGACACGGTGGCGGTCGCACAGCGAGCCAGAGCTCGACGACTGGATCGTGGTCTGGCACCACGGTGCCGACGGGTATCGGCTGCCCACGGATGCCGAGTGGCAGGTGGCGTGCCGCGCAGGCACGTCAGGTGCGCGATACGGGCCACTGGACGAGATCGCCTGGTACGCCGATAACTCCGGGGGGACCGTTCATCCAGTGCGTTTGAAGCAGCCCAACGCGTGGGGCCTGTTCGACCTACTAGGCGGTGTGTGGGAATGGTGCTGGGATCTGTACGACCCCAAGGTCTACGGGTCCTACCGCATCATCCGCGGCGGAGGCTGGAGCGATCCGGAGTGGAGCTGCCGGGCTGGCGTTCGACGCAAGACCAACCCGAACGCCTCATTCGATGATTTGGGATTCCGCGTCGCCCGCGGGGCCACGGCCGGGCTGCCGCGAGGCCGATCTAATGCGCTCTTCTCGGCATGAGCGTGAGACCACGCCCGTGGTCACCGCCACTCGGTGAGGGCGGGGAGCCATAGAAGGATCGCCCGCAGCAGGACGGCGGCGCGGTAGGTCGAGGCGAGCTTGTCGTACCGCCGATCCGAATCCCGTACGCCAACCTGTGGGACTGGTACGGCCACTACTCGCGGCACCTGTCGGGGTACGCGGCTCTTCGCCGTTGAGTGTGGGGTCATAGGTTGAGTCCGCCGCCGATGAGGAGCATGCGGAGGCGGTAGTTGTCGCGGTTGCGGAAGCCGCGGGCGATGTGTCGGTGGAGTTCGATCAGGCCGTTGATGGCCTCGGTGCCGCCGTTGTTCGCGCCGTCGGTGTCGAAGTAGCCCAGGAACTCGGTGCGCCACTGGTTGAGGGTCTTGCCGAGGCGTTTGACCTCGCGGATGGGGTAGGTGGGGAACTCATCGAGGATCTTCTCGGCGATCGCGCGGCCGGCGGCGTGGGTGTCTTGGTGATAGACCGAGCGCACTTGTTGGGCGCACAGCCAGGCGACCTCCACTTCGAGGTGTCGCTCGTCGGCGGCCCACGCCGCGGCCAGGCGCGCTTTCTGCCGGTCGGTGAGGTTCTCCGCCCCGGAGCGCAGGATGTTTCGGACCCGGTACAGCGGGTCGTTCTTGCGGCCGCGGTGGCCGTGGATCTCCTGCTGTACCCGGCGGCGGACATCGTCAACGACCGCGGTCGCGAGTTTGACCACGTGGAAGGCGTCCAGGACCGAGCGGGCGTCCTGCAGCTGGTCATCGATCGCGTTCTTGTAGCCGCGGAACGGGTCCAGCGTCGCCACCCTCACCCGCGCCCGGAACTGCTCACCACGATCCTGCAGCCAGGTGGCGTACGCCTCGCCGGATCGGCCGGGAACCAGGTCCAGCAGCCGCGCTTTGACGATCGGCGGCTTGTCCGGATCTGTGGGGTGGGGGTGCCTTGTCAGGTCGACCATCCCGGTCAACTCCCTCGGGCCGCGGCCCTTGCCCTGCCCGATCGGTCGCGTGGACACGTGATGCCAGTTGGGTCGGCCCGGGGGGCGCGGTGCCCGGATTGCTCGGG
>NZ_HG764815.1:2380455-2385144 GCF_001050535.1 Nostocoides australiense Ben110 | reverse complement strand
AGCGCGCCGGCCCCGGCCGCCGGCCCCAGCCCCGCGCAGGTGCGCGAGGCGCGCAAGGAGATCGCCCGCATCGAGAAGCAGTTGCAGCGCCTGTCGGAGAAGGCCGACCGCCTCCACGAGGAGATGGCGACCCGGGCCAGCGACCACCAGGCGATGATGACCCTCGCCGCCGACCTGCGCGCCGTCGCCGACCAGGTCGTCGACCTCGAGGAGGCCTGGCTCGCCGCGGCGGACATCGCCGGCTGACCCGTTCGCAAGCGGGCCGACGGCCGGCGAGCCACAGGTCGCCGGATGCCGGACTCAGCGAGGGTCGATGGCGGTCGAGAGGGCGCGAAGGGCGTCGGCGAGCTGCGCCTGGTCGGCCGCGGGGAGACCGGTGAGCAGTCCCCGTTCCTTCTCCAGCAACGCCGTCAGGGCGCCGTCGACGGTCTGGGCGCCTTCGCGCGTCAGCTCCACGAGCACGCCGCGGCGGTCGGTGGGCGAGGGCAGGCGGCGCACGAGGCCGCGCTCTTGGAGACGGTCGACGCGGTTGGTCATGGTGCCGCTGGTGACGAGGGTGGCCTCGACGAGCTGGCCGGGGGAGAGGCGGTATGGCCGCCCGGCCCGCCGCAATGCGCTGAGCACGTCGAACTCCCACGGCTCGAGCGCAACCGCGGAGAAGGCCTCGCGCCGGGCCAGGTCGAGGCGGCGGGCCAGCCGGGTGACACGGGAGAGCACGTGCAGGGGCGTCAGGTCGAGGTCGGGTCGCTCCCGGTGCCAGGCGGCGACGATGGCATCGACGTCGTCCGTGGCCGGCGCCGGCTCGGGTGGCACGTTCACGCCGTCCACTCTAGGCGTCAAGTATCTTGACGTCGAGATATGTGAGAAGTATCTTGACGTCAAGATACTTGCCATACGAGGGAGAGGCCGATGACCACGCGCTGGGACCCGGGCCAATACGCCAAGTTCGCGTACGAACGCAGTCGTCCGTTCCACGAGTTGGCGGCGCGTGTCGGCGCCGCGGAGCCCGGCCTGGTCGTCGACCTCGGGTGCGGCAACGGGCCCCTGACCCTCGCCCTGGCGCAGCGCTGGCCGGCCGCGCGAATCGTCGGCGTCGACTCCTCGGCCCAGATGCTCGACGCGGCCCGGGCGCTGGACGCCGACGGCCGCGTCGAATGGATCCAGGGCGACCTCGCGCAGTGGGACATTGGCAGCCTGGGCGCGGCCCCGGATGTCGTGATCACCAATGCCACCTTGCAGTGGATCCCTCGGCATCTCGAACTCATCCCCGCCTGGACAGCCGCGCTGGCCGCGGGCGGCTGGTTCGCGATGCAGGTGCCGGGCAACCACGACGCCGCCAGTCACCGCCTGATGCGCGAGGTCGCGATCACCCAGCCGCGTGCCGGCGAACTCGAGGCCGCCCTCAAACGCGGCGGTTCGGCCGCGCCGGCGACCTATCTGCAGGTGCTGGCGCGCGAGGGGCTGAGCGTGGACGCCTGGGAGACGACCTATCTGCATGTGCTCGATCCCGAAGGGGCACAGGAGAATCCGGTCCTCGAATGGGTCAAGGGCACCGGTCTGCGGCCGGTCATCGATCTGCTGACCGAGGAGCACGAGCGGGCCGCTTTCGTCGACGCGTATGCCGCCCGCCTGCGCGAGGCCTACCCCCGCACCCCCGCCGGGGTGATCCTGCCCTTCCGGCGGATCTTCGCCGTCGGCCACAAGAGGTAACCCCTCAGGCGTGGAGCGTCGGGTTTTTCTCCAGGCCCGTCAACCCGTTCCAGGCGAGATTGACGACATGAGCGGCCACATCTTCACGCGAGAACTTGCGGTTGGAATCCATCCACCAGCCCCCGGTCAGCGCGACCATGCCGACGAGCATCTGCGCATACATGGGCGCGGTCTTGGCCTCCAGCCCGCGGGCCCTGAACTGCGCCGCGAGCAGATGCTCGACCTGCGTCGCGACATCGCTCATCAGGCTCGCGAGCGAACCCGTCTGCTGCCCGGGCGGCGAGTCGCGCACGAGGATCCGGAAGCCGTCGGTCTCCTCCTCGACATAGCCGATCAGGGCGAGCGCGGCCCGCTCGATCAGGGTGCGGGCCGACCCTTCGGAACTCAACGCGTCGGTGACCCGTGCGGTCAGGTCGGCGATCTCCCGGTCGACGACGACGGCATACAGCCCCTCCTTGCCGCCGAAGTGCTCGTAGACCACGGGCTTGGACACCTTGGCGCGGGAGGCGATCTCCTCGACGCTCGAGCCTTCGAAACCCTTCTCCGCGAACGACTTCCGGCCCACGGCGATCAGTTGCTCACGTCGCTGCACCCCGGTCATCCGGGGGCGCCCGGATGGATGCCGACCGCGCGGCTCGCTGGCACTCACCATTCCATTGTGCAGGCTCGATTACCCTTGTCCTGCCCGCTCACGGCGCGGCGATCCCCGGTTGGTCTGCTGGTAGGGCCCGCCTGACTTTGAATCAGGATTAGCGACGTAGGTTCGATTCCTACCCGGGGAGCTCACCGCAACGGTGCCGGGTCGCAGCGGTCGTCGCCACCGGCGGGGCAGCCGACCTGCAGCCAGTTCCAGAACGCCGCCGGATCCCCCGCGAAGGCGTATCGGACCTCGTCGGCACCGGTGGCGGCGCTCGTCGTCGCGTCCAACTGGTGCAGCAGGATCGAGCTTCCGCACGAGGTGCTCGCGTTGGGGATCGTCGCGGAGAAGTCGCGCAGATCGACGTATGCCGTCTGCCCCCGCACCTGCACCCCGATCAGGTCGTTCGCGGTCGCCGTCGAGAACCAGCCGCCGTATCCCTGTGCCCGTTCGGCATCGGTGGGTCCGGCCAAGAGCTGCCGAAGGGCGACCTCGGCGCGATCCGCCCCGGCCGGCACCGGGCGCTGCAGCGGATACACGAGCGAGCAGAAGTCGCCGGCGCCGGCGAGCTTGTCGTTGGGCAGGAAGATCGTCACGCTCTCCCCGGCCACTGTGGTGGTGGCGGGGTGTGTGGAGGAGGCGGTGCTGGGCGGGGTCGACGAAGTCCCGGTCGCTGTCTCCTGAGTGGGGGAGGACTCCTGCGTGCTGTATGACTGCGTCCCGGATGACTGCGTGCCGGGAGCGAAGCCGACGGTGCCGCAGCCGCACAACGCGGCGACGAGGGCGAGTTGCGCGGCGAAAGCCGTCGAGATGCCGATTCGACCCCATCGAGATGTCAGGTGCTTCATGGTCTCCTCCGTCACTGCCCGTCCGGCCGGCGCCGGTTGACGCGTCCGGCACATCGAGCACGCGCGATCCGGCGCCCGGGTTGACACGGCGAAGGACGTGGGAGGCGAGGGCGCCACATACGATGTGGTCGTGACCTCCGAAGCCCCCGCCGCCGTTGTCATTCTCGCCGCCGGTGAGGGAACCCGGATGAAGTCCGCAACCCCGAAGGTGCTGCACCGCATCGGCGGGCGCAGCCTGCTCGGGCACGCGATCGCGGCCGCTCGGGCGACCGGGCCGGCATACCTCTCGGTCGTCGTGCGCCACCAACGCGATCTCGTCGCCGAGCACATAGCGCAGGTCGACCCCGACGCGATCATCGCGGACCAGGACGAGGTCAAGGGCACCGGGCGGGCCGCCGAATGCGGCCTCGAGCCGCTGCCCGCCGACCTCGACGGCACAATCCTCGTCACCTACGGGGACGTGCCCCTCCTCACCGGTGACACGCTGAACGCGCTGCTGGAGCGGCATGCCCAGAGCGACAGCGTCATCACGGTGCTGACCGGCGACGCCCCGGACCCCACCGGATACGGCCGGATCGTGCGCGACGCCGACGGTCACGTCGCCGCCATCGTCGAACACAAGGACTGCACGCCCGAGCAGCTGCAGATCCGCGAGATCAACTCGGGAATCTATGCATTCGACGCGCACGTGCTGCGCACCAATCTCGCGCGCGTGGGCACCGAGAATGCGCAGGGCGAGAAATACCTCACCGACGTCCTCGCGCTCGCGCGCGGCGACGGCGGCAATGTCTCGGCCTTCCAGATCTCCGACGTCATCCAGACCGAGGGCGTCAACGACCGCGTCCAGCTCGCCACCCTCGGCGCCGTCCTCAGCCGCCGCCAGACTGAGAGGTGGATGCGTGCCGGCGTCACGATCGTCGACCCGGCCTCGACGTGGATCGACGTCGACGTCACCATCGGCACCGATGTGACGATCCAGCCGGGCACGCAACTGCTCGGCGCAACCACGATCGGCGAGGGGGCGACGATCGGGCCGGAGGTGACCATCCGCGACAGCGAGATCGGCGCCTGGGCTCATGTGCGCCGCGCCGAGGTGGAGTTCTCCGTCGTGGGGGAGGGGGCGACCGTGGGCCCCTACAGCTACCTGCGCGCCGGCACCGAACTCGGCCCCCAGGGCAAGATCGGTGGTTTCGTCGAGACCAAGAACGCCAAGATCGGGCCGGGTGCCAAGGTGCCGCACCTGACCTACTGCGGCGACGCGACGATCGGGGAGGGCGCCAATATCGGCGCCGGCACCATCTTCGCCAACTACGACGGCGTGGCCAAGCACCACTCCTTCGTCGGCCGGCACAGCTTCGTCGGCTCGCACACCGTCATCGTCTCGCCGGTCAGCGTGGCCGACGGGGCGTATGTCGCCGCCGGCTCGGCACTCGTCAACGATGTCGCGCCCGGCGAGATCGCCGTCGCCCGCGCCCGCCAGCGCAATATCCCCGG
>NZ_HG764815.1:2373848-2380355 GCF_001050535.1 Nostocoides australiense Ben110 | reverse complement strand
GGCTGTCGGGCGACTGGGGCCATCTCGCCGGCTGAGGCCATCACGCCGGCCGAGGTGTGGGCGCAGCATCGCAAGACGCGCTTGGCGAGCCGAGAAGGCATCGTGTAGGACGGGTGCCATGAGCCCGCGCCTCCTGCGATTCCTCACTCACCCCCAGGTGCGCGTCGATCCCGCGACTCCCGTGCCCCAGTGGGACCTGTCCGACGTCGGTCGCGCGCGAGCGGCGGCGCTGGCAGGCTCGCCGTTCCTCGCCGCCACGACGTCGATCTGGTCCTCCACCGAGGTCAAGGCGCTCCGGACCGCCGAACTGATCGCGGGCGGCATACCGCACCTGGTGCGCGAGGATCTGGGCGAGAACGACCGGAGCGCAACGGGATTCGTGCCGCCAGAGGAGTTCGAGGCACTGGCCGACGCCTTCTTCGCCCATCCCGACGAGTCGGTGCGCGGCTGGGCGAACGCGGCCGACGAGCAGCGGCGGATCGTCGCTGCCGTCGACGCTGTGCTCACCGATGAGCGATCCGGCGACGGCGACATCGTCGTCGTCGCCCACGGCGGCGTCGGCACCCTCCTGCTGTGCCACCTCCTCGGCCGGCCCATCACCCGCGAACTCGACCAGCCCGGCCAGGGCCACTACTTCACCGTCGACCGGGACACCCGCGCCGTCCAGCACGGATGGCACCCACTTGAGGAGCTCTCAGCCGAATGAGGATGCGCGTCAGGGCGTGATGACCAACGGGGTGTCGCCGGCGACGAGGCGCCAGTCGACCCGGAAGAAGCTCGGCGGGTCGATCGTGCCCTCGGCGCTCACCCAGTCGATGAGCAGCTGCCGGATCTCGTTCTGCCGGTTGTAGACCACCGGGGCGGTCGTGACACCCGGGAAGCCGCCACCACCGGATTGCCGGTAGTTGTTGATCGCGATCACGAACTGTTGCGAATCACTCACCGGCACACCGTCGTACGCGAGGTTCTTGATCCGGTTGCCTGGCGGGACGGAGATGTCGATGTCATAGGTGAGGGGCGCGTCGAGCCCCCCCATGATGTCGTAGTTATAGTCCGGCGTTCCTCCAGGCGCGGTCTGCGTGGGAGCATTCGTCACCTCGTCCGCGGAATAGGTGCCCGGCCCCGGGACCTGCTTGAAATAGACGGCGGACTGTTCCAGGTAGGCCCTGACCTGCGCGCCACTGAACTGGATCCCCAGGAGGGTGTTGTCGTAGATGTACAGGCCCGCGACGTCGCGCACCGTCACCTGCCCAGCGGGGATCGCGGCGAGTCGGTTGAAGGGTGCGGCGATCGAGAGCACCGGCAACCCCTCGGCGGCCGTGCCGGCGATTCCGGCCTTGACCGCCTCGGCCTGGACCAGGTTGATGAAGTCCATCGCCGCCGTGTCCTCATAGCGTGAGCTGGCGGCGCTCATCGCCTGCGTGCACGTGCCGATGGGGCTGTTGACATAGGTCAGCACCTTCTCGTGCGCGCCGCGCACCAGCGACGCCACGCGCGGGTCCTCGGGCACCGTGTTGGCGTTGAGCAGGGTGGCGCGCGCAGTGCGGACCTGCCACTTGCCCCTGACGAGCGAGAGATTGAGGTCCATAACCGTCACCCGCATGCCCCAATAGAGCGGCTCGGAGAGCAGGACCTGCCGGCCGGTGGCCGTGTTGGTCACGAAGCGCTCCGGCACCTCCAGGTGCGCGTGACCGACGAGGATCGCGTCCACGCCGGGCACCTGCTCGGCGACGAGGGAGGCAGCGTTCTCGGGATAGGGCAGGGCATCGCCATACGAACTGGAAGTGTTCGGGCCTGAATGCGCGGAGATGACGACGACCTCGGCTCCCGCGGCTCGCATCCGCGGCACGTAGTAGCTCGCCTGCTCCACGAGTCCGCGGAACTTCACCCGCCCCTCGACATTGGCCTTGTCCCAGATCGCGACGCCCGGTGTGACCAGGCCGAGAATGCCCACGGTGATCGTTTTGGTGTCGGGCAGCGTGATCCGCTTCAGGATGTAGGGCGGGAACACCGGTTTGCCGGAGGTCCAGCCGACGGCGTTGGCGCCGAGCAGCGGGTGGTCGAGTTGGCGCTGGAAGGCCCGCAGTGTGTCCATCCCGTAGTTGAACTCGTGGTTGCCGAGAGCGGCCGCGTCGTAGCGGATCGCGTTCATCGCCAACGCCATCGGGTGCTTCGACCCGCCGGTGATCGGGTCGATCTTGGCGTAGTAGTAGGCCAGCGGCGTGCCCTGGATGGTGTCCCCGGCGTCCAGGACGATGCACCGCCGCGGTCCGCGCTCGGCGCGCATGGCCTTGATCAGCGTCGCCGCCTTGGCGATGCCGATGTCGTTGCCGTAGCGGTCGTCATACTCCTCATTCTTGAAGTAGTCCCAGTTGTAGACATTGCCGTGCAGGTCTGTGGTCCCGAGCACGGTCAGGCGCAGATTCTTGACCGCTGCCGCCGACGGCTCGGCGGCGAACAGGCCGGCACCTCCCACGACGGACATGGCCAGCAGTTGCCGGCGGGTGGCGGTCAAACGGTCAGCGTGGAGTTCTCCCATGTCACCTGACGGTAAACCTGCCCGGGCCTCGGTGACCCCTGAGCGGTCACAAATTCCCGCGTTTGTCCTGTTCGCGTTCGATGGATTCGAAGAGCGCCTTGAAGTTGCCCTTGCCGAAGCCGAGGGAGCCGTGGCGTTCGATGATCTCGAAGAAGACCGTGGGCCGGTCGCCGAGGGGCTTGGTGAAGATCTGCAGCAGGTAGCCGTCCTCGTCCCGGTCGACGAGGATCTTGCGCGACTTCAACTCCTCGATCGGCACCCGGACCTGCCCGATGCGGGCGCGCAGTTCGGGGTCGTCGTAATAGGCGTCCGGGGTGTCGAGGAACTCCACCCCCTCCTTGGTCAGCTCATCCACCGTGCGCAGGATGTCATTGGTCGCCAGCGCCAGGTGCTGAGCGCCCGGGCCGGTGTAGAAGTCGAGGTATTCGTCGATCTGGCTGCGCTTCTTGGCGATCGCCGGCTCGTTCAGCGGGAACTTCACCCGGTGGTTGCCGTTCGCGACGACCTTCGACATCAGCGCGGAGTACTCGGTGGCGATATCGTCGCCGACGAACTCGGCCATGTTCACAAAGCCCATGACCTTGTTGTAGAACGCCACCCACTCGTCCATCTTGCCCAACTCGACGTTCCCGACGATGTGATCCAGGGCCTGGAACAGCCGCTTCGGCGCGCTCTCGCGCTTGACGAACGTCGAGGACCGCGCGACATACCCCGGCACGTGCGGCCCGGCATACCGCACCCCGCCCACCTCCCGCTGGACGAGGGTATGCCGCGTCTCCCCATACGTCGCGATCGCCGCCAGGCGCACGGTCCCGTGCTCGTCGGACATCTCATACGGCTCCGCGAGCACCGTCGCCCCAGCCGCCTTGGCCTGCGCGATGCACTTGTCGACATCCGGAACCTCGAGAGCGATGTCGACCACCCCGTCACCATGCTTGGCGTGATGGGCGATCAACGGACTGTCCGGGCTGACCGCACCCTTGAGGACGAACTTGATCGACCCCGACTTCAGCACGAATGCCTTGTGATCCCGGTTGCCGTTCTCCGGACCGGAATAGGCCACCAACTCCATCCCCCACGCCGACTGGTAATAGTGCGCCGCCTGAGTGGCATTGCCCACCACGAACACGATGGCGTCCCACCCGGTCACCGGGAACGGATCACGGTCCGCGTCATACTCCACCAGCCCGACCAGCTGCTTGAGCTGCTCGAGATTCAATTGGGCCTCGCGCTCGGCCTCGGTCAGCGTCATTGCGGTATCCGACATGCTCGAAAGGGTGTCCGACACCCGGCGAGGTGTGCAACCAGCATGAGTAGTGTTACTCAATTTGTGCAACTACGTAGCAAATTGACCGATCAAGCTGTCAGAATTGCGGGGTGGCTCCCTCCTCCTCCGTGGCCATCGACGAGCTCGACGCCCGCTTGATCACGGTTTTCACCGAGAACCCCGATGTCGGGGTGCTCGGTGCCTCGCGCATCCTGGGCGTAGCCCGGGGCACGGTCCAAGCCCGTCTCGAACGGCTCGAACAGCGTGGCGTGATCCGCTCTTTCGCGCCCACCCTCGACCCGGCGGCCCTCGGGTTCCCCGTCACGGCCTTCTGCATGCTGGAGATCCGTCAGCGCCAGGGCCACTCCCCCGTCGTCGATCACCTCAAGGAGATCCCGGAGGTGCTCGAAGTCCATTCGATCACCGGCACCGGTGACCTGCTGGTCCGGGTCGTCGCCAAGGATAACGCCGATCTCGGGCGGGTCATCGATACCGTCCTGGACGAGGTGCACGTCATCCGGGCCAACACCTCCATCTCGCTTGTCACCCACCTCGAGCACCGGACCGGGCCGCTACTCACCCGCAGTCTCGACGGTTGAGCTCCCCGACCGTCAACGCTGAATGGGCCGGTGTCGCGCTGCGACACCGGCCCATTCGGGTTCTTGCGGGGGCGATCAGCCGCGGAAGGCCGCCCACTGGTTCTTCATGCGGGTCTTCTGACCGGCGGTGAACATGTTCATGCACGAGTCATAGGTGTAGTCCATGAAGTTCCTGATGGGGTCCTTGCCCGGGGCCGAGCAGGTGTCCCGACCGGTCGGGCAGCCGAAGGCCGGGGACGACTCGGCCGGGGTGTCCGCGACCTGGTCGCCGGCGCCGCCGCAACCGCCCTGGAAGGTGTGCCACAGGCCCATCCAGTGACCGACCTCGTGGGTGGCGGTGTCGCCGAGGTTGTAGTTGGTCGCCGAACCGCCCGGGAGGCTGGAGTGCAGCAGGACCACGCCGTCGTACTTGCTCCCCGCGCCGTCCGAGGGGAACGTCGCCCAGCCGAGCAGGCCGCCGCTGAGGTTGGCCGTGTAGACGTTGAGGGTGTTGGTGCCGCCCTTGCGCAGGGCAGTCTTCATGCTGCGCTCGGCCGACGAGCCCGGGCTGAGGTTGAACCACCCCGAGTTGTTGACCCGCTTGGTCCCCATGAGCTTGAACCTGAAGCCGGCCGTGCTGTAGGCGTTGTTGAGGACCGTCATCTGCTTCGAGACTCGGGTCTGGGTCACAGCGCCCTTCGTGCCGGCAGTGATGATGTTGAAGTACACCGGCACCGTGACCGCCGGAGCGGCCTTGCCGTCGGCGTCGACCGCGCGCCCGGACGCATTCAGGTGCAGACCACGGTCGGCCAGGGCTTTGTCGAAGATCTTCTCTGCCGCCGCGACATCAGCGGCGGTGGCGGTGTTCGGGTCCTTGGCCGTGCCGCCCTTGGCGACGCGGGCGTCGGTGTGGACGACACAGTCCTGGGCGGGTGTGTCGGTGGCGACCATCTTGGCCTGAGCCGGCAAGGCCCCCATACCGACGGCGAGCAGTGCGGCGCTCGGCACTGCGAGCAAGACGCGACGAGACATGTGGGTTGGTGTCCTCTCTGAATTTCCCCATACGGCCGGAGCCCCTGGCCCCGATCCGGGAACACCCTAACGGGTTCCCACCCGGATCGGGGCACGACCCCAGGCCGGTCATCCCGCAGTACCACCCAAGCGTGGAATACGGCGGCGCCACGCCCTTGCCGGAGGTACGTCTGGTCAGAACACTGTCTCTCCCCGGGGGGACGCCAGTGGGGCCGGTCCGCATCGGACCGGCCCCACCCCGCGGCATACGCGCTAGCGCGTCAGAGCATGCGGTAGGTGTTCCACACGCGCTGCATCCGCCACTTCTGCCCGTTGGTGAAGTGGTTCATGCACGGGTCCTCGCTGTAGTCCATGAAGTTCTTCACCGGGTCGTTGCCGGGGCGGTTCTTGCAAGTGTCGCGGCCGACCGGGCAGCCGAACGCGGGCGACGCCTCGTACGGGGTGTCGAAGACCTGGTCGCCCGGGGTCTTGCAGCCGCCCTGGAAGGTGTGCCACAGGCCCATCCAGTGACCGACCTCGTGGGTGAGGGTGTCGCCCTCGTTGTAGGGCGCGGCGGTGCCGCCGGGCACCGACTCGTCGAGGATGACGACACCGTCACGCGACGTGCCTGCGTCCTCCCACGGGAAGGTGGCGTAGCCCAGCAGGCCACCGCTGAGGTTGGCGCTGTAGATGTTGAGGACGTTGGTGCCGCCGCGGTGCAGCTTGGCCTTGATCGCGTCGTCGTATTCGTAGGACTGGCCCATGTTGTTGTACCAGGCCTTGTTGTTGACGTACTTGACGCCCTTGAGCGCGAAGTCGATGCCAACGAATCGATAGGCGTCGTCGAGGACCTTGATCGACCGGTTGATCTTGGTCATGGACAGCTTGCCCTTGGCACCGTCGTGGATGACGTTGACGAAGACGGGGATGGTGACGTCGAACGGCTCCCGCTGTGCGCCGTCCAGGCGCACACCCGCGGCGCGGGCGTCGGCCCGGAACTTCGCCTCCATCTCGGCGGCCTTCGCGTCGCTGACGGAGTTCCAGTCGCGGGCAGTTGCGCCCTTGGCGAGGCGGGCGCCGGCGGGCGCACACTCGGCCGCGGTGGCGCCGTC
>NZ_HG764815.1:2368904-2373748 GCF_001050535.1 Nostocoides australiense Ben110 | reverse complement strand
GCCAGCCGCCGCGCCATGCCGACGTGGCATTGGGCGGCGCGAGCGGCATACCGTGCCATCGCGGGGTCGACACCGTCGCGGTCGGTGAGCAAGGCGGCGACGGCCTCGACGGGCGGGGTGCGCAGCCGCACGTGCCGCGAGCGCGAGCGCAAGGTGATCAGGACGTCCTCGACCGACGGGGCGCAGAGCAGCCAGATCGTGCGCGAGCCGGGTTCCTCGATCGCTTTGAGCAGGGCGTTGCCGGAGTGCTCGGTGAGCCGGTCGGCGTCCTCGACGATGATGACGCGCCACGACCCGACCGAGGGCCGACGAGCAGCCAGCTGCACCAGCTCGCGGGCCGAACCCACCCCGATCGTCAGGCCTTCGGTCGCGACGAGGTCGACGTCGGCGTGGGTGCCGTCGACGGCGGTGCGGCATTCGCGGCACTCCCCGCACCCGCCGGTGGGACACATCAAGGCCCCGGCGAAGGCGCGCGCGGCGACGGAGCGTCCCGACCCCGGCGGGCCGGTGAACAACCACGCGTGCGTCATCGACTCGGGGTGGGCGACGGCCCGCTGCAGGATCGCCAGGGCCGGCTCCTGGCCGATGACCTCACGCCATACGGTCATCCGGCACCGCCCGGGACGACGCCGGCGGCGGCCAGGCGGCCCACGATCTGCGCGTGCAGGGCCTGCGGCGGCTGCGTGCCGTCGATGACCAGATAGCGCTCGGGGGCAGCGGCGGCGATGGCGAGGAAGTGCTCGCGCACGGCGGCGTGATAGGCGTCGGCCTCCGACTCGAGCCGGTCGTGGACGTCGCCGCGGCGCCGGCGCCCCTCCTCGGGCGGCAGGTCGATGATCACGGTCAGGTCGGGCACGAGCCCGCAGACCGCCCACATCTGCAGGTCGTGCACCTCATCGCTGCCGAGCTCGCGCCCGGCCCCCTGATAAGCGACGGCAGAGTCGGTGTAGCGGTCGGTGATGACCACGGCCCCCCGCGCCAGCGCCGGCCGGATCACCTCCTCGACGTGCTGGGCCTTGTCGGCGGCGAAGATCAACGCCTCCGCCCGGGGCGCCATGGCCTCGCCGTACAGGACCAGTTGCCGCAACTGCTGCCCGAGAACGGTGCCCCCGGGCTGCCGGGTCACCACCACCTCGCGCCCCCCGGCCGCGACGACATCGGCGAGCAGTCGCACCTGCGTCGACTTGCCCGCACCGTCACCGCCCTCGAAGGCCAAGAAGAGCCCGTCACTCACGTGCGAACCCTATCCGCGGGGTATGACAGCCGGCACCGGCCCCGCAGGCAGCCCACCGCAGAGCGTCAGGGCTCGGCGGGAGCGTCAGGTCGGGCGGGAGCCGCTCAGGGCTCGGCGGGAGCGACAGCTTTGGGCGGGAAGGTAGCGGTTCGCATCGCGAATGTTGCGAGGCGAACCGACACGAAGTGGCACTGGGCGGAAAAGTTCGAGCCGACCCACGAGGACCCGGGTCAGCGGGGCTCCGCGAGCGCGGCCGCCTCGGCGACGCCGGGCACGGTATGCAGCGCGTCCTCCAGTTCCTGCGGATGGACATTCTCGCCACCGGAGACGATGAGCTGATCGGCCCGTCCCGCAACGAAATACAGCCCATTCTGCGCCAGCCGAGGTCACCGATCGCGATCACCCCGGCGTGCTGGTCACGGGTGCTGCCGTCCAGATAACCGTCGAAGACCATGTCGTTGCCGACATAGAAATGGCCGATCTCGCCGTCGGGGACCGGCTGCCGGTCCGCGTCCAGCAGGGCGAGCCGGGTGCCGAGCGGGGGCGTGCCGGCGGTGTCGGGGTCGCGCCGGAGGTGTTCGGGCGTCGCGATGGTCGCCCAGGACACCACCGTCGAGCCGTACAGGCTGTAGAGCACCTCACCGAACTTGTCGAGGAAGCGCGTCGCGAAGCCCGGCGGGAACTTCGAGCCGCTGGAAGCGACCACCCGCAGGTGCGGCAGCCCGGCCTCCGGGGCGGCCTCCCGCCACGCGAGCAGGCGTTGCAGCATCGCGGGCACGGCGAACAGCACCTGGGCCCGGTGCTCGGCGAGCGCCGCATGGGCGCGGGCCGGCCCGAACCTGCGTTGCAGGATGACCGTGGCCTGCAAGCCGAACGCCAAGTGCAGTCCGGCGAACCCCCTCGTGTGGAAGAGCGGCGCGCTGAGCAGGATCCGGTCCGGTGGTGGAGCGGGATGCGCTCGAGGATCGAGACGGTGGCCCCGATGCGGCCCACTGCGCGCCGCGGGGCGCCCTTGGGCACGCCAGTGGTCCCGCTGGTCAGGACGATGGTGCGCCCTTCCTCCCGCGCCGGCGCGAGCCGGTTGCCCGACGGGCCGTATGCCGCGTCCCGCGCCTGCGTCATCAGCTCACCCAGGTCGTATGCCGCCGCCACCCCGCCGACCAGGTGCGCCAGCTCGCCGTCGTGGAGAACTGTCTGCAGGTCGTCGCGGTCGGCGATCTGTGTGATCCGTTCGCCCGTCAGCCCGGTGTTGAGCAGGACGACGTCGATGCCGAGGAGGTTCGCGGCATACAGCGCCAGCACGAACTCCACCCCGTTCGGGGCGAGCAGCCCGACCCGCGCACCGGCCGGCAGCCCCCGGCTGCGCAGCACCCGCGCCAGCCGGTCGCCGAGGTCGACGGCCTCGCTGTAGGTGTGGGCTCCCCGCTCGTCGATTAGGGCCACCCGCGACCCGGAGACGGCTGCGGCAGCGCGCAACTCGCCCGCGATGCCGTAGCCCCACCGCTGCAGGGCGAGCAACTGGCGAGCCCGGCGATGCGGCAATTCCAGACCGAGCAGCCCGCGCGCCGTCAGCGTCCTGACGACGACATCGGGCCGCACCGCGAACACCTCAGTCCGACTTCTTCGCCGCTGTCTTGCGGGTGGTCTTCTTGGCCGCCTTCTTGGTGGTCTTCTTGGTGGTCTTCTTGGCACCGCGGCGGGTGCTCGGACCCTTGGCCCGCTTCTCCGCGAGCAACTCGAAGCCGCGCTCCGGGGTGATGGTCTCGGGGTCGTCGTCGCGGCGCAGGGTCGCGTTGGTCTCGCCGTCGGTGACATAGGCCCCGAAACGGCCGTCCTTGACGACTACCGGCTTGCCGCTGACGGGGTCGTTGCCGAGCTCCTTCAGCGGTGGCTTGGCGGCGGCCCGTCCCCGCTGCTTGGGCTGGGCATAGATGGCCAGCGCCTGCTCGAGGCTGATGTCGAAGAGTTGGGCCTCGGTCTCGAGGGAGCGGGAATCGGTGCCCATCTTCAGATACGGTCCGTAGCGGCCGTTCTGCGCCGTGATCTCGGCCCCGGTCTCGGGGTGCGTGCCGACGATGCGGGGCAGGCTGAGCAGCTGCAGCGCAGTGTCGAGGTCGATGGTCCCGAGGTCCATGTCCTTGAACAGGGAGGCGGTGCGCGGCTTGGCCACCGACGCCTTGCGCGTGCGCGACGCGGGCGCGTCCGACTCGGGCAGCACCTCGGTGACATAGGGCCCGTAGCGGCCGGCCTTGGCGAGGATTTCGTGGCCGGACACGGGGTCGGTGCCGAGCGAGCGCCCGTCGTCGGCCGAGACCTCGAGCAGCGCGCGTGCCATCTCAGGGGTCAGGTCCGCCGGCGCCACGTCGTCGTTGATCGTGGCCCGCCGCGGCGTGGTCGCGGCGGCGTCTGCCATCTCACCTGTCGACGGGTCCACGCCGGCCGGGGAGACCTCCTCGACGTAGGGTCCGTAGCGGCCG
This sequence comes from Nostocoides australiense Ben110, assembly GCF_001050535.1. Lineage (GTDB taxonomy): Bacteria > Actinomycetota > Actinomycetes > Actinomycetales > Dermatophilaceae > Nostocoides_A > Nostocoides_A australiense. The sequence continues at coordinate 2,370,037 of NZ_HG764815.1, read as the reverse complement.
ACGCGCACGACGAGCCCGTCGCCGATGTCGATCGTCGAGATGCCGCGGGCGTCGATCTCCCCCAGGTCGGCGACCAGGTCGCGCAGACCCTCGGCGGAGGTGGCCTCGTCGCCGAAGTAGAAGCGCTGCAGCCACTCGACCCGTTGTGCGTCGCCGCGGGCGATGGCGTCGAGGTCGTCCTCCATCGAGGCGGTGAAGTCGTAGTCGACGAGCCGTCCGAAATGCTCTTCCATCAACCGGGTGACGGCGAAGGCGAGCCACGACGGCACGAGCGCCGAACCTTGCTTGTTGACATAGCCGCGGTCCTGGATCGTCGCCAGCGTGGGTTCGTATGTCGAGGGGCGGCCGATCTCCTTCTGCTCCAACGCTTTGACGAGGGTGGCCTCGGTATAGCGCGGGGGCGGGGAGGTCTCGTGACCGGAGGCCTCGGTGCGGCGGACGTCGAGCGCGTCGCCCTGGCTCAGCTGCGGCAGGCGCCGCTCCTCCTCGCCGGCCTCGCGGGCGGCCTGGCGGGCGCGGGTGTCCTCCTCGTCCCGGCCTTCTTCGTATGCCGCGAGGAAGCCGCGGAAGGTGATGACCGTGCCGCTCGCCGACAGCTGGGCGACCCGCCCGTCGGCCAGGGTCGCCTCGGTCTGCACGGTCGCGGTCGAGCCGACGGCATCGGCCATCTGGGAGGCGATGGTGCGCTTCCAGATCAGGTCGTAGAGGGCGTACTCGCTGCCGCGCAGCTGGCTGCTGACCTGCGACGGGGTGCGGAAGGTGTCGCCGGCCGGGCGGATCGCCTCGTGCGCCTCCTGGGCGCCGGCATTGGAGGAGGTGTAGCGGCGCGGGGCGTCGGGGACATATTCGGCGCCATACATGCTCCGGGCCTGGCTGCGGGCGGCGTTCAGGGCCGTCTCGGAGAGCATGACCGAGTCGGTTCGCATATAGGTGATGTAGCCGCCCTCGTAGAGCCGCTGCGCGATCCGCATCGTCTCGCGCGCCGACAGCCGCAGCTTTCGCGAGGCCTCTTGCTGCAACGTGGAGGTGATGAACGGCGCATACGGCCGGCGCTTGTAGGGCTTGTCCGCGACATTGGCGACCCGCGCCGGGGCGGTGCGCAGCGCCTCGGCGATCCCCTGCGCCGCAGCCTG
>NZ_HG764815.1:2360626-2368804 GCF_001050535.1 Nostocoides australiense Ben110 | reverse complement strand
CGCTGCGGCGGAGGTGGAGGCACTGGTGCTCGGCGCGGTGCGCGACGCCATCGACGACCGGGTGACCGCGGCGGCCGGTGAGGTGGCCGCGGGCGCAGCCGAACCGCATACCGCCGCCCGCATGATCCTGGACGACCTGCTCGGCGCTCGGCCCGGGGCTTGATTCGCGAAGTATCGGAGCGCGGGACGAGCGGAGAACTTCGTGGGGTGTTCTCCTACCACCAGCCCTGGCGGCGGGCCCAGCGCAACAGGATGGCGGAGACGACGAACATGGCTAGCAGGATGCCGATCAGCCACGGCCAGCTGGTGCGGCCGTAGGAGATGACGTTCATGCTCGCCACCGAGGCGAGCGCGATGACGGGGAGGGTGATGGCGACGATGACGGCGAGCCGTTCCATCGCCACCGTGGCCCGGGTGTCGGTGCGGGCGCGATAGAACTCGGTGACCCCGCGGAGGAATTCGTCCTGGGCGCGGGCGATGCCGGCCAGGCGCAGGAACTGATCGCGGGAGTCGCCGATCAGGCGCACGTCCTCCGGATCACCGGTCCCGTCGAGGAGATACTGCGCCCGCCCGAAGACCTCACCGGTCTGGGCGGCGATGGACGTGATGCGGCCCAGGGCATGGCGGGTGGTGAACAACTCGTCGAGGAAGCCCTCGCTCTTGCGTGGGGCGGAGCGTTCGACGACGTGCTGTTCCAACCGTCCGACTTCGCGGGCCAGGTCGTTGACGCTGCGTTCCATGGCGTTGGTGATCGTCGAGGTGATCGCCCACGACAAGGCGATGGGCGTCGTGGGGGTCAGCCGGCCGGCGACGAGACGGTCGGCAACCTCGGCGGTGGCGCCGGATTCGGCGGCCACCGGGCTGCCGGCTGCCGGTCCCGGGCTCGTGATCAGGTAGTTCGTGCCGACCACTTGGTCGAGTTCGATGGATTCGACCCGGCCCGAACCCGTCGGGACCGGACTGTGCACGACCAACAGCAGGTAGGTCTTGTGGTAGTGCAACCGGGCCACGTGGTTGCGGACGGCCATCTCCTCGATGGCCCGCGGGTGCAACCCGAAGACCGAGCGCAACATCTCGCGGGCGTCGCGGTCCAGGTCCGGGATGTGGACCCAGACGAAACCCGTCTCCCGCGCGAGCAACTGGGGCAGTTCTTCACGGGTGGCGCGCCACGCGCCACCCGAAACCCGGTCGATCCACATGACGTCGTAGGTCGCCACGGACTCGACCTTAGCCGCGCGGGATTCGTCGCGCCGCCGCGGCAGGGGACCATCCGCCATGACGTCTGTCACGAGCCGTGACGATTTTGTTATCTCCGGGGGATGGGTCATCGTGGAGTCTTCCGCTCCCCGTGTTTCTCCAAACGAAAGTCGACTCACCGTGGCGATTCTCAAACGCCTCGTCGGGATCCTGCTGGCCCTGGCCGGCCTGGTCCCGCTCGCCGTCGGCAGCTGGTTCGCCGTCAAACTAGGCCCCTCCGGCGAGGCGACCTTCACCGTGCCCGACCCAGGCACCACCCCCGTCGTCTTCGGCCCGGAGGTCCTCAACCGCACGGATCTGCCGGTGCGCATCGACGTGACCACCAAGCCGGGGGGCACCGCGAGGGCGATCGTCGGCACCTCGGCCGACATCGCGGCCGTCCTCGGCGACGCCGAGCGACGCACCGTGACCGGCGTGCACGTGCGCGAGTGGACCGCCCTGACGACCCGCAGCGGCTCCGGAGCGACACCGGATCTCAACGTGCGCGACGTCTTCCGGATCAACGAGGACCTGCCCGAGCGGGGGTCGATCACCATGACCCAGGACACGGCCCCCGAGACCCTCGTCATCGCGCCGACCGGCCCCGGCTTCGCTGCGCTCAGCGCCACCTGGGCTCGCGACACGTGGTTCTACCAGGCGCTCGTGCTGGCCGCGGCCGGTGCCCTGCTGACGACCGTGGGCTGGTTGCTGGCCCGTCCCGGCCCCAAGCGGCGGGTCGTGCACGTGCCCGCGGGCACTCCCGTCGAAGCCACGCGTGCGGGGGTGACCCGATGAGGAGCGCTCCCACCTCGCGCCTGGTTGCCGGCATCGCCGGTTTCGGGCTCGCCGCGGGCGCGTTGACCGGCTGCGGCTTTCCCGAGCGGGTCGTCGGACTCCACGACGCCAAGGTCGAGACGGTCGACGGCGCCGGCGTGCCGGAGGCGACCGCGGTGACGATCACGCAGCGGGCGCTGGCGCAGGCCGGTGCCGCCTTCGCCGCCAAGGCGAGTGACACCAAGACGCACAAGGCGATCCTCACCGGGCCGGCCCTGCGGATCGCCGCACTGCCCGACAAGTACACCGACGAGGCCGGCACCTCTTTGAAGAATCCGGCGACGCCGACGATCCTGGCGGTCTCGGCCGGCCGGGATTGGCCGCGCCGGATTCTCGCGACGACCCTCGTCGACGGCGTCCAGTGGCTCCACGTCCTGGTGTCCGAGAAGCCGGCGGAGGCCTACAAGCTGTGGGTGACGGTCCCGATGCTGCCTGGGTCGAGCGTCCCCGCTCTTCCGCCGCTGTCGACCGGCACCGACCTCGTCGAGGGTGACGACGGCCTGGTCGCCGACCCGCCCGCCGTGCTGAACGCCTACGGTCACCTGCTCGACATCCCGGCGCCCAAGGACAAGAAGTGGGCAAAGCTGGTCGGCGTCAAGGACCCCTATGCCACCGGTGTCCTGGCGGCCTCGAAGGCACAGGTCAAGGCCCTGGGCAAGCTCGGCACCTTCACCCGGCAGCACGATCCGGAGACCAAGTCCGCAGAATCGATGGCCTTCCGGCTGGCCGACGGCAGCGCACTGGCGTTCGGGCAGCAGCAGCGGGTCGACCTGATGAAGCCGACCTCCAAGGCCAAGCGCCTCGACCTGCCCAGCGACCTGGCGTCGCTGGCGGGCGAGAAGTCGGTCACCAAGCAGCTGCGCCTCGATTGGTTGCTCACCTTCGCCACGGTCATCCCGAAGGACAAGGCGGCCACGGTGATCGGCGTCAGCGAGCAGTTGCGCGATATCGAGGCCAAGTAGCCCGCGGCACCGAATAGGTCTGCGCCGCGGCATACGAAATGATGACGGTATGACGCAGCCACCCGTGCCCGGAAGCGCCGCCCGCGGCGCGATCGATCTGACCGGTCTGTCCGACGGCAGCGCCCCGAGCGGGGCTCCCGTCGCCGGAGGCACCGACCAGATCCACATCAAAGCGACCGATGCCTCGTTCCCGGAAACACTCAATCGCTCGGTGCGGGTGCCCGCGGTGCTCGTCGTGGTCTCCTCCCGGGTGCCGGAGTCGGTGGTCTATCTCGGCGAGGTCGTCGAGGTCGCGACGGCGTTGCGCGGGCGCATCCAGGTCGTCAGCCTCGACATCGACGCCAACCCCGGCATGCTGCGGGCGCTGCAGGTGCAATCGGTCCCGATGACGCTCGGACTGCTGCAGGGCCAGGTGTTGCCGCTCTTCGCCGGCGTGGCCGCGAAGGAGCAGCTGCGCGGAGTTCTCGATCAGGTTCTCGAACTTGCTGTGCAGCAAGGAGTCACGGGCCGACTCGAGCTTGCGGGACCGGCTGCCGAGGAGACCCTGCCGCCGCTGCACCAGGCGGCCTTCGACGCGATCGAGCGCGGCGACCTCGACGCCGCCGCTGCGGCATACGACCAAGCGCTCGCCGCCGATCCCAAGGACCACGACGCCGAGATCGGCCGCGCCCAGGTCGCCCTCCTGCAGCGGACGGCCGGAGCGGATCCGACCGCGGCCCGCGCCGCCGCGGCCGACAACCCCGACGACGTCGCCGCCCAGACCCTGGTCGCCGATCTCGACCTGCTCGGCGGTCACGTCGAGGACGCCTTCGGTCGCCTCATCGACCTGGTGAAGCGCACCAGCGGAGAGGAGCGCGCCGCGGCCCGCGATCACCTCGTGCAGCTGTTCGCCGTGGTCGGCAATCAGGATGAGCGGGTCAAGCGCGGACGCACCGCATTGATGAGCGCGCTCTTCTGAGGACCGCGTCGAGTGTCGCGCTAGCCTCCCGGCGATCTGTGAGGTTGGATAGCGCCCATGTCCGCCCGTGTTGAGCTCCCTATCCCCGGCGTCGATGCCACGCTCGGTGTCGTCCGTCACGGCCACTTCGGGCGGCCGATGCTCGTCTTCCCGTCCGAGGCAGGACATGCCGAGGACTTCGCCGGCAACGGCATGCTCGACGCGATCGGCGATCTCGTCGAGTCGGGCCGGGTGACGCTCTTCTGCGTGGACTCCCTCGACGGCTGGAGCTGGTCCGCCAGCGACCAGCCCACCGAAGAACGCGCCCGCCGCCACCGGCTCTACCACGCCTGGCTGGAGCAGAGCGTGTTGCCCCACATCGCCTTCGAGATGGGGGGCTGGCAGAGCGAGATCATCACCTTCGGCGTCTCGATGGGCGCCTACCACGCGGTCCACTTCACCTTGCAGCGCGCCGACGTCGCGCCCTTGGCGATCGGGCTCTCCGGCAACTACGACCCCAGCACCTGGCGGGGCTGGGGCGACATCGGCGACGCGACCTACTTCGCCAACCCGATGGCCTATGTGCGCGGCGCCGAGGGCGATCACCTGAACTGGCTCCGGTCGCGGGCGAGCCTGCTGCTCGTCGTCGGTCAAGGACCCTTCGAATGGGAGCCGACCAAGTCCTACCCGTCCACACTCGCCTTCGCCGATGTCTTGCGGGAGAAGGGAATCACGCACCAACTCGACGTCTGGGGCCATGACAGCGCCCACGACTGGCCGTGGTGGCACCGCCCGCTGGCCCACCACCTGCCCCGTTTCGTCTGACGTTGCATCAGCGCCCTACCCAACAAAGGAGCCACGCCTTGACCACAACCCGTGACCATCTGATCGGTCTCCTGCTCGGCGCAGAGGAGGACTGGCCGACGGCCTTCGAGGCGTTGGTGCGCCGCATGGGTCTGCTCACGACGGCAGACGGCATCGAGCACCGCATCGAGACCGAACGGGTGACGATCGAGCCGTTCAACCTGCGGGACAAGGCGCGTCAGGACCTGTGCATCGACCGGCTCGCCTACTGGTACTACCACCCGCGAGAGTGGCTCAAGAAGGCGTCGTTGATGGACGACGTCTATCTGCTCAACAGCCCCTTCACCTTCCAATCGATGGAGAAGCACTCGGCCTACTGCGCGATGTTGCGGCTCGGCATGAAGGTGCCCAACACCATCCTCGTGCCCTACAAGAACCCCGTCGACAACGCCCGCTGGGCCTACACGTCCGCCAAGTACAACCGCTCCTTCGACCTCGACGCCCTCGCCGACGAACTCGGCTACCCGCTCTACATGAAGCCTTTCGACGGCGGCGGCTGGCGCGGTGTCTCCAAGGTCGACGATGTCGCCGGGCTGCACAAGTCCTACGACGAGTCCGGTGAGATGCTCATGCACCTGCAGGAGTCCATCGACTACGACGTCTTCGCCCGCGCCCTGACCATCGGCCCCGAGACGATGGTGATGAAGTTCCGTCCCGAGTTGCCGATGCACGATCGCTACGAGGTCTCCCACGACTTCCTGACTCCCGAGGCCGGCCAGGAAGCGATCACCATCTCGCAAACCGTCAACGCCTTCTTCCGCTGGGAGTTCAACTCCTGCGAGATGCTCGTCAAGGGCGATCAGATCTACCCGATCGACTACGCGAACGCCTGTCCCGACGTCGCCGTCACCTCGCTGCACTACTACTTCCCGTGGGCGATGAAGGCGCTGGCGAAGTGGTCGGCCTTCTGCGTCGCGACCGACCGGATCGCCAAGACCCAGGTCGACACCGAGCCGTGGTTCGCCGTCGCCGACAACGATCAGCTCGACTACGACGCGAAGATCGTTGCCTACCAACGGCTTGCGGACGCGCACTTCGACACCGAGCGCTACAACGAGTTCTGCGCGACCACGTTGTCGCATATCGACGAGATTACCTACGAGTATGTGACGTCGCCCGAGTTCCGCTCGATGCTCACCTCGACGATCCACCAGACCTATCCGACGCACGAGTGGGAGCGTTTCGAGGCCCACTTCGGCGGTCTGCTGACCATGTGGTCCGACGACAACGCCCACCTCGCGGGTTGAGTCCCGGCTAGATCACGGCACGGATCCCCAAGAACTCCAGGGGCGTCCCGGGTGTGAAGTTGCCGTGGCTGACGATTACTCCGCGGGCGGAGCCGGCGAGGGGTATGTCCGTGCCACAGTAGGTGTAGCCGTCCGGCACCAAGGGCGTCAACGTGGCCAACGGCTCGGGGTCGGCCGTCCAGGGTCCGGTCAAGGCAGGCGCCGTGATGCGCATCACGCGGCTCCCGATGAAGGTGAATTCCTTGTAGGACACCGACAATGCCCCCGTGGCAGGGTCGCGAACCATGGCGAGGGTGGCTTCCAACCCGAGCGGATTCGGGATGACCGGGATGACGGCTGTGGCCGACCTGGACCAGCCGGCCGCCGTCCAGAAGCGCCAGGCCGTCGCCGTCCCGATGCTCGAGACCGGAATCCGGGCGAGGTAGAAGTCGTTGCCCCAGATCCACGGGTCGTCGATCTTGCTCGAGCCGAAGGCGTAGAGATAGCCCGCGTCGACGAAGGCACCGGCGCCCCACTTGATCCCAGCGGGGTCATTGGCTTTCATCGGCGTGGCCAACAACCTGGTGAGGGTCAAGGTGCCCTTGGCGTCGAAGGTGTACTCCGCCAGACGACTGCCGACCTGGGAGAAATTCCACAGGCCGGTCCCGGTGTCGGACGTGAACATGTGGCTGAGGAAGACGTAGACCCGATCCACCTTGGCCGTGGCGTCATAGCGCGTTGCCGCACTGGCGGGCCAGTAGTAGTTCGTTCCGCCCGGGATTCGTTGTGCGGCAGGCACATCGACGAAGGAGTTCAGGCTGAGCAGTCGTGTCCCGCTGGTGGCACTGCGAATGCGCCCGCCGCCGTGGATGATCGCGTTGTTGCGCATCATGTATGTCTTTTGCGTTGCGGCTTTGGGGTATTGGGGGTTGCCGGTGGCGCTGACGACGGTATCTCCATAGAAGTTGATGAGGGTGCCGTTGCGAGTGCGAATGCCGAATCCGCCGTCGCCGATGAAGCGACGCCCCTCGATGTCCCCCCGCTGCAGCGCCACGAACTCCGCCGTCGTGGCCGGGAGGGCGACCGGTGCCGGCGCGACTCTCGGGACCCCCGAGGCGCCCAGGGTCGCCGCATCTGACGGACCCGGCGCCAAGGCCCACGCGAGCAAAAAGCCCAAGAGGGCGAACAGGATTCGCGGGCGGCGAGTTTCGAAGCCGAACATGAGGTGCCTCCGAGGAGCAGATTGTTCGCTCACACATTAGGCAGGTGGCTAGGACGTGCCACCAGTCCTGCATTGGAAGGACACCGTGATGGCTGGTTGGTCCCGGTCAGCCGCTGGCGGGATAGTCGCCGGTGATCCAGTCGAGCACGAGCCTGCCGGTCTCGGTCAGTTTCACCGTGTCCCCGGGCTCCTCGGTGACGATGTCCCAGCCGTGGCCGCCCTCGGGGGGATCGAGGTACTTCTTGACCTTGGCGGGAGAGCCCTGCACCGCGGCGCGCAGCCGTTCTGGTTTCATCTGGAAGTCGCTGTCGGAGCAGACGATCAGGAGCGGCACGGTCGTGGCGGCAGCAGCCGGTTCGGCCTCGGCGTAGCCGCGCCAGTACGCGGGACCGGACAGATCGACGATCGCGTCCGCACCGGCCTGCTGGCCCCCCGCCAGCGCGACGGCCCCGCCGGCCGAGGCGCCGACGACGACCACGCGGTCGGCGCCCAGCTCGGTCCGGGCGTGCTCGACGATCGGGGTGAGGAAGCCGACCGGGTTGTCGGACAGGGCTTTCGAACACCGGGTGTCGCCCTTGCCGCACGAGTTCACGGTGAGCGCGGTGAACTCGGCCTGCTTCGTCGCAAGGCCGACATAGTCCATCCAGCCGCACATGCTCCCTGGCGACTGGTGCAAGAAGATCGCCACCGTCGATCCGGAACCGATTCGGCCGTAACGGATTTCGCTCTCGGCGTCCGGGCGCACGCCCTCGATCGGCCCCTTGGCGCCGAGGCCGCACTCCTCCTCGAGTCGCGTCTCGGGGGGCGGCGTGGTCCGGCTGACCGAAGGCCGGGGCGAGGACGAGGCCCCGGACGTGGTCACGGCGGACGCACCGGTCGCCGGCGGGGGGGGGGGGG
>NZ_HG764815.1:2355735-2360526 GCF_001050535.1 Nostocoides australiense Ben110 | reverse complement strand
ACCCCCGCCGCTGTGCCGTCCCGGCCCGGCCCGGACACCGGGGCCGACGCGGACCCCGGGATCGACGCGGAGGCCCCGGCCCCACCGCATACCGCGGCACCGAAGCCCTCGGTCCTCGCCGGCAAGCGACCCTCGACGATCCTGCCCCCGAAGGCCGCGCCGCCGATGTGGACGACGAGCACCGGCGGGGCGAGCCGCGGGGAGGACATCGGCCTCGTCGACATCGAAGCCATCGACGCCGTCGTGCGCCAGGTCATCGCGACCTGGGTGTTGTCGGCAACGCCGGAGATGCTCATCGAGTTGCGCAAGAGCGAACCGTTCATCCCCGGCGACCTCGACCGCACCCTGCTGCTCGACCTGTCCAGCCGCACCGGCGAATACGACATCAACGACGCCTCGCGGCATGTCATGCGCGACCGCTTCTGGGAGCAGGTCAAGCGCCTGCGGCTGGGGTAACGAAAGTCGTCGCGTCGTGGCGGCGCGGGGACATTCCGCGCGCCACCTCCATGCACTAAGTTTCGCCGCATGAGCAGACGGGGTCGCACGATCCGCCGGATCGTGCTCGGCGTCCTCGTCCTGGCCGTGGTCGCCGTCATCGGTGGCTACTGGTACGAGCGGCCACTGCTGCTGACCGGCACCGGGTATGCCGCACACAACGCGTGCGCGGTGCGTCAGATCGCCGGCCGCGACGACCCGACGGCGGACCTGCCGCCCAATCCGCTCGTGCCCTATCTGCGCGATTCGACCGACGGCGCCCGCACGACAGGGTCGCTGTGGGGGCGCCTGGCGATCCAAAAGGCTTGGTACACAAAGGGATACGGATGCACGCTCGCGGATGAGGCGCCCGATCTCGGGACGGCGACGGCGGTCGGCGTCAAGGACAACCCCTTCTCGGGCGCCCCGACGCCGACCCCCCGCAAGGCCGTGACCCAGGCCCTCGCCAATGCTTTCGGCGACGACCTGCCGCAGGATCAGCGGGCCGCTCTCGGGACCCGAGCGGTCGTTGTCGCCCAGCACGGCAAGATCGTCGGGGAGCGGTATGCCGACGGGTTCGGTCCCTCCACGCCGCAGCTGGGCTGGTCGATGTCGAAGAGCGTCGCCAACCTGCTCGTCGGCCGGCTGGTCCTCGACGAGGTCCTCACCGTCGACGACGCAAAACTGCGCAAGGACTGGAAGGGCGACAAGGCCAAGATCACCATCGATCAGCTGATGCGGATGAGCAGCGGGCTGTCGTGGGACGAGACCTACGCTCTCGCAACGCCGGTGACGACGATGCTCTATCGGGAAGAGGACATGGGCGCCTACGCGGCCGGCCTCGACATGGCGCACAAGCCCGGCACCTATCAGCAATACTCCAGCGGCAGCACCAACATCATCTGCTCGGTCCTGCACGAGCGCACCGAGGTCGGCGCCGACCTGCCCCGGCAGGAACTGTTCGCCAAGCTCGGTCTCTCCTCAGCCGTCTGGGAGCCGGACGCGTCGGGGACGCCGGTATGCAGTTCCTATCTCTGGGCCACGCCACGCGACTGGCTGACGATCGGCCAGTTCGCCCTGCAGGGCGGGCAGTGGGCCGACCAACAGCTGCTGCCCGAGGACTGGATGGCCCAGTCCACCGAGGTCGTCAAGGTCGACAAGACCGAAGAGCCAGGGTATGCCGCGAGCTGGTGGACCAACAAGGACGCCGCGGGCAAGCGCATCTCCGAAATCCTTCCGCGAGAAGCGTATTGGGCGCAGGGGCACGACGGGCAACGGCTGTATGTCGTGCCGTCAGCCGACCTCGTCGTCGTCCGCCTCGGGTTCAGCCCGCAGGTCGAGCCGGCCGATCTGCGCGCCGACGCGCTCGTCGCCGACCTGGTCGCTGCCCTACCCGTCACCAAATAGCCCCGCGGCCTGGCAGGGTAGAGGGTATGCGCGCCATCGACCTTGCCGAGCAGGTGCCGACCGTCCACAAGGAGACCACCGGTGCCGAGGCTGCCCGGATCGTCGCTGAGTTCCGGCTCAACGGGCTGGTCGTTGCCGATGATTCCGGGGTGCCGATCGCGGTCATCCCCGGCAGCCAGCTGCTCTCGGTGGTGCTGCCGCAGTATGTCCGCGACGACCCCCACCTCGCGCACGCCTATGACGAACAGGCTGCCGACGACCTCTGCGCGAAGCTGACGACCGTCACCATTGGCGACCTGATCGACGCCAAACGGCTGACGCCGGCACAGCTGCCGCGAGTCGAACCTGACGCCACGGTGGTCGAGATCGTCTCCGCCATGAGCGAGTTGCACTATCCACTCATCGTCGTGGCCGATCAGGCTAGATTCCACGGAGTCGTGACGATGTCCCGCGTGCTCGCCGCCATCGCCCAGGCCGCGGGCCAGGACAGCGACCTGATCCGCCGCCGTCTCGACAAGGACATCATCGATCGGGGGCGGTCCGGCTACCTCAGCGAAGCCGGCGGGGACACCGCTCGCGGCGCAGGTGAGGACGCCCGGTGACGCTTGCTGCCTGGCTGGCGGTGGCGGTCTTCGCCAGCGCCTACATCCTGATCGCGACCGAGAAGCTCAACCGCGCCGCCGTCGCGCTCGGGGGCGCGGCGGCGATGGTGGCCATCGGGGCGACGCGCGGCCACGCGATGTTCTTCTCCGAGGAGACGGGCATCGACTGGAACGTGATCTTCCTGCTGTTCGGCATGATGATCATCGTCGGAATCCTCAAGGAGACAGGGGTTTTCGAGTTCCTCGCGATCTGGTCGGCGCAGCGCGCCCAGGCGCGGCCCTTCCGGATGATGGTGATGCTCATCCTCATCACGGCCGTCGCGTCGGCCCTGCTCGACAATGTGACGACGGTGCTGCTCGTCGCGCCGGTCACTCTCCTGCTGTGTGACCGGATGGCCCTGCCGCCGGTGCCGTTCCTGCTCGCCGAGGCGATGGCGAGCAATATCGGCGGCACCGCGACGCTCATCGGCGATCCTCCGAACATCATCATCGCCAGCCGGGCCGGATTGTCCTTCAACGACTTCGTCGTCAATCTCGCGCCGATCGTCGTCGTGCTGCTGGCCGTCTTCATCGGCCTGGCCTGGCTGCTGTGGGGCCGGCGTCTGGCCCATGACCCCGAGCGGTCCTCGGCAGTCATGGCGCTGACGCCGCGCGAGACGATCACCAATGCCGCGTTGTTGCGCCGGATGTCGCTCATTCTCGCGCTGGTGCTGCTCGGCTTCGTCACCCACGCCGTGACGCATATCGAGCCCTCCGTCATCGCCCTGCTGGGCGCCGGTGCCGCGATCCTCGTCTCCCGGCTCGAGCCCGACACCTATCTCGAGGACGTCGAGTGGGAGACGCTGCTCTTCTTCGCGGGCCTGTTCGTCATGGTCGGCTCCCTGGTCCACCAGGGCGTGATCGAGCAGCTGGCGCGCAGCGTGACCAGCCTCATCGACGGCAACTATCACGTTGCGGCCCAAGGCATCCTGGTCGGTTCGGCCGTGCTGTCGGGGATCGTCGACAATATCCCCTATGTCGCGACGATGTCGCCATTGGTGCATGGTCTCGTCGGCCCGGCCGCCGGTCTGCCACCCGAGGAGGCCTCACTGTGGTGGGCGTTGGCTCTCGGCGCCGATCTCGGTGGCAATGCGACCGCGATCGGGGCCAGTGCCAATGTCGTCGTCTGTGGCATCGCGAAACGCAACGGTCACCCGATCTCGTTCTGGGAGTTCACGAAATATGGCCTGATCGTCACGGCAGTGACGATCCTGTGCACGGTCCCGTATGTGACGCTGCGCTACTTCTAGGGCGGACCTAGATGATGGGGTTATGCCGGTCGAGCCTTCTAGGGCGGACCTAGACGATCGGGGTATGCCGGTCGAGCCAGGTGATATTGCCGTAGCCGAATCCGGTGCAGGCGCTGCGCAGGTCGGGGAAGAGGACCGACTCGTTGCGCAGCACTAGGCCGCCGGGGGTGTCGTATGCGGACGCGATGACGGTCAGCGGGGCGCGGGCATGGTTGGTCAAGGCGGTCGGCAGCTCGGCCTGACTGCCGTTGTCGGTGCGGAAGAAGAGGACGGTGTCGGTGAGGTCCTTGCCGGCGGCGCTCTCGGCGTAGATGAAGAACCGCTTGGGGGACAACAATTTCACCTGCAGTGTCAGGTCGACCTGAGGGGCCTTGAAGCCGGTGGGCCGGCGCGCGCCGAGGAGGCGGCGGTTGCCCCGGTGGACGAAGTTCGTCGCTCCCGCGGTCGTCTCTTGAACGACGCCGAGGATGGTCGCCTGCCCCTTGGGCAGCGCCAGGCGCAGCGTCAGATCCCAGGCACCGCCGGTCGCTCGCTTGAACAGGACGACCGGTTGCCGTTCCGGGTCCAGGAAGGCGCGGGCGTCAGGCGTGGCCGTCTTGTTGCGCCCGCGGGCCGGCGCGTCGATGCTGCGCACGGTCGCCGCGGTCACGGGTCGCTCGGTCAGGTCGAGGTCGCCCGGCGTCAGGTTGGCGAACCGCTCGCGCAGGAAGCGGTCCTGGATCTGCAGATCGCGTTCGTTGTGCGCGGTCTCGGCCTCGTCGATATTGAGGGCGACGGTGTGCAGCAGCCGCAACTGGGTCATCAGCAACTGCTCGGCCGAGTCGTTTCGGCCCCGGCGCGTGGACACCTCATATGCCGAAATGCTCTCCGGTAGATAACGTTCCAGAAGGTCGGCCAGCGTCGGATTCAGATCGTCGCCAGCGCTCGGGGCGGTGTCGGTGATCGCCCGGCTGAGCAGCACCGCCTCGGTGGGCAGGGTGGCGCTGAGCGCGTTGACCCGGGTCGCGATCGTGCTGCTG
>NZ_HG764815.1:2350770-2355635 GCF_001050535.1 Nostocoides australiense Ben110 | reverse complement strand
CGTCCACACGAACTGACGTCCACACGAACTGACGTCGAGAGGGGATTCTCGGCACGGAAATCGCCGGAAAGCGTGCCGGCACTCCCCACTCGATGAGAGCCCCTCCTACGCGATTTGGCCGCCTCCGACGGGCCCGGGTACGATGGAGCGCTGTGTCTCGTGCGCGAAGTCGCGCATGGGCACGCCGGCAGCAGTCCTTGGTGACTGATGTGCCCCACCCCTCTCGCCGGGCAATCCGATCTTCGCCACCGCAAGCCGCGGTGGGTGGGGAGCGGGGAGTGCAGGGGAGAGCATCCGGCGCGACACACCCGACCACGGGGGTCGAGCGGCGGACATGGCAAGGAGCGCCCGTCATACGGCGGGCGAGACGACGAATTGAAGGAAACGGTTTGCCTACCATCAACCAGCTGGTGCGCAAGGGCCGGCAGGACAAGGCCTCCAAGGTCAAGACCCCTGCCCTGAAGGGCTCTCCTCAGCGCCGCGGTGTCTGCACCCGCGTCTACACCACCACCCCCAAGAAGCCGAACTCGGCGCTGCGCAAGGTCGCCCGTGTGCGCCTGACCAGCGGCATCGAGGTCACCGCCTACATCCCGGGCGTCGGCCACAACCTGCAGGAGCACTCGATGGTGCTCGTGCGTGGCGGCCGTGTGAAGGACCTCCCCGGCGTCCGCTACAAGATCATCCGCGGCGCCCTCGACACCCAGGGCGTCAAGAACCGCCAGCAGGCTCGCAGCCGCTACGGCGCCAAGAAGGGGAAGTGATCTGAATGCCCCGTAAAGGCCCCGCACCCAAGCGTCCCCTCGTCGTCGACCCCGTCTACAACAGCACCCTGGTGACCCAGCTGGTCAACAAGATCCTGCTCGACGGCAAGAAGTCGATCGCCGAAAACATCGTCTACGGCGCCCTCGAGGGCGTGCGCGACAAGACGGGCACCGACCCGGTCGCCACCCTCAAGCGCGCGCTCGACAACGTCCGCCCGAGCCTCGAGGTCAAGTCCCGCCGTGTCGGTGGCGCGACCTACCAGGTCCCGGTTGAGGTCAAGCCCGGCCGCGCCACGACCCTGTCGCTGCGCTGGCTGGTCGGTTACTCCCGCCAGCGCCGCGAGAAGACGATGACCGAGCGCCTCATGAACGAGATCCTCGACGCCTCCAACGGCCTCGGTGCCGCGGTGAAGCGTCGTGAGGACACCCACAAGATGGCCGAGTCCAACAAGGCCTTCGCGCACTACCGCTGGTGACCCCAGCCTGCGGTATGCCGCCCAGCTCAGGTGGGCGAAGCGGCATACCGCCGGCGCTGCGGCGCCACCCCGCACGTAACGCAACATGCTGTGTTCGCAACGAACTGAGATGAGAAAACCCAAGTGGCACAGGACGTCCTGACCGACCTGAACAAGGTCCGGAATATCGGCATCATGGCGCACATCGACGCCGGCAAGACGACGGTGACCGAGCGCATCCTCTTCTACACCGGTGTCAACCGCAAGATCGGTGAGACGCACGACGGCGCCTCCACGACCGACTGGATGGAGCAGGAGAAGGAGCGCGGCATCACGATCACGTCGGCCGCTGTCACCTGTTTCTGGGACAACAACCAGATCAACATCATCGACACCCCCGGCCACGTCGACTTCACCGTCGAGGTGGAGCGCTCGCTGCGCGTCCTCGACGGCGCCGTCGCCGTGTTCGACGGCAAGGAGGGCGTCGAGCCCCAGTCCGAGACCGTGTGGCGCCAGGCCGACAAGTACAACGTGCCCCGCATCTGCTTCGTCAACAAGATGGACAAGCTGGGCGCCGACTTCTACTTCACCGTCCAGACCATCAAGGACCGCCTCGGCGCCGAGCCGCTCGTGCTGCAGCTGCCGATCGGTGCCGAGTCGACCTTCGTCGGCATCGTCGACCTGCTCGAGATGCGGGCCCTGGTGTGGCCCGGCGACGCCAAGGGCGACGTCACGATGGGCGCGAAGTACGAGGTCCAGGAGATCCCGGCCGACCTGCAGGAGCAGGCGGAGGAATACCGTCACGCCCTGGTCGAGCGGGTCGCCGAGTCCGACGACGAGCTCATGGAGAAGTACCTCGAAGAGGGCGAGCTGACCGTCGAGGAGCTCAAGAGGGGCATCCGCAAGCTGACCGTCAACTCAGAGCTCTACCCGGTGCTGTGCGGTTCGGCGTTCAAGAACCGCGGTGTCCAGCCGATGCTCGACGCGGTCATCTCCTATCTGCCGACCCCGCTCGACGTGCCCGCCATGGAGGGCCACGCCCCCGGCAACGAGGACGAGAAGATCGAGCGTCACCCGTCCACCGACGAGCCCTTCTCGGCGCTCGCGTTCAAGGTGGCCTCGCACCCCTTCTTCGGGACGCTGACCTTCATCCGCGTCTACTCCGGCCGCATCCACGCCGGCACGCAGGTGCTCAACTCGACCAAGGTCAAGAAGGAGCGCGTCGGCAAGCTCTTCCAGATGCACGCCAACAAGGAGAACCCGGTCGAGGACGCGCTGGCCGGCCACATCTACGCCGCCATCGGCCTGAAGGGCACCACCACCGGTGACACCCTGTCCGATATCGACAAGCCGGTCGTGCTGGAGTCGATGACCTTCCCCGAGCCGGTCATCCAGGTCGCCATCGAGCCCAAGACCAAGGGCGACCAGGAGAAGCTCGGCACGGCCATCCAGAAGCTCGCCGAAGAGGACCCGACCTTCCAGGTCCACCTCGACGAGGACACCGGCCAGACGATCATCGCCGGCATGGGCGAACTCCACCTCGACATCCTCGTCGACCGCATGCGCCGCGAGTTCAAGGTCGAGGCCAACGTCGGCAAGCCGCAGGTCGCCTATCGCGAGACGATCCGCCGTGCGGTGGAGAAGTACGACTACACCCACAAGAAGCAGACCGGTGGGTCGGGCCAGTTCGCCAAGGTGCAGATCGCGCTGGAGCCGCTGGACACCTCCGAAGGCGAGCTCTACGAGTTCGACAACAAGGTGACCGGAGGCCGCGTGCCGCGCGAGTACATCCCCTCCGTCGACCACGGCATCCAGGACGCCATGCAGTACGGCGCCCTCGCCGGCTACCCGATGGTCGGGGTCAAGGCCACCCTGCTGGACGGCGCCTACCACGACGTCGACTCCTCGGAGATGGCGTTCAAGATCGCCGGGTCGATGGCCTTCAAGGAGGCCGTCCGCAAGTGCGACCCGGTGCTGCTCGAGCCGATGATGGCCGTCGAGGTCCGCACGCCCGAGGAGTACATGGGCGACGTCATCGGCGACATCAACTCCCGCCGTGGCCACATCCAAGCCATGGAGGACATCAGCGGCGCCAAGGTCGTGCGCGGCCTGGTCCCGCTGTCGGAGATGTTCGGGTATGTCGGTGACCTGCGGTCCAAGACCCAAGGTCGCGCGAACTACTCGATGGAGTTCGACTCCTACGCCGAGGTGCCCAAGAGCGTCGCGGAAGAAATCATCAAGAAAACTCGTGGCGAGTGACGGGTAGACTTCACGGTCGACCCCACACGTCATACCCCAAAGCACCGCCACGCCAGCCTGGCCTAAGCGGTATCCCAGAGAAGTCCTGAGGAGGACAAGCAAGTGGCGAAGGCAAAGTTCGAGCGGACCAAGCCGCACGTCAACATCGGCACCATCGGTCACATCGACCATGGCAAGACGACGCTGACGGCTGCGATCTCCAAGGTCCTGCACGACAAGTACCCGGACCTGAACCCGGTGTTCGCGTTCGACGACATCGACAAGGCGCCGGAAGAGAAGCAGCGCGGTATCACCATCTCGATCGCCCACATCGAGTACCAGACGGAGGGCCGTCACTACGCCCACGTCGACTGCCCTGGTCACGCTGACTACATCAAGAACATGATCACCGGTGCGGCCCAGATGGACGGCGCGATCCTCGTGGTCGCCGCCACCGACGGCCCGATGCCGCAGACGAAGGAGCACGTCCTCCTGGCCCGCCAGGTCGGCGTCCCCTTCATCGTGGTCGCGCTCAACAAGACCGACATGGTCGACGACGAGGAGATCCTCGAGCTCGTCGAGATGGAGGTCCGTGAGCTGCTGTCCGACTACGAGTTCCCCGGCGACGACATCCCCGTCGTGCGCGTCTCGGCGCTGAAGGCGCTCGAGGGCGACGCGACCTGGGGCCAGAGCGTCCTGGACCTCATGGACGCCGTGGACTCCTACATCCCCGAGCCCGAGCGTGAGACGGACAAGCCGTTTCTCATGCCCGTCGAGGACGTCTTCACCATCACCGGTCGTGGCACCGTCGTCACCGGCCGTGTCGAGCGTGGCATCCTCAAGGTCAACGAGGAGGTCGAGATCGTCGGCATCCACGAGGGCCCGGCCACCAAGACCACCGTCACCGGTGTCGAGATGTTCCGCAAGCTGCTCGACGAGGCCCGCGCCGGCGAGAACGTCGGTCTGCTGCTTCGTGGCATCAAGCGCGAGGACGTCGAGCGCGGCCAGGTCGTCGTCAAGCCGGGTTCGATCACCCCGCACACCGACTTCGAGGCCAACGTCTACATCCTCGGCAAGGAGGAGGGCGGCCGTCACACGCCGTTCTACGACAACTACCGTCCGCAGTTCTACTTCCGCACCACGGACGTGACGGGTGTCGTCAAGCTCCCCGAGGGCAAGGAAATGGTCATGCCCGGCGACAACACCGAGATGAACGTCGAGCTCATCCAGCCCATCGCCATGGAAGAGGGCCTGAAGTTCGCCATCCGTGAAGGCGGCCGCACCGTCGGCGCCGGTCGCGTGACGAAGATCAACAAGTAACACACGGGGGGCTCCGCCCCCCCGTGAACCCCCCACGAGGAGCGGCCCCCACACGGGGGGCTCCGCCCCCCGTGAACCCCCCACGAGGAGC
>NZ_HG764815.1:2345747-2350670 GCF_001050535.1 Nostocoides australiense Ben110 | reverse complement strand
CCCGCCGCCCCGCCCCGGCCCACGCGGCGGTCGCCGCCGCCGTGCGCACGGGCCAGATCGGCGAGCTGCACCTGGTGCGCATCACCAGCCGCGACCCCGCGCCCCCGCCGCCCGAGTATGTCGCCGTCAGCGGCGGCATCTTCCTCGACATGATGATCCACGACTTCGACATGGCCCGCTATGTCGTCGGCTCCGAGGTCGTCGAGGTCTACGCCCGCGGCGCCGTGCGGGTCGACCCGCGCATCGGTGACGCCGGTGATGTGGACACCGCTGTCGTGGTGCTGACCCACGAGGACGGCACGATCACCACGATCGACAACAGCCGCGAAGCCGTCTACGGCTACGACCAGCGGGTCGAGGCCTTCGGCTCCGGCGGTATGGCGCTCTCGGACAACCCCCTTCGACACGCCGCGTGGGTGCGCACCCCGGACACGACGGCCGCGGAGCCGCTGCCGTGGTTCTTCCTCGACCGGTATCTGCCGTCCTACCGCCTCGAGTGGGCCGCCTTCGCCGACTATGTCCGTGACGGTGGCGCCTCTCCTGTGGGCACCACCGACGGCCGCGAGCCGGTGCGCATCGGCATCGCCGCGACCCGGTCGCTCAAAGAGGGGCGTCCCGTTCGTCTCGACGAGATCTCGTCGGACCCGGCATGAGCCACCGGGTATTGCTCACCGGCGGAACGGGTTTCGTCGGCGGCAATGTCGCTTCCGTGCTCGCCGGCCGCGGGGCGGACGTGCTCTGTGCCGTCCGGCGCGATCCGGGCCCGGACTTCCCGTGGGCCTGGCGACTGACCGACCTCGCCGACCCCGGCGACATCGCGGCTGCCCTTGCCGACCACGAGAGCACTGCGGTGTTGCACCTGGCGATCGACAACGATCTGCAGGGCCTTTACCGGGACCGCAAGGCCGGGTTCGACGCCTACGTCGGGATGACCCGTCGCCTCGTGGATGCGTGCAACGCGGCAGGTGCTCGGTTCGGCTACCTCTCCACCGACTGGGTGTTCGACGGCTCTGGCCACAATGTCGACGAGGACGAGCCCGTCAATCCGCTCAACCTCTACGGCCTCTACAAGGCATTGTCCGAGCAGGTCGTGATCGACCGGGCAGATCACGGGTTCGTCGCGCGCGTCGGTGGCGTGCAGGGCCGCCACCTCACGCAGCCCTCGGCACCGCGTGCGCAAGATTGCGGTTTCGGCTATTTCGTTCTCTCCCTAGTCGATTCCCTGTCGGCCGGTCAGCAGTTCTCGGTCTGGCAGGACCCGGCGATCAACAATGTCGCCTCCCCCGTGACCGCTGCCGAGATCGGCGCGCGGCTGTTGCTCGCCCTCGACCGCGAGGCCGACGGCATCCTGCACGTGGTGGGCGCGGACGCGGTGACCCGGCTCGAGCTGGCGCAGGCTGCGGCCGAGGTCTTCGACCTCGACGCATCCCTGATCACGACGAGCCCCGTGCCCGAGGGGCAGATGCTGCCCGCGCCGATGCCGGCGGACACCAGCTTGGCGACCCCACGCACCGACGAGGTGCTCGGGGTCAAGCCCTACGGCATACGAGACCAGCTGCGGGCGCTCCGCAGCGAGGCCGAGACCGGCCTCCCCCAACCCCTGACTCCCGCTTGAGCAGAACGGAACAGCCATGGCACGAATGGATTCGACCGGACGACGCACGATCGGCGTCGGTGTCATCGGGGCCGGCTGGCTCGGCGACGTCCACGCGCGCGCCTGGGCTCGGCTGCGCCACCACTACGCTGACCTCGGGGTGACGCCGGTCTTCGTGGCCGTTGCCGACAGCGTGCCTGCCGCACGCGAAGCGGCAGTGAGCAAACACGGGTTCGCCACGGCATACGACGACTGGCGCGACCTGCTCGCCGACCCGGCGGTCGAGGCCGTCAGCGTCACCGCCCCCAACGCCCTCCATCAGGAGATCGGTGTCGCCGTCGCGCAGGCCGGCAAACACCTGTGGATCGAGAAGCCCGTCGGCATCTCCGCGGCCGACGCCCAAGCCGTCGCCGACGCCGTCGCCGACGCTGGGGTGCAGGGCACGGTGGGGTTCAACTACCGCGCCATCCCCGCCATGGCGAAGCTGCGCGACCTTGTGGCCGAGGGCGCGATCGGCGCTCCGACGCACGCCCGCGTCCGGCTGCTCACCGACTATGCCGCGCACCCACTCGGCACGTTGACCTGGCGCTACTCCCTGGCCTCGGGTGGTCATGGAGTGCTCGGCGACTTGGCCTCGCACGCCGTGGACCTGACGCGCTACGTGCTGGGCGACATCGAGTCGCTCGTCGCCCAGACCGCCATCTTCATCGCGCAGCGGCCGACGATCGTGCCCGGTGCCATGACCTACGGGCATGGCCTCGGCGATCCCGACGCACCCAAGGGGCAGGTCGAGAACGAGGACTATGTCCAGGCGATGATGCGTATGCAGTCCGGCGTGCTCGTCGCCCTGGAGTCGAGCCGGGTGGCCGTCGGCGAGCAGAACAACTACGGCATCGAGGTGCACGGGTCACAAGGGCTGGTGGAGTGGGACTTCCGCGCGCCCGGCGAGCTGCGCCTGTCCACGGGCACCAACTACGCCGACCAGCCCAGCACCCGCCTGCTCGTCGGCCCTGGTGCCGGGGACCACGGCCGCTTCCAGCCCGGTTCTAGCATCCCCACGAGCTATGACGACACGAAGGTCATCGAGCTGGCAGGCTTCGTCCGGTCGATCCTGAGCGGTCAGCCGGAGGGTCCGGTGCTCGGCGATGCGGTGGCCTCCGCGCACGCCCTCGATGCCATGGTCAACTCGGCTGCTGGTGCCGGCTGGGTGACTCTTTAGCCACGAGAAGTGCGAGGCTGGCACCTCGCCACGACATGACGATGGCAACATATGAGAATGTCCTGACAAATTCTTGACATGGCTGAGCCTGCCGGGGATGCTGTGGTCGTGCCCACGCGGACGGCCGCGAGGAGCACACGGACAATCGATGGCGATAGGACGGTGGCATGAAGCTCGCGGTTGCCGGAGTCGGGCGCATCGGCGCCTTTCATGCACGCACCCTCAAGGATGTTGCTGGCGTCGACACAATCGTGGTCGCCGATCTCAATCACGAGGCCGCCTCGTCGGTCGCTGCTGAGATCGGTGCCGAGGTGGTCGCGGACCCTCTCGACCTCGTGCATCAGGGGATCGACGGCCTGGTCATCGCCACGGCAACCGACGGTCATGCTCCGTTGCTGCGGGCCGCTCTCACGGCGGGGATCCCGGTCTTCTGCGAGAAGCCGGTCGCGGGCACTCTCGGGGAGACCATCGAGCTTGCCGAACTCGAGGCCAAGACCGGCACCTTGGCGCACATCGGCTTCCAGCGCCGCTTCGATGCGGCCTATCGGCGCGCGCGGGCCGCAGTGACCAGCGGAGAGATCGGGACCATCCACGCCATCCGCGCGACGACCCACGACCAGGCGCCGCCTCCTCGGGCATACGTAAAGGTCAGCGGCGGGATCTTCCACGACTGCAATATCCACGACTTCGACATCATCCGCTTTGTCAGCGGCGCTGAGCCGACCACCGTCTATGCCACGGGCGCCAACAAGGGCGACCCGATGTTCACCGAGGAGGGCGACGTCGACACCGCGGCGGCGATCATCACCCTGGACGACGGCACCCTCGTCACGGTGACGGCCACGCGCTACAACGGTGCCGGGCACGACGTGCGGATGGAGGTCACCGGCTCCGGCGGTGCCGTCGCCGTGGGACTCGACGACTCGCTGGCACTGCGCTCGCTGGAGGACGGTGTCCAGTTCCCCGCCGGCCCGCAGTGCTGGTCCTTCTTCGAGCGCTTCCACGACGCCTATCTGGCCGAGCTGAGCGCCTTCGCCGGCCTGGTCGCCACCACGTCACCCAGCCCGTGCACAGTCCGGGATGCTCTCGAAGCCAGCCGGATCGCCCACGCCTGCGACCTGTCCCGCGCCCAGGCTCGGCTCGTGCACATGAGTGAGATTCCCGGCCTCGACGCGCCCATTGCGGATGGAACCTGACGTCATGACAGACGGTCTGACGTTCGACGTGATCTCGTTGGGGCGCAGCGGCGTAGACATCTACCCACTCGACCACGGCGTGGGGCTGGAGGATGTCAGCACCTTCCGCAAGTTCCTCGGCGGCAGCGCGACCAATGTCGCCGTGGCCGCCGCACGGCATGGGCATCACGTTGCGCTCGTGACCAAGGTGGGCAACGACCCCTTCGGCCGGTTCGTCCACGCGGAGAGCGCGCGACTCGGCATCGACCCGCAGTTCATCTCGACGATCGATGGCGACGGGCCACCCACCCCGGTCACCTTCTGCGAGATCTTTCCGCCCGACAATTTCCCGCTCTACTTCTATCGCTATCCGGCCGCGCCGGATCTGTTGCTGACCGAGGTGGATCTGCCGCTGGATGAGATCGCGAGTGCTCCGGTCTTCTGGGCAACTGTGACGGGTCTGTCCCAAGAGCCCTCTCGGGCAACGCATTTCGCGGCGTGGCAGCGCAGGGGACGACGCAGCCATACGGTCCTCGACCTCGACTATCGTCCGATGTTCTGGGACGACCCGGCACAGGCGAGCACGCAAGTGGCGCGTGCGCTGGAGCACGTGAGCGTGGCTGTCGGCAATGCCGAAGAATGCTTTGTCGCGGTGGGAGAACGCGATCCGCAGCGCGCTGCCGATGCACTGCTCGAGCGGGGCCTCGACCTCGCCATCGTCAAACAGGGGCCCAAAGGTGTGCTTGCGGCCACTGCCGAGGAGCGCATCGAAGTGGCTCCGCACTGGGTCGAGGTCGTCAACGGACTCGGTGCAGGTGACGCGTTCGGCGGTGGCCTCATCCACGGACTGCTCTCCGGTTGGGACCTGCGCCGGACCGTCGAGTTCGCCAATGTGGCGGGTGCCATCGTCGCCTCGCGACTGGAGTGCTCGACCG
>NZ_HG764815.1:2337810-2345647 GCF_001050535.1 Nostocoides australiense Ben110 | reverse complement strand
GCGGTTCGCAGCAGAGCCAGCCGCAGGACACCAACGTCTTCCCCGACGAGGTCCAGCAGCCGACCCAGCAGAACACCCAGGCCGGCAGCGGTCAGCAGCCCAACCTCGACGCGATCCTCAAGGACGTCCTCGGCGGCGCTGCGTCGAGCACAAGCAACAAGACCCAGTCCGCCGGTGGCGGCTCCATCATCGGCGACATCCTCGGTGGTCTCCTCGGCGGCGGCCGCCGCTGAACCCCGGGAAGATCGCGCGAGGGGCCCGGACCGATCGGTCCGGGCCCCTCGTCGTATGCCGTGACTCGACTCAGCCGGCGAGTGCGGGCTCCTCCGCCGTCGGCTCCGGGGCCGGGGTGCGGATGAGGTAGTCGAAGGCCGAGAGGGCTGCCGTTGCTCCCGTGCCGCTGGCGATCGTGATCTGCTTGAACGGAATGACCGTGACGTCTCCGGCGGCGAAGACGCCGGGGACGGAGGTGACGCAGCGCTCGTCGACGACGATCTCGCCGCGGTCGCTGACCTCGAGCGTGCCCTTGACCCATTCGGCGTTGGGCAGAAGGCCGATCTGGACGAAGACGCCGTCGAGGTCGATGCTCTCGGCGTCGCCGCCCTCGCGTGGTTCGGTGGTCAGACCGGTAACCTTGGCGCCGTCACCGACGACGGCCGTGGTGCGCCGGCCCAGCCGGACCTCGGTGTTGGGCAGGCTCGCGAGTTTGTCGACGAGGACGTCGTCAGCGCGCAACTGGTCGAGGAACTCCACGACCGTCACATGGCCGACGATGCCGGCCAGGTCGATCGCGGCCTCGATGCCCGAGTTGCCGCCGCCGATGACGGCGACGCGCTTGCCCTTGAAGAGCGGCCCGTCGCAGTGGGGGCAGAAGGTGACGCCCTTGTTGCGGTAGTCCTCCTCGCCGGTGCAGCCCATCGTCCGCCACCGGGCACCGGTCGCGATGATGACCGTGCGCCCTTGCAGCGTTGCGCCAGAGGCGAGTTCGACGCGGTGATAGCCCCCGGGCTGCTCGGCCGGGACGAGTTTCGCGGCGTGCTGGCCGAGGACGACCTCCACGCCATACGACCGCACGTGGGCCTCGAGATCGGCCGCCATCCGCGGACCCTCGGTATGCGAGACGCTCGGGTAGTTCTCGATCGCCATCGTGTCGTTGAGCTGCCCGCCGAAGCGTTCGGCAACGATGCCGGTCCGAATTCCCTTGCGCGCCGTATAGATCGCCGCGCTGGCGCCGGCGGGACCGCCGCCGATGATCAGGACCCCGAAGGGCGCCATCGCGTCGATCTTGGCGGCAGCCTTGGTGTCGGCGTGCTCGTCGACCTTGCCGAGGATCTGCTCCAGCGACATCCGGCCGGAGTCGAAGAGTTCGCCGTTGAGGTAGACGGTGGGGACGGCCTGGATGCCCTTGTCGGCGACCTCGTCCTGGAAGAGGCCGCCCTCGATCGCAGTGTGCGAGATGTGCTCCGGGTTCAGGACGCTCATGATGTTGAGCACCTGCACCACGTCCGGGCAGTTCTGGCACGACAACGACATATAGGTCTCGAAGTGCAGTGGTTTGGCCAGCGCCTTGACCTGCTCTGCCGTGTCCTCGTCCACCTTCGGCGGGTGGCCGCCGACGTGCAGCAGGGCCAGGACGAGCGACGTGAACTCGTGGCCGAGCGGTATGCCGGCGAAGGTCACGTGCACGTCGGTGCCGGCCCGCACGATCCGGAACGAGGGACGACGGGCGTCGGCCCCGTTCCGGACGTGCGTGACCTGCTCGCTCAGCCCGGCGATCTCGTCGAGCAACTCGGCCATCTCCATGGATTTCGCCGAGTCGTCGAGCGAGCTGACGAGCTCGATCGGCTGCCGGACGTTGGTCAGATAGGTCCGCAGCTGGTCTTTCAGTGCCGGGTCGAGCATGGGTCTACTCAGCCTCAGATCTTGCCGACGAGGTCGATGGACGGCTTGAGGGTGTCCGCGCCCTCTTCCCACTTGGCGGGGCAAACCTCGCCCGGGTGGTTGCGGACATACTGGGCGGCCTTGACCTTGCGGACGAGTTCGGCGGCGTTGCGGCCGACGCCCTCGCAGGTGACCTCCATGACCTGGATGATGCCGTCGGGGTCGACGAGGAAGGTGGCGCGGTCGGCCAGGCCCTGACCCTCGCGCATGTTCTCGAAGTTGTTGGTGATGACGCCGGAGGGGTCACCGAGCATGAAGTACTTGATCTTGCCGACGGTCTCGGACTCCTTGTGCCACGCGGCGTGCACGTGGTGGGTGTCGGTGGAGACGGAGTAGACCTCGACGCCGAGCTGCTGCAGCTCGTCGTACTGGTCGGCGAGGTCGCCGAGTTCGGTCGGGCAGACGAAGGTGAAGTCGGCCGGGTAGAAGAAGAAGATCGCCCACTTGCCGAGGACGTCCTTCTCGCTCACCTCGACGTATTCGCCGTTGTGGAACGCCTGCGCCGTGAACGGCTTGATCGGGGTGTTGATGAGGGCCATGCGATGAAGCTCCTTCGGTGGTTTTTCTGGAGTGATTCCAGATTACCACCGAAGGAGGCGCCAAATGCAAGCCTTCCCGCCGGGCGCGGGGTCCGCTCTCCGGAG
This sequence comes from Nostocoides australiense Ben110, assembly GCF_001050535.1. GTDB lineage: Bacteria > Actinomycetota > Actinomycetes > Actinomycetales > Dermatophilaceae > Nostocoides_A > Nostocoides_A australiense. The sequence goes on along the minus strand of NZ_HG764815.1, from coordinate 2,343,062 downwards.
TTCCGCGAAGCCCGGGAGCGACGCAGGAGCGGAGAACTTCGTGGGATGCCTACGTGAGCTTGGCGAGGATGAGTTCGCGGACCGCCGCCGCGTCGGCCTGGCCCTTCATCTCCTTCATCACCTGGCCGATGAGGGCGCCCGCGGCCTGCACCTTGCCGTCGCGAACCTTTTGCGCCACATCGGCATTCGCGGCGATGACCTTCTCCACCGCCGCGTCGAGGGCGCCGGTGTCCTGCACCAGCTCCAGTCCGCGGGCATCGGCAACGGCGGTCGGGGCGCCCTCGCCGCCGAGCACGCCTTCCCAGACCTGGCGGGCCATCGAGTCGTTGAGCCGGCCGGCCGTGACGAGCGACTCCAACTCGACGACGTGAGCCGGAGTGACGCCCAGCTGCGCGGCATACGACGGGACATCGGTGCCCTCGCCGTTGGCGCGCCGGGCGATCTCACCCGACCACCACTTGCGGGCGCCGGCCGGTGACGCGCCGGCCGTCACCGTCTCGTCGATGAGCTCGACCAGACCGGCGTTGACGACATCGCGCATCTCGAGATCGCTGTAGCCCCAGGCGGATTGGAGCCGCTTGCGCCGCGCCGCGGGCGGCTCGGGCAGGGTCGCTCGCAACGCCTCGACGCTCTCGCGGGACGGGGCGATCGGCACCAGGTCCGGCTCGGGGAAATAGCGGTAGTCCTCCGCGTCCGACTTCTCCCGCCCGGCAGTGGTGATGCCGGTGTCCTCGTGCCAGTGGCGCGTCTCCTGGGTGACCGCACCGCCGGACTGCAGGACGGCCGCATGACGCTGGATCTCGTAGCGCACCGCACGCTCGACCGACCGCAGCGAGTTGACATTCTTGGTCTCGCTGCGCGTGCCGAACGTGTTGCTGCCCTTGGGCATCAGCGAGAGATTGACGTCGCAGCGCATCGAGCCCTGCTCCATCTTGACGTCCGAGACGCCGAGCGCCTTGATCAGGTCACGCAGCGTCGCGACATAGGCGCGGGCGATCTCTGGTGCCCGTTCCCCCGCCCCGACCATGGGCTTGGTGACGATCTCGATCAGCGGTATGCCGGCGCGGTTGTAGTCGACCAACGAATGGGTGGCGCCGTGGATGCGGCCGGTGGATCCGCCGACGTGCAACGACTTGCCGGTGTCCTCCTCCATGTGCGCGCGCTCGATCTCGACGCGATAGACCGTCCCGTCCTCGAGTTCGACGTCGAGCCAGCCGTCATAGGAGATGGGCTCGTCGTATTGCGAGGTCTGGAAGTTCTTGGGCATGTCCGGATAGAAGTAGTTCTTCCGGGCGAACCGGCACCACTGCGCGATCTCGCAGTTGAGGGCGAGACCGATGCGGATCGCGCCTTCGACGCCCTTCTCGTTGACGACCGGCAGCGCCCCGGGCAGGCCGAGACAGACCGGGCAGACCTGCGAATTGGGTTCTGCGCCAAAGGTTGTCGCGCACCCGCAGAACATCTTGGTCTTGGTGCCGAGTTCGACGTGCACCTCCAGACCCATCACCGGGTCGTATGCCGCCAGCGCCTCGTCATAGGAGAGCGTCGCGTCCGTCGTCGCCTGGGTCATCGGGAGGTCCCCTTCGCTACAGCGGTGAGATCGGGTGCGGACGCAAGGAGCGGGGCACCCCAGGCGTGCAGGAGGCGGGCCTCGAGGGCGGCGCCGACGGCATACAACCGCTGGTCCTGCATGGCGGGCGCGAGGATCTGAAAACCGACCGGCAGGCCGTCCTCGGGTGCCAGCCCGCTCGGCAGCGACATGCCGGGGATGCCGGCCAGGTTGGCCGGGATGGTGGCAATGTCGTTGAGGTACATCGCCATCGGGTCATCGAGCTTGTCGCCGAGCTTGAACGCCGTCGTCGGCGCCGTCGGGCTGACGAGGACGTCGGCCTTCTCGAACGCGGCCGTGAACTCGTCGGAGATCAGGCGGCGCACCTTCTGAGCGGAGCCGTAGTAGGCGTCGTAGTAGCCGCTGGAGAGCGCATAGGTGCCGAGAATGATCCGGCGCTTGACCTCGTCGCCGAAGCCGGCATCACGGGTGGCGGCCATGACCTGCTCGGCGCTCGGGTCGTCGATGTCCTCCGGCGGCACGCGCAGCCCGTAGCGCATGGCGTCGAACTTCGCGAGATTGCTGCTCGCCTCGGAGGGCAGGATGAGGTAGTAGGTCGCGAGCGCGTAGGTGAAGCTGGGGCAGGAGACCTCGACGATCTCGGCGCCGGCGTCGACGAGATGCTGGACGGACTCGTCGAAGCGCTGCTGCACCCCGGCCTGGAAACCCTCGCCGGTCAGTTCTTTGACGATGCCGATGCGCAGCCCCGCGACGTCGGCGCGGCGGGGGGGGGTCGACGATGGCCGGGACGGGCTCGTCGATGGAGGTGGAGTCCATCGGGTCGTAGCCGGCCATAACCTCGTGCAGCATGGCGGTGTCGAGGACGGTGCGGGCGCATGGGCCGGCCTGGTCGAGCGAACTGGCAAGTGCGACAAGGCCATAGCGGGAGACGCCGCCGTAGGTCGGCTTGGTGCCGACCGTGCCGGTGACGGCCGCGGGCTGGCGGATCGAGCCGCCCGTGTCGGTGCCGGTGGCCAGCGGCGCCTGGAAGCTCGCGAGCACCGAGGACGAGCCGCCGCCGGAGCCGCCGGGGATGCGCTCGAGGTCCCACGGGTTGTGCGAGGGACCGTATGCCGAGTGCTCGGTGGAGGAGCCCATCGCGAACTCGTCCATATTGGTCTTGCCGAGGATCGGCATGCCGGCGGCCTTGAGGTGCGCGACGACCGTGCTGTCGTAGGGCGGGATCCAGCCCTGGAGGATGCGCGAGCCGCAGGTCGTCGGCAGGCCCTTGGTGGTCATGACGTCCTTGACCGCGATCGGCACGCCGGCCAGGGGGTGCAATTGCTCGCCCGCAGCGCGGCGGGTGTCGATCTCGCGGGCGGTTGCCAGGGCGCCGTCGAAGTCCACGTGCAGATAGGAGTGCACGGCGCCGTCGACGGCGGAGGTGCGGTCCAGGTGCGCCTGGGTGACCTCGACGGAGGAGATCTCGCCGGCGGCCAGGCGGGCAGCCAGGTCGGCAGCGCTGGAAGTGATGATTTCGTTTGTCACAGTTAGGTTTTCGTCCTCGTCCGCTCAGTCTGCTTGGTCCAGAGATCAGTCTTCGTCCAGGATGCGGGGCACGGAGAAGCGTTGCTCGTCCTGCTCGGGCGCTCCGGCCAGGGCGGCCTGCGGGGTCAGCGACGGGCGGACCTCGTCGGGGCGGGTGACGTTCATCAGCGGCATCGGGTGCGACATCGGCGCCACGTCGGCGATCGGGGCGTTCTGCACCGTCGCGACGGACTCGAGGATGATCCCCAGCTCGCCCACCATCTTGTCCAGTTCGGCGTCGGACAGCGCGATGCGGGCCAGCCCGGCCAGGTGCGCCACGTCGGCGCGGGTCAGTTCGGACATGCCGGTCAGTCTATTTGCCTCCGCGCCATGGTCCGGCTCCCCCGCGCGACACCCGAGACCACCTCTGTCGAGTGAGCGCGACACGCCCAGTTCCGGGCCGGACCATGGGCGTGTCGCGCTCACTCGACGGGGGTGCGCTCCGTGGGGTGACGTTTCGGTGTCCCCGCGAAGTATCGGAGCGACGGAGGAGCGCAGAACTTCGTGGGGTGCAGTTCACAGGTGGGGCACAGGTGTTGCTGGGGGTCTCGATGGGTTGGCCGGGCGAAATAGGTGTCACCACGGCACGAAACGCCAACAGACACACCAGGAGCCACGACCATGAACCCGATCCTCATCGGCGCCGACCTGATCGCCATCACGGCCCTCGTCTTCGCCCTCTTCCTGCCCCGCCACGGACGCCGCGACCTGATCGTCGCCTACCTCGGCGTCAACGTCGGTGTCCTCGCCGTCGCGTCGGCCCTGGCCACCTCCACGGTCAGCGCAGGTCTGGGTCTGGGGCTCTTCGGGGTCTTGTCGATCATCCGGCTGCGCTCGGAGGAACTGAGCAACACCGAGGTGGCCTACTACTTCGCCGCCCTCGCCCTCGGACTGCTCGGCGGGCTGGGTAGCACGAACGTCCCGCTCGTCGCGGCCCTGATGGGCTTGCTCGTCGCCGTCTTCCTCATCGGCGACCACCCGGCCGTCTCGCGCAAGACCGAGCGCCAGACCATGGTGCTCGACCGGGCATACGGCGACGTGACGGCCGCCCGCGCCCACGTCGAACGCGTGCTCGGCACGGAGGTGTCCACGGTCAGCGTCGTCAAGACCGACCTCGTCAACGACACCACGACCGTCGAGGTCCGCTACACGCCGGCGACCGGCGCCCGGGCGCTCGCCCCCGCGGCCGAGGTGACCCGATGACCACCGTTACCGTCGCGGCATACCAGCCCTTTCAGCGCATGACCGATCTGCGTGACCTCGACCCGATCTCGCTCCCGGAGCTGATCGGCGCCGCCGAGATGCTCACCCGGGTGGACCGGAAGTATGTCGTCCCGCGCGCCGCCCTTGGCGCGCTGGCGGGCCGGCTGGCCACCACCCAGGCCGGCAACCGCACCCGGGCCCTGGAGATCGACGGGAGCCGCGAGTTCGGCTACCGATCGACCTACTGGGACACCGCCGACCTGGCGAGCTTCCGGGGTGCGGGCCAGAAACGGCGGCGGCGGTTCAAGGTGCGGACGCGGACCTATCTGGACAGCGGCGCGAGTTACCTGGAGGTCAAGACCCGCGGCCCGCGCGGCACCACTGTCAAGAACCGCATCGAACACCCCGAGATCCTCGACACCCGGCTCGACCCCGTGGCGGTGGCCTATGTCGACGGCCTGCTCGCCGACGCGCTCGTGCCCGATGTTGCTGCCGCGGAGCTGGTCCCGACGCTGATCACCCGCTACCGCCGCACGACGCTGGCCACGACAGCGCCGGGGGTGCCGGCCACCCGGGCCACCATCGACACCGACCTCGAGTGGCACGCGCCCGGTGGCACGCACCTGACCTTGCCGGACCTCGTCATCGTCGAGACCAAGGGCACCACCTCTCCGTCGGTCGTCGACCGGGCGCTCTGGCGGATGGGGCACCGCCCCGTGCGCGTGAGCAAGTACGGCACCGGCCTGCGGGCCGTCCGACCCGAGCTGCCCGACCTGAAGTGGCACCGCGTCCTGCACGAGCACTTCCTCGCCGCCTGATCACCCCACCGGGAAGACCGCCGGAAATCCTTCTCCCCCAATCCCTTTACGAGCAGTCCCAGGAGCCACCCCCATGCAGCGCAACCGCCTCACCA
>NZ_HG764815.1:2312948-2337710 GCF_001050535.1 Nostocoides australiense Ben110 | reverse complement strand
CCCCCCCCCCGCCGCTAAGTCCGACGTTTGGCGGGTCCTGACTCGCGAAACGTCGGACTTTGTGCGGGCGGGCGACGTAGAGTTCTGCCTCGTGCGCGTCGTGATCGCCAAGTGCAGTGTGGACTACGAGGGCCGGCTCACGGCCCACCTCCCGCTGGCCACCCGGCTGCTCATGGTAAAAGCCGACGGCTCGGTGCTCGTGCACAGTGACGGCGGGTCCTACAAGCCGCTGAACTGGATGTCGCCGCCGTGCTCGATGGCCGAGGCCGTGCCCGACGAGGACGAGGCGGCCGACGGGGTGACCCTGGTGTGGGTCGTGCGGCACGCGAAGTCCGACGATGCCTTGCGCGTGCGGATCCACGAGGTGGTCTCGGATGCGACCTACGACCTCGGCGTCGACCCGGGCCTGGTCAAGGATGGCGTCGAGGCCCACCTGCAGGCCTTGCTCGCCGAACACATCCACACCCTCGGCGACGGCTACTCGCTCGTGCGGCGCGAATTCATGACCGCCATCGGACCGGTCGACATCCTCTGCCGCGACGGTGACGGGGTGACGGTTGCCGTGGAGATCAAGCGCCGCGGCGAGATCGACGGCGTCGAGCAGCTGACCCGCTACCTGGAACTGATGAACCGTGACCCGCACCTCGCCCCGGTCACGGGCATCTTTGCGGCACAACAGATCAAGCCGCAGGCGCGCACCCTGGCCGAGGACCGCGGCATACGATGCGTGGTGCTCGACTACGACGAACTCAAGGGCATCGACACCTCCGAGCACCGGTTGTTCTAAGTCGCCTCCGCGGGTGCCCACGGGCCGAGGATCCAGCCGTCGTCGCCGGCGCTCAGGTCCACGCTCGCGCAGTTCGCGAGCGGGGGTGGGCTGCCGGCGGGACCACCCGTGGCCACGTTCGGGAGCCCGAGCGACATCACGCCGCCGTGCGAGATGACAAGCACGTGCTCGCCGCGGTGCAGGTCGGCGATCGCCGAGAGGGCCTCACGGAACCGGGTCACGACCTCCTCGCCCGACTCGGCCCCGGGTATGCGGTGGCTCAGCTCCCCCGCCAGCCACGCGGCATACGTCGTGGTCAGGCGCTCGTCGTCGACGGGTTCGCCGACCAGGTCCCCGACGCTGAACTCCTGCAAGCCGGCCATCTCACGGTGCCCGACACCGAGGCCTGTCGCGGCGATCCGGCCCGTCTCGACGGCCCGCGCGAGGGGACTCGTGTAGACGAGCGCGATCCGCTTCTCGCCCAGCCGTGTTGCCAGTTGCGCCGCCTGCTCCCGGCCGCGCGCCGTCAGGCGCCCACCCTCGTCGGAGAGCAGATCCCCATGGGAATACTCGGCCTCCGCGTGGCGCGCGACGATCAGCGTCGCCGGGCAGTGCAAACTCACCCGGCCAAACCTAGCCGCAACTCAGCAGAGAGTCGTCAAATCAGCACACCGTGCTAGGTGTGCTGATTCGACCAGCCTTTGCTAGCAGAGATTCCTCGGGTCAGGCGGGGACCGAGGTCGACGCCCGGATGATCTCGACGAAACGGGCCATGATCTCGTTGAGACCGAAGTCCTTGGGGGTGAAGACGGCGGCGACGCCCTGGTCGGTCAGTTTGACGGCGTCGGACTCGGGGATGATGCCACCGACGACGACGGGGATATCGCCCGCCCCCGCGTCCCGCAGGCCACTCAAGATCTCGGGCACGAGCTCCATATGGGAGCCGGACAGGATGGAGACGCCGACGAGGTGGACGTCCTCGGCGACAGCCGCGGCGACGATCTGCTCGGGCGTGAGGCGAATGCCCTGATAGATCACCTCGAAGCCGGCGTCCCGGGCCCGGACGGCGATCTGCTCGGCGCCATTGCTGTGGCCGTCGAGGCCGGGCTTGCCGACGAGGACGCGCAGCTTCTCGCCGAGTTCCTTCTCGAGGTCGGCCACCGACGCCCGCACGGCCATCAGCTCGTCGCCGGCCTCGGCCACGCCGACGGACCCGGAAACCCCAGTGGGAGCCCGGAATTCGCCGAACACCTCACGCAGCGCCCCGGCCCACTCGCCCGTGGTCACCTCGGCCCGGGCGCACTCCAGGGTCGCGGGCATCAGGCTCCCGGTGCCCGCGGCATCCTCCTTGAGCCGGGCCAGCGCGGCCGCGGCTCGCTCCTTCTTGGCGGGGTCGGCGTCTCGCGCCGCGCGCCAGGCCTGCACGGCTTCGGCCGCTTTGACCTCGACGTCGTGGTCGACGGCCTGGATGGCGGTCGTCAGGTCGGCCGTCAGCGGGTTGGGCTCGGTGGTCTCGAACTTGTTGACACCGACGATGATGTCCTCACCCGCCTCGATACGCCCCCGGCGGCGGGCATGCGAGGCAACGAGGGCCGACTTCATATAGCCGCTCTCGACGGCTGCGACCGCCCCGCCCATCTCGGCGATCCGCGCCATCTCCTCCTTGGCGCCGGCGACGAGTTCGGCGACCTTCGCCTCGACCACCGGCGACCCGGCGAACAGGTCGTCATACTCCAGCAGGTCCGACTCGTAGGCGAGCACCTGCTGGATCCGCAGCGACCACTGCTGGTCCCACGGGCGCGGCAGGCCGAGCGCCTCGTTCCACGCCGGCAGTTGCACCGCGCGCGCCCGCGCGTCCTTGGACAAGGTCACGGCCAGCATCTCGAGCACGATGCGCTGGACGTTGTTCTCCGGCTGCGCCTCGGTCAGGCCGAGGGAGTTGACCTGCACCCCGTAGCGGAAGCGACGCTGCTTGGCGTCGGTGACGCCATACCGCTCCTGGGTCAGCTCGTCCCACAACGCGACCAGAGCGCGCATCTTGCACATCTCCTCGACGAAGCGCACCCCGGCGTTGACGAAGAAGGAGATGCGGGCGACGACAGCGCCGAACTCCTCCGCCGGCACGGCCCCGGAGTCGCGGACCTCGTCGAGCACGGCGATCGCCGTGGACATCGCGAAGGCGATCTCCTGCACCGGGGTCGCGCCGGCCTCCTGCAGGTGATAGCTGCACACATTGGTCGGGTTCCACTTCGGGATCTCCCGCACCGTGTAGGTCACGACGTCGGTGAGCAGGCGCATCGACGGGCCGGGCGGGAAGACGTAGGTGCCGCGGGAGAGGTATTCCTTGATGATGTCGTTCTGGGTGGTGCCGGCGAGGGTATGCCGCGCCGCGTCCGGGTCCTCGCCCGCAGCGATCGCCTGCTCCTCCGCGACGACTTGGTAGAGCGCCAGCAACCACATCGCGGTGGCGTTGATCGTCATCGAGGTGTTCATCGCCGTCAGCGGGATGCCGTCGAAGAGCGCGCGCATGTCGCCGATGTGGCTGATCGGGACGCCGACCTTGCCGACCTCGCCGCGGGCGAGGGCGTGGTCGGGGTCGTAACCGGTTTGCGTCGGCAGGTCGAAAGCGACGGACAGGCCCGTCTGACCCTTGGCCAGGTTGCGCCGGTAGAGCTCGTTGCTCGCCGCAGCGCTCGAGTGCCCGGCATAGGTGCGCATCACCCAGGGACGATCACGATCAGTCATGCCAAGAACGCTACCCGGCGGCCGGCGCCTCGAAGCCGGGCTCGTGACCAATGACACCGGTGAGACCGGGCGGTCCCGGCATGACGCTGCAGTGGGTGTGAATCAGCGGTATGCGGGTCGCGGCGCGAACTGCCGGCGCAGGGCCAGCCGGCGGAACAGCCGCTCCGAACCGTCGCTGACGGCGACCAGGCGCATCTCCCGCCCGTGGCGCCGGCCCCGGCGGTGGCATTCGAGGAGCAACCCGAGCCCGGTGGCGTCGGTGATCTCGGCCCGGCCGAGATCGAGCAGCAGCGGGGTCCCCCGGCCGTCATCGATCAACGCATGCAGATCGCCTCGCAGGTCGGCCGCAGAGTGGACATCGATGACGCCCGTGATCGTCACGAGGCGTCCCTCGGCGTGGTCGGCGACCACCACCTGGGCGGTCCTCTCGCGTAGCGCCGGTCCCATAACTCCAACCCCCTGCATCCGGTTCACACTGTTATATACGCAGTAGGGCCCCATCCGGTTGGGTGACACGCGTCACTCCCGGATCTCGTGACCGTAATGTGATGACGTTGCGCATGCGGCAGGCTGGACCCATGGTCAACCTCACCCGCATCTACACCCGCACCGGAGACGACGGCAGCACCGCGCTCGGCGACTTCACCCGCACGCGCAAGACCGACGCCCGCCTGGCTGCCTACGCCCACACCAACGAGGCCAACGCGGCGATCGGGGTGGCGATCGCCGCCGGGCAGCTGCGCGACGACGTGCGCGAGGTGCTGCTGCGGGTGCAGAACGACCTCTTCGACGTCGGTGCGGATCTCGCGACGCCGGTGCGGCCGGCATACGACCATGAGCCGCTGCGGGTGCAGGCGGAATGGGTCGATGAGTTGGAGGCGGATTGCGACCACTTCAACGGCCGGCTCGAGTCGCTGCGCTCCTTCATCCTGCCCGGCGGGACGGCCGCCTCGGCGTACCTGCACCTCGCGTGCACCATCGTGCGGCGGGCCGAGCGCGCCACCTGGGCGGCGATCGAGCGGTATGACGTGACCCCCGCCCCCGCGCCGGCACCGGGTGGGATCAACCCGCTCACCGCGACCTATCTCAACCGGCTCTCGGACCTGTTGTTCATCCTCGCGCGGGTCGCCAATGTAGACGACGGGGGCGACGTGCTGTGGCGACCCGGTGGCGGGCGGGCGGCGGCACCGGTCAAGCGGACGAGGACGATCGCTGCGGATGACCCGCTCACCGACGACGACGCGCCCCGGGATCAGGTGAACTGACCCGGCAGGCTCGTGCTGGAGCCAGGTGGCGAGGACTCCATCCAGGCCCGCATGGCGGTCAGCGCGGCCGGTTGCATCGCGATCTCGAAGTCCCCGCCCTGATCGGAGGCCGGGGCCGTCAGGGCTTCCCCCAGCACGGGGACGAGCTCGGCGCTCGGTGCGGGAGGGCCGAGCTGGAAGGTCGAGCGGTTCCACGTGGTCGCCGGCCGCAGCGCAGGACCGAAGATGGTGAACCAGTCCAGGCTCTGGCCCCCAAAACGCAGCAACCCCAGCCGCCACTCGGGCTTGGCTGGGGTTCGCAGCGCGCACAGCATCAGGGGCTTGTCGTCCGCGATGAGGTGTCGGCGCACCAGGACGAAGCCGATACAGACCAGCAGGAGCGCGAGCAGCACTCCGAGGACCAGCTCGGTGATCTCGAGCAGTCCCACGCGCCCTCCTCCGGCTGCGAGGCGATCGCGGCGTCAGCCGTCGATGCCCTCGACGACCTCGGAGACGATGGTGACCTTGTCCTGGTCGACCGACAGGAAGCCGCCGTCGATGTGGACCTTGCGCGGGCCGTCGGTGCCGTGGACACGGACCTCGCCCTCGGCGAGCACCACCAGCGTCGGCTCGTGCCCGGGCATGATGCCCATGTCGCCCTCGACGGAGCGCGCCGAGACCATGCTCGCCTCGCCGGACCAGACCTCGCGGTCGGCGGCGACCAGTTCAACCTGCAACGGAGCCACGAGAGCAACCTTTCGGCATCGACGGGTTTCGACAGAAGGATTGCCACCAAGTCTAACCGACCGCCCAGCGTGCTCTTCGCCCGCGGGGTCGGCCGGGATGCCGCGTTGATCGCGATTCCTTCGGCGATCGCCGAGCCTCGACGATCGCCGAAGCAGGGATCCCCCCGGACGACGTCCGGGGGGGATCCCTGCATCGGTGATGAGGAGCGAAATCAGAGGTTCTTGGAAATCTCCGCCCACTGGCGCTCGACGTCGTCGAGGCCACCGCACATGAAAAAGGCCTGCTCGCCGACGTGGTCGTACTCGCCGTCGCAGATCTTCGTGAAGGCCTCGATGGTCTCGTTCAGCGGGACTGTCGAGCCCTCGATGCCGGTGAACTGCTTGGCGACGTAGGTGTTCTGCGACAGGAAGCGCTGGATGCGGCGAGCCCGGTTGACGAGGATCTTGTCCTCTTCGGAGAGCTCGTCGATACCGAGGATGGCGATGATGTCCTGCAGTTCCTTGTTGCGCTGGAGGATCTGCTTCACGCGCACCGCGGTGTTGTAGTGGTCATCGGAGATGTAACGGCGATCCAGGATCCGGCTGGTGGAGGTCAGCGGGTCCACGGCCGGGTAGATGCCGAGCGAGGCGATCTCACGCGAGAGCTCGGTGGTGGCGTCCAGGTGGGCGAAGGTCGTCGCCGGGGCCGGGTCGGTGTAGTCGTCGGCCGGCACATAGATCGCCTGCATCGAGGTGATCGAGTGACCACGCGTGGAGGTGATGCGCTCCTGGAGCACACCCATCTCGTCGGCGAGGGTGGGCTGGTAACCCACGGCGGACGGCATGCGGCCGAGGAGCGTGGAGACCTCGGAACCGGCCTGGGTGAAGCGGAATATGTTGTCGATGAACAGCAGCACGTCCTGCTTCTGCACATCGCGGAAGTACTCCGCCATCGTCAGCGCCGAGAGGGCGACGCGCAGACGCGTGCCCGGCGGCTCGTCCATCTGACCGAAGACGAGGGCGGTCTGGCCGAGAACGCCGGCCTCCTCCATCTCGACCATCAGGTCGTTGCCCTCACGGGTGCGCTCGCCGACACCGGCGAACACCGACACACCGCCGTGGTCACGGGCGACCCGGGCGATCATCTCCTGGATGAGCACGGTCTTGCCGACGCCGGCACCACCGAACAGACCGATCTTGCCGCCCTGCACATACGGGGTCAGCAGGTCGATGACCTTGATGCCGGTCTCGAACATGACGGTCTTGGACTCGAGCTGGTCGAAGGCCGGTGCCGGGCGGTGGATGCCCCACCGCTCCTGCACATCGAGGGTCTCGCCCTGCTCGAGGTTCAGGCACACGCCCGTGGTGTTGAAGACGTGGCCGAGGGTCACATCGCCGACGGGCACGGTGATCGGGCCGCCGCTGTCCTGCACGGCCGTGCCGCGCACCAGGCCGTCGGTCGGCTGCAGGGAGATGGCGCGCACCATGTTGTCGCCGATGTGCTGGGCGACCTCGAGGTTGAGGGTCTTGGTGCCCTCGCCCCCACCCTCACCGGCGAGGCTGACCTCGGTGGTGAGCAGGTTGTACTGGTTCGGCATGGCGTCGGCGGGGAACTCCACGTCGACGACCGGGCCGATGATGCGGGAGATGCGGCCGACGCCACCCTGCTGGGTGTCCTGGGCCGAATCGGTGACAGTCGCGGTCATATCTGGTTTCCTCACTTGCTCTCGGCCAGGGCGCTGGCACCGCCGACGATTTCGCTGATCTCTTGGGTGATCTCCGCCTGGCGCGCTTGGTTGGCCAGCCGGGTGTAGGTGTTGATGAGGTTCTCGGCGTTGTCCGTGGCCGACTTCATCGCGCGCTGGCGGGCGGCCAGCTCGGACGTCGCGGCGCTGAGCAGACAGGTCCAGATGCGCGCGGTGACATAGCGCGGCAGCATCGTGTGCAGAACCTCTTCGGCGTTGGGCTCGAACTGGTAGAGCGGCAGGATGTCCTTGACGCCGTCGTGGTTCGCGTCCTCGGGGGCGTCGACGACCTCGATCGGCAACAGCCGCAGCACGCGGGCTTGCTGGTTGACCATCGTGTTGAAGCGCGTGTAGACGACGTGGATCTCGTCGAGGCCGCCCTCCTCGGTCGGCCGCAGGAAGTCCTCGATCAGCCGCTCGGAGATCGCTCGAGCCCGCTCGACCTGGGGCTTCTCGGTGTTACCGGTCCACTCCGCGGCGTAGTCGCGGCCGCGGAACTTGTAGTAGGACACCGCCTTGCGCCCAACCAGATAGGGAACGACCTCTTTGCCGTCCGCGCGCAGCTCCCCGATGAGGCGCTCGCTCTCCTTCATCGTTCCCGAGGCGTAGGCACCGGCCAGACCGCGGTCGCTGGTCAGGATGAGCACACCGGCCCGCGTGGGGTTCTCGACCTCCGTGGTCATCGGGTGGTCGTAGTTGCTGTGCGTGGCGAGTGCCGACAGCGCCGTGGTCAGCGCGTGCGTGTAGGGCGCGGACTCGAGGACGGCCGTGCGGGCCTTGACGACACGCGAAGCCGCCATGAGTTCCATTGCCCGGGTGATCTTCTTCGTCGCCGACACCGAGCGGATGCGCTGCCGGTAGACCCGGATCTGCGCTCCCATAAGTTCTGCCTCTCTGTGGTGGGAGGTCTGATCGCGTCAGCGCGTCAGCGCTGGCGGACGATCTGCTCTTGGTCGATCTCGTGCTCGAGGTGGCCCGGGTCCGGCTCGTGACCGACCGGCACATTGTGCGAACCGGAACCGTCGAACTGCTTCTTGAACGCATCGACAGCACCCTCGAGGGACTTCTCGGTGTCGTCCTCGAACTTGGTCGTCTCGCGGATCGTGTCGAGGATGCCCTTGTTCTCGCGGCGCAGGTAGTCGAGGAACTCGGTCTCGAAACGCTGGACGTCCTCGACCTCGATGTCGTCGAGCTTGCCCGTGGTGCCGAGCCAGATCGAGACGACCTGCTCCTCCACCGGGTAGGGGTTGGACTGCTTCTGCTTGAGCAGCTCCACCAGGCGACCACCACGCGCGAGCTGGGCACGCGAGGCCGGGTCGAGGTCGGAGGCGAACATCGCGAAGGCCTCGAGCGCACGGAACTGGGCCAGGTCGAGCTTGAGCCGACCGGAGACCTGCTTCATGGCCTTGATCTGCGCGGCACCACCGACACGGGAGACGGAGACACCCACGTCGATCGCCGGGCGGACGTTGGAGTTGAACAGGTCGGACTGCAGATAGATCTGCCCGTCGGTGATGGAGATGACGTTCGTCGGGATATAGGCCGAGACGTCACCGGCCTTGGTCTCGATGATCGGCAGACCCGTCATCGACCCGGCGCCCAGGTCGTCGGACAGCTTCGCGCAGCGCTCGAGCAGCCGGCTGTGCAGGTAGAAGACGTCGCCGGGGTAGGCCTCGCGGCCCGGCGGGCGGCGCAGCAGCAGCGACACGGCGCGGTAGGCCTCGGCCTGCTTGGACAGGTCGTCGAAGACGATCAGGACGTGCTTGCCCTGGTACATCCAGTGCTGGCCGATGGCCGAGCCGGTGTAGGGCGCGAGGTACTTGAAGCCGGCCGAGTCGGACGCGGGCGCGGCGACGATCGTGGTGTACTCCAGCGCGCCGGCGTCCTCAAGGGTGCCACGCACGGAGGCGATGGTCGAGCCCTTCTGGCCGATGGCGACGTAGATGCAGCGCACCTGCTTGGTCGGGTCACCGGTGTCCCAGAATTCCTTCTGGTTGATGATGGTGTCGACCGCGACGGTGGTCTTGCCGGTCTGCCGGTCACCGATGATCAGCTGACGCTGGCCACGACCGATGGGGGTCATGGCGTCGACGGCCTTCAGGCCGGTCTGCAGCGGCTCGTGCACCGACTTGCGGGAGACGACGTTGGGGGCCTGCAGCTCCAGGGCGCGGCGCCCTTCGTCGGCGATATCGCCGAGGCCGTCGATCGGCTGGCCAAGCGGGTTGACCACGCGGCCGAGGAAGGCGTCGCCCACCGGCACCGAGAGGACCTCACCGGTGCGCTTGACGGTCTGGCCTTCTTCGATCTTGGAGAAGTCACCGAGGATGACGACACCGATCTCGTGGACGTCGAGGTTGAGCGCGATGCCCAGGGTGCCGTCCTCGAACTGGAGCAGTTCGTTCGTCATCGCCGAAGGCAGGCCCTCGACGTGTGCGATGCCGTCACCGGCGTCGATGACGCGGCCGACCTCCTCCCGGGAGGCCTGGCCGGGCTGGTAGGACTGGACATAGGCGTCCAGCGCGTCCCGGATCTCCTCGGGACGGATCGAAAGCTCCGTCATCTCTTCTTCTCTCCTTTGGCGTCCGCGGTGGCTGCGGGGCTGTCTGTATGTCGCTTGTGTGACTGTGGTCGGCCGGGGGCCGTCCGCGGGGTGTGGGGTCAGCCGCCGAAGTGGCGACGGGCCCCTTCGAGCTTGGTGGCGATGGTGCCGTCGATGACCTCGTCGCCGACCTGGACCTTCAGGCCGCCGACGATCTGGGGGTCGACGATCGACTGGACCTGGATCGGGCGGCCGTAGAGCCGCTCGAGCGCGCCGGCGAGCCGCTGCCGCTCCTCGCCGCTGATCTCCTGGGCGGAGGTGACGACGGCGGTCAGCTGGCCGCGCCGGTCGGCGATGAGCTTGAGGTAGGACTCGAGGATGGCGTCGAGGCGCTTGTCGCTGCGCTTGCCGACGGCCTGCTTGGCGAGGCGAACCGTCTCCGGTGCGGACTTGCCGTCGAGCAGCCGCTCCACGAGTTCGGCCTTGCCCGCAGGGTTGCCCTGGCGGTTGGTCAAGGCGTCCCGCAGTTGCGGGGTGCCGTCAACGATGCGCTCGAACCGGAAGAGCTCGTCCTCGACCTGCTGCAGCCGGCCGGCTCGGTCGGCACTCTCGGCGAGGGCCGCGACACCGAAGTTCTCGATGGTGTCGCTCAGGTCCCGCTCGTCCGCCCAGCGCTGGCCCGCCAGGACGGCGAGCACGTGGGTGGCCTGGTCGGAGACCTTGCCGCCGAAGAGCCGGCGCGCCAGGCCGTCCTTGGCCTCGCCCTCGCGGGAGGGGTCGGTCAGGGCGCGGCGCAGGGTCGCGTTGCCGTCGATGGTCGAACCGGCCGCGAAAAGCTGCTCGGCCAGGTCGGCGGCGTCGACGGAACCGACGACCTCGCGCAGGGCGTCCATCCCCGCCGCAGCGGCAGCACGAGAGCTGCCGCGCATCAGGATTCGACCTTCTGCGGCTTCAGGTCGCCGGATTCGAGTTCGGCGAGGAAGCGATCGACGATGCCCTTCTGGCGGGCCTCGTCGTGGAGGGACTCCCCGACGATCTTGCTGGCCAGGTCGGTCGAGAGGCGACCCACCTCACCGCGCAAGCTGGCGGCGGCCTGCGAGCGCTCGGCCTCGATCTGCCGGTGGGCGGCGTCGGTGATCCGGGTGGCCTCGGCCTGCGCCTGGCCACGCATCTCGTTGACGATCTGCGTGCCCTGGACGCGAGCATCCTCGCGGATCTTGCTCGCCTCAGTGCGGGCGTCCTTGAGCTGGGCCTCGTACTGCGCCTTGGCGGCATCGGCGGCGGCCTGCGCTTCCTCGGCCTGGGCCATGCCACCCTCGATGGCGGCCGCGCGGGCGGCATACGCCTTCTCGAGGTTGGGCACGACCTTCTTGGCGACGACCCAGTAGAGGATCGCGAAGGCGATGATCCCGAAGATCAGCTCCCCCCACAGGGGCAGGATCGGGGTCCGCCCGGCGACCGGGTCGCCTCCCGCGGTTCCCTCGGTTTCCGCGACGAAGGTCACCAGCGGTGCGAGACCTGTCAAGTGCACGGCGTTCTCCTAGTGCTCGGTGCGAACGAATCGGTGGTGCTGCGGATCAGCGGAAGACGAACGCGAGAACCAGACCGAAGATGGCGAGCGCCTCGGCGAGGGCGAAGCCGAGGATGGCGATGCCCTGGAGCATGCCGCGGGCCTCGGGCTGGCGGGCGACGCCGTTGATGAAGGCGGCGAAGATCAGGCCGATGCCGATACCGGGGCCGATAGCCGACAGGCCGTAGCCGAGGATCGCGATATTGCCTTGCATGAAAGGTCCTCTTCCATTTCTGTGTGATCCGACACCGGCACTGCGCCGAGCGGAAGTCTCTGCGGGTTATTCAGTTGTGATTTGCGGTCAGTGGGACCCGCCCTCCGACCGGACAGCTTGGGGTCAGTGCTCCTCGGAGATCGCGTCCGAGATGTAGGTCGCGGCGAGGAGGGTGAAGATGTAGGCCTGCAGGAACTGGATCAGGGCTTCGAAGGCGGTGAAGATCAGCGCCATCAGGAACGATCCGACGGAGACGACCTTCAGGCCCGGCCCGCCGTGGAGCAACATGTATTCGCCACCCATGATGAACAGCAGCAGCAGCATGTGGCCGGCGAACATATTGCCGAAGAGTCGCAAGGCCAGGGTGAGCGGCCGGATGATGAAGTAGGTCGCGTACTCCAGCGGGATGATCAGCGCATAGATCGGCTTGGGCAGGCCCTTGGGGATCATGCCGCTGAGGTAGTGGCCGACGCCTTTTCGCCGCATGCCGGCGATGTGATACACGGCATACACGATGAGAGTCAGGGCGATCGGGAAGCCGATGCGGCTCATCGTCGGGTACTGGATCGGCGGGATGATGCCAAAGAGGTTGTTGAGCAGGATCAGCGTGAAGAGGCTGAAGAGAAGCGGCGTGTACTTCAGGAAGTCCTTGGACCCGATGATGTCGCGGGCGATCCCGTTTCGGACGAAGTCGTAGGCCTGCTCGACCATCCACTGCCCCTTGCCCGGGACGATCGCCGCCTTCTTCGTCAAGGTCACCAGCAAAACGCCCAGGATGAGCACCGAAAGGGCCATCATCAACATGGGCCGGGTGAAGGTCCAATCACCACTGCCGAAGATCGGCCAGTAGAACTCTTCGGGTGACGGGGCGTGGAAGCCTTCCGACTCACCCTCGCTGGCAAGGGCTAGGCCTACCAGGCTCAGACTCACGTGGTCTCCTCGGACGATCTGGACATGCATGACCCCGTGCCAGAGCACCACTCACCGGGGGAGGCGAGCGGAGGTGGTCGGGGAAATCACTGCCTACCGTACCGGACCCATACCGTGTAAAGCGAAACGGCCATACCGATCAGGACACCTGGCAAGACGAGCCACGACGTGCCGACCCAGCGGTCGAGCAAGTAGGCCACTCCGCCGAACAAGAGCGGCCCCGCCAGGACATACGAGAGCGCGTCCCACATCGGCGGCGTCGTCTGCCCGGGGTGCCCCGCGTCCTTGCGCTCGAGCGGGGTGGGCCCCCGCTCGTCCCCGCCCTCCTTCTCGCCCGGCAGCGGGCCGCTCATGCGGTATGCCGCGGGCTCGCCTCGGACGGCGAACTCGCCGGTGTCGTGGGTTCGTCGAAGACGAGGCGCCGGGTGCGCAGATAGCCGACGACCTGGAAGATCTGCCACACCAGCGCCACCGCGAGGGCGGTCAGGCCGAACGCCCGGCCGTCGAGCCAGTCGGCGTTCTGCAAGAACAAGATCACGAGCAGCAGGAAGATCAGCTGCCCGAAGAAGACGGCCAGCGCGGTGGCCATGAACAGCAGCGGCGGGGTGTTGGCGGCGAACCGGTTCATGACGATCATGCCGAGCAGGAAGAAGGCGATCGTCACGGCATACCCTAAAGCCGCCCCACCCGCGGCGCGCCCGCCCCCCGCGAAGAACGCGATGGCGATCGCGATCGGCCCGACCAGCAGGGTCGGGATGAACGCGGTGCGGGTCATCGCGGCGAAGGGGTTCGGCGGGCCGACCGCTGCAGGAACGCTCACCGCGCCATTATCGCTGCTGGCGCGTCATACGTCGGGCGCGTACGTCTTGGGCCGGTGGCCCGCCGCGGAGAAACGGGGCAGCCAGCGGGTCAGGCTCGCAGTGAGCGCGAGGGCCGCGATCAAGATGCTACCGGCCACCAGCGGAGGGAGGAAGACGAAGGCGACACAGCCGAAGGACGCGACGGCGGCCCAGAGCCACAGCAGCAGGACCGCGCGCCGGTGTCCGTGGCCGATCTGCAGCATGCGGTGATGCAGGTGCTGGGCATCGGGGCTCCACGGGTGGCGGCCGGCGCGGGTGCGGCGCACGATCGCGAGGACGACGTCGAGCAGCGGCAACAGGATGATCGCGAACGGCACCAGCAGGGGCAGCAGCGCCGCACCGACCTCGTTGCCGGAGACCTGGGCCGGGCTGCCCCCGCCCGTCGTGGAGATCATCGCCGCCGCCAGCAGCAGCCCGAGCAGGAGGGCGCCGCTGTCGCCCATGAAGAGCCGGGCCGGATAGAAGTTGTGCGGCAGGAAGCCGAGGCAGCACCCGAGCAGGGCGGCAGAGATGAAGCTCGCCGAGCTGAACACATTGGGCGGGTCGAACCCGCGGGAGATGTAGTAGCTGTAGGCGAAGAAGGTGGCGGCCGCGATCGCGACGACGCCGGAGGCGAGTCCGTCGAGGCCGTCGATGAAGTTGACGGCGTTCGTCGAGACGAGCACGGCGAAGATCGTCAGGGTCGCGAGCACCGGCGCCGGGAGCACCGTCGTGACGCCGAAGACCGGCAGGCTGAAGAGTTGAACGCCGAAGAAGGCCATGATGGCGGCGGCGACGATCTGCCCGCCGAGTTTGGTGAGCGGGTCCAGCTCGCGGATGTCGTCGATGGCGCCGAGCAGGCAGATCACACCCGCCCCGAGCAGCACTCCCCACAGCTCAGGGGTGTCGAAAACCTGTGTCAGGAAAGGCAGTTTCGACGCGGTGAAGGTTGCCGCGGCGAAGCCGGCGAAGATCGCCACTCCCCCCAGCCGCGGGATCGGCACGGCGTGCACGTCGCGGTCGCGCACCTGGGTGAAGGCCCCGAATCGCACCGCCAGCCGGTATGCCGCGGGCACGGCGAGGTAGGTCGTCGCCATCGCGACGATCAGGACGAAGATGTACTCGCGCACCCGCGGTCAGGCCGGCCGAGCGTCAGCGCGGGTATGCCGGGAAGCGCATCACGAGGTCGGTCACCGCAGCCCGGACTTCCTGGGAGACCGGGTGGCCGGGGTCGGCGTCCCCCTCGGTGACGGCCTTGGCGATCAGGCCCGCGATGGTCTTCATCTCCTCGGTCCCCATGCCCTGGGTCGTGACGCAGGGCGTGCCGACGCGGATGCCGGAGGCGACCGACGGCGGGGCCGGGTCGTTGGGGATGGCGTTCTTGTTCAAGACGATGCCGGCCGCGTCGGCGCGGGCCTCGGCGTCCTTGCCGCTGACCCCGACGCCCTGCAGGTCGTGCAGCGACAGGTGGGTGTCGGTGCCGCCGGTGGTGGGCCGGATGCCGTGCTCGCCCAGCGTGGTCGCCAGGACCGAGGCGTTGTCCACGACCTGCTTGGCGTACGCGGCATACTCCGGCGTCCCGCACTCCTTGAAGTTGACCGCCTTGGCCGCGATGACGTGCATCATCGGCCCGCCCTGCATCATCGGGAAGACCGCCTTGTCGATTGCGGCCTTGTGCTCCTCGGTGCAGACGATGGCGCCGGAGCGCGGGCCGCGCAGCACCTTGTGCGTGGTGAAGGAGACGACGTCGGCGTAGGGCACGGGACTCGGGATCGCCTTGCCGGCGACGAGCCCGATGAAGTGCGCGGCGTCGACCCAGAAGATCGCCCCGACCTCGTCGGCGATGGCGCGGAAGCGTTCGAAGTCGATCAGCCGCGGGATCGCCGAGCCGCCGGCGAGGATCACCGTGGGGCGGTGCTCCTTGGCGAGGGCCTCGACCTGGTCGTAGTCGATGTCCTCGGTCTCGGCGTCGACGCCGTAGTGGACGGCGTTGAACCACTTGCCGGAGAAGGAGACCTTGGTGCCGTGGGTGAGATGCCCGCCGTGCGGCAGCGACATCGCGAGGAGGGTCTCGCCCGGCTTGAGGAAGGCACCGTAGACGGCCTGGTTGGCACTGGCGCCGCTGTGCGGCTGGACGTTGGCGTGGTCGGCACCGAAGAGGGCCTTGCACCGCTCGATGGCGAGGTTCTCGGCCTTGTCCACCTCCGCGCAGCCGCCGTAGTAGCGGCGGCCGGGGTAGCCCTCGGCGTACTTCATCGACAGCACCGACCCCATGGCGGTGAGGACCTCGGGCGAGGTGAGGTTCTCGCTCGCGATCAGCTGCAGACCGCCGCGGAGCCGGTCCAGCTCGCTCATCAGGACGCCGGCGATCTCCGGGTCGAAGGCTTCGAGGGCGTCGTAGTCGGAACCGTAGAAGGTCATCGGGCTTCCCTTGTCGTCGGGCCGGTCGGCGGGTGTGATCCGGTTCCGCCCACTCTATTGCTGCGGCGGCTCGGAGCCGGCGCTGTCCACGCCCGCCCCGCCAGTCTGATCGTGCACCTCGGCCTCGTCGTGCACCTCGTTCACGTGCTCCGGCTCGGCCTCGATCGGCGCCGTCACGGCCAACAGGTCGTCCTCGCTGATCGCCCCGGCGCGCAACACGACCGGCTCGGCGCCGGTGCAGTCGAGGATCGTCGACGGCTCCTGGCTGGTGCGCGGCCCGCCGTCGACATACACCTCCACGGCCGAGCCGAGCTGGGTGGCGGCGTCCAGGACGCTGGTGGCGGGCGGCATACCGTGCTTGTTCGCGCTGGTGACGGCCATCGGACCGGTCTGCTCGAGGATCTCCAGGGCGATCGGGTCGTCGGGCATCCGCACGGCCACCGTCCCGCCCGTCTCCCCCAGGTCCCAGTGCAGGGACGGCTGAGCCGTCAACACGACCGTGAGCGCGCCGGGCCAGAACCGCTCCACGAGGTCACGGACATACGGCGGAATGTCGGTGGCGATCCCATCCAGGGTGCGCAACGCGCCGATGAGCACCGGCGGCGGCACGTCCCGCCCGCGGTCCTTGGCATCGAGCAGCGCCTGCACGGCCCCCGCGTCGAAGGCGTCGCACCCGATGCCGTAGACGGTGTCGGTCGGCATCACGACGAGGTGCCCGCTGCGCACCGCGCTGACCGCCGCCTCGACGGCGATCTCCTGACTCTCGGGCGTGCTGGCATCGACCACCGGACTCATGGGCGTGAGTCTAAAGTCTGTACGCGCCGCCACCATGCGGGTTCAGGCCCGCACGTAGATCCGCTTGCGGTCGAGCACCAGCGCGAGCGCCCACCAGGCCAGGACGGAGGCGATCACCCAGGCAAGGTGGGGGTGACCGGTCCAGCCGAGTTTCGCCGAGAGTCGCTCGGGGAGGCTGGGCTCGCCCAGTCGCAGCATGATCATCATCGCCACGTGCGAGCCGAAGTAGACCAGCAGGCTGTTGCGGCCCAGGGCCCGGAGCGGATAGGCCAGCCGGTAGCCGATCGCGCGATGGGGTCCGGTGTCGACGACGGCGTAGGCCAGGGTGAGCAGGAGCACGCCGGCGGTCGCCGTGATCAGGCCGTATGACGGGGTCCACAACCACTTCAGGGCGGGCACGACCTGGGCGAAGGCCCAGCCAGCGATGGCGACGGTGGCCGCCCACGCGAGCAACCGGGCGACGGTATGCCGCTGCCGGTGCCGGTCGGCGAGCAGGTGGCCGACGACCACGCCGGCCGAGGCGATGGACAGTGCGCCGAGTATGCCGAGGATCCCCTCGGTCTCGAAGCCTCGCTTCCCGAGCCGGTAGAGGTGGTCGAGGCCGCCCAGCCACGCTCCCTCGACGGTGAGGGTGGGGTTGCAGGTGGGCTGCGGCATACCGCCGACGCAGTCGCGCGAGACGGCGAACCAGAACAGGGTGAGCAGACCCGACCACACCAGCGTGAAGGCGATCCACGCCCGTGCCGAGCGCAGCCAATGGTGGAGCAGCGCGACGAGGACGACCAGCGCGGCATACAGCTGCAGCACTCCGGTGAAGCGCAGGTCGGCGAGCCCACGTTCGGGCGCGGCGACATAGTTGTATGCCAGCCCGGCGAGGACGAGCACGAGGGCGCGGCGGGCGTTGCGGCGCCAGCGCACGTGGTTGCGGAAGGCGAACGCCATGCCGCAGCCGGAGAGGGTGACGAAGAGCGGGAAGATCCAGTCGTAGTAGTGCAGGCCGACCCATTTGGTGTGGACGAAGGCCTCGGGGCGGGGCGCGAGGACAGCCTCGGCGCTGACGCTGAGGATGAGCATGACCCCGCGGGCGGCGTCGAGGGACCCGACACGCGAGGGGCGCTCGGCCGGGTCCTCGGCCAGGGCGGTCGAGGCGGGGGCCGCGGGTGCCTGGCTCACGGCACCCAGGGTCACATGTCAGGCACCCGGAACCAAGACTCCACGCGCGCGCGCGCCGGGACGTTGGGCGATGGTGCGGGCCGCGGCGCCGCCACGGGCTCGCGGGGCGACGTGGTGAGCGCCGGGAGGCGAGCGGGCTCGGTCTCGACCACGCGATAGGAAAAGGGGTCGCGGGCCTGCGCGCTGAAGAACTTGCGCACGGATGTGTCGCCGACACCCCAGCGCGATTCCTCGACGTTGACGAATTTGTAGGGTTCCTGGTGTTCCGGGGCAATCGGTGTCGAAACACCCTCGCGGACGACGCGTAGCCCGGCGTCAAGGACGGCCTGCTTGCGGAAGCACAGTGTGTAATAGCGCGGCGGCATGTCGGTCCAACCGCCGGCGAAGAGCGAGGCGACCGCGTCATGGCACGCGAAATGGTCGCTGTGGTATTCGTCGCCGTATTCGCTGACGGTCTTCAGATCGCTGCCCGACGGCGCGTGCTTGCGAATGATCGCGGCCACGTCGGCGGGGGTGACGGCGTTTTCGTCGAGCCGGTCCTCCCAGGTGGGGATGATGGGCGTGGCGCCGAGACCGCGCACCGACCACTCGAACTCCCGGTCGCGGACGGCGCCGAATTCCTTCTCACACGGCGTTCGGTCGAGCATTTCCTGCAGGCACGGCCGAGTCCGCACGGAGGATTTGTTTCCGCGGCCGATGAGCAACACCCGCACATCACGACCCCGAGCCACGTGTTCCCGGATCGCCGCGCCCATGAACAGCAGTTCGTCGTCTTGATGAGGCGAGACGAAAACGGCCGGGGCGGCGGGAATCCCGGCCCGGGTGATCGCGAGATTTCGGGTTGCCGACGGCGCGTGCCTCGTCCTCATCGCTCCTCCTCGTGCATTCCCGTCCGACGTGGGACGAGAAATTAGATCAGGACCGGCGCGGCTCGGCGCCGCTGCGCGGAGTGTCGCGTCATCGCAACAGTACTGTTACACATGCGACTGGTGGGATGGCAGTGATTCCAGAGGCCCCCGGCTTCGAGCTCGGAGGCTCACCGATATCGGACGCACACCCGGTGGTGACGGCGCACGACCGGTAGTGACACGGTCTTGTGATGCGTCACGTCCCAGCGGTGCGAGGTGGTGCCGCGCCCGGTGACTAGGGTGGCCCATATGCGGATGGGCCGGGCCACGCGGTGACGACGACCGAAGCGATCGCCGTCATCGCGAATCCGTCGAAACCGCAGTGGCGCAAGGCGATCCAGGCAATCGAGCGGGAGTGCGCGGAGCCGCCGGCCGTGATCACCACCACCGTCGAGGACCCCGGCGCCGGGGTGGCACGGCAGGCGATCGCGGACGGCGCGCAGCGATTGGTCGTCTGCGGTGGCGACGGCACGGTTCGCGAGGTCGCCGCGGGGACGGCGGGCAGCGGCATACCGGTGGGTGTCGTCCCGATCGGGACCGCGAACATCTTCGCCCGCAACATCCACCTCGCCCCCCGTGCCCTGGCGGCGAACGCCGCGCGGGCGGTCCACGGTGAGGCGCGCGCTCTCGACCTCGGCTGGGCCACGCTGCATACCGCCGACGGGGGCGAGCGGCGCCTGCCCTTCCTGGTCCTCGCCGGCATCGGCAACGACGCCGCCACCGTGCTCGGGACGCGCGCGATCATCAAGTCCCGCGTCGGCTGGCTCGCCTACTTCGAGTCCGGCGCCCGCCACCTGCTGCACCGCCCCATTCCGATGGAGGTGGCGCTCGACGACGAACCGGCACGGCAGGTTCAGGCGTGGAGCGTGCTCGCCGCGAACTGCCCACGCGTCCCACCGGGCATCCTGGTCTTCCCCGGCGCCGACCCCACGAACGGCCGCCTGGAGACGCTCGTCGCGAGCGTCCGCTGGCCGCACCAGTGGGCCGCCGTCGCCGCGCAAGGCTTGCGGATGCCGGTGCGCGCCAGCGCTTTACGGTATGCCGCGTGCTCCCGCCTGCGTGTCACGCCCAGTCGCCCCGTCCCCACGCAGGTCGACGGCGACGCCGTCGCGGGCGTCACCTCACTCACGGTGACCATCGACCCGGCGAGTGTGCGGATCGTGGGCGGCTCACAGCGTCCTTCTGCCTGACCTTCGCGGGTGGGTGCCCGGGCGGCCGCGGGCCGGCCGCGTGGGCCGGTCTCGGGGCCGGCCGGACGCCTGTCGCAGAGGTTGTCGGAGAGGTTGTCGGACCCTCTCGTTAGGGTGGCGGTAACGCAACCCGGGGCACCCTTCCCGTGACCCATTCACCTGCGAAAAAGGTTGCGCCGCAACACAACCGGGTTGCACCAGGACTAGAACTGGTGTACGATAAACAGATCTCCCGACACCGGCGTCGGGAGGCCCAGACGGCTGGCACCACGGGCGAGGTGCGGTCGCCACCGGAAACTGGGTACGTCGAGATGACTGGGGGTCTTTCGAGATGAGCGTTATCGAGCTACCGCGCTCCACCGCACGCGAACGTGAACACCAGCAGTGGTGGGAGGACGCCACGGTCATCGCGGGCGAGCTGAACCACTGGCATGCGCAACTGGTCGACCTGACCGCGCGGGTGATCGCCGCCGACGCGTGGGGCGCCCACGGCGGGATCCGTTCCCCGGCACATTGGCTGGCGCTGCGGGCCGGGCTCTCCCCGGCCACCGCAGCCCACATCGTGACCCTTGCCCAAGCCCGCGCGCGGATGCCCATCGTCACCGGCCTGTTCGAGTCCGGCAGGCTGTCCCTGGACCAAGCAGTCGTGATCGCCTCCCGCGTCCCGGCGGCCTACGAAGAATCCGTCTGCGAACTCGCACCGAAAATGACCGTCACCCAACTGCGACGCGCGACCAGCCGCTACTTCTTCGACGACGACACCACCGACACCACGACGACCGCCGACACCACCAGTGCGGCTGACACCACCAGCGCGGCTGACCCGTTCACCGACGACCAAACCGCCAACAACCAAGACGCCGACGAGCAAGGCGCCGACTACCAAGGCGCCGGCGACGCGGTTACCGGCGCGCCGGGCGTGCCCGGCCACGACGAGACCGGGCACGACGAGACCGGGCACGACGACACGAACACCAACGCGGACGATGACGCGGACTACGGCGCGAACACCAACGCGGACTATCACGCGCACGATTACGCGGGCTGCGACGCGGACGATGAGGCGGATGGCCGCGGCGGCGTGGGTGACCCGGCCGGGGCGCTGTGGCCGGGACGGCGACGGCGACGGCGACACCACCGACGGCGACACCAGCACCGGCAACCGGCACCCCCGCAGCGGAACCACCTACACCCCACCCCTGGGCGAACGCGCCGACTACGGCTGGATCAGCTACCGCAAACGCGACACCGCCTGACCGGGAACCCGCGACCCGGCCGCTGACAAGATGGGTGGGTGAGCGCCACCCACCCTGATCCCGGCAATCCGGAGTCCGCGGAACCCGACCCCGGCCGACCCGACCCCGCGGTCACCCTGCGCGCGCTGATCGCCGGGGTCACCAGCGCCGGCGAGGAGGGCCACGTCCTCGACCTGCTGCACAGTCTCGACGACGAGCAGCTGAGCTCGGCCGTGGCGGGCGTGGACGCCGGTGACCTCTTCGGGAGCGTCGATGACCGGGTGTTCGGCCCTGACCGGCGCACCGCCCTGCGCGAGCTGTTCCGCAGTCGCGCGAGCGGGCTGTCGGTGGCGGCGCGCGCGTCGCTGCTCTACGGCCTGCAGCGGGGGCACACCAGTGACGCGGACGAGGAACTGATGCGCGATCTCTTCCTCGCCGTCGGCGGGCGCGAACTGACCGAGGTCAAGAACGCCATCAACATGCGCACCGACGCCCACGACCTCGAGGGCCTCGTCTTCGAGGACATCGACAGTGACGAGATCCGCGACGCGATCCTCGCGCACTTCGCTGCCGAGGCCCCGGCTGTCGGTATCGCGGGCACCAAGGTGCTCTCCGATATCGACGACACAGCCTTCTCCCGGATCCACGAGAAGCGCTACCCCAAGGGCGAGGTCATCCCCGGCATCCTCGCCGTCTACGAGGCGCTCGATCTCGGCACCAGTGAACCGCCGTTCTCCCGCGGCGACCTCGCGTTCGTCACCGCCCGTCCGGACGATGCCCTCAGCCTCATCGAGGGCGCGACCCGCGAAAGCCTGGCCAAGGCCGGCATCGCCAGCGTCAACGTCATCGGCGGCAGCTTCCTCGCGCTACGGAGCAAGGACGACATGGCCGCCAAGAAGGTCGCCAATATCGACAACTACAGCCGGCTCTTCCCCGAATACCGGATCGTCTTCATCGGCGACAGCGGCCAGGGCGACCCCCTGACCGGCGAGACGATCCTGCAGCAGCACCCGGAATCCGTTGCGACAGTCATCATTCACGACGTCGTAGCCACCTCCCCGGACGAGCGGGCGGAGTGGGCGGCCAAGGGGCTGCACTTCGTCGACACCTACATCGGGGCCGCCCCCATCCTGCGCGAGATGGGCCTGATCTGCCCCAAGCAGGTCGCGCGCATCGCCGAGGAGACATCCGCCGCGCTCGACGCGATCGCGTGGGAAAGCCCCGAGCAGGAGGCGGCGGCGCGGGCGCTCGTCGACCGCGACACCAAGGCCGCCGCACCGGCGATGGTGGACGACCGGCCATGATCTTCCGCCGCCGCTCCAAGAGCGAGCCGGCTCCGTCCCCGCCCGCGCCGCTACCTGTGCCACCATTCGCACCCGACCCCGTCGCGGTGGCGGATACCGTTGTGCCGGTGGACGATCCACGCCAGCTGTATGCCGATGCCGGCCTCGCGCTGCCACCGCCCACCGACCGTGGCGAGGTGCGCCCCGGGATGCGGGTGCTGAGTCTCGTTGTCCCAGAGACAGAGTCGACACTGGAGGTGTGGGAACGGCTCCGTGACCTACACCCTCACACCGGCTACTGGCCGATCGTGGTCGGCGAAGGTCTCTGGGAGAGCACGATTTTCGAGTTCGGCGGGCCGGGCTCTGCACAACCGTATGCCGCCGGCGATGGGCGGGCGTGGTTCGAGGCGAAATATGCCGAGCGGTTCGGTGAAGAAGGCCCGATCCGCGGCCAAGCCGAACCCGTGCCCGGCACGGACACCTGGGACGACCTGCTCGGCGTCACCCTCGGCGAGGCGACGGAGATCGCGCTCGTGCCCGCCGCATACGGCTGGGAGGCACCCTCCGTGCTCGGCTGGTCGGGAGCGGTGAACTACGACATCGACGAGAGCGAGCACGCGACCGTGCTGCGTCGGTGGTCCGGCCAGTGGGGCCTGGAGGTCGTCGGTCTCTCGCTCGACATCCTCTCGGCCCGAATCGCCCGGCCGGCGACCACGCCTGAGGAGCGCCTCGCGCGCGCCATGGAGATCTACCTCTATTGCCCCGATGCGGTCGACCAGGGCGTCGGGTCGATCGACGCCCTCGCCGCCGGCACCTGCCTGCCCGCCATCGCGCTCTGGTGGGACTGACTCACCGCGTCACGGACACGGCTTATTCACCGCGTCAGGGACACGATGCGCACGGGTCCGCTGTCGGCCCGGTAGTCGAGGTTGTCGGGCTCGGCGGCGAGCACCAGCCGGTGTAGGTCCGCAGGTGCTTGCCATAGGCACAGGCAACCACCGCCGGGATCCACCGCCACTCGCCGCCGACCTCGCCTTGGCGAAGCGTGTCGCCGGTAGCGACGGCGATCAACCTGGACCCGCCCGCCGAACTCAACCAGGGGGCCGGCGAGCACCAGATCGTCGCTGGTTCCCCGGGCCTGCAGACGTCCTCCCGGCACGCGCCAGAGTTCTTCCCCCCGCCGGACATCGAGCCCCGCGACGTCGCCGGACAGCTGCGGGCGTCCGAAACGGTCGACGGCCCGGATCTCGTTGACGATCACTCGGCCACCTCCGACTCCGACGCCGTCCCAGCCCGTGCCTGCCAGGACAGCGACCCCCCTCGGTGACGCCGAGCAGCCGGACGTTCGACCAGCGGTTGGGTGTTGCCGGGATGACCTCTGGCGCATCGGAATCCATCGTGGACCACGCGACCTCGCCCGTGCTGACGTCCAACGCCGTGATGCCGACGCGTTGCCAGTTCCTGGAGCAGTTGCCGTGATCGTCACACAGCGAGAAGTCCTTGATGAGCGCCAGCTTTCGACCACCCGAATCGACGACCACCGGGCCGGACTCGGCGCGGCCTCCGGTGTAGCCGTGTATCGGATAGGTGCAGATGCGATGCATCCAGCGCACCGCCGGGTTGCTGGCTTCTCGGGCCTCCAGGATCCATTCGCTCGAAGGATTCCTCGCGACGAGCACAGTCTCTCCGGCAACCGTCACCGAGTCGAAGTCCGCGCGACCCGGTTCCCGGGCCGCTCCCGCGGCACGGACGGGCGACGGATCAGCGGGTGACGTCCTGGTGGGTGCGCGAGGCGTGCGGCAGGACGACGACGGCGCTGCCGCCCCGAGCGGGGTAGGCCTTGATGGCCGCAATGAGTTCGATGTCGGCCTTCGTCGGGCGAAGGTCCTTGAGGAAGTTCTTGATGAAATTGCTCATGACTCCAGGGTGCGGCATCGCTCAGCCATGCGTCCAATAGCAGAAACACAAGACAATCATGAGCGCCACGCATAGATCGGTGAGTATGTTCCCGGGCATCGGCGCGATCAGCAGCCCGCCTGCCCCTCCCCCGCTGCTCGGCGAGCGACAACCGCCCGGGGGCGGCCGGTCAGGTCGAGGTGGTCCACCACGTCGACCCAGCGATGACATCTCGACGGGGTCGAATCGCTCTCTCGACGGAGGACGCGGACGAGGGCCTCGCCCTGGGTGTCGGCATGCTCCATCACGAAAACCCCTCCGGGACGCAGCAATCGGGCGGCCCGGGCGGCGACGGCCAGCGGGATGGTGAGCCCGTCGGCGGAGCCGCCATAGAGAGCCAGCTCAGGATCGTGGTCGCGGACCTCGGGGTCGACGGGCACCTGGCCGGCAGGGATATAGGGCGGGTTGCTCACGACGACATCGACGCCCCCCTCCAACTCGGGGAACGCCGCGGCCGCCTCGCCCTGCCGCAACTCCACAGGCG
>NZ_HG764815.1:2305869-2312848 GCF_001050535.1 Nostocoides australiense Ben110 | reverse complement strand
CGGTTCGTCGCCGCGATGGCCGATACGAGAGCGCCCGCGAACACGACCCTCCGCGCTTGAGCCGTCGTCATGGACGCCAACGGTAGTCGTTACAGTGGGGCAGCCCGCCCTCCCGCCGATCGTGAGTTCCCTCCCGAATGACCAGTGTCACCACCGCCGCGCCCGGCTCGACGACCGCGCGGGCAAGCGGGTTCCGCCCGGACGTGGAGGGGCTGCGGGCGATCGCCGTCGGCACGGTCCTGTGGTTCCACGCGGGCTTGGGCGGCCTGCGGGGCGGATTCGCCGGCGTGGACATCTTCTTCGTCATCTCCGGCTTCCTCATCACCGGGCAGCTGGTCCGGGAGGTCGAGCGCAGTTCGCGGATCTCGTTGCCGCGTTTCTACGCCCGCCGGGCCAAGCGGCTCTTCCCCGCCGCGGCCACGGTCCTGCTGGCCACGGCCGTCCTGACCGTCCTGTTCCTGCCGAAGATCTCGTGGCGGGTGTTCGGCTGGGATATCGCCGCGTCGGCGGCATACGTCGTCAACTGGCGCCTGGCCGACCGCGCCGTCGACTATCTCGCGGAGGACACCTCGGTCTCGCCGGTCCAGCACTTCTGGTCGCTGGCGGTCGAGGAGCAGTACTACATCGTCTGGCCGCTGCTGCTGCTTGCCCTGGCCGTGCTCATCCGGCGGGCGCGGCTGCCCGTCCGTCCGACGATGGCGATCGGGCTCGCCGCGATCGTGCTCCCCTCGCTGGCCTGGTCGATCCACCTCACCGAGGCCGATCCCGCCCGTGCCTACTTCGTCACGACAACGCGCCTGTGGGAGTTGGGGATCGGCGCGCTCGTCGCCGTGGGGGCAACGCGGTGGCGAAGGCTCTCCGCCCCGCTCGGTGCCGCGCTGGCCTGGTCGGGCCTCGCGGTGATCGCCGTGGGCCTGGTCGCCCAGAGCACCGCCACCCCGTGGCCGGGCTGGCACGCCCTCGTCCCGGTCGCGGGCACGGCCGCGGTGATCCTCGGCGGCCACAGCGCGGGCCGGCTCGGCCCCGTCCGGGTCCTCGGGACGCGGCCGATGGTCTGGATCGGCGGCCTGTCCTATTCGCTGTACCTGTGGCACTTCCCCCTCATCGTCGCCGCGAGCGCCCATCTCGGTGAGCTCACGCGGTGGCAAGGATCTGCCGTGGCGGTTGCGAGCGTCATGCCGGCCTGGCTGACGCATCGGTTCATCGAGAACCCGCTTCGCTTCCACCCCCGCGTCGCCGAGCACACCCGCAATGCCCTGGTGCTCGGGCTGACCTGTTCCCTTCTCGGGGTCGGGGCCGGGTATGCCGTTACCCGGGTGGGTGCGTCGCCCACCCTCGACGCGGCGCAGGTCGCGCAGCTGCGGGCGGCGCACCAGTTCGGTGGCCAGGTGCTCGGGTCGGGCCAGCAGCCGTCGAGCGCCGGGATCGACAGGCACCCGCAGGCGATGACGCCCAAGCCGGCCGACGCGCCGGCCGACGCGCCGGTCCTCTATGCCGACGGGTGCCAGACCGTGCGCACCACCACCGAGGTGGTGACCTGTGTCTACGGGGTCAAGGGCGCACGCAAGGTCATGGCGTTGGTCGGCGATTCCAAAGCAGCGCAATGGTTCCCGGCGCTGGAGCGGTATGCGCTCGAGCGGGGCTGGGAGATCCGCACTTATCTGAAGTCGGCCTGTCCCTGGAGTCCGGCCCTCATCTTCGACGGCGACAACCCGACCCGGCGCTACTCGAACTGTCAGCAGTGGGGCAAGGACGTGCTCGCCCGGCTCCTCGGCCCCGAGAAGCCGACAGTGGTCGTGACGTCCGGCATCCGGTCCGTCGCCTTCGGCGCCGACGGGACCGAGCGCGAGTCGGTCATGGTCGACGGTTATGTCGACTACTGGACCCAACTCGGCCGGGCCGGTGTGCCGGTGCTCGCGCTCATGGACACGCCCCAGCCGGGCCGGATCGTCTACGAGTGCGTCCTGGAGCACAAGGACGACTACATGACCGCGTGCCAAGGCGCGTGGAACGACGGGAGCGGCGGGCCCGCGCTGCGGGCGGCCACCGACCGAGTGCCCACCAGCCGCCTGGTGGATCTCAACCCCTGGGTGTGCCCGGACCGGACCTGCTGGCCGGTGATCGGCTCCGTGCTCGTCTGGCGGCAAGGTAGCCATCTGACGGCGACCTACACGGAATCGCTCGCGTCCGTCGTGGCTCGCGAGATCAGTGCGGCCCTGACCCAGGTGGGCGTGCAGCCATGACCGCGTCGGCACCGACCCGGGGGTTCCGGCCCGAAGTCGAGGGTTTGCGTGCCATCGCGGTGCTGACGGTCATGTGGTTCCACCGCGGCTGCCCGGCCTTCCCGGGGGGTTCGCCGGCCATCGCCGACAATCCGCAGCCGGCCGGGGAGATCTAGGCCTGTGTGGCCGGCCATCCCACGTCGTACATGTCCGACTACTCGCGACCGGCCGGTCCCGGCAGCGGCACGCGCGCGCTCGCGGCGGCCGTCGAGATGGTGGACACCTCCCGCCTGGTCAACCTCAACGACGTGATCTGCCCCGGTGGGACCTGCTGGCCGGTCATCGGGAACGTCCTGGTCTACCGGTCCGGCTCCCACATCACCGCCACCTTCGTGAACACCCTCATCGACACCCTGGCGACCCGGCTGGACATTGCCCTCACCGACCTGGGAGTCAGGCACTGACGCCAGAAGCGGCGGGCATCGTCACCAATCGCGTCAGGTCGGCGCTCGACGTCCGCGGTGCATACGAGCGAGCAGTGCCCCGAGGCTCCGGGGAGTGCAGGCCCCTGACCAGGGCGTTCACCCCTCCCGTCCCCGCCAGGACGGGATACTCGTAGCCGGTGTGCACCCGGACCGATGTTGCCTCGACCAGCGACCCTGTCGGTGGCACGTGCGAGAGTTGGGCTGGCCATGACTGCAGACGTTCTCGATCGCTTCTCCCCCGCCACCCAGGCGTGGTTCCGGGGCAGCTTCCCCGCGCCCACGCCGGCGCAGCAGGGGGCGTGGGAGGCGATCAGCAGCGGCAAGGACGCCCTGGTCGTCGCGCCCACCGGGTCGGGCAAGACGCTGTCGGCCTTCCTGTGGGCGATCGACGGGCTGGTTCGAGAGCCGGTCCCGGACGATCCGCTCGCCCGATGCCGGGTCGTCTACATCTCCCCGATGAAGGCGCTGGCCGTCGACGTCGAACGCAACCTGCGGGCCCCGCTGGTCGGCATCGGCCACGCCGCCGACCGGCTGGGCCTGCCCCGGCCCGACGTGAGCGTCGCCGTCCGATCCGGCGACACCCCGGCGAACGAGCGCCGCGCCTTCGCCAAGCGCCCGAGCGACATCCTCATCACCACCCCGGAGTCGCTCTTCCTGCTGCTCACCTCCAACGCGCGCGACGCGCTGGCCGGCGTCGAGACCGTCATCCTCGACGAGGTGCACGCCGTCGCCGCGACCAAGCGCGGGGCGCACCTGGCGGTCAGCCTCGAGCGGCTGGATGCCTTGCTCCCCAAGCCCGCCCAGCGCATCGGTCTGTCGGCAACGGTCCGCCCGATCGAGGAGGTCGCCCGCTTCCTCTCCGGCGGCCGGCCCGTGGAGGTCGTCGCGCCACCGTCGGCCAAGGAGTGGGACCTGCAGGTCGTCGTCCCCGTGCCCGACATGGGCAGTCTCGGCGAGCCGACCGGCGACCTCGCCGGCGCGGCGGCCGGGCCCGAGCGGCGCGCCTCGATCTGGCCGCACGTCGAGGAGCGCATCGTCGATCTCGTCGAGGGCGAGCGCTCCACCCTGGTCTTCGCCAACTCCCGCCGCCTCGCCGAGCGCCTGACCGCACGCCTGAACGAGATCTGGGACGAGCGGCTGCTCGCGGCCGAACAGGACGCGAGCATCCTCGCCGAGGATGCCTCGCTCGAGGCCGTCGAGGGTATGCGGTCGCGCCCGGCCCGCACGCCCGCGCAGGTCATGGCGCAGGCCGGCGGATCCGCCGGTGCCCCACCGGTTCTCGCGCGCGCTCACCACGGCTCGGTGAGCAAAGAGCAGCGCCTCGACATCGAGGAGGCGCTCAAGGCCGGCCGGCTGCCGGCCGTGGTCGCGACGAGCTCTCTCGAGCTCGGCATCGACATGGGCTCGGTCGATGCCGTCGTCCAGGTCGAATCGCCGCCGAGCGTCGCCGCCGGGCTGCAGCGCGTCGGCCGCGCCGGGCACCAGGTCGGCGCGATCTCCCGTGGCGTCTTCTTCCCCAAATATCGCGGCGACCTCGTCCAGACCGCCGTCGTCGTCGAGCGAATGCGCGCCGGCGCCATCGAGGCGCTCGCCGTCCCCGCCAACCCACTCGACGTCCTCGCCCAGCAGGTGGTCGCGATGACGGCGATGGACACCTGGGAGGTGAGCGCACTGCATACCCTCCTGAGGCGCGCAGCGCCCTATGCCGGGCTCTCGCGCACCGTCCTCGAATCCGTCCTCGACATGCTCGCCGGCCGCTATCCGAGTGAGGAGTTCGCAGAACTGCGGCCGCGGATCACCTGGGATCGCTTGGCGGACACCGTGATCGCCCGCAAGGGCGGGCAGCATCTCGCGGTCACCAGCGGCGGCACGATCCCCGACCGGGGGCTCTTCGGGGTCTTCCTCGCCAGCGACGGGCCAGGCCGGCGGGTCGGCGAACTCGACGAGGAAATGGTCTACGAATCCCGCGTCGGCGACGTCTTCACCCTCGGCACCTCCAGCTGGCGGATCGAGGAGATCACCCGCGACCAGGTGCTCGTCACCCCCGCGCCCGGCGAGCCCGGCAAACTGCCCTTCTGGAAGGGCGAGACCCAGGGCCGGCCCGTCGAGCTCGGCCAGGCCGTCGGCTCCTTCGTGCGCGAACTCTCCGGTCTGACGCCGAAGAAGGCCCTGGCCCGCGCGAGCGCCGCCGGCCTCGACCCGTGGGCAGCAGACAACCTGCTCGCCTATCTCGGCGAGCAGAAGGAAGCCACCGGCGTCGTCCCCTCCGACACCACGATCGTCGTCGAACGCTTCCGCGACGAGATCGGCGACTGGCGGGTCGCCGTGCACTCCCCCTTCGGGATGCCCGTCCACGCCCCCTGGGCGCTGGCCATCGGCGCCCGGATGCGCGAGCGGTTCGGGGTCGAGGTGCAGGCGATGGCCGCCGACGACGGCATCGTGTTGCGGCTGCCCGATATCGAGTTCGACGACGGCAGCGATGCCGGCGCCGAGCTCGGCGAGCTGCTCTTCCTCCACCCCGACGAGGTCGACGCCCTCGTCACCGCTCAACTGCCCGGCTCGGCGCTCTTCGCCTCCCGCTTCCGCGAGTGCGCCGCTCGGGCGCTGCTGTTGCCGCGACGCCGCCCCGACCAGCGCCAACCGCTGTGGCAGCAACGCCAGCGGGCGGCCCAATTGCTTACTGTCGCAGCGAATTATCCCGATTTCCCGATCGTCCTGGAGACGGTGCGCGAGTGCCTGCAGGACGTCTATGACGTGCCGGGTCTGGTGGACCTGATGCGCTCGGTCGCCGCCCGCCGCATCACAACGGTCGACGTCCACTCGACCCAGCCGTCGCCCTTCGCCCGGTCGCTGATGTTCGGCTACGTCGCGCAGTATCTGTACGAGGGCGACTCCCCCCTTGCCGAGCGGCGGGCGGCGGCGCTCTCCCTCGACCCGGCTCTACTCGCCGAGTTGCTCGGACGAGGAGAAGCGCTGGCGCTACGCGAGCTGCTCGACGTCGGGGCCATCACCACCACCAGCGCCCAGCTGCAGCGGCTCACCCCCGAACGTGCCGCCCGCAATGCCGACGAAGTGACCGACCTGCTCCGGATCCTCGGTCCGCTGGGCCGCGACGACCTCGCCTCCCGATCCGACCCCGAACTCGCGGCCATCCTCGATGCGACCCTCACGGCTCTCGTCGCACAGCGCCGGGTCATCTCCGTGCGGATCGCCGGCGATGAGCGGTATGCCGTGGCCGAGGACGCCGGGCGCCTGCGGGATGCGCTCGGCACGGCCTTGCCCGTGGGGTTGCCGGCGGCCTTCCTCGAGCCGGTGGCGGATCCACTCGGGGAGTTGGTCGCGCGGTATGCCCGCACGCACACCCCGTTCCTGCTCACCGACCTCGCGGCCGAGTTCGGGATCGGCACGGCTGTCGCTCACGACGCCCTGCGCCGGCTCGCGGCGGCCGGGCGGATCGCCGAGGGCGAGTTCCTCCCGGCGGGGGCGGGCACGGAGTTCTGCGACGCCGAGGTGTTGCGGCTGTTGCGTCGGCGGTCGCTGGCCAGCCTGCGTGCCGAGGTCGAGGCGGTCGACGCCCGGCAGTATGCCCGCTTCCTCCCCGGTTGGCAGGGGGTCGGCAGCGGCCGGATGCGCGGCAGCGAGGGGGTGCTGCGTGTCGTGGAACAACTCAGCGGGGCGCTGCTGCCCGCGAGCGCGATCGAGTCCCTGGTGCTGCCGGCCCGCGTCACCGATTATCAGCCGGCCTTCCTCGACGAGTTGATGTCGGCCGGCGACGTGCTGTGGCAAGGCCACGGCTCGCTCCCCGGGGACGACGGGTGGGTCTCCTTGCATCTCGCCGAGAGCGCCCCCTGGACGTTGCACCCGGCGGCCGCGGATGGCGCAGATCCGAAAAAGACTGCAACCGAGTCAGATTCGGCGGCCTCGGGTCCATCGCTTGCCGGCTCGGCCGACGCGGTCGCTCTCCGCGAGGTCTTCGCCGCGGGCGGCGCGCACTTCTTCCGGGGCCTGGTGTCCGCGGCCGAGGTGGACTCCGACCGGGACGCGCTCGACGCGCTGTGGGAACTGGTGTGGCGCGGCGAGGTCACGGGCGACACCTTCGCTCCTGTTCGCGCACTGCTCGCCGGCGGTCGCGGGGCTCATAAGCAGCGGCCCAAGCCGGCCCCCCGGTCGACGCGCTACGGCCGCCGGGGCAGCCTCGCCGGCATACCCCGCAGCAGCGGACTGGCGCGCGCCGGTGGGATGTCGCCGAGCGGCCCGCCGACGGCGGGGGGG
>NZ_HG764815.1:2295132-2305769 GCF_001050535.1 Nostocoides australiense Ben110 | reverse complement strand
CGTGCCGTCGACGGCGGTCAACCGCGCAGTGAAGCTCTCCCCGGCGTCCGTGGCAAGGTCGGCCTCGACATCCCAGTAGGACGCCGCCCGGAAGGCCATCCGCTCGCGCTCGCGCTCGACGACCAGCCGGGTCGCGACGCTCTGCACCCGGCCCGCCGACAACCCGGCCCGCACCTTGCGCCACAGGACGGGACTGACCTCATACCCATAGAGCCGGTCGAGGATGCGCCGGGTCTCCTGAGCCTCGACAAGGTTCTCGTCGATCTGGCGGGTGTTGGCCATCGCCCGCTGAATGGCCTCCCGGGTGATCTCGGTGAAGACCATCCGCTTGACGGGGACCTTGGGCTGCAGCGCCTCGTACAGGTGCCAGGCGATCGCCTCGCCCTCGCGATCGTCATCGGTGGCGAGATAGAGCTCGTCGGCGTTCTTGAGCAGCTTCTTCAGATCGGAGACGCGCTTCTTCTTGTCCGGGTCGACGACGTAGTAGGGCTCGAAGTCGTTGTCGACGTCGATGCCGAACTTGCCGAAGGGACCCTTCTTCATGTCCGCGGGCATCTCGGACGGGGTCGGGATGTCCCGGACGTGACCGAAGGAGGCCTCGATGTCGTATTCCGGCCCGAGGTAGGCGGAGATGTTCTTGATCTTCCCCGGAGACTCCACGATGACGAGCTTGCGCCCGGCCAACACCACCACTCACCTTTCCGTCACCAGCCTCGGCCACGGAGGGCCGAGGCGGGCATATCGGCGCCACCGTATACGACGCTCCCCTGTTTTCGGCCATCGCACCAAGTTAGTTGAAAAATGAATTAAATGGTCGTATGCTGCTCGGATGACCGATCGCGCCCCGATCCTCTACCTCTCGCACGGCGCGCCGCCGCTCGCCGACGACGCCCGCTGGACCCAGGAACTCGCGCACTGGTCGGCCGGGATCGCCCGGCCCGACTCCATACTCATGGTCTCCGCGCACTGGGAGGAGGCGCCGGTGACCGTCAGCGCGAGCGCCGCGCCGGCGCCGCTGCTCTACGACTTCTGGGGCTTCCCGCAGAAGTACTACGAGGTGCGGTATGCCGCGCCGCTCGCCCCCGCTCTCGCGGACGACGTCAGCCGCCTGCTCGGCGGGCAGGTGCACCGCGACGAGTCCCGCGGCCTCGATCACGGCGCCTACGTCCCACTGGTCGAGATGTACCCGGAGGCCGACGTCCCCGTGTTGCAACTGTCCCTGCCGACGCTCGATCCGCGGGCGTTGTTCGAGCTCGGCCGGTCGCTGGCGCCGCTGCGCGACACCGGGACGATGATCGTCGGCTCGGGCTTCACCACCCACAACCTGCGCTGGTTCGACCCCGGTGCCGGCGCCGACGGCCCCGCCCCCGCCGCCTCGGCCGAGTTCGACCATTGGGCCGCGGAGGCGATGGCGAGCGAGGACCTGGACGCCCTGCTCGACTTCGGCCACCGCGCCCCCGCCGCCCGGCTCGCCCACCCGCGCACCGAGCACTGGGCGCCGCTGTACGTCGCCCTCGGCGCGGCATACCAAAGTGGGGGCATCGCCAACCAGAGCGTCATCGACGGCTTCTGGTTCGGGCTCTCGAAGCGGTCGTGGGAGTTCGCGGCCTAGCCTCCGCCCGAAGCAGCCCGGCCCGAGTGGCCGACACCACGAGTGCGACCTCCCACAGGTGACCAGCACGCGCCCCTAGCATGGGTGAGGTGCGGGGTAGGCGGGTCCTGGCGATGGCGGTCGTCGCAGCGGTAGGCGGCGGCCTGACGTCCTGCGCCGGCGACGGGGCGGAGTCGACGAGCGCGGCACGCGGCGGGTCGTCCGCCCAGCAGGCCGGATCGATGTCTTCGAAATCCACGGCCGGATCCCCCTCGAAGTCGTCGAAATCCGGCGCGAGCGCGGGCCGCGTGACGATCGGGGCGAGCGGCGACCTGCTCACGCACGTGGCCGTGCGCCGCAGCGCCGAGGCGTATGCCGGGTCCGCCGGCCATTATGACTTCCGGCCGATGTTCGCCAAGGTCGCGCCGCTGATCGCCAAGAGCGATATCTCCATCTGCCACATGGAGACGCCGCTGACCTCGACCAATACCAATCTGAGCCAGCCGGGGGTGCTGGTCTTCAACACCCCGCACGAACTCGCCGACGCCGTCAAGGACGCGGGCTATGACGGCTGCGACTTCGCGTCCAACCACACGTGGGACCGCGGGCTGGCCGGACTGCAGGACACCATCAAGGTCTTCGACACCGCGGGCGTCAAGCTCGCCGCGCCGGGGGGATCGGCCACGACGCCGCGCCTGGTGACGACCTATGACGTCAACGGCGTCAAGGTCGCCCATCTCGCCTTCACCTACACGATCTACAACGACTGGGGGCCCAACACCAAGGTGCCACCCGAGGCGCCGTGGCTGGGCGAATCCCTGTGGCCCGCAGTCAATTCCGAGGGCATCATCCGCGATGCCAAGCAGGCCAAGGCCGACGGTGCCGACTTCGTCGTCGTCTCGATGCACTGGGGCCAGGAATACGTCGACGATCCCACCGAGGACCAGACCCGCGTCGCGACGGCATTGCTGCAATCCCCCGACGTCGACCTGATCCTCGGCACCCACGTGCACCGGGTGCAGCCGTGTTCGGTCATCAACGGCAAGTACGTCTTCTACGGGCTGGGCAACTTCTTGTCCAACCAGTCGCCCAGTGTCGACGCCTCGCTGATCCCGCAGACGCAGGAGGGGGTCCACGTCACGGTCACCCTCGAGCGCGACGCCTCCGGCAAGGTCATCTCATCCGCGACCTACCAGCCGACCAAGGTCAACCTGGCCGGGCATGTCATCACCCCGGCCACGGCGAGCAGCAATCCGACTACCTTCGACCGGGTGACCAAGACCCTCCAGATGCTCGGCAACTGTCCGCTCGACGGCAAGGTGGCCACGTCGCATCCGTCGTCGCTGGAGTAGCCCAGTCCGCCGTTGACGATCGCGCCAGCGGGGTCGCCTCAACGCAGGATGGCGGCCGCGATCCAGCGGCGCAGGCGCGGCAGCATCGCTTCGACGAGTTCGTCCTGGTCGAGTTCGAGGAGGCCGGAGATGGCGGCCAGGGCCGCCCGGGCAGTGAGGTCGCCGTCGGCGACGGAGAGGTATGCCGCGCTCGCGGTGTCGAGGCTCTCGCGGTAGCCGAGCCCGCCGCCCTGGGCGACCTCGATGACCTCGGGGTCGCTGCTGCCTGCCCGGAAGTGCTGCGCGACAGTGACATCCGCGGCTGCCGACCACGAGGTGTCGAGGATCGCGTCGTCGTCGTGCTCGGCGAGCCAGACCCGCGCCTGGATGCCGGCGAGGACGGCCGGTCCCATCGGAGCGGCCACGGGCCCACGGGCGTCGAGCAGGTCGACGAACGGCTCCCGGTCGGACTCGGGCCGGTGCATGGTGATGATGCCGAAGCCGATGCCGGTGACGTCGCGGGCGGCGAAATCGTCGAGCCACGCGGCATACATCTGGTTGAAATCCGTTGTCCCGCTTTGGTGTCCGCCGTCGCGGGCCCAGGTCTCGGCATACTGCGCAGGGTCCTGGATCTCGCGCTGCACCACCCAGACGTCGACGCCCGCGGCGCGGGCCCACGCACCGACGCGATCCTGCCACGGGGCAGCGCCGACGATCTCCCAGTTGCCGAGGATTTGGGCGATGCCGCCCGGTTCGAGGTGCTCGCCGAGCCGGGTGACGAGGTCGGCGACGACGGCGTCGCCCTGCTGACCGCCGTCGCGGTATTCGTAGGTCGGCATCCCGTGGTCGCGCGGGGTGATCACAAAGGGGGGGTTGCTCACGATGAGGGAGAAGCGTTCTCCTGCAACGGGTTCGAGCATCGACCCGTGACGGATGTCCCACTCTTGGCCGTTGAGCGCGGCGTTGAAGCGGACATAGCTCAAGGCCCGGTCGGAGATGTCGGTGGCGACGATGTGTTCGGCGTGGGTGCTCAGGTGGAGAGCCTGGACGCCGCATCCGGTGCCCAGGTCGAGGGCGCGGCCGACGCGAGGCCGTGGGGTCCAGGAGGCCAGCGTCGTGGACGCGCCTCCGACGCCGAGCACATGGTCCTCCGACAGCGGTGCCCGGGTCGCCAGTTCGGACAGGTCGGAGGCCAGCCACCAGGCGTGCTCCTGGTCGCCGTACGGCCGCAGGTCGCAGGTCGCGATCAAGGCATCGCCGGCGTCGCGGACCAGCCCGAGAGCCAGCGCGCCGGCCCCGCCGAGGGCGGGCAGGGCAGCGTCCACGGTCGCCCGGTCGACCGGATCGCCGAGGGTGAACAAGCGGATGAGCACGGCAGCCGGGTCCGGGTTGTCGCGCGTTGCCCGCTCCGCGGGCAAAACCTGTTCGCGCGCCAGGGCGCCCGCCGCGACGGGGCCCAGGACCGCCCCGGTGCGCTCGACGGTGAACGGTGCCGCGCTCAGGTCCGCGCGCAGGGCCGCGATGAGGGCGGGTTCGGAACTCAGCACGCCTCAGCCTAGCGGCGCCGCGTCTTCGCCCACTCACATCGAGAGAGCGCGACGCGCCCATATTCCAGCCGGAACATGGGCGTGTCGCGCTCTCTCGACTGGTGGCGACTGCGCGTCGGGGTGTGGTCGGGCGGTGTGGTCGGGCGGTCAGAGCCGGCCGGCGCGGGTGGTCAGGAGTTCTTCGGTGCGCTCGGCCTGCGGCGCGTAGACGCCGTCCTCGCCGGGCCCGCGGCGCGGGTCGTGGCCCGTCGGCATGCGCGAGTCCGGGCCGGCTTCGGCAGCGGCCGGGACGGTTCCGGCAGCGGCCGGGACGGCGGCATACTCCGGCGTCTGGGCAGCCATCTGCGTGGACGTGGCGCTGGACGTTGCAGTGGACGTCGCGGGGTCGAGCAGGCCGAGGAGGCGCACCCCGAGAGCGGCGACATAGAAGGCGGCGGCGAGCAGTTCGACGCACTCCTCGAGGGTCTGCTCGAGGCGTTCGACGTCGACGGGCATGGTGGCCGGGTCGATGGCGTCCATGCCGATCGAGGTGACCGAGCAGACCACACCCAGGACGAACAGCCACAGGGCCAGCCGGTCGCGGCGCAGGGCGCGCAACACGAAGGGCAGCACGATCAGGCCGGCGATGCCCATGAGCAGCACCTGGAAGTCGCCGGGGGCGAGGAAGCTTAGGCCGGGGATGGAGATGTCGCGCGGGGCCAGGATGCGGTCGCGGATGCGTTCGTGGATCGCGAACCGGTCATCGAGCGCGAGATAGGCGAAGCCGGCCGCGAGCAGCCAGTGCGGGATGCGCAGGGCGCGCGACCAGCCGTGGACCTTGCCGATCACGGCGATGACGGCCGAGGTGGCCGCCGAGAGCACGAGCAGCACGGTCTGCAACCAAGTCATCGGCGTCAGTTCCAGCGCGATCCACTCCCAATAGCGCGGGTACTGCGCTGCGGCGAGGGCGGCGGGCGCGAGGACGGCGAGGGCCGCCAGGGCGACCACGAGGCGGGTCCGGGCGCGGGCGATCACGGGGTTCATTGCCGGCATCTCCCTAGCGTGCCGCAGCGAGGGCGTGGTCGCGGGGACCCACGACGTGGATGGGCGCGCCGTCGGCGGCGGCCTGGATCGCCTGGGCGAACATCTGCGCTCCCCGGGCGAGGACCTCATCGCGCCACCACGCGCTGTGCGCGCTCTGCAGCACCCGGCCCTCGGCCATCAGGACGGCGTCGATCGGGTCGCCGGGATCGAGGGCAACCTCGTCGACGGCATACCCGCGCAGCCGGCGGGCCAAGAGGCGGTCGCGGACCGCGTCGGTGTCAGCGAGCACGGGGCGGCCGACGTTGACGACGAAGGCGTCGGGGTGGAGGAGAGCGAGTTCGCAGGCGCCCAGGATCGGGAAGTGGCCCTCGATCGTCGAGGCCGTCAGGGCGACCAGATCCGCCTCGCGCAGTGCCGCTTCGTGGGTGACCATGCGGATCCGGGCGGCCGCTGCGGAGGCGACCGCGTCGGGGTCGATGTCCACACCGATGATGTTCATGCCGAGGCCGCCGGCGAGCTGGGCGAGCCGGCGCCCGATCCGGCCCATGCCGATGATCGCGAGCGTCCGGTTGCTGATCTCGACCCCGCGCAGAGAGACATGGTGGGGGGCGCGACCGCGGGCCTTGTCGTTGGCCAGGTGGATCCGGGTGGCGCTGGCGAAGATCAGTGCGAGGGCGTGCTCGGCGACCCCATTGGTCGCGTACTCCGGGAGCGTGGTGACGGTAATGCCGCGGCCGGCGAGACCCTCGATGTCCAGGTGCTCGTAGCCGGTCGCGTAGAGCACGACGTGACGCAGGCCGGGGAGCCGGTCCAACAGGGCGTCGTCGAGGACGGGGAGGGTGGCATTGGTCGAGGCGAGCACCGTGGCGCCGGCGAGCAGTTCGGCAGCCTCCTCCCCCGTCGGTGCGTCATGCCGTTGGAGGAAACGCACCCCATGCCGCACCCGCAGCGCCTTGACGCTGGCAGGCGGCAAGCTCGCCTCCCCGGCCCGGCTCAACACCACGATCTGCGACATCGCACTCACCCTCCGTCGTTCGGCTGCGGGTCCCTCCCGCCGTTGTTCCCCCAGACGTGGGAACCCCGAATCAGGTTGTCGTGCTGGCGAAAATAGGCCCGGCGTGGGCTGCCTCGGAGGCAGCCCACGCCGGGCCTGGCGGGATCGTTATCGGTCGTTGACCTGATCAGCGGGGGTCGACGTCGCGTTCCTCGACCTGCACGGCCGTGTGCTCGGCGAGATCCGAGCGGCTGCCGACCGGGGCCGGGGCATGAGCCGCCGGGGTGGCGTCCACGGCCGGCGCGTCGTCCCCGCCGATGGAGATGGACCGGCGCTTGGAGACCGTGACCGCGGCGACGACGATCAGCAGGGCGGCGCCGGCGATGCCGTAGCG
The DNA here is from genome assembly GCF_001050535.1 of Nostocoides australiense Ben110. Lineage (GTDB taxonomy): Bacteria > Actinomycetota > Actinomycetes > Actinomycetales > Dermatophilaceae > Nostocoides_A > Nostocoides_A australiense. Next base: position 2,298,889 of record NZ_HG764815.1, on the reverse strand, counting down.
GATGCCCGCATTGGCGCTGTTGCCGATCGTCAAGGTCACGATGGCCGGAGCGATGAGCACCGAGACGAGGTTCATCACCTTGATGAGCGGGTTGATCGCCGGTCCGGCGGTGTCCTTGAAGGGGTCACCGACCGTGTCGCCGATGACGGTGGCGGCGTGGGCGTCGGTGCCCTTGCCACCGAACCGGCCGTCCTCGACGATCTTCTTGGCGTTGTCCCATGCGCCGCCGGAGTTGGCGAGGAAGACCGCCATCAGCGCACCGGCACCGATAGCCCCGGCGAGGAAGCCGGCGAGGGCGCCGATGCCGAGACCGAAGCCGACGGCGATCGGCGTCATGGCGGCGAGCAGGCCGGGGGTGGCCAACTCGCGCAGGCTGTCGCGGGTGCAGATGTCGACGACCTTGCCGTATTCGGGCTTGGCCGTGCCCTCCATGATCCCGGGGATCTCGCGGAACTGGCGGCGCACCTCGAAGACGATGGCGCCGGCCGCGCGGGTCACGGCGTTGATGGCCAGACCGGAGAAGAGGAAGACCACCGCCGCGCCGAGGAGCAACCCGACGAGGACATTGGGCGTGACGATCTGCAGCTCGAACAGGTTCTGGGTCCGCAGGCTCGGCTCCTCGGTGACTTCGCCACTGTCGAGGATCCGCTGCAGCTGACCGCGCCAGGCGTCGGAGTAGGACCCGAAGAGGGCGGTGGCCGCGAGGACCGCCGTCGCGATCGCGATGCCCTTGGTGATGGCCTTGGTCGTGTTGCCGACCGCGTCGAGCTCGGTGAGGATCTGAGCGCCGTCACCGTCCACGTCGCCGGACATCTCGGCGATGCCCTGGGCGTTGTCGGAGACCGGGCCGAAGGTGTCCATCGCGACGATGACCCCGACGGTGGTGAGCAAGCCGCAGCCGGCCAGTGCGACGAGGAAGAGCGCCAGGGCGGTCGATCCGCCGCCGAGCAGGAACGCCAGGTAGACCGCGCCACCGATGATTGCGGCGGGGTGTGGGCCGCCGACTCCAGGCCGACGCCGATCCCGGAGAGCACGACGGTCGCCGGGCCGGTCAGCGAGGTGCGTGCCACATCGTTGGTGGGCTTGTCCTCGGTGCCGGTGAAGTAGCCGGTGAGCCACAAGATGATGCCGGCGAGCACGATGCCGATCAGCACCGCGAGCAAGGCGGTGCGCCGGGGGTCGCCGGCGAGTGCCGAGATGTCCGGGGCGCCGGAGCTCAGGCCCGCGAAGGTGTCCGGCAGGTAGACGTAGGCCGCGACCGCGGTCAGCACGGCCGAGACAGCGGCGGCGATGTAGAAGCCGCGGTTGATCGCCTTCAGGGCGTTCTCGCCGTGCCGGGCCTTCGTGATGAAGACACCCAGCAGCGCGGTGACCGCGCCGATCGCGGGGACGATGAGGGGGAACACCAGGCCGTAGGTGCCGAACGCGACGGACCCGAGGATGAGGGCGGCGACGAGGGTCACGGCATACGACTCGAAGAGGTCGGCGGCCATGCCGGCGCAGTCGCCGACGTTGTCGCCGACGTTGTCGGCGATGGTGGCGGCGTTGCGGGGGTCGTCCTCGGGGATACCGGCCTCGACCTTGCCGACCAGGTCGGCGCCGACGTCGGCGGCCTTGGTGAATATGCCGCCGCCGACCCGCATGAACATCGCGAGCAGGGCCGCGCCGAAGCCGAAGCCTTCGAGCACCTTGGGAGCGTCGCCTTCATACATCAGCACCACGATCGAGGCACCGAGCAGACCGAGGCCGACGGTCGCCATCCCGACCGTACCGCCGGTGCGGAAGGCGACCTTCATCCCCTCGTCCCGCTTGCCCTGGCGGGCCGCCTCGGCGACGCGCACATTGGCCTTGACCGCCAGGCTCATGCCCAGGTAGCCGATGGCCGCGGAGAACAGAGCGCCCACGACGAAGAAGCCCGAGCGTCCCCACCTGACCGCGCCGGTGTCGGCCGGGAGCAACAGCAAGAGCCCGAACACCAGGACGACAAAGATGCCGAGGGTGCGGAACTGGCGACGCAGGTAGGCCTGCGCGCCCTCCTCCACGGCAGCACCGATGGTCTGCATGTTCTCGGTGCCCGGGTCGTGTGCCAGCACCTGGGCGCGGAAGACCCAGCCCATGATCAGCGAGATGGCGGCAATCGCAGCCACCGCATACACCAGGTAAAGGTTGTTTCCAGTCAGTTCCAGTGCCGACTCAGCCGTCGGCAGCATGCCTAGGGGGCGCGTCATCCGCCATCCTCCTCGATGGGTTTTGTTCGTCAAAAGGCCCCGGGCGCGGCGGCGTCGCCGGCCCAGGACACGTTGAGGTCAGGCTATCGCCGTGTCGAGAAACACCTTGCGCGGTGTGTCCCTCGTCACGTCACGATTGGGGATCGAAGGATGCGACGGCACCCTCGACGTCTTCGTAGAGCGGCAGCACCCGCTCCAGTCCGGTCGCGAAGAAGATCTTGCGGAGCCGTTCGGTCGTCACCACGCAATGCAGCCCGCCACCGGCCATCCGGACGGCCTTGAGCCGACCCACGAGCACACCGAGTCCGGTCGAGTCCATGAAGGTGACCTCGCTGAGGTCTGCCACCAGCCGAGTGGCGCCGCCGGCGATGGCCTGGGTGAGTTCGTCGCGGAGGCTTCCCGCGCTCAGCGCATCGACGTCGCCGCTGACATGAACGACGACCACGTCGGAGTGGTTGTCCGAGGACACGGACAGCATTGTGGCTAGCACTTCCTTAGCTGGGAGTCTGGTGACCGCGTGGTCACCGCCGCGCTTACCGTAGACGACAGATGACATCAGCACCACACGACACCGCAGGTCACGCCCCTATCGCCCATTCGGGGCAGGCCCCCGTGGACATTTTGTCCACCCTCTCGGGTGTAGCGCCCCATGGGCCGCTTCTGCACGTCCGCTCCTTCCCGAGTCGGACCGGTGCGACGAGCGCAATGCCCGAGTGGATCAACCCGGCACTGGTCGCCGCGTTGACCGGCGCCGGGATCGACGCGTTGTGGAGCCATCAGTCTCTTGCCGCGGAACTGGTGCGCTCCGGGCGGCATACGGTGCTCGCCACCGGCACGGCGTCCGGCAAGTCCCTCGCGTACCTCCTGCCCGGGCTGACCGCCGTCCTCGACGGCACCCGGGCACCCAACGGCCGCGGGGCGACGATGCTCTACCTCGCGCCGACCAAGGCGCTCGCCGCCGACCAGGCCGACCACATCACGCGGCTCGCGCTGCCCGGCGTGCGGGCCGCCACCTATGACGGTGACACGGCGCCCGAGGAGCGGCGGTGGATCCGCGACCACGCCAACATCGTGCTGACCAACCCGGACCTGGTCCACCACTCTCTGCTGCCAGGGCACGCCGGCTGGGCCTCCTTCCTGAGGGCCCTGTCGATCGTGGTCATCGACGAATCGCACGCCTATCGCGGGATCTTCGGCTCGCACGTGGCGCTCGTGCTGCGCCGGCTGCGGCGAGTGCTGGAGCGCTATCGCAGTGCGCCCGTGTTCGTGTTCGCCTCGGCGACCGCGGGCGAGCCGGGGGCGCACGCGAGCGACTTGGTGGGCCTGCCGGTGGCCGAGGTCACCCACGACGGTTCGCCCCGTGGTGCGTTGACCTTTGCCCTGTGGGAGCCGCAGGAGTATGTCGACGAGCACGGCCGCCCGCACCGGCCGGCGGCCTCGACCGAGAGCGCCCGCCTTCTGTCCCGGCTCGTCGGCGGCGGCGTGCAGACGCTGGCGTTCGCCCGCTCGCGCGCCGGGGTCGAGGCGGT
>NZ_HG764815.1:2289306-2295032 GCF_001050535.1 Nostocoides australiense Ben110 | reverse complement strand
TCGGCGGCTCCGGCGTCGGGGGCCGGGGGCGGCGGGACGGTCTCCATCCACCCGCCCAGCCGCTCCTTCTCGTGCAGCAGGTCGCGGATGTCGGTCTCGGCGTACTCGAACTGCGGGGACCAGAAGAGCGCATCGAACGGGCAGACTTCGATGCAGATTCCGCAGTACATGCACAGCGAGAAGTCGATCGCGAAGCGGTCGAGGACGTTGCGCTGCCGCTCCCGCCCCCCGGGCGTCGTGGCCGGGACGGTCTCCTTGTGCGCATCGATGTAGATGCACCAGTCCGGGCACTCGCGCGCGCACAGCATGCACGAGGTGCAGTTCTCGGCGAGGAGGGCGATGACCCCGCGGCTGCGGGCGGGCAGGCTCGGCCGGACGTCGGGATACTCCTGGACGTGCGTATGCCGTGTGAGCGTGCGCGCGGTCGTGGCCAGGCCCTTGACCAGACCGGGCACGACCCCTCGCTTCTCGCTCACGCGACCAACTTAGTCGGGTCGTTCGTCCAACGCAGGTAACTGACACCCGGCCGCGCCCCGCAATGGCGCTGGATTGGCACCCGGGCCACCAGGTCCTCAGAAGTAGGCGACTGCGACGGCGGTCAGGGCCAGTTGCAGCAGGGCGAGCGGGATCAGCCCGGTCCACGCGAACCGCTGCAGCTGGTCCTCGCGCAGCCGGGGCCACGAGACGCGGATCCAGATCAGTGCCAGGGCGACGACAAAACCCTTCAGCAGGGTCCAGGCCCAGCCCAGGACGTCATCGAAGGGCCCGCGCCAGCCACCGAGATACAGGACGGCGAAGAGCAGGGAGAACAGGACGATCCCGGCATACTCGCTGAGCAGGAACAGCGCGAACCGGAGGCCGGTGTATTCGGTGTAGGGCCCGAAGACGATCTCCGAATCGGCGATCGGCATGTCGAAGGGTGGGCGCTGCAGTTCGGCGACGGCCGCGGCGAGGAAGACGAAGGCGCCCGGCAGCTGCCACAGCAGCCACCACGGAGTCCACGCCTCGATGACCCCGGGGAGCGAGAGCGTGCCCGCGGCCAGGGCCACCGAGGCGACAGCCAGCACCATCGGCAGCTCATACGAGATCAGTTGTGCCGCACCGCGCATCGCACCGAGCAAGGCGTACTTGTTCGCGCTCGCCCAGCCCGCCATCAAGGTGCCGAGCACTCCGATGCTCGTGGCCGCGAGGACGAACAGCACGCTGGCAGGCGCCTCGATCGCGGCATACCCGGGGTGGATCGGGATGGCGGCCAGCCCCAGGAGATAGGGGATCATCGCGAGCGCGGGAGCGAGCTTGAAGACACCCCGGTCTGCCGCCCGTGGAACCAGGTCTTCCTTCTGCACGAACTTGGCCCCGTCGGCAACCAGCTGCGCCCAGCCGTGGTAGGCCCCGGCATACATCGGCCCGAGCCGGCCCTGCATGTGCGCCATGACCTTGTGCTCCGTCTGGCCGACCACGAGCGGCAGCACGAGGAGCATGGCCAGCGCGGCGGCGGCCCGCAGCACGATCTCGAGGATGCTCATCGCGGACCCCACTCCTGCGGTGGCACTCCGGGCGGCTGCATCTTGCGCCGGCCAGGCCCGCCGGTATGCGGTTGGCCCGGCTCTTTCGCGCCGGGCCAGTCCTTGCTCACCCGGGCCGCGAGATAGAAGTCCTTGCGCAGCGGGTGACCCTCGAAGCCGTCGGGCAGCAGCAGGGGCCGCAGGCCGAGGCCGGAGCCGTCGTCGAAGCCGGCGACGTCGATGCCGAACATCTCGTGGGTCTCCCGCTCGTGCCAGGCCGCGCCGGCAAACACGCCGGTCAGACTCGGCAACGCCTCGCCCTCGACGATCCGGGTCTGCACGAGCAGTCCACGGAGGGCACCGGGGGTGGCCACGTCATACAGGTGCACCACGACATCGAATCCGGCCGGCTCCTCGCTCGTGCGATCGACGGCGCTCAGCCAGTCGAAGAAGTCGAAGCCTTCCTCGCGCGCGGCCCTGGTGGCGGCGATCCACTCGCCCACCGCCACCTCGCGCCGCTCGTCGCTCACACGGGTCACCCTAATCACCACCGCGCCGGCCTGCTCGGCCCCACTCCGCACGGCGTCACGGTCGGGGCTGTCAAAGACGTGACTCGCGGGTATTATTGAACGTTAACCCCCCAGTCTCACCTCGGCCCCATGAAGGACCGTCATGCGCCGTCACCCGCGTGCCCGCTGGCTGCTGCCCCTCGTCCTCGTCCTCGCCAGCCTGCTGGCCGCCGGCCAGAGCCTCGCCGCCCGCGACACCAGGCCGCCCACCGCCCCGAGCGGTCTGACTGCGGTCTCGACGACCACCGGTGTCACCCTCACCTGGAAGGCCTCGACCGACAACGTCGGGGTCAAGTTCTACGTCGTCACGGTGGCCACCCAGACCAAACGGCCCACTGCTCCCAAGGCGGCATTCGCCAACTTGCGGCCCAACACGAGCTATACAGCGCGGGTCCAGGCCGTCGACGCAGCCGGGAATCGCTCCACCGCGGTCAGGCTGGCGTTTCGCACCAAGGCCCGGGACACCACGCCCCCGAGCGCCCCGGGCGCCATCACCACCGCCCCGGAGATCACCGGCGCCACCATCAGTTGGGGTGCCGCGAGCGACAACATCGGCGTGACGGCCTACGTGCTGACCGTTGACGGGCGATCCCAGACCCTCACCGCCCGCACGGCCACCGTCACGGGCCTGCGGCCGAACACGAGCTATCTGGCCAGCGTCCTCGCCAAGGACGCGGCCGGCAACACCTCGCCCGCGGTGAGCGCCACCTTCCGCACCCTGCCCGAACCGGACGTCACCCCGCCTAGCGTCCCCGGCTCGCCCACGGTCACACCCGGGAGCACACAGGCGACGCTGAACTGGACGCCCTCGACCGACAACGTCGGCGTGTCCGGATACGTCGTCGCGGTCGCCGGGCTCGCCGAGCAGACCGTCACCGCCACCACGGCGACCCTCGACGGCCTGACGCCTGACACCACATACACCGCCACCATCGTCGCCACCGACGCCGCCGGCAACCGGTCAGCCGCCGCGGAGGCCACGTTCACCACCCTCCCGCCGCCGGACACCACCGCCCCGAGCGAGCCGACCGCACTCGCCGTCACCGGCCAGAGCACCACCACGGGGGTAGTGACCTGGACCGCAGCCACCGACGATGTCGCCGTCACCGGCTACCTCGTCACCGCGGCCGGGCGGACCCAGGAGGTCAGCGGAACCTCGGCCACCGTGACCGATCTCCCGGTCGGCACGACGACGGCCGTCGCCGTGGTCGCCGTCGACGCAGCCGGCAACCGGTCGACTGCGGGTCGGATCAACGTCCGCACGCTGCTCGAACCCGACACGCAGGCGCCGAGCTCTCCCGAGGTCAGCGTCGTCCCCGGGTCCACCCGCGCGGCTGTCACCGTCGCTGAGGCGCGAGACGATGTGGGGGTCGTGCGATACGTCGTCACCGTCGCCGGACAGAGTCTGTCGATCACCGAACCAGGCACCCTGACCGTCACCGGCCTGCTGCCGGCGCGCGACCATCAGCTGCGCGTGACGGCGCGCGACGCCTCTGGCAATGTGTCACCTGTCACCATCGTGGCCTTCCCCACCCTCCCCGCGGGCGCCACGCCCGATGGCACGCCTCCGACTCCACCGACGAACCTCAGCGTGCGGGCCGGCTCCTCCACCCTCCAGCTGACCTGGTCCCCCGCCTCCGACAACGTCGACGTGGACCGCTACGTCGTGACCGTCGGCGACATCATTCGGGAAGAGAGTGGGCACACGCTGACGCTCGACGGCCTTGCGCCGCAGACCCCTTACGACGTCGAGGTGGTCGCGGTCGACACCTCCGGCAACGCATCCGCACCCGTGACGGGGCAGGCGGTCACGCGGCCCGGCCCGAGCAACGCCCAGGGGCTGCGCGGCACGATCGCGTGGTTCGGCAAGAACACCAGCCGGGCCACCATGGACGAAGCCCTCGCGTCTCCACTCGTGGACGGCCTGTCCGTCTACCTGCGCTGGAGCGACATCACCACGGACGGGGTCACCTTCAACTGGAGCCTCTTCGAGACCGCCCGTCAGGCCGCCAGCGCGGCTGGCAAGCCGTGGAACGGGATGATCATCTACGGCGTCGTGGGCAATGGGATGCCGGCCTATGTCACCGACGGCCTGCCCGCCGGGCAGCTGATCACCATCGACGGCGAGATTTTCCCGACCTTCTGGTCCCCACAGGCTCAGGCGGCGGCTCGCGATCTGGTCACAGCGGCCGCGCAGCGCTTCGGCTCCGACCCCAACCTCGTCCAGTGGCGGGTCACCGGCCTGTGGTCCGTCAACGCGGAGCCGCGCATTCTCGGTGGGGCCCCGGGTCGCCGCACGTGGGTGGACACCTATCGGATCGAACACCCGGGCGCCACCTTCGAGGACGTGCAGGCGGCGTACAACGACTACGAGAAGCACATCTGGGCCGAGGCAGCGGCGGCGTGGCCGACGCGGATCACACTCGCGCAGGCCGGCGGCCTGGCCCTCGCCGACAATGTCAACACCCTCCCCAACACCGACCCGGCGAAACACCCGCAACGGTTGGCGACGTGGGGCGAGATCCGCGCCCGGCTCGGCGCGCGGATGGTCGGCCAGTTCAATGGCGTCGACGCGGGATCTGGAGCGGGCGGGTTCGGCGAATGGCTGCCCATTGCGTTCGGCCCCAACGGCTTCTACCCCGGTCGCGTAGGCGCCCAATCGATCGGCGGGGTTTCCCAGGACACCCGCCTCACCGCCGACGACTTCCGGGAGATGGTCCGCCTGTTGACCGTGCGCGGCTACTCCTACGGCGAGTTGTACGGCAGTGACGTCATCTACGCCCTCCGGGGCCGGAACGCCGAGGCGTTGCACATGCGGGCGACGTTGGAGATGTACCACGACGGCTGGACCCCCTGACGGCGAGACCAGGAGCCCGCCCAACCCCGACAACGCCCGAGATCTGACAAGTCAGAGGTCGCGATTCGTCGGACGTCGCGCATGGTCCGTGACGGTCCTCCGAAAAGACGGCTACCGCGCCGCCCCGGCCGGTCCCCAATCTAAAGCTCAGGTGACACGGTCACCGCGGCGCTCACGCGGCAACCGCGGCGGCGACAGGGGCGGGTCGGCCACACCAGTCCGAGCGAACGGGCGAGCGCGATCACCGATGCCGCCGCGTCGCACGGTGACTCGGTGGTCTCCTGCCACCCAAAGCGCAACATCCACGTGCCCGCCGTCACCGCAGCGTTCTGCTTGTCCCTGTCCACACGTCCTGTGCCCCGGTGAAAGAGCAGGCCGTCGAGTTCGACGGCCAACGCCGAGGCGCTCAGCAGGTCGGCGCCACCGGGCAGGTCCGCCGGCACGCCAAGGGCGTGCCGCAACCCTGTGGACGGCGCAAAGTCCCGAGTCGTGCCAATTTAGTGTGTCGCGGGCTCGTGGCCTGTGGCGATGAGGATGTCTCGGGCGGCGTCAGTGAGGGAGTCGGCCGCGGTGTGGGGGTGGCCGGCGATGGTGATGGTGATCTGCTGGATCGGGCGGAGCGCGCGCACGATCTTCTTGATGCTCATGCCGGTCTGGTCTTGGAGGCGCCGGGAGATGGCCAGCGCGGCGAAGACGATGGTCAGGTGGGCCTCGATCGCGTCTTTGGTGTGGTGGAAGATCGGTCGGGCGCGTAGGTCGCTCTTGGACATCCGGAACGACGCCTCGACCTGCCAG
>NZ_HG764815.1:2284032-2289206 GCF_001050535.1 Nostocoides australiense Ben110 | reverse complement strand
CGGACAGGGCGGCGATCGTCGGCTGGTCGAGGCGATCGATGCCGGCGAGCGAGCGCTGGGCGCGCTGCACTGTCTCGTTGTGCGCTGTCAGCCAGCCGTCGAGCAGCTTGTCCGGATCCTGCTCGCCGGCCGGTGCCCCGTCGAGCACGGCCCGGGTGATCGCGTCGAGGATGCCGTAGAGGTCGTCGCGCAGCGCGCCGCGGGCCAGGGCCTCCCAGTGGTCCTCCCGCTGCAACTGGGTGATCTTGCCGAGCAGCTTGTCGACGCCGAGTCGTTCGGAGTTGAGGTAGTAGAGCGGTGCCACGACGGCGGGGGCGAGGTCCTTGTCGATGCAGATGTCGGCGATGTCGAGCAGTGAGAAGGCGTCGAGCAGGCTCGCGCAGTCGCGGGCCAGGTCCTCCGGCACCCCCTCCGCGACCCGGGCGGCGGTCGCCTCCTCGAGCCGCTCGCGTTCGCTGCCGACGAGCAACTCGCCGAGGCGGGGGCCCCAGGCGCCGAGGATCGGCTGGTAGCGCTCGATCTCGGAGCCGATGTCGAGAGTCGACGGCCGCGCGGTGATGAACCAGCGGACCGCGCGGTCCAGCAGCCGCCGCACCTCGAGATAGAGCTCGGTCTGCTGCTGCGTCGAGACAACATTGTCGAGCGCCTCGACCCGGTCGAGATAGTCCGCGACGCCGAAGACCTCCTTGGCGATGACATAGGCCCGGGCGATCTGTTCGCCGCTGGCGCCGGTCTCCTCGGTCGCCCGGTAGGCGAAGGTGATCCCGCCGCGGTTGACGATGTCGTTGGCGACGCCGGTGACGATGATGTCGCGGCGCAGCGGATGCTCGGCCACGGCCTCCGGGAAGCGCTCGGGTAGCGCCGGTGGGAAATAACCCCGCAGTTCCGACTCGAGCCAGGGGTCGTCGGGGAATCCCGAGGCCAGCAGGTCACGCTTGAGCGTCAGCTTCGAATAGGCGACCAGCACGCAGAACTCGGGCGAGACCAGCCCGGTGCCGGCCGCGAGCCGGTCGCCGAGTTCGGTTTCGCTGGGCAGGAACTCCAGCTCGCGATTCAGGCCGCCGTGTTCCTCCAGATAGCGGATGAAGCGCATGTGCACCGGCAGCATGATCCGCTGCTGGGCTCGAGCGTTGCCGAGCAGGACGTTCTGCTCGTAGTTGTCGCGCAGGACGTCCGCTGCGACCTCGTCGGTCATCGAGCGCAGCAATTCGTCGCGGGCCGGCAGGTCGAGGGCGCCGTCGCGCATGACCTGGCCGAGCAGGATCTTGATGTTGACCTCGTGGTCGGAGGTGGCGACACCGGCCGAGTTGTCGATCGCATCGGTGTTCAGGCGGACGCCGCTGCGGGCCGCCTCGATCCGGCCGCGTTGCGAGAGACCGAGATTGCCGCCTTCGCCGGCGACCTGGCAGCGCAGCTGGTTGCCGTCGACGCGGATGGCGTCGTTGGCCCGGTCACCGATCTCGCCGTGGGTTTCGTCGCTGGCCTTGACATAGGTGCCGATGCCGCCGTTCCACAGCAGGTCGACCGGCGCGAGCAGCGCAGCGTGGATCAGCTCGGCGGGGGTCATGGACGTGACCCCCGAGTCGATCCCGAGCACCTCGGCCACCTGCGGGGTGACCGGCACCGACTTCGCCGACCGCGGGTAGACCCCGCCGCCCTCGCTGAGCAAGCCCTTGTCGTAGTCGTCCCACGAGGAGCCGGGCAGCTCGAACATCCGCCGCCGTTCGGCATACGACGCGGCGGCGTCGGGAGCTGGGTCGAGGAAGATGTGCCGGTGGTCGAAGGCGGCGACGAGGCGGATGTGTTCCGAGAGCAGCATGCCGTTGCCGAAGACGTCACCGCTCATGTCGCCGACGCCGACGACGGTGAAGTCCTCGCTCTGGGTGTCCATGCCCATCTCGCGGAAGTGCCGCTTGACCGACTCCCAGGCCCCGCGGGCCGTGATGCCCATCGCTTTGTGGTCGTAGCCGGCCGAACCGCCCGAGGCGAACGCGTCGTCGAGCCAGAAGCCGTAGGACTGCGCCACGCCGTTGGCGATATCGGAGAAGGTCGCCGTGCCCTTGTCCGCCGCGACGACGAGATAGGGGTCGTCGCCGTCGTGACGCACGACCCGCTCCGGCGGCACGATGTCGGTGCCGACGCGGTTGTCGCTGAGGTCGAGCAGGCCGGAGAGGAAGACCCGGTATGCCGCCTTGCCCTCCTCGAGCCAGGCGCCCCGGTCGACGGCGGGGTCGGGCAGCTGCTTGGCATAGAAGCCACCCTTGGAGCCGGTCGGCACGATGACGGCGTTCTTGACCATCTGTGCCTTGACCAGACCCAGGATCTCGGTGCGGAAGTCCTCGCGCCGATCGCTCCAGCGCAGGCCCCCGCGGGCGACCGGCCCGAAGCGCAGGTGCACGCCCTCGACCCGGGGCGAGTAGACCCAGATCTCGAACGCCGGCCGCGGCTGCGGCAGATCGGGCACCTTGGTCGGGTCGAGCTTGATCGAGAAGTAGTCCTTGCCTTCACCGTCCGGGCCGAGCTGGAAGTGGTTGGTGCGCAAGGCGGCTCGGATGACGCCGAGGCACGAACGCAGGATCCGGTCCTCGTCGAGCGAGCTGACGTCGTCGAGGGCGGCCTGGATCCGGGCGGCAATCTCCTCCTCGGCCTCCTCACGCCCCTCGTGCGCACGGTCCGGGTCGAAGCGGGCCTCGAAGAGCGCGACGAGGTCGGCGGCGATGTCCTTGTTGTGCACCAGCGCCGAGACGATGTAGTTCTCGGAGAAGCGGCTCTGGGTCTGGCGGACATACTTGGTGATCGCACGCAGGATGACGACCTGGCGCCATGTCAGCTTGGCCCGCAGCACCAGGGCCCCGAGCGGGTCGGATTCGGCCCGGTTGTTCCACACCGCATCGATGGCGCCCTCGAAGAGTTCGCGCAGTTCGGCGTGTGACATCGAGTCCCACAGGTCGTCGGCGGGGGCGCGCAGCCCGAAGTCGTAGACGTACATGGGGGTGCCGTCGGCCCGGGTCAGCTCGTAGGGCCGTTCGTCGACCACCTCGACGCCCATGTGCGTGAACAGCGGCAGGACACGGGTGAGGGAGATCGGCTCGCGGCGGAAGAGCTTGAACCGGCGGATCGCCTCATCGCCCGATCGTGGTTTGTAGAGGGCGAATTCGGTGTCGGTCGGCTGCTCCAGCAACTCCAGCCGCCGCAGGTCCGCCAGGCCCTGGGCGACTTCGAAGTCGTCCTTGTAGGAGATGGAGAATGCCGGGCCGTATGCCGCGACAAGAGGTGCTGCGGCCTCCTCACCGACCCCGCGGACGGCGGCGTCGCGGAAGTCCTCGTCCCAGGTGCGGATCGCCGCGCCGATCTTGTCGTTGAGCAGGTCGATGTCGACGTCCGGCATCTCGGCGCCCGGCTCGAGGCGAGCGACATAGTGCACCCGCGCGAGCGGTGACTCCGACACCCGTGCCGTGTAGTCGATGCTCTTGGCGTGCAGGGCTTCTCGCAGAATGCCTTCGACCCGCAGCCGCACGGCCGTCGTGTAACGATCGCGCGGGATGTAGACCAACGCCGAGACGAAGCGGCCGTAGTCGTCGGGCCGCAGGAAGACGCGGGCGCGCCGCTTCTGGGCGAGCGTCAGCACCGAGGTCCCGACGTCGACGAGCTGGTCGACATCGGCCTGGAAGAGTTCGTCGCGCGGGTAGTCCTCGAGAATCCCGAGCAGGTCCTTCGACGAGTGCGACTCGTCTTGGAAGCCGGCCTTCCTCATGACCGCGGCGACCTTCTCGCGCAGGTAGGGCACCCGGCCGACCGACTCCGCGTAGGCGCTGGCGGTGAACAGCCCGAGGATGCGGCGCTCCCCGGTGATCTGGCCGTCGGGACCGAAGGTCTTGACGCCGACATAGTCGAGGTGGACGGGCCGGTGCACGCTCGAGCGGGAGTTGGCCTTGGTGACGAACAGCACCCGGCGTTCGGTGGCCTTGGCCAGCACCGCGTCGGACAATGCCGGCCTGGGCACACCCATGGGCGGATCGGCCCGGAGCAGCCCTAAACCACTGCCGGACACCGGGATCAGGCCGGTGCCGCCCTCGGTCGGCGCCAGCCGGTAGTCGCGGCAGGCCAGGAACGTGAAGTGGTTGTCGGCGAGCCAGTCGAGCAGTTCGACCGCCTGCTTGACCTCGGCCTCGGGAATGTCGGCGGGGACGACGGCAGGCAACTCGGCCGCGATCATCCGCGCCCGGGCGCGCATCTTGGGCCAGTCCTCGACCGCCTCACGCACGTCGGAGAGCACCCCACGCAGCCGGGCGACGATCTCGTCGCGGTCGGGAGCGTCGCTCTCGCGGTCGATCTCGAGGTGCATCCACGACTCGTTGAGCACCCCGACGGACTGGCTCTGTCCCTCGCTCGGAACGGCGTCGTCAGGCAGGATCCGCACGAGCGCACCGGTCGCGTCCCGCTCGACCCGCAGGATCGGGTGGACCACCGTGTGGATGCCGTGCCCCATCGAAAGCAGTTGGGCGCGAACCGAATCGACGAGGAAAGGCATGTCGTCGGTGACGATCTGGATCTTGGTGTGGCTGGGGCCGTCACCCAGTGGCGGGGTCGTGCACGCGACCTTCGCGGTGCCCGCCGGCCGCTGCGTCCCGAGCTCGCGGTGGCTGCGGACGATGTCGAGGAGTTCCTGCGGAGAGCGTTCGAGGAGATCTTCGGTGGGTGCATGCCGGAAGTAGGCCTCGATGAGCTCGCCCTCGCCAGGTGGACCCTGCTCCTCGGACGCAAGCTCACATGCCTGCGCGATCCGGTCGCTTCGCTGCTGGATTTCCTCGGATGTGGTTGTCACAGAGAAATTCTTTCGTCGATCGCGGGGGGCGGCGCTGCCCTCTCCGACTGTATCGAGTCTTGTCCCACGGATGCCACGCGGCTCCCCGGTTCCGGCCCCACCCGCGTCGGCTCAGCGCAACCCGCTGGCCAGGGCCTCGGCGTCGGCGGCCGCGGCGGACAGGCGGGTGATCAGCTGCTCCCGCTCGCGCACCATGTGCTGCTCCAGCTGCGCGGCCCGGTCGCGGACGCCGGCGAGCTGTGCCGAGCGAGTAGCGCTGTCGGCCGGGTCGGCGACCCCGACGATCCCGGGCCGCATCGCGTATCCGGTCGGACCGGTGACCAGACCGGCAGGGGGGCGGCGCGCGCGG
>NZ_HG764815.1:2278755-2283932 GCF_001050535.1 Nostocoides australiense Ben110 | reverse complement strand
CTCGGCGCGGCCCTTGCGGCGGCGCGCGGCGAGGATGGCGCGGCCGGCCCGGGTGCTCATGCGCGCACGGAAACCGTGGTTCTTCGCGCGGCGACGGTTGTTGGGCTGGAAGGTCCGCTTGCTCACGACGTCTTCTCTTTCACGGAAAGGCCGGTGCCTGCCGGGCGCGGCCTGGAAGGGACCGGCCGCGGCGGGCGGCACCAGCGATGGTGTTGGGGATCAGGTGCGGCCGACACGACATACGGGTCGTGTTTCGGCCGCAATCGGAAACCCGCGCCGGGGTGGCGTGGGCATGCGGAAAACGGCCGACATGGCCAGGGGTCAACGGTACGGCAGGGCGCGGAATCGGGTCAAACCGTGGCCGGCGCACCAGCCAACCTCGCATCCTGACACGCCGCCCGGCGACTGACGATCACCGACACGCTCTCGGTCGCGATCAGGGCCGCGACGGGTCATACTGCTCTGGTTGCCGCAGCCGGTTCACCTTGTTAGGTTCGGGGCTCGCTTCGCAGCGATGTCCGCGTCCCCCACAGGCTGTGGACAAGTATGTGGACGCCGGTTCCCGGCTGAAGGGATGTTGCAGGTGGCCGAAGCTTCGATGGACACCGGAGCGCTGTGGAACAGCGTGCTGACCACCCTCGCCCAGGACGGGATCCCGATGAATCAGCGGGCCTTCCTGCAAGGCGCCAAGGTCAAAGGTGTGCTCGATCAGACCGTTCTGGTCGCCGTCTCCAACGACTTCGCGAAGCAGATCCTCGAACAACGCGTCCGGGAGCATGTGATCGGGGTCCTTGGCCGCGAGCTCGGTGGCGAGGTGACGCTGGCGGTGACCGTCGACCCGTCGCTGGCCACCGAGGACGACCTGTTCAGTTCCACCGCCGACCTCGCCGAGCCGGTGGAGGTGGTCGAGGAGGACGAGGAGATCGAGGAGCTCCCGGCCGCGCCCGTCACCTATCTGCCGGACGCCGAAGACATCGGCGCCACCCGGCTGAACCCGAAATACGTCTTCGACACCTTCGTCATCGGGTCGAGCAACCGGTTCGCCCATGCCGCGGCGGTCGCGGTCGCAGAGGCACCGGCCAAGGCCTACAACCCCCTGTTCATCTACGGCGGATCCGGGCTGGGCAAGACCCACCTGTTGCACGCGATCGGCCACTACGCCCGCAGCCTCTATCCGCAGTTGCGGATGCGCTATGTGAACTCCGAGGAGTTCACCAATGACTTCATCAACTCCATCCGCGACGACCGGGCGGCGAATTTCCAGTCCCGCTACCGCGAGGTCGATGTCCTCCTTATCGACGACATCCAGTTCCTCTCGGGCAAGGTGCAGACCCAGGAGGAGTTCTTCCACACCTTCAACTCCCTGCACAACGCCAACAAGCAGGTGGTCATCACCTCCGATGTCCAGCCCAAGCACCTGAGCAACTTCGAGGACCGGATGGTCAGCCGGTTCGAGTGGGGCCTGCTCACCGATGTCCAGCCGCCCGACCTCGAGACGCGGATCGCGATCCTGCGCAAGAAGGCGATCCAGGAGCGGCTCTCGGTGCCACCGGAGGTGCTCGAATACATCGCCTCCCGGATCTCGACCAATATCCGCGAGCTCGAGGGCGCCCTGATCCGCGTGACCGCGTTCGCCTCCCTCAACCGCCAGGCCGTCGACCTGCCGCTCGCCGAGATCGTCCTGAAGGACCTGATCCCCAACGAGCACACCAACCAGATCTCCAGCGCGACGATCATGGCCCAGACGGCGGCCTACTTCGGGCTGACGATCGACGACCTCCAAGGCGCCTCCCGCTCACGGGTGCTGGTCACCGCCCGCCAGATCGCGATGTACCTGTGCCGCGAACTGACGGACCTGTCCCTGCCGAAGATCGGGCAGCAGTTCGGTGGCCGCGACCATACGACGGTGATGCACGCGGACAAGAAGATCCGGCAGCTGATGGCCGAGCGTCGCGCGATCTACAACCAGGTCACCGAGCTGACCAACCGCATCAAGCAGCAGAGCGCGAGCTGACGCCGGCTTCCGCAGCCCGTCCTCCCCAAGTTTGTCCACACCCGTGGATGGCGCGTTACCTCCCCGACACCTGCGGCTGTCCTCCTGTTCCTCGTGCGGGAGCCGGCAATTCACCCGCGTTCGTCCACAAGATGTGGACATCTTTGTGGACGGCGATACAGGAGATCCCACCACCAGTTGTGGAAAACCAGCACCGAGCGTGCACATTCGGTGTGGTCAGGTACCCATTTCCGTCCCCAGAATCCTCCCCAACCTGGGGATTGCGCGCACTCGTCCACACCCGGGTGCTCTGCGGCGGGGCGTCGTCCACAGCGCAGTCCACGCGATAAACAGGCTTTTGACCTGCCCATATGGTGACTTGTCCACAACATCCACACCCGCTATGACGATGGTGAATACATCCAGCTCACCGGTTTCGGCCCCGACCACGAGCTGGGGACAGGACACGACAGGAGCACGAAGGCGGCTCCCGCCCTGGCACAAGAAGGAGCGGGCGGCTAATGTCATCCTTCCCATCGGACGCCGACGGTTGTCGTCGCGCGCTCCGACAATCCGATTCGGGCGGGCCGCATGGGCGGCACCACGATCCAACTGCCGAAGGTGGTCAACAGTGAAGTTCCGTGTCGAGCGTGATGTTCTCGCCGAGGCGGTCACCTGGGTGGCCCGCGGGCTGCCGATGCGACCGGCCGTGCCGGTGCTCGCCGGTGTCCTCATCGATGCCGGCACCGACGGCACGGTGACCCTGTCGGCCTTCGACTATGAGGTCTCGGCCCGGATCACCGTCACCGCCGAGGTCGCCGAGCCAGGCACCGTCCTCGTCCTGGGCAAGCTCCTCTCGGAGATCGCCCGCAACCTGCCCGCCGACAAACCGGTCGACATCGCGACGGACGGCTCCAAGGTGCAGGTCACGTGCGGCTCCTCGCGGTTCGCCCTGCTGCAGATGCCGGCCTCGGACTATCCGACCCTGCCGACCCAGCCCGAAGCCAGCGGCACCATCGACGGCGCCACCTTCGCCCAGGCGGTCAGCCAGGTCGCTGTCGCCGCCGATCGCGGCGACACCCTGCCCATCCTCACGGGCGTGCGCGTCGAGATCGAGGGTGACAAGGTCACCTTCCTCGCGACCGACCGCTACCGCCTGGCCATGCGTGAGTTCACGTGGAACCCTGCGGCCGCCGACGCCTCGCACATCGCTCTCATCCCGGCCCGCACGCTCTCCGAGACGGCCCGCTCGCTCGGGTCGGGTGGCTCGGTCGCGGTCGCGCTCGGGCAGGCCGCCGGTGGCGACGGGCTCGTCGGGTTCGAGGCCGGGCAGCGGCACAGCACCTCCCGCCTCCTCGATGGCGAATACCCCAAGGTCGCCAAGATCTTCCCCGCCACTTCCGAGATCGAGGCCGTCGTCAAGACGTCCGATCTGATCGAGGCGGTCAAGCGCGTGGCCCTCGTCGCCGAACGCAATACCCCGGTGCGGCTGAAGTTCACCAGCGGGCAGGTCGACATCGAGGCCGGCACCGGTGACGACGCGCAGGCCTCGGAGGCCGTGGAGGCGACCCTGGACGGCGCCGACATCGACATCGCCTTCAACCCCGGCTTCCTGCTCGACGGGCTGGGCGCGCTGCATACCCCCTACGCGCGCTTCTCCTTCACCGCGGCCCTCAAGCCCGCCATGCTCACCGGCCAGGCCGAGGTGGACGGCTCACCCGAACTCAGCTACCGCTACGTCCTGCAGCCGGTCCGCCTGACCAGCTGAGGGTTTGTCGGGCCAGGTTTTCGTTGCGGGGCACGGCTATATCCGTGCCCGACAACGACAGGGTGGCCCCAGTGGCCGAGAGCCTGGCCCGGCACCGAACACCTGGCCCGACACCGAAAACCCGGCCCGCGTTACCCGGCGTCCAGCGACCCGACGCGAGAGCGCCCGGCGATACAGTGTGGGGCGCGGGCACCGCATACCGGACACGGACCAGAGAGGGGCCACTCATGCAACTCGGCTTGATCGGCTTGGGCAAGATGGGCGGCAATATGCGCGAGCGGATCCGCCGCGCGGGCCACGAGGTCATCGGCTACGACATCAACCCCAAGGTCTCGGACGTCAAGTCCTTGGCCGAACTCGTCAAGTCGCTCGAGGCACCGCGTGTGGTCTGGACGATGGTCGCCGCCGGCGAGATCACCCGCTCCACCGTCGCCAAACTGGCCGACCTGCTCGAGCCTGGCGACCTGGTCATCGACGGCGGCAACAGCCGCTTCACCGACGACTTCGAGAACGAAAAGCTGTTGAAGGCCAAGGGAATCGGCTACATGGACTGTGGCGTGTCCGGCGGCATCTGGGGCCTGGAGAACGGCTACGGCCTGATGTGCGGCGGCACCGCCGCCAACGTCCGGCGCGCCATGCCGATCTTCGATGCGCTGCGTCCCGAGGGTCCGCGCGACGAGGGTTTCGTGCACGCCGGCAAGGTCGGCGCCGGGCACTACACCAAGATGGTCCACAACGGCATCGAGTACGGCCTGATGCACGCCTATGCCGAGGGCTACGAGCTGCTCGAGAAGAAGGACATCGTCACCAATGTGCCGGGCGCCTTCAAGGCCTGGAGCCGCGGCACCGTCGTGCGCTCCTGGTTGCTCGACCTGATGGTCAAGGCGCTCGAGGAGAACCCGACCCTCGAGAACGTCTCGGACTACACCGCCGACTCCGGTGAGGGCCGCTGGACCGTCGAGGAGGCCATCGCCTTGTCGGTGCCCATGCCGGTCATCTCCGCCTCCCTCTTCGCCCGGTTCGCCTCCCGGCAGGAGCACTCCCCGACCATGCAGGCCGTCGCGGCGCTGCGCGGCCAGTTCGGTGGCCACCAGGTGATGACGGTCGCCGAGGGCGACAAGCTGCGTGAGGAAGGCGCGGCCGCGCCGGCGAGCCCGCGCGCCGTCAAGAAGCGGACCGTGCCCAAGGAGAAGCCGACCAAGAGCGCTGCCAATGCCGCGGCCAAGGGCCGAAAGGCCGCAGCCGCGGGCCCGTCCTCCGGCAGCGGGAGCACCCAGGGCGGTTCCGGCGCTGCCGGCGCCGGTCCGACCTCGGGCACCGGAAGCACCCGCAAACGCGCCGCCAAGCGGGCCTGACCGAGGTTGGTCGAACCAGCACGCCTGGCGAGGCCTGCTGCTCCGACCAGCCGCTGGCGAG
>NZ_HG764815.1:2273477-2278655 GCF_001050535.1 Nostocoides australiense Ben110 | reverse complement strand
GCCACGAAGGCCGCCGGCCCGGCCGGTTCCGGCGGGTCGGCGACCGGGGTGGGGCGCGTCATACCGTCACGATGGTGCGCGAGCACCAGCCGTGGCGCCACGCCGAAGACCCACGCCGCGCGAACGTCCCCGCCGGGCACAGTGTCGCGCCGGCGCCAGACGACCAGGAAGGTCTCGGCCAACAGGTCGGGCGCGTCGCCCGCGTGGACCCGGCGCATGAGAAAGGCCAGAATCCGTGGGCCGAGTTCCCGGTAGAGCTGCTCGAACTCTCTCTCGGACAAGCTCATTTCGCGCGACCGGCGAGGGCGTCCGCGGCGATCCGCTGCATGTCCGGCTCGGTCCACGGCATGGCGCGGGGTCGAGGGCTGTCACGGCCGCCCAGGTCAGGGCCTCTTCGACCTGCGAGAGAGCGACGGCGGCCCGTGGCGGATCGGAGGTTCGGGAGACAACCCAGGTGTCCGCCCACGAGCAGATCGGGCGTGCTAGTCGCTGCCGGGTCGGCCTGGCGCAGCAGGTGGGCGAGGTCGGTCATCGTGGGCCTCCTTGGCCGTCAGGTGAATCGTGCCGTGCTTTCACTGAGTGGGTGCGCAGGCGTTACACCAGGTGTTGCGCGGGCCGGGAAGCAAACCTAGGATTAGTACAAATGTTCTAGTCCCGTTTGTCGACCCGAAAGTTCCTGTCCGCATGACCGAGTTCGCGCACCTGCACCTCGCCTCGGGCTTCTCGATGCGTTACGGCACGGCGATGCCCGAGGCGCTGGTGGAACGGGCCGCGCAATACGGCCAGCCGGCGGTCGCGCTCACCGACCGGGACGGGTTGTATGGCGCGGTGCGCTTCGTCCAGGCCGCTGCCAAGGCCGGTCTCGACGCCGTGCTCGGGGTCGACCTGGCGATGGCCCGCGGCATCCTCGACGCCCCGCCCGACCCGCGTGCCCGCCGGCCGCGAACGCCGGTGCGCGGCGGCGCGATCGTCGACCCTCGGCTGCCGCGAATCACGGTGCTGGCCAGTGGAATCGGGGGCGTCCACGGACCGCATACTGGAATTTCGTATGCCGAGGGCTGGGCCGCCCTGTGTCGCCTGGTCACCGACACCCACCTGCGCGGCGAGCGCGGCAACCCCATCGGGACGCCCGAGCAGGTGGCGAGCTTCGCCGACAGCGAAACGGGAGGGAGAAGCGGACCGGAGGCAAGGGGGACGGCGCGCAACCCGGCCCGTCTGGTCGTGTTGCTGGGGCCGGACTCCGACGTGGGGCGGGCGGTGCTGCGCAAGGACCTCGCCGGTGCCGAGGCATTGTTGCGGGCCTGGGGGGCGATCTTGCCTCGCGACGGGTTGGTCGTCGAGATCGTCTGCCACGGCGGTCCCGACGGCACGCCGGGCTCGCGCAATCACGCCGCCCGGATGCTGAATCTCGCTGACCGGTGCGGGATTCCGGCGATTCTCGCCGCGGCGGTGCGGCATATCGACCCCGTCGACGCACGGATCGTCGACGTCCTCGACGCCGCCCGCCGGCTCGTCATGCTCGACCGCCGGCACCTCGATCGGGTCTCCGAGGCGGGGCACCTGGCGACGACGGAGACGATGCACCGGATCGCTCGCGAGGTGGCCGAGCGCGCCGGCGCCGATCCGTCCCGCGCCGGGCGGCTGCTCGCCGACACTCTCGCGCTGGCGCACCGCTGCGCCCAGCATCCGCGCCACGATCTCGGCATCGGCGCGGTGCACCTGCCCGAGCCGCACATCCTCGGCATACCCGAGGGCACTGACCCCCAGCGCGTCCTCGACGAGCGCTGCCACGCGGCGATCCTCACCCGCTATCCGGGAGCGAGTGAGAGCGAACGCCGCGCCGTGGAGGCGCGGCTGCGAGAAGAGCTGGATATCGTTGCGGCCCTGGGCTATCCGACCTACTTCATGACGGTCGCAACCGTCGTCGACCTGATCCGCGAGATGGGGGTGCGGGTCGCCGCGCGCGGCTCCGGCGCCGGCTCGCTGGTCAACTATCTGCTCGGCATCAGCGGCGTCGACCCGATTCGCTACGACCTGCTCATGGAGCGCTTCTGCTCGCCGCTGCGCGCCGAACTGCCCGACATCGACATCGACGTCGAGTCCGCTCGCCGCACCGATATCTACGAGCAGATCCTCGACCGCTTCGGCGGCGAGCGGGTGACCTGCGTGTCGATGATGGACACCTACAAGGTGCGCCATGCGATCCGCGATGTCGGCTCGGTGCTCGGTATGCCGCCGGCCGAGATCGACGAGATCGCCAAGGCCTTCCCGCACATCCGGGCCCGCGACGCTCGACAGGCCATCGCCGACCTGCCCGAGCTGCGGCAGCGCGGTCTCGATTCCGACCAGCTGACAACGCTTTTCGACCTCGTCGAGGGTCTCGACGGCCTGCCACGGCATATCGCCCTCCACCCGTGCGGGGTGATCCTCTCCAATGGCACGCTGCTCGATCGCACGCCGGTCGAGGCGAGCTGGCTGGGCTTCCCGATGAGCCAGTTCGACAAGGACGACGTCGAGGTCCTCGGGCTGCTCAAGCTCGATGTCCTCGGGATCCGTATGCAGTCCTCGATGGCCTATGCAGTCCGCGAAATCGAGCGCACCACAGGGGAATTCGTCGATCTCGATGATCGCGCGCAGGTGCCGCTCGACGACGAGAAGACGTTCGCGATGATCCGCACGACGCATACCCTGGGCTGCTTCCAGATCGAGAGCCCGGGGCAGCGCGAGCTCATCGGCAAGTTCGGTCCGGTGCGTTTCGAGGACCTCATCATCGACATCTCGCTCTTCCGACCGGGGCCGGTGAAGTCGGACATGATCCGGCCCTTCCTCGAGGCCCGGCACGGGTGGGCGGACGCCGAATTCCTCCACCCCACACTGATTCCCGCGTTGCAGGAGACCGAGGGCGTCGTCGTCTTCCACGAGCAGATGCTGCGGATCATCTCCGAAACCACCGGCGTCTCGCTCGCGCAGGCCGATGAGGTGCGCCGCGCGATGGGCAGCCCGCACGGCATCGAGGAGATCGAGCAGTGGTGGCGCCCGGCGGCCAAGGCCCGCGGCTACAAGCAGGAGCACCGCGACCGAATCTGGGCCGTGCTCAAGGCTTTTGCGTCGTTCGGCTTCTGCAAGGCGCACGCCGCGGCCTTCGCCCTGCCGACCTACCAGTCCGCGTGGCTCAAGACCCATCATCCCGCGCACTTCCTCGCCGGCGTGCTCACCCACGACCCGGGGATGTATCCCAAGCGCCTCATCCTCGACGACGCCCGAGTCCACGGCGTGGCCGTCCTCGGCCTCGATGTCAACGCCTCCGGCGACACCTACCGCGTCGAGCGACTCGACCCGGCCGAGAGCGCCCCCCGGATCGCGCCGCTCGGCGACATTTGGCACCCGCCCCCGGCTCCCGACCCGGACATGGCCGACGGCACCGGATGGGGAATTCGCCTCTCCCTCAGCGATGTCAGCGGCATCAGCGAGGCCGAGGTCGCCCGGATCGTCGCCGGGCAGCCGTATGCCAGTCTCGCCGACTTCTGGCATCGCGCGCAGGTCTCCCGGCCGATCCTCGAGAAGCTCGTTCTCGCCGGCGGGTTCGACACAATGTATGCGATGGGTGCCACGGCCGGCGGTCTCGGCCGGCACGGCCGGATGACCCGGCGCGACCTCCTCCTCGGCGTGGCCGAACTCGACCGGTGGGACCGCGGCATACGCACCGGCCGCCGACGCGTCCGCCCGGCGCGGATGATCACCGAAGGCGTTGCCGCGCTGAGTCCGAACACACGGGGATTGTCGTCCGGCGTCGACCCCCGCGACCTGGCCGCCGCCCAGTCGCAGGCCGCGGCGCCGGTGCGTGCCGAACCGGTCCAGCTCGCCCTCGACCTCGGCGACGAGCCACAGCTGTCTGCGGGCGCAGGCCTGCCGGATATGGCTGCGCCCGAACGCATTCGCGCCGAACTCGACATCCTCGGCCTGGACGCGACGGGCCATGTCATGGACTTCTACGCACCGATGCTGCGCGCCCTCGGCGTCACCCCGAGCAGCGGCGTGGTGGGGATGCGCAGCAACTCCACGATCCTCGTCGCGGGAGTCAAGGTCGCCACCCAGACACCGCCGGTGCGCTCCGGGCGCCGCGTCGTCTTCCTCACCCTCGAGGACGGCACCGGCCCGTCGGACTCGACCTTCTTCGAGGACGTCCAGGGGCCCTTCTCCACTGTCGTCTTCCACTCCTGGCTGCTGCTCGTGCGGGGCATCACCCGCCGCACCGGAGCGAAGGGAATCTCGTTGCGCGCCAACGGTGCCTGGGAACTCTCGGCGCTGTGGGAGGCGTGGCAGTCCGGCGGCCTCGACGCCGTCCACGCCCTCCTGGCTGCCACCGACATCCCCCTCGACGAGCGCGGCAATCCGGTCACGGGGGAGCGCACCGGCGTCGCCGAGTCCGGCGGCAAGCGGCGAGTTCTGGTGCACGCCAGCGGTTTTCAGCAGAGCCCGTATGCCGACACCCGGCCTCCGGGGGAAGCGATCACCTCCCGCAAGCTCTGGCACGCCAGCCCCGGCTCCTCGGGCTGGTGATCCTCCCGCTGCCACGCGCGACGACCTCGGGGTGCCCCCCCGGCCCCACCCGGACCTCGGGCGCGCCGTCGCTACTGCGGCCATCCTTCATGTATACCGGGTATCGACCGCATCGAACCCACGCCCCCAGGAGCTCCCATGGGCCACCATCACCGTGCACTTGACCGATGACGACCGCACCTATGACGACTCGGCGATCACCGCCAGTTATGCCGCGACCGTCCTCCCCGACGGATCGATCGACGTGGTCGTCGAGGTCTTCGACGGCACCCGGCAGCTCGCAAGCCTGGTGATCGACGGATTCGCTGCCGACGAGGCCACGGCCTTCACGAGCCGTTGACCCTGGGCGGGAACACCAGCCTTCCCGTCCTCGCCGAGATGCGCGCCCAAACTCGATGCCCGACGCACGCTAGTCACCGATGAGCCGGGCCTGGTTTCCGTTCTGGGGCCGGGTTATAGGGCGGCCCGCGTACGAGAACCAGGCCCGGCTTCCGTCGAACCCGGCCCGGCTCCCCGCGCCCCGTCTCCCGCGCCTCGGGGATCGCGCCGCGAGGTGTCGGGGGCACCGCATACAGTTTGAGCATGACGAGCGAACGCCGCCGCCCCCGGCGCGGAGTG
>NZ_HG764815.1:2266805-2273377 GCF_001050535.1 Nostocoides australiense Ben110 | reverse complement strand
CTCGGCGCGGCCCGGGCCCGGGGTGTGCAGGTCAGCCTGCACGTCGACGACCGGGCCCCGTCGATCGGCCCCGCCCTGCGGACGGCGATCGCGGCCGTGCTCGAGGCCGCGGAACCAGGCGATCAGGTGACGGTCACGGCATACCCGACATCGGGCGCGGCCCGCATCGTCGTCGCCAACCCGCACCGGGCGGTTCCGGTGCCGAGGTGCCTCGAGGTCGCGCCGATGCTGCGGCTCGTCGACCACGACGACGGACTGCTCGTCCTCGACGTCGTGGAGTGATCTCTCCGCGCTGTGCCGATCACTCGATGGGACGCAGGAATCCGTCGTGGACGGCGGCGCGCACCGCGTCCTGCGGGGTCTCGACCTGCCGGCCGAGGTCGCGATACTTCTGCACCGCACGCTTGAAATAGGTGATCACCGTCGTCTCGGCGACCGGCGGCGACATGCGTTTGCCGATGACCTTGCGGGGGATGCCGCTGGCGAGCAGTTGCAGCACCTCGATCTCGCGGGGCGCGAGCTTGGGGGTGAGCGCCTCGTCGGAGATCAGCAGATGCGCCACGTCACCGCTGACGGCGAAATCGCCGGCGGCGGCCGAGCTGATGACGTCGACCATCCGCTCCGGCGGGTCGCCCTTGAGCATGACGCCCATCGCGCCGGCGTGGACGGCGTCGCGGATCGGGATGGGCCGGAACTCGCCCGTGCAGATCACCACGGTGACGCCCCGGGCGTGCAGTTGCGCGATGCCTTCCTCGGTGGTGGAGCCGTCGCGCAGGTCCAGGTCGTAGAGCACGACGTCGGGCAGCGGATCCCACTCCCGGAGAGCGTCGAGGAGCCCCGCGTATGACGTGGCCACCCCGACCCACGTCACGCCGGGGGCGTGCTCTTCGAGAATGCGCCGGATGCCCTCCGCGACGACCGGGTGGTCGTCGACGACGGCAAGCCGGGCCACCAAATGCGCTGTCATGCGTCCATAATGCTCCCGCGGGTAATGCCGCACCTGTCGCCCATTGGGAGGGCCGACCTACGATCGTCACATGTGTCGCAACATCCGGCCGCTGAACAACTTCGAGCCACCCGCCACGTCGGACGAGGTGCACGCCGCGGCGTTGCAGTTCGTGCGCAAGGTGGCCGGGACGACCAAGCCGTCCGCCGCCAACCAGGAGGTCTTCGACCGCGCAGTCGCCGAGATCGCGCACGTCACCGCGCACCTGCTCGACGATCTCGTCACCACGGCGCCGCCGAAGAACCGCGAGGAGGAGGCCGCGAAGGCGCGCGCTCGCGCGGCGGTGCGGTATGGCCGTCCCGCCTGACCCGCCGATCGTCGCCGCCGTCCGGTCCGGACTCGCGCCGCACGCGCGAGCCGCCAATGCCGTTGCGCAGCAACGGTATATGAAGTCCGCGATGCCCTATCGGGGCATCACGAGCCCGGACATGAAGCAGATCCTGCGGGGCATCTTCGCCGCCGGGCCGCTGCCGGCGTCGCGGGCGGAGTGGGAGCGGGCGGTGCTGGCGCTGTATGACGGGGCGAGCTTCCGCGAGGAGCGGTATGCCGCGCTCGCCCTGGCCGCGCACCGCTCGGCTCGCGGGTGGCAGGACGCGTCCACGCTCCCGCTCTATCGGCACCTGATCTCCACCGGCGCGTGGTGGGACCTCGTCGACACCTGCACCTCCTCGTGCGTGTCGCCGATCCTGTTGGCGCACAGGGATCTTGCGACTCCTGTCATGCGGGAGTGGTCGGTGGCGGACGACATGTGGCTGCGGCGAGCGAGCATCATCAGCCAGCTGCCCCACAAGGCGGGCACCGACCGGTCCTTGCTGACCGAGGTGATCGAGGCGAACGTGGAGGGCACGGCATACGGCTCGCAGTTCTTCATCCGCAAGGCGATCGGTTGGGCGCTGCGGCAGTATGCGCGCATCGATCCGCAGTGGGTGCGCGGCTTCGTCGACACCCATGCCGAGCAGTTGTCGGGACTCAGTGTGCGCGAGGCGACGAAGCACCTGTGAGCCGGCCAGCCACCCTTAGGGGTGGTTTCCTCTCCGCGGCCGTCCTGGGCCGGTGCTTAGATCTGGTGCGCGCACCGTCGCGCTATAGCGTGAAAACTGCCGCCCGTGACCCGGTCGCCCGTGCGGCACACCTCCATCTCGGGCCGGTCATCAGGAGAGGTCATGCCACAGACGCCCAAGAAGTCAACCGCCAAGGGGACGGCAAAGCGAGAGGTCCCCGCGCCACGGGATCGCGCCGGCAACGGTGGCGAAACGCACCAGCTGCCGGTCGGCGACGAGGTCATGACGACCGCGCAGGGTGCACCGCTCTCCGACGGTCAGAACTCCCTGCGCGCCGGCGATCGCGGACCGACGCTGCTGGAGGATTTTGCGCTGCGCGACAAGATCTTTCACTTCGACCACGAGCGCATCCCCGAGCGGGTCGTGCACGCGCGTGGGGTGGGGGCGCACGGCTATCTCGAGACCCTGGAAGCCATTCCGGAACTGACGCGCGCTGCCCTCTTCCAGGAGAAGGGCACCCGCACCGAGGCGTTCGTGCGGTTCTCGACCGTCGCCGGCAACCTCGGCTCCGCCGACCTGGCGCGCGATGTGCGCGGTTTCGCGGTCAAGCTCTACACCAGCGAAGGCAACTGGGACCTGGTGGGCAACAACATCCCGGTCTTCTTCATCCAGGACGCGACGAAGTTCCCCGACCTGGTGCACTCGGTCAAGGAGGAGCAGGACCGCGGCTGGCCGCAGGCCGCGAGCGCCCACGACACCTTCTGGGACTTCATCTCCCTGATGCCCGAGGCGACCCACATGGTCATGTGGACCATGTCGGACCGGGCGATCCCGCGGTCGCTGCGGTTCATGGAGGGATTCGGCGTCCACTCCTTCCGGCTGGTCAACGCCGCCGGCGAGTCGAGGTTCGTGAAGTTCCACTGGAAGCCGCGGCAGGGGATGCAGTCGGTGCTCTGGGACGAGGCGGTCAAGATCAACGGCGCCGACCCCGACTTCCACCGGCGGGATCTGCACGCGGCCATCACCAAGGGCGATCTCCCGCAATGGGATCTGGGCATCCAGGTCTTTGACGACGCCTTCGCCGACCAGTTCGACTTCGACATCCTCGACCCCACCAAGCTGATCCCCGAGGAGATTCTGCCGGTGCGCGTCATCGCCCGGCTCACCCTGGACCGGGTCGTCGACAACATCTTCGCCGAGACCGAACAGGTCGCCTTCTGCACCCAGAACATCGTGCCGGGGATCGACTTCAGCAACGACCCGCTGTTGCAGGGCCGCAACTTCTCCTACCTCGACACGCAGCTCTCCCGGCTCGGGAGCACCAACTTCACCCACATCCCGGTCAATGCACCCCGCTGCCCGGTCGCGCACTTCCAGCGCGACGGACACATGCAGACGATGCCGCAGGCCGGCCGGGCGAACTACGAGCCGAACTCGTTCACCGGGGCCGACCGCGGGCCGCGGGCAGATCCGGACTCGGGTTTCGTCTCCGCGCCGGTGCCGGAGAGTGGGGACAAGCGGCGGATCCGCGCCGAGTCGTTCGCCGACCACTACAGCCAGGCGAATCAGTTCTGGCGCAGTCAGACTCCCGTCGAGCAGGAGCACATCGTCGGCGGTTTCGCCTTCGAGCTCGGCAAGTGTGAGATCGAGGGCATCCGCACCCGAATGCTCGCCAACCTCGTCAACGTCGACCCGGACCTGGCGACGCGGGTCGCGACGAAACTGGGCATGGATCTCCCGGAGGCGTCCGAGAGCGCGGTGCCCCCGCGGCACGACCTGGCCGAGTCGCCCGCCCTGTCGATCCTCAAGAGCACGCCGCAGATCTTCGCCGGACGCAAGATCGGAGTCGTCGTCACCGACGGCACGCCGACCGAGTCGTTGGCGGGGCTGCGCAAGGCCGCGGAAGCGGCCGGGGCGACCGTCGAACTCATCGGCCCGACGGCCGGCGGCGTCCAGTTGGGACGACGCAAGGTCCCGGTCGACCACGCCATCGCCGGCGCACCGTCGGTGCTGTTCGACGCCGTGGCGCTGCTGCCGAGCGCCGACGGAGCCGCGGAGTTGGCAAAACGCAAGTGCGCCAAGGATTTTGTGGCCGACGCGTTCGGCCACCAGAAGTTCGTGGCCCACTCGTCCGACGCTCAGCCATTGTTGACTGCTGCCGGCGTCGAGGCTGACGGCGGCGTGTTCGACCTCGGTGACCGGTCCGCGGACGAGTTCGTCGACGCCTGCACCGCTTTGCGGTTCTGGGAGCGCGACGTCCAGCCCTGATCACGCCTCGCGGGCGTGGCTGAGCTCCACGTGGTCGATGATGGGCCGGTGACTGTCAGCACCGGCCCATCGGGTCGCCCTGGGCCCGAGGAGCTCGTGGTCCTGGTGGACGAATCCGGTCACGCCACGGGCACCGCCGCGAAGACCGAGATCCACGACGAGGCGACGCCTCTGCATCTGGCCTTCTCCTGCTACGTTTTCGACGCCGCGGGCCGGCTGCTGGTGACGACACGGGCGCGCAGCAAGCGCACCTTCCCGGGAGTCGTGACGAACACCGTATGCGGTCACCCCGGGCCTGGGGAGTCGCTCGACACGGCCGTGCGGCGGCGCGCTGACGCCGAGCTGGGTATGACGCTCGGCGCGGTCCGCTTGGTCCTGCCGCGCTTTCGCTATCGCGCCGAGATGGCCGGGGTCGTGGAGAACGAGTTGTGCCCCGTCCTCATCGCCACGGCGGAGGAGTCGGCGGGTACGACCGCGGAGGTGACGCCCGACCACCGGGAGGTCGAGGCGGTCGAGTGGGTGCCGTGGCGTGACTTCGTCGCCGAGGTCAGTCAGGGGCATCGGCAGGTGTCGCCGTGGTGCGCGCTGCAGGTGGCGCAACTCGATCGAATGGGACCGGATCCGGCGGCGTGGCCCGCCGGCGACCCGTCGCTCCTGCCGCCCGCCGCCCGCCTGGCCTAGCGCGTGTATCGAAAAGGACGTACAACGAAGAGCCGCCGACGGGGTGGGGTCCCCGCGAAGCACCGGAGCGACGACGGAGTTGGGTCCCACGCTCTGCGTGGGCGGACACGTCGTGGGGTGGCCGAGCGGCCTCAGAGATAGCTCAGCATGAGCGCGGCAACGACGAGGGCGAGACTGCCCAGCGCCAGGAACGGGACCTTGCCGGATCCGAAGAGGGCCGCGACGCCGCCACCGGCGGCGGCCGCAGCGGTCGCCAAGGCGGTCCCTGTGGGCAGGTCTGCGCTGAGCAGCACCGTCGTGATTGCGGCGATCAGGGCCGCCGTGGCGAGCAGGCGCACGCCCCGCTCACCCAGTCGGGGTCCCAGGCCCCGGAGCCCGGTGAGCCGGTCGTCCGCGATGTCCGGCAGCACGTTCACGGCGTGCGCGGCGACGCCGAGCAGGCCGGCCGTCACGCTCACCCACGCCGGCGCGAGCCTGCCCGCAGTGAGGGCCACCACCTGCGGCAGCGTCCCGAACGCCAGGAGGAACGGCAGCCACGAGCACATCGTCGCCTTCAACCACGCGTTGTAGGCCCAGCCGGACGCCACGCCGAACACGAGGTGGGTCAGTCCGGCTCGAGCCCCGAGCGCCAGCGAAAGGGCGATCGTGGCGGCCAGGGCCAGCGCGGCAGCCGCCCGCACGACCGGCCGGTGGCCATGGTCGCTCGCCAACGGTTTGTCGCCGCGACCCGCCGCCGCATCGCGATCGGCGTCGAAGACGTCGTTGGACCAGCCGATCGACAACTGCCCGGTGAGCACCGCGAGAATCACGAGAATCGTCGCCCCGGTCCCCAGCCCCATCGCCTGTGACAAAAGTCCGGTCAGCGCCGAAACGATCAGCGTGGGAACCGGATGGCATGATCCGAGGAGCACCCAAGCGAGGGAGAACACGTGCATACCGTATGGCCGCGAGCCAGCCGCATCCTTGCGGCGCACGGGGTGGTCCCGGAGCACAAATACCACCAAGGTGACCTGACGGCGGGCTTCGCGCAGATCGCCGGGCTGACCGGAGCGCGGGCGCAACTGTTGCGGCGCCTGCACGCCAACAGCGGTGTCCAGACCCGGCACCTGGCCATGCCGCTGGCGGAGCTGACCGCGTTGCGGACCTTCGGCGAGGCCAACGACGCCTTCATCGAGCACGGGGTCGCGCTCGGCGCCCGGGCGTTGTCCGAGGCCGCCGAGACAGCCGGCATACCGCTCGACCGGATCGACCTCATCGTGAGCGCGACGGTCACCGGCCTCGCCGTGCCCTCCCTCGACGCCCGCATCGCCAGTCTGCTGGGGCTGCGTCCGGACGTGCGTCGTATGCCGCTCGTCGGGCTCGGATGCGTCGCCGGCGCCGCGGGGATCGCGCGGGTGCACGACTATCTGCTGGGCCATCCGGGCCACGTCGCGGCGTTCGTATCCGTGGAGTTGTGCAGCCTGACCGTGCAGCGCGACGACGCCTCGACGGCCAACCTGGTGGCGTCCGGACTCTTCGGGGACGGCGCCGCGTGCGTCCTCATGGCCGGGGCGGAGGCACCCGGTGCCGGGAGCGGCGCGGCGGAGACGGTCGGCGCGGCCGGGACGGCGGAGACG
>NZ_HG764815.1:2236528-2266705 GCF_001050535.1 Nostocoides australiense Ben110 | reverse complement strand
GGACGCGTCGGTACCCGTACCGGCCGTGATGGCGGACGAAGATGGCTCGGATCAGCCGGCCCAGCTTCCGGCGGCGTTTCGCGGTTGCCGACGCCGGCCGTTTCACCCAGTCATAGAACCCTGATTCCGACACGCCCAGCCAGGTACACATAGCGCCCACCGTGTATCGGCCGGAACCATCCGAATTCGTGGTCGCCTTCTCCGCGAGAATGTGTGCGTACCGGTCGGCTACCGATACTTCTTCGCGAAGAAGGCGGTGGCTTTTCCCAGGAACTCCCGCTCCAGACGCAGTTCCTGATTCTCGCGCTCGAGTTGTTCAAGCCGCGCCCGTTCCGAGATTGTCAAGGGCTTGTCCTCGACCGGGTTCGCTTCCTGGTACTTCTTCACCCAGTTCCGCAATGTCTCCGCGCCGATACCATTCTCCCGCGCGACCTGTGACAGGTTCTTCTGCCCCTGGTAACTCAAGAACAGTTCCACCATCTGCTCGCGGAACTCCGGCGAAAAACTCACCCTACCGCTACTCATTCTGAATCGATTCTCCCTTCCAAGGAATCCTACTCTATTGGGATCCAACTCCGAAAGGAATCAGGCACGTCACACCCACTCGCGCTCGTGCTTGGGCAGCGCGGGGTTCATGCCATAGACCGACGACGAGGACGAGAAGACGACGTGGGCGCCGACCGAACGGGCAGCCTCCAGCACGGCGAAGGTGCCATTGGTGTTCACGGCGTGGGTGGCACCCGGGTTGGCGATGCTCCGTGGGACAGAGCCGAGGGCCGCCAGGTGCACGATGGAGTCGACGCCGCGCACCATCGACGCCAGTCGGTCCTTATCGAGGATCGAACCCTCGACGAACTCGACATACGCGCCGAGGTTGTCGAGGTATCCGGTGGACAGATCGTCCAGGACGACAACGTCATGACCTGAAGCGACCGCGAGTTCGGCGAGGTTCGAGCCGATGAAGCCCGCGCCGCCGGTGATCAGCAACCGCATTGAGCCCCCACAAGACAGACGATTAGGTAGTGACCCGTTGCGGTCGCGCCGTAGTGTAGCCGGGTCGGAGCCCTGGCAACGCTGGAACATCAGCGAGGGGGCTTCTGTCCTCTTGAGCAATAGTCAAGACCTGTGGATCGGCGTGTCGGATGATGTGGGCCAACCACGACTACCGGCGGCGTGGCGCGCTGGCCTACCTCGCCGCCTACGACGTCCACCACGGGGCAGGTGTTCGGTTGCTGCGAGGACACCACGGGCATCCTCCCGTTCACCGCAGCGGTCACCCCGGCGATGACCCAGCAGCCGCACGCTTCACTCCTAACCCGACTCGACCGCCACCAACCCGCAGAACCAGACCACGCCGCCTAACCCCCGACGAACTTACAGTCCTGACCACTAAGAGATCCCGTCGCTCGTGCTGTCCCCGCTTGCGTCGCAGCCCGCGATCGCCTCGAGTGCGGGGAGGATTCTGCGCAGGACGCCGTCGATCTCGGCTGCGCACGCGTGGGCGGCGCGGCGTCCACGGCCATAGGGGTCATCGACGTCAAGGGTCATCGAGTCCGGCTCCGCGAGCGCGACCACGCTGTGCAGGAGGGCCCCGATGTCCGCCGCTTCGGGTGCCAAGGCAGCCGCTCTCGCAAACTGCCGCAGGCCGAAGACCTTCCCGGCCCGGCGTGGCCACGCTTCGAGGATGGCCAGGTGCTGGCGCATCTCGAACGTGAGCGCCAGGTCCGCCCACTCGAGTGCGGCGTCGTCCAGCACCCGGCTGACATGAGCAGGCGTGCGGATCCCCCTCCGTGTCAACTCACCCGCGAGGTGCGGATCCATCGGGCGTCCGGGGTACCCGGGAATCCCAGCACTCGCGACCTCCCACGCCAAGGACGGAACCCGCTCGAACAGGTCGCGGGCCCGGTGCTCGGCATACGCGGACCGGGCGATATTGGCCGTGCACACGAAGAGCAGCCGCGCTGGCCGGGTCATGCTCCGGGCCCCGCCCGCTTGGCGGCGCCGACCAGGACGGCGTATGCCCGCTCGGGCCCGAGGCGGCCGGTGAGCTTGGCGGCGAAGAAGGCATCGGGATCGGTGCGCCGCACTGGCACCCGGGCCAAACGCATACGATCCGTCGCCGGCAGGTTGCGGCCCAGCACGCCAGTAGACGCGCTGCGGAACCGGCTGCGCAGCTGCGGCTCGATGGCCGGGGCCGCCACCCCCCACGGATACGTGAAGTGCGCCGGCCGGATCCCGAGGGCTCGCTGGACCGCATCCGTGCACTCGTCGAGTTCGGTCACGGTCAACTTGCCCGGCGGGACGTGGCGGTGCGTGTGGTTGCCCACCGTGCACAGGCCAGACCCCACCATTTCCTCGATCTGGCCCCAGGCCAGCCCGGCCCCCGCGGCACCGGTGGCCGTGCTGCCCTCCCAGCGCATGCGGGACCCCACGTATGCCGTCGCGAGATAGATCGTGAACGGCACCTGTCGCTCGCGAAGCAACGGCCACGCATTCTCGAAGACGTCGGCGAACCCGTCGTCGAAGGTGAGCACGTAGCTTGGGCGCTCGTCCTGCCGGTCGAGACGATCGAGTGCCGCGTCGAGGGACAGGACGTCACGTGAGGCCAGGATGTCCAGGTGCCGGGCGAAAGTCGCCGGGTCCAGGTCAAGTTCGTTCGAGGTCCCGCCACCGACCCGGTGGTAGATCAGCAATGTCGCCCCGCGGGCCGCCGTGGGGCGAGCGGCCATCGCCAGGAGTCGCTTGACCCGGTGCCGCAGGCCGCTCATCTGCGCCTCGCGAAGTCCCTGGCCGACGTCACGTCACGCACCCGGCTGGGCGGCAGGGTCGGCCCCTGTTTCGGCGGCAGCGAAAGCCAGACCATGACAATGGGCAGGAGCAGCACTCGCTGGCGGCTGAGAATGCCGAAATTCCCGATCCCCGAGAAGGCCCAGACGAACCCGAGGGTGTACGCCGCGGTGAATGCGACATATGCGTTGGTCCGGACCATCGAGAAGCCTCGCCGAATCCCCGCGCTCGAACGCACGGCCAGAAGGATGAGGAAGACCCCCTCGGCGGCCTGAATGAGTGCTTGGGGGTTGCCCGCCTCCCAGGGGAATGGGCGGAGCACCACGGAGACGATGGCCCAGGGCAGGTCCAGGGGCGATGTTACGGGCGTGGGGTCGAACTCCGACCCGCCCTGCGTGGCGAGTTCGCTTCGGGTCCGGAACTCCGCGGAGAGTGCTTGGGAGGTCAGGTCGTCGAGGCCGAGGAAGGTGGCCGACCTGGTGAGCATGAGCCACACCAGCGGCACGAGGACGATCAGGCCGAGGACCTTGCCGAACGCGCCATCCGAGTCCCGCCTGCCCGGTTTAAGGATCTGGGCGACGAGCATCGAACCGAACAGCAGGAAGGCGATGTGCGGCCGCACCACCATGGTGCCGGCGGCCCCCAGCAGAAGCAGGGGGATCCCCTGCCCCGGCCGCTGGAAAAAGCGGGCGGCACCGCATGCCGTGACCCCGAGCCACAGCAGCAGCCAGGACTCCTTGCCGATGCCGGACGGCCAGTAGAGCATTGAGGGCAGGGCGAAGATGAGCAACGCATACCTGCGGTGGTTGCCGTCCGGGACGGCGAGCAGGAACGCGCGATAGAGCAGGTAGGCGCCCCAAAAGGCCAGGGATCCGAAGACGAAGAAGGCCGCCAGCGGCGAGGGACCCGTAACCACATAAATGGCCGAGGTGATGACCTCCATGGCACGGGTGCCGGAGGCCGATCTGGAGCCGAAGGAAGCGAAATGGCCGCTGCGCCACCACATCGACTCGAAAGCCGCGACCATGTTGTAGCGCTGGGCGTCGGCGTTGCCCCCGTAGACGACGAAGGCGACGTAGTAGCGGCCCAGGGTGCCGAGCAGCTTTAGGACGAAGCCCCAAAAGAAGACCGTGCGAATCCACAGATCAGGTTCGATGGCTGCGGCCCGGCCGAGCAGCACCAGGTTGAGGAAGACGACGAAGGGCACGACAATCATTGCCCCCCAGAGGTTGTAGGACCAGTTGTCGACGGCCCACGTGAAGGCGACGGCGACCACCGCACCGAGGGTGGAGCCTCCCGCCAGCCAGGCGATCCTGCCGCCGGGCGACCATGTCATGGCGCTATCCGCCGGAGCGGTCCGACACCGAGTCGTCAGGAGATGCCTCGACGACGGCAGGGCGAGGTCCGGCAGCATCGTGGCGCGCTTCGCCTCCACCCCGTATGGTGCTCGGTGCCTCGGCGCGCCCCAATCGGTCCCGACGACTGGCAGAGGTTCCGTGAGCAGACCGCGGCCCGTGCCCCCCGCTTCGCGGCTTCTTGCTGGTGGAGCGCGGCGACCCGTAGCCGTAGCCGTAGCCGTAGCTGCGCGACCGGCTCGCCTTGGACCCGATGAGGAGCACTCCACTGACGGGCACTTTGAACCGGCCCAACAACTCGGCGAGCCGTGAACCCGCCGCGTGGGTGATTCGTCCGGACCGGACGACGACGAGCACCGTGTCCACGAGCGGAAGGATGTCGAAGACGTCGCTCGCCGCCAGCAGCGGGGCCGTGTCGACGAGGACGACGTCCGCCAGGCCCCGGGCCTCCTCCAGCAGCGGCCCCATGCGGCTCGCGAGGGAGGTGGGGTGATCCAACTGCGTGCCGGCCACGATGATGCTGACGCCCGGCATATTTGTCGGCCGAACCAGTTGCTGCAGGTGCTCCAGGGCCGAGTCGACGAGGTAATCGGAGATCCCCGCCCCTTGTGGCACATCGAACAGATTGTGTGCGTCCGGAGATCGCAGGTCGGCGTCGAGCACGAGGACGCGGCGTCCCGATTCGGCGAAGCTTGCGGCCAAGTTGGCCACGCTCGTCGTCTTGCCTTCGCTGGGCTGCGCCGAGGTGACGAGGACGGCGACCGCCTGCGGTTCGGGATCGTTCTCTCG
This sequence comes from Nostocoides australiense Ben110, assembly GCF_001050535.1. Lineage (GTDB taxonomy): Bacteria > Actinomycetota > Actinomycetes > Actinomycetales > Dermatophilaceae > Nostocoides_A > Nostocoides_A australiense. The sequence continues at coordinate 2,261,774 of NZ_HG764815.1, read as the reverse complement.
TGGCCCGCGGGGTGCCGCGGCGCGGGACGTCTCCACGCTGTGGGTTGTCGCGGCCCGCGCGGCGCGATAGGCGTCGGCAAAGGGGCTCAGCGGCTGGTCGAGCACCATGTGGTAGGCGTCGCTCCGCTTGGCGCGCGGCAGTTTGGGCACCTCGGCGATGATGGGCAACCCGAGCGCGGCCTGGATCTCCGTGCGGGATCGCAGGCGCGAGTCGATGCGATCGACGAAAACCGCGAGGGCCATGCCGAACAACAGTCCGATCAAGGCCGCCAGGGCGGTTCGGGTCGGCCGGCCCGGGGGCAGGATTGATCCGGGGTTGGCATCGGGAACGGCCACCGCATCCTGGACGATGGTCAGCCGGGTGCCCCCGGACGGGGACGCCTTGGCAAAGTAGGCCTTCGCTGCCTCGGCGAACGTCTGCGCGATCGACTCCGCTGTCGTGGCGTGCGGATCGGTGGCGGAAATGCTGATCGTCGAGGCGGCCGGATCGGGGGCGACGACGATGCGCCGCGCGAGCGCGAATGGTCCGTCGGCATACTTGAGCTTGTCCGCTGCCGCCTGGGGGATGTCACCGGTGGTGATGAAGAACGCGATGCGCGGCAACCCGACCGTGACGCGCTCCTCGCCGCCGTCGACGGTCATCTGCGCGGTGGCGGTGTAGGACCTGGGCGCGTTCTGGGTGCCGGCGGGCACGAGAAACCACGACAACAGACCCGCGACAACCGTCGCACCGGCGATCAGCGGGGCACGGTGGAGCAAAATCCTCAGATACTCCCGTAGGGGCAACTCAACTCCTGTCCAGCCACTGCGGCGTCGCAGGACTTAACTTCCGCAATCCCCAGGTCTGACCCGTTTCGGCGGGTACTCGAACATTCCAGGACGATGCCCGGCGGCACCACGGTATGATACGCGCAGCCGGGAAAGGGCTGGTGTCGTGAATTCGGGCAGTAGCCGCGGGCAAAACGCCGACCTCCTCGCGGGCCCGTACGCCGCCAACGGCCAGAGGTTCGTCGTCGAATGCCCCGACGCGAGGCTGCGCCGGCTGGTCGCCTCGGCTTTCGTGGATCTGCTGACCGACGCGCAACCGCTGCGTCCCACCCGATTTCGCGTTGCCCCATCCCCCGAGCATCCCGGCCGATACGAGGTATGGCGCGACGACGAGTTGTGCGAGATCGTCACCTCCGGTCACCTGATGACCCACCTGGTCTGGCAGGTGACGGCGCTGGTGCTGCAGAACTGCGCGCCGCGCACGCCCGTGCATGCGGCCGTTGTCGCCATCAATGGGCGGGCCGTCCTCGTCGCCGGGGAGTCGTATGCAGGCAAGAGCACGTTGGCCGGGTGGCTCACCGCGCGTGGCTGGGAGTTCCTCACCGACGAGCTGGCACTCCTCGAGGAGGTTCCCGGCGGGTGGCACGTGCATCCGTTTCCGCGCCCGATCGGGCTGCGCCACCCCTCCCCGCTCGACGCCCTCCTGGGTGGGTCACCGCAGCACGACAGTGAGAGCTTGGTGCCCGCCTCACGCCTGGGACAGGTAGGCAACGCTGCCAGGCTTTCGGCAGTCGTCCTGCCCGGCCGGGAACCCGGACTTCCCCGGCGGTTGAGCGCCGCGCACCCGGCCACCGCTCTGCGGTTGCTCATGAGCCATCTGCCGCATGGCGGCATCGGGGGGCGCGCCGCCTTCCGTCAGGTGGCCCGGCTCACCTCGAGCGTCCCGGTGTTCCATCTCGGTGTCGGTGACCTGGACGTGGCGGATGCGCAATTGCGTGCCCTGGCCGGGCCACCCGGCGCGCCAGGCGGCGCGCGGTGACCGGAGACTCGAGAGTTTATCGCCGGGCCGGTTGCATCGACGCCGTCTGGCTGGTGGACCGGTTCGTGCTGTTCGATGATCGTGACGCGGTTGTGCATGAGCTCAACCCGGCCGCGTCGCGGGTGTGGGATCTGCTCGACGGCGCAGCGACGGTCGCGGACGTGGCAAGAACTCTCTCGCGGGCTACCGGCGTGGACGCGATAGGGGATATTCGGGAGTTCGTGGACTGGCTGGCCGGCCGGGGGATGATCACTGATGTTCGCGATGCTGGGAGTGGCGCGCCAGAGTCCACAGGTAGCGCGTAGCACCTTTGCCCACGAGATCGGGGACCGCGGTCAGCGCTTGGCGACGGTAGGAGCGTTCCGACCCGAAGATCTCGAGCACGGCGTCATCGATCCGCCCGATGCGCACCCGGCGGGCGAAGTCGACCGCCGGGTGGTGCAGGTCCAGGCCCAAGGCGCCCCACGCGTCGGTGATGGCGCGGGCCAGCACGGCGAGAACCCCCGCGCGCCGAGCCAGCTGCGCACTGACCCGCCAGTCCACGCCGGACACCAGCAGCAGTTGCGCTACGTCGCGATGGGCCCGATACTCCCGGAACCCTCCCAGTGCGGCATGGAAGCACGCGTGCACCAAGCGCATTGGCCCGCACAGCGCCGGGAAGTCGCGCTCGCCGAAGGTCACCAGCTCCGGCTCGTCCAGCAACCCGGCCGTGCCCAGACGCACCCCGAAGCGGCCGATAGCCAGCCGCAGATGCAGGTCGAGTTCGAGCCCATTTCGGTCCCGGAAAGTCGCGCCCTTGCCGAAACGCAGGTCGAAGTCCGGTGCCAGCGCCGGAGCCGGCCGGTGGAATCCGAGGCTGGTCACCTGTTCGAGGCACCGATCCCAGTCTCGTGGATCGACGAGCACATCGAGGTCGCCGAAGCAGCGCAGCTCCGGCTGCGGATAGTCCAGGTGCGCCAGGGCCGGCCCCTTCAGAAGGCGCCAGTTGACGCCCGCCCCGTCCAGCAGTTCGGCCAGCGGCGCGGCGGCCGCTTCGACGGTCACCGCCGCGACGAGCTGTTCCTGGAACACGTCGTAAATCCGCTGCATGGTCTCCTCGGGTGCCTCGATCGCCCCCGATTGGCAGGCGAACCACAGCACTCCCCCGATCCGGTCCATCCGGGCGATGGTCAGGATGTCCTGCTCATCTGCGCGCGTGATCACGGCCGGGCGCGTTGGGGCCCCGGGCAGGGCATGCGTGGCAGCGGCCCGCAGGACGCTTTCGTCACGCACGAAGATGCCCTTCGGCTTCGAGGCGGTCGAGGAGAACGGACACGTCGGCGCGGATGGTCTCCGGCTCGGCGGCGAAGCGCGGCAGCAGGGCCTGCGTGATCTGCTCGGCGGTGATGTCGTCCGCGAGCAGCCCCCAGATCTCGGCTGCCGGTCCGAGCGCAACGATCGGCCGCCCACCGGGTCGGGCGAGCACGAGCGTTCCGGGGATCGAACGCCACAGGCTGTCGGGCGCACGTCTCACGACGCAACCATACGGTCATGACGCGGATGGCCGGTCGCCCGCGGGAGCGCACCCGCAACTGACCACCAAAATGGGGACATTGTCGGCCTTGGCGAACTCATCGCGCCCCGGCCAGTAGCCTGCTACCCTTCGGACTGCGCAATCGCTGAATAGTCGGGGGACGCCGCAGGTGGCGGGCCTCGGGAGGGTGTTACAGATGCACGAGCAAAGCGGTCACACCGAGCACGCCTTCACGCCGTCGCGGCGAGCGACACTGGCAACCGGCAGCGCTGCAGTCGTCGCCTGGTCGACCCCGCTCGTTGTTAGCACCGAGGCGAACGCGGCGATCACCTGCACACCCAAGTGTGCGCCCGCGAGCCCCCGGACGCCCCTGTTTACCCTGGTGCGTTACTGCCCCACCAACGGACAAAAGTGGCTCTACATCTATGGGCAGGTGCCCCAAGGTGCCACCTGCCCGTGCATCGCCCCCGGCACCGGGGGGAACACGCCCAGTGTTGTCGTCCAAGCGGGGCCGTTCTTCGACACAAATAACAGCGGGGTGTGCACTGGGGGCGCAGCCCTCATCGTGCAAAACTTCCCGAACGGGACCACCGAACCCTCCTCCGGGACGGCCCTGCCTGGCGGGTTCCTGTTGCGCAAGTCCGGTGGCGGTGCCGTCGGCTCCGGTTGCATCTATGGGTGCGTTCGCGTCGCGATCGGGTGCAAGGACCGCACCGGTGACGTCATCTACAGCTATTGCGACATGAAGGTCAACTTCACCTCGACGCCGGCCAATGGTTCCTGCGGCGGCCGGTTGGTGGATCAGCGCGGCAATGCGGTCGTCGTCAGGTGCGGGACCTTGTGTAACACGGTGGGAACGCCTACCTGCTGACCCCCTCGTCCCATCGGACGGCCCTGCCGGCGGTGCGTGAGCCGCGGACCAAGTGGTTCGCGCTCTTTTTGGTCACAGCCGTCCTGGCCTGGGTCGCCTGGGCAGGGGTGGGAGCCGGAGAGGGGCAATCCGGCGTCAACCCGTGGTCGCCCTATGTGCTCGCCCCAACGGCCCTCCTCACCGGTGCCGTCGCGGGGACGCTCCTGTGCCGGTTGTCCGTTCGCGTCCTGATCGGACTCACGGTCGCGGTCACCCTGCTCCTCTTCTTCGGCGCGATGTGGTCCCTGGCTCCCGGCATCGACCCCCTGGGCTATCCGAATGCCAACGCGGCGCTGGCGATCCAGGTCATCGGCATGAGTGGAGCGGTGCTGGCCGAGGCCCCGGTTCGTTTTCGCCCGCTCTTGTATACATGCTCAGGCCTGGCGCTGGCCACGGTTGTCGCCAACTCCTCGCGCGTCGGCTTGGCGGTCGCGGTCCCGACCCTGCTCACCGGGCTGTTGGCGGCGCGGATCCCGCGCCCGAGTGCCTTGCTCCGGTGGACCCTGGCGCTTTTGGCCACCGCGGTCACCGCGGCGGGCTCTTTGGCGGTGCTGACGGTGGTGCGCACGGGTGGCGCCGGCTGGCTGAGGCTGATCATCGCTCGGGATCCGGTGCGGCTGCGCTTGTGGCAGGACGCGCTGAGCCTCTGGGAGGCCTCGCCCCGAACCGGCGCCGGCCCTGGCGCTTTCGCGGCTACCAGCCCGCTGGCCGCCGACCCCGACACCGCCTCCGCGCATTCGCTGCTGTTGCAGGTGGGTGCCGAGACCGGGTGGGTCGGTGTGTGGCTCCTGGCCGCCAGCTTCCTGTTGGGCTTGGCCTGGCTGGTCACGGCGCGCACGGCCGCGGCACTGCCGGCCATCGCCGCATGGGTCGCGCTGGCGGTACACTCACTCGTCGATCACCTCGTCGAGTTCCTGCCCGTCTCGCTGCTCGCCGGTGTTGTGCTGGGCCTCGCCGGGCATTTGCCATACTGTTCAGAAGAGTTCGATGTCGCCCATCGTGAGCCGCCAGGACCTTGGCTCCGGTGAGCCCGTGGCCAGCGGCCGGGTGACCAGCAGCGGGCCTTGCCGAGGGACGGGGACGAACCCGGACGCAGGTCCGGAACGCAGGCTGATGGCGTAATCCGCCCCGGTGACAGCAAGCACGCGCCGGATCGTGGCGAACCCGGATCGCGGCCCGGCGAAGACATCCGCGACCACCGCCTCCAGAGCGCCTCCGCGGCGGCGCAGCCGAAAGACGAGACCGCCGGACGCCGGATCGCCTTCTTCCGCGAACGCCACCCGGTAGTGCAGCGGCTCGAAGCCATAGCGCCACCGCAGGTACTCCGGGGTCCGCTCGGTCCGGGTACCGCCTGCGGCCGTACGACGCAGGAGCACCGCTGCCGTCGCCGCCTGAGCGAACACCTCGCGAGCGGGCACGCCGACGTCCGTGGGTGTGGACCAGATTTCGGCCGCCCCACGCGCGGCGGCGATTCGCGGAAGGCTGCCGGGACGCCCGGGAAGGACCCCGACGGGCAGCCGCCCGGCCGGCTGCCAGCCCATCGACCGATACCCCGGACGGCTCTGGTCGTTCGGGGTGTTGAAGACGAAGCCGTCACCGGCCATCGTCAGATCGGCCACAGCCTGCAGCGTCAGGCGACGGAAGATCCCCTGCCCGCGATAGCCGGCATCCGTGGCCGTGTCGACGGCCCGCACCGCGCGCAGTCGCCGCCCGTCCGCGCCGAGGAAACTCCAGCGCATGAAGGTCCGGAAGCCGACGACCCGCTCGCCGTCGGCCGCTACCCACGCGGGCGATGCGCCGAACGGGCTTTGCTGGTGCTTCCAGTCGAGGTAGGCCTCATAGTGCTGGTCGTGCTTTTTGCCGAGGGCCGTCCGCAGCAGCTCGACGATGGCCGGCAGGTCTTCGGGCCGCGCCGGACGCACGTCGAGCCCATTGCCAGGAACCTCGCTCACGGAGTCAGCCTATGTCGTAGGCTGCCGCCGGGGCGCCCGGATCCACGGTCGCCGGATCGGGAGACGGGACATATGGCGCCTCCGCAGCGGGTGCGGGTTCTGACCCTCATCAAGGGCCTTGGCCCCGGGGGCGCCGAGCAGTTGCTGCTGCTGGCGATGCGCACCGGTGACCATGGGCGTTTCGAGCACCGGATCCGCTATCTGCGCCCCGACAAGACACACCTGGTGACCGAGTTCGAGGAAGTCGGCGTCACGCCCCGCCGCCTCGGCGCCGACAGCACAGCACGGGCGGCCTGGCTGCGTGATCTGCGCACCGAACTTGCCGCCGCCGATGTCGTTCACGTGCACTCCCCCGTGCTGGCCAGCGCGGCCCGCGTGGCCGTGTGGACGCTGCCGAAACGGCAGCGGCCGGCGATCGTCGCCACCGAACATAACGAATGGACCAGCCACCGGCTGCCGACTCGGCTGGCAAACGCCGCCACGGCGTGGACGGACACCGCGTCGTGGGCGGTCAGTGAGCCGGTGCGCGAGACGATCTGGGCGCCCCTGCGGCGGCGATCCCGCGTCCTCGTCCACGGGATCGACACCACCGATTCCCGTTCCGCGCCCAGCACCCGGGAGGCTGCCCGCGCCGAACTCGGCATCGCCCCGGACGAAATCCTGGCGGTGACGGTGGCCAACCTGCGCCGGAACAAGGACTATCCCAACCTGTTGCAGGCCGCCCGGTTCGCCGTCGACGCCGAACCCCGGTTGCGCTTCGCCGCTGTTGGGCAAGGGCCGTTGCTCGAGCAGACGACCGCCCGGCGTGATCAGCTCGCTCTCGGCGACCACTTCCAGCTTCTGGGCTATCGCCGCGATGTGCACCGGATCCTTGCGGCTGCGGACATCTTCGTGCTCGGGTCCGCCCACGAAGGGCTCCCCGTGGCCGTGATGGAGGCCTTCGCCGCCGGTCTCCCGGTCGTGGCCACCCGGGTCGGTGGTGTCCCAGGCCAAGTTCGGGAGGGTCGGGAAGGGCTGCTGGTGTCGCCCGGGGATCCGCAAGCCTTGGCGGACGCCCTGCTGACTGTCGCCGGGGACGGCCACCTTCGGGCAGAGCTGTCGCGGGCGGCGCGGGCGCGAGCCTCGGCATACGACATCCGTATGGCAGTGACCGCTCACGAGGCGGCATACGCGCAGGCGGCCCGAGGCGCGCCCCGGCTGGTGCACTTGACCACGGTCGACATGAGTCTGGCACTGCTGCTCGCCACCGAACTGGTCACGGCGCGTGAGGCCGGTTACGACGTTTTCGGCATCAGCTCGGGCGGGCCGTATGCGCCCCGCATCGAGGCGCTGGGCGTGACGCACGTGCCGCTGCCCAGCCTGACCCGCACCTGGAATCCGCGCGCGGATACGCGGGCCTTCGTCGACCTGGTGCGGATTCTGCGTCGGCTGCGGCCCGAGGTGCTGCATACCCACAATCCCAAGACCGGGGTGATGGGCCGGCTCGCGGGCCGGATCGCTGGCGTTCCGGTCGTGGTCAACACCTGTCACGGGTTGTGGGCGCGACCGGGCGACCCGCTGCTGCGCCGGGCGTTCGTCTACGGTCTCGAAGCGGCGGCGGTGCGATGCTCGGACTACGAACTCTTCCAGAACGCGGAAGACGAGCGGACGATGCGCCGCGTCCTGAAGCCGGGCCGGCACCAGGTGGTCGGCAATGGCATCGACCTGGAGCACTTCCACCCCGATCCGGGTGGTCGGGAGCGTCTGCGCACGGCCTGGGGCGTCGGCCCCGACGAGCTCGTCGTCGGGACGGTCGGCAGGCGGGTCCTGGAAAAAGGGGACACGGAGTTCTCGGCTGCGGCCCGGGCCCTTGGTCACCGGGCGCGCTTCGTCTGGGTTGGGCCCGAGGACGACACCGCCGGCCCCCCGCCCCGGCGGGACCCGGCCGTGCGGTATGCCGGTGAGCACACCGATATGCCCGCCGTCTACTCTGCCTTCGACGTCTTCGTCTTGGCGTCGTACCGAGAGGGTTTTTCCCGGGCGGCGATGGAGGCGGCCGCATGCGGGTGCGCCATGGTCCTGACCGACATCCGGGGTTGCCGGGAGATCGGCACGGACGGTGAACACGTGCTGTTCGTGCCGCCGGTGGACTCCCCGGCGCTGATCCGTGCGCTCACGCGCGTGCTGGACGACCCCGGACTGCGCATTACCCTGGGCGCAGCCGCCCGGGAACGGGCAATGTCCACCTTCGACCAACGCGGGGTTGCAGCGGTGTCCCTTGAGACCTATCGAGCCGTTCTCGTCCGCCGCACCATCCGCCGCCGGCGATGACAACCAAAGCCGCGACCACCGTGACGTCAGCCACGTCCGGCTGGAGCCTGCTGCTGACTTTGGCTCGCCGGCACCGTGTCCGGATGGCCGCCCTGGCCCTGACGGCCTTTGTCGGTGCCATGCTCGAAGCGGCCTTCCTGGTGTTGTTGACCACGACGCTGCTCGCGGTTGCCGGCGGCGAGAACCAGATCACGGCGCCCGGCAGGGTGAGCTTGTCCTTGTGGACCGCACTCACGCTGGCCGCGACCGCAGTCATCCTTCGGTTCGTGCTGGCCGTGCTGGCGGTCCGGCTCGCCGCCACGATGAGTGCCAAGGTGCGCTACGCCCAGCGGATCGAATTAGCGCACGCCTACTTGTATACCGCCTGGGAGGTGCAGCAGGCCGAGCCGTCCGGCCGGCTGCAGGAACTGCTCACCTCCTTCGTCGGGCGCGTGAACATGGCCGTAACGGCTGCCACACAGGCCGTGACCGCCGCACTCAGCCTCGTGGCGTTCCTGGCCGCGAGCCTGGTGATCCAACCCGTGGCCGCGCTCGCCGTGCTCTCCATCCTGGCGCTGCTGGGTGCCATCCTCACTCCCCTGCGGGGCCGGATCCGGGCCCGGGCGGCGACGACCAATAGGGCCGACCTGGCGTTTGCCTCGAATGTCGCCGAGTTCGGCGCGCTCCCCCTGGAGATGCACGTTTTCGGGGTCCAGCGTCCCATCGCCGAGCGGGTCAGCGAGTTGACCAGGACCGCCACCGACAATCAGCGGCGCGTCCAGCTGCTGAGTGGCCTGCTGACACCGACATACACCCTCTTTGTGTATGCCGCCATCCTCGGCGCCGTCATCCTGCTGTCGCGGATCGGCACGGACGACATGGCCGGCGTGGGATCGGTCATGCTCTTGATGTTGCGCTCGATGACCTTCGGGCAACAGATCACGAACGTCTCGGGGATCATTTCGGCCGCAATCCCCTCCGTACAGTTGCTCGACGCCACCGTGGCGAAGTACCGCGCGCAGGCAGCGAACACCGGCCGGGCTCAGCCTCCGGCGCTCACCCCGCTCGTCCTCGACGCCGTCAGCTTTGCCTATGCGCCGGACCGCCAGGCGCTCGATGCCGTGTCGCTGACGGTCACCGCGGGCAGCGCCACGGGCGTGATCGGGCCGTCGGGTGCCGGCAAGTCTTCGCTCGCGCACTTACTCCTCGGTCTTCGGCGGCCGGCCCGCGGTCTGGTCACCGTTGCCGGCGTGGACCTGGCCGACATCGACCGGGCCTGGTGGACCTCCCGGGTCGCTTTCGTGCCTCAGCAGCCGCAACTGTTCACCGGGACTGTGGCGGAAAACATCCGCTTCTTCCGCGAGGGCATCAGCGAGCAGGACCTGCACCGCGCCGCGGCCGCCGCCAACGTTCTCCAGGACATCCAGAGCCTGCCCCAGGGCTTCGACACGCATCTCGGCGAACGCGGCAGCCAGCTCTCCGGCGGCCAGCGACAACGCATCTCCATCGCCCGCGCCTTGGCCGGCTCCCCCGAGCTGGTCGTCCTCGACGAGCCCACCTCGGCGCTGGACCCCGAGAGTGAGGCGTTGATCCGCACCTCGCTCGCTGGCCTGCACGGCGACATCGCGCTGGTGGTCGTCGCGCACCGGATGACCACCCTCGACCTGTGCGACACCCTCGTCGTGATGCACGACGGCAAGATCACTGCGGCAGGCACACGAGCGGAATTGCAGCGGAGCAGCGAGTTCTATCGCCGGGCCCTCGAACTCGCGGGCGTCTCATGAGGCTGGTCAGTGTCGTCGTGCCAATCCATGACGTGGAGGCCGAGTTGCCGCGCTGTGTCGACTCCATACTCGCGCAGACGTATGCGGATCTGCAGGTCATTCTGGTCGACGACGGCTCACCGGACGGCTCGGGCGGGCTCTGCGATGCCTACGCCGCCGCCGATCCTCGCGTGGAGGTCATCCACCAGGACAACGCCGGACTCTCGGGTGCCCGGAACGCCGGCCTGGACAGGGTCCGCGGCTTCTATGTCACCTTCGTTGACGGGGATGACTGGTTGGACCACTCCTTCGTCGAGACCCTGGTGGGTCTCGCCGAGCAGCAGGACACCCAGATCGCCGTGTGCCGCTTCGCGCGGATCACGTCCGACCCGGCCGGGGGGACCCATTCCGGCCCGCCCGAGGTCCGGTGCCTGACCGGTGACCAGGCCCTGACCGAGCACTTCGGCGACCTGCACACCCTGTGGACCATCACGCCCGCCAAGCTTTATCGCACGAGCCTGTGGGAGGGGATGCAATTCCCCGATGGTCGCATCCACGAGGACGAGTTCACGACCTTCCGTGTTCTCCATCGCGCCAGCCGCGTCACCGTAACGTCGGCAGTTCTCTACAATTATCTCCAGCGGCCGGGAAGTCTCACCGGCGGTCCGGCCACCGTGATCTCCCGGCGGCATTCGGCGGACGCGGCAGCCGCCCAACTCGACTACGTCCGCGGCTGTCGCCCGGACCTGGTTGGGCCGGCCGCTGGCCGGCTGGTCCGCAAGCAACTGGCCCTGCACCGCGCCCTCGTCGCGGCGGCGGACCCGAACGCTGAGGGCGTGCTGCACGAGTTGCGCGCCACCGCTGACCTGCTGAAGCGGCACCCGAGTCACGCCGCGGTCGCCGTCGCCGCGCAGGCGTACGCGCGCTTCCCGGCCCCGGTCGCCACGGCGATGAAGGCGTATGCGGCCGCGCAGCCGCGGGCGCGCGCCCGCGCCATACGGTCTCGGAAGACTCGCCAGCGGCGCCTGCGGGTGCTCGTCAGTTCGGGCTGGCTGGGTGGGGCAGGCGGGGCGGAACGAGCGCTGCACTCGGTTCTCGCCGCGCTGGCCGACGACGACGTGGACGTGGTCGTGCGGAGACGCCTTGACGGTCCGCTGGCGGTGGTGCCCGACCGTGTCCGCGTCCACGACTATGCCGACTGGCGCTGGTGGGCGGCCGGATATGACATCGGCGCCAAGGGCTGGCTGATCCAACGTGTGCTGAACCCGGTCAGGTCGCGGCTGCTGGGCAGGCGCTACGACGTGCTCCTTCGCTCTTTGAGCGGTCCGGCATTGGAGTCGGCGGCACGATCGCGGGTCAGCTTGATCGTCCCCTCCGGAGAACGCCTCACCCCCGACGTCGCCGGCCGCTATTCGTTCGTCGCCATGCAGGCCCCCGACAATATCCACCTGGCGGCCGGCGCACGAACCGTCCTGCTGCCCCCGCCGCTGCTGCCCCTGCCGACCGCCCGGCGGCCCCGCCAAGCCCTGCCGTCGGCATATCTGTTGACGGTCTTCAATCCCTACGGGGCGGTCAAGGGCCTCGACGATCTGCTGACGGTCGTCGATGCAGCACCGCTGCCGATCGTCTGGTGTCACAGCCAGCGGACCCTCGACTTCGACCTTCCTGGCAGCCTCGTCGGTCACGCTAACCTGCTCCATGTTGATGATCCCGAGCCAGGCGAACTGCGCCACCTGTACGAGAATTGCGCGGCATATGTCTCCTTCTCTCGCAGTGAGGGCTTCGGTTGGTCGATCGCCGATGCCTTGCGCTATGCCCCTGCGGTCGTGGCGCGGAATATCGGTGTGCTCACCTACGAGGAGTCCCGCGAGTGCCCCGTCAAGATCGTCGACGGTTTCGATGAGGTGGATTGGGCGTGGATCGGCGCTCAGGCGCGCCCGGACTCACCACGCGAACTGTCATGGCTCTCGCCGGGTGCCTTTCGCCGCCGGCTCGCTGACCTGACCGGGGCCGCGCCGTGAGAACCGGGCCGGCCCATCCGGCGCAGCGCGTCAGCGTGATCGTGCCGGTCTACAACGTCCAGGCGTATGTCGCGGACTGCCTTGCCAGCATCACCGCCCAGACCCATCGAGAACTCGAGATCATCGTCGTCGACGACGGGTCCACCGACGGCAGCGGCGAAGTGTGCGACCGACTGGCGGCGCGCGACCCCCGGATCACCGTTGTGCACCAGGCGAATCGAGGCCTGTCCGGCGCGCGGAACACCGGCCTGGACCATGCCACCGGAGATTTCCTGGCCCTGGTCGACGGCGACGACATCCTTGCTCCCGAATTCGTCGCGGAACTCCTCGCCGACTGCCTAGAGTTCGATGCCGATCTCGTGGTCACCGGCTTAACGCCGTTCGAGCGGTCGGCGCCGGTCTTCCAGGTCGATTCGGCACGGGAAGTCCTCGGCACCCCTGAGGAAATCGAACGGCTCGTTACCGGCACCCCGACCCGGTGGGAGGGGCCGACCAAGCTCTACAGCTCGACGCTCTTCGACGGTCTGCGCTTCCGCGAGGGCACCCTCTATGAGGATCTCGAACTCTGCCCGCGGGTTCTGCCCCGGATTCGCCGGGCCGTCGTCCGGGCCGACCGGCTCTACGGCTATCGCCAGCGCTCCGGAAGCATCATGGACCGGACTCGGGCCGGCCTCTCCCCCGATCTGATCGAGGTCCTGGAGCGCAATATCGCGTTCACGAACCAGCACTTTCCGCCCGATGCCGCGCGCCGGCTCCGCCGGTCCTTTCTCGTGCACGCCGCCCGGTCCCTCGAATACCTCGCCCCTGGTGACGCGTGGACCGCCAGTCGCGGCTTCCGCCGGGCTCACCGTCTGTTCATCAGCAGGCATGCGAGGTCAATCGCGTCGGACTGCGGCCTCTCACCCGCGTACCGAGGACTGATGCTGCTCTCGGGCTTGTCCACCAACGGGTTCCGGCGAGCTTTCGCCGTGGCCCGGTGGTCGAAGGCCAATCTGCCCGTCACGCTCAGCCGGGTGTCATCGCCTGCTGCGCGCGACACGACCGTGCGGGAAGGGTCCACCGCCCTGACATCCGGGACACGCCCGTCGTCACCGCCACGCGCGGTCTCGTTCGTGTATCGAGGGCAGTTGGATATCGAGCGTTCCCGCATCGCGTTCCTCCTCGCCGCCGCATGCCGGGCGTTCGAGAGCGTGGATGTCGTGCACCTCTCCCCCGGTCTGGGCTCGGACAGCGAGGCACTTCGCACCTTCACCTCCGGCTTCCCGGGTGTACGTTCCGTGACCACGCTTCCCGCCGGACCCCGCGGTGCACTCGACACGCGCCGGCGCTTGTCGCGGCTGCTGGTCCCCGACGCTCGCCAGGTCATCGGCGTCGGGTTCAGCGCTGGACCGTTCATTCCGGGCCGGCTGGCCGTCTGGTGCATCAACGGGATCCCGGAGGAGCGCCTCCTCACCAACGACAGCCGCGGCCACCGCTTGGCCGTGCAGGCGGCGTGGAAGATGGCCGGCCGGGTCCGGGCCGGGTCAGTGGTCGTCGTGTCCCAACCGATGGCCCGCCTCGCGGCGGGCCGACTGCGACCCGCCGACACCCTCGTCATACCCAACACCGTCGACACGGACGAATTCCGAGTTGAGGCCGCGGCAGCCCCAGAATTCCTGACCTATCAGGGCGGCGGTGCGCCCTGGCAGGGCCTCGAACGTTTGGCCCAGGTGTGGAGCGCCCTGCACCGCCAGGAGCCGCACGTGCGGTTCCGAGTCATCAGCCGGGACCCGCGCACTCAAGTGCTTGCCGACGGGCTGCCAGACGAAGCCATCGAGTTCGTCTCCGCCGACGATCCGCGCGAGGTCGGCGCGTGGCTCACCCAGGCGCGACTGGGATTCCTCTACCGTGCGCCGAATCTCGTCAACGAGGTGTCTTGGCCGATGAAGTTCGGTGAGTATCTGGCAGCCGGCGTGCCGGTGGTCCTCAGCCGGTGCGGCTGGGATCTAGAAGGTGTCGTCCGGCGCCATGAATGCGGGATGATCGTCCGCTGGGAGGACCCGCCGGAGCGGACCGCCGATCTGATCGCCGGCTACCTGCACCGGCTGGGGGACGACCGGCCAACGGGGTTGGTAAGCGCCGTTGCGGAACTCAAGCATGACGCGTGGCTGGACAAGCTCGCGTCCCGGTTGCAGCGAGCCGTGGAAGGGCGGGCGGTATGAGGCAACCACGGATCGCCGTGGTGGTGGGCACCCGGCCCGAGATCATCAAGATGGCCGAGATCGTGCAGCTGCTCGGACCTCGCGCCATGCTCGTGCACAGCGGGCAGCATTGGGACGATGCCATGTCTGGCGCGTTCCTGCGCGGCCTCGGGCTCCCGGCGCCGGTCGCCAGTCTCGCGGTCGGCGGACAGACCCGGGCCATGCAGATCGCCGAGACGATCCGCGGTCTGGAGTCCCTCTTCGATCGCGAGCGGCCAGCAGCAGTCGTGGTCCAAGGCGACACCAACACCGTGGTCGGCGGCGCGATCACCGCGAATGCGTTGGAGATCCCCCTGGTGCACGTCGAAGCCGGCCTGCGCAGCTTCGACAGGCGCATGCCTGAGGAGCACAACCGGGTCGTCACCGACCACCTGGCCGACCTGTGCCTGGCGCCGACCACGAACAGCCGCGACAACCTGCTGGCGGAAGGCATCCCCGCCGACCGCATCTCGGTCACCGGCAACACTATCGTCGGTGCCGTAGCCGCCGTGCTGCGCGCCACGCTCGAGACCACGTACGCGCGCATCGAGGAACTCGGCCTGACACCCGATGATTTCGTGGTAGCCACCATCCACCGACCCGAGAACACCGACGATCCGCGGCGCCTGACCACCCTCCTGGACAACCTCGCTGCTATTGCGGAACGCACGCGGGTCCTGCTGCCCCTGCACCCACGCACCCGCGGCCGAATCGCGTCCTTCGGCCTCGACGCCAAGCTGGCCCCACTGACTCTGCTGGATCCCCTCCCGTATGACGAGTTCGTCGGGCTCTGCGCCCAGGCGGCGTTCACTATCTCCGACTCCGGCGGCATTCAAGAGGAGGCGTCCGTGTGGCGCCGACCGGTGATAGTCGTGCGTCGTTCGACGGAACGGCCCGAAGTCATCGGCACCTTCGCCCACCTCTGCGAACCTGGGCACGGCCTGGTGCGGGAGGCACTCGCGCTGTATGCCGCTAAGGAGTTCACCATCGCGCAACTGGCGCAGCTTCCATCACCGTATGGCGACGAGCACGCCGCGCAGCGGTGCCTCGACGCCCTCGACCAGCTTGTGGAGAATCGATGCGTTTGACCAACCCCCGTGCGGCCGACTTCAGCGCGGCGAGCCGGAAAGCACTCGAGTATCCCAGCGGGACTCGATGGTCAGCGGTGACTTCCGACCCGAATGATCCGATCGCCCTCGCGCTGCGCGCTCGGACCCTGGCGGCTGCCTTCCGTCCCCCCGTCAGTGATCGCCTCGGCTACGTCGAGGACCGGTGCCGAGGACGCAAGGTTCTCGATATCGGCGCCGTGGCCCACGACAGCGAGAGAATGGACAGCCCGAGTTGGTTGCATGGCCGGATTGCCGCGGTCGCCGCGTCCTGCCTCGCCGTGGACATCTTGCCCGCAGGAGTGGCAGCGATGCAGAAGCGCGGCTTCGAGGCCGTCACCCACGATCTGAGCGCTGGCCCGGGGCCGCTGCGTGAGCGAGGCCCTTTCGACGTCATCGTTGCCGGGGAACTCATCGAACATGTCACGGACCTCGGAATGCTCTTTCGGACCGCTACCGATTTGCTCTCCCCGGCTGGGGAGATGCTGATCACCACGCCGAATCCCTTCGCACCCAAGCGGATGTGGGCCGGACGGCGCGGAATGGTGTGGGAGAACGCGGACCACATCCTCTTGGCCTTCCCGGCCGGGATGGCCGAACTCGCCGAACGGCATGACCTCCTGCTGGCCGAGGCGTTCACTGTCGTGCCCGCCAGGCCGCCCGTGACCGCGCGCAGCGTGGCCAAGCGAGTCCTCCGGTCTGCACGCGGCACCGCCTGGCGGACAACGGGTTTCACGACGTCTGGGGCGCGCGTGGCCACGCGGATTCAGTCGGGCCTGACCCGGCCGCCATCCCGCCGAGACTGGTTTCGCGGCGAGACGTTCATCTACGTGATCCGGCGCCCCGACGCACTTAGTTGACCGGTCCGTGGCGCCGAAGTCGGCTGGCAGTTGCAGTCCTCCTTCGGCTCACGGCCTGCCCCAGAGTACTGGCTCTCGTCTGCGGGCTTCGAAGACCATCAGGCTGGGTGGGCCAACCGACACCGATCGGGCGCGCCACCGGCACGCCGCTTTCGGCCATCGCGGCGTGGAACGCTTTAAGCCGATCAACGTAGGTTTCCTTAAAGGATGCCACCGCCGACTCCGACAGCGATGATCGGACAAGGCTGCGCAGGTCCTGCTTCCTTGCACTCTCGATCGGCACGAAGGGAATCCCGAAAAAGGTGCACAACTCGGCAACACGCACGTCGACGCCGAGGACGAGAGCAGGAACCCCCGCTTGCATCGCGGCTACCGCGCCATGGAACCGATCTCCCACATACATATCGTGTTGCGTGGCGAACATCCGCCACGCGTCCACGTCCTGGAAGTAGCGATACCCAGCGAACGGCGCCCGGCGTCGGTGAATTCGTGCAAGGGCGGCGCTGATGACCCGCGCATCAAGTTCACCGGTGGCGTCGTTGTAGATATCGTCACCGTCATCGACTCCTGGCAGACGGAATAACTCGTCTTGCATGACGTAGGAAGCCTGCCAACCGGCGAACAGCCTGAAGAGGGCGCGACTGCGGCGTGACCGCTGGTGGATATGCCCTGCGGTGATCGCCCGGCCGGGCATGGTTGCCTTCGGGGCGGTGATCCCAAGAAGGTTGCTTGGATACACGTAGAGGCTGGGGCAGCCCAACGGCTTCGCTCGTGTAAGCCCAGCCGCTGCAAGCCATGCTGCAGTCTGATCTCCCCGAACCCCGAAAACTTTCGAGCGCTCATCAAAAATTCTGAACAAGCGCTCCGTGCCGGGGTCGAGGCCTGACAACTCGGCCGGGATCGCTTCTTGTAAGCCGAGTCCGAAGACGAGGAAATCCGTCCTGAGTCCTTCGACGATCTCGGCAAGATCGCCCAGGCGCGATCCGGGGCGTACGTGATTCGCCATGGGAAAGACGACGAGGTCGAAATGCTCCTCGACGAATGCCGCAATCTTCCCCGGCGACCAACCGAGTTCCCGAAACCGGAGTATTTCGAGGTATGACGACGTCGCTTGAAGGCGATCCCCGCCCAGGATACGCCCGAGAGACTCCGAAATGATCATGTTGCCGGCGTTACCGGCCAGCGTGTGATTCGCGCGCAGGGACCGCAGGCGGGTGTCGTTGGACCGCGGGAAGCCCTGGCTGAAGGGTAAGGCCCCGCGGGCGGGAAACCATGAGGTCGCGACTGATCGTGCGATGGCGATTCGCAATAGCTCTCCTAGCGGGTCGTCAGGCAGGCCACCGAATGTCGGTCACCCGCATTGAGCATATGACGGCAACGCACCGGCGCCGGCCACAGCTTCGCGCGGGGTATGCCGGCAAGCACCTGTCGGTCGCCCGTCCCCGCGAGGCCTGCCCCTTCAAGACAGTCGAGCTGTGCTAGTCGACGGGAAGTGCGCAGATCGGCGCTTGAACCGACGCGAGATTTGGAGTCTCCGTGGAGACTGGCCTGGACACCCCGCTACCGCGCGGTATGTGACCTTGCCGCGATCAGGGCAGAGGCACGAGAACCCAGACAGACCAGGCGCCGCCACCGAATCCATTAATCCCGCGCACTCGCACGTAGTACGGCCGCTTAGACAGATTGGTCCTAGTGTAGGACGTTTGGTTGGCAGCGACACTAACGGTCGTGGCGGTGGTCGTGCCGTCTACTCCGATTGCGACCTGATATCCAGTCTCGTTGGACAGGTCGTTCCAGGACACCTTGAGCGTCTCGGTGGTGTCGGTCGCAGTGGCCGAACCCGTCACCGTCGGTGCGAGCGGAACGTCTGCGATGACCATCACCACATTTGAAGATGCCGAGCCGCTCGGTGTCGTCCGGACCGCTACGACGCGGTAGTAGTACGTCGTGCCTTGGACGATATTCCTGTCGTCCACGGAGACCGAAGTTCCCGTGCCCCCGACTGCGGTCTTGGTGAGGACGGTCGTGAAGGTGGCGCCGCCGTCGCTGGAACGTTGGATGTCATACCGCGATTCGTAGGCCGTGGTGTCGGTCCACGTCAACCGCGCCCGAGCCGGGCCGGAGACGATGGAGAAACGCAGGTCGTTCGGGGCCTTCAGCACCGAGATCGGGCCCGCCGTGGCCGACCAGGCGGTGTCTGCGCCACTGATGGCGCCCACCCGGTAGGCGTAGTTGCCGCCGTCAGCGACGCTCGTGTCGTCATACGACGTGCTGTTGGCGGGCAGCGCCCCGCCCACGTCGGACCAGGTGATCCCACCGTCGGTGGACCGCTGGACCTGGTATCCGGTCTCGTTCACCGCAGCGTCCACCCAGGTGACGTTGACCACCGGCCCCGAGGTGACCGTGAGATTGACGCCAGTCGGAGCGAGCACGACGATCAGCGACGCCGAGGCTGACCAGGAGGTGCCATAGGCACCCACGGCACCCACCTGATAGAGGTAGGTGGAACCGCGCGTGAGGCCGGTGTCGGTGTAGCTGGTGGCGGTCGCCGCCAGAGTCGTCACCGTCGTCCACGTGGTCCCGCCGTCACTGGACCGGCGCACCACCAGGGAGCTCGCCTTCGTCGAGGCGTTCGTCCACGACAACGCGGCGGAGGCATCTGCTGCGCCGGTGACGGTCAGGTCGGACGGAGCCGGTATGAAGCTGATCCCGGCGACGTTGGAGGTGTCCCAGTCACTGCCCTTGACCGCGTCGACCCGATACTGCAGGTCGTTGTCGTTGGGCGCGGACGTGTCGGTGTAGGACACCTGCGAACCCGAACCGGACACCGCGGCAACGGTTCCCGCGGTGGTCCACGTCGTGCCGTCAGTCGACCGCTTCACGACATACGAGTCCTCGACGGTCGAGCTGTCGGTCCAGGTGAGCTTGACCGACGAACCCGACGACGCGGCGGCGAGGTCGTCCGGCGCCTTGACCAGCGTGATGCTGGCCGACTCGGAATTCGTGCTACCGATGGCGTTGGTCGCCGTCACGCGGTAGGTGTAGGTCACTCCGCGGGTGACGACATCGGCCGCCGAGGTCGTGTCCGGCGCGAGCGTCGTGCCCACGGGCGTCCACGTCGCCCCGCCGTCGGTCGAACGCGACACGGTGAAGCCGGTCTCGTCGGTCGAGTTGTCCGTCCAACTCAGGTCGACGCCGAGCCGGCCGACCGACGACAGGTCCTGCGCCACCGTCAGACCCGAAGGGGCGTCCGGCGGAGTCGCCATGACATCGGAAACGCTCTTGACCGTCAGGGACGGGAACTCGCCTCCGTAGCCGACCTCGTTGAGCGCGACGACGCGGTACTTGTATGCCTTGTCCAGCTGCGCCGTCGGGTCGACGACCGTCCGGGTACCATGCGTGTTCGGCTGGTCGAGCGGTGAGGGGTCGACGACCACATCGGCCCACGTCACGCCATCCGAGCTGCGTTGCACGACGAATGATGTCTCGGTGATCGAGTTGTCGTTCCAACTGATCCTGACCTGGTTGGTCGCATTGTCGTTGGTCCGCATCACCCCGTCGGGCTTGATCGGCGGCACCGCGAGGCTCTGCGGCCGCATCATGTCCATCTCCTCGTGGGACAGGATGTGGCAGTGCCAGACGTACTCCCAGCCGAAGTTGACGAGCTGGTTGAGCACCGCCGCAGTCGGGTCACCGTTCATATCCGTCGGGTTGAACATCGCCGTCGACCCGGTGGGCATCATCGGGTTGAGGTTGCGGATCGAATTGGGCACCTCGAAGGGGGTCTTCGGAATGATCGGCCGCAACGCCACGATGGTGTCCATCAGCGGCGACATCCGCACCGTGTCCTTCCACCCGAGCTCGTTGGCGTCGGGCCAGATGACCTGGTTGTCCCACGCCACCCGGTTGAGCACCTGCACGTCGTAGAGGTGGAAGTGGATGGGGTGGGTATCGACCCCGTTATGGGTGATCCGCCAGATCTGGGTGCCGTCGTCCATTGTGGCGATCGGCGTGATCTTGTCGGTGCCGTATTGCAGCTTGGTGCCGTCGATCAGCTCGGTCGGTGGATTGACATAGGGATAGAGCGTCGCGTTGATATTGCCAGGCTGCGGTGAGGAGTTCTCCACGCCGAGGTTGGCGGTCATCCGACCGTATTCGTCGAAGTTGGTCGCATTCATCTCGTCGTGGATCGCCTTGTGCTGCATCCCCATCGTGTTGCGCGACGTGCGGTTCTTCAGGGTGTTGAAGGTGTGCGAGGCGAGGTCGTTGATGCGGACAGCACCGTCGCACTTGGTCGCGCTCACGTTGCTGTTGCAGTCGCCGCTCGTGGCGAACGAGGTGCCATACGCGGAGTTGTAGCCCGCCGGGGTGTTCCCCGCCGTCGACGAACCCGCGAGGGCGTCGGACTTGTTGGCGGTGCCGGCCTGGCCGACGATGATCGGGTTCTGACTGGACTCGAAGACGCCGGTGCCGGAGACGTTGTGCTTGAACGCGGTCTTCAGCTTGGTGAGGTTGAAGGCTGTCGCTGGCGTCGCCGCGGCGATCTTGACCTGCATCACCGTGCGGGTGTTCGGGCCGTATCCGGGGACCACTCCCGGGGCACCGTTCGGCGACAGGTCCGGTGATCCCGTGTAGTAGTCGTAAGACGGCACCCGGGCCGGGTAGGCCGCCGGAGAGTCGTTGTACAGGATGAGCGTCTTGCCGGCGTACTTGCTGAAGTCGACGATCACATCCGCCCGCTCAGCCGGCGCGACGACCAGGCTGTGCTGGTCGACGTTGCCGAACTGGAAGAGCGTCTGGTCGTTGTTCCAGGTGATCGGCTGCTGTCCATCGATCACCACGGGCGCGGGCAGGAAGCCACCCTCGTTGGCGATCTGGATCCAGTCGGGTCCGTTGGTCGACGAATCCCGCACCGGCGTCGGGAAGACGCTCGGATTGGTCTGCGCCGCAGCGAGTTCATCGGGGTTGAGCTTCACCTCACCGAGCGTGCCGCCCGGCCCCTTCTGGTCGGGGTCGGCGACATACCACTGGAAGTTCCAGAACCGGTCGTTGGCGGCGTTGAGCATCCGGAAGCGGTAGCTCTTCGGCTGCAGGGTCACCGTCGGGTAGGCGACGCCGTTGACGACGGGCGTGTCGTTGAACTGCTCCATACCCGCCGAGATGTTCGGGGTGCCCGGGATCTTCTTCGGTTCGCAGAACGGGTCGGTCTTGTATTGCCAGGTGGACGGCACGTCCAGGTCGCAGGCTGGGTCGTAGTACGGGTTGTCGATCGGGCCGTAGGTGGTGCCCGAGGCCGGTGGATAGAACCATGGCCCGTACATCCAGCGCCCGTAGGCGCTGAAGCCCGAGGGGTCCCCGGGGTTCTGGGCCGGCATGTAGACGTGGTGGTACCAGAAGCTGCCGGCGCCGCCCCAGCGGTTCTTGTCCCACGTCGGGTCCTGACCGTATGACGTGACCTTGCCGCTGCCGTCCTTCACGTCATACAGCTGGTCGTCGCCGGGCACGAAGGTCCGGTCCTGGACGATGAGCGGGATCGTCGACGCGGAGTTCGGAATGGTACCGGTACTGACCAGCTTCTTCTCCGCGTCGTCGGTGATGGTGTAGCCCGCCGCCTCGCCGGCGTAGACGTTGAGCCGGGTGATGCCCCACGCGTGGTCGTGGTAGAACATCAACCGCGCGCTCTGCTGGTTGCTGTAGAAGAACGTCATACAGCCGTCGTCGGCGGCGGTGCACTCGGACATGTCCGGAACATTCGCCACGCTGACGCCCTGCGGCCAGGGGGTGTTCTCACCGGCAGGGGTGATCCACTGGTGGGGCGTCCCGTCACTGATCCACGGCGTGATCCCGCCGTGCAGGTGCAAGGTGGCGCGGTTGTCCTTGAAGCACATCGAGTCCTTCATGTCGGTGCAGGACGGGTTGCGCACGTCGTCCATGACCGTGCCGTTGCTGCTGGGCTCGGACATGTTCATCGGCCCCATGCCGCTGCCCATCATCGAGGAGTCGACAGGCAGGAAGAGGTCGCCGTCGGCGCCTTTGGGCAGGTAGTTGTGGAAGATGACCCGGACCGGCTTGTTCTTGGTGGCCTGGAGGAACGGGCCGAGCCACTGCGGGCTGGTGACGCCGTAGACATTGTTGCCGTGGGTGTCCTTAACGGCGACCTTGGTGCCGTCGAGCAGCTCGTTGAAGAGCTGGACGTGCTGGCTGCCCGGGACGTTGCCCGTGTCGACCTGCACATAGCCGCGCACGAGGGTGGCCGGGATGTCGGAGTTGAACTTCGTCCGGTACTGCACGAGCGCGATGACGTATTGCTCCGCGTCGACCGAGTCGTAGGTCTTGAGCGTCGGGACGCCGACCGGGATGTATTTCGCGCTGTCCGTCGTGGGGCAGCCACCGTTGGCAGGGTCGCACGGCAGCGGCAGCTGGTTCTGGAACTTCCTGATGCCGCCGGTGTAGTAGCCCGCGCCGGGGGCGTCGACGACAATCTGGTTGAGGGCGCCGACCTGGGTCGCGACGGTGGCCTGGGCGCCCGAGCCGCCGCCGACCGGGTCGGTGACGGTCACGGTGGGGGCCGAGTCGTAGCCGGTGCCCGGGTCGGTGGTGACGATAGCGTCGAGGGCGAGGCTGGTCGCAGCCTGGGCGTTTTGGCCGGTCATCGGGTCCTGCCACCCGACCGGGTCGTTCAGGGTGCCGTTGCGGACGGCGATGTCGGGTGCCGAGTAGTAGCCCGAGCCGGGGTCGTCGATCGTGACCTTGGTGATCTTGCCGTCGGAGGTCATGTCCGACGGCTCGACGTGACCCTTGGCCTGCTGGCCATCCGGAGCGTCGGGCAGGCCGAATTCCATGTCGGGTCGGTGTATCCGAGGCCTTGGTCGGACAGCACGACGGAATCGACGCGCCCGCTCGCCTGTGCGGCACCGCCGCTGCCGTCCCCTCCGGTGACGGCCACGTCGAAGGTGGTGTAACCTGCGCCCGGGTCGGTGACGGTGAACGTCGTCAAGCCACCCGAGGTGGTCACGCTCGCGTGCGCCGTCGCATCGGGGTTTCCGCCCGTGATGGTGACCGTCGGCGGGCTGGTGTATCCCGAACCGTGGTTGGTCAGTTCCACCGAGAGCACGCTGCCGTCGACGGGGCTGAGGGTGGCGGTCGCCTCGGCGCCCGTGCCCCCGCCGCCGTCGATGGTGACCGTGGCGTTGTTCTTCACCAGCGGCGACAGCGCCCAGTTGGGCCACGGCCCGAAGTAGTGGGGGACCTTCGTCGAATCGGTCGGCGATGCCGGCCGCGCCGCGTCCCCACCGGATGAGGCAGCGACACGTGCTCCGTGCAGGTGAGCCCCCGCGGGCACCGCCTGCTCGGCACCCAAGGCGCCGGCGGCGCTCCCTCCGAAGATCGCCAGGGTCACCGCGACCGCTGCCGCAGAGAGCTTGCCGGTCCAACCTCGTGCCATTCCAGCCATGGCGGTTTCTGCCTGTCCTTCAAACCCGTTAGCCGGGTGCGTGCTGTCTCCCCCCGATCGACCGGAGACGGCCAGCAGTCTGCTATAGAAGGATTTGACACACAAGGTTCCTTTTTTTTGGGGACACGCCAGACGCAGCCGGATCGAAATCCAGTACAATTTGCCCGCGACGTTAGGCGACGCGTGACCTGTGGTTCCAGGTCCGCACGTGCGGCAAAATCAGCGTGTGATTCTCACCGACGATTTCGTCTTCCTGCACCCGCCGAAGACGGGCGGTACGTTCGTCGCGGCCATGCTCGTCCGCCTCTATCCGGGCTACGGGCGGCAGGCGCTCGGCCTGTTGCGACGCGAGCGGCCATTGGGACGCCCTGCTCGCGAAGGCGGCCACAAACACGGGCCACGCTGTGCGATCCCGGCCAGTCACGCGCACCTGCCGGTCCTCGCCACGGTACGCAGTCCCTTCGAGACCTATGTCTCCGCCTATGAGTTCCGGGAGTGGGCCCACGGGCGGAAGAACCCGGAGTTCAGCCGCTGGGACTGGGATCGCGTCGAGCGGGATTTCCCGCATTTCCCGGACCTGTCTTTCGCCGACTACATCCGCGTGTTCGCGGCTGTCGCCTACCGCACGGACACGCCTGATCGTCCCGAGATCGGCTGGAACACCGTCAGGTACGCCAACCAGTTCACGATTGCCCCGTCACCGACCGTCACGTCGCGCACCCAGGACATCGTGACGGCACTGGTCGAGCGAACCCAGGACGTCCGCTTCATTCACACCGAGAATCTGAATCGTGACGTGTACGACGCCCTGGGTAGGGTCGGGGTGCCCGAAGCGCGCCGGCGATTCATCCTGGACGCCGCGAAGGTGCTGCCCACCAAGGGCGGGCGCACACCCGAGCAGACGTGGCGTTCGTACTACGACGATTCGACCTTCGACGCCGTCCGCCGTATGGACGCGGCGATGCTCGAACGTTTTCCCGAGTACTCGCGACTCTCGCTCTGAGGACACAGACGCGCGCCCTTTCGCATTCCGACCGGGCGTCGAGGACGATCGTCGCTACCTCGGCAAGATGCGGAGCGACGCGTGCCGGGGCTTTGAAGTGGGCATGACATGATCGCTCAACGCGGCCACGGAGCCGCGCCCCGATCGAGAGAGCACCATGTCCCACAACCGGATTGTCACCGCAGTCCTCGTAACGATGGCAGCGGCGGGGTGTTCGGCGGGTTCGGTTGCGACACATGGGGCTACCGGCACTGCGGCGAGCGCTGCGACCCGCGCCGGCAGAGTCGGGTCCGCGACGGGCAGCGCCGATTCTCCGGTGGCCTCCGGTTCCGCTCACGCCACCGCCGCCC
>NZ_HG764815.1:2225459-2236428 GCF_001050535.1 Nostocoides australiense Ben110 | reverse complement strand
ATCGTCATCGGCGACGGCGGCGATTTCGTTTCCTGGGCAGGGCGATTCGTCCAACCCGCCCGTCCGGGACGCTGGCTGGACCCGGGCCCGTTCGGCTGCCTCGGCGCCGGTCTCGGCGCGGCGATCGGTGCCCGTGCGGCCGACCCGGACGCGCCGATCGTGTTGCTCCTCGGTGACGGCGCGGCGGGGATGTCGCTGATGGATCTCGACACTCTCGTGCGCCACGACCTGCCGGTCGTCATCGTCGTCGGCAACAACTCGGCGTGGGGCCTGGAGAAGGGCCCGATGCAGCTGCTCTACGGCTACGACATCCTCGCCGACCTGGCCCCGGGGACCCGCTACGACAAGGTGGCGAGCGCTCTCGGCGGGGCGAGCGAACTCGTCGACAGACCCGGCGACATCGGCCCGGCGCTCGATCGCGCCCTGGCCAGCGGCACGCCATACCTGCTGAACGTTCTGACCGACCCGGCCGCCGCCTATCCCCGCTCCACGACCGGCCTGTAGCGCCCGCTTGGTGGGTGTGTGACCGGACGCGCAGCAAAATGGGTTTCTCCCCGGTGGAGGGCGGCAGGCAGAATCGCCGCATGAAGCCGATCGTCCAGAGCCGCAAGCTGCAGGGTGTCCGTTATGACGTGCGAGGGCCGATCCTCGTCGAGGCCCAGCGGCTCGAGGCCGAGGGACACAAGATCCTCAAGCTCAACATCGGCAATACCGCCCCCTTCGGCTTCGAGGCACCCGAGGCGATCCTCGCCGACATGATCCACAACCTGCCCGAGGCGCAGGGCTACAGCGACTCTCGCGGCATCTACTCCGCCCGCACGGCGGTGGCGCAGTACTACCAGTCCAAGGGGTTCAAGGACACTCTCGTCGACGACGTCTTCATCGGAAACGGTGTCTCCGAACTGATTTCGATGGTCTTGACGGCGTTCATCGACGACGGCAACGAGATCCTCGTCCCGGCGCCCGACTACCCGCTCTGGACGGGAGCGGTCACCCTCGCGGGCGGCATACCGGTGCACTATCGCTGCGACGAGGACAACGAGTGGAATCCCGATCTGGCGGACATCGAGTCCAAGATCACGGAGAACACGCACGCGATCGTCATCATCAACCCCAACAACCCGACCGGCGCGGTCTACAGCGAGGGGATCGTGCGCGGCCTGGTCGACATCGCTCGCCGGCACGACCTCGTCGTCATGGCGGACGAGATCTACGAGAAGATCATCTTCGACGACGCCGTCCACCACCACGCGGCGACCTTCTGCGGCGACGACGTGCTCTGCCTGACCTTCTCCGGGCTGTCCAAGGCGTATCGGGTATGCGGTTATCGCGCCGGGTGGGTGATGGTCAGCGGCCCGAAGCACATGGCGACCGACTTCCTCGAGGGCCTGACGCTGCTGGCGAACATGCGCATGTGCGCGAATGTGCCTGCGCAGCATGCGATCCAGACCGCGCTCGGGGGCTACCAGTCGATCACGGAGCTCGTCGTGCCCGGCGGGCGCTTCTACGAACAGATCAAACTGGCGAGCAAGTTGCTCAACGACATCCCCGGCGTCTCGTGTGTCGAACCCAAGGGCGCGCTCTATTGCTTCCCGCGGCTGGATCCGAAGGTCTATCCGATCGAGGACGACCAGCAGTTCGTCATCGACCTGTTGCGCGCCAAGAAGATCCTGGTCACGCACGGCACGGGGTTCAACTGGTTCGAGCCGGACCACTTCCGGCTCGTGACCCTCCCGGACACCGAGGTGCTCACCGAGGCCATCCACCGCGTCGCCGCCTTCCTCGAGACCCAGCGGGCCGGCTGACGCGCTCGCATCGGTCAAGGGGCGTGGCTCGCGCGGTGCCGACTAAGCTGGGCCGCGTTATGAGCACTCGTCCCGGCCCCGAGAGCCGCGCGGTGAACACGTCCGGCAAATGGATCCTGACCGCCTTCTGCCTCGCCGCGCTCGCCGTCTTCGCACTGCTCGTCCCCTCCGTCCGGGAGTGGCTCGCTCGCGACGACGACTCCCAGCTGTCCGCGATCGAACTCACCATCTCCCCCGCTACGAGCAAGGAGGTCGATGCGTGCGCACCGGTCAGCCAGGACGCCCTCGACCGGGCCACGACGGCCGTGACGGGGACCTATGAGGGGATCAGCGACGGCGCGGCGACATTCGTCGCCGATCACTGGTTCCGGGGCGGGCCCGCCGAGCGGGTGGTCATCAGCTCCAGTTCGAGCGCGAACCTCGACCGCGCGCTGGAGCAGGCGCAGCTCAACACCGGCCGCGTGCTGATCGCCTCCCGCTCCGGCGAGGTGCTGCTCTGCGGCGCGTCCGGCCCGTACACCTCGGAACTGGCGTCGTTCTACGTGCAGACGTATGAGCAGCGCACCGCCTCGCCGACCTCCTGACCCGAGACGCGTACGCGATCTGCGTGCCCCGCGGCACGAATCGGCCCGGCACGTGTCGGGCCGGCACGTATCGGGCCCGGGTTGTCGCTGACTCGGGCCGCCTTGTCGTTCTGGGGCCGGGTTGTCGCTGACTCGGGCCGCCCTGTCGTTCTGGGGCCGGTCTATTTCCAGGCCCCACAACGAAAGCCTGGCCCCGGTCGAGCCCCGACAGAGGGGGGGAATGCAGATGCCCCGGCCGATCCGGCCGGGGCATCCCACTGTGTGAACTGCGAATTCACGAGCGCGCCCGAAGGGATTCGAACCCCTAACCTTCTGATCCGTAGTCAGATGCTCTATCCGTTGAGCTACGGGCGCAGCGGCCGCGGAGGCGACCGACGGATAACGATACCGGCTCGGTCCGGCAGGGCGAAATTGAGTTTGCCCCCGGGCTCCGCAGGGGCGCGCGGGGCCGGGTGACCTAGGCTGCCCGCGTGGCGATCCAGACCCTCCCTGAGGCGATGACCGGGTCGGAGGCGACGCGCGCCCGCAACATGCGCCGCATCGGGCTGGCGCTCTTCGCGATCCCGGTCGTGGCGGCCGCATTCGGCGTATTCGGCCCGCGGGAGACGACCGGCACGGCCAGCGGGTCGGGTTATGAACTGACAGTCCACTATCCGCAGGCCACGCGCTCCAGCATCGTGGCGCCCTTCAGCTTCACGGTGACCAAGGCAGGCGGGTTCGGTGACGACCCCGTCATCGTCCGGCTCGACCGGGCCTTCGTCGACCGGCTCGACTTCCAGAACTGGTACCCGGTGCCGTCCGCCGAAGCCAACGACGGCCGGCAGGTGGTCTACGAATTCGACCCGCCCGTGGGTGACAGCCTCGAGGTGTCTCTCGATGCCCGCACCGGCCCCAACCAGGGCTATTCGAGCGACGACTATCACCTGACGGTGCTGGACGGGGATCGCGATGCCGCTACCGTCACCTTCCACACCGTCTTCTGGCCTTAGGCGGCGATCGACATGCAACTGATTCTCCGCACCGTCGTCATCTTCCTCGCCCTGTGGCTCGTGCTGCGGGTGGCCGGCAAACGGCAGGTGGCCCAGATGGACGCGTTCGACCTGGTGACGATCATCGTTCTCGGCGGCGTGGTCACCCAGGGCATCCTCCAGGAGGACTACTCCCTCGTCAGCGCCCTCGTCGCAATCGGCCTCGTGACCCTCTTGGCGGTCGGATTGTCCGTGCTGACGTGGCGCTTCCCCGGCGCCGACAAGATCATCGAGGGGGAGCCGACGATCCTCCTTCAGGACGGCCGGCCGGACGAGACGGCCATGCGAGCCGAGCGGGTCTCGATGGCCAACCTGCTGGCCGCCGCCCGCGAACACGGGATCCGTGACCTCGAGGAGATCGACCTGGCGGTGCTGGAGGCCGACGGCGCGGTCAGCTTCTTCACCCGCCGCACGGGCGAAGACGACCAGCCGCCCGAGCATCGCGCCAAGGCGCTGTAAGACTGCCCAGCTCTGGTGAGAGTCGGCCGGGTCAACGCCCGCAGCCCCCACTGAAAGAAGGCAGTCCGCAGGGCCGACAACATCACCGACGCGCAGGCTGGAGCCCCTTCGCCGCGCGCCCACCGGATACCGGCATCCGCGTTCTGGGGCAGACAACGTGCCTAGCGTTCGAGGTCGATACGCGTCTCGACGCATTGATATCCGGCTCGCTTGAAAGCTTCGATCATCGGCGTGTTCACGGCGTCGGTGGTGGCGGTGATCCGGGATGCCCCATCACCCATGTGGAAGTCAGTGATGTACGCCAGAAGATCATCAACGTACCCATGCCCCCGGTGCTCGGGAAGGACCGCGAGGTAACCGATATTGCGGCTGGTCGGCGTGGCGGACGGGATCGCCATGCCGACCACGTTGCCGCGACTGTCGTACGCAACACGCCACCAGCCGCGGTCGCCGGGACAGGACCGGTAGTAAGCGACCTCGTCAACGGCCACCGTTTCGGCGGTGGCCGTAGCCAGCTCGCGTCGGGTCATGACATCCAGTGAGCCGCGGGTGGCCCGCGCAAATAGGTCAAGGAACGCGTCGTCGTCCGCCGTCTCGAAGCGGAGGCGGTGCGCACCCCTTGTAGCTCGGGCGCGTTGATCCCATTGGAACTGGCGACGTTCGTTGACCCGAACGAGGCCCGCAGCGGCTGCGGCGTTCGTCTTGACAGCGACATCGAAGTGAACCGCCTCGATGTCGCGCCAGGTGGTGGGGATACGCATCGTGTGCGGCAGCGGGATGTCTACGCCGTCGGATCCCAGCGCGGCATGACCATGTGCCAGGAGTTCGATGAGGATCCTCTCGGTGTCGGGATGGTCGCGGCGCGCATCCCAGACGTCGAGGGCCAGCGGGACCTGAGCGTCTCGACCCCACCAAAGGGCACGTCCAACGAGTGACTCGTCCTCGTCGATGGCGACCTGGGACCACTTCGGTTGTAGGCGCCCGGATGCGATCTCCGTCTCGATCTCGGCGGGCCTCATACCTACCCCTGCCACTGTCGACATGTGCGCGGCCTCCAGGAGCAGCTCGACCGTGGGCTGTTCGAATCTCATCCCAGCATCGTTCTGGCACCGTCGATTCAATTGCAAGCAGCTGCGGGGGACCGCCGAGGTGTCTCACCTCGAGCTGCCACGCCATGCTCCGCAACCACGAGCCTACCGAACCCCACCCCAACCATCCTCGCCGCTCGACAAGGAGCATAGGGACACTACCCCCGCTCGCCAGCCCCGTCGGGGGCCTCGGTGCGCCGCATCGACGCACGGTGGTCGAGCGGCGAGGCGAGCAGGTCACCGAGGGTGTTGCCGGTCGCGATCGCGATCAGGACACCGACCGCGGAGATGAGTTCCTGGGCACCGACCTGGATCGTCAGACTGCCGCTGAGGTCACCGCCCGCCGTCACCAGCAGCCGGTAGAGGCCGACGAAGATCGCCAGTCCCGGCAGCAGGCCGAAGGACCCGGGCACGGCGAGGACCAGCGCGGGCGCACCCATACGCAATGCCACCACGCGCGCGAGGAAGCCGATGATGATCGCCGTCAGCCCCACGGCCGTGACCCGTCCGACCCCGACATCACTGGTGAGCAGGCGCGTCACCAGAACGCCGACCACGGTGAGGCCGCCCGCCGGCAGCACGTAGCGCCGGCGGCTCTGCATCGTGATGGCACCGAAGATCCCGATCGCTGCGGCACCGGCAAGCGCGACCGGCAAGCCCACGGTGGTCGAGGCCAGCCGCTCCACCGCGGGCGGCGCGACCGACTGACCGGCGCGCGTGGCGACCCACACACTGAACGGCAAGGCCGAGCCCACCCCGATGATCAGGCCCAGGGTGTGAAAAAGGACCGAGAAGATCCGCGAGGTGCCGGTCACCGGATATCCGGTCACGACATCTTCCATCGCCGAGGCGATCGAGCGCGCGGGCAACAGCGCGATGATGCCGCCGGCAACCATCGCGGCGAAGTCCGCCGGGGTGATCGACCAAAACGCCACATAGCCCAGCGCGTAGGCGCCATAGGCGATCGCGGTCGCGACGAAACCGCCTGCGGCGGAGGCATAGAAGTCCGGGATGCGGAGCCCGGACAAGGTGCCGACGAGGCGGTCGACGAGGATCGCCGAGCCGATGCAGAGCACCGCGGCGAGCACCCCGGCCCCGAGCACCACCGCGACACCCGCCGCAAGGAGTCCGGTGGCGAGAGCGACGACCCACGATGACCAGGTCCGTGGGGCGCGGTGGATCTCCTGCATGCGCTCGACCGCCTGGGCGACGGTCACCTCTCCCGAGACAAGGTCATCGACGAGTGCGTGGACCGCGGCGAGACGCCCGAAGTCCCAGCGCGGCGGGCCGACGACGCGCAGCCGCGTCGCCACCTCCCCGTCGGCGGTCTGCACCTGCATCAGCAAGGACTGGAGGGTGATGTCGACGTCGATTCGTTCCAGCCCGGCGGCAAGCGACACCGCGACCACGCTGGTGTGGGTCTGCGCCGCGCTCGCCCCGCAACGCAGCAATACCTCGCCCACGTTGAGGGCCAGGTCCATCGCGACCCGCTCCTCCTGAGTCCGGCGCACGCGCGGATTGCGATAGGGAGTGCGCCGCAGGGACGCGCGGACCGGCAGCGGCTCGGTCGGCGCCTCGCCGCGCCACGTAGGCGGCTGCAGCCACCGCGGGCGGACCGGCCGAGCCGGTGCCGGGCCGTCGCCGGGCCGGGACGTCATGGCCTCAACCGTAGGCGATCCGGCCAGACGGCCGTCGTCGTCACCCGGCCACGCGGCACCACCTGGTGCAACACGAGGAGGTGAGCGGGCGGCATACCCAACGCCTGTGAGTAGTTCCACAGGTTTGAAAAGGCTTTCACGAGAAGCCCCCCTGGACGAGGCCGATAGCGTTGTCGGAAGCAGTTGTCGCGCCTGTCAGCAGCGCTGCCAACCGGTCGCGCGGGCGCGAAGCACTGGGGCCTTGGGGGCCCACCGGACGGAGGAAGCACATGACTGACAGCACCGGAACGACCAATACCGCCTTGCAGGCGTGGGTCGACGAGGTGGCCGCCCTGACGACCCCCGACAAGGTCGTCTGGATCACCGGCACCGACGAGGAGATCGACGGCCTCAACCAGGAGCTCGTCGCCTCCGGCACCTTCGTCAAGCTCAACGACGAGAAGAAGCCCAACTCCTACTGGTGTGCCAGCGACCCGAGCGATGTCGCCCGTGTCGAGGACCGCACCTATATCGCGTCCGAGAAGGAGGAGGACGCCGGCCCGACCAACAACTGGATCGACCCGGCCGAGCTGAAGGCCACCATGACCGAGCTCTACAAGGGCTGCATGAAGGGCCGGACGATGTATGTCATCCCCTTCGTCATGGGTCACCTGGACGCGACCGTCCCGATGTTCGGCGTCGAGATCACCGACTCCGCCTATGTCGTGACGAACATGAAGATCATGGCCCGCATCGGCTCCGAGGTGCTGGCGAAGATGGAGGAGTTGGACGCCGACTTCGTCAAGGGCCTGCACTCCGTCGGCGCACCGCTCGCGGACGGTGAGAAGGATGTCCCGTGGCCGTGCAATGACACCAAGTACATCGCCCACTTCCCCGAGACCCGCGAGATCTGGTCGTATGGCAGTGGCTACGGCGGCAACGCCCTGCTGGGCAAGAAGTGCTACGCTCTGCGCATCGCCTCGGCCATGGCCCGCGACGACGGCTGGATGGCCGAGCACATGCTCATCCTCAAGCTGACCTCCCCCAAGGGCTCGGTCCACTATGTCGCCGGCGCCTTCCCGAGCCAGTGCGGCAAGACCAACCTCGCGATGCTCGAGCCGACGATCGAGGGCTGGAAGGCCGAGATGATCGGCGACGACATCGCCTGGATGCGCTTCGGCCCCGACGGCCGGCTGTATGCCGTCAACCCCGAGTTCGGTCTGTTCGGCGTCGCCCCCGGCACCGGCATGAACACCAACCCGATGGCCATGCGCACCATCGAGAAGGGCAACTCGATCTTCACCAATGTCGCCCGCACCGACGACGGCGATGTGTGGTGGGAGGGCATGACCCCGGACAAGCCCGAGCACCTGATCGACTGGAAGGGCAACGACTGGACGCCCGAGTCCGATGTCGTCTCCAGCCATCCGAACAGCCGCTTCACCACCCCGGCGAAGCAGTGCCCGATGATCGCGCCCGAATACGACAACCCCGACGGTGTCCCGATCGACGCGATCCTCTTCGGTGGCCGCCGCGCCACGACCGTCCCGCTGGTCTACGAATCGCGCGACTGGACCCACGGCACCTTCGTCGGCGCCACGCTCTCCTCGGAGACGACCGCCGCCGCGACCGGAGCGGTCGGCGTCGTGCGCCGCGACCCGATGGCGATGCTGCCGTTCATCGGCTACCACGCCGGCGACTACATGAACCACTGGCTGGAGATCGGCAAGCAGGCCGACGCGAGCAAGCTGCCGCGGATCTTCCAGGTCAACTGGTTCCGCAAGGACGAGGACGGCACCTGGCTGTGGCCGGGCTTCGGCGACAACAGCCGCGTCCTGAAGTGGGTCGTCGAGCGCCTCGACGGTGACGCGGATGCGGTCGAGACCCCGGTCGGGCTGGTCCCGGCGCCGGGCGCCATCGACACCACCGGCCTGAACATGACCGACGAGCAGGTCGCCAAGGCCATCGCGGTCAACACGGAGGACTGGCTCAAGGAGCTGCCGCTGATCGAGGAGTGGTTCGCCAAGTTCGGCGACAAGCTTCCCGCCCCGCTACAGGCCGAACTCGACGGTCTCAAGGAGCGCCTCGGCGCCTGAGGAAAGAAAGCGAACGGTCTCCACCATGGGGTGGGGGCCGTTCGCTGACTCCGGCCACGGCGCGACCCGGCGGCTCCACGTCGACTCGGCGAGAGCCGGCGCAGCACACAGGAAACCCATAGTGTTCCCACAGGGGTGAGCCACGACATACCCAGCGTTGGCGGGAGACACTGGAGGCATGACACAGCCGGCCACCCAGAAGCTGCAGCGCCTCGACGGCACCCCGGTGCGGGTGCTCGTCGTCGACGACGAGGCCAATCTCACCGAACTGCTCTCGATGGCGCTGCGCTATGAGGGCTGGGAGGTCCGCGCGGCCGGCACCGGCACCGCGGCGGTCAAGGCGGCTCGCGACTTCCAGCCCGACGCCGTCGTGCTCGACATGATGTTGCCCGACTTCGACGGCATGGAGGTGCTGCGCCGGATGCGCGCCGACGACGCGAACGTCCCGGTGCTCTTTCTAACTGCCAAGGACGCCGTCGAGGACCGGGTCGCCGGCCTGACCGCGGGCGGCGACGACTATGTCACCAAGCCCTTCTCCCTCGAAGAGGTCGTCGCGCGGCTGCGGGCCCTGATGCGCCGCACCGCGGTCGTCGCCGACGAATCCTCCTCGGTGCTCGTCGTCGGCGACCTGACGATGGACGAGGACAGCCATGAGGTCACCCGGGCGGGCATGGAGATCAACCTAACCGCCACCGAGTTCGAGCTGCTGCGCTATCTGATGCGCAATCCCAAGCGGGTGCTGTCCAAGGCACAGATCCTCGACCGCGTCTGGAACTACGACTTCGGCGGGCAGGCCAATGTCGTCGAGCTCTATATCTCCTACTTGCGCAAGAAGATCGACGCCGGCCGGGCACCGATGATCCACACCATGCGTGGCGTGGGCTATGTCCTCAAGCCCGCAGAGTGAGTCGTGTATGCCGTCGCTCACCTCCCCCCGCAACTGGACGTTGCGCTCCAAACTCGTCGCGTCGATGGTGGCGCTCTTCTTGACCGTCAGCATCGGCACCGGATCCTTGATCGTGCTGGCCACGAGGGACTACCTGGCGCGCCAGATCGACCAGGACCTCAAACAGACCGTCGCCCGGTCCACCTTTGGCGATCACGACGACAGTCATTCGCGTGGCGGCGGGCCCGGCGGTCCCCTGCCCGGCGGCGGTGCGGGCGTGCTCAGCCTCGTCCTGGACGCCGACGGCCAGGTGCGCACGGACCCCCGCAGCGGCTCGCCGATCAATACCGCGATCAATGTCGACGGGGATCAGATCACTCTGGACGCCGAACAGGTCGAGCGGCTCTCCGATGTCAAGGCCGGCGGCGGACCCGAGACGGTCGACCTCGGCTCGAGCGCCGGCACCTACCGCGTCATGGCCGTCGCCACGTCCTCCGGCACCGCCATCACGGGTATCCCGACCCTGCCGATCACCAAGACCGTCAAGCAGCTGCTCGGGCTCGTCGCCGCCGCAACCCTGATGGGCCTGGCCATCGTCGCCCTCGGCGGCGCCTATCTCGTGCGCCGCAACCTCGAGCCCCTCAGCCGGGTGGCGGGCACGGCCCGGGCCGTGTCGCAGCGCTCGCTCGAATCGGGCGAGGTCGCCTTGGCGGAGCGGGTGCCGGCGAGCGACACCGATCCCAACACCGAGGTCGGGCAGGTCGGGTTGGCCCTCAACAGCATGCTGGACAATGTCGACGGTGCGCTGCGGGCCCGGCAGGAGTCGGAGACGCGGGTGCGGCAATTCGTCGCCGATGCCTCGCACGAACTGCGGACCCCGCTGGCGAGTATTCGAGGGTATGCCGAGCTGTCCCGCAAGGAGCGCGAGCCGGTCCCGCCGAATGTCACCCACGCGTTGGGCCGGATCGAGTCGGAGTCGCTGCGGATGCAGGGCCTCGTCGAAGACTTGTTGCTGCTGGCCCGCCTCGACGCCGGACGCCCCCTCGATCACGATCCGGTCGACCTGACCCTCCTGGCCATCGACGCCGTCAGCGACGCGCGGGCGGCCGCCCCCGATCAGGTCTGGGGCCTGGACCTGCCCGAGGAACCGATCGAAGTGCCCGGCGATCGGGCGCGGCTGCACCAGGTGCTGGTCAACCTGCTCGGCAATGCCCGCGCCCACACTCCGCCCGGCACCCGGGTGACTACCGCCCTGCATCGGGGAAGCACCACCGATCCAACGCGCACCGATGTCGTCACCCTGTCCGTCATCGACGACGGCCCCGGCATCCCGGCCGCCTTGCAGCCCAACGTCTTCGAACGCTTCACCCGGGGCGACGAGGCCCG
>NZ_HG764815.1:2219609-2225359 GCF_001050535.1 Nostocoides australiense Ben110 | reverse complement strand
TCCGGGTATGCCGCGGCGAGCCTCGAGGCGCGGGCGGACCGGTGCCGGCGGGACCGGGTGCCGTCAGGCGTTGTCCCCGCCGGTTTCCAGGGCTGCATCCACCTGACCGCGGTCGGCCATGTCGCCCGCGTCGCCCCACTGCCACTCGCGCACCTCGGGCAGGTCCTCGCCGTGCTCGTAGGCATAGGCCCGAGCAATCGTGCGCTTGTCGACCATGTACTGGCGCAGGTTCGCATAGCGCGCACCCAGCGACGGCACCCGGTCGATGACGTCCATCACGAGGTGGAAACGGTCGAGGTCGTTGCGCATGAGCATGTCGAAGGGCGTCGTCGTCGTGCCCTCCTCCTTGAACCCGCGCACGTGGAAGTGGGAGTCGACGTCGTGCCTGTAGGCCAGCCGGTGGATGAGCCACGGGTAGCCGTGATAGGCGAAGATCACCGGGCGGTCGCTGGTGAAGTAGTTGTCGAACTCGCGCGCCGACAGGCCGTGCGGGTGCTCCCGCTCGTCCTGCAACCGCATCAGGTCGACGACGTTGACGACGCGGACCTTCAACTCCGGGACCGCTTCTCGCAGGATCTGGGCCGCAGCGAGCACCTCGATCGTCGGGATGTCGCCGGCGCAGCCGAGCACGACATCGGGGTGATCGCCGTCGTCCTCCGTGCCCGCCCAGTGCCAGATGCCGATGCCGCGGGTACAGTGCTTGACGGCCTCTTCTATGTTGAGCCAGTTGGGATTCGGCTGCTTGCCGGCGACGACGACGTTGACATACTGCCGAGATCGCAGGCAGTGGTCGAAGGTCGACAGCAAGGTGTTGGTGTCCGGCGGCAGATAGACCCGGATGATCTCGGCCTTCTTGTTGACCACGTGATCGATGAATCCCGGGTCCTGGTGGGAGAACCCGTTGTGGTCCTGCCGCCACACGTGCGAGCTGAGCAGATAGTTCAAGGACGCGACGGGGCGCCGCCAGCCGATGTGGTTGGTGACCTTGAGCCACTTGGCGTGCTGATTGAACATCGAGTCGACGATGTGGATGAACGCTTCGTACGAACTCATCAGCCCGTGCCTGCCGGTGAGCAGATAGCCCTCGAGCCAGCCCTGGCACTGGTGCTCGGAGAGCATCTCCATCACCCGGCCCTCGGGGGCGAGGTGGTCGTCCTCCGCGTCCGTCGGCAGGTAGTCGGCGTTCCACTGCTTCGACGTGACCTCGTAGACGTCCTGCAGCCGGTTGGAGGCGGTCTCGTCCGGTCCGAAGATGCGGAAGTTGTCCGGATTGGCCTTGACCACATCGCGCAGCCAGCTGCCGAGCACGCGGGTCGACTCGTTGATCGAGCCACCCGGGTGGGGGACGTCCACCGCATACTGCCGGAAGTCCGGAAGGGCGAGGTCCTTCAGGACCGCGCCCCCGTTGGTGATCGGGTTGGCGCTCATCCGCTTGGTGCCCTCGGGGGCGAGCGCGGCGATCTCGGGCTTGAGGGCACCGTCGTCGGTGAAGAGTTCCTCGGGCCGGTATGACGTGAGCCAGTCCTCGAGGTCCTGCAGGTGTTCGTCGGTGTCGCGGGCGCTGGCCAGGGGCACCTGGTGGCTGCGCCAGGAGTCTTCGGTGCGCTTGCCGTCGATGGTCTTCGGGCCGGTCCAGCCCTTGGGGGTCCGGAAGACGATCATCGGCCAGGCCGGACGGGGCTGGTCCGTGCCCTCCGGCCGGGACTTGATCTCGGCGATCATGTCGAGCGCCTCATCGAGGATGCCGGCGAAGCGCAGGTGGCAGGCGATGTGGTCCTCGTCGTCGAAGCCGCCGGTGAAGAAGAGCGGCGTATGCCCGTAGCCGCGCATGAGCGCGCCGAGCTCCTCTTCCGGAATACGCGCCAGCACAGTGGGATTGGCGATCTTGTAGCCGTTGAGGTGCAGCACCGGCAGGACGACGCCGTCGGTCTGGGTGTTGACGAACTTGTTGGAGTGCCAACTCGTCGCGAGCGGCCCGGTCTCCGCCTCGCCGTCGCCGACCACCGCGAAAGCCAGCTGGGTCGGGTTGTCGAAGATAGCCCCATACGCATGCGAGAGCGCGTAGCCGAGTTCACCGCCCTCGTGGATCGAGCCGGGGGTCTCGGGGGCGACGTGCGAGGGTATGCCGCCGGGGAAGGAGAACTGCTTGAAGAGCCGTTGAACGCCGTCGACGGTCGGGGGGATGTCCGGGTAGGTCTCGGTGTAGGTGCCCTCGAGGTAGCTGGCGGCGACCAGGCCCGGGCCGCCGTGCCCGGGCCCGGTGATATAGAGGGCGTCCAGGCCGCGCTGCTTGATCGCGCGGTTGAAGTGCGCATAGAGGAAGGTCAGGCCGGGCGTGGTCCCCCAGTGGCCGAGCAGCCGCGGCTTGACGTGATCGCGGGTCAGCGGCTCGCGCAGCAGCGGATTGTCCAGCAGGTAGATCTGGCCGACGGACAGATAGTTGGCCGCCCGCCACCAGGCATCAAGCAGCCGGGCTTCGTCCTCGGTCATCGGGCTGCTCGCGCCGTTGGGCCAGCTGCTCGGTTCGGTCATCAGTCCTCCTGGGTCGAGTGAAAGGAATCCCGTCCATTCTCGCCCGAGCGGCCGCCGCACGGGACGCGGGGTTGATGAACACTTGGATTTCGGGTGCTCCCCGCCCGACGTGGCCCGCTGCGTCCGCGCGCACCGTCGCCGCGGATCATGCGGCGGACATGCCCCGCTACCGTCGATACCGCAACCATGAAGACGGTCGTCCAGGAGTGCTCTGTCCGAGATCCGCTATGCCGTCGCCGACGCCGTCGCGACGATTACCCTTAACGCGCCGGAGCGTCGCAATGCCTTGTCCGTCGAGTCGGCATACCGACCAGCGCCGCCGTCCGCGTGCCGCGGTCGACGCGGGCCTCGACCTGGCGCTCGCCGCCGACCTGCGGATCGTGTCCACGACGGCAAAGCTCATCCCCGGCCCCAGATCGGCATGCACCCGGGCGGCGGCCACTTCACGCTGCGGAACCGAGCCGCGGGTCGGGAGGCCGCCTCCGGACTTGCCCTGTTCGGCGACACCATCACCGGGGAGCGGGCGGCGGCGATCGGGATGGCCTGGGAGGCGCTGCCGGACGCCGACGTGGGGCCCGGGCCCACGAACTGGCGGCCCAGGTCGCCAAGGATCCCGCTCTCGCCCGGCGCCTCGTTCGCACGTTTCGTCTCGAGACCGCTCCGGGCGGTATGCCGTGGGATGCGGCCGTGGAGGTCGAGCGAGCGCCGCATGTGGTCGTTGCGCCGCAAGCACGGACCAGCATCCACGAGCGCGTGACGGCCGGTCGAGGGCTACGGCGCCCATGTCGGCCGAGACGCAACGCCATGCTGGAAATGCGCTCGGCCAGCACATCGGCCATGCCCCGAACACCCTTGATCTGCCGGTCCAGCATCTCGTGGACCCCGATGAACCCTGGGCCCACGAAATTTCAGTGGCCTTGCTTGGGCGCTAAGGCGAGGTCGTTGAGCGCACGCGGGCGCACCTGCAGCTGGGCTGCCACCTGGTGCCCCACCGAAAGTGTCCGGCCGGGGACGGTGATCGGCGCGTCCGCCTCGGACGACACAGCGGTGGTGGATCAGTTGGCCTTGCGGGTGGCGCGCTGCGTGGTTGCCATCGCCGCAGGCTATGGCCCGAGCGGACGCTCGAACGGGAAATCGGTGGGTCCATTCGGGTTTGCCATGTGGGGGAGAAGAATGGCAATCGCTTCGTCCGCCACGGCGCGATGCCACTGGCCCGGTCTCTGCACCATGGCATGGCCCGCTCCGGCCATCTGCTGAAAGCGGGCGGAGACGCCCGCTGCCACGAGCCGCCGGACGTATGCCGCGGACCGGGCCGGATCGGTGACGCGATCGCGGTCGCCGTGCAGGATGGTGACCCGAGAACCGCGCAGGTGCTCGACCGGTTCGCTGCCAGACAGCCACGGGGCAAGCGCGATGATGCCGCCGCAGTCAGCCCCGGCTGCCAGGGCCACGTGCCCCCCCGACGAGTGCCCGGCAAGGACGATCTGCGCGCGTGGGAGATCGAGGCCGCTCAAGAAGTCGTCCAGGGCTGCTCGGCCCTGGCCACGGGGCCAGCCACCAGCCGGATTGTGGATCTGGGCGACCGTGATCGACCGATGGCTTCGGCGACGGACCTCGAGCGCGAAGGGAGTCATCCGCAGGAAGCGCAGGTCGGCCATGGCCGAGGTGCTGGGTCGCCGGCCGGTTCCACCGTGCAGGAGCACGAGGACCGGCGCCGAGCCATCTCTTGTCCCAAACCAGCGCACGCCCAGGCTCATGAGGTCTCCGGCTTCACCGACGCACGGTATCCCGGATGATGGGGGAGTTATCCGATGCGTCGTGGAGACGTGTTGCGCGACGAAGGGTGGCACGAGCAAGGTGGCGGAAGGGCATACGATCCACGCCCTGGCGGCCCGCCTCAACACGGCGTTCGCCGGACAGCCGGTCCGCGTGAGTTCACCGCAGCACACCTTCGCCGCGGAAGCCGGGCGGCTGAACGGGCACGAGATGCGCCAGGCGAGCGCTCACGGCAAGAACCTCCTGGTGGCTTTTGCCGACGCACCGACTCTGCACGTGCATCTGGGCATGTTCGGGTCCTTCTCGGTCCGTGCTCACAAGCGGGCGATCAGGGACGGATGGTTGCGCACCGAACCGCCCGCGTCGGGTTCCGAGCGGTTGCGCCTCCTGACGCTGACGCACCTCGGCGACCTGCGCCGGCCGATGCAGTGCCGCCTCCTCGACGACGACGGCGTTGCCGCTCTGCTTGACCGCCTTGGCCCGGATCCCCTGGCCCCGGAGCAGGATCCGGACGCCGCCGTGCGTGTGCTGCATCGCTCCCGTCGTGAGATCGGGCTGCTGCTGGTGGACCAGTCGGTCGTCGCGGGCATCGGGAACGTCTATCGCGCCGAACTGCTCTTCCGGGCCGGGCTGTCGCCGTGGTTGCCGGGGTCCGCAGTCGACCTCAACCTCCTACGCACCCTGTGGTCCGACGCCACCTACCTGATGTCGATCGGGACCGCGGCGGGGTGGATCATCACCGACACCCGCCAGGTCGAACAAGCCGCCCCTTATCTGGATCGAGGCGAACGGGTCCCGAGGTGGCCCAAGGTGTATGCGGTCTACGGCCGCGCCGGCCAGCCCTGCCGACGCTGCGGCAC
Source organism: Nostocoides australiense Ben110 (assembly GCF_001050535.1). Lineage (GTDB taxonomy): Bacteria > Actinomycetota > Actinomycetes > Actinomycetales > Dermatophilaceae > Nostocoides_A > Nostocoides_A australiense. Next base: position 2,220,191 of record NZ_HG764815.1, on the reverse strand, counting down.
ACCGATCGATTCTGCAGCGCAGGGTCGGCAACGCATTTTCTGGTGTCCTCGCTGCCAGCCTTTCGTCGATGATTAGCGACTAGACGACTGATTCCAAGGGGTGTCAGTGGTCATAGGCGGTTAGGGATCGTAGGACGGGTTGGCTGGTGTGGTCGTTGTGCCAGATGGCGGTGGTCAGGGCCAGGAGTCGTTGGAGGACGCGGACGATGACGCCGGCTTGGGTTCGTCCGCCGTGGCGTTCGAGGCTGAGCTGGCCCTTGAGGGTGTCGAACACCGATTCGATGGTTTGCCGTAGGGGTTTGAAGAACTGGGCGCCTGGTCGGGGGTTCTCCCCGGTCCGGGCTTTGCGCAACAACGTGAATCCGGTTGCGGCCAGGGTGGATTCGAACTCGCGACCGTAGTAGTTCTTGTCCGCGATGAGGGTCCGGCCGCCGCCGGCCAGAGCTGGGGTGGTGGCGATCAGGTCGGTCAGAACGGTTCGTTCGTCGGCCTTGGCTCCGGTCAACGCGAACGCGACGGGCAGCCCGTGCAGGGTGGTCACCAGGTGCAGCCGGAGCCCCCAGAAGTAGCGCGAGTGGCTGG
>NZ_HG764815.1:2213485-2219509 GCF_001050535.1 Nostocoides australiense Ben110 | reverse complement strand
CCCGGCCGACCGCCTGCCGCCCCGGTGCCCGCCCCGCTGCCACCGGCAGCACGAGCGTCGCCGGATCGGCGAGCAATCCGGCGACGAGGCCGGCCTGCCCCCGTCGTTCCGCCCGCCGGTCCAAGCCCGCCGCGCTCAGGGGGATCTCGCCCAGGGGCTTGGCATCGGAATAGGAGTCATCAGCCACGGAGTCATCTTCGCCCATGCCCGGCGACCGGCGACTGCCGTCCCGTGAGAGTCAGCGACATGGGGACGTCGCTGCCACTCACCTGACGCTCGAAAGCTCGTGAGCGAGGACCTCAGGCGTAGGTGCGGAAGCCCTTCTTCGTCTTGCGTCCGAGGTAGCCGGCCTGGACCATGTGCTCCAGCAGGGGCGCCGGGGCGAAGCCGGGCTCGCGGAACTCGAGATAGAGCTCGCGCTCGATCGCCAGGGAGACGTCGAGCCCGACGACGTCGAGCAACTCGAACGGGCCCATCGGCAGCCCACAGCCGGTCTTCATCGCGACGTCGATCTCGTCGGCCGTCGCATAGTGCGCCTCGAGCATCTTGATCGCGTCGTTGAGATAGGGGAAGAGCAGCGCGTTGACGATGAAGCCGGAGCGGTCACCGCACTGGACCGGCACCTTGCCGACCTTCTTGGACAGTTCGACCGTCGTGGCGATGACATCGGCGTCGGTGGCCACCGTGCTGACCACCTCGACGAGCTTCATCACCTGGGCGGGGTTGAAGAAGTGCATGCCGATCACGTCACCAGGACGGGAGGTGACCTTGGCCAGGTCGATGATCGGCAGGCTGGAGGTGGTGGTCGCGAGGATGGCCCCCGGCTTGCAGATCGCGTCGAGGTCCGTGAAGAGGTCCTGCTTGATGGCGAGGTCTTCGGCGATGGCCTCGAGCACCAGGTCGCAGTCCTTCAGCGCCGAGCGGTCGGTGGCGCCCGACACCCGCGCCGCCGTGTCGTCGGCGGTGATCTGGTCCATCCGCCCGCGTTCGACGGCCTTGGCCAGCGACTTGCCGATGCTCGCCATGATGCCGTCGATCTTGTCCTGGCCGCGAGCGATCACGGTGACCGGATAGCCGGCCTTGGCGAAGACCTCGACGATGCCGGTTGCCATGGTGCCGGAGCCGATGACCCCGACGGTCTTGACGTCCCGCAAGGTCACGCCCTCGGGTGCGCCCCCGGACGGCGTCTGCGCGTCGGGCACGACCTCGGAGCTGGCGGGCGCGGCATACGTGTAGAACCCGCGACCGCTCTTGCGCCCGAGCAGCCCGGCGCTGACCATCTGCTTGATGATGGGGCGGGGCGCGTGCAGCCGGTCGCGTCCCTGCTTGTACATCGTGTCGAGGATCTCGTATGCCGTGTCGAGACCGATCAGGTCGAGCAGCGCGAGCGGCCCCATCGGGTAGCCACAGCCGAACCGCATTGCGGCGTCGAGGTCTTCGCGGGTGGCGTACTTGCCCTCGTACATCGAGACGGCGTGATTGAGATAGCCGAAGAGCAGCGCATTGGCGATAAACCCGGCCCGGTCCCCGACGACGACCGGCTTCTTGTCGATGCGCTCGGCGAGCGCCTTGACGTCCTCGAAGACGTCGTCCGCGGTGACGACGGTCTTGATGACCTCGACGAACTGCAGCACCGGCGCAGGGTTGAAGAAGTGCATGCCGACGACGCGCTTGGGGTTGGCGGTGGCGACGGCGATCTCGGTGACAGGCAGCGAGGAGGTGTTGGTCGCGAGGATCGCGTCCGGCCCGACGACGCCGTCCAGCGCGGACAGGATCTCCTTCTTGAGGTCCATGTGCTCCGGCACGGCCTCGATGACGAGCTGACACTCCGCCAGGTCCGCGAGATCGGTCGAGTAGCTGATCCGCGAGTGCAGGGCCTCGGCATCATCGGCCGCGAGCTTGCCGCGGTTGACCGCACGCTCGGTGCTCTTGGTCAGATGCTCCTTGCCCCGGTTGATGGCGTCGTCGTCGATCTCCACGGCGACGACATCGATGCCGTTGCGGGCGAACACTTCCGCAATGCCCGCACCCATGGTCCCCAGACCGACAACACCGACTTTGGTGAACTCACGCGACATGCTTTCGAGTCTGTCAGGTCCCGTATGCCGCGGCCACGCCTCAGCCGCGTGACAGTCGCCACCCCGGAGACCTCACACCTGGGTACGACAACTTTCGGCTCCGCCCGACGACAAGCAGTATGCCGGGGCGGCCCGCCCCCTGCAGCGGGCCGCCCCGGAGGAACCGCGAAGGCCCCCGCTACTTCACCTCGCGGGTCAGCACCCGCCACGCGCCGATCAGCATCGGGATGCCGATCCACACGAGCGACGAGGTGCCCAGGTGGGCCCACTGCTCGCCCGCCATGGTGCCGCTCATCAGCGGCTCGACGGTCCGGCTCGGGTCGAGCCAGGCGCCGATGGAGTTCAGCCGCTCACTGATCCCCGCGACGATCGACCAGATCGTCGGCAGCAGGATCGAGGCGACGATCGCCAACGGCGTGATCAGGAGCGCGAAGCCGAACGCCAGCCCCTGGATCACGAAGACCGTCATCGCGACGACGAAGCCGAGCACGACCTTCCACGGCATCGACCAGTCCGCGTCGACTCCGTTTAACCCCACGGCCAGCAGTTGCGCGAGCGCGGCGGCGACGAAGGCAGCGGCGATCACTCCGAGACCGAGCAGGACGCCGGCGACGTTCTTGGCGGCGAGGACCCGGCCCCGCCGCGGCTCGAGGGTGAAGGTGACCAGCCCGGTGCGCTGGGACCATTCCGCTGTCGCGGCCATGATCCCGACGATCGGCAGCAAGATCATCAGGGGGAAGGAGGTCAGGCCGAGGAAGGTGCCGAAGGTCTGGTCGGCGTTGCTGCCCCAGATCAGGTTGATGGTCACGACGAGCAGCGAGATCGCCGCCATGACGATGAGCATCCAGCGACCCGCGCGGGTGTCGGTCATCTTGCGCAGTTCGACGCGCACCAGGCGCGTGAAGGGGATGCCCTTGACCTCGCCGAGGGCGGGGCGTTCGTGAGTCAGGTGGGAGGTTTCGCGGTCGAGTACGGCAGTCATGTCCGGTGTGTCCTTTCGGTGGCGGGCCGCTCAGGCGGCCTGCGGCTCGCGGGAGTCGGCGGCGGTGAGGGAGAGGAAGAGTTGCTCCAGGCCTTCGGAGCCGGCGGTATGCAGTTCGGTCAGCACGATCTGTGCGTCCAGGGCCGCGCGTCCCACCTCTTCGGGGCTCGCCTTGACGAGGATGCCGGAGCGATCGCCGGACACCTCGAAACCCTTGGCCTGCAAGGCATTCGCGAGAGCATCGTTGTCGAGGGAGTGGACGCGGGTGCCGCCGGCACCCAGCAGTTCGGCCTTGCTGCCCTGGGCGACGATCCGCCCCCGGCCGATCATCACCAACTCGTCGGCGATGATCTGCACCTCGTGCAGCAGATGGCTGGAGAGCAGCACGGTGCCACCCTGATCGGCATACGCGCGCAACAGCTGGCGCATCCAGTGGATCCCTTGCGGATCGAGACCGTTGGCGGGTTCGTCGAGGATGAGCACCTGCGGGTCGCCCATGAGGGCCCCGGCGAGGCCGAGCCGCTGCCGCATACCGAGGGAGTAGTTGCGCACGCGGCGTTTGGCCTCCGCCGGCGTCAGGCCGACCACGTCCAGGGCCTGATCGACGCGGGTCTTCGGCACACCGATCGTCATGCCGACGAGGTGGAGCACCTCCTTGCCCGTGCGGCCAGGGTGCTGGGCGGCGGCGTCGAGCATGACGCCGACGTGGCGGGCCGGGTTGGGCAGTGCGTGATAGTCGCGGCCGAGGATCGTGCTGCGCCCGCTCGTCGGCGGCGTCAGACCGGTCATCATCCGCATGGCGGTGGACTTGCCCGCGCCGTTCGGTCCGAGGAAGCCGACGACCGAGCCCGGCTGGACCTCGAAGCTGATGTCGTCGACAGCGGTGAACTGGCCGTAACGTTTGGTGAGGTTCTCAACGGTGATCATGCCCTCAACTCTCGCCGCAGGGAGGCACCGGGCACATCGGCCCACGGTCCCGTCGGCATCCGACTTTGGTCGGATTCCCGCGGGCGGGGGTACGACCCTGGTTACTCCCGTCCCAGCCCCTCGACACATACGCTTTCCCGTATGCCCGCCCGCCCCGAACCCCCCGCACCCCCCATCGGGCGGTGGGGCAAGATCTGGCGGGTCGCATTCGTCCTGATCGTGGGCCTCGTCGCCTGGGTCTCCACTGCCACGTCCCTGTCGTCGGACACCATGGAGGTGCGTCATCTCTGGGCGCTGATCGGCGACCCCGTCCTGGGCGTCGTCGCAGGCATCCTGACCGTATGGCGGCGCCGCTGGCCCCAGCGGATCGCCCTGGCCGTGACGCTCATCGGCGTCGTGTCGTCGAGCGCCGGCGGAGCCGGCATCCTGACTCTGGCGTCGGTCGCGGCTCGCCGGCAATGGCGCGAGCTCGCCTGGCTGGCTCCCCTGAATGTCGCGGGCGGACTGGCCGTGGAGCGCATCTATCCCTCGACGCCGGAGAACGAGACCCCCTGGCCGGTCATGTTGATCCTCTTGCTGCTCATCGTGGCGGTCGTCATCGCGGTCGGGTATGCCGTGGGGGGCCGCCGGGAGTTGGCGTGGGAGCGCGTCGAGTCGGCCGAACTGGACGCCCAGCGGCGGGCGGCTCAAGCCGCGGCGGCCGAGCGCACCCGCATCGCGCGGGAGATGCATGACGTTCTCGCACACCGGATCTCACTGGTCGCGATGCACGCAGGAGCGCTGAACTATCGCACCGATCTCAGCCCCGAACAGATGGGCGATGCGCTCGGGACCATCGAGACCAACGCCCACCAGGCGCTGGCCGACCTGCGCGAAGTCCTCGGTGTGCTGCGCGAGCCGCGCTCTCTCGACACGGATGCGGCCCCCGAACCACCCCAGCCCGAGATCTCTGCACTCCCTGCCCTCATCGCCGAGGCCGAGGCCCTCGGCTCCCGCGTGACGTTCTCGGACGAGACGACCGGCGCGGTTCCGAGCGGACTGGGGCGCACGGCATACCGGGTGGTGCAGGAGGCCTTGACCAACGCTCGCAAGCACGCGCCCGGTGCGGTCGTGCGAGTGCGGCTCGCCGGCAGCCCGATCGCCGGACTCCAGATCGAGGTACGCAATCCGCGCAGCCTGCAAGACCTCGATCATGCGTTGCCGAAGTCGGGCCTGGGACTGCTCGGACTGCAGGAGCGGGTCGCGCTGGCCGGAGGCCGGCTGGATCACGGCCAGACCGCCGACGGCGGGTATGCCGTGACCGCGTGGCTGCCGTGGCCCAACGCGCCGACGGACACCGAGGCGACCAGCAGGAGGAGTGCATGAGCGAGCCGATCCGCGTCGTCCTCGTCGACGACGACCCGATGGTGCGCACGGGGCTCGGACTGATCCTCGGCGGCGATTCGGGGATCCAGATCGTCGCCGAGGCCGTCGACGGCGAGGACGCCCTCGGCGTTGTGGCCCGCGAGCGTCCCGACGTCGTCCTGATGGACATCCGGATGCCCCGGCGCGACGGGTTATCGGCCACTGAAACCCTTCTCGCACAACCTAACCCGCCGCGCATCCTGGTGCTGACGACCTTCGACGCCGACGAGCTGGTGCTCAAGGCGCTGCGCGCCGGCGCGGCCGGCTTCCTGCTCAAGGACACGCCCCCGGCGCGGCTCGTCGAAGCGGTTCGGGCGGTCGCCGCGGGCCAGCCGATGCTCTCCCCGAGTGTCACCGCACAGCTGATCGCCGCCGTCGCCGGCCCCGCCGCGGACCCCGAGGACACCTCCGCCGCGGATGCCCGGAGCCGGCTGGACACGCTGACCGAGCGGGAACTGGAGGTGGCCCAGGCCATCGGCCGGGGGCTGTCCAACCAGGAGATCGCCGGCGAGCTCTATATGTCGGTGGCCACCGTCAAGGCCCATGTCGGCCGCCTGTTCACCAAGCTCGGCGTCGACAACCGGGTCCAGATCGCGATCCTCGTCCACGATGCCCACAAGTGACCCCCCCCCC
>NZ_HG764815.1:2203453-2213385 GCF_001050535.1 Nostocoides australiense Ben110 | reverse complement strand
GCTCCGGCGGCAGCGGCGGGGCCGGACGCGGCCTGGCCAGCCGCTTCACGCGTGACGAAATGCGTTCGGAGATAGCCGAATTCCGTCGTGCCGTCGAGACCGAGACCCGTCGGCGCAATGCCGAGGCCCGCGGCTCCGAACGGATCGCCCGCTACGCCGTGCGCGCCCCCGTCGACCAGACCTCGTTCGTCCTCGCGGGCCCCGACAAACTCGCCGAACTGCGGCGCGCCATCACTCCTCTTACCCGCAAGCTCGCGACCCGGCTCGCCGCCCGCCGCCGGGCCGGACGCGGCGCCCCCATCGACATCCGGCGCACCCTGCGCCGCGCGATGGGGACCGGCGGGGTGCCGATGCGACCGGCATACCAGAAACGCAGCAAGAGCCGGGTCGACCTGGTGCTGCTGTGCGACATGTCCAGCTCGGTCGCGGGCTTCTCCCGCTTCACGATCCTGCTCATGCAGGCCCTGGCGAGCCAGTTCCGCCGGGTCCGGATCTTCGGGTTCGTCAACGTCGTCGACGAGTTGACGGAGACGATCGCCACCGCCGCGCCCGGCGCCGACCTGTCCGGCAATTTCTCCGACACCGCCCGAATGACCAAGTGGCACAGCAACTCCGACTACGGCACCGCCTTCCACGACTTTGCCGACCAGCACCTCGACGCCGTCGGCCACCGCACCGTTGTGCTCATCCTCGGCGACGCCCGCACCAACAACACCGACCCCGGCCTGGACGCGCTGCACACCATCAACGAGCGCGCCAAGGCCGTCTTCTTCCTCAACCCCGAGCCGGCCCGTCAGTGGTCGTCCGGCGACTCGGTGGCGCATCTCTACAGCGACATCGTCGACATGCACGAGTGCCGCAACCTCGCCCAGCTGCGCCACTTCGTCGCCAGGCTGCTACCGCTCTGAACTAACCCAGTCGAAAGTGCACGACACGCCGTTTTGAGCCCGCCATTACGGCGCGTCGTGCGCTTTCGACTGGTCCGGGGCGGGCGTCTAGGTCAGCGCGGCATACACCAGCCAGGCGACGACGATGAAGGCCACCAGCGACGAGGCGGCGACGGCGGCGGACACATAGGCCGGATACTTGCGGCGGTCCATCCCGCGCCGGGGCGGGGGTGGCGGGGGCGGAGGCGCGCTCATTGCGGGTCGCCGCTGAACTCGTCGGGGTGCGGCCCGGTGCGCATCCCCCGGTCGAGGCCGTCGATGGCCGCCAGGTCGTCCGCGTCGAGCGCGACGTCCAGGGCCGCGAAGTTCTCCGCGATCCGGGCGGGCGTCACCGACTTGGGGATGACGACATTGCCGATCGCCAGGTGCCAGGCGATGATCGCCTGCGCGGGAGTGCACCCGTGCTTCTCGGCGATGCCCCGGATGACCGGGTCATCCATGACCTCCTTGCCGGAAGCCAGCGGGCTCCACGCCTCCGTCACGATGCCGTGCTCGGCATGGAAGGCCCGCAGCTCCTTCTGCTGCAGATAGGGGTGCAACTCGATCTGGTTGAGCGCCGGCCACTCCCCCGTCCGCGCGTGCGCGGCCTCGAGATGCGCGGGCTGGAAGTTCGACACCCCGGCGGCCCGGGTGCGCCCGCTGTCGCGCAACTCCAGCAGGATCTCCCACGTCTCGGCATACAACCCGTGGGCCGGCGCGGGCCAGTGGATGAGGAAGAGGTCGACGTAGTCCATGCCGAGCCGGCCCAGCGAGCCTTCGAAGGCGGCCTCGGTGCGCCCGCGGCCCTGATCGTCGTTCCACAGCTTGGTGGTCACGAAGACCTGATCGCGCGGTATGCCGCTCGCCGCGATCGCTGCTCCCGTGCCCTCTTCGTTGTGATAGAGCCGCGCGGTGTCGATGTGGCGATACCCGTCGCGCAGGGCGATCTCGATCGCGGTGCGCGCCTCGTCGTCTGGCACCTGCCAGACACCGAAGCCGAGTTGCGGGATGGCGACGGGGCCATCGGGGGCGGACAGGTCGACTGTGGGAACCGGCATAGGACCACCTTATGACCGACCTCACCTCCCCAGGCCGGAACGAGCGGTGGCCGGATTCGGGCGGAGCGCTAGGCTCGCTCGTATGCCGATCAGCAAAGTCCTCATCGCCAACCGCGGCGAGATCGCCGTCCGCATCGCCCGCGCCTGCACGGACTTCGGGATCGGATCGGTCGCCGTATACGCCGAGCCGGACCGCGACGCCTTGCACGTCAAGGTGGCGGATGAGGCCTATGCCCTCGGCGGCAGCACCCCCGGCGACTCCTACCTGCTGCAGGACAAGCTGATCGAGATCGCCAAGGAGTCGGGCGCCGATGCGATCCACCCCGGCTACGGCTTCCTGGCCGAGAACGGCCCGTTCGCACAGAAGGTGATCGAAGCCGGCCTCGTCTGGATCGGCCCCGGCCCCGAGGCCATCGATTCTCTCGGCGACAAGGTCAAGGCCCGGCACATCGCCCTCGACGCCGACGCTCCCCTCGTGCCCGGCACCAAGGACCCCGTGAGCGGACCGGACGAGGTCGTCGAGTTCGCGAAGGAGCACGGGCTGCCGGTCGCGATCAAGGCTGCGTATGGCGGTGGCGGCCGCGGTCTGAAGGTCGCCCGCACCATGGAGGAGATCCCCGAGCTCTACGAGAGCGCGGTCCGCGAGGCCGTGACGGCGTTCGGCCGCGGCGAGTGCTTCGTCGAGCGCTTCCTCGACCGTCCACGGCACGTCGAGACCCAGTGTCTCGCAGACCAGCACGGCAACGTCGTGGTCGTCTCCACCCGCGACTGCTCGCTGCAGCGGCGCAACCAGAAGCTCGTCGAGGAGGCCCCCGCACCCTTCCTCACCGAGGAGCAGCACACCGAACTGCTGCGCGCCTCGAAGGCGATCCTCAAGGGCGCTGGGTATGTCGGTGCCGGCACCTGTGAGTTCCTCGTCGGCCCCGAAGGCGACATCTCCTTCCTCGAGGTCAACACCCGCCTGCAGGTCGAGCACCCGGTCACCGAGGAGGTCACCGGCGTCGACCTGGTCCGCGAGCAGTTCAAGATCGCCAATGGCGAGGCCCTCTCCTTCACCGACCCCGAGCCGCACGCCCACTCCTTCGAGTTCCGGATCAACGGCGAGGACGCCGGCCGCGGCTTCCTGCCGCAGCCGGGCACTGTGACGAAGATGACGGTGCCGCACGGTCCCGGAGTGCGCTGGGACGCGGGCATCGTCGAGGGGGACACGGTCGCCGGCGCGTTCGACTCGATGATCGCCAAGCTCATCGTGACCGGCGCCACCCGGCAGCAGGCCATCGAACGGTCCCGCCGGGCACTGGCCGAACTGCACATCGAGGGGATGCCCACTGTCACGCCCTTCCACCGCAAGGTCGTCGCCGACCCCGACTTCGCCCCGGCCGACCCGCAGGAGAAGTTCAAGATCCACACCCGCTGGATCGAGACCGAGTTCGACAACGACATCGAGCCGTATGCCGGGCCGTCCGGCGAGGTCCCCGAGGCGGAGGAGCGGCACAACGTCGTCGTCGAAGTCGGCGGCAAGCGCATCGAGGTCTCGCTGCCGGGTGGGCTCTCCCTCGGTGGTGGCGGCACAGTCGGTGGTGCCAAGAAGAAGGCTCCGCGCCGCTCGTCGGCGGCCAAGAGCGGGCAGGCCGCCTCGGGCGACTCCCTCACCGCGCCGATGCAGGGCACGATCGTCAAGATCGCCGTCGAGGAGGGCCAGGAGGTCGCCGCCGGCGAACTGATCCTCGTCCTCGAGGCCATGAAGATGGAACAGCCGATCAACGCCCACAAGGCCGGCACCATCACCGGCCTGGCTGCTCAGGTCGGCGCCACGGTCACCAACGGCCAGGTGCTCGCCGAGATCAAGGACTGATCCGCTTCTCGCGCCCTGGCGTGCTGGCCGGTCCTCAGCGCGCGACGGACCAGTTGACGGTCGTCGTCGCGTCGCTCTGAGTGACGATGCCGCTCCAGCCAGCACCATCGAAGTGGAAGACGGTGCCGTCATCGGGCCCGATGGGCAGACCCACCGCGCCGAGTTGGTCACGCAGGTGGCCGATCACGACCTCCGGTTCGGGGCTGGTTATCGAGATGATCCTGGACTTGCCGATCGTCCGGATGTAGGTGCCGGTTGCATTGCCGCGCACGTCGATTCCGCCGTTCTTGCCCGGCGAGAGATAGGTGACGCCGTCAGCCGACGGCAGCACGCACTGCGGCCCGCTGACCCGCGCCGCATACGGAAGCATCGTCTGGAAGGTGCCGCCAAGGCTCTACCGGGTGAGGTTGATGTCGTCGTTGCTCGGATCGAAGCTCAATGCGAGAACGGCGGAGCCGCTCGGCCGCGTCAACCGCAGGGTGTACCCGACACCCGGGAGGGTGAATCGCGACCACTTCTTGGTCGTCGAGTCGTAGGTCTGAGTGGTCTTGCCGCCGCCGAACAGGAACCTCGTCCCGTCTTCGGAGACATCGGCCAACTGCATGGTGGCGCGTCGGGGATGGTCGCAGCGATGGTGGTGCGGGCACCCGTGGGGCTGATCAACTACAAGGCGCCGGTCGGGGTCTCCAGAGCGATCCAGCCGGGCTTCGACGTGACCGCCGCGCGGTCAGCGGGGGCGACCTCGGCCTGGGCGCCCATACCGGAGCCGAATGCCCCGATCAGCGCGACCGCTGTGAGTGCCGAAGCGTGACGAAAACTGATGTGCAACATGGTTCCGCCTCCTTGAGGCGCCTGCCCGACGCAGGCGCGCAGACACCTTGTAGACGCCGGAGCTCATCCAAGAGTTGGCCCTTCCGCCAAGATGAATCCATCGACGGACTGCCGTCGTCATACTCGGGCCGGCGCGGCCCACGGGGGCCAGCCGTTAGGGTGGGCGGGCGTGAAGGGGAAGTCATGAAACGCAACGCCGGGACCGCCATCGCCCTCGCGCTGGCAGCCGTCGCGACGCCCGGACTTGTCACGTCGTCGGCCGCGGCGGGAGCGACGGGGCCGGTGGTCGTGGATGGCGCGGCGCAGCCGGTGTATGCCAGTGCTCCGCGCGACTGGATCGTCAAGGAGGCCTGGGTGACGGTTCCGGTGGACTCCGACCGCGATGGCCGCCCGGACCGCGTGCACGTCAACTACGCGCGGGCCAATGACGCCCCCGACCGGGTGCCGGTCGTCATGGCGGCCAGCCCCTACTTCACCGGGGTCAACGAGGTGCCCAACCACAACGTCGACCACGACCTCTACTACCCCGACACGCGGTGGGCACAACGCACGGATGCGCTAGCGCGCCAAGGCAATTCGGCCAACGGCTTGCACGACCCCTGGACCGCCGCATACTGGGTCCCCCGCGGTTTCGGGTGGGTCGAGGTGGAGTCGCTGGGCACCGGGACGTCGACCGGCTGCCCGACGACCGGCGGCACCAACGAGACCCTCGGCCCCAAAGCGGTCATCGACTGGCTCGCCGGGCGTGGCCACGCCGTCGATGCCCGGGGCCGCGCCGTGCGGCCGGACGGCTTCCGCGCCTCGGTGGGCATGGTCGGCACGTCCTATGACGGCACGCTGCCGAATGCCGTTGCCACCACAGGGGTTCCGGAGCTCAAGGCGATCATCCCGATCTCCGCGATCTCCGACTGGTACGACTATTACCGCTCCGGCGGCGCGGTGGTGGCGCCGCAGTCCTATCAGGGCGAGGACGCCGACGTCCTGGCCAAATTCGTTCTCACCCGGGCGAATCGGGCCATCTGCGCCCCCATCATCAAGGACCTCGGGCGCCGGCAGGACCGCCGCACCGGCGATCGCAATGCGTTCTGGCAGGAACGCAACTATCGCGCACGAGCCGGGAGGGTCACCGCGGCCGTGTATGCCGCGCACGGCCTGAGCGACTGGAACGTCAAGCCCAGCCAGGCCGGCCGGTGGTACCGCGCGCTGCGCGCCGGCGGAGTGCCGGTGAAGATCTACTGGCATCCTGGCGGCCATGGTGGCCCGCCGCCCCAGCGTGAGCAGAATCGCTGGTTCACCCACTTTCTCATGGGTCTCGCCAATGGTGTCGAACGCGAGCCGCACGCGCTCGTCGAAACCGTCGACGGCAGCCTGGAGCGGTATGCCGACTGGCCCGTGCCCGGCAGCCGGCCGCGCACAACATCGTTGTCGCAGTGGCTAATTCCCGGCCAACCCCAGACCGTTACCCGCCTGTCGTTCCGCGACGACACGGCATACACCCTGCTGGGCGGACAGCTTCCCAGGCGCGGGCGGGGGCTCGTGTTCACGAGCGACCCGCTGACCGAGCCGACCCGGCTGTCCGGCTTCGCGAGAGCCGACCTGCGGATCAAGCTCGGCCAACCGAACGCCAATGTCACCGTCGGCATCGTCGAACTCCCGGGCGGCGCCTTCTCGCCGCTGGTCACCATGGGCTGGACCGATCCGCAGAACCGCCACGGCGAGTGGCGCACCGAGGCCGTCACGCCCGGGGAGTGGATGAACGTGGACGTGGACCTCGAGGCGAGCGAGCACGTCTTCCAGGCCGGCTCCCGCATCGGGATCGTCGTCATCCAGAGCGACCACGAGTTCACCATCCGCCCCCCGATGGCCAAGACCATGACGCTGGACACGCGCTCCAGCACCATCACCCTCCCGCTGACCCGCGCCCTGCCGAGATAGTTCCGGGACGAGGCAACCTTTCAGCGCCGCGGTCCGTGTACGCCGGTGACCGATGAGAAAGGAAGGGCGAGCGCGATGTTCGGACCTTCGAAGGCCACCCGCGATGCGGAGTTCACCGCGTTCGTGGCCTCGGCGCAGCAGCCGCTGCTGCGCATGGCCTACGCCTTGACCGGCGAGGCCGAAGCCGCCCGGGACCTGGTCCAGGAGGCGCTCACCAAAACGTATGTAGCGTGGGGTCGCATCCGCAGCGACGAGGCCATGGCCTACACCCGGCGCATCATCGTCAACCAACGCATCGACACCTGGCGCAAGACCCGCAAGGAGACGGTGACCGACACCCTCCCCGACACCGCAGTCGACTCTCGCGAGGGCGTCGCCGACCGGCGTGACACCCTGGTGCGCGCCCTGGCCGCCTTGCCCGAGCAGCAACGCAAGGTCGTCGTGCTGCGCCACTACGCCGACATGAGCGAGGCGCACGTCGCCGACACCCTCGGCATCTCCCGGGGCGCCGTGAAGTCCGCGGCCTCTCGCGGGCTTGCCGCACTCCGACAGCACGCGTCCAGCACCGAGGAAGGACTGCTGCGATGAGCACCGACCAGACCACCTTCGACCCGGCCGTCCAGGATCAGCTGCACACCGAGCTGTCGTATGCAGATCTCCCCGGGTTCGACACCGAACTGCTTCTCGCGCAAGGACATCGCGCCGCCCGGCGACGCACGATGAGCCGCGTGGCCGGCGCCACTGCCGCCGTGGTCGCCCTCGCGATCGGCGGGTATGCCGTCGCCGGCAACCTCGGCCTCGGCAACGGTTCCACGCCCCCGGCGACAGGCACAAGCACGAAGGTCGACGCGACGCCGGTGACCGCCAAACTCGAGCCGGCGACCTCGCTCGCGGAGAACGGACAGACCATTGATCCGGGCCGCTACGGCCGGCTCGCCGTGACCTGGGACCCGGCACCGAAAACGGCCGGTTCGGACCTGACGTACTCGACCTATGCGGAGGACGGCACTCTGACCACGATCGGCGGCTCGAGCACTCAGGGGCTCGCTCCCAATGCCGTCTCGTGGGGAACTTCGGGCCCGGACAGTCACGTGATCGTCGGTGTGCTGCCACGGTCAGCACAACGCTTCTCCGTCGTGCTCCCCCAGGACCCCCAGGGCGGGCACAGCTCGACTTCCGCGCAGAGCGCACTGCCCGGATCCCCGTGGCAGGCGTTCGGGGTCTTCTTCGCCGACGGTGGCGACGTGGATCGGATCGTCGACATCCTGTGGCAGGACACGTCCGGGCGGATTTTCGACAAGGACGGATCGGAAGTGCCGTCAGTCTCGTTGGGAGACAAGGCCGGTTCGCGGGTTTACCTGGCGCAGCGAGCCGGAGTCATGGGGATCTTCACCGCGGACGGCGACCACACCTCCTCGTGGCTGGATGACACGGACGGTGCTGCGCGCCTGCATCCGGTCCTCGACATCGGACGCGGCTCGGCCGCCACGATGGACGGGTTCTTCGCCATGCTCGTCCCCGCCGGGTCGAGCAAGCCACAGCTGACGCCGGGCGCCAAGGTCCTCGGCGCCGACGATCCGACGATCACCCCGATCCCCGGGAGCGGCCAGGCCGTCCTGTGGGCGCACTACACCGCCACCGGGACCTCATCCGCACCGTCGTTCACCACGATCAGCTGGGTCGGCCCGGACGGCACGCCGGCCCGGGTGACGAAGTACTGAGCCTGTGAGGGAACCCACCACCGGCCGGCCTCCCCCGCGCGAGGCCGACCGGAGAGGATGGGAACGGCATACCCACAGCACGCACGAAGGAGTGGACGCAGCATGCAGTTCGGACGCAGCTACGAGGAGTTCGAGGTCGGCGCGACCTACAAGCACTGGCCCGGCAAGACGGTCACCGAGTTCGACGACCACCTGTTCTGCCTGCTGACGATGAACCACCACCCACTGCACATGGACGCCCATTACGCCGAGGAGACAACGCAATTCGGCAAGAACGTCGTCGTCGGCAACTACGTCTACTCGATCCTGCTCGGCATGTCCGTGCCGGACATCTCCGGCAAAGCCATCGCCAACCTAGAGGTCGAGTCGCTGCGGCACGTCGCTCCGACCTTCCACGGCGACACGCTCTATGGGGAGACCACCGTTCTCGACAAGTGGGAGTCCTCGTCCAAGGACGACCGGGGCGTGGTCTATGTCGAGTCCATCGCCTACAACCAGGACGGCAAGGTCGTGTGCATCTTCCGCCGCAAGGTGATGGTGCCCAAGGCGAACTATCTCGAGGCCCGTGGCGGCGAGCAGCCGGGCCGCCCGGTCCCGCAGCCGGACAAGAACTGGCCCGGCCCCGAGGCTGCCGAGAAATAGCCCTGCTGCGTCCAGCGCGTCCGCTCACCTGGCTTCCGACTACGGGGAGCAAGACCCGCCCGAGAAGCTCAGCGCGCCGGGTGCAGACGCTCGGGCGCCTGAGGGGCCAATCCGTGCTGGACGCCCCAGAGGACTGCCTGGCTGCGGCTGCTGACGCCCATGCGGCGGTAGGCACTGCGGATGTAGGACTTGACGGAGTTGATCGATAGGTAGGTCTGGCGCGCAATGTCGTTGTTGGACAAGCCCGTTGTGATCAAGGCGATGATCTCGGACTCGCGGGCGGTCAATCCCGCCTCGCGGCCGGGCCAATCCCCGTTCGTGGGCGAGTCTGCGTCGCCATCGCCCGGCGGGGCGGGGGCGTCGGGCACGACGTACTCACCGGACTTCACCCTCCGCAACTGCTCGATCAGTTCCGCGGTCGAGAGCGTCTTGCTCACGTAACCGTGCACGCCGCGCTCCATACCCGCCGCGACGGCATCCGGATCGAGATTCCACGAATAGAGCACGACACGCGCGACATCGGGATCGGCGAGCACGTCGTCGATGTGCGAGGAGGCCCCGTCGGGCGACTGGGCAAAGGTGTCGAAAAGGGCGATGTCGACGGGGCGGCTCACGCTGGTCTTGACGTTGTACTCGACGACCTCAACTTCGTCGGAGTGCGATTCGAACATGCGGCCGAGGCCCTTGACGACCACTTCGTAGTCGTTGACCAAGGCCACACGGATCCGACGATCGTCCATGTCACCTCCTGATCGTAGCGCCCCCGGCACACAGGGACGGATAACGCAATGAGAACCTGCAATCCATCCTAAGGGTGTCCCCGTAGGGGCGCGGTTTGCGTGACACCATGGCGCCATGAGCGAGGAGCAGAAGACGGCGGACAATCGGGCCCGGCAGACGACCGAGGAGTTCCGCGCCTTCGTCCAGACGGGTTGGGCGCCGCGCGCCGACGCGCGCCCCCGCC
>NZ_HG764815.1:2193905-2203353 GCF_001050535.1 Nostocoides australiense Ben110 | reverse complement strand
CCGCTTCGCCGGCTTTGAGAGCGCCCTCGCGGTCGGTGGCGGCCAGCTCGATCAACACCGGATCGCGCGGCGTCGAGCCCGCGGGCACGCTCCCTGCGGGGTCGGCGGCCGAGCGGGCACCGGCGCCGGTGATCCGCAGGCTGCGCTCGCCGTCGGGCCACAGCACGAGCAGGCTGCCGCTCGGCGCGACGAGCAGTATGCCGGTGCCCCCGCTCGTGCGTACGCCGGCGACGTCGGTGCTGTCCTTGGCGTACTTGGCGTAGGCGGCATACACCTCCCCCGCCGGAGTCGACGCACCCTCGGGCGTGACCAGGCCGCGGAAGATCTCCACCTTCGTCGCGCCGCCGGGGGTGTAGGCCAGCGGCAGGTAGACGATGGGGCTGACCTGCTCCCGCATGAGCGCGCCGAGCAGGCGAGCCGTCTCGGCGCCGTGGATCTGCTCGGTGTAGTTGTCGCCCGGCCAGGCGGTGCCGATCTCCCAGCCCCCGATCGGGATGCGCACGGTCAGGTGCCGGCGTATGTAGTCGAGCAGGTCGGGCAGCAGGTCCGGGTTCTCGTAGAAATGCAGCTGGTATGACGTGACGGCGCCGGAGTTGATCGCCGCCCAGTTCGCCGCGACCATGGCGCGGATGCGCTTGGCCCGCCCGTCGCTCAGCAGGCTGCGCAGGGCGTCGACGGAATCGACCATGCCGAAGCGGGCCTGCGGGCCCTCGTTGCGACGGCCGAACCACTGCTGGTAGAGGGCGAGGGCTTCCTGCTCCTTGCCGGCGTCCATCAGCTCACCGGCGAGCTCGATGCCGTTGCCGGTGCTGGAGATACCCGCGTCGAGGATCGTCGCGTCGGGGTCGCCGGCCTTGATCGCCTCGCTCGCCATCGTGACCAGCCGGGTGTACTCCTCGGGGGTGCCCGACCAGAAGTTGTTGGCGTCGACCTCGTTCTCGATGGCCCACGACTTCACACCGCGGCCCGAATAGAGCTTCACCATCGTCGTGACGAACTGCTGGTATGCCGCGGGGTCGTCGGGGAATGTGCTCGGGCTCTTGCGCGTGCCCTCGGCCGGGTCGAGTTCCTTGTTGCCGCCGCCGCAGTTGCCGACGCGGATCTTGAGCATCAGCCGGTAGCCCAGGGCCTGGGCCTGGCCGAGGATGCGCTCGACCTGGGCGAAGCGGGTGCCCTCGGGCCGGTCGCGCAGGGCGCACCATTCGACCTCGAAGAAGGTCTCACCCCACCCGACCTGCTGGGCGTAGGCCAGCGGTGGCTTGAGATTCCAGTTCCACTTGATGCCGAGGTCGACCTTGCCGGTCTCCATCAACACCGGCGGGACGACGCCCATCGTGCCCGAAGCCATCGTCGCCGGCGTGGTGGCGCGACCGGTCGGGCCGGCGCCGTCGTCGCAGGCGCTCGCGGACAGCACCAGCGTCGCCGCGGCCAGGGTGGCCAGGGCCTTCTTGACCATGTCGGTCAGCCCTCCGCGGAGCCCGCGGCGAGGGAGCGGGGGTAGCCGTAGCGCGTCAGCAGCGGCGTGGTCAAGGCCGTCACGACGGCGGCCTCCTTGCGGTCCATCGCGCCGGCCCATTCGTTGTCGAGTCGCACAGCAGTAGGACCGATCGACATGCGCGCAGGGTTCCCGGCGACGGTGTGGTTCGCGGGCAGGTCGAGCCGGCCCTCGTCGTCGACGAGACGGTCGACACCCGTCAGGCCGAGCGCGTCGGCGAGGACCTGCAGCGACTCGCGGGGGTGCGTCGCGAAGCTCTCGTAGCGCATCCGCACGTAGTGCGGCGAACCACGCCAGGCCCGCTCGAGGCCGGCGTTCCACGCCGTCCACAAGGTGGCCGACTTCACGACGCCGCGGCGCTCCATCAACCCGCCGGAGTCGTTCTTCTCCTTCTTGCGCTGCCACGAGAAGGCGGCGGCGCGCGGGTCGCGCACGAGGTGCACGACATCCAGGGCGAGCCCGGGCACCCCGGCGAGCAGGGCGGCATACGTCGGAAGCTTGGAAGAGTCGACGATCACCGACTTGCCGGAGACGGTGCCGATCGCCTCATACAGCGGCGCGAGGACGGCGGCCAGCGCCTCGGGGGCGCTGGAGCGCTCCGCGGGGGTGCGGGCCAGGCGCGGCAGCGTGCGCAGCTGGGTGTACGCCGTCAGCTGCTGGTGCATCTGCTGGGCGTCGGGCACCGCGGCGCCGTATGCCGTGCGCAGCACCTCCTGCCAAAAGGGGCAGTCGGCGAAGGCGGCCCCGCAGCCGCACAGCCGGTTCTCGGTGATGCCGCGCTCCCACAGGTAACGCAACTCGCCGACGCTGACCGCATCGCCCAGGCCGCCGAGAGCGTTGGCGACGACGGTGCTACCGCTGCGCCCGGTCCCCCCGACGAACACGACCCGGACCGAATCGCCGTTCGTCATCGGCTTTCGCCCTTCAGTTCTCGTAGGTCTCGCGGCGGACCCGCTCACGCGCGATCAGCTCGTCGTCGCTGCCCTCACGGCTGCGGCGCAGCACCTCGGGGATGGCGAGGAGGAGGACCGCCAGGGCGAGGCCGATGAGCGCGGCCGAGATGGCGCGACGCAGGATCTCGGTGGTCCACGGCAACTGGGTGACCTCGGAACCGATCGACTCGGTGATGCTCGCGGCCTGACGCGACTCGATGTCGGTCTTGGCTGCCGAGCGCTGGGCGAGGGCGGCGCGGGCGTTGTCGACGGCAAACTGCGGCGCGGTGAACTCGGCCTGCGCGTCGGCGACCTCGGTGACCCGCTTCTCGGCGGCCTTGAGGGCGTCCTCGATCGGCTTGGTCGTCACCGTGTCGGGGCGGCCCTTGGCCGTGGCGAGCGCGACCTTGAGCGAGGTCACCTCGGAGGTCGCGGTCTGGTATTCGCGGTCGGGGTTGGTCAGGCCGGTGGACTTCTGCACCTTGGCCAGCTCGGCCATCGCGGTGTCGAAGCGGTTCTTGGCCTCGTCCTCGGCGACCTGGGCCTGGCGCAGCGACGGCGCGAACGCCTGCTCCTGCACGGCCGAGGGAATGGCCTGCATGACCTTCTCGACGATTGCCTGGTCGGTGTCGGCGAAGGTCACGTGGACCAGCTCGGTGTCGGCGATGCGGCTGGCCGAGATGCCGTCGCGGATGCGCTTGACCGGGGTGCCGGCCGTCTTGGCGATCTTGGACAGGACCTCATCGGAGGTGGTCGCGTTGACGAGCGACCCGGCGACCAGGTTGATCGAGGCGACGGTGGGGTCGCCGACCGGGTTGGTCGCACGCAGGTCGACGGAGCTGGTGTACTTCGTGCCGCTCGGGGCGTTCAGGCCCAGGACCAGCAGCAGCGCCGCGAGCGGGATGATCACCAGCAGCCACAGGCGGCGACCAAGGCGGGCGAGCAGTTCGCGAAGTTCCATAGTGAGGTGTATCCGACTCTTTCGACAGGTACGGGTGCAGTAGGCAACTGAGTCTCGGCGGCGCCAGCGGGAGCTAGCCTGCGGGCTGTCGCCTGCGCGACGGCGCGCCAAGGCCCAGCGGCCACAAGGGACTACGATACACCCCGGCCATCGGGGGACTTCCCCGCCATGCCGCTTCGCGCCCGCACTGTGGAAGGTCGCCTGGTCATCGTGACGTCCGATGCACGCCCTCAGCCCCCGCTCTTCATCGTCGGTGCACCGCGCTCCGGCACGAGCCTGGTCTATCGGGCGCTCGCCCTGCACCCCGATGCCTCGTGGATCAACAACTACCAGCGGCGGCTGCCCGGTGTCAGCGCATTGGCGGTCCTGAACCGGCTGGGCGCGCGCCGGCTGGATCAGCGGCGGGCGGTGTGGTTCGGCGCGTCGGGCGACAACGCCTACCGCTACAACACCTCGCGGTCGCTGGCCGAGCGCTTCTTCCCGCAGCCGGTCGAGGGTGAGCCCGTCTTCGAGCACTGCGACGTGCCGGAGGCGTGGGACGGGTCGCCGGTCACCGACAAGCAGCGGCGCCTGCCGGGCCTGCTGGCGCGCACGACGGGGCGCAGCGGCGGGCGGGTGCTGCTGAGCAAGCGGATCGGCCACAACCGCCGGATCGGGTTGCTGCACAAGCTGATTCCTCAGGCACGCTTCTTGGACGTGACCCGCGACGGCCGGGCTGTCGCCTATTCGCTGAGCCGGGTGGACTGGTGGCCCGAGATGCCCGTGTGGTGGTGGGACGACCGCACCCCGCAGGAGTGGGCAGCCGAGGGCAAGGACCCGCTCGAGTTGTGCGCGCGGCACTGGGTCGAAGAGACGCGGGTGATCGAGGAGGGGCTTGCGTCGGTGCCCGCCGGGTCGGTGCTGCGGATCCGGTATGAGGACCTGGTCGCCGATCCGTCGCGTGTCCTGGGCGAGGTGGCCGCCTTCGCCGGTCTCGATCCCGACAACGCCGTCTGGCAGGCGGAGCTGTCGAAGATCTCCTTCCCCGACAAGAACGCCGCCTGGAACGCAGAGATCCCGGCCGAGCAACGGGCGGCCCTGGCCGTCATGGACGACCAACTCAACACCATGGGATACCGCTGATGACCTCCTTGCCCCCCGGCTTCATCCTCGGCACGGGCCGCTGCGGCTCCACCCTCGTGCACG
Source organism: Nostocoides australiense Ben110 (assembly GCF_001050535.1). Lineage (GTDB taxonomy): Bacteria > Actinomycetota > Actinomycetes > Actinomycetales > Dermatophilaceae > Nostocoides_A > Nostocoides_A australiense. The sequence goes on along the minus strand of NZ_HG764815.1, from coordinate 2,198,780 downwards.
AACTCATCGCCCGGCATCCCGCGACCGGCTTCGTCACCAATCTCGACGACCTCGGCATCCGGCAGGGCAACGCGCAGCAGCTGACCCTGTGGCGCCGGCTCCCGGCCGCGGTGTCGGAGAAGGGCCGAGCCCGGCTGGCCCCGAGCGAGGGCTATCGCGTGCTCGCCCGCGAGGTCTCCCCCATGCTTGTCGACCCGGCCCAGGATGTGACGTCCGCCGACCTGACGCCCTGGCTCGACAAGCGGCTGCACGCCTTCGTCGAGAAGCGGATGTCCGGTCTGGAGTCCGCCGAGATCTTCCTGCACAAGTTCACCGGCTGGCCGCGGGCGTCGCTGATCGCCGCCGCCTTCCCCGACGCCCGGTTCGTGCACATCGTGCGGGACGGGCGGGCCGTCGCGAACTCGTGGCTGCAGATGGACTGGTGGAAGGGCCACCTCGGCCCCGCCGGTTGGCACTTCGGGCCCCTCTCGCCCGAACTCGACGAGGCCTGGGACGCCGCGGGGCGCACCCAGCCCGCGCTCGCGGCGATCGCCTGGTGGATCCTGGTCGACCGCCACGAGGAGTGCGCCGCCGAACTGGGAGATCGCTGGCTCACCGTGCGCTACGAGGATGTCCTCGAGGACTCCCGGACCCACCTGACCCGCATCCTCGAACACCTCGGCCTGACCTGGACCGACGCCTTCGAGTCCGGCATCTCCCGCTACAGCCTCTCCTCCGGCCGCAAGGCGGCCTACCTGCAGGATCTCACCCCCGCCCAGGTCGCCACCATGGAGTCCCTCATCGGCGACCAGCTGGCCCGCTACGGCTACCGCTGAGCCCGCGCGCCGGCAACACATGACGAGCCTCCACACCCACTGCTGGGGGTGACCACTCCGGTGGCGCGCCGCCACGACACCTCGAGGAAAACGAACCGGGGCGAACCACGGTAGGACGCCACGAGCAGCCTGCCCCTACGGAACTCGACCGCGGCGGGGCCGACGATGCCCGCGAAACGGGGGCGCGAGGAACGAGCGCACCCGCCGAGGGGGAGGAGGAGACCCCGCAAAACGGCTCAATACGCGCCTTCGGCCTTGACGACGGCGCGGACGGTGCGCATGAGGATCATGACGTCGAGGACGGGTGACCAGTTGTCGACGTACCAGAGGTCGAGGCGCAGGGACTCTTCCCAGTTCAGGTCGGAGCGTCCGGAAATCTGCCACATGCCGGTCAGGCCGGGGCGCACGCGCAGCCGGCGCAAGGCGTCGGGCTCGTAGGCGTCGACCTCGCGCGGCAGCGGCGGGCGGGGCCCGACGAGGGACATCTCGCCGCGGAGGACGTTGATCAGCTGCGGGAGTTCGTCCAGGGACAGGCGACGCAGGATGCGGCCGGGCTTGGTGATCCGGGGGTCCTGCTTGTGTTTGAAGAGCATCTCGTTGACCTGCTGGTGCGCCGACAGTTCACCGGAGAGCAGGCGCTGCTCGGCGTCGACAACCATGGTCCGGAATTTCACCATCGGGAAGGTGCGGCCGTTCTCGCCGACCCGCTGCTGGATGAAGAAGACCGGCCCGCGGTCGTGCAGCTTGATCGACACCGCGATGAACAGCCATACCGGCATCGACACCAGCGCGATCAGGCTGGCGCACACGACGTCGATGACCCGTTTGGCGAAGGCGTCGAAGCCGCCGATGGTCGGGCCTTCGACGTGCAGCAGGGACATCCCGGCGGCGGGCCGCAGAGTCAGGCGAGGGGCCGCGACCTCGTTGATGCCGGGGTGGACGAACAGTTCGACGCCGATCTCGGACAGGGCCCAGCCGAGGCGGCGCAGCGCCTTCCCCGAGAAAGAGGCGTCGGAGGCGACGACGACGGCCTCGGCGCCGGTGTCGCGGACCGCGAGGAGCGCGGTCTCGGGGCCGCCGTAGACCTCGACGTCGGCGACCCGTTTGGGGTCGGGCAGGTCGGATGCGCAGGCGCCGACGACCTTCATCCCGGTCGACATCGGGTCGTTCTGAATGGAGGCGATCATGTCGTGGACCGCCAGGCCGCGCCCGACGACGATGGTTGGCTGCAGCGCGTGGCCGCGGGTTCGCGCTCTGGCGAGCCGGCCGCGAAGGATGCGCCGGGCCAGGACGGTGAGCAGGAAGGTGAGGGGCACGGCGACGAAGAACAGCAGGCGCGACATCCGCCAGTTCAAGATGACGAGGGTGACCGACAGCAACGCGAGCAGGATCACCAAGGCCCGCCCGATGCTTCGGTACTCATCCAGCCCGATGCCCAGGGTGTTGACGTTGTAGGCACCGGAGCGACCGCATACCAGCACCCACACGACCGGGACGACGGCGGTCAGCAGCGCGACCCGCAGATTGGGGACCCCCTGATAGCGCCACAGCGCCGCGACGAAGCAGGCCAGCAGGGCCGCGAGGAAGTCACTGACGATGACCCGATTGCGATACCGGGTCCGCCACCCCTGGCCCGGCCCTTCCTTGTCCACATTGGGGAGCATCCAGTCCGGGGTATGCCAGTGCACGGACTGGCTGTGCGGCCTGGGTACGGTCGTCTGCAACGACGGATTCGAGTCAGCGTCCTGTTGGTGCTGATCCGCCTGTGCTGCCCCGCTCACACTTTCCTCCCGACTTTCACCTGCGGTCTTTCGCGCCGCTCGGTGATACCCATGTGACCAGTGGTTCTGAGGAACGGATTTGTTCCCTGGGGGAAGGTACCGCAAGAGACCCCATTACCACGAGTTTCCCCCAAACTAAGACCGCCACGCCGCCCCACTGAACCGGCGCGCGGTTCGCGGAGCGACGTGGCGGAAGACCATGTGGATCAGGCCTCGGCATCTGCCTCGGCGCCGGCCTTCGCCTCGGCGGGGGCCTCCTCGGCCTCCTCGGCCGGCTCTTCCTGCTCGATGCCGGCCTCGGCCTCGGCCAGTTCGGCGTCCAGCGCCTCCTGGGAGATCATCGCCGTGACGTTGACCACGAGGCTCTCCGGGTCCGTCGCCAAGGTGGCGCCCGCCGGCATGGTCAAGCCCGCGGCGAGGATCTGGGCGCCGGCCTCGAGGCCCTCGATGGACACCTCGATGTTCTCGGGGATGTTGGTGGCCTCGACCTCGATCTGCACGGTCGGGCTCTCGACGTTGACGACGGTCTCGGCCGCCGCCTCGCCGACGGTGTGGACCGGGACGTCGACGGTGACCTTCTCGCCCTTGCGGACGACAACCAGGTCGACGTGCTCGATGACGGGCTTGATCGGGTCGCGCTGCACGTCCTTGGCCAGGGCCAGCTGCTCGTTTCCGTCGATGACGAGGGTGAGCAGGGCGTTGGCGTGCTTGAGGGCCATCATCGTGTCGTGGCCGGGCATGGTGATGTGGATCGGGTCGGTGCCGTGGCCGTAGACGACGGCGGGCACCTTGCCGGCGCGGCGGACGCGGCGCGCCGCGCCCTTGCCGAACTCGGTGCGGAGCTCGACGTCAAGACGGTTCTCGGTGGACAACTGCTTCTCCTCAAGGCGGGTGGCGGCCTTGGGGGAGGTCGCCATGGGGATCGGTATGCGGTGGCCCCGGGTCGCTGGTCGCTGCGGGGGCGCGACATCATCGGGCACCACCGCGTCGATCACGGGCGGCGGATCGCCGCCCCTCGCCGAGGCATCGTTCCTAGAGTAGTCGCCTCATCCCACCGGGACGAAATCCGCGAGAAGCGGACGCGGCGCGGCCGAGACGGGCGGGACGGGGACGCGGCGCGGCCGAGACGGGCGGGACGGGGACGCGAGGACGAAGCGGCCCGCCGAGGCGAGAAGGAGACGGTGCGCAGAGTGCTTACAGCTCGTCGAAGAGGCTCGTGACCGAGCCGTCCTCGAAGACCGCGCGGACTGCCTCGGCGATGAGCGGGGCGACGGACAGGACGGTCAGCTTGTCGAAGTACTGCTCGGGGGTCAGGGGCAGGGTGTTGGTGACGATGACTTCCTGGGCGCTGGAGCCGGCGAGTTTCTCGACGGCGGGGTCGGAGAAGATCGCGTGGGTGGCGGCGATGACGACGCCGGCGGCGCCGGCCTCCATGCAGGCCTCGGCGGCCTTCACGATGGTGCCGCCGGTGTCGATCATGTCGTCGACGACGATGCACACGCGGCCGGCAACGTCGCCGACGACCCGGTTGGCGACCGAGACATTGGGCCGGTGGATGTCGCGGGTCTTGTGGATGAAGGCCAGGGGGGCGTTGCCGAGGCGGCGCGACCAGTGTTCGGCGACCTTGATGCGGCCGGCGTCGGGCGAGACGATCGTCAGGTCCTGGCGGGCATACTTCTCGCCGACATACGCCGACAGCACCGGCAGGGCCATCAGGTGATCGACGGGGCCGTTGAAGAAGCCCTGGATCTGGTCGGTGTGCAGGTCGACCGCCATCAGCCGGTTGGCGCCGGCGGTCTTGAACAGGTCGGCGACGAGGCGGGCCGAGATGGGCTCGCGGCCGCGGTGTTTCTTGTCCTGCCGGGCATACCCGTAGAACGGCAGCACGACCGAGATCCGCTTGGCGGAGGCCCGCTTCAGCGCATCGACCATGATCAGCTGCTCCATGATCGCCTCGTTGATCGGGGCGGCGTGCGACTGGAAGACGAAGGCGTCGCACCCGCGGACCGACTCCTCATAACGCACGAAGATCTCGCCATTGGCGAAGTCGTAAATCTGTGTGGGCACCAGTTCGGTGCCGGCAAGTTCGGCGACCTCCTCGGCGAGATCCCGGCCGACCCGGCCGCTGAAGATCATCAGGTTCTTGCGGGTCTTCTTGGTGATGCCGGTCATGCCTGGCGCTCCTCCCCCGCGCGCGGGCCGGGATGCCCGCCGGGATCCCCGGCCGGCGCCGGGTTCTGGTCCAGGGCGGTCTGCGCCGCCGCCGCGGTCTTGGTGCC
>NZ_HG764815.1:2188471-2193805 GCF_001050535.1 Nostocoides australiense Ben110 | reverse complement strand
CGCCTCCCCGCGCCGGCGCCGAGCCCGCGGCGCCACCGCAATCGGCGCCACCGCAGCCGGTGACGGCGAGGGCTATGAGGGAGACACGGCATACGACCAGGCGGCCGTGGTGGCGAAGGAAGGACGGCGCCGCCCCCGCCGCGGCGAGCCGGCACCCGAACCGGTGAGCGAGCCGCATACCGCAGACGCATCCGAGACCCGCCCCGCCACCCGCGCCCTGCCGACCGAGTCTGCCAAGGACCCGGCACCGGCCCCCATCGTCCCGGAGACGGGCAAACCCGACCTGCTGCCGCCGCCCACCGCACCGATCTCCGGCCGACCGGAGCAGCTCGCGCTTGCCGGGGACGTCACCTACACCCTGCCCGAGCCGACCACCCTCAAGGAGGGCACGCCGCCGAAGGCGCGCTCGGCCGCCAACGACCAGGTCGTCGCCGCACTCACGAATGTCCTGGACGAGTTCGGCATCGACGCGCAGGTCACCGGCTTCACCCGCGGCCCGACAGTCACCCGCTACGAGGTCGAGCTCGGCCCCGGCGTCAAGGTCGAGCGGGTCACCTCGATGTCCAAGAACATCGCCTACGCGGTAGCGAGCGCCGACGTGCGCATCCTCAGCCCCATCCCCGGCAAGTCCGCCATCGGCATCGAGATCCCCAACGCGGACAAGGAGATCGTCTCCCTCGGCGACGTGCTGCGCAGCCGCACCGCGCACAACAGCACCCATCCGATGACGATGGGCGTCGGCAAGGACGTCGAGGGCGGGTATGTCGTGGCGAACCTCGCCAAGATGCCGCACCTGCTCGTCGCCGGCGCCACCGGCGCGGGCAAGTCGAGCTTCGTCAACTCGATGATCGTCTCGATCCTCATGCGCTCCACGCCGGAGGAGGTGCGGATGATCCTCGTCGACCCCAAGCGGGTGGAGCTGACGGCCTACGACGGCATCCCGCACCTGATCACCCCGATCATCACCAACCCCAAGAAGGCCGCCGAGGGGCTGCAATGGGTGGTCAAGGAGATGGACCACCGGTATGACGACCTGGCCGCCTTCGGGTTCAAGCATGTCGACGACTTCAACAAGGCCGTCCGGTCCGGTGCCGCCAAGCCGCTCCCCGGCAGCGAGCGCGTGCTGGAGCCCTATCCCTATCTGCTGGTGATCGTCGACGAGCTCGCCGACCTGATGATGGTCGCTCCGCGCGATGTCGAGGACTCGATCGTGCGGATCACCCAGCTGGCCCGGGCCGCGGGCATCCACCTCGTGCTGGCCACGCAGCGGCCGTCGGTCGATGTCGTGACGGGCCTGATCAAGGCCAATGTGCCGAGCCGTATGGCGTTTGCCACCTCCTCGCTCGCCGACAGCCGGGTGGTGCTCGACCAGCCGGGCGCAGAGAAGCTGCTGGGGCAGGGTGATGCGCTGTTCCTGCCGATGGGGGCGAGCAAGCCGATCCGTGTCCAGGGCGCCTGGGTGACCGAGTCGGAGATCCACGCGGTCGTCGACCATGTCAAGACGCAACTGCAGGCCAACTACCGCGAGGATGTCGCGGTCGAGGCGGCCAAGAAGCAGATCGACGACGACATCGGCGACGACCTCGACCTGGTGCTCGCCGCGGCCGAGCTGGTCGTAACGACGCAGTTCGGGTCGACCTCGATGCTGCAGCGCAAGCTGCGGGTCGGCTTCGCCAAGGCCGGCCGCCTGATGGACCTGCTGGAGTCCCGCAATGTCGTCGGGCCCTCCGAGGGCTCGAAGGCGCGCGATGTGCTGGTGCGCCCCGATGACCTGGCGGCCACGCTGGCGATGATGCGCGGCGAGGAACCGCCAGCCGGCGGAGATGTCGATTATGCCGACGAGCAGGACGAGGGCGGCGAGGACGCCTGGGAGCTGACCGGGCGGGAGTGACGGGGCCGGTTTCCCTAGGCAACACGCCCGCGTGACGGGGTCCTGGGTGGTCAGGCCTGCGGCAGGATGTGCGCCTCGCGAGCGGCGGCGAGCTCGGCGCCGATGTCCTCGAGGAAGTTGCGCACATCGCTCGAGCCCGACACCGGTCCGCCGGCGAGCAATCCGTCGGTGCCCAGCAGCACGGCACACGGAGATCCGTAGACGCCGAAAGACTGCTGCAGCCCGCCGCGCGGGTCGAGCAGCCAGTCCATGCCCCCGGGGATCTGGTCGGTCTCGACGGCGCTGTGATAGATGGGGTGCACGCCGATCTCGGGGTTGGCCTCGGCGAACTCCGGCAGCTCCTCGCGCAAGGTGATGCACGCGTGGCAGTGCAGGCTGAGGAAGATCAGCAGCCGCGCCTGGCTCTTCGCCATCTCGCGCACATTGGCGAGGCGGCCGTCCGGGGTCTCCAACACGCCATACGGCACTGCTTCCCGGATGTAGTCGCCGCTCTCGGTGCTGGGCGGTGGCGTGTTCGCGTGGTGGTGCGCCGGTGCAGGGGTATGCGGCTGGGCCGGGGTATGCCGTGGCGCTGGTCCGCGGTCGAGGATCAGCCAGGCCACGGCCGCGGTCACCACGGTCATGGCGAGCCAGCCGAGCCCCGTGGCCCCGACGTCGGCGAGTTGGGCGGTCAGGCTGCGGTCGTGGCGCACGGCGTCCACGATCGCCAGCAGCGCCACGGCGACGAGCAGCAGATTGCGCCACAAGGTGCGCACGGTGACCAGCCCCATCCCGAGCGTGCCGAAGCAGCCGCACGTCACGGGATACGGGAAGCGCAGCGCACGAGCGATCACGGCCGTGTAGGCGAGCATCAGCACGGCGGCCACCACGGCGCAGACGAGCCGCAGTGGCGGCGGGGCGAGCAGGAGGCCCGCCGCGAGCACCAACTCGCCCAACGGCAGCAGCCGCGGCCCACGCAGACGGGTCAGGATCTTCGGCAGCTCCAGCATCTGGAAGGCGCTCGCGGACGCGGCCGGCTCACGCAGCTTCGCGACCGCGCTGACGATCAGAACCGCCACGATGAGCAGAGTCGCAAGGATGAGCGGGGACGCATCGGGCACGCGGCAAGTATAGGAAGGAGGCCGGATCACCTTAGGCTGACAGGCCATGTCCCAGTTGTGGCCGACGCCCGCACCCGGGCGCGTCCGGACCAACCCCGTCGTCCGCGCGTTCCGGGAGCGCCCCAGCGCGATCCTGCTCACTGCTCAGGTCATCGCGATGCTCGGGTTGGCGTTCGTCGGCCCGAGCCAGCGGCCGGTGTTCTCGCTCGTCGGGCTCGTCATCCTGCTGCTCGCGATCGTGGTGGTGCGTTCGACACCCGCCCTGACCTGGATCTCGGGGTTGATCGCGCTGCCGGCGCTGGTGCTCGAAGTGTGGAGCATCATCGACCCGGAGCATCAGGTCGTCTTCATCCTGGCGCACAGCCTGCTCGCGGCCTTCTACGGCTACGTCGGCTATGCCCTGGTGGCCTATGTCTTCGCCGACCACTGGGTCACTCGCGACGAATTGTTCGCCGTGGGCGCCGCTTTCACGGTCATCTGCTGGGCGTTCGCCTATGTCTTCTTCGTCATCCAGGAGCTCAAGCCCGGATCGTTCACCGACTACTCCGGGGTGGGGCAGCGGACCTTTCACGAGTTGCTCTATCTGTCGGTGGCGAACTTCACGAGCGTGGGCCTGTCCGACGTGACCCCGGTGCAGCCGATCGCCCGTGGGGTGGGCATGATCGAGCAACTCACGGGCGTGATGTACGTGGCGATGGTGATCTCCCGGCTCGTCGCGCTGTCGGTGATCCGGCGCGGCTGAGGGCCGTATGCCGTCTCAGGTGCCGGCGGTCGCGTCGTCGGCGGCCTGCAGCACGCGCAGGATGTTGCGGCTGGTGAGCTTTGCCAGATCGGCGGCCGACCAGCCGCGCTCGGCCAGCACCGCCAACAACCGCGGATAGGTCGAGACGTCCTCCAGCCCTTGCGGCAGCTGATCGACGCCGTCGTAATCCCCGCCGAGGCCGATGTGGTCGATCCCGGCCACCTCCCGCAGGTGTTCGACGTGGGCGACCACATCGGCGAGCGTGGCGCCGGGCGCGGGGTGGGCGGCGGCATACGACTCCCGGAACGCCCGGCCGCTCTCGTCGTCCGGGTCGAGCCCCGCGGCGCGCACCGCAGCCTTGGCAGCGGTCGTCCAGTCGGCGGCGTCCTGATTGACGAAATAGGGGACGAAGGTCGCCATGCACACCCCGCCCTGGGCGGCCAGTCGGGACAGGACCTCGTCGGGCACATTGCGCGGGTGGTCGGTGATCGCACGGGCGGAGGAGTGGGAGGCGATGACGGGCACGGTGCTGGTGTCCAGCGCCGCGTGCATCGTCGTCACGGCGCCGTGTGAGATGTCGACGAGCATCCCGATGCGGTTCATCTCGCGCACGACGTCGCGGCCGAAGTCCGTCAGGCCACCGTGGCGCGGCTCGTCGGTCGCCGAGTCGGCCCAGTCGTTGTTCTGGTTGTGCGTCAACGTCATGTAGCGCACCCCGAGCCGGCGCATCATCCGAAGTGTCCCAACGGAATTGGCGATGCAGTGTCCGCCCTCGGCACCCAGCAGGCAGGCGATCCGCCCGTCCGCCCAGGCGGCGCGCACCTGCTCGGCGGTGGTCGCCAGAGCCAGCTGGTCGGCATACCGTGCCACCATGCGGTGCACGCAGTCGAGCTGCTCGAACGTGGCCGTCACGGCGTCGACCGGCGCATAGGTGCCGGGCGCGAACACCGACCAGAACTGCCCCCCGACGCCGCCCTCCCGCAGACGCACCAGGTCGGTATGGGTGCGGGTGCCGCGCACCGCGATGTCGAGCTGGTCGAAGTCGTAGCCCTCCAGATCGCGCAACTCCCAGGGCAGGTCGTTGTGTCCGTCGACGATGGGGTCGGCGGCCAGCAGGGAGGCGAGGTCGAGGGGACTCATGACATGCAACGCTAGGGGATGCGCGACGGCCCCATAGAGTTGACCGTATGACGGTTCCCGCGCAGCGCCGCGTCGCGTTGGTCACCCTCGGGTGCACCCGCAACGAGGTCGACTCCGAGGAACTCGCCGGGCGGCTCGCGGCCGAGGGCTGGGAACTCGTCGACGACGCAGCCGAGGCCGATGTCGCCGTGGTCAACACGTGCGGCTTCATCGAGCAGGCCAAAAAGGACTCGATCGACACGCTGCTGGAGGCCAGCGAGCTGAAGCAAACGGCGCGCACGCAAGCCGTCGTCGCCGTGGGCTGCCTCGCCGAGCGGTATGGCCGCGAGCTCGCCGAGGAGTTGCCGGAAGCCGACGCGGTGCTCGGGTTCGATTCGTATGCCGACCTGTCGGGTCACCTCCGCTCGATCCTCGCCGGGGCGCGGCCGGAGAGCCACGTGCCGGCCGATCGCCGGCAGCTG
>NZ_HG764815.1:2183030-2188371 GCF_001050535.1 Nostocoides australiense Ben110 | reverse complement strand
TGGCGGCGGCCGACTTCGAGGTCAAGGGCGGCGGCCGCGACCCGGTGTATGCCGTGGAGCGCGCCATCTTGACCATCGCCGCCGAGCACGGGTGAGCAGGACGTCGCCGCGTGGACACCATCACCTTCGCCTATCGCGCCGGTGACAACGAGATCGTCATCGAGATCAACGGCAGGAGCCTGCGGGACCTGGCCCGCGCGGTCGAACTGCCGGAAGCGCGGCGCACCCGCGAGCCTAAGCTCGCGGGGAGCTACGCGTGGCTACCCGGGCCGTTCCCCTTCGGCCGCGCCGCCTACGAGCGGGCCGTGGCCGAGCTGGCGACCGGCCTCGCCCGAGCGCGGCCGTGACGGTCAGCGCGCCGCCTCCCGCCGATTTCGCCCCGCCGCGAAGTCGCTGGTAAATTTGTCCTTCGCGTGCGCGCATGGTCGTGTGCGCATCGCAGCACCACCCAGGGCAGCTCACGCAAGGCATCCCCACGTCGGTCCCGAGCCGCCCTGCCGCCCTCAACGGCAACCCGACCAACCAAAGAAAGATCACCAGTGGCGAATATCAAGTCCCAGATCAAGCGGATCAAGACCAACAAGGTCCGCACCGAGCGCAACAAGGCCGTCAAGTCCGAGCTGCGCACGTGGATCCGCAAGTTCCGCGAGGCCGCCGACGCCGGCGACGCCGCGGCCGCCAAGGAGGCGCTGGCCGCCGCGTCGAAGAAGCTCGACAAGGCTGCCGCCAAGGGTGTCATCCACGCCAACCAGGCCGCCAACAAGAAGTCGGCCATGGCTAAGAAGGCCGCGTCCCTCTGACCCGGCCCACCGCACCGGCCGCTCGTCCTGACGGACGAGCGGCCGTTGTCTTTTCTCCGGCGCGGGTTGTCACCGACGCCGAACGTCGGGCTCGGCTGGCTGTCCGGCACGGGCTGGCCGCGGGTTTCGCCGGCATCGACGCAGCCACCACCGCGATGACGGCTTGGCACGCGACCGAACTCCCCGCGATCCACCTGGCCATTGCCGCCCGGGTTGCCGACGTGACGGTCGCGGACGTCGAACACGACCTCAACGAGACCCGTGCCCTCGTCAAGCAACTGGGTTTGCGGCGCACCCTGTTCGCCGTCGGCCGTGATCTGCTGCCGGCCGTCATCGCCGGCCCCGGGCAGCGCGTCGCCGGTCCGGAACGGCGACGCCTGCTCAAGGAGGTCGCCGCGGCCGGGCTCAGCCGTGACCCCGAGCACTGGCTCGCCAACGCGGAGGAGGGCGTGCTGGATGCACTCCGCGACGCCACCCTCACGACCGCAGAGATCAAGCGTCAGGTCCCCGACGTCGCCGGCGCGGTCCCGGTCGCGATCGGCACCAAATGGGGTCAAGAGGTGCCGCTCGCACCACGCGTCCTGACGATCCTCGCCGCTGACGGTCAAGTCGCCCGCGCGGCGAACGCCACCCACTGGCGCACGTCGCGGCCCGCGTGGACCACCATGACCCGCTGGCTCGGGGCTGAGCCCGACCTGCCGGACGCCCGCACGGCATACCGTGACCTTGTCGCCAGATGGCTGCGGACGTTCGGGCCCGGCAGCGAGGACGACATCGTCTGGTGGCTCGGCGCCACCAAGACAGCTGTGCGCGCCGCGCTCGCCGACCTCGGCGCCGTCCCGGTCGCGCTCGCCGGCGGCCTCCTTGGCTGGCTGCTCCCGGACGACCTCGACCCCGTCGAGGAGCCGAGGGAGTGGGCGGCCCTCGTGCCGGCCACGAGTTTTCCGATTCCGCTGACAGCAGCGGATCTGGGCCATAGCATTTCGCGATCACTTCCTTGCGAAGGAGGCCAGCCGTGCCCGCAACACCCGCCGCCACCACCCGGTTTCTGACGTTCGCTGTGGTGTTCGTCGCCCTGGTGGCGGCGGTCCTGATGCCTCGCACGCCGGCCGATGCCCAGGCGTGGACCCCGCCCGCATACCAGCGCACGATCGGCGGGCCGGGGCATGCCGGGGTGTATGCCTGGGGTGCCGCCACTGCTCCCGACGGCACCATCGTCATCGGCGACTACTGGAACTACGTCGTACGCCGCTACGCCACCGACGGCACGCTGCTGCAGACGATGAGCAGCCGCGGCAAAGGTCCGGGACAGACGAGCGCGCCGCACGGCGTGGCGACGGACCCGGTGGACGGTTCGATCTACATCGCCGACATGAACCACCCCGAACGGCGGATCGTCAAACTGGCCGCCGACGGCAGCTTCATCCGCGACATCCCGCCGTATGTCGCGGGAGTGACCGTTCCGTACCCCTACGTCACCCACATCACCACCGGCCCTGATGGCGACCTGTATGCCGTCAGTTCCCACAACGTGCCCTACCTCTTCGCCGCGGTGCTGGTGTTCTCCAAGGACGGGGTGTTCAAGCGAGCCATCACCGGCGTCGGCAGCGAGCCCGGACAATTCGGCCTGCTGCGCGGCATCGCCGTCGACGCAGCGTCGAACACCTATGTCGCCGACACGAGTAAGGGTCTGATCCAGGTCTTCGACGCCAGCGGAGCGTTCGTGCGCACCATCGGGGCGCGAGGGGACGGACCGGGCAAATTCCGCGGCGACATGCGCGGCCTCGCGATCGATCGCGTCAACGGCTGGATCTACGCCAATGACGCCGAGGCCAGTCAGATCGAGAAGTTCAGCCTGACCGGCGAACACTTGGCCACCTTCGGCAGCGAGGGCAGCGGCCCCGGGCAGTTCCGCGATGGCGGGCGCGAACTGACGGTCGGTCTCGACGGCAACGTCTATGCGCCCGATTTCGGTGGCTACCGGGTCCTCGTCTTCCGCCCCGACGGGACCTTCCTGCGCTCGCTGCCCGACCCCGTGCCGCCGCCCCCTCCTGGAGGCTTCAACCAGGCCATGGGGGTGGCCGTCAACGATTCGACCGGTGCCGTCTACGTGGCCGACACGTACAACCAGCGCATCCAACAGTTCACTGCCGCAGGCGCGTTCGCCCGGCAATGGGGATTCCGGGGCAGCACGGGCGGGTATGCGATGAACTACCCCCGCGGCGTGACGGTCGACCAGGCCACCGGACGCGTGTGGGTGGCCAACAGCCGACAGGGCAATGTCAAGGCCTACAGCGCGACCGGGACCTTCCTGCGGTCCTTCGGTCGTTGGGGCACCGAGACCGGGCAATACCAGCTGGCGCGCGATCTGGTCGTGCGCGGCAATCGGATCTATCACGCGGACAGCAACAACCTGCGGATCGTCGCGACCGACCTCACCGGCAAGGTCATCTGGACCCGGCCGTGCGGGACGACTTTCATCCCCGGGCAGGGCCCCGGCCTGCTCAAGGGTTGCACGGGCGTCGGGGTCGACGACGCCGGCCGGGTGTATGCGGCAGCCGTCACCGAGAACGCGCTCTATGTGTTCAGTCCCTCTGGCACCCTGCTGCGAAAGTCGATGACGGGCGTGCGAGCGCCTTACGACGTGGTGGTGCACCGGGATCGCGTCTATGTCACCGAACACACCGCCAACCGCGTCGCCGTCTATTCGCTCAGCCTGGCCCGCTTGGGCAGCTTCGGTGCGACGGGCACGGCACACGGACAGTTCCAGGGTCCTGCCGCCATCGACGTCGACGCGACGGGACGCCTCTACGTCATGGACTCCCGCAACGAGCGGGTGGAAGTGTTCGGCTGAACCCCACCACCTCGGCGAACCCCACCACCTCGGCGAACCTCACCACCTCGGCGAACCTCACCACCTCTGCGACCTGCTGTTATCTACCCGAAACGGGGTGGACCGTAATGTCCCGCCAGCCGCGGATCGTCGGCAAATTGTTGGTAAAGAGATTCCTAAGCCAGCCTGGAATCGTGATCGGGCAACCAGTCGGGTGCCGACTGCGTGGGGTTGCACTATGTCCTTGGACATCCACAATGATCGGACAGTTCGCTGAAGGTCGGCGCTGCCGCAACGGCCGCTAGCCGACGACCTGCCGCATGATCCGCCTCAGGTAGTGGCGATCATCCCGGCACACAACGAGGAAGACGGCATCGAGAAGACGATCCGTTCCCTGCTGCGGCAAGAACCGGCACCCAGCGTGGTGCTGGTCATGGCCGACAACTGGGTGCACGTGCTGTCGGGAGCGGCCACCATGTTCCCGGCGGGCGTGTTGCGCCACAACGAGCGGGCCTGCGGCAACGAACTGCCCGGTCGGCGCCTACCTCCTCAGCACCGATGGTGTGCGCGCCGGGCTGACGGGCTGCGGTTTCTTCCTCGCCGCCATCGCGCTCCCCAAGGCGCAGATCCGGCTGGGCGAGGAAACCTCCTTCCAGAAGCACCTGGCCTTCACCGCCCTCCTCCTGTCCTACCCGGCGGGGGGTGGCGCTGCACCGCTGGTCCCAGCAGCGCTGGCGCTACGGTCCCGTGGGGGCAGTCCTGGTGCTGCTGTTCGTGACTGGTGTCGCTCGCAGTGATGCGCTCTTCACCAGTTGGGTCGATGCCCGGCCGGTCGTGTCCTGGGCCGCCTCATCGGGGGCGCGGGGCGTTACCTCTCGTCATCGGCGGACGTGCTCTCCTACCGCACCGGGGACCGGGCCGACATCACCTGGGACAGCACCTTCGGCTTCTACTCCAACGGAGAGGCCGCGATCGAGCAGGCCGTTGCCGACGGGACCTATGCCGCCATCGTCCTGCCGTCCGGGCCTTCCGGGGATCCTGCTCAGGACGCCGGGCAAGCAGTCCTGCGACGGGCCCTGGCGAGCAGCGAGCGGTATGAGGCGCTCACCGTCCCCGGCAATCAAGCCGGCACGTGGCTGGTCTACGCGCGGCGCTAGTTCTCCCGCCCGTCCCCGGAATCCTCGCCGGCCTCACCCCGGTCCGTAGTGCTGCTCCAGGGCGGCCCGCACCTGCTCGAAGACCTCCCGGTCCAGCACCGCGCCCTCGCGACGGATGGTGTGGGGGTCGAGACGCAGGATGCGGTGCAGCGCCGCCTCCGAGGCACGACCACGGTGGTCCCAAGCACCGGATCCGACGTCGATCCAGTAACGCCCCTCGGACGCTTCCTGCGCGGCATCGCGGTCGTGGTCCTGACTGGTCAGCGGGAGGGCCAGCAGCCAGGGGTCGGCACGGCCGATGAGCAGCACCGGCCGGTCCTTGCTCCGGCTGCTGTCCTCTTGGTAGGGCACCGGCGCCCATACCACCTCGCCCGGGTCGGGACGACCGTCGGCGTTGGGGGAGTAGGTGATTCGAGGCAGCGGCCCCATGTAATCGCCTGGGTATGCCGCGGCCTCGGCCCGGTGTGGTGCGCTGGTCCGTCGCGCCGCCCGGCCGCCGCCGCCCAGCATGCGCAGCACCCGGGCGAGCACCCGTTCGATGTCGCCGTCCA
>NZ_HG764815.1:2162029-2182930 GCF_001050535.1 Nostocoides australiense Ben110 | reverse complement strand
GCGGTCGCGCTCGCCGGCGCCGGGCTCGCGGCATGGCGTCCGCCCGTCGATCTGCTCCTCGACACCGGGAACCCCACGCCGGCCATGTGGGTGCGGACGAGCGTCAGCGTCCTCGTCTTCCTGATCGCCGCCGGATGGTATGCGGTTCTGGCCCAGTGGCGTTCGTCGCCGGCGTTGGGTGCGCTCGCTCTCGCGGCGTTGGTGGTCTTCACGACCTTCCAGTCCTGGGCGGTCTTCGCGCCGATCATCTCGGGAGCGGCGCTCTTCCTCATCGTCGGTCTGGTGCTGCTCGGAACTGGGTATCTCGCCGAGCGCGCCCGGCGACGACTGCGCATGACCGAGCCGGAAGGAGAGTCGTCATGACCATCGTCCGACCCCGCTGGGCCACCCTCGGCGCGGTGCTGCTCGCCCAGGCGGGGTTGGTGGTGGCGGCCGTTGCACCGCAGCTCTCCGCCCGCGTCCGCGGCGAGGAGATCCGCCTGACTGTCACGGTCGTCGACCCCATCGACCCGTTCCGGGGGGCCTACGTGGATCTGGACTATCCCGGCTTGCGGACCCTGCGGGACCCATCGGCCTCGCAGCCCGACCCGGGCGTGGCGCCCGGGGAGAGGGGCACGGCATACGTCCGGCTGCGCCGGGACGGTGACGTCTGGGTGCAGGACGGTGCCCAGCGGGAGCGGCCCGCCGGAGGGACCTACCTGGCGTGCGACGACGGAGACTGGCGCCTGCGTTGCGGGATCGAGAGCTGGTTCCTCCCGCAGGGGCGGGCCGCGAGCCTCGGACGGGCGCTGGCGGACGGCGACGCGGTCGCCGTGGTGAGGGTCGACGGTCGTGGCAACGCCGCTCTCGTGCGGATCGAGGCGGGGTGACGGCGCGCCCACGGGGTGGTCACTGACCGATAATCCCTGGACGCCCTCCCTATCCTTGGACGCATGCGTGTTGGAGTCTTCGGTGCAACGGGTCAGGTCGGCGGGGTCATGCGGACCCTTCTCGCGGAGCGCGGCTTCCCGGTCGAGCAGATCCGCTACTTCGCGTCGGCGCGGTCGGCGGGCTCGACCCTGCCGTGGGGTGACGGTGAGGTCACCGTCGAGGACACCGCGACCGCTGACTTCTCCGGCCTCGATGTCGCGCTCTTCTCCAACGGCGGATCGACCTCGAAGGAGTGGGCGCCCAAGGTCGCCGCGGCTGGCGCACTGGTCATCGACAATTCCAGCGCCTGGCGCAAGGACCCGGACGTCCCGCTCGTCGTGAGCGAGGTCAACGCCGACGACCTGCTGAACATCCCCAAGGGCATCGTCGCCAACCCCAACTGCACGACGATGGCCTTCATGCCGGTGCTGAAACCGTTGCACGACAAGGCATCTCTGGTGCGTCTGCACGTCTCCTCCTATCAGGCGGTCTCCGGATCCGGCGGCAAGGGCGTCCAAGAACTCGACCGTCAACTCAAGGGCGGGTATGCCGCGGGCGACCCCACCGGGCTCGCTCTCGACGGGCGGGCGGTCGCCGTCCCCGAACCCCAGGTGTATGCCGTGCCGGTCGGCTTCAACGTCGTCCCGCTCGCCGGGTCGCTCGTCGACGACGGGTCCGGCGAGACCGACGAGGAGCAGAAGCTGCGGCACGAGTCCCGCAAGATCCTGCACATCCCCGACCTGCGCGTCTCGGGCACCTGCGTGCGGGTGCCGGTCTTCAGCGGCCACTCGCTCGCCATCCACGCCGAGTTCGCCGACGACATCGCCCCCGACGAGGCGCTCGACATGCTCAAGAACGCGCCCGGGGTCGTCGTCACCGATGTGCCCAACCCACTCGAGGCCGCCGGCCGCGACGAGGTCTTCGTCGGTCGGGTGCGCGCCGATCAGGCCGCCCCCGAGGGCAAGGGTCTCAACCTGTTCGTCGTCGGCGACAATCTCCGCAAGGGCGCGGCACTGAACGCCGTGCAGATCGCAGAGGAGTGGCTCAAGCGGCGCTAACCGCCGGTCACGCCACTGGCGTAGGCCCGTTGGCGGGAGCGTCGTCAATAGCCTCAACGGCGTTGTCGTCCAACGCGATCTGAGCTTCATCCAGCAACCTGCTCAGGGATGAGTGGAGGGCCAGGGCCGACTTGTCAATGGTGTCGGCGTTGGTGCGGATCGTGCCAGAGGCCTTCCGGATGGCTTCGATCTTGCCCAAGGCGTCGAGTGCCTTGGCGACCGCCTCGCGTGCAGTGTCCAGGCGGCCTCCCTTACCGGCGTTGGCGGCAGCGAGGGCGGAGAGTCGCAGGAAGAGGACGGCCGTCCGCAGAATGTCGGGATCGTCTTGGGCGGCCTCGAATGCCATCACGAGCCGACGTGGGCCGAGCACGCGCAGCCCATGCCCAGCGTTCAGATCAGCCGTGGGCACCACTCAACGACGATCAGCTGGCGTTCTATGACGCGGTGGCGGACAACGAGTCGGCTCGGGAGGTCATGGGTGACGAGGTGCTCGAAACCTTCGCCCGGGAACTCGTGGCCGTGATGCGTCGGGATATCAAGACCGACTGGACCGTTCGCGATGACGTGCGAGCTACGTTGCGGTCCTCGATCAAGCGACTCCTTGTGACCTGTGTCCCCGGGGGGCGACTGCACCCTCCGGGGCGGGTTCCCAAGCCACAACGAAGTGGGCGGAACTCCGTGCAGATCGCGGCCGAGTGGCTCCGACGGCGGATTGGGCCGGCGAGCTAGATTGTTGTCGTGGCTGACATCACCGACTTCGAATCCGCAGTCGCCGCCGTCCCGGGCCTGACCCGGGACCCTGGCAATGACACCAAGTTGCGCCTCTACGCGCTCTACAAGCAGGCGACCGAGGGGGATGTGTCGGGCAAGCGGCCCGGCTTCACCGACTTCGTCGGCCGGGCGAAGTACGACGCCTGGAAGGGTCTGGTCGGCACCGACCCGGCCGCTGCCGAGGACGAGTACATCCAGGTGGTCAACGAACTCGTGGTCGGCGAGACGCCCTGATAGCCGTGCTCGGCAGACACACGGAACGACCGAGCTACCCCCGGTTCACTCGGTCGTTCCGCATCCCCCGATATTGCGCACCGGCTAGCCGGGCAGTATGCAGTATATCACATGCCACTCTCTGACGCCACCGTTCCGAGCCGACGTTCTCTGCTGCGCGAGAGCGTCTACGAACAGCTGCGCGACGCCATCGTCGACGGCTCGCTCGCGCCGGGGGAGAAACTCAACGATCAAGAGCTGGCGGCTCGACTCGGCGTCTCCCGGACACCGGTGCGTGAGGCCCTGCTGCGGCTGGCGCAATCCGGGCTGGTCGTCGCCGACCCCGGCAAGTCGACGGTCGTCGCGGACCTCGACCCCACGGCCGTGCGCCATGCCCGCGACGTCGTCGCCTCGATGCGCTCGCTCGCGGTGCGCGAATCCGTCGGTCGCCTGACGCCGGAGGACGTCGAGGCGATGACGCAGGCCAGCGAGAGGTATGCCGCCGCGCTGGCGGACGGGGACATCGACGCCGCCCTGCGCGCCGACGACGACCTGCACGCCGTGCCCGTCGTCCTGGCGGACAATCGCGCGATCGATGCCGTGCTCGCGCAGTTCACGCCCGTGATCCGCCGGGTCGAGCGAGCCCGTTTCGACTCCTTCGCGGTGCAGGACTCGATCGCCCGGCATGCGGAGTTCATCCATCTCTGTGCCGCGGGGGACGCCCTGGCAGCGTCCGATCACGAGTTCGAGACCTGGCGCACGCTGACGCACGATGGCAGAAGGGCCTGAGTATGAAGCTGTCGGACTTCCCGCGATATCCGCTCACCTTCGGCCCCAGTCCGGTCCATCATCTGCGGCGGCTCTCGGATGCCCTTGGGGGAGCACAGGTTTGGGCCAAGCGGGAAGATGTCAGCAGCGGACTGGCCTTCGGCGGCAACAAGGTCCGCAAGCTCGAATACATCGTCCCCGACATCCTCGAGTCCGGCGCCGACACCCTGGTGTCCATCGGCGGCTACCAGAGCAACCACACCCGTCAGGTGGCCGCGGTCGCTGCGCACCTGGGCCTGAAATGCCGTCTCGTGCAAGAGAAATGGGTGCCGTGGGAGGACCCCGTCAACGACAAGGTCGGCAACATCCTCCTGACGCGGATGATGGACGCCGACGCCCGGCTCGACCCGCACGGCTTCGACATCGGCATCCGCGACTCGTGGAAGGCCGCTCTGCGAGAGGTCGAGGAGTCCGGCGGCACGCCCTATCCGATTCCCGCGGGCGCCTCCGAACACCGGCTCGGGGGACTGGGTTTCGCGAACTGGGCGTTCGAAGTGGCCGAGCAGGAAAAGAGCTTGGGGGTGCACTTCGACACCATCATCGTCTGCACGGTGACGGGCTCGACCCACGCCGGGATGATCGCCGGCTTCGCTGCGCTCGAGGACCTGACCGGCATCCGGCGGCGAGTCCTCGGCATCGACGCCTCGGCGACCCTGGACCAGACGCGCGAGCAGGTGGAGCGGATCGCGCGGCATACCGCTGAGCTGATCGAACTCGGCCGCGACCTGCGCGACGACGAGATCCAGGTGCTCGAGCGTTGGGCCGGCGACCTCTACGGCGTGCCCGTCGAGTCGACCATGGAGGCCATGGCGATGGGGGCGCAGCTGGAGGCGATGATCACCGACCCGGTCTACGAAGGCAAGTCCCTCGCCGGTCTCATCGAGTTGGTGCGCACCAAGGACATCCCGGCGGATTCGACTGTCCTGTATGCCCATCTGGGTGGCCAACCGGCGTTGAACGCCTATCACTCGCTGTGGCCGGCGACGTGAGTGAGCCGAGCACTCCGGCGATAGCGCACGCCCAAGCGTTGGGCTTGGATTACACCGTGACCGAGCACGGTCCGGTGAGCTCCCTCGCGGAGGCCGCTGCGGTGCGGGGCATCATGCCCGCCGACATCGTCAAGACGCTGGTGGTTCGCCGCGCCGACGACGACTACCTGTTCGTGCTCGTGCCGGGAGACCGGGAGATCTCATGGCCGAAGCTGCGCGCCCTTCTCGGGGTCAGCCGGCTGTCGATGCCCGATGCCGGGACGGCCAAGGCCGCCACCGGTTACGAGCGCGGCACGATCACGCCGTTCGGGTCGAGCACGCGCTGGCCGGTCGTCGTCGACGCGACCATTCCCGGCCGCCGCGTGTCCATGGGCTCCGGCCGGCACGGCGTGGCGCTGGGTGTGGCGGCGGACGACCTGGTGCGGGTCTTCGAGGCTCAGGTGGCTGACATCAGCGAGCCGCAGGCCCCCTGAGCCCGCTCGCCGGCCTCGGACGTGTAACGAAAAGCCAGCGACTAACGAAAAGCCACCGACGAGACGGGGTCCCCGCGAAGTACCGGAGCGACGAAGGAGCGAGGACACTTCGTGGGGTGGCCTAAAGCTCCCTCGCCCAGTGTCTCCAGGTCTGGGTGACGACCATCCCGACCTTCTCATAGAGCCCCAGGGCGCCGGTGCGGCTGTCGGTGGACAGTTCGGAGCGGGTGGCACCGCGGCGGCGGGCCTCCTCGAAGGCGTCGACCAGCAGCGCCCGGGCGAGGCCCTTTCCGCGGTGGTCCTTGCGCACGGCGAGTTGGTCGACGTAGGCGCACTGCTGACTGTCGAGGATGATGGCGGCAACGCCGACCGGCTTCCCGCCCGGGTCGGTCACGAAGCGAATCTGCCACGGGGAGAAGCCGGCTCGCCCGATGATGCGCGGTCGCCAGTCCTCGAAGGTCGCCGGGTCTCGGTCCGGCCACTCGTTGAAGGCATCCTCGATCAGGTGGTATGCCGCGTGCTCGTCCGCGGCGGTGAACTCCCGGAGTGCGTAGCCATCCGGGAGTGGTTGCGGCGTGATCGTCTGGTCCTCGGGGACTTCGAGGACCCAGGAGGTCCACATCTCGTGGTAGCCGCGGCCCCGCAGCAGGGCCTCGGCGGGCGACCCACCGAACTTGCTCTGGCCGACGAGGGAGCCGCCCTGCTCCTTGGCTCGGTGCTCGGTCCAGGCCAGCAACCAGGTGCCGATGCCGCGACCGTGCCAATCGGGCGCGACCGCCCCGTCGGCCCGGCGGCCGGCGAAAACCTCGGCCGCACCGACGAGCCGGTCCCCGTAGAAGATGCCGACCGAATCGGTCGAAAGGTCGAAAGACGGACGCTGCCAGTCGGATTCGATGTCCTCCCACTCGACCATGCGCTGGCCGGTGTTGACGAATTCGTCGGCGACATAGACGGCGTAGGTGGCGTCGAGGTCGCTCGCTTCCAGGGGGCGGGCGATCAGGCCGGCGGGCACGGGTGGGAGCGGCATGTCGTCCAGAGTGCACTCCTGGTATCTGGGAAACCAGCGCTTTTCCTGCCAGAGTGGGCAGATGGCTGACCTGAAGCGCCCAGCGTTCGACGCCGACCAACGAAGCTCCCTGCTCGGCTGGTTCCAGCTGCAACGCGAGATCGTCGTTCTCAAGACCGACGGGTTGGCTGAGGCAGATGTGCATCGGGTGGTCATCCCGACCTCGCCCCTGATGACCGTCGGCGGCCTGCTGTCGCACCTGCGCTGGTGCGAACACCTGTGGTTCCAGGTCGCCTACTCCGGGGTGGCCGAGAGCGAGAACCCGATGTTCGAGGACGACCCCGACGACAACGAATTCATTGTGGGACAGGGCAAGCCGCTCGACCAGCTCGTCGCGGAGTATGAGGAGGAGTGCCGGCGCAGCGACGCCGTCATCGCCGCCGCCGGGCTCGACGACCGCGGTGCCGGCACGACGTTCCCGGCCGCGGGAGCGACGTTGGGGTGGATGATCCACCACATGTTCGAGGAGACGGCCCGGCACGCCGGACACCTCGACCTCATCCGCGAACTTCTCGACGGCGAGAAGTCCTACTTCTGAGGCGTCCTACGCTGGTGGGCATGACTTCCCGTCGGGCACTCATCCGTCGGCCCGGGCCGCGGCTTGCCCATGGACTGCTCACCCATATCGAGCGCGATCCCGTGGACGGCGAGCTGGCGATCGGTCAGTGGGAGGCCTACGCGCACGCCCTGCGGGAAGCCGGGTGGGAGACGCTCGAGGTGCCCCCGGCCGACGACTGTCCCGACGCGGTCTTCGTCGAGGACCCCGTCGTCGTTCACGAGGACCTGGCGGTCATCGCGAATCCGGGTGCGGCGCAGCGACGTCGGGAGACGATCGGCGTTGAGCAGACCATGCGTGATCTCGGTTACCGGATCGCCCGCATCGCGGCGCCCGGCACCCTCGACGGCGGTGACGTGCTGCGGAGCGGAGACACGGCATACGTCGGGCTCTCGTCCCGCACCAACGGCGCGGGGATCCAACAGCTCGCGACACACCTGCGTGAGTTCGGTGTTCGCACGCAAGCCGTGCCGGTCGAGCGCGCCTTGCACCTGAAGTCGGCGGTGACCGCCCTGCCCGACGGCACGGTCATCGGATGGGATCCGGTGGTGGACGACAAGGAGGCCTTCCCGGCATACGAAGCGATGCCCGAGGAGGGCGGCGCGCACGTCGTCATCCTCGGCGAGGATCAGCTGCTCATGGCCGCGAGCGCGCCACGCAGCGCCGAACTCCTCCGTGCCCGCGGCTATGCGGTCACCACGGTGGACATCAGTGAGTTCGAGAAACTCGAGGGGTGCGTGACCTGCCTGTCCGTGCGCCTGCGGTGAGCCACTGGATACGGTGAGGGGCATGAGCGACGAAGCTTTCCGGACCGTCATCGAGCCCTTTCGCATCCACTCGGTCGAACCCCTGCGAATGACCACGGCGGAGCACCGCCGGCAGGTGGCGCGCGAGGCCGGCTACAACCTCTTCCAGATCCGGTCCGAGAACGTGCTGATCGACCTGCTCACCGACTCCGGCACGGGCGCGATGAGTCGCGACCAGTGGGCCGCGATCCAGCACGGCGACGAGTCGTATGCCGGTTCGCCGAGCTACTTCGTCTTCCGCGACGCCGTGCGCGAACTCTTCCCCTACGAACACGTCATCCCGACCCACCAGGGCCGGGCCGCGGAGAAGATCCTCTTCGGCGCTCTCGGGGGCGTCGGCAAAGTCGTGCCGAGCAACACCCACTTCGACACCACGCGCGCGAACATCGAGTTCACCGGTGCCGAGGCTCTCGATCTCGTCATCGCCGAAGGGCACGACCCGTCGTCGCTGCACCCCTTCAAGGGCAATATGGACACCGCCAGGCTCAAGGCCCTGCTCGCCGAACGCGGCGACAACGTGCCCTGCGTGATGATGACGATCACCAACAATTCAGGTGGGGGACAACCGGTTTCGCTGGAGAACCTCCGTGCGGTCAGCGAGATCGCCCACGCGCACGGCAAACCGCTCTTCCTCGACGCGTGCCGGTTCGGGGAGAACGCGTGGTTCATCCGGGAGCGTGAGGAGGGCCAGGGTGAGCGCGACGTACCCGACATCATCCGCGACATGGCGGCCTGTGCCGACGGGATGACGATGTCGGCGAAGAAGGACCCGATGGGCAATATCGGGGGCTGGCTCGCGCTCAATGACGACGATCTCGCCCAGCAGTGCCGGTCGGTGCTGATCCTGACCGAGGGTTTCCCGACGTATGGCGGTCTGGCCGGCCGGGACCTCGAGGCGCTGGCTCAGGGGCTCAAGGAGTGTGTCGATCACGACTACCTGCGCTACCGCATCCGGTCGACGGCCTATCTGGCCGACGCGCTCGACAAGCTGGGCATGCCCTGCCTGAAGCCCGCCGGCGGGCATGCCGTCTATATCGATGCCCGGGCGCTGCTGCCGCACATCGAGCCGCTGCACTTCCCCGGCCAGGCGCTGGCCGTCGCGCTGTACGAGGCGGGGGGCGTGCGCTCGTGCGAGATCGGGTCGGTGATGTTCGGCCGCCACCCCGACGGCAGCGAGTCGCCGGCGGCGATGGAGTTGGTGCGCCTGGCGATCCCGCGCCGCACCTACACCCAGAGCCACATCGACTACGTCATCGAGGTCTGCGAGCGGGTCAAGGCACGGGCCGGCGACCTGCCCGGCTACCGCATCGTCGACGAGCCCCCGGCCCTGCGGCACTTCACCGCCACCTTCGAGCAATTCGGGTGATCCGTTGTATGGAGCGGCGCCAGCATACAATGACCTCATGAGTCCATCGACGGCGAAGATCTCGCGGAACGGCCAGGTCTCCCTCCCTGCCGAGGTTCGTCGCCGCTGGCACGCCGAGCGGGTCGTCGTCGTCGATCGAGGTGACTACGTCATCGTCCGACCGGTGCCTGACGACATCCTCGCTGCCGTCTCAGGCGCCCACGCGGGCCCTGGCCCGGCCACGCGATCGGGTCGTGCGGATGAGCGGGCACGCGAGGCGGACCGTGACCGGTCGCGTCGGTGATCGTGCTTGATGCGTACGCCGTGATCGGGCTGTTACGCGGCGACGAAGTGGCCTGCGAGGTGCGCCGGCTCCTCGAGGATGAGTCGTGTGCGATCAACTCGGTGAATCTCGCTGAAGTGGTCGACCAGTTGGTCCGCGTTTTCGGCAGGCCGGAGGATGACGTGCTCGCGGATCTGGCGCTGCTCCAACTGACCGGCATGCGGGTGATTCCCGTGGATGCCGCCGTCGCAACGTCGGCGGGTCTGACCCGCGCGGCGAACTACGGCAGCAAGCGTTGTCCGGTGAGTATGGCCGACTGTGTCGCGGCCGCGACGGCGTCCGCCACCGACGCGGCCCTGGCCACCGCTGACCCGGATCTTGCGAACGTGGCCCGCGCGGGCGGCACACCCGTGGTAGCCCTGCCGGACAGCGACGGGCGCTTGCCGTAGGTGCTGGGGGCGCGAGTATGACGCGACCACAGTTCGGACCCGCCCTCGCGTGGCGCGGGGGCACGCGGCATACTGTGGGCACTATGCGTGGACGCCTCCTCCTTCGCTGCCGCGGCGGGGCCTGACAACGGCCGCCCCTCGTCGCGGAGTCCGCTGTGCCCCAAGGCCGCCGCACACTCCGATCCGAGACGAAGGCGAACCGAAGCGATGATCCACCCCCAGCATCCCACCCCGATGCCGTTCACGAAGTACCTCCCGTTCCAGCAGCAGATCCAGGTCGAACTGCCCGACCGCACCTGGCCCGACAAGGTCATGACGCAGGCGCCGCGTTGGTGCGCGGTCGACCTGCGCGATGGCAACCAGGCCCTCATCGACCCGATGGACGCCGAGCGCAAGCTGCGGATGTTCAAGCTCCTGGTCAAGATGGGCTACAAGGAGATCGAGGTCGGCTTCCCCAGCGCCAGCCAGACCGATTTCGACTTCGTGCGCGAGCTGATCGAGGGCGGGCACATCCCCGACGATGTGACGATCCAGGTGCTCACCCAGTGCCGCGACCACCTCATCGAGCGGACCTATGACGCCATCCGCGGGTCGAAGCAGGCGATCGTGCACTTCTACAACTCCACCAGCGTGCTGCAGCGGCGCGTGGTCTTCGGGATGTCCAAGGAAGGCATCATCGACATCGCCCTGCAGGGGGCGCGGCTGTGCCGCAAGCTGGAGGAGACGATCCCCGAGACGACGGTCTACTACGAGTACTCCCCGGAGTCCTACACCGGCACCGAGCTGGAGTTCGCCGTCGAGATCTGCAACGCCGTCATCGAGGTCATCGACCCCACACCCGACCACAAGATGATCGTCAACCTGCCGGCGACGGTGGAGATGGCCACCCCCAATGTGTATGCCGATTCGATCGAATGGATGGTCCGTCACCTCGACCGCCGCGATTCGGTCGTCGTGAGCCTGCACCCGCACAACGACCGCGGCGAGGGCGTGGCGGCCGCCGAGCTGGGATATCTCGCCGGTGCCGACCGCATCGAGGGGTGCCTGTTCGGCAATGGTGAGCGCACCGGCAACGTCTGCCTGGTCACCCTGGGGATGAACCTCTACTCCCAAGGCATCGACCCGCAGATCGACTTCTCCGACATGGCCGACATCCGCCGCACCGTCGAGCACTGCAACCAGCTTCCGGTCCACGAGCGCCACCCGTGGGGCGGCGACCTGGTCTACACCGCCTTCTCCGGCTCCCACCAGGACGCCATCAAGAAGGGCTTCGAGGACATGGACAAGCGGGCCGGCGCGGCCGGTACCGATGTCAACGGCATCGACTGGGGTGTGCCCTATCTGCCGATCGACCCGCACGACATCGGCCGCTCCTACGAGGCGGTGGTGCAGCCAGTCCGGCAAGGGCGGCGTGTCCTACCTGCTGAAGTCCGAGCACGGCCTCGACCTGCCGCGCCGGCTCCAGGTCGAGTTCAGCCAGGTGGTGCAGCGGCGCACCGACGCCGAGGGCGGCGAGCTGACGGCGGCGGAGATCTGGGAGATGTTCGCCGACGAATACCTCCACTCCGACAACCCGCAGACCCGCTGGGGCCGCTTCTTCCCGGTCCGCTCGATCCTCACGAGCACCGACGTCGGCGACGACCACATCGAGTCGGTCATCCTCGACAGTGGCGCCGAGGTGCACATCTCCGGCAGCGGCAATGGCCCGATCGACGCCTTCATCGACGCCATGTCCGCCCTCGACGTCGACGTCCGGGTGCTCGACTACCACGAGCACGCGCTGTCGGCCGGTGGCGACGCCCGGGCCGCGGCATACGTGGAATGCGCTGTGGGAGAACGGGTCCTGTGGGGCGTCGGCCTCCACGAGTCCATCGTCAAGGCCTCGTTGCGCGCGATCATGTCCGCTCTCAACCGGGCCGAACGCGATCAGGCCGCCAAGAAGGACGAACTCGCCGTCTCCCGTCCCGGCGGCGGGCCCTGACGGCAAGCGGTTCGAGAGTGTGGCGTCATCGGCTCGATGGGGCCACACTCGCGGGAATGGCCTGAGTGGCGATGATCACCCTGCCGGGTGGGTCAGCGCACGCCGGCCGGCCGGAACTGCACAGACATCCGGGGACCGACGGGCTCGCGGGTCTTGGGTATGGCGTGCTCCCAGGTGCGCTGGCAGCTGCCGCCCATCACGATCAGGTCGCCGTGGCCGGAGGTCAGCCGTATGGACGTGCCCCCGCCCCGGGGGCGCAGCGCGAGCGTGCGCGTCGAACCGAGGGAGAGGATGGCGACGATGGTGTCCTGGAATCGGGAGCGCCCGATCCGATCGCCGTGCCAGGCAACGGAATCGGCGCCGTCGCGGTAGAGGCACAGGCCGGCGGTGACGAGCGGCTCGCCGAGCGTGGGCAGGTAGTGATCGCTGATGGCGCGGCAGATCTCGGGGAGGAGGACATGTGGCCACACCTCGGACTCGCCGTAGAAGCGGGTCAGCCGCGGCACGTCGACGACGTTGTCGTACATCTGGCGACGTTCGGCCTGCCACGGCACGTCGGCGCGGAGGGCCTCGAAGAGCTCGTCCGCCGCACGCAGCCAGCCCGGGGCGACGTCGACCCAGGCGCCATACGCCAGGGGAGTGCGCACCGGCGCGAGCGGCCCGAACGGCGCGCCCGCCGCCGCCGGCCCGTCACCGAAGTCGAGCACATCCTGCAAGGTCACGCCCACCACCATACCCCGGAATAGAACGAATGTACGAGACAAGCGGCGCGTGCAGCCGGAGGTGAGCGGCCGACATGCCGGGAGCGCGCCGCGCACGGCAGCCTGGCCGTCCCGGGAGAGAATGGGTGGGTGCCCACCTACCGCGACCAGGCGATCGTGCTGCGCACGCACAAACTCGCCGAGGCCGACCGCATCGTGACGGTGCTGGCGCGCGAGCGGGGCAAGCTGCGCGTGGTCGCCAAGGGGGTGCGCCGCACCCAGAGCAGGTTCGGCGCCCGCCTGGAACCCGGCATGGTCGTCGACCTCCAGTGTTACGAGGGCCGCAACCTCGACACCGTCACCCAGGCCGTCTCGATCGCCTACCACGGCGAGCAGATCGCCCGCGACTATCGCGCCTACACGGCGCTCTCGACCGTCCTGGAGACCGCCGACCGGCTCACCGAGGAGAAGGCGCCGGCGCTGCAGCAGTTCCTCCTCCTCCAAGGAGCCCTCGCCGCCCTCGCCGGCGGCGCCCACGACGCCTCGCTCGTCCTGGACGCCTACCTCCTGCGCGCGCTCGCGATCGGCGGCTACGCGCCGAGCTTCCACGACTGCGCCCAGTGCGGCGATCCCGGTCCGCAGCTGGCCTTCAATGTCGCCGCCGGCGGTGCCGTATGCCCGTCGTGCCGCCGGCCGGGCTCCGTCGCCCCTGCCCGGGCGACCCTCGATCTGCTCGCCGCGCTGCTCGCCGGCGACTGGGACGTCGCGGATGCCAGTGCGGCGCAACACCGTCGGGAGGGCAGCGGCATCACCGCGGCATACGTCCAGTGGCACCTCGAGCGGGGGCTGCGCTCGCTGCCGCACGTGGAGCGCGAGCCACACGCCGCCCCGCCTCAGAACGAATCGCTCTCTCTGGGTGCAGGATCGGGATCATGATCCCGCCGTTCCCGCACCCGAGCGGTGCCCAGCCGCCGCGGTATGCCGCCGCGGACCTGCCCAAGCACGTCGCCGTCGTCATGGACGGCAACGGACGCTGGGCCAACCAGCGGGGCCTGCCGCGCACCAAGGGGCACGAGGCGGGGGAGGCGGCGCTGCTCGACGTGGTGGCCGGGGCCATCGAGGTAGGCGTGACGCACCTCTCCGCCTACGCCTTCTCCACCGAGAACTGGAAGCGCAGCCCCGACGAGGTCCGTTTCCTCATGGGCTTCAATCGGGACGTCATCCGCCGCCGCCGCGACCAACTCCACGAGTGGGGGGTCCGTATGCGGTGGGTCGGCCAGCGCCCCCGCCTCTGGGGCTCGGTCATCAAGGAACTCGAGGTCGCCCAGGAACTGACGCAGGACAACACCGGGCTCACCCTCTATTTCTGCGTCAACTACGGCGGTCGCGCCGAAATCGCCTCTGCCGCTAAGCGAATCGCTGAGCAGGTCGCTGCCGGGCGGCTCAAGCCGGGCGGGGTCGACGAGAGGCTGCTCGCCCGCTACCTGCCCGAGCCGGACATGCCGGACGTCGACCTCTTCGTCCGCTCCAGCGGCGAGCAGCGCACGTCGAACTTCCTGTTGTGGCAGAGCGCCTACGCCGAGATGGTCTTCCTCGACACCCTGTGGCCCGACTTCGACCGCCGGCACCTCTGGCAGGCCGTGGATCTCTATGTCAACCGCGAGCGCCGCTACGGCGGGGCCGTCGACGCGGTCTCGACCTGACCGCCCGAGCGGCTCACGGCATCCGGCGCAGGAACTCCTCGAGGATCGGCCCGGCAGTCTTGGCGCCGCTCTGTCCCTTCTCGACGAAGACGGCGACGGCAACATCCCCCTGGATGCCGATCATCCAGGCGTGCGTCGGTGGCGGGTCGCCCCTGCCATACTCCGCGGTGCCGGTCTTGGCCAGCACGTCATCGCCGGGCACCCCCTTGAGGAAGGACGCCGACCCATCGGTCACGACGGCCCGCAGGAGCGCCTGCAACTCCTCGGACTCCTTGCGGGTCAACGGTTTTGATGGGGGAGAGGGCTTCGGCTCTCGGCCGTCGATGACGATGACCGGCGCCCCGATCGAGCCCCGCGCGATGCTCGCCGCGACGGTCGCCATGCCCATCGGGCTCGTCACGACCCGGCCCTGACCGATCAGGGAAGCCGCCAGATCGACTCCGGCGGCGTCGGCGGGCACCGTGCCGAGCGCCCCGGGCACCCCGAGCTGCGGCTGCGCCGTGAGTCCGAGCGCGGCGGCGGCCTCGGCCAGGTCGGCGCCGTCGAGCCGGTCCAGCTGGGAGATCAATGCGGTATTGCACGAGTTGGCGATGGCCGACGTGAGGCTGATGGAGCCCAGCCGCTTCGGCGGATAGTCGTCGTAGTTCTTGAACGCCCGGCCCTCGACTGTCGCGGTCTTCGTGCAGTCGATCTTGGTCTTGGGCGTCAGGCCCGAGCGCAGCAGGGCCAGCGCGGTGACGGCCTTGAAGGTCGAGCCGGGTGGGTACTGCCCCAGTGTCGACGTCGAATACCCTTGCGAGCCAGCGCCGCTCGCCGCTGCTAGGACGTGCATGTCGGATGGCCGGATCGCCACGAGTGCGCTTGCCCCGCCCTTGTCGCCGACGTCCGTGAGCGCCGCCTCGGCGGCTTCCTGGACGGCCTCGTCGAGCGAGACCGTGACCGGAAGACCATCGACGGCGCTCACGGCATACAGCTCCCGCGTCTCGTCGGAGCCGATCTGCACGGCATTGACGGCGAAACCGTCCGAGCCGCGCAGCCGCTGGTCCTGGGCGGCCTCGAGCCCGCTGAGTCCGACGAGCGAGCCCTGGCGGATCCGGCCGGCCGACTTCTCGATGATCTCGGCGGTGGGCGGCCCGACGGTGCCGAGGATGGGCCGGGCGAACCCACTCGTCGGCGCGAGCGGCAGCTCGTCCTCGAGCAGCCGCATCTCGGGGTACTTCTTGGCGATATTGGACAGCTTCGCCAGGTCGCTGGACTCGCTTCGATAGACAATGGCCTCCACGAAGGCCTTCGACCCCGCCGCCGTCACCGCCTTGCGGTATGCCGCCGGGTCGATCCCCACCGCCTCCGCCAGGGCCGCGGCCGTCGCCGAGACGTCGGAGCCCTTCTTGGCCAGGGTCTTGTCGATGCCCACCCGCACCACCGGGCGCAGCGTGACCAGCGCAGTGCCGTCCTCGGCGAGGATATCGCCACGAACAGCCTTGTCCCGCACCGCACTGAGTCGCTCGTCGGCCGTGAGTTCAGGGGCGATGACCGCATGCGACCACGTGCCGGTCCACGCGAGGTGTTCACCCGAACCCCGCCGCGTGATCGGCATCGTCGTCGTGTAGGTCCACGGCTTCTTGCCCTCATGGATCGTCCAGGACTGCGCGAACGTCACCGTGCCGGTCCGCTCGTCGTTGGCGAGATCGACCTTGGACACGCTCACCGTGGGTCGCAGCGAACCCATGCCGCGCAGCACCTCGTCGTAGTCCTGCTCGGCCCCGGCCCGGTCGGCAACCTCCAGACCGCCCGGCAAGGTGCCGTCGGCGAGCGCCTGGGCGACCCCACCGGCATACGTCCGCGCGCTGCGCTCGGCGTCGGAGGCATCGCCCCGCAGCCACACGAAACTCCCGATGCCCGCCGCGGTGAGCAGCAGCATCCCGACGATCGCCAGAACGAGTGCACGGCTCACGCGCATCGCTGCCCCCTATCCGCCGGACCCGCTGCAGGAAGCGCAGCGCCCGAAGATCTCCAGTGTGTGTTCGACATCGGTGAAACCGTATGCCGTCGCGGTCCGGATCGCCCACCGTTCGGCATCGTCGGCTTCGACCTCCACCGTTCGTCCACACGTTCGGCACACCAGGTGGTGATGATGTCCGCGGCTGCACGCGCGATACAGCGACTCGCCGCCCTCGGTGCGCAGCATGTCGATCAGGCCCTCGTCCGCGAGGGCCTGGAGCGTGCGATAGACCGTAGCCAAGCCGATTGTCGCTCCGCCGGAGCGCAATTGAGCATGCAACTCTTGAGCGGACCGGAAGTCGTCGCGGCCCTGGAGGGCCGCGGTGATGGCCTGTTGCTGGCGGGTCACCCGGCGCGGTCGCTCGCTCATGACCCCGCCCCCCGGGCGTGTGCGCGACGGGCGTGTGCGCCAGTGGCATGTTCGTCGCCGGCGTGTCCGTCAGGGGCGTGTTCGTCATAGTGTCCGCCGTGGGCGGCGTGCCGGTGGCCGTCGTGCAGATAGTCCATGTGGTCCTTGTGGCGAATCGCCTCGTGCCCGCAGCCGGGCCCGTGCTCGTGGTCGTGCCGTTCGGCGCGGGCATGGGCGGCGTCGCGCCGGCGCTGCCAGGCGGCGATCACGCTGACCACGACGAAGAGCGCGAGCGCCAGGAGCACGATCGTGCCGCCGGACGGGGTCTCGGCATAGAAGGAGGTGATGACCCCACCGACGGCCGAGATCAGGCCGAGCCCGACGGCGAGTGTCATCGCGCCGCGGAAGGAGCGGGCGATCGCTTGCGCGGCGGCATTGGGGATGACCATCAGGGCGCTGATCAGGAGCAGCCCGACGACGCGCATCGACACCACGACCGTCACGGCGGTGAGGATGGACAGGATCAGGTTCACCGCGGTGACCGGCATGCCCGCCGCCCGGGCGTACTCCTCGTCCTGGGCGGCGGCGAACAGCCACGGCCGCAGCGCCCAGGTCACGAGCAGCACCACGAGCGTCAGGGCGAGGAAGACATACAGGTCGCCCGTCGTCGTCGCCGTGATCGACCCGAACAGGTAGGCGGTCAGGTTGGCCGGCGTGCCCTCGGGAGAGATCCCGATCAGGACGACACCGAGCGCGATCCCGCCGTAGAACATCAACGCCAGGGCCAGGTCGCTGGTCGGCCCGCCCCGGGCGCGCGTGAACTCGATGGCCACGGCCGCCGCCACGGCCGTGAGCAGCGCGGTCAGCACCGGGGAACTGGAGGTGAGGATGCCGACGGCGACGCCCGCGAGCGCGACGTGACCGAGCCCGTCACCGATGAGGGAGAGCCGCCGCTGGACCATGAAGATGCCCACCAGCGGGGCCGCGACGCCAATGAGCAGCGCCGCCAGCAGGGCGTTGCGCATGAACGCATAGTCGAGAATCTCAAGCACGTGGACCTCCGAGGTCGATCCGAGCCGTGGGTATGACGGGTGCTCCCGCACTCTCGCCGGTGTCCTCGTCGTCGTGGTCGTGGTGGTGTCCCCGCGTGCCGCCGGGTGGCAGGCTGTCCGCGGGTCCGTCGTAGGTGAGCCGCCCGTCCTCGATCACGACGACACGGTCGACAACCGTTGCGAGAGCGTCCAGTTCGTGCGTGACGATGAGCATGGTGGTGCCGCGCGCCTTGAGTCGCTCGAGTACCCCGGCGAGGACGAGCTGGTTGCCGTGGTCGACCCCCGCCGTCGGTTCGTCCATGATGAGGACCTCCGGGGAAGTCGCCAGCGCCCGGGCGATGAGGACTCGGCGTTGCTGGCCGCCGGAGAGGGCCGAGACATCGGCGTCGGCGCGGTCTCCGAGGCCGACCAGGTCCAGCGCTCGGGCGACGGCCTGCCGGCTGCGGGCCGGGTTGCGCGCCCACGGCCGCCACATCGACATGAACGCGACGCGACCGGTGCCGACGATCTCCGCGACGCTCGCGCGCACCGAGGTGCCGAGCGTATGCCGTTGCGGGACATAGCCGACCAGGCCCCGCTCGGCCTGTGCTAGGGGCTGGCCGAGGATGGTCGTCGTGCCCCCCAACTCCTCGGTCAGGCCCACCAGTCCCTTGATGAGGGTCGACTTGCCGGACCCGTTGGGGCCGAGCACCGCGACCACTTCGCCGGGGTCGAGGCGGAAGGTGACATGGGAGACGACGGGCTGCCCGGCATACCCGAAAGCCGCATCGGTGACTTCGATCACCGGGCTCATGCGAGGCACTCCTGACCGGCCGCGAGAGTGGCCACATTGGCACGCATCGACCCCAGATAGTCCTGCGGGGAGCCGATGGCGCCGCCGCCCTCGATGGGGTCGAGCACGGCCGTCCGGGCGCCGGTCTCGGCGGCGACGACCTCGGCGACGCGCCGGTTGGCTAGCGGTTCGACGTAGATGGTCGCAATCCCTTCGTTGCGGACGAGATCGGTGATCTCGGCGAGTAGCGCTGGGCTGGGCTCGGCCTCCGGATTGAGGGCGAGCGGGTGCGGGACGAACCCGGTGATGGCCGCGAGACGGCCGTATGCCGCGTGGCTGGTGACGAGGTCCTGCTGCCGGCAGTCGTGGAGCCGGCTTTTGATCTCTGCTTCAAGAGTCTCCAGATCCGCTTGCAGCGCTGCGGAATTCGCTTCGTACAGGCCCGTGCCGCCGGGGTCCGCGGCGCTCAGCTGGGCGGCGACGGCCGCGCTCGCGTCGGCCATCAGGTGCGGATCGAGCCAGAAGTGCGGGTCGTGCGCGAGGTCCGCGGGCGTCTCGTGGGCGTGCCCCGCCGCCGCGTGGCCGTCCTCCGCGTGCGGCTGGGTGTCGTGGCTCTCGCCACCGGCCAGGTCGACGCCGACGACCGGTGCGAGATCGAGCACCCGCCGCGCCTGCGCGGCGACGATGCCCTCGTCGACGGCCGGCTGGAACCCCGGCACGGTGATCACGAGATCCGCCTTGGCCAGCCGCACCACTTGCCGCGCGGTCAGCTCGAGATCGTGCGGCTCGACCCCTGGCGCGGTCAGGTTGGTGACGTTGACCCGGTCGCCGCCGACACGCTCGGCCAGGTACTGCGCGGCATAGAAGCCCACGACCACCTGCGTGCGGCCCCCGCCCGACCCCGTAGCCGGATCACCGCATCCGGCCAGGCCGCCGGCGAACGCCCCGGTGAGCGCGACGAGGGCGGGGAGCGCCGTCCTACGACGAAGCCGCGAAACGAACATGAGAATCATTCTCAGTTGATGCGGATGTAATGTCAATCCCACCTTCCTCCGAGTAGCCTCCCTGCCAGGTCGAGGCGTAATACTGGTCTCATGCGTCCGTCGTTGGTCCATGGGCTCGTCGAGGTGCCCCGCATGGCGGGGGAGGTCGGCGAGTATGCGGCGTTCCGGCGCATCCTGCGCAAGGCACGCCGCGGCGATGGCCAGCACGTTCTCGTCCTTCCGGGGCTGATGGCGGGGGACTACACCACCGCGATCATGCGCAGCTACCTGTCCTCGCTGGGCTATCACCCGCACGGCTGGGGCGTCGGGCGCAATATCGGACCGACCCGCCGCATCGTCGACTCGATGCGCGCCAGCGTGGAGAACCTCACGGCCGAGCACGGCCCGATCTCCCTCATCGGCTGGAGCCTCGGGGGTCTGTATGCCCGTCAGCTCGGCCGGGCCTATCCCGACCAGGTGCGGCAGGTCATCACGCTCGGCTCGCCGTTCCGGCTGATCCACCGCGAGGACACGCTCGCCTCTCTCGTCTTCGACCGCTACCGGCACCTGCACGTCGAGGCCGAGGAACTCGACATGCCCGAGCAGGAGCATCTGCGCGACCCGATGCCGATCCCGACGACCGCCATCTACTCCCGCACCGACGGGATCGTCCCGTGGCAGGCCTGCCTCAACGAGATCTACGGCAAGGCCGAGAACATCGAGGTCAAGGCCAGTCACATCGGGATGGGACACCATCCTGCGGTGCTCTGGGCCATCGCGGACCGGTTGGCGTTGCCGATGGATCAGTGGCGCCCGTTCAAGGTGCCGGGCAGCCTGCGCCGGTGGTACCCGACGCCGCTGAGCTGGCCGCTCGACGACGAGTTCCTGATCGACGTCATCGAACCGGACCTCGGAGGTCCGGTCAACGAGGCCGCGACTGGATGACCGCGAGGCCGGCGACGAAGGCGATCACGGCGATCCGCATGATCTTCTCCACCCCGGTCAGCCGGGGCCAGCTCAGGCTGAGGATCCACGCCAGGAAGAGCGCGACGAGCGCGGTGGCGATCCAGCCGTAGGTCGGCACGAACGCCCCGATGGCGAGCAGGGCGAGCACCCCGAGCACCGGCACCGGCCGGGGGAGACGGGCAAGAGCGACGAGGGCGCGCTCGCTGGCGTTGCGGGGCTGGGGGACCTGCTGCGGTGCGGCTTGCGGGGACACGAGGGGCAAGGCTACTCGGCGCCGGTGGCGACCGGCCGGTCCGGGTCGGTGATCCATTCGCTCCAACTGCCGACATACACCGCCGGTGTGACGCCGATCTGCCGCAGTGCCAACGCCATTCGCGCCGCGGTGATGCCGCTACCGCAGTAGGCGCCGACCTCGGCGCTGTCGAAGACGCCCTTGCTCGCGAAGTAGGCGTGCAGGCGTTCCTTGTCGAGCAGCCGCCCGTCGGCGCCGGTGAACTCGTCGAGTGGGGCATTGCGGGCGCCGGGGATGTGTCCGGCGACGGCGTCGATGGGTTCGGTGCGGCCCTCGAAGCGCTCGGTGGCGCGGGCGTCGAGCAGTATGCCGCGCCGAGCCACCTCGGCGGCCGCCGCGGCGTCGAGCACCGGCA
>NZ_HG764815.1:2152075-2161929 GCF_001050535.1 Nostocoides australiense Ben110 | reverse complement strand
GGTCGGCCCCGCCCCGACGGCGCGCCGCGCCGCGCTCGGCCG
The DNA here is from genome assembly GCF_001050535.1 of Nostocoides australiense Ben110. GTDB lineage: Bacteria > Actinomycetota > Actinomycetes > Actinomycetales > Dermatophilaceae > Nostocoides_A > Nostocoides_A australiense. The sequence goes on along the minus strand of NZ_HG764815.1, from coordinate 2,161,887 downwards.
GCATACGGCAGCCGCAGCCGCTGACCCCGCCCGAGACGACCGGAAGAGTGCTCCCCAAGCCCGGCAGGGCGGGGGCGATTCAGGTGTCGGCTAACAGGAGTTGGACGCTGTCGAGATAGGTATCCGCCAGATCCCGGCCCAGCACTGAGCGGTGCACGAGATATCCCTGCGCCAGGCCGATGAAGGCCGGCGCCAGCTTGCGCGCACGGGCCAGGGCCGCGCGTCGCGAATGCCCTTGCGAGACAAGCCAGGCCGCCAAGTATTCGGTGAAGACCGAGCGCATGGTGGAGAAGGCCTGCTGCGCGATGGGGCGCAGTTCGCCCGACGGACCCGCGGCGCCCCAGATCTGCAGGACGATTCCGCTGTCGAGGACGTCCTGAGGCATCGTGTCGAAAAGGGTGCGCAGCAGGGCGCTCGGGGTGGGGATCTGCTCCGCCACCGCCGAGTCGGCGACGATGTCGACGCGGCTGGCGATCACGCCCCGCGCGACCTCGGCGGTCAGCTCGGCCTTGTTGGTGAAGTGGCCGTAGATCGCCCCGGCGGACATCCCCGACGCGCTGACGATGTCCGCCATCGACGTCGTGGCGAGCCCCTTGTCCATGAACTCGCTCAGGGCGGCATCGCGAATCCGGTCGCGGACGGCCAGGCGGCGGGCTTCGGTGACCTTCGGCATACCCTCATCATAAAAAACGAACGTTCTGTTTGCAATTCTGGACGCGGAGTGGCAAAGTACAAAACGAACGATCATTCTCCAATGAGAACCAGGAGATGCCAGTCATGGCCCACCCCGCTCCCACCGCCGAATCGACCCACTCCGCGCCGTCGACCCACACCGCGCAATCGACCTGGCCGACAACGCTCCGCACTGTGCTCGGAGCTTCCACCGTCGTCCTCCTCGTGCTGCTCGCGTTCGTCTGGCCGAGCTACCTGAGCAAGGTCAAGGACCTGCCGCTCGTCGTCGCCGGCCCGCCGGCCGCGCTGACCCAGATCCAGGCCGGGCTCGGCAAGTCCGGTGCCTTCGATATCACCACGGTCGCCGACCGCGCCGCCGCCGAGAGCGCCATCAAGCAGCGCGATGCCTATGGCGCCGTGGTCGCCTCGCCCTCCGGGGTCGAGTTCCTCACCGCGAGCGCCGCCAGCACCGTCGTCAGCCAGGCGCTGAACCAGGCTGCCGCCGGGATCACGGCCCAGGCGGCCGCGGCAGGGCAGCAGCCGCCCAAGGTCACCGTCACCGATATCGCCCCGCTCAGCCCCGACGACCCTCGTGGCGCGGGCTTCGCCGTCGCCGGCCTGCCGCTGGCCATGGGAGGCATGCTCGGCGGCGTCCTGATCTCCCTGCTCGTCGCCGGACACCGCCGTCGCCTCGCCGCGGTGACCGGGTATGCCGTGCTCGCCGGCCTCCTGCTCGCCGCGGTCCTCGGGCCCTGGCTCGGCATCCTCGTCGGCAGCTTCGTGATGGAGTGGGCGATCATCAGCGCCGCCCTCTTCGCCACCGGCGCCTTCATCGTCGGCATGAACGGCCTGATCGGCCGCGCCGGCATTGCCCTCGGCGCCATCGTCACCCTCTTCATCGGCAACCCGCTCTCCTCGCTGACCATCCCCAAGGAGATGCTGCCCTGGCACTGGGGCGAGATCGGACAGTTCTTCGTCCCCGGCGCCGCCGGCACCCTGCTGCGGCTGGAGTCCTACTTCCCCGACGCCTCGACCTTGCGCCCTTGGCTCGTCCTGGCCGCCTGGGCGCTCGTCGGCGTCGTCACCTTGTGGTTCGGCCGGCACGCCGACGAGGAAGTCCTCCACATCGACGGGGCCACCGAGCCCGAGACCGCCCCGGCCTTGGCAAGCTAGGGGTATGCCGCCCGCCTTCACCCCGACCCGCGCCGAGCGTGCGCAGAAACGCGCCTTCGAGGCGATGCTCGCCGTCCCGGACCGGCTCCGCCGCCGCCTCGACCTGCACCCGCATGTCGTCGATGGGGCCCGGCTCGACCCGGACACCCACGTCGGGCTGGCGATCATGACGAAGCTCGGCGAGCCGGAGCTGGACCAGTTGCCCGTGCCGGAGGCGCGGCGGCAGCTCGCGCTCGACTCGTGGATGTTCGCCGGCAAACCGGCTCGGGTGGCGACGGCCGCGGACCTGACCATCCCCGGGCCGGCGGGCGGCATACCGGCCCGGCTCTATCGCCCCCACCCACCCGCGGGCAGCCCGCCAGGCCTGAAACCCCTTGGGCTGCTTGTCTATTTCCACGGCGGCGGATGGGTGCTCGGCGATGTCGACACCCACGACCCGACCTGCCGGCTGCTGTGCGGGCTGGGACACGTCGCCGTCCTCAACGTCGGCTACCGGCTCGCCCCGGAGCACCGCTTCCCGGCTGCGGTGGACGACGCGGTGGCGGCCTTCCGATGGGCGCATGAGCACGCCGAGCAGCTCGGCCTGGACCCGGAGCGGATCGCCGTCGGCGGCGACAGCGCCGGCGGCAACCTGGCCGCGGTCGTCGCCCAGGTGACCCACCGCGAGGGCGGGCCCATGCCGGCATACCAACTGCTCGGGGTCCCGGTCACCCAGCTGGGCGCGACCACTCGCTCGCGCGAACTCTTCGGCGAGGGCTACTTCCTCACCAAGGCGAACATGGACTGGTATGAGGCGAACTACCTCGGCCCCGACGGTGACCCGAGCGATGTGCGCGCCTCGCCGCTGCTCGCCCACGACCTGGCCGGGTTGCCGCCGGCCTATGTCGCCGTCGCCGGCTTCGACCCGCTGCGCGACGAAGGCATCGCCTATGCCGAGAAGATGCGCGCCGCCGGGGTCGATGTCACCGTGCGGGTCCACGAGGACGCCGTGCATCCGATGCTGACGATGCCGGCCGCCCCGCTCGGGCAGCGGGTGCTCGCCGAGACCGCCGGCGCCCTGAAAACGGCGCTCGGCTGAGCCGCCCGGCCACGTATCCTGTGGGCGTTGTCCTCAACCCCCTCAGGAGTTACCCCGTGGCCATGCGCATGTCGTCCCTGTTCCTTCGCACCCTGCGAGAGAACCCGGCGGACGCGGAGGTCCCGAGCCACCAGCTTCTGGTCCGCGCCGGCTACATTCGCCGCGTCAGCCCCGGCATCTACACCTGGTTGCCCTTGGGTCTGAAGGTCCTCAGGCGGGTCGAGCAGATCGTCCGCGAGGAGATGGACGAGATCGGCTCCCAGGAGTTGCTCTTCCCCGCCCTGCTGCCGCGCGAGCCCTACGAGGCGACCGGACGGTGGAGCGAATACGGCGCCAATCTCTTCCGGCTCAAGGACCGCCGCGAGGGCGACTACCTCCTCGGCCCGACCCACGAGGAGATGTTCACCCTGCTGGTCAAGGACATGTTCTCCTCCTACAAGGATCTTCCGCTCGCGCTCTACCAGATCCAGACCAAGTACCGCGACGAAGCCCGGCCCCGCGCCGGCATCCTGCGCGGGCGCGAGTTCGTCATGAAGGACTCCTATTCCTTCGACATCGACGAGGCCGGGCTCGACAAGAGCTACGACCTGCACCGCAGCGCCTACGTCAAGATCTTCGACCGGCTCGGCTTCCACTACGTCATCGTCCAGGCGATGGCCGGCGCCATGGGCGGGTCGAAGTCGGAGGAGTTCCTCGCCACCGCCGAGAACGGTGAGGACACCTATGTGCGCTGCGACAACTGCGGGTATGCCGCGAACGTCGAGGCCGTGCAGGTCACCGCGCCGCCGGCGCAGCCGTATGACGCGCTGCCGGCTTCCCACGTCGAGGACACCCCCGACACGCCGACCATCGAAACCCTCGTCGCACATCTGAATTCAGCTTTCCCCAAGGCCGACCGGGAGTGGACGGCGGCCGACACGCTCAAGAACGTCGTCGTCATGCTCGTGCACCCCGACGGGACCCGCGAGCCGCTCGCCATCGGCGTGCCGGGCGACCGGGAGGTCGACGAGAAGCGGCTCGGTGCACAGGTCGAACCCGCGACGGTGACGGCGTTCGAGGAGAAGGACTTCGCGGCATACCCGACGCTGGCCAAGGGCTACATCGGCCCGGGTGCGTTGGGGGAGAAGGGAACCAGCGGTCTCCGCTACCTGCTCGACCCGCGTGTCGTCGAGGGCACTGCCTGGGTGACCGGCGCTGACCAGCCCGGTCGTCACGTCCTGGATCTCGTTGCGGGACGTGACTTTTCGGCGGACGGCACGATCGAGGCCGCCGAGGTCCGTCCCGGTGATGCCTGCCCCAGCTGCGGGTCGCCGCTGCTGTCGGCGCGAGGCATCGAGATGGGCCACATCTTCCAGCTCGGCACGAAGTATGCCGAGGCGCTGGACCTGAAGGTGCTCGACGAGTTCGGCAAGCTGCAGACGGTGATCATGGGCAGCTACGGCATCGGCGTCTCCCGCGCCGTCGCGGCGATCGCCGAGGGCAACCACGACGAGTTCGGGTTGGTCTGGCCCCGGCATATCAGCCCGGCCGACGTGCACATCGTCGCCGCCGGCAAGGACGACAGCATCCTGACCTACGGCGAGGAGCTGACCCGCGCGCTGGAGGCCGGGGGCCTCGAGGTCCTCTTCGACGACCGCCGGCAGGCCAGCCCGGGCGTGAAGTTCAAGGACGCGGAGTTGATCGGCATCCCGACGATCGTCGTCGTCGGCAAGGGCCTCGCGGACGGGACCATCGAGATCAAAGACCGGCGCTCCGGGGAGCGGCGCACCGTTCCGGTCGCCGACGCGATCGCGGAGATCACCCGAGAAGTCACTTCAGCCTGACTGACGATGAGCGACACGGCCGGCTGGTGGGAGAAACACCGACAGACGATGAGCGACACGGCCGGCTGGTGGGAGAAGCACGCCTTCCCCAGCGCCGTCGACCTCGTGCTCTCCGACCGGCTCGTCGGTGAATGGCGGCGCGGACTGACAGCGGGGGCGCACGGGATCGTGCTCGATCTCGGCTTCGGATCGGGGCCGAACCTGCCGCACTACCCGATGGCGGTCGAGCAGGTGTATGCCGTCGATCCCTCGGACGAGGGTTGGCAACGGGCCGGCGCAGCCATCGCCGACTTCGGCCGGCCGGTGACTCGGATCGGCACCGACGCCGCCGCGATCTCGCTGCCCGACAACAGCGTTGACGTCGTCGTCGCCGCCTGGAGCCTGTGCTCCATCCCGGACGTCGAGGCGGCGTTGACGCACGCGCGCCGGGTGCTGCGGCCGGGCGGCACCCTGCGCCTCGTCGAACACGGTCTCTCGCCGCGGCCGTGGCTCGCTGCGGCGCAGCGGGCCATGCAGCCCGCCTGGGGGCGGCTCGCATCGGGCTGTCACGTGGATCGGGACATCGAGAGACTCGTGGCGGCCGCCGGGTTCGACACCTCCGGGCTCACCGCGCAGACCGCGTTCGGCGTGCCGACCCCGTGGACCTGGTTCGTCGCGGGCTCGGCCACCACCAGCCCGTGAGTCGGTGCGGTCTCGGACGTAAGGACTCCGTAACCCGCGCGCGGTGCTCGAGCGCCGGTGCCGGCCCTAGCGTGGGCACGTGCCCGGGATCGGCCCGGGCGAGACGGGAGTTGACACCATGCGTCGGTCACTGGTCGCCGGCCTCATGATGGTCACGAGTGCCGCCCTCGCCGGACCGGCGGCCGGGGCTTCGGACCCGGTGCCACCCCGGACGTCTTCACCCCGGACGGCTGCGCCCGACACGACGACTCCGGCGGCCGCCGTCCTGACCCCGACCGTCCTGCCAGGACTGGGCGGGTCCTCTGCCTCCGCTGCCGCCGTCAACGACTCCGGCGTCGTGGCCGGCACCGCCTTGGCCACGGACGGGCGCTACTACGCGGTGCAGTGGACGGGCGGGCGGATCACCCGGCTTCCTGCCCTGGGCGGCTCCGAGTGCCAGGCCAGGGATATCGACAACTCCGGGCGCATCGTCGGCGGCTGCATGACCGCGGCCGGGACGTTCAAGCCGGTCATGTGGGAAGGCGGGCGCCTGACGCGGATCCCCGCGCCCGGCGATTTCGGCATGGCCGTCGCCACCTCCAAAGCGGGAATCGTCGGGACCTACAACGTCCCCGGCGACGACCCCTTCCAGACCCGCCGAGCCTTCCGGTGGAGGCCCGGCCAAGCAAGCGCTCGCACCATCACGGCCCCGATCGGGGCCAGCGCCGAAGGCATCAACGACTCCGGCCGCGTGGTCGGCGCGATGCGCTGGTTGTGGGCGGACCCGAGCCCACTGGGGCAGTACCGGGCATGGACCTGGTCGGCCGGAACGCAAACCCAGCTCGGCACCCTGGGCGGCGGCACCACGCCCAACGACATCAACAACGCGGGCCAGGTCGTGGGGACCTCGATCGCGGCCGGGAGCCGCCTCGTCCCCTTCATCTGGTCCTCGGGCCGCCTCCGAGCTCTTCCCACCGGTGGCCGCAACTCCCTTACCGCCCAAGCCCTCAACGACGGCGGGGTCATCGTCGGCACGGACGGCAGTCAGGAGCGCGCCATCCGTTGGGCGTCACCGAGCAGCCCGGTGACCTACCTGCCGCAGCCGTCGGGCACGATGTTGAGCCAAGGCCAGGATGTCAACAGGGCCGGGACCGTGGTCGGCATGGCCGGCAGCTACGACGGCTCGGCGTTCCGCTTTGTCGCCGTCGTGTGGAAGTAGCCTCGGAACGCCTTAGCCGGAAGTCTGCTGGTGACGCGGGCGCTCGAAGAACAGAGCGGCCGCAAAGCCGAGGAGCACCACCGCCGCCGGCAGCAGCATCGACTCCGCCAGCGCCTGTGCGAACGGCTCCTTCACCGCTTCCGGCATGGCCACAGCGCCGCTCTCGGCCATTGAGGAGGCCCCACCCGGCATACCGGGAAGCAGCGCGGCGATGCGAGCTTCCATGAGAACGGCAATCGCGGCGCTGCCCAGTACGGCGCCGATCTGGCGGGTCGTGTTGTAGACCCCGGCACCGGCCCCCGCCAGGTGCGGCGGCAGGTTGCGGTTCGCGGACGTCGCGAGCGGACCCCAGACGAAGGAGTTGGCGACGCCGAGGACCAGGGCGACGAGCAGGATCGACCATGTCGACGAGCCCGGCGTCATCACCCGCGACAGGGCGAAGGTGACAGCCGCAAGCGTGAGCAGCCCGAAGCCCGCCAGCAGGCGAGGGTGCATCCGGTCGGTCAGCTTGCCGGCGATGGGAGCAAGGACGATCGACATCACCGCCTGCGGCGCCAGGAGCAGTGCGGCACGGGTCGGGGAGAGGCCGCGCACTGCCTGGGCATAGATCATGAACGGGAACATCATCGCGGTGATCGCGAAGCCCACGGTCGAGATGGCGACATTGGAGACCGAGAAATTGCGGTCGCGGAACAGGCCGAGCGGCACGAGGGGTTCGCGTCGGATCCGGCTCTGCCACCAGACGAACAGCCCGAGGAGCACGGCGCCCACCACGAGCAGCAGGGGCACCGAGATCACGCCGGTGATCTGTCCCCAGTCATAGGCGTGGCCCTCCTGGATGGCGAAGACCCCGCAGAAGAGCCCAACAGCGCTCAGAGCGACGCCGACCCAGTCGAAGCTGTGCGAGTGCGTCTCCAAACGGGGCACCAGGCGCCAGGCGAGCAGCCAGCCGATGATGCCGACGGGGACGTTGATGAAGAACATCCACTCCCAGCCGAGGCTGTCGAGCAGGACGCCTCCGAGGATCGGGCCGACGAGCGTGGCCACCCCGGCCGCCGCCCCCCACAACGCCATCGCGCTGCCGCGGCGCTCCGGCGGAAAGGTCCGGGTGATGACGGCCATCGTCTGCGGGGTCATGAGGGATGCCCCCAGGCCCTGGAACACCCGGGCCACGACGAGCATGCCGATGCTGTCGGACAGTTCCCCGCTCAGGCCGCACCACAGCGAGGCGAGGGTGAACAGCGTCAGGCCGGCGAGGTAGACCCGCTTGGGACCCAACCGGTCGCCGAGCCGGCCGGTGATCAGCAGCGGCACGGCATACGCCAGCAGGTAGGCACTGGTGACCCACAGCACCGCGGTGACATCGGTGTCGAAGGCGGCCATCAGGGCCGGGGTGCCGACGGCGACGATCGTCGAGTCGACGAGGATCATGAAGAAACCGACCACGAGCGCCCACAGGGCCGGCCACGGGTTGACAGGGACAGGGCCCGAGGGCGCGGGTGCAGTCACTTTGCCGAGGATACGACGCCAACCACCGCGTAGGATCCTGACTCCATGAGCCACGAGCGTTCGCAACCCGGGGTCGAGGCCGTCGTCTTCGACTGGGGCGGCACGCTGACTCCTTGGCACGCCGTCGACATCGGCGAGCAGTGGCGGGTGTTCGCGCGCGAGGTGCACGGCATACCCGTCGACTCACCGGAGGTGAGCGAGGCGGACCTGAGGGCGGCGCACGACCTCGCCGACCGGATCATCGCGGTCGAGGACGACGCGTGGGCCCGCGGACGCGCCGACCACACGAGCGCCCACCTCGATGCCATCCTCGAGGCCGCGGGCGTCGACCCGGAGCACGACCGGCACCTGCTGGCGCTCGCGGCCTACCGGCGCTTCTGGGAACCGCACACGATCACCGACCCGCAGGTGCGGCCGCTCTGGGAAGGGTTGCGAGAGAACGGGATCAAGATAGGCGTCCTGTCCAACACGATCTGGACCCGCGACTACCACCGGGAGCTCTTCGCCCGGGACGGCGTCCTCGACCTGATCGACGCGGACGCCTATTCGTCCGAACTGCACGTGGTCAAACCGCACGCGGAGGCCTTCGCGGCCATCCTCCGGCAACTCGACGTGGAACCGGGCGCGGGGGTCTACGTCGGCGACCGGATCTACGAGGACGTCTGGGGGCCGCAGCAGATCGGGATGCGAGCCATCTGGATCCCGCACTCGGACCTGCCGCCCAGGCAACGCGTCGCCGTCGACGCCACTCCCGATGCGACCGTGCACGAACTGCGCGAGATCCTCGGCGTCGTCACCGGCTGGACGGCGTGAACGATCTCCCGCCCGAGGTGTGGCTCGGGCTGGCCGCGCTCGTGGCCGGCTGGATCGACGCCGTGGTCGGCGGCGGGGGACTCGTCCAGATCCCCGCCCTCCTGTTGGGCGTGCCTGGCGCCACCCCGGCCCAGGTGCTCGCGACCAACAAGCTCTCCTCCATCGCCGGGACCGTCTCGAGCACAGCGACCTACTGCCGCCGGGTCCGGCCCGACCTGCGCACGGCCGTGCCGATGGCGGCGGTGGCCCTCGTCGGCGCGATGGGCGGAGCCCTCATCGGCGTGCACATCCCGAAGTCCGCGTTCAACCCGATCGTCCTCGTGATGCTCGTCCTCGTCGGTGCCTACACCCTGCTCAAACCCGACCTGGGATCAGTGACGGCGTTGCGGCACATCGGGACTCGGCATACCGCCCTCGCGATGCTGACCGGCTTCGCCATCGGGGTGTATGACGGCGCTCTCGGCCCCGGCACCGGATCCTTCCTCGTCTTCACGCTCGTCGGGCTGCTCGGTTATGCCTTCCTGCCGGCCACGGCGAAGGCCAAGATCGTCAATCTGGCCACCAATATCGGCGCCCTTGTGGTCTTCATTCCCGGTGGCCACGTCATGTGGCGCACCGGGCTGATCATGGCCGCCTGCAATGTCATCGGGGGGTATGCCGGCGCCCGCACCGCGGTCGCGCGCGGCTCCGGATTCGTGCGGGCGGTGTTCATCCTCCTCGTCGGCGCGTTCATCATCCGGCTGGGCTGGCAGATCGTGGACTGAGGGAAGAATCGTGGGCTGAGGAAGTCTGGGCGGGACCATGGAAGGTCCACAGGTTCGCCACAGGATCGGCCGGGACATTTCTTGTCATGACCGCGACAGCC
>NZ_HG764815.1:2142442-2151975 GCF_001050535.1 Nostocoides australiense Ben110 | reverse complement strand
AGCGCGCGATGGCCGCGGTCGCGGCCGACGAAATCGGCGACGAAGTCGTCGGCCGGGTGGGCGAGCAGCTCGCTGGGGGAGGCGATCTGCGCCAGCCGGCCGCCGACGCGCATCACGGCCACCTGGTCGCCGAGGGTGATGGCCTCGTCGATGTCGTGGGTGACGAAAAGGATGGTCTTGCCGAGGTCGGACTGCAGCCGCTTGAACTCCTCCTGCAACTGCGCCCGCACGACCGGGTCGACGGCGGAGAAGGGCTCGTCCATGAGCATCACGGGCGGATCGGCGGCGAGCGCGCGGGCCACGCCGACGCGCTGCTGCTGCCCGCCGGAGAGCTGGGCGGGATAGCGCTGGGCGAACTCCCGCGGCAGGCCCACCCGCTCGAGGAGCTCGTGGGCGCGGGCATACGCGGTCTTCTTGTCGGTGCCGAGCAGCAATGGCACGGTGGCGACATTGCGCTCGATCGTGTGGTGCGGGAAGAGCCCGCCGTGTTGGATGACGTAGCCGATGCCGCGGCGCAGGCTGGCCGGATCCATCGAGGCGGTGTCGGTGTCGTCGATGCTGATCCGCCCCGAGGTGGGCTCGATCATCCGGTTGACCATCCGCAAGGACGTCGTCTTGCCGCACCCGGACGGTCCGACGAGCACGGTGATCTGGCCGGTGGGTGCCTCGAGGGTCAGGTCATCGACGGCCGTGGTGCCGCCGGGATACCTCTTGGTGACTGCGTCGAACCGGATCACGTGCGGTCCTTCCCCGTTGGAGCGCCCACGCTAACCCAGGGCACCGACAACCGGCGGACTAACAGACCACCCTCACCCTCCGGGTGCTGTCGTCTGCTCGGCGACCCAGGCGGCATACGGCGCGTCGGCCGTGGTGGGCGTGGCGAGGATCTCCGGCACGTCATACGGGTGCGCGGCGCGCAGGCGCGCCATCAGCGCCGGGAGGCGGGCGGCCGTCGTCTTGGCAAGCAGCAGGATCTCCTGCTCGTGCTGAATGCCGCCGTCCCAGCGGTAGGTCGACGCCAGGCCCGAGAGGCACTGGACGCAGGCGGCGAGGCGCTCGGTGACGAGGAGATCGGCGAGCGCCTGGGCGGTGGCGGGATCGGGCGCGCTGGAGCGCACCTCGACGATCTCGGTCATCAGACGTCCGTGCGGTGGAAGTTCTGGAAGGACCTGGACGCGGTGGGGCCGCGTTGGCCCTGATAATGCGAGCCGTATGCCGCACTGCCGTAAGGATTTTCGGCCGAACTGGACAGCCGGAAGAAGGCCAGTTGGCCGATCTTCATGCCCGGCCACAGCATGATCGGCAGCGTCGCGACATTGGACAGCTCGAGCGTGACGTGACCACTGAACCCGGGATCGACGAATCCGGCTGTGGCGTGGGTGAGCAGGCCGAGGCGACCCAGCGACGACTTGCCCTCGACCCGGGCGGCCAGGTCGTCGGGGAGAGTCACAGTCTCCAGGGTCGAGCCGAGCACGAACTCCCCCGGGTGGAGCACGAACCCTTCGTCGGGATCGACCTCGACGAGCCGGGTCAGGTCGGGCTGGTCCTGGGCGGGGTCGATGACGGGGTATTTGTGGTTGTCGAAGAGCCGGAAGTACTTGTCGAGCCGCACGTCCACACTGCTCGGCTGGACCATCTGGGGGTCCCACGGGTCGAGGACAACCCGCCCGCCATCCACCTCGGAGCGGATATCGCGATCGGAGAGCAACACGGCGCCAACCTATCGCGCAGTCACCGGACGGATAGGCACGGCGCTACCCATCGGGAGTTGTTGCGCCAGCACCACTCCCGATGGGTAACGGCATCTCTTGCGGTCGAGGTGGCGCGGGTCAGTGACCCGCATCCGGGTCGGCGTGCTCGTGGGCGTCGGCCGGGATCACCGTGGTGGCGACCGCGACGAGCAGCAGCAGCGCGGCCATGACGGTCAGGACGACCAGGAAGGCCGGCCGGAAGATCTCCGCAGGTGCGTGCGTGTGCTGGCGGCCGGCGACCTCGAAGAAGAGCGTGCCCATCACGGCCGCACCGACCGCGTTGGCCAGTTGGCCGGTCGTGTTGAACTGCCCGGACGCCGACCCCGCCTGCCGGTCGGGGACCTGCCCGAGCGCGAGCGGAGCGGTCGAGGAGACCACGAACCCGAAGCCGGCCCCGATGAGGCAGATGGCCGGGACGAAGGCCCAGAAGCTCGTGGCCGGGGTGGCATCCCGCACAGTCAGCCACATGACCACCGCCCCGACGGCCATGACGACCGCGCCGAGGCTCAGCACCCGGCGGCCGATGCGCGCCATCAGGACGGCCGCGCCGGCACCGGCCGTGACCGTGCAGATCAGCGCGAAGGGGATGTTGACCAGGCCGGCCTTCAGGACCGACCAGCCGAGTCCGGCCTGGAAGTAGATCGTGCCGGCCAGGAAGTAGCCGGTCCCGGCGATGAACAGCAGGCCGCCGACGAGGCTGCCGCCGCTGAAGGCGCGGTCACGATAGAGGGAGGTCGCGACCAGCGGCTCGTCCCCGGCCCGCTCGTGGCGCGCCTCGGCGGCCACGAACGCGGCGAGGATGACCGCACCGGCGGCCATCACGGCATACGTCCAGGTCGGCCAGCCGAGTTCGTGGCCCATGACCAGCGGGTAGAGCAGCGCGAGCAGGCCGGCCGAGAGGACGGCGACCCCGCGGAAGTCCACCCGGTTGGCATGCGCCGCCCGCGACTCGGGGACGAAGCGCAGCGCCGCAACCAGCGCGAGGACCCCCACCGGCACGTTGACGAGGAAGACCCAGCGCCAGCCGGCGGTCTCGGTGAGCACCGATCCCATGATCGGCCCGACGACCGCGGCGAGGCCGGCGAGGGCAGAGAAGGCGGCCATCGCCTTCCCGCGCTCGTGCGGGGCATACATGACTTGGATGCTCGTCAGCACTTGCGGCACCATCGCGGCCGCGGCGATGCCCTGGACCGCGCGGAAGCCGACGAGCGCGGCGGCGCTCGGGGCCAAGCCGCAGGCGGCGGAGGCAAGGGTGAAGGCGACCAGGCCGACGAGGAAGAGGCGGCGGCGGCCGAAGCGGTCGCCGAGGCGGGCGCCGGTGATCAGCGAGATGCCGAAGGCCAGCGGGTATGCCGCGACGACCCACTGCAGCATCGCCCCGCTCGCGCCGAGGGAGCGTTCGATCGTCGGGAGGGCGACGTTGACGATCGTCACGTCGATCAGTTCCATGGCCGAGGCGAGCAGCAGGCTCACCAGGGCGAGGGTGCGGGCGCGGCCGGTGATGGCCGGGCGGGGACGGGAGGTGAGGGTGGTGCTCCGGGTCATGGTCGCTGTGTCCATGTCCACGACGCTACGGAGGCTTCCGGCCACTTTCTGTCCGCTAGATCTGCGAGAGTTGGGGCATGGCCAATACGAGTTCGCGGACGCTGCGGTTGTTGTCGTTGCTGCAGACGCACCGGTTCTGGCCGGGGAGCGAGCTCGCCGGGCGGCTGGAGGTCTCGGAGCGGACGCTGCGGCGCGATATCGACCGGTTGCGCGAGCTGGGCTATCCGGTGACGTCCTCACGCGGGACAGACGGCGGCTACCAACTGGGGGCGGGAGGCTCGATGCCGCCGCTCGTGGTGGACGAGGAAGAGGCCATCGCGATGGTGGTCGCGCTCGGGCAGACGGCGTCCGCGCAGTCCGGGGCATTCGCCGATGCCACCTTGTCCGCGCTGTCGAAGGTGACGCAGGTGCTGCCGTCGCGGCTACGCCGACGGGCGGAAGCGTTGCGCGAGGTCACCGTCGATGCGCCCTTCCGGACCGCGCCCGAGGTGGAGGCGGCGGTGCTCGGGGGCCTGGCCTCGGCGATCCGGGACGCGGAGCGGATTCGGTTCTCCTACACCGCTGTCGGCGGCTCCACGCCCGGAGAGGTGGTGCGGCGGCATGTCGAGCCGCACCAGCTGGTGACTGTCGGCCGGCGGTGGTATCTCGTGGCCTACGACCTCGACCGCGGCGACTGGCGCTCTTTCCGGCTCGACCGGCTCACCGACCCGGAGGGGACGCGCTCGATGTTCCGACGGCGCGAGATCCCGGGGGGCGATGCCGCGGCATACGTGCGCTCGGGGCTGTCGCGGCGGGAGGCCGGGCATGCGCTCGTGGCGGTCGTCGCCGCGCCGGCCGATGTGGTCGAGGCCAAGATCGGGCGCTGGGTGGAGGTCGCGGATCTCGGCGCGGGGCGCTGCCGCGTGAGCGGGGAGGCACCACAGCCGTGGTACTGGCTCCAGGCGCTCGGGATCCTCGAGGCGGACTTCACGATCGAGGACGCGGGCGCGGAGGTCCGCCAGATGCTGACGTCATGGGGAGGCCGGTTCGTGGCAGCGGCCGGATGAGGAGGGCGCGCGAGGTGGGCTGCGTGCTGGGTTAGACTTCCGGGGCTGCCATCGCGGAGCGTGATTCCGCGGGCGCGACGCCGGTGTAGCTCAATGGTAGAGCGCCAGCTTCCCAAGCTGGACACGCGGGTTCGATTCCCGTCACCGGCTCTCTGGCTGCCAGCAGGGCCGGGCGGGGCACCGGCACTGCCAAGGTTGCAATCCGGCGACATCCACCCACGGCGGGCGGGGCGGGTCCCGTGGGCCGTTGTAGGTTCGGCCGCATGGCCCAGCCCCTGGTCGTCCTCCAGGACGTCAACAAGCACTTCGGAGACCTCCATGTGCTCAAGAGCATCGACCTGAGCGTCGACAAGGGCGAGGTCGTCATCGTCATCGGCCCGTCCGGCTCCGGCAAGTCGACGATGTGCCGCACGATCAACCGGCTCGAGACGATCGAGAGCGGCACCATCACGATCGACGGCAAGCCACTGCCTGAGGAGGGCAAGGACCTCGCCCAGCTGCGCGCGGACGTCGGCATGGTCTTCCAGTCCTTCAACCTGTTCGCACACAAGACGATCCTCGACAATGTCACGCTCGGCCCGATCAAGGTCCGCAAGAAATCCAAGTCGCAGGCAGAGAAGGACGCCATGGCGCTGCTGGAGCGGGTCGGTGTCCAGGAGCAGGCGCACAAGTACCCGGCCCAGCTCTCCGGGGGTCAGCAGCAGCGCGTGGCGATCGCCCGCAGCCTCGCGATGGAACCCAAGGTCATGCTCTTCGACGAGCCCACCTCGGCCCTGGACCCCGAGATGATCAACGAGGTCCTCGACGTCATGGTCGGCCTCGCCAAGGACGGGATGACGATGATCGTCATCACCCACGAGATGGGCTTTGCCCGCAAGGCGGCCAATCGCGTCGTCTTCATGGACGACGGCCAGATCGTCGAACAGGCCACCCCGCAGGAGTTCTTCACCAATCCGCGTTCGGCGCGGGCCAAGGACTTCCTCGCCAAGATCCTCACCCACTAGAACCGACAACCGCGCACCACCGGAAGGAACACAACCATGAAGACACGCAGGATCGGCGCCCTCATCGGAGCGACCACCCTGGCCCTCGCACTCGGTGCCTGCGGCAGCAGTGACGACGGGACCGCGAGCGGCGGCTCCAGCGGCAGCGCCGCCGACGGCGACAGCATCAAGATCGGCATCAAGTTCGACCAGCCCGGGCTCGGGCTCTTCGACGCCGGCAAGTACTCCGGCTTCGACGTCGACGTCGCGAACTATGTCGCCAAGGAACTCGGCAAGACCAATGTGACCTTCATCCAGTCGCCGAGCAAGCAGCGCGAAGACCTGATCGCCACCGGCCAGGTCGATCTGATCTTCGCGACCTACTCGATCACCGACGAGCGCAAGCAGAAGGTCTCCTTCGCCGGGCCGTACTTCGTCGCCGGCCAGGACCTCCTCGTCGCGACCGACAGCGACATCACCGGGCCGGAGGGCCTCGACGGCAAGAAGCTGTGCTCGGTGACCAGCTCGACCTCGGCCCAGAAGGTCAAGGACAGCTACCCCGGCGTCCAGCTGCAGAACTTCGACACCTACAGCAAGTGTCTCGACCTGGTCGTCAACGGCCAGCTCGACGCGCTCACCACCGACAACACGATCCTCGCCGGGTATGCCGCCCAGCCGGCCTACAAGGGCAAGCTGAAGGTCGTCGGCAAGACCTTCTCCGAGGAGCGCTACGGCGTCGGCCTCAAGAAGGGCGACGTCGCCTTGTGCGAGAAGGTCAACACGGCGCTGAAGAAGATGGTCGACTCCGGCGAATGGCAGAAGGCCGTCGACGCGAACTTCGGCCCGGCCGGGTTCAAGGTCGACACCGCGACCAACCCGCCGAAGACGGACGCCTGCTCCTGACCTGACCCCTCCGGAACCCGAGCAGGGGTATGCCGCCGCCGCGCTGCATACCCCTGCCCACCGGACCACGGCAGGACCGGACCCGACACGGAAGACGTGAGCCATGGATGAACTGTTCGACCAGTTCGACATCTGGTCCGCCTTCGGCCAGACGATCTACCTCGCCTTCTTCTCCGCGCTCGGCGCGCTGATTCTCGGGACCGTCCTCGCGGTGATGCGGGTAGGCCCGGTGGGGATCTTCAACCGGGCCGGCGCGGCATACGTCAATCTGGTGCGCAACACGCCGCTGACGCTGATCGTGACATTCTGCCTGCTGGCTCTGCACTACCAGTTGAAGATCAACCTGGCACCGGCGACGAGTTCGACGTCGATCGTCGACAACGGGGTGCGGTGGGCGATCGTCGGCTTGATCGTCTACCACGCGGCGTTCGTGTGTGAGGCGCTGCGTAGCGGCATCAACACGGTGCCTCCCGGGCAGGCCGAGGCGGCCCGGTCGATCGGGCTCGGCTTCGGTCAAAGCCTGCGGTATGTCGTTCTGCCGCAAGCGTTCCGCGGCGCCATCGCCCCGCTGGCGTCGGTGCTCATCGCGTTGATCAAGAACACAACTGTCGCGTATGCGATCGGGGTCGCCGAGACGGCCGCGTTCATGCGGGACGCGCTGGAGTTCCGGCCTGACCTGAGCCTGATGATCTTCCTGCTCGTCGCCGGCTTCTTCGTCCTGCTGACGATGCCGCTCGGCATCCTGCTCACCAACCTCTCGCAGCGGATGGCGGTCAAGCGATGAGCACCTCGGTCCTCTTCGACGCCCCCGGCCCCAAGGCCCGGCGCCGGCACCGCGTGGTCGCCATCACCGGCGGGCTGCTGCTGTTGGTCCTGCTGGCGCTCGTGGGGCGTGCGCTGCACGCCAACGGGGAGTTCGCCGGGGCGAAGTGGAGCCCCTTCGCCGACTGGGGAACCTGGCGCTACTACCTGCTGCTGGGGATCTGGAACACCATCAAGGCCGCCGCGGCCGCGGTCGTCCTGGCGATGAGCTTCGGGTTCGTCTTCGGGGTGGGCCGGCTCTCGCGCAATGTCGTCATCCGCTGGGTGAGCGGGGCGATCGTCGAGTTCTTCCGCGCGGTCCCGGTGCTGATCATGATGATCTTCTTCTTCGGGGTGTTCGCGTACAACCAGGTCTTCCCGGCCGCGTGGAACCCGTTCGCCGCGGTGGTGACGGCGCTGACGCTCTACAACGGCTCGGTGATCGCGGAGCTGGTGCGGTCCGGGGTCTTCGGGCTGCCGAAGGGCCAGGCGGAGGCCGGCCTCTCGATCGGGTTGACTCCAGGCCAGACACTGCGCAATATCCAACTGCCGCAAGCGATCACGGCGATGTTGCCGGCGCTGGTCAGCCAACTCGTCGTCATCCTCAAGGACACCGCCCTCGGGACGATCATCACCTATCCGGAGCTACTGCAGCAGGCGCAGAACCTCGCGTCGGCCCGCTCGAATGTCATCCCCGCTTTGCTCGTCGCCGCGGCCGTCTTCATCGCGATCAACTACCTGCTGACCTGGCTGGCGGCTCGGCTCGAGGCCCGGATCAACCGGCGCGGGCATACGGCCGGTGCCGCCATCGGCCGGGCGCCGACGGTGCCGGGCGCGCCGGTCGACCAGGCGCACGCTGCGGCGCTGACCCCGCACGAGGCACGGCACGACGCGGCGCACGCCGGGCAGCAGGACCGGGTCTGAACGAGCCCTTAGTCCGCCAAATCGAACGCCTCGTGGAAGGCCCGCGTCAGATCGCGCTCCTGCTCCTCGAGAAGCGCCCCGAGGGGCCGGATCAATGCGCGCCGGGGGACGGTGACAATCGAGTCCAGGTTGGCCACGCACGGGTGTTCGAGCCCATTGTGAGGCCCGAGGGTGACCTCGCTGCTCAGGCCCCGGACGGTCGTGGTGATCGGTGCCACCGTGATCAGCTGCCGCACCGCCCTGACTTCCTCGCGCGTCAGCACCAGGACCGGGCGCGTCTTGTCGAGACGGGCCAGCCAGATCGGATGCATCAGTCCAGCTCGGACCAGGCGCTGCCGGCAGTGCCTGCAGCCCATGCCGCGTAGGCATCGGATTCGAGGTCAGGGTCGGTGGTCGAGGCGTAGATCTGCGCGTCTCGTGCGGCCCGTTGGCGCCGTACCTCCCCCCGGATCGCTCGGTTGATCACATCCGCCCGGCTCGTGGTCCGCGCAGCGGCCTGCGCATCGACGAAGGCGGCGAGGTCGTCGTCGACCCGAATCGTCATCTGCACACCCATACCGCGATCATACCGCTGCGGTATGACAGCTGTCGACGCCCAGTCCTCGCGTCGATCTCAGTCCGCGGCAACCACGGCGTAGATGCGTCCGCCGCCCGGGACGGGGGCCCGGCCGCCCATGACACCGACATACAACTGCCCGGCGGCGTCGCGCATCAGCGACCAGAAGACCCCGTCGGGGCGGGGATCGGCGAACGCCCCACTCGGCCGCGACGAGGCGTCGCGCAGGGCCTCCGGGGCGGCGTCGCGGGCCACGCCGGCGACCACGGGCCGGCGTCGGGGATGCGCAGTTCGAGGTCTCCCCATCGGATGCCGTGCCCCAGATGCGACAACAAGGGCGTCCACTCCTCCGCCCGTAAACTCGCGGCTCAGCCGGTCGTACACGGCGTCCGGGGCGTCGCGTGCGCCCGCCCATTGACTCACCAGGTGACGGTCGAACCAGGTGTCCACCTTATGGATCAGGCGGTGGTGGCCGTCGGCGCCGTCGGCTCGGGCGGCGGCGAGCCAGGCCCGCAGGTCCCGCCTGGGGCGGGGGAACATCCGCAGTTCCTAGCCCAGCCAGCCGGACGGGCAGGTATGCAGTGCCTCGGCGGCGTCGCGCCGGTCGGGGCTCATCGCTCCGAGAGTCACCACGTCGACGCCGATGCGGGGCAGTGGCCGCAGGTAGTTTGCGATCAGCAACCGGTGCCCGATTGCCGCCGGCGCGCGACCCGGGCCGGCCCGAGCGGTTGCGGCCGCAGCATCGCGCCCATCGCCTGGACCGCCTCCGCGAGCGGCCCGATGGTGCGCGCCAGCTGAACGCGGCTGAGGTCCTCGGCAGTGAACCGGAGCACCATCACCTGGCCAGTATTGCCAGCCGGCGGCCCGTTCCTCACAGGTGGAGCACAGCCGGTTGCTCGCTGCGGATCAGGCCCGCCCGGTGGAATCGGGGCATGACTTCCCATCTCGACCGGCGATCCGCCCTGCGCTGGGGCGGTGGCGCCCTGCTGCTGGCCGGACTGGCCAGCTGCACAGCAACGGCCGC
>NZ_HG764815.1:2136850-2142342 GCF_001050535.1 Nostocoides australiense Ben110 | reverse complement strand
GATCGCCGTAGGCCGGGAGCCGCTCCCCCGCAGCGTCGCGCGCCTGCGCGTCGCGGTCGATGCCGACGAGCGTCGCCTCGGGGCAGGCGTCGAGGAGGGCCTGCGCGTGGCCGCCGAGGCCCAGGGTCGCGTCGACGACGACGCTGCCCGGCTCGCGCACGGCGGGGGCCAGCACCTCGACGACGCGTTCGAGCAGGACGGGCACGTGCCGGTGGTCGGCGGGTGCGCTCCTGGTCATGCGGGCCATCACTTCGGGTCGGTGCGGGTCGTGCGGTGGGTATGCCGGTGGTCGGCCTGAGCAGCGCGGGCGGTGGTCCCTGGTCCCCATCCGCCGCCCCCGATCCGGGGGAAGTCGGGCCGGGAGGACGGCTGGAGGCCGGGGACCACCGAACGTCAGAGCAGGACGACCCCCTCGTCGTGCAAGTCCTCGAGCGTGGTGCCGTCGGTTGCATTGGCGGCTTCGTAGGTGGCGCTGTCCCAGACCTCGAGGTAGTGGCCCTGCCCGATGACGACGCAGTCCTTGTCCAGGCCGGCGTAGCTGCGCAGGACGCCGGGGATCGTCACGCGGCCCTGGCGGTCGGGGTTCTCCGTCGAGGCGTCGCCGAGCAGCTGCCGGCGCACCGAGCGGACGGTCTTGCTGCTGGTGTTGGCGGCGTTGAGCGGGTCGAGGATCCGCTGTTTGAAGACGGGGTGCGGATAGATGGTCAGGCAGCGCTCGAAACCCTTGGTCACGACGATCTTGTCGCCCAGGTCGTCGCGGAACTTCGCGGGCAGGAACAACCGCCCCTTCTCGTCGAGCCGGGGGCTGTGGTGACCGAGGAACTCGACGTCCATGAACCGGCCACCGCCTTCCTTCTCCACATGCGCGCCCCGTGCCTCCGATTTCCCCCACTCTACCCCACCTACATACCAAGTCGGTGACGTTTTCCGGAGTTTGTCGCCTGGTACGAGGCAAATTCGCAGTTCACACATCGTGGAGGAAAGTGGGGCGATTTTGTCTCGTTCGGTCCAGCGAGTGGGGATCGCCAAGGTGCGAAGGTCACGAACCGGTCCCAAAAGCCCCGAATCGCGCGGCCTGAGGCAAAATGCGACGACGGCACGAGACCGGGCCGGCCGCGAAGGCCGGATGACGAACGACGTTGGGGAGCATCGTGGAGGATCAGCAGACGCGGCAGCAGGCGGCGGCTCCGGACCGGGCGCGCTCCCTCGAATCGGTCCTCGAGATCACCACCAGCATGGCCAACGCCATGAAGACCGTCATCGAGGGCAAGCCCGAGGTCATCCAGGCGGCCCTGACGGCGCTGCTCGCCGAGGGGCACCTGCTGCTCGAGGACGTGCCCGGCGTCGGCAAGACCATGCTCGCCAAGACCCTCGCCCGCTCCATCGACTGCACCGTCCGGCGCATCCAGTTCACGCCCGACCTGCTGCCCAGCGATGTCACCGGCGTCAACATGTTCAACCAGGACATGCGGGCCTTCGAGTTCCGGCCCGGTGCGATCTTCGCCAATGTCGTGGTCGGCGACGAGATCAACCGCGCCTCCCCGAAGACCCAGTCGGCGCTGCTGGAGTGCATGGAGGAGGGGCAGGTCACCGTCGACGGGCGCACCTACACCCTGCCCCACCCGTTCATCGTCATGGCGACCCAGAACCCCATCGAGATGGAGGGCACCTACCCGCTGCCCGAGGCCCAGCGGGACCGGTTCATGGCGCGGGTCTCCCTCGGCTACCCGTCGTCGCGCAGCGAGATGGACATGCTCGAATCCCACGGCGAACGCGACCCCCTCGAAGAGCTGCGGCCCGTGACCGACGCCGCGACGGTGAGCGGACTGATCAAGGCGGTGCGCACTGTCCATACCTCCGACGCCATCCGCCAGTACATCGTCGACCTGGCCGCGGCCACCCGCGACAACACCTCCGTCCGGCTCGGCGCCTCCCCGCGCGCGACACTGCACCTGCTGCGGGCGGCCCGCGCGCACGCCGCGCTGGCGGGACGCGACTACGTGCTGCCCGACGACGTCCAGGACCTCGTCGTGCCGGTCTGGGGGCACCGCCTCATCCTCACCGGCGAGGCGATCCACGCCCGCCGCAGCCCGGCAGACGTGTTGCGCGGGCTGACCGAGCGGGTCCGCGTGCCGGCTCCGGGGTTCTGAAAGCTCTCGGCGTGTCCGCACTCGGTGGTCGCTCCGGTATCGTGCGGGGCAGCACGGCGCCTCGGCGGCGTCGCCGCCGCCTGACCGACGCCCTCACGCTGCGCGGCCGCTGCTTCCTCGCCGCGGGAGTCGCGCTCATGGTGTGCGGTCTGCTGCTGGGGTTCCGCGATATCACCCGCATCGGCTTCCTCGTCGCCGGCCTGCCGCTGCTCATGCTGCTCCTCGCGCGGCGCCAACGGCTCTCGATGCGCACCACCCGCACCGTCACCCCCTCGATCGTGCCCATCGACCAGTGGTCCGATGTGAACCTGCGCGTCGAGAACCCCGGCCCCGCGACGACCCCGATCCTGATGGCGGAGGAGCAACTCGACTACGCCCTGGGGGACCGCCCCCGGTTCGTCGTGCCCCGGATGGCCCCCGGCGCGGAGCACCTGATCAACTATCGCGTCCGGTCCACCGTGCGGGGGCGCCATCACCTCGGACCGCTCGGCCTTCGGGTCAAGGACCCCTTCGACATGACGCTGCGGCTGGCGGTGGTCCGGGGCACCGGCGAGTTGATCGTGCTGCCGCGGATCGTCTCCCTGTCCGGCACCACGGTCGCCGGCGGCCTCGGCAACGAGGGCACGATCCCGCACATGATCGCCCTGCACGGCGAGGACGATGTGTCCGTCCGCGAGCACCGCGAGGGTGACGACCTGCGCCGCATCCACTGGCCGGCGACGGCCCGCACCGGTGATCTCATGGTGCGCCAGGAGGACCGCCCCGCGACCCGCCGCATCGTGCTCCTTCTCGACGACCGGGCCACCGTCGAGCGGGCCCCCCGGGGCACCGCGAGCTTCGAGTGGGCGGTCACGGCCGCCGCATCCATCGCCAACGAGGTCATCGGCAGCGGCACCAACACTTTTCTCGCGTTGGGCGGCGAGATCCGCTCCGGCCATGGGGGCGAGCACCTGCGGGTCGAGGAGGCCTTGACCGAACTGGCCGTCGCCGAGTTGCGCGAACCCGTCCAGTTCGTCACGACGATGGCGCTCGCAGCGGACGCCGCGGCCAGCGGCGCCTTGTGCATCGCCGTCGTCGCCGCGATGGCCGAGCGCGACACCGAACGCCTCGCGAGGGTGCGTTCACCCGGCTCGCCCGGGATGGCGCTCGTGCTTCCGGTCAGCGACAGCGACGACCCGGTCGCCGCCTCCGCCACCGCGACCGGCCTGCGTGAACGCGGCTGGAGCGCGGTGGTCATCACCCCTGGCACCTCGCTCGTCGACGCCTGGGCGGCCGCGGCGGCCTCCCCCGCGCTGCAGGGCGGCCGGAGATGAGAGGCCGGCGATGAGAGGCCAGGCCCGCTGGAGCGATGCGCTGCTCGCCGCGGCCGCGTCGTGGGCGGCCATGCTGCCGATCCAGACGCTGCTGCGCAGCCTGGCGTGGGTGAACCCGGCGCTGCTCATCACCGCGATCGTCGTGGTCACCGGGGTGCTGGCGCGGACCGTGCTGCGCAACTGGCTGGCCGTCGCAGCGGTCCAACTGCTGGTCGGTGTCGAGTCCATCGTGCTGATGTATGCCCGCGACGAGACGTGGTACGGCCTGCCCCGCTGGGGCACGGTGTTGGCGCTCAACGACATCCTCGTCGAGGCGCGCGAGACGATTCAGGCGTATGCCGCCCCCGCCCCCACCACGCCCGGGATCGTCCTCACGCTCTCGTTGCTCGCGCTCGTCGTGGTGCTGGCCGTCGACGCGCTTGCCGTGAGCCGCCGGTCACCGGGCGCCGCCGGCCTGGCCCTCCTCAGTGCCTATCTCGTCGGCGCGGCGAACTCGAGTTCGACGCTGCGGTGGATCCACTTCCTGCTGCCGGCCGCCCTGTGGCTGCTGATGCTGGCCCGCGCGGGCACCGTCGGCCTGCGGCGGTGGGCCTCGGTGCTGCCGCGCACCCCGCAGACCCAGGCCCGACCGGCCGACCCCGTGCGCTCCTTCGCCCGTACCGCCGGCGTGCTCGGCTCGGTCGTCGCGATCGGCGCGATCGTGCTGGCGGCCGTCGTCCCGCACTTCCCGACCCGCTATCTCGCCGACGGGCTGGGGCGGGGCACGATCGACCGCGCCGACGGCACCGTCACCCTGAGCACGACACTCGACCTGCGGGCCAGCCTGGAGAACCCGTCGAGCGCGCCGCTGCTGCGGTATCGCACGAGTGTCGGCTCGCCGTCGCCGCTGCGGGTGGCGGTCCTCGAGGACTATCGGCCCGACGGTCAGTTCCGGCAGCGGCCGCAGTATCCGGCACGCAACGTGAGCAAGGGTGAGCCACTGCAGCAGCAGGAGGCGATCTCCTCGACGTGGGTGCGCTATCTGGACGACCTGCCCGAGGAAGCCAAGCGCGCCGGGACGCTGAGCGCCACCGGATCCCGGCTCGCCAAGCCGCAGATCGCGATCCCGTATGGCGCAACCCGGCTCACCATGCCCGAGGGCGTCGAGGCCATCGAGTTCGGCGAAGGCACGGTGCAGGTGCTCAGCCGGGCCGAGTCGTATGACGTCGAATACATCGACATCGCCCCCACCCCGGAGCTGCTGGAGCAATCCGAGTCCTATGTCGGTCCCGACCCGTGGGCCGAGACCGTGGAAGACGACAGCCTGCTCGTCGAGGAGCGGGCCCGACCGGCGATCGCCGAGGCCCTCGCCGACGCCGTCCCGGAGGGGGCGAACCGGTTCGAGACGGCGGTCGCCATCCAGGACTGGCTGCGCTCCCCCGTCTTCACCTACGACACCCAGCTGGCCCCGTTGCCCGAAGGCAGCGACGTCGACCCGATCACCCACTTCCTGCAGACCCGGGTCGGCTACTGCCAGCAGTTCGCCACGGCGATGATCATGATGGCGCGCGAACGCGGCATACCGGCCCGCATGGTGATCGGCTACCTGCCCGGCCGGCTCGACCGGGGCGAGTGGGAGGTGCGGGCCAGCGACGCGCACGCCTGGCCGGAGTTGTACTTCCCGCCGTTCGGCTGGATCCGCTTCGACCCGACCCCGGGCTCACGCTCCGGCGCGGCGCCGAGCTGGGCGAACCTGCCCGAGTCCACCGCGACGACGTGGAGTGCGTCAACCTCCGCCAGCGCCACGCGGTCCTCGACCCGGCCGGTCAACCCGGGCCAGGACGACCCGGGCACACAGGATGTCACGCCGGCGGATCGCACGCTGCGGCAACGGATCGCCGCCATCTCGGCCCGCACGTGGATCCTGCTCGCCCTGGGAGCGGGGGTGCTCAGCATGCTCGTCCTGCCGGTCACCTCGATGCTCGCCCGCCGGCGCCGGATCGCGGCCGCCGACGACGACAGTGACGTCATCGAGGCGCGGGGGGGGGGG
>NZ_HG764815.1:2128535-2136750 GCF_001050535.1 Nostocoides australiense Ben110 | reverse complement strand
GTATGACGGCCACCGGCTCCCGGCGCTACGGCGAGACGACACTCTGGCTCGCCGAGGCCGGATAGCGACCCATTGCCATGACATGGGCATCTCGTCGGCCAATGGTGCCGACGCGAACCGAGGTCTCGGGCCTCGACTGCTCCCGCGCTCACGGGCCCGTCCTGCGGTCGAGTGGCCGGTGCCGGCACCGTCCCGGCGTTGAGTGGCAGAAGCCCGCAGACCGGTAGGTGGCGTACGCGTCGCCAATTGAGAGACACGCCCTAGCTGCCGGATCGCGCCGCGACGGCCGCGAAGAACGCGTGTTGCTGGGGGATCCAGGCGGGGTCGGCGGGATCGTCGAAGGCTGTGGCGCCGCGGGCGGCGACCATTGCCTCCAGGAGCGGGGCGAACTCTCCGCCCCACAGTGTCGCCGCCCATCCGGCTCCCGCGCGCTTGGACAGGACCTGCCCGGTCTCGTGGGCCGCGACCATCCGGGCCAGATTCAGCACGCTGTAGCGCTGGCTCCACGCATCGGTGAACGCCCACTCGTCCAAGTCGGGCAGCCATTCAGCCAACCGTGCGGCCGCGTCGGCGACGACAAGGTCGCCCGGCACCCGAGGCACGACGGTGGTCGCCGACGGCCCAGCCAGGGCAATCCCGTTCTCGTGCAGGATGACTCGGGCCGAGATGGTGTCACAGTGATTCGAGATCTCGAGGCGATCGGACCCGTGGTCGACATACGGCCAGCTGGCCCGGCCCACGCCGGAGAGGGAGCGGAGTTCGGCGGCGACGGCATACGATCCCTCGAGGTGACGGGTCCAGTGGCTCTCGCCGTGCGCGAGCCGGTGGTGCAGCCGCGCGAGCGCGACGAACTGTTCCTCATCGACCGGGCCGCCGGTGATGATGAGGAAGTCGGCATCGCTCTCCAGATCGGCGTCGCCCTGGGCGAGGGAACCGTGCAGATAGGCACCGACGAAGCGGTCACCGAGGATTTGCCGCGCCGCGGCGACGAGGTCGTCGAGCACCGCTGCGAGCTCGTCCGCGCGGGGTGCGCCGGTCAGCAGATCGAGAGTCCGTCGTGCCACGGAGGCCGATCGTATGCCTGTCCGGGCGCGGGATTGCTAGGTTTTTTCAATGACGTCGCGCGTGGTGTGCCCCGGCTCCTTCGACCCGGTGACGAACGGGCATCTCGACGTCATCATCCGCGCAGCCGCCCTCTTCGACGAGGTCGTGGTCGCGGTCATGCACAACCCGGCCAAGAGCGGCACCTTCCCGGTCGAGCAACGGATCGCCTTCATCGAGGAGGCAACGGCCGGCACGTCCGGGGTGCGGGTGCTGGCCTTCACGCCCCGGCTGATCGTCGACGTGTGTCGGGATCTCGAGGCAACGGCGCTGCTGAAGGGGCTGCGGGGCGAGGTGGATTTCGCGTATGAGGTGCCGATGGCCTCCATGAACCGTCACCTCACAGGAGTCGAGACCCTGTTCCTGCCGGGCGACCCGGCCGTCGCGCACATCTCGAGTTCACTGGTCAAGGAGGTGTGTGCGCTCGGCGGCGATGTCACCGGGCTCGTGCCCGACCCGGTCCGCGACGCCCTGGTGGCCCGCCGGGACGGCTCGCGCTCCTCGTGAGGAACGGCAATTTGGGGTCCGCCGGGCCTCGCCGGTAAGCTTGACTTTCGGTCTGTGTCCTCGCTTGACGCGGCCCGATCCGACCATCAGTCCTTGCGTGGAGCCATGAACCGTCTCGACCCCCGCTCACCCATGGTGTTCAGCACCGTGGAGCTGGGCCGCCGTCCGGGAACGATGGTGCAGGTCACGCGCGAGATCGAGTCATCGGAACCGATCGGCACCGATGTCCTGGCCGTCCCCGCGGGGGCGCCGCTGGACGTCGAGTTGCGGATGGAATCGGTTCTCGAGGGCGTGCTGGCGAGCGGTTCGGTCCGGGCCACGGCGGTCGGGGCATGCGTGCGGTGCTTGGAGCCGGTGACCGTCGATGTCGACGCCACCTTCCAGGAACTGTTCGCGTATCCCGAGCGGGCCGCCCACAACCGCAAGGTGGGTGCCACGGACGAGGAGACACAGGAGTACGAAGTCCAGGACGACTACCTCGACCTGGAACCCGTGCTCGTGGATGCGGTGGTGCCAGCACTGCCCTTCCAGCCGGTGTGCCGGGACGACTGCCCGGGGCTGTGCCCGCAATGCGGGTTCCGTCTCGCGGACGACCCGGCGCACGCCCATGAACTGCTCGACCCGCGGTGGTCGGCCCTGGCGGACCTCGCCACGGGCGCCGACGCGGCCGACCCTACTGAGAAAAGGAACTGACGTGGCTGTCCCGAAGCGGAAGACCTCGCGCTCCAACACCCGTTCGCGCCGCGCCAACTGGAAGGCCACGGCGGTCGCCACCACGACCTGCCCGCAGTGCAAGTCACCGATGGTGCCGCACGTCGCATGCCCGTCCTGCGGCACCTACAAGGGGCGCCACTACGGCGCCGCCGAGCGCACCGAGCACCAGGCCTGAACCCAGGCCGTCCCTCATGCAGCGGCCCATCGACGAGCTCCGCGACCACATTCTTGGGGTCTGCGGGGTCGCCGTCGAGGGGCCGCTCTTGACGTTGGCGCTGACCCACCGCTCCTACGCGTATGAGAGCGGGGCCATCCCACACAACGAGCGGCTGGAGTTCCTCGGCGACTCGGTGCTCGGGATCGTGGTCACCGACCACCTCTATCGCACCTACCCCGATTACACCGAGGGGCACCTGGCCAAGCTGCGTGCCGCCACCGTGAACATGCGCGCGCTCGCCGACGTCGGGCGCACCATCGGCCTCGGCGACTTCCTCTTCCTCGGCCGCGGCGAAGAGACCACCGGCGGCCGCGACAAGACCTCGATCCTCGCCGACACCACCGAGGCCGTCATCGGTGCCGTCTACCTCGCGGGCGGTATGGCCGCGGCCACCGTCTTCGTCCACCATCTCGTCGACCCCGTGCTCACCGCGTCCGCGCGCCTCGGTGCCGGCCTGGACTGGAAGACCTCGCTGCAGGAACTCAGCGTCACCCGCGACCTCGGACCCATCCAGTACACGATCGTCGGCGAAGGTCCCGAACACGAGAAGGTCTTCACCGCCTCCGCTCTCGTCGGCGGCACCGTGCACGGCGTCGGCGTCGGGCGCACCAAGAAGGACGCCGAGCAGCAGGCCGCCGAGCAGGCCTGGCGGGCGCTGTCCGCCGGCCCCGTGATCGACGCTCCGGAGGCCGTCCCCGTCGACGGGCACGTGGTCGAGGCCCAGGCTGTCCAGGCCCACGCAGGCGATGTCCTCACCCCGCAGCCGCACCCGGCGACCTGACCCCGGTGCCGGAACTCCCCGAAGTCGAGGTGGTCCGCCGCGGCCTCGCCGCGCACGTCACCGGCGCTCGGATCACCGACGTCGAGACCCACGGCGCCCGGGTGCTGCGCCGCCACGAACCCGGCGCCGCCGACTTCGCCGCCCGCCTGCGCGGGCGCACGATCCGCGAGGTGGCTCGCCGCGGGAAGTAC
Source organism: Nostocoides australiense Ben110 (assembly GCF_001050535.1). Lineage (GTDB taxonomy): Bacteria > Actinomycetota > Actinomycetes > Actinomycetales > Dermatophilaceae > Nostocoides_A > Nostocoides_A australiense. The sequence continues at coordinate 2,133,239 of NZ_HG764815.1, read as the reverse complement.
CTGTGGCTCGACGTCGGTGACGAGGCCGTCGTGGTCCACCTCGGGATGAGCGGGCAGATGCTCCTGGCCCGCCCCGGCGACCCCGACCCGCGCCACCTGCACGCCCGCTTCGGCGTGACCACCGGTGAGGGCGACCCGATCGAGGTGCATTTCGTCGACCAGCGCACCTTCGGCGGGCTGGCGCTGACCGCGGTGGACCAGGACGGCACACCCGAACCCGTCGCCCACATCGCCCGCGACCCGTTCGACCCGCTCTTCGACCCCCTCGCGGTCGCGCGACGGATCACCAAGCGCCCCAGCGCGATCAAGCGGCAGCTGCTCGATCAGACGATCGTCTCGGGGATCGGCAATATCTATGCCGACGAGGCGCTCTGGCGCGCCAAGCTACACGGCGAGCGGCCGGGCGACCGCCTGACCAAACCCGCGGTCGTGCGGCTGCTCGGGCACGCGCACGACGTGATGTCTGACGCCCTCGGCGAGGGCGGGACGAGCTTCGACAGCCTCTATGTCAACGTCAACGGCGAGTCGGGCTACTTCGAGCGATCCTTGAATGCCTATGGGCGAGGTGGCCAGCCGTGCCGCCGCTGCGACACGCCGATGCGCCGCGAGCACTTCATGAACCGCAGCTCCTTCAGCTGCCCGCGCTGCCAGCCGCGTCCACGCCGGGGCTGACTGCGAGGCGAGGGAGCCTCGGTGACGAGCGCCTCGAGGCGGGTCGCGACGTCGATCAGGTCCAGGTCGCGGCCGAAGCGGCCCACCACCTGCACGGCGAGCGGGATGCCGGCGCTCGTGCGCCCGAGCGGCAGCACGATCGCCGGGTGGCCGGTGAGGTTCCACGGCGGCCGCCGGGCGGGTATTGCCCTGCCCGCCGAAGGTCGTGACCACGCCCGCGACGTCGATCTCCGACTTGATGGCGACGGGCACACCGAACAGCGGCAGGGTGGCGCGGTCGGCCGGGTCGAGGGCATCGAGGCGGGCGGCGTCGGCCAGGGCGGGTTCGGCACGGACTGCCTCGACGGCATTCAGGGGTCCGTTGCGCTAGGCGATCCGCTCCAGGCACGCGGCGATCACGTCGGCGACCGAATGCGAGCCGGTGCGCAGCGCGGCGGCTAGGTCCGCGAGTGGCAGGTTGAGGACCTCGCAGGCGGCGGGCGGTGTCGTCATGGCACGCGGGTCACGGGATGGGGAGGGGCTTGAGCTTCACGACCTTGCCGGTGTGCTGGTAGGACAGGTCGGCGAGGGCCTGGCGCACGAGCGCGGCATACCGGTGCTGGCCGGTCATGCTCGGATGGATGCCGTCGGGCTGGAGCAGGCCGCGTTGCTTGGTCACCTCGGCGTTCCAGTCGGCGACGATGGCGTTGGGGTAGTCGGCCGCGACCTTGGCGAGCGTGGTGTTGTCCGCGGTGGCGCGCGCCTCATTGAGGTGGATGTTGACGAGCACGACCATGCGTTTGGGGCCGAGTTTGTCCAAGGTGGCTCGGACATCGGCCTCGTCGACACCGGCATTGGTGCCGAACGACAGGACCACGGCTCGGCGGATATCGGTGCCCGAGGCGGTCACGGCGGCCAGCCCGGCCGACCAGCGGCGGTTGGACTTGGCGTCGATGCGGATGCCGGGGAAGTAGTACTTCAGTGCGGGCACGGACCCGATCATCATGGAGTCGCCGTAGGCGTCGATCTGGTTGCCCTTGGGCATCGTGAAGGTCGCCGTTGTCAGGGCGGGCGCGGTGGCGGTCGAGGTGGCCGTGCGCTCGGCGGCCTTCGCGTTGGCCGCGATCAGTTTCTCGGTCGAGGTGGCGTCGGGCGCCGTGGCGATGACGGCCACCGTCGCCACGACGAGCACCGTGATCGCCCCGGCCAGCACCCGCGCGCCGTCGGCCCGCCCCGGGACACAGGCGGCGAGCCGGGTGAACGCACCTCGCCAGCCGAAGCGACGCACGGGTCGTTCGACGAGGCGGAAGGAGAGATCGGCAATGGCGAAGGTGACCAAGACCGCCCAGAGGCGCGAACTGAGGAATCCGGCGGAGCCCGGCACGGACGTGATGTCGGCGTTGACGACCAAGATGACCGGCCAATGCCACAGATAGATGCCGTAGGAGCGCTCGCCGATCCACCGCATCGGGGGCAGGTCCAGAAGGCGGGCCAGCGTGCCGCCGCCGACGGCCACCGCGATGAGTGCCGCGGTGGCCAGGCTCGCGATCGCCAACCCGCCGCGGAAGGTCAGAGCGCGGGACTCCTCGAGCCACCACATACTGCCCAGCAGCACGGCACCGGCGATCCCGGCCACCGGACGCCGGCGGGCCACCCAGGCGGGCGCGGCCAGCCGGGCGGCCCCACCGTCGGCATACCAGAACGCCAGCGCGGCGCCGATCATCAGGCCGAAGACATGGGTGTCGGTGCCGTAGTAGACGCGGGTGGCACCGGCGTCGGGATCGAACCGGAGCGCCATGAGAACGGCGGAGAGCACCGCGAGTCCGCCGGCGATGCCGGCCCGCGCACGGCCGCTGCGGACCAGTCTCAGCAGGACCAGGGTCGCCAGGGGCCAGATCAGATAGAACTGCTCCTCGACGGCCAGGGACCAATAGTTCATGAACAGCTGCGGCGTCGTCGCGTGGAAGTAGTCCGCGCCCGCGGCGATCTGGACCCAGTTGAACGCGAAGGTGAGCGCACCGAGCACCTGACTGCCGACCCCGACGAGCAGGTCGGCCTCGGTCAGGCGCGCCAGCAGCACGCTGACCGGGATGGCCAGCAGCAACGCCGGGAGCAGGCGGCGCGCCCGCCGGCCCCAGAAACCGGCCAGATCGACGCGCCCGGTGCTGGCCCGTTCACGCACGAGCAGGGTCGTGATGAGAAAGCCCGAGACGACGAAGAAGATGTCGACGCCGATGAAGCCGCCGGGCAGCCACGCGGCGTTGAGATGGAAGATCAGCACCGCGACGATGGCGACCGTGCGCAGCCCGTCCAGGCCAGGCAGGCGACCGGTCGATGGCGCGCTGGAGCGGACCCGCGATGGAGCGCGCGGCGCGGGCCGCGACGACGCGGTCGCGGAGCCGGGCGGCGAAACCGTCGCCGTCATGGCCACCTCCAGGTCGGACGGCAGGCGCCGTCGGTCACGGGGAAGAGACGAGATCACCTCCTCCATGCCACACCGTAGGGACCGGCACCGACAGCGTGCGGGAGGCACGCGGGAACGCGGCCTAAGCTGGCCGAATGCCGGATCACCACGACCCCAGCGCGCCCGAGGATGCCGAGCGGGTCGTCGTCCACGTCAGCGGCCGTGTGCAAGGGGTGGGTTTTCGGTGGTGGACCCGGGCCCGCGCCCTCGAACTCGGCCTGAACGGCTATGCCCGCAACACCGACGACGGGCGCGTCGAGGTCTGCGCCGAAGGCGCCCCCGACGCGGTGGCGCGGCTGCTCGCCCTGCTCAGCGAATACCCCTCCACCACGCGCCGCCCGGGTGCCGTGCGGGCCGTCTCGACGCCGGTGCGCGGGGCCCCACGCGGCTACGAGGGCTTCGCCGAACGCTGACCTCGGCTACAAGAGCTGCGCCCACGGTATGCCGGCCCGCCGCGGACCGGCCCGCCGCGGACTGGACAGGGGGCACGGGGAGGGGAGCGGGCCTCATACCATCGCGGGTATGACGCGGGGCGAGCCGAGCGGAACCGACGCGGGGATGCCCCCGGAACTGATCCGTCTGCGATCGAGCATCGACAATATCGACGCGGCGCTGGTGCACCTGCTGGCCGAGCGGTTCAAGGCCACCCAACAGGTCGGGGAACTCAAGGCGGCCCAGGGGCTGCCGCCGGCGGACCCGGCCCGTGAGGAGCGGCAGATCGCCCGGCTGCGCGCCCTCGCCCACGACGCGGGCCTGGACCCGCAGTTCGCGGAGAAGTTCCTGAACTTCATCATCGCCGAGGTGATCCGCCATCACGAGGCGATCGCCGCCCACAGCACCGACTGAGCGACCGGCCGATCGGCACAGCTCACGCTGCGCCTGCCGGCGGGGCGGTTATGCCGCGGTTACAGTGGGCGGGCCGATCCCACCACGCAAGGACGCCGCCGAGTTGTATGTCAAGACGCTGACCCTGAAGGGCTTCAAGTCCTTTGCGTCGGCCACGACCTTCCGCCTCGAACCGGGCGTGACCTGCATCGTCGGGCCCAATGGCTCGGGCAAGTCCAATGTCGTCGACGCGCTCGCCTGGGTGATGGGCGAGCAGGGCGCCAAGAGCCTGCGCGGCGGCAAGATGGAGGACGTCATCTTCGCCGGCACCTCCGGGCGCGCGCCGCTCGGGCGCGCCGAGGTCACGATGACCATCGACAACACCGACGGTGCCCTGCCGATCGACTACACCGAGGTGACGATCAGCCGCACGATGTTCCGCGGCGGCGGCTCCGAATACGCCATCAACGGCACCCACTGCCGCCTGCTCGACATCCAGGAACTGCTCTCCGACAGCGGCATCGGCCGCGAGATGCACGTCATCGTCGGGCAGGGCCAGCTCGACACCGTGCTGCGCGCCACCCCGGAGGAGCGCCGCGGGTTCATCGAGGAGGCCGCCGGCGTCCTGAAGCACCGCAAGCGCAAGGAGAAGGCGCTCCGCAAGCTCGAGACCATGGAGGCCAACCTCACCCGGGTGGCCGACCTGACCAGCGAGATCCGCCGCCAGCTCGGGCCCCTCGGCCGGCAGGCCGAGGCCGCCCGCA
>NZ_HG764815.1:2122848-2128435 GCF_001050535.1 Nostocoides australiense Ben110 | reverse complement strand
CCGAGGGCGTGGGCGCGGTCGCCGGGACCCCGTCCGCCCCCGGGCGCAGGATGAGCAGCGCAAGCCCGGCGGCGAGGATCAACAGGGCGGCGATCCGGCGCAGCAGGGTCCGGCGCCAGGCCGCCCGGCGTCCGGCCCCGATGACCGGGGCGAACGGGGAGTCGGGCGCCATCAGCTTGCCCTTGGTCTTGGTCGGTGAGAGCACGATGGCCTCCGTCTAGGGCAGCTCGAAAGGCAGCTTCAGGCCGTCGAGGGCGCGCCGGCACGGGCAGGTGGCGCTCTCGTCGGGTTCGTGCGGTGGCAGGGTGGCGACCGCCGACCGCAAGACGTCCTTGAGGGTCTGCATGTGTTGCGCGAACACGGTGAGCACGTCGGCATGGTTGACCGCCGGCACCCCGTCGATGCCCGCGTCGTGATCCGTTACGAGCGCCACCGTCGTGAAGCACATCGCCAGCTCGCGGGCCAGCGCCGCCTCCGGCATGGCCGTCATGCCCACGATGGACCAACCCTGGGCCTGGTGCATACGGGACTCCGCGGCGCTGGAGAACCGCGGACCCCCTACGACGACCAGCGTGCCGCCGTCCGTGGCGGACAGGCGTCCGTCCTCGCGCACCGCGGACAACACGGCAGCGCGCCCCCGCTCGCAGTAGGGGTGGGCGAAACTGACGTGGACGACAGGTCCCGGCTCGTCATAGACCGTGTGGGCCCGCCCCGAGGTCCGATCGACCACCTGGTCGGGCACGACGAGCGATCCCGGCCCGAGCTCGGGCCGCAACGATCCGACCGCGCACGGCGAAAGCACCTGCCGCACCCCGAGGCTGCGCAGCGCCCAGAGATTGGCGCGGTAGTTGACCCGGTGGGGGGCGAACTGGTGGTGGGCGCCGTGGCGGGCGACGAATGCGACCCGGCGCCCGCCGAGGTCCGCGATCGCGATCTCGTCGCTCGGCGCCCCGAACGGCGTCTCGACCCGATGGCGCGGGGCGCCTTCGAAGAAGGAGTAGAACCCGGAGCCGCCGATGACCCCGATCTCCGCCTGCTGGTCGTTTGCCGTCATGCCGCGACCTTACGGCCGCGCGCACATCCGGGGAAGCGGGGCCTAGGAGCCTGTGGATACCGCCGAGGTGGACTTCGCGGGTGTGGACGACGTGCTCGAGGAGGACGCGCTCGACGACGATGAGGAGTCACCGCTGCCGGACGAGCCGCCCGAAGAGGAGCTGGAAGAGGAGCCGGAGGACGACCCGCCGGAGGAGGGCACGGAACTGGTGCTGCTCGAGCGGGAGTCGGTGCGGTAGAACCCGCTGCCCTTGAACACCACGCCCACGGCGTTGAACTGTTTGCGCAGCCGGCCCTCACACTCGGGGCACACGGTCAGCGAGTCGTCGCTGAAGGACTGGACGATGTCGAAGGCGTGGCCGCAATCGGCGCAGGCATAGGCATACGTGGGCAACGAAGTCCTCCGAAAGACCAGGCGCCGAACCCGTCGCGGACCCGGCGGCATTGACTACCTCATGATAAGGCGAGCCCGTGCCACGGCATTCCCACCGCTCAACCGAAGGTCGCCGGGCGCCCGGGGCGCTTGCGCACCTTGAGCCGGGCTTTTTTCGTCCACTCCGCCAGCCGGCCGCCCTCACTAATCGCGCGCATGAGCTCCTCCACCCGGGAGCGTTGGGCGTCGGTCGTCACGACGAGGAGCTGGTCGCCGTGGTGGATCTTGGTCCGCGGGGTCGGGACGATGTTGTGCCCGTCGCGCAGGATCAGCGTCACATCGGCGCCGACCGGCAGCCGCAGCTCGAAGACGGCCACCCCGTGCAGCATCGACGTCGGCCCGACATCGACGGTCAGCAGGGACGCGTTCAGTTCCTCCACCGGCGTGGACTCCACCGTCAGCTGCCGGGTGCGGTGCGCCTCGGTCACGCCGAGCCGGCGCGCCACCCACGGCAGCGTCGGCGCCTGGAGCAACGTGAAGATGACGACGAGCACGAAGACCAGGTCGAAGATCCAGTCGACATTGGGTGCCCGCTCGATCACCGGCACCGTCGCGAGCACGACCGGCACGGCCCCACGCAAGCCCGCCCACGACAAGAACGCCTGTTGCCGCAGGCTGAACCCGAACCACGACACCGATGCCGCGACCGACAGCGGGCGGGCGAGGAGCAGCAGCACGAGACCGACGACCAGCGCCGGCACCAGCTGTTCGGCGAACCCCGCGGGGGAGGCGAGCAGACCCAGCAGCACGAACAGCCCGATCTGCGCGAGCCAGCCCACGGCCGTGGCGAACGCGTGCACCGCCGGCTGGTGCGGCAGCCCGAGGTTGCCGAGCACGAGCGCGGCGAGATACGTGGCCAGGAAGCCCGACGCGTGGAGGGACGCGGCCGCGGCATACGCCAGCACGGCCACGGCGATCACGCCGATCGAGAACAGGCCCGAACTCCCGGCCGCGCTGCGGCGCATTAGCTGCCCCCCGGCATACCCGACCACCAGCCCGATCACCGCACCACCGGCCAACTCGGTCGCCGCCAGCCCGAGGATCGCCCACGGACTGTGTGCCTCGCCGGGATTGGCGGCGGCGAGGGCGAGCGCGCTCACGAGCAGGACAACGGGGGCGTCGTTGAATCCGGACTCGGCTTCGAGCATCCCGGTGAGCCGTCGCGGCAAGGGCACCGATCGGAGCACGGAGAAGACCGCCGCCGCGTCGGTCGAGGAGACGATCGCCGCGACGAGCAGGGCGGCGTTCCAGGACCAGCCGAGGATGAAGTGCGCCGCCACGGCGACCACGGCCACGGACACCCCGACGCCCAGCGTCGCCAGCAGGCCGGCGGGGGCGATGGAGTCCTTGATGCCATCCCAGCGGGTCGTGAGGCCACCCTCGATGAGAATGAGGACGAGCGCGGCATACCCGAGCACCAGCGTGAGCTGCTCGTCCTCGAACCGGATGCCCAGACCGTTTTCGCCGATCAGCAGGCCGATGCCCAGATAGATCAGCAGCGACGGCAGCCCGGTCCGGTTGGACAGCCGGATGGCCACGACGCACACGATCAGCGTCAGCGAACCGACCAGCAGCGCCGTCGTCAACTCCCCCAGCGTAAAGCCCGTTTGGGCGTCGCCGGCGAGGGGGAGCATCGGTGCCTCTCTCTCGGAGTCTGGGCGGTGGCCCCCATCCTGTCAGGGTCGGTGCCGCTGACCGTGTCTCGTCCACGCCGGCCCGTCCGCGGTCACCACGGCATCGACCGGCTGATCCCAGCGGTCCGCGGGCAGCGTGGCGTCGAGGAACTCACCCGGATGCAGCAGCGTGACGACCACCGCGTCCGGCCGGGCGCGCGGGAGGGTCCGGTCGTAGCAGCCGCCGGCCTGCCCCATCCGGGTTCCGTGGCGGTCGACGGAGAGGCCGGGTATGAGGAGCAGCCGGCAGGCGGCGACGGCGTCGAGACCCAGCGGGGTCCGGTCCGGATCGTCCAGCTCGTGCCAGTCCAGATCGAAGCTCGCCAGGGTGATCGGCACGATCACGTGCACAGCCCGCTGGGTGAGGGCGCGGCATACCGCCTGCGTCTGGGGTTCGGCGGGCAGGGCTTCGTATGCCGTTACCACCTCCCCGGGGCCGATCGCCAGGTTGTCGGCGAGGGCGAGGGTATGCCGCGCGATTCCCTCCCCGTCCGCCGCCAGGTCGCGGGTCGCAGCGATGGCCCGGCGCGCCGCGCGCCGCTGGGCGCGCACCTGTTGTTTCACGCTCAGCCCCATGATCGCCAGCGTAGGCGCGTCCGGATACCGGCCCATGCATTACTAGGCTGGCGGGTATGAGTGATGCCGGACTCGCGCACGCGACCACCGCCATGGCCGAGCGAGGCGCCTCGCCGGCGGCGATCGCGACCTTCGACCGCTTCTATCGGATGCTCGAGTCGGGGGAGCAGGGGCTGATCCCCGAAACCACGATCGCGCCCCTAACCGATGTCACCACCCTCGAGGGGGTCGCGACCAGCGAGGCGGACCGCCGCGCGGCGCTCGCTAAGGTCGTCGTGATCAAGCTCAACGGTGGGCTCGGCACGAGCATGGGCCTGTCGGGGCCGAAGACGGCGCTGAAGGTGCGCGGGGAGCTGACCTTCCTCGACATCATCGCCCAGCAGACGCTCGCGCTGCGGCAGCGGTATGCCGTCGACCTGCCCCTGCTGCTGATGAACTCCTTCCGCACGCGAGAGGAGTCGCTAGAGATCCTGGCGGCCTATCCCGACCTGCCGGTGGCGGGGTTGCCGCTCGACTTCATCCAGAACGCCGAGCCCAAGCTGACCGCCGACACGCTCGAGCCGGTCTCGTGGCCGGCCGACCCGGAGCTGGAGTGGTGCCCGCCCGGACATGGTGACGTCTATGTCTCGCTGCAGGGGACCGGCCTGCTGTATGCACTGCGGCAAAGGGGGATCCGCTACGCGTTCTTGTCCAATGCGGACAACCTCGGGGCGACGTGCGACCCCGACATCGCGGCCTGGCTGCTGGCGAACGACATCCCCTACGCCGCCGAGGTGTGCGAGCGCACGGCCAACGACCGCAAGGGCGGCCACCTCGCCGTCCGCACCCGCGACAACCAACTGATCCTGCGCGACAGCGCGATGGTCGTCCCGGGAGAGGACGAGCACTTCCAGGACAACACCCGCCACACCCTCTTCCACGCCAACAACCTCTGGGTCGACCTCGACGAGCTGGCCGCGCTGATGGAGCGCTCCGGGGGGCTGGTGCCGCTGCCGGTCATCGTCAATCGCAAGACCGTCGACCCGACCGACCCCTCCTCGACGCCGGTGATCCAGATCGAGTCGGCCATGGGCGCGGCGATCGAGGTCTTTCCCGGTTCGCAGGCGATCGCTGTGCCGCGCAAGCGGTTCCGCCCGGTCAAGTCGACCAACGAGCTGCTGCTGGTGCAGTCCGACATCTTCGACCTCGACGCCGACGCCAACCTCGTCTCGCGCATCACCCACTCGGAGCCGGCCATCTCGCTGGGCAAGCCCTACAAGTTCGTGCCCGACTATCTCGCGCGGTTCCCCCAGGGTGTGCCCGGGATGCGTGAGTGCACCAGCCTGACCGTCGACGCGGACGCGACCTTCGGCGCGGACGTGACCTGCGTCGGCGATGTGACGATCAGCGGGGAGCCGCGCGTCATCCCCGACGGCGCCACGCTGACCGGAACCCTATGAGGCGCAATGCGATCGGTCTCTGAGCACCGCGACGCGATCCTCGCCGCGCTGCCGCCCCGCGCCGGTGCCGAGGTGCCGCTGGCGGATTGCCTCGGCCTGATCACGACGGCGGACGTCGTGGCCCGCGTCGCGCTGCCGGGTTTCGACAATTCGGCGATGGACGGGTATGCCGTGCGCGCCGCCGATGTCGCCGGCGCCTCCCCCGAGGGGCCGGCCGCCCTCACCGTGGTCGGGGAAGTGGCGGCAGGCGCCGATGCCGCGTCCGTGACGGTCGGTGCGGGACAGGCGGTCCGGATCATGACCGGGGCCATGCTGCCGGCGGGCGCGGACGCCGTCGTCATGGTCGAGGCCACCGACGGCGGCCTCGACGTGGTGCAGGTGTATGCCGCCGTCCCCCACGGCCGCTCCATCCG
>NZ_HG764815.1:2117157-2122748 GCF_001050535.1 Nostocoides australiense Ben110 | reverse complement strand
ACCGGCGGCTTCAGACCCCGACTACACCCTCGATTGGGATGAGCCTCATAACCCTCTCCTCATTGGCAAGAGGCCAACGTGTGCCACTCGTGCCGCGACTAATTCCTGCCGGGGGTTGCCGGTTCCCGCGGAGAAGGCGAGGACGCGGGCGACTTCGATCCGCCGATATTGTCGCCGCACGCAAGGTCCTGATACCGGGCGCCTGAGCGCACCCGCCGACGGGTGCGGCGACCTTCCGGTGCATTCCGGACTCCCACCAGAAGGTGCGCACCTGATAGGCCGAAGCGCCCGCCCCGACGGCGGCGGCGACCGGCAACGCCGCGAGCCAGGCGCGGTTGGCGCGCCACCAACCGCTCATGCTCGTGCCCAGTCGCCGGGTGGGGTCGAGCCGGACAGGAAGCCGGTGACCGGTGCCGCCGTGTTCCAGAGCTGTTCCGCCGCAGTGGAATCCAGCGACAACTCGATCTCGGCAACCGCGTCGCGGCGATACCCGTCGATCTCGATCGCGCCCCGCGCGATCACGACCGTGGCCCCATCGAGGGCGCGCCGCGGGACGTCGATGCACATGCGCGCGTAGCGCGGCAGCCCCGTGGGCAGCGTGACAGCGGTGGCGCACTGCGCGCCGGTATCCGCGGCATACCGGCGGCCTTCGCCATCACGCAGGTACGGCGCCGCGAGCAGCAGCGGCTCCCGCAGCGCCGTCACTTCGAGGTCCAGCACGAGGAAACGGCCGTATGGAGTGGCGGTCGTGGGCTGCCCTTGCACCTTCGTGGCGAGGTGGATGCCTGCGAGGCGGACCTCGGCATACGGCAGGCGCACGTGCTCGCCCACCGCGGCGGCGGTGACGAACGGAGCCGCTGCGACCTTGTCGGTGGGCAGCAGCGTGGTGATTCCGTGGCCGGCGGCCAGGGTGGCGACGACGGCGGCGATCCGGGTCAGGCGTCTCACGCCGACTCCTTGATCGGGAACTCGCCGGACGCGACCACAGAGTGCAGGAGCCAGGTGTCGGGATCGAGAGAGAGCGGGTCCTCTTCCTGGAAGCGGAAGTCGTAGACGTCCAGGTCGATGCGGTCGGCGGTCCAGGAGGCCGGCTGCGGATAGACCAGGACGGCTTGCACACTCAGGCCGGGGTTGACGGTGCGTACGCGGGTGCCGTCGGCCACGGCGACGAGTTCGCCGTGAGGTTCGTCCTGTCCCGGCCACGGCTCCACGGCCGCGCGTGGCCCGCCGATCGCGTCCGTGATGCGCAGCGGGGACAGCGGCTCGTCTGTGGTGTTGGTCACCGTCAGTTCGATGGCCATCAGGCGGCCGCCGGGGCTCGCGGGGGACAGTGCCAGGTCGTTGACCGACAGCTCATCGAGGGTGACGACCTTGCCGAGCGTGACATCGAAGGGGCCAGTGGCGATCACCTCGCCCGCCTTGAGCGCGGCCGGCGGCTGGGCCTCGGTCGCACGCAGCCCGCCGAAGGGCGCAGAGGCAAGCGTGGCCACGAGGATCAGCGACGGCAGCAGGACGCGGCCCCTGCGCGCCCCCGCCGGCACGGTCCGGGAAACCCGACGGCGCGTGCTCGAGAACGCACCGCCAGCCATAGGCGCCGATGATAAGGCCGAATCGTGACGGGAAGAATACTCATCAGGGGCAGACATCGGCGCCGATGCATGTCACTATGGCGCCACCTTCCGACCGGCAGAGAACGAAAGATGTGGACAAGGATGCCCACCCAGGTGAACCACCCGACCGAAGAAGACATCGACAGCTCACTCCTGGAGAACCAGGCGCAAAGCGTCGGGCACCTCTTCCGTGAGCGTGTCGCCAAGACTCCGGACGCCATCGGTTTCTGGTATGCCGAAGGCGACGATTACGTCAAGGTCCCGTGGCGCGAGGTCAAGGACCACGCATATGCGATGGCGGCCGGCCTGATCGCGCTGGGTGTCGGCGAGGAGGAACGCGTCGCGATCGCCTCCGGAACGCGCTACGAGTGGGCGCTGGCCGACCTGGCGAACATGTGCGCCGGGGCGGCGACGACGACGATCTACCCGACGACGATCGCCGACGACGTTGCCTTCATCATCTCCGACAGCGACAGCAAGGTCGTCTTCGCCGAGAACGAGAGCCAGCTCGAGAAGCTGCGCTCGATCCGCGATGTCATCCCGAGCGTGAGCAAGGTCGTGGTCTTCGACGGCGACGGCGACGGCGACTGGGTGATGAGCCTGGAGGATCTCGAGATCCTGGGCCGCCAGGAGTTGGAGCGCAACCCCGGGGTCGTCGACGGACGGATCGACAATCTGACCCCGGACCGGCTCTCGACCTTGATCTACACCTCCGGCACGACCGGGCGGCCCAAGGGTGTGCGGCTGCCGCACAGCAACTGGACCTATATCGGCGCCTCGGTCGACGCCATCCGGATCCTCGGCCCGGATGACCTGCAATACCTCTGGCTGCCGCTGTCGCACGTCTTCGGCAAGATGCTGCTGACCATCCCGTTGCAGATCGGCTTCCCCACCGCGATCGACGGGCGCATCGACAAGATCGTCGACAACCTCGCCGTCGTCAAACCTACCTTCATGGGCGCCGCGCCGCGCATCTTCGAGAAGGCGCACGGCAAGATCGCGATGATGATGGAGGAGGAGGGCGGGGTCAAGCTCAAGCTCTTCAACTGGGCCGGCAGCGTCGGCGCACAGGTCAGCGAGCTGCGCGAGCAGGGCAAATCGCCGTCGGCGCTTCTGGGCGCCCAGCACAAGATCGCGGACAAGTTGGTGATGAGCAAGATCCGCGAGCGCTTCGGCGGCAATATCCGCTTCTTCATCTCCGGCTCCGCCGCGCTCAACAAGGACGTGGGCCGCTGGTTCGACGGCATGGGCTTGAAGATCGCCGAGGGTTACGGCATGACCGAGTCCTCGGCAGCCTCGACGGTCAACCGCATGGTGGCATGGCAGTACGGCACGGTCGGCTGGGCGCTGCCGGGCATGGAGTTCAAGATCGCCGAGGACGGCGAGGTCCTCATGCGCGGCCCGGGCGTCATGCAGGGCTACCACAACAACCCCGACGCCACGGCCGAGGCCCTGGACCCGGACGGCTGGCTGCACACCGGCGACATCGGCGAGATCGACGAGCGCGGCTTCATCCGGCTGACGGACCGCAAGAAAGACCTGTTCAAGACCTCCAACGGCAAATATGTCGCGCCGTCCCTGATCGAGTCGCAGTTCAAGGGCATGTGCCCCTACATCTCGCAGATCGTCGTGCACGGCAACGATCGCAACTTTGTCTCCGCGCTGGTGACGCTCGACCCGGACGCCATCACCGGCTGGGCCGCGCAGCACGGGCTCGAGGGCAAGTCCTACGAGGAGATCGCGTCCTCGGACCAGGCGCGCGAGATGATCCAGGGCTATATCGATGAGCTCAACTCCAGCCTCAACCGGTGGGAGCAGATCAAGAAGTTCACCATCCTGGGATCGGACTTCTCGGTCGAGAGCGGCGAGCTGACGCCCTCGTTGAAGGTGAAGCGCAAGGTGGTCAGCGACCGCTACAAGAAGGAACTGGACTCCCACTACAGCTGATCAGGCGCACTTCTCGCAGCCCGGCACGGTTCTCGCAAACCAGCGCGGTTCTCGCAGCCAGGCGTCGTTATTGCGACGCCTGGCTGCGAGGCTGCCCTGTCCTTGCGAGAAGTACGCCTGGCCAGGGCTGTTGCCGGTGACTAGCGGCGGACCGTCGTGACGGTGCCGTCCGCCAGCAACAGCTCGTAGGCCAACGGTCCGGCCGGCGTCCCGGGACGAGCCGGCCACCATACGGTGAACCAGCGCCCGGCCATTAACGCAGGCAGGCGGCCGTGCGGGGTCAGTGCGGCGATGCCGCGGACCTCCGACCCGGCATATCCGTCAATGGCGGCTACCGACCATGTCGGGTCATCCGGTCCCGGCGACGGGCCGTCCGCGCCGTATCCGCGACGGCTGATATCGCCGATATCTCGGGCGCCGATCTGCGCGGCCGCGCTGGCGCCGGGGGTGAGCTGGACCAGGCCCCACGCGGCCGGCTCGGCCGGGTCGGCGAGGGTTGCCTTGTCGAACAGGCACCAGCCGACGCCGGCCTCGTCGCCGACGAGCACCATGAACAGGCCGTCGCGCTTCTCGACTGCGACCAACGGAGCGTCTCCGGCCAAGGCCGCTTGCTCGGGGCTCTCGGCGAACTTCGCCGCGCAGACCTCCCGGGCCTTGCGGGCGGTGGAGCCGTCCGCGAGCGCCGGCACAAAGGCGGGATCGTATGGTTGTGCCGCCGGGCTGCTCCGGAGCGCCAGCGTGTCGGCGTGCTGCTCCCGGGTGGTCCCGTCCGCCAGGGTCAGGTGATAGGTCGCCGGCCCGAACACATCAGCATCGCTGGGGTCCACCACGAGCGTGTCGAAGAACCGCCCCGCGGGCCGGGAGGCCGCTGTCGTGATCGCGAGTTCGATCTGTCGTCCGGAGGCAAGCTCGAGGGTGGCGTCCTTGACCTGCGGACCGACGAACCCGCTGAGTTCGAGCAGGCGTCCCGGTGCCGGCGCCGCGGAAAAGCCCGGCTCGCGCTGGCTTCGCACCCCGGTGCGCACGAGGCCGTCAATGGCCAGGGCGAGTTCGGCGGCTGCCGGGGGCTCGATGTCCACCAGGCGGATGTCGAAGCGCGTGGCTTGTCTGCCGAGGTCGGACACCGGCAACACACAGCGGCCGAGGATGCCGACACGGTCGCTGGCGACGGCCCAAACCCACGAGCCTTGACGCTGCGCCCCCAAGAGCTCGGGCTCGCGATCGGGCCCGTCAATGAGGTGAACCCCGCTGATCCCGATCGCGCAGTTTTCCCGCAGCCAGGTCCGGTCGGCTCCCGTCAGTCCCACAGGGTCGGATGCCGATGCGGAAGACGCTGGACCGGCGGGAGGGGCGCCGCGATCTCTGGCGGCCAAGGCGCCGACGCCGACGGCGAGTGCCGCGACAGTGGCTGCGGCGGCGAGTGGAGCCCACCGAGGGCGCGGGGTCTCCTCAGAGGGCGACGGCTCCCGGTCGCCGTCCAGTAGGGCCGTGAGGGCTCTCTCAGCGCGTCCGGCATCCGCGGGGGAATAGGGCGGGGCTGGGTCGATGGCGGCGAGTTCGCGCTCGAGTGTCTCAGCGTTCATGACGGTTCTCCTTCGTGGCCGACACGTGGTGCGGACGGCCGTCGAGATGTGCGCGCAAGGCCTGACGGGCGCGGGAGAGCCGCATCCGGTATGCCGTGGGGCTGATCCCGAGGACCTGCGCCGCTGCGCTTGCGTCGAGTCGCTCCCATACCGTGAGAGCGAGGGTTTCCTGTTCGTCCGGGGTGAGTCGGACCCAGGCGCGGACGATGTCCGCCCGGGTCACGGCGAGGTCGTCGACATCGCCCGCGGCAGCGTCACCCGGCTGCATAGCGACGCGCACGGCCAGCGCACCCCGGCGGCGCCGGCCGCGCGCGGCACCCAGCAGCACGTTGCGGGCCACGGCGAACAGCCACGGGCGGGGATCGTCGGCCGGGACATCGGCCAGCCGCCGCCAGGCCACGGCATACACCTCAGCCGCGATGTCATGGCCGGGGGGGGGGGGGGCCGGGGG